>NZ_CP071007.1:992500-3396620 GCF_018417635.1 Pseudomonas sp. SORT22
TACAATGGTCGGTACAGAGGGTTGCCAAGCCGCGAGGTGGAGCTAATCTCACAAAACCGATCGTAGTCCGGATCGCAGTCTGCAACTCGACTGCGTGAAGTCGGAATCGCTAGTAATCGCGAATCAGAATGTCGCGGTGAATACGTTCCCGGGCCTTGTACACACCGCCCGTCACACCATGGGAGTGGGTTGCACCAGAAGTAGCTAGTCTAACCTTCGGGAGGACGGTTACCACGGTGTGATTCATGACTGGGGTGAAGTCGTAACAAGGTAGCCGTAGGGGAACCTGCGGCTGGATCACCTCCTTAATCGACAGACATCAGCTGTCTTATGAGCTCCCACACGAATTGCTTGATTCATTGAAGAAGACGATATCGGTAACAGCTCTTAACTGGGTCTGTAGCTCAGTTGGTTAGAGCGCACCCCTGATAAGGGTGAGGTCGGCAGTTCGAATCTGCCCAGACCCACCAGTTTCTTGTTGGGGCCATAGCTCAGCTGGGAGAGCGCCTGCCTTGCACGCAGGAGGTCAGCGGTTCGATCCCGCTTGGCTCCACCACCCCTTGCTACCGTGTCAAAGCTTAGAAATGAATATTCGCCTCGAATATTGATTTCTGAACTTTTTCAGAATCGTTCTTTAAAAATTTGGGTATGTGATAGAAAGATAGACTGGACAGCACTTTCACTGGTGTGTGTTCAGGCTAAGGTAAAATTTGTGAGTAATTACAAGTTTTCGGCGAATGTTGTCTTCACAGTATAACCAGATTGCTTGGGGTTATATGGTCAAGTGAAGAAGCGCATACGGTGGATGCCTTGGCAGTCAGAGGCGATGAAAGACGTGGTAGCCTGCGATAAGCTTCGGGGAGTCGGCAAACAGACTTTGATCCGGAGATCTCTGAATGGGGGAACCCACTCAGCATAAGCTGAGTATCTTGTACTGAATACATAGGTGCAAGAGGCGAACCAGGGGAACTGAAACATCTAAGTACCCTGAGGAAAAGAAATCAACCGAGATTCCCTTAGTAGTGGCGAGCGAACGGGGACTAGCCCTTAAGTGGCTTTGAGATTAGCGGAACGCTCTGGAAAGTGCGGCCATAGTGGGTGATAGCCCTGTACGCGAAAATCTCTTAGTCATGAAATCGAGTAGGACGGAGCACGAGAAACTTTGTCTGAATATGGGGGGACCATCCTCCAAGGCTAAATACTACTGACTGACCGATAGTGAACCAGTACCGTGAGGGAAAGGCGAAAAGAACCCCGGAGAGGGGAGTGAAATAGATCCTGAAACCGTATGCGTACAAGCAGTGGGAGCCTACTTGTTAGGTGACTGCGTACCTTTTGTATAATGGGTCAGCGACTTATATTCAGTGGCGAGCTTAACCGAATAGGGGAGGCGTAGCGAAAGCGAGTCTTAATAGGGCGTTTAGTCGCTGGGTATAGACCCGAAACCGGGCGATCTATCCATGGGCAGGTTGAAGGTTAGGTAACACTGACTGGAGGACCGAACCGACTACCGTTGAAAAGTTAGCGGATGACCTGTGGATCGGAGTGAAAGGCTAATCAAGCTCGGAGATAGCTGGTTCTCCTCGAAAGCTATTTAGGTAGCGCCTCATGTATCACTGTAGGGGGTAGAGCACTGTTTCGGCTAGGGGGTCATCCCGACTTACCAAACCGATGCAAACTCCGAATACCTACAAGTGCCGAGCATGGGAGACACACGGCGGGTGCTAACGTCCGTCGTGAAAAGGGAAACAACCCAGACCGTCAGCTAAGGTCCCAAAGTTATGGTTAAGTGGGAAACGATGTGGGAAGGCTTAGACAGCTAGGAGGTTGGCTTAGAAGCAGCCACCCTTTAAAGAAAGCGTAATAGCTCACTAGTCGAGTCGGCCTGCGCGGAAGATGTAACGGGGCTCAAACCATACACCGAAGCTACGGGTATCACTTAGGTGATGCGGTAGAGGAGCGTTCTGTAAGCCTGTGAAGGTGAGTTGAGAAGCTTGCTGGAGGTATCAGAAGTGCGAATGCTGACATGAGTAACGACAATGGGAGTGAAAAACTCCCACGCCGAAAGACCAAGGTTTCCTGCGCAACGTTAATCGACGCAGGGTTAGTCGGTCCCTAAGGCGAGGCTGAAAAGCGTAGTCGATGGAAAACAGGTTAATATTCCTGTACTTCTGGTTATTGCGATGGAGGGACGGAGAAGGCTAGGCCAGCTTGGCGTTGGTTGTCCAAGTTTAAGGTGGTAGGCTGAGATCTTAGGTAAATCCGGGATCTTAAGGCCGAGAGCTGATGACGAGTTGCCATTAGGCGACGAAGTGGTTGATGCCATGCTTCCAAGAAAAGCTTCTAAGCTTCAGATAACCAGGAACCGTACCCCAAACCGACACAGGTGGTTGGGTAGAGAATACCAAGGCGCTTGAGAGAACTCGGGTGAAGGAACTAGGCAAAATGGCACCGTAACTTCGGGAGAAGGTGCGCCGGTGAGGGTGAAGGACTTGCTCCGTAAGCCCATGCCGGTCGAAGATACCAGGCCGCTGCGACTGTTTATTAAAAACACAGCACTCTGCAAACACGAAAGTGGACGTATAGGGTGTGACGCCTGCCCGGTGCCGGAAGGTTAATTGATGGGGTTAGCTAACGCGAAGCTCTTGATCGAAGCCCCGGTAAACGGCGGCCGTAACTATAACGGTCCTAAGGTAGCGAAATTCCTTGTCGGGTAAGTTCCGACCTGCACGAATGGCGTAACGATGGCGGCGCTGTCTCCACCCGAGACTCAGTGAAATTGAAATCGCTGTGAAGATGCAGTGTATCCGCGGCTAGACGGAAAGACCCCGTGAACCTTTACTATAGCTTTGCACTGGACTTTGAATTTGCTTGTGTAGGATAGGTGGGAGGCTTTGAAGCGTGGACGCCAGTTCGCGTGGAGCCATCCTTGAAATACCACCCTGGCAACTTTGAGGTTCTAACTCAGGTCCGTTATCCGGATCGAGGACAGTGTATGGTGGGTAGTTTGACTGGGGCGGTCTCCTCCTAAAGAGTAACGGAGGAGTACGAAGGTGCGCTCAGACCGGTCGGAAATCGGTCGTAGAGTATAAAGGCAAAAGCGCGCTTGACTGCGAGACAGACACGTCGAGCAGGTACGAAAGTAGGTCTTAGTGATCCGGTGGTTCTGTATGGAAGGGCCATCGCTCAACGGATAAAAGGTACTCCGGGGATAACAGGCTGATACCGCCCAAGAGTTCATATCGACGGCGGTGTTTGGCACCTCGATGTCGGCTCATCACATCCTGGGGCTGAAGCCGGTCCCAAGGGTATGGCTGTTCGCCATTTAAAGTGGTACGCGAGCTGGGTTTAGAACGTCGTGAGACAGTTCGGTCCCTATCTGCCGTGGACGTTTGAGATTTGAGAGGGGCTGCTCCTAGTACGAGAGGACCGGAGTGGACGAACCTCTGGTGTTCCGGTTGTCACGCCAGTGGCATTGCCGGGTAGCTATGTTCGGAAGAGATAACCGCTGAAAGCATCTAAGCGGGAAACTTGCCTCAAGATGAGATCTCACTGGAGCCTTGAGCTCCCTGAAGGGCCGTCGAAGACTACGACGTTGATAGGTTGGGTGTGTAAGCGCTGTGAGGCGTTGAGCTAACCAATACTAATTGCCCGTGAGGCTTGACCATATAACACCCAAGCAATTTGAGCGAAAGCCAGATTGCGGTGTTGTGAAGACTGCACAGCCGAAGATTTGTAACTCACAAACATCACATACCCGATTCGCTGGAGTGTCTAACAAGACCTTCTGGCAACAGAATTTCTTGACGACCATAGAGCATTGGAACCACCTGATCCCATCCCGAACTCAGCAGTGAAACGATGCATCGCCGATGGTAGTGTGGGGTTTCCCCATGTGAGAGTAGGTCATCGTCAAGATTAAATTCCGAAACCCCTATCTGCGCATGCAGGTAGGGGTTTTGTCTTTCTGGCGTCTGTGGGAGCGGCGGTGCGACGCCTCGACTTGCCCCGCGATGCGATGTGGCTGACAGAAGGGTATCGCGGGGCAAGCCCGCTTCTACATCGGTTAGAATAGCGCCCTCGCGTTGACTCAGAAGTTCACTATGTCAGAACCTGCCGACCCCCATCAGCTCGCCGACCTGCCCCTGGAAGACCTGGTGGCCTGTCACGAATGCGACCTGCTGATGCGCAAGCCTGTGCTCAAGCAAGACGAAAAGGCCCACTGCCCGCGCTGTGGCTACGAGCTCTACGCCCATCGACACAATGTGGTCCAGCGCAGCCTGGCCCTGGTGCTGGCCGCCTTGCTGCTTTACGTACCGGCCAACTTCCTGCCGATCATGCAACTGCACCTGCTGGGGCAAACCTCCAACGATACGGTCTGGAGCGGCGTGGTCGGGCTGTACAACACCGGTATGCGCGGCGTAGCGGTGGTGGTGTTTCTCTGCAGCATGGCGATTCCGTTGCTCAAACTGTTGTGCCAGCTGGCAGTGCTATTGAGCATTCGCCTGAACGTTGGTCGCAGTTACGGTTTATTGCTTTATCGGATTTATCACCATCTACGCGATTGGGGCATGCTCGAGGTCTATTTCATGGGCGTGCTGGTGGCGATGGTCAAGCTGGTCGACCTGGCTGAGCTCAGCCTCGGCCTGGGCCTGGCCTGCTTTATCAGTTTGTTGTTGGTGCAGGTGTGGCTGGAGGTGGTGATGTCGCCCCACCAGATATGGAGTGCTTTATCGGGGGAAGACCTGCATGCGTGCGATTGATGCCGGGATTCTGGTTTGTGGCGAATGCCATGAACTGAATCGCCAGGAGCCGGACAGTGACGCGCAAACCTGCACCCGCTGTGGTGCGGTGGTGCACGCCCGGCGGCCAAACAGCCTGGTGCGAACCTGGGCGTTGCTGATTACCTCGGCAATCTTGTACATCCCGGCCAACGTGTTGCCGATCATGACCGTCAGCGCTCTGGGGCAGGGTAGCCCGGACACAATAATGTCCGGCGTCATCACCCTGATGAAGCACGGCATGCTGCCGATCGCCGCGGTAGTGTTCATCGCCAGTATTCTGGTGCCGACTTTCAAGCTGGTCGGCATTGCCCTGCTGCTCTATTCGGTGCAGCGCCACCAACCGTTGTCGGCCCGGCAACGGATCCTGATGTACCGCTTCATCGAATTCATCGGACGCTGGTCGATGCTGGATATTTTCGTGATCGCCATTCTGGTGGCGGTGGTGAATTTCGGCAGGATCGCCAGTGTCGAAGCCAATCTGGGCGCCGTCGCCTTCGCCAGTGTGGTGATTCTGACGATGCTCGCTGCAGTAACCTTCGATCCCCGACTGATTTGGGATAACACGGAGTCGGATGACGACCATGAGTGATTTGCCTACGGCTAAAACCCGCCCAGCTTCGAACTGGTCGGCCATATGGATATTGCCCCTGATCGCCCTGGTGATTGGTGGCTGGCTTGGCTGGCAGGCCTATCGCGAGTCAGGTGTGAACATCCAGGTCCGCTTTGAGAGCGGTGAAGGTATCGTCGCCAACAAGACCGAAGTGGTCTTCAAGGGCATGTCGGTCGGTAAGGTGAAAGAGCTGGTGCTGGATGCCAAGGGCAGCAATACCGGGGTCATCGCCACCATCGAAATGAACAAGGAGGCCGAGCCGCACCTGAACACCGGTACGCGCTTCTGGCTGGTCAAACCGAGCGTTAGCCTGGCCGGGATCACCGGCCTGGAAACCCTGGTATCGGGCAACTACATTGCCGTCAGCCCGGGGCAGGGCGAGCCGACCAAGCGCTTCAAGGCACTGGATGAAGCGCCGCCGTTGTCCGACAGCGAGCCGGGCCTGCACCTGACCCTCAAGGCCGACCGCCTGGGTTCGCTCAACCGCGACAGCCCGGTGTTCTACAAGCAGATCCAGGTTGGCCGGGTGAAGAGCTATCGCCTCGCCGAAGACCAGGGCACGGTCGAGATCAAGGTGTTCATCGAGCCGGCCTACGCCGACCTGGTGCGCAAACATACGCGCTTCTGGAATGCCAGCGGCATCAGCATCGACGCCAACCTCTCCGGGGTGAAGGTACGCAGCGAGTCGCTGGCCAGCATCGTCGCCGGCGGTATTGCCTTCGCCACCCCCGAGCACCGCAAGGACAGCCCGCCCACTGATCCGAACCTGCCGTTTCGCTTGTACGAAGACTTTGATGCGGCCCAGGCCGGGATTCGCGTCAAGGTCAAGCTGAGCGACTTCGAGGGCCTGCAGGCCGGGCGTACCCCGGTGATGTACAAAGGCATCCAGGTCGGCTCGCTGAAGACCCTCAAGGTTGATCCCGACCTGGCCAGTGCCATGGCCGAGCTGACCCTCGATCCGCTGGCCGAAGACTACCTGGTCGACGGTACGCAGTTCTGGGTGGTCAAGCCATCGATCTCCCTCGCCGGTATTACCGGCCTTGAGGCGCTGGTCAAGGGTAACTACATTGCCATCCGCCCGGGCGACAAGGGCGCGACGCCGCAGCGCGAGTTCGAGGCGCGAGCCAAGGCACCGCCACTGGACCTCAAGGCGCCCGGCCTGCACCTGGTGCTGTACAGCGACAACCTTGGCTCGCTGGAAGTCGGCAGCCCGATCCTCTACCGCCAGGTCAAGGTCGGTACGGTGCAGAGCTACCAGTTCTCGAAGAAGAGCAAGCGCCTGCTGATCGGTGTGCACATCGAGAAAGAGTACGCCGGCCTGGTCAACGGTTCGACGCGCTTCTGGAATGCTAGCGGCATTACCCTGAGTGGCGGCCTGTCGGGCATCCAGATCAAGAGTGAATCGCTGCAGAGCCTGATGGCTGGCGGTATCGCTTTCGACACACCTATCCCGAATGTGAAGCTCAAGCGCCGCATTCCGTTCTTCCGCCTCAATGAAAGCCAGGAAGCGGCCAACCGCAGCGGTACCACGGTGACCATCCGCGTCGATCGCGCAGACGGCCTCAAGGTTGGCACGCCTGTTCGCTTCAAGGGTCTGGATGTCGGCAAAATCGAACAGGTCGACCTGACCAATGATTTGCAGGCGGTGCTACTCAAGGCGCGGATTACCGAAGTGCCGGAGCGCATTGCCCGCGAAGGTACGCAGTTCTGGGTGGTCAAGCCGGCCCTGGGCATCGTCAAGACCGCCAACCTGGAAACCCTGGTCACCGGCCAGTACCTGGAAGTGCAGCCGGCAGTCAGAAGCACCGGGCCGCAGCTCAACTTCAATGCCTTGCCTCAGGCGCCGGACTTCTCTGAGCGCGAAGCTGGCCTGTCGCTGGTGCTCAGTGCTGCGCGGCGGGGTTCGATCAAGCCGGGCGTACCGGTTACCTACCGCGAGATTCCGGTCGGCAAGGTCACCGGATTCGAATTGGGCCAGACCGCCGACCGGGTACTGATCCATATCCTGATCGAGCCCAGGTATGCAGCGCTGGTGCGTGGCGGTAGCCGTTTCTGGAACAGCAGCGGCTTCGGCTTCGATATCGGCCTGTTCAAGGGCGCGACGGTGCGTACCGAGTCGCTGGAGACCCTGATAGAGGGCGGCATCGCCTTCGCCACGCCAGACGGCGAGAAGATGGGCAATCCGGCGCGGCCGCAGCAGACCTTCGCCCTGTTCGACAAGGCCGAGGATGAATGGCTGCAGTGGGCACCGAAGATTCAGATTGGTAAGTAGTCGCTAGCCATCGCGGGTCAAACCCGCTCCTACACAAACCTGTAGGAGCGGGATTGGCCTGCGATGCTTTTCTGCCCGCAACACAAATCACAGGCAATAAAAAACCGACCCTAGGGTCGGTTTTTCAACAAGCATGTCGCTTAGGCAGCTGCAGCTTCTTTCAGCGCCTTGATGTGGCCATTCAGACGGCCTTTATGGCGAGCAGCCTTGTTCTTGTGGATGATACCTTTATCGGCCATACGGTCGATAACTGGAACAGCCAGAGTGTAAGCAGCTTGCGCTTTTTCGGCGTCTTTTGCGTCGATGGCTTTAACTACATTCTTGATGTAGGTACGAACCATGGAACGCAGGCTGGCGTTGTGGCTGCGACGCTTCTCAGCCTGTTTTGCACGTTTTTTGGCGGAAGGTGAGTTGGCCACCGTCGAGCTCCTCGAAAGACTTGGTAAATAGCAAACAAAATAGGCCGCGAATCATGCCGATGAGTTGATCGGTTGTCAAGGGCACTTGCATGGTTCCGCTGAGTGGTCGTTCTGTACAAGGGAGTGATTCCCTTCTGCGGTACGACCTGTAAACTCGGGAGCTTTTGCTCTGCTTGCGTTGCGGCGCGGAGTATCGCACAACTGGGCGCGTTGCGGCACAGCCCTTTATCCTCAGGCGTGAAAAACTTTCGATGAATCTTCTTAAATCCCTGGCCGCGGTCAGCTCCATCACCATGATCTCGCGGGTGCTGGGCTTTGTCCGCGACACCATCCTGGCGCGGGTATTCGGTGCCGGCGTGGCCACAGACGCCTTCTTCATTGCCTTCAAGCTGCCCAACCTGCTGCGGCGCATCTTTGCCGAAGGCGCGTTTTCCCAGGCGTTCGTGCCGATTCTGGCCGAATACAAGACCCAGCAAGGCGAGGAGGCGACCCGCACCTTCATCGCCTATGTCAGTGGCCTGCTGACCCTGGTGCTGGCCCTGGTCACCGCCCTGGGTATCCTCGCCGCGCCCTGGGTGGTGTGGGTCACCGCCCCAGGCTTTGTCGACAGCACAGAAAAATACCAGCTGACCACCGACCTGCTGCGGGTGACCTTTCCTTATATATTGCTGATCTCGCTGTCATCGCTGGCCGGCGCCATCCTCAATACCTGGAACCGCTTTTCGGTGCCGGCCTTCGTGCCGACCCTGCTCAACGTGGCGATGATCGGCTTTACCCTGTTCCTCACGCCATATTTCGACCCGCCGATCATGGCCCTGGCCTGGGGCGTGCTGGCTGGAGGCCTGGCGCAGCTTGTGTACCAGCTGCCGCACCTGAAGAAGATCGGCATGCTCGTGCTGCCGCGCCTGAACCTGCGCGACAGCGGTGTATGGCGAGTGCTCAAGCAGATGCTGCCGGCGATCCTCGGGGTTTCGGTAAGCCAGATCTCGCTGATCATCAACACCATCTTCGCCTCGTTCCTGGTCGCAGGTTCGGTGTCGTGGATGTACTACGCCGACCGCCTGATGGAGCTGCCTTCCGGAGTGCTGGGTGTAGCCCTGGGTACTATCCTGCTGCCCACCCTGGCCAAGACCTACGCCAACCGCGACCGGCACGAATACTCGCGGATCCTCGACTGGGGCCTGCGCCTGTGCTTTTTGCTGGTGCTGCCGTGCACCCTGGCCATGGCGATCCTGGCCGAGCCGCTGACCGTGGCGTTGTTCCAATACGGTAAATTCAGCGCCTTCGATGCGGCCATGACCCAGCGTGCGCTGATTGCCTATTCCCTCGGGCTGCTGGCGATTATCCTGGTCAAGGTCCTGGCCCCTGGCTTCTACGCCCAGCAGAACATTCGTACTCCAGTGAAGATCGCCATCTTCACCCTGGTCTGCACCCAGCTGTTCAACCTGGCCTTCATCAGCCACCTGCAGCACGCCGGCCTGGCCCTGGCCATCAGCCTCGGCGCCTGCCTGAACGCCGGCCTGCTGTACTGGAAGCTACGCCAGCAGCAGTTGTTCCAGCCACAACCGGGCTGGGCCAAGTTCCTCGCCAAGCTGGTGGTGGCAGTGCTGCTGATGTCGGCGGTGTTGCTGGTGGGCATGCACTACATGCCGGCCTGGGCCGAAGGGCAGATGCTTGAGCGCTTTCTGCGCCTTGGCGCGCTGATCCTGGCCGGAGTCGTGACCTATTTCGGCTGTCTGCTGCTGTTCGGATTCCGCCCGCGTGACTTCGCCCGCAAGGCGTTGCATTAAGGCGTAACGGCGGTCAGACGTCGGTTTTACACATTCCACGCCACGGGGTGACGCTGCTGCCTGTCGTCAGCGCCCGGGTGTGGTTATAATCGACCACTTTATGAGCAAGAAGCGCGTTATGCAGCTGGTTCGAGGCCTCCACAACCTGCGCCCCCAGCACCGGGGCTGTGTCGCCACTATTGGCAACTTCGACGGTGTTCACCGCGGCCACCAGGCAATCCTGGCGCGCCTGCGTGAGCGAGCGGACGAGTTGGGCGTGCCCAGCTGCGTGGTGATTTTCGAGCCACAGCCGCGTGAATACTTTGCCCCCGACACTGCGCCCGCACGCCTGGCGCGCCTGCGCGACAAGGTCGCCCTGCTGGCCGCCGCCGGTGTCGACCGGGTGCTGTGCCTGGCGTTCAACCAGCGCCTGAGCAAGCTCAGCGCCGCCGAGTTCGTCGACACCATCCTGGTCGATGGCCTGGGCGTGAAGCACCTGGAAGTGGGCGACGATTTCCGCTTTGGCTGCGACCGGGTTGGCGACTTCGACTTCCTCGAGCAGGCCGGTATCCTTCAGGGCTTTACCGTCGAAGCGGCGCAAACCGTCGAACTCGATGGCCTGCGGGTCAGCAGCACGCAAGTGCGCGATGCCCTGGCCAATGCCGATTTCGCCCTGGCCGAGCGTTTGCTGGGGCGGCCGTTCCGCATCCGCGGGCGCGTGCTGCACGGGCAGAAGCTGGCACGCCAGCTGGGTACCCCGACAGCCAACATCCAGCTCAAGCGCCATCGGGTACCGCTTACCGGGGTTTACCTGGTCAGCGTCGAGGTCGATGGCAAGAACTGGCCGGGCGTCGCCAACATCGGCGTACGGCCAACTGTTTCAGGTGATGGCAAAGCCCACCTGGAAGTACATCTTCTGGATTTTGCCGGCGATCTCTATGGCCGGCGTCTGACGGTGGAATTCCACCACAAGCTGCGTGAAGAGCAGCGATTCGCCTCCCTGGAGGCGCTGAAGTCGGCGATCGATGCGGATATCGCCGCCGCACGTGCCCATTGGCACGGTCAACCGCTAACGAAGAGCCTGAAATGACCGACTATAAAGCCACGCTAAACCTTCCGGACACCGCCTTCCCGATGAAGGCCGGCCTGCCACAGCGCGAACCGCAGATCCTGCAGCGCTGGGACAGCATTGGCCTGTACCAGAAGCTGCGCGAAATTGGCAAGGATCGTCCGAAGTTCGTGCTGCACGACGGCCCGCCCTACGCCAACGGCAAGATCCACATCGGTCATGCGCTGAACAAGATTCTCAAGGACATGATTGTCCGCTCCAAGACCCTGTCCGGTTTCGACGCCCCGTACGTCCCGGGCTGGGACTGCCATGGCCTGCCGATCGAGCACAAGGTCGAAGTGACCCACGGCAAGCACCTGAGCGCCGACCAGACCCGCGAGCTGTGCCGCGCCTACGCCGCCGAGCAGATCGAAGGGCAGAAGACCGAGTTCATCCGCCTGGGTGTGCTGGGCGACTGGGACAACCCGTACAAGACCATGAACTTCGCCAACGAAGCCGGTGAAATCCGCGCGCTGGCCGAAATGGTCAAGCACGGCTTCGTGTTCAAGGGCCTGAAACCGGTCAACTGGTGTTTCGATTGCGGTTCGGCCCTGGCCGAAGCTGAGGTCGAGTACGCCGATAAAAAATCGCAGACCATCGACGTCGCCTTCCCGGTGGTCGATGAGGCCAAGCTGGCCGCCGCGTTCGGCCTGGCTTCGCTGGCCAAGCCTGCCTCGATCGTGATCTGGACCACCACGCCGTGGACCATCCCGGCCAACCAGGCGCTGAACGTCCACCCGGAGTTCAAGTACGCCCTGGTCGATACCGGCGACAAGCTGCTGGTGCTGGCCGAAGAGCTGGTCGAGTCGTGCCTGAAGCGTTATGCGCTGGAAGGTTCGGTGATCGCCACCGCGCCAGGCTCGGCGCTTGAGCTGATCAACTTCCGTCACCCGTTCTACGATCGCCTGTCGCCGGTATACCTGGCCGACTACGTCGAGCTGGGCGCCGGTACCGGTGTGGTGCACTCCGCGCCAGCCTACGGTGAAGACGACTTCGTCACCTGCAAACGCTACGGCATGGTCAACGACGACATCCTCACCCCGGTGCAGAGCAACGGCGTGTACGTGCCGTCGCTGGAATTCTTCGGCGGCCAGTTCATCTGGAAGGCCAACCCGGCCATCGTCGAAAAACTCTCGGAAGTCGGTGCGCTGATGCACACCGAAACCATCAGCCACAGCTACATGCACTGCTGGCGCCACAAGACCCCGTTGATCTATCGCGCCACCGCGCAATGGTTCGTCGGCATGGACAAGCAGCCCGACAACGGCGACACCCTGCGCAAGCGTGCGGTCAAGGCCATCGAAGAGACCAAGTTCGTCCCGGCCTGGGGCCAGGCGCGCCTGCACTCGATGATCGCCAACCGTCCGGACTGGTGCATCTCGCGTCAGCGCAACTGGGGCGTACCGATCCCGTTCTTCCTCGACAAGCAGTCCGGCGAGCTGCACCCGCGCACCGTCGAGCTGATGGAAGAAGTGGCCAAGCGTGTCGAGAAAGAAGGCATCGAAGCCTGGTTCAAGCTCGACGCCGCCGAACTGCTCGGTGACGAGGCCGGCCAGTACGACAAGATCGCCGACACCCTCGACGTCTGGTTCGACTCCGGTACCACCCACTGGCACGTGCTGCGTGGCTCGCACAGCATCGGCCACGAAACCGGCCCGCGCGCCGACCTGTACCTGGAAGGTTCCGACCAGCACCGCGGCTGGTTCCATTCCTCGCTGCTGACCGGTTGTGCCATCGACAACCACGCACCGTACCGCGAGCTGCTGACGCACGGCTTCACCGTCGACGAGAACGGTCGCAAGATGTCCAAGTCGCTGGGTAACACCATCGAGCCGCAGAAGGTCAACGACACCCTGGGTGCCGATATCCTGCGCCTGTGGGTTTCGGCCACCGACTACTCCGGCGAGATGGCGGTTTCCGAGCAGATCCTGCAGCGCAGCGCCGACGCCTACCGGCGTATCCGCAACACCGCGCGCTTCCTGCTCTCCAACCTGTCCGGCTTCGACCCGGCCCGCGACCTGTTGCCGGCCGAAGACATGCTGGCGCTGGACCGCTGGGCGGTCGACCGTACCCTGCTGCTGCAGCGCGAGCTGGAAGAGCACTACGGCGAATACCGCTTCTGGAACGTCTATTCGAAGATCCACAACTTCTGCGTGCAGGAGCTGGGCGGCTTCTACCTGGACATCATCAAGGACCGTCAGTACACCACCGGCGCCAACAGTGTTGCCCGTCGTTCCTGCCAGACCGCGCTGTACCACATCAGCGAAGCGCTGGTGCGCTGGATCGCGCCGATCCTGGCGTTTACCGCCGACGAGCTGTGGCAGTACCTGCCGGGCGAGCGCAACGAGTCGGTGATGCTCAACACCTGGTATGAAGGCCTGAGCGAGCTGCCGGAAGGCTTCGAGCTGGGGCGTGCCTACTGGGAACGCATCATGGCCGCCAAAACCGCGGTCAACAAGGAACTGGAAAACCAGCGTGCGGCCAAGGCCATCGGTGGCAACCTGCAAGCCGAAGTCACCCTGTTCGCCGACGACGCCCTGAGCGCCGACCTGAACAAGCTGGGCGACGAGCTGCGCTTCGTGCTGATCACCTCGGCGGCCAGCGTTGCGCCATTCGCCCAGGCGCCAGCCGATGCGGTCGAGACCGAAGTCCCGGGCCTGAAGCTGAAAGTGGTCAAGTCCGGCCACGCCAAGTGCGGTCGTTGCTGGCACTTCCGCGCGGACGTCGGCGCGAACCCGGAGCACCCGGAAATCTGCGCCCGTTGCGCCGACAACATCGGCGGCAAAGGCGAGGTGCGCCACTATGCCTAACCCTGGTGTGGGGCGCTTCGGGCGCCTCAGCTGGCTGTGGCTGAGCGTGCTGGTCCTGGTCCTCGACCAGGCCAGCAAGTTCTACTTCGAGGGCGCGCTGAGCCTGTACCAGCAGATCGTGGTCATTCCCGACTACTTCAGCTGGACCCTGGCCTACAACACCGGTGCCGCCTTCAGCTTCCTGGCTGACAGCTCCGGCTGGCAGCGCTGGCTGTTCGCCCTGATCGCCATAGTGGTCAGTGCCGTGCTGGTGGTCTGGCTCAAGCGCCTGGGGCGCAACGAGACCTGGCTGGCCGTCGCCCTGGCACTGGTGCTGGGTGGTGCGCTGGGCAACCTGTACGACCGCATCGTGCTCGGCCACGTAGTCGACTTCATCCTCGTGCACTGGCAGAACCGCTGGTACTTCCCGGCCTTCAACCTGGCCGACAGCGCCATTACCGTGGGTGCGGTGATGCTGGCGCTGGATATGTTCAAGAGCAAAAAGTCCGGAGAACCCGTCCATGACTGAGACCCGTATCGGCCAGAACACCGAAGTGACCCTGCACTTCGCACTGCACCTGGAAAACGGCGACACCGTCGACAGCACCTTCGACAAGGCGCCGGCGGTGTTCAAGGTCGGCGACGGCAACCTGCTGCCGGGCTTCGAAGCGGCGCTGTTCGGCTTCAAGAGCGGCGACAAGCGCACCGTGACCGTCAACCCGGAAAACGCCTTCGGCCAGCCAAACCCACAGAACGTGCAGGTCATGCCGCGTTCGCAGTTCCAGGACATGGAGTTGTCCGAGGGCCTGCTGGTGATCTTCAACGACGCCGCCAACGCCGAATTGCCCGGTGTGGTGAAAGCCTTCGATGATGCCCAGGTGACCATCGACTTCAACCATCCACTGGCCGGCAAGACCCTGAACTTCGAGGTGGAAATCCTCGCGGTCAAGGCCCTGTGAGCCTGGAGCCTGCCATGCAAATCAAACTCGCCAACCCCCGTGGCTTCTGTGCCGGTGTGGACCGGGCGATCGAGATCGTCAATCGTGCCCTCGAAGTGTTTGGCCCGCCGATCTACGTGCGTCACGAAGTGGTGCACAACAAGTTCGTGGTCGAAGACCTGCGCGCGCGCGGGGCGATTTTTGTCGAAGAACTCGACCAGGTGCCGGACGACGTCATCGTCATCTTCAGCGCCCACGGTGTTTCCCAGGCCGTGCGCCAGGAAGCGGCGGGGCGCGGCCTGAAGGTATTCGACGCGACCTGCCCACTGGTCACCAAGGTGCATATCGAGGTGGCGCGCTACAGCCGTGACGGCCGCGAGTGCATCCTGATTGGCCACGAAGGCCACCCGGAAGTCGAAGGCACCATGGGCCAGTACGACACCAGCAACGGTGGCGCCATCTACCTGGTCGAAGACGAGGACGATGTTGCCAGCCTGCAGGTCAACGACCCGGACAAACTGGCCTTCGTCACCCAGACCACGCTGTCGATGGACGACACCAGCCGGGTGATCGATGCCCTGCGCGCGCGCTTCCCGAATATCGGCGGGCCGCGCAAGGACGACATCTGCTACGCCACCCAGAACCGTCAGGACGCGGTCAAGCAACTGGCCAACGAATGCGACGTGGTCCTGGTGGTCGGCAGCCCGAACAGCTCCAACTCCAACCGCCTGCGTGAACTGGCCGAGCGCATGTCGACCCCGGCCTACCTGATCGACGGCGCCGAAGACCTGCAAAAAAGCTGGTTCGATGGCGTTGAGCGCATTGGTATCACCGCCGGTGCTTCGGCCCCCGAGGTGCTGGTGCGTGGCGTGATCGAACAACTGCGCACCTGGGGTGCCACGGGCGCCGAAGAGCTTGATGGCCGCGAAGAGAACATCACCTTCTCGATGCCCAAAGAGCTGCGCGTACGTTCACTGATCTGACCCGCCGGCCGCGCACAGCGGCTGCTCGCCGGGCTCTTCGCGCAGGCTGACCCGGCCTGTGTGCGCCAGTACCACCCGGTACTGGCTGAAGGGCTCGGGGCGCTGGCAAATGAACAGCGTCCCGGCCTGAAACGCTCCCCCCGCGTGCAAGGGCACCCCCAGCCCACTGAAGCGCACCTGCCGGGCCACCGGTTGATTACCCACGACGTTCACCCGCTCAAGCCGCTGCTCGTACAGCAGCAGTGGGCCATCCTGTTCCACGACCATGCGCCAGCCATTACTCCAGTTGTCTTCCAGCGCCTGCAGGCGAACCACCTGGTTGCGCAGCAAAGCCTCGCTGCGTGCGGTGCGCAGGGCCTGGGCCAGGTCCTTGGCGGCGGCGTGCTGTTGTAGCCCGCTGCTCATGGTGTTGTAGGCCGGCAGGCTGATGTGCGTGAGCATCCCCACCAGCGCCAACGCGAACATCATTTGTATCAGTGTTACGCCCTGTTGCTTCACCGTGCATTCCTCCCTGGAAGTGCTTCTATAGAGTCAGGCCGGCGGACAACAGCGTCCAGTCGGCCGGGTTGGCAAAGGGCTGGGGAAAAGTCGCAGGAGGGATGGCGCCATGGATGGCGGACGGCAACAAGGAATGAGCTTGCTCGAAGTGCTGCTGGCCATGCTGATGCTGGGGCTGGGTGTGTTTGCTGCAGCGGCTGCGCAAGTGCGGGCGCTGCAGGCCACCGACAGTGCCTTGCACAGTACTCAGGCGGCGTATCTGCAGCATGGCGAGCGCGAACAAGCGCGCATCAACGCAGGGCCAGGCCGATGACCCGGCAAGCCGGTGTCGGCCTGGTCGAAGTGTTGCTGGCCCTCAGCCTCGGCTTGGTGCTGCTGCTCGGTGTCAGCCGCTTGTTTCTGGCGGCCACTTCGAACTGGCAGGCTCAGGGCATCGCCGCACAACTGCAGGAAGACGCGCGCCTGGCGTTGCAGCGCATGGCCCAGGATATTCGCATGAGCGGCATGTTCGGCTGCTTGCGTGCGGATGCAATCAGCCATGTGAACCCGTCCTCGGCACAGGCGTTTGCCCAACCGCTGGAGGTAATCCGCGCAGCGAACGGCCAATTGCAGCAATTGAGCCTGATCAGCGCCGAAGTCGCTGGCGCCGGTGGGCGGCCGAACTGGACGCTGGTCACCGATTGCATAAGCCAGGCGCGGGTCTATCCCGATGTCCAGGCGGCGCCGGCCGGGCACTTCGCGATACCGATACGACGCCAGACCTATCGCGTTGATGGCACCAGCCTGATGCTCGGCAGCGGCGCCAGTTATGCGCCGCTGATCGACAACCTCGGTGAGCTGCGCGTCGACATTATCAGCCGGAGTGCCACCCGCATCGCCGGACTGCGCCTGAGCCTGACCTTGCTTGACCCGCTGGCGCGGGTAAGGCCGCAGCAGTATCAACTGACAGTGGCCCTGCGCAATGGCTAGGCCCGGCAGCCAGCGTGGGGTGGTCCTGCTGGTCAGCCTGGTGCTGCTGGGGCTGTTGGCTTTGCTCGGCGTCTCGGCGATGGTCAGTGCCACCTTGCAGGGGCGCATGGCCGGCAACCTGCAAGCAGCCTTGCACGGCCTCGAGCAGGCGGAGCAGGCCTTGCTGCTGGGAGAGTCGACCGTCGTCGGCGTGCTGCCATGCTCGTACTGTTTACCGCCGCCGGAAGCTGCACGGGTGCGGGCGCCTGGCGTCTACCGCGGCGAAGGGCCGACCTCCGGCCTGAGCT
Organism: Pseudomonas sp. SORT22; assembly: GCF_018417635.1. NCBI lineage: Bacteria > Pseudomonadati > Pseudomonadota > Gammaproteobacteria > Pseudomonadales > Pseudomonadaceae > Pseudomonas > Pseudomonas sp. SORT22. Next base: position 1,009,927 of record NZ_CP071007.1, read on the forward strand.
GGCAAGGCGGCGCCAGCGGCTTCCACCTGGTACAGAACCTTGGCCAGAGTACCCACGCCGCGCACTGGCCTGCCAACCTGTCCGTTACCTTGTACCGGATCACCGCCGTCAGCCACGCCGGGGTAGGGCGCAGCGTGCTCGAAAGCGTTTATGCACAGGCTGTAGAAGAGGGCGCCCAGCCACCCAGGCGCATTCTCTGGCGCCAGCTTCACTAGGAGTTCGACTTATGTCCACCCTGCAGAAAGGTTTGAGCCTGATTGAACTGTTGCTTGTCGTCGCCGTGGTCGGCATTCTGGCGGGCATTGCCTATCCCAGCTACAGCGAACAGGTCCGCAAGGCCGCACGCACGGAAATCGCCGGGTTGCTGTTCGAAAGCGCGCAACTGCTCGAACGTCACTATGCCCGCAGCGGCCAGTACGCCGACAGCGAAGCCCTGGTCACCCCATTGGCGCCCGGGACCGAGCACTACCGGCTGCAGGCCGTTCGTCTTTCGACGTCATTCACCCTTACCGCCCGGCGCATTGGCGGTGGTTTGATGAACAGTGACCGCTGCGCCGATTTCGAACTCGACCAGGCCGGTGTGCGCCGCAATCCCGGCGCCGTTGATGGCGGCCGCGGCTGTTGGGGTGGCTGAGGTTTACTTCAGACGTTGGATCAATACATGACCAAGCAAGTAGTGATTGTCGGTGGCGGGGTAATCGGCCTGCTGACAGCGTTCAACCTGGCGGCCGAGGTCGAGCAGGTGGTGCTGTGTGACCGTGGCGCGCTCGGCCAGGAGTCTTCCTGGGCTGGCGGCGGCATCGTCTCGCCGCTGTACCCGTGGCGCTATAGCCCGGCGGTAACGGCCCTGGCGCATTGGTCGCAGGATTTTTATCCACAGCTGGGCGAGCGCCTGTTCGCCAGCACCGGGGTTGACCCTGAAGTGCACACCACCGGCCTGTACTGGCTGGACCTCGACGACGAAGCCGAAGCCCTGGCCTGGGCCAAGCGCGAAGGACGGCCGCTAAGTGCTGTGGATATCTCGGCGGCCTATGACGCGGTGCCGGTGCTGGGTGGCGGTTTCCGCCGCGCCATCTACATGGCCGGGGTTGCCAACGTGCGTAACCCACGCCTGGTCAAATCACTCAAGGCCGCCTTGCTGGCGCTGCCGAACGTGAGCATTCGCGAGCAGTGCGAAATCACCGGCTTCAGCCGTGAGGGCGAGCGCATCACCGGGGTCGAGACTGCAACCGGGCCGATTCCGGCCGATCGCGTGGTGCTGACGGCTGGCGCCTGGAGCGGCGACTTGCTGCGGCCATTGGGCCTGGAGCTGCCGGTGGAGCCGGTGAAAGGGCAGATGATCCTGTACAAGTGCGCCGAAGACTTTTTGCCGAGCATGGTGCTGGCCAAGGGGCGTTATGCGATCCCGCGGCGCGACGGGCATATTCTGGTGGGCAGTACCCTGGAGCATGCCGGTTACGACAAGACCCCAACCGACGAAGCGCTGGAAAGCCTCAAGGCATCGGCGGTGGAGTTGCTGCCGGCGCTGGCCGACGCCACCCCGGTGGCCCATTGGGCGGGGCTGCGGCCGGGTTCGCCTGAGGGCATTCCGTACATCGGCGAGGTGCCAGGCTATGCCGGACTGTGGCTGAACTGCGGGCATTACCGCAATGGCCTGGTGCTGGCGCCGGCGTCCTGCCAGTTGTTTGCGGATTTGTTGCTGGGGCGTGAGCCAATCATTGATCCGGCACCATATGTACCGGCTGGGCGGGTGGCTGCTCTTTAGGGCTCATCGCGGGGCAAGCCCGCTCCTACAATCTGGCAGGGGCGGGCTTGCCCCGCGATGCAGGCACCGCGCAATCAGCGCTGCGCCCCAGGCCCCTGCTCCAGATGCGCCTGACTGCAATACCACTGCGCCCCGCGATGCAGCGCCCGGTCACTGGGCAAATGCACGCCGCAATGGGCGCAGCGGACCATCTTCAGCGGGTCTTCGAGGCTGTTGTTTTGCCCAGCAGCATTGCTGGCCTTGAACTTGCGCCACAGCCAGAAGGCAGCAGCAATCAGGGCAATCCAGAAAAGTAGGCGAACCATGGTGTCCAGCTTTGTCAGTGAAGAGCCTTCAGTCTAGGGCTCGAGCATGAAAAAAGGGAGGCCTTGGCCTCCCTTTATCTTTTACACGATGGCTCAGTCGAACACACCGAAGGTCATGTAGCTGAACCAGGAGCGGTCTTCGTTGTTACCTTCCGCTTCGTGGTTTTCTTCTTCGATGACGTCACCGTTGGCATCTTTAGGCAGCAGCTCTTGCGGGATCGCGTCCTTGGCGTCCTGGTACTGCTTCACCACGTCCTGGTTGGCACGGGTTTCACCCGGCGGCAGCGGCGGGGCGGTATTGATCAGGCCCAGGGTGGCCTTGGACAGCCACGAGCGGTTGTCGGCTTCGTTCTGCTGCGGCACGAACTGGCCATCGACCAGGCTCGGGTGGTCCGGGTAGTTGAGCTTGAGGGTTTCCAGGCTGGTGGCCGCCAGTTCGTCCAGGTGCAGACGCATGTAGGCTTCGGTCATCACCGCCAAGCCGTCGCCGACCGATGGGGTTTCCTGGAAGTTCTCTACTACATAGCGGCCACGGTTGGCGGCAGCGACATAGGCCTGACGGGTCAGGTAGTAGTCGGCCACGTGGATTTCGTAGGAAGCCAGCAGGTTGCGCAGGTAGATCATGCGCTGCTTGGCGTCAGGCGAATAGCGGCTGTTGGGGAAGCGGCTGGTCAGCTGGGCGAATTCGTTGTACGAGTCGCGGGCAGCGCCCGGGTCACGCTTGGTCATGTCCAGCGGCAGGAAGCGCGCCAGCAGGCCGCGGTCCTGGTCGAACGAGGTCAGACCCTTGAGGTAGTAGGCGTAGTCGACGTTCGGATGCTGCGGATGCAAGCGAATGAAGCGCTCGGCGGCAGACTTGGCAGCCTCCGGTTCGGCGTTTTTATAGTTCGCGTAGATCAGCTCGAGCTGGGCCTGGTCGGCGTAGCGGCCGAACGGATAGCGCGATTCCAGAGCCTTCAGCTTGCTTGTGGCGCTGGTATAGCTGTGGTTGTCCAGGTCGGCCTGCGCCTGCTGGTACAGCTCGGCTTCGCTCAGGTTTTCGTCGACGACTTCCTTCGAAGAACAAGCAGCGGTCAGTCCGAGGATGGCGATCAGCAGCAGGTGTTTCACTTGCATGGCGGCTTGCGTCCCTATGACGGCCGCTGTCTTGGGCGTGGCCGTCCTGTTATGATGAGCACCCCGATGCAACCCTCGGGGCAAAAGACGTCGTATTTAACCACAAGCGCGCAGTCGAAACCAAAGGCTGTGCCGCCCGCTGATTCGAGCATGTCCGAGATCATTCAACTTCGCGCAGAGGTGCCGTCCGAATTGGGCGGGCAACGCCTCGACCAAGTCGCCGCCCAATTGTTCGCTGAGCACTCGCGCTCGCGCCTGTCCACCTGGATCAAGGAGGGGCGCCTGACGGTCGATGGCGCTGTCCTGCGTCCGCGCGATATCGTCCACGGCGGTGCGCTGCTGGCGCTCGATGCCGAGCAGGAAGCCCAGGGCGAGTGGGTGGCCCAGGACATCGAGCTGGATATCGTCTATGAAGACGACCACATCCTGGTGATCAACAAGCCTGCCGGGCTTGTGGTCCACCCGGCTGCGGGCCACGCCGATGGCACCCTGCTCAATGCCCTGCTGCACCACGTGCCGGACATCATCAACGTGCCGCGCGCCGGTATCGTCCACCGCCTGGACAAGGACACCACCGGTCTGATGGTGGTGGCCAAGACCATCCAGGCGCAGACCCAGCTGGTTGCCCAGTTGCAAAGCCGCAGCGTCAGCCGCATCTATGAATGCATCGTGATCGGTGTGGTCACGGCCGGCGGCAAGATCAACGCGCCGATCGGTCGCCACGGCGGTCAGCGCCAGCGCATGGCGGTCACCGAAGGCGGCAAGCCTGCGGTCAGCCACTATCGCGTACTGGAGCGCTTCCGCTCGCACACCCACGTGCGGGTCAAGCTCGAAACCGGGCGTACCCACCAGATCCGCGTGCACATGGCCCACGTCAACTTCCCGTTGGTCGGCGACCCGGTCTACGGCGGGCGCTTCCGCATTCCGCCAGCGGCCAGCCTGACCATGGTCGACGCGCTCAAGACCTTCCCGCGCCAGGCCCTGCATGCACGCTTCCTGGAGCTCGATCACCCGGTGACCGGCGAGCGCATGGGTTGGGAATCGGCGCTGCCGGACGACTTCGTCTGGCTGCTGTCGCTGCTCAAGCAGGACCGCGAGGCGTTCGTCGGATGAGCGAGCTGACGCAAGCGCTGCTGTTCCCGGACTGGCCTGCGCCAGCCCGGGTGCGCGCCTGCGTCACTACGCGCAGCGGCGGGGTCAGCCTGCCGCCCTATGAAAGCTTCAACCTCGGTGACCATGTTGGCGATGCGCCAGCAGCGGTGGCCGAGAACCGCCGGCGCCTGACCGCCGAGTTCGGCATCCAGCCAGCCTGGCTCAAGCAGGTGCATGGCGTAGTTGTAGCCGATGCCGACCCTGGCGTTATTGCCGAGGCTGATGCCAGCTACAGCGATACCCCCGGCATTGCCTGCACGGTCATGACCGCCGACTGCTTGCCGGTGCTGTTCTGCGACCGCGCCGGCACCCGCGTAGCCGCCGCCCATGCGGGCTGGCGCGGGCTGGCCAACGGTGTGCTGGAGGCGACTCTGAAGCGCTTGGCCCTGCCGCCCGAAGAGGTGCTGGTGTGGCTGGGCCCGGCGATTGGCCCGCAAGCCTTTGAAGTCGGCCTTGAGGTTCGTGATGCGTTCACGACCGTTCATCCGGAAACTGCCCAGGCCTTCGTGCCCGGTGCCCAGCCCGGCAAGCTGATGGCCGATATCTACCAGCTGGCCCGCCTGCGCCTTGCAGCGCGCGGCGTCAATGCCGTCTATGGTGGTGGCTTGTGCACCGTCAGCGACCCGCGCTTCTATTCTTATCGGCGCACCCCGCAGGGTGGCCGCTTCGCTTCGCTGGTCTGGCTGGCAGCGCGCTGACCTGGATCAAGCCCGCCTAGCTTGAATCTTCCAGAATCACCCTTATCTACAGTGGTATCTCTGGCAGGTTTTTCTTCATCAGGTGTGTCCATCGCTCCGACCTGCCCATAAAGGAAGGTAACCCATGCGAATAGACCGTTTGACCAGCAAGCTGCAATTAGCATTATCCGATTCCCAATCCCTGGCCGTGGGTATGGACCATCCGGCCATCGAGCCTGCGCACCTGGTGCAGGCCCTGATCGATCAGCAGGGCGGTTCGATCAAGCCGTTGCTGATGCAGGTCGGCTTTGACGTCAACAGCCTGCGCAAGGCGTTGAGCAAAGAGCTCGACCAGCTGCCGAAAATCCAGAACCCGACCGGCGACGTCAACATGTCCCAGGACCTGGCGCGTCTGCTCAACCAGGCCGACCGCCTGGCCCAGCAGAAGGGCGACCAGTTCATCTCCAGCGAGCTTGTGCTGCTGGCGGCCATGGACGAGAACAGCAAGCTTGGCAAGTTGCTGCTCAGCCAGGGCGTGAGCAAAAAGGCCCTGGAGAATGCCATCAGCAACCTGCGCGGCGGCGAGGCGGTCAATGACCCCAACGCCGAAGAGTCGCGCCAGGCCCTGGACAAATACACCGTCGACCTGACCAAGCGCGCCGAAGACGGCAAGCTTGACCCGGTGATCGGCCGTGACGATGAAATCCGCCGGACCATCCAGGTGCTGCAACGCCGGACCAAGAACAACCCGGTGCTGATCGGTGAGCCTGGCGTCGGTAAGACCGCCATCGCCGAAGGCCTGGCCCAGCGCATCATTAATGGTGAAGTGCCGGACGGCCTTAAAGGCAAGCGCCTGCTGTCGCTGGACATGGGCGCGCTGATCGCCGGTGCCAAGTTTCGCGGTGAGTTCGAAGAGCGCCTCAAAGGCTTGCTCAACGAGCTGTCCAAGCAGGAAGGGCAGATCATCCTGTTCATCGACGAGCTGCACACGATGGTCGGCGCCGGTAAAGGCGAAGGCTCGATGGACGCCGGCAACATGCTCAAGCCGGCCCTGGCCCGTGGTGAACTGCACTGCGTCGGCGCCACTACGCTGAACGAGTACCGCCAGTACATTGAAAAAGACGCAGCGCTTGAGCGGCGTTTCCAGAAGGTGCTGGTAGAAGAGCCGAGCGAAGAAGACACCATCGCCATCCTGCGTGGCCTCAAAGAGCGTTACGAGGTGCACCACAAGGTGGCGATCACCGACGGCGCGATCATCGCCGCGGCCAAGCTCAGCCATCGCTACATCACTGACCGGCAGCTGCCGGACAAGGCCATCGACTTGATCGACGAAGCGGCCAGCCGCATCCGCATGGAGATCGACTCCAAGCCGGAAGTGCTCGACCGCCTGGAGCGCCGCCTGATTCAACTGAAGGTTGAGTCCCAGGCGCTGAAGAAAGAGGACGACGAGGCCGCGCTCAAACGCCTGGAGAAACTCACCGAAGAGATCGCCCGGCTGGAGCGCGAGTACGCTGACCTGGAAGAGATCTGGACCTCGGAAAAAGCCGAAGTACAGGGCTCGGCGCAGATCCAGCAGAAAATCGAGCAATCGCGTCAGGAGCTCGAAGCGGCCCGGCGCAAGGGCGACCTCAGCCGCATGGCCGAGCTGCAGTACGGGGTGATCCCGGACCTGGAGCGCAGCCTGCAGATGGTCGACCAGCACGGCAAGGCGGAAAACCAGCTGCTGCGTAACAAGGTGACTGAAGAAGAGATCGCCGAAGTCGTGTCGAAGTGGACCGGCATCCCGGTGTCGAAGATGCTCGAAGGCGAGCGGGAAAAACTGCTGAAGATGGAAAGCCTGCTGCACGAGCGGGTGATCGGCCAGGAAGAAGCCGTGGTGGCCGTGTCCAACGCCGTGCGCCGCTCGCGTGCCGGCCTTTCGGACCCGAACCGCCCGAGCGGCTCGTTCCTGTTCCTCGGCCCGACCGGTGTCGGTAAAACCGAGCTGTGCAAGGCGCTGGCGGAGTTTCTCTTCGACACTGAAGAGGCCATGGTGCGCATCGACATGTCCGAGTTCATGGAGAAACACTCCGTGGCTCGCCTGATCGGTGCTCCACCAGGCTACGTAGGCTATGAAGAGGGCGGCTACCTGACCGAAGCCGTGCGGCGCAAACCTTATGCGGTGGTGCTGCTGGACGAGGTCGAGAAGGCCCACCCGGATGTGTTCAACGTGTTGCTGCAGGTGCTGGAAGACGGTCGCCTGACTGACAGCCACGGGCGGACGGTGGATTTCCGCAATACCGTGATCGTCATGACCTCCAACCTGGGCTCTTCGCAGATCCAGGAGCTGGTGGGTGATCGTGAAGCGCAGCGTGCGGCGGTGATGGATGCCGTGGGTTCGCACTTCCGGCCGGAGTTCATCAACCGGATCGACGAAGTGGTGGTGTTCGAACCGCTGGGTCGCGAGCAGATTGCTGGCATCACCCAGATACAGCTCGGCCGCCTGCGCAGCCGTCTGGCCGAACGTGAGCTGAGCCTTGAGCTGAGCCCCGAGGCGCTGGATAAACTGATCGCCGTCGGTTACGACCCGGTCTATGGCGCACGGCCGCTGAAACGGGCGATCCAGCGCTGGATCGAGAACCCGTTGGCGCAGCTGATCCTGTCGGGCCAGTTCCTGCCAGGCAGCGCCATCACGGCGAAGGTCGAGGGCGAAGAGATCGTCTTCGCCTGAGTTTTCGGCGGGTTACGCTAAGGCCTCGAATTTCGAGGCCTTTTTTCTTTGCATTTTTTCTCGAGTGCTTGTAAAGTGCGCCCCGCTGTATGTCGCCCCGCAGCTTCCCGGCAAAATTGGGAATCTGAAAAAAAGTTGCAAATCAGTAAGTTGAATGCAAATTAGGGGTTGACAAGGGTTTTGAAGGTTGTAGAATAGCGCGCCTCAGAGGCATGAACGCAGCGATGCACAAGGTCGAAGAGTTCGAAGCGGTAGTGATACAGCACTCGAAATTGCAGCACTGTTGTAATTGAAATTGATAGTTCCGCGATAGCTCAGTCGGTAGAGCAAATGACTGTTAATCATTGGGTCCCAGGTTCGAGTCCTGGTCGCGGAGCCAAATTTCAAGCCGGGGTATAGCGCAGTCCGGTAGCGCGCCTGCTTTGGGAGCAGGATGTCAGGAGTTCGAATCCCCTTACCCCGACCATCTTAGGGTCGTTAGCTCAGTTGGTAGAGCAGTTGGCTTTTAACCAATTGGTCGTAGGTTCGAATCCTACACGACCCACCATTTTTGAATCCGGTACGCTGGGTTCAAATCTTAAAAGGTTGGTTTGCCATTAGCAGCCAGCCATAAAAAAAGGCACCTTAATCGGAGCCTTTTTTTTTACCGGGGTATAGCGCAGTCCGGTAGCGCGCCTGCTTTGGGAGCAGGATGTCAGGAGTTCGAATCCCCTTACCCCGACCATCTTCAGAAAGAAGGGCACCTTGCAAAAGGTGCCCTTTTTTCGTTTCTGCGCCCTGGCTGATACTATCCGGCTATTTCCTGCAAAGGAGTTGCGCCGTGCCCCTGAAAACCTCCGTGTACATCGCCACCAGCCTCGATGGCTTCATCGCCCGTGAGAGCGGTGAGCTGGACTGGCTGATGGTTGCCACCAGCTCCAGTGACGATCACGGCTATGCGGCGTACATGGCCACCATCGACACCCTGGTCATGGGCCGCAACACCTTCGAGAAGGTCCTGACCTTTGGCGAGTGGCCGTATCCGCACAAGCGTGTGGTGGTGCTGAGCAGCACCTTGCAGCAGGCCGATATGCAGCATGGCGTTGAAGTGCACCCGGGGCCGGTCGCCGACCTGGTCGAGCACTTGAATGAAACAGGCGCCAAGGGCCTGTACCTCGATGGCGGGCAGGTGATTCAGAGCTTCTTGCGCGAAGGCCGGCTGGATGAACTGACCATCACCCGCATACCGGTGTTGCTGGGCAGCGGCATCCCGCTGTTTGGGGCCCTGGCGAAGGACGTGACGCTGCAGCATATGCGCAGCACCACCTTTGAAAGCGGCTTTGTGCAGAGTACTTATCGGGTACTGAAATAAACAATGCCGACGCCATCGCGGGTCAAGTCGGGTCGCCGCACCGCCGCTCCCACAGAAACACCGCCATACCTGTGGGAGCGGCGGTGCGACGCCTCGACTTGACCCGCGATGAGGCCCTCAAAGCCAATACAAAATCAGTGCAGCTTCAACCGCGGCTCAGTCCCGCGACCAATCCGGCTGCCGAGCATCAGCATCAGCGTACGGAAAGTCCCATACAGCGCCATCTGGTGCATGCGATACAGCGACACATAAAACATCCGCGCCAACCAGCCCTCGAGCATCACGCTACCGGTCAGGTTGCCCATCAGGTTACCCACCGCCGAGAAGCGCGACAGCGACACCAGCGAGCCGTAATCCCGGTACGCATAAGTCGGTAACGGCTTGCCTTCCAGGCGCGCCTTGAGCCCCTTGGCCAGCAACGACGCCTGCTGATGCGCAGCCTGTGCCCGTGGCGGCACGTTACGGTCGCTACCCGGTTGCGGGCAGGCAGCACAGTCGCCAAAGGCGAAAATGTTGTCGTCCAGAGTAGTCTGCAGGGTAGGGCGCACCACTAGTTGGTTGATCCGGTTGGTTTCCAGGCCGTCGATGTCTTTGAGGAACCCCGGCGCCCGAATACCCGCCGCCCACACCTTGAGGCTGGCCTGAATCACCTCGCCATTGCTGGTGCGCAGCTCATCGGCCGTCACTTCGCTGACCGCCGCGTTGGTCATCACTGTCACCCCGAGTTTTTCCAGGGTCTTGTGCACCGGCACGCTGATGCGCTCCGGCAGTGCTGGCAGCACCCGCGGGCCGGCTTCGATCAGGGTGATGTGCATGTCTTTTGGCTGGATACGATCCAGGCCATAAGCCGCCAGTTCGTGGGCCGCGTGATGCAGCTCGGCGGCAAGCTCGACACCGGTAGCGCCGGCACCAACGATGGCCACGCTGATTTTTTCATGGGCCTGATCGCCCGCGTGGGCGCGCAGGTAATGGTTGAGCAGTTGCTGGTGGAAACGCTCGGCCTGCTTGCGGGTGTCGAGGAACAGGCAATGCTGCGCCGCGCCCAGGGTGCCGAAGTCGTTGGTGTTGCTGCCCACCGCGATCACCAGGGTGTCGTAGCCCAGGGTGCGCGCAGGCAGCAGCTCGCGACCGTCCTCATCGAGGGTCGCGGCCAGCTGGATCTGCTTGGTTTCGCGGTCCAGGCCGCTCATGCGCCCGAGCTGGAACTGGAAGTGATTCCACTTGGCCTGGGCCACGTAGTTCAGTTCGTCTTCGGAAGAGTTGAGCGAGCCGGCCGCCACTTCGTGCAGCAGCGGCTTCCAGATGTGCGTCAGGTTGGCGTCGACCAGGGTGATGCTGGCGCTACCCTTTTTGCCCAGGGTCTTACCCAGGCGGGTCGCCAGTTCCAGGCCGCCGGCGCCGCCGCCGACAATCACTATACGGTGAGTCATGGAGATATCTCATAAGGTTTACGGAATTCGGGTCTTGAGTGGTAGGCCGCACGGGGCGGGCGTTGTGGGCGAGCGCAAGGCAGCTCATAGCACCAGTTGACTCAAGAGGCGGCTCAACAAGCCGAGCGCAACCGTTACGGCCACCACCAGCACAAGGAGCAGCCAGGGCCGGAAAGGCTTGCGCTCGACTTGGTGCTGAGGGGCTTGCAGGTATTCATCGACACGACGCTGGTCATCGGGATTCAGGCGGCTGGTCATGAGGGCCTCGTCAGATAGACGCTTGTGACTGTGGGAAAGCTACAGTGTTCACTGTAGTAGCTCGAAGGTCGCCCATCTTTCAGTCACTTGGCTGTCTTTATAACGAATGATTGCGCTTTGTATCACCGGCGCAGAATTTATGCCATCGGGCTTTGGCAGGGGGCCAGCTCAGAGGCTGATTCCGACATCAAAAACGATGCTGCGCCCCAGATTGCCACGCAAGAAATCCGGCGCATCGGGGTGGGCAAACAACACCCGGGCGAAGGTCGGGCCCACCAGCGACAACGAGCGCCAGCCCTGGCGCAGGTATTCGGTGGGTGGCGGGAAGTGGCTATTGAGGTCGAGCACTTCGCGCTTGAGGCTGGCGAAGGCAATGATGTCCAGCTCGCTCAGGTCGAGGCCGCGTTCCTGATAGTTGTGCGATTTTTTCCGCAAGGTCGGTGCCAGGCGCTGCAGCAGTTCCTGGGCGCTGATCCGCCGTGGCCGGGCCTCGCGGCGCACCAGCTGGCTCAACGAAAAGGCACTGCGCCGGCGCTGCAGCTCTTCGCGCCACTCGTCGTTCAGGCGGCGGCCCTCATCGAGGACAAAAAACACCTCGAAGGCGGCATCGCGAAACAGCACGTCAGGCGGCTCTTGCCCGGCGGCGGCAAAATCTTCGCTGCGGTAAGGAATATTCAGGCCTTGCAGCAGGCGCTGGCAGACCCAACGCTCACGTTCCCATTTACGGGCATTGGATAGAAACGCATTGGCTTGTTCGGCCTGAATGGTGAGCAGGCGCAAGTAGTCTGAGTCGTCCATGGGCACAAGCTTAGCGTTCAATTGAGCTTTGCAGGAAATGTCTGCAAGCCATTGCTGCAACGCCGGGCCAGCGCCTAGACTGCGCACCCGTTGTGGGCTCAGTGAATATCAGGGAAGAAACATGAGCGTAGTGAAGATGGGCGGCATATTCGGTTCCGGCACGGTGGTTTGTGCCCTGGTGGTGTACGGCGTGGGCTTTTTGTTCTGGACGCCTACCGTGCCTTACGACACCCCGGATGGCCGCTATGTAGTGCTCAAGGAGGGCGATTCAGCGCCCTACAGCGTCAAGCTCATCGACCATCGCGGCGCAGAAGACGAAATCGTGCGCAGCTACGCCGAGTTCAACCCCAAGGTGCTCAGCGTCATGCCCGGCGATTACCGCTTGCGCCTGACCCTGAACGAGTTCGCTTGCTACGGCGCCTGGGCCGATGTGCAGGTGTCGGCGACCACCGTCAGCGTGGTCGAGCTGCAGCGCAACCCGAGTTGCCAGCCAGCAGACTGGCTGGTTGAAGGCGCGGTGTTCCGCCTGTTCGAGGCACCCAAAGCACCGGCGGAGGCTGATCAAGCCAGCCCCGAGGTGTAGACTGCCCCCAGGTCTATTGCCTCACTCGCACAAGGGTTATTTGCCGTGATCAGTGCCGCCGTACTTTCCAGCCAGACCCTGACCATCGCCTGGGTCGCCTATGTGCCCGTGCTGATCTGGGCGGTGGCGCGTACCCGCTGGCTGGAACTGTTCGCCGACAGCCGGCGCCAGCATTTGCTGTTTGGTACGGTGTTCGCCTTGTTTGCCCTGTGGCTGGTACGCCGCGACTTCGACACCGGGGTGTCGTATCACTTTATCGGCATGACCGCCGTCACCCTGCTGCTGGACTGGCCGCTGGCGATTGTCGGTGGCTTGCTGGCGCAGCTCGGCCTGCTGGCGCTGGGGCGTCAGGACCTGGCGGCGATGGGGGTCAATGGCCTGCTGCTGATCGGCCTGCCGGTGCTGGTCACCGAGGTGTGCGCGATCCTGGTGGAGCGAGCCCAGCCGCGCAACCTGTTCGTCTATATCTTCTGTTCAGGCTTTTTTGCCGCGGCGCTGTCGGCACTCTTGTGCCTGCTCGGTGGGCTGGGGTTGCTGTGGATGGACGGGCGGTTCGTCATGCCGGAGTGGATCGAGGACTTTATCGGCTACCTGTGGCTGATCATCTTCCCCGAAGCCTTCATCAACGGCATGGTGGTCAGCGCCCTGGTGGTGTTCTGCCCGGAGTGGCTGGAGACCTTCAACCGGACCCGCTACCTGCAGGCCCCGTGGAAGGATGACGACCCCGAGCGCTGAGGCCTCAGTGACGCGGGTCGAGCTCGCCGGAGAACAGCTCGTCTTCGGCATCCGGAGCAACCGGAATCTTGTGCTCTTCCGAGGCCCAGGCACCCAGGTCGATCAGCTTGCAGCGGTCGGAACAGAACGGCCTAAACGCGCTGGCCGCGCTCCATTCCACAGGGGCGCCACAGGTCGGGCAATCTACGGTCGTTGGTTGGCTCATGCTTGGCCTCCTCGCAAAGTCAGGTAAAAGTGGTGCAGGCGGTCGACCTCCGAATGCAGCCAGGCCAGGTCACGGTCGTTAACGATCACGTCGTGGGCGTGGCTAAGGCGTTGTTCACGGCTGGCCTGGGCCTTGAGGATGGCCTGCACCTGCTCAGTGCTGGTCTGGTCGCGCAGCAGGGTGCGTTGCACCTGCAGTGCCTGCGGCGCATCGATCACCAGTAGGCGGTCGGTGCGTTTGTACTGGCCAGACTCGACCATCAACGGCGAAACAAACACCGCATAGGGCGACTCGGCCTTGGCCAGGTAGCTGAAGATCTCCTGGCCGATCAAGGGATGCAGCAGCGCTTCGAGCCACAGCCGTTGCTGCGGGTCGGCGAAGATCAGCTCGCGCAGGGCCGCGCGGTTGAGCTGGCCGTCTTCGAGCAGCACCCCCGGGCCGAAACGCTCGACGATACTCGCCAGCGCCGGGCGGCCCGGCTCGACCACCCAGCGCGCGGCCTGGTCGGCGTCGACCAGGTGCACACCCAGCTCGACAAAGCGCTGCGCGGCGGCGCTCTTGCCACTGCCGATGCCGCCGGTAAGGCCGAGAATCCAGGGGGTGAAAGCAGCGGTGGTCATCAGAATCCGGAATATTTCAGATAGGAAGTGGTTATTTGACCACCCCAGAGCAGCGCGATCCAGCCCGCAATGGCCAGATAGGGACCAAAGGGGATCGGCGTGCTCGCCTGCTTGCGCTGCAGGCGCAGCATAATCAGGCCGATCACCGCCCCCAGCAGCGACGACAACAGCAAGGTCAGCGGCAAAATCTGCCAGCCGCCCCAGGCGCCGAGCATGGCCAGCAACTTGAAATCGCCATAGCCCATGCCCTCTTTGCCGGTGACCAGCTTGAACACCCAGAACACCGACCACAGGCTCAGGTAACCGGCCACCGTGCCCCACAAGGCATCCTCCAGCGGGACGAACAGTTCAAAGGCATTGGCGATCAGCCCCAACCACAACAACGGCAGCACCAGGGCATCGGGCAACAGATGGTGCTCGATATCGATCAAGCTCATGGCCAGCAGGCCCCAACTCAGCACCATCAGCGCCAGGGCCGCGACGGTAAAACCCAGATGCCAGGCGGCAAACAGCGTCAGCGCCCCGCAGGCAAGCTCCACCAGCGGATAGCGCGGGCTGATGCGCGCCTGGCAAGCGGAACAGCGCCCGCGCAAGGCCAGGTAACTCACCACCGGTATGTTTTCCCACGGGCGAATGCGGTGGGCGCAATGCGGGCATTGCGAGGGCGGTAAAAACAGGTCGAAGCGCGGCGCTTGTGCCTCGCTGGGCAACGCCAGTACCTCACGGGCTTCGGCCTGCCATTGGCGTTCGAGCATGATCGGCAGGCGATGCACCAGCACATTGAGAAAACTGCCGACAATCAGCCCGAGCAACAGGGCGAAGCTCAGGTACATCAGTGGCTGGCTGGCCAGGGTGTTCAACAGGTTCATGGTCAGATCACATTGCCCAGCTGGAAGATTGGCAGGTACATGGCGATCACCAGGCTGCCCACCAGCAACCCCAGGATCAGCACGATCAACGGCTCGAGCATGGCCGTGAGGGTGTCGAGCAGGTGGTCGATGGCCTGTTCATAATGGCTGGCGATCCTGGCGAGCATATCGTCCAGCGTGCCGGCTGTCTCGCCAATGGCGCACATCTGCACCACCAGCGCCGGGAACAGCCCGCTGGTGCGCAACGCCACGTTCAAGGCCAGACCACTGGCAAGGTCGTCGCGCACCTTGTGCACCGCCTGCTCATACAACGGATTGCCGCAGGCCCCGGCAACCGGCCCCAGCGCCTCCACCAGCGGCACCCCGGCGGCAAACGAGGTCGACAGGGTGCGGGCAAAGCGGGCGAGGGCGGCATGCCGGAGCAGGCTGCCAAGCACCGGCAAGCGCAGCGCCACGCGCACCAGCCACAAACGCACCCCAGGCTTGTGCCGATAACCCCAAGCCAGCGCACTACAAGCGCCGCCAAACGTTATCAACAGCCACCCAAGGTGCGCGCCCAACCACTGCGACAAATTGATCACCTGTTGAGTAAACGCCGGCAGCTCGGCACCAAAACCGCCGAACAACGACTGAAAGCGCGGCACCACCTCCAGCAATAACAACGCCGACACCCCAAAGCCCACCAGCAACACCAGCAGAGGATAGGTCATGGCCTTTTTCAGCCGCATGCGCAGGGCCTGGCGTTGCTCCTGCAGCGCCGCCACCTGGGCCAGCACCGTCTCCAGGCTGCCGGACTGCTCACCGGCGTCCACCAGGTTGCAGTACAGCCGATCGAAGTACTGCGGGTGGCGGCGCAGGGCAGTGGCCAGGCTGCTGCCGGCGGCGATATCGGCCTTGATCGCCCCCAGCAGGCTGGCCAGCGCCGGGTTAGTGCTGCTCTGGGCCACTACATCCAACGCCTGCAACAGCGCCACCCCGGCCTTGACCAGGGTGGCCAGCTGGCGGCTGAACTGGCTCAGCGCCTTGCCATCCAGTGGCCGCCGCCATTGCCACAACGGCGGGCGCACACTGGCGATACGCCCCGGGCGAATCCCGCGCTGGCGCAACTGCGCCCTGATCAACGCCGCGCTGCGCGCCGCACTCTGGCCGCTGATCAAGGCACCCTGGGCGTTAGTGCCTTGCCAGCTGTACATCCGGTTGCTTTCGGTCATCGCCACATCCTTGTTGCGCTGCCTTGCACAAGCCTGGTAACAGCTCCAGGCCCCGAGTGGCGAGCAGGGTTGCCCGCCGCCCACTAGAGTAGTCGAGCCAGAGCGACCGAATGACCGTCACGGGGTGACAAAAGGTGTCTGTTCGGGCCTACTGGCGCGCCTGCTGGCGCCGCACCACTGCGGCCGGCATGAACTGATTTTGTGAGGGAGAGTGTCCATGAAAGGGCAACGCGGTATTACCTTGATCGAACTGATGATCGTGGTGGCGATCATCGGCATTCTGGCGACCATCGCCTTACCGATTTACACCAACAGCCAGGTCCGCACCAAAGCCACGGCGGCCCTGGTAGAAATTTCTGCGTTGAAGACCGCCTTCGACCTGCGCCTGAACGAAGGCAAAGACATCGCCAACGTCGCCGCCCTGGGCGGCCAGGAGCGCACCGCCCACTGCGCCATTGCCGCCAGCGGCACCGCGGCCACGGGCGTGGGCAGCATTGTCTGCACCCTGATCGACGCCCCGGCCATCGCCACCGACAAAACCATCACCCTGACCCGCGCCGCAAGCGGCTGGGCCTGCACCAGCACCCTCAACGAAGACCTCGCCCCGGCAGGCTGCAAAGCCCTCTGAAACAGACGCAATTGCTGTTAATAAACAGTGATTTGCGTAAGCGATCCGGCAGTGGTAGCGTTATCGCCACGCCGGTGTAGCTCAGTCGGTAGAGCAGCGCACTCGTAACGCGAAGGTCGCAGGTTCGATTCCTGTCTCCGGCACCAGAGACCAGTTTCCAGAAGTCTATGACTGTCTGCGAAACACCCAGCAAAGCCCGCCTAGTGCGGGCTTTGTTGTTTCTGTCTGTCTCGTTTTGTCTCTGGGCATCTACGCGATTTAGGGATATGGTTAGGGATATCTCGGTTCGACAAGGAAACGTATCCCTATGGCGCGCACAGTGGTGCCTCTCACCGATCCCAAATGTGATGCGGCCAAGCCTCGGGAGAAGGATTACAAGCTGTTCGATGGCAAAGGCCTCTACCTGCTGGTGAAGCCGTCAGGGGTCAAGACCTGGCGAATGAAGTACACCAAACCTGATGGCCGTGATGGTTTAGCTACGTTTGGCAACTATCCGGCGCTCGGCTTGAAAGCGGCCAGGGAGCGACGTGCTCATGCGCTTGAGCTTCTTGCTGCTGGGAAAGACCCCATTGAGCAGGCGCGCTTGGACAAACAGGAAGCGGTAAACGCCCGATCGAACACCTTCCGTTTGCTTGCACAGGAATGGCATGCGGCCTGCGCTCGTAAGTGGACACTTGGTCATGCCTCCACCGTTTGGCGACGCATTGAATCCCACCTGTTGCCCACTCTGGGTGATCGTCCGATCGCGGAGCTGAAAACACGAGATCTGCTTGTTCCGCTTAAAGCGGCAGAAAAGCGGGATACCTTGGATACGGCTGCACGCCTACGCCAGTATATGACGGGCATCCTCCGCATGGCGGTTCAGCATGGCCATCTGGATTCCAACCCTGCGATCGATCTGCAAGGCGCCACGGCTACCCGCAAAACAGCGCATCGGCCTGCTTTGCCATTTGAGCGCTTACCTGAGCTTCTCCAGCGGATAGATGCCGATAGTGGGCGCGGACTGACCAAGCTCGCGGTGCAGCTAACCTTGCTGGTGTTCATCCGCTCCAGTGAGCTCCGATTCGCTCGCTGGGGAGAGATCGATATGGGAAGGTTGATGTGGGAAATCCCGGGTGAGAGAGCGCCTATCGAGGGCGTGAAGAACTCCCATCGCGGCTCGAAGATGAGCACACCACACTTGGTACCGCTCAGTCGCCAGTCAGTTAGTGTTCTGGAGCGAATCCGACATCTCACCGGCCGATTCGACTTGGTATTTGCAGGTGATCACCATCACTGGAAACCCATGAGCGAAAACACCGTCAACAAGGCCCTCCGACGCATGGGGTATGACACGAAGTCAGAGGTGTGCGGCCACGGCTTCAGGACAATGGCTTGTTCTGCACTGGTTGAGTCGGGGCTGTGGAGTAAAGACGCCGTCGAACGACAGATGAGCCATCAGGAACGAAACACGGTGCGCGCAGCGTACATTCACAAAGCAGAACACATTCAGGAGCGAAGGCTCATGGTGCAGTGGTGGGCAGATTATTTGGACGCCAATCGAATGGAAGCAATCACCCCGTACGACTTTGCCCACCGAGATGCTGGAGCGAGCGACGTTTGAGACTTCAAGAAACGCGTGAGGCACCGAGACCCAGCGGTGCGTTACGGTCGTCACTGCTCGTGGATCGCAGTCACCAATCGGGGTGTTTCATGTGTAACTCGTGTATCGAGGGCAGTGGAACCGTTGAAAATCCTAGCCATCGGACTGGAAACACATCGCTGGTCCACGCGGACAAGCGGGTGTATCAACGCTACATGGTGTTTCGCACCATTGTTGCCTCTCGACCCTCTCGACCCTGTCGGCAACTTAGCGATTATCTATCGCGCAGGCTCAGTTTTCGATCAAGGGGGCATGGGGTGTGATCTGGTCCGAAAATGAGGTGGAGCAATTCACGTTAGAGCTTGCGAATACAGATATCAGTAGCCTGCTCGATGAGATCCAGGTAATGGAAGATGCTGTAGCGGAAGCTGCACTTTTCCCTGAGTTTCGTGGCCACTTTCGCCAAGCGTTCGAGGTCATAAACGAGGCAGCTTCATATTGGCTCGAAGAAGGATGTTATTCGACTCAAGCTAGGCGGGTAATCCATGAGACGTTCAGCCGGCGAGATCTCATTTACGAGCGATTGTGCTATGCCCAGTCTTTTTCCCTGCCGGATGTAGTGCGTGAGGTACTAGGCCGAGTTGACGCTATTCCAGGTTCTCGTATGGCCGCGAGCTATGCCTTTGCGCAAGCGCTGGACGCTGTCCAGAGGCTGGCTGATTGGTTGGTGAATGTTGAGCTCGACGTTTATGGCATCAATCCTGACTTAGCCGAATGGCTAAGGCTGAATGATTCGGAGTTTTTCCAAACCTTGGTTGAGCGTCAACGTCGTACTCAACCGGATAGGGAAGCTGATGTCAGAGAGACTTTTGCCCAGTGGGTAGGTGAGTCGGAAAAGGTGTTGATGCTTGCTGACCTTTATCGCCAGTCTGAAGTCGCGTTGAGCTCTGGGAAGCTTCAACCAGGTAGTTTTTTTCCAAAGATGATCGACAAAATTTACACCGTGAAAAGCTCCGAGAGGGCTCGCTTGGCAGGCAGAGGGAACAGTCGGCAAGGTACCGCTACGCAAGATGGAAAGGAGAAGAAGAGGGAGCTCACCCGGGCCGCCGTTGAGCGTATCAAGAAGTCCTATCCTGATATTGAACCTAAGGCACTGCTGTCCAGGCTGGTCGGCATAGAGGGAATCGGGACGCGGGACACGATTAGGGAAAATCTAAGAGAGCTGGGAGAGTACGGTCCTAGGAAAAAAAGAAAAACGAGCGGACCGTGTTGATTCGTTTTTGAGTTTTTAGTCTGTGCCTGTCTCTGTAGATATAGGCACGACTATGACCACTTTCTCCGCAGCAACCTCCCTCCATTCTGGGCGCGACCCACAGACCACTCTGATACGCATCACTGAAGTGATGGCCATAGTAGGGTTGGCCCGTCCCACAATCTACAAACTGATGCAGCAGGCCGAGAGTGGCTTCCCGCTGCCCGTGAAGCTGAGCAACAGCACCGCCCGGGGCGCCCCGGTAGCCTGGGTTCTTTCCGAGGTTCAAGCATGGACGCGTAGCCGCATTCAGGCTCGTGATCGGGTGGCAGCATGAGCGTGCGCCGCTATCACTTCGCTGGCCCATTCCATGATCCATATGGCGCTACGTTCTGCCTCTACAAGCATGGGGATATCAACTGGCGCCACAGGATCATTGCTGGCGTGAGCTGGAACGGCCGAACACAGGAGGCGTTCTTCTTCAACCCTGATGGGCTGACCATCCCGCTACGTGCGAATCCATGGGAAATGCCCGCCTTCATGCGAAAGCACGGGATCCGTCGCGAGTTCTCCGCCATTGTTGGAGAAGGGCCGTTCGCAATGGATAAACAGCGCCGCTTGGGCCTTACAGCAAGTCAGCTGTCCGAATGGGTTACCTACTGGTTCACCGATGAGAGCTATCCCTATTCGAATGATCTAGAGGTTTGGGACGTATGGGTAGCGAACGACCTGGAGCAAGAGCAAGCCACCAGCGAACAAAGCCATGCGTTCGGACGAGATCAAACAGACCTGGATACCTTCGTGGCTGAATGCGTTGCAAAACGTGAAGAGTGGCTCACTGAGGAGTACCGCCGCCGGTGCAAGGAAGACGCGAGGATCTTCGCCTGGCTGAAAGGCGAAGCGCACCCACTGATATCCGGCAACTGACAGCACCGGCCCGCACTGCTCAAACGAAAACGCCCCCGGCGGCTACCGAGGGCGTTGAGGTAATTCTTCATGCTTGCTCAATTTAATCTTCCATTCACGCTTGTGCAAGTAAGCGCACCTATTGCGCTTCTGCTCGCTCACGATTATTCTGTGAACGTCGCTGCAAATTCAGCGACCGACCTTGGCCGGTCGAACAACTCAAGGCGCACAAGCGCCCACCATACGATTGCAGGCGCTTTTTTTGTGCCCGCAGTTTCGTGTTATGGCGGCTGTGCGTGGGACACCTTCGGGTGTGCCGGGTGCCTTGAGTCCCGGTCGGCCAACCCGCGTACAGCCGTCACCATTCCTTGCTTGGCCGCAAGCGGTGATGGCTCCTCAACTCAAGGAGCAACACCCGATGCATGCCCTCAATCCGTCCAAAATTCGCGCCGCTGCCCACAGGGCAATGGCTCTCGCCGCTCTGCACGCCGACTCCAGCCTTCGTACCCGCCTCGCTCGCTACAACGACCATATTGCCAAAGCTCGCGCCCTGGAGAATACCGGGGGTGCGCAATGAGCACTTCGCTAAGCATGGCCCTTCCTGAAGACCTCCTCTGTGTTCCAACTCAAGCCGATGCGGGCATTCCCATCGACGCCATCACCTGTGCAGTTGAACGCGCCAACGCCGTACTGTTGTTGCTAGAGGACCAGTTTGAATGTGACACACCCCGTTTGGCGAACCACATCATTGCCGCTGCCCTGTGGGACGTCCGCGGGACGCTGGGGCTGATTCGCACCCTCGCGATCCATGGTGACCAGTCGACCCGTTGCTCGATGGCTGGAGGTGCGCAATGAAGACCACCCTTCAGATCAATACCGCCGGTGGCGCCACCTTCGCTCAATGCAATTCGCAGAATGCGCCACTGTTTCGTGTGAATGCCGGCATTTCCTGCGAAGAGGCGTTGGAACAGGCCTCGTTGCTGATGGATTGCATCAACAAGCTCACATTTCGGGGTGGCATGGAAGATGAAAATGAAAGTGTGGTGTGGGCTGCTCATTACCTCGGTGAGATGACGAAGGCGATCATTGATGACGTCGCCACAGGGCTACAACTTGCCCAAGGCGGTGGCGCATGAGTGGAGTCAAGAGCAATACTCGTCGCCCCACCTTCGCCCAGGTAAAAGCTGAGGCGCTGCGACAAATCGATCAGGTGCTCTCGCATTGGCTACCCAGCGGCAAGCGTGTGGACGGTGGCAAGGAATACACCGCACCCAATCCAACACGAAATGACAAGCACGCTGGTTCGTTGAAAATCAACCTGAGCAAAGGCACATGGGCGGACTTTGCGACGGGTGATAAAGGTGGCGACCTGATCGACCTAGTGCGCTACCTCGACGGTGGTACCGATGTCGATGCTTGCCAGAAGCTCGTGGACTTTCTGCGCGTTGATGCCGGCGTGACCATTCCACCTCAGCCCGCCAAAAAGCCAGCTGCTGCTGAATGGCAGGCCGTGCTGCCGGTTCCCGCTGAAGCCATGACGAAGTGCCCCAGCAAGCATCGACAGCATGGTGCCCCGTCCAAGGTCTGGTGCTACCGCAACGCCAAGGGCGAGCCATTGATGGTGCTCTATCGCTTCGATGAAGAACGCGCCGAAGGTGAGCCCAGCAAGAAGGTGTTCGCGCCACTGACTTGGTGCGTGCGTGGCGATCGCGGGCCGGCCCAATGGCGCTGGCAGGGGCTCGCGGAGCCTCGTCCTTTGCTACGTCTGGAAGAGCTGAGTGAGCGTCCTGATGCGCCGGTAGTGGTGTGTGAGGGCGAAAAGGCCGCCGATGCGGCAGCCTTACTTCTGCCCATGCATGTGGCCACCTGCTGGCCGAACGGTTCCAATTCCTGGCACAAGGCGGACTTCACGCCGCTGCAAGGGCGTGGGGTGCTCCTGTGGCCGGACAACGATGACAGTGGCGCGAAATGCATGCAGGCCGTGGCAGCCAGGCTGGCTGATTTGGGATGCACGGTGCAGACCGTCGACCTTGCAGCTTTCAAGCGCAAACCCGTGCTCAAAGGTGGCGCTCCCCACTTCGCTAAAGGTGGACGCTGGCTCGAAGGTGATGACGCTGCCGATGCACTGGAAAGGGGGTGGACTGCCGAACACCTGGTATTGCTGGCTGAGAGCGGTGAACTGTTCTCAGCTGTAGTTCAGAGCGATCCGCCGACGGTCGAGCCAGCCGATACGAAGTCCGGCAAGCCAGCCAAACCTAAGTCTCGCCCCAACCGTGACCTGCTCCCTGCCGGTTTTCGCCTCACAGAAGACGGTGTGTTCTATGCGACCGAGGATGGTGAGGCGCGCCCGGTGTGCTCGCCCCTGGAGATTCTAGCCCGGACCCGTGATGAGAAGGGTCACAACTGGGGGCTGCTCGTTGAATTCGATGACCCCGACGGCGAGAAGAAGCGCTGGAACATTCCGGCACGCACCATGACGGGGGACTTCGGCAAAGATGTATTGGGCCCATTGGTCGACATGGGTTTGCGCCTGGCAGGTTCGAGGTCGGGCCGGCATGCGCGCAATGATCTCCAGAGTTACCTCCAGGGCTTCGACAGTACCCAGCGGGCGCGACTAGTCACCCGTCTGGGCTGGCATAACAACGCTTTCCTGCTGCCGGATCGCCAAGTTGGCCAGCACGGCGAACACCTGCACTTTTATGACGCTGGCGCCCAGCTCCCTCCGATCAACGAGGCGGGCACACTGGCGCAGTGGCAAAACCAGATCGGCGCCTTGTGCATCGGCAATCATCGCTTGGCGTTTGTGGTCAGTACGGCCTTTGCTGGTCCATTGCTTCACCTACTGGGGCACGAGTCAGGTGGTTTTCACCTCTACGGCGACAGTTCTGGTGGTAAGACCACGCACCTGCAGGTGGCCGCGTCGGTGTACGGCGGGCCGCGATTGGTCCGTTCCTGGCGATCGACCGATAACGCCCTGGAGTCGATCGCGGCAGCGCACTCCGATGGACTGCTGATCCTCGACGAGATCGGTATGTGCGACGCCCGCATCATCGGGGAGACGGTCTATATGCTTGGCAACGGCACTGGCAAAGCCCGGGCGAATGATCGCGGGCAAGCAGGCCGGTCTGTGCAGGAATGGCGCCTGCTGTTCCTTTCGACCGGAGAGAAGACCCTGGCGCAGCACATGGCCGAGGCCAACAAGGAGCTCAAGGCCGGTATGGAAGTGCGCATGCTGGCGGTGCCAGCTAACGCCAGCAAAGGGTTAGGCATGTTCGACACGCTATGCGGATTCGAGGATGCAGCAGCACTCTCGGACGCACTTAAGCTGCGGGTGGGCAAGTTCTACGGGACGCCGCTCACCGCCTTCCTAGAGGCCTTGTGTGCGCCCGGCAAGCTTCCCGGATGGGTGAGCATCATGCGCCGCAGCGTCGAGCAATTTATCGCACAGAACCTCCCCGCTTCGGCGAGTGGGCAGGTGCAGCGTGCGGCGTTGCGTTTCGGTCTGGCCGGGGCTGCTGGCGAGCTGGCCACCGCCCTGGGCGTAACAGGCTGGCCGGATGGCGTGGCACTCACTGCGGCACGCGTCTGTCTGCATGCCTGGCTAGCTGAGCGCGGCGGCGCAGGAAACATGGAAGGCGAAGCCATCATGGCGCGCTTGCGTCAGGTCATCGAGCGCTTTGGTGAAAGCCGATTCACGCGGTGGGAATCCACCGCCGCGAAGATCGATGAACACGGTCCACGCACAATTGACCGCTTGGGCTTCCGCAAAACAATGGAGCACGGCATGGGCGACGCCATGCACACCACCATCACCTACTACGTACTCCCAGAAGCGTGGCGATCGGAGGTGTTCCGTGGCATGAACATCACCGCCGTGAACCGCGAGTTGATAGAGCGAGGCGTTCTACAGAGCGGTAAGGATGGAAAAGCGTCCTGCACCGTACGTCTGCCCGGCATGGGTATGCAGCGTTGTTACGTGGTGCTGAGTGAGCCCAACACCGAAGTCCCGCTGGCAGAGGCTGTGGCGGCCTGACGGCAGCCAGCCCACATGAGGCATGCGCCGGCGCGTCCGGCCTCGCCAGCCGCTCAACTCACACCTCACCTCTATGGATGATAAAGAAATGCGAAGCCTTGACAAACTGAACATCGAACGCACCCAACACCAATCAGAGCTCGAAGAGCTCAAAGGGCAAATCCCTCAGTGGGAAGCACACCTGAGTGATCCAAGCTTCGCCGCGACTTCGGCCGGCGATGACTTTCAGATACGCCTGCGAGAGGCAAAGTTTAAAATCGAAAACATCGAGCACAAGATCTCCGTCATTGATCAGGACATTGCATGGTGGGACCGAAAAGTCAGCAGTTCCGAGCTGATGGCAGAGTACACAGAAACCATGAGCAACTGGGCAACTGACAAGGACGACCTAGAGGGCAAGCGTAATGTATTGAGCACACGGCTGGCGGAAACCAAGAGCCAATCCGAGAGGATGATTGCTGATGCTCGTCGGGCTGAGGAGGTTGCAGCGCGTGCTTTTGCCCAGGCAGTTGCTTGGAGCGATGTAGAGGGTGAGAAAAAAGCTGCCGATGACGCGCAGAAAGCGGCGAAGGCTTTGAGCTCGGCAATGGAGCATCAGCGCCGTCAAGCTTTTATCATCACTGCTATGGAACAGGAGATTGAAACCATCGACGCACATATCGAGGAAGCTGCTCGGGAATTTGTCAGAGCTGAACGATCCGCAATTTTGGTGGCTCTTGAGCGGCTCGAAGAAAAATGGGACGCGTCGGCGAAAGAGCTTCTAGAAGTTGGGGCAAAACTATATGCAGCAAAAAGTTATATGGGGCGTGAGCAAATGGCTTTCGCTGGGCTGAAGCTGATGAGTCAGCTCGATAGCCATATTGTCTGGAATGACCAGGACTTGATGAGGAAGAGCCTAGGATATTCGCCATCGAAAATTATAGTGGAGATTTGTGAGGGGTGAGAGCAGGGCTGCTTCTGCTTATTAGTTTGGCAAGGTGAAAAGTTAGTAATTTGGAACCCCCCAGCCAATTCATTGGCTGGGGGTTGATTTCATAGCTAAGTATTAGTTTTAATCTTCGGTTTTGTTAAATAAGTTCTGTGAGATGATCTCAAGTAAAGCCTCTTTGTTGCAAGGTTGTGTGTTGTATATTTGTCGGGCTTCTAGCAAGATTTCTTTAATTCGTGGCCCTGGAGCGATGCTGAACTTCTCCATGATATCCTTGCCGGTGATAGGAAGCACTTCCTGTTGCTCTGATAATAAGACATGCTCTATAAGCTTTCTTGCTTCTACATGAAAATCGCAATTGTCGGTTTTTACTTCAAATTCTTTTCGCCATCTGTCGTAATACCTTTTTCTAAGCCGCATAGGGTCGATTCCTTCACGGCCAAAATCTGCTGCGACCTCTGTTATCAGTTCGTCAAATTCATGCGGGGCGTGAAAGCGACTAATTCTCAAAGTCCATTGGTTAATAATTTGGCTGGCTTCAGCGTCTGTCTCTATGCATCTTAGTATGTCACGTAAGCAACCTAGGTAAGCACATGCATCGAGGATGATGACCCTGAGAATAGTTTCCCAGTGTTCATCTGAGCGGGGGACGCGGGTTCCGCAGTTTTGGTTAAACCATTGCTCACATGCGATCCTTATTTCTTTTGAGTGACTTTGGCTAGGATCTAGATTGTGTTGGCAGTAAGTGCGTAGGCGCTGAACGAGAGAGCGGTGACTCTTAGACAGTTCTACCATGTTGACAGAGTACTCGCCAACGAGTTCTGTCAGAAATTCCGTTCCTAGTTTTCCGCTCTCAAAATAATGAACGTAGAGCCATGAAACAACGCGGATGAAGCCAAGCTCAGATGGGCTTAGGCGCGGGAGTGGAAGTGAAATAGACCCAAATACTGCGCCTACTCCTTCGAGTCTGCTGGAAATGTCGTTTATTTCATCGCGTAATGTAAGAGCGCTATATATAATTTCCGGAGCGGACTGCTGGATCATTTTTTAACTCCGCTATTTGCGGAATAGTGATAGGCAGGGTCTGCTGTTGGTGCAATGTAGTTGAAGGCAATATGGAAATCGCTAATTTGCTCGTCTTTCGCGATGTCGTCCATTTTGAAATCATGAGGGAAGAACGCAACTCGCTGGCGAATGCCTTCGACAAAAAGCTCCCCCTTTCCGCCATCGTCGGATACCCACAAGACAGTGCCGTGATACTTTTTCGGCAGCCCATCTGCATCAGATGATATATAAGCCTTGAGTACCCTACGGCGTCCAGTCACTCTATCTGATATTCTCTGAAGCTCGCGCCATAGCTCGTTGGCCGTATCGTGATAACCAAGGTGCCATGTGCAAATCGCCTGTAGGTACAACAATGTTGGGATCGAGTAGTTTTCGCTTAACGATATAAGTGACTCGATGATCTCAAGCGCTTTGCTCCATTGCTTAGAGTTAAATGGTACTGCAGTGCGCTCCGGGGGGAAAAACGGAAGCCCAGACTCTGAAGACCACCAGTACCTTAAGTACAAATACAGGCACTTGGGGTCGAGCTTAATAACGTCGTAGTGTTGGTCTAGATAGGCTATAGACCTTTTGTGTTTTTCTAAGGTTGACTCGTCAGGTGTTGTGTCAGAAGGAGGTAATCCTCCAGCGATAAATATTGCTTGGAGGTATATTCCAGCGGTCGATCCGAGCGCGGCTAGTGCGCGAAGAGAGTCTTCTCTCAGGTCTTCATCACTCAGAAGCTCACTGAATTCAAGACGTCGTTTTTGAAGCTTTTCTTTGTCGCGGAACCCGATTTCATTTCCTTCGCAGAGAGAGAATACATTGAAGATGCCAGCTATGATTTCGATGCGATCAGGCTCCTTCAAGTTCGCATGTTTTAGGACGTCTTTGGTGCTCCAGGAAATCACGTCTATCGGATAGAAGTCCTCAGGCATAAGTGTGCGAGCACGCATTGCTATTTTTTGCGCTTGGTTGAATTCATCAAGTACAAGGCCTGTATCTTTTTCAGCTCTTATGTATTCTCTGGCTCTGGTCCCGAAAATTGACGCTAGCTCATTAAGTAGCATCCCATAAAGTCGAGCTGTTTTGCGTGAGAGCGTAACGTCATCAATCGCGCTTGATAAGATTGTTTGTGCCCGCTCAAGGAGGTGGAGTCGGCCAGGCAGATCGTCTTCAGGGATTAAGTTTAAGACGATCGCTTCTCGAAGTAGAGAGGACTCCTGCAGCATTAGTCTTGGCGATTTTACTCCATTGTTTTCCCGGATTTGCTTCAGTGCGTTGGCTATTTCCAAATAATAAGGGGCGTACATACGGCCCTCTGGCCCCTTTGGTCCAAGATTAAAAATCAACTCGGTGGCGAACTGAACTTCTTGGTTGTCGCTGCGAGTTAGATTTTGCCTCGTGTTCAGCAAAAGTTTTAGGGCGTACTCAACTTCTGCATGTGGACCGCCGAGCCGTACTTGGGCGATGAGGCTCGCCTCGAGTGGGTGTCTCACGCCAATGGTTAAATTGTTTGATGAGTCCTCTGACCAGCGGAATAGGTCAAGACCTTCTAAGATTGTGTGGAAGTTGGTAATTGCGATTCTAGACATCGATCGAAGTAATACTTCAATCGGTACCTGTAAACCAAATTTACCGGGAACCAAGATTAAGCCTACTAATTCTTGCTCGGCGTATATCCACTCTCCGGCGATGAGCTTTGCTTCTGTAGGTAAGCTGATTCTGTTATTTAATGCGCCCGCTTTTGTTAGGGCAAGCGCTAGTATATTGGTGCTTTGTACTTCAGGTTGAAGTTGCTCGGAGTTATGGCGTATGGCCGCTGTGACAGCACTCGCTTCTAGGTTTAATCCTGTTCGTACTTGGCCGCGACTTTCTGGTAGGAGTCGGTAAAGCGCAACAAGGAAGCTTGGATCGCCTTCGTCCAAGAAAGCCTCTAAACTACTGCCAAGCGTAGGTTCAAACGAAGATAAGTGATTTTTGAAACGAGGAATTTCGCTTGCTGTTAACAGTGATGGCGATTCGATGAATTTTATTCCGTCACGCTCATCTACCTCGTTTCTATAAGCGCTTCCAAGTAGGACGAATTTTCTTCCGCGCCCAAGTAAGTATTGATGGAGAAGATCGTATTGCTCAAGATCTTGCATGCCATCCCATACAATAAGGGATGCTGGAAAGCCGCTTTCTTCAGCCCACTGGCAAAAAGCGTCCAAGTCTGCGAAGTTAAATTTTTGACTTCGTCTAGGTATAAAAACAACCGCATACTTGCTTTCGTTGTGAATTTTTAGAGCGACGCTCGCCATTGCTATTGTTTTGCCGGACCCCGCTTGTCCGTGGAAAATAACAGGGTCAGCATTGAACATTTGTCCCTGCAACCTTGTGGTGGCAGCGCGGACTAGAGTCGCCTCACAGTCTCTTTCAAAAGGCAGATTCTGTGAAAAAGCTGACCACAACGGTTTTGTGCCTGATTCAGATAAAAATTTTCTGAACTCTGAATATCTTTTTTCTGCGGATTGGCTTTTATATGGAACAGGAAGATCGCTATCTAATATAGTCGCAAAGCGACTTACAGTATTCCATAGGTTTTCGTTCAGTGGGACTTCGGTTTTACCGAGTGTAAGCGTTCTATCTTTAGAAGATGAATGGAATTTTGTTCCTGGTTGAATTATCCCGAGCTCTATTCCCCGTGCCATAACAGAGGCCAGAGACTGCTCAAAGGTGCTGAGTTTTCCTTCTTCTATTGCTCGTGTTAGGAAGGGGTCAGTAATTTTTTGCTGCCCACAGCTGAAAAGGAATGCTTGGCCCTTTTCCAGTGACATAAGAATTGGATAAAGTTGTTGTGATTGCAACCAATCTGTTTCTGGGTTGTACCCTTCAATTACCAATGTGCCAAGTGGAGTAATTGCTTCGGGTAGACGCTGTAGTAACCCAATTGCGGCTGGTGCTCGTAAGGTCAGCTCAAACCAATCGAAGGGCGACGAATGATCTCTTTCGGAGCGGCTGATAGAACCATACAGATATGTAATGTGTAGGTTCTTTTGGTTTCTTGGGTCTAGAGGTTGTAAGTCTGGAGATGTTATTGGTTGAACTTCTCTCCATTCATTTCGAAACGCGCGATTCAGGGACCCGTCAAAAGTTGATGTGGCGACTCCGCTCCAAGCGAACTCGGCAATATACTTTAGCCATGTAGGAGTTACTAGAAGGTTTGCTTTGTCGCTTATCCAGGCTCTGGATGATTCAATATCGTTGCGAATGCGAGTGTTGAAAATTTTGTTGTAACCAACGCCATCTACTACGTGCTCGTCGCTGTATTTTTTTAATATAGAGTCGAGGAACACATCTGATTCTGCACCAAGGCTTAAGCAGTTTTGCCCCAATACCAAAAAATTCGGCGTGTGCTCTCTTGATAAACGTTCACAGAATTCGCTGACCTTGTTTTCCACTTGAGCTCCTTGTCATTGCAAATTCAAAATTTTAGTGTCTAACAATTGTAACGACCGCATCTTGGATGGAAAGTCGATTAAGCCACCCACTGAAAACAGCTGCGGCGAACAGCGCGCAAGTCGTAGAGGCATTGCTAACACCTCATCCGCACGTGTGGCAATGTTACACGGAGCGTACAGTCAGGGGGACAAGATTTTATATCTTTTAAATCAATAGCTTACGATCGCTGACACACCTGTCACACCTGAAACCCTTAGATGGAAGAGCTTGAGCCCACGCCCCACGTGGAGTCCAAACCTTCAGCGAGCAGATTCACTTCGAGAGAAAGGGTACGAAGAGGGAGGAAGTCCCCGGGGACCCTGGGGTATGCTGAAGGATACGGGGACGGGAACCCGCGGGACTTTGTTAGCAGCAGGGTTTCCAGCTTAGTGAACAGGTGAACCGGGTGAACTCACTCGATCGGGTGGTAACCCCGCTTGATCATTCTTCTGGCTACTGATCCGTCATTAGCCGACCGTCGGCTTCGTCACTTGTCAATCATCGTCACGCCGGCCGCCGGCAAAGCGCTACAGTTTTCCTTCCTGGCACCTGATTGAAACCCTCGTGATCTGGCGTCGTCGCGAATGTCCTGGCTCGCACCATAGCCTTGAGGGTAACTTCTTCACCTCATGGTTCTCGTGGAAAAGCGAAATGTTCTGGAAAAAAGAGAAGACTGTCAGAGTGGAGTTGGTCACGCCCGTGACCATTGATGTTCCGGCCTCTCCCTGTCAGCCGCCAACTCAACCCTCTGTGGCTCAGGACTCCGCAACCAACAAAGATTTAGCGGTCAAGCTGGTGACCTTGGGCGCCGTAGCCTCACAAGCTGCTTTGGTGGTTTACGGGTACTCGCACAAGGTGGGGTATTACGAGCAATTTGGCATTGATATCAATGAAGTGGCTCTGAACACCCCGGCGCTACTCCTGCAGGGCTACATAAACATACTGGAAGGAACCTTTAGAGCTTCTGACTCTTATCCTGTCGTTGTTCCAGGTCTGACAGCCTTGGCATTCGTCCTCGTCGCAGCCTTTTTCATCAAAGCTATCGCCCATCGAACAAAGGTAAACGCGATCATTGGTTCTTCAACGTGGGTTGGAATGTTGTTGTTCTTTGCGTTTTTTGTCCCAGCGATTGGCTTAATCAACGGGGGAGACGTAGGCCGAAAAGATTTCAATAAATTCACCACGTTGGATGCAGCTTATGGATTGGAGCGTGTGCAAACGATCGTCACTGAAAAACAGATGCAGCTCACTGGCCACCTCATCTTGGCCGACGGCAAGAGCACATTCTTGCTCGTCGATCAGACTGTGTTCAAAATCGACGATAAGTCGGGACGAATCATCCGCCAAGTGGACTTGCACTTGAGAAGTGATCCTTCCGCGAATCTCGGCTCCTCCCACTGAGGGCAGGTAGGCAACGCCGGAATGTCTGCCTGTATGCCTAGCTCTAGAACAGGGACAGGTACCTTTCACGCTCAATCAACTAGGCTTCACTTCAGTGTGCGGATTGCACCTTCAGCTAGCCCCTTCCAGGAGGTGAAGCCATGTCATTCGAGAA
Source organism: Pseudomonas sp. SORT22 (assembly GCF_018417635.1). Classification (NCBI taxonomy): domain Bacteria; kingdom Pseudomonadati; phylum Pseudomonadota; class Gammaproteobacteria; order Pseudomonadales; family Pseudomonadaceae; genus Pseudomonas; species Pseudomonas sp. SORT22. Next base: position 1,041,123 of record NZ_CP071007.1, read on the forward strand.
AAAAGCCATTAAAGAGCAGATGGCTCTGTATGAAACTGCAGTCGCTGCCCTGCGCAGATACGAAGAGTCCAAGGGGGTTCTGCCGGCAGCAGAGGTTGAGCGGTTGAAAGCGGAGGTGGAATTCCTGTTCGCTGCTGCGCAGGAGCATCACCAAGAATCATTAGGGGCGGCCAAGCATCAACGTCATTGAGAGAGCTCATAGGTGAATTGCCGTTTAGGGATACGTTTAGGGATACAGACTGCTAAGATTTAGCTTGTCGCCCAGTAAATACTAGGCAAAACCACCTAGATTTGGTTCCTGTCTCCGCACCAGCTATCTGATTTCTAGCTGTTTGAGGCCTCTACGAAATACCCAACAAATCCTGCCTTGTGCGGGCTTTGTTGTTTCTGGTTTTTTCTGATGTCTTGTTGTCTCTCTGCTGGTCCAGGGATTGAGTATGGATGTTCAGGTGGTACCATAGATAAGTATTACGGATAATGGAATTCATGGAGTGTCCAGTGTGAAAAAATGGAGGTTAGTATTAATCGGTACAGTTTCGCTGTTCCTCGTAGCCTGTGAGAAAGCACCCTCTTATGAGTACGAGGGCACATACTTCATAACTGAAGGTGAAGACTGCAAGATTCCGACAAGTGCGGAAGACAACGAGAAATATTTTTTAGAAATAACCAAGCAGGTAAACACTGGAAGCGTGTCGTACTCCGCCAAGCTCCCATCAGTTGCAAAAGCCGAAATGCCCATTATTAGCGTGCAAAACGCCTCGCCAAGCAAAGACAATGAACTCACGTTCAGCTTCACTCACGCCAAGGTGCCCGGCGCCGTGCCGGGGAGCTCAAAGATGAGCTTCGAAATTTCTGTAGTTCCTAATAAGAACAAGGAAAACCATCTATGGCTAACTAAACAAAAGGCCATCATGGTTCGGGACGAGAAAGTATCCGAGTACGACGTTCTCGATAATTTGAGAAGATTTTTCGAACTCGGAAAGGCCGGCGCTTGCTTGAGGAAGGGAACAGCGGAGGGCTGAGTGCAACAGGGAGGCGGTGTTGGCGAGGATAACCAAACTTGCTCAACCTCGCCCGCCACCTTTTGGTCATTCGCCAAACAGCGCCTTGGTGTATTTTTTGGAGACGGCCCCGGATCGCTCCCCGTTCGCGCCGTAGTACCGATCCTCGCGACATAGCCGCTCTTTCACGTCGCAGAATATCCCGTTAACGAAGGTGAATTCGGTCAGGTCAACGTCACTCGATGTGAATACGTCGGTCGTCGCTGCCTTCTTGCCTAGGTACTTTTCCGTTAGCTCGCGGGAGATGCCTTTGTCATTGGCGCACACGTAACGGTCGCAGAGTACGCCCGATGCAGGCGTTTTCAGTGCGGTTCGCTGTTTGGCCTGTGCGGGCATCACGCCCACGGCCAGCAGCAGCGCCAAAGAGAACAGTAGAGGTGATTTATTCATACTCATTGGACTTCGTTCAGTGGGTTTCAGATTTACGCAAGCCACGGCGCTGCAGGTTAGCAGACCATGTTAAGGCAAAGAGGTTTCTGCGAGACCAGGCGATTCATTTGCCGTCGCCAAATCCTCGATCAATGCCTTCGCCATCCCACTGAGAAAATGAGCCGCACAAGTCATCGCTTCATCTTCTTCAATCATCACGTGATGAGTCAGCTTGCTCACGCAGCCCATCAACAAAGCTGCCTGTTCCAGCACAAATTCCACACTGTGCCCTGGCTCAACCCGAAACAGTCGTTCGGTGGTCTTCCCGCCCGGGCCTTCGCCGAAGGTGCCGACGCCTATCGTTTTCAGAACTGAAGCACGATCTTCGCTCATCCATACCTCCCAAAGCAGGCAGCCAGCATTGCCGAAGCAACACTGGCGCTCTTCTGAAATTGACCTCAGTGCTTCAACTGAACCTTGCTCAAAGCCACTTCAATCAAGCTTCGGGCGTGTTCAATCTCGTGCATGGTGGCCAAGGTCAGTACCTGCTCAGGCGGCCTGGGATGGAGCAGCACGGTCTGCTGAGCAATAGTCAGCGCACGGACCAAATATCCGGACGTCTGGACGAGAAGGTCTTCAAGGGATTGGTTGGGATGATGCGGTGGGTCTGGGACGATTTTGAGCATGCGAACCTCTAGAGTCATCGAGGCTGCTACAGACCTGCTGTCAAACAAGTAGGTGGCAGCGGTACGCGGGTTGACAGACCGAGGACTCTAGAAACTCGGCGCACACGAGGTGCCCCACGTACTGCCGCCATAAAGCGTGCACGTGTTCTAGAGATCTGGAGGCCTGTCAAAGCCTGTCGTTAAAGGTCAACGACCGGTCGAGACTAGAGTGAGGCCAATGCCATCGCAATGGTTTACGCGCGGCAAAAGTATGATTGGGAAATGGACTACATGGAATCAGGAAATTCTGAAGATTTCCGCCGTTAACGTACCGTTCTCGCGACTATTCGTTACAAATCCACGCTCCACGCTGGTGACCCTGCCATCACCCACGCCATCATAGGAGGTCACCGCAACCTGGCCCTGCCAGGCGCTGCGTTTTATACGAAGGGCAACGAAAGCCCTCTTTTCTGCTGGGGCGATGGATGAAACAAGGGCGAGTGTGGGCGCTGATGTTGATGGTTGCGGTCTTGTCGGGCTGCGCCACGGCGCCGCCGAGGGATCAGAACAATCTGTGCAATATCTACCGCCAGTACCCGGACTGGTACGAAGATTCGCTGAAGATGCAGCAGCAGTTCGGCACGCCGCAACATGTGGCGATGGCGATCATGAAGCAGGAAAGCAGCTTCGTCTCCGATGCGCTGCCGCCCCGCGACTACTTGCTGTGGGTAATTCCGTGGGGGCGGGTGAGTTCGGCCTATGGTTATGCACAGGCCCAGGACCCGGTCTGGGGTGAGTACAAATCCGGCACCGGCAATGGCGGCTCGCGCGATAACTTCGATGACGCGGTCATGTTCATCGGCTGGTACACCGCTGGCACCCAGCGCCAGTTGGGGATTTCCAAGTGGGATACCTACAATCAGTACCTGGCCTATCACGAAGGGCGCGGCGGTTTTAGTCGTGGGACCTATCGCAGCAAGCCGTGGTTGATGCAGGTGGCGCGCAAGGTGGAGGCGCAGTCGCGGGTCTATGGCGCCCAGCTCAAGGCCTGTCGCCAGGAGCTGGAAGATGATCGCGGTTGGTTCTAGACCGTTCGGCGCAGCAGCGGGCGGGTCTTGATCAGGCCCGCTGCAAGGGCCGCCAGAATCAGGGCAATGGCGATGCCTTCGTTGCGATCGATGAGGTGGCCGAGCATGACGATGGAGCCGGCGATGCCGAATATAGGGATCAGCAACGACAGCGGCGCAACGGTTGAAACCGGGTACTCGCGCAGCAACAGGTTCCAACCCCAGTAGCAGAAGTGCGTCGCCGCGTAGACCTGGAACACCAGCGATAGCAGGGCGATGCCCTCAAGGTGGCTGGCCAGGGCGGTGAACGGCGCGCTGCCATGGTTGAGCCAGGTGAGCAGCAGCAAGGGGATCGGCGGGAAGAGGCTGGCCCACACCACAAAGGCAAACATCTCACGCACTTTCGAGCGTTTGATGATGACGTTGCCAACGCTCCAGCTGAAGGCGCTGACCAGCAACACGCTGTAGCCCGCGGTCGTCGCCTGGCCGGGGCTGCTGGCGATAATGCAGATCAAACCCAGGGCGGCGAGTACCACGCCAACGCACTGGCCAAGGCTCATGCCTTCGCGAAACAGCAGCACGCCCCAACCCAAGGTGAAGAAGGCACTGAATTGGATCAGCAGGGCAGCGGTGCCGGGTGGCACGCCCAGGCTGATGCCTAAGTTGATCAGCGCCCACATTGCCACGCCGAAGATCAAGCCATAGGCGGCCAGCCAGCCCAGGGCCACGGACGGGCGTTTGATGAACAACACCCAGGGCAGGGCGGCGAGGCCGAAGCGCAGGGCGGTAAGCAACAGCGGGTCGATCTCGGCCAGGGCCAGTTTGCTGATGGGGAAGTTCAGGCCCCAGACGGCGGTCACCAGCACGGCGAGCAGCAAGTGTTTTGGTTGCATGGTGTTGTTATCCACAGGCGGGCAGGGCGCAACTATGCGCAATGCAGGCGCTGGCCCGCTTGCGCTATCGGGTCGCATATCGGTAGATTCGGGCCATGATTGAAATTGACCCGTCTGAACACATTCCCCGCGATGTAGTGGTGACCGCCGTTGATTATGCCGATGGCCATCACTTCGCGCTGCATACCCACCAGCGCGGGCAGTTCGCCTATGCGGCCTGTGGGGTGATCACCGTGTTCACCCGCCAGGGCAACTGGGTGGTGCCGCCGCAACGGGCCATCTGGGTGCCGGCGCAAGTGCCCCATGAGATGGTCATGAGCGGGCCGGTGACCATGCTCAACACTTACATCAGCAACGAGGCGGCGGCACGTTTGGCGCTGCCGGGGTTGTGTCAGGTATTCGATGTGTCGGCGTTTTTGCGCCAGTTGCTGATTCAGGCAGCAGACGTGCCGGCGCTGTATGCGCAAGAACAGCGCGACGGTCATTTGATGGCCTTGCTGCTGCACGAAATCGCCAACATGGCGCCGCTGTCGCTGAATGCGCCGCTGCCGGATGATCCGCGCCTGGCCCAGGCGTGCCAGCGGCTGTTGCAGCAACCCTCGCTTGAGGTGAGCATCGATGACATGGCCCGGCAGGTGGGCCGGAGCCGGCGTACGTTTACCCGGCTGTTTCGTCAGCAAACCGGTATCAGCTATGTTGAATGGCGCCAGCAGGCATGCCTGTTGGCAGCGGTGGTGCGCCTGGGCAATGGCGAGCCGATTACCCGGGTGGCGGTGGACCTGGGCTATAGCAGCCCGAGTGCGTTTACCAGTGTGTTTCGCAAGGTGCTGGGGGCGGCGCCGAGTCGGTATTTCAGCAAGGATGCGCTATGAATCATGGCGCGCATGCACAGCCGCAACGGCGATGCGCCCTATGGTTCATCCGCCGAAGCGATGTCCTTCTGGTGTGAAACGGCTACCGCCATTGCGGTACGGCGTACTGTTGATGACAGGTGTGAAGTGTCGACGCCTTTGGGGCTTGATGACTTATTCGCGCTGCTGCTCAGGCCGAGTCGGCGCTTTGTGGTGGATAAGCGGCAGGTTTATGAGGAGCGGATTGCGGGCAAGGCGTGGTTGAGTAAGTGGCCACGGTAGCGGTGTGTTGGCTGATGTCCTTTTGTGGGGTGGCTGAGTCCCTGCAGAAAGCGAAAACCCGATGAAAGCTGGTGGGATCATTTCTCGCTGGGCTCGTACTCGGGTTTTATAGCTTTCGCGGATAAGCCCATCCATGAAATAGTACTAGTGCCATGGAGAGCCAACCTATGAGCGGGTAATCATCCGATGAGTAGTTTTGAATTCTAAGGTAGGTGTATTTTTCATGGTTCACTAGATAGAGGTAGCAACTGCCGAAAAAGACATTGCAGGTCAAGCAGATAAGGAACTTTGTCCAGCCTAGGTCAGCCCCGGTGAAGCGCTTCTTTAATAGAAGTGCTAATGAAATGCCCAGGGTTGCAAACGCGAAAAAAGCAGTAATTATCATTTTTTAATTTCCTCATAGATTCGCGTGCCTGTAATTACATCGCTTATAATCTCAGTGCCTAGTGATACGCTTCCCAAATTTTTGAATCCGCGCTCATAGTCTGATTTCAAGTATCGAAACAATCGCCAGCTGTCTTTCTTTAGAACGTACCGGCTAAGGCCATATACGGAAAGACCTAAATCAACACTACCATAAGCTATATTGCCCTCCCGGCTCTGATGGCCCAGCATTTTTGCTGCATGCTGGTACCCTTTTCTGACCGGCCCCTGCGTATCGTTTCTGCTCAATAATAAGTTTTGACTGTTTTCATAAATGTTGTTCGCTCCATGGGCCATAAGCGGTACGCCAAATAGTACGCACAGGGTTCCCACCGAGGCGTAGCAAATGCCTCCCCCTGCGGCTACTTGAGCCGTACCCGCTGCCAGGCCCAACCCTTTGTTGAAAATTTCGCCCGACTGGCTAAGCAAACTCCGCTGCTCCTCCTGAATTTCTCTAAGCCCTTCCTCAGGGCTCAAGCGTCGCTGCTCGACATCATCGACCACGCGCTTGGCGTAGTACGCCAGCTCGCGGTTGAATTGCATGCGTACACCATCATCCTGAAGATGTCGGGCACTGATCGAGCAGGCGTAGCTGGTCAGGCGTGCGGCGGCGCTACTGACTTCCCATAGATCATGTGAGCGCAGTTCAGGTTTTTTCTTCATTCGCTCCATTGCTTGTCCCCCCAAAAGGCATGACCGCTGGTGCCTGCCAGGTGATGAGTCCAGAAAATGTCGCGATAGCGGATGGCAAGGTGTTCCTGGGCATCCATGTCGTGCTGGAGAACCGCGTGGGGTACATCGATCCTCAAATCGACGACCATCCCGCCCCTGAGTTCTATGGTGTAGTACTTCTCATGGTGGCCGCTGGAAGAGATTCGAAAGAAGTTGATCAGGCACTTCAGCTCCTCTCGATTGGCCAACGCCTGAGCCAGTAACGGTGATGCCTTGTCTATGTTTTTGCTGATGACAATCGGGCGGTGGGTGGCGTTCTGGGTGTTGCCGAGGTTGGAAAGGTTATGACTGTACGCCAGCACCATGATCTCGTCGCAATGCCCGGACTGATACTTATTGCCCATTGAGTCTGCGGTGGAGCAGCCAGCCGAGATCAACCCTTGCTGCCTGCCGGTGATGGTCATGTATCCATGATTGGCCATAAGCATTACTCCCTGTAGTCAGAGAGCGCAGCCTAGATTCGAATAAGCAGATGGGTATGTAGGTCGTTTCCGAAAATTGTTGCTTTGGCCTGAAAGATTTACGCCCAGCCAAACAACTCACAAGCATTACCCGTACTCACCTCAGCCAACCGCTCAACCTCAATCCCCATGATCGCGGCCAGCGCCTGGGCAATCTGCGGCAGGTGCTCCGGGCTGTTGCGCACGCCGGGGAACATCACCGGGGCCATGTCTGGCGCGTCGGTTTCCAGCACCACGCTGTCGAGCGGTAACTGTGGCAGCACCTTGTGCAAGCGCAGCGCCTGCGGCCAGGTCGCGGCGCCGCCGAGGCCGAGTTTGAAGCCGAGCTTGTGGTACTCGCGGGCTTCTTCGACGCTGCCGGCAAAGGCGTGGATGATGCCGCCGCGCTTGAGTTTGTAGCGTTTGAGCGTGGCGATCACCACGGCGTGGCTGCGGCGCACGTGCAGCAGGGCGGGCAGGTTGCAGTCTGCGGCCAGTTGCAGCTGGGCTTCGAACAGCGCTTGCTGGCGTTTGCGGTCGAGTTCGGGCAGGTAGTAATCCAGGCCGAATTCACCGACGGCACACAGCTGGCGCTCGCCCTGCAGGCGGGTCAGCCAGTCGCCCAATTCGACAAGGTGCTCGGGGCGGTGCTGGTCGAGGTAGACCGGGTGCAGGCCGAACGCGGCATAAAGCTGCGCGTCGCTGCGCACCAGGTCCCAGATCCGCTGCCAGTTGCTTTGATACACCCCCAGCACCACCATGCGCTCGACCCCACTGGCCCGGGCGTTGGCCATTAAGGCCGGGCGGTCGGGGTCGAAGTCTGGAAAGTCCAGGTGGGTGTGGGTGTCGATCAGGCGCATGTTCAGGCCGGGAAGATTCGCTGTTTGAAGGTTCGACCGATGGCGTGCACGCCAGGTTGGTATTGCTTCTGTTCAACGGCGGCGAGGGCCAGCTTGAGCGCGGTTTCAGCGATCAGGCCGTGTTGCTGGGCCATGGCGTTGACCGGCAGCGGCAGGAAGTCGAGCAATTGGTTGTCTCCGAAGGTGCCCAGTTGCAGGCTGCGCGAGTCGGCCGGGCGCGCTTGCAGTACGTCGAACACGCCCTGCAGCAGTACGTAGGAAGTGGTCACCAAGGCATCGGGCAAGCGGCCGAGGTCTTCGAGCAGCTGGTTCATCAGGCGCTGGCCGCACTCGCGGCTGAAGGCTTCGCCTTGCAGACGGCTGACGTTGCCGCCGAAGCCTTCCAGGGCCTGGTCGAAGCCGCCGGCGCGGGCCTGGCTGACGCTCAGTTCCGGGCGCGCGCCGATCAGGGCGATGTGTGCAGGCTGGGTGGCCAGCAGGCTGCGGGTCAGTTGCTGGCTGGCGTTGCGGTCGTCGCTGACGATCGAGCAAAAGTGCGCGGGGTCGAGGCTGCGGTCGATGGCGATGATCGGCATGCCCTTGGCTTGCAGTTCGCGGTAGCTGTCGTCTTCTGGCGGCAGGCAGCTGGCGACGAACAGGGCGTCGCAACGGCGGGCGCGAAACAGTTGCTGCAGCTGGCGCTCGCTGTCGGGCTGGTCGTCGCTGCTGGCGATCAGCAGTTGGTAACCCTGGGCCCGGGCGCGTTGTTCCAGTTGCTTGGCGATGCGCGCGTAGCTGGGGTTTTCCAGGTCGGGGAGGATGAAGCCGAGGGTACGCGTGTGCCGGCTGCGCAAACCTGCAGCCTGGGGGTTGGGGGTAAAGCCATGGGCTTCGACCACCGCCTGCACCCGCTCGACAGTGCTTTTGCTGATGCGTTGCTGTTCGGCCTTGCCATTGATGACGTAGCTGGCGGTGGTGACGGACACACCGGCCAGACGCGCGATATCGCTGAGTTTCACCGCATTTTCCTTGTTATTACCGAGACTGGCTGCAAAGCCTGACCGGGTATTGTCGCCGATCCTGGAAGGATGGCGCAGACGACCATTGTCGCAATTGTCCTACAACATGGGCAATGTTGTTCACAGTTGGAGCGGGCTTGCCCCGGCGACGTGTCCGGCACTGAGGTACGACCGCTTCGCGCTCGATCGCGGGGCAAGCCCGCTCCTACAGCAATACGACAAGCAGGGCTTCATTCATCCCACATTATCGAGTAACGTGCTCGTGAATCTAGATTAAACGTTTCAGCAGGCGATTTACTGCCGATCCCTTTGCCTGGACAGGGCCATTGCAACTGGCCCTTAGCTGAACAATTCACAACAATACCTCGGCACCGCCCTGGTGCTGCAAAGGAGAAGGTCATGCTCGAGCTCACCGTGGAGCAGATATCCATGGGCCAGTCGGCTGTGGATAAGTCGGCGGCGCTGCACCTGTTGGCCGAGCGCCTGGTCAGCGACGGCCTGGTTGCCGAAGGCTATCTGGCCGGCCTGCAAGCCCGTGAAGCGCAAGGCTCGACCTTCCTCGGCCAAGGTATTGCCATCCCCCACGGCACCCCCGCAACCCGCGAGCTGGTGCATGCCACCGGCGTGCGCCTGCTGCAGTTTCCCGAAGGCGTGGACTGGGGCGATGGCCAGATCGTCTACCTGGCCATTGGCATCGCCGCCCGCTCCGATGAGCACCTGCGCCTGCTGCAACTGCTGACCCGCGCCCTGGGCGAGACCGATCTGGCCGAAGCCCTGCGCCGTGCCAGCTCTGCTGAGGCATTGCTGAAGTTGCTGCAAGGCGCGCCGCAGGAGCTGGCGCTGGATGCGCAGATGATCGGCCTGGGCGTGCCCGCCGAAGATTTTGACGAGCTGGTATGGCGCGCCGCACGCCTGCTGACCCGCGCGCAGTGTGTCGGCGGCGGCTTTGCCGGGGTGTTGCAGCAGCTCGACCCGCTGCCGCTGGGCGAGGGGCTGTGGTGGCTGCACAGCGAGCAGGCGGTGCGCCAGCCGGGCCTGGCCTTCGTCACCCCGCAGCAACCGCTGCGCCACAATGGCCAGCCGGTGCAGGGCCTGTTCTGCCTGGCCAGCCTTGGCGCCGCCCATCAAGCCTTGCTCGAGCGCCTGTGCACGCTGTTGATCGAAGGCCGCGGCCAGGAGCTGTGCCGCGCCACCAACAGCCGCACCGTGCTGGAAGTGCTGGGCGGCGAGCTGCCTGCCGACTGGCCCAGCACGCGTATCGGCCTGGCCAATGCTCACGGCCTGCATGCGCGGCCGGCCAAGGAACTGGCGCAACTGGCGAAAAACTTCGATGGCGAGATTCGCCTGCGCCTGGTCGACAGCGGCCAGCCGGCGGTGTCGGCCAAGAGCCTGAGCAAGTTGCTGAGTCTCGGCGCCCGGCGTGGGCAGATGCTGGAAATCATCGCCGAACCCGCCATTGCCGGCGATGCCTTGCCGGCGTTGCTGGCCGCGATTGAAGCGGGCCTGGGCGAAGAGGTGGAGGCGCTGGCGCCCGTCGTCGAGGCGGTCATCGAGGTGATCGCCGAGCCAGAGCTTGTGCCACCGGCAGCGGGCGCGCTGATCCACGGCGTTGCCGCCGCGCCGGGCATTGCCAGCGGCCCGGCGCATATCCAGGTGCTGCGCGAGTTCGACTACCCGCTGCGCGGTGAATCGCTGCCGATTGAACGCCAGCGCTTGCAGCAAGCGCTTAGCAATGTGAACCAGGAGATCGAAGCGCTGACCCAGCGCAGCCCGGCCAAGGCCATCCGCGAGATTTTCGTCACCCACCAGGAAATGCTCGCCGACCCGGACCTCAGCGACGAAGTCGACCAGCGCCTGCGCCAGGGCGAAAGCGCCGCCGCTGCGTGGATGGCGGTGATCGATGCCGCCGCGCGCCAGCAGGAGTCCTTGCACGATGCGTTGCTCGCCGAACGTGCCGCCGACCTGCGCGATATCGGCCGGCGGGTATTGGCCCAACTGTGTGGCGAAGCCGAAGTGCCGGCGCCGCAGCAACCCTATGTGTTGGTGATGGAAGAGGTCGGCCCCTCCGATGTGGCGCGCCTCGACCCACAACGGGTAGCCGGGATTCTGACCGCTCGGGGCGGCGCCACCGCCCACAGCGCCATCGTCGCTCGTGCCTTGGGCATACCCGCTGTGGTGGGTGCGGGCGACGCCGTGCTGCTGATTGCCCCGGGTACGCCGCTGCTGCTCGACGGCCAGCGCGGGCGCCTGACCGTCGCCCCCGCCGCTGACCAACTCGAACGGGCCCTGGCCGAACGCGACCGCCGCGAGCAACGCCTGCAGGCCGCCAAGGCCCGGCGCCTGGAGCCTGCAATCACCCGCGACGGCCATGCCATCGAGGTGTTCGCCAATATCGGCGAAAGCGCCGGGATCGAAGCGGTGGTTGATCAGGGCGCCGAAGGCGTTGGCCTGCTGCGCACCGAACTGATCTTCATGGCTCACCCGCAAGCCCCCGACGAAGCCGTGCAAGAGGCCGAGTACCGCCGCGTGCTCGATGGCCTTGCTGGCCGGCCGCTGGTGGTGCGCACCCTCGATGTCGGCGGCGACAAACCCTTGCCTTACTGGCCGATCGCCAAGGAAGAAAACCCCTTCCTCGGCGTGCGCGGCATTCGCCTGACCCTGCAACGCCCACAGGTGATGGAAAGCCAGCTGCGCGCCTTGCTGCGCGCTGCTGGCGACCGGCCGCTGCGGATCATGTTCCCGATGGTCGGCCAGCTCGAAGAGTGGCGCCAGGCGCGGGCCATGGTCGAGCGCCTGCGCGAGGAAATCAGCGTCAGCGACCTGCAACTGGGGATCATGATCGAGGTGCCATCGGCCGCCTTGCTGGCGCCGGTGCTGGCCCGGGAGGTGGACTTTTTCAGCATCGGCACCAACGACCTGACCCAGTACACCCTGGCCATCGACCGCGGCCACCCGAGCCTTTCGGCGCAAGCCGACGGCCTGCACCCGGCGGTGCTGCAACTGATCGATATCACCGTGCGCGCCGCCCATGCCCATGGCAAGTGGGTCGGCGTGTGCGGCGAGCTGGCGGCCGATCCGCAGGCGGTGGCGCTGCTGCTCGGCCTTGGCGTCGATGAGCTGAGCGTTGCTGCGCGCAGCATCGCCGAGGTGAAAGCCGAAGTACGTGAACTGAACTTTGAACATGCCCAAAAGCTTGCGCGCCAAGCCTTGCTGCAGGGCAGTGCCGGCGCAGTGCGGGCACTGCTGGAGACCCGTTGATGGCCAAGATACTGACCCTGACCCTGAACCCGGCGCTGGACCTTACCGTCCGCCTCGACAGCCTGCTGGCCGGCCAGGTCAACCGCAGCCAGGCGCAGCACAGCCATGCCGCCGGCAAGGGCCTGAACGTTGCCCAGGTACTGGCTGATCTTGGCCATAGCGTGACGGTGGGCGGCTTTCTCGGTCGCGACAACCTGGCGCCGTTCGAGGCCCTGATCGGCCGCCGCGGCTTTGCCGATTGCTTCGTGCGGGTAGCCGGCGAGACCCGCTGCAACATCAAGCTGGTCGAAGCCTGCGGCCAGGTCACCGATATCAACGGCCCCGGCCCGCAGGTCGATGAGCAGGCGCGTCTGGAACTGCTGACCCGCCTGGAGCAGATCGCCCCCGGTCACGCTGCGGTGGTGGTGGCCGGCAGCCTGCCGCAGGGCATCAGCCCGCAGTGGTTGCAGATGCTCCTGGCCCGGCTCAAGGCCATGGGCCTGAAAGTGGCTCTGGACACTAGCGGTGAAGCCTTGCGGGCCGGGCTTGCCTGCGGGCCGTGGCTGGTCAAGCCGAACACCGATGAGCTGAGCGAAGTGCTTGGCACTGCGGTGCATGATGTTGCCCAGCAGCAACAAGCTGCAACCCGGTTGATCGGCCAGGGTGTCGAACATGTGGTGGTGTCCCAGGGCGAGCAGGGCGTCAACTGGTTCCGCCAGGGCAGCGTCCTCAGCGCCGTGCCGCCCAAGGTCACGGTAGCCAGTACCGTCGGCGCCGGCGATTCGCTGCTGGCAGGCATGGTCCATGGCCTGCTGAGCGCCGACACGCCGGCGCAAACCCTGCGCCGGGCCACGGCGATTGCCGCCCAGGCGGTGACCCAGATCGGTTTCGGCATCAACGACCGGGCGCAACTGGCGCAACTGGAAAGCCAGGTGCAGCTGACAGAAGAACAACAAGAGGCTTGCAGATGAACATTGCCATCGTCACCGCCTGCCCCAATGGCCAGGTCTCTAGTGTGCTCAGTGCGCGCCTGCTGGAAGCGGCCGCGCTGCGCCAGGGCTGGAGCACCAGCGTTGAAGTGCACGACCCGCAGCAACCCGAGCGGCAGTTATCGGCGGCGGCGATCGCTGCCGCCGACTGGGTGCTGGTGGTCAACACCGGCCCGCTGGAGCTGCGCCGTTTCGCCGGCAAGCGCCTGTACCAGAGCACCCCGGCGCAAGCCCTGGCGGATGTCGAAAACTTTCTCCGTGAAGCGGCCGAAAAGGCTGTGGTTTATCAGCCCGAAGCCGAGCCGGTTGCAGCGCCGGTAGAGCGCAGCGCGAAGATTGTCGCGGTCACTGCCTGCCCGACTGGCGTCGCCCATACCTTCATGGCCGCCGAGGCCTTGCAGCAGGCGGCGCAGCAACTGGGCTACCAGCTCAGCGTCGAGACCCAGGGCTCGGTGGGGGCGCGTAACCCCTTGTCGGCAGCGGCCATTGCCGACGCCGACGTGGTGCTGCTGGCCGCTGATATCGAGGTGCCCACCGCGCGCTTTGCCGGCAAGCGCATCTACCGCTGCGGCACCGGCGTTGCCCTCAAGCAGGCCCAGGCCACACTGAAAAAAGCCCTGGCCGAAGCCCGCGAAGAAGCTGCCGCGCAAGGTGCAAACGCAGCGCCTGCGCGCAGCGAAAAAACCGGGGTGTACAAGCACCTGCTCACCGGCGTGTCGTTCATGCTGCCGATGGTGGTGGCCGGCGGTTTGCTGATCGCGCTGTCGTTTGTGTTCGGTATCGAGGCTTACAAAGAGCCCGGCACCCTGCCTGCGGCATTGATGCAAATTGGCGGTGACGCGGCGTTCAAACTGATGGTGCCGCTGCTGGCCGGTTACATCGCTTATTCGATAGCCGACCGTCCGGGGCTGGCGCCGGGGATGATTGGCGGCTTGCTCGCCAGTACCTTGGGCGCGGGGTTTATCGGCGGGATCGTCGCAGGCTTTCTCGCCGGTTACAGCGCCAAGGCCATCAGCCGCTGGGCGCGCCTGCCCAGCAGCCTTGAGGCGCTCAAGCCGATCCTGATCATCCCGCTGCTGGCCAGCCTGTTCACCGGCCTGGTGATGATTTACGTGGTCGGCAAGCCGGTGGCCGGCATGCTCGAAGGCCTGACCCATTTTCTCGACAGCATGGGCACCACCAACGCGATTCTGCTCGGCGTGTTGCTCGGCGGGATGATGTGCGTCGACCTCGGTGGGCCGATCAACAAGGCGGCCTATGCATTCTCGGTCGGGCTGCTGGCGTCGCAGAGTTATGCACCGATGGCCGCGACCATGGCCGCCGGCATGGTGCCGCCGATTGGCCTGGGCATCGCCAGCTTCATTGCCCGGCGCAAGTTCGCCCAGAGCGAGCGCGAAGCTGGCAAGGCGGCGCTGGTGCTGGGCCTGTGTTTTATTTCCGAGGGGGCGATTCCGTTTGCCGCCAAAGACCCGCTGCGGGTGATCCCGGCCAGCGTCGTCGGCGGTGCGCTGACCGGCGCCTTGTCGATGTACTTCGGCTGCAAGCTGATGGCGCCCCATGGCGGCCTGTTCGTCATGCTGATCCCCAATGCGATCAACCATGCCGTGTTGTACTTGCTGGCGATCGTCGCCGGCAGCCTGCTGACGGCAGTGGTGTATGCCGTGCTCAAGCGTGGTGAAGGGGTGGAGCTGACAGTGCAGCCGGCCAAGGCCTGATCAGTTGCGCGGGCGCGGGTACTTCTTGCGCAGGGGGACCAGCAGGTCGCTCAGGCCGTTGTGATCGACCTCGTGCATCAGTGCCAGCAGGCTACCCAGCTCGCCCTTGGGAAAGCCCTGGCGGGCGAACCAGTTGAGGTAGTGACCAGGCAGGTCGGCGATCAGCCGGCCCTGGTATTTGCCGTAGGGCATTTCGCGGGTGACCAGCAGGACGAGGGCTTCCGGGTTCATGGCAAGGCTGTTCTTTGAAGAGGTGGGCCAACATACATGCAATCTGCATGAAGGCCAAAGGACAGTTCATGCAGAACGCGTGCAAGTGATAAGTTCATTTAATTTCAAGTTATTGAAAGTTAACGATATTTTTTATGTTCGCCGGCTGGCACGAACCCTGCTCCGATCTATTGCACTTCCCTCATGCAAAGGAGCAACGTCATGACTACCCCCAACAAAGAAGTGGTCTCGGTTCTCAACGAACTGATCGAGTTCAGCAAGGATGGCGAAAAGGGTTTCAAAACCTCTGCCGAGGATGTGAAAAATCCGCAGCTCAAAAGCTACTTCATCCAGCGTGCCGGTGAGTGCGGTAGCGCCGCCGCCGAACTGCAACAGCAAGTGCGCAGCCTGGGCGGCGACCCGGAAACCTCCACCAGCGTCAGCGGTGACCTGCACCGTGGTTGGGTCAACCTGAAGTCGATGCTCACCGGCAAGGATGAAGAAGCGGTGCTCAACGAAGTCGAGCGCGGCGAGGACCACGCCCTGAAAGCCTACAAGGACGCCCTGGAAAAACTGGCTCGCCTCAACACCCTGCCAAGCAGCGAGGTGTACGCCCTGGTTGAACGCCAGTACCACGGTGTGCAGCGCAACCATGACCAGGTCAAGGCCCTGCGCAACCAGGCTCGCGCCAGCTCTTAACGCGCAGCCTCGACCCGGTTGCGGCCGTTGCCCTTGGCACGGTAAAGCGCCTCGTCGGCATCGCCCAGCAAGGTCGCGAGATCTTGCTGGGCGCCTGGCGTGTGGCAACCGATGCCGATACTGACGGTCACCGGCGCTGTGTCAGCGCCAAACGGCGGCAACGCCTCGACGGCTGCGCGAATGCGTTCGGCCAGCAGCAGTGCCCCCGGCAGTTCAGTCTCCGGCAACACCACCAGAAATTCCTCACCCCCATAGCGTGCGGCCAGGTCGGCCGGGCGGCGAATGCTGCTGGCAATCGCTGCGGCCACCTGGCGCAAGGCGGCATCGCCACCCGGGTGGCCATGGCGATCGTTGAAGGCCTTGAAGTGATCGACATCGACCATCAGCACCGCCAGCGGCCGGGCATTGCGCAGGCTGCGCGCCCATTCCTGGCGCAGCACCTGGTCGAGGCGCCGGCGGTTGGCAAGGCCGGTCAGGCTGTCGGTGGCGGCCAGCGCCGCCAGGCCTTGTTCGGCGCTCTGCCGGCGGCGCAATTCGCGACCCAATAGCAGGGTCAGCCAGAGAATGCCGATGCACAGCACGCCGGTGGCGACGCTGACCAGCACGGCGGTGCGCCGCCACGACTCGAAGACTTCGTCGGCGGAGTGGGCGACGATGACGATCAGCGGCAAGTCGCCAACCCGGGCGAAGGTAAACAGCCGTTCTTTGCCGGTGCGGGTGGAAACCCCGGCAAAGGTGCCGCTGACATCGGCGCGCATGCGCTGGAAGTTCGGCCGGTCGCTGTAGTTCTGGCCGATTTTTGGTTCATCCGGGCTGCCCGGCTGGCGTACCAGCAGGGCGCCGTCGGTGTTCATCAGGTTGATGCTGCTGTCGGTGCCGATGTCCAGGCGCTGGAACAGCGTGCTGAAGTACGACAGGCGCAAGGCCCCGGCAGCCACCCCGAGAAACTCACCGTGGGGCCCGGAGATGCGCCGGCTGAAGCTGATGCACCAGTCCAGGTCGCCCAGCCGTGCCTTGAACGGCTGGCCGATGACCAGGCCCAGGTCGGGGTTGTCGCGATGCTGCTGGAAGTCCTTGCTGTCGGCGAAATTGGCCTGGCGCGGGATGCTGCTGGTGGAGTCTGCAACCACGTCGCCCTTGGCATCGAGCCAGAGGATATCGCCACGTACCGGTGCGGTAACGGCCTGGTTGAAGAGAATCTGCTGGCGCAGCTCGACCGGCACGGCGAGCAGTTCCGGGCGCTGCACGGCCCAGATCAGGCCTTGCAGGGAAAGGTCATAGAGTTCGACATTGCGCACGATGTCGCTTTCGATCAGCTGCACTATGTTGCTGGCCGAGCGTGCGGCAGCCTGTTCGACGCTGCTGCGTTCGCGCATCAACAGGAAGGTGACGATGGCGACGATGGCGAGCACCGCGAGGCAACTGCCCAGGTTGAGGATCAGCTCCGGATGAGACTTGTACAGGGCGGATCGCTGGGATCGGGTGGGCAACGTCATGGTCACTGATGCCGAAGACCGTCTGGAAAGTGCGGTATTACTGCGCGGCGGCCGTATTCTAGGGGCGCGCGGATTGTCGGACAAGGATTTAATGGTGACATTCTGACGAATGCGGGAGCGGCGGTGCGGCGACCCGACTTGCCCCGCGATTGCAACGGGTCAGACCCATCGCATCGCGAGTCAAGCTCGCGCCTACAGGTTCGATCAGAAAATGTTCAGCGGGTAGTCAACGATCACTCGGTACTCGTCGACATCGTTGTCGATGTGCGAGTAGCCCTGGGTGCCACGGTGCGAGGCCCAGCGCAGCAGTACCGAGAGGTCCTTGAGCTGGCCTTGCTGGAACACGTACTGCAGGTCGACGTCACGTTCCCAGTGCTGGGCATTCTCGCCGTCGGCGTTGTACCAGTGGCCGTAGCCGACGCTGTTGGGGTCGACCTTGCTCATGTCCAGCTCACCGCGCGAGTAGGACACAATCGAGGTCAGGCCGGGGATGCCGGCACCGGCGAAGTCGTAGGCGTACTTGAGCTTCCACGAGCGCTCGTTGGGGCCGTTGAAGTCCGAGTAAATCTGCGAGTTGTCGAGAAAGACGCTGTCGCCCTGGTTGATGTAGTCGAACGGGGTGTTGCCGTTGACCCGCTGGTACACCGCGGTGAGGCTGTTGTAGCCGACGTTGACGGTGAAATGCAGGCTGTAGGTGTTGTTGTCGATGTGCCCGAGCAGCGCCTGGCCGGTGTCCTGGGTGTGGTAGAAGTGCAGGCCGGGGTTGAGGCTGACCAGCTCGTTGAGCTGCCAGGTGTAGTCCAGATCGAAGTAGTACTGGTTCCAGATGTCCTTGAGCTCGGCGGCATACAGGCTCGAGGTCAGGTTCGGTACGCCGCTCCAGGCCACCCCGGCCCAGTTCAGGTGGCGGCTGTCGCGCTCGTCCTGCAACTTGCCGTAGAAGGTGTCGATGCGCCGGTGGCCGCTCTGGTTGTAGGGCTTGGTGAAGCTGGCCTGGCCGGCTTCGAGCATCACCCCGTCAAAGCTGTTGTTGGTGACGCTGACGCCACGGAAGGTCTGCGGCAGCATGCGCGACTCGCCGCCGGCGATCACCGGGTTGGTGAGGAACAGGTCGCCGGCCTTGAGCTCGGTGTCGAAGGCTTTCATCTTCAGCGCAGCGCCGGCAGTGGAGAACGAATCGTGGGCCTTGCCCGGTTCGCCATCGCCCTTGGTGTTGATCGGCAAAATACTCGAGCCGGAGGTACCGCCACCGCCGTCGAGTTTCAGCCCGAGCATGGCGTGGGCATCGAGGCCGAAACCGACCGTGCCCGGGGTGTAGCCCGATTCGAATTTGCCGAGAAAACCCTGGCCCCATTCGCGGTTGTCACGCACGCCTGGCAACAGCTGGTTGCGGTTCAGGTAGTAGTTGCGAGCGTGCACATTGAGGCTCGACCCTTCGATGAAGCCTTCGGCTTTTTCCTCGTCGGCCTGGGCGCTGCAGGGCATCGTTGCAGCCAATGCAACGAACAGTGGGGTGAAGCGTAAAGCAGTGTTCACCGGTGTGGACTCCTTGGGGTGAATGTACGGCAGTTTTTATTGTGTGAAAGACGGTCTTGTTATGAACAAACGAGCCAGCGCGCTGGCATTTTTCGACACACGAAAAAAAGCCGCTGATCGGCAGCGGCTTTGAAAGACAACCGCACAGGCGCTCAAGTCACCTGTACGGCCATCGAGGGAGTCGAAGGAGTGGAGCGTGGCGCTATCAGCTATCGGAAGCGTCACTCGCTTGAGCCTTGGAAGCGGTCTGTTCCAGGCCTTTGGCCTGCTCGGCCTTGTGTGCGGCGATGGCCTCCTGAACGACGGCGGCGCGCTCGGCATTACGGGCAACAAAGGCCGGGGATTCTTCAGCCATGGCCAGTGGCGACAGCAACAGGGACGACAGGACGAATACGCTGGCAACACCCATACTGTTGGACATTTGCAACAACCTTCTTGCTTGGCAAGTGTGGATTAGGTTTGACTAAATTAGTCGGAAATGGGTGATAGAAACAGTTACTTTTAGGATAAGCACTGTTGCGTCAAAGGTAATAGTCATCGCGGGTCAAGCCCGCTCCCACAATGGATCTGTGTACACCGGACCCGCGATGAGGCCCTCAGGCCGGCAACAGGATCCCGAAGGTATTGGCCCCCGCCTGGCTGCGCACGAACACGCTGCCGCCATGCATCAGCGCAATCGCCTTGACGATCGCGAGCCCCAGCCCGTGGTTGCCGGCGCCGCTGTTGCTGCGCGCCGCATCCACCCGGTAGAAGCGTTCGAACAGCATCGCCAGGTGTTCCTCGCCAATCGCCGGCCCCGGGTTGCTCACGGCGATGCTTACCTGGCCGTGCTGCTCCTCGATTCGCACCTGGATCACCTGCTCGGGCAAGGTGTGCTGCACCGCGTTGTTCAGCAGGTTGATCAGCGCCCGGCGCAACTGGGCCTTTTCGATGCGCGCCTGGGCATCGCCGCTGACCTGCACGCTGATGCGCGCGTCCTCGAGGATGTAGTCCAGGTAGTCGAGGGTGGTCGCCACTTCTTCGGCCAGCGAGGTGCTGGTCAGCGCCGTGGCCTTGCTGCCCTGGTCGGCGCTGGCGAGGAAGAGCATGTCGTTGATGATGCTGCGCAGGCGCTCGAGTTCTTCAAGGTTCGATTGCAGCACCTCGAAGTAGTGCTCGGCGCTGCGCCCACGGGTCAGGGCGACCTGAGTCTGGCCGATCAGGTTGGTCAGCGGCGAGCGCAGTTCATGGGCGACGTCGGCGTTGAAGGCTTCCAGGCGGCTGTAGGCCTGGTCGACGCGCTCCAGGGTCGAGTTGAAGGCGCTGGCGAACTGCGCCAGCTCCGGGGCGAGGTCGGCCAGTTGCAGGCGCCCGCTCAGGCGCGGTGGCGCCAGCTTTTGAGCTTCGGCCGAGAGTGCCAGCAACGGCCGCAAACCATAGCGCGCCACCCAGTAACCGAGCAACGAGGCCAGCACCACGCCCAGTACCGACAGGCTGATGATCGCCACCAGCAAGGTGTGCTGGGTTTGCCAGAAAGTCTCGGTGTCGATGCCGATCAAAAAGCGCAGGGCCGGGCGCTTGCCCATGGCCGGCAGTTCGCTGACCAGTACCTTGTAAGGGTAGGGGCTGGCGGCCAGGTGCAGGTCGCGCATGCCCAGCCGGCCCTGGGCAAAGGTGCGGATGCTGGCGTCTGGCTGACCGTATTCGAACGGGCTACCGTCGCTGACCACCCAGAAGCGGATGCGCCGGTCTTCTTCGCTGAGCAAATTGAGTTTGTTGGTGATCTTCTGCCAGTGCTCGCGGGTGTCGTAGCGGGTCAGCGACGACTCCAGCACGCTGAAGCGCGCTTCAAGCTCGGCGGTGGGCAGCAGGTCGAGGCTGCGGTCGACCTGCTTGTACAGCGCGGTACCGATCACCAGGAACACACCCAGTGCCACCAGGGTGAACAGCGCGCTCAGGCGCAGGGCGATGGAGTTAGTCGGCACGGTTTTCCAGAACATAGCCCATGCCTCGGATGGTGTGCAGCAGTTTGGTTTCGAAAGGCCCGTCGAGCTTGGCGCGCAGGCGCTTGATCGCCACTTCGACAACATTGGCGTCGCTGTCGAAATTGATATCCCAGACCAGCTCGGCAATCGCCGTCTTCGACAAAATCTCGCCATGCCGGCGGGCCAGCACGCTGAGCAGCGAGAACTCCTTGGCGGTCAGCTCCAGGCGCTGCCCGGCGCGGCTGGCCTTGCGGCTGATCAGGTCGACCCAGAGGTCGGCGACCTGGATCTGCACCGGCTCATGGCCGCCGCCACGGCGGGTCAGGGCTTGCAGGCGGGCGACCAGTTCGAGGAACGAGAACGGCTTGCCAAGGTAGTCGTCGGCGCCTTCGCGCAGGCCGTGGATGCGGTCTTCGACCCGCTCGCGGGCGGTGAGCATGATCACCGGCGTCTGCTTGCGCGCACGCAGGGCGCGCAGCACACCGTAGCCGTCCAGGCCCGGGAGCATCACATCGAGGACGATCACCGCATAGTCGCCTTCCAGGGCCATGTGCAGGCCATCGATACCGTCGCGCGCCAGGTCCACGGTAAAGCCTTGCTCGCTGAGGCCGCGGTGCAGGTAGTCGGCGGTCTTTTGTTCGTCTTCGATAATCAGCACACGCATGGTCGGCTCTCAACTGGCATCGGTTTGCGCCATGGTCACGGCCGTCTGGCGCCGGTGGAACAGGCGTTCCAGGGCCAAGTATATGACCGGTGTGGTGAACAGTGTCAGCGCCTGGCTGACCAGCAGCCCGCCGACCACAGCAATGCCCAGTGGCTGGCGCAGCTCGGCGCCGGCGCCCATGCCGAACATCAGCGGCACGGCGCCAAGCAGGGCGGCGAGGGTGGTCATCATGATCGGCCGAAAACGTGTCAGGCAGGCCTTGTGGATCGCCTCTTCGGCGCTCAGGCCCTGGTGGCGCTGGGCGTCGAGGGCAAAATCGATGAGCAGGATGCCGTTCTTCTTGACGATGCCAATCAGCAGCACGATGCCGATCAAGCCCATGATCGAAAAATCCTCGCCCGACAGCCACAACAGCGCCAGGGCGCCGAGCCCGGCCGAGGGCAGGGTGGAGATGATGGTCAGCGGATGGACGAAGCTCTCGTAGAGCACGCCGAGGATGATGTACACCGCCACCAGCGCCGCGAGGATCAGCCACGGCTGGCTCGACAGCGAACTCTGGAAGGCCTGGGCCGCACCCTGGAAGGTGCCGATGATCGAATCGGGCATGCCCAGTTCGCGCTGGGTGCGTTCAAGAATCTGCACCGCGTCGCCCAAGGCGACGCCGGGGGCCAGGTTGAACGACAGGTTGGCAGCCGGGAACAGGCCGTCATGGGCAATCGACAACGGCCCGGTGCTCGGCGCCGCGACCTTGGCCAGCACCGACAACGGCACCATCTCGCCGCTCAAGGGCGAGCGCAGGTAGAAGTAGTTGAGGCTCTCGGCCTTGCCGCGCTGGCGGGCGTCGAGTTCGAGGATCACCTTGTACTGGTTGGTCTCGGTCTGGAACTCGCTGATCTGCCGCTGGCCGAAGGCATCGTAGAGCGCCTGGTCGACGTCGGTGGTGGTCAGGCCGAAACGCGCCGCGGCCTTGCGGTCGATGTCGATGCGGGTAACGCTGGCGCCCAGTTGCAGGTCGTTGGACAGGTCGCGAAAGGCCGGGTTGGCCTTCAGCCGCTCGGTCAGGCGCTGGGTCCAGAGGTTCAGGGCCGGGCCGTCGTTGCTCTTGAGCACGTACTGGTACTGGCTGCGGCTCGGTCCGGAGCTGAGGTTGATGTCCTGGCCGGCGCGCAGGTACAGGACCACGCCCGGCACCTTGGCCAGTTTCGGCCGCAGGCGGTCGATGAATTCGCTGGCCGAAACGTCGCGATCGCCGCGGTCCTTGAGGGCGATCCAGAAGCGGCCGTTGGCGATGGTCTGGTTGCTGCCGGTCACTCCGACAGCATGGGAGAAGGCTCGCACGGCCGGGTCGGCCTCGACGATCCTGGCCAGCGCCTTATGTTTTTCGAGCATGTCCGGGTAGGAGACATCGGCCGCCGCCTCGCTGGTGCCGAGCACGAAGCCGGTGTCCTGCACCGGGAAGAAGCCTTTGGGGATGGCAATGTAGCCGACCACTGCCAGGGCGAAGGTCAGGCCGAATAAACCCAGCATGAGTCGCTGGTGGGCCAGGGCCTTGACCAGCCCGCGCTCGTACCAGCCGAGCAGGCGGCTCGGGGTGTCCTGCGCGTTGTGCTGCGGGCGGCGCATGAACAGGGCGCAAAGGGTCGGCGCCAGGGTCAGCGACACTACCACGGAAATCAGGATGGTCGAGGTGGCGGTGAGGGCGAATTCCTTGAACAGCCGCCCGACCACGCCGCCCATGAACAGCAGCGGAATGAACGCGGCAATCAGCGAAAAACTGATCGACACCACGGTAAAGCCGATTTCGCCCGAGCCCTTGATCGCCGCCTCGCGCATGCCGTCACCGGCTTCCAGGTGACGGTGGATGTTCTCCACTACCACGATCGCGTCATCGACCACAAAGCCCACGGAGATGACGATGGCCACCAGGGTCAGGTTGTTCAGGCTGAAACCGAACAGGTACATCAGGGCGAAGCTGGCCACCAGCGACACACCGAGCACGCTCGACACGATCAGAGTCGCCGACCATTGGCGCAGGAACAGCGCCATCACCCCGATCACCAGCAGCACGGCGATCATCAGGGTGATCTCCACCTCGTGCAGCGAGGCGCGGATGGTCTGGGTGCGGTCGTTGAGCACCGACACCTGCACGGATGCCGGCAGCATCTGCTCAAGCCCCGGCAAGGCCGCCATGATGCCGTCGACGGTATCGACGATGTTCGCCCCGGGCTGGCGGAACACCACCAGGTTCAGGCCCTGCTGCTCGCCGGACCAGGCTTTGACGTAAGCGTTTTCGGCGCCATTGATCACCTTGGCAACATCCTGCAGGTGCACCGGTGCGCCGTCGCGGTACGAGACGATCAGCTGGGCGTATTCCTCGGGGTGGAACAACTGGTCGTTGGTGGCGATGGTCGACACGCTGTTCTGCCCGTACAGCGCGCCCTTGGCCAGGTTCAGGCTGGTCTGCTGGATGGCCTGGCGCAGGTCGGCCAGGGTCAGGCCCAGGGCGGCAAGTTTTTCTGGCTGGGCCTGCACGCGGATGGCCGGGCGCAACTGCCCGGTGATGTTGATCAGGCCGACCCCGTCGATCTGGCTCAACTGGCGGGCCAGCAGGGTTTCGGCGTAATCACTGAGCTCGTTGGCTGGCATCTGCGCCGAGCTTACGGTAAGAATCAGCACCGGGCTGTCGGCCGGGTTGACCTTGCGCCAGGTCGGCGGGCTGGGCATGTCCTGGGGCAGGCGCGCGGTGGCGGTGTTGATTGCCGCCTGGACTTCCTGGGCGGCGGTGTCGATGCTCTTGTCGAGGGTGAACTGCAAGATCAGGTTGGTCGAGCCCAGGGCGCTGCTGGAGGTCATCTGGGTCATGCCGGGGATGGCGCTGAACTGCACCTCCAGCGGCGTGGCCACCGACGAGGCCATGGTTTCCGGGCTGGCGCCGGGCAGTTGCGCGGTAACCTGGATGGTCGGGAAATCGGCTTCGGGCAATGGCGCCACCGGCAGGCGCGGAAAGGCGATGACCCCGAGCAGCACCAGGGCGAAGGTCAGCAGCAGGGTGGCGATCGGGCGGTCGATGCACCAGGCGCTGATCGAGCCGCGCGGGTTCATGGCTGCACCTTGGCGCTGGTCACGTCTTCTGGCGGCGGCGCCTCAGGGGCGATTTCGACATGGGCGCCGGGCTTGAGCCGCGACTGGCCGTCGGACACCAACCGGTCGCCAGCTGCGACCCCGGCAATGATGTTCAGCACACTGTCCTGGTACAGCACCTTGACCGGCACGCTGTCGACCTTGTCGCCATTGAGGCGGTACACGTAATGGCCGTCGATGCCGCGCTGCACCACTTGCGGTGGCACCACCAGGGCTTTTTGATCCAGCGCGGTCTGCAGCTTGAGGGTCACCAGTTGCCCGGGCCACAGCCGCGCATCCGGGTTGGCGAACTCGGCCTTGATCCGGATGGTGCCGGTGTTGGCCGCCACCTGGTTGTCGATCAGGCTAAGCCTGCCCTCGCCCAGCAGCGTGCCGCCGCTGTCGCCGTCGCCTTCCAGGTAGGCTTGCACCACCGCCGGGGTTGGCGCGGTGAGCAGGCCCTGCAGGGTTGGCAGCAATTGCTGCGGCAGCGAGAACTCGACACCGATCGGGTCGATCTGGGTCACGCTGAACAGCCCCTGGGTGTCGGCCACGCGCAGGAAGTTGCCCTCGTCGACATTGCGAATACCGACCCGGCCGGTCACCGGCGAGCGAATCTGCGTGTACGAAAGTTGCACTTGAGCGGCGGCAATCGCGGCCTGGTTGCCGAGTACCGTGGCCTTGAGCTGGTTGAACAGTGCCTGCTGCTGGTCGAGGGTCTGTTTTGAGACGCTGTTGTCGGTGCTCAGCAGCCTATAGCGCTTGAGGTCGACTTCGGCCACCTGCAACTGCGCCTGGCTCTGGCCCAGTTGGGCCTTGGCCTGCTCGAGGCTGGCGCGGATCGAACGGTCGTCGATGGTGGCCAGCAGGTCGCCTTGCTTGACCGCCTGGCCTTCCTTGACCAGCAACTGCGTCAGCAGCCCTTCGACCTGCGGGCGAATCACCACGCTATGCAGCGACAGCACCGAACCGATGCCGCTGACAAAGCGCGGCACGTCCTGCTGCTTGACGCTGACCACGCGCACGGGGATGGCGCTACTGGTGGTGGATTGTTCCTTGCCGGGGCGGTTGACCAGCCACAGGGCGATGCCTGCCAGGGCGATGAGCAGGGCGCAGATAACGACGGAACGAGGCTTGATTGACATGCTTGCAGGGCACCGCGGGCGCAGGGATCGGTATGTAGCGTTATAGCCGCTCAATCAGGTCAGCAGCGTGACCGCTAACTGACAGCGCTGACAGGTTTGGCGTACACCGCTCCTTTGTGGGAGCGGGCTTGACCCGCGATGAGGCCCGACCTGCCAACACAGCAGATTCTGTGTATTTCAGCTCGGTAATGGCCAAGTGCCAATATCCTGAGCTGGATCAAGATTGCGCAAAAATTTGCCACTAGAGTCGTACGCCCTGCCGATTCTCCCCGACAAAAACGAGTGCCTCCGATGAAGAGCAATTTGCCTGTGACCGGTCGCAATGTGGATTATCCCGGTGACGCCAATATCCTTTCCACCACTGACCTGACCAGCCAGATCACCTACGCCAATGACGATTTCATCAAGATCAGTGGCTTTACCCGCGAAGAGTTGATCGGCAACCCCCACCATATCGTCCGCCACCCGGACATGCCGCCCCAGGCTTTCGCGCAGATGTGGCAAACGCTGAAGAGCGGCCGCTCATGGATGGGCCTGGTGAAAAACCGTTGCAAGAACGGCGACCATTACTGGGTCAGCGCCTTTGTTACGCCCATCTCCAGCAACGGTCAGGCCATGGAGTACCAGTCGGTGCGGACCAAGCCCAGTGCCGAGCAGGTCGAGGCCGCTGAGCGTTGTTACGCCCACCTGCGCAGTGGCCGCAACCGCTGGTGGCAGCGTCTGCCGGTGCTGGGGTTGGGCTGGCAGTTGTGGGGCGGGGTGACCCTGGCGCTGGCGGCGGTGTTTGCCATCAGTCGCCTGCTGCTGCCGGTGCTGCCATGGCAAGGTGCGCTGGAGCTGATTGTGGCCAGCGGCCTGGCGGCGTTGATGATCTTCATTGCCCTGCGCCCGCTGGAGCGCCTGCGCGTGCAGGCCCAGGCGATTGCCGACAACCCCTTGAGCCAGCAGCTGTACACCGGCCGGCGCGACGGCATCGGCCAGATCGACTTCGCCCTGCGCATGCTCAAGGGCCAGTTGGGCGCGGTGGTCGGGCGTATCGGCGATACCTCGCGGCGCCTGGCCGGGCATACCGGCAGCCTTGCCCAGTCGCTGCAAAGCAGCCACAGCAACAGCCTGGAGCAACAAAGCGAAGCCGACCAGGTGGCCACCGCGATCAACCAGATGGCCGCCAGCGTTGCCCAGGTTGCCAGCAGCGCCCAGCAGGCTTCACAGGCCGCCGACCAGGCCGAAGGGGAAACCCAGGCCGGGCATCAACTGGTCGATCTCAACCGCAGCGCCATCCAGAACCTGGCGAACTCGCTGAATTCGGCCACCGAAGTTATCCACAACCTGGAAAGCCACAGCAGCGAGATCACCGGGGTGCTCGAGGTGATTCGCGGCATCGCCGAGCAGACCAACCTGCTGGCCCTCAACGCTGCCATCGAAGCAGCGCGAGCCGGTGACCAGGGCCGTGGTTTTGCCGTGGTTGCCGACGAAGTACGCGGCCTGGCCCAGCGCACCGCGCAGTCGACCCACGAGATCCAGCGGATGATCAGCGCCCTGCAAAATGGTGCGCGCGAAGCGGTGCAGGTCATGCAGCAGAGCAGCGAACATGCCGGGCACAGTGTCGAACAGGCCCAGCGCGCCGCCAGCGCCCTGGACGGCATCAGCCTGCGGGTCAACCAGATCAGTGAAATGAGCCTGCAGATTGCCGCGGCAGTCGAGCAGCAAAGCCAGGTCAGCGAGAGCATCAACCGCAACATCATCAGCATTCGCCAGGCCAGCGAAGCCACGGTGCAGGTCGGCCAGCAGAGCCACCTGAGCGCCACCGACGTGGCCGGGCTGGCGCAAGACCTGCGCCGGCTGGCCGATGAGTTCTGGCGGCGCTGCCAGTAGGGTGATTCAAAAACCGATGAAGCTGTAGTACAAGCCCGGTTCGCTGCACACCTGCGCGCCGCAGGCTTCAAGCTCGGCGCTCAGTTGCGGATCGACCACATGCAGCGTCCACGGCGCCAGCGGCTGCTCCAGCGCCGGTTGTTGCAGGGCCTGGGCAAGCGCGGCAGTGTCGGGCAGGTATGCGGTAAAGCCATTGCCCTTGAGCGCGCTGACATCGATGCCCAGCGCCTGGCAGATGGCAACCTTGGCACGGATATCATCGCGATCGGCCTGGCGTGAACGCTCGATCAGCTCCGCCAGGCGCTTATCGACCAATTGATTGCCGTGGATCAGCGCCGGGCCGCTTTGCCAGGCTTCGCCCGGGCAGTCCTTGGCTTCGGGGCGCAGCGGGATGTGCGGGTTGATTTCCATCGGGTAGATGCGGCACACCAGCGGGCGGATCTCGTAGATGCCGCAGCGGTTGTCGTCATCCAGGTTGCGGCAGCGGCCGGGATTGAAGGCGGCGAAGGTGATGGTCACCCAGGCTTCGCTGCTGCCGCAGGGCACCGGCCAGGAGCGGCGCATGGCGTGCTCGCGCTGCTCGGCCGGCAGGCCCAGGCCGTTGGCGAGGAAGGCTTCGACCAGGACGATGACCTGGCCGCCAGAGCCAGCCCAGTGGCGGGCTTCGCTCAAGGTCAGGGGCACATGATGCCCGGTGCAGCATTTGCCACAGCCGGTGCAGTCGAAACGGATATCGGAGGCAGGTGCGCTGTTCACGGTTGGCCGGGTGCCCACTCGGTGACGTAAGCCGCCTTGCGTTTTTTATCGAACAGGCACAGCTCGGTGCCTTTGCGGTTGTTCATGTGTTTTTGCGGGTAGCGGCCTTCGAGCAGCAAGGCGCTGTAACCGACGCGGTCGTCGAACTCGGCGGCCTTGCCCAGGGCCTTGACCTGTTTGAGCTGGCTGGCGGCGAAGCAGCTTTTCAGGACCTGCTGTTCATGCTCGCTCCAGGCCTGGCTGCTGGAAGCCTGGGCGCCGGCACTGAACACAGCGCAGCCGAGCAGGGTGAAGAGGAGGGCTTTCATGGCGGGTACTCGCAAAGGTGTGCGCACAATTGTGCCTGAGCCTCAGGCACATTCAAGCGCAGCGCTTCGCGGGTATGTGTCAGCGTTCTTCGAAGGCCACGGTGCGCGCGGCGACGATCAGGCAGTCGGTCAGCTCCGGCGAGGAGAACTTGGTCAGCACCGCGTTGGCCCCGGCATCCTTGGCTTTATCGCTGTTCATGGCGCTGTCCAGCGAGGTGTGCAGCAACACATAGAGGTGCTGGAAGTCAGGGGTTTCGCGCAGGGTGCGGGTGAAGGCGTAGCCGTCCATCTCCGACATCTCGATGTCCGATACCACTACGTTGATCTCGCGCTCGGTGCCTTGCAGTTCCAGCAGGGTGTTGATTGCATCCTTGGCGCTGCGCGCGGTGTGGCATTCGATGCCGAGGTTGCGCAGGGTGTGCACCGACTGCTGCAGGGCCACCTGGCTGTCATCGACCACCAGAATGTTGGTGGCGGCCAGTACCGCAGCATCTTCGGCATTGAGCTCGGAGCTGGCCACCTCATGGGGCGGCGGGGCGATGCCGTGGATGACCTTCTCGATATCCAGTACCTGCACCAGGGTGTTGTCGACCCGGGTCACGCCGGTGATGAACGACTTGCTCCCCGAGCCGTAGGGCGGCGGCTTGATGTCGGTGCTCAGGCAATGGACGATCTTGCTCACCGCCTGCACGTGCAGGCCCTGTTTGGAGCGGCTGATGTCGGTGACGATCAGGCAGCCGCCGTCCGGGTCTGCCAGCGGCCGTTCGCCGATGGCCCGGGACAGGTCGATGACCGACAGCGAGTTGCCGCGCAGGGTGGCCACGCCTTTGACGTGGGGGTGCGACTCCGGCAGCTTGGTCAGCGGCGGGCAGGGGATGATTTCACTGACCTTGAGCAGGTTGATCGCCATCAGCTTGCCGCTGCGCAGGGTAAACAGCAGCAGCGACAGCGAGTCCGCGCGGGCATTTTGCGACGCCATAGGCACCTTCAGGGCAGAGTAATAGGGGGAGATGCCAGGTTATCGACCCGGCAGCCCGTGGCTTTAATCACTCGGTGAAATCAGCGTAGACCCAAGCGCCGCGCCAGGCGACTGAGATTGGCCCGGTCCAGGCCCAGCTCGCGGGCGGTGCTGGCCCAGTTGTGCTGGTGGCGCTCCAGGCAGGCCTGGATCAGCTGGCGCTGGTAGTCATCCAGGGCCTGGCGCAGGTCGCCAACGGGCAGCGGCGCTTCGACCAGCGGCTGTGTTTCGGCTTGTGTCGGCAGCGCCTCGAGCGGGCGCAGGTCCAGGTCGGCGGCCTCCAGGGTGAGGATTTTCGGCCGCTGTGCATGTTGACCCAGGGCCTTGAGCGCCGAGCGGCCGATCAGGTGTTCCAGCTCGCGCACGTTGCCCGGCCAGCTGTAGGCAAGCAACGCGGCCTGGGCTTCGGCGCTCAGGCGCAGGCTACCGAGGCCCATGCGCGAGCGGTTCTGTTCCAGAAAGTAGCCGCTGAGCAGCAGCACATCGCGCCCGCGCTCACGCAGCGACGGTACCAGCAGCGGATACACGCTCAGGCGGTGGTAGAAGTCGGCGCGGTAACGCCCGGCGCGCACTTCTTCGGCCAGGTCGCGGTTGGTGGCGGCGATCAGGCGCACATCGACGCGGTGCTCCTGGTCCGAGCCCAGGCGTTGCAACTGGCCGCTTTGCAGCACGCGCAACAGCTTGGCCTGCACGCTCAGCGACAACTCGCCGACTTCATCGAGAAACAACGTGCCGCCATTGGCCAGCTCGAACTTGCCACGGCGCTCGCCGACCGCGCCGGTAAAGGCGCCACGCACATGGCCGAACAGCTCGCTCTCGACCAGGGTGTCGGGCAGCGCCGCACAGTTGAGGCTGATCATCGGCCGCTCGGCGCGGCTCGAGGCCTGGTGGATGGCCTGGGCCACCAACTCCTTGCCGACCCCGGTTTCGCCGGTGATCAACACCGTCAGGTCGCTGCTGCCGACCAGGCGGATTTCTTCCAGCAGGCGTTTGTGCGCCTTGCTCTGGCCGATCAGTTCTTTGTGCTGTTGGCCGCTGGCCTGGCGATACACCTCGGCGCGCTGGTGTTCGTCTTCGGCGCGCAAGGCCAGTTGTTCGATGCGCTCGGCAACATTGACCGTAGCCGCGGCCAGGCTTGCAAAGGCCTGCAGGGCATCGAGCTCGACCTGCTGGAACTGCTCCGGGTCGAGCGCATCGAGGGTGATCAGGCCCCAGGGCTGTTCGTCGACAAACAGCGGGCAGCCCATGCAGTCGTGGACCTCAAGCTGGTGATGCAGGCCTTCGACCAGGCCGTCATAAGGGTCGGGCAAGTCGCTGTCGCTGGCGAAGCGGGTGGGCTCTTCGCGGCTGAGGATGGCGGCAAAGCGTGGATGTTCATCGACCTTGAAGCGCCGCCCGAGAGTATCGGTGCTCAAGCCGTCCACCGCCAGGGGCACCAGCCATTCGCCGTCCAGGCGCAACAGCGCCGCGGCATCGCACGGCAGCAGGCTGCGCATGGCTTGGAGCAGGCGCCGGTAGCGCTCGCGTTCGGGCAATTCGCGGGACAGGTCGCTGACCAGCGGCAGCAAGGCGGTGAGCAGGGATTTTGCGGTCATAAAGACTCCTGTGGGTCAAAATGACTATATCGCAGATGTTGTCGTTATGACTCTTTAATTTATAAGTTGTTGATTTATATAGATTAAATAGTTGGCACGAAAGCTGTAATAACTCAGGCATTCATCAAGAAGCCACAGGCTCAGGAGTCATCCATGCTCAATGCCCAGGATCGTGCAATCGTCAAAGCCACCGTACCCCTGCTGGAAAGCGGCGGTGAAGCGCTGACCACCCATTTTTACAAGCTGATGCTCAGCGCGTACCCCGAAGTGCGCCCGCTGTTCAACCAGGCCCACCAGGCCAGCGGCGACCAGCCACGGGCCTTGGCCAATGGCGTGCTGATGTACGCCCGGCACATCGATCAGCTCGAACAACTGGGTGGCCTGGTCGGGCAGATCATCAACAAGCATGTGGCTTTGCAGATCCTGCCGGAACATTACCCGATTGTCGGTAGCTGCCTGCTGCGCGCCATCGAAGAAGTCCTCGGCAAAGACATCGCCACCCCTGAAGTGATCGCCGCCTGGGGCGCGGCCTATCAGCAACTGGCCGATATCCTCATCGGCGCCGAAGGCGAGGTCTATGCACAAAAAGCTGCGGCCCCTGGTGGCTGGCGTGGCGCGCGCGCATTCAAGCTGGTCGAGCGGGTCGAGGAGAGCAGCGAAATCGTCTCGTTCTACTTCGCCCCGGTTGATGGCGGCGCGATCCTGCAGGCCGAGCCTGGCCAGTACATCGGGTTGCAACTGCTGATCGACGGCGTCGAACAGCGCCGCAACTATTCGCTGTCGGCCCTGAGCAATGCCGGCCAGTACCGCATCAGCGTCAAGCGCGAAGCCGGCGGCAAAGTCTCCAACTACCTGCACCAGCAACTGGCGGTAGGCGACAGCATCAACCTGTTCCCGCCATCGGGCGAGTTCACCTTGAGTGCCAGCGACAAGCCGCTGGTGCTGATCAGCGGCGGCGTCGGCATCACCCCGACCTTGCCGATGCTCGAAGCGGCGCTGGACAGCGGCCGTTTGGTGCACTTCATTCACTGCGCGCGCAACGGCGCGGTGCACGCCTTTCGCGACTGGGTCGACGAACTGGCGGCGCGCCACCCGCAGGTCAAGCGCTTCTACTGCTATGCCGAGGACGATGGCGTCAGCCAGCCGGCGGACGCCGTGGGTTTGCTCAGCGCCGATCAGCTTGGCCAGTGGTTGCCGCAAGAGCGTGATGTGGACGCCTACTTCCTCGGCCCGAAAGCCTTCATGGCCAGCGTCAAGCGCCACCTCAAGGGCCTGGGCGTGCCCGAGCAGCAGAGCCGCTACGAATTTTTCGGCCCGGCCTCGGCGCTTGAGTAAACACGTTTCGGTAACCGCGAACTGAAAGGATAGGGGCACGGCCAGCGATGGCTGTGCCTTGCGGCAATCGGTCGCCTTCTCAAGCAGGGGGCCTGGCCTTTTTACTGCATGCAGACAAAGCGTCATGCGCCTGGCGCATCATCCTTCCAGCCGTATCAAGGAAACCGTATCGTGAGCATCAATTGGGCTGACAAACTGCGCAAGAGCCTGCATGGCTCGGCCGACTCGCTGGGCAACCTGTGCGTCGAGGCGTTCCACTACCTGGCCCTGTTCGGCATCGGTGGCATCACCGCCTACGCGGCCGTGGTCACCTTCATCGAGATGCTCGGCAAGGGCGTCAGCGTCGACGACATCCTGCTGCTGTTCATCTACCTCGAGCTCGGCGCCATGGTCGGGATCTACTTCAAGACCAACCACATGCCGATCCGCTTCCTGCTGTATGTAGCGATCACCGCGCTGACCCGCCTGCTGATTGGCGACGTGTCGCACCACAAGGCGCCGGACGCCGGTTTGCTGTACGTGTGCGGCGGCATCCTGCTGCTGGCGTTCTCGATCCTGGTGGTGCGCTACGCCTCGTACCGCTACCCGTCGACCAAAGCCATCGATGCTAGTGGCAAGGAGATCGAGGAAGCGAAGTAACCTGGCCGGCTTTTGCACCGTTGCGGGTCATGGCGGCGAGGATTTCCACGGCGCTGTGGCCCTGTTCGATGGCGATACCGAACTGGACGCTCTCGATCAATCGCTGCAGGCGCTGCGGGTCGTTGCGCTGGGCCGGGCTGATCAGCCGCTTGGCGACGATGCCGGTGTCGTTGGAGAGGGTCAGCATGATGCTGCCGTCGAGCCGCTCGATACTCAGGTTGACCCGGTACTCGGGGGCAAAAGCGGCGTTGATCTGTGCGAAAGGGTTGATCATGGTGCTTCACCTGGCAAAGACATGCAGTGATTGACCGAGTGGGGGAGGGTTGGTTCAGGTGATTTTTCTCACGATCTTTTGCGATATCTGACAGCTAAATCCTCATCAGTGGCGCCGGAGCCCAGGGGCAACTGCAGGATCAGGCCATTGCCCTGGTCGGCAGTGCCTTGAGCAACGGTGATGAAATCATCGACACCCCACAAAACACCGTGCGGCGGCGCGAGAGCGGCGCCGCCCAGGCCAGCCGCCAGCGCCACGACTAATCCCGGTTCAGCCATGTCCAGTGCGTCCGGCACGCGGGAGCCGGGCTTCTACGTGGTGCCACGCAGTATGTCGGGTCAGCTCAGCCTGATTGTTTATCGGCTTCGGTCTGATCAAGCTTTCAAAAACCTGAGCATAAAAAAAAGCGAGCCCCAGGGGCTCGCCTTTTTACCGTCTGCGTTGCTGCTTGTTCAGTTGATGCGAGCTTGCTCGTTCTCCAGGAACTCTTCCTGCAACAGCCCGTCATTCTGGGCGCCGTCGATGCTTTGCTGGGCCACCGCGCGTTTGCTGCGCAGTTTGCCGTAGAAGTGCTCCAGGGCGTGGTTCAGTTTGATTGCGGCGCCTTCGACAGCCTGGTCGAGGGATGCGGACTTGTGGCTTACGGAAATCGGTTGATGGCCTTTTGGGCGTGCCTCCATCTGGCAGCGTTTGTCGTGCGGACCTGGCTTGTCGCCGTTCTCGTCGCGCAGGTGGACCTCGATGCGGGTGAGGTCTTCGTCATATCGTTCGAGCGTGCTTTCTACCGTGCTGCGGACCCACTCTTCCAGCCGGATGTTGCCTTGAACATGGTTGTCGCTATTGACCTGGATTTGCATAGTTCAATCCCTTATTCAGCTAGCTCGCAAGAGAATCGATGGGGCCTTGGCGGCCTGTGACAACCATCGCCTCTTGACTACAAGGTCAGGCACTTGGCCAAACAATTCAAGCCCTTTTGAAATAAAAATATCTTGTAGCAAATAGCCCGGCACAGGCCGGGCTTTTGCATGCGCTGGATCAGAACGCGACGGAGGTCTGCAGGTATACCGTACGGGGTTCACCCACGTACTTGCCCTTGTTGTTGTCGTCGAACGAGCGGGTGTAGTACTGGTGATTGAAGATGTTTTTCACCCCCACGGCGACGTTGAGGTTCGACAGTTGCGGGCCGAAATCGTAGGCCGCGCGGCTACTGAACAGCATGTAGCCGGGGATGCGCCCGGTGCTGCCGTCAGCGCTTTCGGCCGCGGTATTGGCGTTGTCGGCGAACTGGTCGCTCTGGTAGCTGCTGTCGAGGTTGAGCCGCCACTGGCCTTCGGTATAACCGATGCCCAAGGTGCCTTTGTGGCGCGAGGAGAAGGGCACACGATTGCCCTTGTTCGGCCCGTCTTCGCGGATTTTAGCGTCGACGAAGGCGTAGGTGGCATACACGTCGAAACCTGCCAGCGCCGGGTTGAGGCCTTCGAGGGCGTACTTGACGCTGGTCTCGATGCCCTGGTGTCGGGTTTCGCCGCGGGCGATCACCGAATCGTTGGTCTGGTTGCTTTCGTACTGGTTGTCGAAGTTGATCAGGAAGGCGCCGATCTCGGCCTGCAGGTTGCCGTTGTCGTAGCGGGTTCCCAGTTCCCAGGTGCGGGCTTTTTCCGGTTTCACTTCGCCACTGCTGACCCGGTTGGGCATCTGGCTGTATTGCACGCTGCCGAACGAGCCTTCAGTGTTGGCGTACAGGTTCCAGCTGTCAGTCAGGTGGTACATGACATTGAGCGCCGGCAGCGCGGTGTTGTAGTCGCCCTGGTAGCGCTGGCCGTTGAGTTTGTTCGACTGCTCGGAATCGATCATTTCGTAGCGGATGCCCGGGGTGATGGTCCACTGGCCGATGTCGATGCGGTCATCGAGGAACAGCGCGTGGGCTTCGGTGCTGCCACGGGTGTCGCGGTCATTGCGGCTGGCGCTGGTCGGCAACTGGTTAGCGGCGACCGGCTCGCGGTAGCGCAGCTCGTGGCCGGCTTCGTTGACGTAACGGTAACCGACGCCAACTTCATGCCAGCTCTCGCCGAGGGCAAAGCCCTGGGAGAAGCGTGTTTCGATGCCGCGTACCCAGTACTCGCGCGGCGACAGCGAGACGAAGCTGCCCTGGTCCAGATAGCCGCTGCGCAGGGTCTTGGTGAAGAAGCTGTTGACGCTGAACTGGCGGGCGTCTTCCTTGTAGTCATAGCCGAAGTTGAACATCGTTCGCCGGCCCCAGAACTTGTCCTGCAGGCGGGTCGACTGGTACGGGTCGGCATCGTAGTCGGCAACGCTCAGGCCGCCGGGCATCTGCGCTTCGCCTTCGTAGTACTGGGCCATGGCGTGCAGGCTGTTGGCTTCGTCGAGCTGGTATTTGCCCTTGAGGATCAGGTCGTCGATCTGCGTGTCGCTGTGCTCGCGCCAGTCACCGCCACGGCTGCCGGAGTACAGCAGGGCGCCGCCCAGGCCGTTGGCGTTGGTGCCGCCGGCGAGCAGGTTGGCGCTGGTCTTGAAGCCGTCGTGGCTGGACGACGGGCTGGTCTGGGTCTGGAAACCGGCTTTCACCGTCGGCTCGTCGGGGATCGCCCGGGTCACGAAGTTGACGATGCCGCCGACGTTCTGCGGGCCGTAGCGCACCGCGCCGCCGCCGCGCACGACGTCCACCGCGTCCATGTTGCCCATGCTGATCGGAGCGAACGACAGCTGTGGCTGGCCATAGGGTGCGAACGGCACCGGAATGCCGTCCATCAGCACCGTCGAGCGCGAGGCCAGGCGCGGGTTGAGCCCGCGAATGCCGAAGTTCAGCGCCATGTCGTGGCTGCCGGTGCCGTTGTTTTCCGGGGCGTTGACCCCGGGGATGCGGTTGAGCACTTCGCGCGCGGTGGTAGCGCCGCTGCGCTCGAATTCTTCGCGGCGGATTACATCGCGGGCACCGGCATGTTCGAAGACGTTGTCTTGCTGCGCCGCGCCCAGCCAGTCGCCGACCACGGTGGAGGCGCCGAGCTCGACCGGCGCGCTGGGGGCCGCGAGCGGTTGCAGGCTGAAGGCGTTGTCACCTTCGGCGCGGGCGTGCAGGCCGGTGCCTTGCAGCAATGTATCGAGACCCTGCTGCGGGCTGTACTGGCCCTGCAGGCCGGGGCTATGCACACCGCGAGTGAGCTGCGAGCCAAACGAGATCAGCACGCCGCTTTCACGGCCGAACTGGTTCAGGGCGTTTTCCAGCGTGCTCGGGGCGATCTGGTAAGTGCGCGCCGGGGCCTCGGCTGCCTGGACGGCAACGGCGCTGAAACTCAGGCTGGCACCCAGCAGCAGGGTGCGCAGGGCCTGGGCAAGTGGACTCGGTCGAAGGGGCATGCAGAAGGTCCTTGAGAAGGTCGAAGCAAAGGGTTCTGCCTTCCCTGTCACGCGAGATGTGAAAACGGCTCAGGTCAGTGGAAAAAAAACGTTCAGGCCCGCGCTTCGACCGTCACCCAGTAGCGGGTAAAGCGCCGCACGCGCACCGGCAGTGCCACCTCGAGCAGGTCGAGAATGCGTTCGCTGTCGGCCAGCGGATAACTGCCGGAGATCAGCAAACTGGCCACCTCGGGTGCACAGTTGAGCTGGCCGCGGCGGTAGCGGCCGAGCTCGTCGAGAAACGCGCCAAGGGGCATGTGCGCAGCCACCAGCATGCCGTCGACCCAGGCCCCGAGGTTGCTGTCCAGGGCCTGGCTGGCCTGCCAATGCGGGCCGTTGAAGCGCGCTTGCTGGCCCGCCCCCAGGCGATTGCCGGCCAGGCTGACGCTGCCTTCGAACACCGCCAACTGGCTGTAGCCGGCGAACTGGCGCAGGTTGTAGCGGCCGTTGCCCAGGTTCAGCAGGCCGTGTTCGCTGCGCAGTTGCAGCGGTCGGCTATCGCCGGCCACGGTCAGTTGCAGTTCACCTTCGAGCAGGTGCACCAGGCGCTGGCTGGCATCGAAACGCACGTCGGCGGCGCTGCGGGTGTTGAGCTGCAGCAGGCTGCCGTCGTCCAGAGCCAGGCGCCGGCGTTCGCCGACCGGGCTGCGGTAATCGGCGAGCAATGTCGGCAACGGGTTGTGCTGCTGCAAGGCCAGGCCGCTGGCGCTGCCGACCCCGAGGATCAGCAGGGTTTTCAGCGCCCGGCGGCGGCTGGCCGAACGTGGCGCCTGCAACGCGGCGTGGGCCAGGGGCGAGGATAAGCCGCGCAAACGCTGGTTGACCCGCTGGATGTGCTCCCAGGCGCGCTGGTGGTTGTCGTCGGCCTGCAACCATTGCTGCAGGGCCTGTTGCTGACGCGCATCGAGGGCGCCGCCCTGCAGCTCGATCAGCCAGTGCACGGCCTGTTCGGCCACCTGCGGGGAAAACTCCTGATGGCCGTTCACAGGGCGAAGTAACAGCGCATGGCCGCCTTGTTCAGGTAGCGCTTGACCGTGGCCAGGGAGATGCCCAGTTGCGCGCCGATCTCGGCGTAACTCAGGTCGTCGACCTGGGCCATCAGGAACGCGCGCTTGACCACCAGTGGCAGGCCGTCGAGCAGGCGGTCGAGCTCCAGCAGGGTTTCGAAAATGATTGCCCGGTGTTCTTCCGACGGTGCCAGTGCCTCGGGCAACTGCGCCAGCGCCTGGAGGTAGGCGCGCTCCAGGTCCTGGCGGCGGTAATGGTTGCACAGCACGCGTTTGGCGACGGTGGTGAGGAACGCCCGCGGCTCGTTGAGCAGCGGCGTTTCGCGGCCCTGGAGCAGGCGCATGAAGGTGTCCTGGGCCAGGTCGGCGGCGCTGTCGGGGCAGCCCAGACGCCGGCGCAACCAGCCAGTGAGCCAGTTGTGATGGTCGAGGTAGAGGCCTTCGAGCGAGGAAGGGGGAGCGCTGGGCACCGTGAACACTCCGGCGCCGGGATGCGCAACAGAATAAGAATTGTT
Organism: Pseudomonas sp. SORT22; assembly: GCF_018417635.1. NCBI lineage: Bacteria > Pseudomonadati > Pseudomonadota > Gammaproteobacteria > Pseudomonadales > Pseudomonadaceae > Pseudomonas > Pseudomonas sp. SORT22. Next base: position 1,079,275 of record NZ_CP071007.1, read on the forward strand.
CGCATTGTAGTGAAAGGTGCCACTACTCGGCAATCGGTGCCTGACTGACGGGCGTAGCAGAGGATCGGGGAAATGTAAAAAACGTAAATACGCTTTACTCACATTTGAGAATGAATAGCATTCGCTCCCTAGATGAATTTACGCAACCTTTACATTTCTCAGGGAGAGGTCCTCGTGTCCCCGACTTTCAGTAAATCCTGCCTCGCGCTTACCCTCTGCTCGCTCTACACCGCGCAAGCCACAGCTCAGAACCAGCCGCTGGAGCTGGACAACATGGTGGTGACTGCGTCGGGTTTCTCCCAGCAGATCAAGGATGCGCCGGCATCGATTTCGGTGATTACCCGCGAGCAGATCGAGAACAAGTCCTACCGTGACGTCACCGATGCCCTGCGCGATGTGCCGGGCGTGGTGGTCACCGGTGGCGCCAGCTCCAGCGACATCAGCATTCGCGGCATGGCCTCCAAGTACACCCTGATGTTGGTCGACGGCAAACGCCAGGACTCGCGTGCCACCCGCCCGAACAGTGACGGCGCCGGTATCGAACAGGGCTGGATGCCGCCGCTGGAAGCCATCGAGCGCATCGAAGTGGTGCGCGGGCCGATGTCTTCGCTGTATGGCTCCGACGCCATGGGTGGGGTGATCAACATCATCACCCGCAAGGTCACCCCGCAGTGGTACGGCGGCGTGCGCACCGAAGCAACCTTCCAGGACCGCTCCGACTCGGGCAACTACAACAGCACCAACGCCTTCATCTCCGGGCCCCTGGTCGACAACCTGGTCGGCCTGCAGCTGTACGGCCAGCGCTCGCGCCGCGACGAAGACCATATCGTCAACGGCTTCAACGAGCAGAGCACCGACAGCGCTACGGCCAAGCTGTCGTTCACCCCGGATGAACACAACGACATCACCCTCGAAGCGGGCAAGTCCGAGCAGGAGCGCAACTCCCACGTCGGCCGTTCGGCCAGTCGTTCCGCCAGCCGTAACGACTACGACCGTACCAACTTTTCCATCACCCATTCCGGGCGCTGGGACAGCCTTACCAGCGAAAGCTACCTGCAGCGCGAAAAGATCGAGAACCCGGGCCGGCGCATGGAGCTGGAAAACACTGTGCTTAATTCGCAGGTGTCGTTCTTCAGCGATTCGCACATCACCACCTTCGGTGGCCAGTACAAGTACGAAGACCTCAGCGACGAAGGCAACCAACTGGCCTCGGCGGCCAGCGTCAACCAGCTGACCCGCTGGTCGTGGGCCCTGTTTGCCGAAGACGAATGGCGCCTGACCGAAGCCTTCGCCCTGACCGGTGGCCTGCGCATGGACCGCGACGAAAACTACGGCACGCACTGGTCGCCACGCCTGTACGGGGTCTACCACCCGACCGAGCAGTGGACCATCAAGGGGGGTGTATCCAGCGGCTACCGCTCGCCGGACATCCGCGCCGCCGTCGATGACTGGGGCCAGATCACCGGTGGCGGTGGCGACCCGGCGATCATCGTCGGCAACTCCAGCCTCAAGCCGGAGAAGAGCCTGAGCCAGGAAATCGGCTTTATCTGGGACAACCTCGAAGGATTCTCCACCGGCCTGACCCTGTTCAACACCGACTTCAAGGACAAGATCACCGAGACCCGCCGCTGCACCGACAGCACCGGCAATGCCTCGGGCCAGTGCCAGATCGGCGGTACCTCGTACAAGTTCATCAGTGACCGGGTCAACGTTGACGAGGCGCAGATGCGCGGCATCGAAGCGACCCTGGACTGGGACATCACCCAGACCGTGTCGCTGGCCACCAACTACACCTTCACCGCCTCCGAGCAGAAGAGCGGCCCGCAGAAAGGCAAGGCCCTGAACCAGATGCCGCGGCACATGTTCAACGCCACCCTCGACTGGCAGGCCACCGACCAGCTGGGCACCTGGGCGCGCCTGAACTACCGCGGCAAGACCTCGGACTACCTGGGCCGCACCACCATGTCCGACGGCACGCCGTCGTACACCTTCGTCGACTTCGGCGGCACCTACCGGGTGACCAAGAACGTCAAGCTGCTGGCCGGTATGTACAACGTCTTCAACAAGGAAGTGGACTACGACAACTACCAGACCGTGCTGGACGGCCGCCGCTACACCATGGGCGTCGACCTGTCGTTCTGATCGACCGGCCTGCGGTTTTGCTTATGAGAATATAAATCATTATTATTGTGCGCTTCTCGTAATGGACCGATGCCATGAAAAGCAAAGCCGCCGGGCTGCCCATCAGCTATCGCCTGGCCGTGACTTCCCGCAGCCTGGCTGCCGTGTTCGGTGGCTACCTGCTGGCGGCCATGGCCAGCGTCTGTATCACCCTGCTGTTGCCGGTTCCGCGTGCCGAGGCGGTGATCAGCGGCATGATGCTGTCGTTCCTGTTCTACCTGGTGGCTTTTCTCTGGTGCTTCGCCTGTCGTAGTGCCTGGCAGGCCTGGCTGGGAGTACTGGTGCCGAGCCTGGTGCTGGCGATGATCAGCGGCCTGGCCTACTGGATGAAAAACCCATGAAAGAGGGCTTTCGCCAGGCCATGGCCTGGCTGCATACCTGGACCGGGCTGATCTTCGGCTGGTTGCTGTTTGCGATTTTCCTGACCGGGACCATGTCCTACTTCAAGGAAGAAATCAGCCACTGGACCCAGCCGGAAGTACCCAGCCGGGCGCTGGATCCGGCGGCCAGCCTGGACCTGGCCCAACGCTACCTGCAAGAGCATGCACCGACTGCGGGCAGCTGGTTCATCGAGTTGCCCAACGCTCGCGAACCGGCGCTGAGCGTGAGCTGGCCCAAGGCTGGAGGCGGGCGCCGCGACTTCACTTCCAAAACCCTCGACCCTGCCACCGGCGCCGAATTGCAGGCGCGCGAGACCCGTGGCGGCAATTTTTTCTACCGTTTCCATTTCCAGCTGGAAATGCCTCACCCCTGGGGCCGCTGGCTGTCGACCTTTGCCGCGTTCATCATGCTCCTGGGCCTGGTGACCGGGATCATTACCCACAAGAAGATCTTCAAGGAGTTCTTCACCTTCCGCCCGGGCAAGGGCCAGCGTTCCTGGCTCGACGGGCATAACGCCATCGGCGTATTGGTGCTGCCGTTTCACCTGATGATCAGCTACAGCAGCCTGGTGATCTTCATGGCCATGGTCATGCCGGCCAGCATCATCGCCAGCTATGGCGACAATACCCGTGGCTTTTTCAACGACCTGTTCGGCGGCCAGAGCCAGGTCCAGGCCGCCGGCACCGCGGCGCCGTTGCTGCCCTTGCCGCAGCTGTACGCCAAGGTCCAGGAGCAGGCGCCCGGGGCCAATCTTGCCTGGGTCGAGGTACAGAACCCCGGTGACCAGAACGCCCGGGTCCGGTTCGCCCGCCATGCTGGTGACCGCATTGCTCACCAGCGCGGCGGTGGCTGGCTGTTTGACGGGGTTAACGGCACGCTTGAGGGCGGCAGCCAGATCGAGGCCACGCCGGTGCTGATTTCCGGCGGCATGTACGGCCTGCACATGGGCATTTTCGCCGGGCCGTGGCTGCGCTGGCTGTACTTCTTCTTTGGCCTGGCCGGCACCGCAGTGATCGGCACCGGCCTGGTCATGTGGCTGGGCAAGCGCCAGCTCAAGCATGCCAAGAGCGGCACCCAGCCGTTCGAGCTGCGCCTGGTCGAGGTGCTCAACATCGCCAGCATGAGCGGCTTGCTGCTGGGTGTGGCGGCGTTCTTCTGGGCCAACCGCTTGTTGCCGATCGGCCTTGAAGGCCGTGCCGACTGGGAGACCAACTGCTTCTTCCTGCTCTGGGCCTTGTCACTGGTGCACGCCATGCTGCGCCGCGGCCGCCGAGCCTGGGCCGAGCAACTGGGCCTCGGCGCGCTGATGTGGGCGGGCTTGCCGCTGCTCAACGGCCTGACCACCGGCCAGGGCCTGAACCACTCGCTCGCCGTCGGCGACTGGGCCATGGCTGGTTTCGACCTGACCGCCTTGGCCAGCGGCCTGTTCCTGGCCTGGGCTGCCAGCAAGATGTGGCGGGCGCCGCTAGTCGCGCCCAAGCGCAAGCCCAAGGCCGCGCCTGGCACGTTGATTGAAAGCGAGGTGAACTGATGCTGGCTATTGCCCTGTTTGGTTTTGCCGGCTTCGCCGCCCTGTGCCTGGCCATGGACAAGCACTACAAGGACCTGCTCGGACAGCCACCGAGCAATGCGCGGCGTGCGGCGCTGCGGGTGGCGGGCTGGGCGCTGCTGGCCCTGGCGCTGTTGTTGGCGGTGCGCCACAGCGGCTGGGCCATGGGCCTGGTCGAGCTGTTCGCGGTGCTGATGGCCGGCGTCACCCTCTGGGTGTTCCTCCTGCCTTACCAGCCGCGCCTGCTGCTGGGCCTGGCGGCGGCCAGCGTGGTGCTGGCGCCATTGACTGCCCTGGCGTCGCTGTAGCTTGGTCAACGAGCCGCTCGATCTACCCGCCGAAGGTGGCAACGACACCGACGGGGCCAGCGGGCGCGCGCGATTTGTGCAGGTGTTTCTCGCCCAACGGGCGCAGATGGAAGCCCTGGTCAGCCGCCGCATCGGCTGCCGGGCCACCGCCTCGGACCTGATCCAGGAGTTGTTCCTGCGCTTCTGGCGCCGGCCGCAGGTCAAGGTCGAGGCGCTCGATACCTACCTGCTGCGCTGCGCCGGCAATATCGCCATCGATCACCTGCGCAGCGAAGGTGCCCGCGAGCGGGTCAACGACAGCCTGCAACTGGAGGTGGCCGACGAGCATGTCAGCGCACCGCAAGTGGCGCTGGAGGTAAACAGCGACCTGCAGCGCATCGAGGCGGCGTTGCGCCAACTGCCCGAGCGTACCCGGCAGATCTTCTTGCTCAACCGCATTCACGGGCGCAAGTACGCCGAGATCGCCAAGGCCATGGGCCTGTCCCAGAGTGCGGTGGAAAAACATATGATGCGCGCCCTGGAGGCGTGCAAGGCGAGTATCGAGCTGCCGCCGGCCAGCACCCGCAAGCCAGGGAAAGCACCATGACTGACATCACCGCCGCGCAGCACCAGGCCGCACTGGGATGGCTGAGCCGGATCAACGAGCAACCGCAACTGGCCGAGCGCGCCGAGTTCAAGCGCTGGTTGCTCGCCCATCCGGCCCATGGCCGCGCCTATGCCCAGGCCCAGGCGTTGTGGCGCCTGAGCGAAGCGCCGGCGAGCCTGTTGGCAGCCGAGGACGACCCGGCCTTGCAAGGCTATTTGCGCGCCATGCAGCAACCGCCAGCGGGGCGCACCTGGCGCCGTGTCGCCACCTTGGCTGCCGCTGCCTGCCTGGTACTGGCGCTGGGCACCGCTGCCGGCTGGCATCCGGCCTACTGGCTGGATGACCTGCAGGCGGATTACGTCACGGCGCCGGGGCAAGTCGAGGAAGTGGTGCTGGCCGACAACTCGCACATGACCCTGGATGCTGGCAGCGCCGTGTCGGTAGATTTCAGCGAGGGTCAGCGCCAGGTGACGATCCGCCGTGGCGCGGCGTTCTTTCATGTCACCCACACCGGCGCGCCGTTCGTGGTCGAGGCGGCAAAGGGCGAGACGCGGGTACTCGGCACCCGCTTCGAGGTGCGCAAGCACAATGGCGGCGCGCGGGTCACCGTGCTCGATGGCCGGGTGGCGGTGACCGCCGAGCCCGGGCGCTTGCAGCAACAGCTGAGCGGCGGCCAGCAGGTGGCCTACCGCCACGGCACCGCCAGCGCCGTCGAAGCGGTGGACAGCGAATCGCGCCTGGCCTGGCGCCAAGGCTGGCTCAATTACTACCAGGTACCGCTGAGCACGGTGATCGACGACCTGGCCCGCTACTATCCAGGGCGCATCATCGTGCTCGACAGCGAACTGGGCAAACGCAAGGTCAGCGGCAGCTTCCCGGCCAGCCAGCCGCTGGCGGCGCTGGATTCGCTCGGCGCGGTGCTGGGCTTCAAGCGCAATACCCTGCTGGAGCGGGTGACGCTGATCCGCTGAAAATATTTTCAGAAAACTGATGAGGTAAGTTCGCGCGGCAACCGTGTAGTGAGTGAAAGTGCGATTCATTCGCATAAACGTCACTCCTTCACAGGTTACCGGTCATGAAGTTCACCCCCTCGGCAGCGCGCAGCTTTTCAATCTGGCTCAGTGTCTCGGCCCTGGCCACAGCGGGCGCATTCCCCCTGGGCGCGGTGGCCGCGCAGCAGGTCTATGTGTTTGCCCAGCCGAGCAAGCCGCTGGTGCAGGCACTCAATGACTTCAGCCGGCTGACCGGGCAAAGCGTGATCTATACCACCGACCTGCCGGCGCTCAACGCCCCGGCCCTGCACGGCAGCCTCAGCGCCGAGCAGGCCCTGCAGCAACTGCTGGGCAACTCGGGTTTTGCCGCACGCCGGGTCGATGCCCGCACCCTGACCCTCGAACCACTCGATGCCGGCGCTGCGCTCAAGCTCGACGTGACCACGGTGAACTCGCAAGCCGATGCCGACTACAGCTACCAGCCGCCAGCCAGCAGCTCGGTGATGCGCAGCCAGGCTTTGATCATGCAGACGCCCCAGGCGATCAACGTGGTGCCGGCCCAGGTGCTCAAGGACCAGGCCCCGCGCAACCTCGACGATGCCCTGGCCAACGTCAGCGGCGTGACCCAGGGCAACAACTTCGGCGGCACCCAGGACACGGTGATGAAGCGTGGCTTTGGCGACAACCGTGACGGCTCGATCATGCGTGACGGCATGCCGATCGTGCAGGGCCGCAGCCTCAATGCCAGCACTGAGCGGGTCGAAGTGCTCAAGGGCCCGGCTTCGTTGCTGTATGGCATCCAGGACCCGGGCGGGGTGATCAACGTGGTCAGCAAGCGCCCGCGACTGCAGCAATACAACGCCCTGAACCTGCGCGGCTCGACCTATGGCAGCGGCAAGAACGGCAGCGGTGGCGGCCTGGACAGCACGGGTGCCCTGGGCCAGAGCAACTTCGCCTACCGCCTGGTGCTCGACCATGAAGACGAAGACTACTGGCGCAACTTTGGTACCCACCGTGAATCGCTGGTGGCGCCGTCGCTGGCCTGGTTCGGCGAAGACACCCAGGTGCTGCTGGCCTACGAGCACCGCGAGTTTCTCTACCCGTTCGACCGCGGCACGGCCATCGACCCGCGCACCAACCACCCGCTGGACATCCCCAGCACCCGGCGCCTGGACGAGCCGTTCAACGACATGCAAGGGCGCTCGGACCTTTACCGCCTGGAGGTCGATCATCAGCTCTCGGACGACTGGAAAGCCCACTTCGGTTTCAGCTACAACCGCGAAACCTACGACGCCAGCCAGGTGCGGGTGACCGCCGTCAACGCCGCCCGCGGCACCCTGAGCCGAAGCATGGACGGCACCCGCGGCGCGCTCAGCAGCGACCGTTTCGCCACCGCAAGCCTGGAGGGCAAGGTGCAACTGGCGGGTATGCAGCATGACCTGCTGTTCGGCCTCGACAATGAGTACCGCAAAGTCTACCGCGCCGACCTGATCCGCCAGGGCAGCCTCAGCACTTTCAGTTACCTCGACCCGGTGTATGGCCGCGAAGTCGAGGGCACCAGCGTGCGCGATAGCGACAGCGCACAGACCGACAAGCTGCGCAGCGACTCGTTGTTCTTCCAGGATTCTATCCACCTCGATGAACACTGGATTCTGGTCGCCGGTGCGCGCTACCAGATGTACGACCAGCTCGCCGGGCGCGGGCGGCCGTTCAAGGCCAATACCAACACCAACGGTCAGGCCTGGGTGCCGCGGGTGGGGCTGGTGTACAAGGTTGACGAGCAGCTGTCGTTGTATGGCAGCTACAGCGAATCGTTCAAGCCCAACTCCAGCATCGCCCCGCTGACCGGCGGCCTGGTGCTGGATTCGGGGATCGAACCGGAGGAGGGTAAATCCTGGGAACTGGGCGCCAAGCTCGACATGCCGGGGGCGCTGACCGGCACCCTGGCGCTGTTCGACATCCGCAAGCGCAACGTGCTGGTGGCCAACTTCGATTCCGCTACCGGCGACACGCTCTACAGCAACGCCGGCGAGGTGCGCTCGCGCGGCATTGAGCTGGACCTGACCGGGCAGTTGAACGAGCGCTGGAGCCTGATCGGCAACTATGCCTTCACCGACGCCGAGGTCACCCAGGACCCGACGCTTGAAGGCAATCGCCTGCAGAACGTGGCGCGCCACAGCGGCTCGCTGTCGGCGGTGTATGACGCCGGCAGCCTGTTCGGTGGCGACCGCCTGCGCCTGGGCGCCGGGGCGCGCTATGTCGGCGAGCGGGCCGGCAACGCCGAGAACGATTTCGAGCTGCCGGACTACACCGTCGCCGATGCCTTCGCCAGTTACGAAACCCGCCTGGACGAACACAAGGTGCGCTTGCAATTGAACGTCAAGAACGTGTTCGACCGCACCTATTACAGCTCGGCGGTGAACCGCAACTTTGTCTCGGTGGGCGATGCGCGCCAGGTCAGCCTGTCCAGCACCCTCGAATTTTAACTGTTGAAGGCCGTCCGGTAGGCGCCGGGCGTTGCTCCCAGGGCCTGGCGGAAGCGGTTGCTGAAATGGCTGGCGCTGGCAAAGCCGCACAGCAGCGCCACTTCGCCCAGCGGCAGTTGGCCATGGCGGAGCAATTGCCGCGCTTTGGCCAGGCGTCGGGCCAGCAGGTACTGGTGCGGCGGCAGGCCGAAGCTTTGACGAAACATTCGCGCGAAGTGGTACTCGGAAAGGTTGCACAGCGTCGCCAGCTCACCAAGGCTCAGCGGCTGATCCAGGTGGCCTTCGACATATTCACTCAGTTGCCGGCGCTGGTGCGCGGCCAGCCCGCCCTTCAGGCGCAGGCCCTGGCGCAGGCCGACCTGGCTGAGCAGGGCGTGGTCGAGAATCTCGTGAGCCAGGCTGCTGGTCAGCAGGCGTTCGGCGGGCTCGTCCCAGTCCAGGGCAATCAACTGACGAAAGCGCCGGGCCTGCTCGGGATCGTCGAGAAAGGTCGCTTCCTGCAATTGCAGCTCGCGCGGTTCGCGGTCCAGCAGGCTGACGCAGCCGAGGGCGAACTGCTCCTGGCTGATGTACAGGTGCGCCAGGCGGATCGAGCCGTTGACCACCCAGTGCGAGGCGGAACCGGCGGGCATGATGCACAGTTTGTCGGGCGAGCCGGTGTGGCCGGGGCGGTCGCGGCGAAAGGTGCCGGTGCCGTCGGCGATGTAGCACGACAGGGTGTGATGGCTGGGCGCTTCGTAGTCGCGGGCGTCGTGGCGGTTGTTCCACAGGGCTGCCGCCAGGCCGTCCCCCAGGTGCGCGCTGTGTTCCAGGCGGGCATGGGGTGAGTCGTGCATGGCTTTGAAAACTTGCAGCTGGTCCAACGGCGTCATGGTCGCTACCTCTGTTGGCCATCCTACTCCGCCACGTCCGGGCTGACAGCTGCTGCCTGCGCAAAAGCGCAAGAATGTGCAAGTGCCACTGGCGGGGGCGGCTGCACACTGGTGGCCTGGAATTGAGGAGTGCCGCCATGAACCTGTCGTTATACCTGCTCACTGTGCTGATCTGGGGCACCACCTGGATTGCCCTGAAGCTGCAACTGGGGGTGGTCGCCATCCCGGTGTCGATCGTCTACCGCTTTGCCCTGGCGGCGCTGGTGCTGTTTGTCATTCTGCTGCTCAGCCGCCGCCTGCAACCGATGAACCGTCGCGGTCACATGATCTGCCTGGCTCAGGGCTTGTGCCTGTTCTGCGTCAACTTCATGTGCTTTCTGACCGCCAGCCAGTGGATTCCCAGCGGCCTGATCGCCGTGGTGTTCTCTACCGCGACCTTGTGGAACGCGCTGAATGCGCGGGTGTTCTTCGGCCAGAAGGTGGCCGCCAATGTGCTGGCCGGTGGCGCCCTCGGCCTGGCCGGGCTGGGCCTGTTGTTCTGGCCCGAGCTGTCCGGGCATGCCGCCAGCCGTGAAACCATCATCGGCCTGGGCCTGGCGCTGCTGGGAACCCTGTGCTTTTCGGCCGGCAACATGCTCTCCAGCCTGCAACAGAAGGCCGGTTTGCGCCCGCTGACCACCAATGCCTGGGGCATGCTCTATGGCGCCAGCATGCTTGGCCTGTATTGCCTGGTCAGCGGTATTGCGTTCGCCATGGAATGGAACACGCGCTACATCGGTTCGCTGATGTACCTGGTGATTCCGGGCTCGGTGATCGGCTTTACCGCCTACCTGACTCTGGTCGGGCGCATGGGCCCGGAGCGGGCCGCTTACTGCACGGTGTTGTTCCCGCTGGTGGCGCTGAACGTCTCGGCGTTCTATGAGGGTTATCAATGGACGGCACCGGCGCTGGCAGGCCTGGTGCTGGTGATGCTGGGCAATGTGCTGGTGTTTCGCAAACCCCGGCCCAAGGTGGTCGAGCCGGTGGTGGCCTTGCGGTAGCTATCGCACCGAACCTGTGGGAGCGGGCTTGCCCCGCGATGAGGCCGGTACAGCCAGCCCACAGGAGCCGGCTCAAGCAGGAGCATTGTTGGCAACCGGCCTCAATCATCTATTTTGAGGCTGATGAAAATCAGCGTGGCGAACAGAAAGTCGACGATCCGCCCCGCAGTGGCCAGGGCGTTCCACTGCGTGGATTGCCACATGGCAAACCATTCACCGCCTACCACCTGGAAGAACAGGTACCAGATCAGCAGCCCCAGCAGGCAACCGGCAACGGCGAAGCGCTTGGCCTTGTGAAAGTGTCGGGCGTCGGCACATCGGTGTTTGAACATCTGCCAGGCACCGACTACGAAGCACAAGGTACAGAGGACCTGGGCGGCAATGATCAACCAGTAGAACAGGTGGTGCAGAGGCGGCGAGGTGATTGAGCGGTAGAGCAGGGCATTGCCCGGGAAGGTCGTGTCCATGCTCAAGGTGTGTTGGACGAAGACAAAGTTGCTGGCGTAGTCGGTGAGGTTGCCGAATACCACTAGCGCACCGAAGATCCCGATGAACGCTGTGAGCAGTATTTTGCCGAGGCGGATCAATCCGTGAGTCGAGAAGGTTTCCATGCTGTTGGTGACCTTAGGCTAAACACGCTTATGGAGTCTGAAATTTCAGGTTCGTTACAGCGATGTAGCCGTTGCAGCTGATTAGCGGTACCTGGCAAAAATGCCAGGTTTCAAGGGCGTGCCAAAGGCGTAGCTTGCACAACATATCCGCCGCGTTCGAGGCAACGGTCATGGAAGTGATGATGGGTAAGTCCAATAAACCGTTGGTCGCGCCGCCCACGCTCAAAGATGCGAGCTGGACGGTCAGCCTTTCCCAGGTGGACGAGGCGGGGCTGACGCTCAGTGGTTACGCCTTGCCAGGCTTGCAGGGCTCTCAAGGGGCAACCTTGCTGCTTGGCTGGATTGGCTTTCCACCGGGAGGGGCGCCGGAAACCTACGGTGACTCGCTTGCGATCGAGCGTTGGGAAGATTACCGAGGGCACGACTTCGTACTGCCCAGGCGCTATTTGCAAAGCGCGCTGGGCGGTACTGGTGTGCTGTTTTTCGATCTCTCGGTGCTCAGCCTGCCGTCGCAGATTTCACCACTGGTAACGGTAAGGGTGGTTGATTAGGCCGACTTCCACACCTGCGGATTGACCAGATCCCGTGGCCGTTCACCGAGCAAGGCGCTGCGCAGGTTATCAATCGCCCGATTGGCCATGGCCTCGCGGGTTTCAGCGGTAGCCGAACCTACATGCGGCAAGGTCAGGGCGTTTTTCAGCTGGAACAGCGGTGATTCGGCCAGCGGCTCCTTCTCGTAGACATCCAGCCCGGCGCCGCGAATAGTGCCGGCCTGCAAGGCTTCGACCAGCGCCGCTTCATCGACCACCGGCCCACGGGAGACGTTGATCAGAAACGCGCTGGGTTTCATTAACTGCAGCTCGCGACTGCTGATCAGGTGTTTGGTCTGCGCGCCCAGTGGCACCACCAGGCAGACGAAATCAGCTTCAGCCAGCAGTTCATCAAGGCTGCGGTACTGCGCGCCGAGTTCCTGCTCCAGCGCTGGCTTGCGGCTGTTGCCGCTGTAGATCACCGGCATGTTGAAACCGAAGCGCCCGCGCCGGGCGATGGCCGCGCCGATATTGCCCAGGCCGACGATGCCCAGGGTCTTGCCGTGCACGTCGCTGCCAAACTGCGCCGGGCCGACGGTGGCTTGCCATTGCCCGGCCTTGGTCCAGGCATCCAGCTCGGCGACCCGCCGCGCCGCACCCATGAGCAGGGCAAAACCGAGGTCGGCAGTACTTTCGGTAAGCACGTCGGGGGTGTTGGTCAGGGCGATGCCGCGCTGGTTGAAGTAGGCCAGGTCATAGTTGTCATAGCCCACCGAGACGCTGGCGACCACTTCCAGCTTGCTGGCGTTTTCCAGCTGCGCCTGGCCGAGTTTGCGGCCGACGCCGATCAGGCCATGCGCTTGGGGCAGGGCTTGGTTGAACTGGGCGCTGATGTCGCCGAGCTTGGGGTTCGGCACGATCACGTTGAAGTCTTGCTGCAGGCGTTCGACCATCGCCGGGGTGATGCGGCTGAAGGCAAGGACGGTCTTTTTCATCGGCGAAATCTCTGCGGGCGGTGGAGAATGGGTAGCACGCTATCATTCTCCACCACCGCTGTGCAGCAAGATTTCAGGTGGCGATGCGCAGTTCGTGGGTTTTCAGGTCCGCTTCATGGGCGGCGAGAATTTCCGGCAGCGAGTTGCGCAGGTACTCGACCCAGGTCTTGATCTTGGCATCCAGGTACTGGCGCGACGGGTAGATCGCGTACAGGTTCAGCTCCTGCAGGCGGTACTCGGGCATTACCCGCACCAGCGAGCCATCGCGCAGGCCCTCTATGGCCGAGTAGATCGGCAGCACGCCAACGCCCATGCCGCTGCGGATCGCGGTTTTCATCGCATCGGCGGAGTTCACCTGGAACGGCGCCTGGGTAATGTTCACCACTTCCTGGCCTTCGGGGCCGTCGAACAGCCATTTTTCCAGCGGGATCACCGGGCTGACCATGCGCAGGCAGGCGTGGTTGAGCAGGTCACTGGGCTTGTGGGCGATGCCGTGGCGCTTCACGTATTCGGGCGATGCGCAGACGATGCTGTAGGTAATGCCCAGGCGCTGGGAGACGAAGCCCGAGTCCGGCAGCTCGCTGGCCAGCACGATCGACACGTCGTAGCCCTCGTCGAGCAGGTCCGGCACGCGGTTGGCCATGGTCAGGTCGAAGGTTACGTCCGGGTGGGTTTCGCGGTAGCGGGCGATGGCATCGATGACGAAATGCTGGCCGACCCCGGTCATTGAATGCACCTTGAGCTGCCCGGCCGGGCGCGCATGGGCGTCGCTGGCTTCGGCTTCGGCTTCTTCGACGTAGGTAAGAATCTGTTCGCAGCGCATCAGGTAGCGCTTGCCGGCTTCGGTCAGGGCAATGCGCCGGGTGGTGCGGTTGAGCAGGCGGGTTTGCAGATGGGCTTCAAGATTGGAGACCGCCCGCGATACGTTGGCGGTGGTCGTATCCAGTTGCACGGCCGCGGCAGTGAAGCTGCCGACTTGCGCGACGCAACTAAAAGCACGCATGTTTTGCAGGGTGTCCATGGGTCGCTCTCAAAGTAGACGACAAATTGTGACATGAAGTAACCGGGGCGGTCTTCAGACTAAAGCCGGATTATCGCTGTTTTCGTAACAAAGATTCGCAGTAATGCACGCTTATCGCCAGTGCGGCGGCCCCCTAGAATTGCCTCTCCAAGCGTCATCCACCTTCTACGTCGGGAATTCGCAGCTGTGCCGCGTCGCATTATCAGAGCGCTCAATGCGCTCAGTGCCTGTGCCTTTAGCTTGACCTTGAGCGGCTGTATCGGAACCTGGGGCATTGCCCCGCAAAGCAAGACGCTGCAAGCCAATACCCTGACCACCGACGCGGCCATCCGTGAAGCCGCCCTCGACGCCCACTGGCCCGAGCAGCAATGGTGGCGGGCCTACGGCGACCCGCAACTCGATCGCTGGATCGCCCTGGCCGTACACGACAGCCCCAGCATGGCCATGGCCGCCGCCCGTGTGCGCGAAGCCAGGGCCATGGCCGGGGTGGTCGAGTCGGCGCAGAAACTGCAGGTCAACGGCCAGTCGACGCTCAAGCGCCACAACTGGCCGGAAGACCAGTTCTATGGCCCCGGCGCACTGTCGGGTTCCAACACCTGGGACAACAATGCGGCATTGGGCTTCAGTTACGCCCTCGACCTCTGGGGCCGCGAACGCAATGCCAGCGAGCAGGCCGTGGACATGGCCCACATGAGCGTGGCCCAGGCCCGTCAGGCCCAGCTCGAGCTGCAGAACAACATCGTCAAGGTCTATATCCAGCTGTCGCTGCACTTTGCCCAGCGCGATATCGTCAAGGCCGAGCTTGAGCAGCAGGAGCAGATCCTGGCCCTGGCCGAACGGCGCCTGGCCGGCGGTATCGGCACCCATTTCGAAGTCAGCCAGGCGCAGACGCCGCTGCCAGAAACCCACCGCCAGCTCGATGCCCTGAATGAAGAGATCGCCCTGGCGCGTAATCAACTGGCGGCGTTGGCCGGCAAAGGGCCGGGACAGGGCGCGCAGTTACAGCGCCCGCAACTGGCCCTGGGTACCGCGTTGAAGCTGCCCTCGGCGTTGCCCGCCGAACTGGTTGGCCAGCGCCCGGACGTGGTCGCCAGCCGCTGGCAGGTGGCGGCCCAGGCCCGTGGTATCGATGTCGCCCATGCAGGCTTCTTCCCCAATGTCGATCTGGTCGGTGGTCTCGGCTTCATGGCCACCGGTGGCGGCGCGCTGGAGTTTCTGACCGGGCGCAAATTCAACTACAACGTCGGCCCGGCGATCAGCCTGCCGGTGTTCGACGGCGGCCGCCTGCGCTCGCAACTGGGGGTTGCCTCGGCCGGTTACGACATCGCCGTGGCGCGCTACAACCAGACCGTGGTCGAGGCGCTCAAGGGCATTTCCGACCAGCTGATTCGTCGTGAGTCGATGAACGAGCAGCAGCACTTTGCCGCCGAGTCGGTGGCTTCGGCGCAAAAAACCTACGACATCGCCATGATCGCTTTTCAGCGCGGCCTGACCGATTACCTCAATGTGCTCAACGCGCAAACCCAGTTGTTCCGCCAGCAGCAGATCCAGCAGCAGGTCCAGGCTGCGCGCCTGAGTGCCCATGCCGAGCTGGTTACGGCCCTGGGCGGCGGCCTGGGCGCGGGTAGCGATGTGCCCGGCGAAGACCGTCAGCAGGCGCCGAAGACCCCGGCGACCCTGGCGATTTTCGATAAGCCGGTTCACGCCCAATGAGCGCGCTGACCCTGCCGTTTCGCTGGCTGGCCACCCTGGAGTGGCGTCGCGGGTTCTTTGAATGGCTGCGCACCGACGGGGTGACCTGGGTGTACATCTTCAAGGTCCTCAGCGCCGCCTTCCTGACCCTGTGGCTGGCCATGCGCCTGGAGTTGCCGCAACCGCGCACGGCGATGATCACCGTGTTCATCGTCATGCAGCCGCAGAGCGGCCATGTGTTCGCCAAGAGCTTCTACCGGCTGCTCGGCACCCTGGCCGGCTCTTCGATGATGGTCGCGCTGATCGCCTTGTTTCCGCAAAACACCGAGCTGTTCCTGCCGAGCCTGGCGATCTGGGTCGGCCTGTGTTCGGCCGGTGCCATGCGCTACCGCACCTTCCGCGCCTATGGTTTCGTGCTCGCCGGTTATACCGCGGCGATGGTCGGCTTGCCGGCCCTGCAGCACCCCGACGGCGCGTTCATGGCCGCCGTGTGGCGGGTGCTGGAGATCTCCCTGGGGATTCTGGTCTCGACCCTGGTCAGCGCCGCGATTCTGCCGCAGTCGGCCAGTGCTTCGATGCGCAACGCCCTGTACCAGCGCTTCGGCGTGTTCGCCGGTTTCGTTGCCGAGGGCCTGCGCGGCGACAGCCAGCGCGACCGCTTCGAAAGCAGCAACGTGCGTTTTATCGCCGAGGCCGTGGGCCTGGAGAGCCTGCGCAGCGTTACCGCCTTCGAAGACCCGCACATGCGCCGGCGTAACGGTCGCCTGGGGCGGATGAACAGCGAATTCATGGCCATCACCACGCGCTTCAACGCCTTGCACCAGTTGCTTGAGCGCTTGCGTTTGCGTGGGCCGCTGCAGATCGTCACCGCCATCGAACCCGGGCTCACCGCCCTGGCCGAGCTGCTCGACGGTTATGCCGGGCGCGGCCTCACCGAGCGCGATGCGGCGCGCCTGGCCGAGCAACTGGCGGCCTACAAGGAAGGCTTGCCGGAGCGCGTGCGCACGCTGCGCGCGGCCTATGTCGAAAGCGGCCCGAGCGACGCCGACCTGCTGGATTTTCACACCGCCTATGAGCTGCTGTACCGCTTCGTCGACGACATGCACAGCTACGCCCAGACCCACGCCTCGCTGACCGAACACAACCATGCCCGCGAGCAGTGGGATGAGCCCTATGTCGCGCAGACCAACTGGATGGCTTCGCTGGCCGCCGGTGTGCGCGCTTCGTTCATTTTGCTGGTGCTGGGCAGTTTCTGGATTCTTACCGCCTGGCCGAGCGGGGCGATGATGACATTGATCGCCGCCGCCACCGTCGGCCTCTCGGCGGCGACGCCGAACCCCAAGCGCATGTCGTTCCAGATGGCCTGCGGCACTTTGTTCGGCGCCTTTGTCGGCTTCTTCGAAACCTTCTTCGTGTTCCCCTGGATCGACGGTTTCCCGTTGCTGTGCCTGGTGCTGGCGCCGGTGTTCGTGTTCGGTGCGTTCCTCGCCTCGCGCCCGGCCTATGCCGGTTATGGCCTGGGCCTGCTGATCTTTTTTGCCACCGGTTCCGTGCCCGACAACCTGACCATCTACAACCCCTACAACTTCATCAACGACTACATCGCCATGGTCATCGGCATGCTGGTCTGCGCCGCTGCCGGGGCGATCATCCTGCCGCCCAACAGCCGCTGGTTGTGGAGCCGCCTGGAGCAGGACCTGCGCGCCCAGGTGCTGTATGCAATTACCGGGCGCCTGCGCGGCCTGGGTTCGAGCTTCGAAAGCCGCACCCGCGACCTGCTGCACCAGGCCTATGGCCTGGCGGTCGGCCAGCCGTTGGTGCAGAGCAAGCTGCTGCGCTGGATGTTCGTGGTGCTTGAGGTTGGCCACGCGATCATCGAGCTGCGCAAGGAACAGGCAATCTTGCCAGTGCACCCGTGCTATGCCGAATCGCAGCCCTGGCGCCAGGCCATCCGGGTCATGGGCCGGGCGTTGGCGCGGCTGTTCATGCAACCGAGCGCCAGCAACCACGAGCGCGCCCTGGTGGCGGTGGATCACGCCATCAGCCGCGTACAGGCCACCGACGAGCCGTTCGCCCGCCACTTCGACACCTCGGCCCTGCGCCGGGTGCAGAGCTACCTGCACTTCATCCGTACTTCGTTGCTCGACCCTCAGTCGCCGCTGGCCGAACTGGCCCCGGCCAAAGGACTGCCCCATGCCTCGTGAAATCGCCTTCCATGGCGTCTACATGCCGACCATGACCTTGATGTTCCTGTTCGCCGCCGGGCTTGCCTGGGGGCTGGACCGGTTCATCGCCAGCCATGACGGCTACCGCTTTTTCTGGCACCCGGCGCTGCTGCGCCTGTGCCTGTTTATCTGCCTGTTCGGATCCATGGCCCTGACTCTCTACCGTTGAGACCCCTGTTGATGAAAAAGTTTTTCAGCCTGATCGCCACCTTGCTCGTGCTGGCCGCTGCCGTGGTGATCGGTCGCCAGCTCTGGGTGCATTACATGAACACGCCCTGGACCCGCGACGGGCGGGTGCGTGCCGATATCATCAACGTCGCCGCTGACGTGCCGGGCTATGTGGTCGACGTGCCGGTGCGCGACAACCAGTTGGTGAAGAAGGGCGACGTGCTGCTGCAGATCGACCCCGAGCATTACCAGGTGGCGGTCCGCCAGGCCCAGGCGCTGGTCGCCTCGCGCAAGGCCACCTGGGAGATGCGCAAGGTCAACGCCCATCGCCGCGCCGACATGGACAACCTGGTGATCTCGCGGGAGAACCGTGACGATGCCAGCAACATCGCCAACTCGGCGCTGGCCGATTACCAGCAGGCCCAGGCCCAGCTGGCGGCGGCCGAGCTGGACCTCAAGCGAACCCGGATCCTCGCCACGGTCGATGGCTATGTCACCAACCTCAACGTTCATCGCGGCGATTACGCGCGCACCGGCGAGGCGAAGATGGCGGTGGTCGACAAGGACTCGTTCTGGGTTTATGGCTTTTTCGAAGAAACCAAGCTGCCGCACGTGCGCGTGGGTGACCAGGCCGAGCTGCAGATGATGAGCGGCGAGCGGCTCAAGGGCCATGTCGAGAGCATCTCGCGCGGTATCTATGACCGCGACAACCCTGAAAGCCGAGAATTGATCGCCGACGTCAACCCGACCTTCAACTGGGTGCGCCTGGCCCAGAGGGTGCCGGTGCGGATTCACATCGATGAAGTGCCGGAAGGCTTTTTACTGGCGGCGGGGACCACCTGCACGGTGGTGGTCAAGCCGGCTCGGAAAGAAGGCTAAAAGCGCCTCAAGCCTGACGCGAATCCACCAGCACCGGGCAACTGACCTGATCAATCACCTTATTGCTGATCGACGGGTCGAGCAATCGCCCGAGGCGGTTCAAGTGCCGGTGGCCGATGATGATCAGCTCGCACTCAAGCGCGCGGGCAGCAGTCACGATGGCCGCCACCGGCTCGCCCGGCACCAGCCTGCCTTCGCTCTCGAAGCCCAGCGCCCGCAGGTTCTCCAGGGCCTGGCGCACGGCCTGGACGGCATGGCGCTGCTCATCGGTGGCCGCCGGGTATTCCTGCTGCTCGTACAGGCTGATCGCCCCCGGGCCGTCGCTCAGGGCGAAGGCGCTGTCGATGGCCAGCACCACCTGCAGGCGATGGCAGTTGGGCAAACAGTACTGTTGCGCGAGCTCGACCAGGCCCTGGGAGGCGGGCGATCCATCGATGGCAATCAATACGGGGCTGAGCATGGGCGGCTTCTCTGGGCGGCAGTCGAGCCGGCTATTGTTGAGGATCGGCGGCCTGCGGATAAATAGCCTGGCATGCACTGTGTAGTTGCGTGACGCGCAACCCGGTGGCCGCTGCCGAGCTGTTAAGATCGGCCCTTGTTTACCCGTCATGGATGCCTGGCAATGCAGATCCCGGATATGAACCTGTTGGTCGCTCTCGATGCCCTGCTTGATGAGGGCAGTGTGGTCGGCGCAGCGCGGCGCATGAACCTCAGCCCGGCGGCCATGAGCCGGACCCTGGGGCGAATCCGCGAGGCCATCGGCGACCCGATCCTGGTCCGCGCCGGCCGTGGCCTGGTGCCGACGCCGCGGGCGCTGGCCCTGCACGAGCAGGTGCGGGCCCTGGTCGAGCAGGCCGGGCTGGTGTTTCGCAGCCGCGAAGAAGTCGACCTGGCAACCCTCGACCGGGCCTTCAACATCCGCACCAACGACCTGTTCATCGCCCTGTATGGCGCGCAACTGCTGCAGATGATGCACGAGCAGGCGCCGCACACCGTGCTGCGTTTTGTCCCGGAAGGCGGTGGTGACGATGATGCGGTGCTGCGCGACGGCGGCACTGACCTGATCGTCAGCTCGACCATCGACCTGGGCCCCGAGATCAAGATGCAGAGCCTGTTCAACACCATCTACGTCGGCCTGGCGCGCCAGGATCACCCGATCTTCGAGGCCGAAATCACCCCCCAGCGCTTTGCCGCCTACCCGCAGATCAGCGTCTCGCGCCGCGGCCGCGCCAACGGCCCGATCGATGTCGAGCTGGCCAACTACAAGGTGCAGCGGCGGGTGGCGCTGATCACCCCGAGCTTTCATTCGGCGATGTTCTCCTTGCCTGACTCCGACCTGTTGCTGCCGATGCCGGCCAATATCCTCAGCAGCGTGACCAAGCTCGGCCTGCCGCTGCGCTCGTTCCACATCCCGTTGCCACTGGAACGGGTGACGGTGATGCAGGCCTGGCACCCGCGTTTTGACAACGACCCGGCCCACCGCTGGCTGCGCCAGACCCTCAAGGCGTGCTGCAGCGAGCAACGCTGAACCAGTCGATTGCGTTTGCTGCACTAGTAAACTGCCAATATGTCAGTTTTCGTAAGCATTGCCCCTTCATAGACTTGCGCCGGTTCTTTTGTTTGTCCGGAGATGTCTGTGATGAGTTCGCTGACCGCGACTCCTTTACCTGTGCTGCCCCGACCGGTTGCCGCTACGGCAGCGCCGGCAGCTTTTGGCACGCGCATTCTGGTCGGCCTGCTCGGGGTACTGCTGGCGGTGCTCTGCGCCGGCCTCAACGAGATGGTCACCAAAGCCTCGCTGGCCGATATCCGTGGTGGCATGTTCATCGGCGCCGATGAGGGCGCCTGGCTGATCGCGGTGTATTCGGCGGCGTCGGTCTCGGCCATGGCCTTTTCGCCGTGGCTGGCGGCGACCTTTTCCCTGCGCCGTTTTACCCTGTGCGCCATTGCCGTGTTTGCCCTGCTCGGGCTGGTGCAGCCGTATGCGCCCAACCTGTCCAGCCTGATGCTGCTGCGCACCTTGCAGGGCCTGGCATCGGGGGCGTTGCCGCCGATGCTGATGAGCGTCGCCCTGCGTTTCCTGCCGCCGGGGATCAAGGTCTACGGCCTGGCCGGCTATGCCTTGACCGCGACCTTCGGGCCCAACCTGGGCACGCCGCTGGCCGGGTTGTGGACTGAATTTGTCGGCTGGCAGTGGGCGTTCTGGCAGATCATTCTGCCGTCATTGCTGGCAATGGCCTGTGTTGCCTGGGGCCTGCCCCAGGACCCGCTGCGCCTGGAGCGCTTCAGGCAGTTCGACTGGCGCGGGCTGCTGCTCGGCCTGCCGGCCATCTGCACGCTGGTGATCGGCCTGACCCTGGGGGATCGCATGGGCTGGTTCGACTCGCCGCTGATCTGCTGGCTGCTCGGCGGCGGCCTGGTGCTGCTGGTGCTGTTCCTGTGCAACGAGTGGTCCGAGCCGCTGCCATTCTTCAAGCTGCAGATGCTCAAGGTGCGCAACCTGACCCACGCCTTGGTGACCCTGTTCGGCGTGCTGATCGTGCTGACGGCAGTGATCATCATCCCCTCCAGCTACCTGGCGCAGATCCAGGGTTACCGCCCGGCGCAGACCGGCCCGCTGATGCTGCTGGTGGCCTTGCCGCAGTTGCTGGCGCTGCCGCTGGTGGCGGCGCTGTGCAACATTCGCGCAGTGGATTGCCGCTGGGTGCTGGCGGCGGGGCTGGGCATGTTGTCGCTGTCGTGCGCGCTGGGCACCCAGCTCACCAGCGTGTGGATTCGCGACAACTTCTACCTGCTGCAACTGCTGCACATCTTCGGCCAGCCGATGTCGGTGATCCCCTTGCTGATGCTGGCCACCGGCGGCATGACCCCACAGGACGGGCCGTTTGCCTCGGCCTGGTTCAACACGGTCAAGGGCCTGGCTTCGGTGGTTGCGGCCGGCTTGATCGAGGCGCTGACCACCGTGCGCCGGCATTTTCACTCCAATGCGCTGGTCGACAGCCTGGGCAATTCGCCGCTGGCCGACAGCAGCGCCCCGGGCCTGGCCAGGCGCATCCATGAACAAGCCCTGGTGCTGACCTCGGCCGATCTTTACCTGTGCATGGCACTGCTGGCTGCGGCGCTGATTGTACTGATTCCTTTTGTGCCTACCCGGATCTACCCACCGCGCGCGGTGGCCTAGGTTTGCGGATTTGAGAGAAAGACATGACCACGACAACAACTCACCGAAAAACCGCCTTGATCGTCGCCGCCCTGGTGGTGGCAGGGATTGCCGGCGTGTTCGGCCCGATGCTGCTGGGCCACGACAGTGCGCAGAGCACCAACGACGCCTACGTGTCTGCCGACTACACGGTGATCGCACCGAAGGTGGCCGGCTTTATCAAGCAGGTGCTGGTGGAGGACAACCAGCAGGTCAAGGCCGGCCAGTTGCTGGCGCAGATCGACGACCGCGACTACCAGGCGGCGCTGGCGGCGGCGCAGGCGCAACTGCTGGTGTCCAGCGCGCAAAGCCACAACGCCCGGGCGACCCTCGAGCGCCAGGCCTCGCTGATCGACCAGGCCCAGGCCGCGGTCAGTGCCGACCAGGCTGAGCTGGCCTTCGCCAATCACGAACTGACCCGCCACAGCCGCCTGGCCGAGCAGGGCGCCGGTACCGTGCAGAACGCCCAGCAGGCGCGCAGCCGGGTTGATCAGGCGCGGGCGCGGCTGGCCAACTCGCAGGCGGCGCTGGCGGCGGCGCGCAAGCAGGTGGATATCCTCAGCGCCCAGGTCGACAGCGCCGAAGGGGGCTTCAAACATGCCCAGGCAAGCCTTGAGCGGGCGCAACTGGACCTGTCGTACACGCGCATCGTCGCACCCATCGACGGCATGGTCGGCGAGCGCGCGCTGCGCGTTGGCGCCTACGTCAACCCGGGGGCGCGGTTGCTGTCGGTGGTGCCGCTGGAGCACGCCTATGTGCTCGGCAACTTCCAGGAAACCCAACTGACCCACGTGCAACCCGGGCAGCCGGTGCAGATCCGCGTGGACACCTTCGCCGATGAATACCTGCACGGGCGGGTCGAGAGCATCGCCCCGGCTACCGGTGTCACCTTCGCGGCGGTCAAGCCGGACAACGCCACCGGCAACTTCACCAAGGTGGTGCAGCGCATTCCGGTGAAAATTGTCTTCGACGCCAACCAGCCATTGCTGGATCGCCTGCGGGTCGGCATGTCGGTGGTGGCCACGATCGATACCGGCGCGAGCCTGAGTACCGGTAAAGAGGTCAGCGCCCGATGAAACCTGCATTCGCCCTTTGCCCGCTGCTGCTGAGCCTGCTGGCCGGCTGCAGCCTGGGCCCGGATTTCAGCGCGCCTGACAGCCATGCCCCGGCCGCATGGCCGGCGCTGCAGGAAACCCCCGCCGCCAGTCAGGCCCAGGCCACACCGCTGGAGCAGCGCTGGTGGGAAAGCTTTCACGACCCCAAGCTCAGTGCCCTGATCGAGCGCGCCAGCCAGCGCAACCTCGACCTGCAGATCGCCAGCGCGCGCTTGCTGCAAAGCCGCGCGCTGCGCATAAGCATCGCTTCCGAGCAAACCCCGTCGGTTGATCTGGGCGGCGGATACAGCCGGGCGCGCAACAGTGCCGAAGGCCTCAACGACCCGTCCGGCAACGGCGGCAAGTCGGCCTTCAACCTCTGGCAGGGCGACTTTACCGCCAGTTGGGAGCTTGACCTCTGGGGCCGCGTACGCCGCCAGGTCGAAGCCGCCGACGCGGTGGTCGAAGTCGCCGAGAACGACCGCCGTGGCGTGCTGTTGTCGCTGCTGGCCGAGACCGCCGGCAACTACATCCAGCTGCGAGCGGTGCAGAGCACCCTGGCCGTCACCCGGGAGAACCTTGAGGTTTCGCGGCACAGCCTGCGCCTGTCGCAAATGCGCCTGCGCGACGGGGTAGCCACCGCCCTCGATGTGGCCCAGGCCAGTGCTCAGGTCGCCTCGGTCGAGGCCCGCCTGCCGACCCTGGAAGAGCGCCAGGCACAATTGATCAACGCCCTCGGCCTGTTGCTGGCCGAGCCGCCACGCAGCCTGCAGGCCGAATTGCTGGAGCCAGGCGCGATGCCGACGCCGCAGCAACGCTTTGCCATCGGCGTGCCGTCGGAGCTGGCCGAGCGGCGCCCGGACATTCTTCAGGCCGAGGCCCAGCTGCATGCCGCCACCGCCAGTATTGGGGTGGCCAAGGCGGATTTTTATCCGAGCATCCGCTTGTCGGGCAATGTCGGTTTGCAGTCACTGCAGTTGTCGGATTTCGGCAGCTGGGATGCGCGTCGATTCGCCATCGGCCCGCAACTGAACTTGCCGATTTTCGAAGGCGGGCGCCTGCGCGGCGTGCTCAAGTTGCGCGAAGCCCAGCAGCAGGAAGCGGCCCTGCGCTACCAGCAGGTGGTACTGCGCGCCTGGAACGAAATCGACGATGTGCTGCGCCTGTACAACGCCAGCCAGTTGCGTCGCGACCTGCTCGAAGAGGCCGTGCGCCAGAACCGCATCGCCCTGCAGACCGCGCAGCAGCAGTATGTCGAGGGCGCCGTGGACTTTCTCAATGTACTCAGCGTGCAGGGCGCCTTGCTGGCCAGCCAGGAGCAGTGGGTCGAAAGTTCGGCGGCGGTGTCCCAGGCCCTGGTTGGCTTGTACAAGTCGCTGGGCGGTGGATGGCAGCCGTTCAGCGAGCCGTTGCAGACCGCCGCCCAGGGGTGATCGTTGCGCGGTCATGCACCCGGCGTGCTGCGCTCGATCGCCTAGAGCGCGCGGTCCAGGCCGAAGCGTTTTTTCAGCACGCGCTGCAGCAAGCCCCGCGGCAGCCAGTTTTGCAGCAGCGGCAAGGCGCGGCTGCCATTGCCCAGGCGTACCAGCGCCGCCGGCTCTGGCTGGCGCACGGCCTTGAGGACATCGCGGGCGAAGTCGGCCGCCGGGGTCGGTTTGTCCTGGGAGGCGCGTGAGCGGGCACGGATGCCTTCGCGCAGCGGCCACCACGGCGATTGTTCACCGATCAGTTGTTCGGCTTCGTGCCCGGCGTTGCTGGCGAATTGCGAGGCAATTGCGCCAGGCTGTACTTCCATGACCCGTATGCCAAAGGGCGCCACTTCCAGGCGCAAGGCTTCGCTCAGGGCGTGCACGGCCGCCTTGGAGGCGCAGTAGGCGCCGGCGAACGGCGTGACCAGTACCCCGGAAACACTGCCGATATTCACCACCAGGCCTTTGTTGCGGCGTAGCGCCGGGAACAATGCGCGGGTGACCCCGACCACGGCGAACACATTGGTTTCGAATTGCCGGCGCATCGCCTCGGCGCCGCCATCGAGCAGCGGCCCCATGGCGCCGTAGCCGGCGTTGTTGATCAGTACATCGAGGCCCTGGCCGTGCTGTTCCAGTTCACCGGCCAGTTGCGTCAGCGCCTGCTGGTCATTGACGTCCAGTTGGCGGGCATTGAAGCCGCTGGCGGCCAGGCGGTCTACGTCCTCGGCCTTGCGCGCCGTGGCCCAGACCTCGAAGCCGGCATTCTTGAAGGTCTCGGCCAAAGCCAGACCGATACCGCTGGAGCATCCGGTGATCAACACGCTGGGCATGAGCTGCTGTCCTTGAGCAGTGGGGGTACTGGATCATAGTTCAGCAATCAGCGTTTTCAATGCATTTTCCAACCGATCGGTGCAAATGCCGGTCCAGAGCTGGCGTTGGCTTGCCCTGTCATACAGCAGTTGAGTGGGCACGTGGGTGACCTGGGTGTCGAGGGACAACGTTTGAAAGGCAGCGAATGTCAGCTGGTAGAAGTCAACCCGGTCCCGATAGCCGTTATCGGCCAGGGTTGTCACGTTGCGCTTGGCATCGGCACATGCCGGGCAGGTGTCCGAATACACCAGGATCACCACGGGCCTGGCCAGCGGTTGATGATGATTGATCCGTTCGAACAGTTGCTTGAACTGGTCCTGAACCGCTGGCGATGTATCGACCATGACCTTACTCCGCTAGGCAGTGAAGTACGCGGAGTCATTCAACAGGATTTTGCCGCTTGGGTAACCTGGCAAAAATACCAGGTGCTCAGTCGGCGAAGCTGCCTTGCAGGTGCTCGGCGCGGTAGTCGACGCTCTGTGGCCGGTAGCCGGAACGCAGTGGCGGCAACGGCAGGCACTCCTGCCAGCTGGCGCCGGGCTGCAGCTCGCCGGGGCCGCGGTAGCGCGGGGCGGCGTAGGTGTTCTCAGCGAGGTTGACAGTATCGCCCGGGGCATAGGCCGCGACCCGCCAGCGCAGCTCCACCAGTGGCACCGGGTTGCCGTTGTTGATGTGCACCTGCAGCGGGCGATCGGCCGGGCATTGCTCCGGGGCGTAGGTCAGGCGCAGCTCCAGGTGGGCCAGTTGCCTGGCTTCGCGGTTGTCCAGCCAGACCACCCACAACGCCACCAGGCCCAGGCCGAACAGTGCCGCCAGCGAAATCGGCAGGGCTTTGGCCGGGTAGCGCAGCAGCAGGACCAGCCAGGTGAGGATGAGCAGGGCGCCGATGAACATGGAGCGAACCTTGTGGGTGGGGGGGCTTTCATCCTAACCAAAAAGCATCGCGGGGCAAGCCCGCTCCCACAATGTGTAGGAGCGGCGGTGCGACGCCTCGACTTGCCCCGCGATTGGGGTTTTACTGCGCGATGGTCTTGATCGAGATCCCGCGCTCGATCGGCGTCGAGCGTCCGTAGATATCTTCAAAGCGCTCGATATCGTCCTCGCCCAGGTAGCTGCCCGACTGCACTTCGATGATCTCCAGGGGGATCTTGCCCGGGTTACGCAGGCGGTGCACCGAAGCGATCGGGATGTAGGTGGACTGGTTTTCGGTGAGCAGGAACACGTTCTCGTCGCAGGTCACCTCGGCAGTGCCGGACACCACGATCCAGTGCTCGGCGCGGTGGTGGTGCATCTGCAGCGACAGGCTGGCACCGGGCTTGACGGTGATGTGCTTGACCTGGAAACGCCCGCCCATGTCCACCGAGTCGTACGAGCCCCACGGTCGGTACACCTCGCAGTGGTTCTGGGTTTCGCTGCGGCCTTGTTCGTTGAGGGTGTTGACCAGTTGCTTGACGCCCTGGACCTTGTCCTTGTGGGCAATCATCATGGCGTCCTTGGTCTCGACCACGACGATGTTCTCAAGGCCGATCACCGATACCAGCTTGCCGTTGCCGTGGATCATGCAGTTGTGGCTGTCCTGGACCACCACGTCGCCCTTGGTGACGTTGCCGTTGTGGTCTTTTTCATGCACATCCCACAGCGACGACCAGCAGCCGACATCGCTCCAGCCCGCCGACAGCGGCACCACGCAGGCGCGCTGGGTCTTTTCCATCACCGCGTAGTCGATGGAGTTGTCCGGGCAGCAGGCGAAGGTGGCTTCGTCGATGCTCAGGTTATCGCCGTCTTCCTCGCTGCGCTCCAGGGTCAGCAGACAGGTGTCGTAGATATCGGCGTCGTGCTTTTTCAGCTCTTCGAGGAAGCGGCTGGCGCGGAACAGGAACATGCCGCTGTTCCAGAAGTAGCCACCGGCCCGGACGAACTCGGCGGCGCGTTTTTCATCCGGCTTCTCGACGAACTGCGCCACCCGGCTGACGCCTTCGGGCAGCAGCACGTCCTGGCTCGACTTGATGTAGCCGTAGCCGGTTTCCGGCTTGGTCGCCGGCACCCCGAACAGCACCATCTCGCCGCGCTCGGCGGCCACGGTGGCCAGGGCCAGGGCCCGTTGCAGGGCTTTCTGGTCGTCGATCACATGATCGGCCGGGAGCACCAGCATCAGCTCGTCACGGCCTTCGTTGACCAGCTTCATCGCGGTCAGTGCCACTGCCGGCGCGGTGTTGCGCCCGAAGGGTTCCATGAGGATGCCCTGGGTTTGAAGTTTGAGGCTTTGCAGCTGCTCGCTGACGATGAACTTGTGGTCTTTGTTGCAGACCACGATGGGCGCGTCCATGCCGTCGAACACCAGGCGCGAGAGGGTTTGCTGGAACAGGGTGTGTTCACCGGTCAGGGCCAGGAACTGCTTGGGAAACTGCTTGCGCGACAGCGGCCACAGACGCGAACCGCTACCACCGGACAGAATGACTGGAATCATGGGTGTTCTCCAAAAATAGAAATAGGCAGGTGGTTAACGGGTGGATACCGGGCGCTTGACCCAGACCGGCGACAGGCTGCTGCCGGAACCGGTCACGTACAGCACCGCTGCTTCGCCGCGCTCCAGAGCCACAGGCTTCAGATCGCTGACTTTTTTATCGCCTTCATACAGCGCCAGGCTGACCTTGACTGGGTTGATCTCGCGCTCGCCACGGGCCTTGGCGGCCACCGGCTTGACCACTTCGGTCTTGCCGTCGGCGGTCTTCAGGGTCAGGGCCTGGCTACTGAGGTTCTGTACCCGCACCAGGGATTTCTGCTTGTTCTTGAACGGTGGCTCCTCGACCAGTTGCGGCTGGCCCGAGGCGTTGTTGACCAGGGTGTAGTAGTGATCGGCGGCGAGCTTGACCGGCAGGCTCTGGCTGCCGACCTTGGCGCTGTAATCGCCCTGGGGCATGAAGCTGAAGTCACTGCTGCCCTGGGCTGCCACTTCGCTGATCTGGGTGTTGCCAACGCTGGCGCTCACTGGCTGGGCGCCGGCGTTGTAGATGCGCACGAAGGTCGAGCCTTTCGGCGCGGTCGGGCCATACAGCGCGGCGTCGGCGCCGGCCAGGGCTTGCAGCGAGAGCAGGCTGAGGCCGGCGGCCAGGGCGCAGGCTTTGGCGATGCGCAGCTTTTGGGTATGCAAGGTCATGTGCGTTTCCTCTTCAGTTTTCCGTCCGATGGGACGACAGGGCCAGGTCTTGATTGGCATTGCGGGTTTTTTTCAGCTGCGCGATCCACTGCGGATCGAATGCGCTGAGGTCGTTTTTCATTGGCAGATAACGTTCCGGGAACTCCCAGATCAGCACTTGCGGCGCGCTGTTCTTGAAGGCGTCGGTTTGCAGGTACTTGAGCATCGGCAGCATTGGGCCATGGCCGTCTTCGGCGTAATTGACCACGTCGCTGCGCAGCGCTTGCTGCAGGGCTCCGAGGAAGTTCCAGTTGGGGTTGGCGCTGTAGCTGGTGCCGATCAGCGCCACCGGGATTTCACTGTCGGCGAACAATGCATCGCCGCTTTCACCTTCAGCCTCGGCCGGGCGGGTGCTGCGTTTTTGCAGGCTGTCCGGCGGCGGCAGCAGGTTGCTGAACAGCGGGTCGAGCGGCAGGAAGTTGGTCAAATCGCCCTTGTATGGCGCGCTCTGGCGTTGTTCGGTGACGAACTGCTGGGGCTCGCCGTTGAGCAGGGTCTGGCGCGCCACGGCGGCGGCCAGGTGCTGGGCAACCACTTCGGCGCCCATCGGCGTCCAGTGGGTGTCGGTGCGCAGGAACACCTGGCCACGGGC
This sequence comes from Pseudomonas sp. SORT22, assembly GCF_018417635.1. NCBI lineage: Bacteria > Pseudomonadati > Pseudomonadota > Gammaproteobacteria > Pseudomonadales > Pseudomonadaceae > Pseudomonas > Pseudomonas sp. SORT22. Next base: position 1,108,211 of record NZ_CP071007.1, read on the forward strand.
TTTGGCCTCTTGCAGCGGCGCCAGCAGGTCGGGGGCGAACACGCCGGCCTGGCGGGCCTGGGCGTGGAACTCGTTGTACAGGTCGGTGTGCAGGCTGGCCGGGGTCTGTTCGCCGACATACTCCGGATACAGCCGCGCCTTGGCCGGCACAATCGCCAGCACCAGTTGCACGCCGTGTTGCTGCAGGGTGTCGCGCACACCGCGGATCAGCGCCAGGTTCTCTTGTTCGTACTGGTCGCTGTTGGCCACCGGCTTGAACTCCTCGTCACTGAACAGCCAGTGCTCGCGGCCCAGCACCACGCCCGGGCGGCCTTCGTTGAACAGTTTGAAGTCCAGCGCCGCCCACAGGTTGGTGCCGATGCGCTTGAGCGGGAACTGCTCGTCGTAGTGGGTTTCGGCGGCCTTGGCCAGTTTGCCGTCGAGGGCGCTCATCTGCGCAGTGCGCTGGAAGCTGCCCAGGCCGCCCAGCGACCACAGGCCCAGGCCCAGCAACAGGGCGAGGAACAGCAGGGCGTAGAGTTTGCGTAAATGTCGGGTCATGGTCGGCTCGCTCAGAACTGGAAGTAGAGGAACGGCGAGTAGCTTTGCGCCGAGAGCTTGAGGATCGAGGCCACGAACAGCAGCAGCACCAACGCGCGGGTGGCGTACAGGCCCCAGTCCAGGCTCAGGCTGCCGTCGGCATGCACGGCCACCGGGCTGGCCTTGGGCGCGGGCCTGGCGTTGCGATAGAAGTCGCGCAGGCCGAAGTACGCCAGAGTCACGTAGGCCAGCACCAGGGTTGCCACTTGCAGGCCGGTGAGGCTGGCGCGGTTGAGCTCCGACAGTTGCCAGTCACCGAAGCTGAACATGGCGCCGTACATGCGTGCGGCGACGTGCAGGTTTTCGGCGCGGAAGATCACCCAGCCCATCACCACCAGCAGGAAGGTGAAGGCCCAGCGCACCAGGTTGAATCGCTGCGGCGCGGCGTTGATGCCCAGGGCCCGCTCGATCGCCAGCCACATGCCATGCCAGGCACCCCAGACGATGTAGGTGAAGTTGGCGCCGTGCCACAGGCCGCCCAGCAACATGGTCAGGAACAGGTTGCGGTAGGTGGCGAAGGTGCCGCCGCGGTTGCCGCCCAGGGTGATGTACAGGTAGTCGCGCAGCCAGGTCGACAGGCTGATATGCCAGCGCCGCCAGAACTCGGTGATCGACTGGCTGATGTACGGCTGCTTGAAGTTCTCCATGAAGCGAAAGCCCATCATCAGGCCCAGGCCGATGGCCATGTCGCTGTAGCCGGAGAAGTCGAAGTACAGCTGCGCGGTGTAGGCCAGGGCGCCGAGCCAGGCGTCGCCGGTGCTCGGGTTCTGCAGGGCGAAGCAATGGTCGGCGACCACCGCCAGGGTGTCGGCGATGAACACCTTCTTGATGAAGCCCTGCATGAAGCGCGTGCAGCCTTCGGAGAACTTGTCGAGGGTGTGGGTGCGGTGGTTGAACTGGTCGGCCAGGTCCTTGAAGCGCAGCACAGGGCCGGCGATCAGGTGCGGGAATATCGCCACGAAGGCGGCGAAGTCGATCAGGTTGCGGGTCGCCGGGGTGTCGCCGCGGTACACGTCGATGATGTAGCTGATCGACTCGAAGATGTAGAACGAGATACCGATCGGCAGCAGCACATGGGTGAGGATGAACGGCTCAAGGCCGAACGAGGTCATGATCGCGTTGATGCTGTCGACGCCGAAGTTGGCGTACTTGAAGTAGCCGAGGATGCCCAGGTCGACCGCAACCCCCAGCAGCAGCCAGCGCTGGGCCGGCTTGCTGCGCACGCCGGCGGCGCCGACTTTCAGGCCGATCCAGTAGTTCCACAGGGTGACCCCGGCAAACAGCGCCAGGAAGTCCACCCGCCACCAGGCATAGAACACGTAGCTGGCCAGCAGCAACAGGGCGTTGCGATAGCGTTGCCCGCTCAGGTAGTACAAGCCGAGAAAGATCGGCAGGAACAGGAACAGAAACACGTTGGATGAAAACACCATCCCGATCTCTCCTTGTCGTTAGCAACCGGGGCAGCAGCCCCCCAAACCCCCCATGTCGGAACGCGGGGGGCAGTGTTTAAAGCATTGCGGGTTCGCCGCGCTCCTGTGGGAGCGGGCTTGACCCGCGATAGGTCCTAGCTCATTTTTTCTGTTCGGCCTGCGGGTCATAGACCCGGGTCAGGTCGCCGCCCAGGCGGAAGCTCTTGAACGGCTGCATGTCGTGCTTGCGCCCGAGCACGTCGCTGTTGCAGCTGTAGAGGCTGCACCAGGGCTCGAGCCAGGCGTATTTGCTGTCGATCTTGAGGTCGTCCATGTCCTGCTTCTCGCCGTTCTTTGCCTTGAACGGGCTCGGGTCTTTCGAGCCCGACAGCACCCGCTCACCCAGGCGCTTGAGCGCGCCGTTGTTTTCCGGGCGCACATCGACACCATTGGCCTGGGCGAAGCTGGCGATCATCGCCAGCGGCGGCAGGGCGTAGTTGTGGTAGGCCAGGGCGCGCTGCTTGCGCTTGAGCTCGTTGGGCAAGAAGCCCTGGGCGTCGACCTGGTTGGCGGCCACGCGGTATTCCTTGATCGACCAGTCGAACAGGTCGCGGCGGTCGGTGGCGACGGCGGTAGCCATCACCGACCAGGCCGCCCAGTACGAGTGGTTGTTGATCTTCTCCAGCGGCAGGTCGCTCCAGTCCTTGATCACCTGGTCGGCCAGGCGCCCGAACCATTTCTCGATCAGTTCGGCCTGTTGTTGGTGCGCCGCCAGCGGCTGGGAGTTGGAGAACTTCAGGCGCAGCCAGGCCGAGCTGAGGCTGCCCAGCGCCCATTTGCGCATCGACTTGCCGGTGTGGTTGTAGTCGGTGGACATCAGCGCATTGGCGCTGGCCCAACTGCTCAGCCACTCCAGGGTGCAATCGAGCTGCTGCGGGCGGCCATCGCGCATGTACTGCATGACCTGTTTGCTGACCCCGCGCTCGAGGGTGGTGATGCTCGCGGTGGAGTCGCGGAAGGCCTTTTCCGAGGCTTTGTTCAGGGTTGCGCGGGCCTTGTCCGAGCCTTCGTACTTGCTGCGAAACTGCAGCTTGTCGGTGTAGGGCGTGGGGATGGCTGCGCATTTGAAGTCACTGTCGCCGGTCTTGAGTTTTTCGATCCCGGCGTAATAGCCCTGGGGAGGGACCAGCCCGGCAGCGTGCGCGGCCGGGCCGAACAGGGCCAGCGCCAGTGCGAGCGCTGCTACAGGGGATGTGCTGAAATTTTTCATAGGCGCCTCACTTTCGTTTGCACAGCGTGGCTTCGACTTTCTGGCTGCCGCTTTGCGGCCCCTGGACTTCGACGGCGAGCAGGGTCTGGGCGGCCCAGTCCTCATCCTCGCGCAGCTCGAAGGCAAAGCGGCCATCGGTGTCGGCGGTTTCCGGCTTTTCGATCTTCAGGTCTTCGTGGCGGCCGTTCATGTACCAGAGGGTGGCTTGCAGGGTCTTGACTGACTTGTCTTCGAACTGGATATCCAATTGGTGGCGGCCATTGGTCAGGTCCTTGATCACGCCGTTACGGCCGTTGACCATCAGCTCGTTCTTGCCCGGCTTGAGCGCGGTGCTGGCGCTCATCTGCGCAGGCTTGCCTTCGCAGCCGTTGTCGACCAGGGCGAGCATCTGTCGCCAGATGGTTTCCTGGTCGAGGCGGTACAGCGGCGAGAATTCCCAGATGAGGATCTTCGGCGGGTTGTTCTGGAAGTCTTCGCTACCCAGGTACTGGATCATCGAGCCTTCCAGGCCGCCGCCGGGGAAGGCGACGTTGAGCACGTCGGCGCCGATGTACTGCTCAAGGAAGCCCGAGAAGTTGTAGTTCTTGCCGCTGTGGCTGGTGCCGACCAGGGTGATCTGCGGGTTGCCGGAGTCGCCGAACAGGTCGTCGCTGCCGCTCTCGCCCTTGGGCTCGGTGACGAACTGGTCCATGTACTGCACCGCATAGCTGGTGCCGCACAGCTGCCCGGCGACGTTGTGCAGGGTGCCGGTCTTGCCCATGCGCCCGGACTTGTGGCTCTCGAACTCACGCTTGGGTACGTCGGCGAAGGCCGGCATCTTGTGCACGCTGTCGGCGACGATTTTTGCCGCGCGCTCGGCGCCGTACGGGGTCCAGTGCTGGTCGCCACGGAAGTAGAAGTCCTTGCCCTGGTCAGCCGCAGCCAGTTGTTCGTTGGTCAGCGGCGACAGGTCGGGCACGGTGTAGCCCATCTGGCTGAAGCGCCCGAGCATGGCCTGGTAGTTGTGCAGCGCCTTGGCGTAATTGAACGCGGCCTTTTCGGCCGGCTTGAGCATGTTGCGGTTCACCAGGCCGCGGGTCGGCTGGTAGACGATCACCAGTTCCACGCCCTTGGCCTTGAACGCATCGTGCAACTGCTGCAGGCGCCGGTAGCCGGCCGGGGTGGTGTCGAATTCGGTGCGCAGGTCTTCGCGGGTGCGGAACAGCCAGTCGCCCTGGGCTTGCACCAGGGTGGTGAAGTTCTGCTGGTAGCGGGTGGTGTAGCGGCTGGCGTCGTGGGCCTGCGGGCACAGTTGGCAGCACGGCTCGGCGGTGAAGTCCGGTGCCTGGACCTGTTCGGCCGAGGCGCCGGCGCTGATGGCCAGCAGGGCAGTGGCGAGGCCGCAAAGGCTCAGCAGCTTGGTCAGTTGTGGTTGCATAGGATTGGCTTCCTCAGTCCAGCATTTCGGTCTGGCGCTCGACCGGATCGATCAGCACGGCTTTGCCCTGGCGCACCATCAGGTCGAGAATCTCGTCCTGGCGATCGCCCAGTACTCCGGAAAAACTGATGCCGCTGGCCTTGCTCGGCGCCAGCATCGACACCCGGTACAGCTCCACGCTCAGCGGCGAATCGATCGACAGCGGGCCGCTGCCGTTGGCCGCCAGCTCACCGCCGACGACGATTAGCGAGACCTTGGTGTCGAACGGGTCGAGGGCGATGTCGCGGTCGGTCTCGGACAAGTCCTTGATGTGCCCGTAGACGCCTACCAGGCCGTTGGCCATGGCGACGTTCTCGTACAGGCGGATGTTGACGCTGTTGCGCACGCGAATGCCGTGGCGGCGGTTACTGATCAGCTTGTTGCCCCAGATCAGGTTGTCACCGCTCTCGTACAGGGTGATGCCGTCCGTGTGGTTGCGGTAGATCTCGTTGTAGGCGATCAGGTTGTTGACGCTGTTACGGTCGATGACCACGCCCGAGAGCTTGTTGTCGTAGCTCTTGTTGTTGATGATCCAGCTGTCGTTGACCTCGCGTGAAACGATGATGCCGTGCTTCTTCTTGGTCCCGTACACGGTGTTGCCGGCGATGATCAATCGGTGCGAGCGGTCGTGGGGGTCGATGCCGTAGACGATGTTGTCGCGGTAGGTGCTGTCCTTGACCACGAAGTCGCTGGTTTCGTAGCAGTAGAAGCCGTACCACATGTCGCTGAACTCGGAGCCGATGATCCAGCCGGTGGGTTCCGGGCGGCCCATCTGCTTGGCCATGTTCGGTGTGTACTGAGAAATGCTCACGCCGTAGGACTTGCTCTTGGCATAGCCGAAGCTGGCCATCTTGCTGTTGACGATGTAGGTCTCGGTGCCGCCCCACGACAGCAGGAACGGGCGGAATTCCTTCGGCGAGCGGAAGGTCGCCGGGCCGTTGTCTTTCTCGCGCCAGCCAGTCACCCGGGTGTCGCTGACGAACAATTTGCCGTCGTTGACGATGAACGCGCCACCCTCCTGGGACAGGCGCAGTTCCTTGACCTTGGCGTCGATCTCGAGCACGCCTTTTTGCCCGACCACAATCGGCAGGCGCGCCAGGTACACGCCCGGTGCGGTTTCGCGCAGGTACTGGGCGGGCACCTGCTTGCTCAGCTCGGTGAAGTTCACATGGCCGTCGTCGATGAAGATCGCCTGGGGAATGCCATGCTGGCGCGCCACCCATTCGGCCATCTTGTTGTCGCCGCCGATGAACTCCTTGAGGCTGTTTTCCTGGAGCATGCGCCGCACCGAGACCTTGCCCTTGTGCGAGCGGTCGATCTTTTTCTGCACCGCTTGCGCGCTATAGCCGGACAGGTCGGGCAGGGTCGGCGCCGGGATCTGCAGCGGCTCGATCGGCGCGCTGCTGACCGTGTAGGTCTTGGCCTGCTGCAGCTCCTTGGCCACCGGCGTCGGCGCCTGGCCGTTGGCCAGGGCGATGCTGCTGGCCAGCAGCAGGGTGCCGGCCAATAAGGCGTGGAGCTTGTTCGGTTGAAGGCTCATTTGATTGCACCCCAGGCGTCAGAAGCGCCAGATCACGTCGACGAAAGCGCGGTGCATGTAGGAGTCCGCTTCCTTGCCATAGGCATCACCGGGCTTGAACACGCCGCCACGAAAGCGCACCAGTGCCGACGGCTCGTCGATCGACTGGCTCAGCGCGGCGGGCAACAGGCCCTGCTTGAAGTACTTGGTGACCACCAGGTCCATCTCCTGGCCGAGGTCTTTCTCGCCCTGGATCAGCGGCCGGTTGATGCCGTTGTCCTCGACCACGGCGTTGATGCCGCTGCTGCCGATGTTCTGGTCGCCATCGACGCGCCAGAACTTGTGGTAGATCAGGCTGGCGTCGTAGTCGTCGCGCAGTTGCCAGGAGGTGAACAGGGTCGCCGCCTGGACATTGCCCAGCTCGCCACGGAAGGCCTCGCCGAAGCGGTGTACGCGCGAGCGGGTGCCGGTGAAGTTGGAGCGGTTGCTCTCAAGGCCGGTTTGCTCGTAGTTGCCTGAACCGTCGCTACCACCGCCGCCGCTGCCGCGGGCATAAGCGGCGCCGACCTGCCAGTTGGGATCGAGGCGCAGGCGGATACCGAGGTCGGTGGCCCAGGCATTGACGTCGCCGCTCTGCTTGCCGCTGGCCACTTGCTCGCCGTTGACCGTGGTGGTGTTGAGGCTGTCGCGATCGCCGCTCAGCCAGGTCAGGCTGCCCCAGTAGTTGACGCGGTTCTGGTTGCGCCAGTTATAGGCGTCGCTGTTGGCTTCCAGTCCCAGCCAGGTGAGGTCGCCGGTGCGGGTCTTGTCCAGGGCGTCGACGGTTTCGCCGGGATTTTTCAGCTTGCCGTCGTCGTGGGTGTGGTGGGCGCGCAGGCCGACCCAGTGCCCGGGCGTCCACTGCGTGGCAACGTCGCCGTAAATGTGCAGGCGGTCCTTGTCTTCCGGCGCCAGCTCGGTGAGGTCGGTACGGTACTCGCTGAAGCGCTCGGCCACGCCCAGGTTGGCGCGCAGCAGGGTGGTGTCGAAGGTCCAGTTCAGCGCTTCGATGTTGGTGTCGCGCCACATGCCGTCGTCGTTGCGCAGGCGTTGGCGGCCAAAGCGCAGTTGCTCGCCGGGGTAGGCGGTCAGGCCGCTGTAGCCGACCCAGAACTCGCGCATGGCCAGGTAGCTTTTATCGGCTTCGCGGCCATGGGCGCGGCCGCTGTCGGACTCGGCCTCATCGCCGGACTGGCGCAGGGTGTCGGTCTCGATGATGTCGCTGGCGGCCACCGCCTGGCCCATGGCAAAGGCGCTCCAGTTGCCGCGCTCGCCGTACACCCAGGGGCGCAGGTCCAGGCCCAGGCCGTTGACGTCGCCGCCGGAGCGGGTACCCAGGTCGCGGTCGTCTTCGGACTGGCCGGTGATCTTCACGTCCAGGCCGAAGTTCTTTTCAGCGGTCATTGCCGCCAGGGTCGGGCACGACCAGAGCAGGGCGAAGCCCAGGCCTACGCCTGCTTTCATCCACGGATTGAGTGTCATAGGGAGTCCTCGCCTTGTTCGGGTTGCGCTTGGGCCTGCAGGGCCAGGGCATCGGCACCCGGGCCCATGGCGCCACGGGCCTGGCGCTCTTGCTGCAGCAGGCGATGGGCCTGGGCTTTTTGCGCGGGAGTGAGTTGCTGGTCGAGCTGGGCGGCCAGCTCGCGCGACTGATCGCTGGGGTTGGCTTGCGCCAGTTGGCTGAACACCCAGGCGTTGACCAGGTCCTGGCGAATGCCGTGGCCTTCGCTGAACAACTGGGCCAGGGCGTAGTCGGCGCTGAGCTGGCCGCCGCGGGCAGCGCTGAGCAGATGATCGACGGCCTTTTGCGGGTCAACGCTGCCCAGGTAACCGCGGCGATACAGCTGGCCCAGGTAGTAATGGGCGCTGACTTCGCCGGCGTTGGCGGCGCTGAGCAAATGAGTTTCGGCCTGCTGCGCATCGGCCGGCACGGTCTTGCCTTCGTAGTACAGGCGGCCTAGCAGCAGTTCGGCGCGCGGTTGTTCGGCGGCGCGGCCCTTGTCGATGTATTCCATCAGCTTGTCGGTGTCGCCAAGCTCCGGGAAGTCGTAGAGCAACTGCGCCAGGCTGACCCAGGAACCGGGGTTGACCGGCGCCACCTGCTCAAGCAGGGCCTGGGCGGTTTTCTCGTCAGTCTGGCCGAGGCTGCGGTCGGCCAGGACGCGGGCCACGCTGTCGACCCGGGTGGCCGGGATTGCACCGCGCTGGTAGGCGCTTTTGACTTGCTCGAGCAGCGCCGCTTGCTGCTCGGGCTGGGCGCGCTTCTGGTAGACGGTGGCCAGTTCCACGTAGCAGATGTCAGTGCTGCTCAGCGCCGCTTTGCAGATGCGCTCGACCTCGTCCAGGTGCTGGTCGTAGCTGTCCTGGGTGCGGTACAGCAGGATCTGGGCCAGGCCGGCTTCGGGGTAGCCGGCGCTGCGCCACGTGTCGATCTGCTGCTGGGCGTTGGTGCCGGGGAAGCTCTGCGGGTATTGCAGGTAGAGCATCGCCAGCGGGATCAGGGTGTTGCCCTCGCCATTGGCGAAGGCTTTTTTCAATAGGGTTTCGGCTTCCTGGCGCTCGGCTTCGCTGGCGTCCGGCTTGGCCGCCAGCAAACGGCCGAGGCGGGCCTGGGCGCGCGGCGAGATATCAGCGGCGGCGCGGTAGGTGGCTTCGGCCTCCTTGAGCTTGGCCGGGTCGCGGGTTTCCACCTGGATATCGGCGAGGCCCACCTGGGCTTCGCTGTAACCGAGGTCGGCGAGCTGGCGGTAGTTCTGTTCGGCCAGGGCGGTGTCGCCGCGCTTGAGCGCTTCATTGGCCAGGCGCTGGTCGGGCAGGCCGGCACAACCGGCCAGGCTGATGGCCAGGGCCAGGCCGAGAAGGGTGCCACTGTGGGAGCGGGCTTGCCCCGCGATCGAGCACAACGCTTTGGGGAATTGAGGGGCTTCATCGCGGGGCAAGCCCGCTCCCACAGTTGGGGTGTTGAGCATATTCATGGGCAGATCCTCTTAGAGCCCACGGGCCACGGCTTTATCGATCAGCCAGTCCAGCGACGGGCCTCGATTGCTGTCTACCGCCACCGGGCGGCCGGCCAGTTCGCTGGGCAGCGATTCGTCCGGCTTGATCTGCACGCGGATGTCCGAGGACAGGTCTTCGCTGTTCAGGCTGCTACTGCTGACGATCTGCCCGGTACGGGTCTGCTCTTCGCCAGCGACGGTGAAGTGCACGCGCGAGCCTGGTTTGACGTCGTCGAACTGGCGGTAGCTGAAGCGCGCTTCGACCGTGGGAATGGTGGTGCGCGGGACCAGCTGGAAGATCACCTGGCCCTTGCTTGCATACTGGCCGTCATCCACCAGCTGGCGGGCGACCACGCAATCGCAGGGGCTGGTCAGGGTGCCGCTCATCTGTTTGCCGAACAGCTCCTCGACCTTGGCCGGCTCCAGTTGCTGGTCATCCAGGTGGCCTTTGAGCATGTCCAGCATGCTGGTGCTGAACGAGGCCAATGGCGCGCCCTTGACTACCTGGCCGCCGCTCTCCACCAGTCCCTGCACGGTGCCGTCGCGGGGCATGGTGACGTTGCTGGTCGGTACGCTGACCACCCCGGCCTGGGCATGGCTGACGAAGTACAGGCCGTACACCGACTTGGCGATAAAGCCGAAGGCGGCAACGCCAACCACGAACACGCCGAGGCTGAAGGTCACCGCCCGCAAGCGGCCGAAGGCGCTCATCCCGCCGCTGGCGTCTTTCTGTTTGCGCGCCTTGGTGAAGTTGTCACGCTGCAGGGTACTGAGTACGTCGCCGATGGTGATCAGTTCGCCCGACAGGTGCGAGGTGATGATGTGGCGCAGGGTGGCGATGTCGCGGGGTTCGAGGTTCTGGAACTGCACGCCGGCGCGGCCGCTGGAGGGGTCGAAGGAGCGCACCTGGAACTCGATGTCCATGGCCAGGCCGAGCTTGTCGACGGTGAACTGCAAGCGCCCGCGCAGCACTTCGCCGACTTTCAACGGGTGCTTGGCATGGAAGCTCAGGCCGCCGGCGGAAAGGTCGTCGACCTTCACTTCGAGGGTTTCGCGGTTCTCCCCCAGGTAGCGCAGCTTGGCCGGGATGCGTACCCGGGCGTGCTGGCGCTGGGCTTCGGACTCATGCACGACATTGACGTTCACGGCGGTATTCATGGCGATTTGTTCCTGTTTAATCCAATCGGGTTCCGGCTCACACGACCATGAACAGCACAGCAATGAAGATGCTGGCCGCCGAGAAGGTCATGGTCCGGGAGGACCAGGTGTTGAACCATTGTTGAAAGCTGGCGAGGTCGCGCTTGAGGGCAGTGGGCTGGCGGGTCCAGGACTGCTTGTCGAGGCGGAAGAACACGTAGATCTTCATGATCGCGCCGACGATCTGGTTGTAATAAAGAATCAGCGGGTAGGCCGGGCCGATGTTGTGGCCCGAGCACAACAGCATCAGGGTCAGGATCAGCCGGGTGATGCCGATCCACAGCAGGTACACCAGCAGGAACGCCGGGCCGAACTTGAGGCTGGCGATCACCGCGACGGTCAGGCCCAGCAGGCTGGTCCACATCGACACGCGCTGGTCGAACAGCACCACGCTGGTGAACAGGCCCAGGCGGCGGATGCCCAGGCCCAGGGCGCGGGAGTTCTGCCGCAGGTTGTTGCCGTACCAGCGGTACATCAGTTTGCGGCTGGCCTTGATGAAGCTCTTTTCCGGCGGGTGCTCGACCGTGTTGATCGCCGCGTCCGGCACGTAGAAGGTGTCGTAGCCCAGGCGCATGAGGCTGAACCAGCTCGACTTGTCGTCGCCGGTGAGGAACTTGAAGCGGCCCAGGCGCCAGTGCTGCAGCGAGTCGTTCTCGACGTCGGCGATGAACTCGGGGTTGGTCACCACGGCGGCGCGGAACACCGACATGCGTCCGGTCATGGTCAGCACGCGCTTGGACAGGGCCATCGAGCACATGTTGATGTGGCGCTGGGCGAAGCGCAGCTTGTGCCACTCGCTCATGATGTAGCCGCCACGTACTTCACAGAATTCGTTGGTGGTCAGGCCGCCGACATTGCCGAACAGCTTGAACCAGGGCACGGTCTTGCGCACCACGCCTTCGCCGAGCACGGTGTCGCCATCGATCACCGCGACCACGGCGTTTTCATCCGGCAGGTGGCGGGAGATGGCCCGAAAGCCGTAGGCCAGTCCGTCGCGCTTGCCGGTACCGGCAATGCGCACGAAGTCGAGGGTTACGCGCTGCGGCGGGTTGTATTTCTCCCACAGGCTTTTCACCAGCAGTTCGTCGGACATTTCCACCAGCGAACAGACCACAGTGGTCGGGTAGCCGCAGTCGATCGCTTCGCGGATCACCGAGCTGTAGACCTGGGCGGTGGTCAGGGCATCGATGCGAAAACTGGTGACCATCAGGTACACATGAGACGGGTCGGCCGCGCTACCGAGCTTGCGCACCTTGCGCCGCAGGTAGGGGTAGACCAGGTAGAGAAACAGCATGCCGCGGACAAAGTGCGTGGCACCCATGGAATAGCGCCAGATGCCGACGGCGCCGACCAGGAAAATGAAGTCCTTCGAGTCGGGGTCGAAAATGGAGTTGGGCAAGGCCAGGGCGATCAACATGAGCAGGCTCACGTAGAACAGCCAACCGGCGACCTGTAGCAGGCCGTGCTTGAGCCTGTGCATGTTCTGCATCCGTATCGAATGGAAGGGGCGTTGATGGCGCGCGGGGCCGGGCGGCCCCGCGCAACCTGCGGGTTACCAGCAGATACCTTCGGTACGGCTGCTCGGGCAGGAGGCCTTGCTCATGAAACCGACCAGGTCGATGACCTGCTTGCCGGCGGGCGCCTGCTGGGCCAGGGCGCGAAACTTCTCGTCGCGGTTGCCCAGCACGATGACGTCGGCGTGGTTGATCACCTGCTCGAAGTCAGCATTGAGCAGCGACGACACGTGAGGGATTTTCGACTCGATGTATTCCTTGTTGGCGCCGTTGACCCGCGCATACTCGACGTTGCTGTCGTAGATGTTCAGCTCGTAGCCCTTGCCGATCAGGCGTTCGGCAAGCTCCACCAGCGGGCTTTCGCGCAGGTCGTCGGTACCGGCCTTGAAGCTCAGGCCGAGCAGGGCGACCTTGCGCTTGTCGTGGCTTTCGATGATGTCGAAGGCGTTCTGTACCTGCGACTCGTTGCTGGTCATCAGCGAGTTGAGCAGTGGCGCCTTGACGTCCAGGCTGCCGGCGCGATAGGTCAGCGCGCGTACGTCCTTGGGCAGGCACGAACCGCCGAAGGCAAAGCCCGGGCGCATGTAGTACTGCGAAAGGTTCAGGGCCTTGTCCTGGCAGACCACATCCATCACGTCACGACCATCGACGCCGACCGCCTTGGCAATGTTGCCGATCTCGTTGGCGAAGGTAACTTTGGTGGCGTGCCAGACGTTGCAGGTGTACTTGATCATCTCGGCCACTTCGATGTCCTTGCGGATGATCGGCGCGTCGAGTTCTTCGTACAGCGATTGCAGAAGGTCACCACTGGTCTTGTCCAGTTCGCCGATGACGGTCATGGGTGGCTGGTCGTAGTCCTTGATCGCGGTGCTTTCGCGCAGGAATTCCGGGTTGACCGCTACGCCGAAGTCGACGCCGGCTTTTTTCCCCGAGCAGTCTTCGAGGATCGGGATCACCACGTTCTTCACCGTGCCCGGCAGCACGGTGCTGCGTACCACGATGGTGTGGCGGCTGGATTTTTCCCGCAGTACGAAGCCGATTTCGCGGCACACCGACTCGATGTATTCCAGGCCCAGGTCGCCGTTCTTCTTGCTTGGCGTGCCGACGCAGATCATCGACAGGTCGCTGTCGCGAATTGCCGCGGCAAAATCGGTGGTGCCACGCAGGCGGCCATTGTCGATACCCTGTTGCAACAGGGCTTCGAGCCCCGGTTCGACAATCGGCGATTTGCCTTGGTTGATCAGGTCGATCTTGGTGGTGGATACATCGACGCCAATCACTTCATGGCCACGTGCCGACAGGCAGCCAGCACAGACTGCACCCACATAACCCAAACCAAAGATGCTGATACGCATCGCATTCACCTCATGTGTTTATCACGCCGGCTCAATAAATAGAGCCAGACCGGGTTGATTAACCAGCAGTTATCGGGCACACGGAGGCGTGGCAGAAAGATGTCACTTCACCGTGTGCAGGCATATAAATATCAAGTGCAAAAGTCGTTGCACTTAAAGTTGGCAGCCAAAGGCCAATAATTATGGGCGTGCCCTGTTATGCAGCCGTCTTTATTGCAGATCGGTTACCCGAAACTGCAGTGCTTGTTCTTTCAAGTGAATAAAATCCTTTGAAATCAACCACAAGGACGATTTGTAGGGGCGCGTTTCTCCTGGGTTCAACTGTGGGTCGGGTGACCGACACTCAAGTCAAAGTTGTCTGGATGCACAATGACTGTGCGCTCCAATCAATGCTGTAGGTCATCTCTCACATAACGCTCGAGAATCGTTACGGGTGGTATGAGCGATGGCTGAAGGGATAAGTTCCGGGGGCGGTTCAGGGGCCGTGAAAGATTTTTTAATATTTTATCTGATGGCCATACTTTCACTTTGATAGCACTTGTCAGTTTCGTCCCTGTCTATAAAGGACGAACTCGAGGTGGGATGTTTTTATGCCAGTACCGGAAAATTTTTTTCAAAATTCGTCAAAAAATTACGAACGGTCTTATGGCGTTTTGCGATAAAGCTAGAAGGGTGGTTTTTTGGCGCCAGGATTGTGGCGTATTTATCGCGGGACAAGTCGGGCCGCATCGCCCCGCCCCGCGATAGCTTTTACTCGTCCGCGTGATCGCGCAGGAACACCAGGTTGTCGGCCTTCGACAGCTCGGCACTGTAGTAGTAGCCCTGCACATCGAACTGCTTGAGCTGCTCGGGATCGTTGATGCGTTCCTGGATCACGAAGCGGCTCATCATGCCGCGGGCTTTTTTGGCGTAGAAGCTGATGATCTTGTACTGGCCGTTCTTGAAGTCGCGGAACTCGGTGTTGATCACCCGCGCTTTGAGGGCATTGCGCTTGACCGCGCTGAAGTACTCGTTGCTGGCCAGGTTCAGCAGCAGGTCGTCGCCTTGCTCGGCCAGGGCCTGGTTCAGCCACTCGCTGATGCGCGTGCCCCAGAAGGCATACAGGTCCTTGCCGCGGGCGTTGGCAAGCTTGGTGCCCATCTCCAGGCGGTAAGGCTGCATCAGGTCCAGCGGGCGCAGCAGGCCGTACAGCCCGGAGAGCATGCGCAGGTGCTCCTGGGCGTAGCTGAAGTCGTCTTCGCTGAGGCTTTGCGCGTCGAGCCCGGTATACACGTCGCCCTTGAACGCCAGCAGCGCCTGCTTGGCGTTGTCCGGGGTGAAGGCTGGCGTCCAGCTGCCGAAGCGCGCGGCGTTGAGCCCGGCGAGCTTGTCGGAGAGGTGCATCAGCTCGCTGATCTGCGCCGGCGACAGCTCGCGCAACTGCACGATCAGTTCCTGGGAATCATCCAGGTACTGCGGCTGGGTGTAGCGCTGGGTTACCGGCGGGGTGTCGTAGTCGAGGGTCTTGGCGGGGGAAATCACCGTCAGCATCAGGTCGGCTCCTTTATTCGTGGCGCCGATTCTACGGGGCGGGGGCGGCGATCTCCAGCTATCAAGGCAATAGCCACAGACCATCCCGACACTTGGCGCTATAGTGCGCGGCGAGGAAAACGGAGAGCCCGATCGTGCGCATTGCCCTTGTTTTACTGGCTGGCCTGTTCAGCGTCACGGCCCAGGCCGCGCCAGCCCCGGTCGCCACTTTCGACCGCAACCACTGGCCAGAGCAGCTCGACAGCCCGGCGCTGTTCGATGTCGCCTCGCGCGCCGAAATCCTCGGGTTTGCCCGGGTGCTGGCTGAAAGCGAAATGCTCGACCAGAGCGCCCTGGCGGCGCGGCTGAACCTGCGCCAGGTCAATCTGCTGTCGATCAACACGCTGCGCCAGCGCCTGTGGCAGCGCTTATGGCGCAACTACGACCTGGCGCAGAAGAGCTGCGAGCAGGATGCCTCGTTCTGTTATGCCATCGACGACCTGGGCGATTTTCGCAAGCAGACGGCAACCTTCGAAGTCGCCGCCGACTCGTTCTACGCGAGCTGGGCCGAGCCCAGCCGGGCCTTTCACGAGCGCTACCTGGACGAGCTGCTGCGCAAGGCCGCGCTGTTCCCGCAGACCGCCAGCGAAATCGAGCGCTTCTCCGACCTTGAGCGCAATGGCGACGAGCTCAACGACCGGCTATTCATGCTGACCTTCGATGGCGGCCCATCCTTGGCGGGCGGCAGTACCGACGGCCTGGCCGAGTTCCTGCGCCGGCAACGGCTGTCGGCGAC
Organism: Pseudomonas sp. SORT22; assembly: GCF_018417635.1. NCBI lineage: Bacteria > Pseudomonadati > Pseudomonadota > Gammaproteobacteria > Pseudomonadales > Pseudomonadaceae > Pseudomonas > Pseudomonas sp. SORT22. Next base: position 1,123,850 of record NZ_CP071007.1, read on the forward strand.
CTTTTTTGTGCTGGGCAACAGCCTGCAGAACCGGCGCGACAAGACCTCGCTTGGCGACCTGCGGGCGCTCTACCAGGGCCAGTGCGTGGGCTTGCAAGGCTGGCAGTACCGCTCCCACGGGCAGTGGCAGGGCTGGCAGGACTCGGTGCTGCGCAGCCAGGCGCGGGTGCAGGGCGACTTGCCGCAGCAGTATGTGCCGTTGTTCCGGCCGCCTTATGGCCAGCGCCGTGCCGACAGCCAGGCATTCTTCGCCGGCCAGCATTTGCAGGTGGTGTTGTGGGATATCGACGCCCAGGATCAGGGCGCGTTGAACAGCGAACAGGCGGCCCAGCGGGTGCTGACCTTGATGCTGCTGTGGCGCAAGGGGCTGATCCAGTTTCACGACGCCCAGCCCAAGGCGCAGGAGGCAGTGGCCTGGTTGCTCAAGCAAACGGCTCAGAGTGGAATTGGCTGGGAAGATTGCCGTAATTTCGGCGAAAAGCGTTGAAAGTGTAAAGTTTCGCTAAGAGGCGGGAAGGAAAGATCGCAGGCATTTCACATGACTGGATTTATGACTGTAGCGGTGCTTTGCCCCTGCGCCAAGGGCTAATTGGCAGATCGAAAAATAAACTTCAAAAAAACGTAAAAACGCTTTTTCCGGTCATGGGTTTTGCGGTATTACGAAGACAGACCGCCGAACCCTGCAGCACAGGTGGCGTCCTACGGCCCATTCTTTGTTCGCAGCTCCCTACCCGTAACGACGCGGACCAGGGGAGAACCGGCGGCCACTTCGCGGCGCAGCACCGCTCAGGTATTGCGTCGTCTGGCTCCCACAAAGGTGACCGAGTATGGATGATCAAGGACGCAGCACTTCCTCCAACCAGCCAATCCTTTATGTGCTCGATACCAATGTACTGATTCACGATCCCAACGCTTTGCTCAACTTCGAGGAGCACCACGTCGCCATCCCGATGACGGTGCTGGAGGAGCTCGACAAACTCAAGACGGGCAAACATACGATTGCCGCCGAATGTCGCCAGGCCATCCGCCTGATCGACCAGACCCTGGGCGATGCCTCGCCGGCCGATGTCGAGCAGGGCGTGCCGATCCAGCGCGGCAAGAGCGGCCCCAAGGGCTTCCTGTCGATTCTCATGAGCCCTCGCAACGAGCCCAACCGCCTGCTGCCGGAGAACCTCAACGACAACATCATCATCAACCAGTTGCTCGAGCTGCGTAGCCGGCGCAAGGAACTGGACGTGGTGCTGGTGACCAAAGACATCAACATGCGCCTCAAGGCCCGCGCCTGCGGGATCGCGGCCGAGGACTACAGCACCGACCAGCTGGTGGACGACGTCTCCCTGCTGTCCAAGGGTTACCACAGCGTCACCGGCTCGTTCTGGGACCGCGTCAGCAAGGTCGAGACCCGCCAGGACCATGGCCGCACCTGGCACCGGGTGCAGATGATCGACAACCTGCCGGCCGTGCACATCAACGAGTTCATCATTGACGAGCAGGGCTTCGTCGGCTGGATCAAGGGCATCAAGGATGGCGAGCTGGTGCTGCTCGACCTGCACCAGGAGCCGCTGCTGCACCAGGAAGCCTGGGGCCTCAAGCCGCGTGACATCCACCAGAGCCTGGCGCTGTTCGCCTTGCTCGACCCGGACATTCACCTGGTCAACCTGACCGGCGCGGCCGGTTCCGGCAAGACCATCCTGGCCCTGGCCGCCGCCATCGAGCAGACCATGGTCAGCAAGCGCTACCGGCGCATCATCGCCACCCGAAGCGTGCAGGGGCTGGACCAGGAGATCGGCTTCCTGCCGGGCACTGAAGCAGAAAAAATGGAGCCCTGGCTCGGGGCAATCACCGACAACCTCGAAGCCCTGCACATGGATGACGAAAACACCCATGGCAGCGTCGAGTACATCCTTGAGCGGGTGCCGCTGCAGTTCAAATCGCTGAACTACATTCGCGGTCGCAGCTTCCAGCAGAGCCTGATCCTGATCGATGAATGCCAGAACCTCACCCCGCACCAGATGAAAACCATCATCACCCGTGCCGGCGCCGGTTCCAAAGTGATCTGCCTGGGCAACCTGGCGCAGATCGACACCCCTTACCTGTCCGCCACCAGCTCCGGCCTGACCTACCTGACCGAGCGCTTCAAGGACTTCCCCAACGGCGTGCACATCACCCTGCAGGGCGTACCGCGCTCGATTCTGGCCGAATACGCCGAATCGCACCTGTAACCCGGTACGGAGGTTGCAAAAAGCCCGCATCAGCCGATGCGGGCTTTTTCATTGCTGGTAATTTCATTTCCAACCGCGGCCAATAGCACCCCAACCGGTGAAAATTACGCTCACTATGCTGTCGTCCTTGTCGAGAATCAGCAGGTAAGGGCTCTGCCCGGTATAACCAATGACTCCCGGCCGAATCTCGCTGACTTCACCTCCACCCGCATTTTTGCAGATCTCGTCGGCTAACTCCTTGCTGAATGTCTTGCCAATGTAGGGAGCAAAGACGGGTTGCATTTTTTCGTAGTCTTTCGCGTTCATGACTATATCGGTGCCTCCTGGCATCAGGTTAGGGTGCGTGCAAGGTTGTTACATTGGCAGCTTCTACCTGCAGACGCATCAGTGTGTAGTAGATGGATATCGCATGTTTAAAGCCCCAGGCAGTGTCCGCGCTTGTCGCTAAGGTCTGACTCAAGGGTTTACAATCGACTGTCCTGAAACAGGAGTAACGCTGTGCTGACCCATCTCGATTCCCAAGGTCGCGCCAACATGGTCGACGTCACTGATAAAGCCGTGACGTCGCGTGAGGCGGTGGCCGAAGCGCGGGTGCGCATGCTCCCGCAAACCCTGCAGATGATCGTCGAAGGCGAACACCCCAAGGGTGACGTGTTTGCCGTGGCGCGCATTGCCGGTATCCAGGCGGCGAAGAAGACCAGTGACCTGATTCCGTTGTGCCACCCGTTGCTGCTGACCAGCGTCAAGGTCGAGCTCAGCGCCGAAGGCAACGACACTGTCTATATCGTCGCCCGTTGCAAGCTGGCCGGGCAGACCGGGGTAGAAATGGAAGCGCTGACCGCTGCCAGCGTCGCGGCCCTGACCATCTATGACATGTGCAAGGCGGTCGACCGCGGCATGATCATCGACGGCGTGCGTGTACTGGAAAAACTCGGCGGCAAGAGCGGCCATTACCAGGCGGATGAAGTGAAATGAGCATCAAGGTGATGTATTTCGCCCGTTATCGGGAAGTTCTGGGGGTTGATGCCGAGAAGCTCGAGGGTTCGTTCGCTACCCTGGATGACGTACGCAAGGCGCTGGTTGCAAAAGGTGACAAGCATGATGTGCTGCGCGAACAGAACCTGATGTGCGCGCGCAATGAAGAGCTGTGCAAGCTGGACGAGCCGCTTGAAGACGGTGACGAAGTGGCGTTCTTTCCGCCCGTGACTGGAGGCTGAGCATGAGCGTTCGAGTCCAGAGCGAGCCCTTTGACCCGGGGGCTGAAGTCAATGCGATGCACGCGGCCAACGTCGGTGTCGGGGCGGTGGTCGGTTTTGTCGGCTACGTGCGCGACTTCAATGATGGCCAGGACGTGGCGGGGATGTTCCTCGAGCATTATCCGGGCATGACCGAAAAGGCCCTGGCCAAGATCGTGGTTGAAGCCCAGCAGCGCTGGCCGCTGCTCAAGGTCGAGGTGCTGCACCGCATCGGCGGCCTGGAGCCCGGTGAACCGATCGTTTTTGTCGGTGTTGCCAGTGCCCATCGTCAGGTCGCATTCGATGCCTGCAATTTCATCATGGACTACCTGAAAACCCGCGCGCCGTTCTGGAAGAAGGAACAGACCGGCGACGGCCCGCGCTGGGTCGAGGGCAAGCAGAGTGATGAAGAGGCAGCAGGGCGCTGGTAAATCTGATCGCGGGGCAAGCCCGCTCCTACAGGGATCAAGGTAGGAGCGGGCTTGCCCCGCGATGCTTTTGCTTGTTGAATTTTCATACCAAAAAGTCCAGTATGGAATTATAAGTACAAAATAATTCCAGGCCGACCCGCGCCTGCCCCTTTCCCTCTGTCTGGCACCACACCTCCAACAACGAGCGAGAGAGCCCCGTCATGAACAAGTTCACCCTGATCAGCGGCCTGGCCCTGAGCCTGATGGCCAGCAGCAGTCTGTTTGCCGCCGAGAAGACATTGCGCATTGGCATCGAAGCCGCGTACCCGCCGTTCGCATTCAAGACCCCTGACGGCAATATCAGCGGCTTCGACTACGACATCGGCAATGCCCTGTGCGCGCAGATGCAGGTCAAATGCCAGTGGACCGAGCAGGAGTATGACGGCTTGATCCCGTCGCTGAAGGTCAAGAAGATCGATGCGGCGCTGTCGTCGATCACCATCACCGAAGAGCGCAAGCGCTCGGTGGACTTCACCCACAAGTACTACTTCACCTCCGCGCGCCTGGCGATGAAGGAAGGCAGCCAGGTCGACGACCAGTTCGCCAGCCTCAAGGGCAAGCGCATCGGTGTGCAGCGGGCAACTACCACTGACCGTTACGTCACCGAGGTGCTGGCCCCCAAGGGTATCGAGGTGGTGCGCTACACCAGTAACGAAGAGATCTTCATGGACCTGGTTTCCGGGCGTCTGGACGGCGTTTTCGCCGACACCATTCCGCTGGAGCAGGGTTTTCTGAATACCGAGAAGGGCAAAGGCTACGCTTTCGTCGGCCCAGAGCTGAAAGACCCGAGCTATGTGGGTGAAGGCGCGGGTATCGCGGTGCGCAAGGGCAACACACAACTGGTGACCGAGCTGAACCAGGCCATCGACGCCATTCGCGCCAACGGCGAATACCAGAAGATCCAGGCCAAGTACTTCAAGTCTGATATCTACGGCGACTGATCGCCGCTTTACTCAAGGCCTGAGCGTGATCAGGCCTTGAGTTCCTTCAGGTGCTTGTACACCGTCGCCCGTCCCATCCCCAGCACATTGGCCACATAGTTGGCGGCACTCTTGCCCTTGAACGCGCCCTCGGCGTGCAGGGCCAGTACCAGTTCGCGCTTATGGTCGCGGCTGAGCAGGTTGAGGCTCAGTTGACGTTGGCGCAGCCAGCTGTTGAGGAAGGTGTTGATGCGCTCCTGCCAGTCATCGCGAAACAGCGCATCGGGCTGCGGGATCAGCTTGCTCGGCGACAAGAACAGGTCGAGCGCCGCCTTGGCGTTTTCGAACAGGGAAATATTCAGGTTGATGCACAGCACCGCCAGCGGCTTGCCGGCCGGGTCGCGCAGCACGGTGCTCAGCGAGCGGATCTTCTGACCGTCCCAGTTGAGCTTTTCGTACGGTCCGATGTTGGTCTCGTCAGTACCTTCCTCGAACATGTCCTCCAGCGCCGCATCATCGCCAATCTCGCGCTTGGACAGGTTGTTGGCAATGTAGTCGATCTTCTGGCTGCGCAAATCGTGCAGCACCACTTCGGCGTGGGGGAAGAACAGGGTGGCGATGGCGTCGGCGATGGCCCGGTAGTTGTGCAGGACGGGATCGGCTTGGGGTGTGGGCATTCGGACGGGCTCCAGGCGGTGTCAGCGCCCTTGCGACAGGGCGCTGGGAGTGTGCCGCAATCGCGGCCGGGCGTCACCCTTGCAGGCGGTGCGGCGACAGCATCGCAGCGTTGAGGCCAAAGCCCTTGAGGGTGTCAGGCAAGTCTTCACCGCGCACCAGGGCGGCGCTGGCCTGGCCCATGGCCGGCGAGGTCTGGATACCATAGCCGCCTTGCGCGGCCACCCAGAACAGCCCGGGCACCTGCGGATCGAAGCCGGCCACCAGGTCGCCGTCAGCGACGAAGCTGCGCAAGCCGGCCCAGGTACGGGTCGGGCGACGAATGCTCAGGGTGGTGGCTTCTTCGATCTGGTAGATGCCCATGGCGATGTCCAGCTCTTCGGCCTGCACGTCGTGGGGCTCGACCGGGTCGGCATTGGCCGGTGAGCCGAGCAGCATGCCGGCGTCAGGCTTCATGTAGAACGACTCATCGAGGCTGACCAGCATCGGCCAGGCATGGCTGTCGATGCCTTCGGGGCCGGCGAAGATGAACGCGGCGCGTCGCTTTGGCTGCAGGCCCAGGGGTTGGGCGCCGGCCAGTTCGCCGACTTTGTCGGCCCAGGCCCCGGCGGCGTTGATCAGTACCGGGGCGCTGAAGGTGCCGCGGCTGGTCTGCACGTGCCAGAGGCCGTCGGCGTCGCGGCTCAGGTGTTGTACTTCGCAGTCGCTGTGCACTTCACCCTGCTGGCGACGAATGCCGCGCAGGTAACCCTGGTGCAGGGCGTCGGTGTCGATGTCGCTGGCACTCGGGTCGTACAGGGCGCCATGCACCTTGTCGCGGCGCAGCACCGGCAGGCGCGTACAGGCTTGCTCGGCGCTGAGCAGCTCGACCTCTGGCACGCAGGCCTTGGCGCTCTGGTACTGACGCTGCAGCTCTTCAGGGTCGCCATTGAGATCGACGGTCATTTCCCCGCGCGGGCTGAGCAGCGGGTGCTCGGTAAAACCCGCTGGCGGCTGGTCGAAAAACGCCCGGCTGGCCAGGGTCAGTGCGCGCACTTGCGGGGTGCCATAGGCGGCGGTGTACAGCGCTGCCGAGCGGCCGGTGGAGTGGTAGCCCGGCTGCGACTCGCGCTCAAGCAGCAGTACCCGGCCGTGGCCGGCCAGCCAGAAACCGGTGGAGGCACCGGCAATACCGGCGCCGATGATGATGAAATCAGCCTGTTGCATGAAGGTTTCCTCAGTCGGCGCGTTGCAGGCGGTACAGGGCGTTGGCCAGGGCGATGTCTTCCAGGCCCAGGCCGATGGAGCGGAAAAAAGCGTGGCGCTGGTAGCCCGGCTTGTGCGCCGCACCACTGATCAATTGCGCCAGATCGCCGACGATCGCATCGGCTTGCCAGCCATGTTGTTCGGCGGCGATGCGCATCTCGCCGGCGCTGCCCGGGGTGGTTACGCGGTAGTCGCAGTAAACGTCCATCTCGCTTAAGGTCGCTGGCGGCACTTCGTGGGCACGCACCGCATTGGTGCTGATGGAGGTGATCAGCGCGGGCTTGCTCAATTGGCGCGGGTCGAGCACCGGCGTGGCGCAGGAGGTGCAGAGCATGATCACGTCGGCATCCAGCACCGCCTGCTCCAGGCTTTCGCTGAGCACCAGGCGCGGGTCGAGATTACTCAGGGCCTGACGCTGTTCGGTCGATTGCCGGCCCAGGCTTGGCGAGTACAGGCGGATGTCCTGCCATGGACGCAGGCTGCGGGCGTAATGCAGGTGGGCGCGGGCAATCGGGCCGCTGCCGATGATGGTCAGGCGCCGGGCCTCGCTGGCTGCCAGGGCATCGACGGCAACGGCGGTAGTGGCGGCGGTGCGCGCGGTGGTCAGTTCACCGGCATCGCACAGCAGCAGCGGCTGGCCGCTGTCCATGGACATCAGCAGGGTCCAGGCGGTGACCAGCGGTCCCTGCTCGCGGACGATATAGGGCGAGGTCTTGACCCCGTACACGCGCTGTTCGGCCAGCACGCCACCGTAGTTGATGAAGTCGCCTTTGCCGGCCGGGAATTCCACCAGTTGCTGGGGCGGTTGCACCGCTTGCCCGGCCGCCAGGTCACGGAACAGGTTGCGCAGGATCTGCGGAACATCCACCTGGGCGAGCAGTTGGCGAGCGTGCTGTTGATCGATGACGAGAGGCGCAGACATGCGAAGCTCCAAATGAACTATTTTGTCTATTATGGACTTTTAGTTTATTTGGGCAATATGCCGAGGTGTAAAAAGCATCGCGGGGCAAGCCCGCTCCTACAGGGTGGTGTAGGAGCGGGCTTGCCCCGCGATTGGTGTTACTGCACTCAGTGATGCTTGCGCGGTACCGGCTTGAGCAACTCGGTCGGTGGCATCTCGCAGCTGATCTTGCGCCCCAGCAGTTCTTCGATGGCTGGCAGCTGGTAGGAGTCATCCTCACCGGCGAAGCTGATCGACACGCCGCTGGTGCCGGCACGACCGGTACGACCAATGCGGTGCACGTAGTCGTCCGGGTCTTCCGGCAGGGTGAAGTTGATCACGTGGCTGATGCCGTCGATGTGGATACCGCGGCCAGCCACGTCAGTGGCGACCAGCACGGTGATGCGCCCTTCGCGAAAACTCTCGAGGGTCTTGATCCGCTTGTGCTGCGGCACGTCGCCCGACAGCTGGGCGGCGTTGACGCCATCGCGCACCAGGCGCTCTTCGATGCGTCGTACTTCGTCCTTGCGGTTGGCAAAGACCATCACCCGTTCCCACTTGTTCTCGGTCACCAGGTTGTACAGCAGCTTGTACTTGTCGCTGCCGGCCACGGCATAGACGTGCTGCTCGACGGTCTCGCTGGCGACGTTCTCGGGCTCGATCTCGACGATGGCAGGGTCGGTGGTCCACTGCTTGGCCAGGTTCATCACGTCTTCGGTGAAGGTTGCCGAGAACAGCAGGGTCTGGCGCTCGCTCTTGGGCGGGGTCTGGCGGATGATCTGCCGCACCTGGGGGATGAAGCCCATGTCGAGCATGCGGTCGGCTTCGTCCAGCACCAGCACCTCGACCATGTCCAGGTGTGCTTCACCGCGCTGGTTGAAGTCCAGCAGGCGGCCCGGGGTGGCGACCAGGATGTCGCAGTGGCGGGCTTCGAGGGCCTTGAGCTGCTTGTCGAAGTCCATGCCGCCGACGAACGTCATGACGTTGAGGCCGGTGTACTTGGTCAGCGCCGCGGCGTCCTTGGCGATCTGCACCACCAGCTCGCGGGTCGGGGCGATGATCAGCGCCCGTGGCTCGCCCATGTAGCGCTCTTTCGGCGGCGGGGTCTGCTGCAACTGGGTGATGATCGAAATCAGGAAGGCTGCGGTCTTGCCGGTACCGGTCTGGGCCCGGCCAATGGCGTCTTTGCCACGCAGGGTGTAGCCCAGCACCTGGGCCTGGATTGGCGTGCAGTACGGGAACCCTAGGTCGTGGATCGCATGCATCAGCTCGGGTGAGAGCTTGAAGTCATGAAAGCGGGTCTTGCCTTCCTGCGGCTCGACGGCGAAGTCTTCGAGCTTCCAGGTGGAGGCGGCGGGCTTTGGCTTGCGCTCACGGCGCGGCTTGGCCTCGGCCGGTTTTTCGGCGCGTGCCGGGGCAGGGTCCACGGCTTCGGTCTTGAGCGGTGCCGACGGGGCAGGGGCCTGGGGTACTGCGGGCGGCTGCTTCACGGGGGCAGCGGTTTCGGTGGCGAGTTGCTCAACCTCGCTCTTGCCGAACATCTTCTTGAGTGCTTTGAGCACGGTCATCTCATCAATTGGTTAAGGAATGTACGCCGGGCAGTGTAATGCAAGAATCGGGCGCGGCGTAGTGGATTGCACTGACAACTACAGGGAACGCTTCTTTTAGCGCAGGCGCTCGGCCAGCCAGTCGGCGATATCGCGAATTTCTTCCTGCAGCACTTCGTGCTTCATCGGGTACTCGGCCCACTTGGCGCTGACGCCCCAGTTCTTCAGGTGCTCGTAGGCGCTGCGCCCCATGGCCGGTAGCACAACCGGGTCGTACACACCGTGCAGGCACAGGGCCGGGGTGCGTTGCTGGCAGGCGCTCAGTTCGCGTGCCTCGGTGAAAGTCGGGGCATAGGTCGAAAGCGCCAGTACGCCGCCCAGGGCTTCTTGCCACTTTATATAGGCAGTGTGCAGCACCACGGCGCCGCCCTGGGAAAAGCCGGCGAGGATGATCCGCGACAGGGCCACACCCTTGGCCTGCTCGGCCTTGATCAGTTCGATCACCTGTTCCGCCGATTCGTGCAACTGGTCTTCATCGATGGCACGCGCCGGGCTCATGGCCTTGATGTCGTACCAGCTGGGCATTGCATAGCCGCCGTTGATGGTCACCGGACGGGTGGGTGCCTGGGGCATGACGAAGCGGGTGGTCAGCAGAACTTCCTGCAGGGCCTCAGCCACCGGCATGAAGTCGTAACGATCGGCCCCCAGGCCGTGCAACCAGATCACACAGGCGTCTGCGGTTTTTTGTGGTTCGAGAATCAGCGGGTGGGTCATGACTGCTCCGAAAGTGTGCGCGGGCTCTTGTTTGCGTGCATGAAATGAAGGCGCGTCGGGTAAATCCGGGAAAAACCTGTCGCAAGGTTGCAAGTTTTCCTATTGACGTTAACTGAAACGCTTTAGCCCTTCAGTGTGGTACGCGCTTTGCTATGAAACTCCAGATGCGAGGTTACACGTTTTGGACGGTAACACCCGTTAGCGGTCCCCAAGGCTGTCACAGAACAGCGCATTGCGCCAATTGACCCAAAAACAAGCCAACACGGGTCGGATGCGCCTCATAAGGGTGCGGTGCAATCCCGGCTCACACAACAAGAGCAAAACTGGAGGTTTGAATGAAGATGTTGAAATCCACACTGGCAGTGGTTACCGCTGCTACCGCGTTGGGTATCAGCGGTTTCGCACAGGCAGGTGCGACCCTGGACGCAGTACAGAAGAAGGGATTCGTTCAATGTGGCGTCAGTGACGGCTTGCCGGGCTTCTCGGTACCGGATGCCAAGGGCAACATCGTCGGTATCGACGCCGACGTCTGCCGCGCGGTCGCCGCTGCGGTGTTCGGCGACGCCAAGAAGGTCAAGTTCAGCCAGCTCAACGCCAAGGAGCGCTTCACCGCGCTGCAATCGGGCGAAGTCGACGTGCTGTCGCGCAATACCACCTGGACCAGCTCGCGCGACGCCGGCATGGGCCTGGTGTTCGCCGGTGTTACCTACTACGACGGCATCGGTTTTCTGGTCAACAAGAAGCTCGGCGTTTCCAGCGCCAAGGAACTGGACGGTGCAACCATCTGCATCCAGGCCGGTACCACCACCGAACTCAACGTCTCCGACTACTTTCGCGCCAACGGCCTGAAATACACCCCGATCACCTTCGACACCTCCGACGAGAGCGCCAAATCGCTGGAATCCGGCCGTTGCGACGTGCTCACCTCGGACAAATCGCAGCTCTACGCACAACGCTCCAAGCTGGCCGCCCCGGCCGATTACGTGGTGCTGCCCGAGACCATCTCCAAGGAGCCGCTGGGCCCGGTGGTGCGCAAAGGCGATGAAGAGTGGTTCAGCATCGTCAAGTGGACCCTGTTCGCCATGCTCAACGCCGAAGAGATGGGCATCAGCTCGAAAAACGTCGAAGCCGAAGCCAAGGCCACCAAGAACCCTGACGTGGCCCGCATGCTCGGCGCCGACGGCGAGTACGGCAAAGACCTGAAACTGCCGAAGGACTGGGTAGTGCAGATCGTCAAGCAGGTCGGCAACTACGGCGAAGTCTTCGAGAAAAACCTGGGCAAGGAAACCCCACTGCAAATCGACCGCGGTCTGAACGCCCTGTGGAACAACGGCGGCATCCAGTACGCGCCACCGGTGCGCTGACGGTTGCGGCCTGCGGCGGCATCCGGCCGCCGCAGGCTGTTCGGTTCCCTTCCTTGCGGGGCATTACATGCAAAATAATATCGGCGCACCCAAGGGACTATCCCTGAGCGATCCACGTGTGCGTGCGTGGCTGTTCCAGATTATCACCGTGGTCGCGGTGGTCGGTCTGGGCTGGTACCTGTTTCACAATACCCAGACCAACCTGCAACACCGCGGGATCACTTCGGGCTTCGACTTTCTCGAACGCAGTGCCGGTTTCGGCATCGCCCAGCACCTGATCCCCTATACCGAACAGGACAGTTATGCGCGGGTGTTCGTTATCGGCCTGCTCAACACCCTGCTGGTAACCTTCATCGGCATCATTCTCGCGACCCTGCTGGGCTTCATCATCGGTGTGGCACGACTGTCACCGAACTGGATGATCAGCAAGCTGGCCACTGTGTATGTCGAGACTTTCCGTAACATCCCACCGCTGCTGCAGATCCTGTTCTGGTACTTCGCGGTGTTCCTGACCCTGCCGGGACCGCGGGGTAGCATCAATCTCAACGACACCTTCTTCATCAGCAACCGGGGCCTGAACATGCCCGGTGCTGCCATGGCCGATGGATTCTGGCCATTCGTCGTCGCCGTCGCACTGGCAATCCTTGCCATTGTGGTAATGGTGCGCCTGGCCAACCGGCGCTTTGAGGCCACCGGCGAGCCGTTCCACAAATTCTGGGTCGGCCTGTTCCTGTTCTTCGGCATTCCGGCGTTGTGCGTGCTGCTGTTCGGCGCGCCGGTGCACTGGGAGATGCCGCAGCTCAAGGGCTTCAACTTCGTCGGCGGCTGGGTATTGATCCCGGAACTGCTGGCGCTGACCCTGGCACTGACCATCTATACCGCAGCGTTCATCGCCGAAATCGTGCGTTCCGGCATCCGTTCGGTGAGCTACGGCCAGACCGAGGCGGCTCGCTCCCTGGGCCTGCGCGAAGGGCCGACGCTGCGCAAGGTGATCATTCCCCAGGCGCTGCGGGTGATCATCCCGCCGCTGACCAGCCAGTACCTGAACCTGGCGAAGAACTCTTCGCTGGCGGCCGGTATCGGCTACCCGGAAATGGTCTCGCTGTTCGCCGGTACCGTGCTTAACCAGACCGGCCAGGCCATCGAGGTGATCGCCATCACCATGAGCGTCTATCTGGCCATCAGCATCAGCATTTCCCTGCTGATGAACTGGTACAACAAGCGCATTGCGCTGATCGAGCGGTGAGGACAAGCGCATGAGTACCCATGTTTTCAAACCTGATATGCCGCCACCGGTCAAAGCCGTCGGCGTAATGGCCTGGATGCGCGCCAACCTGTTCTCCAGCTGGCTCAACACCCTGCTGACGCTGTTTGCCGTGTACCTGGTGTGGCTGATCGTGCCGCCGCTGCTGCAGTGGTCGATCTTCGACGCCAACTGGGTGGGCACCACCCGCGCCGACTGCACCAAGGAGGGCGCCTGCTGGGTGTTCATCCAGCAGCGCTTCGGCCAGTTCATGTACGGTTACTACCCGAGCGAGCTGCGCTGGCGTGTCGATTTGACCGTCTGGCTGGCGGTCATCGGCGCCGCGCCGTTGTTCATCTCGCGCTTCCCGCGCAAGGCGGTTTACGGCCTGGGCTTTCTGGTGCTGTACCCGATCATCGCCTACACCCTGCTGCACGGCGGCTACCTGGGCCTGGCCACGGTACCGACCAACCAGTGGGGCGGGCTGATGCTGACCCTGGTGATCGCCACCGTGGGCATCGTCGGGGCCTTGCCGCTGGGCATCCTGCTGGCGCTGGGGCGGCGTTCGAACATGCCGGCGGTGAAGGTGGTCTGCGTGACCTTCATCGAGTTCTGGCGCGGCGTGCCGCTGATTACCGTGCTGTTCATGTCCTCGGTGATGCTGCCGTTGTTCCTGCCTGAGGGCATGAGCTTCGACAAGCTGCTGCGGGCCATGATCGGGGTGATCCTGTTCCAGTCGGCGTACATCGCCGAAGTGGTACGTGGCGGCCTGCAGGCTATTCCCAAGGGCCAGTACGAAGCCGCTGCGGCGATGGGCCTGGGCTACTGGCGCTCGATGGGCCTGGTGATTCTGCCGCAAGCCCTGAAGCTGGTAATCCCCGGCATCGTCAACACCTTCATTGCCCTGTTCAAGGACACCAGCCTTGTAATCATCATCGGCCTCTTCGACCTGCTCAACAGCGTCAAGCAGGCAGCTGCCGACCCGACCTGGCTGGGCATGGCGACCGAGGGCTATGTATTTGCCGCCCTGGTTTTCTGGATTTTCTGTTTCGGTATGTCCCGCTACTCCATGCATCTGGAGCGCAAGCTGGACACAGGCCACAAGCGTTAGGAGTGTTCCCATGAGTGAAGCGATCAAACAGCCTGTGAGCCCTGAAGGCATTATTCAGATGCAGGGCGTGAACAAGTGGTACGGCCAGTTCCACGTGCTCAAGGACATCAACCTGAACGTGCGCCAGGGCGAGCGTATCGTGCTGTGCGGGCCGTCGGGCTCGGGCAAGTCGACCACCATCCGCTGCCTCAACCGTCTTGAGGAGCACCAGCAAGGGCGCATCGTCGTCGATGGCGTGGAGCTGACCAACGACCTCAAGCAGATCGAAGCGATCCGCCGCGAAGTCGGCATGGTGTTCCAGCACTTCAACCTGTTCCCGCACCTGACCATCCTGCAGAACTGCACCCTGGCGCCGATGTGGGTGCGCAAGATGCCCAAGCGCAAGGCCGAGGAAATTGCCATGCACTATCTGGAGCGGGTGCGAATTCCGGAGCAGGCCAACAAGTTTCCCGGGCAGCTATCGGGTGGCCAGCAACAACGGGTAGCGATTGCCCGGGCGCTGTGCATGAAGCCGAAGATCATGCTGTTCGACGAACCGACCTCGGCGCTCGACCCTGAGATGGTCAAGGAAGTGCTCGATACCATGGTTGGCCTTGCCGAAGACGGCATGACCATGCTCTGCGTGACCCACGAAATGGGCTTTGCCCGCACCGTGGCGAACCGGGTGATCTTCATGGATAAAGGCGAGATTGTAGAGCAGGCGGCGCCGGACGACTTCTTCGACCGGCCGCAGAATGAGCGGACCAAGCTGTTCTTGAGCCAGATTCTGCACTGACCCCATCGCGGGGCAAGCCCGCTCCCACAGGTAAACCACAAAACCTGTGGGAGCGGGCTTGCCCCGCGATGCTGTTAACCCATCAGTTTTCTTCTTTGGTTGCCGGTGCCGGCGGTGGACGCAAGCCGATTTCAGCAGTCAGCTTCAATTCCTTGCCGTTACGCATCACCTGAATCGCCACCTTGTCATTGGGCTTGATCCGCGCCACCTGGTTCATCGAGCGGCGGCCATCGCCGGCCGGTTCGCCGTTGATGCTGAGGATCACGTCACCCAGCTCCAGGCCGGCCTTCTGTGCCGGGCCATCACGGAAAATCCCTGCCACGACAATGCCCGGGCGTCCCTGCATGCCGAACGACTCGGCCAGTTCCTGGCTCAGCGGCTGCACCTCGATCCCCAGCCAGCCCCGAATCACCTGGCCGTGCTCGATGATCGACTTCATCACCTCCAGAGCCAGCTTGGTCGGGATGGCAAAGCCGATGCCTTGCGAGCCGCCGGACTTGGAGAAGATCGCCGTGTTGATGCCGGTGAGGTTGCCGTTGGCGTCGACCAGCGCGCCACCGGAGTTGCCCGGGTTGATTGCGGCGTCGGTCTGGATGAAGTCTTCGTAGTTGTTCAGGCCCAGCTGGTTGCGGCCGGTGGCGCTGATGATGCCCATGGTCACGGTCTGGCCGACACCGAAGGGGTTGCCGATGGCCAGGGCGACGTCGCCGATATGGATGTTGTCGGAGCGGCCGATGGTGATCGACGGCAGGTTCTTCAGGTCGATCTTCAGCACCGCGAGGTCGGTTTCCGGGTCGCTGCCGATCACCCGTGCCAGGGTTTCGCGGCCGTCCTTGAGCGCCACCACGATCTGGTCGGCACCGGAGGTCACGTGGTTGTTGGTCAGCAGGTAGCCTTCCGGGCTCATGATCACTGCCGACCCCAGGCTCGACTCCCAGCGGCGCTGCTTGGGCAGGTTGTCGCCAAAGAAGCGGCGGAACTGCGGGTCTTCGAACAGCGGGTGGGCGGTCTTGTTGACCACCTTGGTGGTGTACAGGTTGGCCACCGCGGGGGCGGCGATGCTCACGGCGTCGGCGTAGGACACCGGCCCCTGCATGATCCGCGTGGTTTGCGGGGCTTGCTGCAGGTTGACGTCCTGGCTGGGCAGGCCGACCCACTGCGGAAAGCGCTGGATGACCAACAGGGCGATCAGCACGCCGACCAGCAGCGGCCAGCCAAAGTAACGCAAAGCCTTGAACATTGAACGAATCCTGGGAGTTGGCAGAGGGCCGATGACAGCTGGGAGCGTAAACGCGCGCGATCATACTGCGCTGCGGCTTGTGCAGGAACTGTTAAATCGTCACGAAAACCAACAATGCCAGCCCCCAGGCAACTGCCGTCGGTTTCCCCAAACCCGGCGACGGCCCATAATGCCGCTCATTATACGGGGCCTTGGGCCGCGCTGAACTGCGAAATTGAGGAGTCTTTCCATGGCTGTTGCCTTGAGTACCCTGGTCGAGGAAGCCGAACGCTACCTCGGTAGCGCCAAAATCCAGGACTACTGCCCCAACGGCCTGCAGGTCGAGGGCCGCCCGCAAGTGACCCGCATCGTCAGTGGCGTGACCGCAAGCCAGGCGTTGCTCGACGCTGCAGTCGAAGCCGACGCCGACCTGGTACTGGTGCACCACGGCTATTTCTGGAAGGGCGAGAATCCGTGCATCACCGGCATGAAGCAGCGCCGGCTGAAAACCCTGCTGAAAAACGACCTGAGCCTGTTGTCCTACCACCTGCCGCTGGACCTGCACGCGGAAGTGGGCAACAACGTGCAGCTGGCGCGCCAGCTCGACATCACTGTCGAAGGCCCGCTGGACCCGCAGAACCCGCGCATTGTCGGATTGGTCGGCTCGCTCGCCGAACCCATGTCGGCGCGCGATTTTGCCCGCAAGGTGCAGGAGGTGATGGGCCGTGAGCCGCTGTTGATCGAAGGCGAGCAGATCATCCGCCGGGTCGGCTGGTGTACCGGCGGCGGCCAGGGCTATATCGACCAGGCGATTGCTGCCGGTGTCGACCTGTACCTGAGCGGCGAAGCCTCCGAGCAGACCTTCCACAGCGCCCGCGAGAACGGCATCAGCTTCATCGCCGCCGGCCACCACGCCACCGAGCGTTACGGCGTGCAGGCGCTGGGCGATTACCTGGCCCGACGGTTTGCCCTGGAACACCTGTTCATCGACTGCCCGAACCCTATATAAAGCTAAAACGGCAGGGCATATTCTTATACTGTTTCGTTCTAGTTGGCTGCCTAAATAGAATCGGGCGCTGTGATAAAGTGGCCCGCTCGAACACGGCCCGCTGGCCGTCCATAAGATCGTATTTCCGTGAGTAGCCATGGTCGACAAACTGACGCATTTGAAACAGTTGGAGGCGGAAAGCATCCACATCATTCGTGAGGTGGCCGCCGAGTTCGATAACCCGGTGATGCTGTACTCGATTGGCAAGGACTCGGCCGTGATGCTGCACCTGGCGCGCAAGGCCTTCTTCCCGGGCAAGCTGCCGTTTCCGGTGATGCACGTCGACACCCAGTGGAAATTCCAGGAGATGTACAGCTTCCGCGACAAGATGGTCGAGGAAATGGGCCTGGAGCTGATCACCCACGTCAACCCGGACGGCGTCGCCCAGGGCATCAACCCGTTCACCCACGGCAGTGCCAAGCACACCGACATCATGAAGACCGAGGGCCTCAAGCAGGCGCTCGACAAGTACGGCTTCGATGCCGCCTTCGGTGGCGCACGCCGCGACGAAGAGAAGTCGCGGGCCAAGGAGCGGGTCTACTCGTTCCGTGACAGCAAGCACCGCTGGGACCCGAAGAACCAGCGTCCGGAGCTGTGGAACGTCTACAACGGCAAGGTCAACAAGGGCGAATCGATTCGCGTGTTCCCGCTGTCGAACTGGACCGAACTGGACATCTGGCAGTACATCTACCTCGAAGGCATCCCGATCGTGCCGCTGTACTTCGCCGCCGAGCGTGAAGTGATCGAGAAGAACGGCACCCTGATCATGATCGACGACGCGCGCATCCTCGAGCACCTCTCGGAGGAAGAAAAGGCCCGTATCGTCAAGAAGAAGGTGCGTTTCCGTACCCTTGGCTGCTACCCGTTGACGGGCGCGGTGGAGTCGGAGGCCGAAAGCCTCACCGACATCATTCAGGAAATGCTCCTGACGCGCACTTCCGAGCGCCAGGGCCGGGTCATCGACCACGATGGCGCCGGCTCCATGGAAGACAAAAAACGTCAGGGCTATTTCTAAGTTAGGGTCTCTTCATGTCGCATCAATCTGATCTGATCAGCGAGGACATCCTCGCTTACCTGGCCCAGCACGAACGTAAAGAGCTGCTGCGCTTCCTTACCTGCGGTAACGTCGACGACGGCAAGAGCACGCTGATCGGGCGCCTGCTGCACGACTCGAAGATGATCTACGAAGACCATCTGGAAGCCATCACCCGCGACTCGAAGAAAGTCGGCACCACCGGTGACGACATCGACCTGGCGCTGCTGGTCGACGGCCTGCAGGCCGAGCGCGAGCAAGGCATCACCATCGATGTGGCCTACCGCTACTTCTCCACCGCCAAGCGCAAATTCATCATCGCCGACACCCCGGGCCACGAGCAGTACACCCGCAACATGGCCACCGGTGCGTCGACCTGCGACCTGGCGATCATCCTGGTCGATGCCCGCTACGGTGTGCAGACCCAGACCCGCCGGCACAGCTACATTGCCTCGTTGCTGGGCATCAAGCACATCGTCGTCGCGGTCAACAAGATGGACCTCAAAGGCTTTGACGAGGGCGTGTTCGAGAGCATCAAGGCCGACTACCTGAAGTTCGCCGAAGCCATCAACATGAGCCCGAGCAGCCTGCACTTCGTGCCGATGTCGGCGCTCAAGGGCGACAACGTGGTCAACCGCAGCGAGCGTTCGCCTTGGTACACGGGCCCGGCGTTGATGGAAATCCTCGAAACCGTCGAAGTCGCGGCCGACCGCAACTTCACCGACCTGCGCTTCCCGGTGCAGTACGTCAACCGGCCGAACCTGAACTTCCGCGGCTTCGCCGGTACCCTGGCCAGCGGCGTGGTGCACAAGGGCGATGAAATCGTCGTGCTACCGTCGGGCAAGAGCAGCCGGGTCAAGTCCATCGTCACCTTCGAAGGCGAGCTGGAAAACGCCGGCCCCGGCCAGGCCGTGACCCTGACCATGGAAGACGAGATCGACATCTCCCGTGGCGACCTGCTGGTGCACGCCGACAACGTCCCGCCGGTGACCGACCAGTTCGACGCCATGCTGGTATGGATGGCTGAAGAGCCGATGCTGCCGGGCAAAAAATACGACATCAAGCGCGCCACCAGCTATGTGCCGGGCTCGATTGCCAGCATCGCCCACAAGGTCGATGTCAACACCCTGGAGCAGGGCGCCGCCAGTGCCCTGCAGCTCAACGAGATCGGCAAGGTCAAGGTCAGCCTCGATGCGCCGATCGCGCTGGACGGCTATGACAGCAACCGCACCACCGGTGCCTTTATTGTCATCGACCGCCTGACCAACGGCACCGTTGGCGCCGGCATGATCATCGCGCCACCGGTTGTGCCCCATGGCAGCGTTGGCCAGCACGGCAAACTGGCCCACGTGGACACCGCAGAACGTGCCCTGCGTTTCGGTCAGCAGCCAGCCACCGTGCTGTTCAGCGGCCTCTCGGGCGCGGGCAAGAGCACCCTGGCCTATGCCGTGGAGCGCAAGCTGTTCGACATGGGCCGTGCGGTGTATGTGCTCGATGGCCAGAACCTGCGCCACGACCTGAACAAAGGCTTGCCGCAGGACCGCGCCGGGCGCACCGAGAACTGGCGCCGTGCCGCGCACGTTGCGCGTCAGTTCAACGAAGCCGGCCTGCTGACCCTGGCCGCCTTCGTCGCCCCGGACGCCGAAGGCCGCGAACAGGCCAAGGTGCTGATCGGCAAGGAACGCCTGCTCACGGTCTACGTCCAGGCTTCGCCTCTGGCGTGCCGCGAGCGTGACCCGCAGGGCCTGTATGCCGCCGGCGGCGACAACATCCCGGGCGAGAGCTTCCCGTATGACGTACCGCTGGATGCGGACCTGGTGATCGACACCCAGAACGTCAGCCTGGAAGACGGCGTCAAGCAGGTGCTGGAGCTGCTGCGCAAGCGTGGCGCGATCTAAGCGCTGGCGCTGAACAAAAAGCCCCACTTCGGTGGGGCTTTTTGTTGGTCGAATTCACCGCACGGTAGGAGCGGGCTTGCCCCGCGATGGGCCCTCATTCAGCCCACCTTCAGTCCAGGCCTGCCGTTGGCTACTCGCCACTCCAGGATCTGCTTCATAATCTTCTGCGGCGTTGGTTCCTGATCGCCAGCCGGGTAAAAAATCAGGTCCGAGCCCTCTGGATGTTGCGTCACTGCGATGAAGTGCTCAAGCAAGGTGTCCTGATAGAGCTCGGTGCCAGCGGCCCCGGCAGGTTGTCCAGGTCATACAGTGCACCGCCCTCGCTCGTTGGTACGATATGGCGCATTTCATAAGAACGGCGATTCTTGACCGTTTCTGAAAATGGCGCGCGGGGTGGGAGTTGGAGTCAGGATTTTCTGAGCAGCGAGAAATTTGCTTCCTACAGGGCGATGCAGTGGGAAAATCGCGGGGCAAGCCCGCTCCCACATTGTAGGAACGGGATTTGAATTCAGATGTGCTTTTCCGACACCGGAATCACCCGCTTCTCCTTCACTGCCTTGAACGAGAAGCTCGAGTAAATCTCTTTCACCCCGGGCAAGGTCTGCAGCACTTCGCGGGCAAACTCACCGAATGACTCAAGGTCGCGGGCAAGGATTTCCAGCAGGAAGTCATAACGCCCGGAGATGTTGTGGCAGGCGACGATTTCGGGGATTTCCATCAGTCGCTGCTCGAAGGCGCGGGCCATTTCCTTGCTGTGCGAGTCCATCATGATGCTGACGAAAGCGGTTACGCCAAAGCCCAGCGACTTGGGCGAGAGGATGGCCTGGTAGCCGATGATGTAGCCGGCTTCTTCCAGTAGCTTGATCCGTCGCCAGCACGGCGAGGTGGTCAGTGCGACCTGGTCGGCCAGCTCGGAAACCGTCAAGCGCGCGTTGTCTTGCAAGGCCGCGAGCAACGCTCGATCGGTGCGATCGATGGTTGTAGGCATGTTTTACCCTCCGTGGTCTGAAATCGTTGTTTTTATGTCAATAACCTTCCGCAAGGACGGCTACATTTGGAAAAAAATCAGCACCTCAGTGGCATAAGCTTATAACAAACCACTAGAGGCTGTTTGCCATGAGCGGCTCCAATAACAATTCAGGTTTTGCCACCCGCGCCATTCACCACGGTTACGATCCACTGGAACACAGTGGTGCCCTGGTGCCACCGATCTACCAGACCGCGACCTTTGCTTTTCCGACCGTCGAGTACGGCGCTGCCTGCTTCGCCGGTGAACAGGCCGGACATTTCTACAGCCGGATTTCCAACCCTACCCTGGCCTTGCTGGAACAACGCATGGCCTCGCTCGAAGGCGGCGAAGCTGGCCTGGCGCTGGCCTCGGGGATGGGCGCGATTACCGCGACCCTGTGGACCCTGCTGCGCCCCGGCGACGAGGTGCTGGTGGGGCGCACCCTGTACGGCTGCACCTTTGCCTTTTTACACCATGGTATCGGCGAGTTCGGGGTCAAGGTCCGGCATGTCGACATGAGCGACCTGCAGGCTGTCGCCGCGGCGATCAACGGCAATACCCGGGTTATTTATTTCGAAACCCCGGCCAACCCCAATATGCAGATGACCGATATCGCTGGCGTGGCCGCGCTTGCGCACCAGCACGATATCAGCGTGGTGGTCGACAACACCTACTGCACGCCGTACCTGCAGCGACCCCTGGAGCTGGGCGCCGACCTGGTGGTGCATTCGGCGACCAAGTACCTCAGTGGCCATGGCGATATCACTGCCGGCCTGGTGGTGGGGCGCAAGGCGCTGGTGGACAGGATTCGCCTGGAAGGCTTGAAGGACATGACCGGTGCAGTGATGTCGCCCCATGACGCCGCCTTGCTGATGCGCGGGATGAAAACCCTGAACTTGCGCATGGAGCGCCACTGCAGCAATGCCCAGGCCATTGCCGAATACCTCGAGCAACAGCCGGAAGTTGAAATGCTCAATTACCCCGGCCTGCCCGGCTTTGCTCAATATGAGCTGGCCCAGCGGCAGATGCGTTTGCCGGGCGGCATGATCGCCTTTGAACTCAAGGGCGGCATCACTGCCGGCAGGCGTTTCATGAATGCCCTGCAGTTGTTCAGCCGTGCCGTCAGCCTTGGCGATGCCGAATCGCTGGCCCAACACCCGGCAAGCATGACCCACTCCAGCTATACCCCAGAGGAGCGTGCGCAGTACGGCATTTCCGAAGGGCTGGTACGCCTGTCGGTGGGCCTGGAGGACATCGACGACCTGCTGGCGGATATTCAACAAGCGCTCAAGGCCTGCGCCTAACCTTTCACGGACGAGGTCAATGCAATGGTGGCAATGATGAACCTTGTGCCTGGCGAAGGTGTGCCGCGGCGCCCGGGCGATCCACAGCAGGACAGCGATCCGGGGGAAACCGCCGAATGGCTGGACGCACTGGATTCGACCCTGCTGCACTGCGGCCCGGAGCGTGCGCGGTTTCTGCTGCAGCAACTGCAAACCCATGCCCGCGAGTTGGGCCTGGAGCGCGGGGCCCAGGCCTTTTCGGCCTATCGCAATAGCTTGTCGGTGGAGCAGCAGGGCGTCTATCCGGGTGATCTGGAGCTCGATGAGCGCATCACCAGCATCCTGCGCTGGAACGCCCTGGCCATGGTCATGAGGGCCAACCACGCTTATGGCGACCTCGGCGGGCACATCGCCAGTTATGCCTCGGCCGCAGAGATTTTCGAAGTCGGTTTCCAGCACTTTTTTCGCGGTGAGGCCGGTGGCGAGCAACGCAGCGCTGACCTGGTGTTCTTCCAGCCGCATTCGGCGCCGGGCATTTATGCCCGGGCCTTCTTGGAGGGACGTTTGAGCGAAGAGCAACTGGCCAGCTATCGCCAGGAAGTGGCTGGCAAGGGCCTGTGCTCCTACCCACATCCGTGGCTGATGCCGGACTTCTGGCAGTTTCCGACAGGCTCCATGGGCATCGGCCCACTCAACGCGATCTACCAGGCGCGGTTCATGCGCTACCTGCACAACCGCCAGTTGCTCGATACCAGTGCCCGGCACGTCTGGGGGGTGTTTGGCGATGGCGAGATGGACGAGCCGGAGTCGATTGCCGGCCTGACCCTGGCCGCCCGCGAGCAACTGGACAACCTGACCTTCGTGGTCAACTGCAACCTGCAGCGCCTGGACGGCCCGGTGCGCGGTAACGGCCAGATCATCCAGGAACTGGAGGCGCTGTTCAGTGGCGCCGGCTGGAACGTGATCAAGGTGCTCTGGGGCTCGGAGTGGGACGCATTGTTCGCCCGTGACACCGAGCACGTTCTGTTGCGCCAGTTGGCAGCGACCCCGGACGGACAGTTCCAGAACCTTGGGGCCAAAGATGGCGCCTACAACCTCGAGCACTTTTTCAACCAGCAACCGGCCTTGCAAAAGCTGGTGGAGCACATGAGCTCGGCTGAGATCAATGCGTTGAAACGCGGTGGCCACGATTTTCGCAAACTGTACGCCGCCTTCGCCGCCGCCAAGGCCTGCAAGGGCCGGCCAACGGTGATTCTGGCCAAGACCAAGAAGGGCTACGGCATGAGCGCCGCCGGTGAATCGCGAATGACCGCGCACCAGGCCAAGAAGCTCGACGTGCAGGCCTTGCTGGCCTTTCGTGATCGTTTTCATTTGCCGCTGTCGGACGCGCAGGTCGAACAGTTGCAGTTCTATCGACCGGACCAAGACAGCGCAGAAATGCGCTACCTGCGCGAGCGGCGGGAAGCTCTGGGTGGGCCGCTGCCTGCTCGGCGCAGCGACGTACGCCCGGTGCCGGTGCCAGCGCTGGAGGCCATGGGCGGCTTCGCCCTGCAGGCCGACGGCAAGGAAATGTCCACCACCATGGCCGCCGTGCGCATGCTCAGCGCCTGGCTCAAGGCGCCGCAGCTGGGGCCGCGGGTGGTGCCGATAGTCGCCGACGAGGCGCGCACCTTCGGCATGGCCAGCCTGTTCCGGCAGATCGGAATCTACTCGCCCCAGGGGCAATGCTACGAGCCGGAAGACGCAGGGTCGTTGCTGTCCTACAAGGAAGCGCGCGATGGCCAGTTGCTGGAGGAAGGTATTACCGAAGCCGGGGCGATTTCTTCCTGGGTGGCGGCGGCAACGTCCTACGCGGTGCATGGCGAACCGATGCTGCCGGTGTACATCTATTACTCGATGTTCGGCTTTCAACGCGTCGGTGACCTGATCTGGGCCGCCGCCGACCAGCGCGCCCGTGGCCTGCTGCTGGGCGCCACTGCCGGGCGCACCACGCTGGGCGGAGAGGGGCTGCAGCACCAGGACGGTTCAAGCCTGGTGATGGCCTCGATGGTGCCCAACTGCCGGGCCTGGGAGCCGTGCTTTGCTGGCGAGCTGGCGGTGATCCTCGAGTACGCGGCGCGGCGCATGCTCACTGAACAGTGCGATGAATTTCATTATGTCGCGGTGATGAACGAAAACTATCCACAGCCGTCCCTGCCGGCGCAGGTGCATGAAGAGGTTTTGCGCGGCATGTACCGTTATGTCGAACAGCAGCTGCCGGCTGCCCAGGGGCGGGTGCGCCTGCTGGGCTCCGGGGCGATTTTGCGCGAGGTGATTGCTGCCAGTGAACTGCTGGCCAGCGACTGGCAGGTTGCCAGTGAAGTGTTCAGTGTCACCAGCTTCAGCGAGCTGGCGCGCGAGGCGCGGGATGTAGATCGCGCCGGCCGGTTGGGGCAGGGCAGTGCTGATCTGAGCCATGTGCAGCGCTGCCTGGACGGTGACGCGCCGGTGATTGCCGCAACCGATTACGTGAGGGCCTGGCCACAATTGATTGCTGAATATGTACAGGCACCTTATGTGACGCTTGGCACTGATGGCTTTGGCCGAAGCGATACCCGCCAGCAGTTGCGGCGTTTCTTCGAGGTCGATCGCTTCAGCATTGTTCTGGCAAGCCTGCACAGCCTGGTGCGCCAGGGTGGAGTTGAGCGGCGGGTGCTGGATGAGGCGCGGGAGAAGTATGGCTACCGGGAGGGGGAGGCGCCCTGGTATTGCTGAGGCTCATCACGGGGCAAGCCCGCTCCTGCAGGCTGCAACAGCAGCCATAATAAAAAACCCCGCCAGTTGGCGGGGTTTGTATTTTTAACGCTTGAGCCCGTAATGCTCATCGAGCATGCCCGGTGCGTTGGGCGCTTTCGGTGCGTAGTCGCGCGGCACCTCGGTGTCCTTCGGCGGGGTCAGGCGATCACGCGCAGGCTGCACGGCTTCGGAGTGCAGGGCGGCCAGCAGGCGCTGGCGGGTGAGTTCGTCCAGGGCCAGGCGGTTGGCGCCCTCGGCCAGGTGATCCTGGACGTCCTGGTAACTTTGGGTCAGCTTTTTGACCAGCGCAGCCGTACTGTTGAAGTGAGTAACCACCTCATTCTGGTAGCTGTCGAAACGTTCCTGGATATCATCCAGCTGACGCTGGGTGCTGCTCGGTGCGGCATTGGGCAGCAGGCGGGCGACCAGGAAACCAACGACGACACCCACGACGAGGGCCAGGGTCGGCAACAACCAAACTAAGAGCGAGAGTTCCACGAGTCCTTCCTCTATAAACGGCTTTGCTTTACGTTAACGGCTCGGACCTGCGCTGTATACCGCGAACGATCGCAAATATCTCAGACAGAATCATTCAGCTAGACGAGTCGACCCTTTCCGAGGTCACGGAGTTTATCCTTGCTTATCCGCGAAACCCCCGTATTCATCGATGGCCCGGTCGGCCAACTGGAAGCCTTGTACCTTGATGTTGCCGACGCCCGTGGCGTGGTGTTGCTGTGTCACCCTAACCCGGTGCAGGGCGGGACCATGACCAACAAGGTGGTGTCGATGCTGCAGCGCACCGCCCGCGATGCCGGTTACATCACCTTGCGATTCAACTACCGTGGTGTCGGTGCCAGCGCCGGTAACCATGACATGGGCAGCGGCGAAGTGGACGATGCTCAGGCGGCAGCGACCTGGCTGCTGGAACAACATCCGCGACTGCCCCTGACCCTGATGGGTTTTTCATTCGGCGGCTTTGTTGCGGCCAGCCTCGGCGGGCGTCTGGAAGCAAACGGTATCGAATTGAAGCACCTGTTCATGGTTGCGCCAGCGGTGATGCGCCTGCAGGATCACGACACCTTGCCACAAGGCTGCGCGCTGAGCGTGATCCAGCCGCAAACCGACGAAGTGATCGATCCGCAGATCGTCTACGCTTGGTCCGGCGCACTGCCACGCCCCCATGAGCTGCTGAAAGTGGCAGAATGCGGACACTTTTTCCATGGCAAGCTCACCGACCTCAAGGAACTGGTGCTGCCACGCCTTTCGAACTGATACAAGCCTGATAAGCGATTACCCATGACTACGCGCATCCTTACCGGTATCACCACCACGGGCACGCCTCACCTGGGCAACTACGCCGGTGCCATCCGCCCGGCGATCCTCGCCAGCCGTGAGCCGGGTGTCGACTCGTTCTATTTTCTGGCCGACTACCACGCCCTGATCAAATGCGACGACCCGCAGCGCATCCAGCGCTCGCGCCTGGAAATCGCCGCGACCTGGCTGGCCGGTGGCCTGGACCCGGAGCGAGTGACTTTCTATCGTCAGTCCGACATCCCCGAGATTCCCGAGCTGACCTGGCTGCTGACCTGCGTTGCGGCCAAGGGCCTGCTCAACCGCGCGCACGCCTACAAGGCGTCGGTGGACAAGAACGTCGAGAACGGCGAAGACCCGGATGCCGGCATCAGCATGGGCCTGTACAGCTACCCGGTACTGATGGCCGCCGACATCCTGATGTTCAACGCCAACAAGGTGCCAGTCGGCCGTGACCAGATCCAGCACGTGGAAATGGCCCGCGACATCGGCCAGCGCTTCAACCACCTGTTCGGCCAAGGCAAGGAATTCTTCGCCATGCCCGAAGCGCTGATCGAAGAAAGCGTCGCCACCCTGCCGGGCCTGGACGGGCGCAAGATGTCCAAGAGCTACGACAACACCATCCCGTTGTTCACCAGCGCCAAGGACATGAAGGATGCCATCTCGCGCATCGTCACCGACTCCCGCGCCCCGGGCGAAGCCAAGGATCCGGACAACGCGCACCTGTTCACCCTGTTCCAGGCCTTCGCCACTGCCTCCCAGGCCGATGAGTTTCGCAGCGAACTGCTCCAGGGCCTGGGCTGGGGCGAAGCCAAGCAGCGCCTGTTCCAGTTGCTCGATGGCCAGCTGAGCGAGCCGCGCGAGCGTTATCACCAGTTGATCAGCCGCCCGGCCGACCTTGAGGACATCCTCCTGGCCGGCGCGCAAAAAGCCCGCAAGGTGGCCACGCCGTTCCTTGAGGAGCTGCGCGAAGCGGTCGGCCTGCGCTCGTTCCGTAACGTCGAGCAGGCCACTGCCCAGGTCAAGAAGAAGGCGGCCAAGACCGCGCGCTTTGTCAGCTTCCGCGAAGACGACGGCAGCTTCCGCTTCCGCCTGCTGGCGGCCGATGGCGAGCAACTGCTGTTGTCGCGCAACTTCGCCGACGGCAAGACCGCAGGTGCTGTGAGCAAGCAATTGCAACAGGGCGGCGAGCTTGACGTGCGCCACGAAGGCCTGGGCTTCAGCCTGTGGCTGGAAGGTGAGTGCGTTGGCGACGGCCCGCAGTTTGCCGACGGCGCCGCCCGCGACAGCGCCATCGAAACCCTGCGCGCGGCCCTGGTGCCCCAGCAGGACTGAACGGCTTATCGGAAGTCTGATTGCCATTATCCCGGGCCGTCGCTACAGTGACGGCCCGTTTTTGTTACCTTGCTAACGAATTATGACGCCCCTAGAACGATATCAAGCAGATCTGAAACGTCCCGAATTCTTCCATGACGCGGCGCAGGAAACTGCAGTGCGTCATCTGCAGCGCCTGTACGACGATCTGATCGCGGCGCAGAACAACAAGCCGGGTGTGTTCGGCAAGTTGTTCGGCAAGAAGGACCAGGCACCGGTCAAGGGCTTGTACTTCTGGGGTGGGGTAGGCCGCGGCAAGACCTACCTGGTCGATACCTTCTTTGAAGCGCTGCCGTTCAAGCAGAAGGTGCGCACGCACTTCCACCGCTTCATGAAGCGCGTCCACGAGGAAATGAAAACCCTCAAGGGCGAGAAGAACCCGCTGACCATCATCGCCAAGCGCTTCTCCGACGAGGCCCGGGTGATCTGCTTCGACGAGTTCTTCGTCTCCGACATTACCGATGCGATGATCCTCGGCACCCTGATGGAGGAGCTGTTCAAGAACGGCGTGACCCTGGTGGCCACCTCCAACATCGTCCCTGACGGCCTGTACAAGGACGGCCTGCAGCGCGCACGCTTCCTGCCGGCGATTGCCCTGATCAAGCAGAACACCGAGATCGTCAACGTCGACAGCGGCGTCGACTATCGCCTGCGGCACCTGGAACAAGCCGAGCTGTTCCACTTCCCGCTCGACGAAGCGGCCCACGAAAGCCTGCGCAAAAGCTTCAAGGCACTGACCCCGGAGTGCACCCAGGCGGTCGAGAACGATGTGCTGGTGATCGAGAACCGCGAAATCCGCGCCCTGCGTACCTGTGACGACGTGGCCTGGTTCGAATTCCGCGAACTGTGCGACGGCCCGCGCAGCCAGAACGACTACATCGAACTGGGCAAGATCTTCCATGCCGTGCTGCTCAGCGGCGTCGAGCAGATGAGCGTCGCCACCGACGACATCGCCCGACGCTTCATCAACATGGTCGACGAGTTCTATGACCGCAACGTCAAGCTGATCATCTCGGCCGAGGTTGAACTCAAGGACCTGTACACCGGTGGTCGGCTGACCTTCGAGTTCCAGCGCACCCTGAGCCGCCTGCTGGAAATGCAGTCCCACGAATTCCTGTCGCGGGCGCATAAGCCTTAAAAGCAGCTGCAAGTTGCAAGCTTCAAGCTGCAAGCAGGATCAAGAGCCGACCGCGTGCTGCTTTTGATCCTGCTCTTGCTCTTGCTCTTGCTCTTGCTTGCCGCTTGAAGCTTGAGGCTTGAAGCTGAGGAGGCCTTTCAGGCCTCCTGCATAAACTGCTGCCGATACTGATTCGGCGACAACTCTGTGTGCTGCCTGAACAACCGGGCAAAGAAACTCGCATCGTCATAACCAACTTCATAGCTGATGGTCTTGATGCTTTTGCGTGTGCCCGACAGCAAGCCCTTGGCCGTTTCGATCCGCAGCCGTTGCAGGTAGTGCAGCGGCTTGTCGCCGGTGGCGCTCTGGAAGCGGCGCATGAAGTTGCGGATGCTCATGCCGTGGTTGCGGGCCACGTCCTCGAAGCGGAACTTGTCGGCGAAATGCTCTTCGAGCCAGTGCTGGATCTGCAGGATGATCAGGTCCTGGTGCAGTTTCTGCCCGCCAAAGCCCATGCGCCCCGGGGTGTAGTTGCGCTGTACTTCGTAGAGGATGTCACGGGCCACCGCTTGCGCGACGTTTGCCCCGCAGAAACGCTCGATCAGGTAGATGTACAGGTCGCAGGCCGAGGTGGTGCCGCCGGCGCAATAGAGGTTGTCGGCGTCGGTCAGGTGCTTGTCCTGGTTGAGGCTGACCTTGGGGAAGCGCTCTTCGAACTGGCTGAAGAAGCGCCAGTAGGTGGTCGCCTCCTTGCCGTCGAGCAACCCGGCTTCGGCCAGCCAGAACACGCCGCTGGCCTCGCCGCAGAGCACGGCGCCGCGGGCGTGTTGCTCGCGTAGCCAGGGCAATACTTGCGGGTAGCGCTGGCAGAGGGCATCGAAATCGTCCCAGAACGCCGGCAGGATGATGATGTCGGCCTGCTCCAGGCCGCTGTCGACCGGCAGCATCACTTCGCTGAAGCTGCGCACAGGCTGGCCGTCAGGGCTCACCAGGCGGGTTTCGAACATCGGCTGCAGGCCCAGGCCCAACTGCTTGCTGTAGCGCAGGCTGGCGAGATGGAAGAAATCCTTGGCCTGCATCAGGGTCGATGCGAAGACATTGTCGATGGCCAGGATACTGACGCGCCGCAAGGACGCCGTGGGTTGGGTAAACATCATTTTCTTTATTCTTATAGGGTAGAGTGGTCAATCACCGGCTGGATCGTCTTATTTTTTGGCGATTGTGTCTACCCTCGGTTCCCACCTTGTTGATGGGAACCGGGATTGCGTCTCAGGGCGCGGGGTTGGGCTGGTCCTGATGGATGGCCTCGATGGCCGCCAGCAGCTCGTCGCTGAGCTTGAGGTCGGCGCTTGCCAGGTTGCTGTCCAGTTGCTCGAGGGTGGTGGCACCGATGATGTTGCTGGTCACGAACGGCTGGCGGGTGACGAAGGCCAGGGCCATTTGCGCCGGGTCCAGGCCATGGTCGCGGGCCAGCTTCACGTAGCGGCTGCAGGCAGCCACGGTTTGCGGGTTGGAGTAGCGCGAGAAGCGGCTGAACAGGGTCAGGCGGCCCGCAGCCGGGCGTGCGCCGTTTTCGTACTTGCCCGAGAGCATGCCGAAAGCCAGGGGCGAGTAGGCCAGCAGGCCGCACTGTTCGCGGATGGCGATTTCCGCCAGGCCCACTTCGAAGCTGCGGTTGAGCAGGTTGTAGGGGTTCTGGATCGACACCGCGCGGCTCCAGCCGCGGCTTTCGGCCAGCTGCAGGAACTTCATGGTGCCCCACGGGGTTTCGTTGGACAGGCCGATGTGGCGGATCTTGCCGGCCTTGACCTGCTCGTCGAGCACTTCGAGGGTTTCTTCCAGCGGGGTGAACAGGTCTTGCGGCGCATGCTGGTAACCCAGCTTGCCGAAGAAGTTGGTGCTGCGCTCTGGCCAGTGCAACTGGTAGAGGTCGATCCAGTCGGTCTGCAGGCGCTTGAGGCTGTCGTCCAGGGCGGCGACGATGTGCTGGCGGTTGTGCTTGAGCAGGCCGTCGCGGATATGGTTGATGCCGTTGCCGGGGCCGGCCACCTTGCTGGCCAGGATCCACTGGGCGCGATCGCCGCGCTGCTTGAACCCGTTACCGATCATGCGCTCGGTGGCGGCGTAGGTTTCCGGGCGGGGAGGGACGGGGTACATCTCGGCGGTATCGATGAAATTGATCCCGGCGGCCTTGGCCCGTTCAATCTGGGCGAAGGCCTGGGTCTGGTCGTTCTGCTCGCCCCAGGTCATGCTGCCAAGGCACAGGGCGCTGACGTTGAGGTCGGTTCGGCCCAGCTGGCGATAGTCCATTCGACTGCTTCCTGTCTAAAAGAAGCATAAAAGCAGGTTGAATTTTTTTTCGCAATCTGGATAATTCAGCCCCTCTCCGTGCAGCGGGAGTGATGCCCCGCTCCATAGAAGAACCCTGCCGAATATTGGACGCGCTGACCCGAGCCCCCGATAGCGTCCGTGTGCGGCTGTGTCCTTGACTTGTCAAGGTGCGCACTATCCAGTAAGATCTGCCGTCTTATTTTCGCTGGGCGGCCCCTGAGGCTATAAAGAATGAAAACTTTTACTGCTAAACCGGAAACAGTAAAGCGCGACTGGTTCGTCGTTGACGCTGCTGGCAAGACCCTGGGTCGTCTGGCCACTGAGATCGCGAGCCGTCTGCGTGGCAAGCACAAGCCAGAGTACACTCCTCACGTTGACACCGGCGACTACATCGTCGTCATCAACGCCGAGCAGGTTCGTGTCACTGGTGCCAAGACTTCGGACAAAATGTACTACTCCCACTCCGGCTTCCCGGGCGGTATCAAGGAAATCAACTTCGAGAAGTTGATCGCCAAGGCCCCAGAGCGCGTGATCGAGACCGCGGTTAAAGGCATGCTGCCTAAGAACCCACTGGGTCGCGACATGTACCGTAAGCTGAAAGTCTATGCGGGCGCTACTCACCCTCATACTGCTCAGCAGCCCCAAGAACTGAAGATTTAACGGAATAGTTCATTATGTCGGCGACTCAAAATTACGGCACTGGCCGTCGCAAGACCGCAACCGCTCGCGTTTTCCTGCGTCCAGGTACCGGTAACATCTCCATCAACAACCGTTCTCTGGACGTGTTCTTCGGTCGTGAAACCGCGCGCATGGTAGTACGCCAGCCGCTGGAACTGACCGAGACCACCGAAAAGTTCGACATCTACGTCACCGTTATCGGTGGTGGTGTCAGCGGCCAGGCCGGTGCAATCCGTCACGGTATCACCCGTGCACTGATGGACTACGACGAAACCCTGCGTGGCGCTCTGCGCAAAGCTGGCTACGTCACCCGCGACGCCCGTGAAGTCGAGCGTAAGAAAGTGGGTCTGCGTAAAGCACGTAAGCGTCCTCAGTACTCCAAGCGTTAATTTCGCTTCGGCGTTCAAAAAAAGCCCGGTTCCTGGTGGAACCGGGCTTTTTTTATGTCTTGAATAACTATGCTGTTGTTTACTGTGACAACTTGCCGCATAGACGCAAGTCAAGAGTTACAAGGGATAGCGGGGTGGCACAAGGCTAATCACCTTGTCAGAGAAGGGTCTTTTCATTACCATGCGGCAAATTTTTAGCAGTTCAGAAATTACTTAGTAGATGCCTGTTGCAACAGGCCATAAAGCTGATGGGAGAGGACTGAATGAGCAATGACGGCGTCAATGCAGGCCGGCGTCGCTTCCTCGTAGCAGCCACGTCCGTGGTGGGTGCTGCAGGAGCGGTGGGGGCTGCGGTCCCGTTCGTAGGGTCATGGTTCCCCAGTGCCAAGGCGAAAGCCGCGGGTGCACCGGTGAAGGTCAATATCGCCAAGGTAGAGCCTGGTCAGCAGATGATTGCTGAGTGGCGCGGCCAACCGGTGTTCATCGTCCGTCGTACCGAGGAGATCCTCGGTAACCTCAAGAAGATCACCGGCGACCTCTCCGACCCAGAGTCCAAGGCTTCGGTTCAACCCACTTACGTCGATCCGTCGAACCGCTCGATCAAGCCGGAAATCCTCGTGCTGGTCGGCCTGTGCACCCACCTGGGCTGCTCGCCGACCTTCCGTCCGGAAGTGGCACCTGTCGACCTGGGTCCGAAGTGGGTCGGTGGCTACTTCTGCCCGTGCCACGGCTCCCACTACGACCTGGCTGGCCGCGTCTACAAATCCCAGCCGGCGCCGCTCAATCTGCCAGTGCCGCCGCACTCTTATGAGTCGGACGACATCATTGTCGTCGGCGTCGATCAGGAGAACGCGTGATGAGTAAGTTCATGGATTGGGTTGACGCCCGCTTCCCCGCGACCAAGATGTGGGAAGACCATCTCAGCAAGTATTACGCACCGAAGAACTTCAACTTCTTCTATTTCTTCGGCTCCCTGGCCCTGCTGGTCCTGGTCAACCAGATCGTCACCGGCGTGTGGCTGACCATGAGCTTCACCCCTTCGGCCGAAGAGGCGTTCGCCTCGGTCGAATACATCATGCGTGACGTCGAATACGGCTGGATCCTGCGCTACCTGCACTCCACCGGCGCCTCGGCGTTCTTCATCGTCGTCTACCTGCACATGTTCCGCGGCCTGCTGTACGGCTCGTACCAGAAGCCTCGCGAACTGGTCTGGGTGTTCGGCATGCTGATCTACCTGGCGCTGATGGCCGAAGCGTTCATGGGCTACCTGCTGCCATGGGGCCAGATGTCCTACTGGGGTGCCCAGGTGATCATCTCGCTGTTCGGCGCCATTCCGGTGATCGGCGACGACCTGACCCAGTGGATCCGCGGTGACTACCTGATCTCCGGCATCACCCTGAACCGCTTCTTCGCCCTGCACGTGGTGGCCCTGCCGATCGTCATTCTCGGCCTGGTGGTGCTGCATATCCTGGCGCTGCACGAAGTCGGTTCGAACAACCCGGACGGTGTCGACATCAAGAAGCACAAGGATGAGAACGGCGTGCCGCTGGACGGTATCGCGTTCCACCCTTACTACACCGTGAAGGATATCGTCGGCGTCGTCGTGTTCCTCTTCGTGTTCTGCGCCATCGTGTTTTTCTTCCCGGAAATGGGCGGTTACTTCCTGGAAAAACCGAACTTCGAACAGGCCAACGCCTTCAAGACCCCTGAGCACATTGCCCCGGTCTGGTACTTCACTCCGTTCTACGCGATCTTGCGCGCCGTTCCGGACAAGCTGCTCGGTGTAATTGCCATGGGCGCCGCGATCGCCGTGCTGTTCGTCCTGCCGTGGCTGGATCGCAGCCCGGTCAAGTCCATGCGCTACAAGGGCTGGATGAGCAAGGTCTGGCTGCTGGTGTTCTGCATCTCGTTCGTGATCCTCGGTGTGCTCGGCGTTCTGGCGCCTACCCCGGGCCGTACGCTGCTGTCGCAGGTATGCACCTTCCTGTATTTCGCCTACTTCCTTCTGATGCCGTTCTACACCCGGCTCGAGAAGACCAAACCGGTTCCGGAAAGGGTGACTGGCTGATGAAAAAGCTATTTGCAGTATTGATTCTGGCAGTGATGCCCGCGTTCACCTTCGCCGCCGAACACGGCCTGGAGCTGGACAAGGTCGATATCGACCTGACCGACAAGGCCGCCATGCAGGACGGCGCACGCACCTTCGCCAACTATTGCATGGGTTGCCATAGCGCCAAGTTCCAGCGTTACGAGCGCGTGGCTGACGACCTGGGCATTCCTCACGAGCTGATGCTCGAGAAGCTGGTGTTCACCGGCGCCAAGATTGGCGACCACATGAAGATCGGCATGAAGCCTGAAGATGCCAAGACCTGGTTCGGTGCTGCGCCGCCTGACCTGACCCTGGTTGCCCGGGTCCGTGGTACCGACTGGCTGTACAGCTACCTGCGTAGTTTCTATGAGGACAAGTCGCGTCCGTACGGGGTGAACAACAAGGTTTTCCCCAACGTCGGCATGCCTAACGTGCTGGTTGGCCTGCAGGGCAACCAGGTGATTGGCTGCAAGCAAGTGCAGACCGTGGTCGATGGCAAGAAGCAATACGACCCGCTGACCGGCTCGCCTTTGACTCATGAAGCATGCGACCAGCTGACCGTGGAGCCGAAATCCGGTACCCTGACGCCAGAGCAGTTCGACGAGAAGGTCAAGAACCTGGTGACCTTCCTGGCCTACTCGGCTAACCCGGTCAAACTGGAAAGCCAGCGCATCGGTACCTATGTGCTGCTGTATCTGGCCTTCTTCTTCGTATTCGCTTATCTGCTCAAGCGCGAATACTGGAAGGACGTGCACTGATCACGCAGTAGTTTCTGGTAGTTGAACGCGCCCTGGGGCGCCTCTGGAATCACAGGGGCGCTCGCAGGGCGCGTTTGCATTTGCAGCATTTATAAATTCATACGCGAGGAGGACCACTATGGGCGTGACCAACCGGTTAGCCTGCTACTCCGACCCCGCTGACCATTATTCTCATCGGGTGCGCATCGTTCTCGCCGAGAAGGGTGTCAGTGTCGAGATCATCAACGTCGATCCTGGTCGCCTTCCGCCCAAGCTGGTTGAAGTGAACCCCTATGGCAGCGTGCCAACCCTGGTCGATCGCGACCTGGCGTTGTACGAGTCGACCGTGGTGATGGAATACCTCGATGAACGTTACCCGCACCCGCCATTGTTGCCGGTGTATCCGGTGGCGCGGGCCAACAGTCGCCTGCTGATCCACCGTATCCAGCGCGACTGGTGTGCGCTGGTCGACCTGATACTCGACCCGCGCAGCAAGGAGCCGGCACGGGTACAGGCGCGCAAGGAGCTGCGCGAGAGCCTGACCGGAGTGTCGCCGTTGTTTGCCGACAAGCCTTGTTTCTTGAGTGAGGAGCAAAGTCTGGTCGATTGTTGTCTATTGCCCATACTCTGGCGTTTGCCGGTGTTGGGTATCGAACTGCCGCGGCCGGCCAAGCCGTTGCTCGACTACATGGAGCGACAGTTTGCCCGCGAAGCCTTCCAGGCAAGCCTGTCCGCTGCTGAACGTGAAATGCGCTAGGTTTTAAGGAGCTGTCGATGAACTCCAGTCGCCCCTATTTGGTACGTGCACTCTATGAGTGGATCGTGGACAACGACTGCACACCGCATATGCTGGTCAACGCCGAATACCCGGCCGTCCAGGTACCCCAGAGCTTCGCCAGTGACGGCCAGATCGTCCTCAACATCTCACCCAGTGCCGTACGTCACCTGCACATGGATAACGAGGCTGTGAGCTTCGAGGGCCGCTTTGGCGGCGTTGCTCACACCCTGTTCGTGCCTGCCGGTGCCATCCTCGGTATTTATGCCCGGGAAAACGGCCAGGGTATGGTCTTCGAACTCGAGCCGCCGCTGCTCGATGATGAAGATGAAGAAGACGACAGCGTCGAGCCGGATGACGACGGTCCGCCTGCC
Source organism: Pseudomonas sp. SORT22 (assembly GCF_018417635.1). NCBI lineage: Bacteria > Pseudomonadati > Pseudomonadota > Gammaproteobacteria > Pseudomonadales > Pseudomonadaceae > Pseudomonas > Pseudomonas sp. SORT22. The sequence goes on from NZ_CP071007.1 coordinate 1,159,811, forward strand.
GGCGGCCAGCCGCCGCGGCCAAGCGGGCGTCCGAGCTTGAAGGTGGTCAAGTAACAAAAAAGGCGATCCGCATGGATCGCCTTTTTTGTGTCTGCCGGCCTGGATTACAGGTCGGTGATGGTGCGGACCTGGTCCTTGTTGACCTTGATCACCTTGCCATCGAGCTGCTTGAACTCGTAGAAGCCGGCTGCGCGGTCGTAGTGCGGCGCGTCGACTGCCTGGAATTCGCGGCCGTCGTTGAGGGTGATCTGGGTTGGGGTGGAGCAGCCGGCCAGGGTGGCGAAGGCGCCAATCAGCAAGGTTGGCAGCAGGCCGTTTTTCATGGGGACTTCCTAAGGATGGTTGGATCGCGGGGCGCTTGCCCCGCGATGGGTTTATCAGTCGATGTATTCGAACAGCTTGACGATCTTCTGCACGCCCGACACGCCCTGCACCAGGTTGGTGGCGCGCGAGGCTTCCTGCTGGGTCAGCAGGCCGAGCATGTAGACGATGCCGTTTTCGGTGATGACCTTGATGCGCGAACCGGGAATGTTGCTGTCGGTGAGCATCTGGGTCTTGATCTTGGTGGTCAGCCAGGCGTCGTTGTTGCGCGCCAGGATCGAGGAGGGCGGCAGCACCTGCAGCTCGTTATGCACCTTTTTCACCCGCTGGACCTGGCCGGCAGCCTGTTCGGCCAGGCCCTTGAGGTCGACGCGCGGGGTTTGCCCGGCGAGCAGGACGATGCCGTTGAAGCTGCTGACGACAATGTGCGAGTTCTTGTCCAGGTCAGGGCTGGCCTTGGCGACGTTCACCGCGACTTTGGTTTCGATCAGCGAGTCATCGATCTTGCTGCCGAAGGTGCGGGTGCCGCGGTCGTCCTCGATCGGCTTGTCGCGGGTGGCGGTGAGCACCGAGCTGCAACCGGTGAGGCTCAGGCACAGGGTCAGGGCCATCAGGCCGAGGCGGTTAGGGGTCATTCTTCACTCCCGAACAGTTGGCTGTCGATCAGGTCGCAGAGGCAGTGGATCGCCAGCAGGTGGACTTCCTGGATACGTGCGGTGACGTTGGCCGGTACGCGAATCTCGACGTCTTCAGGCAGCAGCAGCGAGGCCATGCCGCCGCCATCGCGCCCGGTCAGAGCTACGACAATCATTTCGCGATCATGTGCGGCCTGGATCGCCTGAATAATGTTCGCCGAGTTACCGCTGGTCGAAATCGCCAGCAGCACATCGCCGGGCTGGCCCAGGGCGCGGATCTGCTTGGAGAATATTTCGTTGTAGCTGTAGTCGTTGGCGATCGAGGTGATGGTCGAGCTGTCGGTGGTCAGGGCGATGGCCGGCAGGCTCGGGCGCTCACGCTCGAAGCGGTTGAGCAGTTCGGAAGAAAAGTGCTGGGCATCGCCGGCCGAGCCGCCGTTGCCGCAGGCAAGCATCTTGCCCTCGTTGAGCAGCGCATTGACCATGACCTGACTGGCTTGCTCGATGTGTGGTGCAAGGACTTCCATCGCCTGTTGCTTGGTGTTGATGCTGGCCTGAAAAAGCTGGCGAATTCGGGATTGCATGTCCATCAGTGTGACCTTAAGTAGGGCGGCTGGCCGGGCGCGTCGGGAGTATACAAAAAAGGTCCCGGCACATGACTGTGCAGCCCGTGAAGCAAAGAGCAAAAAAGTTGTAGGGGTAATGGCGCAGGGCAGTGGCGGGTTCAGCACTCGAAGGCATTTTTCAGCCAGTCCAGCGGTGGGCCCGAATGGCCTCTGCCTTGCAAGGCGATGACATCGAAACGGCAGGGGTGGTTGGCCCAGCGTGTTTCCTTTTGCAGAAAAGACTCGGCGGCTAGCACCAGTTTGTCCTGCTTGCGCCCGTCGATACTGGCGAGCGCACCGCCAAAATCCGCGTGCAGCCGGTAGCGGACTTCGACGAATACTACTGTATCGCTGTCGAGCATGACCAGATCAAGCTCGCCGCGTTTGCATCGCCAGTTCTGCACCAGCAGCCGCAGGCCTTGCCCTTGAAGGTATTCAAGGGCTTGCCGTTCGGCGGCCTGGCCGGCCTGTTGGCGCGAACTGTCGGGCATCAGCGTGGGGTGTCGGGCAGGCGTTTGATTTGGCCGCCGGTGAACTCGGCCCACGGCAGTTGCCGCTCGATGCGCTGGTTCTCGTTCATGCTCAGGCTGCCGGACAGGCCGTCAATGCGGTTTTCCGGCAGCGCGCGCAGCTGGCCCAGGCGTGGTGCCAGGCTGAAGGCGTCGATGCCCATGGCGTACAGGCGGCCGAGGCTGCCGGCCGCTTGTGGCCACTGACGTTCTACCTGCTGGCGCAACGGGTTGCCGCTGTCGAGCAGCCATGGAGTATCGCAAAAGCGCACGCCGGTGAGGTCGCGGTACTGGTTGACGTCGCCGCTGGCGCTGTAAACGTGCGAGGTGGCATACACCGGTACGTCGCCAGCGTACTGGAAGTTCAGGGTCGGCTTGATCTGCTGGCCTTGCTGCGGGGTGGCGGCAAGGAAGATGAAGTCGATGTCCTGGCGGCGCGACGGCTGGGCCGATACGGCGCCGCCGACGGTGCTTTGCAGGCTCTTGGCGCGGCCTTCGCTCTGGCGCAGCTGGAACAGCTCGGCGATCTGCTGGGCCAGGGCTACCGGCTGGTCGATGTGCTGGGCGGCCAGCAGGCTGCCACCGTTGGCTTCCCAGTCCTGGCGGAAGGCCTTGAGCACGCGGTCGCCCCATTCGCCTTTCGGCACCAGGGCGACGGCGCGCACCATGCCGTCGGCGCGGGCGCGGCGCGACACTTCACGGGCTTCGTCTTCGGCGGCGAGGCCGAACTGATACAGCTGCTCCGGGCCTTTCTGGCCGGCGTCGCTGTAGTTCAGGGCGAGGGTGGTGATCGGCAATTGCGGGTAGGCGGCGAGCTTTTTCACCAGCGGTTTTTCCAGCGGGCCAACCACCAGTTGCACGCCAGAGGCCTGGGCCTGGCGGTAGAAGTCGTCCAGCGAGGTCAGTCGCGAGCTGTCGAAGACTTCGATGGTCGGCGGCTTCTGGCCGGCTTGCTGGGCCTGGAAGTGCGCGGCCATGAAACCGTCACGCAGGGCGCGGGCAACGCCGGCCAGCTGGCCTTCCTGTGGCAGCAGCAGGGCGATTTTGGTCAGCGGCTGGCTGGTCAGCTCCATCAGCTTGATCAGCGACGGTGGCAGCTGGGCGGCGGCCGGGTGATCGGCGTGCTGGGCGCGCCAGGCGTCGATGGCGGCTTGTTGCTGCTCGACGGTGCCGGCGCCTTTTACCGCCAGGGCCAGGCTGGCCCAGCCGGCCATGGTGTCGGTGCCGCTGCTGAGGTTATTGAGCTGATCGCGCGGGGTGGCGGCCACCAGGTTCCAGATCGCGTCGTTGTTGGCGTTGGCAGCATCGCCCTTGAGCAGCGGCGTCAGTTGCGCGCGCTCCTGGGCGGCGGCCAGTGGCTGGCCGTTGGCTTCCAGCACTGCGGCATGCACGCTGCGGGTACGGATCTGTTGATCTTCCGGCAGCTCGTTGAGGCGCGCCAGGCTTGGGTGGCTCAAGGCGGTCAGGGCCATTTTCGGCTGGTTGCGGCTCATGGCCAGTTCTGCCGCCAGGGTGCTGGCGAAGATCTGCTGGGCCGGTTTGAGCTGCTCCAGCGGCACCTGCTCGAGGATGCGCGCGGCGCGGGCATTGTCCTTTTGCTTGTAGGCCAGGTCGGCGGCGCTCAGGCGCAACAGTGCAGCTTGCTCCGGCGTCTTGCTGGTGGTGGCCTGTTCAAGCAGTTGCTCGATGCTGGCATCCGGTGTGCGCGGCAGTTCGCCGAGGCTCGACGAGGGCGAGCTGGCGCAGGCTGCCAGCAGGGCGGCGAGGCAAAGGGCTGTGAACAGCCGCAGGCAAGCGATCATGTAAGGGTCCTGTTACTCGATCAAATTAACTGGCAATTGTACCCAAGCGCTGGCCGGGGCGCGATCTTGCTGGCGTTAATCCTTCAATATAGGTGCTGGAACGCCGCTTTGCGGCAATCCTGATTGCCCAATGTTGCCGACTCTCGGGCTACAATGGCGCTTTGATCATGACGACAGGTGTGTGCAGTGACTGATGTTCCAGGGGCTTCCCAATCCACTTCGGGCACGCTTTATGTGGTGGCCACACCGATCGGCAACCTGGATGACATGAGTGCCCGGGCACTGAAAATACTCAGTGATGTGGCGCTGATCGCCGCCGAAGACACCCGTCACTCCATTCGTCTGATGCAACACTTTGGTATCAACACGCCGCTGGCGGCCTGCCACGAGCACAACGAGCGTGATGAGGGCAGTCGTTTTATCACCCGTTTGCTGGCGGGCGACAATGTCGCGCTGATTTCCGACGCCGGTACGCCGCTGATTTCCGATCCTGGCTATCACCTGGTACGCCAGGCCCGCGCCGCCGGCATCGCCGTGGTGCCGGTGCCCGGTGCCTGCGCGCTGATCGCGGCGCTGTCGGCCGCTGGCCTGCCGTCGGACCGGTTCATCTTCGAAGGCTTCCTGCCAGCCAAGGCTGTAGGACGTCGCGCGCGCCTGAGTCAGGTAAAGGAAGAGCCGCGCACGTTGATCTTCTACGAAGCACCACACCGGATTCTCGAGTGCTTGCAGGACATGGAAGAGGTATTCGGTGGCGAGCGCCCGGCGTTGCTGGCCCGCGAGCTGACCAAAACCTTCGAGACCCTCAAGGGTTTGCCGCTGGCCGAGCTGCGCGCCTTCGTCGAGGCTGACAGCAATCAGCAGCGTGGCGAGTGTGTGGTGCTGGTGGCGGGCTATACCGCGCCGGAAGATGAGCAGGCGGTCAGCAGCGAGGCAATGCGTATTCTCGACCTGCTGCTGGCGGAAATGCCGCTCAAGCGCGCCGCTGCGCTGGCGGCGGAAATCACCGGGGTGCGCAAGAACCTGCTGTACCAGGCGGCACTGGAAAAACAGAAAGCCCACTGATGTTATAGTGCTATTATCAGTTTTATCGCTTGTTCTTGGCGCCCGCTACCGTTAACCTTTGCGGCGGAGAGTCGATTGGACAGTCGCTGCCTTCTATTGTTCCGCAATAGAGGGGGGAGGAAAGTCCGGGCTCCATAGGGCAGAGTGCCAGGTAATGCCTGGGGGGCGCGAGCCTACGGAAAGTGCCACAGAAAATAACCGCCTAAGCACTTCGGTGCCGGTAAGGGTGAAAAGGTGCGGTAAGAGCGCACCGCATGACTGGCAACAGTTCATGGCTAGGTAAACCCCACTCGGAGCAAGACCAAATAGGGTTCCATATGGCGCGGCCCGCGTTGGAACCGGGTAGGTTGCTAAAGGCGTCCAGTGATGGCCGTCGTAGAGGAATGACTGTCCTCGACAGAACCCGGCTTACAGATCGACTCTCCACCTCTTCCCCTCCTGCTTGAATCGATAGCAGATGCGTGCTGGTAATACCGAAAAAATCTTACTCTTAATAAATTACTTTAACTTCGCTCTCTATCCGTCTGAGTGGGTTTGAGTTTTTTCGTCAAAATCCCTTCCGAATTGTCCTTCTATCTTCTCTGTGCGCGCTAAATCTCCGATCTGTAAGGGATTTCCTTATAAGCGTGCCTTGACGGTGTGGTAGGCGGATTCCTATAGTGTGCGCAAGTGGCAGAAAGTGGCATGAAGTGGGTTTTCTGACACAAAAACGCTAACATTGTGGGGAATCGCAGCCGTGTTCCGCGGAGCCAACGCCATCAACCTCGACGCAAAGGGCCGTCTCGCAATGCCGAGCCGGTACCGTGACGAGCTCGATTCGCGTAGTTCCGGGCAGTTGATCGTGACCATCGATGCGGTTGATCCCTGTTTATGTGTGTACCCGCTCGATGAGTGGGAGCTGATTGAAGCCAAGTTGCGCGCCTTGCCGTCATTGCGTGAAGAGAACCGCCGCCTGCAGCGTTTGCTGATCGGCAACGCGGTGGATCTTGAGCTTGATGGCAGTGGGCGTTTCCTGGTGCCGCCGCGTTTGCGCGAGTACGCCAAGCTCGACAAGAAGGCAATGCTGGTGGGGCAACTGAACAAATTTCAGCTGTGGGACGAGGATGCCTGGAACGCGGTTTCGGCAGCCGACCTCGCAGCTATCCAACAACCGGGCGCCATGCCTGATGAACTGCGTGATTTGATCCTGTGACTATAGATAGCGGCTTTAACCACATCACCGTACTGCTTGACGAAGCCGTCGAGGCTCTCGCCGTACGCGCCGATGGCTGCTATCTGGATGGCACCTTCGGGCGCGGCGGGCATAGCCGGTTAGTCCTCAGCAAGCTCGGGCCGCAGGGCCGGCTGCTGGGTTTTGACAAGGACCCACAAGCGATTGCCACCGGGCAAGCGCTGGCGGCCGAAGACGGCCGCTTTGTCATTGTGCAGCGCAGTTTTGCCGAGCTGGGCGCCGAAGTTGCCGAGCGCGGCCTGGCCGGCAAGGTCAGCGGCATCCTGCTCGACCTGGGCGTCTCGTCGCCACAGCTGGACGATCCTGAGCGCGGCTTCAGCTTCCTCAACGACGGCCCGCTGGACATGCGCATGGACCCGACTCGCGGCGTCAGCGCTGCCGAGTTCATCGCCACTGCGCCGGAAGAAGAAATCGCCCGGGTGTTCAAGGAATACGGCGAAGAGCGCTTTGCCAAGCGCATGGCCCGTGCCGTGGTGCTGCGCCGTGAAGAAACTCCGTTTACCCGCACCGCTGACCTTGCCGAAGTGCTCAAGGTTGCCAACCCGGCCTGGGAAAAGGGCAAGAACCCGGCAACCCGTGCCTTCCAGGGCCTGCGCATCCACGTCAACAACGAACTCGGTGACCTTGAGGCCGGCCTTGAGGCTGCGCTCGAAGCGCTGGAAGTCGGCGGGCGCCTGGTGGTGATCAGCTTCCATTCGCTGGAAGACCGCATCGTCAAACTGTTCATGCGCAAGCTGGTCAAGGGTGAGGCCGACAACCTGCCGCGCAACCTGCCGGTCCAGCACAAGCACTTCGAGCCGAAGATCAAGGTCCACGGCAAGGCCCAGTTCGCTTCCGAAGCCGAGCTCAAGGCCAACCCACGTTCGCGTAGCGCGGTCATGCGCGTCGCCGAGAAACTGCGGTGAGCCGTTTGTTCGCCAAGCCTTTGCCAGGCGGAAGCTTCCTGATGCTTCTGCTGTTCATTGGCGTGCTCGTTTCTTCGGTGGCGGTGTCCTACAGCGCGCACTGGAACCGTCAGTTGCTCAACACCCTGTACGGCGAACTCAGCGAGCGCGACAAGGCCCAGGCCGAGTGGGGCCGACTGATTCTCGAGCAGAGCACCTGGACGGCCCACAGCCGTATCGAGAACCTTGCCAGCGAACAGCTGAAAATGCGTATTCCGGCCGCTGACGAAGTACGGATGGTGGCGCCATGATGAAACTTGAAGGCGCACTCTACCCATGGCGGTTCCGCGTGGTCATCGCCCTGCTGGCACTGATGGTCGGCGCGATTGCCTGGCGCATCATCGACCTGCAGGTGGTCGACCGTGACTTCCTCAAGGGCCAGGGCGATGCCCGCAGCCTGCGACATATTCCTATTCCTGCGCACCGCGGGCTGATCACCGACCGTAATGGCGAGCCGCTGGCCGTCAGTACCCCGGTGACCACCCTGTGGGCCAACCCGAAAGAAATGCAGGCTGCCAAGGACCGCTGGCCGGCCCTGGCTGCCGCGCTCAAGCAGAACCCGCAGCAACTGGCAGCGCGCCTGGAACAGCAGGCCAGCAAGGAGTTCATCTACCTGGTCCGCGGCCTGACCCCGGAGCAGGGCCAGGTGGTGCTCGATCTTAAAGTCCCCGGTGTCTATGGCATCGAGGAATTCCGTCGTTTCTACCCGGCCGGCGATGTCGCCGCGCACATGGTCGGCTTTACCGACCTCGACGACCATGGCCGCGAAGGCGTGGAGCTGGCCTACGATGAATGGCTGGCCGGCGTGCCCGGCAAGCGACAGGTGATCAAGGACCGGCGCGGCCGGCTGATCAAGGACATCCAGGTAACCAAAAACGCCAAGGCCGGAAAGACCTTGGCGTTGTCGATCGACCTGCGCCTGCAATACCTGGCCACCCGCGAGTTGCGCAACGCCATTGCCGAACAGGAAGCCAAGGCCGGCAGCCTGGTGATCCTCGACGTCAAGACCGGCGAAGTGCTGGCCATGGTCAACCAGCCGACCTACAACCCCAACAACCGTCGCAGCATGTTCCCGGCGGCCATGCGTAACCGGGCGATCATCGACGTGTTCGAGCCAGGTTCGACGGTCAAGCCGCTGTCCATGAGCGCGGCCCTGCAGAGCGGGCGCTGGAAGCCGACCGACAAGGTCGAGGTCTACCCGGGCACCCTGCAACTGGGCCGCTACACCATTCGCGACGTATCGCGCAGCGAAGGGCCGATCCTTGACCTGACCGGCATCCTGATCAACTCCAGTAACGTCGGCATGAGCAAGATCGCCTTCGATATCGGTGGCGAATCGATCTACCGGGTCATGTCCCAGCTGGGGCTTGGCCAGTACACCGGCCTGGGCTTCCCGGGCGAGCGCGTCGGCAACCTGCCCAACCACCGCGAGTGGCGCAAGGCCGAGACCGCGACCCTGTCCTACGGCTACGGCCTGTCGGTGACCGCGCTGCAACTGGTGCATGCCTACGCCGCGCTGGCCAACGACGGCAAGATGGTGCCGCTGAGCATCCTCAAGGTCGACAAGGCGCCGGAGTCTACCCAGGTCGTGCCCAAGGAAGTCGCCGAGACCATCCAGGGCATGGTCCAGCAGGTTATCGAGGCGCCGCGCGGGGTGTTCCGCGCCCAGGTGCCGTTCTACCACGTGGGTGGCAAGTCGGGCACCGCGCGTAAAGCCACTATCGGTTCCAAGGGTTACACCGAGAACTCGTACCGTTCGCTGTTCGCCGGCTTCGGGCCGATGAGCGACCCGCGCTATGCCGTGGTCGTGGTCATCGATGAGCCGAGCAAGGGCGGCTACTTCGGTGGCCTGGTATCGGCGCCGGTGTTCAGCAAAGTCATGTCCGGCACCCTGCGCCTGATGAACATTCCGCCGGACAACCTGCCGCCGGCAACACCTACGCAGCAAGTCAACGCTGCACCGGTCAAGGGAGGACGCGGTTGATGACAATGCCATTGAGCAAGCTTTTTACCCAGGCCAGCCGCGATCCGTCGATCCGCGAACTGACCCTGGACAGCCGCAACGTGCGCCCGGGCGACCTGTTCCTGGCGGTGCCGGGTACGCGCATGGATGGCCGTGAACACATTGCCGACGCGCTCAAGCGCGGTGCGGCGGCGGTCGCCTATGAAGCCGAAGGCGCTACCGTGCTGCCGATCGCCGAGGTGCCGTTGATCCCGGTCAAGGGCCTGGCCGCGCAACTGTCGGACATCGCCGGGCGTTTCTACGGCGAGCCGAGCCGCCTGCTCGACCTGGTCGGCGTCACCGGCACCAACGGCAAGACCAGCGTCACCCAGCTGGTAGCTCAGGCGCTGGACCAGCTCGGCCAGCACTGTGGCCTGATCGGCACCCTCGGGACCGGTTTCTATGGCGCCCTGCAAAGCGGTCGTCTGACCACGCCGGACCCGATCGCCGTGCAGGCAACCCTGAGTGACCTGAAAAAGGCCGGGGCCAAGGCCGTGGCCATGGAAGTCTCTTCCCATGCCCTGGACCAGGGCCGGGTCGCGGCTCTGGCATTCGATATTGCGGTGATGACCAACCTGTCCCGTGATCACCTCGACTACCACGGCAGCATGCAGGCTTACGAAGACGCCAAGGCGCGCCTGTTCGCCTGGCCGAACCTGCGTTGCCGGGTGGTCAACCTCGATGACGATTTTGGCCGGCGCCTGGCAGCCGGGCAGGGCGAGTCGCGCCTGATCAGCTACAGCCTCCAGGATCCGGCCGCGTCGCTGTACTGCCGCGAAGCGCATTTCGATGATGATGGCGTGCGCGCCGTGATCGTCACCGCCCAGGGTGAGCACGCGCTGCGCAGCCGCCTGCTCGGGCGCTTCAACCTGAGCAACATGCTCGCGGCGGTCGGCACCTTGCTGGCGCTGGATTACCCGCTGGACGAAATTCTCAAGGTCACCCCGGCGCTGGAAGGCCCGGTCGGGCGCATGCAGCGCCTGGGCGGCGGCAGCAAGCCGCTGGTGGTGGTCGATTACGCGCATACCCCCGATGCCCTGGAGCAGGTGCTGCAAGCGTTGCGCCCGCACGCCAAGGGCCAGTTGCTGTGCCTGTTCGGTTGCGGCGGCGATCGCGATCGCGGCAAGCGGCCGCTGATGGCCGAAGTTGCCGAGCGCCTGGCTGACCGCGTGCTGGTTACCGACGACAACCCGCGCACTGAAGACCCGCAGCAGATCTTCGCCGACATCCGCCCGGGTTTTGCCCAGGCCGATGCGGTCGAATTCGTTGCCGGCCGCGGTGACGCCATCGCTCAGCTGATTGCCAGCGCCGGCGTTGACGATGTCATCGTCCTGGCCGGCAAGGGGCATGAGGACTATCAGGAAATCAACGGCGAGCGCCACGACTTCTCCGACCTGGTTGAAGCCGAGAAGGCCCTGGCCGTGTGGGAGGCTGCCCATGCTTAAGCCATTGTCCCTCAGCCAGCTGGCGGCGCCGCTCAACGGCCGCCTGCACGGTCAGGATGCAACCTTCAATGGCGTCAGCATCGACAGCCGTGCCATCACCGCCGGGCAGCTTTTCGTTGCCCTGGCCGGGCCGCGTTTTGACGGCCATGATTACTTGAACGACGTTGCTGGCAAAGGCGCGGTCGCCGCCCTGGTGCAGCGCGAAGTGCCGGGCAGCAGCCTGGCGCAGTTGGTGGTTGCCGATACCCGCCTGGCCCTGGGCCAGCTCGGCGCGTTGAACCGCGCCGCTTTCGACAAGCCGGTCGCCGCCATTACCGGCTCCAGCGGCAAGACCACGGTCAAGGAGATGCTTGCCAGCATCCTGCGCACCCGTGGCCCGGTGCTGGCCACCCGTGGCAACCTCAACAACGATTTTGGCGCACCGCTGACCCTGCTCGAACTGGCTCCGGAACACACCGCGGCGGTGATCGAGCTGGGCGCCTCGCGCATCGGCGAAATTGCCTACACCGTCGGCCTGACCAAGCCACAGGTCGCGTTGATCAACAATGCCGGAACTGCTCATGTCGGCGAGTTCGGCGGGCCAGAGAAGATTGTCGAAGCCAAGGGCGAGATCCTCGAAGGTCTGGGTCAGGATGGCGTGGCCGTATTGAACCTTGATGACAAGGCCTTCGCCATCTGGAAAAAGCGCGCCGGCAATCGCCCGCTGCTGACCTTCGCCCTGAACAACGCCGACGCCGATTTCCACGCTGCCAACATCGCCCACGACCCGCGCGGTTGCCCGTCGTTCGACCTGCACAGCCCGCTGGGCGTGGCGCGGGTCCAGCTCAACCTGCTGGGCACCCACAACGTGGCCAACGCACTGGCGGCCGCGGCTGCCGCGCATGCCTTTGGTCTGACCCTGGACGGTATCGTCCAGGGCCTCAATGCCGTGCAACCGGTCAAGGGCCGCACTGTGGTGCAGATGACGGCCAACGGTGTGCGGGTGATTGATGACACTTACAACGCAAACCCCACCTCGATGTGCGCTGCCGTTGATATACTCGCCGGCTTTTCCGGCCGCACCGTCCTGGTGCTCGGGGATATCGGCGAATTGGGCCAGTGGGCTGAGGAAGGGCATCGGCAGGTAGGCGAGTACGCCAAAGACAAGGTTTCGGCACTCTATGCGGTGGGCACCAACATGGCCCACGCGGTAGCTGCGTTCGGCACCAATGCCCGACATTTCGCTAATCAAGCTGACCTGATCGACGCCGTTCGCGCCGCCGAACAGGCCACCAACACCACTATTTTGATCAAGGGTTCGCGCAGCGCTGCGATGGAGAACGTCGTGGCGGCTTTGTGCGGTTCCAGCGGGGAGAAACATTAATGCTGCTGCTGCTGGCTGAGTATCTGCAACAGTTCTACAAAGGCTTCGCGGTCTTTCAGTACCTGTCCCTGCGCGGGATTCTGGGTGTACTGACCGCGTTGTCGCTGGCCCTGTGGCTGGGCCCATGGATGATTCGTACCCTGCAGATTCGCCAGATCGGTCAAGCCGTTCGTAACGACGGCCCGCAATCGCACCTGTCCAAATCCGGCACCCCGACCATGGGTGGCGCACTGATCCTGTCGGCCATCGGCATCAGCACCCTGCTGTGGGCCGACCTGACCAACCGTTATGTCTGGGTGGTGCTGATCGTCACCCTGCTGTTCGGCGCTATCGGCTGGGTCGATGACTACCGCAAGGTGATCGAGAAGAACTCGCGCGGCCTGCCGAGTCGCTGGAAGTATTTCTGGCAGTCGGTGTTCGGCCTGGGCGCGGCGATCTTCCTTTACATGACCGCGCCGACCAGCGTCGAAACCACCCTGATCGTGCCGATGCTCAAGGATGTCACCATCCCGTTGGGTATCGGTTTCGTCGTCCTGACCTACTTCGTCATCGTTGGCTCCAGCAACGCGGTGAACCTCACCGACGGCCTCGATGGCCTGGCGATCATGCCAACAGTCATGGTCGGCGGCGCCCTGGGCATCTTCTGCTACCTGTCGGGTAACGTGAAATTCGCTGAATACCTGCTGATCCCTTATGTACCGGGCGCAGGCGAACTGATCGTGTTCTGTGGCGCGCTGATCGGTGCCGGCCTGGGCTTTTTGTGGTTCAACACCTATCCGGCCCAGGTGTTCATGGGCGACGTCGGTGCCCTGGCACTGGGCGCCGCACTGGGCACGATCGCGGTGATCGTGCGCCAGGAAATCGTCCTGTTCATCATGGGCGGTGTGTTCGTCATGGAGACCCTGTCGGTGGTGATTCAGGTGGCCTCCTTCAAGTTGACCGGCAAGCGCGTGTTCCGCATGGCGCCGATCCACCACCACTTTGAACTCAAGGGTTGGCCCGAGCCTCGGGTGATCGTCCGCTTCTGGATCATCACCGTGATTCTGGTGCTGATCGGCCTTGCCACCCTGAAACTGAGGTAGAAACGCGTGTCCTTGATCGCTTCTGACCACTTCCGCATCGTTGTCGGCCTCGGCAAGAGCGGCATGTCCCTGGTTCGCTTCCTGGCGAACCGGGGCATTGCCTTTGCGGTTGCCGACACCCGTGACAACCCGCCGGAACTGGACACCCTGCGCCGTGATTTCCCGCAGGTGGAAGTGCGCTGTGGCGAGCTGGACGTCGAGTTTCTCTGCCGCGCCGACGAGCTGTATGTCAGCCCCGGCCTGGCCCTTGCCACCCCGGCCCTGCAACAGGCCGCTGCCCGCGGCGTGAAGCTGTCGGGCGATATCGAACTGTTCGCCCGCAACGCCAAGGCGCCGATCATTGCCATCAGCGGCTCCAACGCCAAAAGCACCGTCACCACCCTGGTTGGCGAAATGGCCGCCGCGGCAGGCAAACGTGTGGCGGTCGGCGGCAACCTCGGTACCCCGGCGCTGGATTTGCTCAGCGACGACGTCGAGCTGTACGTGATGGAGCTGTCGAGCTTTCAGTTGGAGACCACCGACCAGCTCAACGCCGAAGTGGCCACCGTGCTCAACGTCAGCGAAGACCACATGGACCGCTACAGCGGCCTGCCGGCCTATCATCTGGCCAAGCACCGGATCTTCCGTGGTGCGCGCCAGGTGGTGGTCAACCGCCAGGATGCCCTGAGCCGGCCTCTGTTGTCTGAAGGCCAACCGGTATGGACCTTTGGTCTGAACGCCCCCGACTTCAAAGCCTTCGGTCTGCGCGAAGAGAGCGGCGAGAAGTACCTGGCGTTCGAATTCCAGAATCTGATGCCGGTGCGCGAGCTGAAGATTCGCGGCGCCCACAACCAGTCCAACGCCCTGGCGGCCCTGGCCCTGGGCCATGCGGTCGGTTTGCCGATGGACGCCATGCTCTCCAGCCTGCGCACCTTCGCAGGCCTTGCCCACCGTTGCCAGTGGATCCGCGAGCGTAACGGCGTGAACTGGTATGACGACTCCAAGGCGACCAACGTCGGTGCCGCCCTGGCGGCGATCGAAGGCCTGGGCGCCGATATCGACGGCAAGCTGGTGCTGGTCGCCGGCGGCGATGGCAAAGGTGCCGACTTCAGCGCCCTGCGCGCACCGGTTGCAGCCAACTGCCGCGCCGTTGTGCTGCTTGGCCGCGATGCCGAGCGCCTGGCGCAAGCCCTGGGCGACGACGTGCCGCAGATCCGGGTGAACACCCTCGATGAAGCCGTGCAGCAATGCGCCGAACTGGCCCAGCCTGGCGATGCCGTGCTGTTGTCGCCGGCCTGCGCGAGCCTGGACATGTTCAAAAACTTCGAAGAGCGTGGGCGCCTGTTCGCCCAGGCCGCAGGAGGGCTGGCATGATCTTCGGCATCATCAAGCCTTATCCATCGCCGCTGATCAGCGGTCGCGGCATCGACCTCGATTTCGCCATGCTCGCCGGTTGCCTGGCGCTGCTCGGCCTCGGCCTGGTGATGATCACCTCGGCGTCCTCGGAAGTCGCCGCGGCGCAGTCGGGCAACCCGCTGTATCACATGTTTCGCCACCTGGTGTACGTGGCCATCGGCGTCTTTGCCTGCATCGTCACCATGATGGTGCCGATCGCCACCTGGCAGAAGATGGGCTTCACCATGCTGGTCGGCGCCTTCGGCCTGCTGGTGCTGGTACTGGTGCCGGGCATCGGCCGCGAAGTGAACGGCTCGATGCGCTGGATCGGCTTCAGCTTCTTCAACGTCCAGCCCTCGGAAATCGCCAAGGTCTTCGTGGTCATTTACCTGGCCGGTTACCTGGTGCGTCGCCAGCAGGAAGTGCGCGAAAGCTGGATGGGCTTCTTCAAGCCGTTCATCGTGCTGTTGCCAATGGCCGGCCTGCTGCTGATGGAGCCGGACTTCGGTGCCACGGTGGTCATGATGGGCGCGGCGGCAGCGATGCTGTTCCTTGGTGGCGTCGGTCTGTTCCGTTTCAGCTTGATGGTGGTGCTGGCGGTGGCGGCGGTGTTCATCCTGGTCCAGGCCCAGCCCTACCGGATGGCACGTTTGATTACCTTTACCGACCCCTGGTCGGATCAGTTCGGCTCCGGCTACCAGCTGACCCAGGCGCTGATCGCCTTCGGTCGCGGCGAGTGGCTGGGTGTCGGCCTGGGCAACAGCGTGCAGAAGCAGTTCTACCTGCCCGAAGCGCACACCGACTTCGTCTTCTCGGTGCTTGCCGAAGAACTGGGCGTGGTCGGCTCGCTGGTCACCGTGGCGCTGTTTGTGTTTGTCACTGTGCGCGCGCTGTACATCGGCCTGTGGGCTGAAAAAGCCAAGCAGTTCTTTGCCGCCTACATGGCTTTCGGCCTGGCCTTCCTGTGGATTGGTCAGTTCCTGATCAACATCGGCGTGAACGTCGGCCTGCTGCCGACCAAGGGCCTGACCCTGCCGTTCCTCAGTTACGGCGGTAGCTCGCTGGTGATCTGCTGCGCCTGCGTCGGCTTGCTGCTGCGGATCGAGTGGGAGAGCCGCACGCACCTGGGCAGTGAAGAACACGAATTCGATGAAAGCGATTTTGCCGAGGAGCCGAATCATGGCCGCTAACGGCAAGAACGTATTGATCATGGCCGGCGGCACCGGGGGCCACGTGTTCCCGGCGCTGGCCTGCGCCCGTGAGTTCCAGGCGCGCGGCTTCAGCGTGCACTGGCTGGGCACCCCTCGCGGTATCGAGAACGAGCTGGTGCCCCAGGCAGGCCTGCAATTGCACCTGATCCAGGTCACCGGCCTGCGCGGCAAGAGCAAGCTGTCGTTGCTCAAGGCGCCGTTCACCCTGGTCAAGGCGGTGCTGCAGGCGCGGCGGATCATTCGTCAGCTCAAGCCGGTGTGCGTGGTCGGCTTCGGTGGCTACGTGACCGGCCCCGGTGGCGTAGCCGCCAAGCTCTGCGGCGTGCCGGTGGTGATTCACGAGCAGAACGCCCGCGCCGGTACCGCCAATCGGCTGCTGGTGCCCTTGGCTGGCCGAGTCTGCGAAGCTTTCCCCGACACCTTCGCGGCGTCGGACAAACTGCGCACCACCGGAAACCCGGTGCGCAGCGAACTGTTCATGGAAACCCTGCGCGAGCCCCTGGGCGCGCGCAGGCCTCGCTTGCTGGTACTCGGCGGAAGCCTGGGTGCCGAACCGCTGAACAAGCTGCTGCCCCAGGCCCTGGCCCAGGTGCCTCAGGAGATTCGTCCCGAGGTGTTCCACCAGGCTGGCAAGCAGCACGACCAGATTACCGCCGAGCGTTATCGCCAGGCGGGTGTCGAGGCTCAGGTAGAGCCGTTCATCAAGGACATGGCCCATGCCTATGGCTGGGCTGATCTGGTGGTCTGCCGCGCGGGTGCGCTGACTGTCAGCGAGCTGGCTGCGGCCGGCTTGCCCTCGATGCTGGTGCCCTTGCCCCATGCCATCGACGACCACCAGACCCACAACGCCCATTATCTGGCCCGTGAAGGCGCTGCCTTCCTGATGCCACAAGCGACAACTGGCGCAGCGCAACTCGCTGAACGCCTGAACGAGGTGCTGATGCAACCGGAAAAACTCACCACCATGGCCGCCACTGCCCGGCGCCTGGCCAAGCCCGCTGCCACCCGCACCGTGGTCGATATCTGTCTGGAGGTGGCCCATGGTTGAGAATCAAAAAGCCATGCCACAACCGGAAATGCGCCGTATCCGTCGCATCCACTTCGTCGGTATCGGCGGCGTGGGCATGTGCGGTATTGCCGAAGTGCTGCTGAACCTGGGTTACCAGGTGTCGGGCTCCGACCTCAAGACCTCGCCGGTCACCGAGCGTCTGGAATCCTTCGGTGCGCAGATCTTCATCGGTCACCGTGCCGAGAACGCCGCCAGCGCCGATGTGCTGGTGGTCTCGAGCGCCATCAACACCGCCAACCCGGAAGTCGCCACCGCCCTTGAGCGGCGCATTCCGGTGGTGCCGCGGGCCGAGATGCTCGCCGAGCTGATGCGTTACCGCCACGGCATCGCCGTTGCCGGTACCCATGGCAAGACCACCACCACCAGCCTGCTGGCCTCGGTGTTCGCCGCCGGTGGCCTGGACCCGACCTTCGTCATCGGTGGCCGCCTCAATGCAGCCGGCACCAATGCCCAGCTCGGCACCAGCCGCTACCTGATCGCCGAAGCCGATGAAAGCGACGCCAGCTTCCTGCACCTGCAGCCGCTGGTGGCGGTGGTCACCAACATCGACGCCGACCATATGGCGACCTACGAAGGCGACTTCAACAAACTGAAGAAAACCTTCGTCGAGTTCCTCCACAACCTGCCGTTCTACGGGCTGGCGGTGATGTGCCTGGACGATCCGGTGGTGCGCGAGATCCTCCCGCAGGTCAAGCGTCCGGCGGTCACCTATGGCTTCAGCGAAGAAGCCGACGTGCGTGCGATCAGTGTCCGCCAGTCGGGCATGCAGACCCACTTCACCGTGCTGCGCCGCGATCGCGAGCCGCTGGACGTGTCGGTCAACATGCCGGGCAATCACAACGTGCTCAACGCCCTGGCGACCATCGCCATTGCCACCGACGAGGGCATCAGCGATGAAGCCATTGTCCAGGGCCTTTCGGGGTTCCAGGGGGTAGGGCGGCGCTTCCAGGTCTACGGCGAACTGCCGGTAGAGGGCGGCAGCGTGATGCTGGTCGACGACTACGGCCACCACCCGACCGAAGTCGCGGCGGTGATCAAGGCCGTGCGCGGTGGCTGGCCTGAGCGGCGCCTGGTGATGGTTTACCAGCCGCACCGTTACAGCCGCACCCGCGACCTCTACGACGATTTCGTCCAGGTCCTGGCCGACGCCAACGTACTGTTGCTGATGGAAGTCTATCCGGCCGGCGAAGAGCCGATCCCCGGTGCCGACAGCCGTCAGCTGTGCCACAGCATCCGCCAGCGCGGCCAGCTCGACCCGATCTACATCGAGCGCGGCATCGAGCTGGCGCCGCTGGTCAAGCCGCTGCTGCGCGCTGGCGACATCCTGCTGTGCCAGGGTGCCGGTGACATCGGTGGCCTGGCCCCGCAATTACTCAAGAGTCCGTTGTTCGCTGGTGCTGTTGCCAGTCAGGGGAAGTCGAAATGACTGATAACGCATACGCCACTTTGCACTCGACCATCGACCCGAAAGCCTTCGGCCGCGTTGCCGTGCTGTACGGCGGCAAGAGCGCCGAGCGCGAGGTTTCGCTGAAATCCGGCGCCGCAGTCATCCAGGCGCTGACCAGCGCCGGTGTCGACGTGGTCGCCATCGATGTCGGTGACGATCTGCTGCAGCGCCTGCTGAGCGAGAAGATCGACCGCGCCTTCATCATCCTCCACGGCCGTGGCGGTGAAGACGGCAGCATGCAGGGCTTGCTGGAGTGCCTGGGCATCCCTTATACCGGCAGCGGCATCCTCGCTTCGGCACTGGCCATGGACAAGCTGCGGACCAAGCAGGTCTGGCACAGCCTGGGGATTCCGACCCCTCGTCACGCCGTGCTGAGCAGCGAAGCCGACTGTATTTCTGCAGGTGCGGAACTGGGCTTCCCTTTGATCGTCAAACCGGCCCATGAAGGTTCCAGTATCGGTATGGCGAAAGTGCAGGGTGTCGACGAATTGATCGCCGCCTGGAAGGACGCCGCTACCTACGATTCGCAAGTGTTGGTCGAACAATGGATTCATGGTCCGGAGTTCACCGTCGCGACCCTGCGTGGCCAGGTGTTGCCGCCGATTGCCCTGGGCACGCCGCACACCTTCTATGACTACGACGCCAAGTACATTGCCAACGATACCCAGTACCGCATCCCGTGCGGCCTGGACGCGGCCAAGGAACAAGAGCTGATCGACCTGACTGCCCGTGCCTGCGACGCCATCGGCATCGCCGGCTGGGGCCGCCTGGACGTGATGCAGGACGAGCAGGGGCGTTTCTGGCTGCTCGAGGTCAACACCGCACCAGGCATGACTGATCACAGCCTGGTCCCGATGGCGGCACGCGCGGCCGGCCTGGACTTCCAGCAGTTGGTGCTGGCGATCCTGGCGGCAAGCGCCCCGGCGCGAGGTTAAGCCCATGCAAGGCGCGATGTTACGTCATCAGCAACCCGCCCCCGGCCGTAACAAGCCGGTGCCGCGTGGTGCCAGCCGGATGGTGGCCAAGGAGCCACTGTCGGCGCGCCTTCCCAAGGCCAACTTCAGCGTGTTCAAGCGCCTGCTGTGGCCGGTGCTGCTGGTCGTCGCAGGTTTTGGCGCCTACGAAGGTGCCCAGCGCCTGATGCCGTACGCCGATCGGCCGATTACCAAGATCGCCGTACAGGGCGACCTCAGCTACATCAGCCAGCAGGCGGTGCAGCAGCGGATCGCCCCCTACGTAGCGGCGAGCTTCTTCACCGTCGACCTGGCGAGCATGCGCGCGGAACTGGAGCAGATGCCCTGGATCGCCCACGCCGAAGTGCGCCGGGTGTGGCCGGATGAAGTGGTGATCCGCCTGGAAGAACAGTTGCCGGTCGCGCGCTGGGGTGACGAAGCCTTGCTCAATAACCAGGGCCAGGCCTTTACCCCGCGTGAACTGGCCAACTACGAGCACCTGCCGCAGCTGTTCGGGCCGCAGCGGGCGCAGCAAAAAGTAATGCAGCAATATCAGGTCCTGAGCCAGATGTTGCGGCCGATGGGCTTTTCGATTGCCCGGCTGGAGTTGCGCGAGCGCGGCAGCTGGTTCCTGACCACCGGTGCCGGTAGCGCCGGGCCAGGTATCGAACTGCTGCTGGGACGCGATCATCTGGTGGAAAAGATGCGCCGCTTCATTGCCATTTACGACAAGACACTCAAAGAACAGATCACGAACATCGCCCGCATCGATCTGCGTTATGCCAATGGCCTGGCTGTTGGCTGGCGGGAACCGAATGCACCGACGACGGCCCAACCCGCCGTTGCGAAGAATTAGAGAGAGGCAGGACCCATGGCAAATGCGCATAGCGGCAAAATGATCGTCGGGCTGGATATCGGCACCTCCAAGGTCGTGGCACTGGTGGGCGAAGTCGCCGCCGACGGCACCCTGGAAATCGTCGGTATCGGCACCCACCCATCGCGCGGGCTGAAGAAGGGCGTGGTGGTCAATATCGAGTCCACCGTGCAGTCGATCCAGCGTGCGGTCGAAGAGGCCCAGCTGATGGCTGGCTGCCGGATCCACTCGGCGTTCGTCGGTGTTGCCGGCAATCACATCCGCAGCCTGAACTCCCACGGCATCGTCGCCATCCGCGACCGTGAAGTCAGCGCCGCCGACCTTGAGCGCGTGCTCGACGCCGCCCAGGCCGTGGCCATTCCGGCCGACCAGCGGGTCCTGCACACCCTGCCGCAGGACTACGTGATCGACAACCAGGAAGGCGTGCGCGAGCCACTGGGGATGTCCGGCGTGCGTCTGGAAGCCAAGGTCCACGTGGTCACCTGCGCCGTCAATGCCGCGCAGAACATCGAAAAGTGCGTGCGTCGCTGCGGCCTGGAAATCGACGACATCATCCTCGAGCAACTGGCCTCGGCTTACTCGGTGCTGACCGATGACGAGAAAGAGCTCGGCGTGTGCCTGGTCGACATCGGTGGCGGCACCACCGACATCGCCATCTTCACTGAAGGCGCAATCCGTCACACCGCGGTGATCCCGATTGCCGGCGACCAGGTGACCAACGACATCGCCATGGCCCTGCGTACCCCGACCCAATACGCCGAAGAGATCAAGATCCGTTACGCCTGCGCCCTGGCCAAGCTGGCCGGCGCCGGTGAAACCATCAAGGTGCCGAGCGTCGGCGACCGTCCGCCGCGCGAACTGTCGCGCCAGGCCCTGGCCGAAGTGGTCGAGCCGCGTTACGACGAGCTCTTCACCCTGATCCAGGCCGAACTGCGTCGCAGCGGCTACGAAGACCTGGTACCGGCGGGCATCGTCCTGACCGGCGGTACCTCGAAAATGGAAGGCGCGGTAGAACTTGCCGAGGAAATCTTCCACATGCCGGTACGCCTGGGCGTGCCGCACAGTGTTCGCGGCCTTAGCGATGTGGTGCGCAACCCGATTTATTCCACCGGTGTGGGCCTTTTGACCTACGGCCTGCAGAAGCAGTCCGACGGCTTGACCCTGACCGGTATCAGCAGCAGCAACAACGGCTATGGCGATGAACCGAAGGCTCCAGCGTTCGAACGCTTCAAACGCTGGGTCCAGGGCAACTTTTAAAGTTTCAAAGCAGTAGTAGTAGGCGCAAAAACTAGAGAACTGTAAGGAGAGGGAAAATGTTCGAGCTCGTAGACAACGTCCCGCAAAGTCCGGTCATCAAAGTGATCGGCGTCGGTGGCGGCGGTGGCAACGCCGTCAATCACATGGTCAAGAGCAACATCGAAGGCGTCGAATTCATCTGCGCCAACACCGATGCTCAAGCGCTGAAAAACATCGGCGCGCGCACCATCCTGCAACTGGGTACCGGCGTGACCAAGGGCCTGGGTGCCGGTGCCAATCCGGAAGTCGGCCGCCAGGCCGCGCTGGAAGACCGTGAGCGCATCGCTGAAGTGCTGCAAGGCACCAACATGGTGTTCATCACCACCGGCATGGGCGGCGGTACCGGTACCGGTGCGGCGCCAATCATCGCCGAAGTGGCCAAGGAACTGGGCATCCTCACCGTTGCCGTGGTGACCCGGCCGTTCCCGTTCGAAGGCCGCAAGCGCATGCAGATTGCCGACGAGGGCATCCGTGCACTGGCTGACAGCGTCGACTCGCTGATCACCATCCCCAACGAGAAGCTGCTGACCATCCTCGGCAAGGACGCCAGCCTGCTGTCGGCGTTTGCCAAGGCTGACGACGTACTGGCCGGTGCCGTTCGCGGTATCTCCGACATCATCAAGCGCCCGGGCATGATCAACGTCGACTTCGCCGACGTGCGTACCGTGATGAGCGAGATGGGCATGGCCATGATGGGTACCGGCTGTGCCAGCGGTCCTAACCGTGCACGTGAAGCGACCGAGGCAGCCATCCGCAACCCGCTGCTCGAAGACGTCAACCTGCAGGGCGCTCGCGGCATCCTGGTGAACATCACCGCAGGTCCTGACCTGTCGCTGGGTGAGTACTCGGACGTCGGTAGCATCATCGAGGCCTTCGCATCCGATCACGCCATGGTCAAGGTCGGTACCGTTATCGATCCGGACATGCGCGACGAGCTGCACGTTACCGTGGTTGCCACTGGCCTGGGTGCGAAAATCGAGAAGCCGGTCAAGGTTATCGACAACACCATGCAGACCGCTGCGGCGCAGACCCCGGCTCCGGCCCCTGTACGCAACGAGTCGTCGGTTAACTACCGTGACCTGGAGCGTCCGACCGTGATGCGCAACCAGGCCCACGCCGGTGCTGCGGCTGCTGCAAAACTTAATCCGCAAGACGATCTGGACTACCTGGACATCCCGGCATTCCTGCGTCGTCAGGCCGATTAATGAAATTTATCAGGGGTATAAGGGTGATTGGTGTTCAGCAAAGGCCGGGTCTGGTATTATCCTCAGCCTTTGTTGATACCAGTTCGCAATTTGCGCTGAAGCGGCCAATGCCATGATTAAACAACGCACCCTGAAGAATATTATCCGTGCCACAGGTGTCGGCCTGCACTCCGGGGAAAAGGTTTACCTGACCCTCAAACCTGCACCTGTGGATACCGGCATCGTATTTCGCCGTGCCGACCTCGACCCCGTGGTGGAAATTCCCGCCCGCGCGGCCAACGTCGGCGAGACCACCATGTCGACGACACTGGTCAACGGCGATACCAAGGTAGACACGGTTGAGCACTTGCTCTCGGCCATGGCTGGCCTGGGCATCGATAACGCCTACGTCGAGCTCTCCGCGTCCGAAGTGCCGATCATGGACGGTAGCGCTGGGCCCTTTGTATTCCTGATTCAATCTGCCGGCCTGGAAGAACAGGACGCAGCCAAGAAGTTCATCCGCATCCTGCGCGAAGTGACAGTGGAAGACGGCGACAAGCGCGCTACTTTCCTGCCATTCGACGGGTTCAAGGTGAGTTTCGAGATCGATTTCGATCACCCGGTGTTCCGCAACCGGACCCAAAGCGCCAGCGTGGACTTTTCCAGCACCTCGTTTGTGAAGGAAGTCAGCCGCGCCCGTACCTTCGGGTTCATGAGTGACATCGAGTACCTGCGCAAGCACAACCTCGCACTCGGTGGCAGTGTGGAAAACGCCATCGTGGTCGACAAGGACGGCGTGCTCAACGAAGACGGTCTTCGCTACGAAGACGAATTCGTCAAGCACAAGATCCTCGACGCCATCGGCGACCTCTACCTGCTGGGCAACAGCCTGATCGGCGAGTTCAAGGGCTACAAGTCCGGACACGCGCTGAACAACCAGCTGCTGCGCAAGCTGATCGAGGAAACAGACGCCTGGGAAGTGGTGACTTTCGAAGATGCCAGCACGGCACCGATCTCTTACATGCGTCCGGTTGCGGCAGTGTAAGTACGAACACTCTCTTCTTTAGTTTTTTTCGGCCACCTTCGGGTGGCCTTTTTTATGCCTGTTGCCCCTGTAGGAGCGGGCATGCCCCGCGATAGCAGGCGCATCGGGGGCAAGTCGAGTCATACCCTCAAGAGTCCGCCGCATCCTTATCCCGCGCATGGCTGGCCAACCGCTCCAGCGCCGCCCGCAGCTTCGGATCGCTGATGCCTTCAGCCGTCGCCTGAATACTTTCGGCCGCCCGGCTCGACAGGTCGGCGGTGTGCCCGGCCGCGCGGCTCTGGGTGGTCGGTGGCTGTACCTTGAACACAATCCGCGTCAGGCTGGCAAAGGCTTCCAGGGTCTGCAACTGGCGTTGCAGGCGTTTTTGCTGGTAACGCAGGCGGGTGGCCCAGTGGCCGTCGGTGACGATCAACAACAGCGTGCCCTCGCGCCAGGAAGCGAGGTGGCAATGTTCGCGGGCCGCCGGCTGCAGCTGGCTGTCGAGCAGCTTCTGCAGTTGCGCCAGGCGCTGGGCCTGGCTGAACAGGGCTTTGAGCGGCCGGGCTTCGCGCAGAAGGACAGCGGGAGCGCGGGCTGGCGAGGGGCGAAAAGCCATGAAGGGACACCTGAAGTTACAGAGCTGCCATCTTAGCAGATCGCCACAGGCAGGCCCTGTTTGCGCTGCGAGGGTAAAACTTCATGTTGCAATGGCTTGAAGTTGGCGAAAAAGGCCTTATTTTAACCATGCCCCGTCAAAGCGCTGTGCCAGCATCGTGGAAATCCGCCACTTTCCTCACCATCGTTTCCGGGTAGAATGCTCGTTCGCATGCGGCCATTAGGGCTGCACGGGCGACTTACGGGGCCGCCCTCCATCCCCACGTGTGGAAGATCCTGCCGATATGTTTGCGCCTTTGTTAAAAAAACTTTTTGGAAGCAAGAACGAGCGTGAAGTCAAACGCATGCTCAAGACGGTACAGATCGTCAATGCCTTCGAAGAGCAGATGGTGGCCCTCTCGGACGAGCAGCTGCGCGCCAAGACCGCAGCGTTCAAAGAGCGCCTGGCCAAAGGCGAGACCCTCGACCAGCTGTTGCCTGAAGCCTTCGCGGTCGCCCGTGAAGCGGGCAAGCGGGTCATGGGCATGCGTCACTTCGATGTGCAGCTGATCGGCGGCATGACCTTGCACGAAGGCATGATCGCAGAAATGCGTACCGGTGAAGGCAAGACCTTGGTCGCAACCCTGGGCGTGTACCTCAATGCCTTGTCGGGCAAAGGTGTGCACGTGGTCACGGTGAACGACTACCTGGCCCGCCGCGACGCCAACTGGATGCGTCCGCTGTACGAATTCCTCGGCCTGACCGTCGGTGTCGTCACACCGTTCCAGCCGCCGGAAGAGAAGCGCATTGCCTACGCCGCCGACATCACCTACGGCACCAACAACGAATTCGGTTTCGACTACCTGCGCGACAACATGGCCTTCAGCATGGAAGAGAAATTCCAGCGCGAGCTGAATTTCGCCGTGATCGACGAAGTCGACTCCATTCTCATCGATGAAGCCCGTACCCCGCTGATCATCTCCGGCCAGGCCGAAGACAGCTCCAAGCTGTACATCGAGATCAACAAGCTGATCCCGCGCCTCAAGCAGCACATCGAGGAAGTCGAGGGCCAGGTTACCCAGGAAGGCCACTACAGCATCGACGAGAAGAGCCGTCAGGTTGAACTCAACGAAGCCGGCCACCAGTTCATCGAAGAGATGCTCACCCAGGTCGGCCTGCTGGCCGAGGGCGAGAGCCTCTACTCGGCGCACAACCTGGGCCTGCTGACCCACGTCTACGCCGGCCTGCGCGCGCACAAGCTGTTCCATCGCAACATCGAGTACATCGTCCAGGACGGCCAGATCCTGCTGATCGACGAACACACCGGGCGTACCATGCCGGGCCGTCGTCTGTCCGAAGGCCTGCACCAGGCGATCGAAGCGAAAGAGAACCTGAACATTCAGGCCGAGAGCCAGACCCTGGCCTCGACCACCTTCCAGAACTACTTCCGCCTGTACAACAAACTGTCGGGCATGACCGGTACCGCCGACACCGAAGCGTTCGAGTTCCAGTCGATCTACGGCCTCAACGTGATGGTGATCCCGCCGAACAAGCCGTTGGCCCGTAAGGACTTCAACGACCTGGTGTACCTGACCGCCGACGAGAAGTACCAGGCGATCATCGCCGACATCAAGGAAAGCATGACCCAGGGCCGTCCGGTCCTGGTGGGCACCGCGACCATCGAAACCTCCGAGCACATGTCCAACCTGCTGCAGAAGGAAGGCATCGATCACAAGGTCCTGAACGCCAAGTACCACGAAAAAGAAGCCGAGATCATTGCCCAGGCCGGTCGCCCGGGTGCGCTGACCATCGCCACCAACATGGCCGGTCGCGGTACCGACATCCTCCTGGGCGGTAACTGGGAAGTCGAAGTCGCCGCCATGGACAGCCCGACCGCCGAGCAGGTCGCGCAGATCAAGGCCGACTGGCAGAAGCGTCACCAGCAGGTGATCGAGTCCGGTGGCCTGCACGTGATTGCTTCCGAGCGTCACGAATCGCGCCGTATCGACAACCAGCTGCGTGGCCGTTCCGGTCGTCAGGGCGACCCGGGTTCGAGCCGTTTCTACCTGTCGCTGGAAGACAGCCTGATGCGTATCTTCGCCTCTGACCGGGTGAAGAACTTCATGAAGGCCCTGGGCATGCAGTCCGGTGAAGCCATCGAACACCGCATGGTCACCAACGCCATCGAAAAAGCCCAGCGCAAGGTCGAAGGCCGCAACTTCGACATTCGCAAGCAGTTGCTCGAATTCGACGACGTCGCCAACGAACAGCGTAAAGTCATCTACCACATGCGTAACAGCCTGCTGGCAGCCGACAACATTGGCGACACCATCGCCGACTTCCGCCAGGAAGTGCTCGACGTCACCGTCGCCCAGCACATTCCGCCGCAATCGCTGCCCGAGCAGTGGGACGTGGCCGGCCTGGAAGCGGCCCTGGCCAGCGATTTCGGGGTCAAGCTGCCGATTCAGCAATGGCTCGACGAAGACGACCACCTGTACGAAGAAACCCTGCGTGCCAAGCTCATGACCGAGCTGCTGGCGGCCTACAACGAGAAGGAAGAGCAGGCCAGCGCCGAAGCCCTGCGTACCTTCGAGAAGCAGATCCTGCTGCGTGTGCTCGACGACCTGTGGAAAGACCACCTGTCGACCATGGACCATCTGCGCCACGGTATCCACCTGCGCGGCTATGCGCAGAAGAACCCGAAGCAGGAGTACAAGCGCGAGTCGTTCAACCTGTTCCAGGAGCTGCTCGATTCGATCAAGCGCGACACCATCCGCGTGCTCTCGCACGTTCAGGTGCGCCGCGAAGATCCGGTCGAGGAAGAGGCCCGTCTGCGCCGCGAAGCCGAAGAGCTGGCTGCGCGCATGCAGTTCCAGCACGCCGAGGCCCCGGGCCTTGAAGCTGAACCGCAGGAAGACGGTGCTGACGTTGCCGTGGCCGCCGCGCCTGTGCGCAACGAGCAGAAGCTGGGCCGCAACGAGCCATGCTGGTGCGGTTCGGGCAAGAAGTTCAAGCAGTGCCACGGCAAGATCGACTGATCATCACGCCGTAGTACCTCGCTGACATCTGAACACCGCGCCGCGACTGGTCCTGACCGTCGCGGCGTTGTTCCATCTCAAGCGCCGGTAATCTCGTCCCGGTGCCTTTTTTCTAGGAGCGCTTTCATGGCTGTTGGTCTTGGTCCTTTGCCAACGTTGCACCCGGTTCCAGGTTTCGAACTCGGCATCGCCTCTGCGGGCATCAAGCGCCCCGGGCGCAAGGACGTGGTGGTAATGCGCTGCGCCGAAGGCTCCAGCGTCGCCGGCGTGTTTACCCTGAACGCCTTTTGCGCCGCCCCGGTGATCCTCGCCAAACAGCGCGTACAGGGTACCGTGCGCTACCTGCTGACCAACACCGGCAACGCCAACGCCGGCACCGGCGCGCCAGGCCTGGCTGCGGCCGAGCGCACCTGCGCCAAGCTGGCCGAGCTGACTGGCGTCGACGCCAGTGCCGTGCTGCCATTCTCCACCGGCGTGATCGGCGAGCCGCTGCCGGTCGAGAAGATCGAAGGCGCCCTGCAGGCAGCCATCGATGACTTGTCGGAAAACAACTGGGCCGCTGCCGCCACCGGCATCATGACCACCGACACCCTGCCTAAAGGCGCCAGCCGCCAGTTCCAGCATGACGGCGTGACCATCACCGTCACCGGCATCAGCAAAGGCGCGGGCATGATCCGCCCGAACATGGCGACCATGCTCGGTTACATCGCCACCGACGCCAAGGTGGCCCCGGCGGTGCTCAAGGACCTGATCCTCGACGGCGCCAACAAGTCGTTCAACCGAATTACCATCGACGGCGATACCTCCACCAACGACTGCTGCATGCTGATTGCCACCGGCAAGGCCGATGTCGCCGAAGTCAGCGAAGCCAGTGGCCCGCTGTTCGAAGCGCTGAAAAAAGCCGTGTTCGAAGTGTGCATGGAAGTCGCCCAGGCCATCGTCCGCGACGGCGAAGGTGCGACCAAATTCGTCACTGTTGAAGTCAACGGCGGCGGCAACCATCAGGAGTGCCTGGACGTCGGCTATGCCGTGGCTCACTCGCCGCTGATCAAGACCGCACTGTTCGCCTCCGACCCGAACTGGGGCCGGATCCTCGCCGCGGTCGGCCGGGCCGGTGTACCGGACCTGGACGTCAGCCTGATCGACGTCTACCTGGGTGATGTGTGCATCGCCAGCCAGGGCGGGCGCAGCGCCAGCTACACCGAAGCCCAGGGCTCGGCAGTCATGGCCCGTGAAGAAATCACCATCCGTATCGAGCTGGGCCGTGGCCAGTGCAGCGAAACCATCTGGACCACCGACCTGTCCCACGAGTACGTGAAAATCAACGCTGAATACCGTACTTAACCTCATCGCCGGGCAAGCCCGCTCCTACCAAACCTGTAGGAGCGGGCTTGACCCGCGAAAAGCCCCTGATGGAGCCGAACCATGAGCTACCACCTGATCATCGGCGACAAGCTGTACTCCTCCTGGTCGCTGCGCGCCGCCCTGGCCCTTGAGCTGGCCGGTGCTACTTACGATGAAACCCTGATCAAGCTCAACCAGCCTGACACCCGCCAGCGCCTGCTCGAGCATTCGCCCACTGCCAAGGTACCGCTGCTCAAAAGCGAGCACGGGGTGATTGCCGACTCCCTGGCGATTGCCGAATACCTGGCCGAGCGTCACCCGCAAGCCAACCTCTGGCCTACCGACGTCGCTGCCCGTGCCCAGGCCCGTTCGGCTTGCGCACAGATGCACAGCGGCTTCTTCGCCCTGCGTGGCAACATGCCGTTCGACCTGTCTCGCGATCAAGCGCTGGAAAGCATGCCGCTGGACGTGCAGGTCGATATCGACCGCATCGTCGCGCTGTGGTCCGAATGCCGCCTGGCAGCCAAAGAGGCTGGCCCTTACCTGTTCGGCAGCCTGAGCCTGGCCGACGCCTTCTTTGCCCCGATCGCCGTGCGCCTGCGCACCTACCGGGTCGAAGTGCCGGCAGATGCGGCGGCCTATATCGAGACCATCTACCAGTGGCCAGCCTTCCAGGCCTGGCAACAAGCTGGCCTGGCGGAGCGTGAAGGGTGAAACGTGTGCATGTAGCCGCCGCGGTCATCCGCGGCACCGACGGACGCATCCTGATTGCCCGCCGCGCTGACAGCCAGCACCAGGGCGGCCTGTGGGAATTTCCCGGTGGCAAGGTCGAAGACGGCGAAGCGGTCGAAGTGGCCCTGGCTCGTGAGCTTCATGAAGAGCTGGGCATCGTTGTCACTGCGGCGCGGCCGCTGATCAAGGTCAAGCACGATTACCCGGACAAACAGGTACTGCTGGATGTCTGGGACGTTAACGGCTTTAGCGGCGAACCCCATGGCGCCGAAGGCCAGCCGCTGGCCTGGGTGACTGCGCGGGAGTTGCCGGACTACGACTTCCCTGAAGCCAACCAGCCAATCGTTGCCGCCGCGCGTTTGCCGGGGCAATACCTGATTACTCCCGAGGGGCTGGAAGTCCCGCAGATGTTGCGAGGCATCCAGAAGGCCATTGCCGACGGAATCAAGCTGGTACAACTACGTGCGCCGAACATGTACGACCCCAAATACCGCGATGTCGCGGTAGATGCGGTCGGTCTGTGCGCGGGCAAGGCGCAGTTGATGCTCAAGGGCCCGCTGGAATGGCTGGGCGACTTCCCGGCGGCCGGTTGGCACCTGACCTCTGAGCAGCTGCGCAAGTACGCCAGCAAAGGCCGGCCGTTCCCCAGGCAGCGCTGGCTGGCGGCGTCGTGTCATAACGCTGAAGAACTGGCACTGGCCGAGCAGATGGGCGTGGATTTCGTCACCCTGTCACCGGTGCAGGCGACCCAGACCCATCCGGATGCCGTGCCATTGGGCTGGGAGCAGGCGCAGCAACTGATCGAAGGCTTCAGCAAGCCTGTATATCTGCTTGGTGGCGTGGGCGCTGCCGAGCAGGAAAAGGCCTGGCAGCATGGCGCTCAGGGTGTGGCGGGGATCCGCGCGTTCTGGCCTGAGCTCTGAATTGATCGCGGGGCAAGTCCGCTCCTACAGGATCGCCACCTGTAGGAGCGGGCTTGACCCGCGATGAGGCCCTCAGGGTTTGGCCGCAGCCTGCCACAACACCTCGGCCACTCCCTGACGCCGTGCTATCAAGCGTGCCGCGACAAACAGCAAATCCGACAACCGATTGATATACGCCAGGCCCACCCCGGCCAGCGGCTCGATGCTGTTCAACTGCTGGCAGCGCCGCTCGGCACTGCGGGCCAGGCTGCGGCACACGTGGGCCTGGGCGATCAGCGCCGAACCACTGGGCAGAATGAAGTTCTCCAGCGGCCCCAGCTCTTCGTTCCAGCGGTCGATCGCCGCCTCCAGGCGCTCCACTTCAGCGCTGTTCAGTGCTTGATACGCCGGCATCGCCAGTTCCCCGCCCAGATCGAACAGCCGGTGCTGACAAGGTGCGAGTACCTCAGTGAGCTCATCCAGCCGCTGTTCGGCCAACCCGGCCAGTAACAGGCCCAACTGGCTGTTGAGGCTGTCGACCTCGCCAATCGCTTCGATTCGCGGATGGTCCTTTGGCACGCGGCGGCCATCGCCCAGCCCGGTTTCACCTTTGTCGCCGGTGCGGGTGTAAATCTTCGACAAACGAAAACCCATGCTCAAGACTCCGTTTTGCTTGGGGCAAGCGGCAGGCGCAAGGTGAAGCAAGTACCCTGGCCCGGTGCCGATTGCACTTCCATCTGCCCCTTGTGATTGTTGGTGATGATGAAATACGACACCGACAGGCCCAGGCCCGTGCCCTGGCCGATTTCCTTGGTGGTGAAGAACGGCTCGAAGGTGCGTTTGCGCACCGCTTCGGGCATGCCGATGCCGTTGTCCTCGACCTGGATCTCCGCCCACGGCGGGTTGAGCCGGGTGCGCAGGGTGATGCGCCCGGGCTCACTGTCGTCGTGGCGCAGGTGAATGGCCTGGGCGGCGTTTTTCAGCAGGTTGAGCAACACCTGTTCCAGTTCGTTGGCGGTGCACGGCACCGGGCCCAGGTTGGGGTCGAACTGGCGGACGATGGCCTGGCCCTTGAAGTCGAAGCCGATGGTCAGGTCAAAGTCGTTGCCGGCAATTTCCACCGCCTGGTCGATCAGCGCTGGCAAATCGCAAGGCGCCAACTGGCGGTTGCTGCGCCGGCTGAAGCTGAGCATGTGGGTCACTATTTTTGCCGCGCGGGCGCCGGCCTGCTGGATGCCGTCGAGCAACTGCGGCACTTCGCGGCTTTGCAGGTAGCGGTTGACGGTCGGCAGGTCGATGCCGATCTCGTCGGCCTGTTCGAGGTTCCTGGCAAGGTCCGGCGATAGCCGCCGGCGAATGTTCTGCACGTTGTGCAGGATGGCGCCCAGCGGGTTGTTGATCTCGTGGGCCATGCCCGCCGCCAGGCCGCCGACCGAGAGCATCTTCTCCGACTGCACCATCATCTCTTCCAGCGACAGGCGCTGGGTGATGTCGTCGATGCGGATCACCACGCCGCGGCCGCCACCGCCCATCAGCGGGTAAAAGGTCAGGGCATAGTGGCGGGCGTCGTCGTCCTTGGTCCAGGTTACCCGCTCGATCTTCGCCACCCGGTGCTTCTCGACGCTCTCCTTGAGCTGCGGCAAAAACGGCTTGAGGGGTTCGAAGGCAAGGAAGATCGGCTGGTTCAGCGCTTCGTCTAGCGGCGTTCCAGAGAGCGCACTGGCTTCCTGGTTCCACTGGGTGACATAGAGCTGCTCATCGAGGGCGATCAGCGCCGAGGGCATGGAGTCGATGATGCTGTTGAGATAGTTCTGAAAACCGGTGAGTTTTTTCTCGATCTTGCTGCGCACCTGGACTTCCAGCTCCAGCTTGCGGTTGGTATGACGGGTTTCTTCGGCCAGGCCCTGGGCCTGGTCGTAGGCGTCCTGGAATTCGTCGCGGGTGCGCTTGAGCTGCTGCTCGCGGGCTTCGATGCGCGAGAGCATGGTGTTGAAGGCGTCGGCCAGGCTGCCGATCTCGTCATCGTTGCCGCGCTTGGCGCGCAGGGCGTAGTTTTCTTCGCGGGTGACCTGGCGCGAGAGTTCTTCAAGCTGGTAGATCGGCTGGGTGATCAGGCGTTTGATCTGCCGGGCGATGATCATCCACAGCAGGATGCTGAACACCAGGATGCCCAGGCTGGCGGTCAGGGTGCCGGTGTAGAAGGCCATCGGCAGCTCGCTGCTGGCCACCAGCAGCAGATGGCCGGGCGGGCCGCCCGCGCGCGGCAGGCTCACCAGTTGCGTGCTGCGAAATTCGGTCAGGCGCCAGTTGTCGATGTTGCGGTAGCGCTTGGGCAACGGCAGGGCTTCGCCGTGCTGCAATTGCGCAAGTATCTTGCCGTCGCTGCCGTACAGGGCGGCGGCGCGCAGCGGGGTGTAGCTGTCGAGTTCCTTGAGCAGGGCCTTGGCGGCCTCCGGCGAATCGCTGGCCTGTTGTGCCAGTTGCGGGTTGGACACCAGCCGGCCAATGGTCTGCAGGGCCTGCGGGGCCATGCTCTCCTGGGAAATCCAGTAGGCGGCGCTGATAAAAGTCAGGTTGGCCACCAGCAGGATAGTGATCAGCAGCACCAGCAGGGCGGCCAGCAACTTCTGGCCGACCGGCAGGTTCTCCAGGCGTTCGCGCAAAGTCATGTGAAAGGCGTAGTCCCGGTCTGTAGGTGAAGGGGCAGGGTAGCGCCGTGCTCAGTCGCTGGGCAATCCGCGCGTGTTCAGGTGTTCGACCAGGCGCCGGTACAGCCGTTCCAGGTGCGGCAGCTGCCGGCCGTGGCGGCTGGCGGTGCGGCAGGCATGGCCGAGCAGGTAGTGGATTTCGGTGCGCCGGCCGTGGCGAACATCCTGGTACATGGAAGAGTAGTTGGCCGCCGTGGCATGGATCACCCGTTCCACTTCATCGACCAGGCCCTCGGCCGCTTGCGGCTGGCCGCAGTATTGCAGCAGCTCGGCAAGTTCGGCGCACAGGGTCGCGACTTCGCACTGATGCGCCTGCAGGCCGCCATTGCGACAGTCATGCAGCACGGTCAGCGGGTTGATCGCACAATTGAGCGCCAGCTTGCGCCACAGGCGGGTGAGGATGTCCGGGGTCCACTGGTGGGGAATGCCGGCTTCGCTCAGGTCATCGAGCCAGTCCGGGGCGCCGGGGTTGGCCGGATCGCCCAGCCAGTTGAAGCCGTGCCCGGCGAAATTCACCTGCCAGTCCTGCTCGCGGAACGCGCCTTCGGTGCTCGAGGCGGACACGCAGCGGGCGTGGGGTACGCGGTTGGCCACCGCTTCCTGGCTGCCCAGACCGTTCTGCAGCAGGATCAGCTCGGCATCTTTAGCCAGGCGCGGCGCCAGTTGCGCCACCGCCTGTTCGGCGTCGTAGGCCTTGCAGGCCACCAGCAAGCGGTGGATCGGCGTGTGGTCGTCGGCCAGTTGTGCGGGGATCGCCTGTAACTGCGCCTTGCCCTGTTCAACCAGGGTCAGGCCGCCTGCGGCTTCATAGGCCTGCAGCCGCGCCTTGTCGCGCAGGATCAGCCGGACCGGTTTGCCGGCGCGGGCCAGCCGGCAGGCCCAGAGGCTGCCCAGACTGCCGGCGCCGAGAATATGCCAGGTGCTGCTCATCAGCGTTTCGCAACCGTTATAATGATCCGGTATTTTAACCGTCAAACCCTGCGCGCTCCATCGCGCTCTTTCAGCAGAGCCGCGAGGGTGCCTTTATTTTTTGGAGAAAAGGTATGCCGTCGTTCGACGTGGTATCGGAACTGGACAAGCACGAAGTCACCAACGCCGTGGAAAACGCGGTCAAGGACCTGGACCGTCGCTATGACCTCAAGGGCAAGGGCAGCTTCGAGTTCAAGGAAAAGGAACTGACCGTCAACCTGACCGCCGAGGCCGAGTTCCAGCTCGAAGCGATGATCGAGATCCTCAAGCTGGCCCTGGTCAAGCGCAAGATCGACGTGCAGTGCCTGGAAGTGAAGGACGCCTTCGCTTCGGGCAAGGTCATGAAGCAGGAAGCGGTGCTCAAAGAGGGTATCGATAAAGAACTGGCGAAGAAGATCGTCGCCCACATCAAGGACGCCAAGCTCAAGGTCCAGGCCGCCATCCAGGGCGAGCAGGTGCGCGTCACCGGCAAGAAGCGCGACGACCTGCAAGAAGCGATCGCCGCCCTGCGCGCCAAAGAGTTCGGCATGCCCCTGCAGTTCAACAATTTCCGCGACTGAAGTCGCGGAGCCCGGAACCTTGGCGCCTTTTTGGCGTCCGAGGGCCGAGGTGCCGCTGAAACGTTTGCGGCAGGTCTTTTTCAGCTCTTTGCCGCTCGGCATCAGGAGAACATACGATGGATTTCAACGCTGAGGTCGACCAGTTGGTCAAGGCTTCGCAAACCTGGCTTCCGCTGATCATGGAATACGGCAGCCGCCTGTTGCTGGCGCTGCTGACCCTGGCCATCGGCTGGTGGCTGATCAACAAAGTCACTTTCCGCCTGGGCAAACTGCTGGCCCTGCGCAATGCCGACCAGGCCCTGCAAGGCTTCATCAGCAGCCTGGCCAACATCATCCTGAAGATCCTGCTGATTGTCAGCGTGGCTTCGATGATCGGCATCGAAACCACCTCCTTCGTCGCCGCCATCGGTGCCGCAGGCCTGGCCATCGGCCTGGCGCTGCAGGGCAGCCTGGCCAACTTCGCCGGTGGCGTATTGATTTTGCTGTTCCGCCCGTTCCGCATCGGTGACTGGATCGAAGCCCAGGGGGTTGCGGGTACCGTCGACAGCATCCAGATCTTCCACACCGTGCTGCGCACCGGCGACAACAAGACCGTGATCCTGCCTAATGGCAGCCTGTCCAACGGCATCATCACCAACACCAACCGCCAGCCGACGCGCAAGGTGGTGTTCGATGTGGGCGTGGACTACGACGCCGACCTGCAAAAGGCCCGCAACGTGCTGCTGGAACTGGCCCAGGACCCGCGGGTGCACCAGGACCCGGCGCCACAGGCAGTGATTTCGACCCTGGGCGACAGCTCGATTACGGTATCGTTGCGCATCTGGGTCAACACCGCCGACTACTGGGACGTGCTGTTCATGCTCAACGAGCATGCCCGTGACCGCCTCAAGGCCGAAGGCATCGACATTCCCTTTCCGCAGCGGGTGATCCGCGTGGTGCAGGAAGCGGCGGTGCAGTAACGACCGAGGCCATCGCGGGGCAAGCCCGCTCCTGCACAATGCTGCAGGAACGGGCTTGCCCCGCGATGCTTTCAGCAGTCATTACACTTGTTCACGTCTTCGCGCTACCTGCGCCCGGTGCTTTCTGGCATATAGGCTCGCTTACTTCTGTTTGCCTGGTCTTATCATGCTTACCCCCCTGATCAACATCACGCCGTTGCGGGCGTTTTGTTTCGCCATGACCCTGGCGCTGTTCGAACTGCTCACTTACCTCGCCAGTGACGTGGTAATGCCGGCGATGCCGGTGGTGGTCGGTGACCTGAACGCCAGCCCCGAATTCATTCCCCACGCGCTGAACCTCTACCTGCTTGGCGGCGTTGTCCTGCAATGGCTGATCGGCCCGCTGGCCGACCGTTACGGGCGGCGACCGCTGCTGCTGGGTGGCTGCGCGTTCTTCTGCCTGGCCTGCATCGCTACCTTCTGGGTGCAGGGCATCGAGTTGTTCAACCTGCTGCGCCTGCTGCAGGGCATCGGCCTGGGCTTTGTCGTGACCGTCAGCTACCCGGCGCTCAACGAGGCGTTCAGCGAGGCCGACGCGGTGCGGATGATGGCCTTGCTGGCCAATATTGCCTTGCTCTCGCCGCTGCTCGGGCCATTGGTCGGCACCCTGCTGCTGGAGTGGGTGTCCTGGCGCTGGCTGTTCGTGCTGTTCGGCGCGGCGGCGGTGCTGGCCTGGTTTGCCCTGTACCGGTTCATGCCGGAAACCCTTGGCGTCGAGCGCCGCGACGGCTCGCGCCTGGCGTTCCAGCCGATCCACTTGTTGCCGTTGCTGGCCGGCTACGGGCAACTATTGGCCAACCGCCGCTTTGTCGCCGGCAGTGCCGCCCTGGGCCTGGTCGGCTTGCCGCTGATCGGCTGGATCGGCCTGTCGCCGGTGCTGCTGATCCATGACGAGGGCCTGAGCACCCTGGATTACGCCCTGTGGCAATTGCCAGTGTTCGGCGGGTTGATCCTCGGCAACCTGATCATCAACCGCATCGCCGATCGCTACGCGCTGACTACCCTGGTACGGCGGGCGCTGTGGCCGTTTCTGATCGGTTTGCTGGGCATGATGCTGGGCACCTGGCTGCTGCCTTCGGTGCTGAGCCTGGTGGCCGGCCTGTCGGTGTACGCTCTGGGCCTGGGCATCGCCAACGCGGTGCTGTACCGCATGACGCTGTTTTCCAGCGAGCAGAGCAAGGGCCTGGTGTCGGCGATGCTGGGGATGATCACCATTGCCCTGCTGGGCCTTGGCGGGGCGTTGCTGGCGATGCTCGGTGCTGGCGCCAGCCTGGTGCACTTCGCCCTGGCGGCGGGCGCTGCAGGGATTCTTGCGCTATGGCCGCTGAGGGTCGTTCTGAGCGCTTCCAGCAACCTGCCAGAGGCTATCCCGGAGTAATCCCGGCGATAGCCTCAGCGCGGTTCAGGGGCGTTCTGCAACCTGGTGCTCGACCGGCTCTGGCTTGCCGCGCTCCTGACGCCATTGCAGGGCGATCAGGATCAGGGTCGGCACGCCAAGCAGGGCGGTGATCAGGAAGAAGTCGTGGTAGCCGAACTTCTCGACCATGACCCCTGAATAGCCGCCGATCAGCCGCGGCAACAGCAGCATGATCGAGCTGAGCAGGGCGTACTGGGTCGCCGAGAACTTCAGGTTGGTCAGGCTCGACAGGTAGGCGACAAACGCCGAGGTGGCCAGGCCCGAGCTGAAGTTGTCCAGCGAGATGGTGACGATCAGCATCTGCAGGTTGGCGCCCATGTCGGCGAGCATCAGGAACAGGATGTTGGTCGCCGCCGACGCCACGCCGCCGATGAACAGGATCGGCAAGATGCCGAAGCGCACAATCAGCAAGCCGCCGAAACCGGCACCCACCAGGGTCATGATCAGGCCGAAGATCTTGCTGACGCTGGCGATCTGGTCCTTGGTGAAGCCCTGGTCGATGTAGAACACGTTGGCCATTACGCCCATCACCGTGTCGGACATCCGGTAGGTGGCGATCAACCCGAGCAGCAGCAGGGCCTGCCAGCGATAGCGGGTGATGAAGTCGTTGACCGGCGTCAGCACCGGTGCCAGGCCGCGGCGGCCCATGGACGACAGGCACAGGGCGGTGAGGGTGATATAGAGGATTGCGCGCAGGAAGGCGCGGTCTTCGAGCAGCAAGTCGAGCAGGCTCACGCCTTCGAACAGCACGCTGGCGAAATCGGTGTTGTACAGCTGGGTGAAGGTAGCCGGTACCGACACCAGCAGGATGATCAGCACGAACACCGACACCAGCTGGTGGGCCAGGCCGTAGCGCGCCGCCGACAGCTGGGTGCGCAGTGGCACCGGCGGTTCGCGCATCAGCAGGGTGGTGATCAGCGCCGGCAGCATCATCACGCCGAACAGCACGTAGGTGCCGGTCCAGGCCTTGTGCAGGTAGCTGAAGCCGGTGGAGCCGAAGCCTTCGGCGAAGAACAAGGCACCGGCGGTAGCCAGCAGCGCGGCAACCCGGTAGCCGGCCATGTAGCTGGCGGCCAGCGCGGCCTGGCGCTGGTCATCGGCGATTTCCAGGCGGTAGGCGTCGACAGCAATGTCCTGGGTGGCCGAGGCAAAGGCCACCAGCACCGCCAGGGCAATCAGCCAGGACAGGTGCTTTTGCGGGTCGCAGAAGCCCATGCCGATCAGGCCGATAACCACCAGGATTTGCGACAGCACCAGCCAGGAGCGGCGGCGCCCGAGTTTGCCGAGCAACGGCAGGCGCCATTGGTCGAGCAGCGGCGACCACACCCATTTGAAGGCATAGGCCAGGCCGATCAGGCTGGCATAGCCGATGGTTTCACGGGCCACGCCGGCCTCGCGCAGCCATACCGACAGGGTCGAAAACACCAGCATGTAAGGCAGGCCGGCGGCAAAGCCGAGCAACAACAGCACCAGTGTCGACGGGCTGGCATAGGCAGCGAGCGCAGCGCGCCAGGTTTTACGGGGCATGGGCCAACATCTGCCTCAAGTTTACGAAAACAAAGCGCGCACTCTAACCGCTGTGCTCCATCGGGCGCCAGCCATGGCGCAACATATCCACACGATTATTGTGCAAGGTGATGCCTTCTGCGCGCAGCCGGGCCCGCTGTTCATCGCCTGAAGGGGTGCCCTGGGCCAGGCTCAGGCGTCCGCCGGCGCCCAGCACCCGGTGCCAGGGCAACTGGGTATCGCTGGGCAACTGGCTGAGGGTACGCCCGACCCAGCGCGCTGCGCGGCCTAAACCTGCCAGTTGCGCCAGTTCGCCGTAGCTGATCACCTTGCCCGCGGGCACCTGGCCAAGCACCAGGTAGAGTGCCATTCGTCGGGCTTCGGCGCTTTCGGTCGGATCGCCGGGAATCCCGTTCATCGCGGGATTCGCTTATTGCGCGCTGCACGCGCAGGTTTGTTCGAGCAAATAAGAATTGAACTCATCGACATGGGGCAGGTCAGTCCTTGCTCTGATGGCGGGTATCTGGATAATGCCCGACTTTTTTCGCGAACCCGAGTCCGTTGCCGCTTATGTTTCCTAGAGCCTTGTTGTGCGTTGCCCTCGCTGCTGCCTGTTCCCCCGCCCTTGCCGACACCGTGTGGATGAAAAACGGTGACAAGCTGAGCGGCAAGATCAAGGTTTTCGATGGCGGCAAACTGTTGCTCGAAACGCCTTATGGCGGCTCCATCGCCCTGGACTGGAAGCAGGTGCAGACCCTGGAAAGCGATCAGGAGTTGCTGGTCAAGCAAGACGCCTACAGCGGCGAAAAAGCCAAGTCGCTGCAGGCTGCCGAAGACGGCAAGGTCGTTCT
This sequence comes from Pseudomonas sp. SORT22, assembly GCF_018417635.1. NCBI lineage: Bacteria > Pseudomonadati > Pseudomonadota > Gammaproteobacteria > Pseudomonadales > Pseudomonadaceae > Pseudomonas > Pseudomonas sp. SORT22. The sequence goes on from NZ_CP071007.1 coordinate 1,198,863, forward strand.
GGCCAACGGCGAGGCCCCCAAGACTGTCGAACTGGCCAGCATCCAGCAGATCATGAAGCCAAAGCCTGTGGTCGAGGACCTGTCGTGGAAGGGCAATGTCGACCTGGCCATGGACTATAAGCGCGCCGAAACCGACAGCGACGACTACGACATCGACTTCAAGACCACCGCCCGTCACGGCCGCTGGCGCCATCAGGCCGAAGGCGAATACAACCGCGAAAGCAAGGACGAGGTCACCACCACCAACAACTGGAGCGCCGAATACGCGCTGGACCGCTTCATCACCGAGAAGTGGTTCTGGCAGGGCCGTCTGGAATACAAGCGTGACCACATCGAAGACCTCGCCCGCCAGCGCACCGTGGGTACCGGCCCGGGCTACCAGTTCTGGGATGACGAACTGGGCGCGTTCTCGCTCGGTTCGCTGGTCAACCGTACCGACTATGAATACGCCGACGGCGGCAAGGACAACTTCTACTCGCTGGCCATGAAGTGGGACTACAACCGCTACCTGATTGGCAAGCGCGTCGAGTTCTTCACCAACGGCGAAGTCGGCAAACCGCTGGGCGGCGTCGCCGAGTACGCTCTGGATGCCGAGGTCGGCCTGCGCTACAAGGTTACCGAGTGGGCCTCGCTCAACCTCAAGGCCGAGAAAGACATCATCAGCGGCACCCGCGACAGCGACCTGGACAAGACCCGCTATACCGCAGGTTTCGGTGTGGCCTGGTAAGCACGCTGGCAACACCGAGCGATAATGATTATTTTGTCGGTTAACTAGCCTGGGCGTGCGCGCATGCACGCTCGGCATTACGACGATTATCGAGCGGGGAGTCATACAGTGAGCGCTAAAGCCGCAACACAGGCACGGGAGCTGCTGCTCAAGGAATACCGCGGGGTGCTGTCGACCCATTCCAAATCGATGCCGGGCTTTCCGTTCGGATCGGTGGTGCCCTATTGCCTGGATGCCGACGGCAATCCGCTGATCCTGATCAGCCGCATTGCCCAGCACACCCACAACCTGCAAAAAGACCCCAAGTGCTCGTTGCTGGTGGGCGAGCGCGACGCCGAGGACGTCCAGGCGGTGGGCCGCCTGACCGTGCTGGCCGAGGCGCAACAGCTGGTCGAGACCGAGGCAGTCGAAGCCGCTGCCGAGCGCTATTACCGTTACTTCCCCGAATCGGCCAACTACCATAAAGCCCACGATTTCGACTTCTGGGTGCTCAAGCCGGTGCGCCATCGCTACATCGGCGGCTTCGGCGCAATCCACTGGATCGATCACCTGAACCTGGCCAACCCCTTTGCCGGCAAGGCCGAACAGAGCATGATCGAGCACATGAACAGCGATCACGCCAACGCCATCGAGCACTACGTCCAGCTCAGCGGCCTGCCCCAGGGCGCGGCGGCGCAGATGGTCGGCATCGACAGCGAGGGCATGCACCTGCGCATTGGCCAGGCCCTGCACTGGTTGCCGTTCGCAGCGCCTTGCAATACGCCGATACAAGTGCGCGAAGCCCTGGTTTTTCTGGCCCGCGCCGATCAATGGCCTCAACGGCAAGCCGCCGAGGCTTGAAATGGCGAGGGATCGCATCCATTAAAGGTCTACTGCAAGGACATCTTGCGCAGAGGAACCGTTGATGCGTGCTTTTCTATTGCTGTTTCTGATTTTTCCGGTGCTGGAGCTGTATGTGTTTTTCAAGGTCAGCACCGCGATCGGCTTCTTTCCCGCGCTGCTGCTGATCATCGCCGGCTCCGCCCTGGGCGTGCTGGTGGTGCGGGTGGCGGGCCTGGCCACCGCCCTGCGTGCCCGCGAGAGCCTGCAGCGCGGCGAGCTGCCGGCCGAGGACATGTTCCACGGCCTGATGCTGGCGCTCGGTGGCGGCCTGCTGCTGTTGCCCGGCTTCATCAGTGACGTGATCGGCCTGGTCTGCCTGCTGCCGTTCACCCGTCGCCTGCTCGGGCGCAAGATGCGCGAGCGCGCCGAGGCCCAGGCCATGCGCCAGCGCGCCTTTGGCGATGATCCGTTCATGGCGCGGCCGGGCCAGCCCGGTGGCCACCAGCCAACGGTGATCGAAGGTGAAGTGGTCGGTCGTGAAGATCCTGCTCAGCCTAACCTGCGCAATCCACGGGACTTGTAAAGGTTACCTGTGCTTTGCCAACGGCCCCTATCGGGGCCGTTTTGCTTTGTGCAGCGCCGATCGCTAAAAATTTTCACAGCCAAGCCTTGTAATTGCTCTTGGCGACCTCATGTATGGGTCACCGCAAGGTTTCTGGTGATTTGCACCAGACATTACATGTGTGGTCCGCCCCGCGGGCTACGAGCGGCTACGCCGCAAGCATCAACCCGCCGGTGTCGATACCGGCCGATGAAAACCACAATTAGGAGAGATCGACAATGAAGCTTCGTCCTCTGCATGACCGCGTCGTTATCCGTCGCAGCGAAGAAGAATCGAAAACCGCTGGCGGTATCGTTCTGCCAGGTTCGGCCGCTGAAAAACCTAACCGTGGCGAAGTCGTCGCTGTAGGTACCGGTCGCATCCTGGACAACGGTGAAGTGCGTGCGCTGGCCGTGAAAGTGGGTGACAAGGTGGTTTTCGGCCCTTACTCGGGCAGCAACACTGTGAAAGTTGACGGCGAAGACCTGCTGGTGATGGCTGAGAACGAAATTCTCGCTGTCATCGAAGGCTGATTCCGCTGGTTTCCCGTTACTCCAAAGTATTCAAGGATTAAACGATCATGGCTGCTAAAGACGTAAAATTCGGCGACTCCGCCCGTAAGAAAATGCTCGTTGGTGTCAACGTTCTGGCTGACGCTGTAAAAGCCACCCTGGGCCCGAAAGGCCGTAACGTTGTTCTGGCCAAGAGCTTCGGCGCTCCAACCATCACCAAAGACGGTGTGTCGGTTGCCAAAGAAATCGAGCTCAAAGACGCCTTTGAAAACATGGGCGCCCAGCTGCTGAAAGACGTTGCCTCCAAGGCCAACGACGAAGCTGGTGACGGCACCACCACCGCTACCGTTCTGGCTCAGGCCATTGTCAGCGAAGGCCTGAAAGCCGTTGCTGCCGGCATGAACCCGATGGACCTCAAGCGTGGTATCGACAAAGCCACCATCGCCATCGTCAAAGAGCTGAAGTCCCTGTCCAAGCCATGCGCCGACTCCAAGGCCATCGCTCAGGTCGGCACCATCTCGGCCAACTCCGACAACTCCATCGGTGACATCATCGCCGAAGCCATGGAAAAAGTCGGTAAAGAAGGCGTGATTACCGTCGAAGAAGGCTCGGGCCTGGAAAACGAACTGTCGGTCGTAGAAGGCATGCAGTTCGACCGCGGCTACCTGTCCCCTTACTTCGTCAACAAGCCAGACACCATGGTCGCCGAGCTGGATGGCCCGCTGCTGCTGCTGGTTGACAAGAAAATCTCCAACATCCGCGAACTGCTGCCAGTTCTGGAAGCCGTTGCCAAGGCCGGCCGTCCGCTGCTGATCGTGGCTGAAGACGTCGAAGGCGAAGCGCTGGCCACCCTGGTGGTCAACAACATGCGCGGCATCGTCAAGGTTGCTGCAGTCAAGGCCCCTGGCTTCGGCGACCGCCGCAAGGCCATGCTGCAGGACATCGCCGTCCTGACCGGCGGTACCGTGATCTCCGAAGAAATCGGCCTGAGCCTGGAATCCGCTACCCTGGAGCACCTGGGTAACGCCAAGCGTGTGACCCTGTCCAAGGAAAACACCATCATCGTCGACGGCGCTGGTGTTCAAGGCGATATCGAAGCGCGCATCACCCAGATCCGCGCTCAGGTTGCCGAGACTTCCTCGGACTACGACCGTGAAAAACTGCAAGAGCGTCTGGCCAAGCTGGCTGGCGGTGTTGCCGTGATCAAGGTCGGTGCTGGCACCGAAGTCGAAATGAAAGAGAAGAAAGCCCGCGTTGAAGACGCCCTGCACGCTACCCGTGCAGCCGTCGAAGAAGGCGTGGTGCCTGGCGGTGGTGTTGCCCTGGTTCGCTCGCTGCAAGCTATCTCCGAGCTCAAAGGCGACAACGAAGACCAGAACGTCGGTATTCAGCTGCTGCGTCGCGCTGTTGAAGCGCCACTGCGTCAGATCGTTGCCAACGCCGGCGACGAGCCAAGCGTGGTTGTCGACAAGGTCAAGCAAGGTTCCGGCAACTTCGGTTACAACGCTGCGACCGGCGAGTACGGCGACATGATCGAGATGGGTATCCTCGACCCTGCCAAGGTAACCCGTTCGGCCCTGCAAGCTGCAGCTTCGATTGGCGGTCTGATGATCACCACCGAAGCCATGGTTGCTGACGCTCCAGTGGAAGCTGGTGCTGGCGGCGGCATGCCAGACATGGGCGGCATGGGTGGTATGGGTGGCATGGGCGGCATGATGTAAGCCAGCCTTACCCGCTCGATAAAAAGCCCCGCCTTGTGCGGGGCTTTTTTATGCCTGCGTTTTTACTTTGCAGGCACCAGCGCGTCCTGCTTGACCTCAACCGGCCGGCGGTACAGCACCCAGTAGTAACAGCCAAGGCTGATCAGCCAGCAAAACACCGCCGTCCATACGTTGTGCGAAAAGAAGTGCGCGCCCTGCAGCATGCGCCCCACCGAAAACAGCGTACCCAGGCCAAAGGCGAATACCAGCGCGGCCCTGGCCAGGCGCGGGCGCCGATCACGCAAAACAAAAAACAGTGCAAACAGGGTAAAACCGGTTGCCGCATGGCCGCCTGGCCAGCAGCGTCCGGGCTTGTCGGTAGCCGGGCGCGGGCTGAGCAGCTCGCTGTAGGTTTCCTTGCCACCAAACTCGCTCAGGCTCCACGGGCACTGCACCGCAGTTACTGCCTTGACCGGGGTGACAAAGCTGGTCGACAAACCCATGGCCAGCACCAGGCAACCCAGTTCCCGCCGCCAGCTGAACAGCCGCGACCAGAAGAAACTCACGGCGAAGGCGACAATCGCCAGCAAACCGAGGGCGATTACCGCCTGTTTGGCCCGGTCGTGCAGGATATCTTCGAGAAAATAGCTGTGCCGGCCGATGAACTGCCCGGCTACCGGATCGAACGCCAGCTTGGCCAGGTCCATGTCCAGCGAGGTCAGTTCCAGCAGGATCAATATGATTGCGGTAATGGCGGGAATGCCCAGGGCGATCCAGAAATTCAGCGGACGGGAGTAGGCGGGTAGTGACATGGCAAGTCCAGGCAGGTCAAAGGGGAGTCCGACCGGCAATTCTCGGGCAGCCGCCATCACCTGTCCGTGAAGGCTCGGTGAAAAAAACGTTAACCTGCAATAAAGTCGCGCCGACCTAGCCTGGCGGCGCTGATGGCCTTAAGCTGCGCCTGCCAAGCAGGCAAAAGCGTCGGACCGGAGACACCCCAATGCGAATTCTACTGGTTGAAGACAACCGCGATATCCTGGCCAACCTGGCCGACTACCTGGGCCTGAAGGGCTACACGGTGGATTGTGCCCAGGATGGCCTGTCCGGCCTGCACCTGGCCGCTACCGAGCACTACGACCTGATCGTGCTCGACATCATGCTGCCCGGCATCGACGGCTACACCCTGTGCAAGCGTCTGCGCGAAGATGCCCGGCGTGATACCCCGGTGATCATGCTCACCGCCCGAGACCAGCTCGATGACCGCTTGCAGGGTTTTCGTTCTGGCGCTGACGATTACCTGCTCAAGCCGTTCGCGCTGTCGGAGCTGGCCGCGCGCATCGAGGCAGTACTGCGCCGGGCCCAGGGCGGCGGTCGCCGGACCTTGCAGATCAGCGACCTGATCTACGACCTGGACACCCTGGAAGTGACCCGCGAAGGCAAGCTGCTCAAACTCAACCCGGTGGGCCTCAAGCTGCTGGCTGTGCTGATGCAGAAGAGCCCGCACGTACTGCGCCGCGAAGTGCTCGAAGAGGCGCTGTGGGGCGATGACTGCCCGGACAGCGACAGCCTGCGCAGCCATGTTCACCAGTTGCGCCAGGTGATCGACAAACCCTTCGAAAAACCCCTGCTGCATACCGTCCACGGCGTCGGCTATCGTCTGGCCGAGGGCCGTGATGGAGTTTAGACAGAGCCTTGCCCAGCGCATCATCATTGCTTTTGCCCTGATGAGCGCACTGGTGGCCGGGGCGTTTGCCTTTGGCATTGTTGCCACCGTGCACCTGGTCGAAGAGCGGCTGATTTCCGCGGTACTGGGCGGCGATCTGCAGCGCTTGCTGCGCATGGACAGCGTCGGCGACTGGAGCCACCGGCCACGGCCGGACCAACTGTTCTATTTCAGCGGCGGGCGCGACGAATTCGAACTGCCCAAGGATTTGCGCCATCTCGAACGAGGCTTTCACGAAGTGTTTCGCGAAGACTTGTCCTACCACGCGATGGTCGAAATCGTTGATGGCCGGCGCTATGTCCTGCTCCAGGACCAGAGCGATTTCGAAGAACGCGAGCGGGTGCTGTTCGCCGTCGTGGTGGTCGGCTTCGTGTTGAGCCTGGCGCTGGCAGTGTTCCTCGGCTGGGTTCTGGCCCGCCGGGTTATGGCGCCGGTGATCCGCCTGGCGCGCCAGGTTCGTCACCGCGACCAGTTGCTCGGCCTGGCACCACCTTTGGCACCAGATTACGCCGCGGATGAAGTCGGCCAGCTGGCGGTGGCCTTCGACGACACCCTTGGGCGTCTGCGCGATGCTCTGACCCGTGAACGCCTGTTTACCAGCGACGTCAGCCACGAGCTGCGCACGCCGCTGATGGTGCTGGCCAGCTCCTGCGAGCTGTTGCTGGTCAACCCCAACATGGAGCCCCGGGCGCGCTCCCAGGTCGAACGTATCGCCCGCGCCACTGAAGAGATGCAGGAACTGGTGAAAACCTTCCTGATGCTTGCCCGTGCCCAGCGCGACGAAGGCGCAGTGGCCTCGCAGGCAACCATGAAGGAAGTCGCCGATGACCTGATTGGCGTCTGGCGCGACACCATCGAGCAGAAAGGCCTGACCTTGCTGTACGACCCCAAGGCCGCAACCTCGACCTTGTACAACGCCACCTTTCTGCAGGCGGTGATGGGCAACCTGCTGCGCAACGCCGCGCACTACACCGACCAAGGCTTTATCCGCCTGACCCTGGAGCCTGCCGGGTTTCTGGTCGAGGACAGTGGCGTGGGGATTCCCGAAGAGCAGCGCGAAGCCATGTTCCGGCCGTTCGTGCGCGGCGACGAACGGCGTGGCGAAGGCCTGGGCCTGGGTTTGTCGCTGGTGCAGCGGATCTGTGACGATCAGGGCTGGTCGGTCAGCCTTAGCGCTATGGTGCCCCATGGCTGCCGCTTCCATGTCGACCTGAGCCTGGCACCCGAGCGGCCGCTCGAGGGGTAACAGGGCATTGGCCGGTGTGAAAGTTTGTAATTTGTTGAAACCTTTACCGTGAAAACTAACAAATTTTTCACACCAGCATGACCTGACGCCAACGCTTGCCTGCCTAAGGTGAGTGCATTGGAGTCAGGAGATGCACAATGCGTAGCCCTATCAAACTCGAGTTTTCGGAAAAGTACGACCAGCAGCACGCCCAGGAATACTTCCTCAAGCACCAGGATGGCCTGGCGCGGCGGATGTCCCACCAGCGTGACGAGCAACTGGCCCGTCGCGCCCTGGCGCTGGCTGGCGAGCCCGGGCTGGTCCTCGACCTGCCGTGCGGCGCCGGGCGTTTCTGGCCGTTGCTGGCAGAAAAACCCAACCGGGTGATCATCGGCGCCGACAACTCCGAAGCCATGCTCGAAACTGCACGCGCCTCGCAGCCGGCCCATGTGGTGGAACGGGTACGTACCTTGCAGACATCTGCCTTCGCCATCGATTTACCGGATAACTCGGTCGACAGTATTTTTTGCATGCGGCTGATGCATCACATCGGTGAAGCCGCCCATCGCAAGACATTACTCTCGGAATTTCAACGAGTTACCCGCGACAGCGTGATCGTTTCGCTGTGGGTGGATGGCAACTTCAAAGCCTGGCGGCGCAAAAAGCTCGAGCAACGGCGTTACGCCGAAAGCGGGCAGGGCAGTTACCAGAATCGTTTTGTGTTACCAGCTGCTACGGTTGAAGAAGAATTCGAAGCCGCAGGGTTCCGCATTCAGGAACGATTGGACTTCTTGCCGTTCTATGCCATGTGGCGAGTCTATCTATTGCGTAAGGGGTGAGCGGGGCATGGGGTTTGAGCGCACAGCAGCAGCAACGACGAACAAGGATCAGTTCGATCATTTCTGGCAGCAGCAGGGTGAATGGGTCGAGGAGCCCAATCAGCGTCGCGGCGGCGAGAGTGGTGTACAACGCCTGAGCGACGACACGGGCCATACGTTCTATGCCAAGCGTCAGATCGGCCATATCTACCGCAGCCTTTTGCACCCCTTCGGCCGGCCCACCGTGCTCCGTGAGTACGAGGCCCTGAACAGTTTCGAGCAGCTTGGCGTGCGGGTGCCGCATATCGTCTATTGCGGCGTCGAGCGCGATGCCGAGCACCAGTGGCGCGCGTTGCTGGTCAGCGAGGCGCTGGAAGGTTTCGAGGACATCGACAGCTGGTTCGCTGCCGGCGCCCGTGAGCGCTATCACCCGGCATTGCACGAGCGGGTCCTGCTGGACCTGGCGCAGAACCTGGTGCGTATGCACCGTGGTCACTGGCAGCATGGTTGCCTGTATGGCAAGCACGTGTTCGTCAAGGTCGTCGGCGAGGGCGCCGAAGCCAGGGCCGAGGTGGCATTGCTGGACCTGGAAAAATGCCGCCGGCGCATCAGTTGCCAGCGCGCTGCCGCCAATGACCTTAAACAATTGCGCCGCCATTCGTCTTTCACTGACGCAGAGTGGCAAAAACTGCTCTATTTTTACCAGATGGCGTTTGGCAGCGCTGTCAAAGGTTTAGAGTAATGAAACTAGAAATAGCTCGAGGTGTGTTCCTGCTGATGGCGCTGGGCGTGGCAACTGTCGCCGTGGCCGCGTGGGAAGAGCCACGCCCGCAAATAGTCAGCAAGGTCGACGCCGGTGCGCAATGTCCGTTGCCCCGGGTGGTCAAGCCCCAGGTCGATGCCAAACCCGATCACGATCTGCTGTTGTTGCTGTTCGGGTTGAGCCAGGGCGTACGCGCCAGCGGCTGAAACCTTGCAAGGCGTTCGGGCAAAGGCCTCGTCATCGACGAGGCCTTTGCATTTCATACCGTTTGCGTGGCGGCTTGCGGCGCATCGGCCTTGGCCAGCAAGGTATAGATGCACGGCAGCACGAACAGGGTGAACAAGGTGCCCACCGACATGCCGGTGGCGATCACCGTGCCGATGTCGAAGCGGCTGACCGCGCCGGCGCCGGTGGCAAGGATCAGCGGCACCATGCCAAATACCATCGCCGCAGTGGTCATCAGCACCGGGCGCAGGCGGATGGCTGCGGCTTCTTCCACCGCTTCGCGGGCGCTCAGGCCTTTTTGCTGGCGCAACTGGTTGGCGAACTCGACGATCAGGATGCCGTGCTTGCTGATCAGCCCGATCAGGGTCACCAGGCCCACCTGGGTATAGATGTTCATGCTCGAGATCCCCAGGAACAGGGGAATCAACGCCCCGCAGATCGACAGCGGCACCGTCACCAGGATCACCAGCGGGTCGCGCAAGCTTTCGAATTGCGCCGCCAGTACCAGGAAGATGATCGCCAGCGCCAGGCCGAAGGTTACCCACAGGGCGCTGCCTTCCTGAACGAACTGACGCGCCGCGCCGCCATAGTCAAAGCCGTAGCCCTCCGGCGCTTCCTCACGGGCAATCGTGCGCACGGTATCCAGCGCCTCGCCCATGCTGACCATCGGGAAGCCCTGGATGATCGCCGAGTTCAGTTGCTGGAACTGGTTGAGCTGACGCGGGCGGGCGCGGTCGCTGATGCTGATCAGGGTCGACAGCGCCAGCATCTGCCCCTGCTGGTTCTTCACGTAGTAGTTGTTCAGCCAGTCGGGGTTGTCGCGGTAGGGCCGCTCGACCTGGGCAATGACCTTGTAGCTGCGCCCGTCGATAGTGAAGCGGTTGATCTCCGCCTCGCCCAGCAGGGTCGCCAGGGTGCCGCCCAGGGCGTCCATGGACACGCCCATCTGCGCCGCCTTGGCGCGGTCGATATCGACCACCACCTCGGGCTTGTCGAAGGCCAGGTCGATGTCGAGGAAGGCGAACTTGCCCGACGCCTGGGCACGCGCCTTGACCCGTTCGGCCACCTCCAGCAACGAGGCGTAGTCGTTGGCGGTGTTGATCACGAAGGCGAACGGCAAGCCTTCACCGGTGCCCGGTAGCGAGGGCAGGTTGAAGCCGAAGATCTGCAGGCCGCTGATGCCTTCGAGCTTGGCCTGTACCAATGGCAGCAGCTGCATCTGGGTGCGCTCGCGTTCGTTCCACGGCTTGAGCAAAAAGCCGCCGATGCCCGATTGCACGCCGTTGAAGCCGTTGATCTGGAACGACGAATAGTACTCGGGGAAGTCCTTGAAGATCTTGATGAACTCGTCGGTGTAGCTGTTCAGGTAATCGAGGTTGGTTGGCTGTGGGGCGGTGGCCATCATGAAGATGATGCCCTGGTCTTCATCGGGCGCCAGCTCGTTCTTGGTGAACATCAGAAACACCGGAATCAGGCACAGCACGATCAGCGCGAACACCAGCACCACCGGCCGGGTGTTGAGGGTGCCATGGAGGGTTTTCTGGTAGCGCAGTTTGAGCCGTTCGAAGAGTACATCCAGACGGTGGGCCAGGCCGCTGGGGTTCTGCTCGTGCCGCAACAGCAGGGCGCACATCATCGGTGACAGGGTCAGGGCGACGATCCCGGAAATCACCACGGCGCCGGCCAGGGTCAGGGCGAACTCCTTGAACAGCGCGCCGGTGAGCCCCTGCAGAAAGCCGATAGGGGCGTACACCGCCGCCAGGGTGATGGTCATCGACACCACCGGCATGGCAATTTCGCGAGCGCCTTCCAGGGCCGCGTCGTAGGGCGATTTACCTTCTTCGATATGACGGTGGATGTTTTCCACCACGACGATAGCGTCATCGACCACCAGGCCGATGGCCAGGACCATGGCCAACAAGGTGAGCAAGTTCAGCGAATAGCCCATCAACTGCATGAAAAACAGCACGCCGATCATCGACAGCGGGATGGTAATGACCGGGATCAGCACCGAGCGCAAGGCGCCGAGGAACAGGAAGACCACGACGATGACGATCAGCACCGCTTCGACCAGGGTCTTGACCACTTCGTCGATCGAGGCCTGGATGAACAGCGTGGCGTCGTAGGCGATCGAGGATTTCAGGTTCGGCGGTAGCTGGCTTTCAAGCTCGGGCATGAGCTTGCGCACCTCCTTGATCACTTCCAGCGGGTTGGCCCCGGGGGTGGCCTTGATGCCGATGTACACCGACGGCGTGCCGTCGAAGGAGCTCACGGTGTCGTAGTTCTCGGCGCCCATTTCAACCCGCGCCACGTCGCCGAGCAGCACCCGGCTGTCGCCACTGGTCTTGAGCGGGATATTGGCGAAGGCTTCGGCGCTCTTCAGTTCGGTGGTGGCGTTGATACTGGTGACGATGTACTCGCCCTTGAGCTCGCCGGCCGCCGAAAGGAAGTTGTAGCCGCGCACCGCCTGGGTCACGTCGTTGGCGCTCAGGCCGTAGCCGGCAAGCTTTACCGGGTCGATCCACAGGCGCATGGCGAACAGCTGGTTGCCGAGGATCTCGGCTTCGGCCATGCCCGGCAGGGTCGCAAGCTTGGGCTGGATGACCCGCGACAGGTAATCGGTGATCTGCGGGTTGCTCAACTCGCTGCTGTAGAAGCTTACGTACATCAGCGCCGAGGCGTCGGCGGCCTCCTTGCTCAGCACCGGGTCTTCGGCGTCCTGGGGCAGCTTGTTCTTGACCTCGTTGGCCTTGGCCAGCAACTCGGTGAACAGCCGGTCGCTGTCCGAGCCGATGCGCGCATAGATCGAAATCACCGAGAAGTTCTGCCGGCTCACCGAGGTCATGTAGTCGATGCCTTCGGCGCTGGCCAGGCTTTGCTGCAGCGGCTGGGTGATGTAGCCCTGGATGGTTTCGGCGTTGGCCCCGGGGTAGGCGGTGGTCACCGTGATCAGGGCGTTTTCCATTTGCGGGTATTGGCGGATCGGCAACTTGCTCCAGGCCTGGAAGCCCAGCAGCACGATCAGCAGGCTGACCACGCTGGCCAGCACCGGGCGGCGGATGAACGGATCGGTAAAGGCCATGACGGTTCCTTGATCAGTTGCTGCGCGGCGGGCTGTCGGGGGCTTGCAGGGCTTTGTCCGGGCTGATGCTGATCGGCGCGCCGTGGGTGAGTTTCAACTGGCCGGCGGTGACTACCGTTTCGCCGGCCTTGAGCCCCTTGCTGATGATCACCAGGCCATCGCGGCGCTCGCCGGTCTCGACGAAGCGGCGTTCGGCAATCAGGGTTGGCTGGGCGTCGGCGTTGTCTGGCACTTTGCCGTCTTCAGGCTTTTTCGCCGTGGCGACATACACCGAGTTGCCATACAGGGTGTAGGTCACCGCGCTTTCCGGCACCACCACCTGTGGCTGCGGGTCGGGCAGCAAAACCTGCAGGCTGGTGAACATGCCGGGCAGCAGCTTGCCGTCGGGGTTGGCCAGGGTGGCGCGGACCTGCACGTTGCGGGTGCTGTCCTCGACCTTTGGGTTGATCGCGCTGATGCTGCCGGGGAAGTGCTCTTGCGGGTAGGCGGCGACGCTGACCAGCACTTGCTGGCCAATGCTCAGCTTGGGAATCGATTGCTCGGGGACGAAGAAATCGACGTAGAGGCTGCTCAGGTCTTGCAAGGTGGCGATCACCGTGCCGCTGGCCAGGTAGTCGCCAACGTCCACCTGGCGGATGCCGATGGTGCCGCTGAAGGGCGCATTGATGCTCTTTTTTGCCAGCGCCGCCTTGAGTTGATCGACCACTGCCTTGTTGCGCTTGAACTGGGCGCTCAAGCGATCGAACTCACCCTTGGAAATCGCCTGGCTGCCGACCAGCTGGCTGCCGCGGTTGTAGTCGACCTGGGCCAGGCCCAGGTCGGCGAGGGCGGTCCCCAGCAATGCGGTTTCGACATCGCTGTCCAGTTGCAACAACAACTGGCCCTTGCTGACTTTCTGCCCGGACTCGAACTGCAGGGCCTTGACCGTGCCGGCGATCTCCAGGCTCAGGTCGACCCCTTGCAGCGCCTTGAGGCTGCCCACGGCCGGCAGGCGGTTCTGCCAGGCACGTTCGCTGGCCTCGGTCGCCGCCACGCTGATCGGCGGCTTGGGGGCCGAGAACATCTGGATCTGCTGATAGATGGCAAAGGCCTTGTAGCCCCCCAGGATCAGCACGAGCAGCAAGACAACACCCAACATGATCAGCATGCGGCGGCGCAGCATAGTCCAGTTCCTTGGAGACGAATTGTTGTTCGCTTGGCACGACGACGGGCGATCCTGCCCACGTGCGATGTAGCCGAATATTACTCTGTTGACCGGGCCTGGGAAGCCTGTGTTCCCGGCTATTTTCAGGCCAGGTGCAGGTGGTTGTCCCAGAGCCCGGACGGCAATTGCAGGGGCTGGCCGATCAGTTCGGGCTTGCGGCAATCGTACAGGCGGCAACGGCCTTGGCCTGAGGTCACGACAAAACCGTCGGCCACCGCGCCGACACCGGCGCAATCGGGCATCGGTGCGTCAAGGCGTACCTGAGCGCTGTCCAGGTCCCAGATAAACAGCCGGTTGGCCCGTGGCGCGGTCAGGGCCACCAGGCGCAGCTCGTTGTGAATGGCGACGCTGGCGGTGTAGTGGGCCATGGACTGCAATTGCTGCTCGGGCACCGGGAAGGCTTCAAAGGCCTGGCCCGGGCGCTTGATCGCCAGCAGCTCGGCAGTCTCGTGGCTGGCGCCCATGAACTGCTGGCCGGCGACGATGGTGCCGTCGGCGGCAATCGCCAAATGGCGCACGCTGTTCATCTGCTGGCTGAGCACTTCTTTGCTCAGCAGTGTGCCGTCGCGCTGCATCAGCACCAGGCTCGGCTGCATGGCATCGAGGTTCATCTCCACCCGGCTTTCGGCCTCGGTGCGAATGCCGCCGTTGGCCACCACCAGGGTTTCGCCATCGGGCATCCACGACACCTGGTGCGGGCCGATGCCGTGGGTCGAGATTTCGCCAGCATGGCTCAGGCGCTCGCCGTCGAAACGGTAGACACCGAGTACGCCACGGCCAGGGTCGGTGGTGTCGTTCTCGGTGGCGTAGAGCCATTCGCCGCTCTTGTGGATCACCGCATGGCCGTAGAAATGCCGGTTCGGCTGCGAGGTGATGGTCTGCAGCAAGCGGCCATCGCGCAGGTCGATCAGGTAGCTCTCGGTGCCGGGGCGGCGGGCGACGAACAGGGCAATTGGCTGTTCGGGATGGTTGATGATGTCATGGCAACGCTGGCCCACCTCGGTGGCGAACACCTGGGTGCCGTCCAGGCGGTAGCCGACGGCGTAGTGCTTGCCGTCGCCATCGTCACGCGCCGAGAGCAGCAGCGGCGTGCCGGCCTTGTTGCGAAACAGGGTCCAGCCGCCGAGGGTGAGGGCGCTGAGCACAACGCTACCGAGTTTGAGAGCCTGGCGTCGCAACATGATCAGTCACCGTCGTTGGCGTTGAAGCCCAGCTGGATGCCCAGCGCCTTGGCCAGCTCGCCTTCGTGCAGGCGGTGAACGGCGTTGAGGCTGTCGTAAATAGTGTTCAGCTGCTGGCGGCCGGCTTCGTCGTCGAGCAACTCGCCGAGGGTTTTCTGGTTGCCGGCCAGCAGCTTGGAGGCGTTGGCGTAGGCGGCGTCGATCTTGTCCGCCAAGGCTTGCTGGTCTTTGCCCAGCAGGCCGCGCAGGCCTTTGTTGTCGACCCCGACCCAGACGGTCTGGGCAGCATTGAGGCTGGCTTCCAGGCTTTTCAGCGAGGAGTGGCTGCGCCAGGCCTCGGCCTGCAGCGGCTGCGGGATACCCTTGCTCAGGCGGCCCATGGGCGCGCCGAGTTTCTTCTTCAGGGTATCCAGGGCGGTAACCTGGGCCCGCAGCAGGTCGGCGATGGCCTCGTGGGAATCGGCGTAGCGCTGGTTGGGGAACTTGGTCATCTGCGCGAGCATGCCGTCGGTGCTGTTCCAGCCTTTGAGGATTTCCTCGGCCAGGGCCTTCTGGTGCTCGCCGATGGCCACCAGCAGCGGGCAGTAGCGGGCTTTCTGTTCGGCGTTGGCGGCATCCGGCTTGCTATCGAAGAGGATGTACTCGTAGGCCGACAGGCCGCGCACGACGACACTGGATTTGCCCAGGGTTTCGGCGTCGAGTGGCTTGTCACCGTTGACCAGTTGCTCGACCTGACGGCCGACCAGGTTCTTCTTGTCGGGCCAGAACTGCACCTGCCAGGCACGGTTGCCTTCGGCCAGCGGGCCGATCAACAGGGGCTGCAACTCGGCCCAGGCTTTTTGCGCATGGAGAAAATCGGCGCGGGCAGTGGCCAGGTCCGCCTTGCCTTCACAGAAGGCCAGGGCGCTGACGGCCAGCTGGCGGTCGGCTTCGACCCAGCGGCTGTAGGTCGGCAGGATTACCTGTTTGGCGATCGCCGCCGAGGTCACCGCTTGCGGGTCTTGCGGCGAGCAGGCGCCGAGGGCGAGGGCGGCAAGGCTGGTGAACAACAGTTTGGGACGGAACATGCCCGGCTCCTTTGCTTAAAGTGAATTCAGGAAAGCCAGCAACGCGGTGCGTTGCCCGGCGTTGAAGCTCAAGACGTACTGTTTGGCCGCTTCGGCTTCGCCACCGTGCCAGAGCACAGCTTCGAGCAGGTTGCGGGCGCGGCCATCGTGAAGAAACTGGGTGTGACCGCTGACGGTCTCGTTCAGGCCGATACCCCACAGCGGCGCGGTGCGCCAGTCCTGGCCGCTGGCGGCGAACTCGCTGCGGTTGTCGGCCAGGCCCGGGCCCATGTCATGCAGCAGCAGGTCGCTGTAGGGGCGGATCAGCTGGTTGGCCAGCTCCGGCTCGGCGGCGTCGCTGGCGGTGGTGAACTGTGGCGTGTGGCAGCCTTGGCAGCCGGCCTGGTGGAACAGGTTCTTGCCGGCCAGCACCTGGGGCGAATCGACGTCCTTGCGCACCGGCACTGCCAGGTTGCGGGTATAGAACAGCACCAGGCGCAGGATGTTGTCGCTGACTTCCTGCTCGCCGTTGGCACCGTTGCCGTTGGCGGCGTTGAGGCAGTCGGTCTGCGCCGGGGTGCAGTCGTCCATTGGCCGCAGGCTGGTGGTCAGGCCCATGTCACCGGAAAACGCATGGACGTTCTGCTGATTGAGGTTCGGCTGCCCGGCCTTCCAGCCGAAGCGGCCGACCACGGTCTTGCCCTGGGCATCGTCCCAGACCCGGTTGGCGCGGCCGCGGATGCCATCGCCGTTGCGGTCGTCGGGGTCGGCATTAGCCAGCAGCGCCGCCTCGGGGATGGCCTCGAGCAGACCCAGGCCGATCATCGGCGGGGCGACCCGGGCCGAGAAGCGCGTATCGGGGTGCATCGGCCCGTAGCCCAGCTGGGTGATCTGCAGGCGCGGCTTGCGCAGTTCGACCTGGGTGCCGTCCTTGAAGGTGACCTGTTGCGTATCGTACTCGACCCGCACCTTGCCTTCGGGGGCGACACCCGGCACCGCCATGTCCTGCAACTGACCGCCATACACCGGCTCCGGGACGATGCCCAGTTGCTCGATAACCTTGGCGTACTGCGGCTGATCGGGGATCGACAGGCGCACCAGCATCGACACCGCGTTGGCGGCGTTGGGCCCGGGCGGGTGGCCGCGGCCGTCCTTGATGTGGCAGTTCTGGCAGGCATTGGTATTGAACAGAGGGCCCAGGCCGTCGCGGGCGGTGGTGGTCGACGGGGCAATCACCCAGGGGCTGCGGAAAAAGCTGTTGCCGACACTGAAGTCCAGGCGCCGGCTCGGCGGCAGGTTGGCCGAAGGCATGGAATAGGCGTTCTGGTCGCGCTTGTTCACCGTCGCCTTGCCACCGGCCAGCGCTTCACCGGGCTCGGCCTGGGTGAATCGCGGGGCGTCGTCGCAACCGGCCAGAACGGCGACCAGAAGCAGGGGGCTGAGACGGGGAAGCAACGAGGACATCAATAATCCTGGGGCTTGGGCAAAAAACCGGCGTGCAAGCTTAGCAGGCTCGGGGTAATTGAATAAGAGGGATTTGCGTTTGCTCGATGAAATCTATCGCGGGGCAAGCCGGCTCCTCCAGTGGACCTGCCTGCACCAATCCTGTGGGAGCGGGCTCGACCCGCGATGATGCGCATAAAGAAGGCGACCCGAAGGTCGCCTCTATCAAGCCGCCGCTGAATCAGAACTCGTGATCAGCGGTGTCCGGTGCCAGGTTGGCGATGCCCAGTTTGCTTGCGGCCTGTTCGATCGCACCGGTCTGCTTGACCAGGGCGGCGATGGCGTCACGCACGATCTGGTTGCCGGCAGCGTTGTCGGCCGCGATCAGCTGGTCGTAGTGCTCGCCTTTGGCGGCATGGTCGACCATCACCTGAATCTTGGCTTCGGTTGCTTGCAGGTCGGCCTTGAGGGTGGTGTCGGTGGCGGCGTCGATCTTGGCCACCAGCGACGACAGGCTCGGGCCGCTCAGCTTGGTGCCGTCGGTGCGGGTGTACTCGCCCAGGTAGACGTTGCGGATGCCCTTGGCGTCATAGAAGTGCGAGTTGTGGGTGTTGTCGCTGAAGCAGTCCTGCTCGTCTTCAGGCGAATTGGCTTCCAGGGAAACCTTCATGCGCTCGCCAGCCAGTTCGCCCAGCGACAGGCTGCCCATGCCGAACAGCATCTTGCGCAGGCCGTCGGCCACTGGCTCGGCTTCGAGGGTGGCACGGTAGTTGGTGGCAACGTTCGGTGCCCAGTTGCCGACCATTTCCTCGAGGTCGTTGACCAGCAGTTGGGTCACGGCTTTGAGGTAGGCACGGCGGCGCTCGTTGTGGCCGCCGGTAGCGCCCTGGCCTTCCAGGTAGTCGGAGGCAGGACGGGCGCCGGCGCCCGGGCCGGTGCCGTTGAGGTCCTGGCCCCAGAGCAGGAATTCGATGGCGTGGTAACCGGTGGCAACGTTGGCTTCGGAGCCGCCCAGCTCGTTCAGGCTGGCGAGCTTCTCCGGGGTGATGTCCTTGACGTCAACCTTGTCTTCGCCGACCTGAACCTGGGTATTGGCGATGATGTTGGCGGTCGCGCCAGGGTTGCCCAGAGCATGCTCGTAGCTCTTGTCGACATAGTCGATCAGGCCTTCGTCCAGCGGCCAGGCATTCACCTGGCCTTCCCAGTCGTCGATGATGGTGTTGCCGAAGCGGAACACTTCGCTCTGCAGGTATGGCACACGGGCAGCGACCCAGGCGGCTTTGGCAGCGTTCAGGGTTTCGTCGCTGGGCTTGGCAAGGAAGGCGTCGATCGCGGTTTGCAGGGTCTTGGCGGTGCTCAGCGAGTCGCTGTAGACGGCGTGGACCATGTCGGCGTAATGCTTGACCACGGCCTTGGCCGCTGCCTCGTCGACGGCGCCAGCGGCAGCAGGGGCGGTAGCCGAGGTGGTGGCCGGGGCTTGCGGTGCGGCGGCTTTGTCCTTGTCCTTGCTGTCGCCGCAACCGGCGAGAGAGATGGCAATGGCCAACAGACTGGCGGTGGCCAGAGGCATACGAATCATGGCGAATTCCTGCGTCGAGAGGTTGGACAGGCGTACCGGAGGCACGCAAAACTGCAACATAATGCGAAAGATTTGCATTTTGTGTAAAGGGGCAGTCACGTAAATATTCAAATGCGTGGGTTGACCGCTTCGAGCAATGCGTACAGGGGTTAGAGAATCGAAACCTGGTTGCGCTGGGCCTGTTTGAGGAACGCAGTCAGCTCCCGGGCCGGCAAGGGTTTGCTGTAGTGGTAGCCCTGACCTTCATGGCAACCCTGGGCGATGATGTAGGCTTCCTGTTCCGCCGTCTCGACCCCTTCGGCAATGACTTGCATGCCCAGGCTCTTGCCCAGCTGGATGATGGCGCGGACGATGGTGGCATCGTCGTCGTCATCGAGCAGGTCCTGGACGAAGCTCTTGTCGATCTTGATCTTGTCCAGCGGCAGCGACTTCAGGTAGCTGAGCGACGAGTAGCCGGTGCCGAAGTCGTCAATGGCAATCAGCGCCCCGGATCGGCGCAGGCTCAGCAGGTGCTGGGCAGCGGTGCTGATGTCTTCCATCAGGCCGGTCTCGGTGACTTCCAGCTCCAGGCTGCGCGGCGGCAGGCGGTAGATCTGCAGCAGGTTGTTGACCACTCGCGGCAACTCGTTGTGGTGCAGTTGCACGGTCGACAGGTTGACCGCCATGCGCAGTTCGCTGAAGCCCTGATCGTGCCAGTCGCGTAGTTGCCGGCAAGCCTGGTCGAGCACCCATTCGCCGATGCTGATGATGTTGCCGTTCTGCTCGGCCAGGGGGATGAACTGGTCCGGCGGGACCATGCCCAGTTCCGGATGCTGCCAGCGCAGCAGCGCCTCGACACCGACCACGCGATGGTCGCGGTAGCTGATCTGTGGCTGGTAGACCAGGAACAGCTGGTTGCGCGGCAGCGCTTCGCGCAGGTCTTTTTCCAGCTCGCGGCGCCGGCGCATCTCGCTGTCGACACTGGCGATGTAGAACTGGTAGCGGTTGCGCGAGCGGGCCTTGGCCAGGGTCATGGTCTGCTCGGCCTTTTGCAGCAGCTTCTCGGTGCTGTCGCCGTCTTCGGGGAACAGGGTGATGCCGATGGTCGCGCGCAGGCGGATTTCCTGATGGTCGAGGGCGAACGGTGCTTCGAGGTCATCGAGAATGCTCTGGGCCAGCTCCGCCGCTTCGTAGGGCTGCTCGATATCGGCCTGGACCAGGGCGAACTGGTCGCCGCCCAGGCGGGCCAGGGCACCGAGGCGGCCACTGTGGGCGCGCAGGCGGTCGGCCAGGGCCAGCAGCAACTGGTCGCCGGCCTGGTAGCTGAACTGCTCGTTGATGCCCTTGAAGTCGTCAAGGCCCACGCACAGTACCGCCACCCGGCGTTGCAGGCGCCCGGCGTCGACGAGGATCTTGTCCAGTTGCTGCTGCAGTTGCTGGCGGTTCGGCAGGCCGGTGAGAAAGTCGTACTGGGCCATGCGCAACAGGCTGTTCTCGGCTTCATGGCGCAGGTGGGTATTGCGCTCGATCGAGGCCAGCAACTGGTTGGCGGTATTGACCCACAGGCCCAGCTCGTTCTTTTCGTGGCCCTTGATCAGCGGCAACTGGTGCTGGCTGGGACGGTCGGGGTTGATCTGGGTGAGGTGCTCGATGATCTTCGACAGCGGCTTGGTCAGCATCCAGTGATAGACCAGGTACAGCACCAGGCCCATGGCCAGGGCGCGCAGCACGCCGGAAATGAAGATGATCACTGAACTGACCAGGAAGCCCTCGCCGTAGGAGGCGGTGTCGAGGGTGATGCTCAGGTCGCCGTAATATTCGCTATAGGGGCCACGGCCGACCAGCTGGGTGGTGAAGTTGCGCTCCTGGCCGAGAATCAGGTCGGTCAGCCAGCGGCTGGAAACCTCCTGCAGCGGGCGGGATTTTTCCGCCAGCATGGTCTCGTTGGGATGGCCGATGGAGGCCATGCGCACGGACTCGTCCTGGAACAAGCCCTCCATGACCTGCATGCCCATTTCCTTGTCCAGGCTGTACACCGCCTGGGTCGAAGGGTCGCGGAACATGTCGAGGATCCGTTGGGCGTCATTGGCGACGGCCTGGCGGGTCTTGTAGGCATCAAAGACGATCTGCGCACAACTGAGAACTACACCGACGACCAACGCCGAGAGCAGTACTACCCTGAGCAACTTGACCGATAAGCTGTTCTTGAGTTCCAGCTTCAATGGGGTTTCCTTAATCCATGCGCATGGCATCATTTTGCCATCAAACTTGGCAATCCACTATCGGCCGTCAACAGGACTTCTCCAGCTCCTTGACGGTGCATTTTGCACCAGGAGCAGGTTGGCTGCCTGCCGTCACTGTATCGGTTGCCCGGCCTCGCGACTTTAATCCGTGGCAACGAGTTTCCCAACGTTTGATGTTAGCGTGCTCTGCGTGCGCGGCAAGATGCACGGCGCCTGAATAGGATGAAAAATGTTGCAGCGCAGACGCGCATAAAAAAGCCCACCGCTAGGGTGGGCTTTTCGCGCGCTCAATACCTTGTGCAAGGTATTGCTCAGCAGCCGGCTCAGGCAGTGAAGGTTTTGCCTTCGAACTGCTCGGCGACGAACTTCCAGTTGACCAGGTTCCAGAACGCTTCGACGTACTTCGGACGCACGTTACGGTAGTCGATGTAGTAGGCGTGTTCCCAGACGTCGCAGGTCAGCAGCGGGGTGTCGCCGTTGGTCAGCGGGTTGCCGGCGCCGATGGTGCTGGCCAGGGCCAGGGAACCGTCGGATTTTTTCACCAGCCAGCCCCAACCGGAACCGAAGGTGCCGACCGAAGTCTTGGTGAACTCTTCCTTGAACTTGTCGAACGAACCGAACGCGGCGTTGATGGCTTCAGCCAGGGCGCCGGTTGGTTGGCCGCCGGCGTTTGGCGCCAGGCAGTTCCAGTAGAAGGTGTGGTTCCAGACCTGAGCGGCGTTGTTGAAGATACCGCCCGAGGAAGTCTTGACGATCTCTTCCAGGGTCTTGCCTTCGAACTCGGTGCCTGGCACCAGGTTGTTCAGGTTCACGACATAGGTGTTGTGGTGCTTGTCGTGGTGGTATTCCAGGGTTTCCTTGGAAATGTGCGGCTGCAGGGCGTCGTGGGCGTAAGGCAGCGGCGGCAATTCAAAAGCCATGGTGATTCTCCTAATCAGGTCTGTTGCGGTGAGCGCAAGGCCGATCACGGGCGGCCGGTGTGCGTCGGCGAGTTTGTACTCTTTGCGACGCAAGGGCTGGATCATAGCACCGGGCCCGGTGCATAACCACGCAACAAGTGTACGGGAAAGAGGTTCCAGAGCCTTTGCCGGTGCCGGACGAGCGGCGCCTCAGGTAAAGATCAGCTGCGCCGCCACGGCAAACATCATCACCGCCACCATCAGGTCGAGCAGCCGCCAGGTGCCTGGGCGCGCCAGCCACGGGGCCAGCCAGGCGGCGCCCAGGGCGAGGGTGAAAAACCACAGCAGCGAGGCGCTGGCGGCGCCGGCCACGTAAGCGCCGGGCACGGTCTGCTGGGCGCCCAGCGAGCCGATCAGCAATACCGTGTCGAGGTACACATGGGGGTTGAGCAGGGTTACCGCCAGGGCGCTGAGCAGCACCGCCCGACGCGAACGCAAGCCCTGGCCTTCGCCCTGTTGCAGGCTTTGTTGCGAGCAGGCGCGCAGCAACGCCTTGCCGCCGTACCAGATCAGAAACACCGCGCCACCCCAGCGCGCCACCGCCAGCAGGGTCGGGTTTTGCGCCAGCACCGTGGCCAGGCCAAACACGCCCGCGGCCACCAGGATGGCATCGCAGACCACGCACAGCGCCGCCACCGGCAGGTGATGTTCGCGGCGCAGGCTCTGTGCCAGGACAAAGGCGTTTTGCGTGCCGATCGCCATGATCAGGCCGAAGGCGACCAACAGGCCGTTCAGGTAGCTTTGCCACATAAGGGGAACTCCACAAGACACCCGCAGGGCGCGGGCGCAAATACAAAGAAGATGCTGGCCATTGTGGGGATTTCCTCTGTATAAGAAAAACAAATAAAGCTGATCTGGCATTAGGAAAAATAATGTTCGATTACAAACTGCTGTCTGCCCTCGCCGCCGTGATTGAACAGGCCGGTTTCGAGCGCGCCGCCCAGGTGCTGGGCTTGTCGCAGTCGGCGATTTCCCAGCGCATCAAGTTGCTCGAGGCGCGGGTTGGCCAGCCGGTGCTGGTGCGCGCCAATCCGCCGAGCCCCACCGATGTCGGCCGGCGCCTGCTCAACCATGTGCAACAGGTGCGCCTGCTTGAGCGTGATCTGCAGAGCCAGGTGCCGGCGCTGGATGCAGAGGGCATGCCCGAGCGCCTGCGCATCGCCCTCAATGCCGACAGCCTGGCGACCTGGTGGGCAGGCGCTGTGGGCGAATTCTGTGCCGGTCAGCAGGTGTTGCTCGACCTGGTGGTCGAAGACCAGGAAGTCGGCCTCAAGCGCATGCGTGCCGGCGAAGTAGCAGCCTGCCTGTGCGGCAGCGAACGGCCGGTGGCCGGCGCGCGCAGCCTGTTGCTCGGCGCCATGCGCTACCGGGCGCTGGCCAGCCCGGCGTTCATGGCGCGCTACTTTCCAGCCGGTTTCGCTGCCGCGCGGCTGTCGCGCACGCCGGCGCTGGTGTTCGGGCCGGATGACTTTCTTCAGCACCGTTACCTGGCCTCGTTAGGTATTCAGGACGGTTTCCTCCATCACCTGTGCCCGTCATCCGAAGGCTTCTTGCGCATGACCGAAGCGGGCCTGGGCTGGGGCCTGGTGCCGGAACTGCAGGTGCGCGATCAGCTGGCCAGCGGGCGCCTGGTAGAAATATCCGCGGATAAACCCATCGACGTGCCCTTGTACTGGCATCATTGGCGCAATGGCGGGCAGTTGCTCGGCCAACTGACGGATCACCTGCGCCTGACGGCCGGGCAGTGGCTGGTGCCCTTGTAGGCATTGGCGGCGTCAGCAGTATCTGAAAAACCTGTTTTAGGCGGAGTGCTACATGCAAATTCTGGTCACCGGCGCGAGCGGCTTCATAGGCGGGCGCTTTGCGCGCTTTGCCCTGGAGCAGGGCTTTGACGTTCGGGTCAACGGCCGCCGCGCCGAAGGCGTCGAGCACCTGGTGCGACGCGGCGCGCAGTTCATCCCGGGTGACCTTGGCGATCCGGACCTGGCCCGACGCCTGTGCCAGGGCGTCGAGGCGGTGGTGCATTGCGCCGGTGCGGTGGGCAACTGGGGGCGTTACCAGGACTTTTACCAAGGCAACGTGGTGGTCACTGAAAACGTTGTCGAGGCTTGCCTGAAGGAGCATGTACGGCGCTTGGTGCACCTGTCTTCGCCGTCGATCTATTTCAATGGCCGCTCGCAGCTGGGCATTACTGAAGACCAGGTGCCACGGCGCTTTCATGACCATTACGGGGCCACCAAGCACCTGGCCGAACAGAAGGTCTTCGGCGCCCAGGAGTTTGGCCTCGAAGTGCTGGCCCTGCGTCCGCGCTTTGTCACCGGCGCGGGTGATGTGAGCATCTTCCCGCGCTTGCTGCAGATGCAACGCAAGCGGCGCCTGGCGATCATCGGCAATGGCCTGAACAAGGTCGACTTCACCAGCGTGCAGAACCTCAACGAAGCGCTGATCAGTGCCTTGCTCGCCGATAACGCGGCGCTTGGCCAGGCCTACAACATCAGCAACGGTCATCCCTTGCCGCTGTGGGATGTGGTCAATTATGTGATGCGGCAAATGCACCTGCCGCAAGTCACCCGCTACCGTTCCTACGGCCTGGCCTACAGCCTTGCAGCCTTGAACGAAGGCGCCTGCCTGCTCTGGCCGGGCCGCCCGCAGCCGACCCTGTCACGCTTGGGGATGCAGGTGATGAGCAAGGACTTCACCCTCGACATCAGCCGCGCCCGGCAGTTTCTTGATTACCGCCCCAGCGTCAGCCTGTGGTCGGCACTGGATGAGTTCTGCGGCTGGTGGAAAGCCCAGGACCTTGCGTCCGGCCAGCACTGAACCCGATCACGGCTTTGCGGTCGATCAGTGCGCAGATCAGGCTTTATACTAATGACCATTTGCTATCACCGTGGTTGAAGGGATCCCATGCGTAACAATGCCCCAGATGATTTCGATAACGTACCGACCTTGAGTGCCGGTAGCCGTGACGACGATGATGTTGTCCCGGTTGCCGGCGTGCGTCGTGGCGGTGCGGCGGCCGCGCATGCCCAGCCCAAGGTGGCCAGCAGCGGCCCGTTGTGGGCGTTGCTCGGCGCCTCGTTCATTGCCCTGGCGGGCCTTGGTTGGTGGAGCTTTCAGCAGATTTCGCTGATGGAGCAGCAACTGGTTGCCACCCAGGAGAGCTTTGCCCGCATCAGTGAAGAAGCGGCGGGGCGCCTGCAGGCGATCAGCGGCAAGGTGGCGGCCAGCGAGAGCAGTGTCAGCACCGACAGCGAAGCCCTGAAGCTGCAGATCAGGCAGTTGCAGGCGAGCCTGACCGAGCAGGGCAAGCAACAGCAGGGTGTAGCCGGGCAGACCGGTGACCTGGGTAAACGCCTGGAGCAAGTGCTGGCGCAGGCCAGCGAACAGCAAGCGGCCAATGCCAAATTGCAGGAGCAGTTGCAGGCCCAGCTCAAGCGTGTGAACGAGGAGCTGGCCGCATTGAAGACGGCCCAGGTGGATGGCGGCAAGCTTGAAGGTGAGCTCAAGAGCCTGAACGCTGATGTGGCAGCCTTGAAGAAGCAGGGCAACCCTTCAGCGGCGATTCAGCGCCTGGAGCAGGACCTGATCGTGCTCAAGAGCGAGCAGGAGAACCGCCCGGCGCCGGCGGCCAGCAGCGGTGCCTCGACGGCGGAGTTTGATGCGTTTCGTGGCCAGGTGACGCGCAATATCAATACCCTGCAAAGCCAGGTGCAGAACCTGCAGCAGCAGATCAACGCCCGGCCTTGAGGGCCTCATCGCGTTCAGCACCTACAGCCGCGGATAATCGATGTAACCCACTGGCCCCTTGCCATAGAAGGTCTCCGGATGCGCTTCGTTCAGTGGCGCATCCGCCGCCAGCCGCGCCGGCAGGTCCGGGTTGGCAATGAACGGAATGCCGAAGGCCACCGCATCGGCTTTACCGCTGGCCAGCGCTGTGTTGGCGCTGGCCTTGGTGAAGCGCTCGTTGACGATATACGGGCCGCCAAAGGCTTGTTTGATCAGTGCGCCGATGCTGTCGTCGGCTTCCTTCTCCCGCGAGCAGATGAAGGCGATGCCGCGCTTGCCCAGTTCGCGCGCCACATAAGTGAAAGTCTCGGCGCGGTTGGCGTCGCCCATGTCATGGGAGTCGGCGCGCGGTGCCAGGTGTACACCCACCCGTTGCGCACCCCAGACTTCGCTCACCGCGTCAGTCACTTCCAGCAACAGCCGAGCACGGTTCTTCAGCGAACCGCCGTACTGGTCATCGCGCTGGTTGGTGCTGCTCTGCAGGAACTGGTCGATCAGGTAGCCGTTGGCCGCGTGCACTTCAACGCCATCGAAACCGGCCGCCTTGGCATTCTCGGCGCCGGTACGGTAAGCCTCGACAATGTCGGCGATTTCTGCGGCTTCCAGTGCCCGCGGGGTCGGGTAATCGGCCAGTGGACGCACCAGGCTGACATGGCCTTTGGGCTGGATGGCGCTCGGCGCGACCGGGGTTTCACCATTGAGGTAGCTGGGGTGAGAGATCCGCCCTACGTGCCACAGCTGCAGGAAAATCCGCCCGCCGGCGCCATGCACGGCCTTGGTCACGTTGGTCCAGCCGCGCACCTGGTCGTTGGACCAGATGCCCGGGGTGTCCGGGTAGCCGACGCCCATGGGCGTCACCGAGGTCGCTTCGCTGAGAATCAGCCCGGCGCTGGCGCGCTGCACGTAGTACTCGGCCATCAGTGCGTTGGGCACCCGGCCTTCATCGGCGCGGCAGCGGGTCAGTGGGGCCATGATGATGCGGTTCGGCAGCACGAGGTCGCCGAGGGTGATCGGATCAAAAAGCGTCGTCATAAATACCTCAAGGCTTATCAGTGAGTGGCAGGTGCCAGTTCGGCTTTTTTGCCGCCCTGGCTGAAGGTGATCAGGGTGACGATCAGCGCCAGTACCGCCAGCGCTGCGGCGGCCAGGGGCACGCGGGTCAGGCCCAGGCCCTGGGCGATGACGGTGCCGCCGACCCAGGCGCCAAGGGCGTTGCCCAGGTTGAAGGCGCCGATGTTCAGGGTCGAGACCAGGTTCGGCGCGGCCTTGCCGAAGGTCACCACGTTGACTTGCAGGGCAGGTACGGCGGCAAAGGCGGCGGTGGCCCAGAGGAACAGGGTGATTTCGGCCGGAATCAGCGCGACGCTGGTCCAGCTCAGCACGGTGGAGACCACCGCCATGCTGGCGAACACGCCGACCAGGGTGGCGCCCAGGCGCTTGTCGGCCAGCTTGCCGCCGACGATATTGCCCAGGGTCAGGCCGACGCCGATCAGCAGCAGGGTCCAGGTCACGCCCCGTGGCGAAACGCCGGTGACGTCGCCAAGCAGCGGCGCGACATAGGTGAACAAGGCGAACATCGAGGCTGAGAACAGTACGGTCATCGACAGCGACAGCCAGATGCCGGCGCCTTTGAGTGCAGCCAGTTCGGCGCGCATGTCGAGTTTTTCTTCGTCATGGCGAAACGGCAGGAAGCGGATCAGGCCGATCAAGGCAATCACGCCGATCACGGTTACCGCCCAGAAAGTCGAGCGCCAGCCGTATTCCTGGCCCAGCGCGGTGCCCAGCGGCACGCCAAGGACGTTGGCCAGGGTCAGGCCGGTGAACATCAGGGCCACGGCCGAGGCGCGGCGGTTGGCCGGCACCAGGCTGGCCGCGACCACCGAGCCGATTCCGAAGAAGGCACCGTGGCACAGGGCGGTCACCACCCGGGCGAACATCAGCAGGTTGTAGTCGCTGGCCACCGCACACAGCAGGTTGCCGACGATGAACACGCCCATCAGCGCAATCAGCGCCGCTTTACGCGGCAGGCGCGAGGTGGCCAGGGCCATGAACGGCGCACCGATGGCCACGCCCAGGGCGTAACCGGTGACCAGCCAGCCGGCACCGGGAATCGACACACCCAGGTCTGCCGCCACGTCGGGCAGCAGACCCATGATGACGAACTCGGTGGTACCGATGGCGAAGGCGCTAAGCGCCAGGATTATCAGCGAAAGGGGCATTGCAAGGTCCTTGTCAGAGCTCTTGGCTCATCTGCTGGAGGAAGGCCTGGATGGTTTCCTCGTTGCGTTTGAAAAAATGCCACTGGCCAATCTTCTGGCTGCTGATCAGGCCCGCGCGCTGCAGGGTCGCCAGGTGGGCAGAAACGGTCGACTGCGACAGGCCGCAGCGTTGATCGATCTGCCCGGCACACACACCGTGTTCGGTGCTGTGGTGCTGGTCGGGGAACTGCGCGTCGGGGTCCTTCAGCCAGTTGAGGATTTCTCGCCGTACTGGGTGGGCCAGGGCTTTTATTATTTCGTCGAGATCGAGAGGCATGGTTGGGCTCGTGGTTGTGTAGCGGTATATCGCGATGTGGCGAAATATAAATCGGTATTTCGCGATATACAAATATGATGTGGTTCTGAGCTCAGCGTAAATCGCTATATCGGGTTATAACGATATAGATGCCGGGGTGCTAGAATCCCAGTCCATGAACTACCTCGCACACCTTCACCTCGGCGGTCAGCAGCCCGAGCAATTGCTCGGCAGCCTCTATGGCGATTTCGTCAAAGGGCCGTTGCAGGGGCGCTTTGCCCCGTCGCTGGAAGCGGCGATTCGTTTGCACCGGCAGATCGACGTCTACACCGACAGCCATCCACTGGTGCTGGCGGCGCTGGCGCGTTTTCCGCGGCAGCGGCGGCGTTATGCCGGGATCATCCTCGATGTGTTTTTCGACCACTGCCTGGCCTTGCACTGGCAGGACTACGCTGAGCAGCCATTGGGTCAGTTCACCGACCGGGTCTACCAGGTCCTCGCCGCCGAGCCGGCCTTGCCCGGGCGCCTGGCGCAAATCGCGCCGTACATGGCCGCCGATGACTGGCTGGGGTCTTACCGCGAATTCGCGGTGCTCGAACAAGTGTTTCGCGGCATTGCCCGGCGCCTGTCACGGCCCGAAGGCATGGACGGTGCGATAGAGGAGGTGACGGCGCTGTACCAGCCATTGCTGAATGACTTTCGCAATTTCTACCCAGAGCTTCAGCGCTTTGCCAGGGCCAATACCTAGGCGGCCCTGGCCCGGCGTTGTGGCTGGGCAACCGGTTCGCTGCCGAACAATGCCTGCTGGATTACCTGCTGCGCCTTGAACGCCAGGGCGGCGCGTTCTTCGCCGGCGCTGGCAATTGGCGCGAGCAGATGGATCTCGACCTCGGCGCAATCATTGGCAAACAGCCGGAACAGGTGCGAGAGCAAATCGTCATTACCGATAAACGGTGCGATCGCATCGCTCTGGCCGTTGCGCAGGTAGCGCAGGGCGACCGGCTGCAACGGGGTTTGTGTATCGATGGCACTGGCCAGCAGGCGCCCATGAAAGGTGCGCAGGCTGCGCCCGTCGGTGGTGGTGCCTTCGGGGAAAATCAACAATGCGCTGCCTTGTTGCAGGTGCTGGCTGATCTGCTGGCGCAGCAGCTGGCTGTCGTTACCACCGCGGCGGATAAATAGAGTGCCGGCCTTGAGCGCCAGCCAGCCGGCAATCGGCCAGGTGCGCACTTCGGCCTTGGACAGGAACGACAGCGGCGCAAGCATGCCCAGCAACGGGATGTCGGTCCAGGACACATGGTTGCTGACCCACAGCATCGGTTGCTGCGGCACCTGGCCCACCACCCGCACCTTGAACGGCAGGGCGTTGCTCAGCCTGCCCATGAACAGCTGCGACCAGCGCTGCCGACGCTCGGTCGAGGCCGGTACGCGCAGGCGCTCGTAGAGGGTGAACAGCGCGGCCATGGCCAGGCCGAACAGCACCACCAGCAGCACCCGGACCACGCGCCCATAGACGCGCAGGCGCTGCATCAGACCGCCGCCTTGAAGTGCCGGGCATAGCGCGGGCACAGCTCGTCGCGCTTGAGCAGGATGAACACGTCGGCGACCTGGAAGTCTTCGTCCCAGCACGGCTCGCCGCAGATCTTCGCCCCCAGGCGCATATACGCCTTGAGCAGCGGCGGCATCTCGGCGATGACGTTACCCGGCAGGGCCAGGCTTGGCAGCGGGTTTTTCGGTTCGGCGCGCAGGTGCTCGGTGCACAGGTAGCGTTCGCGCAGGCGTTGCATGATCGCATGGGCCTGCACGCCGCCATCCTGCATGGGGATGCTGGCGCAACCCATGAGGTAGCTGTAGCGGCCCTCGTTGAGCACTTCGGCGAGTTCCGCCCAGAGCACGGCGATGGTGCCGCCGTTGCGGTAGGCCGGGTCGACGCAGGTGCGCCCCAGTTCGAGGATTGGCCCTTGCAGGTGGCCGAGGCCGTGCAGGCTGAATTCCTCTTCGCTGTAGAAGCGCCCCAGGCTGCTGGCAGCCTGATGGTCGAGCAGGCGGGTGGTGGCGACCAGGCGCCCGCTGGTCAAGTCGCGCACGCCGATGTGGCGGCAATGAATGTCGTAGTCATCCATGTCCAGGCCCAGTTCGGCGCCTTTGAGCTTGGCCTTGAATTCACCGCTGAATACGCTGAACCTCAGGGCCTGGGCTTCCTGCAGGGCTGCCGGGCCGACCAGGCGTTCGGCTTGCAGACGGCGTTCAGTGCTGTTGTCGCCAGAGCGAGCGATCCGAGTCATTGCGTGTCTCCATAAGCCAGCCATGGGGTTGCGGCCGGTCGACTTTGTTGTGCAAAGTCAGCCTAGGTAGATGCGGTGTCACCCCCGTGAACAATTGGTGATGCTTGTATGACAGCCCCCAAGGAGCGCTTCGATGGCCTGGCTGCAACGACTCAACGACCGACAGCGACACCCCCAGGCGGCCACGCTGGCCGATACCTATTCCACCTTGCTGGCACGCCTGGGCACGGTCAGCCCGTTCGAGCTGGCGGTGCTCGGCGCACGCGCCATGGCCACCCCGGGCCTGGCGTTTCTGCTTGGCTACCAGGCGGCCCTGCGGGTACTGTGGCCGAGCGCGCCGCCGAGCCTCGGCGCCCTGTGCGCCAGCGAGCGGCGCAGCGTGCGTCCGGCCGACATGCAGGTGCGCCTGGATGGCCTGCGCCTGAGCGGCAGCAAGGACTTCGTCACCGCCGGGCTGGATGCCGAATGGCTGCTGGTGGCGGCGCGCTGCGAGCCACAAGGGCAGGCGCCTGAGCTGAGCCTGGCGGTGGTTTATGCCGGCGAGCCCGGGGTGCGCCTCGAACCGCTGCCGGCCTTGCCATTGATGCCGGAGGTCGGCCATGCCCGCCTGCACCTGCAAGGGGCGTTGTGCGAACGGCTGGCGGGCGATGGTTGGGATGCCTACGTCAAACCCTTCCGCTCCTTGGAAGACCTCTACGTGCTCAGTGCCCTGTGCGCCTGGCTGTATGGCGTCGGCCAGGAATCGGGCTGGGCGCAAAACCTGCAACTGCGCCTGATCGGCTTGCTCGGCGCCTGTGCCGAAAGCACCCGCCAATGCGCGGAGGCTTCAGCCAGCCATTTATTGCTGGGCGGCCTGTTCGCGCAGTTCAACGCCATGAAGGAGGAGATCAACCAGGCGCTGCTGGCCAGCCCTGGTGAATGGGCAAGCCTGTGGCAGCGCGACCAGGGCCTGCTGGAAATCGCCAGCGCCGCCCGGGCCAAGCGTTTGGCCAAGGCCTGGGCTGCCGCCGGACTGTCATGAAACGCTGGCAGGCTGTGCAAACCCTGGCCTTGAGTAAGCGGCATGAGCAACGTGGCGTGGTGGATGCTGGCGCTGTTGGCCTTGAGCAAGGCCGTGCCAGCGCAGGAGTTGTGGCCTGTACCTGACTGGACCGTTGCGCCCGTGGCCAACCGTAGCGCCTGGCAGGCGGTGGAGCGTTATGCCTTCGCCCCTCGCGATGATCAGCAGCGCCAGGGCGTACGCACCGACGCGCTGCTGGTGATCGCCGACGGGCGCATTGTCTATGAACGCTATGCCGCGCCCAGCAGCGCTGCAACCGCGCACCTGACCTGGTCGATCAGCAAGAGCGTGCTGGCGACCCTGCTCGGCGTCGCCCACGGCGAAGGCCGCTTTGACCTGCACGATCCGCTGGCGCGTTTCTACCCGCCGATGCGCGCCCATCCCCAGGTGCGCATCGAAGACCTGCTGCACTGGGCCAGCGGCCTGGACTGGCAGGAAGTTTACGAGTACGCGCCGCTCAAGTCGTCGGTGGTGGCAATGCTCTATACCCGCGGGCGCGGCGACATGGCCGGCTACACCGCAGCCAGACCCGAAGCGGCCAGCGCCGGGCAGCGTTTTCTTTACTCCAGTGGCGACAGCAATGTGCTGGCGGCGGCCTTGCGCGGCATGCTCGGCGAAGCTGACTATGCGAATTATCCCTGGCACGCCTTGTTCGAGCCCCTGGGCATCAGCAGTGCGGTCTGGGAGCGTGACGCTAAAAACACCCTGGTGGGTTC
Source organism: Pseudomonas sp. SORT22 (assembly GCF_018417635.1). Classification (NCBI taxonomy): domain Bacteria; kingdom Pseudomonadati; phylum Pseudomonadota; class Gammaproteobacteria; order Pseudomonadales; family Pseudomonadaceae; genus Pseudomonas; species Pseudomonas sp. SORT22. The sequence continues at coordinate 1,231,059 of NZ_CP071007.1, forward strand.
CTCCTACCTGTACATGAGCGCCCGCGACCTGGCCCGTATCGGCCTGTTGATGCTGCGCGAAGGTCGCTGGCAGTCGCGCCAGCTACTGTCCAGCGACTGGGTGGCGTTCAATCGCCAGCCGTTCCTGCCGGCCACCGCCCAGCCGGGTGAAGCCAACCCGGGTGGGCACTGGTGGCTCAACCAGCCGCTGCCCGGCAGTCCGCGACCCTGGCCGGATGCGCCGGCCGATACCTACGCAGCCCTCGGGCACTGGGGGCAGGCGCTGTATGTGCTGCCGGCGCAGAAGCTGGTGATCGTGCGCTACGCCGATGATCGCGATGCCAGTTACGCCCACAACGAACTGCTCAAGCGGGTACTGGCTGCGGTCGATGAGGTGCGGCCATGAAGCGCGTGTTGCTGGTGCTGGTGCTGCTGGCTGGCGCCTGGGCCTGGTATGAGCGCCAGGCACTGATGGATTTCCCAGGCATTCTCAGTGCCTACTCGGCCAAGGAGTACTGCTCGTGCCGTTATGTCATGGGTTTCGATCCGCAGTACTGTCGCAGCTACGTGCAGCAGTACCTGCCGCTCAGCCGCCTGGACGAAGACGCGCAGCAGCGGCTGATCAGCGCTGCCGGCCTGGGGGTGGAGAATCATGCGCAGTGGCTGGGGCCGCGCGAGGGCTGTCGCTTGCTGCCGTGAAGACAGCCGGGTAAGGTTGACGACCATTGTGTTACAGGATTTCACATGTTCAGTCTGCCGCGTCTTCTGCTTGCCCTGCTGGTCGTCTTGAGTCTCCCTGCCCAGGCCAACTGGCACCTGGACGGCGAATCGTCGCGCCTGTCGTTCGTCTCCAGCAAGAATGGCGACACCGCCGAGGTGCATCGCTTCCTCGTCCTGCATGGCAAAGTCGATCGCAAGGGCGCCGCCGAGCTGCTGATCGAGATGGACTCCAACAGCAGCAGTGTGCCGCTGCGTGACGAGCGCATGCGCAAGGAACTGTTCGAGTTCAGCAAATTTCCCGAGGCCAAGGTCAACGCACAGATCGACCTGCGTCCGATCAACGACCTGGCCAATGGCGCCCAGGTCGAACTGCGCCTGCCGGTGACGGTCAGCCTGCATGGCAAGCAGCACAGCTACAGCGCCCTGTTGCTGGCGACCCGCCTGGATGAGCGGCGCTTTCAGGTGGTCACCCTGGAGCCGTTGATGCTGCGCGCCGATGATTTCGATCTGCTCCCAGGCCTTGCCACCCTGCGCAAGCTGGCCGGGCTCAAGTCCATCAGCCCGTCGGTGCCGGTGGCTGCGGTGCTGATCTTTACGGCGCGCTGATATGGCCGGACCGGTCTTTCCCTGGCGCGATGGCAATCAGTTCGAGCTATTGATCGACGGTCCCGAGTTTTTCCCGCGCATGCTTACCGCAATCGTGCGCGCCGAGCACCAGGTGGACCTAGAGCTGTACCTGGTGGAGGCGGGCGCCTGCGCCGAAACCATGGTCCAGGCCCTGGTGCAGGCCGCCGAGCGCGGTGTGCAAGTGCGTTGCCTGTTCGATGACTACGGCTCGCTGGCTTTTACCCTGAGCCTGCGCCAGCGCTTGCTGGCCGCTGGCGTCGAGCTGCGCTGGTACAACCGCTTGCGCTGGCGCCGGGGCTTGCGCAACCTGTATCGCGATCACCGCAAGCTGCTGCTGGTCGACCAGCGCTGGGCGGTGGTCGGCGGCACCGGCGTTACCGACCAGTTCTGGACGCCCACTGAAGACGTCAGCGAATGGCACGAAGTGATGGTGCAGATGCAAGGCCCGTTGGTGGCCGACTGGCAGATGCTCTTCGACCGCCAGTGGCGGGCCAACCTGCGCCGCACCGCCTGGCGGCCGCCAACCCACTTCGGCCTGCCGCGTTTGCCGCCGATCCCGCTCAGTGGCGCCGGCCTGGGCCGCGTGGCCTATGCCGACGCCCGCCAGCACCGGGACATTCTGCAGTCGCTGGTGCGTGCGCTGAACAGCGGCCAGCGGCGCATCTGGCTGGCCACGCCGTACTTCTTGCCGACCTGGAAAGTGCGCCGTTCCCTGCGCCGTGCTGCTTCCCGCGGCGTCGATGTGCGTTTGCTGCTGACCGGGCCGCGTACCGATCACCCGTCGGTGCGGTATGCCGGCCATCGCTATTACCCGCGGCTGTTGCGCGCCGGGGTGAAGATCTTCGAGTACCAGCCGTGCTTCCTGCACCTGAAGATGGTGCTGGTGGATGACTGGGTGAGCATCGGCTCGTGCAACTTCGACCACTGGAACCTGCGCTTCAACCTCGAAGCCAACGTCGAAGCCATCGACCCACCCCTGACCGCCGACGTGGCGGCGAGCTTTGAGCGCGACTTTGCCCAGAGCCTGGCCGTGGACCTTGCCCACTGGCATGCGCGACCGTTGTGGAAGCGGGTGCAGCAACGCTTGTGGGGCTGGCTCGACCGGCTGGTGGTCAACCTGCTCGATCGGCGCGATTGAGCCTGAGGCCGGTTGGCGGTCTATGGTGACCTTGTTCGCCAGCGATGAGGCCCGTACAGGCAATAAAAAAGCGGCAGGGGAGTAATCCACCTGCCGCTTTCTTGTACCAGCAAACCCTGAGGCTTACTTCACTTCCACCGCCAGGCTTTCAGCGATCTTGTGCTGCCAGATCGCAGGGCCGGTGATGTGTACCGACTCGCCGTTGCTGTCGACCGCGACGGTGACCGGCATGTCCTTGACCTCGAACTCGTAGATCGCTTCCATGCCCAGTTCGGCAAAGGCCAGGACCTTGGACTTCTTGATCGCCTGGGCCACCAGGTAGGCAGCGCCGCCGACGGCCATCAGGTACACGGCCTTGTTGTCCTTGATCGCTTCGATGGCGGTCGGGCCGCGCTCGGATTTGCCGATCATGCCCAACAGGCCGGTCTGCTCGAGGATCTGCCGGGTGAACTTGTCCATCCGCGTTGCGGTGGTCGGGCCGGCCGGGCCAACCACTTCGTCACCGACCGGATCAACCGGGCCGACGTAGTAGATGAAGCGACCCTTGAGGTCGACCGGCAATTCTTCGCCCTTGTTGAGCATCTCGACCATGCGCTTGTGCGCAGCGTCGCGACCGGTGAGCATCTTGCCGTTGAGCAGGATGGTCTCGCCCGGCTTCCAGCTCTGCACGTCTTCCGGGGTCAGGGTGTCGAGGTTGACGCGGCGGGCCGATGGGCCGGCTTCCCAGACGATCTCCGGGTAGGCGTCCAGCGATGGCGCTTCCAGGTCGGCCGGGCCGGAACCGTCGAGCACGAAATGGGCGTGACGGGTGGCGGCGCAGTTGGGGATCATGCACACCGGCAACGAGGCGGCGTGGGTCGGGTAATCCATGATCTTGACGTCGAGCACGGTGGTCAGGCCGCCCAGGCCCTGGGCGCCGATACCCAGCTGGTTGACCTTGTCGAACAGTTCCAGGCGGATCTCTTCGATGCGGTTCTGCGGGCCACGGGCCTTGAGCTCGTGGATGTCGATGGACTCCATCAAGACTTCCTTGGCCATCACCGCGGCTTTCTCGGCGGTACCGCCGATGCCGATACCGAGCATGCCCGGTGGGCACCAGCCGGCACCCATGGTCGGAACGGTCTTGAGTACCCAGTCGACAATCGAGTCGGACGGGTTGAGCATGGCCATCTTCGACTTGTTCTCGGAGCCGCCGCCCTTGGCCGCTACGTCCACTTCCACGGTGTTGCCCGGGACGATGGAGTAGTGGATGACCGCCGGGGTGTTGTCCTTGGTGTTCTTACGCGCGCCGGCCGGGTCGGCCAGGATGGATGCACGCAGGACGTTTTCCGGCAGGTTATAGGCGCGGCGCACGCCTTCGTTGATCATGTCGTCCAGGCTCATGGTCGCGCCGTCCCAGCGCACATCCATACCGACGCGCACGAACACGGTAACGATACCGGTGTCCTGGCAGATCGGCCGGTGGCCGGTGGCGCACATGCGCGAGTTGATCAGGATCTGGGCGATGGAATCGCGCGCAGCCGGCGACTCTTCACGCAGATAGGCCTCATGCATGGCCTGGATGAAATCAACGGGGTGGTAGTACGAAATGAACTGCAGGGCGTCGGCAACGCTCTGAATCAGGTCGTCTTGCTTGATCACGGTCATGCAGCGCGCTCCTCTTAAAGACGGGAACATTCATTAAGGTATTCCGACGCGGACTGGCCGAGGTGTCGAAACGACCTTCAACAGGCGCCAACGCAAGGCTGTCGGCGCAAAAAAGGCGCGGCAGTATAGCGCGCATCCGCGGTTGGCACACGTACCAAAGGTCCCCACCAAGGTCGGCAGTGGCCGGGCACTGTTCTTGCCTGAATGCCCGTCAGGGCCGATATGTGCAAACATGGCAATTATTCTTCACACACCCTAAAGTGGCGGTTGGCCATGCCTTATTCCTCTGCCCTGGCCAGAGCACGGTGAGCCACCTGTGACCGAAACAGCGCTGCAGAAGCTTCTCCTCAAACGTTTTCTCATGGCGGCCGGCACCTATCTGCTGGTGTTGGCGCTGGTCTGGGTTGCGCTGTTGAATGGCCATCTGCAAGCCTCCCTGGATGTCTTGTTGCTGGGCAGCGGCCTGTTGCTGGTGAGCCAGTTGCTGCTCGGCTGGGTGTTTGCCAGTGGCCGCAACCTGCGCTTTGGCGACCCGAGCCTGACCGAATTCCAGGTGTTGCTGGCGATTGCCTGGCAAACCTGGCTGCTGGCCCAGCTCGACCAGGGGCGCGGTACTTTTCTGATGTTTTATCCGTTGATTCTGATGTTCGGCCTGTTTCACCTGAGGGGGCGGGTGTTCGTGCGCTGCGCGCTGCTGGTGCTGTGCAGCTTCTTCGGCCTGATTGCCTGGGAGGCCTGGCAGGTGCCGCATTTCGCCGGTTCGCTGCTGGCGTTGCAGGCCAGTGCCTTGCTGGTGGTGCTGTGCTGGTTGTGCCTGTATGCCCGCTATGTGCAGGCCGCTCGCCAGCGCATGCGCCAACGCCGCTATGCCTTGCAGGCCCATCAGGACACCTTGCGCGGCATGATGCGCCAGCTTGAAGACCTGGTGGCCACCGACGAACTGACCGGGCTGTTCAACCGTCGGCATTTTCTCAGCCTGGCCAGCCGCGAGCTTGCGCGCATGCGCGCAGACAGCAGCCACGGCCTGGCGTTGATCGACCTCGATCATTTCAAGCGCATCAACGATGTCTATGGGCATGCCGCCGGCGACCAGGTGCTGCAAGCCTTCGCCTCGATCGCCAGCGATTGCCTGGGCGACACTGCGGTGCTGGCCCGTTACGGTGGCGAAGAGTTCGTGCTGTTGCTGCCCGATTGCAGCCAAGCGCAGCTGTTCAGCTGTTGTGAACGCTTGCGCAAGGCCTTTGCCCTGGCCCAGCCGCCAGCGGTCGGCTTGCGCGTCGAACCGTTAAGCCTGTCGGCCGGGCTGACCCTGTTGGCGCCTGGCGATGATCTCGATGACGCCTTGCAACGTGCCGATCAGGCCTTGTACCGGGCCAAACACTGTGGGCGCAACCGCTGCCTGGCCGCCTGGGAGGCCGTCGATGCCTGAGTTGCGGGTCGCTGAGCGACAATGGCAGGTGGCCGCGGGCAGCAACCTGCTCGATGCCCTTAATGATGCCGGGCTGGCGGTGCCCTACAGTTGCCGTGCCGGCAGTTGCCACGCCTGCCTGGTGCGCTGCCTGCAAGGCCAGCCCGCAGATGCCCGGCCCGATGCCCTGGCGGCGGACAAACGCCAGCAAGGTTGGCGCCTGGCGTGCCAATGCAGTGTCGAAGAAGATTTGCAGGTGGCCTTGTTCGACCCGCTCGCAGATGGCCTGCCGGCCGAGGTCAGCGGCCTGGACTGGCTGAGCCCGACGGTGCTGCGCCTGCGGCTTGAGCCGCAAAGGGCGCTACGCTACCAGGCCGGCCAGCACCTGGTGTTGTGGAGCCCGAACGGGGTCGCCCGACCTTATTCGCTGGCGAGCCTGCCGGGGGAGGACGGCTTTCTCGAGTTTCACCTCGATTGCCGGCAACCCGGTGCCTTCTGCGATGCCGCCCGGCAACTGACTATCGGTTCGACGTTGCGCTTGGGCGAGTTGCGCGGCGGCGCCTTGCATTACGATCCGGACTGGCAGGAGCGCCCGTTGTGGCTGCTGGCCGCCGGCACTGGCCTGGCGCCGTTATGGGGGATTGTGCGCGAAGCCTTGCGCCAGGAACACCACGGCCCGATTCGCCTGCTGCACCTGGCCCATGACCAGCAGGAGCACTATCTGGCGCAGGCATTGATGGCGCTTGCCAGCCGGCACCCGCAGTTGCAGGTCGAGCTGCTGACCCCGCCGCAGTTGCCCCAGGCTCTGGCGGCGCTACGCCTGCCGTCACGCCAGACTGTGACCCTGGCCTGTGGCTCGGCGGCCAGTGTCGAGCAGTTTGCCCGGCGCATGTTTCTCGCCGGCCTGCCGCGCAATCAGTTGCTTGCCGATGTGTTCACCGGTCATGCCTGATTCCGAGCAGGCAAAAAAAGGTTCTTCACGCAATCCCGGGGTCTATGATCTTTGGGTTGGGTTGTTGCGGTTACGGCTGCGGGCTTATCCATTTGATGTGGCGCGGCTGCCGGCCCCTTCCGCCCTTACGGCGGGTCCCTTTTGTCTTGGCAAAAGGAACCAAAACCGCTCGCTCCAGCATACGGCCCTACGCTGCGCTCCGGGTTCCTTCGCTACGGTGCCTTCCAGGGGCATCGCGGCCTACGACTTGCTGCGCCAAGTCTACGTCTCGCGACTTCGGCTCAGGCCGAAGGGGGCTGCGCACCAGCCCCCTCCAGACACCTACGCTCAGCCTCCTGAAGTCGCGAAGTTACGGGCGGTGCCTGCACTGGCGTATCTGCGAAATCAGATTCTGGCGCGGTCATACTGAAGCCAAAGCTAGGAACGACTTGCTTGGTTTTGGTTTTGGTCTTGATCTTCATGCACGTACTTCCAGGCGCCGCGAAAAGCGACTTCAGGAGGCCGAGCGTAGGTGCCTGTAGGGGCGGTGCGCAGCACCTTCGGCGGCAGCCGAAGACGCGAGATGTAGACTTGGCGCAGCAAGTCGTAGGCCGCGATGCCCCGGAAGGTGCCGTAGCGAGGGGACCCGGAGCGCAGCGTAGGGCCGTATGCAGGAGCAAGCGGTTTTGCCTACTTCTTCCCAAGAGAAAAGTAGGCCGCCGTAAAGGCGGAAGGGGCCAGCAGCAGCCCCACACTGAATGGATAAACTCACAGCCTCAACAACCCAACCCTGAATTCCGTGAAGAGCCAAAAAAAAGCCCCGCAGCACAGGCTACGGGGCTTTGTTCAGCAGGGCCTGAGCATCAGACCAGCGAATCACCGACGTGCAGGATCTTCATGCCGTTGGTACCACCGATGGTGTGGTAGCTGTCGCCTTTGGTCAGGATCGCCCAGTCACCTGGCTCGACCGCGCCGCGCTGCAGCAACTCGTCGACTGCCGCCTGGCTGACTTTCTCCGCCGGCAGGGCTGCCGGATCGAAAGCCACCGGGTACACGCCACGGAACATCGCAGCGCGAGCCAGGGTGGCGCGGTGCGGCGAGAACGCGTAGATCGGCACCGAGGAACGCAGGCGCGACATGATCAGCGGGGTGTAGCCACTTTCGGTGAGGGCGATGATTGCCTTGACGCCGGGGAAGTGGTTGGCGGTGTACATGGCCGCCAGGGCGATGCTTTCGTCGCAGCGCTCGAAGCGGGTGTGCAGACGGTGGCTGGACTTCTGGCTGGTCGGGTGCTTTTCCGCGCCCAGGCAGATGCGCGCCATGGCCTGTACCGCTTCGATCGGGTAGGCGCCGGCGGCGCTTTCGGCCGAGAGCATCACCGCATCGGTGTTGTCCAGCACGGCGTTGGCCACGTCGGACACTTCGGCGCGGGTCGGCATCGGGTTCTGGATCATCGACTCCATCATCTGGGTCGCCACGATCACCGCCTTGTTGTTGCGGCGGGCGTGCTGGATGATCTTCTTCTGGATCGCGATCAGCTCGGCATCGCCGATTTCCACGCCCAGGTCGCCACGGGCCACCATGACCGCGTCACTGGCGGCGATCAGGCCGTCGAGGGTCTCGTCATCGGCGACCGCTTCGGCGCGCTCGATCTTGGCCACCAGCCAGGCGCTACCGCCGGCTTCGTCGCGCAGGCGACGGGCGTATTCCATGTCGGAGGCGTCGCGCGGGAAGGAAACGGCCAGGTAGTCCAGGTCCATTTCGGCTGCCAGCTTGATGTCGGCCTTGTCTTTTTCGGTCAGCGCCGGAGCTGTCAGGCCGCCGCCGCGACGGTTGATGCCTTTATGGTCGGACAGCGGGCCGCCGATCAGCACTTCGCAGTGCAGGGCGTCGGCGGTGGCGCTGGTTACGCGCATGACCACGCGGCCGTCGTCGAGCAGCAGTTCATCACCGACGCCGCAGTCCTTGACCAGGTCCGGATAGTCGATGCCGACGATATCCTGGGTGCCTTCGGTCAGCGGATGGGCGGTGGAGAAGGTGAAGCGGTCACCGACCTTGAGTTCGATACGCTTGTTGCTGAACTTGGCGATACGGATCTTCGGCCCTTGCAGGTCACCGAGCAGCGCCACGTGGCGGCCCAGGCGGGCAGCGATATCGCGGATCAGGCGCGCGCGAGCCTTGTGCTCGTCAGGCGTGCCGTGGGAGAAGTTCAGGCGAGCGACATCCAGGCCGGCGAGGATCAGTTGCTCGATCACTTCCGGCGAGTTGCTGGCGGGGCCAAGGGTGGCGACGATTTTGGTACGGCGGATGGTCATGCACAGACTCCTATAGTGAAGCGCAGCGAAAGGCTACTCCGGAAAATCGCTGTAGTCATTGTTCCTTTGCACTACCTGGCGGTTAGCGCGAGTGGCATTTGAACGGCTACAGGGCCCGAGCGCCGCTGGTGTGGGAGCGGCGGTGCGACGACTAGACTTGACCCGCGATGAGGCCAGTGCAGCCAGCCATGTCTACAGATTTTCCGCACAAAGCCGATACACTGCTCAATACAGGAGATCCCCCATGCGAGCCTTGATCGTTTTAGCCCTGGCCACCAGCGTCGTCGGTTGCACCCGCTGGTCGATGGACCATCATTTGAACAACGCCTACCGCGCCTATGACCGGGGCAACTGCGAGAAGGTCATGCTCGAGCTGTCCCAGGTCGAGCGCACCAGCCGCGCCCGACCGTTCATCCAGCCGGAAGTGTCGCTGCTGCGTGGCCAGTGCCTTGAACGGCAGAAATTGTTCGTCGATGCGGCGCAGACCTACCAGTTCATTCTTCAGCGCTACCCGCAGAGCGAGTACGCGTTCCGTGCCCGTGCCCGGCTGCAGACCCTCGAACAACTGGGCCACTACCGCAGCGGCGAAGCGGCGATTGCCCGCCCGGCAACCACCACGCCTTGGCGTTAATACTAAAGTCAGCAGGTCTGATTGTGACGCGCGGGTCAGGGTGCGCTAATCTTGTTGCTGAAATGAATGAAAAACAGCAGCCCTAGCGCGGCCCTGCTAAAAGGGTCTTCGACAGCGATCCCGACCATGTTTGACGAGCGCCGCATCGAGCGTCACCAGCTCCCTTATTTTCTCAAAGTCTTCAACCGCTTCACCGACCAGCCCATCGGCTACCTGGGAAATGTGTCCGAAGACGGCCTGATGCTGATCAGCCAGCTGCCGATGCTGGTCGGCCCGGATTTCGAGTTGCAGCTCAAAGTCCCGGGCCGCGATGGCGCAGTGCACCTGATCAACCTCACCGCCAGTTGCCTGTGGAGCCATGAAGACCAGACGCCCGGGCATTACGACTCGGGTTTCATGCTGCTGCAGGCGCCACGTGACTACGAGCAACTGGTGCGTGCCCTGCGCAACTATTTCAGCTTCCATCCGTTGAACGCTTCGGCCTGACGCTGGCCGTGACGGGCTGCTGGCCCTAGACTCTGGGCGACCTTCTGTTCAGGACGACCCCGTGAGCTCCAGCATTTTCTGGCACGACTACGAAACCACCGGTATCAACCCGCGCAACGACCGGCCCTTGCAGGTCGCCGGGGTGCGCACCGACCTTGACCTCAACGAGATCGAGGCGCCGATCAACTTCTATTGCCAGCCCAGCGCCGATATCCTGCCGCATCCCAAGGCTTGCCTGGTCACCGGCATCACTCCGCAGCAACTGGCCGCCAACGGCTTGAGCGAAGCCGAGTTCATGACCCGGGTGCATGCCGAACTGGCCCGCCCCGGCACCTGTGGCGCCGGCTACAACAGCTTGCGGTTCGACGACGAAGTCACCCGCTACAGCCTGTATCGCAACTTTTTTGATCCCTATGCCCGCGAGTGGCAGGGCGGCAACAGCCGCTGGGACTTGATCGACATCGTACGCACTGCTTATGCCCTGCGCCCGGACGGTATCGAGTGGCCACAACAGGACGGGCGCACCAGTTTGCGCCTGGAGTTGCTCACTGCCGCCAATGGCATCGACCATGGCCAGGCCCATGAAGCGTTGTCTGACGTGCGCGCCACCATTGCACTTGCGCGATTGATCCGACAGAAACAGCCCAAGCTTTATGACTGGTTGTTTCAACTGCGCAGCAAGCAGAAAGTCCTCGACCAGATTCGATTATTACAACCGATGGTGCATATCTCTGGCCGTTTCTCTGCGGCACGCAATTATCTGGGGGTGGTATTACCTCTGGCCTGGCACCCGCGCAATCGCAATGCCTTGATTGTCTGTGACCTGCACCTGGATGTTCAGCCCTTGATAGATGAGGATGCTGATTCACTGCGTCAGCGTTTATACACTCGTCGTGAGGAAATGCCTGACGGACAATTGCCGGTGCCGTTGAAATTAATCCATATCAATCGCTGCCCGGTGGTCGCCCCGTTGAGTGTATTGCGTGGCGAAGATCAGCAGCGTTTGCAACTGGATATGGCTGTTTATCAGGCGCGCGCGGCGAGTCTGATTGCCGCCGCCGGGCAATGGCAGGAGAAATTGCCGCTGGTTTATAGCGCCGAGGAGTTTGCTCCCAGCGAAGACCCGGAACAGCAGTTGTATGATGGCTTTCTTGGCGATCGTGATCGGCGTTTGTGCGAGCAAGTGCGCAGTGTCGATCCGCAGCAACTAGGGCAGGGGCAGTGGATGTTCGATGATGAACGTTTGCCAGAATTGTTGTTTCGTTATCGCGCACGCAATTTCAGCGAAACCTTGAATGCCGAGGAACGCCAGCGTTGGCAAACCTTCTGCCAGCAACGCCTGAGCGACCCGTTGATGGGCGCGCCCAATACCCTTGGGGATTTCGAGCGGGCCCTGCAGGAATGCTGGCTGGACGCCGACGCCCAGCAACAGCTGTTGCTCGGCCAGTGGCGTAACCATGTGCAGGCGCTTAAGTTGCAATTGGGAATGTAAGCAAACGTTGAAAATAAAAAACGCCAGCAAGGCTGGCGTTTTTAGCGAGTAACACAAGGTTACCAGCGGGCTTATTAACCCAGCAGGGTTGCCCAGCCTTCAACCACGTCACCACCCCATTTGGCTTTCCATTCTTTCAGGGTTTTGTGGTTGCCGCCTTTGGTTTCGATGACTTCACCGTTGTGCGGGTTTTTGTATTGCTTGACCTTGCGCGCACGTTTGGTGCCGGTGGTTTTAACCGCGCCGCGCGGGGCTTTGTTCAGTTTGGCTTCTGGATCCAGCAGCGCAATGATGTCACGCAGGGACTTCGAATATTCGCCCATCAGTGCACGCAGTTTGCCTTCGAATTCCAGCTCGGTTTGCAGCTTGTCGTCTTGCGACAGGTTCTGCAGACGCGCTTGCAGTTCTTTGATGGCTTCTTCGGTAGCGCGATATTCGTTGATCAGGGACATGAGGCGTTCCTTGGAAATGAAGGATTTTGGACAGACAGTGCGGCAATAATAATCAGACAGTACCCCCAAGTAAACATTTAAGCAGGCAATTAGCTCAATGAATGCTTAAACACCTTGAGGGATTAGGTTAAGAAAAATTTACAAACTAAGTGGTTTTTCCAATAGTTAACTTGATCGCCAGCCCGCAGCGCTACACGGCAGTGCCCTCTACCGCGCCACCCGGGCAGGCGACAGGGCGCGTGCAATGAGTACTGCAGTTTTGCCGGGCACTCGCTAGAATGTGCGCCTTTGCGAAAGTTTCTGGAGTCCATTTCATGCGCACCTACCGGCTGGTGATTGCCTGCCCCGACCGCGTTGGCATCGTCGCCAAAGTCAGTAATTTCCTGGCGTCCTATAACGGCTGGATCAACGAAGCCAACCACCACTCCGACGAGCAGAGCGGCTGGTTCTTCATGCGCCACGAAATCCGCGCCGAAACCCTGCCGTTCGGTATCGAGGAATTTCGTGAAGCCTTCGCACCGATCGCCGAAGAGTTCTCGATGGTCTGGCGCATCACCGATACCGACCAGAAGAAGCGCGTAGTATTGATGGCCAGCCGCGAGTCCCACTGCCTGGCCGACCTGCTGCACCGCTGGCATGCCAAGGAACTGGACTGCGACATTCCCTGTGTGATTTCCAACCACAACGACCTGCGCAGCATGGTCGAGTGGCACGGCATCCCGTTCTTCCATGTGCCGGTCGATCCGCAGAACAAGCAGCCGGCCTTTGCCGAAGTCTCGCGCCTGGTCAAGGAGCACGGTGCCGACGTGGTGGTACTGGCGCGCTACATGCAGATCCTGCCGCCGCAACTGTGCCAGGAATACGCCCAGCAGGTGATCAACATCCACCACAGCTTCCTGCCTTCGTTCGTCGGCGCCAAACCGTACCACCAGGCGTCGCTGCGCGGCGTCAAGCTGATCGGCGCGACCTGCCACTACGTCACCGAAGAACTCGATGCCGGCCCGATCATCGAGCAGGACGTGGTTCGCGTCAGCCATAGCGACAGCATCGAAGACATGGTGCGTTTCGGCCGTGACGTCGAGAAAATGGTCCTGGCCCGCGGCCTGCGTTATCACCTGGAAGACCGCGTGCTGGTCCACGGCAACAAGACCGTGGTGTTCAACTAAGCCTCAGTGCCGGAGGTTGGCCAATGGCCGATCCACTCGACAAGGCTACCTCCAAGGCCCCGCCGACCCTCGGCGAGGGCTGCCTGAGCCGCTACGACCCGGATGCGCTGGACAGCGAAGACGGCACCGATTTTCCCGGTGCCGCCGAGCTCTGGGAGCAGCTCAAGCCGGCTAGCGACGAACCCGCGCCTGACTGAGCCGCCAGCGCTCCAGCAGCGGCCGACCCAGCAGGCAGAGGAACACCGGGCCACCGGCGACCAGGTAGAAATAGTAGGTCACCAGCCGCCAGATCAGGATGGCCGCCGCCGCGGTCGATGTGCCCACCAAAGGCGAAAGCAATGCGGCCGAGGTCATTTCAGCCGCGCCTGCACCGCCCGGCAGCAGGCTGAATTGCCCGGCGCTGAGCGACAGCATCTGCACCAGGAAGCTCGGTATCCACTGCAGATCGACCCCAAGCCCGCGCAACGCCAGGTACAGCACGCTGTAGCGCAGCCCCCAGTGCACGCAGGTCAGGGCAAACACCAGCGCCAGGGTGCGTTTGGGTAGCCGCCAGGTTTCGCCCAGGGCGCGAAAGAAGTGCAGCAGCTTGCGCGTCCAGCGTCGGCGCCTGCGGGCGGACACCTTGAGCCTGTGCAGCAACCGGCCATTGAGGCGCAGTAGCGCGCGACGGTATCGCAGCAAGCCGAGCAGGGTGGCGAAGGCGGTGAACATCAACAGCGCGCTGCTGAGCAGCAGGCCCTCCAGGCTGCGGTTGAGACTGTGGAACAGCGCGTAGCCGGCGATCCCCAGCATGGCGCAGAAAAAGAACAGCAGATCATTGAGCTGGTCGGCAGCAAATACCGCGCTGCTGCGCGCCGGCCCGATGCGATCGCGGGCCAGCAAGGCCATCAGTGCCAGCGGCCCGCCGCTGCCGCCCGGCGTTGTACAGATGGCAAACTCGGTGGCCATGATCACCCCCAGGCTGCGCAAGCGCCCCAGCGCCGCGCCCTGGCTGCCGAGCAGCAGACGCAGGCGCATGGCGTTGATGATCCAGCACACTACAATCATGGCGAACAGGCCCAGCAGCAGTTGCGGGGCAAAACCACGCAGGCGCGGCAACAGCTCGCTGCCTCCGAGCAGGGCTGGCACCAGCAGCGCCCCGATCAGCGCCATCAGCAGCCAGGGCAGGCGGTTCACCGAGGGTGCCTGCTGGCCAGCCAGGCGGATTTGGTCATCGGCTCGCGGCCCTGGCGCAGCAAGCGCTGGACCGTTTGCAGCCAGTAGCGGCGGGAAAAGCCATGGCGCATGTCCACCGGGTGCAGGCCCAGGCGGATCACCGGCGCTTGGCGCAGGCGCGCCTCACGTACGTCGCACAACACTTTCGACAGCCCGCGGCGCCAACGGCTGCGGGCGCTCCAGACCAGGCCGGGGGCCGCGATCGGGCTGAAGTCGGGCAATTGAAAGATGTGCTGCGGGTCGCTGGTGTAACGCAGCGGGAGTTGGCGCAAGGCCTGGCGGGTGCCGTCGCTCATCAGCCAGGCCGGGGCGACAAAACCCGCCAGGGGCCAGTCATAGCGGCGGAACAGGTCGATACCGGCTTCAAGGCGTTGCCGCGCCTGGGGCTGGTCGAGGCTGTAGAACTCGCCTTCCCAGGTATAGATGCGGCGCATGAAGTAGTCCCGCGGCGAGCGCGGTGGCGGGCTGTCATCGGCATGAAAGTAGCCATGCAGGGCCATTTCGTCGCCACGCTGCAAGCGCCGGTCGAGCATCAGGCGAAATCCGGGGGCCTGCTCCAGGGCATTGCGCTTGTGAAAGTCCGGCACCACCAGCCAGGTCATGGGAATGTTGCCCAGAGCGTCGATGGCTTCGACGAAGGGTTGGTAGTCCGGCCAGGTTTCCGGCGCGACATCATGCAGCACCAGCAGCAGGCTCGGGCGATCGGCAGGCTCAGGCATGAGCGCGTACCGGCATCGGGTGGCCGAGCACCGCCCGGTAATGCTCGAGCAGGCCATTGACTACGCTGTCCCAGGCGTAGTGCTGCTCGACATGGGCGCGGGCCTGCTGACCCATGTGCCGGGCACCGGCCTCGAACACCTCGCGCACCGTGCGGGCCATGGCCTGGCCATCGTTGGGCGGGCACAGGCGCCCGCAGTGCTCGTTGACGATTTCGCTGAAGGCCCCGGCGGCCACGGCAATGACCGGAATGGCACTGGCCATGGCTTCGAGAATCACCAGGCCGAAGGTCTCCTGGTCGCCTGCGTGCAGCAGGGCATCGGCGCTGGCCAGCAGGCGGGCGACTTCAGTGGCCGGGCAGAAGTGATCGATGACGCTGACGTTGGCCGGCACCGTGGCCGGCATGTGCGAGCCCACCAGCAGCAGGTGATAGTGCTTGCCCAGACGTTTCATGCAGTCGAGCAGTACCGGCAGGTTCTTCTCCCGCGAGCCGCGTCCGGCGAACACCAGCAGGCGCGTGGTATCGGCGAGACCCAGTTGCCGGCGCAGCGACAGGTCACGGTGCTGCGGGTGGAAGGTTGCCAGGTCGACGCCCAGGCGCTGCACATGGACATTGTCGATACCCAGGCCGCGCAACTTGTCGGCCATTACCTGACTCGGCGCCAGCACCCGGTCGAAATTGCCATAGAGTTTGCTGACATAGGCTTCGACGTTGGGCGTGAACCAGTTGCCCATGCGGTTGCTCACCAGCAACGGCAGGTCGGAGTGATAGAAGCCGATCACCGGCACATCCAGCTGGCGCCGGGCATCCAGCGCCGCCCAGGCGGTCAGGTAGGGGTCACCGACCTCGATCAGGTCCGGCTGAAGATCGTGCAGGACATTGCGCCAAGGTGCCAGGCGCAGGGGGAAGCGATAGCCGTTGCCGAATGGCAGGGCCGGGGCCGGCACCTTGTAGATGCCGTTATCGTGGCTGGCGCTGGCGCCGGGAATCAACAGGCTGTGACGAACACCGGGAGTAAGGCCCAGGCGGCGGTGTTTGGCATCAAGATAGGTACGCACGCCGCCGCTGGCGGGCGCGTAGAACATGGTGATGTCAGCGATGTGCACGATCAGCATCCCTCCGAGATCGTCTCCAGAGTGTGTCACCAGGCGGCTTTTCGCCGCTGGAGACGCGCCCTAAGGTTGACCTCTATGAAGGATAGTTTGTTCGATTGGGTTCGGTAGCGGCTAGCGGCAAGCTACAAGCTGCAAGAAAAAGCAGAGCGCACTAGGCTCTGTTTCTTCTTGCACCTTACAGCTTGTAGCTTGCCGCTCAAGCTCAAATACGGAAGCTGCCCACCAGTTGTTTCAGGCGGCTGGCTTGTTGCTCCAGGTCGGCGCAGGCGCGCAGGGTCGACTGCAGGTTCTCGACCCCTTCCTGGTTGAGCATGTTGATTTCGTTGATGTCCATGTTGATCGAATCGACCACGGCGGTTTGTTCTTCGGTGGCGGTGGCCACCGACTGGTTCATGCCGTCGATCTCGCCGATGCGCAGGGTTACGCTGCCCAGGCGCTCACCGGCCTGGTTGGCGATCTCGACGCTGTCCTGGCTGTGGCGCTGGCTTTGGCCCATGGTGTCGACCGATTCACGGGCGCCGACCTGCAGCTCTTCGATCATGTTCTGCACTTGCTGCGCCGACTCCTGGGTGCGGTGCGCCAGGTTGCGTACTTCATCGGCGACCACAGCAAAACCGCGACCGGCTTCCCCTGCGCGTGCCGCCTCGATGGCGGCGTTGAGCGCCAGCAGGTTGGTCTGCTGCGAGATGCTGGTGATCACTTCGAGGATCTGGCCGATGTTCACCGTTTTGCTGTTGAGCGTCTCGATGTGTGCGCTGGAAGTGCAGATCAGGTCCGACAGACGGTTCATCGCCTGGATGCTGCGATCGACCACCTGCTGGCCTTCTTCAGCCAGATGCCGTGCCGAGCTTGCCTGTTGCGAGGCTTGCGCGGCGTTGTGGGCGATTTCCTGGGCGGCGGCGCCCAACTGGTTGATCGCCGCGGCAACGCTGTTGGTGCGGTTGGACTGCTCGTCGGAGTTGACCATCGACGAGTTGGAGGCGCTGACTACCCGCAGGGCCACTTCGTTGACCTGCTCGGTGGCCGAGGACACTTCGCGGATCGAGCCGTGGATGCGCTCGACGAAGCGGTTGAAGGCGGTGCCGAGGATGCCGAATTCGTCGTGGTTATGGATCGCCAGACGCTTGGTCAGGTCGCCCTCACCTTCGGCGATGTCCTCCATGGCCCGGGTCATGGTGTGCAGCGGTTGCATCAGTACGCGGATCAGCAGGCCGAGCAGGGCAATGATGATGACCACGGCGACCAGGGTGGCAATCACCGCCGAGGTGCGGAACTTGCTCAGCATCGAGTAGGCCTCGTCCTTGTCTACCGACAGGCCGATGTACCAGTTAGCCGAAGGCAGGCCCTTGACCGGGGCGAAGCTGAGGATCCGGGTCTTGCCGTCAAGTTCGACCTCGCTCGGTTCCTTGCTGATGCGCGGGGTGTTCTGTGGGAACAGGTCCGACAGCGACTTCATCACCAGGTTTTTATCCGGGTGCACGAGGATCTTGCCTTGATCGTTGATCAGGAAGGCGTAGCCCATGCCGCCGAAGTTCAGCGAGTTGATGATCTCGGTCAGGCCGTCGAGGGCCAGGTCGCCACCGACCACGCCAACGTTGCGCGCAGCGGTCGCCACCACCGAAATGACCATCTTGCCGGTGCTGACATCAATATAAGGTTCGGTCAGGATCGGCCCGTTGGCGGCCATGCCGTCTTTATACCAGGGGCGTACGCGCGGGTCGTAGCCGTCGGGCATCTTGGTCTGTGGGCGGATGGTGAAACCGCCATTGACGTCACCCAGGTAAATGGTCAGGAAACTTGAGACCAGCGCTTGTTGGCCGAGCAGCGTGCCGACTTTGTCAGCCTCGGGAAACGCGGCAATGTTTTGTGCAACGTTTTGTACCAGCAGAATACGACCGTCAAACAGGTTCTTGATATTGGTCGAAGTGGTTTCGCCCATTTCTTCAAGATAGTTTTCCAGATCCTCGCGAATGGCATTACGCTGCAAGAAATCGTTGTACAAGGTAAACAGGGTAAAGGCGATCATGACGATCAGCGAGGCGGCCAATAGGATCTTGTGGCTGAATCGGAGGCTTTTGTTCATAACGTGTCGGTCCGCTAAGGTCTTGTTATCCGGGTCGTTCGCACAAAGAACAGCGTGAAAGCAGTGCAGGTCCCAATTCCTTGTCGGGCTATTCCTGTCTTCCTGGTGGTCTATCGCTATTTAATATCGGCCGTTTCAAGCCAAAGCTTTAAACAGAGGGTGAAAAAACATGCCTGACTCTTCGCAATTCGTGCTCGGCGCCGACCTCGCCGGGCAGCCGGTGGCCCAGGCCATGCGCCTGGCCAACCGTCACGGCCTGGTGGCCGGGGCGACCGGTACCGGCAAGACCGTAACCCTGCAACACATGGCCGAAGCCTTCAGCGACGCTGGCGTGGCGGTGTTTGCCGCTGATGTCAAAGGCGATCTGTGCGGCCTGGGCGCGGCGGGCAACCCCCAGGGCAAGGTGGCCGAGCGCATTGCCGGCATGCCCTGGCTTAACCATCGGCCTCAGGCTTATCCGGTCAGCTTGTGGGATATTCACGGTCAGTCTGGTCACCCGCTGCGCACCACCCTCAGCGAAATGGGCCCGTTGTTGTTGGGCAATTTGCTGGAGCTGACCGACAGCCAGCAGGCGGCGTTGTATGCCGCGTTCAAGGTCGCCGACCGCGAAGGCCTGTTGCTACTCGACATCAAGGACCTCAAGGCGCTGCTGGCGCACCTGAAGGACAACCCGCAACTGCTCGGTGAAGACAGTGCGCTGATGACCACCGGCTCCAGCCAGGCCCTGTTGCGGCGCCTGGCAACCCTCGAGCAGCAGGGCGCTGAGGCGCTGTTTGGCGAGCCGGCCTTGCAACTGGAAGACATTCTGCAGCCGGATGTCGATGGTCGCGGACGCATTCACCTGCTCGACGCCAGCCGCCTGGTGCATGAGGCGCCGAAGGTCTATGCGACCTTCCTGCTGTGGCTGTTGGCCGAACTGTTCGAGCAATTGCCCGAGCGTGGCGATGCCGAAAAACCGTTGCTGGCCCTGTTCTTTGATGAGGCCCACTTGCTGTTCAATGGCACCCCCAAGGCCCTGCAGGACCGGCTGGAGCAGGTGGTGCGGCTGATCCGTTCCAAGGGCGTAGGTGTGTACTTTGTCACCCAGTCGCCGGGCGATCTGCCGGATGATGTCCTCGCGCAGTTGGGCCTGCGCGTCCAGCACGGCCTGCGGGCATTCACCGCCAAGGAGCAGAAATCCCTCAAGGCCGTGGCCGATGGTTTCCGCCCCAACCCGCAATTCGACACCTTGAGCGTGCTCACCGAGCTGGGCATCGGTGAGGCCCTGGTCGGTACCCTGCAGGAAAAGGGCACGCCGGGTATGGTCCAGCGTGTACTGATTGCCCCGCCGCAGTCGCGCATCGGGCCGCTGAGCGCCGCCGAACGGGCAGCGCTGATTGCCGCTTCGCCCTTGGTCGGGCGTTATGACAAACCGATCGACCGTGAATCGGCCTATGAAATGCTCAATGCCCGTAAAGGCGGCGCCGCTGAGCCTGAGCAGGCGCCGGCTGCGGCTGAAGAGAGCTTGGCCGACAAAGCCGGCGAGTTCCTGCAAAGCGCAGCAGGGCAGGCGATCAAGTCGGCGGTACGCCAGGCGGCCAACCAGTTCGGGCGCCAGTTGGTACGGGGCCTGATGGGTTCGTTGCTCGGCGGCAGCAAGCGCCGGTGATTGCATCAGGCATAAAAAAGGCGCCCCTCGGGGCGCCTTTTTACTGCGGGGTGTATTAGCCGATGGCTTTGGTCGCCAGCCAGAACAAAGCTGCCGACAAGCCCACGGTAGCCGGAAGGGTCAGTACCCAGGCCAGCAGGATGGTGCGCACGGTGCCACCTTGCAGGCCGCTCTTGTTCGCCACCATGGTACCGGCCACACCCGAGGACAGTACGTGGGTGGTCGAGACCGGCAGGCTGAAGATGTTGGCCATGCCGATGGCGCAGGCTGCGGTGATCTGCGCCGACATGCCCTGGGCGTAGGTCATGCCTTGTTTGCCGATCTTCTCGCCGATGGTCAGCACTACGCGTTTCCAGCCGACCATGGTACCCAGGCCCAGGGCCAGGGCGACCGCGAGAATCACCCAGAACGGTGCGTACTCGGTGGTGGCGGTGAGGTCCTTGCGCAGTTTGTCCAGGTCCGCCTTCTCGCGTGCCTGCAGGCCTGGCAGCTTGCCGACCTTCTTGGCGGTGTCGTCCAGGCAGAGCAGGTAACGACGTACTTCAATGCGTTTTTCCGGTGTCAGCGAACGGTAGTCGGCCACGCCTTTGAGCGAATCGAGCAAGGCATTGATGGTCGGCTCGGTCTGCTGCGGGTTGCAACTGAACTGTTCTGGCAGGTCGCCTTCTTTGGCTTTGCCCAGGGCCAGGAATTCGCCCAGGGTCGCTTCGTTGCGCTGGTAGAACTGGTTCAGGTGCAGCGTGGCGTCGCGGGTCCGCTCGATCTGGTAGGTGGTGCTGTTGAGGTCGAGAACGAACGCCGATGGAACGATACCGATCAGTACCAGCATGATCAGGCCGATACCTTTCTGACCGTCGTTGGAACCGTGCACGAAGCTCACACCCATCGCCGAAATTACCAGCACCAGGCGGTTCCAGAATGGCGGGTGCTTCTTGTCGTCGAGTTTGCGGCGCTGTTCCGGCGTCTTGTGCATCTTCGACAGTGGTCGCCACCATTTCAGGCCCAGCAGCACCAGCGCGGCGACAGCGAAACCGGCCATCGGCGACAGTACCAGCGACATGCCGATATCGATTGCCTTCTGCCAGTTGACCCCGTCACCCAGCGGAATGTCGCTGATCAGGGCGTTGGCCAGGCCCACGCCGAGGATCGAGCCGATCAACGTGTGCGAACTGGACGCCGGGATCCCGAAGTACCAGGTACCCAGGTTCCAGGTGATGGCGGCAGCCAATAGAGAGAAGACCATCGCCAGGCCGTGGCCGGTGTTCACGTTGATCAGCAGTTCGACCGGCAGCAGGTGAACGATGGCATACGCCACGCCGACACCGCCGAGCAGAACCCCGAGGAAGTTGAACACGCCGGAGAAGAACACGGCCAGGTGCGGCGGCATGGCTTTGGTATAGATGACTGTAGCTACCGCGTTAGCGGTGTCATGAAAGCCATTGATGAACTCGAAGGCGAGTACGAAGGTCAGAGCGAGCAGCAAGCTCACCAGTACCCAGGCATCAAGTCCGCTGAATAAATCGATCATGAAGGAATTCTGACCCGGTCATAAGGGGGCGCGATTATGCCAGAAATCCCCGGTAATCGATGCCCCTGCGACGGACCGCTCGACGACTTTTCTACCCCATTGCCCAAGCCGCTGAGTCGGCGATGCTTCGGTGATCGTCGGCTAAAATCGAAAAAAATCGAGAAAAATTAAACATTTGCATGATTTCATGCGTATCAGAAAAAAATCAAACGGCCGTATGAAATTTGTGAAATTCCGTTACCGCATGCGTATGACGGCGCAAAAATCAGCTGCATCGTGCTCAGCTAAAAGCATCCCCGCACGCCGTGGCGCGGCGTGTTGCGATCGCCATCAGGCGTGGCTCAGGGCGCCTGGTCCTTGAGTTCTTTCTCGATTTTTTCCAGTTCCTGGGCGAAGGCCTGGTCTAGCACGCTTGCGCGTTTGCGCCATGGCTTGCGTTCCGGGTCGGGTTGCGCGGCATAAGTGGTGACTTCACCGCCATAGACGTCCTTGTAACGTTGTTCCTGGCGCTCTAGTTCGGCGCGCAGTTCATCTTTGGTCACAGTATTACCTGTATGGATATAAACCCTGGCGTTTACGCGGGCAATTGAGTGCGCGGGGCACAACATGCACACGGCTACGCGGCCAGAGCGGCATAACTGTCGCAGCAACAGTAGGTTGTGGTGGTGCAAGCGAAAGTGAACATCGAGGTGTTCACGTTAATGGCACTTGCAGCGATCCGGTTGTGTCTGCCTGGGGGCAGCAGCGGATTGGATCCGCACTATCCCCGCCCAAGGGCGTGGATACGAAGTTTTATTATAGCAAGCAGATTGTCTGACACTAGTACTCTCTATTGTTGATAAGAACAATAGAGCGGCGGTTTTGTTACGAAGTTATGAATGCGCTCAGTCCGCCGAGTATGAAATTTGAACCGGGCGCCGAGAAAAAGTTCTCTGGCCACCGACCCCGTCTTTTACGGAGGAAGGAAAAACGGCCTCGCTTCGTGGGCAAGGCCGTGCCTGGGACTTCTACGGTGGGTACCTGACCAGTCTCTCCAAGAAGCCACATGGTGGCGGGAGAAAGGTATAAGCAATTGAGGGTAGCGGTCAATTGCGATTATCGGTCGATGGTTCGATAATCGCCCCAGTGACCGTGTTGCCGAGGCTAGCCATGACAGAAGAAACCACGCCCAAAGGGCCAGGATTGAACGACAACGTGCGTAGCTCGTTTGCGTCCCTGGCGCCGCCTATCGTTGCCTCGCCGGCCAAGCGTATCCAGGCCTTTACCGGTGACCCCGATTTCATGACCTCGCTGGCCCGGGGCCTGGCGGTAGTTCAGGCGTTCCAGGAGCGCAAGCGCCACCTGACCATCGCCCAGATCAGCCACCGCACGGAAATCCCCCGCGCCGCGGTACGCCGCTGCCTGCATACGCTGATCAAGCTCGGCTACGCCACCACCGACGGGCGCACCTATTCGCTGCTGCCCAAGGTGCTGACCCTGGGTCACGCCTACTTGTCGTCGACGCCGCTGGCGGTATCAGCGCAGCCTTATCTGGACCGCATGAGCGACCAGTTGCACGAGGCTTGCAACATGGCCACCCTGGAGGGCGACGACATTCTCTACATCGCCCGCTCGGCCACGGTGCAGCGCCTGATTTCGGTCGACCTGTCGGTTGGCGGGCGCCTGCCGGCTTATTGCACCTCCATGGGCCGTATCCTGTTGGCGGCGCTGGACGACGCAACCCTGCACGAATACCTCGAGCACGCCGACCTGCAGGCCAAGACCAGCCGCACCCTCCATGACCCGGTGGCCTTGCTCGAGTGCCTGCAGCTGGTTCGCCAGCAGGGCTGGTGCGTGGTCGACCAGGAGCTGGAGCAGGGCTTGCGCTCGATTGCCGTTCCGGTTTACGACGCCTCCGGCCAGGTGCTGGCGGCGCTCAACGTCAGTACCCATGCCGGACGGGTCAGCCGCACCGAGCTTGAACAGCGCTTCCTGCCGATCATGCTTGCCGCCAGTCGTGACCTCAGCGCGCAATTGTTCGCCTGAACGTTCCTGTTCGATAAACGCACAGAGATGCGTTTATCGAATTGCGCCGCGCCCGCCTGCTTATTAATGTCCCTCGCAGCGGTCAGCCTGCCCTGGCCGCCCATAATAATGAGCGAGAGGCAAACGCCCCATGACCGACTTCCTGTCCCTGCACGGTTTGCACCTGTCCTACGCGGGACTGCGCGGCAGCTGATCCAGTTTTTCGATCCCGTCCCTGTTCGTCCGTGCCGTTCACGCGCGCACCCGCACACGCGCGCGCTTCTTCTGGATAAAAATAATGAATAGTCCTCAAGCTGCTGTCGGAAACTGCCTTGATGTGCAGTCCTTTATCAATAGCCAACCGCTGTCGCGCTACCAATGGCGGGTGGTGATCCTGTGCTTTCTGATCGTCTTCCTCGACGGCCTCGATACGGCGGCCATGGGCTTTATCGCCCCGGCCCTGTCCCAGGACTGGGGCATTGACCGGGCCAGCCTCGGCCCGGTGATGAGCGCTGCGTTGATCGGCATGGTCTTCGGTGCGCTGGGGTCCGGGCCGCTGGCCGATCGTTTCGGGCGCAAAGTCGTACTGGTGGGGGCAGTGCTGCTGTTCGGCGCGTTCAGCCTGGCGTCGGCCTACAGCACCAATGTTGACCAGTTGCTGGTGCTGCGTTTTCTCACCGGGCTGGGCCTGGGCGCGGGCATGCCCAATGCCACGACGCTGCTGTCCGAATACACCCCGGAGCGGCACAAGTCGCTGCTGGTGACCAGCATGTTCTGCGGCTTCAACCTGGGCATGGCCGGGGGTGGCTTCATTTCTGCCAAGCTGATCCCGGCGTTCGGCTGGCACAGCCTGCTGCTGATCGGCGGGGTTCTGCCACTGGTGCTGGCGGTGGTGCTGGTGTTCTGGCTGCCGGAGTCGGCGCGTTACCTGGTAGTGCGCAACCGCGGCACCGACAAGGTACGCAAGACCCTGGCGCCGATCGAGCCGGCCATCGTCGGCCAGGCATCGAGCTTCAGCGTGCCGGAGCAAAAGACAGTCAAAGCCCGCAACGTGTTTGCGGTGATCTTCTCCGGGACTTACAGCGTCGGCACTCTGCTCTTGTGGCTGACCTATTTCATGGGCCTGGTGATTGTCTACCTGCTGACCAGCTGGCTGCCAACCCTGATGCGCGACAGTGGCGCGAGCATGGAGCAGGCTGCCTTCATCGGTGCGCTGTTCCAGTTTGGCGGGGTGCTCAGCGCCGTGGCGGTGGGCTGGGCCATGGACCGTTACAACCCGCACAAGGTTATCGGCACCTTCTACTTGCTGGCCGGGGTGTTTGCCTACGCGGTAGGGCAGAGCCTGGGCAACATCACCCTTCTCGCGACCCTGGTGCTGATTGCCGGTATGTGCGTCAACGGTGCGCAGTCGGCGATGCCGTCGCTGGCGGCCCGCTTCTACCCGACCCAGGGGCGCGCCACCGGGGTGTCGTGGATGCTCGGTATCGGCCGTTTCGGGGCGATTCTCGGGGCGTGGATGGGCGCAACCCTGTTGGGCCTGGGCTGGAATTTCGAACAAGTGCTGACCGCGCTGGTGATCCCGGCGGCACTGGCCACCACGGCGGTGATTATCAAGGGCATGGTCAGTCACGCAGATGCGACCTGACAGCCCTCGCACGTGTTGTTAGCAAGATAACAATCAGTTCGATAATCGAACAGTTAGTCGATTATCGGATTGAACAGCCCCCCAGCCCATCTTAATCTGAACCCATGACCGGCGCCGCCCGAGGCGCCTTGAAACCGACCCCGACTCAGCATATCCAGGAGTCTGCAATGGCTGAAATCCTCTCGCTCCACGACGCCGTGAAGCAGTTCGTCAACGACGGAGACAGCGTCGCCCTCGAAGGCTTCACGCACTTGATTCCGACTGCCGCCGGGCATGAAATCATTCGTCAGGGCAAGAAAGATCTGACCCTGGTACGCATGACGCCTGACCTGATCTACGACCAGCTGATCGGCGCCGGTTGCGCCCGCAAGCTGATTTTCTCCTGGGGCGGCAACCCGGGTGTCGGTTCCCTCCATCGCCTGCGCGACGCGGTTGAAAAACACTGGCCGCACGCTATCGAGATCGAAGAACACAGCCACGCCGACCTGGCCAACGCCTACGTCGCCGGCGCCTCGGGCCTGCCCTTCGCGGTGCTGCGTGCCTACGCAGGTTCCGACCTGCCGAAGGTCAACCCACTGATCAAGAGCGTCACTTGCCCGTTCACCGGTGAAGTTCTCGCCGCCGTGCCTTCGGTACGCCCGGACGTCACCGTGATTCACGCGCAAAAGGCCGACCGCAAGGGCAACGTGCTGCTCTGGGGCATTCTCGGTGTGCAGAAGGAAGCAGCCCTGGCGGCCAAGCGCTGCATCGTCACCGTCGAGGAAATTGTCGACGACCTCCAGGCGCCGATGAACGCCTGCGTGCTGCCGACCTGGGCGCTGTCTGCGGTGTGCCTGGTGCCGGGCGGCGCGCATCCGTCCTACGCCCATGGTTACTACGAGCGGGACAATCGCTTCTACCAGGCCTGGGACCCGATTGCCCGCAGCCGCGAAAGCTTCACGGCGTGGGTCGACCAGTACATTCGCGGCACCGCCGACTTCACTGAATTCAAGGCAAAATTGGCCAGCGCGGAGGCTGCACAATGAGCTACTCCACCAATGAAATGATGACCGTTGCCGCAGCCCGTCGCCTGCGCAATGGCGCCGTCTGCTTCGTCGGCATCGGCCTGCCGTCCAAGGCCGCCAACCTGGCGCGCCTGACCTCGTCGCCCGATGTCGTGCTGATTTACGAGTCCGGCCCGATCGGCGCCAAGCCAAGCGTGCTGCCGCTGTCGATCGGTGACGGCGAGCTGGCGGAAACCGCCGACACCGTGGTGCCGACCGGCGAGATCTTTCGCTACTGGCTGCAGGGCGGGCGCATCGATGTGGGCTTTCTCGGCGCGGCCCAGGTCGACCGCTTCGGCAACATCAACACCACCGTGGTCGGTGACTATCACCAGCCCAAAGTTCGCCTGCCAGGTGCCGGTGGCGCGCCGGAGATCGCCGGTTCCGCCAAGCAGGTGCTGATCATCCTCAAGCAGTCGAACCGCGCCTTTGTCGACAAGCTCGACTTCATTACCTCGGTCGGCCACGGCGAAGGCGGTGATTCACGCAAGCGCCTGGGCCTGCCAGGCGAGGGGCCGGTAGGCATTATTACCGACCTGTGCATCATGGAGCCGGAAGCCGGTACTCATGAGTTCGTGGTGACTTCGATTCACCCGGGCGTGACCCGCGAGCAGATCATCGCTGCCACCGGCTGGGCCATCCGTTTTGCCGACGACGTGCAAACCACCGTCGCGCCGAGCGATGTCGAGCTCAACGCCCTGCGCGACCTTGAAGCGCGCACCGCCGCCGCCCACGGCCAAGCGCCAGGAGAAGCCTGATGCGTGAGGTATTTATCTGCGATGCCATTCGCACCCCCATTGGCCGCTTTGGCGGCGCCCTGGCCAGCGTGCGCGCCGACGACCTGGCGGCAGTGCCGCTCAAGGCGTTGATCGAGCGTAACCCGCAGGTACAGTGGGATCAGCTCGACGAGGTGTTCCTCGGTTGCGCCAACCAGGCCGGTGAAGACAACCGTAACGTCGCGCGCATGGCGCTGCTGCTGGCCGGCCTGCCAGACAGCGTGCCGGGGGTGACCCTCAACCGCCTCTGCGCCTCGGGCATGGACGCGGTGGGCACGGCCTTTCGCGCCATCGCCAGCGGCGAGATGGAGCTGGCGATTGCCGGCGGCGTCGAGTCGATGTCCCGGGCGCCGTTCGTCATGGGCAAGGCCGACAACGCCTACTCGCGCAACATGAAGCTGGAAGACACCACCATCGGCTGGCGCTTCATCAACCCGCTGATGAAGGCCCAGTACGGCGTCGATGCCATGCCGCAGACCGCCGACAACGTTGCCGACGATTATCAGGTCTCGCGTGCCGACCAGGACGCCTTTGCCCTGCGCAGCCAGCAACGCACGGCTGCCGCCCAGGCTGCGGGCTTCTTTGCCGAAGAGATCGTGCCGGTGCGCATCGCCCATAAAAAGGGCGAGACGGTCGTTGAGCACGACGAGCACCCGCGCGCCGACACCACCCTCGAAGCCCTGGCCCGCCTCAAGCCAGTCAACGGCGCGGACAAGACCGTCACCGCCGGCAATGCCTCGGGGGTCAACGACGGTGCTGCGGCGCTGATCCTGGCCTCGGCAGACGCAGTGAAAAAGCATGGCCTGACCCCGCGGGCGCGGGTGCTTGGCATGGCCAGTGCCGGTGTGGCGCCGCGGGTAATGGGCATCGGCCCGGTGCCGGCGGTGCGCAAACTGACCGAGCGCCTGGGCGTGGCGGTGGCTGATTTTGATGTCATCGAACTCAACGAAGCCTTTGCCAGCCAGGGCCTGGCCGTGCTGCGCGAACTCGGCCTGGCCGACGATGCGCCGCAGGTCAATCCCAACGGCGGCGCCATTGCCCTTGGCCATCCGCTGGGTATGAGCGGCGCGCGCCTGGTCCTTACCGCTTTGCACCACCTGGAGAAATCCGGCGGACGCAAAGGCCTGGCGACCATGTGTGTCGGCGTCGGCCAGGGCCTGGCCCTGGCCATCGAGCGGGTGTAAACCAATGGCCCGGCCGCGCCGCCTCCACGCAAGGCGGCGCGGCCGGCGTGATTGTTCTGTGGAACGTGAGTGTTACTGAGTGTGTCTAGACTCTCAGAACCCACCAAGAGTAAGCAGCCATGACTTCAGCCTATTACACCGGTGAGGAGCGTAGTAAACGCATCTTTGCCATTGTCGGTGCGTCCTCGGGCAACCTGGTCGAATGGTTCGACTTTTACGTCTATGCCTTCTGCGCCATCTATTTCGCCCCGGCCTTTTTCCCCTCCGACGATCCGACGGTACAGTTGCTCAACACCGCCGGGGTGTTCGCCGCCGGCTTTCTGATGCGACCGATTGGTGGCTGGCTGTTCGGCCGCGTTGCCGACCGTCACGGCCGCAAGAACTCGATGATGATCTCGGTGCTGATGATGTGCGCCGGATCGCTGGTCATCGCCTGCCTGCCCACCTATGCCTCGATCGGCGCCTGGGCGCCGGCGCTGCTGTTGCTGGCGCGGCTGTTCCAGGGCCTGTCGGTGGGCGGTGAGTATGGCACTACCGCCACCTACATGAGTGAAGTGGCGCTGCGCGGCCAGCGCGGTTTTTTTGCCTCGTTCCAGTACGTGACCCTGATCGGCGGGCAGTTGCTGGCGGTGCTGGTGGTAGTGATTCTTCAGCAGTTGCTTAGTGAAGACGAACTGCGCGCCTGGGGCTGGCGCATCCCGTTTGTGGTCGGTGCGATTGCTGCGCTGATCTCGTTGTTTCTGCGCCGCTCGCTGGAAGAAACCAGCAGCGCCGAAACCCGCAACGACAAGGACGCCGGCAGCATCGCCGGGCTGTTTCGCAACCACAAGGCGGCGTTCATCACCGTGCTTGGCTACACCGCCGGCGGCTCGCTGATCTTCTACACCTTCACCACTTACATGCAGAAGTACCTGGTCAACACCGCCGGCATGAGCGCCAAGACCGCAAGCTTCATCATGACCGGCGCATTGTTTTTGTACATGTGCATGCAGCCGTTGTTCGGCATGCTCTCGGACCGTATCGGCCGGCGTAATTCGATGCTGCTGTTCGGCGCGTTGGGCACGCTGTTCACCGTGCCGATCCTGCTGGCGCTGAAAACCGTCACCAGCCCGTTCCTGGCCTTCGTGCTGATTACCCTGGCGCTGTGCATCGTCAGCTTCTACACCTCGATCAGCGGTCTGGTCAAAGCCGAAATGTTCCCGCCGCAGGTACGCGCCCTGGGCGTCGGCCTGGCGTATGCGGTGGCCAACGCGCTGTTTGGCGGCTCGGCCGAGTACGTCGCCTTGGGGCTGAAATCCATGGGCATGGAAAACACCTTTTACTGGTACGTTACGGCGATGATGGCGATTGCCTTCCTGTTCAGCCTGCGCTTGCCGAAGCAGGCTGCGTACCTGCACCACGACCATTGACCTGTTCAAGGACCTGCCAATGAACCCGCGTCCGGGCAATCAGCTGTTCGATGCCTATTTCACCGCGCAGGGAATGCGCGAGATTTTCTCTGACCGTGGCCGGGTGCAGGGCATGCTTGATTTCGAAGCGGCCCTGGCCCGTGCCGAAGCGGCCACTGGGGTAATCCCCCAGGTGGCGGTGGCGGCGATCGAAACCGCCTGTCATGCCGAACGCTATGACTTTGCCGCGCTGGCCGAGGCGATTGCCGTGGCCGGCAACTCGGCGATCCCGCTGGTCAAGGCGCTGGGCAAGGTGATTGCCAGTGGCGTACCGGAGGCCGAGCGTTATGTGCACCTGGGCGCCACCAGCCAGGATGCCATGGACACCGGCCTGGTGTTGCAACTGCGGGCGGCGCTGGCCTTGATCGAGGCCGACCTGGCGCAACTGACCAACGCCCTGGCGCGCCAGGCCGAGATTCACGCCGAGACGCCCCTGGCCGGGCGCACCTGGCTGCAACATGCTACGCCGGTCACCTTGGGCATGAAGATTGCCAGCTGGCTGGGCGCCTTGAATCGCCATCGCCAGCGCCTGCAGGAACTCAAGCCGCGCCTGCTGACCCTGCAGTTTGGCGGCGCCTCCGGGACCCTGGCGGCGTTGGGCGACAAGGCCTTGCCGGTGGCCGAAGCCTTGGCCGCAGATTTGCAGCTGACGCTGCCTGAACAACCCTGGCACACCCAGCGCGACCGTCTGGTGGAGTTCGCGGCGGTGCTCGGCATGATTGCCGGCAGCCTTGGCAAGCTCGGCCGTGACGTCAGCCTGCTGATGCAGACTGAAGCGGCTGAGGTGTTCGAGCCTTCGGCGCCGGGCAAGGGCGGTTCCTCGACCATGCCGCACAAGCGCAACCCGGTCGGCGCTGCGGTGCTGATCGGCGCCGCCACCCGGGTCCCGGGCCTGCTGGCCACGCTGTATGCCGCCATGCCCCAGGAGCACGAGCGCAGCCTCGGCCTGTGGCATGCCGAATGGGAAACCCTGCCGGAGATCTGCTGCCTGGTCTCCGGGGCGCTGCGCCAGGCACAGATCATCGCCGATGGCCTGGAAGTGGACGCCGAGCGCATGCGCCGCAACCTCGACCTGACCCAGGGCCTGGTACTGGCGGAAGCGGTGAGTATCGTCCTGGCCCAGCGCCTGGGCCGTGACCATGCCCACCATCTGCTGGAAACCTGCTGCAAGCGGGCCGTGGCCGAGCAGCGCCATCTGCGCGCCGTGCTGGGCGACGAGCCGCAGGTCAGTGCCGAACTTTCGCCAGACGAGCTCGATCGTCTGCTCGACCCAGCCCACTACCTCGGCCAGGCCCGTGCCTGGGTCGAGCGGGCGCTGGCTGAACATCACCGCGTCAATGCCTGAAGGAGGCTGCAGTGGCACAGGTACAACTCGCCGATGGCGTACTCAACTATCAACTCGAAGGCCCGGAACACCTGCCGGTGCTGGTGCTGTCCAATTCTCTGGGTACCGACCTGCACATGTGGGACACCCAGGTCCCGGCCCTGACCGCGCATTTTCGCGTGCTGCGCTACGACACCCGCGGCCATGGCGGTTCGCTGGTGACCCCGGGGCCGTACAGCATCGAACAACTGGGGCAGGATGTAGTGGCGTTGCTCGATGCCTTGCACATCGAACAGGCGCATTTCTGCGGTCTGTCGATGGGCGGGCTGATCGGCCAGTGGCTGGGGATCAACGCCGGCGAGCGGCTGAACCGCCTGATCGTGTGCAACACCGCGGCCAAGATCGGCGCGCCGGACACCTGGAACCCGCGCATCGAGCTGGTATTGCGTGATCGTCAAGACGCGATGGTCGGCTTGCGTGATGCCTCGATCGAGCGCTGGTTCACCAAAACCTATGCCGAGGGCAATCCCGACCAGGCCAAGCGGATTACCGATATGCTCGCCGCCACCTCGCCTGAAGGCTATGCGGCCAACTGCGGGGCGGTGCGCGATGCTGATTTTCGTGAGCAACTGGGCCAGATCAAGGTTCCGCTGCTGGTGATCTCCGGCAGCCACGACGCGGTGACGCCGCCGGCCGGTGGGCGTTTCATCCAGGAGAACGTGGCGGGCGCGCAGTACGCCGAATTCCACGCTGCGCACCTTTCCAACGTCGAAGTCGGTGCGCCGTTCAGCCGCCGGGTAATTGATTTTCTGCTGGGCCGAGAGGGCTGACCATGGACGAGAAACAACGTTATGACGCCGGCATGCAAGTGCGCCGCGCGGTGCTCGGCGATGCCCATGTCGACCGTAGCCTGAGCAACCTGAGCGAGTTCAACAGCGAGTTCCAGGAAATGATCACCCGCCACGCCTGGGGTGACATCTGGACCCGCCCGGGCCTGCCGCGGCATACCCGCAGCCTGATCACCATTGCCATGCTGATTGGCATGAACCGCAACGAGGAGCTGAAGTTGCACCTGCGCGCGGCGGCCAACAATGGCGTGACCCGTGAGGAGATCAAGGAAGTGCTGATGCAGAGCGCGATCTACTGCGGCATTCCGGCGGCCAATGCCACCTTCCACCTGGCCGAGTCGGTGTGGGATGAGTTGGGGGTTGAGTCCAGGGGCTGACCCTCAGGGCCTCATCGCGGGGCAAGCCCGCTCCAACAGGTTTGGTGTAAGAGCAGGGCTGCAAAGCAGCCCCGCTCAGACCGCTGCCTTCTTCTGCCGAACCGCCACCGGCCCGACATTTTCCTCGATGGCCTTCTTCAGCTCCGGGCGCAACCCCAGCAAGAACCCCAGCTCCACCACCACGAACAACGGCCCGATGATCAAGCCCATCAGATCATCGACAAACGCCGGCTTGCGGCCTTCATAGTGGTGGCCGACAAACTGGATCACCCAGCCGATCACGAACAACACCAGCCCGGCACTCAGCCAGACCAGGGTGCTTTGCACCGCCAGCGCCTGCCCGGCCCACAGGCACAAGCCCAGCAACAACGCCATCAGCAGGCCCAGGCGTTGGTCCAGGCGCAGGTAGAACCAGCCGGTAACCAGCGCCACCAGCAGTGCTGGCGACAGCCAGACGCCAGCTAGTTCGGTGCCTGGGCGTGACAGCAAAACCGTTACCGCCAGCACGATCAGCGGTATGCCGATGAAGTGGGTGGCGATGTTGCGCGGGTCGCGGTGGTAGGCGGCGTATTGACTCAGGTGTTCGACCAGGTTTTTCATTGTTGTACCTCCTGTAGGTGACGTGAGCATGTCCTACAGATATCCACCTGTCTGTCGGCTAGCCGACAGAGTTCAGCTTCGAGGCGCTATGCGCGAAACCCTGCTGCAAGGTCACTGGTTCCAGGCATTGCCTCCCAGCTTTCAGGATAGCCTGCTGGCACTGGCCCGGCCGCGTCAGCTGGCGGCCGGGCAATACCTGTTCCAGCGCGGCGATGCGCCGTGCGGGCTGTATGCGGTGCTCGACGGGGCGATGCGCGTGGGCGCGGTGGCCACCGATGGCAAGGAGGCGCTGCTGACCCTGATCGAAGCGCCGCACTGGTTCGGCGAGATCAGCCTGTTCGACGGCCAGCCGCGCACCCACGACGCCCAGGCCGAAGGACTGACCCAGTTGCTGTGGATCCCCCAGGCGCCGCTGTTGAAGTTGCTCGATCAACAGCCCCGGCACTGGCGCGACGTGGCCTTGTTGATGAGCCATAAACTGCGCGTGGTGTTTGTTGCGCTGGAGCAGCAGAGCCTGCTGGCCGCCGCACCGAGGGTGGCCCACAGGCTGTTGCAGATCGCCGCCGGCTATGGCGAGTTGCTTGGCAGCCGGCGCGTGCTGCAACTGTCCCAGGAGCAACTGGCGCTGATGCTCTCGCTGTCGCGCCAGACCACCAACCAGATCCTCAAGTCGCTGCAGCAGGAAGGCGCCTTGCGCCTGGGCTATGGCGAGATCGAGATCCTCGACCCGGCACGCCTGCAGGCCCTGGCTAGTCCGGCTGGAACGGCGACTGACTGAGGATCACTCCGGTCTCCTCGACATACTTCTGCCATTCGCCCAGCAGCGCCTGCAGCTTCGCCGGTTGTACTGCGGCCAGGTCGTTGATTTCGCCCGGGTCGCTGGCCAGGTCGTACAACTGCCAGGTGGCCGGGCCGACCGGGCCGGGAATGTACAGCGCTTTCCAATGGCCCTGGCGAATGGCCCGGCGGCCGAACAGCTCCCAGCCGGTGACGGTGTTTTCGTCGTGCACTTGCTCGGTCTCGCCCGACAGGTAACCCAGCCAGGATTTACCGCGCAGCGGCGCTACCTCACGGCCGCGCCAGCGCTTGCCGGGGTGGCGCACGCCGGCAAGATCGAGCAGGGTCGGGGTGATGTCCATCACCGTGCTGAACTGCTGGCTGATCTGACCCTGGCGTGCCAATGCCGGGTAATGCACCAGCGCCGGTACGCGAATCCCGCCTTCGCTGGTAAAGGCCTTGTACAGCCGCGACGGTGCGGTGGCCGCCTGGGCCCAGTGCGGGCCATACCAAACATAGGAGTTGGCCCGGCCGATGTTGTCCAGGCTGTTGTCATAATGTTGGTCGAGGTAGCTGGCCAGTTGCGGGCCGAACTTGGGGAAGGCCTCGAGCAGCGCACCTTCGGCGCCGTTGTCGGACATGAACAGCACCAGGGTGTTGTCGAGCAGGCCCTGGTTGCGCAGGTAGTCGAGCACCCGGCCGATGTTCCAGTCCATGCGCTCGACCATCGCCGCGTACACCTCCATGGCCCGCGCCGAGCGCTGGCGTTGCTCGTCGCTGAGGCTGTGCCAGTGGTTGTCGACCGGGTGGGCCTGGGTGTCGGCGGCGATCAGGCCGAGCGTGCGCAGTTTTTCCAGGCGCTCCTGGCGCAGCACTTCGGGGCCGGCGTCGTAGCGGCCCTGGTAGCGCGCCACCACTTCGGCCGGCGCCTGCAACGGCCAGTGCGGCGCCGAGAACGGCAGGTAGGCGAAGAACGGCCGGCTCTGGTCGCGCTCCTTCAGGTACTGCAGCAGCTTGTCGCCGAAGGCGTCGGAAGAATAGAAATCCTTGGGCAGTTCGTCGATGAAGGTCTGGTCTTCGATGTACAACGCCGGCGTTGATTTGAGCAGGCCCGGGGTGTGTTCGTCGT
Source organism: Pseudomonas sp. SORT22 (assembly GCF_018417635.1). NCBI lineage: Bacteria > Pseudomonadati > Pseudomonadota > Gammaproteobacteria > Pseudomonadales > Pseudomonadaceae > Pseudomonas > Pseudomonas sp. SORT22. The sequence continues at coordinate 1,265,513 of NZ_CP071007.1, forward strand.
AGGTCGGTTCAAAGCCATAGTGGTTGGCCGCGCCCGGCAGCAGGGCGAAGGAGCGCTCGAAGCCGCGGGCCTGGGGCGCCAGCTCGGCGGTCAGGCCCAGGTGCCATTTGCCGCTCATCAGGGTCTGGTATCCGGCATCGCGCAGCAGCTCCGGCAAGGCCACCACGCGGTCGTTGAGGTAGCCTTCGTAGCCCGGCTTGCCGATCAGCTCCGGGGTCAGCGCCTCGGCCATGGTGCCGATGCCGGCGATATGGTGATCGGTGCCGGTGAGCAGCATCGAGCGGGTGGGCGAGCAGGTCGGCGCGGTATGAAAGTCGGTCAGGCGCAGGCCGGCGGTGGCCAGCGCGTCGAGGTTCGGCGTGGCGATTTCGCCGCCGAAGGCGCCGATATCGGAGAAACCCAGGTCGTCGGCAACGATGACCAGAAAGTTGGGGCGTTGGCTCATGGTCGGTTCTCAGTAGGCAAGGTAGGTCAAGGGCAGGTCGCGGATCTGTTCCTGCGCCGGTGGCAGGTAGCGCGCGTCGGCGGTCAGTTCGTGCAGCAGGTCTTCGCGCAGGCGGTGGAAGGCCAGGCTTGCGCGTTGGCGCGGGTGCGCCAGGTCGATCTCGACAATGCGCTTGATCCGCCCCGGGCGCGGCTCCAGCACCACCACGCGGTCGGCAAGAAACAGCGCTTCCTCGACATCGTGGGTCACCAGCAGGGTGGTGATGCGCGCGCGCTCGCGAATCGCCAGCAGCTCGTCCTGCATCTGCTGGCGGGTCAGCGCGTCGAGGGCGCCGAAGGGTTCATCGAGCAGAAGAATGCGCGGGCTGGCCACCAGGCCGCGGGCAATCGCCACGCGCTGGGCCATGCCACCGGACAGCTGGTGCGGGTAGGCCTGGCTGAAGTCCTCAAGGCCCACCAGGGCGATGTACTGGTTGATGCGTTGCTGGCGCTGCTCGTTGTTCAAGGGGTCGTTGACCAGGCCCAGGGCGATGTTTTGCGAAACGGTTAGCCAGGGGAACAGCCGGTGCTCCTGAAAGACGATGCCGCGTTCGCTGCCGATGCCATCGAGCGGCTTGCCATCGATCAGGATCTGCCCCTGGTAGTCGTTGTCCAGGCCGATCAGCAGGCGCAGCAGGGTGGATTTGCCGCAGCCGCTGGCGCCGACGATGGCGACGAATTCACCGTCGGCGATCTGCAGGTTGAAGTCGCGGATGGCTTCCAGCTCGCCGCCAGCAACGGCGAAGTGTTTGCCGACCTGATTGAAACTGACCAGGGCAGGGGCGATGGCGTTCATGCTCGTCTCCAGCGCGTGGCGCGCAATTCGAGGTGTTGTCCGAGGGCGCCCAGCAGGGCGCCGGTGAGGCCGACCAGGAGCATCCCGGCCATGATGATGTCCATGCGCAGCAGTTGCTGGGCGCCGATCATCAAGCTGCCGATACCGCCGCCCGAAGGCATGAAATACTCGGCGCCGATGGTGCCCAGCCAGGCGTAGATCAGGCTGATGCGCAGGCCGGCGAAAATCCCCGGCGCCGCGCCCGGCAGCACCAGCCGGCGCAAGCGCTGGGGCAGATCGAGGTGCAGTACGCGGGCGGCTTCCTCCAGCTGTGGCGAACGGCTGGCCACCGCCCGCTGGGTGGCAATGAACAGCGGGAAGAACGCCGCCAGGCCAACGAACACCCACTTGGCCAGTTCACCAAGGCCGAACCAGGCGGTCAGCAGCGGCACCCAGGCGAAGATTGCGATCTGCCGCAAGCCGGCCAGGCTGGGCCCGAGCAGGCGTTCGGCAGGCGTCGACAGCCCCAGCCACAGGCCCAGGGCGAAGCCCAGGCCACCGCCGAGCAGCAAACCGCCCAGTGCCCGGCCGACACTGATGGCCAGTGCGCCGCTGAGCGAGCCGTCAAGCAGGCCGTCCCAGGTGGTCTGCAAGACCTGCAGCGGGGCGACCAGGATCTGCGTGTCGACCCAGTCCAGCTGATTGGCCAGTTGCCACAGCACCAGCAGCGCCAACGGTAGCAGCAACGCCTGCAGGCGCTGGCCACCTTGCAAGCGCGACACCCGCAGCTCGGCGCTGGGCGGGTGCGGCCAGTGCACCAGGCGCCGGTCGAGCCAAGCCAAGCCACGGTCCATGACAAAACCCAGCAGGCCGATGACCAGGATGCAGACGAAGACGATATCGAGCATGAACAGCTGCCGGGCCCAGACCATCAGGTAGCCGATGCCTTCACTGGAGGCCAGCAGCTCTACCGCCAGCAATGAAGTCCAGCCTGTGGCCAGGGCCAGGCGCACGCCGGCGAGAAAGGCCGGCAGGGCCGCCGGAAAAATCAGCCGGCTGATCAACAGGTGCGGCGGCAGGCGCAGTACCGTCGCCGCTTCGCGCAGGCGTGGCTGGGCATCGCGCACGCCGACCAGGGTGTGCAGGGTCACCGGGACGATGATCGCCTTGACCAGCACCACCAGCTTGAGCACCTCGCCGATACCGAACAGCACCATGAACAGCGGCACCCAGGCCAGGGTCGGGATCTGCGCCAGGGCATTGAAGGTCGGCAGCACCAGGCGTTCAGCGCGACGGCTGAACCCCAGCCAGGCGCCGAGCAAGGCGCCACTGGCAACCCCCAGCAGCAGGCCCAGGGCCAGGCGTTGCAGGCTGATCGCCAGGTGTGTCCACAGCTCGCCCTGGGCCAGTTCCAGGCCGCTCTGCCAGACCAGGCTCGGCGCTGGCAGTATCTGTTCGCTCATCCACTGGTTGCGACTGGCCAGCCACCACAGGGCGGCCAATGACAGCGGCAGATACCAGGCTTGCAGGCGGCGCAGGGGCAGGCCGCCGAACCGTCGCGTCCGGCCTGGGGGGCTTGCCAGTGGCAGGCTGGAAAGTGAAGCTCGGGCCATGGAAAACCTCCGCACATTGGCTATTTGCTTATTCTTAAATTGAATTATTCGGTGAGTTTCAATGCGTTTAGGTGATAAGAACCTGCATTTAAAGCCGCTGCCATAACCCGCAGCCAATGCATTCGAAGCATATTTTTCTTGTGTCTGATGCATGGCACGCTGCAAGGCACGTGCTGCGGTATTTATGCTTACAGGTTATTAAAATGTAATTTATTAGTATTTATTTAATGGTTCGGGTTGTCGGTAGCGTGGGCGCACCATTACCAGGAGTCGCGTGCCATGAACCTGTCGATCAACCGTGTGTTCAACCTGTTTGCCGTTCCCGCCCTGGCCGCGGTGGTCGGCTGGCTGCCGCCGCTGGCCCTGGCTGGCGAGGTCAAGGAAATCCGCATCGCCGTGCCTGACCTGAGCGCCGGCACCCAGCATTCCGGTGGCGGTGTGACCGACGTGCTGCGCGACCAGCAACTGCTGGAAAAAGCCTTCGCCGCCGATGGCATCCACATCCAGTGGAACTACTTCAAGGGCGCCGGTCCGGTGATCAACGAGGCCTTTGCCAACGGCCAGGTCGACTTCGCCTACCTTGGCGACCTGGCGGCGATCATCGGCAAGGCCAATGGCCTCGACACCCGCCTGCTGGCCGCCACCGGGCGCGGCATCAAGCACTACCTGGGGGTGGCGCCGGGCAGCAACATCAAGACCCTGCAAGACCTCAAGGGCAAGCGCGTGGCGGTGTTCCGCGGCACCGCCACCCAGCTGTCGTTCGACGCCGCCCTGGCCAGCCAGGGCCTGAGCGAGAAGGACCTGAAGGTCATCAACCTGGATTTCAACGCGGCGATTGCCGCCCTGGCCGCCAGGCAGATCGACGCCACTTGGGGCTCGACCGGCATCAGCGCCCTCAAGCAACGCGGCCTGGCCGAGCTGCCGTTGAATACCCGCGACCTGGGCGGCGCCGGCAATGTCCAGGCGGTGCTGGTGGGCTCCGGGCGCTTTGTCGACGAGCATCCCGAACTGGTGGAAAAACTGCTGGCCGCCCAGCAGCAGGCCGTGCACTGGCTGACCCAGGACGACAACAAGGACGCTTATATCCAGCTGGTTTCGGGGCTGGCCAGCTACCCGCCGGCGATCCTCCAGCAAGACTTGCAGGATGAGCAACTGAGCAAGATCTTCCCCTCGACCCTGGATGCCGACTTCCTGAGCAAATTGCAGGCGTCAGTGGACCTGGCCGCCGAGCAGCGGCTGATCCGCAAAGGGTTCAAGGTCGATCAGTGGCTGGCACCGCAGGCTATCCGGCCAGCACCTGCACCTCTGGCTGCCGATCGAGGCTGACCAGGGTTTCGATCATTGCCCGGGCGGCGGGCGAGAGGCGGTATCCGCTGCGGCTGACGATGCCGCAGCGGGCGTTGAGGCTATCAAGGTTGGCCGGCAGGTTGCGCCAGTGCAGGCGCACCAGGCGGCCGTGGTCGATGTCCTCGGCAAAGGCTTCTTCGGTGCCGATGCCAATGGCATCGGTACCCAGCACGATTTTCACCAGGGTCGGCAGGTGCTCGGTTTGCACCTGTGGGGCGAAGTCGGTCTTGCCGCTGAGGTTGGCCAGCAGCTTGCGCACCCCCGGCGGGATCAGGGTGGTGGCCAGCGGGTAGTCGAACATGTCGTTGGTCGACAGGCTGTCCTTGGCCAGCAGCGGGTGCCCCGGGCGGCAGAAGAACAGGCCGCGGCGCGGGCTCAGCGCTTGGGTCTGGAAGTTCGGGTCGGCCTCGAAGTGGCGGATATCGGCGACGAAGAATTCGATCTCTTCACGGTTTAGCGCGCGGCTGAGTTTTTCCCAGTTATCCACGTCGAAGCAGGTGCGCACCTTAGGGTGGGCGGCGAGAAAGCGCGCCACCGCCTGCGGCACCAGGTGCACTGCCGGCGCCGGGCCGCAGCCAAAGCGCAGCTCGCCGGCATCGAGCTTGGTCATCTGCTGCACCTCGCTGTTGAGCTGAGCCGCGCCTTGCACCAGGCGCAGGGCGTGTTGCAGCACCACCTGGCCTTCGGGGGTGGGGCGCAGGTCCTTGTTGCCGCGATCGATCAGCACGCAGCCAAACTCTTGTTCCAGGCCCTGGATGCTGCGGCTGAAAGCCGGTTGGGTGATGCCCATGGCATCGGCGGCGCGGACAAAACTGCGGTGTTCGGTGAGGGCGATGAAGTAACGCAGTTGGCGAAGATCCATATGCTTTCCCGGCATTCCAAAAATACGGCGAAGGTATTTGCCGCCGCGCAGGCTCAGGTTTTAAATGCAAGCTCTTATTCCGTCAATGAAGCATCTGCTTATTTGTTAGAGCTTATTTGTATATCAATAGAGCAGAGCTTTCATCGGCACTTAGCGCAACCTAGCCAGATGAGGGTCAAACCATGAGCAATGCCGCACGCGCCGTAGTACCTGTCACCCATACCCTGGAGATTCACCCGGTGGCCGGGCGCATCGGTGCCGAGATTCGTGGCGTCCAGTTGAGCGCCGACCTTGAACCGGCCGTGATCGAGGCCATCCAGGCTGCGCTGGTGCAGTACAAGGTGGTGTTCTTCCGCGCCCAGACCCACCTTGATGACCAGGGGCAGGAGGCCTTCGCGCACCTGCTCGGCGAGCCGATCGCCCACCCGACCGTGCCGGTGCGCGAAGGCACCCGCTACCTGCTTGAGCTTGATGGTGGCGAAGGGCGCCGGGCCAATTCCTGGCACACCGACGTGACTTTCGTCGATGCCTACCCCAAGGCGTCGATCCTGCGCTCGGTGGTGGCACCTGAATCCGGCGGCGATACCGTCTGGGCTAACACCGCCACGGCTTACCAGGACCTTTCCGCTGAGCTGCAGGCCTTGGCGGACCAGCTCTGGGCGGTGCACAGCAACGAGTACGACTACGCCGCCGCCAAACCCAACGTGAGCCTTGAGCAGCTGGAAAACTACCGCAAGGTCTTCACCTCGACGGTGTACGAAACCGAGCATCCAGTAGTGCGCGTGCACCCGGTCAGCGGCGAGAAAAACCTGCTGCTGGGGCACTTCGTCAAACGCATCAAGGGCTACTCGCAGAGCGACTCCGCGCACTTGTTCAACCTGCTGCAAAGCCATGTCACCCGGTTGGAAAACACCGTACGCTGGCGCTGGCAGGCCGGTGACGTAGCGATCTGGGACAACCGCGCGACCCAGCATTACGCAGTGGACGACTATGGCACCCAGGGCCGGGTGGTGCGCCGGGTGACTTTGCAGGGCGATGTGCCGGTGGGGGTTGCCGGGCAGCGCAGCCGCACGACTCGCGGGGCTTGAAGCCATCGCGGGTCAAGTCGAGTCGTCGCACCGCCGCTCCCACAGGTGTCCCAAATACCTGTGGGAACTGGCGTAGCAGCAGATTCAGAGAATACCGATCGGATAACTGATGATCAGCCGGTTCTCGTCAAAGGCGTTGGTGCTGTAGTCCCGGCGCATGGTCGAGTTGCGCCATTTCAGCGACAGGCTCTTCAAGGTCCCGGACTGGATTACATAAGCCAGCTCCGATTCCCGCGCCCATTCCTTGCCATCGGTGATGGCGCCGGTATGCACGTTGTCGCCGCTGATGTAGCGGTTCATCAGGGTCAGCCCGGGCACGCCGAGGGCGGCGAAGTTGTAGTCGTGACGCAACTGCCAGGAGCGCTCCTGGGCGTTGTCGAAGCTTGAGTTGTAGCTGTCGTTGGCCAGGGTGCCACCACTGGTGCCATTTACCCGCATCCAGGCATCGTCGCCGCTGACTTTCTGCAGGCCGACATAGAAGGTACTGGCGCCGTACTTGGCCGAGAGCATTGCCGAGGCAGTGCGGTTGTCCAGTTTGCCTGCGCGTTCGGCGCCGTCTTCCTTGCCGATGAAGTAGCCGAGGTTGGCGCCCAGGGTCCAGTCGCCCAGCGGCTGGCTGTGCACCAGGTTGAGGTACTGCTGGTTGTAGATGTCCTTGAGCTCGGCGTTCCACAAACCGATCATCGTGCGCTTGTCGTTGAAGCTGTATTCGCCACCGGCAAAGTTGAAACGGTCGGAGGTGAAGGCCGCGCGGCCGTTCATCGACATGTCTTCCATGCTCGCATCGTTACGCGGGCTGTTGCCGCGAAACTGCCCGGCATACAGGGTCAGGCCGGCGATTTCCTGCGAGGTGAGCTGGCCGCCACGGAAGGTCTGCGGCAGCGAGCGGCCGTCGTCGGAGCGCAGGATCGGCAGCACCGGCATCCATTCGCCAACCTTAAGCTCAGTGTTGGAGATCTTCGCCTTCAGCGCCACCCCCAGGCGGCCGAAGTCGTCGGCCGGGCGGCCATCATCGTGCACCGGCAGCAGGTGGGTACCCGCTGTGCCCTTGCCGCCATCGAGCTTGACCGAGTACAGGCCCAATACATCCACGCCAAAACCGACCAGGCCCTGAGTAAAGCCGGAGCGGGCGTCGAGGATGAAACTCTGGGTCCATTCTTCGCCCTTGCCCTGGGGGTTGGCCGGGTCGACGAAGTTGCGGTTGATGTAAAAGTTGCGCAGGTTGAGGCTGGCCTTGGCGTCCTCGACAAAGCCGCCTTCGGCCGCGAGGGCGGGCAGGGCGCAAGTCATGGCCAGCAAGCCGGGAAGCAGGTGTCGTGCGGGTGTGGTCATCGTCAGTTGTCTCTTGTTTTTATGTAAGCCGAAGCCATCCGCTGCGACGCTTGGAGGTCACAGGCCGGGCTACGATCTTTGGGAGTACGCTTTGGAAAAGCTGCGAAGCGATGGTGCGGCGGCGGGCGGGGATGAATCAATTCGTTACGGGCGGAATTGGGCGATAATCGAACGGTAACTGTTTGGTTAATTCCTTGGCCCGGGGTTACAAAAGGCTCTTCATGCAATCCTGAGATCTATGATTTTTGTGGTTGGGTTTGCAAGCTTATCCATTTGATGTGGCGCGGCTGCCGGCCCCTTCCGCCCTTACGGCGGCCTACTTCTTCCCAAGAGAAAAGTAGGCCGCCGTAAAGGCGGAAGGGGCAAGCAGCAGCGCCACAACGAATGGATAAGCTCGCAAACCCACATCTAAACCCTACACCCGGAACTCCCCAAATAACCATAATAAAAAGCCCACCGCCAAGGGTGGGCTCTTCTACAGCACAGGGACTCAGCCTTTCGGCGTCTGGACCGCTGCCTGCTGCTGCGCCTGACCGGTCTGCTCGTACCAGCCGCCACCGAGGGCCTTGTACAGGTTGACCTCGCTGACCAGCTGCGACAGGCGATCGCTGATCAACGACTGCTGGGTGTTGAACAGCTGACGCTGGGCGTCGAGGAAGGTCAGGTTGCTGTCGATACCGATGCGGTAGCGACGCTCGGCCAGGCGGTAGTAGTCCTGGTTGGCGGCAACCAGATCACGCTGGGCCTGCAACTGCTGGTTGAAGGTCTGGCGCGCGGCGAGGCCATCGGAGACTTCCTGGAAGGCGGTCTGGATGGTTTTCTCGTATTTCGCGACGTTGATGTCCTTCTGGATCTTCGAGTAGTCGAGGCTGGCGCGCAGGGCACCGGCGTTGAAGATCGGCAGGTTGATCTGCGGCTGGAACAGCCAGGTGCCCGAACCACCCTTGAACAGGCCGCCCATGTCCGGGCTCAGGGTGCCGGCATTGGCGGTCAGGCTGATGCTCGGGAAGAACGCTGCGCGGGCGGCGCCAATGTTGGCATTGGCGGCCTTGAGCAGGTGTTCGGCTTCCTGGATGTCTGGCCGGCGTTGCAGCAGGTCGGACGGCAGGCCCGCCGGCACTTCGGCCAGCAGGTCGCTGTCGAGCTTCTGCGCGGTCGGCAGGTTGGCCGGCACGCCGGTGCCGAGCAGCACGGTCAGGCTGTTGAGGTCCTGAGCAACCTGGCGCTGGAACTGCGCCAGCTTGACCCGCGCGCCCTCAACCGAGGTGCGTGCCTGGCTCAGGTCCAGAGCCGAGGCCACCCCCACTTCATTGCTACGCGCGGTCAGCTGATAGCTTTCCTCGTAGGTCTTGAGGGTGTCTTCGGTCAGCTTGAGCAGTGCCTGGTCGGCCTGCCAGGTGAAGTAGGCGTTGGCCACACTGGCCACCAGGCTGATCTGCGTCGAGCGCCGGGCTTCTTCGCTGGACAGGTAGTTCTCCAGCTGTTGTTCGGTCAGGCTGCGCACCCGGCCGAACAGGTCCAGCTCATAGGCGCTGACCCCGAGGGTCGCCGAGTACTGGCTGGTGATGCCCGATTCGCCGGTTTGCGACATGTTCGCCGGCATCCGCTGGCGGCTGCCGCTGCCATTGGCCGAAACCGCCGGGAACAGGTCGGCACGCTGGATGCGGTATTGCGCACGGTAGGCATCGATGTTCAGCGCCGCGACCTTGAGGTCGCGGTTGTTGACCAGCGCGGTCTGGATCAATTGCTGCAGCGCCGGGTCATGGAAGAACTGACGCCAGCCCTGTTCGGCGGCGGCCACCTCGGCCGACTCGGTCGGCGAGTAGGCAGGGCCTTGCGGCCACTGCGCGGCCACCGGCGATTCCGGGGTCTGGTAGTCAGGGATCAGCGAGCAGCCGCCAAGAATGAAAGCGGTTACTGCCAGGGACAACAGGGACTTACTCATTGCCCGGCCTCATAGCGTGGAGTTTCAGGGGTGGCGTCCTCTTCGGGCTTCTTGCTACCGAACAGCGACGACACACTTACGAAGAACAATGGCACCCAGAAGATCGCCAGTACCGTGGCGGTGATCATGCCGCCGATCACCCCGGTACCGATGGCGTGCTGGCTACCCGAGCCTGCACCGCTGGAAATGGCCAACGGTACCACGCCGAGGATGAACGCCAGCGAGGTCATGATGATCGGCCGCAGACGCATCCGGCAGGCTTCGATGGCCGCGTCGATCAGGCTGCGGCCCTGCTCGTGCAGCTCTTTGGCGAACTCGACGATCAGGATCGCGTTCTTCGCCGCCAGGCCGATGGTGGTCAACAGACCCACCTGGAAATACACGTCGTTGGACAACCCGCGAAGGCTGGTGGCCAGCAGCGCACCGATGATCCCCAGCGGTACCACGAGCATGACCGCGATCGGGATCGACCAGCTTTCATACAGCGCTGCCAGACAGAGGAACACCATCAGCAGCGACAGGGCGTACAGCGCTGGCGCCTGGGAGCCGGACAGCCGCTCCTCGTACGACAGGCCCGTCCATGAGTAACCGATACCCGCCGGCAGTTGCGCGGCCAGGCGCTCGACCTCAAGCATGGCTTCACCGGTACTGTAGCCAGGGGCTGGTGCACCGAGGATTTCCATGGCTTCGACACCGTTGTAACGCGACAGCTTCGGTGCACCGTAGATCCACTCGCCCTTGGCGAAGGAGGAGAACGGCACCATCTCGCCGGCGGCGTTGCGCACGAACCACTTCTGCAGGTCTTCCGGGCTCATCCGTGCACCGGCTTCACCCTGGATGTAGACCTTCTTGACCCGACCGCGGTCGATGAAGTCGTTGACGTAGCTGGCACCCAGGGCAATCGACAGGGTGTTGTTGATGTCGGCGATGGTCACGCCCAGGGCACTGGCGCGCTCGTCGTCGACGGTCAGCTGGTACTGCGGTTCATCGTTCAGGCCGTTCGGGCGCACTGCCGAGAGGATCTTGCTTTGCGCAGCCATGCCGAGGAACTGGTTACGCGCCTGCATCAGTTTTTCGTGGCCGACACCGGCACGGTCTTGCAGGAACACGTCGAAACCGGTGGCGTTACCCAGCTCCAGTACTGCAGGCGGGGCAAAGGCGAACACCATCGCGTCGCGGAAGCTGAAGAAATGCTGCTGGGCACGGTTGGCCAGGTTGAACACGTTGTTCTCGGCCGAACGTTCGCCCCATGGCTTGAGCATAATGAAGGCCATGCCCGAGCTCTGGCCGCGACCGGCGAAGTTGAAGCCGTTGACGGTGAACACCGAGGCAACGGTATCGGCTTCCTTGTCGAGCAGGTAGCTGCGCATCTCGTCGATCACCACCTGGGTGCGCTCGGCGCTGGAACCGGCCGGGGTCTGCACCTGGGCAAACAGTACGCCCTGGTCTTCTTCAGGCAGGAACGCCGTCGGAATGCGGGTGAACAGCCAGATCATGCCGACCACGATCAGCAGGTAGGCCAGCAGGTACGGGGCCTTGTGCCGCAGCATGTTGCCGACGCCGCGCTCGTAGCTGCGCACGCTGCGGTCGAAGTTGCGGTTGAACCAGCCGAAGAAGCCGCGCTTGGCAACGTGGTGCTCGCCCTTGGCAATCGGCTTGAGCATGGTCGCGCACAGTGCCGGGGTGAAGATCAGTGCCACCAGTACCGACAGGGCCATGGCCGAGACGATAGTGATGGAGAACTGTTTATAAATCACACCGGTGGAGCCGCCGAAGAAGGCCATGGGCAGCAGTACCGCCGACAGCACCAGGGCGATACCGACCAGGGCGCCCTGGATCTGGCCCATGGACTTCTTGGTCGCTTCCTTGGGTGACAGCCCTTCTTCGGACATTACCCGCTCGACGTTCTCCACCACGACGATGGCATCGTCCACCAGCAAGCCGATGGCCAGTACCATGCCGAACATGGTCAGGGTGTTGATGCTGAAATCGAACGCCGCAAGAATCCCGAACGTACCCAGCAATACCACCGGTACGGTCATGGTGGTGATGATGGTGGCGCGGAAGTTCTGCAGGAACAGGTACATCACCAGGAACACCAGCACGATCGCTTCGATCAGGGTGTGGATTACCCCGCTGATCGACTCGGTCACCACTGGCGTGGTGTCATACGGGAACACCGCCTTCATGCCTTCCGGGAAGAACGGTTCCAGGTCGGTGATGGTCTGGCGCAGGGCCTTGGCGGTATCCAGGGCGTTGGCGCCGGTGGCCAGTTTCACCGCAAGGCCAGAGGCCGGCTTGCCGTTGAACTGGGCGCTGATTGCGTAGTTTTCACCACCCAGGCCGACCTCGGCGACATCGCTCAGGCGCACCTGGGAGCCGTCACGGTTGACCTTGAGCAGGATCTTCTCGAACTGCTCGGCGGTCTGCAGGCGGGTCTTGCCGATGATCGTGGCGTTCAGCTGGGTACCCGGCAGGGCAGGCAGGCCGCCGAGCTGGCCGGAGGACACCTGGACGTTCTGCGCGGCCACGGCGGTACGCACATCGACCGGAGTCAGCTGATACTTGTTCAGCTTGGCCGGATCGAGCCAGATGCGCATGGCGTACTGCGCACCGAATACCTGGAAGTCACCGACACCGGCAGTGCGCGAGATCGGGTCCTGCATGTTGGAGACGATGTAGTTGGCCAGGTCGTCCTTGGACATGCTGCCGTCTTCGGACACCAGGCCGATCACCAGCAGGAAGTTCTTCACCGCCTTGGTCACGCGGATACCCTGTTGCTGCACTTCTTGCGGCAGCAGCGGGGTGGCCAGGTTGAGCTTGTTCTGCACCTGGACCTGCGCGGTATCGGGGTTGGTACCCTGCTCGAAGGTCGCGGTAATGGTCATGCTGCCGTCGGAGTTACTTTCCGACGACACATAACGCAGGTTGTCGATACCGTTGAGCTGCTGCTCGATCACCTGCACCACGGTGTCCTGCACGGTCTGCGCCGAAGCGCCCGGGTAGGTCACGGCGATGGCGATGGCCGGCGGCGCGATGCTCGGGTACTGGTTGATCGGCAACTTGAGGATCGACAAGGCGCCGACCAGCATGATCACCAAGGCGATCACCCAGGCAAAGATCGGGCGATCGATAAAGAATCTCGACATGGTTTACTCCCCTTTGGCCCCTGCAGTCGTTGCATTGGCCTGGGTTGGCTGGGCAGGCTTGACGTTGGTGGCTTCGCTGACCTTGACCTCGACGCCCGGCTTGACGAACTGCAGGCCTTCGGTGATCAGGCGGTCGCCCGGGTTCAGGCCTTCCTCGATCAGCCAGTCGCTACCGACGGTACGGCTGGCCTTGAGCTGACGCAGCTCGACCTTGTTGTCCTTGTTGACGATCAACGCGGTCGGCTGGCCCTTGAGGTCGCGGGTCACGCCTTGCTGTGGCGCGAGGATGGCGGCGCTGTTGACCCCGGCAGCCAGGCGCGCATGCACGAACATGCCCGGCAGCAGGTTGTGCTCGGGGTTGGGGAACACGGCGCGCAGGGTCACGGAGCCGGTGGTCTGGTCAACCGAGACTTCGGAGAACTCCAGGCGACCTTCCTTGGCGTAGGTGCTGCCGTCTTCCAGGGTCAGGGTGACCTTGGCGGCGTTGTCGCCGACCTTCTGCAACTGGCCGCTTTCCAGCTCGCGGCGCAGTTTGAGCAGCTCGGCCGAGGACTGGGTGACGTCGACATAGATCGGGTCGAGCTGCTGGATAACGGCCATGGCTTCGGCCTGGCCGTTGTTGACCAGCGCGCCTTCGGTTACCGAAGAGCGGCCGATACGGCCGCTGATAGGCGCCAGGACCTTGGTGTAGCGCAGGTCGATCTGGGCACTGCGCAGCGAGGCTTCAGCCTGCAAACGTTTGGCTTGGGCGTCGTCGTATTCCTGGCGGCTGACAGCCTGTTCGTTGACCAGCTGCTTGTAACGCTCGGACAGCGAACGGGTCGATTGCAGGTTGGCCTGGGCGCTGTTCAGGGTCGCCTCGTACACCGACGGGTCGATCTGGTACAGCTGCTGGCCGTCTTTGACCTCGCTGCCTTCCTTGAACAGACGTTTGAGAATGATGCCGTTGACCTGTGGGCGAACCTCGGCGATGCGGTACGCAGTGGTACGGCCGGGGAGGTCGGATGTCAGGGTATAGGCCTGGGTTTGCAGGGTTACGACGCCGACCTGAGGAGCTTGCGCCGCAGGCGCCGCCTCTTCCTTTTTACAGCCGCTGAGCAGTGTTGCCAGGGCGACGGCGGAAACCAGAGCGGTAACAGCTGGCTTGAATTGCATGAAGATCCTCGGGTCGCAAGAGCTGAAGACGCTCAAGAATAATGGAAAGGGTGCGCTATAAAAAATGCTGTCGAGTGGATAAATAGCTTGCTAAGGAATATACTTACATTCATGGTTGTTTGTAAATACCTCGCAGGCGACGTGTTCAGCCAATGCGAGCCCCCAAATTAATACAGCCGGTAACAGCCTGCAGAGGCTGACCCGGCCCGACTCCCAGGCACCCTGCGTGCGTGCCCGGGCCTGATGAGGTTGTACTGCCATGGTCCGTCGAACCAAAGAAGAAGCCCAGGAAACCCGCGCCCAGATTCTCGAAGCTGCGGAAAAGGCCTTCTACAAGCGCGGGGTAGCGCGTACCACCCTGGCCGATATCGCCAAGGAGGCGGGTGTGACCCGCGGTGCTATCTACTGGCACTTCAACGACAAGGCCGAACTGGTGCAGGCCATGCTCGACAGCCTGCACGAGCCGCTGGACGCCCTGGCCCGGGCCAGCGAAAGCGAGGATGAACTCGACCCGCTCGGCTGCATGCGCAAGCTGCTGGTACGCTTGATGCACCAGATGGTGCTCGATCCGAAGACCCGGCGAATCAATGAAATTCTGCATCACAAATGCGAGTTCACCGATGATATGTGCGAGATCCGCCAGCAACGGCAGGCCTCGACGATCGAATGTCATGCCCATATTGCGTTGTCGCTGGGCAATGCAGTCAAGCGCGGGCAACTGCCCGCCGACGTGGACCCAGAGCGCGCAGCGCTGGCCATCTATGCCTATATAGACGGACTGATTCGCCGCTGGCTACTGCTGCCCGACAGCTTCGACCTGCTCAACCAGGCCGAGCAGTGGATCGATACCGGGCTGGATATGCTGCGCTTGAGCCCCGCCTTGCGCAAATGAGACTTTGTGAAGCTTTGTGATCATTTGTTTCCACGTCAGTTATAAGGTCTTACGGGCGGCCGCGCAATTGTCTGTCAGGCAAGGCCAGCGCCGCCGTCAGCCCCAGCAGTGAAACTGCCGCGCTGCCGAGCAGCAGGTTGCGAAAGGTCAGCAGCAATTCAGCCTGCATTGCCGCGGTCGGTTCGCCGGCCTGCAGGCTGCCAAGCAGGGCATCGCCGGCCAGGCTCAAGCCGCCCCGGGCCAGCATCGCCAGCAACAGGGTGGACATGATAGCCACGCCCATGGCCCCGCCCAGTGAGCGGAACAGGTTGGTGGTACTGGTGGCCACGCCGATATCTCGCGGTTCTACCGCACTCTGGGTTGCCACCAGCGAGGTGGGGAACTGCAGGCCCGAGGCAATGCCGGTCAACAACATGAACACGCCACTGAACCAGGCTGCCTGCGGCGGGCTGAAGGCCATGCCGACGATGGCAAACGGCATCAGCAGCGCGCCGCCGAGAATCTGCGGTTTGTAGCGCCCTGTGTGCGAAGTCATGCGGCCGCCACAATAAGCGCCGATGGGCAAGCCGATGGCCAGCGGCAGCAGGTGCAACGCGGCGCTGTCGGCGCCGGCACCGGTGATGCTCTGGTAGCGCAGCGGCATCAGCATGGTCAGCGAGATGGCCTGGAAGCTGGTAAAGAAAATCGTGCACCAGCACAGGGTGGCGATGCGATTGGCGAACAGCTTGAGCGGCAGCAGCGGTTCGGCGGTTCGCTGTTCATGCAGTACGAACAGCAGCAGGCCGATCAGCGCACAGCCGAGCAGGCTGGCCACTTGCGCAGAATCCCAGGGCTGGCCCTGGCCTATCAGGGTGATGCCCAGCAGCAGGCTGCCCAGGCCAAGAATCAGCAGCGCGGCGCCGAGGTAATCGACCTGCGCCTTGCGTGTAGGCACTTGCAGGCTGCGCAGGGCTCGGCGGGTCACCCACCAGGCGGTCAGGCCCAGCGGCAGGTTGAGCCAGAACACCCAGCGCCACGACAGGTATTCGGTGAGTACTCCGCCCAGCACCGGCCCGGCGACACTGGCCAGGGCGTACATGCTGCTGAAATAACCCTGGTAACGGCCGCGTTCGCGCGGCGGCACGAAGTCGCCGATGATCGCCTGGCTGACCGAGACCATGCCGCCGGCGCCGATACCCTGCAGCACCCGCGCGAGCACCAGTTGCTCCATGTTCTGCGCCAGTGCGCAGAAGATCGACGCCAGGGTAAACAGCGCAGTGCCGGTAAGAATCATCCGCCGCCGGCCGTACAAGTCGCCGAGCTTGCCGTAGATCGGTACCGCTACGGTCATGGCCACCATGTAGCCGGAAATCACCCAGGCGAGCAGGCCAACGTCGTTGAATTGCGCCGAAATCGCCGGCATCGACACGGCGACGATGGTCTGGTCGAGGGCGCCGAGGAAGATCGCCAGCATCAGCGCGACGAGCACGCTGCGCAGCACCGGTTGCGGAGTGTTCAGTTGAGTCACGGGCCAGCTCGGGGGCAGGTGAAGCCCGCAGCCGTTACGCTGCGGGAACAGGTGCTGACCAGTCTACTCGATAGCTTGCTAAGCGTCTTCTTCGATTGGCTCGTAGGGCAGGCCGACGTAGTTTTCTGCCAGTGTTGTGCGACCGGCTGCGGAGCTCACGTAATACTCAAGCTCGGTTTGCTGGATACGCTGGCTGAAGGCGTCGCTGTCCGGGAATCGATGCAGCATGGAGGTCATCCACCAGGAAAACCGTTCGGCTTTCCAGATCCGCCGCAGGCAGATCTGCGAGTAGCGCTCGAGCAGATCGGTGCGACCTTCGCCGTAGACCTTGCGCAGGATGTTGTACAAGGTGCTGACATCGCTGGCCGCCAGGTTCAGGCCCTTGGCGCCGGTGGGCGGGACGATGTGCGCGGCGTCTCCGAGCAGGAACAGCTTGCCGTACTGCATGGGTTCGACGACGAAGCTGCGCAGCGGCGCGATGCTTTTCTCGATTGACGGGCCGGTCACCAGGCGCTCGGCAAGATCCGTGGGCAGGCGCGATTTCAGTTCAGTCCAGAAGCGCTCATCGGACCAGTCCTCGACCTTTTCTTCAGCCGCCACCTGCACGTAATAGCGGGTGCGGGTCGGCGAGCGCATGCTGCACAGGGCGAAGCCGCGCTCGTGGCGGGCGTACACCAGTTCGTCGCTGACCGGCGGGGTATCGGCCAGCACGCCGAGCCAGCCGAACGGGTAGACCCGCTCGAAAATCTTCAGCGCCTCGGCGGGAATCGATTGCCGGGCGATGCCGTGGTAGCCGTCGCAGCCAGCAATGTAGTCGCAGTCCAGGCGAAGTACTTCGCCGTTTTTTTCGAAGGTCAGGTAAGGGTGCTCGGACTTCAGATCATGGGGCCGGACGTTGTCGGCTTGATAGACCGTCACGGCGCCGCAGGCCTGGCGCGCTTGCATCAGATCACGGGTGACTTCGGTCTGGCCGTAGATCATCACCCCTTTGCCGCCGGTCAGGCCCTTGAGGTCGATGTGTTCGCGGCGCCCGTCGAAGGCCAGTTCAAAACCGCTGTGGGGCAGGCCCTCGGCGTCCATGCGCGCACCGACGCCGGCTTCGCGCAGCAATTGGACCATGCCTTGTTCCAGCACCCCGGCACGGATGCGCCCGAGCACGTAGTCGGCGCTCTGGCGCTCGACGATGACGTTGGCAATCCCGGCCTTGTGCAGCAACTGGCCGAGCAGCAGTCCGGCAGGGCCGGCACCGATAATGGCGACTTGAGTCTTCATGGTTGTTATCCCAGGCAAGCTTCAGCGCAGGGCCGAAAGCAGCTTATGATTGTTGTGCTTGCATTTTTCGCTTGGAAAGACGGGCGAAGAAGGGATAAAAACCGCAGGAAGCAGGACTTTTCACTAATCAGTGCGATTATCGGGCATTGCCCTGGAGCCAGTTGATCAATGAGCAAGGCGTCGATACCGGTATTCAAACTGTATGGCGAACAGTTGCAGTGGCCGACCCCGGACCTGCTGCACTGCGAGTCGATCCCGGCGCGCAGCCGCTTGCACGACTGGGAAATCGAGCCCCATCGGCACGCCGATCTGTGCCAACTGCTGTTCCTTTATGCCGGCCAGGCCGAGATCGAAGTCGAAGGCCAGGTGCGGCGCCTGGAACAGGCCGCGATCCAGGTGGTACCGGCGCTGTGCGTGCACGGCTTTCGTTTTTCCAGCGATGTCGACGGCTACGTGGTGACGCTGGCGGCGCCGCTGGTCAACCTGCTGCACACGCAACTGGCCGGCGCACCAGCGGCCCTGGCCCAGGCCGGCACCTACCTGGCAGGCGACGATCGCAACTATCTCTACAGCCTGTTCAGCGCCTTGCAGCAGGAGTACCAGCGGGACCTGCCCGGGCGCGATTTGCAGTTGCGCTCATTGATAAACCTGTTGGTGGTGTGGATCAGTCGCCAATGTTTGCAGCGTCATGGCCAAGGCCTGGCGGTGGCACGCGGACGTGAGTATCTGGAGCGCTTCAACGCGCTGGTCGAGCAGCAGTTTCGTCAGCAGCCGAGCGTCGAGGCGCTGGCCCATGAGGTGGGGATTTCGGTGGCGCACCTGAACAGCATCTGCCGCGAACTGGCCGGACAGTCGGCCTTGCAGATCATCCATCAACGCCTGTTGCTCGAAGCCAAGCGCGAGCTGATCTACACCAGCCTGAGCATCAAGCAACTGGCCGACAGCCTGGGCTTTGCCGACCCTGCGTATTTCTCGCGGTTCTTTCGCCGCCTGACCGGCAAGGCGCCCAGTGACTTTCGTCACCAGCCCGGGCAATCACCTACTTGAGTGCGCTCAGCGTCGCGGTGTGCGGCACGCAGTGCGCCAGGCTGCAACTGGCGGCGGAGTAGGGCTGATTGCGGATCTGTTCAACCCGCCAGGCGGCGGTGGCATACAAGCCGACCACAGCGGCCATGGCACAGATAACGGCGCATTTTCTGGATTTGACGCCCATGATGCTCACCTCCTGCCAACCACCTACAGGTGCTATTCAAAGCATAGGTCAGCTTGGCCGGGTGTGCCCGTCTAGAGCAGGTCCTGGTCCCAGATAGGCTCGGCGGTAAAGCGCTCGGCGAGAAAGTCGAGCATGCTGCGCAGGGTCGCCGGCATGTGCTTGCGCGAGGTGTACACAGCGTTGAGGTTCAGCTCGCGCGGCTTGGCCCGGGGCAGCAGGCGAACCAGCTCGCCACTGCGCAGGGCGCCGGCAGCCTGGTAGGTCGGCAGCATGGCCACACCGGCGCCAGCCAGCGCCGCCCGTTGCAGGGTCATGGCTTCGTTGGCGCTGATGTTGCCTTGCACCGGTACCGACACCACCTCGCCAGCCACGTCGAAATGCCACAGGCTGCGACCGAAGTAAGAATGGGTCAGGCAGTTGTGCTGGCTGAGCTCCTGCACCTGCTGCGGCGCCGGGTGCTGGCGCAGGTAGGCGGGCGAGGCGCAGATCACCGAGCGGCATACGCTCAGGCGCCGGGCGATCAGGTTCGGGTCCAGGTCGTTGCTGGTGCGGATCGCCAGGTCGATGCGCTCATCCACCAGGTTCACTGTGCGGTCGAGCATCTGCAGGTCGATCTTTACCCCGGGATAGCGTTTGACGTAGTCGGCTACGGCGTCCATCAACTGTGCCTGGCCGAACGAGGTGCTGACGCTGATGCGCAACTCGCCGCGCGGCGCATCGTTGGGGGTACTGACCGCGGCCTGCAGGTCGCCGGCAAGCTCGAGCATCTGCCGGCAGCGCGGCAGGGTTTCCTGGCCGGCGGCGGTCAGGCTCAGGCGCCTGGTGGTGCGCTGCATCAGGCGCGCGCCGACCCAGTCCTCAAGCTCGGCCAGGTAGCGGGAAACCACCGGCCGGGAGAGTTCCAGGTGGTCGGCGGCAGCCGATTGGCTGCCCAGGTCGACCACGCTGACGAAGACCCGCATTGCTGTCAGACGATCCATGATTTGCCCGCTTTCAGAAACAAACTAATCCTAAGCATCGCATTTTTTGTGACGGATCGTGCAACTAAGCTGTTGCTCATTGCCCACTTCACAGGAATCACCTTGATGCCTCGTTCGTTCTCCCTGCGCCGCTTGTTGCTCGCCTTTGCCACCCTTGGGGTCATGGCCCAGGCTTCGGCCGCCGAGCCGCTTAACCTGGATGTCTACAATCCGGGTAGCAATGCCCTGTTTCCGGTCAGTTCGGTGATCGTCAGCGGCAAGCATGACGCCATCCTCGTTGACGCCCAGTTCGGCAAGGCCCAGGCCGAGCAGGTACTGGCCAAGCTGCAAGCGAGCGGCAAGCAACTGACCACTATCTATATCAGCCACGGTGACCCGGACTACTACTTCGGCCTGCAGACCCTGACCGACGCCTACCCCAAGGCCAAAGTCGTGGCCTCGGCGGCGACCGTCGCCCATATCAAGCAGACCATGGATGGCAAGCTGGCCTACTGGGGCCCGCAGATGGGCGCCGACAAGCCGGCGAAGCTGATCGTGCCGCAAGTGCTGCAAGGTACCGAGCTCAAGCTTGAAGGCCAGCGCCTGCAAGTGGTTGGCCTCGACGGCCCGCAACCGGACCGCAGTTTCGTGTGGATTCCGTCGATCAAGGCGGTGGTCGGTGGCGTGGTAGTCGCCGAGAACCTGCACGTGTGGATGGCCGACACGCAGTCGGCGCAATCGCACAAGGACTGGCTGGCGACCCTCAAGCGTATCGAGCAGCTCAAGCCCGACACCGTGATCCCTGGCCACTACCTGGGCCAGAGCAGCCGTTCGCTCAAGGCGGTGCAGTTCACTGCGGACTATATCCGGGCCTTCGACGAAGAAACCGCCAAGGCTGGCAACGCCGCCGAACTGATCGCGGCGATGAAAAAACGTTACCCGGACCTGGGCGAAGAGAGCTCGCTGGAGCTCGGCGCCAAGGTCGCCAAGGGCGAGATGAAGTGGTAAGCGTTGTTCAATCCTGACTGGAGAATGTCCATGAGCAAGATCGCAATCATTGGGGCTACCGGCCGTGCTGGCAGCCAGTTGCTGGAAGAGGCCCTGCGCCGCGGCCACAGCGTTACCGCCATTGCCCGAGACCCGTCGAAACTGCAGGGGCGTGAGAGGGTGAAAAGCGTGGCGCTGGACGTCAGCGATGCCGCCGCCCTTGAACAGGCAGTCGCTGGCCACGACGTGGTACTGAGCGCCGCACACTTTTCCAGCATCAAGCCGCAGGCCATCATCGAGCCGGTCAAGCGCGCCGGGGTCAAGCGCCTGCTGGTAGTAGGCGGGGCTGGTAGCCTGTTGCTGCCGTCGGGGCACAAGGTCATCGACAGCCCGGACTTTCCCGAGGCCTACAAGGCTGAAGCCACCGCCGGCGGCCACTACCTTGACACTCTGCGTCAGGAACAGGAACTGGACTGGAGCTTCCTCTCGCCTTCGGCCGAGTTCGTCGAAGGTGAGCGCCGCGGCGCTTACAAACTGGGCAAGGATCACCTGCTGATCGGCGCCGACGGCAAGAGCTGGATCAGCTTTGCCGACTACGCTATCGCCATGCTCGATGAAGTAGAGAAACCGGCACACTCGCGCCAGCGCTTCACCGTCGGTTACTGAGGCACCTGGGCCTGCTCGCACAACCAGGCGAGCAGCTCCAGCAAAGCCGCTGAAGCCGACCCTTGCGGTCGCACCAGGTAATAGGCCTGGCCAGTGCTGACCTTGAGCGGGAACGGCATCACCAGCCGTCCGCACTTGAGGTCATCACCGATCAGCGACCAGTCGCCGATGGCCACCCCGGTGCCCTGAGAGGCCATGGACATGGCCATGTCCAGGGTTTCGAAATGCTGGCCCTTGCCCTGCCGGGGCAGGTTCGCCCCGGCGGCATCGAGCCAGGCATTCCAGTCGCGCTGGTCGCGGGTCGGGTGCAGGAGCATGTGCTGATCAAGGTCGGCGACCTGTTGCAAGGGCAGGGCGCCGCTCAGCAGTTGCGGCGCGCACACCGGCGTCAGTTGTTCATCAAAGAGCTTCTGGGTCTGCAGGCCATGGTTGGGCCGGGCGCCATAGACCACCGCCGCATCGAACACTTCCCGACGAAAATCCACCCCGTGCTGCACCGTGGTGGTCAGCTCCACCGGCACGTCCGGGCGCAGCGCCTGCCATTCCATCAGCCGTGGCAGCAGCCAGCGCATCACGCAGGTCGGGGCTTTGAGCTGCAAGGTGGTACTGCGCGCCCCGACCTGTTGCACACCTTCCTCGATCAGGGCGAACACCTGCTGCACCCGCGGCAGCCAGTCCTGGCCTTCGCGGGTCAGGCTCAGGCCGCGGGCCTGGCGTAAAAACAGCGGATAACCCAGGTGCTCTTCAAGGCCGGCGATCTGCCGGCTCACCGCACCCTGGGTGATGTGCAGCAATTGCGCGGCGCGGGTGAAGTTGCAGCACTGGGCGGTGACCAGAAAGGTGTGCAGCGCAGGCAATGGAGGCAGGCGTTTCATCAGCTTGAGCCATGACTTGGGAACATGGCTAGTATGAGCTTTTTTGCATTGTGCAGGTAGCCGTCGGGCGGTCCAATACAGGCTGTTTCCCGAACAATTACAGGCACACGATCATGGCGACTTGCGGCGAAGTACTGGTCAAACTCCTTGAAGGCTATGGCGTAGACCATGTCTTTGGAATTCCCGGCGTGCATACCGTGGAACTCTATCGCGGGCTGGCAGGCTCGAGCATCCGCCACATCACTCCGCGCCACGAGCAAGGCGCCGGTTTCATGGCTGACGGCTATGCCCGTACCCGTGGCAAGCCGGGTGTGTGCTTCATCATCACCGGCCCGGGCATGACCAACATCACCACCGCCATGGGCCAGGCCTATGCCGATTCGATCCCGATGCTGGTGATCTCCAGCGTGCAGTCGCGCGACCAGCTGGGTGGTGGGCGCGGCAAGCTGCACGAGTTGCCGGCGCAGGGCAACCTGGTGGCCGGTGTGGCGGCGTTTTCCCACACGCTGATGAGCGCCGATGACCTGCCGTCGGTGCTGGCCCGTGCCTTTGCCGTGTTCGATGGCGCCCGGCCACGCCCGGTGCATATCGAGATTCCGCTGGATGTACTGGTCGAAGACGCCGATCACCTGCTGGCCTGTACGCCAGTGCGTATCGCCCGTGCTGGCGCCGCGCCTGCGCCGGTTGCGCAAATGGCCGCCATGCTCGCTGCCGCCCGGCGGCCACTGATTCTCGCCGGAGGTGGCGCCATTGACGCCAGCGCCGCGCTGACTCGCCTGGCTGAATACCTGCAGGCCCCGGTAGCGCTGACCATCAACGCCAAGGGCGTACTGCCGGCCAGCCACCCGCTGCAGATCGGCTCGACCCAGTCGCTGGTGGCCACCCGCGCCCTGGTCGCCGAGGCCGATGTGGTGCTGGCGATCGGTACCGAGCTTGCCGAGACCGACTACGACGTGACCTTCAAGGGCGGTTTCGAGATCCCCGGTGAGCTGCTGCGCATCGACATCGACCCCGACCAGACCGTGCGCAACTACCCGCCGAAGGTCGCTTTGGTCGCCGATTCGACCATCGCCACCCAGGCCCTGCTGGTCGCCCTGGCCGAGCAACCGGCCCCGGTGCGCGGCGCCGAATGGGGTGCGGCCCGTGCCGCGCACCTGCGTGAGGTGCTGCAAGCCGAGCGCGACCTGCCGATGCGCAGCCAGACGCGCATGCTCACAACCCTCCTCGAAACCCTGCCCGGCGCAGTGCTGGTCGGCGATTCGACACAGCCGGTGTACACCGGCAACCTGACCCTGGACATGGACCAACCGCGGCGTTGGTTCAACGCCTCGACCGGCTACGGTACCCTCGGTTACGCCCTGCCGGCAGCCATGGGCGCCTGGCTGGGTAGCGCTGAAGTGGCGGCCGAGCGCGCGCCGGTGGTGTGCCTGATCGGTGACGGTGGCTTGCAGTTCACCCTGCCGGAGCTGGCCAGTGCCCGTGAGGCGCAGGTGCCGCTGATCGTGCTGTTGTGGAACAACCAGGGCTACGAAGAGATCAAGCGCTACATGGTCAACCGCGCCATCGAACCGGTCGGTGTCGACATCTACACCCCTGACTTTATTGGCGTGGCCAAGGCCCTGGGCTGCAGCGCCGAATCGGTGGGTGACCTTGCCCAGTTGCGTGAAGCCTTGCGCCAGGCTTGCGATCGCAAAGGCCCGAGCCTGATCGAAATCGACCAGGCCACCTGGATGCAGGCGGTGCCCGCATGATCAAGCTGCCTGGCATCTATATCGAAGGCGTCTGGCAGCATGGCCCGCAAGCGCTGGCGGTAATCAACCCGAGCAACGAGCAGGTGCTGGCGGAAGTTGCCGGGGGTGACGCTGAAGCCGTCGAACGGGCAACGCTGGCTGCCCAGGCTGCGTTTGTTGAGTGGTCCACCTCCAGCGGGCCGACCCGTGCGGCGATCTTGCGGGCCATTGCCGAGGGCGTCGAAGCGCGCCGCGAGCGCCTGGTGCAGTTGCAAGCCAGCAACAACGGCAAGCCGCTGGCTGAAGCCCATATCGATGTCGATGATGTCGTCGCCACTTTCCGCTATTACGCGGAACTCGCCGATAACCTCGGGCGTGACCGCTCGGTGGCGCTGCCCAGCGAAGACTTTGTCGCCCGGGTGCGCCGTGAACCGTGCGGCGTGGTCGGCTTGATCGTGCCGTGGAACTTCCCCATGGTCACTACCGCCTGGAAGCTCGCGCCAGCCCTGGCGGCCGGCTGCTGCGTGGTGCTCAAACCGTCGGAAGTCACGCCGCTGGCCGAGCTGGAACTGGCGGCAATCATCGCCGAAGCGGGGCTACCGCACGGGGTGTTCAACCTGGTCTGTGGTACTGGCCTTGCAGTGGGCGCGCCGCTGGCGGCCGATCCGCGTGTTGCCAAGATTTCCTTCACCGGCAGCAATGCGGTGGGTGTGCAGGTCATGCAGCGCGCGGCGGAAACGGTCAAGGGCGTGAGCCTTGAGCTGGGCGGCAAGTCGCCGTTGCTGGTGCTCGAGGACGCCGACCTCGAACTGGCAGTGGAGCTGGCTTGCCTTGGTGGCTTCTTCAATGCCGGGCAGATGTGTTCAGCGACCAGCCGGGTGCTGGTCGCCGAAGCCCTGTACCCGGCATTTATCGATGCCCTGAAGGCCCGCGCCGAAGGGATTCGCGTCGGCGAGCCGTTCAGCGGCGACAGCGAAATGGGGCCGCTGGTCAACCAGGCCCAGTACCAAAGGGTGCAGGCGCATATCGCCGCAGGCCTGCAAGCAGGGGCGCAGTTGCTGTGTGGCGGCTCACGGCCGGCGCAGCTGCCTTGCGGCTATTTTGTCAGCCCGACGGTGTTCACCGAGGTGCCACTGGACAGCGCCTTGTGGCGAGAGGAAATCTTCGGTCCGGTGCTGTGTGTGCGCTCGTTTGCCACCG
Organism: Pseudomonas sp. SORT22; assembly: GCF_018417635.1. Taxonomy (NCBI): domain Bacteria; kingdom Pseudomonadati; phylum Pseudomonadota; class Gammaproteobacteria; order Pseudomonadales; family Pseudomonadaceae; genus Pseudomonas; species Pseudomonas sp. SORT22. The sequence goes on from NZ_CP071007.1 coordinate 1,290,563, forward strand.
AAGCCGAGGCGCTGGCGCTGGCCAACGATACCGAGTTCGGCTTGGTGGCCAGTGTACTCAGCCGGGACTTGCAGGCGGCTGAACGGGTCGCCAATGCCTTGCAGGCAGGGCTGGTGTGGATCAACGCGCCGCAAGTGATTTTCCCGCAGACGGCCTGGGGTGGCTACAAGCAGAGCAGCCTGGGACGGGAGCTGGGGCCTTGGGGCTTGAGTGCGTTTCAGGAGATCAAGCACGTAGTCAGGGCGGTGTAGGCCGCGATAGCTATCTAGAGCGCGCTGCGCAACCTTGCCAGGTCGCGCACCGGCGGCGCCCCATACAAGCGGCTGTACTCGCGGCTGAACTGCGATGGGCTTTCATAGCCCACGCGATAACCCGCCACTGCCGCCTCCAGCCCGTCATTAAGCATCAGCCGCCGCGCTTCCTGCAGGCGCAACTGCTTCTGGTACTGCAACGGGCTCATGGACGTCACTGCCTTGAACCGGTGATGCAGGGTCGAAGTACTGAGGTTGACCTCGCGCGCCAGTTCGTCGATGCGCAATGGCCGATCAAAGTGCTGGTTGAGCCATTCGATGGCCTGGCACACCCGGTGGGTCTGGCTGTTGGCCATGGCGATTTCATACAGCCGGTAACCCTGCGGGCCTCGTAGCAGCCGATAGAGAATCTCGCGCTGGATCAGCGGTGCGAGGATCGGGATGTCCTTGGGTGAATCGAGCAAACGAATCAGCCGCAGCAACGCATCGAGCAACAGCGGATCGGTCCGTTCCACATACAGCCCGCGCCCCGACGGCAAGCTCGGTACGCCCAGCGGGCCGGCATCGGCCAGCAGGTTGTTGATCTGCGCCGGGTCGATGTTCAGGCGCACGCCCAGGCTGGGGTTTTCCGGGCTGGCCTCGAGCAGCACGCCGCTGATCGGTAGTGCCACCGACACCACCATGTAATGCAACGGGTCGTACATATAGCGCTCGTCGCCCAGGCACACCTCCTTGCTGCCATGGGCCAGGATGCACAGCGCAGGCTCCGCCAGGGCCGGCATGGAGCGCACGCTTTCTTCGTAGCGCACCAGAAACAGGTCTTCAACCGCCGACTCGACGCCAGCCTGGCGTGGTGCATGGCGCTGGATAAGATCCGCCAGCTCCTGGCGCTGGCGCTCCAGGGCAGGGTCGAGGATCAAGCGGTTGGGGTCGGTAGCGGACATGGGAGCGATTCCTCGGAGAACGACTGCAGGATAGGTTTGTGCAAGCCACGGCGCTAGTCGAAAGCTGCCGCCTGCTTGCCTGATCCTGCAAGGCGCGCAGGATCAGGCAAGCGCTCGACAGGAATCGCCTAACCGCCGCGCAGGCGCGTGGCCTAACCTGTGCAGCCTGGCAATTTCATCTGGCTGCACATGGAGAAACGCTCATGACCTCGGCACAATCGGTCACCCACCTTGCTTTTATCCGCGCCAGCAGTGGTCGTTCAGACGAACTGGGCGAGCGCCTGCGTGATCTGCTGGAACCCTCGCGCCAGGCCCCCGGCTGCCTGAAATTCAGCCTGCAACGCTCCCAGGCCGACGCCGACCTGTGGCTGCTCAGCGGCTTCTGGCGCGATCAGCAATCGATGAGTGGCTACTTCGCTTCACCGACCCTCGAGCTGTTCGGTGAGTTGGTACAGGCGCGGGTGGTCGACAGCCTCGACCTGCATACCTTCGGCGAACCATCTGCAGGTTAGAATGGCGGCTTTCGGCAATTGATGTGGATTCAAGGCACATGGCACGTAAAGAATTTTCCCAGTTCGAAGCAGTATCGGCAGCCGTGCGCGGCGACGACGGCTACCACGCCGCCATCGCCGTCAAAGGCCTGGGCGCCTCCGGGGCGCCGCGCTTTCACAAGGTCTTGCTGGAGCAGACCTTCAAGACCGCATTGGCCGCTGATGAAGCAGCCTGCGCCGAACTTGAACGCCTGCAGGGCGTCGATGACGACGCCGAGCTGGTCTGGCAACTCAGCTGTTGACCTGCGGGCGGGCCATTTTGAACAGGTTGCCCAGCTCGAAGTAATCCGCCGGGCCGCCGCCACGCAGGATCGGCTGGCCCGCAGCGGTATCGTAGATACCGTCCTTGAGCAGGTGCTCGGCGATATGCACCGCCACCACTTCACCCAGCACCAGCCAGCTAGGCACCAATGCCTGGTCGGCACTTTGCAGCTGGATGATCTGGGTCACCTTGCACTCGAACGACACCGGGCTTTCTTGCACCCGCGGCACCGCAATCACCTTTGACGCGACGGGCGTCAGCCCGCTCAGGGCGAACTCGTCGACCTGCGGCGCAACCGCAGCGCAGCTCTGGTTCATGGCCTCGGCCAGCGGCAGGGTGGCCAGGTTCCAGGCGAACTCGCCGGTCTGCTCGATGTTGTTCAGGCTGTCTTTACGCCCGACGCTGGAAAAACCAATGATCGGCGGAATGTAGTTGAAGGCGTTGAAGAAGCTGTAGGGCGCAAGGTTCAGGCGACCTTCGGCGTCCTGGGAGGAAATCCAGCCAATCGGGCGGGGGCCGACGATGGCATTGAACGGATCGTGGGGCAGGCCGTGGCCTTTTGCCGGTTCGTAGTAATACATCTGCGCTGGCCCGAAGGCCTTCCCTGTGAGTAAGCCTCTAGTGTGCCAAGGCTTGGCCTTGCTGAAAATGACTAAGCCCGGCCGAAGCCGGGCTGACTGCGTCGCAGCAGGGGTTAGCTGATGCGGTGGGCCTGAGTGCGATCGAAGCCGTCTTCAGCGAATTTGGCGCCGCCAGTGCGATCGAAACCGTCTTCGGCAAATTTGGCCGCGCCGGTGCGATCGAAACCATCTTCTGCATAAGTGGCCGACTGGCTTTGCACGGCGCTGAAGTTGTGGCCGTTGGTGTGGTCGAAGCCGTCTTCGGCGAATGCGTTGGCAGCCAGTACCGAGAAGGCCAGGGTCAGGATCAGTTTGCTTTTCATGGTCGTTGCTCCGAGGTGGTGAGGGGTTGTTTGTTTCTATGGGTTTAATGCTACGCCGATTAAATTGATTAAAAAGCGCAAAAAATAGCGTATAAAAATCGAATAACTAGATGTTTTTGGCGACAGTCCCGCCTTTATCGCGCACCTGTGGGAGCGGGCTTGACCCGCGATGCAGGCAACCCGATCTCCCATGGGTGAACAATGCCCCCCCAGGATTAATCAGTCGTTAAACCGGCCAAAACACTTTTTTCATCAGCCCACTACCGATTTTTCATCGGCGCTTGCGCAGTCTCTGCCGCACCTGACACTGGAGCGCTACCCGATGAATAAACTCCCCCAGATCACCTTGGCCTTCTGGGTCATGAAGATCTGCGCCACCACCCTCGGCGAGACCGCCGGCGACCTGCTTTCAATGACATTGAACGTGGGCTACGCCATGAGCTCGCTGATCCTGATCAGCGTGTTTCTCGCCACCCTGGTCACCCAACTGTTTTCCAGGGCCTACCACCCAGTGCTGTACTGGCTGGTAATCCTTTCCACCAGCACCGCCGGCACGACCATGTCCGACTTCATGGACCGCACGCTGGGCCTGGGCTACGCCACCGGCTCGGCGATCCTGATCGGCATTCTGTTGCTGACCTTTGCCCTCTGGCGCCTTAGCGGCAATCCGCTCAACGTCAATCACATCAAGACGCGCAAGGGCGAGCTGTTTTACTGGGTGGCGATCCTGTTCTCCAACACCCTGGGCACGGCGCTGGGCGACTACCTGGCAGACGATTCGGGCCTGGGCTTTGCCGGTGGCGCCTTGCTGATCGGCAGTGCCATCGGTTTGGTGGTGCTGGCCCGGTACTGGACCCGGCTGTCCGGCGTGGTGTTGTTCTGGATCGCCTTCGTGCTGACCCGGCCCTTTGGTGCGACTTTGGGCGACTTCCTCACCAAACCCCATGAAAAGGGCGGCCTGGACTTCGGCACGGTAGGCTCATCGGCGGTATTGGGCGGTATCTTGCTGGCGATGATCGGCCTGGCCTATTACTACAACAATCGCAATCAGCGCCAGGCACTGGCCGAGTTGTCCTGAACCGGGTCATGCAAAAAAGGGGCGTCCATTGCTGGACGCCCCTTTTCATTTACAGCGCAAAGTTGGCTGTCAGTCAGTGGTGATCCGCGAATGCTTGCGGGTGTCCTTCATGAATACATACACCAGCAACGAGCAGGCGATACAGGCAGTCACATACCAGTAGTAGCCGGTCTCCATGCCGATGCTCTTGAACCACAGCGCGACGTATTCAGCGGTACCGCCGAAGATCGACACGGTCAGGGCGTACGGCAGGCCAACGCCCAGGGCGCGGATTTCGGTCGGGAACAGCTCGGCTTTGACCACGGCGTTGATCGAGGTGTAGCCGCTGACGATGATCAGCGCCGCCATGATCAGGAAGAACGCGCCCCACCAGGTTTCGATGGTGTGCAGGGTGGTCAGGATCGGGACCGTGCACAGGGTGCCGAGCACGCCGAAGGCGATCAGGATCGGGCGTCGGCCGATCTTGTCGGAGAGGCTGCCGATGACCGGCTGCAGGCACATGAACAGGAACAGGGTGGCCGCCGAAATGGTGGTCGAGTCGGAGATGCTCATGCCCACCGTGTTCACCAGGTACTTCTGCATGTAGGTGGTGTAGGTGTAGAAGGCCAGGGTGCCGCCCATGGTCAGGCCGACCACGGTAGCCAGCTCTTTCGGATGGCGCATCAGGGTGCGCATCAGGCTTTCCTTGGACTTTTCCTTCTTGGTGAAGGAGGCGGTTTCTTCCATGCCGCGACGCAGGTACAGGGCAACCACCGCGCACAGTGCGCCGATCACGAAGGGTACGCGCCAGCCCCAGGCATACAGCTGCTCGGTGGTCAGGGTCTGCTGCAAGATGATCAGCACCGCCAGGGCGATGAGCTGGCCGGAGATCAGCGTCACGTACTGGAAGCTGGAGAAGAAGCCACGGCGTTCCTTGGTGGCCATCTCGCTGAGGTAGGTGGCGGAGGTGCCGTACTCACCGCCTACCGACAGGCCTTGCATCAGGCGGGCGATGACCAGCAGTACCGGTGCGGCGACGCCGATGGTTTCATAGCCCGGGGTCAGGGCGATGACCAGCGAGCCTGCGCACATCAGCAGTACCGAGGCCATCAGTGCGGCCTTGCGGCCCTTGCGGTCGGCGTAGATACCCATCAGCCAGCCGCCGATCGGGCGCATCAAAAAGCCCACGGCGAAGATCGCAGCGGTGTTGAGCAACTGGGCAGTGGTGTCGCCAGCAGGGAAGAAGGCTTTGGCGAAGTACAGGGAAAACGCGGCGTAAACGTACCAGTCGTACCATTCGACCATGTTGCCGATCGAACCGCTGAAAATCGACTTGAGTCGGCTTCGGGTGGTTTTTTCCGCGGCGGGCGCAACGGCCGCCCCGGCGGGCAGGGTGGTGGAGTTATCCATCGAAGGGACCTTCATAGTTGTTTTTGTGGAGCGCGCCGAAACGCAGCCTGCCAGGGCTATAGCAGAAGCTGTGCCAGGTGCTGGAAGCCCGGTCTAGAAGGGTTGTATGGATGTGGTGAGCGGAAATCCGCCTATTCAAACGGGTGGGTCGGCGAAAATCCGCTTATGTTGATCGGCGTTTCGATCAAGCAGGGCCGAGAAAATCTTCACGCAACAGGCCGTGGCGTTGCATCTTCTCGTTGAGGGTGCGCCGCGGCAGTTGCAGCTCTTCCATGACCGCCTTGATCTCGCCCTTGTGCCGGCTCAAGGCGGCGCGCAGGCACTGGGCCTCGAAGGCCTCCTGCTGGGCGGCCAGCGACTGCCCGGCTTCGATGGGCGCCGCTGCCGGCTCGCCCAGGCCCAGGGCATGGCGTTCGGCGGCGTTGGCCAGTTCACGGACGTTGCCCGGCCAGTCGTGCCCCAGCAGCTTGCCCAGGTGCGCGCCACTGAGTAGCGGCGCGTTGCGGCCAACGCGCTCGGCGGCCAGACGGGCAAAGTGGTTGAACAGCAGCGGAATGTCTTCACGGCGCTCGCGCAACGGCGCCAGGCGCAATTCGGCGACGTTCAGGCGGTACGCGAGGTCTTCGCGAAAGCGTCCGGCGCGGGCTTCTTCAAGCAGGTCGGGCTTGGTTGCGGCGATGATCCGCAGGTCGACGCTGATGCTCTGGTTGGCGCCCAGGCGTTCGAGCTTCTGCTCCTGCAGCACGCGCAGCAGCTTGGCCTGCTGGGCCAGCGGCATGCTTTCGATTTCGTCGAGGAACACCGTGCCGCCGTTGGCGTATTCAAGCTTGCCGATGCGCTTGCCCTGGGCGCCGGTGAAGGCGCCGCTTTCATGGCCGAACAGCTCGGCCTCGAACAGTTGCTCTGGGATTGCCGCGCAGTTGAGGGCAACGAAAGGCTTGCCGGCGCGCGGGCCGAAGTCGTGCAGGCAGCGTGCGACCTGCTCCTTGCCGCTGCCGGTTTCGCCGCGAATCAGCACATTGACCGGCAGGCTGGCGAGGTCCAGCACCTGCTTGCGCAACTGCTGCATGCCCAGGGACACACCCAGCAGGTTCGCCTCCAGGCGCACCTTGAAATCGGCCTGCTCATGCAGGCGGCGGTTCTCCAGCACCAGCTGGCGTTTTTCCAGGGCGCGGCGCAGGCTGCCGAGCAGGGCTTCGGGGCTGAAGGGTTTTTCCAGAAAGTCGTAGGCGCCGTTGCGCATGGCCTCGACCGCCATCGGCACATCGCCGTGCCCGGTGAGCAGAATCACCGGCAGGTCGGCATCGCTGGCCTGCAGCTTTCCAAGCAACTGCAGGCCGTCCATCCCTGGCATGCGCACGTCACTGAGGATCACCCCGGGGAAGTGCCCGGGCAGTTGCTCAAGGCAGTCTTCGGCGCGGCTGAACAGTTGCACGTTGAAGCCCGACAGGCTCAGCCACTGCTCTACGGCGGTGCGGATGCTGGCTTCATCGTCGACGACCATTACTGAGTTCAACATGCAGGTTCCGGGTCCATAGGCAGGGTCAGGCTGAAACGGGCGCCGCCGGGCTGGTTTTCAACCTGCAGGCGGCCACCGGCTTCGTGAATGATGCCATAGGAAATCGCCAGGCCCAGGCCCAATCCTTCGCCCACCGGCTTGGTGGTGAAGAACGGGTCGAAGACACTGCCCAGGTGTTCGGCGGGGATACCGCCACCGCTGTCGAGCACGCTCAGGCGCCAGTGCTCCTGCTCGGCATCGATGCGCACCTCAAGGCGTTTGTAGCTCTTTTCGGCCATGGCATCCAGGGCGTTGCGCAGCAGGTTGATCAGCACCTGCTCAAGGCGGATCGCATCGCCGCGCACCCAGGCCGGGCGGGCCAGGTACAGGGCGACGCTGACGTCTTCGGCGCGGATCCGCGCATCGAGCAACTGCAGCGCCTGGTCGACCACGGTGGCCAGGTCCAGGCGTTCGCGCAGGCCGCTGGGGCTGTTGCGGGCGAAGGTCTTCAGGTGCCCGGTGAGCGCCGCCATGCGCGTCAGCATCTGCTCCAGCGGCTCCAGGGCCTGGCGCGCTTCGTCCAGGCGCTGGTTGTCGAGCAGCAGGCGCAGGGTTGCCAGTTGCATGCGCTGGGTGGTCAAGGGTTGGTTGATTTCGTGGGCCAGGGCCGCCGACATCTGCCCCAGCGCCGCCAGTTTGGCCGATTGCACCAGGCCTTCCTGGGCGGTGCGCAGGTCGCGGGTGCGGGCCTCGACCAGGCGTTCGAGCTCTTCGCGGCTGCGTTGGCGCAAGCGCGCCAGGCGCAGGCGCTGGCTGATGAACAACAGGGCGAACACCAGGCTTAGCCACACGGCAGCGGCGGCCAGCGCGGCGTTGCGCCCGTCATCGCTGACCTGCGGCTTGCGCAGCAGGTGCAGGGTCCAGCCTTCGGCCTCCAGCGGCAGGCTTTCCCACAGGTAATCGGTGCTGCCCTCGGGGCCCTGCACGCGCATCAGGTGGCTGTTGGCGTCGAAGCTGCTGAGGATATGGTGCTGCAATGGCACCAGCGGTTGCTTGTCGTACTGGCGGGTAGCGGCCAGTTCCGCGCGGTCGGCGCTGCTCAATGGTTGCAGTTCGCGGTAGCGCCAGCCGTCCTGGTTGGCGATGAAGATGATCCCGCGGGCGTCGCTGACCAGGAGGATATCGCTGCCCTGGCGCCATTCGCGCTCAAGCTCGGGGAACTCCAGCTTGACCACCATGGCGCCGAGAAAGCGGCTGTTTTCATCATGCACGGCACTGGACAAGAAATACCCCGGCACGCCGCTGGTCACGCCCACCGCATAGAAGCGGCCGCTGCCCTGGCTGCGGGTCTGCTTGAAGTACGGGCGAAAGCCATAGTTGGAGCCGACATAGGTGCTGGGCAGGCGCCAGTTGCTGGCGGCCACGGCCAGGCCGGTGCGGTCGAGCAGTTCCAGGGTCGAGGAATTGGCCGCGCCGTTGATGCGTTCCAGTTTGCGGTTCAGGGCGTCCTGCACCGGGCCTGCGACTGGCCCGCGCAAGGCGCTGATCAGTTCCGGGTCGAGTGCCAGCACGGCGGGCAAGGCGCGGTAGCGCTCGATCAGGGTGTGCAGCGACGTGGCATACAGCCCCAGTTGCTCATTGGCCCGGCGGGCATCCTCGACCATCGACTGGCGCTTGGCATGGTGCATGGCCCAGCCTGCGGTCAGCAGGGTACCGGCAAGGATGAAGAACAGAATCAGGCCCAGACGCAGGGCGCGAAAGGAAGAAGGCATGGTGCAAGTCCCGGCAGTGGGGAAGGCCTCCTGGCCTTCCCTTGGAGCATGGCAACGTTGTTACAGCAGCTCGAAGCTCTGTTGTTGCACGGCCTGCGAATCGAGGCCGACCTGGACCCGGAACTCGCCCGGTTCCGCCGCCCATTGCAGCTGGCCGTTGTAGAACTTCAGGTCGTCGGCTTTGATGGTGAAGCGCAGGGTGCGTTCTTCGCCAGCCTTGAGCATGACTTTCTGGAAGTTCTTCAGCTCCTTGACCGGGCGGCTCATGGACGCGGTGACGTCCTGCAGGTACAGCTGCACCACGGTTTCGCCATCACGCTTGCCGGTGTTCTTGACCACGATGCTGGCTTCCAGGTCCTGGCCCTGTTTGACCGTCTTGCTCGAAAGCTTCAGGTTCGCCAGGCTGAAGTCGCTGTAGCTCAGGCCGTAGCCGAAGGGGTACAGCGGGCCGTTTGGCTCTTCAAAGTACTGCGAGGTGTAGTTGCCTGGCTTGCCTGGGGTGAACGGGCGGCCGATGCTCAGGTGGTTGTAGTACATCGGGATCTGCCCGACCGAGCGCGGGAAGGTGATCGCCAGCTTGCCCGACGGGTTGTAGTCGCCGAACAGCACGTCGGCAATGGCGTTGCCGCCTTCGGTGCCGCTGAACCAGGTTTCCAGAATCGCATCGGCCTGCTCGCGTTCCCAGGCCAGCGACAGCGGCCGGCCGTTCATCAGCACCAGCACCAGCGGTTTGCCGGTGGCTTTCAGGGCCTTGATCAGCTCGCGCTGGGCGGCGGGGATTTCCAGGGTGGTGCGGCTGGACGATTCGTGGGACATGCCACGGGACTCGCCCACCACCGCCACCACCACGTCGGACTGCCTGGCAGCCTTGACCGCTTCATCGATCAGCACCGCGGCAGGGCGCGGATCGTCGATGATTTCCGGGGCATCGAAGTTGAGGAAGTTCAGGTAGTCGAGGATGGCCTTGTCGTGGGTGACGTTGGAGCCTTTGGCGTAGATCACCTTGGCCTTGTCACCGAGCGCCTGGCGCATGCCTTCGCGCACAGTGATCGATTGCTGCGGGCGGCCGGCGGCGGCCCAGCTGCCCATCATGTCGATCGGGGCATCGGCCAGCGGGCCGACCAGGGCGATGGTGCCGGCTTTTGCCAGCGGCAGGGTCTGCTGGCGGTTTTCCAGCAAGACCAGGCTGCGGCGCGCGACGTCACGGGCCTCGGCGCGGTGCAGGCGGCTGTCGGCATAGGTGTCGGCCGGGTCGTCGCTGGCCTTGCCGATGCGCCGGTAGGGGTCTTCGAACAGGCCCATGTCGTACTTGGCGCCGAGCACTTCGCGCACGGCGTTGTCGATATCGGCCTGCTGGATTTCACCGGCCTTGAGCAGGCTGGCCAGCTCTTCGCCGTACAGCGAGTCGTTCATGCTCAGGTCGATGCCGGCCTTGATCGCCAGCTTGGCGGCTTCGCGGCCATCGCGGGCGACACCGTGACGCACCAGCTCGGTGATCGCCCCGTGGTCGCTGACGGTCACGCCTTTGAAGCCCCAGTCCTTGCGCAGCAGGTCGTTCATCAACCAGGTGTTGGAGGTCGCCGGAACGCCGTTGATCGAGTTCAGCGCCACCATGACCCCGCCGGCGCCGGCATCGATGGCGGCGCGGTAGGGTGGCAGGTAGTCGTTGAACATCTTGGTCGGGCTCATGTCGACCGTGTTGTAGTCGCGCCCGCCTTCCACCGCGCCGTACAGGGCGAAGTGCTTGACCGCGGCCATCAGGCTGGTTGCCGCCGCCGGGCTCGGGCCCTGGAAGGATTCGACCATCACCTTGGAGATGCGCGAGACCAGGTAGGTGTCTTCGCCGAAGCCTTCACTGGTACGGCCCCAGCGCGGGTCGCGGGCGATGTCGACCATCGGTGCGAAGGTCATGTCGATGCCGTCGGAGGCGGCCTCGGCGGCGGACACCCGGCCAACCTTGGCGATCGCTTCCATGTCCCAGCTGGCGGCCAGGCCCAGGCTGATCGGGAAGATCGTGCGGTGGCCGTGGATCACGTCGTAGGCGAAGAACATCGGGATCTTCAGCCGGCTCTTGGCAGCGGCATCCTGCATCGGCCGGTTTTCTGCGCGGGTGATCGAGTTGAAGGTACCGCCGATGCGGCCGGCAGCGATTTCCTTGCGGATCATCTCGCGGGGCATTTCCGGGCCGATGCTGATCAGGCGCAACTGGCCGATCTTTTCATCCAGGGTCATCTGCTTGATCAGGTTGGCGATGAACGCCTGTTTGTCCTGCAGCGGGGCGGCAGAGGTGTCGGCAAAGGCCGATTGACTGGCCAGGCTGACAACCAGACCCAGCAAACACAGCTTGTTCATGAATTCTGTTCTCAAGGCTTGCGGCAGTATTCACGGTGATACTGCCCAGCCGAAGTTGGGGAAGCGGCTATTGTTGTAGTTTGCTGGGGCATCTTTTAGCCGATTGGGCGATCCCGATCCAGCGGCGATGACGGATTATGCCTCAAGTCCGGTGAATCACGGCGATCAAGGAGCGTAGCGACATGCAGGTAATTCAATTCAAGGGCGTACGCCTGTGGCTGCTGCTGATGTTTGGCAGCCTGCTGGCCGGTTGCGGGATCAACAACATCCCCAACTACGACGAGCAGGTAAAGGCCGCCTGGGCTCAGGTGCAGAACCAGTACCAGCGCCGCGCCGACCTGATTCCCAACCTGGTCGAAACGGTCAAAGGCTACGCCAGGCAGGAGCAGGAAACCCTGACCGCGGTCATAGAAGCCCGGGCCAAGGCGACCTCGATCCAGGTCGATGCCAGTACGCTGGACGATCCACAAAAGTTGCAACAATTTCAGCAGGCGCAGTCGCAGCTGACCGGGGCCTTGAGCCGCTTGATGGTGGTGTCCGAGCGTTACCCGGACCTCAAGTCGAACCAGAACTTCCTGGCCTTGCAGTCGCAACTGGAAGGCACCGAGAACCGCATCGCCGTGGCGCGCAAGGATTTCATCGCCGCCGTGCAGCGCTACAACACCGAGATTCGCACCTTTCCCGGGCGACTCTGGCACAGCGTGATGTACAGCGACCTGCCGATCCGCGAGAACTTCGAGGCCACCAGCGCCGATGCCGAAAAAGCGCCTGAAGTGAAATTCTGATGCGCCTGTTCAAGCTTGCGCTGCTGCTAGCGCTGCTGATCGCTACGCCGCTGCGCGCCGAGCTCAGCTTCCCGGCGCTGAGCGGGCGGGTGGTGGACAACGCCGGCCTGCTCGACGGTGCCAGCCGCAGCCAGCTCGACAACATGCTCAAGGCCCATGAGCAGGGCACCGGCGAACAGGTCGTGGTGGTGACCCTGGCCGACCTGCAGGGGCAGAGCATCGAAGACTACGGCTACCAGCTCGGCCGTCACTGGGGCATTGGCCAGAAAGGCAAGGACAACGGCGCGCTGTTGATCGTCGCCCCCCAGGAGCGCAAGCTGCGCATCGAAGTCGGCTATGGCCTGGAAGAGCGCCTGACCGATGCGCAGTCGTCGGTGATCATCAACCGCATCATCACCCCGGCGTTTCGTCGTGGCGAGTACAGTCAGGGCATCGTCCAGGGCACGGCGGCGATACTCCAGGTGCTGGGCGGCAACCCCTTGGCCGAGCCTTCGCGGGCGCTGGGCAACGATGGCCAGGACGGTGCGCCGGCCTGGGGCATCGGTTTGTTCATCCTGCTGATCCTGGTGGTGTTCGCCCTGCAGTCGCTGGGCCTTGGCGGCAGCGGGCGCGGCGGCATGGGCGGCGGTTTCGGCGGTGGCTACGGCGGCGGTGGTTTTGGCGGCGGCGGTGGCGGAGGGGGCTTCAGCGGTGGCGGGGGCAGCTTCGGCGGCGGTGGGTCGTCGGGGGGCTGGTAAATGAACAACAACGGGTAGCGCAGCGCATGACTTTGCTCACTGAACAACAACAGCGCCAGGTCGCTGAAGCCATTGCCCGGGTCGAGCGGCATACCGATGCCGAACTGGTCACGGTGCTGGCCAGCCGCGCCGACGACTATGCCTATATCCCCTTGCTGTGGGCCAGCCTGCTGGCCCTGGTGGTGCCGGGCGTCGTCCATTACCTCAGCGGCTGGATGAGCGTGCACAGTTTGCTGATCGTGCAGTGGCTGACCTTTATTGCCTTGTGCCTGCTGTTTCGCATCCCGTCGCTGACCACCCGCCTGATTCCGCGCTCGGTGCGCCACTGGCGCGCGGCGAACCTGGCCCGCCGGCAGTTTCTCGAACAGAACCTGCACCACACCGTGGGTGGCACCGGCATGCTGATCTTTGTCAGCGAGGCCGAGCGCTATGTCGAGATTCTCGTCGATGAAGGCATCTCCCGGCACCTGGACAACAAGGTCTGGGACGCGATCGTCAAGCGCTTTACCGCACAGGTGCGCCAGGGCCAGACGCTGCAGGGGTTCGTCAGTTGCATCGAGGCCTGCGGCGAGCTGCTGCGCACCCATGTGCCGCAGACTCACGAGCGCAACGAGCTGCCCAACCGCCTGGTGGTGCTCGGTTAGCCGCGGCGGCATCGGTCGACAAAAGCTGTGCAGGGAAAGCGCATCCACGTAAAATTCCCGGCACTGCGCATCCCTGCGCCCCCTCCGCAACCCGAGGCACCCTTTCCCGATGTCCGATTCCCCCACCGCCCAGGCCGCGCCGGATGCGCGTGCGCAGTTTCTGAGCCTGCTCGCCACCAGCCTGGAACAGAACGCCCTGATCAAGCTGGTGCTGGCGCGCCATGTCGGCAACGAAGAAACCCTGCAGCGCATCATCGCCAAGCCGCTGACAGTCAAGGGCCAGGCTTGCGTGTCGTTCGTCTACCGCTACAAGACCCGCGACATCACCCGCAACCTGGGCAACGATGAAGCCCTGGCGCTGGTCGATGAGCTGCTGCCGGCGTCGTTTCGCAACGCCCATCTGCTCAGCCTCAGCGACGAAGCGCAGCTGGAATTCAGCAAGAAGGGCAAGCCGATGCTCCATCGCAGCGCCGTGCAGCAGGCGCGCCAGGCGCCGGCCGGGGAGCATGACCGCGAGAAAAAGCGCTACCTGGAGCTGAGCCGGCCGTTCTTGCACGACCTGGGCGTGACCGACAAGCAGCAGGCGCTGATCCCGGCGATGTCGCGCAAGTGGAAGCAGATCAACAAGTTCATCGAAGTGTTTTCCCATGCCCTGAATTCGGCGCCGCTGGCCGCCGACCAGACGCTGCGGGTGGCCGACTTCGGCTCGGGCAAGGGCTACCTGACTTTCGCCATCCACGATTACCTGCGCAATACCCTGCAGCGCGAGGCGCAGGTTACCGGCGTCGAACTGCGCGCGGACATGGTCGAGCTGTGCAACGCCGCGGCCTCGCGCCTGGAGCACCCGGGCCTGGTGTTCGAATGCGGTGACGTGCGCAGTGTGGTGCCCAGCGCCATCGAGGTGATGATCGCCTTGCATGCCTGCGATATCGCCACCGATTACGCGATTCATACCGGCATTCGTTGCGGCGCGGCGATCATCATGTGCTCGCCGTGCTGCCACAAGCAGATCCGCCCGCAACTGCACAGCCCAGGCTTGCTCAAGCCGATGCTGCAGTACGGATTGCACCTGGGCCAGCAGGCCGAGATGCTCACCGACAGCTTGCGCGCCTTGTACCTGGAAGCCTGCGGTTACGAAACCAAGGTTTTCGAGTTCATTTCCCTGGAGCACACCAACAAGAACAAGATGATCCTGGCGGTCAAGCGCCAGGCACCGGTTGAGGCTTCAGCATTGTTGGAGAAGATCCAGCAGCTCAAGGACTTCTACGGGGTCAAGGAGCATTGCCTGGAGACCTTGTTGCGCGCCGATGGCTTGATTCCTGCCTGAATCATCGGGACGCCTTGACTTGACCCGCGATCGCGTCAGCCCAGGCCCCGCACAGGCGCAGGCTGCACCCGGGTCTTGCGCCCCAGCACCACCGTGGCAATCACCCCGGCGGCAAACAGCCAGGTAATCGGCTCGACCTGCTCGCCAAAGAACAGCGCCGAAAAGGCGATGGTGAAGAAGATCTGCAGCAGCTGGATCTGGCTTACCCGGGCAATGCCGCCCAAGGCCAGCCCGGCGTACCAGGCAAAGAAGCCGATGAACTGCGAGAACAGCGACACATAGCCGAACGCCCACCAGGCCTTGGCACTTACCGGCCCCTGGTGCTGCAGGGCCAGGTAGATCACCGGCCCGAGCAACAGCGGCGCCGACAGCACCAGCGCCCAGCAGATCACCTGCCAACCGCCCATTTCCCGCGCCAGCCGGCCGCCTTCGGCATACCCCAGGCCGCCCACGGCAATCGCCGCGAGCATCAGCAGGTCGCCGGCCTGGATCTGCCCGGCGCCCATGATCATCGCGTAGGCCAGCACCAGCGCACTGCCCAGCGCGGCGCAGGCCCAGAAGGCTTTCGATGGCCGCTCATGGGACAACCAGGCGGCGTACACTGCCACGCATAAAGGCTGCAGGCCGTTGACCAGTGCTCCGTGGGACGCCGGCACGCTTTGCATGGCCCAGGCCGAGAACACCGGAAAGCCGAGGATCACCCCCAGCGCTACCAGGCTCAGGCCCTTGATCTGCGCCCAGGTTGGCCATTTTTCCCGGCGCCAGAGCAGCAGCGCCGCAGCCGGGATCGCCGCCAGCAAGGCCCGCCCCAGGCCGTTGAGCAAGGGGTGTAGCTCCTGCACGACGATGCGCGTCATGGGCAGGGTCAGGCTGAAAATAATCACACCGAGAAGGCCAAGGGCCATCCCGGTGTTTTCGCGGCTGGACATACGGAGCGCCTGTGGCAGATAAGTGCTTTCATTGAGCCACAGGGCGGACGGATGATCTTGTTACAGTTGCTGACAAGTTCATCCGTACAGTTGCCTCAGAAGAAGCGGGTGATGCTGACCTTGGCGTTCCGGCCCTGGCTGTAGGCGTACTCGCCACTGAGTTCGGAGCGGTAGTCCTTGTTGAACAGGTTGTCCACCGTCAGGTTCACCTCGGTGCCTTTCAGGTAAGGCTGCTGCGGCTTCCAGTTGGCGAACAGGCCATGGATCTGATAGTCGTCGTTGGCATAGTGGTCGTAATAGCGATCACCCAGGGCGCTGGCCGGGCCTTCGCGGTAGTTGTCGCTCGGCAGGCGGTCGGTCTTGCGCACGAACTGCGCCTGCCAGCCGACCTTGGCGTCCCAGCTGGGGATCTTCACACCCAGGGTGGTGATCCATTTCGGTGCCGGAATGTCCTTGGCCCAGACGTCCGGCCCCCAAGGGTTGGTGTAGGCACCTTCATGGCGGCCGGTCATCCACGAGTAGGACACCGAACCGAACAGGTAGGTCGAGTCGTAGAAGCTTTCGACCTCGAAGCCCTTGATGGTCACACCCTTGAGGTTGCGGTAGTTGGACATCAGGCCTTTACCGCAGGCGTCGGAGATGCTTTCGCCCTTGGCCAGCTGTGCTTCGCAGCCGATGCCGGTGGCCTTGAAGATCTCGTCCTTGATCTCGTTACGAAACAGCGTGGTGCGGATCTGCATGCTGTCGTCAGCGGTGAAGACGTTGGCAAAGTCGGTGACGTTACCGGCACGCAGGGCGGTGATGCGTTCCGGGTCGAGGTTGCGGCTGCTGGCGGTGCGGCTGCCGATGCCCTGGACTTCGTATTGCTCATCAAGCACCGGAGCGCGCCAGGTCTTGCTGTAGTCGGCAAAGAAGGCGGTGTTGGCGGTGGCTTTCCAGAACACTGACAGGCGTGGCGACCAACCGGTGTAGGTTTTTTCGCTGTAGTCGTGGCCATTCTCGGCAACGTTGTAGTACGGCGCCTGGTTCGGCTTGCCCTTGTTGGCAACATGGTCGTAGCGCAGCGACGGGGTGATGGTCACGTCACCGAGGGTGATGGCGTCCTGGATGAAATAGCCCTGGCTGTCGACGGTGCCGCTGGGCATGAAGTACGGCTGGTAGTGGCCGTTGTTGTACTTGGGAATCTCGTAGCTTTTGCCGGGCATCCACATCTGTGTGTCACGGTCGTGGTGGCGGATCTGAAAGCCGCTGGTGAAGGCGTGCTCCAGCGGGCCGGTGGTAAACAGGCTGGTGTTGCGCACATCGAGCATCTGGTCCTGGTATTCGGTGTCCATCTTGCGCCCGCCGGTGGACGGCTGGAAGAACGCCGTGGCATCGCGCTCATCGGTCTGCTTGGTGTCGGACTCGGAGTATTTGACCTGCAGGTCGATCAGCGGGTTGTTCACCGGCTGGTACTTGTAGGTGGTCGACCAGGTGGTGTCGGTGGTCGTGCGATTGGCCAGGAAGCGCTTGAGGGCATCCTTGTAGCCGAACCTGTTGATGTCCGACTGGGTCGGCGGCGTCGGGTAGGCGGTGGAAGAGAACGGCGCCCAGCGCTCACTTTCCGAGCGCGACCAGGAGAAGCCCAGGCTGTGCTCGTCGGTAAAGTGCATGTTGGCCTTGAGCAGCGCGCCGTCCAGGTCCAGAGCACTGTTGGGCAGGCGCTGGGGGTTGATCGGGTAGCGGCCCTCGGGGTCGGGCAGGGTACCGGCCAGTTTCATGTCATCGCCGTCGCGCTTGGTCAGGTACACCAGGGCGTCCATGCGGCCATCGTCGGTGCGACCGAACAATGCCGAGCTGTAGACCTGCTGATGGTCGTTGCTGGCATAACCATACTTGAGCATGGCGCCGCTGTTGCGACCTTCCTGGAGCAGGTCGGGGGCGTCCTTGGTGGTCATGTTGACGCTGCCGCCGAAGCCGCCGTTGCCGGTGTAGATCGAGTGCGGGCCCTTTTCTACTTCGATGTTCTTGATCAGCTCCGGCTCGATGAAGATGGTGCCTTGCTGATAGCGCTCAAAGCCGCTCTTGGTCGCGCCGTCGACGGTCATCGGCACGTCTTCGGCATCGCCCAGGCCCCAGATGTTGATGGTCTGGCCGCCAGGCTTGGCCGAACCGCCCATGTTCACCCCGGGCAGGGTCGCGAGCACGCTGGGGATGTTGCTCGGCTGATAGCGGTCGATGTCTTCCTGGGTCAGGGTCGAGCGGCCGACGGTGCTCGGGTCGACCTGCTGGCCGTTACCCACCACGCTCACCGCGCCAAGCTGGATGCTGTTGTCGGCGGTAGCATCGTTGTCTTCACGCAGGCGCACCACATAGGTGTTGCCGACCTTGACCAGGGCAAAGCGGCTGTTGTGCAGCAACTGGCTGATTGCTTCGAGCGGTTCGTAAGCACCTTGCAGCGCCGGGGCCTGGACGCTGTTGAGCAAGGATTCGTCAAACAGCAGTTGCAGCTTGGCCTGCTGCGCCAGCTGGCTCAGCGACGTCGCCAGCGGCTGCGCCGGCAGGTTCAGTTGCACCGGTGCGGCCTGGGCCTGCAGGCTCAGGGCCAGGCACGCGGCCAGCAGCGAAGGACGAACAGACAACGGCTTGAAAGGAGCAAACGCACGCAAGATAAAACCCCCCAATACGGCAACAAAGGCCAGAAAAGGCCTGCAGTGATTACGCAGACGGGAGGAAGACGCAGGGCTGCGGAAAACCCTCACATGCGAATGAAAAATATTCTCAAATTACTGTTTGCGTTCGATCCGCACCCGACCGTCGGCAAGGTTCACCGCCTTGATCGGCAGCAGCACTGGCAGCGCAGTGAGCAGGGCGTCAGGGTCGTTGACGTCAAGATTGCCCGAGACCTTGTAGCGGCCCAACGAGGGATCGGCGAGCAGCACCGGTGCCGTACGGTAAAGCGACAGTTCGTCGATCAGGCTGGCCAGTTCGCGGTTGCGAAAACTCACGTGGCCGCTGCGCCAGTCGGCGATTTCTGCAGCGCTCAGGTTGTGCACGTTGAGGCTGCCGCGGGCCAGGTCATAAACCGCTCGCTGGCCGGCGCTCAATAGCAGCGGCGGGCGATTCTCGCCGGGGGTTTCCAGCGCTACCTGGCCGTGGGCGACGCTGAGCACCAGCTCCTGCTGGCCACGGCGCAGGTCGAAACCGGTACCCACCACGCGTACCCGGGCGTTGCCGGCATCGACGAACAGCGGCCGCTCCTTGTCGGGCGCCACTTCGATGTACAGCTGGCCCTGGTCGAGGCGAATCAGCCGGCGTTCGTTGTCAAAACTCAGGCTCAGCCGGGTGCGGGCGTTGACGTCCAGCTGGCTGCCATCGGGCAGGGCCAGGTGTTGTGGGCGTTCGCTCTGCGCGGCCAGCTGTTGCTGGTGATGGCGGTTCGGCAGGCCCAGGTTGGCCGCCAGCAGCGCACACACCAGCCCGGCGGCGATGGCCAGGGCCGGGCGCCAGCGCAACGGTTGGCGGCTGGGCAGGGCGACCGGTTTGTTCAGGCTCTTGAGCGCAGCCAGGTCGTCCCAGAGCTGTTCGAACTGGGCATAGGCGCGGGCATGCTCGGGGTTTTGCAGCCACTGGGCGAAGGCCTTGCGGGCTGCGCGCGAGTTGTCGTTGCGGTTACGGGTAAACCAGCTGGCCGCCTGGGCATCGATGCTGCGCTTATCGATTTCAGGAGTGGGGGTCATTCTGGCTGCTCCATGCCGTTGTCACTGTCCAGGCGATGCTTGCAATGCAGCAGGGCCGCGGCGATGTGCTTTTCCACCATGCTTACGGAAATGCCCATGCGCGTGCTGATCTGCGCCTGCGTCAAACCTTCGAAGCGGTGCAGCATAAGGGCTTCGCGGCGGCGCGGCGAGAGTTCGGCGAGGACAAGTTTCAATTGTTCCAGGCGTTGTTGCTGCTGGGCATGCTTGAGCGGGTCGCTGGCTGTGCCGGCCGGTGTCTGTTCGCTGGCCTGGGCATCCTCGTCGAGCACGCTATGGCGCACCTTCTGCCGACGCCAGTGATCGCTGAGCAGGTTGCGCGCCATCTGGAACAGAAACGCCCGTGGTTGCTCGACCCGCGCCCGGTCGCGATAGCCCAGCCACTGGGTGAACACGTCCTGGGTCATGTCTGCCGCATCGTTGGCATTGTCCATGCGCTTGCGCAAAAAATGCAGGATGTCGGCATAGAACCCGCGGCAGGTGTCGTGGGCAAAAGGGTCGGGTTTGGGGCGCGGCATGCAAGCTTTCCAGGACGGACCGGAGAGAAAGGTTGCGAATGGTATCGAGAATAATTGTTATTTACCATGCCTGTTTTTGTCGCCGCTCAATGCCGCTTGCGGATCGGCACCGGCACCGGCACTTCCAGCCCGGGCGCTCCCAGCGGGTGGCTGCTGGCATCGAAGAAGTGCAATTGCAGCGTGGGCATATCGGCAAAGCGCTGCACGTAGTGCTGCTTCTGGCTGATGATCGAGGCTGCGCTTAACGGCCGGATGGCGATGGTCAGGTGCGCCGGGCGTGCTTGCTTGATCGCCTCCAGCAGGTGGCGGTCGGTGCTGTCCAGGTGCTGGCCGAAAATGCACAGGCCGCCTTGATGGCCGGCCAGTTCACCAAGCGCCCAGCTTAAGTAATCGGAACTGCGGATGGCCTTGAGCTTGTCGTCGCTGCTGCTTTCGTTGACGAACAGCGGCACATCACCGGGGGTGTTGACGGCAAAGCCGTCGAGCAACTGGCCGTCGCTGGCGCTGCGCTGGCGGGTGCTGCCGTCCTGCTGCTTGAGCAGGTGCAGGCCGCCGTGCAGGTACAGCAGGCGCGTGCCCGGGCCGCGAGTGCGGCGGATATCGAAGTTGCCGTCTTCGTCGAACAACTGCTGGAAACCTTCCGGCTTCTGGCTGGCGGCCCAATGGCAGATCAGGTCGTAGTTGCTGGAGTAGACGCTCTGGTAGTTGCCCAGCTCGCGGTTGATCTGTTGCAAGGTCTGGCTTGGCAGCATGCGCCAGGGGATGTGCACGCTGCGGATGGCGTGGATCAGCGCTTCCTTGATCGCGTAGTAGCGGTTCAGCGGCGCCGAGGAACTGATCGCCAGCGCGGCGTTGATCCGCACCGTGGTGTTCAGGGCACTGAGCACCGGTTCGAACAGCTCGCTGCCCAGCGACTTGAACAGCGCCTGATCGCTCAGGTTCAGGGGCTTGTGCCGCACCCGCTGGGCCTCCTCGAACAGCGAGAAGTAGCTGAACGGCCGCCACAGTGCACGGCTGGCGCCATTGCCCAGCAGCAGGCCGCTGCAGGGGTGACTGGCGTTCAGGTCTGGCCAGTGGTTGAGGCTGGCGTCGAGGTCGGCGTGGGGCATCGGGCATCTCTGTGGCAGGGCAGGCAATCGCCGGCGACTTTAGCATGCAACCGGTCTGTCATCAGCGTTGGCGACTATGCTGGATTCGCTGCGCAGCAAAGGAAGCCTGAAGATGTTCAAAACCGTTAAACATGTATGTTGCCTGGCGCTATTGCCGCTGGCGGCGCTGGCCGAGGCCGGGCCGGGCACTGAATTGGCCAGGGCGCAGGGCATTGCCTACCCGGCGGTGATCGCCCATCGCGGCGCCTCGTATGATGCACCGGAGTCCACGGCGCCGGCCTACCGGCTGGCACGGGAGCTGGGCGCCGATTACCTGGAGCTGGACCTGCAACGCTCCAGCGACGGCGTGCTGGTTGCTGTGCATGACGATAACCTGCTGCGCACCAGCGACGTGGCCGAGCGCTTTCCCGAACGCCAGGACCAGCCGGTGAGTGCCTTCACCCTGGCCGAGCTGAAATCCCTGGACGTCGGCAGCTGGTTCAACAAGGCCTACCCCGAACGTGCCCGGGCAAGCTTCAAGGGTTTGAAAATCCAGACCCTCGATGAAGTCATGGGCATCGCCGCGGCCAATCCGCAGCGCCAGCCCGGCTTGTACATCGAAACCAAGGTGCCGAACCTGTTTCCCGGTATCGAAGCCGACCTGAACAAAGCCCTGCAGGCCCGTGGCTGGCTCGAGCGGCCGGGCAGGGTGGTGCTGCAGAGCTTTGACCGCAACAGCCTGGCGCTGCTGCACCAGCACATGCCCCAGGTGCCCAAGGTGCTGTTGCTGTGGATCGGCAAGGGCAGCATCGAGCCCGCCTCGCAGCAGACCTTCGCCGAATCCGGTGAAACCGACAAGGCCGCCTTCTATGCCCGTCAGCAACCCCGGGACAAGGCCGAGTTCGTGCGCTGGCTGGATTACGCCAAGGCCGCCGGCGCCATCGGCACCGGACCTTCGGCGGCGCTGGCCGGGGGCGGCGCGCAGAGTTACGCCGACCTGGTGCAGCCGTGGATGAACCAGCTCAGCCACGACAAGGGCCTGCTGGTGCACGTGTACACCGTCGATGAACCGGTGGATTTTCGCCAGGTGCTGGAGGCGGGTGTGGACGGCATCTTCAGCAACCGCAGCGGCCAGCTGCTGCGCTATCTGGGCCGCCCCAGTGCCCGCAGCGAGGCGCAGATCCTGCGTGCCGAGGGCTACTGAGAGGCTGGCTGGCGCCGCGCGGCTGCCGTAGACTTCGCGCCTTGCACGGACTTTCAGGACACTGCCCCGATGACCTTTTCGCTGCTGCTCGCGGTAATCGCTTCCGGTTTTATCTACGGTATTACCCCGGGCCCCGGCGTGCTGGCGGTGCTCGGCATTGGCGCCACCCGCGGGCGCCGCGCCGGCGCGGGGTTTCTTTGCGGGCACTTGCTCGGCGATGTGCTGTGGTGCAGTACCGCATTGGTGGCGATCGTCGGTGCCCGGCAAATCGGCAGTTCGGTGTTCGACATCCTCGGTGTGATCAGCGGCCTGTACCTGTTCTGGCTGGGCATGCGCGCCTTGCGCAGCCGCCCGGGCAGTGGCGACGGCGAGCAGGGGCCGGTGCGCAAGCCGTTCTGGCATGGCGTGGTATTTGGCCTGACCAACCCCAAGGCCTACCCGGTGGCGGTGGCGACGTTCACCGCCTTGCTCTCGAGCCGCGCCGAAGCGCTGGACTGGTCGATGCTGCCAGCCTTGATCGCCCTGAGCTTTGTTGGCGGCTTGCTGGCCTACCTGATTCTGATCGGCGTGGTCGGTGCCCGTCATGTGCGCACCCTGTACACCCGCTACGAGCTGTGGATCACCCGCGCCTGCGGGGTGATGTTCATTGGCTTTGCCGTCAATGCCCTGGCCCACGCCTTGCCGGGGCTGCTGCCGCGCAACAGCTGAGGGCTGGCAGAAGGCCGCACAGGTATGTGAGAATGATATGAATTCCTATTCATGTTCATCTTCCACGCCGGACCTTCATGACTTCGCTCTCCATGCCCTGGACCGCCGCTGCTCCGGCCCTGCAGGCGGTCGTCGACGATCTGCTGGCCAATTACAGCGACCTGCGCCGTTACCTGTGCGGCCGTCTGCGCAACCCGGATGATGCCGCCGACATTGCCCAGTCAAGCTTTGCCCAGGCTTACGCCCATGCTCTGAACGCGCCAGTGGTCAACGCCCGGGCGTTACTGTTCCAGGCCGCGCGCAATCTGTGCATTGATCAGTACCGGCGGCGCAGCAACGAGCTGGCGGCGCTGGAAGACTGGCTGAGCCGCGTCGATGTGCTGAGCCCCAGCGTCGAAGACATCATCATCGCCCGCGAGCAGCTGCAGCAATTGATCGAGCGTATCGAGCGCATGCCGCGCCTGCGCCGCGAGGTGTTCGTCCGTGTGCGTCTGCACGGCCAGCCCCATCGCCAGGTATGTGCTGAACTTGAGCTGTCGGCCAAGGCCGTAGAGCTGCACATCGCCCGGGCGGTGTTCGATTTGTCCGAGCTGAGCCTGGCGGCACGGCATGTCTGAGTCGTCGCCGGTTTCTCCACGCAAGGTGCAGCAAGCCCTGACCTACCTGGCCGCGCTGAACAGCGACGACCCGCAGCGGGTGCAGCAGACACGTGGCCAGCTGGAGCGTTGGCGCGGCAAAAGCAGTGAGCACGAACGGGCCTGGCAAGAGGCCGAACAACGCTGGCAACTGGTGCATCGGCTGACCCCGCAACTGCGCACGGCAGTAACCCCGGAGCCGGTTAATCTCAGTCGTCGGCGTCTGCTGCGCCAGGGCGGCGGCTTGCTGGTGGCGGTGGCCGGGGCCAGTTGGCTGGGCTGGTTGTGGCGGCGTGCGCCGCAGTTCGATCGCCTGCTGCAAACCGTGCATGCCGAGCCGCCGCGGCAGGAGATTCTGCCCGATGGCAGCCAATTGTTGCTGGCGGCCGAAACCAGCTTGCGCATCGAGTACAGCAACGGCTTGCGCCAGGTGCGCCTGCTGCAGGGCAATGTCTATTTCGATGTGGCGCGCGAGCGCTTGCGACCGTTTTTGATCAGCACCCGCCTGGGCGAGGTGGAAGTGCTG
Organism: Pseudomonas sp. SORT22; assembly: GCF_018417635.1. Taxonomy (NCBI): domain Bacteria; kingdom Pseudomonadati; phylum Pseudomonadota; class Gammaproteobacteria; order Pseudomonadales; family Pseudomonadaceae; genus Pseudomonas; species Pseudomonas sp. SORT22. The sequence goes on from NZ_CP071007.1 coordinate 1,314,441, forward strand.
GGCACGGCCTTCAGCGTCAGCGATCGCGGTGGCGAGATTCAGGTCGCGGTGGCTCGCGGGCGGGTCGAGGTGCGTGGCCTGCGTGAGGGCTCGCAGGTGTTGCAGGCGGGTGAGCGCATCAACCTCGACGCATATGGGCGCCTGCTCGCGCGCAGGGCTGATGCGCATGCTGCAGCGAGTCTTGAGCATTGGCAGCGGGGCTGGTGGTCGTTTACCGATACGCCGCTGGCCGAGGTAATCGCCGAGGTCAACGCCTATGCCCTGCAACCGGTGACCCTCGCGGCTAGCGCCGCCCAGTTGCACCTGACCGGTAGCTTCCCCAGCAACCAGCCGGAAATGCTCCTGCAGGCGCTGCCGAAAATCCTCCCGGTGAGCCTGGTCAACCAGGGGCAGCAGCGCACCCTGCAACGGCGCTGAAAATAATTTTGAGGGGTAACGCCGAGGTGGCCCGTCTTCATCGCTGAACCCACCTCTGCAAGGACAGATCATGTCGCTTCCCCATGCCCGCCCGGCACACCCTGTGGCTTTTCCCGGCACCCTGCGTCGATTGGCGCTGGCCTGTGCCCTGGGCAGCGCCAGCCTGTTGCCGTTGAGCGCGGCCGATGCCGGCGCTCTGGCCGCCGATGCGCAGGCCTTGAGCCTGAACCTGCCGGGCCAGTCCCTGGAAGCCGCGGTGCATGCCCTGGCCCGCGAAGCCGGGGTGGCCATCGCCGCCGACAGCCAGTTGCTGGCTGGCCGTAGCGCCCCGGCCTTGCAGGGCCGGTTCACCTTGCAGCAGGCCTTGCAGCGCTTGCTGGCCAACAGTGGCCTGGTGGCCAGCGAAGAGAACGGCGTGATCATTCTGCGCAGCCTCGACAGCGATGGCGCCCTGACCCTTGGCGAGCTGAACATCAACGCCAACAGCAACGCCAACGGCATCCCCGAGGCCTACAGCGGTGGCCAGGTCGCCCGTGGCGCGCGGCTGGGCATGCTGGGCAATCGCGAGGTGATGGAGACGCCGTTCAACGTCACCGCCTACACCGCCCAGCACATGGAGAACCAGCAAAGCGGCACGGTTGGCGCGGTGCTGCGCAACGACCCGTCGATCCGCTTCAGTACCGGCGAAGGCCACGCCTACGAGAACTTCATGATTCGTGGCTACTCCCTCGATTCCACCGAGCTTGCGCTGAACGGCCTGTACGGCCTGGCCCCAGACGGCCACGTGGCGACCGAGTTTCTGGAACGTGTCGAGGTGCTCAAGGGCCCCGGCGCCTTGCTCAACGGCATGGCGCCCAACGGCGGTGTCGGCGGGGTGATCAACCTGGTGCCCAAGCGCGCCGGCGAAGCACCGCTGACGCGCCTGACCAGCAGCTACGTGTCCGACGGTTATGTCGCCAACCATATCGACCTGGGCCGGCGCCTGGGCGATGAGCAGCGTTTCGGCATCCGCTTCAACGGCGTCTACGGCAGCGGCGAAACCGGTGTCGACGAGCAGTCCAAGGACCGCACCCTGGCGTCGCTGGGCATGGACTATCGCGGCGATGGCTGGAAGCTCGAGCTGGACGCTTACGAAAGCCATGAAAAGCTCGAAGACGGCAGCCCGATGATGGCCGGCTTCAGCAAGCTGGGGCATGTCACCAAGGCGCCGAAACCGGACACCAACATCCTCGACGGCATCTACGCCAAGCAAGTCAGCAAGGCCGTGGTGCTGCGCGGCGAATACGACCTCAACGATGACTGGACCGCCTACGCCAGCGTCGGCAGCGCCCGCACCCGCTACAAGGGCTTTCTCAATGGCACCCGGGTGATCGTCACCGGCGCCAACGGCGATGCCAGCGGCGAGACCTACAACCAGGCCGGCTACACCCACAGCCTGTCCACCGAAGCCGGGGTACGTGGCAACTTCGTCACCGGCCCGGTGAACCACCAGGTGGTGTTGAGCACCACCTTGCTGCACCAGGACATCGGCCGCGCCGCCACCGTCACCAGCAAGAAATACGTGACCAACATCTACCACCCGGGCAAGCCGATCATTGCCGGCGATATCGGCTCCAGCGACAAGACCGGCGACAACACCCTGTCCAGCTTCGCCGTCGCCGACACCCTGGGCTTTATCGACGACAAGGTGCTGCTGACCCTGGGCGTGCGTTCGCAACGGGTGCGGCAGAAGATGAGCAACCCGGCCTACGACGAACGCGCCCTGACCCCGGCCCTGGGCCTTGTGCTCAAGCCCTGGGACGCGCCGGTGTCGCTGTACGCCAACTACATCGAAGGCCTGACCCAGGGCGGCATGGTCACCGACCTTGCCGCTGCCAACTACGGCGAGCAGTTCGCCCCGTACAAGGCCAAGCAGATGGAGGCCGGGGTCAAGTGGGACCTGGGCGACTTCACCCACACCCTCAGCGTGTTCCAGATCGAGAAGCCGAGCATGCTTCTGGACCGCGCCAGCAACCGTTACACCGACGATGGCGAGCAGCGTAACCGTGGCGTGGAATGGAACCTGTTCGGCTCGCTGACCCCGAGTGTGCGCCTGCTCGGTGGCGTCACCTACACCCGCGCCGAACTGACCCGCACCGCTGGCGGCAGCTTTGACGGCAACACCGCCCGTGGCGTGCCGGCCTGGTCGGCCAACCTCGGCGCCGAGTGGGACACCCCCTGGATCCAGGGCCTGACCCTGACCGCGCTGGGCATCCACAGCAGCTCGCAATACCTCGATAGCGCCAACGACCTGAAGATCCCGCAATGGACCCGCTATGACCTCGGCGGTCGCTACAGCACGCGTATCCTCAGCAAGGACGTGGTGCTGCGCGCAAGCCTGGAGAACGTCGAGAACCGCGCCTACTGGGCCGGAGTGTTCAACGACGGTTACGCCACGGTCAGCGAGCCGCGCACGCTGAAACTCTCCGCCAGCATCGATTTCTGAGGTGACCATGCAAATATTCAATCAATGGCGCTGCGCCCTGGCGCTGGCCCTGTGCATGAGTGGCAGCGCGATGGCCAGTAGCGGCAACCTCCTGCAACCTGGGCAAACCGTCAGCGCCAGCTTTGCCCAGGGCCAGCAATCGGTCTGGACCTTGCAGCTCAAAGCCGGCGACCTGGTTCAGGGGCGGCTGCAGGGCGATGCCAGCCTGCGCCTGCTCGATGCCCAGGGCCAACCTGTACGGCTGCTCATCGATGGCCAGGACCAGCCGCGCGAGTTCATTTTCATCGCCGAGCGCGATGGCGCCTATGGCCTGCGCGCCGAGGCGCTGGCCAGCCGCGCGCAAGCCACTTATGCACTGACCCTGAAGCAAGTAATCGCGGCCAGCGAGCAGAAGCGCACGGCCGCCCCGTTGCCAAGCCCGACCCTGCGCGAGTTGCAGCAACAGCTGGCTCAGGGCGCGAGTACCGAAGCCTTCTGGCAGGCCCGTCAGCAGCAGGGCACGCCGATGGTCGAAAGCGTGGCAGACCAGCCCGGCATGGCCCTGGTGACCTTCCTCTGGCGCGGAGCGCGGGACAACGTGCGGGTGTTCGGCGCGCCCTCGGGCAATCATGATGAACTGCAACGCCTGGGCGACAGCGACGTGTGGTTTCGCAGCTATCTGCTGCCGGCGTCTGCGCGCTTGAGCTACCAGATGGCCCCGGACGTGCCGGCCTCGGATGATCGGCGGATGATCCTCGCCAGCACCCGCCGCGATCCACTCAACCCCAACGGCTTTGCCGATGGCAGCGGCGACCCGTTCCTCTCGCGCTCACGCCTGGAATTGGCGGCAGCGCCTGCGCAACCCTGGGTTGCCGAGCGTCCCGGCATTGCTCGGGGCAGCCTGGAACGCAAGGTGTTGAGCAGTAAATTGCTCGGCAACGAGCGTGACGTTTACCTGTACCGCCCGGCGCAGTGGCAGCCGGGCGCCAAGGGCCAGGGTTTGCTGGTGCTGTTCGATGCCCACGCCTATACCCGCCAGGTGCCGACCCCGACGATTCTCGACAACCTGATCGCCGATGGCCTGATCGCGCCGACCGCGGCGTTGATCATCGCCAACCCCAGTGACCTCAGCCGCCAGCAGGAACTGCCGCCCAACCCGCAGTTCGCCCGCTTCATGGCTGAAGAACTGATGCCCTGGGCGCGCCGGCAAGGTCTTGCGGCAGCGTCAGAACGCACGGTGGTGGCCGGTTCCAGCTACGGCGGCCTGGCGTCGGCCTACCTGGGTCTCAAGCACCCGCAGCTGTTCGGCAATGTCTTGAGCATGTCCGGTTCCTACTGGTGGGGACGTGAGGGCGAAGAGCCGGGCTGGCTCACCCGCGAATACGTCAAGGCGCCCAGGCAAGCGCTGCGCTTTTACCTGCAGTCGGGCCTGTTCGAAGGGCCGAAAATCCTCGACACCAACCGCCATCTGCGTGACGTGCTGCTGGCCAAGGGGTATGCGGTGGAGCAGGTCGAGTACCCGGCCGGGCATGATTACCTGCAGTGGCGGGGCAGCTTGCCGTGTGGCTTGATCAGTTTGATCGGCAACGTTGCGCAAGTGCCCGAGGCCTGTCAGCTCCGGTAATGGCTCGATCGCGGGGCAAGCCCGCTCCTACCCATCTGTAGGAGCGGGCTTGCCCCGCGATGCCGTTTCCATCCCCGGCACCGTTGCCCTGCGACTGCGATTGCGCCACAACCGATACGCCCGGATCCCCGAGCGTACCGAGCCAAACAACAAGCCGTTCTCCATCTCCCGGGCGATCCCCGAGCGCACCAGCATGCGCAAGAAGCGCCCGCGTGCCCGGGCGATACCGAAGTAGATGCCGCGGGCTGTCAGGGTATCGCGCACCTCGCGCAGGGCCGCAATACCGCTGACATCGATGGAACTGACCGCTTCGGCATCGAACAGCACCGCGCGCGGCTGCTCCTCGCGCTGCACCGCCTCGAGCAAACGCATCTTGAAGTAGTCGGCATTGAAGAACAGGATCGCATCGTCAAAGCGATACACCACCAGCCCCTGCACCGTGCGCGCATCCTGGTGGCGGCGGATGTCGACCTGGCCTTCGATGCCCGGCACCCAGCCGAGCACCGCATCGGTAGGCTGGTAGATGCTGTAGAGCAAACGCAGGATCGCCAGGGTCACAGCGATGATGATGCCTGGCAGCACACCGACGCCGAGCACGCCGACGGTAGTCAGCACGCACAGCCAGAACTCGAAGCGGCTGAGGCGGTAGATTTTTTTCAGCGACTGCACATCGATCAGCCCCCAGCCGGCCATCAGCAAAACCGCACCGAGGGCAGCCTGGGGAATCCAGGCCATGGGCGTGGTGAAGGCCAGCAGGATCAGGGCGATGACCAGGGCGGCGATAATCCCCACCAACTGGCTTTTGCCGCCGACCATGTCGTTGACCGCGGTGCGCGAGTCGGCGCCGCTGATGGCAAAGCCCTGGGAAACCCCAGCGGCGATATTGGTGACCCCGAGAGCAAGGAACTCATGGTTGGCGTTGATCGCATAGCCATGGCGGGCAGCAAAGCTGCGGGCAGTCAGCATGGCGCTGCAAAAGCTCACGGTGGCGATACCCAGGGCGTCGCGCAACAGGCTTTTCATTTCTTCCAGATTGGTTTGCGGCCAGGCCAGTTCCGGCATGCCGGCCGGCACCGGGCCGAGGATCGCCACGCCAAAGCGGTCGAGGCCAAACAGCCCGACTACCAGGGTGGCCACTGCCACGGTGACCAACGCCGCCGGCAGGCGCGGGTAGCGGCGCGGCAACCAGATCAGCAAACCCAGCCCGGCAACGCCGATCACCAGGGTCAGCCAGTGGATTTCGCCCAGGCGCTGCAGCAGGTTGATCAGGCTGAGGACAAAGCCGTTGCCCTCGATCTGAAAGCCCAGCACCTTGCCCAGTTGCCCGGCCAGCAGGCTCAGGCCGATACCGTTGAGGTAACCGATAAGGATCGGTCGCGAGAAGAAACTGGCAATGAACCCGGCTCGCGCCAGCCCGGCACCGATCAGCATCAGGCCAACGAGGATGGTGACAATCACCGACAACTGCGCCAGCCGCGCCGGGTCGCCCATGGCCAGTGGCGCAATGGCCCCGGCGACCATGGCGCAGGTGGCGGCATCCGGGCCGACCATCAACTGCCGCGAACTGCCGATCAGCGCATAGACCATCATCGGCAGGATGCACGCGTACAGCCCGTACTGCGGTGGCAGGCCGACGATCTGCGCATAGGCGATGGCGATGGGAATCTGGATCGCCGCCACCGACAGGCCGGCCTGCAGGTCATGACGAAACCATTCGCGGCGGTACTGCAACAGATTGGCCAGGCCAGGCAGCCAGCGGGAGAGAAACATGCACGGATCCTTTCGAGTGTTTCGCGGTGGGCTATTAAAGCGCAGCGCGCGGCGCCTGGGCAGGGCGCCAAGTCAAAAACACTGCTGTTAAGTCTGGCTCAAGCCGTGGAGAATGCCGGCCGATTACAGGGACAGTGAATGGATACCGATGGAACGCAGGATCAATCGCTGGAAAAAGCGCGCAATGTTGCTGAGCCTGGCCTGGTGCTGTAGCGCCCAGGGCCAGGGCGACATCTTTGGTAGCGGCGGCGACGTCGATGGCATGTTGACCCTTGGAGCCACGTTTTATCTGCCCTTCATGCTCACTGGCGCAACCACTTATGGACCCACCATGGCCTCTGAGGCCAGTTCCGGCAAAGATGGCAAACGCGTGATGGCGCAGGCTCGCGACGATGCTGCGGCGTTCATTGCCAGCGACGGGGCTTACCGGGGTGTCTATCTGGAATCGGCGTTGAACTGGTTGCGTAGCGAAGGGCGTGCGCCAGGCGCAACGGATCGCGAGCTGGCCCAGGGAATACTGGTGCTGGCAGCAGTTGAAGCGAAGGGGATCTAGCGAAACAGCCACCAGAGTGGTGGCCAGGGCCTCAGCGGCGCTGAAACCTGAAGGAAGCTGGAGCGGGTGAAGGGAATCGAACCCTCGTTATCAGCTTGGGAAGCTGGAGTAATGCCATTATACGACACCCGCTTTCAGGGCTGACTTTGTACCAGAACTTCGTCGCGATTTGAAGCCCTATGTTGCTTAAGCGTCATCTGCCGGTGGCCAGTAGCGCGAGGTCGTGCATCTTCTGTTTGGCCTTTTGGGCCGTTGATGCAGGAGGCTGCGCTACCGGCGACCGTGTCGCTCAGATAGCCAGTGCATGATGCTCCTGGGTGTAGCTGTAACGCGGGCGCGATTCCTTCAGGGCAGGTTTGAGAAAACCCAGCAGGGCTTCGCGGGTATCGCGGCAGGCGGCCTTGTGTTCCATGTCGAGGAAGTGGCCGGTGGCGCGGATCTCGCGAAAGTGGCTGTTGCGCACGTGTTGGCCGAACTGGCGGGCATCTTCGGTGGTGGTGTATTCGTCCCACTCGCCATTTATGAACAGCACCGGAATGTCGATCACCCGCGCCGCCCGCAGGGCATTGCCCAGGTCGTGGTCGAGCACCTGGTTGATGTGAAAGTGCATCTGCGCGTATTCGTGGTTGTCCAGGCTGCTGACGTGGCGGTAGTTGAAGCGCTTGAACAGCGACGGCAGGTGCTTGCCGATGGTGTCGTTGACCAGGTTGCCGACCCGGTAACGATCGCAAGCGCTCAGGTACTGGCAGCCGCGTTCGAGGTAGTCGCGCATCGGTTCGTTGATTACCGGCGAGAACGAGCTGACCACCGCCTTTTCGATGCGCCGCGGCTTGTGCGCCAGGGCCAGCAGGGTGCAGGCGCCGCCCCAGGAGAAGGACATGACATGATCGGCGCCAAAGTGGTCGATCAGCTCCAGGAGGATCTGCCCTTCGGTTTCCTTGGTCAGCAAGTGTTCGTTGCGGTTGTGCGCCTTGGACTTGCCGGCGTAGGGCTGGTCATAAAGCACCACGTTGAATTGCGGGTGCAGGTTGCGCACCGTCTGGGCAAACGAGGCCGTCGTGGCCAGCGAGCCATTGATCAGGATGATCGTCTTCTCAGCGGCATCTGCGCGATAGAACTCCGTGTAAACCCGATACTGACCTTGTATATCAAGCACAGCGATTTCTGGCCTCATGTCGTCGACTCCTGGCGCAAAAAGGGTGTTCGCACATGCAAGGATGCGCGTTCTTTATGACAGGTAGGCATACGCCTTGAAGAGAAGCTGAGGGCCCTGGTCGATCCATGTGGCACGTTGGTCGACCGGTATTGTTCTAGGAGGGCAATCTGCCGGACGCCGGGGCTTCGAGGCACTGGTCGCTGGCAAAAAGGTGTCTTGGACTACGATCGTGACTGGCTGGTCACATGCAGACCGACGATTGGATTCAAGCAGGCACCCGGCCAACCCGCAAGTGCCTTTCGGGCAATTGACGAAAATTTTCCGCCAGGCGGTCGCAGGCTCAGATTGCCCGGATTTCTTCAGGGTAGAGCGCGCGGTACTGACCGGGCTGCAGGTCGGGGTCCAGCTGCAACGGGCCCATGCGTTCGCGGTGCAGGCGCACGACCTTGTTGTCGAAGTGGCCGAACATGCGCTTGACCTGGTGGTAGCGGCCTTCGACGATGCTCAGGCGCGCGCTGCGTGGGCCGAGCAAGGTCAATTCGGCGGGCAGGGTGGTGAGGTCTTCAAAGGCGAAGTAGAAACCCTGGCGGAATTTCTCGATGTAGTGCTCGCCGATCTCCTGCTCGGTCTCGACGTAGTAAACCTTGGGCAGCTTGGTCTGCGGCTGGGTCAGGCGCCGCGACCACAGGCCATCGTTGGTCAGCAGCATCAGCCCGGTGGTGTTGAAGTCCAGGCGCCCGGCGATGTGCAAATCTTCGGTGTCGGCTTGGTCGATCAACTCGATCACCGTGGGGTGCTGCGGGTCCTGGGTGGCGCTGACGCAGCCCTGGGGCTTGTGCAGCATCAGGTAGCGCAATGGGCGCCCGGCCTGCAGCAGTTGCTCGTCGACCTCGATGCGGCTGAATTCGCGCACCTGGAAGCGTGGATCGCTGACCTGCTGGCCATCCACGCGCACGCGCCGTTCGACCAGCAGCAAACGCACGTGCTGACGGCTGAAGCAGGGCAGGTTGCTGAGGAAGCGATCGAGACGCATACAAAACCAGGTGCAGGGCGCGACAGTTTAACCGGCTGGCGTGGCCTTGGCTGCCTGCAATTGCGCCTCGACCTCGGCGCAGCGCGGGCACAGGCAGGCCTGGTTGCGCAGTTCGGCGGGCAGGGCTTCGAGTACCTTAGGGTCGATGCTCACGCCGTAGCACCAGCAGGCCTGGGCGGCCGTGCGCGGGTCGGCCAGGCTGCAATCGTTGCTGGCGCCGCAGGCGGGGCAGCGGCGGCTGTCATTCATGATCGGGGCTGTTCATGGTCGGTTCGGGGTATCTCGCTGCAGACACGGTTGCGCCCACTTTGTTTGGCCCGGTACAGGGCACGGTCGGCGCGGGCGATCAGGCTGTGCAGGGTATCGTCGGCCTGCAGGTTGCTCAAGCCGATGCTGGCGGTCAGGTGGATCGGCTGCTCGGCATAGGTAAAGGCCAGGGCCTCGGTCTTGCTGCGAATTTTTTCGGCCACCGCCGCGGCGTTCTGGCTGTCGGTGTCCTTGAGCAGCACGATGAATTCCTCACCACCCCAGCGGCAGATGATATCAGCATGGCGCAGGCATTCCTCCAGCACCTGGGCGAACTGGCGTAGCACTTCGTCGCCGGCCAGGTGGCCATGGGTGTCGTTGAGCGCCTTGAAGTGGTCGAGGTCGATCAGCAGGGCGATCAGCGGCTTGGGTTCGCGCTGGGCTTCCTGCAGCGCTTGCGCGGCCAGCAGGTCGAAGCCACGGCGGTTGGGCAGGCCGGTGAGGCTGTCGAGGGTGGCCAGGGCTTCGATGTTGTCCTGATGGCGCTTGACCATGGCATTGAGCAGCGACAACACCACCAGGGTGATCATCGCGCAGATCGCCAGGTTCAGGTACAGCGACTGGCGAATGGCATCCATGGCGCCGTCTTCGCGCTTGTCGACGAACAGGTACCAGTTCAGCTCCGGCACCAGGCGCACGTTGAGGAAATGACTATGGCCATCGCTGCTGTTGTATTCATGGCTGCCGCTGACCGGTTGTGGCATTTGCCCGAGCCCGTCCAGTTCGACCAGCGGCTGCCCGGTCCTGGCGCCATGGGGACCGCCATTGGAGCCGGTAAGTACGATACGCCCCTGCGGATCGACGAAGAACACCTGGCGCTGGTAGCGCTGCTGGTAATCGTCGATCAGGCGGATCACCGCCTCGACCGTCAGGCCGATGCCGGCAACGCCGATGAACTTGCCGTCGTAATCGAACACCCGGTAGTTGATGAACACCGTGAGGCGGTCCTGGTTGGCCATGTCGAGGTCGACGTTGATCTCGTAGGGCGTGTTCATTTTCAGTACCCGCTGGTACCAGGCATCACGGGGTTCTTGCGGGTCGATTTTCTTCAGAACGCCTTTGGTCTGGTAATAGATACCGCTGTTGCTGGAGACGAAGAACGCCGTATAGGCGTGGTGCTGGCGCATGATTTCGTCCAGGTAACGGGTGACCTGGGCGGTGTCGCGCTCGCCGCCCAGGGCCCAGTCGCGCAAGAAGGTGTCGTGAGCCATCATCGACGAGATCAGGATCGGGCGTACCAGGTCTTTCTGGATTTCCGAATAGACCGTATCGGAGGTCAGCGGCAGCTCGGTGTTGACGATGTTGTCGCGAATCGAGCTGCGTGAGGCGAAGTAGCTGAGCAGGGAGGTCGCCAAGAAGCCGCAGGCGAGCAACAGCAGTAATGTCAGGATCAGCGAGCGCTGCGAAAACAGGGCGGAACGAGGCGGCATGACATTCCCGGTCTGTAGGCCAATGGCCTTCATTCTAGTGGTGTGGCAGAAAAATAACTTTACGATTTTTAAGGGTATCGGCCTTGTATCAATTTATTGCAGCAATGGCACCGGACCTGGTTTTGACAGTCTTATTCAATGTCGATGAACACTTGCCGATCGACGCCGACCAGCGCCGCTGGGATGGGCAGTTTCGCGGTCCGGGAGGCCGCCATGTATCGCCGACTTTTGCTGCTTGCAGTGTTGGGTTTGCTGACCACCGCCTGTGTCCCCTATGGAGGTAACGGTTACTACCGCACCGAGGTCTACACCGCCGATCGCTATGGCTATCCGGGTTACTACCGGCCGTCGTATCCCTACAGCCGCGGCTATTACGTAGCGCCGCAGCCGCGCTACTACGTGGCACCACCGCCGCGTTACTACGCGCCGCCACCGCATTACTACCGTCCGGCGCCCCACGGCTATTACCGGGAAACGCCGCATAACTACTACAAGCCTTACCCGGGGCGCAGCCATGACCGCTACCGCCAGGGATCGTCACGTCACGAGCGCAGCCGTGACGGCTGGCCGGATCGCAACTGGCGCCGCTGAGGCGCCATTCAGGCCAGGTCCGCCAAAGGGTGACGACCTTCCCACGCCTTGCTGAAATGCGCTTCAACCACCGCCGTTGGCACCTGGGCGATATCTGCCCAGTGCCAGCGCGGTTTTTGGTCCTTGTCGATCAGCCGCGCGCGCACCCCTTCGCTGAACTCCGGATGCTGGCAGCAATTGAGGCTCAGGGTGTATTCCATCTGGAACACCTGGGCCAGCGACAGGTACTTGGCACGCTGGATTTGCTCCCAGACCAGGTGCGCGGTCAGCGGGCAGCCTTCGAGCATGGTCTGCGCGGCCTTGGCCAGCAGCGGGTCGGCGTGGTTGCGCAACTGGGCGATGGCACGCCAGGCGCACACCGGGTCGGCGACATCCAGCAACGCGTCGATCTGCTGGCGCCTGGGCAGCCACTGGGCTTCGGGCCTTTGCGCCTGGGCGCCGTTCTGCTGGGCCTTGAGCAGGCTGTTGAGCTGCAGGGCGGTCTGCTCCTGCCAGTTCAATTGCAGCAGGTCGTCGAGCAACTCTTCCTGCTGGCTTTCGCCCAGCAGACGGTCGGCCAGGCCCAGGTCGAGGGCATCGCTGGCGTTGATCGGCGCGCCGGTAAGGCCGAGGAACAAGCCCAGCTTGCCGGGCAGGCGCGACAAGAACCAACTGCCGCCGACATCCGGATACAGGCCGATGCTGATCTCCGGCATGGCCAGGCGGCTGCTGGGGGTGACCACGCGTACACTGGCCCCCTGCAACAAACCCATGCCGCCACCCAGCACATGGCCGTGGCCCCAGCAGATCAGCGGCTTGGGGTAGGTATGCAGGCGGTAGTCGAAGCGGTATTCGGCGGCAAAGAACTGCGCCGCCAGGGGCGGTACCCGGCCGGGATGGTCAAGGCAGGCCTGGGCCAGGCTGCGCACCTCGCCACCGGCGCAGAAGGCCTTGGCGCCTTCGCCGCGCAGCAGCACGCAGACCACATCCGGGTCATCGGCCCAGGCCTTGAGCTGTTCGTCGAGTACCTCGATCATCGGCAGCGACAAGGCATTGAGGGTTTGCGGCGTATTGAGGGTGGCAACGCCGATGCGCGCGCCGTCGACGCCGGTGAGTTCTTCGCACTGTACTGCAGCCATGGGCGACCTCGTGGTTGATCCGCACAAGTATGGCCGCTGCTGGCGATTTCGGCGGTCGCCGGTCGGATCGATTGACAAGCGCAGGCGGCTTTCCTAGTGTCGCGCCATTGTTTTACGGACCCGACCATGACTGACGACGATCGCATCAAACTTGAACCGAGCTGGAAAGAGGCCCTGCGCGCCGAATTCGACCAGCCCTACATGCACCAGTTGCGCGAGTTCCTGCGCGAAGAGCACGCTGCCGGCAAAGAGATCTACCCACCTGGCCCGCTGATCTTCAACGCCCTCAACTCCACCCCGCTGGACCAGGTCAAGGTGGTGATCCTCGGCCAGGACCCGTACCACGGCCCGGGCCAGGCCCATGGCCTGTGCTTTTCGGTGCAACCGGGGGTGGCGACGCCGCCGTCGCTGGTGAACATCTACAAAGAGCTGCAGCGTGACCTCAACATCGAGATCCCCAAGCACGGCTGCCTGCAATCCTGGGCCGAGCAGGGCGTGTTGCTGCTCAACACCACCATGACCGTCGAGCGCGCCAATGCCGCGTCTCATGCCAACAAGGGATGGCAGTTCTTCACCGACCGCATCATCGAAGTGGTCAGCGAGCACCAGCCCAACAGCGTGTTCCTGCTCTGGGGCGCCCATGCCCAGAGCAAGCAGAAACTGATCGATGCCACCAAGCACCTGGTGCTCAAGTCGGTGCATCCATCGCCGTTGTCGGCCTACCGTGGCTTTCTCGGCTGCGGGCATTTCAGCCAGGCCAACCGCTTCCTCGAGCAGCGCGGGTTGACCCCGATCGACTGGCGTTTGCCACCGGTTTAACGCTGGGTACCTAGCATTTTTGTCAGTTTCGGCCGATTTGAAATAGGCATCTAATACTTCCAGGTTTTCCACGGCAGTCAGCTACAGGCTCGCTGCCACGGTCCTCTTCGCTGGAAGGAACTGTCGCCATGGGCTCGGACGATTCTGATGCTACTGATGAACCGGTAAATCCCCGGGAGCGCTACGCCGCGCCGTTCGTTCCGGCCGCTATGGAGTTAACGGAAGATGACGTGCTGGGGCATTTGGTCCGCAGGGAAGACCAGCTACGCCCATTGGAAATCAGCATCAGGGAGATCTGGGCGGATTACAATGCCGCTCCTCCGGGCCTCGATACGACAGTCGAATTTCTCTGGCGAGGCGATGTAGTTGAAACATTTACCTTTTCTCAGCCAGTGATCCCGGATGATGTGATCCCGGTTGTCTGCAAGATGCCCTCGGAGTACATGGCGGCGCCTGGCCCCGCCCGGGTCGAGTACCGCGTTACGGTATCGGTGAACCCGTCCACTTCGCACGCAACGCACCTGTTCATCGATAAGCAGGCGCCCAATGGCGACGAAGAAGGTACGCCCCTGCAGTTTGACCAGGAAGTCCTGATCAGCGGCGTTACCGAGGATTATCTCAGCCGGCACGACACGGTCGATGCCCGGGTCGAGGCTTGGCCAGATATCAGGGTGGGCGACCTGCTGACCTACTACTGGGAAAAGTTGCCCGTTATCGATACGGATGAGCAATCACGCGAACTGCCCTATGCCGGTGAGTTGCGCATCACCGATGTCAATGCGCCGATCATTGCGCGATACGATGCGATGCTGGTCCGAGAGAGCGGTTCAGGCCCGCATAACGCCTACTATCGCCTGGAAGATCGAACCGGTAATCGCGGGCCAACGTCCGAGGTCCAGCCAATTGAGGTAGTGCTGGATGAATTGCCGGGCGACCTGCCTGACCCTCGGGTGCCCAGGTTCGATGTCGATGGGCTGATTGACCTGGAAGATGCCCGTGCAGATGTCGAGGTTCACATCGACGTCATCAGCGACGCACAGCAAGGCGATCAGGTTCAGGTCTACTGGCGCGGGCTGGCGCTTCGCCTCATCACCATTGCCGAGAACCAGCAATGGCCTTTGAGGGCCCCGGTCAGTTGGGCAATTCTAGCGGCAGGAGGCTTTGCTGCACCTTTTGTTGATCGGGTGCACTACACCTGGCGACGCGGTGGGGCTTCGCTCACCTCTTCGACCTTATGGGTAGACATCGACCTGACGGTGGCCGGTCCGCCTCCCGGCCCGGATCCGGTCAACCCCTTGTTGCTACCGGCTGTAGTCAAGGGCACGACAGCCGATAATGTGCTCACAGGCGCCGATGCCGGGCAGGACGCAAGCGTCGAGATCCTTCTGTATGACAACCCGCAATTCGGTCAGGTGCTGGAACTGTTCTGGGGCAGTCATCCGCAGGCGGTGGATCGCTACGAGGTGAAGGTTGAGGATGTTGGCGGGCAATTGATCGTGCTGAGGGTTCCTTGGGCGATTATCCATAGTGTCGGCAATTCACCTGCCCTGCCGATGCAGTACACCACGTTCAATGGGGTAAACCGGCAACGGTCGCCTATAACATCCGTGCGTGTCGAGGTGCGAGTCATCGAAGGCCTGGCGCCCGCCACCTTTCCAGATGCCAAGACCAATCAATGGATACGTTGCGAAGAACAGCCATGGTTGGGCGTTCGGGTAGAGATCCCCAAAGACCCGCAACTGCAGGTGGATGACAAGCTCATCCTGCTTTGGGAGGGCGACTACAACCAATCGGGCAATAACCCGATCCCTGGAACCCAGGGACGTTTCGAGCATGTTCTGACCCGCGAAGACCTCGAGGCCGAGCATGGCTACAGGTTCACCGTATTGCCCTACGACCCGCTGATCAAGTTGGCGGCTCGAAGTGCGCCGGGTGGGGGGGGCGGTAATGTCCGTTATCGGCTGGAGAAAGGTGACGGTAGTGGTGTGGGGGAGTCGGGGTTGGCCCGTGCGAGGTTGTCAGTCATCGATCTGAGTACGGGCCTGTATTGTGATCTAGAGGCGTGAATACTGTGTTCAAGGATGTTGACTCAATACGCTGAAGTGATTGCGCAGTTGCAATAAACAAGACGACGTTTTGCTCTGAAAAAAGGTTTGGCTTTGCCCCCGCAATGCCGTTGCTTGGCAGGACGGCGGCTGGGTCGACTGAGGTGCTGATGGTGTTCCAAGCCTATTTCTATTTGCAGGAGATACCAAGATGACCAAGTTTGAAGCGACAACCAAGGCGTCAGCCGAAAAAGCCAAAACACGGGCCCCACAGCCTAGAAGTTTTAGAAACTTGTTTAATCCACCGGTGCCTATGAATACGGAGCAAAATATTCCCGGGGGACAGATTAATCTGCTGCGTACACCGAAAATCCCGGAAGGACTCGAGGTGGAAATTCCGGCTTTCACTACAGTGGGGCCGCCCGACACAATCGATACGGTAACCGTTTATATTAACGAAAGGCCGGTTCACAGCGTTGAGTTGCCGGTCCCTCATGTGATCACATTTCCCATTCCGGTGACGCTGCAAGACCCAGTGCTTGAGTCGCACGGTGAGAAAGTTGTCTATTTTGACGTCGTCAACTCGATAAATCCCAATGATGGAGTTTCGCAGAATCTTACGGTAACAGTCGACAGGCTTGATCCCAATCTTGGTGCTTTCCCAGCGGCCATCATTCTTCCGGAGGACCTGCCGGATGCCACGGTGACGCCGGAGTATCTGGAAGCGCACGACGATGAGCTGGTGTTGCAGATTCCAGATTACCTTGACCTGCAAGTGGGTGACTATTGGGCGATTCTCTTTGGTGATGAGCAGTCCCAGCCGAATAAAGGCGGGCTGGTCAGCGAAAGGCCTATCAACGTAGTGCTGACAAAGGACGAGCTGCTCCTTGCCGGGCCTGGCACCAAGCAGGTGACCTATATACTGGAAGACCGGGCCGGCAATCCGACCAAGCTGGCATACCGCCAGCAAGTGTTCGTTATCCTTGAGCCAACACCTATCGACTTGCTGGCGCCCAGGGTAGACGCTGCGCCCATTGACATTGTCGAAGCACGTGAGGGCGTGCTGATCGAGGTGGATGAGTATACCAATGCGGCGTCGGGTGACGAAGTGCGCGTTTACTGGAATGATATTTATGTGGATCGGGTCTTCCTGCCGCCCACGCCTAACTGGCCTTTACCGTTTACCGCACCGTGGGCAGTCATCTCCAGTGGCGTCGAAGGGACTGCGCATATGGCCCAGGTGCGCTATGAAGTCATCCGTAGCAAGGCCTATCCCTCCCCAGTACTGGACGTGGAAGTAGACCTGGAGTTAATTGGGCCACCTAACCCGGGCGAACCCTATCCGGTCAACCCGGCGCTGGATGTTCCACTCCTGACCTCGTCGACGGGGGAGCTGAATCTTTTGCGCCCAGAGGATGCAGGCCAGCCTGCCGACGTCAGTTTTACCCTCTATGATCCTGCGCAAACCGGGGAGGTTATTCGGCTTTACTATGGCCCGGAAAACCTGTTGGTGGCCACCTATACAGTGCAGAGCACAGACAATCCCGGTGACCCGATCGAGTTGCAAATCAGCTGGGACGATATTGTCAAAGTCGGCAATGGAACGGACATTCCGCTGTTCTATAAAATTTTTGCCAATGCGACCACCACCAACTTCCAGTCGTCGGGCAGTCAATTGGTGGATGTCAGGGCCATTCCATTGGCAGAGGTCAACGCGCCTGAGTTGAATTTGCTCGAAACCCAAGCGGGTATCAGTTGTTCCGATTTTCCATGGCGAGGCGTTAATGCCAGGGTTGTTGATGCTCAAAATCTTCAAGTGGGCGACATCGTTACTTTGCACTGGCTGGGCCTTGAAGGTTTTACCAATTCGCAGCCTGTCGAAGAAACGCGTTTATCTTTCCCACGGGAAGTGCTCAATCAAAACGAAGTGGACACCGGGGTAAATCTTACGATCCCATGGATTCCTTGCATGGAGCCGCTGCGCAGCGGTTTTGTCGAGCTGTATTGGATTCAGGAACGTGGTGGCGAGGATATTGGCCGTTCTCCAGTGAAGTCTTACTACTACTTTGGAGAACAGGGGACCGGGCTTTGCCCAGGAAGGCCATAAGCTGAGTGTTTGATAATGAATGAGGCCGAGCAATGCTCGGCTTCATTTTATCTATATGGGCGCGACACTGCCTGTTGATTACGCCTACTTCTTATGAGGAATATTCCTACATAAGATTCTGTCAGAAGTTTCTATTCTGCGCTCCGAACAAACGGGGCTTGAACTAGTTGGCTCTGTTTAATCCGGAACTGAATAGTCTCAATGCTGCGGAGTAGAATCTCATGACCAAACCAAGCATCTTCAAACCCTCGGCGCTTTCGTGCGCCTTGCAGGCAGCCCTTGTCGCACCTTTGGTGATGGCATCGGCTCAGGCCCTGGCTATCACCAAGGTTGTCGAAAGCAACCAGACCTTTACCGCTACCTCGGGGACGCCGTCCTACAACTATCGCGTATTGGAAAATGCCACTCTGAATGTCCAGGGTGCGCGGACCGAGCACATTCAAGTGCGCAAGGGCCAACTGAACATCGAGGGTGGCACCGTCACTGCCGTCGGCTCGAACAACGCTGTTGCCCTGGTGAGCAGTACCGCCCGTATCGCCAACGCACGTATCGATAGCGCCCAGGGCAACGGCCTGACGGTTGGCCGATTGCTCGATGGTTCGGCGACCGGGTCCGAGGTCCAGGTCCAGAGCAGCGAAATCAACGGTGGCCGATTCGGTGCAACCCTCAGCGCCTATAGCAATCTGTCGCTCAAAGACTCGAGCCTGACCGGTGCTACGGCTGATGGTCTGTTGATGATCGGCGGCCAGGCCCAGGCGCACAACAGCGTGATCAAGGGCGCCGAGAGCGGTGTGCGTTTGTCTCATGAATACTATGGCTCTGAAGCCAACGAGCAGGCGCCGACTTTGCTGCTGGACAACAGCAAAGTGATCGGGGAAGCAGGGCCGGCCCTGGTGGTGGATTCTGCAACCACCGCCCGTATCGACGTACTCAATGGTTCGAGCCTGGAAGGCGCCAATGGCACCCTGCTTGAGCTCAAGAACGGTGGTTCGGCAGAGATGCAGATTGGCCGCAGCGACCTGGTCGGCAATATTCAGGTAGGCGATGGCAGCACTGCGCAACTGACCCTGAGCAATGCCAGCCTGGAAGGTGATGTGATTGTCGCCACTGGCGGCGCGGCGCAACTGAGCCTGAACGATCAATCGCTGTTCAAGGGGCGCCTGGAAAACGTCGACGCACTGGCGCTCAACGGCGACAGTACCTGGGCGCTGGTGGGTGACAGCCAGGTTGAACAATTGAGCCTGCAGGGCGGCCATGTGCAGTTTGGCGAGCCTGGCCAGTTCTATCGCCTGGACCTGGGAGAGCTGTCTGGCAACGGCACCTTTCATATGTCGGCTGACTTCGCCACTGGCGAAGGCGACCTGTTCAATGTCAGCGGTCAGGCCAACGGTCAGCACACCCTCGCCATCAGTGCCAGTGGTCACGACCCGGCCGCTGTCGAGCGGATCACCGTGGTCACTACCGGCGGCGGCGATGCCGAGTTCAGCCTGGTGAACGGTCCTGTCGACCTGGGCGCGTTTTCCTATGACCTGACCAAGGAAGGCAACGACTGGCACCTGGACACCGAGAAGAAAGTCATCAGCCCCGGCACCCGTTCGGTCCTGGCGCTGTTCAATACCGCACCGACCGTGTGGTATGGCGAGCTGTCGTCGCTGCGCACCCGCATGGGCGAGTTGCGCTACAACGAAGGTAAAAGCGGCGCCTGGGGCCGTGCCTATGGCAGCAAGTACAACGTTGCCGAGTCGTCTGGCACCGCCTACAAGCAAACCCAGCAGGGCTTCACCCTGGGTGCCGATGCCCAGGTGGGCGACAGCCAGTGGCTGGTGGGTGTGCTGGCCGGTCATAGCAAGTCCGACCTGGACCTGAGCCGCGGTACTACCGGTACGGTCGACAGCTACTACGCCGGTGCCTACACCACCTGGCTGGACCAGGACAGCGGTTACTACTTTGACGCGGTGGCCAAGGTCAACCGCTTCGACAACAAGTCCAAGGTGGCCATGAGCGACGGCAGCCAGGCCAAGGGCAACTACAAGACCAACGGCGTCGGTGCGTCGGCCGAGTTCGGTCGTCACATCAAGCTCGATGACGGCTACTTCGTTGAACCTTTCGCCCAAGTGTCGGCAGTGAGCATCCAGGGTGCATCCTACGACCTGGACAGCGGCCTGAAGGCTGAAGGTGACCGCACCATGTCGGTACTCGGCAAGGCCGGTGCCACGGTAGGTCGCAACTTTGATCTTGGCGAGGGGCGCTTTGCCCAGCCGTACCTGCGCGCTGCCGCGGTGCACGAGTTCGCCAAGAACAACCAGGTCAAGGTCAACGACAACGTGTTCAACAACGACCTGTCCGGCTCGCGTGCCGAGGTCGGTGCCGGTATTGCCGTGTCGCTGTCCGAGCGCCTGCAGTTGCATGCCGATATCGATTACAGCAACGGCGACAAGATCGAAAAGCCGTTCGGTGCCAACGTCGGCGTGCGTTTCACCTGGTAAGCGCGTAACTGAAAAGAGGAAGCCTTGGCTTCCTCTTTTTTTGTTTCAGTCGCAGCGTTTGTCCCAGTGCCTGAATAACGGTTCGGCCAGAAACAGCACGAACAGCAAACGCATCACCTGTAGCGCCGTGACCAGTGGCACCGACAGTTGCAGGGTTTCGGCGGTCAGGCTCATTTCGGCGATGCCGCCGGGCATCATGCCCAGGGTCAGCGAGCGCAGGTCGAGGTTGGTCATGACACTGAGCACACCCGCCGCAAGGCCTGCGATCAACATGGTCAGCGCCGTGGCAATCAAGGTGCGGCCGAGAAACGACGGTGCCCGGCGAAAGAACGCGCGGTTGAAGTGACAACCCAGACCGCTGCCGATCAGCCATTGGCCGATCTGGCTGGCGCCATCGGGCAGGGCCACCTGCAGGTTGGCGCTGACACTGGCCACCGCCGCCACCAGCAACGGCCCGAACAGCCACGGGTTGGGTTGTTTCAAACGCTGCCAGCCCAGGGCCAGCAACACCCCCAGCGGGCAGATCACAACCAGCCAGCCCCAGTGCACGCTCCCGGCGTGGGTCAGCGGCACGCCATTGCCGAGCAAAAACTTGAACAGCGCCGGCACACACAGCACCACCGCCAGCACCCGCAAACTCTGCGCTGCCGCCACCTGGCTGAGCACCGCACCGTTACGGGCGCCGAGGTTGACCATCTCCCCGGAGCCACCGGGCATGCTGGAAAAGAACGCTGTGGCCCGGTCTTCGCCAGTACGGCGCAGCAACCACACCCCGACCACACTGGAAACACTGGTGATCAGCGCCCCGCAGAAAATCAGGCCGAAGTTGCTCGCCACCTGCTCGACCACCGCCGGGGTGAAGTGCAGGCCGATCCCGATACCGATGATCCACTGCCCGCATTTGCGCCCGCCGGGGATCTCGCTCAATTGCCAGGGCGTCAGGCAACGCACGAGGATGATCGCCAGCAACGAGCCGACCATCCACGGCAGCGGCCAGCCGACCCTGCTGGCGAGGTAACCGCCGGCCAGGCCGACCAGGCCGGTGGCCCAGTACAGTTTCAAGCGGCCATCAGACATCGGCCAGGGCACGACGCTGAAGGCTGCGCTTGCGCCAGATGCGCAGCAGCGGCAAAAGCATCATGGCGATGGTCAGGCCCCACACGCTCATGCTGATCGGGCTCGACCAGAGGATGTCCAGGGCACCATTGGAAATCGACAGCGCCCGGCGCAGGTTCTGCTCCATCAACCCGCCGAGGATGAAGCCCAGCAAGATTGGCGACAGCGGGAAGTCCAGCTTGCGCAGGATGTAGCCGAAGATACCGATGCCGATCATCAGGAACAGGTCGAAGGTGGTGGCATGCACCGCGTACACACCGATCGCGGTGATGATCGCGATCACCGGCACCAGCGCCCAGTTCGGCACGGCGAGGATGCGGGTGAAGATGCGGATCATCGGGATGTTGAGGATCACCAGCATGATGTTGGCGATGAACAACGACGCGATCAGGCCCCAGACGATGTCCGGTTGCTGGGCGAACAGCATCGGCCCCGGGGTGATGTTGTACAGGGTCAGGGCGCCGATCATCACGGCGGTGGTGCCCGAGCCGGGTACGCCGAGGGTCAGCATTGGCACCAGGGCGCCGCAGCAGGAGGCACCGATGGCGGTTTCCGGTGCGGCCAGGCCGCGCTTGTCGCCCTTGCCGAAGGTGCCGCTGGCACCGGCGATGCGCTTTTCGGTCATGTAGGCCACGGCGCTGGCCAGGGTTGCGCCGGCACCGGGCAGCACGCCCATGATGAAACCGAGCAGGCCGCAGCGAATGTTGACGACGAATACCGAGGCCGCTTCCTTGAAGTTGAACAGCATGCGCCCGGTGGCTTTCACCGCTTCGTGGCCATGGTGGGTTTTTTCCAGCAGCAGGAGAATCTCGCTGATGGAGAACAGGCCCAGCACCAGCACCACGAACTGAATGCCATCGGCCAGGTGCACGCTGTCACCGGTGAAGCGGTACACGCCGCTGTTGGCGTCGATGCCGACACTGGAAAGAAACAGCCCGATCAGCGCGGCGATGAAGGTCTTCAACGGCCGGTCGCCGGCCATGCCACCCAGGCAGACAATGGCGAACACCATCAGCACGAAATACTCCGCCGGGCCGAAGGCGATCGCCCATTTCGCCAATAGCGGCGCGAACAGCACCATGCCGCAGGTAGCGATAAAGGCGCCGATGAACGAACTCCAGGCCGACAGCGACAGCGCCACCCCGGCCAGGCCCTGGCGGGCCATGGGGTAGCCGTCGAGGGTAGTCATGACCGTCGACGCTTCACCGGGGATATTGAGCAGGATCGAGCTGATCCGCCCGCCGTATTCGCACCCCAGGTACACCGCTGCCAGCAAAATCAGCGCCGACTCCGGCGGCAGGCCGAGAGCGAAGGCAATCGGGATCAGCAGCGCCACGCCGTTGATCGGGCCCAGGCCCGGCAGCAGGCCGACCACGGTGCCGATCAGGGTGCCGGCGAGGGCGGTAACCAGGTTGTAGGGGCTCAGGGCGACGCCGAAGCCCTGGCCGAGATAACCAAGCGTATCCATGTCAGTTCTCCAGAACGTCGAGCAGGCCGAGGGGCAGGGGCACATCCATCACACGGTCGAACAGCCAGTACAGGGCGATGCTCATCAGGCCGATGATCACCACGCTGGGCAACCAGCGCCCGCCATACAGGCGCGCCATCGGCACGCCGATGAGGATGCTGCTGACAATGAAGCCCAGTGGCTCGAAGGTGGCGGCAAAGACCAGCAGCAAGGCGACGCAGAGGCCGATCTTGTTCAGGGTTTCGCGGTCCAGTTCGGGTTCGTCGTCCTTGTGCACGATCGGCGTGGGACGAAAGGCCAGGTACAGCAGGCCGGCGGCCATCAGGCCGAGCATCAGCAAGGGATAGGCACGTGGCCCGACCGGTTCGTAGGAAAAGGCTGCCTGGTAGGGCCAGGCCATGACGGCCAGGGCGGCGCACAGCGCCAGCAAAAACAGGGCGAAGAGACGTTGCAGGATCATTGCGGAATCCTCTTTTCGCGGGGCAAGTGGGAGCGGGCTTGCCCCGCGATGCGTTCGAAAGGGGAGAGGCTTATTGAATCAAGCCAAATTCCTTGGCCAGGGCCTTGTAGTCAGCCACCTGTTTCTTCACGTAGGTGTCCAGCTCGGCGCCGGTCATGGCGAAAGGGAACAGCTCGCGCTGGTCGCGCAGCTTGGCGAACTCTTCCGAGGCCAGCAGCTTGTCGAACGAGGCTTTCCACCAGTCGTACTCTTCATCGGTCACTTTCGGCCCGAGGTAGAAACCGCGCACCACCGGCCAGACGATGTCATAGCCCTGTTCCTTGGCGGTGGGGATGTTCTTCATTTCCGGCTCGTCCAGGCGGGTTTCGGCGAACACCGCAAGCAGGCGCATGTCGCCGCTCTGGATGTGCGGCATGGAGTCGGAGATGTCGGTACTGCCGACCTGAATGTGCCCGCCGAGCAGCGCCGTGGCGATTTCGCCGCCGCCTTCCAGGGCCACGTAGCGCAGGTCGCGCGGGTTGATCCCGGCGGCCTTGGCGATCAGCGCGGTCTGCATCCAGTCCTGGCTGCCGACGGTGCCGCCGGAGCCGATCACCACCTTGCTCGGGTCTTTTTTCAGCGCCGCGACCAGGTCGTCGAGGGTCTTGTAGGGCGAATCGCTTTTCACGGCAATGGCACCATAGCTGGTGCCTACCGCCGCCAGCCAGCGCACGGCGTTTTCATCGAAACGGCCGAACTTGCCCTGGGCCAGGTTCAGCAACGAACCACTGGACCAGGCCACCAGGGTGCCGGCATCGGCCGGACGCTGGGCGACCACCGCGTTATAGGCCACCGCGCCGACACCGCCGGGCATGTAGGTGACGCGCATCGGTTTGCTGAGGATCTTTTCGTTGACCAGGGCGCTTTGCACCAGTTTGCAGGTCAGGTCGAAACCGCCGCCGGGCGAAGCCGGGGCGATGCATTCAGGGCGTTTCGGTTCTCCCGCCAGAACGTTGCCGGCCAGCAGCAGGCAACCGGTGGCGAGGGCAATGCGGCGCAGTGAAAAAGTCATCGTGTCTCTCCGTGAACGTTATTGTTATCAGGGATTACCACAGCGCGAGGCTGTAACTCACCAGCAGTCGCACTTCGTCGGCATCGCGGGCGAAGTTGGAGCGGAAGGTGGCGTTGCGCAGGCGCACGGCGACGTTTTTCAGGGCGCCACTTTGCACCACGTACTTGAACTCGGTGTTGCGTTCCCACTCCTTGCCCTCGCCACCATTGGCCAGGCTGACATTATCGCCGCTGATGTAGCGGCTCATGAAGGTCAGGCCGGGGATGCCGAGCTTGCTGAAGTCGTAGTCGTAACGGGCTTGCCAGGAGCGCTCGTCGGCGCCGGCGAAGTCGTTGATCTGTACGAAGTTGACCAGGTACGGGTCGGCGCCATCGACATAGGGGAAGGCGGTGTCGCCGGACAGGTGCTGGTAGCCGGCGCTGAGCTTGTGGCCGTTCAGGCCGTAGCTGAGCATGCCGTTGAGCGCGGTGTTGTCGATGTTGCCGCCGCGGGCCTGGCCCTGGTCGTCACTGAAGGCCATGCGCAGGTCGGCGCCGAAGGTGCCCGGGCCCCACGGCTGGGAGGCGATCAGGCCGACGAAGTGCTGGCGGTAGACGTCATCGAGCTGGGCCCAGTGGTAGCTGCCGGTGATCTTGTCGGTGAACCTGTAGTCCAGGCCGGCCATGTCGAAATGGTTGCCGGCGACGGTGCCAAGAAATCGGCTGTTCTTGTTGTTGAGGGCGATGTCCTCGTTGTTGGTGCTGTCGCGGTCGCGGGCTTTTTCCAGGCGCCCGCCGGTAAATGTCAGGTTTTTGATCTCGCCCGAGGTCAGCAGGCCGCCCTCGAAGGTCTGCGGCAGGATGCGCCCGTCGTTGGGCTGCAGGGTCGGCAGCTCCGGGATCAGCGTGCCGATCTTGAGTTCGGTCGCGGAAATCTTCACCTTGCCGGTCAGGCCGAGTTTGGAATACTCGTCGGCGGCGCGGCCATCGTCGTGGGTTGGCAGCAGGCCGGTGCCGGTGCGGTCGGGGCTTGAGTCGAGCTTGATACCGAGCATCCCCAGGGCATCCAGGCCGAAGCCTACAGTGCCGTCGGTATAACCTGACTCGAAATTGAGCATGAAGCCCTGGGCCCATTCGTCACGCTTGGATTGCTGGGCGCTGGTGCCATCGCGAAAGTCGCGGTTGAAGTACATGTTGCGGGTTTCGAAGCTCGCCTTGCTGTCATCGAAGAAGGCGGCCTGGCTCAACGGGGCGACGCCGGCAAGGGCGAGGGCGCTGGCAACTGCGGTCTGGCGGGAAGGTAGACGTCGGGTAGGCGCGTACGCCTGCGGCTGCATGGACAGCATCGTGGAGTGACTCCGTTATTGTTCTTATTAGTTCGGACCTTGGGTCCGGTTTTACGGCAAGCAGAGTGAGCCGTGAGAGGATGCTAGGGCGTGAACCTTTCGCTAACCTTTCAGCAGCTTTTGATTGCGCCGAAGGCTTCACAGGCGGGCTGTCGGCTGTACACTCCGCGCCATTGAACGCGACGCAAAGGGGAGAAATCGATGCGTGTGCTGCTCGTCGAAGACCATCTGCAACTGGCCGAAAGCGTGGCCCAGGCCCTGAAAAGCACCGGCCTGACCGTGGATGTGCTGCATGATGGCGTGGCCGCCGACCTGGCCCTGGCCAGCGAGGAATACGCCGTGGCGGTGCTCGATGTCGGCCTGCCGCGGATGGACGGCTTCGAGGTGCTGGCGCGCCTGCGGGCCCGCGGCAAGACCGTGCCGGTGCTGATGCTGACCGCGCGCAGCGACGTCAAGGACCGGGTCCATGGCCTGAACCTGGGCGCCGACGATTACCTGGCCAAGCCGTTCGAGCTGACCGAGCTTGAGGCGCGGGTCAAGGCCCTGCTGCGCCGTAGCGTGCTCGGTGGCGAGCGCCAGCAGCGCTGCGGGCCACTGGTTTACGACCTCGATACCCGGCGCTTCACCCTCGGCGAAGAACTGCTGACCCTGACCTCCCGCGAGCAGGCGGTGCTCGAAGCACTGATTGCGCGGCCCGGGCGGGTGATGAGCAAGGAGCAACTGGCCGCCCAGGTGTTCGGCCTGGACGAAGAAGCCAGCGCCGATGCTATCGAAATCTACGTGCACCGCTTGCGCAAGAAGCTCGACGGCCATGCCGTGGCGATCGTCACCTTCAGGGGGCTCGGCTACCTGCTCGAGCACAAAGATGCGTAACAGCGACAGCCTGCGCGGGCGACTGCTATGGAACCTGGCAATCCTGCTGGTGGTGCTGATGCTGGCCAGCGGCCTGAGCGCTTACTGGAACGGCCGTGAAGCCGCCGACACCGCCTACGACCGTACCTTGCTGGCCTCGGCACGGACCATCGCCGCGGGCCTGTCGCAACGCGACGGCACCCTCAGCGCCGATGTGCCCTACGTGGCCCTGGACACTTTCGCCTACGACAGCGCCGGGCGCATCTACTACCAGGTCAACGATATTCACCAGCGCTTGATCTCCGGCTACGAAAACCTGCCGGCACCGCCGCCCAATACCCCGCGCACTGACGACTACCCGGCCCTGGCACGCTTTTACAACGCCCGTTATCTGGGTCAGGACGTGCGCGTGGTCAGCCTGCTCAAGGCGGTTAGCGAGCCGAACATGAACGGCATGGCCGAAATCCGCGTGGCCGAAACCGAAGAGGCGCGGGTGCGCATGGCCCGCAGCCTGATGGCCGATACCCTGCTGCGCCTGGGCATGCTCGCCCTCGGCGCGCTGATGCTGGTGTGGTTTGCCGTCAGCGCCGCCCTGCGTCCGCTGGAGCGCTTGCGCAGCGCTGTGGAGGAGCGCCAGCCCGATGACCTGCGGGCCTTGCCGGTGGTCCAGGTGCAGCGCGAGCTGAGCCCGCTGGTGCGCGCCCTGAACCACTTTACCGAACGCTTGCGCGGCCAGTTCGAACGCCAGGCGCAGTTTATCGCCGAGGCCGCCCATGAACTGCGCACGCCGCTGGCAGCGCTAAAGGCGCGGGTCGAACTGGGCTTGCGCTCCAACGAGCCGCAAGTCTGGCGCGAAACCCTTGAGGCCGCCGCGCAAGGCACCGATCGCCTGACCCACCTGGCCAACCAGTTGCTGTCGCTGGCGCGGGTTGAAAACGGCGCCCGGGCGATTGCCGAAGGCGGCGCGCAATTGCTCGACCTCAGCCAATTGGCCCGTGAGCTGGGCATGGCCATGGCGCCGCTGGCCCATGCGCGTGGCGTCGCCCTGGCGCTGGAGACCGAGGGGCCGGTGTGGGTGCGCGGCGAGCCGACGCTGCTCAATGAGCTGCTGAGCAACCTGGTCGATAACGCCATGGCGTATACGCCCAAGGGCGGCGATGTGATTCTGCGCGTGGTTGAGCCGGGCATTCTCGAAGTCGAAGACGACGGCCCGGGGATTCCTGAAAGCGAGCGCGAAAAGGTCTTCGAGCGCTTCTACCGGCGCGGCGCCCAGGGCACTGGCCTGGGCCTGGCGATTGTCGGCGAGATCTGCCGCGCGCACCTGGCGCAGATCAGCCTGCACGATGGTGAGCGTGGCGGCTTGAAGGTGCGGGTCAGCTTCAGCGCTGACTAGCGGAACATCGCCTTGGCATTTAGCAGGTCGCTGGCCTGCAGCTCAGTGCCGGTGGGCAGGCCAAGGTGGCGGTAGGCGGGCAGGGCGGCCAGCGGTCGCTCCTTGCTGTTGCTGCTGAGTACCTGGGCGATCTGCACAATATCGACGTAGTCGACCTTGTCGGTGCCGCGATCCAGGTCCTGGATCAGCCCGGGCAGGTGCACCAGTTGCTCGGGGAACTCCCAGACGCTGAGGATCTTGTCGCCCAGTGCCGGGTGAATCTGTTCGATTACATAGTTCAGGCTGACCGGGTCGGAGAGCAGCTCGTTGTGCTCTTCGGCATACAGCAGGATCGGCAGTGCGCCAATCTGATGAACCAGGCCAGCGAGGGCTGCCTGGTCCGGCTTGAGCTGGGTGAATCGCAGGCACAGCTCATAGCTGATGCCAGCCACTTCGAGGCTTTTTGACCAGATCTCGCGCATTTTTTGCTCAACCACATCCGAGCGGGCATGGAAGATCTGCTCGATCACCAGGCCGATCGCCAGGTTGCAGCTGTAGTTGATGCCCAGGCGGGTGATGGCCGTTTGCAGGTCGGTGACCTCGGTGGCGGCGCGCAGCAAGGGGCTGTTGACCACCTTGATCAGGCGCGCCGACAACGCTGCATCGCGACCGATCACCTTGCTTAGGGTACTGACGCTGATCTCGCTGTCTTCGGCGGCTTCGCGAATGCTCAAGGCCACTTCCGGCAGGGTCGGCAGCACCAGGTCATCGTTGTCGATGGCGCTCAGCAGGTGGGCCTGGATCATCTCGGCCATCTTGTTCATGGTGATTCTCTACCGCAATTGACGAGTGCCCCGCCCGTGCAGGGCGGGCGCAGGCTCAGCGCTGGATTTCGCGATCGCGGTCCAGTTCGTAAGGAAGCGTCAGCAGCTCCAGGCGCGGACCTTCGGCGCTGCCCAGGTGCAGGTTGTTGTCGGCAACCGCGTCGGCGGTCAGCACGGCCAGCAGTTCGCAGCCCTGTTCACTGCGGGCCGCCAGTACCACTTCACCAACGGAGGAGTTGTGGGTGGGCGAGAACACTTCGGTACCGGGCTGCGGCAGGTCGCCCTCGGCCAGGGCCAGGCGGTATTGGCGACGCTTGAGCTTGCCCAGGTACTGCATGCGCGCGACGATTTCCTGGCCGGTGTAGCAGCCTTTCTTGAAGCTCACGCCACCCACGGCCTGCAGGTTGATCATCTGCGGAATGAACAGCTCGCGGGTTTGCAGCATGACCTGGCCGATACCGGCGCGGATCTGTCCGAGCAGCCAGTCGTTGAGCCCGGCCTCGGCCAACTGCGCCGCCAGTTGCGCTTGCACCGCCGGGGCCTGCTCGGCAGGTACCCACAACTCGATGCGCCCAGCCGATACGGCAATGGCGACCAAGCCGTTTTGACGGGTGACCGCGTCAGTCTGCACCGGCACTTCCAGGCCCAGGGCCGGCAGCGCGGCTGCACCGTCGTGCAGGCCGAAACGCACCCAGGCAGCGCTGTCGTCGGTCAGCTTGGCCTTGGAGAACACTGCGTACTTTTTAAGGTCGGCCAGTTGCGGTTCGAGCAGTTCGCGGGTCATCGCCAGCAAGTAGCCATCGCCCTCGGAGAGGATGCGAAAGCTCGACTGCATGCGGCCCTTGACCATGCAGCGGGCGCCGAGGCTGGCGGTATGCTCGTTGAGGTAACTGATGTTGCAGGTCAGCTGGCCTTGCAGGAACTTGCCGGCGTCCGAGCCGCGGACGGCGAGAACGCCTTCGTGGGAAAGGGTGCAGAAAAAAGCGGAATCGGCCATGGTTTATCGCAAGGTGATAGGACTGGGGCCCATGATAGAGCGCTGTCGGCAAAATAGGTAGTTGAGTACAGGCCTCTGTCATTATTTGCTCACATGTCCGGACCAACGTCGCGTGTCCCTCGGGCGCTGGCTCTGTATACTGGCGGCCTATTTTTGGAGGGCTTCATGGTCGAACAAATTGAACTCAACAAGCTCTTTTGGCACAGCCGCCGTGGCATGCTCGAGCTGGACGTGTTGCTGGTTCCTTTCAGCCAGGACGTTTTTCCAACCCTGAGCCCGGAAGACCGGGAACTGTACTGGCGCTTGCTCGGCTGCGAAGACCAGGACATGTTCGGCTGGTTCATGGAGCGCAGCGAGTCCGAAGACCCGGAGCTGCAACGCATGGTTCGCATCATCCTGGACCGTGTCCAGCCCAAGTGAGCGTTTCGAATGTCGCTGGCAGGGCTCAAGGGCACTGTTGGCGGCATACCTGGCCAGCCTGCTGCTGGCCTTGCTGGCCCTGAGCCTGCTGCAGGTGCCCCTGTGGTTGCGCCTGGCGGCCATTGCCTTGTGCCTGCTGCATGGCGCCTGGGTCATTCCCCGGTGCATCCTGCTGACCCACCCCAACGCCATTACCGCCCTGCGCCGCGATGCCCACGGCTGGCAGTTGTTCAGCCGCGCCCAGGGCTGGCAGGCGGTGCAGCTCAAGCCCGACAGCCTGGCCTTGCCCGGATGCGTGGTATTGCGCTTTCGCCGGGCCGGGCGGCGTTTCAACGAGGGCCAGTGCATCGCCTTCGACGCGCTGGAGCCGGTGCAGCACCGGCGCCTGCGTTTGCGCCTGAAATTCAGTCGGCGTAGGTGGGCGGCTGCAGGATAGTGTCGCGGGCCTCTGTGAGCATGCCCGGGTAATCCAGGGTGTAGTGCAGGCCGCGGCTTTCCTTGCGTTGCATGGCCGAGCGGATCATCAGTTCGGCGACCTGGGCAAGGTTCCTCAACTCAATCAGGTCGCGGCTGACTTTGTAGTTGCTGTAAAACTCGTCGATCTCATCGAGCAGCAGACGCACCCGGTGTTCGGCGCGCTGCAGGCGCTTGTTGGTGCGCACGATACCGACGTAGTCCCACATGAAGCGCCGCAGTTCGTCCCAGTTGTGCGCGATGATCACGTCTTCGTCCGAATCGGTCACCTGGCTGGCATCCCAGCACGGCAGCGCCCGGGGCATTGCGGTCTGGTCCAGGCGAGCGACGATGTCGTTGGCCGCTGAACGCCCGTAGACGAAACATTCGAGCAGCGAGTTGCTGGCCATGCGGTTGGCGCCGTGCAGGCCGGTAAAACTGGTTTCGCCGATGGCGTACAGGCCCGGCACGTCGGTCAGGCCTTGTTCATCGACCATCACCCCGCCGCAGGTGTAATGGGCGGCCGGTACTACCGGGATCGGCTGGCGGGTGATATCGATGCCAAAGCCCAGGCAGCGCTCGTAAACGGTGGGGAAGTGGCTTTTGACGAATTCGGCCGGCTTGTGGCTGATGTCCAGGTAGACGCAGTCCACCCCCAGGCGCTTCATTTCATGGTCGATGGCGCGGGCGACGATGTCGCGCGGGGCCAGTTCTTCGCGCGGGTCGAAGCGCGGCATGAAACGCTCGCCATTGGGCAGCTTGAGCAGGCCGCCTTCGCCGCGCAGGGCTTCGGTGATCAAAAAGCTCTTGGCCTGCGGGTGGTACAGGCAAGTCGGGTGGAACTGGTTGAACTCAAGGTTGGCCACCCGGCAACCGGCGCGCCAGGCCATGGCAATGCCGTCGCCACAGGCGCCGTCGGGGTTGCTGGTGTAGAGGTAGACCTTGGCTGCGCCGCCGGTGGCGAGCACGGTAAAGCGCGCGCCGAAGGTGTCGACTTCGCCGCTGGTGCGGTCCAGCACATACGCCCCCAGGCAGCGATCGCCGTCCAGGCCCAGGCGCCGTTCGGTAATCAGGTCGACCGCTACTCGCTGTTCCAGCAGCTCGATGTTCGGCCGCAGCCGCGCTTGCGCCAGCAGGGTGGTGAAGATCGCCGCGCCGGTGGCATCAGCGGCGTGGATGATGCGCCGATGGCTGTGGCCGCCTTCGCGGGTCAGGTGGAACTCGAAGCCGCTTTCTTCATCACCGGCGTGTTCGTCGCGGGTAAAGGGCACGCCCTGGTCAATCAGCCACTGGATCGCTTCGCGGCTATGCTCAACGGTGAAGCGCACGGCGTCTTCGTGACACAGGCCGCCACCGGCATTGAGGGTGTCTTCGACGTGGGACTGCACCGTGTCGGTGTCGTCCAGCACCGCGGCCACGCCGCCCTGGGCCCAGAAGGTCGAGCCATTGGCGAGGTCGCCCTTGCTGAGCACGGCGACGCGCAGGTGACCGGGGAGGGTCAGGGCCAGGCTGAGGCCGGCGGCGCCGCTGCCGATCACGAGAACATCATGTTGGAATTGTTGGCTCATGTCAGGACACTAGTATCTGAAGGGGGGGATCGGCACAATAGTCAGGCGCTTATGGCATTGTGAAACTATCGTGAATCTGGACCGGCTGCCTTTATAGCAGCCCCAAGGCCCTGATTTCCAATGGCGCTTGTGCAGTCCAGGGAGCCTTTTGTGGGAACTTTCCGTGATGTACGGATATCCATAGAAGGATGCCCGCACGCCACAATGCCGCGGCGACGCATGGCAGGCGCCCCTTGAGGGCACTGTTTGCGTATTCGAGACCCGATTATCGACGCAGCCGGCCGTGACCGCGCTGCGTTTTTCGTGCGAGCCGACCAAGGGCCGCAGGAAACTTGCTTGGAGGGGAGAACTTTTGCGCAAAGCCCGAGTCTATGGTTGCAAGCCTGAACGATGGCAGGTGCAACGCTCCTTCGAGTTCACTGAGGAGTGTTCATGCTAACCCAGGAAGAGGATCAGCAGCTTGTCGAGCGCGTGCAGCGTGGCGACAGGCGAGCGTTCGATCTGTTGGTGCTGAAGTATCAGCACAAGATTCTCGGGTTGATCGTGCGTTTTGTCCACGACACCCATGAAGCCCAGGATGTGGCGCAGGAAGCTTTCATCAAGGCTTACCGGGCGCTTGGTAATTTTCGCGGGGACAGCGCCTTTTATACCTGGCTGTACCGCATTGCCATCAACACGGCAAAAAACTATCTGGTGTCCCGCGGTCGGCGGCCACCAGACAGCGATGTAAGTTCCGAGGATGCGGAATTTTACGACGGCGATCATGGCCTCAAGGATCTGGAGTCCCCCGAGCGCGCGTTGTTGCGAGATGAGATCGAAGGCACCGTCCATCGGACCATCCAGCAACTGCCAGAAGATTTGCGTACGGCGTTAACTTTACGTGAATTCGATGGTCTGAGTTACGAGGACATTGCGAGCGTCATGCAGTGTCCGGTGGGTACCGTGCGCTCTCGAATCTTCCGCGCTCGGGAGGCCATAGACAAAGCCCTGCAGCCGTTGTTGCAGGAAACCTGAGACAGCGGCGACAGCCAAGAGAGGAACCGCCATGAGTCGTGAAGCTTTGCAGGAATCGCTGTCCGCGGTGATGGATAACGAAGCGGACGAACTGGAATTACGACGGGTGTTGAATGCCGTCGATGATCCCGAAACCCGTGCCACCTGGTCGCGTTACCAGGTAGCCCGTGCAGCCATGCACAAAGAGCTGGTACTGCCACAGCTGGATATCGCCTCGGCCGTATCCGCAGCCCTGGCCGATGAAGCCGCTCCCGCCAAGGTCTCCCGTGGACCCTGGCGCAGCCTGGGCCGCCTGGCCGTTGCCGCTTCGGTGACTGTCGCGGTACTGGCCGGTGTACGCCTGTACAACCAGGACGAAATCAGCGGTGCCCAGCTGGCTGCCCAACAACCGGCGCAGCAAGGCCTGAGCTTGCCACAAGCACAGGGCCCGGCCGTATTGGCAGGCTATAGTGAAAGTGCAGAACAGCCAGGCCCGATGGCCAATGGCGTGCTGCAGGGGCAAACCGGCTGGCACGACCAGCGTCTGCCTGGCTACCTGCGTCAGCATGCTCAGGAAGCAGCCCTCAAGGGTACCGAGAGCGCTCTGCCGTATGCACGTGCAGCCAGCCTGGAAAATCGCTAAGTAAGGAGGATCATGCGCGCGCTACCTCTCATACCGCTGCTGCTGGGTGGCTGGTTGACGCTACCGGCCCTTGCCGCCAACTCCTCTGCGCAGGCAGGTGACTGGCTCAAGCGTCTGGCCCAGGCCGAGCAACAGCAGAGTTATCAGGGTACTTTCGTTTACGAGCGTAACGGTAGCTTCTCCACCCACGACATCTGGCATCGCGTCCAGAGCGGCAAAGTCAGCGAGCGGCTGTTGCAGCTCGATGGCTCGGCCCAGGAAGTCGTGCGTGTCGACGGGCAGACCCAGTGCGTAAGCGGGGCCCTGGTACCGGGAGTGGCCAACACGCCGGAGTCTGCGGCGCGAGTGCTTGATCCTCTGAAACTGATGAGCTGGTACGACCTCGGGGTCGCCGGCAAATCGCGGGTGGCCGACCGTGAAGCGGTAATCGTCACCCTTACCCCGCGTGATCAACACCGCTATGCCTTCGAGCTGCACCTGGATAAAGACACCGGGCTGCCGCTCAAGTCGTTGATGCTCGACGACGGTGGGCGATTGCTCGAGCGTTTCCAGTTCACTCGCCTGAATACCGCCGTCGCACCAAGCGATGAACAGCTCAAGGCCAGTGGCATCTGCAAGCCGGTTGCCCAACTGACCGCGCAGGCTGCACAACCTGTCACCGGCTGGCGATCGGACTGGTTGCCACCTGGATTCGAGCTGATCACCAGCTCCGTGCGCAAGGACCCGCAAAGCAAGAATGCCGTCAGCAGCCTGATGTACGACGACGGCCTGGCGCGCTTTTCGGTGTTCGTCGAAGCCCTCGACAAAGGCTCGGCCGCCGATATCCGCACGCAGCTGGGCCCGACGGTCGCCGTCTCGCGGCGCCTGACCACGCCCCAGGGCGAAATGATGGTGACTGTGGTGGGCGAGATCCCTATCGGCACCGCCGAACGCATTGCGCTGTCCATGCGCGCCCAGGATGCCCAGGCTAAAAAATGAGGCGCAGGCAATGAGGCTGACAGGTCGAGGATTGCTTGGCTGACATGATTGGCAAGCTTTGCAGTTTGCAAAAACTCCAGAATTTTTCTATAGGTCAGTCCTTTCGGGGGCTGGCCTTTCCTGCTTCTGCAGGTCCCTACTGCTAACCACGCTCGTTGTGACGGGAGCCGTATGTCAATACCACGCTTGAAAACCTACCTATCGATGGTCGCCGCCGTGTTCATGCTCGGTCAGGTGCTCACCGCCCAGGCCGAAGCCCTGCCGGACTTCACCACCCTGGTCGAGCAGGCCTCGCCTGCGGTGGTGAACATCAGTACCAAGCAGAAACTGCCGGACCGCAAGTACGCCGCCGGGCAGATGCCTGATCTTGAAGGCCTGCCGCCGATGTTCCGCGAATTCTTCGAGCGCAACATGCCGCAGACGCCGCGTTCGCCGCGCGGTGACCGCCAGCGTGAAGCGCAATCGCTGGGTTCGGGCTTCATCATCTCCAGCGACGGTTACGTGCTGACCAACAACCATGTGGTCGCCGACGCCGATGAGATCATCGTCCGCCTGTCGGACCGCAGCGAGCTGCAGGCCAAGCTGGTCGGCACCGACCCGCGCACCGACGTGGCCCTGCTCAAGGTCGAAGGCAAGGACCTGCCGACCGTCAAGCTGGGTGACTCCGAGAAGCTCAAGGTCGGTGAGTGGGTGCTGGCCATCGGTTCGCCGTTCGGCTTCGACCATTCGGTGACCAAAGGTATCGTCAGTGCCAAGGGCCGTACCCTGCCCAACGACACCTACGTGCCGTTCATCCAGACCGACGTGGCGATCAACCCGGGTAACTCCGGTGGCCCGCTGTTCAACATGAACGGCGAAGTGGTGGGTATCAACTCGCAGATCTTCACCCGTTCCGGTGGCTTCATGGGCCTGTCGTTCGCCATCCCGATCGATGTCGCGCTGGATGTTTCCAATCAGCTGAAGAAAGACGGCAAGGTCAGCCGCGGCTGGCTGGGCGTGGTGATTCAGGAGGTCAACAAGGACCTGGCTGAGTCCTTCGGTCTCGACAAGCCGGCCGGTGCCCTGGTCGCCCAGGTGCTGGAAGATGGCCCGGCCGCCAAGGGTGGCCTGCAGGTCGGTGACGTGATCCTGAGCATGAACGGTCAGCCGATCGTCATGTCTGCCGACCTGCCGCACCTGGTCGGTGGCCTCAAGGATGGCGCCAAGGCCAAGCTCGACATCATCCGCAATGGCAAACGCCAGTCGCTGGACATCACCATCGGCGCACTGCCGGATGAAGATGCCGACATCACCACCAACGCCAATGGCGGCGTCGAGCGCAGCAGCAACCGCCTGGGTGTGTCGGTGGCCGACCTGACCGCCGAGCAGAAGAAGTCCCTCGAGCTCAAGGGCGGCGTGGTCATCAAGGAAGTCCAGGACGGTCCGGCAGCGCTGATCGGCCTGCGTCCGGGCGACGTCATCAGTCATCTGAACAACCAGGCGATCCTTTCGGCCAAGCAGTTCACCGAAATCGCCAAAGAGCTGCCGAAGAACCGTTCGGTGTCGATGCGCGTCCTGCGTCAGGGCCGCGCCAGCTTCATCACCTTCAAACTGGCTGAATAAGCCGGCTTGAGCAGAAAAGGGCAGCCTCGGCTGCCCTTTTTTCTGGGCGCCGCGCAGGTTTCCCGGGGCATGCACCGATTTCCCACAATCGCGGTACCCACAGTTCACGTGACGCCAACGTCAAGCTTCAGGTACAATTCCCGGCTATTTTTCGGTGGGCGTCCGGCCCGCAGCCTTTTTGAGTGTTGACCCGTGAGTGATTTGAGTCATATCCGCAATTTCTCCATCATCGCCCACATTGACCATGGCAAGTCGACCCTGGCCGACCGCTTCATTCAGATGTGCGGTGGCCTGACTGCGCGTGAAATGGAGGCCCAGGTACTCGATTCCATGGACCTGGAGCGTGAACGCGGTATCACCATCAAAGCCCACAGCGTCACCCTGCACTACAAGGCGCAAGACGGCAAAACCTATCAGCTGAACTTCATCGACACCCCCGGCCACGTTGACTTCACCTACGAAGTCAGCCGCTCGCTGGCGGCCTGTGAAGGTGCCTTGCTGGTGGTCGACGCCGGCCAGGGTGTAGAAGCCCAGTCGGTCGCCAACTGCTACACCGCCATCGAGCAGGGCCTTGAGGTCATGCCGGTACTGAACAAGATGGACCTGCCCCAGGCCGACCCGGACAAGGTCAAGGACGAGATCGAGAAGATCATCGGTATCGACGCCACCGACGCCGTGGCCTGCAGTGCCAAGAGCGGCATGGGCGTCGACGAGGTGCTCGAGCGCCTGGTGCACACCATCCCGGCGCCTACCGGTGACATCGAGGCGCCGCTGCAGGCGCTGATCATCGACTCCTGGTTCGACAACTACCTGGGCGTTGTCTCCCTGGTGCGTGTCCGTCACGGCCGGGTGAAGAAGGGCGACAAGATCCTGGTCAAGTCCACCGGCAAGGTCCACCTGGTCGACAGCGTCGGTGTGTTCACCCCCAAGCACACCCAGACCGCCGATCTCAAGGCCGGCGAAGTAGGCTTCATCATCGCCAGCATCAAGGACATTCACGGCGCGCCGGTGGGTGACACCCTGACCCTGAGCACGACCCCCGAGGTCGAGGTGCTGCCAGGCTTCAAACGTATTCAACCGCAGGTGTATGCCGGTCTGTTCCCGGTCAGTTCCGATGATTTCGAAGATTTTCGTGATGCATTGCAGAAACTGACCCTGAACGACTCGTCGCTGCAGTACCTGCCGGAAAGCTCCGACGCCCTGGGCTTCGGCTTCCGTTGCGGCTTCCTCGGCATGCTGCACATGGAGATCATCCAGGAGCGCCTGGAGCGCGAGTACGACCTGGACCTGATCACCACCGCGCCGAGCGTAATCTTCGAGGTCAAGCTCAAGACCGGCGAAACCATCTACGTCGACAACCCGTCGAAGCTGCCGGACGTGTCCTCGGTCGAAGACTTCCGTGAGCCGATCGTATCGGCCACCATCCTGGTGCCGCAGGAGCACCTGGGCAACGTCATTACCCTGTGCATCGAGAAGCGTGGCGTACAGCGCGACATGCAGTTCCTCGGCTCGCAGGTGCAAGTACGCTACGACCTGCCGATGAACGAAGTGGTACTGGACTTCTTCGACCGCCTGAAGTCCACCAGCCGCGGCTACGCCTCGCTGGACTATCATTTCGACCGCTACCAGTCGGCTAACCTGGTCAAGCTCGATGTACTGATCAACGGTGACAAGGTCGACGCCCTGGCGCTGATCGTGCACCGCGACAATGCGCACTACAAGGGCCGCGCATTGACCGAGAAGATGAAGGAACTGATTCCTCGGCAGATGTTCGATGTGGCAATCCAGGCCGCCATTGGCGGGCAGATTGTTGCGCGTACGACTGTCAAGGCGCTCAGAAAGAACGTACTGGCCAAATGCTACGGTGGTGACGTTAGCCGTAAGCGCAAGCTGTTGGAGAAGCAGAAGGCCGGTAAGAAACGCATGAAACAGGTCGGTAACGTGGAAATCCCACAAGAAGCCTTCCTCGCCGTGCTCAGGTTGGATAGTTAGGTCCTATGTCGCTAAATTTCCCGCTGTTGCTTGTCATCGCCGTCGCCGTCTGCGGTCTGTTGGCCCTGGTCGACCTGCTGTTCCTGGCCCCGCGCCGGCGTTCGGCGATCGCCAACTATCAGGGCAGCGTCAGCCAGCCAGAAATGGCAGTGGTCGAGCGCCTGAACAAGGAACCGTTGCTGGTCGAGTACGGTAAATCGTTCTTCCCGGTGCTGTTCATCGTCCTGGTGCTGCGCTCGTTCCTGATCGAGCCGTTCCAGATCCCTTCGGGGTCGATGAAGCCGACCCTGGAAGTGGGCGACTTCATCCTGGTGAACAAGTTCTCTTACGGGATCCGCCTGCCGGTGATCGACAAGAAGGTCATCGAGGTGGGTGATCCGCAGCGCGGCGATGTCATGGTGTTCCGCTACCCGAGCGACCCGAACGTCAACTACATCAAGCGTGTGGTTGGCCTGCCGGGCGATCAGATTCGCTACACCAGCGACAAGAAGCTGTTCGTCAACGGTCAGGCGATCGCCGAGCAGCTGGTCGGCACCGAGCCGGGTACCCTGGGCAGCGCCGAGCTGTACAAGGAAAAGCTCGGTGAAGCCGAGCACCTGATCCGCAAGGAAATGAGCCGCTACCGCATGCCGCCTGACCAGCAATGGACAGTCCCGGCCGGCCATTACTTCATGATGGGCGACAACCGCGACAACTCCAACGACAGCCGTTACTGGGATGACCCCAACATTCCCAAGGAACTGCACGGCATGGTCCCGGACCAGAACATCGTCGGCAAGGCCTTCGCGGTCTGGATGAGCTGGCCAGAGCCTAAACTGAGCCACTTCCCGAACCTGTCGCGGGTCGGCCTGATCAAGTAACACTACAACGGCGCTGTCCTGGGACAGCGCCGAATGCGTTTCTGGCATAGGCTGTGTTCAGGTAAGCCTGGATGCAACCGATCACCCCGGCCAGCGAGCATGAGCCAAACAGTCTTTCAGGATGTTGATTTGAACAATGCGTTAAATCCGACGGTAGCCCCGATGGCGGCGTACCGAGTTGCAAAGTGTGAGCCTCACGCCCAGGCGTGCGGGCTGAATTTCGGCCACGAACTGCGCGTGGGTACACTGTGAGCGTTTCCTTGAGCCGCCTCGAGCGCCAGCTCGGCTACACCTTCAAGAACCAGGAGCTGATGCTGCTGGCCCTGACGCA
Organism: Pseudomonas sp. SORT22; assembly: GCF_018417635.1. Taxonomy (NCBI): domain Bacteria; kingdom Pseudomonadati; phylum Pseudomonadota; class Gammaproteobacteria; order Pseudomonadales; family Pseudomonadaceae; genus Pseudomonas; species Pseudomonas sp. SORT22. The sequence continues at coordinate 1,353,664 of NZ_CP071007.1, forward strand.
CCGCAGTTTTGCCGGGCGCAACAACGAACGCCTCGAGTTCCTCGGCGATGCGATCCTCAACTTCGTCGCCGGTGAAGCGCTGTTCGAGCGCTTCCCCCAGGCCCGCGAAGGCCAGCTGTCGCGCCTGCGTGCGCGGCTGGTCAAGGGCGAGACCCTGGCGGTACTGGCCCGGGGCTTTGACCTGGGCGAATACCTGCGCCTGGGTTCGGGCGAGCTGAAAAGCGGCGGTTTTCGCCGCGAGTCGATCCTGGCCGATGCCCTGGAGGCGCTGATTGGCGCCATCTACCTGGATTCGGACATGCAGACCGCTCGCGAGCGGGTACTGGCATGGCTGGCGGGTGAATTCGAAAGCCTGACCCTGGTCGATACCAACAAGGACCCGAAAACCCGTCTGCAGGAATTCCTGCAGTCGCGGGCCTGCGAACTGCCGCGCTACGAAGTGGTGGATATTCAAGGTGAACCCCATTGCCGGACGTTTTTCGTCGAATGCGAAGTGACCCTTTTGACTGAAAAAAGCCGAGGGCAAGGCGTCAGCCGGCGTATCGCCGAGCAAGTCGCGGCCGCCGCAGCACTGATCGCCCTGGGCGTGGAGAATGGCAATGACTGATACCAACACTACCCGCTGCGGCTATGTCGCCATTGTCGGCCGCCCGAACGTCGGCAAGTCGACCCTGCTCAACCACATCCTCGGGCAAAAGCTCGCAATCACCTCGCGCAAGCCGCAGACCACCCGCCACAACATGCTCGGGATCAAGACCGAAGGTGATGTGCAGGCGATCTACGTCGATACCCCGGGCATGCACAAGAGCAACGAAAAGGCGCTCAACCGTTACATGAACAAGACCGCTTCGGCCGCCCTCAAGGACGTCGACGTGGTGATCTTCGTGGTTGACCGCACCAAGTGGACCGACGAAGACCAATTGGTGCTCGAGCGCGTGCAGTACGTGCAGGGCCCGGTGATCCTGGCGATCAACAAGACCGACCGGATCGAAGAGAAAGCCGACCTGATCCCGCACCTGCAATGGCTGCAGGAGCAACTGCCGAACGCCGAAATCGTGCCGATCTCGGCCCAGCAGGGGCACAACCTCGAAGCACTGGAAGGGCTGATCGCCAAACACCTGCCGGAAAACGAGCACTTCTTCCCGGAAGACCAGATCACCGACCGCAGCAGCCGCTTCCTGGCCGCGGAACTGGTGCGCGAGAAGATCATGCGCCAACTCGGCGCCGAGCTGCCGTACCAGATCACCGTCGAGATCGAAGAGTTCAAGCAGCAGGGCAAGATCCTGCACATCCATGCGCTGATCCTGGTCGAGCGTGACGGCCAGAAGAAGATCATCATTGGCGACAAGGGCGAGCGGATCAAACGCATCGGCTCCGAGGCGCGCAAGGACATGGAAGTGCTGTTCGACGCCAAGGTCATGCTCAACCTCTGGGTCAAGGTCAAGGGTGGCTGGTCCGACGACGAGCGTGCCCTGCGCTCGCTGGGCTACGGCGACCTCTGATCGCTCCAGGCCCGGTAGCGTCCGCCGCCGGGTCGAACCTTTTCTGAAGCGCCGCTCATGGAACTGCCAGTTGGCCAACCGGCCTACGTGCTGCACAGCCGGGCCTACCGTGAAACCAGCGCGCTGGTGGATTTCCTCACCCCGCAAGGACGCCTGCGCGCGGTCATGCGCCGTGCCCGTGGCAAAGGCGGCAGCCAGGTGCGGCCGTTCGTCCCGCTTGAAGTCGAGTTTCGCGGCCGCGGCGAGCTGAAGAACGTCGGGCGTCTGGATAGCGTCGGTGTCGCTGCCTGGCTGCACGGCGATGCGCTGTTCAGCGGGCTGTACCTCAACGAGCTGCTGATTCGCCTGCTGCCGGCTGAAGACCCGCATCCGGTGGTATTCGAACACTATGCGGCGACCTTGCAGGCGCTGGCCGCCGGTCGCCCGCTGGAGCCGCTGCTGAGGGCGTTCGAGTGGCGCCTGCTGGACGAACTGGGTTATGCCTTCGCTCTCGATCACGACGTCAACGGCGATCCCCTTGCGGTCGATGGCCTGTACCGCTTGCAGGTCGATGCCGGGCTCGAGCGCGTCTACCTGTTGCAGCCGGGGCTGTTCAACGGTGCCGAGCTATTGGCCATGGCTGAAGCCGCCTGGGAAATCCCCGGTGCTCTGGGCGCCGCCAAGCGCCTGATGCGCCAGGCCCTGGCCGTACACCTGGGCGGTCGGCCGCTGGTCAGTCGCGAACTGTTTCGCAAGCGCTGAACAACGTCGTATGCTGTGGGGCTCAATCTTCAGGAGAGCCTCTTCGTGACTCAAAGCAACCGCATGCTGCTCGGCGTGAACATCGACCACGTGGCGACCCTGCGCCAGGCGCGTGGTACCCGCTACCCGGACCCGGTCAAAGCCGCGCTGGACGCCGAAGAAGCCGGTGCCGATGGCATTACCGTGCACTTGCGCGAAGACCGCCGGCACATCCAGGAGCGTGACGTGCTGCTGCTCAAGGATGTGTTGCAGACGCGCATGAACTTCGAAATGGGCGTCACCGAAGAAATGATGGTGTTTGCCGAGCGCATTCGCCCGGCGCACATCTGCCTGGTTCCGGAAACCCGTCAGGAGCTGACCACCGAAGGCGGCCTGGACGTCGCCGGCCAGGAAGCACGGATCAAGGCTGCGGTTGAGCGCCTGTCGCGTCTGGGCGCGGAAGTGTCCTTGTTCATCGATGCTGACGAGCGCCAGATCGAAGCCTCGCGCCGTGTCGGTGCGCCGGCCATCGAGCTGCACACCGGCCGTTATGCCGATGCGCAAACCCCGAGCGAAGTGGCTGAAGAGCTCAAGCGCGTGGCCGACGGCGTAGCCTTTGGGCTCGGCCAGGGCCTGATCGTCAATGCCGGTCACGGCCTGCATTACCACAACGTTGAAGCGGTGGCGGCGATCAAGGGCATCAACGAACTGAACATCGGCCATGCGCTGGTGGCCCATGCGCTGTTCGTTGGCTTCAAGTCGGCGGTAGCGGAGATGAAGGCGCTGATTCTGGCGGCCAGCCGGCACTGAGATTGTCCGGGGCTGCTTTGCAGCCCATCGCCGGCAAGGCCAGCTCCCACAAAGTAAGCAACCCTGTGGGAGCCGGCCCGATCAGCCAACCTGATCGGCAAACACCAGGCTAAACCGCGTCACCCCCTGCAGCTCGCTCTGCACCTCAACCCGCCCGCCATGCACCTGCATGATCGAGCGCACGATTGCCAGCCCCAGCCCGGTACCGCCTTCCAGGCGCGAGCGCCCCGAGCCCACGCGGTAAAAGCGCTCGAACAGGTGCGGCAAATGCATCGCGGCAATACCGGGACCGCGATTTTCCACTGATACCCACACCGAGCCGTCGCGGCGTTCAATCGCGATGTTGATCGGCTGGCCCTCATCGCCATGGCGAATCGCATTGCTGAGCAGATTCGACAGCGCCCGCTGCACCATCAAGCGATCACCCAGCACCGTGCCCCAGCCCTGTACGCGCAGGGCAATACCTTTTTGCTCGGCGTTGCATTCGAACAGTTCGCAAACCCGCTGCACCTCGTCGGCCAGCACCACCGGCTTGAGCGGCACCTGCGCCTGCGGCTGGCTGACTTGGGCGAGGAACAGCATGTCGTTGATGATGCGATTCAACCGGGTCAGCTCTTCGATGCTGTTTTCCAGCGCTTCACGGTATTGCTCGTTGGAGCGCTCGCGGGTCAGGGTGACCTGGGCCTTGCCCATCAGGTTGCCGATGGGCGTGCGCAGTTCATGGGCAAGGTCGTCGGAAAACTGCGACAACCGCTGCACGCCGTCGTCCAGGCGGTCGAGCATGATGTTGATACCACCGGCCAGATCGCCCAGTTCTTGCGGCAGGCCGGTTTCCGGCAGGCGGTGGCTGAGGGTTTGCGCCGAGACCTGTTCGGCCACCCGGCGAAAACGGCGCAATGGCAGCAGCCCGCGCTGGACCAGCTTCCAGGCGCCCAGGCCGATCAGCACCAGCAGCAGCGGCAAGGCCCACAGAGTCGAGCCCAGGTAGGCCTGGAGCAGGGCATGGTCGTCGGCACGATTGACCGTCAGCAGCACCCGCACCAGGGTGCCGTCCTGCAGGCGCATAAGCCGCGAGGCGGTGAGCAGGTGTTCGCCGTCCTGGTCGCGCCAGGGGCTGAAAGCCAGGTGCGGGCCGCTTTCGATCTGCAGCAAGGCGTTGGCTTCCAGGGCCGGGCCCAGAGTGAGCAGGGCTGAGTGACGGCCGGTCAGGGCAATGACGCTCAGGCTCAGGTTGTCGTGGCCCATGACCACATCCAGCAACGGATGCACCGGCGTGCCCAGGTCGGCGGCCTTGAGGTCAATCGTCAGGCTGTGTTCGATCTGCGCCATCTTGTTGGCCAGGTGCTTGCGTGCACGGCTGTCCAGCTCATGGTCGAGGGCAAATACCGCAAGGCATGCGAGCAGCAGCACCAGCGCCGCGCCCATCAGGCTGACGCTCAGGCCCAGGCGCAGCGACAGGCGCGCAGGTTTCATTCGCGGGCCTCAAGTACGTAGCCGACGCCGCGCAGGGTGTGGATCAGCTTGTTGTCGAAAGGATCGTCGATTTTCGCCCGCAGGCGGCGGATCGACACTTCCACCACGTTGGTGTCGCAATCGAAATTCATGTCCCAGACCAGCGAAATGATCTGTGTGCGCGACAGTACCTCGCCGCTCTGGCGCATCAGCAGGTGCAGCAGGGCGAACTCCTTGGCGGTCAGGTCGATGCGCTGGCCGCTGCGGTAGGCGCGGTGGCGGCTGGGGTCCAGCTCCAGGTCGGCGACCTTGAGGGTATTCGGTTGCAGGGCCTGGTCGTTGCGCCGCAACAGGCTGCGGATGCGCGCCAGCAGTTCGGGGAACTCGAAGGGCTTGAGCAGGTAATCGTCGGCGCCCAGGTCCAGGCCCTTGACCCGATCGGCCAGGCGGCCGTGGGCGGTGAGCATCATGATCCGCGTGCTGGACTCGGCGCGCAGGCGCTGCAGCACGGTCCAGCCATCGAGCTCGGGCAGGTTGACGTCGAGAATCACCAAGTCATAGGCCTGCTGGCGCGCCAGGTGCAGGCCGTCGGCGCCAGTGTGGGCGCAATCGACGATGTAGCCGTTTTCGCGCAGGCCCTGTTGCAGGTATTCGGCGGTGCGCAGTTCGTCCTCGACAATCAGTAGACGCATGGGATGACTCGTTGGCAGTGAAAGGCGCTGATTCTCAACCCTGTAGTAACTGTAAGGTCAAGCGCTGGAGTGCATTGAGCGGCGGATACTAAGCCATCCGCGCCTGCGGTTTGCCTGGATTACAGATTTGTAATACTTGAGTCATCCTGGCGATAAACCCCGATTACTAGAGTGCGGGCTCCGATCACGGCGCAGGAGTCCGCCATGTTTTGCACCCTGGAGCGGCCAGGCACAGGCCCTGGCCGACTATTGCTGGCCCTGTTGTTACTGGCCTTGCCGTCGCTGGCCCTGGCGCAGGAGCCCGTATTAACGCTGGAATCGGCGCTGCAGACGGCCCGTGACAACAACCCCGAGCTGGCTGCGGCGCGTTGGGGCATCGACATTGCCGAAGGCGAGCGGCGCCAGGCCGGTGTACTGCCCAACCCGCAACTGAGCTGGGAAGTGGAAGACACTCGCAAAGGCTCGCAGACCACCACCGTCGGTGTCAGCCAGCTGTTCGAGCTGGGCGGCAAACGAGGTGCACGCCTGGACGTTGCCGGCCGCGATGCCGAGCTGGCGGCGCTGGAACTGGAACGCCAGCGCAACGTGGTGCGGGCCGAGGTTATTGCTGCCTTCCAGGCCGCTGCCCAGGCCCAGGAAGGCTTGCAACTGGCCGAGCAGTCGTTGCGCCTGAGCGAGCGTGCGCTGCAAGTGGTGCAAGGCCGGGTCAGGGCCGGCAGCGCCTCGCCGGTCGAGGCTACCCGCGCCCAGGTGCAACTGTCAGAAGTGCGCCTGGAGCAGGGCCGCGCCGAGCAGGCGCTGACCGTTGCCTACCAGCAACTGGCCGCCGTCACTGGCGCTGCCAGGGTGCAGTTCAGCCGCGTTGACGGCGGCCTGCAGGCGAACAACGACATCCCCAGCCGCACACTGCTGCTCGATCGCCTGGAGCAGACGGCCGATTTGCGTCTGGCCCGCCTGCAGATCGACCAGCGCGAAGCCGCCCTGGGCCTGGCCCGCAGCCAGCGTATTCCCGACCTGACGGTCAGCGTCGGCAGCCAGTACAGCGAAACCGACCGCGAGCGAATCAATGTGGTCGGGCTTTCGGTGCCGATTCCTTTGTTCGATCGCAATCAGGGCAATGTGCTGGCCGCTGCCCGGCGCGCCGACCAGGCCCGTGACCAGCGTAATGGCGCCGAACTGCGCCTGCGCAGCGAAGTGGTCCAGGCCCTGGCGCAGTGGAGCACGGCGGCCAGCGAGGTGCAGACCTTCGACCGCTCGATCCTGCCTTCGGCTCAGCAGGCGCTGGATGCCGCCACCCGCGGCTTCGAGCGCGGCAAGTTTGCCTTCCTCGATGTGCTCGACGCCCAACGCACCCTGGTGGCTGCGCGCCTGCAATACCTGCAGGCCCAGGCCCAGAGCAGCGAGGCACGGGTGCGCCTGGAACGGATCTTTGGCGACCTGAGCCTCGCCAGTCGCTGATCGCGACCATCACCCGACACTTTGCTGAGGAACCTGCATGAACAACAAGTCCATCACGCTGCTGGTCGCGGCCCTGCTGCTCGGCCTGGGCCTGGGCGTGCTGCTGGCGCGCCAGGGCGGCCCGGTTGCCGCCGCTCCTGCCGCCGCCCATGCCCATGCCGAAGGCGATCATGAGGAAGAAGAACATGGCCAAGCAGAAAAAGCCGAAGAAGGTCATGAAGAGGAGGGCGCGCTGACCCTAAGCCAAGAGCAGATAGATCTCGCCGGTATCGAGCTGGCAACCGTCGGCCCGCGCCAACTGCAGCGCAGCCTGTCCCTGCCCGGCGAGATCCGTTTCGACGAAGACCGCACCGCGCACCTGGTGCCGCGCGCAGCCGGGGTGGTCGAGTCGGTCGCCGTGGTGCTCGGCCAGCAGGTCAAGGCCGGCGATCTGCTGGCGGTGATCGCCAGCCCGCAGATCTCCGAGCAACGCAGTGAGCTGGCTGCCAGCCAGCGCCGCCTGGAACTGGCGCGCAGCAGCTACCAGCGCGAGAAGGACCTGTGGCAAGAGGGGATTTCCGCCGAGCAGGATTACCAGCAGGCCCGCCAGGCCCTGCAAGAGGCAGAAATCGCCCAGGCCAATGCCCGGCAGAAGATCAGCGCCCTGAGCGGCAGTGTGGTGCTGGCCGGCGGCAACCGCTATGAGCTGCGCGCACCGTTTGCCGGGCAAATCGTCGAGAAACACTTGGTGCCGGGCGAGGTGGTCAACGAAACCAGCGCCGCCTTCACCCTTTCGGACCTGTCGCGGGTCTGGGCGACTTTCGGCGTGGCGCCCCGTGACCTGCCCAAGGTGCGCGCCGGCATGCCGGTGACCATCGTTGCCAGCGAGCTGGGCCAGCAGGTGAGTGGCACGGTTACTCATGTCGGCAGCCTGCTCGGCGAACAGACCCGTACCGCTGCGGTGCGCGTCACCCTCGACAATCCGCAAGGGGCCTGGCGCCCGGGCCTGTTCGTTGCCGTGCAGGTGCCGACCGAGCAGTATGCCGCCGCCCTCAGCGTACCGGACCAAGCCCTGCAGACCCTGGAAGAAAAGCCCACGGTGTTCGTGCGCACTGCCGAAGGCTTTATCGCCCAGGCGGTTGAGCCGGGCGCCAGTGCCAACGGTTTCGTCGAGATTCGCAAGGGCCTGCAAGCCGGCCAGCAAGTAGCGGCGCAGGGCAGCTTCATCCTCAAGTCGGAGCTGGGCAAGGCCAGCGCCGAACACGCCCACTGACCGGGAAGCTCACATGTTCGAACGCCTCATACAATTTGCCATCGAACAGCGCCTGATGGTGCTGCTGGCGGTGCTGCTGATGGCTGGGCTTGGGGTTGCCAGCTACCAGAAGCTGCCGATCGACGCCGTGCCGGACATCACCAACGTCCAGGTGCAGATCAACACCCAGGCCGCGGGCTTTTCGCCGCTGGAAACCGAGCAACGCATTACCTTCGCCATCGAAACCGCCATGGCCGGCTTGCCGGGGCTGGAACAGACCCGTTCGCTGTCGCGTTCGGGCCTGTCGCAGGTGACGGTGATTTTCGAAGAAGGCACCGACCTGTTCTTTGCCCGGCAACTGGTCAACGAGCGCCTGCAGCAGGCACGTGAACAATTGCCCGAAGGCGTTGAAGCGGCCATGGGGCCGATCTCCACCGGCCTTGGCGAGATTTTCCTGTGGACCGTCGAAGCGGCTGACGATGCGCGCAAGGCCGATGGCAGCCCGTACACGCCGACCGACCTGCGCGAGATCCAGGACTGGATCATCAAGCCGCAACTGCGCAACGTGCGCGGGGTGGCGGAGATCAACACCATCGGCGGTTTCGCCAAGGAATACCAGATTGCCCCAGACCCAAAACGGCTGGCGTCCTACAAGCTGACCCTGGGCGACCTGCTCACCGCCCTTGAACGCAACAACGCCAACGTCGGCGCCGGCTATATCGAGCGCCGTGGCGAGCAGTTGCTGATCCGCGCGCCGGGGCAACTGGCCGGTCTCGATGACATTGCCAATATCGTCCTGGCCAACGTCGACGGCACGCCGATCCGCGTGCGCAACGTCGCCGAAGTCGGTATCGGCCGTGAGCTGCGCAGCGGCGCGGCGACCGAGAACGGCCGCGAAGTGGTGCTGGGCACGGTGTTCATGCTGATCGGCGAGAACAGCCGCACGGTGTCCCAGGCGGTGGCGCAAAAGCTGGTGGAGATCAACCGCTCGCTGCCGCAAGGGGTGAGTGCGGTCACCGTCTACGACCGCACCAACCTGGTCGACAAGGCCATTGCCACGGTGAAGAAGAACCTCATCGAAGGCGCGATCCTGGTCATCGTCATTCTATTCCTGTTCCTCGGTAACATCCGTGCGGCGCTGATCACCGCCATGGTCATCCCGTTGTCGATGCTGTTCACCTTCACCGGCATGTTCAGCAACAAGGTCAGTGCCAACCTGATGAGCCTGGGCGCGCTGGACTTCGGCATCATCGTCGATGGCGCCGTGGTGATCGTTGAAAACGCGATCAGGCGACTGGCCCATGCCCAGCAGCATCATGGCCGCCTGCTGACCCGCTCCGAGCGCTTGCACGAAGTCTTCAATGCCGCCCGCGAAGCGCGCCGGCCGCTGATTTTCGGCCAGTTGATCATCATGGTGGTGTACCTGCCGATCTTTGCCCTGAGCGGCGTCGAGGGCAAGATGTTCCACCCGATGGCCTTCACCGTGGTCATCGCCTTGCTCGGCGCCATGCTGCTGTCGGTGACCTTCGTGCCGGCGGCCATCGCCCTGTTCGTCACCGGCAAGGTCAAGGAAGACGAAAACCTGCTGATGCGCAGCGCCAAGCGTGGTTATGCGCCGTTGCTCAAATGGGTCATGGGCCATCGCCCGCTGGCGTTCTCCCTCGCGGCGATTACCGTGTTGCTTTCGGGCGTGCTGGCCAGCCGCATGGGCAGCGAGTTCGTGCCGAGCCTGAGCGAGGGCGACTTTGCCCTGCAGGCCCTGCGCGTGCCGGGCACCAGCCTGAGCCAGTCGGTGCAGTTGCAGCAGCGCCTGGAGCAAAGCGTGCTCAGCCAGGTGCCGGAGGTAGAGCGGGTGTTTGCCCGCACCGGTACCGCCGAAATCGCCTCGGACCCGATGCCGCCGAATATTTCCGACAGCTATGTGATGCTCAAGCCACAAGAGCAATGGCCCGATCCGGGCAAGAGCCGCGAGCAACTGATCGCCGATATCCAGCGTGCCAGCGCGCGGGTGCCGGGCAGCAACTATGAACTGTCGCAGCCGATCCAGTTGCGCTTCAACGAGCTGATTTCCGGGGTGCGCAGTGATGTCGCGGTGAAGGTGTTTGGCGACGACATGGCGGTGCTCAACAGCACTGCGGCGAAGATCGCCAGTACCTTGCAGGCGGTGCCGGGCGCCTCGGAAGTGAAGGTCGAGCAGACCTCGGGGCTGCCGGTGCTGACCATCGACGTCGACCGCGACAAAGCCGCGCGCTATGGCCTCAACGTCGGCGATGTGCAGGACACCATCGCCGTGGCCGTCGGCGGCCGCCAGGCCGGGACCTTGTATGAAGGCGATCGGCGTTTCGACATGGTGGTGCGTTTGTCCGACACCCTGCGTACCGATATCGACGGCCTGTCGCAGTTGTTGATACCGGTGCCGGCCAGCAGCGGCAGTGGCGGCCAGATCGGTTTTATCACCCTTGGCGATGTCGCCAGCCTTGAGCTGGTGCAAGGCCCCAACCAGGTCAGCCGTGAAGATGGCAAGCGCCTGGTGGTGGTCAGCGCCAACGTGCGCGGTCGCGATATCGGCTCGTTCGTCGACGAGGCGGCGGCGCGCATCGACAGCCAGGTGAGCATTCCGGCCGGTTACTGGACCCGCTGGGGCGGTCAGTTCGAGCAGTTGCAGTCTGCTGCTCAGCGCCTGCAAGTGGTGGTGCCGGTGGCGTTGCTGCTGGTGTTCGGCCTGTTGTTCATGATGTTCAACAACCTCAAGGACGGGCTGCTGGTGTTCACCGGCATTCCGTTTGCCCTGACCGGCGGGGTGGTTGCCCTGTGGCTGCGGGATATCCCCCTGTCGATCTCGGCGGGCGTGGGCTTTATTGCCCTGTCTGGGGTCGCGGTGCTCAACGGCCTGGTGATGATTGCCTTTATCCGCGGCCTGCGCGAGCAAGGTCGTTCGCTGCACCAGGCGATCGACGAAGGCGCACTGACGCGTTTGCGCCCGGTGCTGATGACTGCCCTGGTGGCATCCCTGGGCTTTATTCCCATGGCCCTGGCCACCGGCACCGGTGCTGAAGTGCAGCGACCGCTGGCCACTGTGGTGATCGGCGGCATTCTCTCGTCGACGGCGCTGACCCTGCTGGTACTGCCGGCGTTGTATTACTGGGCGCACCGCAAGGATGAAGAGCAGGAGGTCGCATCCGAGGTGACGAAACTGTAATTCGCCGCTCATCTTCGGGTTATTCAGCCCTTGTCAGGATACCCAAGGCGCCCGCATTGCGGGCGCCTTGGGTATCTCTGCCAATAATCAGGAGTTGAAGATGGGGAACAAATCCACAGCCTGTTTTACCGGCGCCCTGGCCCTGGCCAGTTGTGCGACCGCCAATGCCGTCAGCCAGCCCGCAGGCGGAGGCTTTGTCGAAGACAGCAGCCTGACGGTGCTCAGCCGTAACTTCTATTTCAACCGCGACTACCGTAACGGTGAGCAATCGCCTACCGGCAAGGCCGGTTACGCCGAAGCCTGGGCCCAGGCCTTTATCGCCCGCTTTGAGTCAGGTTACACCGAGGGCACGGTCGGCTTTGGCCTGGATGCCCACGCCATGTTCGCCCTCAAGCTCGACAGCGGCGATGGCCGCAGCGGCGGGCGCAGTTCGTTCGACATGCTGCCGGTGGACCGCAATGGCGATACCGCCAGCAACTTCAGCAAGCTCGGTGGCGCGATCAAGGCGCGTTTGTTCGACACCGAGCTCAAGTTCGGCGACGTGTTCCCGACCACCCCGGTGGTGCACTTCGGTGACTCGCGGCTGTTGCCGGAAAGCTTCACCGGCTGGACCCTGGAGAACACCAGCCTGGCTGGCCTGAAAGTGCAGGGCGGGCGCCTGCATGCCATGAGCCAGCCGCTGTCGAGCAACAACCGCGACGGTTTCGTGACTTTCTACGCCGGCCCCGTGGATTCGCCCTGGCTGGGCTATTTCGGCGGCGATTACCAGGCCACCGACAACCTCAGCCTGAGCCTCTACAGCAGCCGCCTGAAGGACGCCTGGGACCAGTACTACGCCGGAGTCAGCTACAAGTACCCGATCACCCGCGACCTCACCGGCTTTACCAGCTTCAACTACTACAAGGCCAAGGACGAGGGCCAGCAACTGCTCGGCACGTTTGACAACGACATCTGGAGCGCCCGCGTCGGTGTCAGCTACGGCGCCCACACCTTGGCCTTGTCGCACCAGCGCAACCAGGGTGACAACGATTTTGACTACCTGCGCCAGTCCGACTCGATCTACCTCGACAACTCGATCCAGTACAGCGACTTCAACTCGCCGAAAGAGCGCTCGTGGATGCTCCGTTACGACCTCGACATGGCCGCCTATGGCGTGCCGGGCCTGTCGTTCATGAGCCGCTACGGGCGCGGCAGCGGCATTGATTACTCCGATGCCAACGGCGTGTACATGCGCCGCGATGCCGAGGGCAACCCGCTGACCGGGCAGAAGCGCTGGGAGCGCGATATCGAGGCGAAGTATGTGGTGCAGTCCGGCAGCCTCAAGGACCTGTCGCTGCGCGTGCGCCAGGCCACGACCCGGGCCACGGCATTCGAATCGGACCTCGATGAGGTGCGCCTGATTGTCGAGTATCCGCTGAGCGTGCTGTAGGGCGAATCTTGCAGCACTGTAATGTCCGCCTCACCTTGGCGTTAGCTTGCCCCCCGTAAGATTGAACTGTCCTGAAATTCAATCACGAGGTGAGCAACATGAGCCTGAACAAGTATGTGCTGATGGCCGTATTGGCCCTGGGCAGTAGCGCGGCACTGGCCGAAGGCGGGGCGGAGCGTTCCAGGCAGTTCTGGGAAAACTTCCGCCTCAGCCAGGAGCAGATTCACGGCAAGAAGGACCAGGCCGTGGCGGAGTCCGAGCGTGAGAGCAAACAGAAGCAGGTCGCCAAAGAGTAGCTCCGTTCACCTTGGAAGCTCCCCAGCTCCTTTGGAAAGGTGAATCTTCGGCGCCCGTTACGGGCGCCTGTTTTATTTGCGCGCCACCAGTACGGCGCGGCGCGGCGCTGGCAGGCCTTCGATGGTGCGGCTGTGGTCGTCGGGGTCGAGGAAGTCGCTGAGCGACTGATAGCGCATCCACTCGGTGCTGCGTTGTTCTTCGATGCTGGTGGTGCTGACATCGACGCAGCGCACATCGCTGAAACCGGCGCGGCGCAACCAGCGCTCCAGGGCCGGTACCGATGGCAGGAACCAGACGTTGCGCATTTGCGCGTAGCGGTCTTCCGGCACCAGCACCTGGTTTTCGTCACCTTCGATCACCAGGGTTTCCAGCACCAGTTCACCGCCCTTGACCAGGCAGTCCTTGAGCGCCAGCAGGTGCTCGATGGGCGAGCGGCGATGGTAGAACACGCCCATGGAGAACACCGTGTCGAAACCTTCGAGGTTGGCCGGCAGGTCCTCCAGGGCGAAGGGCAGGTGCCAGGCCGGCAGCTGCGGCAGGTAGCGCTGCACCGCCTGGAACTGGCAGAAGAACAGCCAGTTGGGGTCGACGCCGATGACGCTGTCGGCTCCGGCGCCGAGCATGCGCCACTGGTAGTAACCATTACCGCAACCGACATCCAGCACCCGCTTGCCCTTGAGGTCCAGGTGCGGGGCGACGCGCGACCACTTCCAGTCCGAGCGCCATTCGGTGTCGACGTGCACGCCGAACAGGTCGAACGGCCCCTTGCGCCACGGCGACAGGCCCATCAGTGCCTGCTGCATGCGCGCGCGGGTGTCGTCGTCGCAGTCGCAATCGAGGTTGAGGCCGTTCTGCAGATCGATGCGCGTGGGTTCCAGCACTGGCAAGGCATCCAGCGCCGCTTGCCAGCGTTCCAGGTCGCCATGACCTTTTGCCATCTTGGCGTCGAGTTGCGCTTGCAGGCCTTGCGCCCATTGCGCCAGGGGGGTGCCCGCCAAGCGGCGGACCAAGGGGGACAGATCAATCATGGCAGGGCAATCAACGAGGCAAAGTTAAGGCATTGGAACCAGGGCACAACCTTGGAGAAACCAGCCGCCAGCAGGCGCTGGCGGTGTTCTTCGAGGCTGTCGGGCTTCATCACGTTCTCGATGGCGCTGCGCTTCTGGGCAATTTCCAGTTCGCTGTAGCCATTGGCGCGCTTGAAGGCCACGTGCAGGTCAGTGAGCAGCGCGTGTTCATCAGCGTCTTCGAAGCGCAGCTTCTCCGAAAGGATCAGCGCACCGCCCGGCAGCAGCGCCTGGCGAATACGTGTGAGCAGCTCCAGGCGTTGTTCGGGGGCGATGAACTGCAGGGTGAAGTTCATCGCCACCACCGAGGCCGGCTGGAACTCGAGGGCAAGGATGTCGCCTTCGATCACCTCGACCGGCAACAGCTCCTGGAACATCGAGTCCTGGGCATTGAGGTACTGCCGGCAGCGCTCGACCATGGCCGCCGAGTTGTCGATGGCAATCACCCGGCAACCATCGCTACGCACATGCCGGCGCAGCGCCTGGGTCACCGCGCCGAGCGAGCTGCCCAGGTCATACAGGGCCGTGCTGGGCTGGGCAAACTGGGCGGCGAGCACGCCGAGGTTCTCGACAATGGTCGGGTAACCGGGCACCGAACGCTTGATCATGTCCGGGAACACCCGCACCACGTCTTCGTTGAAGGCGAAGTCGGGCACCTGGCCAAGGGGCTGGGCGAAAAGGCGGTCGGGTTCTTTGCTCACGGGGGCAATCCAGGCGTTGGGCGGTAAAAGGCCGGCATTTTAGCCAAACTGGCGCCAGGATGCATGGCCCGCTGACCAGCGCGGCCTACTTGACCGTGATTGCGCAGTCGAAGGTCTGCACCGGGCGCACTTCCGGGGCCCAGGGTTGCTGGTAGACCAACAGCAGATGGCCTTCACCGGCGCCCTGGGCCTGGAAACGCCACACCGATTGCCCGGCGCTACCGACGATGGCGGCATCTTCCGGGTGGCTGTAGACCTCGGGGCCGAGGCTACGCAGGATGCCTGCGGCCGGGTTCTGCACCAGCCAGCGATAGCCGGTGCTGGGGTTGCTCGGTAGGGTCAGGGTGAGGTTCTGGCCGTTTTGCAGTTGCAGCGGGCAGTCGGCCTGGTTGTCCAGTTCGACGTTGTGCACAGGTTTTTGTGCGCAGGCAGCTAGCAGGGCAAGGCCCAGGGGAACGAGCAGGCGGGCGGCAGTCATGAAAGCTCCGGATAGGCGACGATAGCGCAGCATAACCGAAGATGATCGCAGGGCAAGGGCCTGCATCGTCTGTGGGAGCGGGCTTGACCCGCGATGAGGCCGGTACAGCCAGCACTCCAGGTGAAGCCTGAATTGCGCCCGCTGCGCGCCCGATCGCGGGGCAAGCCCGCTCCCACATCTATGGTCCGGGGTTAGAACAGCACCTTCGCCACATCACTGAAGCGCTTGGCAAAGTGCACGCTCAAACCCTCCTTGAGGTAATCCGGCAATTCTTCGAAATCACCGCGGTTGGCTTCCGGCAGGATCAGCTCGAAAATTTTCTGCCGCCGCGCCGCAATCACCTTCTCGCGCACCCCGCCAATCGGCAGGACCTTGCCGGTCAGGGTCAGCTCGCCGGTCATGGCCACGCCTTTCTTCGGCGCCTGGTCGCGCGCCAGCGACAGCAGCGCACTGGCCATGGTCACCCCGGCGCTGGGGCCGTCCTTGGGCGTGGCGCCTTCGGGTACGTGCAGATGAATGAAGGCCTCGTTGAAGAAGCTCGGATCACCGCCATATTGCTTGAGGTTGGCGCTGACGTAGCTGTAGGCAATTTCAGCGGACTCTTTCATCACCTCACCCAACTGGCCGGTGAGCTTGAAACCACGATTGAGGGTGTGGATGCGCGTCGCCTCGATCGGCAGGGTGGCGCCGCCCATGCTGGTCCAGGCAAGGCCGGTGATCACGCCTTTGCCGGTCAGCACCTGTTCGCTGCGAAACACCGGCATGCCCAGTGACGTTTCGAGGTCCTTGGGGCCGATCTTGATCTTTTTCTCGGGATCTTCGAGCAGTTGCACCACGGCCTTGCGCACCAGCTTGCCCAGCTGTTTTTCCAGCTGGCGTACCCCGGCTTCGCGGGCATAACCCTCGATCACCGTGCGCAAGGCGCTGTCGCTGATGCTCAGGCTGGTCTTGGCCACCCCGGCCTTTTGCAACTGCTTGGGCCACAGGTGGCGCTTGGCGATGGCCAGTTTTTCTTCAGTGATATAGCCGGACAGGCGGATCACTTCCATGCGGTCGAGCAACGGCCCGGGGATCGAGTCGAGGGTGTTGGCGGTGCACACGAACAGCACCTTGGACAGGTCCAGGCGCAGGTCCAGGTAATGGTCGAGGAAGTCGACGTTCTGCTCCGGGTCGAGGGTTTCCAGCAGCGCCGAGGCCGGGTCGCCCTGGTAGCTCTGGCCCATCTTGTCGATCTCGTCGAGCATGATCACCGGGTTCATCACCTCGACGTCTTTCAGCGCCTGCACCAGTTTGCCCGGCTGGGCGCCGATGTAGGTGCGGCGATGGCCCTTGATCTCGGCCTCGTCGCGCATACCGCCGACGCTGAAACGGTAGAACGGTCGGCCCAGGGATTCGGCAATCGACTTGCCGATGCTGGTCTTGCCAACCCCCGGCGGGCCTACCAACAGCACGATGGAGCCGCTGATCTCGCCTTTGTAGGCACCCACGGCGAGGAACTCGAGGATGCGTTCCTTGATGTCATCGAGGCCGGCGTGATGCTGGTCGAGCACCTTGCGCGCGTGCTTGAGGTCGAGCTTGTCCTTGCCGTAGACACCCCAGGGCAGGGCGGTGGCCCAGTCCAGGTAGTTGCGGGTGACGGCGTACTCGGGCGAGCCGGTCTCGAGGATCGACAGCTTGCCTAGCTCTTCGTCGATGCGCTTTTGTGCGGCTGCGGGCAGGGTCTTGCCTTGCAGGCGCTGCTCGAATTGTTCGAGGTCGGCACTGCGGTCGTCCTTGGTCAGGCCCAGCTCCTGCTGAATGACCTTGAGCTGCTCCTTGAGGAAAAACTCGCGCTGGTGCTCGCCGATCTGCCGGTTGACCTCGGCGGAGATCTCGTTCTGCAGGTGCGCGACTTCGACCTCTTTACGCAGCATCGGCAGGACTTTTTCCATGCGCTTGAGCATCGGTACGCAGTCGAGCACTTCCTGCAGCTGATTGCCGGTGGCCGAGGTCAGCGCCGCGGCAAAGTCGGTCAGCGGCGACGGATCGTTGGGACTGAAGCGGTTGAGGTAGTTCTTCAGCTCTTCGCTGTACAGCGGGTTGAGCGGCAGCAGCTCCTTGATCGCGTTGATCAGGGCCATGCCGTAGGCCTTGACCTCGTCGGTCGGCTCGCTGGGTTGATGCGGGTACTCGACCTCGACCAGGTAGGGCGGGCGATGGTGCTTGAGCCAGGTACGGATGCGCACCCGGGTCAGGCCCTGGGCGACGAACTGCAGCTTGCCGTTCTCGCGGCTGGCGTGGTGAACCTTGACCAGGGTGCCGTACAGCGGCAGGGCCGAGGTGTCGAAATGACGGTGGTCTTCCGGCGGCGTGTCCATGAAGAACAGGGCCAGGGAGTGGTGCGGGGTCTTGGCGACCAGGTCCAGGGTTTCGGCCCAGGGTTCTTCGTTGACGATCACCGGCAATACTTGCGCGGGGAAGAACGGGCGGTTGTGGATCGGGATGATATAGACCTTGTCCGGCAGCTGTTGGCCCGGCAAAGCAAGGTTATGGCCGCTGTTTTCGGCGGCTTCGAGATGCTCGACTTCGGCGTTTTCCTCGGGACGTTCCGGTAGATCCTGCTGATCGCTCATGGCGCACCTGCTCAATGACTATGGTGCTTAGATGGGGCGGGTGGGGCAAAGATTCAAGCTTCAAGCCACAAGCCGCAAATGAGGAGAGCGGTACTTGCAGCTTGAAGCTTGAAGCTTGCAGCTAAGGCCTACTCAGCCAATTTGTAAGCGATTACGTAATCGCCCATCTTGGTACCCAGCGAGCCGTGACCACCGGCGGTCACCAGCACGTACTGCTTGCCGTCCTTGCCGGTGTAGGTCATCGGCGTGGCCTGGCCACCGGCCGGCAGGCGCGATTTCCACAGCTCTTTGCCGGTGTTGCTGTCATAGGCACGCAGGTACTGGTCCAGGGTGCCGCTGAGGAAGCCCAGGCCGCCGGCGGTGACGATCGAGCCGCCCATGCTTGGCACGCCAATCGGCAGGCCGATCGGGATCGGCGAGCTGTCGCGGCTGGTGCCGTTCTTATGCTTCCACACCACCTGGTTGGTGGTCAGGTCGATACCGGCCACGTAACCCCAGGCTGGCGCCTGGCACGGTACGCCCAGTGGCGACATGAACGGGTGCATGATCACCGCATAGGGTGCGCCGGTGTTCGGCTGCACACCGCTGGTTTCGCTCTCGCGCTTGCTGCCGGCGGCGACTTCGGCGCGCGGCACCATTTTCGAAACGAAGGCCATGTAGTTGGGGCTGGTGAACAGCAACTGGCGGACCGGGTCGACCGAGACGCTGCCCCAGTTGAACACGCCGACGTTACCCGGGTAGACCAGGCTGCCCTGCACTGACGGTGGGGTGTACTGGCCTTCGTAACGCAGTTCGCGGAACTGGATGCGGCAAAGCATCTGGTCGAACGGGCTGGCGCCCCACATGGCCTGTTCGGTCAGGTCCGGGCCGAGCAGGTTGAGGTCCGAACGGGCCTGGGTCGGCGCGGTATGATCGCCTTCGACCGCACCTTGCGGTACCGGGATTTCGCGGATCGGCACGATCGGCGTACCGTCGCGACGGTCGAGCACGTACAGGCTGCCTTGCTTGGTCGGGGCGATCAGCGCAGGTTTGACGCCGTCTGCGGTCTTCAGGTCGAGCAGGGTTGGCTGGCTGCCGACGTCCATGTCCCACAGGTCGTGGTGGGTGAACTGGTAGTTCCAGCGGACTTTGCCGTTGGCAAGGTCCAGCGCAACGATACCGGCGCTGTACTTCTCGGCGCCCGGGGTGCGATCAGCGCCCCACTGGTCGGGGGTCTGGTTGCCCAGCGGGAGGAAGACCATGCCCAGTTTCTCGTCGACACTGGCCAGCGACCACATGTTCGCCGAGTTGCGGCTGTAGGTCTTGCCCGGCGCCAATGGTGCGGTGTCGTCCGGGTTGTTGCTGTCCCAGTTCCATACCAGGCGGCCATCGTGCACGTCGTAGGCGCGGATCACCCCGGACGGCTCGTTGGTCGACTCGTTGTCGGTGACATGGCCGCCGATGATCACCAGTTCGCGGGTGATCGCCGCAGGCGAGGTGGAGTAGTAACCGCCGGCGGTGAACGGGCCGATGCCGGTGGTCAGGTCGATCACGCCCTGGTTGCCGAAACCTTCACAGACCTTGCCGGTGTCGGCGTTGAGGGCGATCAGACGGGCGTCGGCAGTCGGCAGGTAGAGGCGACGCGGGCAGGCGACGGCAACGGCCTGGCCGGCATCGCTGATTTTCGGCGCCGGGCTGCCGTCAACGTTGACGTAGTTGTTTTCGTCGTAATACGACACACCACGGCAGGTCATGTGGGCGAAGCCCTTGAAGCCCACCGGGCTCTTGATCTGCGGGTCGAAACGCCAGATTTCGGCACCGGTGTCCGGGTCCAGGGCCAGCACCTTGCTGTGGGCGGTGCAGGCGTACAGCTTGCCGTTGACCTTCAGCGGGGTGTTCTGGTTGGTCAGCTCGACCGGGTCGTTGTCGGTCGGCAGGTCGCCAGTGCGGATGCGCCAGGCTTCCTGCAGCTTGTGCACGTTCTGCGGGGTGATCTGGCGCAGCGGCGAGTAGCGGTCGCCGAATTCGGTACGGCCGTAGGCCTGCCACTCGCCATCCGGCATCTGTGGCGCAGTGCTGCTCATCTCGGCGCTTTCACGGCCCAGCTCGCCCTTGATTTCACCCGGGTGGGTGAACTGGCTGGCCACTGCAGTAGCGCCCGACAGCACTACGGCCAGGCTCAGCAGGCCGCTGTTGACCTTGGACGGGTTGCCCAGCAGCGGGCGGCGTGCCCACGGCAGCAGCAACACCACACCCAGGGCGAACCACAGGGCCAGGCGCGGCACCAGCTGCCACCAGTCCAGGCCGACTTCCCACAAGGCCCACAGCGTGCTACCGAGCAGCACCAGGCCATACAGGCCCAGGGCGTTGCGGCGCAGGGCCAGCAAGAGGATGCCGGACAGGGCAAAGCCGATGCCGGCGATCAGGTAATACAGCGAACCGCCCAGCTGGCTCAGTTTGATACCGCCAGCCAGCAGGGCCAGGCCCATCAGCAACAACAGCACACCGATCAGTCGCGGCAGCCAGCGGGTTCTACTCAAGGCACCATCAGTGCTCATCGTGTGTTCTCCGTTAGGTGAAAAGGGTGGTTAGAAACTGCTCTGGATCTTGATCCCGCCGATCAGCGCGTCATCGACCTGGCTCACGCCACCGGGGTGGCGGATGTATTGCAGGTTCGGGCGCACGGTCAGCCAGTCGGCCAGGTGGATGCCGTAGTACAGCTCGGCGCTGTATTCGGTGTCCTGGATCGGACGGAACAGGGAGTCGTTGAAGTCGCTGACGTCGCGGGCCTGGTTGATGGCCTGGGCGTTCTTGCGGTAGGCAGGGTTGACGTGCACGCGTGCCAGGGCGAAACCGATGTCGTCCTTGGCGCGGGCATCGAAGGGCCCCTTGTACACCACACCTGCCTGAACATAGTTGTCGATGGCATTGGTCTTCTTGTCGTGCAGCGTGGCGTTGGCGAATACGCTCAAACCACGCGAATGGTCAGATGCCAGCGACGTCACCTGTTGCTGGGCACCGAGCCAGAAGCCGTGCTTGCTCGAACTGCTGCGGTAAGCCTGGCCGCTCAGTGCTGCCGGTTGATCGTTGCTGTCCTTGTAGACATCGCTTGCCTTGGCATTACTGTAGTAGTAACCGGCGCGATATTCCCCTTTCAGGCCATTGACCGCCGGGCTCCACACCAGTTCGACCGGAATCACCGCGCCCTGGGTGCCGCTGCCGCTGAGCTTGAAGCCGTTGCCGCGATCAAGGTTGGAAGGGTTCTGTTCGTAGGCGCCGATCTGCGCGTACAGCTCGGGAGTCAGGTTGTACTTGACCCGCAGGGCCCACTGGCTGACCGGCCAGTTGTACCAGATGTCACCGACCCAGTTGCCCACCTGCGAGCCGCAGAACGCCAGGTTCTGGAAGTCGCACGGGAAGCTGTTGAAGTCCTCGCCCTGGCCGAAGCGGCCGAATTTCACATCCAGCGCGCCGTCGAAGTATTTTTGCTTGATCCACATCTGCGTCAGCCGCCAGGT
The DNA here is from genome assembly GCF_018417635.1 of Pseudomonas sp. SORT22. Classification (NCBI taxonomy): domain Bacteria; kingdom Pseudomonadati; phylum Pseudomonadota; class Gammaproteobacteria; order Pseudomonadales; family Pseudomonadaceae; genus Pseudomonas; species Pseudomonas sp. SORT22. The sequence goes on from NZ_CP071007.1 coordinate 1,374,809, forward strand.
CTGCCCACGTCCCCAGACTTCCTGGGCCGAGGTAAAGCCGCCAACGCGCGGGTCGTTGATGCGGTCATTACTGATGTTGTTGCCGTGACGCTCGGTGACCGTCAGCTGGAACTCGGCATCATGCCAGCCAAGGATCTTCTGCAGGTCCAGGTGGGTGCCGAGGGCGAACTGGTCGCTGTAGCGCGCGGTCTTGTCGTTGTCATGGCCGCCGTGCAGGTTGGCGCCCATCTCGCCGGTATAACCAAGGGTGAAGTCGTAGCCGCGTTCAGCCAGCTCCGTGCGGGTGCCGCCCCAATCGCCAAGCATCCATGGCGAGTCGCTGGCGAACATCGCCGCGGCCTGGGCGCAAGGCGCGAGGCTGGCGATGGCCAGACCCGAAAGCAGTGTCCGGGTGGCGGGGGAAAAGCGGAAACGATCGTTCTGAGGCATGAGATAGCGCTATCTTTTGATTATTGAAAAAACGGCAAGGCCACCGAGTTCCGAGGATCATCGGCGATAAAGCTGCAGGGAAATAGACTGAAGCGGTTCAGCTTGCGGCGGGGAGGATATAGCTGAACTTGTAAGAAAAAAAGTCAATTCAGCAAGAGGCACCGTTGCCGGATTGGTAACAGTGCGGTTGAGGCAGGCGACTCTGATCCGCTGTGGGAGCCAGCAAGGCCGGCGCCCACAGGGAGCTATTGCTTTAGAAGGTGGTACGCAAGCCGACTTCGACACTGCGCCCTGGTGCCGGGGCGATGTCACGCAGGATCGAACTTGAGTAGCGCACGGTCTGGTCGGTCAGGTTCTCGCCCCGGACGAAGGCCAGCCACTGGCTCTGGCCGATATCGAAGCGGTAGCCGACGCTGGCGCCGAGGGTGGTGTAGCCGTCGGTGCTGGTCTCGTTGGCCGGTTTCTTGTGCTGAGCGCTGGCGTGCTGCACGTCCACCCGCGCCTGCCAACGGTCCAGTTCCCACAACAGGCCGCTGTTCAGGCGCAGCGGGGCGATGCGCGGCAGGTCCTCGCCGGTGTCGAGGTTCTTGGCCCGGGTATAGTCGCCGGACAGCTCCAGGGCAAAGCTGCCATAACGGTTCTGCGCCAGTTGCCAGCGGTCCTGGGCCTCGATGCCGTAGAAGCGCGCGCGAACCCCGTGGTAGAGGTATTCGGGTACATCGCCGCCGTGGTCATGATCATGGTCGTGATCGTGGTCTTCATCGCCGTGATCATGGTCGTGGTCGTGGTCGTGGCCTTCGCGCAGGTTGCCGCTGGCCAGCAGGCCGATGTAATTGCGAAAGTGGCTGTAGAACACACCGACGCTGCCCTTGTGCGTGCCGTTGTCGAAGCGCAGGGCCAGGTCGCTGGAGATGGCTTTTTCCTTGCTCAGGTTCGGGTCACCGACCTCGTAGGTGCCGGTGGCGACGTGGGCGCCGTTGGCGTACAGCTCGTAGAAGGTCGGAGCACGCTCGGTGTAGCCCAGGGTCGCGGCCAGGGACCACACCGGGGTCAGCTCGTAGACCGCGCCGGAGGACAGGCTGGCGGCGGTGAAACTGCTTGAACGATCAGCCTCGGCAAAACGTTCGCTGCCCTTGCTGTCGGGTTCGACCCGGGTGTGCTCCAGGCGCCCGCCGAGGCTCAGGTTCAGGCGTTCGGTGGCTTGCCACTGCTCGAGCATGAACAGCGCCAGGCTGTTGGTGTCGGTGTGCGGCACGAAGGCTTCTTCGCCGAGGGCGGAGAACTCGTTGCGGCTGACCTGGGCGCCAATCACCCCTTCGACCGGCCCCAGTGGCTGATGCCGCGCCTCGACCCGCGCCTCGTAGCCTTTGTTCTTGAAGGTGGTGTGCACCTCGCCGCTTTCCAGCTCGCGGTGCTGGTAGTCGGTATAGCCAAGGTCGACCTTCACCGAGCTGAACGGGCCGTCGAGGTCGCGCAACTCCGAGGCGAAGCCGTAATGATCCTGCTGCATGTCCAGGCGCACGCCCGGTTCGGCCACCGAGCCGTAGTTGGAGTCATAGCGGCTGTAGGAAAGGCCGGCATAGCCGTGATCCCAATGGTAGGAACCGCCAACGGCACCGCCGTCCTGGCGACCGTCGCTGTTTTCCAGGCGGTGCTTGCTGCCCGGTTCGTCGGCGTCGCGCACTTTCGAGCTGCGGGCGTAGCCTGGGATGCGCAGGTCATTGAACTGGCGGCTGTTGGCGTCCAGGTGCAGGGCGAAGCGGCCATCACCAGCCTCCAGTTTGCCGGCGCTGCTGCGGGTGGTGTCGGCGCCGCCATAGCGCAACTCGCCGGCGCCGTGAATGCCGTCGATGGGCGAAGTCGGAATGCGGTTGTCGAAGCTGTTGACCACCCCGCCGATGGCGTTGCCGCCGTAGAGCAGGGCAGCCGGGCCGCGGACGATTTCGATACGCTCGACGGTGGCCGGGTCCAGCGGCACGGCGTGGTCATAGGACAGCGACGAGGCATCCAGGGCGCCAACACCGTTGCGCAGGATGCGGATCCGGTCGCCGTCCAGGCCGCGGATCACCGGGCGGCTGGCACCGGGGCCGAACCAGGTCGAGGCGACGCCGGGCTGGTTGTTGAGGGTCTGGCCGAGACTGCCTTTTTGTTGCAGGGCCAGGTCGTCGCCATCGAGCACAGTGGTGGGCGCAGCCAGCTCGCTGTTGCCCAGCGGGTTGGCGGTGATCACCTGGGGTTGCAGTTCGACAGCCTGGCTCACGGGGGACGCGAGCCAGAGCGCAGCGGCAAGGGGAGAGAGGCGCAGGGGTAAGTGACGCATGGAGGAAAGGGGTCCTTGGCAGTGTTATAGTGTTGATACAATATAACATTACCATTAAAGATAAAACGCTCAAGCGCTGGCTAGAGCCTTTGCCCACACTAGAATGTCTGTTAGCAGCACCTGGGATGCGAAAAGTCTGAAGACTTGTAGCCGTGCCTCGGCTAAGGTGCGCACCTTTCGTTGGCTGGAGCACAGGCATGACCGCCGCTAATCAAAACCCGCTGCATGGCGTGACCCTGGAGCAGATCCTTACCGCGCTGGTCGCGAAGTACCAATGGGACGGCCTGGCTGAGCGCATTGATATCCGCTGCTTCAAGAGCGACCCGAGCATCAAGTCGAGCCTGACCTTCTTGCGCAAGACCCCCTGGGCCCGCGAGAAAGTCGAGCGCCTGTACCTGAAAATGCAGCGCGGCCGCTGAGCCGGTGAGCCGGCGCAGGCTGTTGATTGCCCTGACTGCGTGCCTGGGCTGGAGCGCGCTGGCGATCCAGATGTACCTGCTGTTGCTGGCGCGCTGGCAGGAGCAGGCGAGCCTGCTGGGCGGCCTGGTGACCTTGTTCAGTTTTTTCACCGTACTCAGCAACACCCTGGTCGCGGTGGTGCTGAGCCACGCGGCATTCGGCCGCGAGTCGGCGCTGCGACGGTTCTTCCTCGCGCCCTGGGTCAGTTCCGGGATTGCCGCGAGCATTATCCTCGTGGGCCTGGCCTACAGCCTGTTGCTGCGGCACCTGTGGCACCCGCAAGGTTGGCAATGGCTGGCGGACGAGCTGCTGCACGATGTCATGCCGCTGCTGTTCGTGGTCTATTGGTGGTGCTGTGTGGAGAAGGGCAGCCTGCGATTCAGGCATCTGCTGGCCTGGCTGCTGTATCCGCTGGGGTATTTTGCCTACGCACTGCTGCGCGGGCATGTGATAGGTGTCTATCCCTATCCGTTCATCGATGTGGCCGAACTGGGCTATGGCCAGGTGCTTCTTAATGCGCTGGCGATTCTCGCCGGGTTTGTCGCCATCAGTCTGCTGTTGCTCGGCCTCGATCATTGGCAGGGCGGGCGCCTGGCCAAGGCCAGGACGCAACCCTGAGGCAGCCGTTCATTCGTCGTGCGGGTCGAGCTGCCAGTACGAGGCGGCTTTGATCAGGTCTTCCTTGACGCCCTTGTCATCGATCAGCAGGCGCTTGGCCTTACGCATCAGCGATTTTTCCAAGGCTACCCAGGTATACAACTGACCGCTTGGCAAGGACAGATCCTTCACTACTTCAAGCAGATCCTGCTGCTGGCGCAGAACCCAGATCACTTCGACCTGCGCGGCGCTGGCCAGTGCTTGTTGCTCCTGGGCATTCTCGATCTCGATCACTGCCAGCACCTTGCGGCCGGCCGGCAGTTCTTCCAGGCGCCGGGCGATGGCCGGGATCGCGGTTTCGTCACCGACCAGCAGGTAGCTGTCGAAGATATCCGGGACCACCAGCGAGGCCCGTGGCCCGGCCATGTTGAGCACCTGGCCGACTTGCGCCTGGGCCGCCCAGGTCGAAGCAGGGCCGTCGCCGTGCAGGACAAAGTCGATGTCCATCTCGCCGCCGGCCAGGTCGATGCGCCGCGGCGTGTACTCGCGCATGGTCGGGCGCAGGCCGTCGCGGCTGAAGTCGAGGTTGTCGAGCACGGCCTGTTCTTCTGCCGAGCAGGCGAACATCAGTTTGACGTGATCGTCGCTGCCAACGCTGGTAAAGCCCTGCAGTTCTGGCCCGCCGAGGGTGATGCGGCGCATGCGCGGGGTCAGCTCGGTGACCCGCAGCACGTTCAGGCGGCGGTGCTTGATCTCGTGGTTGACGCGGTGAATGGTGGCGTTTTCGCTAACAGTCATTCGGCTTGCTCCGTTGAGGTCGCAATGGGCCCTGCGACGATGGCTTTGGCGGTGTCGTTGAGCAGGGTGCGGACCCGCTCGATTTCTGCCGGGTTCCAGCGCCCGCTGTGCATCTGCAGGGCATGGCGCAGGTTGTGGACCGCTTCGTGGATCTCGGCCGGGCGGTCGTGGCCGCGCAGCGAACGCTTGCTGACTTCAATGCGCATGCGCACCCCGTCCAGGGCGATGGCCTGGTCGGCCAGGGACTTCTCCCCGGCTGCGGTAATGCCGTAGAGGCGCTTGCTGCCCTGGGTCTGGCCGTTGATCAGCTCGGCTTCTTCAAGAAAATTCAAGGTCGGGTAGATCACCCCGGGGCTGGGGCTGTAGCTGCCATCGAAGAGGCTTTCGATCTGGCGGATCAGGTCGTAGCCGTGGCAGGGCTGCTCGGCCAGCATCGACAACAACAGCAGTTTCAGGTCGCCTGGGGCAAACACGCGGGGGCCGCGATCGCCGCGTTCACGGCCGTGACGGCGTTCGAAGCCGTCATGCCGGTCGCCATGCTCGCGGTGGGGATGATGGTCACGCATGGGGGATCTCCGTTTGCGTTAGATGTATCTTCAGATATTACTCAAGATATATCTTAAAGCAAGCGCGAGAATAAGAATATTTCTCATGATCAGCGTAGGACGGGCTGAATTTGTGTAGGAATGCTTAAGGTTTTTCCTACAAGCGCCTCAGATTGGCTTGATCTACACCCACGGAAATCACCCCTAAGATTCGCCACGTTTTCTTCACCTGTGAGTATTTCACCGTGGCGCGTTCAATTTTTTTCATCAGCCTGCTCTGGGGGCTGTCGTTTTTTGCCCAGGCCAATTTCTCCGTTACCCAAATCGCTCGCGAGCACACGGTGCGGCACGAGCTGGAAGCCAACCTCGATCGTCTGGTCGAGCGTGCACACGAGTTGATCGGCGTGCCGTACCGCTGGGGCGGCATGTCGGTCAAGGGCGGGTTTGATTGCAGCGGCCTGCTGGTCTACCTGTTTCGCCACGAGGCCGATATCAGGATTCCGCGTACCACCGCGGCGATGCTCAAGTCCGGTGCCCGGACCATCAAGCAGAGCCAGCTAAAACGTGGCGACGCGGTGTTCTTCAACCGTAATGGCCAGGGCCGGATCGGCCACGTCGGCCTGTACATCGGCGAAGGGCGTTTCATCCACGCCCCACGGACCGGCAAGAACATTCGTATTGACTCGCTGAGCAACAGTTACTGGGCCAAAAGCTACACGACCGCCAAGCGCTTCCACTAACGCTGGACCATCCGTGGCGGCTTGCACAGGGTGTGGCTGCCTGGTTCCAGGTAGGGCATCAGGATTGGCGCCATGCCCTTGAGCACCTGCACCGGCAAGGCCGAGGTAAAGCGGAAGGATTCCGCCGCACGGCCAGGTACGAAGGCGGTGAGGGTGCCGAAGTGGTTTTCGCCGAGGTAGAACACGAAAGTCGCGGTGCGGTTCAGCGAGCGTGAGCCGATCAGCCGCCCGCCGGCACCGAAGCTTTCGATGCGATTGTCGCCGGTACCGGTCTTGCCGCCCATCACCAGCGGGGTGCCGTCGGCCAGTTTGAAGCTGCCCGACACCCGCCGCGCAGTACCGGCGTCGACCACTTGCGAGAGGGCGCCGCGCAGGGCCCGGGCAACTTCCACCGAGAGCACCCGCTGGCCGAGGTCGGGGTCGCTGGTCAGGCGGGTTTCATACGGGGTGTCGGCGGCGAAGTGCAGGGTGTCGATGCGCAGCACCGGCAGGCGTACGCCATCGTTCTGGATGATCCCGATCAGCTCGGCCAGGGCTGCCGGACGGTCGCCGGAGCTGCCGATGGCGGTGGCCAGCGACGGCACCAGGTGGTCGAACGGGTAGCCGACACGTTTCCAGCGCTGATGAATATCGAGGAAGGCTTCGATTTCCACCAGGGTGCGGATACGGCTGTCGCGTGCGCCCTTGTGCCGGCTCTTGAACAGCCAGCCATAGACTTCCTGACGCTCGAAGTGACCGGCCTCAGCCGCCTCCTGGAAGGTGGCGCTGGGGTGCTGGAGCAGGTAGCCAAGCAGCCACAGGTCCAGTGGATGGACCTTGGCGATAAAGCCCTGGTCGGGCAGGTCGTAGGCGCCCGGGCGGTAGGCTTCGTACAGCTCTTGCAGGCGTTTCTCGGTGACGGTGTTCTGCTTGGTCGCCGGGGTCTTGTTCTCGACCCGGTCCTTTTTCAGGTGCGCCTGGACGAACGCGTTGAAAGTCGCCTGGTCAGCCTCGGGAAACAGGTAGCGGTGCACTGCGGCCAGGCGGATCGGGGTGACCCGCAGGCTGTCGAGGAAGGTGTCCAGGCGCTGCTGCGACGTCTTGCGCTGGTACTTTTTCCAGAACCTGCGCATGTAATCGGTGCCTTCCTTGTCGGCAAAGCGTGCCAGGTACTCCTGGCGGCGCGGCTCGGCATCGTCCTTGAGCAGGCTGGCGCTGTTGCCCGGCTGCTGGTAGGTGCTGTAGCGCACCAGGTCGCGCATCAGGCGAATAAACGGCAGGTTGATCGACTCGCGCAAGGCGTCTTTGAGGGTAGGGATACGGCCGTTGTCTTCCTTGCGAAAGTTGTTGAACACATGCAGGCCGCCGCCAGTGAAGAAGGCTTCGCCGGGGCTGGCGGAATACTTGCGCTCAAGGGCGGCGTTGAGCATGGCGCTGAGGTCGCGGTCCTTGTTCTGGATCAGGTAGTCGATGGCCCAGCGGGTAATGAAGTCCAGTTCCGCCACCGGGACTTTTTTCAGCTCCGCAGCCGGGGTGTTGGCGTACTTGTCGTGCAGTTCGCCGATGATTTCCAGGTAGCTGGTCAGCACCCGCAGCTTGGCGGTCGAGCCCAGCTCGAGCTTGCTGCCTTCGTTGATGTCGAACGGCTGGTCGGTGCTGTCGGTCTGCACCCGCACCCTTGAGCCGTCGGCGGTGCGTTCGAGCAGGGTGAAGCTATAGCGCACCTGGGTGGTACTGGTCGGGGTCAGCAGGCGTTCGCCGAACAGGCCCATTTTTTCCGCAAAGGCCGGGTCGGCGAGGTCCTTGAGGTACTGGCTGACCTGGCCCTGCAAATCCGACTGCAGGGTGCTGGTAGCCGACAGGTCGAGACGGTCGAGGTCGTACAGTGGCCGGCCGAGGGCCGAAGACAGCCGGCTGCGGGCAACGCTGATGCCTTTGTTGGTGACGATTGGCTGAATGGTCGGCTGGGCCACCCAGTCGCGGTAGATGGCCTTGCTGGCCAGGGCGGCGTCCGCCAGCGGCTTGTCGATGATGTTGCTGGCCGCGAGGATGCGGATGTGGCTGTCGGTCAGCAACGCCAGTTCCGCCCGGCCCTTGGACAAAAAGTGCGAGGGCCGGCGTTGAGCGATCATCAGCGACAGCACCTGGCGCAGGGCCAGGCCACGGGCGGCGAGGCTGGCCGGGTCGGTGTCGGTGGACGACAGGGCCTGGTTGACCTGGGCGAAGTCGGCGCCGTACCAGACCCGCAAGCCTTCGGCCATGCCATGTACTTCACCATGCCCGGGAACCGCCGACAGCGGCACGCTATTGAGGTAATCACGGACGATGCGCTGGCGGGCTTCCAGGGTCTGCGGGCCATCCTGATAAGCGCGCACGCTGGCGGAAATCATCTGGCGAATCTTCTCGCTGCCCGAGGCGGTCAGGCCGTCGGGCGAATGCCGGTATTTTTCCAGTTGGGTCGCCAGGGTACTGCCGCCTGCCGACTGGCCGGGCAGGGCCAGGTACTTGGCCACCTGGGTGTAGGCTGCTTTGGCGAAGCGCGGCCAGTCCACGGCGGGGTTGTTCAGTGGGTCGTCGGGGTCGAGCAGGTCGCGGTTCTCGATGAACAGCAGGCTGTGGACGATGACCGGCGGGATCGAGGCGAAGTCGGGGTACAGGTGCTGCGGGTAATGAAACTGGTACAGGGCGTCGCCCTTGCAGTCGGTAATCGACAGGCCTGCCTGAATCTTCTCGGCATAAGGCACGAAAAAGCCATGATCGACGTAGTCCATCAATGCGGGCGAAAAACGCGTCTGTTCATTGATGACGTAGTCCCGCTTGAGCAGGCGCGGCAGGAACTCCCCCAGCGAGCTGTAGCCCAGGCGCTTGTCGAACGGGCCGTCGCCAGGGTAGCGAATGGCATCGCTGGGGCCGGGTTGCATGGAATAACTGAGGGTCGCGGCGAACTGGCTGAATTCTCGCGCCTGCAGGCGCGAAGTGCGCATTTCTTCGGAGGCGGCATAGCCCAGGGCGATCAGGGCGAGCAGCAGCACCAGCCACAAAAGGCGCCACCAAAGACGGCGCTGGCGTGGGCTTTTCGGCAATGGCGAAGGTTCGAGGTGTTCAGAGGGAGCTTCCGTACTGTTCGGTTCCGATTGCCACAATGCGCCCATAGTCTTCAGCCCGGCTACGTATTTTCGTCTTGCTTGCCTGAAGCTTAGACGGTGGCCGGGTTTGGTGAAAAATTTGTAGTCAGTTGCCGGGCATTTCCTAAAAACGTGTCAGAAATGCGCCTTTGGTGGAGCTTGAATTGCCCCGTTTTGGTGCTATGTTAGCCGCCCTGTTTCCTGCAGAGGCTCTAGCACGGGGAATGCCCCTCCGTAGAAGCGGTTTTTGCCGAGAGTTCTCGCCAAATATCGCGCTTTATACAGTGAAATGCCCTGCAGGGGCCTTTCTATACTGCTCGCCCCTTTCGCTCTGCCGGTTTTGCACACCCGGCAGACGGGTCCGCTCACAAGGTGGTGCCCGGCGAGGCAGCGCATCCAGCCTATCGGCGGTGCCAGGCCTGCACGAATGGTCATATCCAATAACAAAATGAGGTTGTATTTCTATGCCAGTCGGCAACCACCCTTCTCATGGTGAGACCGCCCAGGGCGGCCCACTCAAGCGAGAACTCGGCGAACGCCACATTCGCCTGATGGCGCTGGGCGCCTGTATCGGTGTCGGCCTGTTCCTCGGTTCGGCCAAGGCCATCGAAATGGCCGGTCCGGCCATCATGCTGTCGTACATCATTGGCGGTCTGGCGATCCTGGTGATCATGCGCGCCCTTGGCGAGATGGCCGTGCACAACCCGGTAGCCGGCTCGTTCAGCCGCTACGCCCAAGACTACCTCGGCCCGCTGGCGGGTTTTCTTACCGGCTGGAACTACTGGTTCCTGTGGCTGGTGACCTGCGTGGCGGAAATCACCGCGGTGGCCATCTATATGGGCATCTGGTTCCCGGAAGTGCCGCGCTGGATCTGGGCCCTGGCGGCTCTGGGCAGCATGGGCGCGATCAACCTGATCGCGGTCAAGGCCTTCGGTGAGTTCGAGTTCTGGTTCGCCCTGATCAAGATCGTCACCATCATCGCCATGGTCCTGGGCGGCGTCGGCATCATCGCCTTCGGTTTCGGCAACGATGGCGTGGCCATGGGCATCTCCAACCTCTGGAGCAACGGCGGCTTCATGCCCAATGGCGTGACCGGCGTGCTGATGTCGCTGCAGATGGTGATGTTCGCCTACCTGGGCGTCGAGATGATCGGCCTGACCGCCGGTGAAGCGCGCAACCCGCAAAAGACCATTCCCCAGGCCATCGGCTCGGTGTTCTGGCGCATCCTGCTGTTCTACGTCGGCGCCCTGTTCGTGATCCTGTCGATCTACCCGTGGAACGAAATCGGCAGCCAGGGCAGCCCGTTCGTGATGACCTTCGAGCGGCTGGGCATCAAGACTGCTGCCGGTATCATCAACTTCGTGGTGATCACTGCCGCGCTGTCGTCGTGCAACGGCGGCATCTTCAGCACCGGGCGCATGCTCTACAGCCTGGCGCAGAACGGCCAGGCGCCGGCCACCTTTGCCCGCACCTCGAGCAACGGCGTACCGCGCAATGCCTTGCTGCTGTCGATCGCAGCCTTGCTGCTGGGCGTGCTGGCCAACTATCTGGTGCCGGAGAAAGTCTTCGTCTGGGTAACCGCCATTGCCACCTTCGGCGCGATCTGGACCTGGGTGATGATCCTCCTGGCCCAGCTGAAGTTCCGCGCCGGCCTGAGCAACGCCGAGCGCGCTGCCTTGAAGTACCGCATGTGGCTGTGGCCGCTGAGCTCCTACCTGGCGCTGGCGTTCCTGATCCTGGTGGTCGGCTTGATGGCCTACTTCGAGGAAACCCGCGTAGCCCTGTACATCGGCCCGGCGTTCCTGGTGATGCTGACCGTGCTGTACTACGTGTTCAAGCTGTCGCCAAACAGCGTGGAACAGCGCGCGGCAAGTTCGGCGTCCTGATCCTCGCGTAAGTAAAAAAGCCCGTATCCTTGGATACGGGTTTTTTTTTTGGTTCTTCACGGAATCCCGGGGGCTATGATTCTTGGATTGGGTTGCGGGCTTATCCATTCGGTGTGGCGCCGCTGTTGGCCCCTTCCGCCCTTACGGCGGGTCCCTTTTGTTCTTGGCAAAAGGAACCAAAACCGCTCGCTCCAGCATACGGCCCTACGCTGCGCTCCGGGTTCCTTCGCTACGGTGCCTTCCAGGGGCATCGCGGCCTACGACTTGCTTCGCCAAGTCTACGTCTCGCGACTTCGGCCTCGGCCGAAGGGTGCTACGCACCAGCCCCCTCCAGACACCTACGCTCAGCCTCCTGAAGTCGCGAAGTTACGGGCGGCGCCTGCACTGACGCATCTACGAAAGCAGATGTTGGCGAAGCCATGCTGACGCAGGGGCGGGACAAGCCCGCTGATAAAACGAGCACCAACTTGTTTGGTCTTGATCTTGATGTTCATGCACGTACTTCCAGGCGCCGCGAAAAGCGACTTCAGGAGGCCGAGCGTAGGTGCCTGTAGGGGCGGTGCGCAGCACCTTCGGCGGCAGCCGAAGACGCGAGATGTAGACTTGCGAAGCAAGTCGTAGGCCGCGATGCCCCGGAAGGTGCCGTAGCGAGGGGACCCGAAGCGCAGCGTAGGGCCGTATGCAGGAGCAAGCGGTTTTGCCTACTTCTTCCCAAGAGAAAAGTAGGCCGCCGTAAAGGCGGAAGGGGCCAGCAGCAGCCCCACACTGAATGGATAAACTCGCACCCTCAACATCCCAACCCGGGATTCCGTGAAGAACCTTTTTTTTACCTGCGCGAATCAGGTAGCAACCGCCCGCATCGGCTGGGTCAGGCGCTTGTTGAAGTCCAGCCAGGCGCCGAGCAGGGCCATGATCGCGACGCCCACCAGGGCGGTGAATACCTGCATGGCAAAGGCATCGCCGGCCATGGCATTGATCATGTCCGCCAGCGGCGCCAGCAGCACCCCCAGGCAGAATACTTCAAGCGAATAGCGGCCCATGCGCCCGGTTTGCTGCGCCAGCCAGTTCTGCGTCCAGCCGCTGCCGGGCAGCAGCTTGGCGGTGACGTAGGCCAGGGCCAGGAAGTGCAGCAAGCGCACCGGCGACAGGTCGGTCTTGCTGATCGGGTACAGCAGGTTGTTGAGGCTGGCCGGCATCCACGCATCGTGAATCTCTGGCCAGCGCCAGGACAGGGTAATGATGCCGGCTGTCAGTGAATAGGCGGCAGCTGCCAGGAACAGTGGCTGGCGGCGCAACGGTCGGGTTTGTGCTGGCCGCGCCTGCTGCCCGTACAACGCCGCGGCGCCGCCCAGCACGAACAGGAACTGCCAGGTGACCGGGTTGAAGTACCACACGCCATCGGAAAAATTCGCCAGGTTCCAGCCCATGCCGGGGGCCGCCAGGTACACCGCCATCGATACACCGACCACCGCCAGGGTGTTGCGCATCAGCAGCCCCAGCCCCAGCGCCAGGCCGGCCAGTAGCACGATGTACAGCGGCAGCGGGTCCATCAGGTTGGGTTTGAAGCGCAACAGCAGCTCGTCGGTCAGGGCTTGCTGAGGGTTGGTGACGAAGTGGGTAAGACCCATTTCCTCGACCAGGTCGCGAGTTTCTACATGGCTGTTGGCAAAGAACACGATGCCCATCAGCATCGCCAGCAGGAAGATATGCACCACATACAGCACCCAGGTGCGGCGCAGGATTTTCACGCAGGCGATCAGATAACCGTCGCGCTGCAGCACCTTGCCGTAGGCCAGCACTGCAGCGTAGCCGGCAAGGAAGACGAAAACCTCGGCGGCATCGCTGAAGCCGATGTTACGCAGGGTGATCTGGCCTAAAGGGTTGTGGGGGACGTGATCCCAGAAAATGAAGATCAACGCCAGGCCTCGAAAGAAATCGATGCGCGGGTCGCGTCCGTTAAGCATGGCAGCGGGCTCTTGAACAGTGGGTTTAATAGTGACAGGCAGACGCCGGCAAACACATGCGCCGCACGTCGGGCGGGGGGCAGGGTGGCGGTATTGGCGGGTAATTGCAAAAGTTGCGTATTACCGGATGTCTCGATTGGCGCCTGAACAACGGACCGTTGGTCGTAAAACTCGTGTTGCTGATGTTGCTATCAGTGGACGAATCGCTGACGGCATGGCCTGCTGAGCCCAGGCGCAACGTTCAGCGAGGCGTGACAGGCAATGGCCAACATATGGAAAGGATTTTCCACCTACAGCGTAATTGGCATCGCCAATACCCTGGTTCATTGGCAGCTGTTTTTCGTCCTGCGGGTCGAGTTCGACCTGAGCCAGGCCCTGAGCAACCTGCTGGCGTTTTGTGTTGCTGCGAGCCTTTCCTACTACGTCAATGCGCTCTACACCTTCGCCGTGCCGCCCTCGATCGGCCGCTACCTGCTGTTCATGCTGTGTCTGGGCACGGTCAGCCTGGCGGTGGGTTGGCTGGGCGACCACTGGCGGCTGCACGGGATGATCACGGTAGTGAGTTTTTCCCTGATCAGCCTGACCTGCGGCTTCCTGCTGGCCAAATGGCTGGTGTTTCGCGGGGCCGAGTCATGAACGTCTCGCTGATCGTGCCGGTGTTCAACGAAGAACAGGCGCTCAGACTGTTTTACCAGGCTGTGCGTCAAGAACCCTCATTGCAGGCACACTGCATTGAAATCGTCTTCATCAACGACGGCAGCAGCGACCGCACTGCCGAGGTCGCCCGTTCGCTCGCGCTGGCGGACAGGGACGTGGTGCTGATCAACTTCTCGCGCAACTTCGGTAAGGAACCGGCACTGTTCGCCGGCCTGGAGTACGCCAGCGGTGACGCCGTGGTGCCCATGGATGTTGACCTGCAAGACCCGGTAGCGGTGGTTGCGCAGTTGATCGACGCGTGGCGCGACGGTGCCGACGTGGTCCTGGCCAAGCGTCGGGATCGCTCCAACGATGGTTACCTGAAGCGTCGCAGCGCCTCGCTGTTCTATCGTCTGCTTAACCGTATTGCCTACACCCATATTGAAGAAAACGTCGGCGATTTCCGCCTGATGGACCGCAAGGTGGTGGACGTGATCAAGACCTTGCCCGAGCAGCAGTTGTTCATGAAGGGGGTGCTGTCGTGGGCGGGGTTCAACGTCGCCATCGTCGAATACGACCGCGCGCCGAGGGCGGTGGGGCGCAGCAAGTTCAACGCCTGGCGGCTGTGGAACCTGGCGCTGGACGGCATAACTTCGTTCAGCACCTGGCCTTTGCGCTTGTGGAGTTATGTCGGCGCATGCATCTCGTTGTTGGCGTTGCTGTACGCCGGTTACCTGGTAGTGGACAAGCTACTGTTCGGCAATGAGGTGCCCGGATATCCGTCATTGATGACAGCGATACTGTTTCTGGGCGGGGTGCAACTGATCGGTATCGGCATATTGGGGGAGTACATCGGCCGTATCTACATGGAGGCCAAGCATCGACCCCGGTATGTGGTCAAAGAGATCGTCAAGGCCAATGGCACGAGCTATCGAAAAGGGGCCAAGCGTGTTGGCGAGTGAACGGGTGTTAAGCCCCCACCAGGTGCTGTTGTTTTTTATTGTTCTGTCCCTGGCTTACGTGTTTCCCATTGTTCATGCCGACTACGCCTATGTGGATGACAACTGGCGGGCGTTGCTGCAGGCCCAGGGCGCCTGGCGCAATCAAGGCAGAATTCTGCTCGAGTGGCTGTACAAGGTACTGACCTTCAGCCAGGCAACGATCAATATCTTCCCGATGCCCTTGCTGATCAGCATTGTTGCCCTGGCCATGGCCATGGCGCGCCTGACGTTGTGGCTGTTTCCTCGCCCCGGGATTACCAGCTGCCTGGTGATCCTGCCAGTGCTATGCAATCCGTTTTTCCTCGGCAATCTGACCTATCAATACGACGGTCCGGGGATGGTGCTGGCGCTGGTCGCGGTGATCTATGCAATAACCTGCCGGGTTGAACATCGCACTATTCGCACGCTGCTGGCGGCCCTGTTGATTGCCGTAACGCTGAGCCTATATCAACTGAGCATCAGCCTGTTTATTGGCTTGTGCATTGTCGAGTTCATCCGCGGGGTAAGAGACAAGGTTGCGCTCCAGGCAGTGCTGGTGATGCTTGTGGAGCGGCTTGTGCAACTGGTAGTCGGTGGCCTCATGTATTTTCTTACCGTCTACCCACTGGCTGTCGATACCCGCGGCAGCCACCTGCCCGTTGATCAGCAGTGGCTCGGTGTGGTGTGGCAGAAGTTGTGCGTCTCAATGCAGATGCTGGGCTTGCTGATGGCCTCTGCGGGCAATGTGCTGACGCTTGCCCTGCTATTGGGGGCAGGTGCCGGTTTTGTATTGCTCATGGGAAACATTCGCCAGATGCACGGGCGGCCGTCCGCCAGGTTTGGCGTTGCGCTGCTGTACCTGCTCAGCCCGGTGGCCCTGGTCTGGAGTGTGCCGGGCATGATGCTGTTTCTTGTCGAGCCCAACCTTGAGGCTCGAAACTTCATCGGCTTTTCGCCAGTGCTGGTTTTACTGTTGTTGTTCAGTCACGAGTTGCTGGGGCGGGTCTGGCCGGGATTGCGCTGGCTGTTGATCTTGCCAACGCTGTTCATGTTTGCCTTCAGCTATGCCTATGGCCAGGTGATCATCGCCAAGAAAGAACTTGAATCAGCCATGGCGCACTACATTGCCAATGACCTGGTATCACGCAGTGAGCTGCGCGACGTAAACAGGTACACCTACCTGAGGGCACCCGGTGACGGTAACTGGTTGCCCAGAGGACATGGCGCCATCACCCACATGCCGCTACTGAGATACATCCTCAGCGGCTCCAATTCGGTGTTGCATGCGCAGTTTTTTCCCCGGCTGGGGATCAATAATGTCATTGGCGGTGAACGCTCGGACTTTGAGCGGTTGGTGGCGGCAGAGGGCGTGGGCGCGCCGCTGGTGGACAACCGGTTCTATTCGATCTACGTCACCGGTGAGCAGGGCTTCATTGTCATGAAGCCCATCCTGGAAGATGAAAACTACAATCACAACTGGCCCCGCGTCCCCTAGCGTTACCGATTTTCAGGCCGCCGCCACCTCTTGCGGCTCGAAGCTGTCCGCCCGCGCCATCTGCCACATCCGCGAATAGAACTCGCCGTTGACCTCGCCGTTGAGCAATTCACCCGGCTTGAGGAACACATGCATTTGCGAGAACAGCTTGATCTCGGTGGCCGAGATGCGCCGCACCAGGTGCTTGGCTTGCAGTTGCGAGGGGTGATCGAGGCCGGCGGCGGCGAGCATTTCAGCCAGGGCCTTGAGGGTGTTGTGGTGAAAGTTGTGCACCCGCTGGGCCTTGTCGGGCACCACCAGGGCGCGCTGGCGCAGCGGGTCCTGGGTGGCAACGCCAGTTGGGCACTTGTTGGTGTGGCAGCTTTGCGACTGGATGCAGCCGATGGCGAACATGAAGCCGCGCGCCGAGTTGGCCCAGTCGGCGCCGATGGCCAGGACGCTGGCGATGTCGAAGGCGCTGACGATCTTGCCGCTGGCGCCGAGCTTGATCTTGTCGCGCAGGTTCAGGCCCACCAGGGTGTTGTGGACGAACAGCAGGCCTTCGCGCAGTGGCACGCCGATATGGTCGGTAAACTCCACTGGCGCCGCGCCGGTGCCGCCTTCCTTGCCGTCGACGACGATGAAGTCAGGCAGGATGCCGGTTTCCAGCATGGCCTTGGCGATGCCCATGAACTCCCAGGGGTGGCCGAGGCAGAACTTGAAGCCCACCGGTTTGCCACCCGACAGTTCACGCAATTGGGCGATGAACTGCATCATCTCGATCGGGGTAGAGAACGCGCTGTGGCGTGACGGCGAGATGCAGTCTTCACCCATCATCACCCCGCGGGTTTCGGCGATTTCGCGGGTGACCTTGTGCTTGGGCAGGATGCCGCCGTGGCCGGGTTTGGCGCCCTGGCTCATCTTGATTTCGATCATCCGCACTTGCGGGTTACGCGCCTGCTCGGCAAAGCGCTCGGGGTCAAAGCGCCCGTCCGAGGTGCGGCAGCCAAAGTAGCCGCTGCCCAGTTCCCAGGTCAGGTCGCCACCGTGTTCGCGGTGGTAGGGGCTGATGCTGCCTTCACCAGTGTCGTGGGCGAAGTTGCCCAGCTTGGCGCCCTGGTTCAGGGCACGGATGGCGTTGGCGCTGAGTGAGCCGAAGCTCATCGCCGAGATATTGAACACCGACGCCGAGTACGGCTGCGTGCACTGCGGGCCGCCGACGATTACCCGAAAGCTCGACGGGTCGCTGAGCGGCGCCGGGCGCATGGAGTGGCCGATGAACTCGAAACCGGACTGGTACACGTCGATCAGGGTGCCGAAAGGCTTGTCCGAAGCTTCGTTCTTGGCCCGCGCATACACCAGCGAGCGCTGCGCCCGGGAAAACGGCAGGGCATCGCTGTCGGCTTCAAGCAAGTACTGGCGGATTTCCGGGCGAATGCCTTCGACCAGGTAGCGGATATTGCCCAGGATCGGGTAGTTGCGGCGCACCGCGTGACGGCTTTGCAGCAGGTCGCCAAGGCCGATCAGGCTGAGCACGGCGGTCACCAGGGTGAACGGCCACAGCCATTCGTGGTGGAGGAAGGGCAGGCTGACCAGGGTGAACAACACACAGGCAGCGAAGAAGGCGTAGCGGCTGAGAAGTGACAGGCTCATACGGTTTCCTTGCGATGGCACGGTCAGGCTCAGGGCCTGGACAAACCCCGACCTTAGCCCGGTTGGGGTTTCCAGCGCCAGCCCGCAGCGCGCAAGGGCTGCAAGCTTCATCTTGGAATCGAAAATCATTTGTATTTGCGAGCAATTGATATGTTATATAGTATCAGCTCTTGTTCGTTCATTTTCCCAAGAGGCTTGGCCATGAAACCCGGCATTCACCCCGACTATCGCCCCGTGCTGTTCCACGACACTGCCGCCGATGTGTACTTCCTGATCGGCTCGACCGTCGACACTGACCGCAGCCACACCCATAGCGACGGCAAAACCTACCCCTACGTGGCCCTGGATGTTTCCAGCGCTTCGCATCCGATCTATACCGGCCAGCAACGCAAGACCACGGTCGAAGGTCGGGTGGCCGGATTCAACAAGCGCTTTGCCGGGTTCGCCGCGCCGCAGGTCAAGTGACCAGAGCAGCATCGCGGATCAGGCGCTCGCGCCATTCGCCATGCGCCGCCAGTTCATCTTCTGCATTGAACTGGAGCTTGCCGGCAATCAGCGTCGCCACCGGCACACCATCGCGATAAAGCAGGCGATTGCCGCTGACTGCAGGCACCTTGCTGCCCGGCAGCAGGGTGCCGACCAGGTTCAGCGGGTCGCTGGCGCTGATCGCCACCAGGCTGCCATCGAGCGGGCGCCGGCGCACTTCGCGTAGCAGTGCCACGGCCTCGGGCAGGGCGAACTGCTCGCCGGCCAGGCCGCTGATAAAGCGCCCGCCACGGATTTCGCCGCGGGCTTCCAGGCGGTGGTAGCAGCGCAGCAGCTCGCGCCAGCTGGGCAGCCAGTCGGCCTCGCGATCCAGCAAGCGCCAGCACATCACGCCATAGCGGCGCAGCAAGGTGCGGGCGATGTGTTCAAGGTCCTCGTCACGCTTGGCAGTGGGTTTGCGCAACAGCGCCCAGCGCCCGGCGTCTTCCATACCGCCGAACAACGGCCCGCGACCGCGGCGATGGCTACGGCCCTGGCGTTTGCTCGCCGGGGTAATCAGTGCACGCAGGCCGGCAAAGCTGTCGGCGCTGATCAAACCGGCGGCCACCAGCTCTTGCAAGGCGTTTTCCAGTTCGCTGGGCAGCAGGTGGGCGTCGTGCACCAGCTCATCGAAGAACAATGCGCCGTGTTCGCTCAACACCGTGTGTACGCGTTGGGCACGCAGGCCCAGTTCGCTGCTGTCCAGCGCCGGGCTCAGGGCCCGCCACAAGCCCAGGCGGGGGCGTGGCAACAGCACCAGCGGCGTGCTGCGCAGGGTGCTCGCCGCGGCGCTCGGGGCCAGGCGCGCCCAGGCATATTTGCCGGCGCGGCAGGCTTCGTCGAGCCAGCGCGGGCTGTAGTCCTTGAGCCGGGTGGGCAGCAGGTCGCTTTCCCAGGCCGCCGCCGCTGCGGGGTAACCTTCGAACTGATCGAGCACGGCGCTCAGCGCGGCCTGGCCTTGCAGGCGCGAGCCGGGTGCCAGGTGCTGCCAGTCGAACAGAAAGCGGGTGAAGTCCTGCAGGCTGACCGGTTCGATTTCCCGGCGCAGGCGCTTGATGGTGTAGCGATGAATCCGCGCCAGCAGGTGCCGTTCGCACCATTGCAGCGCCTGCTGGCCCGGTTGCTGGCCCGGTTGCTGGTTCGGTTGCTGATTTGGTTGAAAGTAGTACCCGCGCATCACGTAGCCTTCGCCTTCCAGGCGGGCCAGGGCCTGCTCGATGGCGCTGACCGGCAGTTGCAGCGGCGCGGCAATCTGCTCGGTCGTCAGCGGGCCGAAGCCGCTCAGGCGTGCGCGCAGCAGCTCGACCAATGCGGCTTCGGCGTCCATGGCCTGATCAAAGCCGGGCAGGACGCTGACGTCGGGTGTCAGGGGTGCGTTTGGGTACAGGGCGCGCAGCAGCATCAGGCGTTCGCGGGCCAGCCACAATGCTTGGCCACCGCTCAGTTGCAGGCGGCAGGCGCGGCCTTCATTGCCCAGCGCCGCCAGCCACTCTTGCCAGCCGTCATTGGCCTCGGCTTCGGCCTGGCTGATGCAGGCCAGGCTCATCAGAGCCTCATGCATTTCATCGCTGCGGGTGGGCGTCGGCCACGCCTCGCTTTGTACGGCGGCGATGGCCTGCGGGTCGAGCGCGCCGAGGTCATCGCTGCTTTGCGCCTCGTTCCAGCGGCGATTGAGTACGGCCTGGGTGCGTCGTTCTTCTAGCGGCGCATCATCCAGGAAGGTATAGGGCCGGGCGTTGAGAATGGCCGAGGCCAGCGGCGAAGGCGCGGGAAGGTCACGGGCAATCAGCGTGATCTGGCCGTGCTCGATACGCCGCAGCAGCGCCAGCCAGCCTTCGCTGTCCATGGCTTCGTGCAGGCAGTCGTCGAGGGTCTGCTCGACCAGTGGGTGATCGGGAATCTGCCGCTCGCCGGCGAGGTTTTCCAGGCAGGCGATCTGGTCGGGGAACACTGCGGCTATCAGGTCTTCGCTTTTCATCCGCTGGATTTGCGGCGCCACCTTGCGCCCGCCGACAAAGCGCGGCAGGGCCAGCGCGGTGCCGGCATTCCAGCGCCAGCGCACGCCGAACAGCGGCGCATCGAGCAGGGCCTGGATCAGCACCGCCTCGGCGCTGTTGCTGTGCAGGTAACGCCAGACTTCTTCGAGGGCAAAGCTGTGGCTGGCCGACAGCGACAGGACAATCGCATCTTCGCTGGCCGCCGCCTGCAGCTCGAAGTTGAAGGTACGGCAGAAGCGCTTGCGCAGGGCCAGGCCCCAGGCGCGATTGATGCGGCTGCCGAACGGTGAGTGGATGATCAGCTGGGTGCCGCCGGACTCGTCGAAAAAACGCTCCATCACCAGGGTCTGCTGCGAGGGCAGGGCGCCGAGCACCTGGCGAGTATGGGCCAGGTATTCAAGCAATTGCTCGGCGCTGTCCAGGCCCAGGCTCAGCTCGGTCGTCAGCCAGTCGAGCAGCGGTTGCAACTGGCCGTCGGCAGCGCCCAGGCGCTGGTCGATCTCGCCTTGCAAGCGTGCCACGCCTGCCGACAACTCGTCACTGCGCCCCGGCGCTTCACCGAGCCAGAACGGGATGCTCGGCGGCAGGCCCTTGGCGTCCTCGACCCGCACCCGGCCGCTTTCCACGCGCAGGATGCGGTAAGAGGCGTTGCCCAGCTGGAAGATATCGCCAGCGATGCTTTCCACCGCGAAGTCTTCGTTGACCGTGCCGATGTTCAGGCTCTGCGGTTCGAGCACCACGCTGTAGTCGGCGTTATCGGGGATGGTGCCGCCGCTGGTCAGCGCCGTCAGTTGCGCGCCACGGCGCCCGCGCAGGGTACCGTTGACCGCATCGCGGTGCAGATAGGCGCTGCGGATACCCTGGCGACCATTGAAGCCTTCGCCGAGCATGCGCAGCAGCGCCTGGTAGTGGCCTTGATCCAGCTCGGCGTAGGGCATGGCCCGGCGCAGGCAGTCGAACAGCGCCTGTTCATGCCATTCCTGGCTGCTGACTTCGGCGACGATCTGTTGCGCCAATACGTCCAGCGGTGCCTGCGGCACCTGCAGGCGATCGAGCTCGCCGCGCCGTACGCAATCGAGCAACGCTGCGCATTCGATCAGGTCATCGCGCGACAGCGGGAACAGCCGGCCCTTGGGCGTGCCTTCGACCTGGTGCCCGGAGCGCCCGACTCTTTGCAAAAACGCGGCAATCGAGCCGGGCGAGCCAATCTGGCAGACCAGCTCGACCTCACCGATATCGATGCCCAGCTCCAGCGAGGCGGTGGCTACCAGGACCTGCAGCTCACCACGCTTGAGCCGTTGCTCGGCGTCCAGGCGGTACTCCTTGGCCATGCTGCCGTGGTGCGCGGCCACGGCGTCGCGGCCCAGGCGTTCACTCAAATGGCGGGTCAGGCGCTCAGCCAGGCGCCGGGTGTTGACGAACACCAGGGTGGTGCGGTGCTCGCGGGCCAAGGCCGCCAGGCGATCGTAGACCAGGCCCCAGACATCCGTGGCCATCACCGCGCCAAGCGGCACCGGCGGCACTTCCAGGCCCAGGTCGCGGGGGCGGGCATGGCCGATATCGACAATCGCGCACTCGCGCCCCTGGCCCACCAGAAACTGCGCCACGCGCTCGACCGGGCGTTGCGTGGCCGACAGGCCGATGCGCCGCAGTGGCCGCCCGCACAGCGCTTCAAGGCGTTCCAGGCTCAGGGCCAGATGGCTGCCGCGCTTGTTGCCGGCCAGGGCGTGGATTTCGTCGACGATCACCGTGTGCACGCTGGCCAGGCCCTGGCGCCCGGAGGCCGAGCCGAGCAACACATACAGCGATTCGGGGGTGGTCACCAGAATATGCGGCGCCTGGCGGCGCATGGCTGTGCGTTCTTTTTGCGGGGTATCGCCGCTGCGCACCGCCGTGCGGATTTCCAGCGGCGCCAGGCCTTGCTCGGCCAGTACCGCGTTGATCCCGGCCAGCGGCGCCTGCAGGTTGATCTGGATATCGTTGGACAGCGCCTTGAGTGGCGAGACGTAGACCACCTGGGTCTGGTCCGGCAACTGGCCGGCGGCCAGGCCCTGCACGAACAGCTCGTCGAGGATGGCCAGGAAGGCAGTGAGGGTTTTGCCCGAGCCGGTAGGCGCTGCCACCAACAACGATTGCCCGCTGCCGATCAACGGCCAGGCCCGGGCCTGGGCGGCGGTGACCGTCGGGAACTGGCGCTCGAACCAGGTGCGGACCGCGCGGTGGAAGGCGTCCAGTTCCGGGTGCTTGCAGGCGGGAAGACTCATGGCCTGTTTATGCGGCCAATGGCGCGGGCTTGCAAGGGGCGTTCGTCAGACCGGCCCAGGATTGAAAGGCACCTGCCAACATGTGATCCTTGCGCGCTTTCCTGTTCACGAGCGTCCCATGAGCAAAACCATCCGCATCGCCGCCGCCCTCCTGCTTGACCCGCAAGGCCGTACCCTGCTGGTGCGCAAGCGCGGTACCCAGGCGTTCATGCAGCCGGGCGGCAAGATCGAGGCCGACGAGCAGCCGGTCAGCGCCCTGGCCCGCGAGCTGTTCGAGGAGCTGGGCCTGGCGATCGAGGCGCAGGACGCCGAGTACCTGGGGCAGTTCAGTGCCCCGGCCGCCAACGAGCCGGGTTTTGTCGTCCAGGCCGAGATTTTCAAGGTGCACACCGCCATGCCGGTCGAGCCTGCCGCGGAAATCGAAGAGGTGGTCTGGGTCTCGGCGCGCAAACAACTGACCCTTGAGCTGGCGCCGTTGACCCGGGACTTGATTCTGCCGCTGTACCGGCAGTTAACTACAGCACCTGCCTGATCTCACTTGCAAAGGAATGCCGATGATCCCCACCCATGAATGGCTGCTGTTTATCGGCGCCGCGCTGCTGATGGTGCTCACCCCCGGGCCGAACATGATCTACCTGATTTCCCGTTCGATCTGCCAGGGCCGCATGGCCGGGGTGACGTCGCTGCTGGGGGTGGTCGGCGGCTTTCTGGTGCACATGACGGCCGCAGCCATTGGCCTGACTGCTTTGTTCATGGCCGTGCCGCTGGCCTACGACCTGCTCAAGTGGGCCGGTGCCGGCTACCTGCTGTGGCTGGCCTGGCAGGCGGTCAAGCCGGGTGCCCGTTCGCCGTTCGAGCCTCGCGAGCTGGCGCCGGACTCACCGCGCAAACTGGTGTTGATGGGTTTTCTGACCAGCGTGCTCAACCCCAAGGTGGCGGTGTTCTACCTCTCGGTGCTGCCGCAGTTCGTCTCGCCGGAAAACGGCTCGGTGCTGCTCCAGAGCCTGGCCCTGGGCCTGACCCAGATCGCCGTGAGCTTTTCGGTCAACCTGCTGATCGCATTGTTCGCCGCCGGCATCGCCGGTTGGTTTGTGCGCTACCCGCTGTGGCTGATGCTGCAGCGCTACGTGATGGGTTTCGTCCTGGCCGGCCTGGCGTTGCGCCTGGTGCAGGAGCAACGCCGGGCCGTGTAAGGCTCAGCGTACCGCGCTGACGCCATCGAGGGTCGAGAACGAGGTGTCCTTGGCGGTCAGCAGAAAATCGCGCATGTACGGCGCATCGAGCATGTCGCTGCGCACCGCCGCGTAGAGTGTGGCGAACAGGCCTTTCTCGCCCAGGCGCTTGGCCTTCACGTAGCCGCGCGAACTGTACTCGTGCAAGGCCCAGTGCGGCATGCCGCAGACCCCGCGGCCGCTGGCCACCAGTTGCATCATCATCACCGTCAATTCGGCCGTGCGCACCTGCGCGGGCTCGACGTCGGCCGGCTCCAGGAAGCGGGTGAAGATATCCAGGCGGTCACGTTCTACCGGGTAGGTGATCAGGGTCTCCATGGCCAGGTCTTCCGGCACCATGTACGGCTTGTGCGCCAACGGGTGCTGGTTGGCCACGGCAAGCATGGCTTCGTAGGTAAACAGCGGCACGTAGGTGATGCCGCTGAGCTCCAGCGGGTCGGAGGTCACCACCAGGTCGAGGTCGCCGCGGGCCAGCGCCGGCAGCGGGGCGAAGGCAAAGCCCGAGGCCAGGTCCAGTTCGACCTCCGGCCAGGCATCGCGGAACTGGTCGATGGTCGGCATCAGCCACTGGAAGCAACTATGGCATTCGATGGCCATGTGCAGGCGCCCGGCAGTGCCGCCGGCCAGGCGGGCGATGTCACGCTCGGCGCCGCGCAACAATGGCAGGGTTGCATCGGCCAGCTGCAGCAGGCGCAGGCCGGCGCTGGTAAAACGCAGCGGCTTGGTCTTGCGCATGAACAGCGGCATGCCCAGGCGCTCCTCGAGCTCCTTGAACTGATGGGACAGTGCCGACTGGGTCAGGTGCAGGCGTTCAGCGGCCTCGACCAGGCTGTCGGCTTCGCGCAAGGCGTGCAGGGTTTTCAGGTGGCGAATTTCCAGCACCGAGGGGCTCCATGAGTAAACTTTGAGATGAACACGAATTTATTGAGTTTGTCTCATGTTGGTCTGACTGTCGACAATAGCGTCATCTTTTACAGGGAGGACGTTTTCTCATGGCACTGGCCCACAACCTTGGTTTCCCGCGCATCGGCGCTGACCGCGAACTGAAAAAAGCACAAGAAGCCTACTGGAAAGGCGATCTCGATCAGGCCGGCCTTGAAGCCGTTGGCCGCGAACTGCGTGCCCGTCACTGGCAGGTGCAGAAAGACGCCGGGATCGAGCTGCTGCCGGTTGGCGACTTTGCCTGGTACGACCAGGTGCTGACTCACTCGCTGACCTTCGGTGCAATTCCCGAGCGCTTCGCCCAGGTTACCGGTGATAACGGCCTGCCGACCCTCGATACCCTGTTCGCCATGGCCCGTGGCGCCAGCACCTGCTGCGGTGCCAGCCACGGCCAGACGCAATATGCGCAAGAGCTGACCAAGTGGTTCGACACCAACTACCACTACCTGGTCCCGGAATTCAGTGCTGACCAGCGCTTTCTGCTCAGTTGGGAGCAACTGTTCGAAGAAGTCGCCGAAGCCCAGGCCCTCGGCCACGCGGTGAAACCGGTGCTGATCGGCCCGCTGACCTACCTGTGGCTGGGCAAGGCCAAAGGCGGCGAGTTCGACAAGCTCGACCTGCTTGAGCGCCTGCTGCCGGTGTACGGTGAAATCCTCAGCCGCCTGTCGCGCCAGGGTGTGGAGTGGGTGCAGATCGACGAGCCGATCCTTGGCCTGGACCTGCCGCAGGAGTGGAAGAACGCCTTCGAACGTGCCTACCACATCCTCCAGTACTCGCCCCTGAAGAAACTGGTCGCCACCTACTTCAGTGGCCTGGAAGACAACCTCGGCCTGGCCGTCGGCCTGCCGGTGGATGGCCTGCACATCGACCTGGTGCGCGCCCCGGAACAACTGCCGGCCGTGCTCGATCGCCTGCCAACCTACAAGGTACTGTCGCTGGGTGTGGTCAACGGCCGCAACGTCTGGCGCTGCGACTTGGACAAGGCCCTGGAGCAGCTGCAACAGGCCCAGCAGCGCTTCGGTGCCAACCTCTGGGTCGCCGGTTCCTGCTCGTTGCTGCACAGTCCCGTGGACCTGTCCCGTGAAGACAAGCTCGATGCCGAGCTGAAAAGCTGGCTGGCCTTCGCCGTGCAAAAGTGTGAAGAGATCGCCGTGCTGGCCAAGGCCCTGGATACCCCGCACTTGCCAGCAGTACAAAACGCCCTGAGCCACAGCCGCGCGGTACAGAAAAGCCGTGCCGAGTCGCCACGCATTCACAAGCCGCAGGTCCAGGCGCGCCTGGCCGCCGTCACCGCTGCCGATAGCCGGCGTCAGTCGGCCTTCGCCCAGCGTATCGAAGCCCAGCGTCAGCGCCTGCAATTGCCGGCGTTCCCGACCACCACCATCGGTTCTTTCCCGCAGACCTCGGCGATCCGCCTGGCGCGTCAGGCCTTTAAGCAGGGCAAGCTCTCGGCCAACGATTACACCGATGCCATGCACAGCGAGATTCGCCATGCCGTGCAGGTCCAGGAGCGCCTGGGCCTGGACGTGCTGGTGCACGGTGAAGCCGAGCGCAATGACATGGTCGAGTACTTTGCCGAGCAACTGGACGGCTATGCCTTCACCCGCTTTGGCTGGGTGCAGAGCTACGGTTCGCGTTGCGTAAAGCCTGCGATCATCTACGGCGACCTCAGCCGTCCGCAGGCCATGACCGTGGCCTGGATCGAATACGCCCAGCGCCTGACCAGCAAGGTCATGAAGGGCATGCTGACGGGCCCGGTGACCATGCTGATGTGGTCGTTCCCGCGCGAAGACGTGTCGCGCAAGGTCCAGGCCGAGCAACTGGCGCTGGCCATTCGTGACGAAGTGCAGGACCTGGAAGCCGCCGGCATCAAGATCGTGCAGATCGACGAAGCCGCGTTCCGTGAAGGTCTGCCGCTGCGCCGGGCGCAATGGCAGCAATACCTGGGTTGGGCGGTGGAAGCCTTCCGCCTGTGCTCAAGCGGCGTGCGCGATGAAACCCAGATCCACACCCACATGTGCTACAGCGAGTTCAACGATGTGATCGAAGCGATCGCGGCCATGGACGCCGACGTCATCACCATCGAGACTTCACGTTCGGACATGGAGTTGCTGGAGGCCTTCGAAGCTTTCGACTACCCCAACGACATCGGCCCGGGCGTCTACGACATCCACTCACCGCGGGTGCCGGACACGGCCGAGATGGTCAAGTTGATGAGCAAGGCGGTCAAGCGCATCCCGGCTGAACGCCTGTGGGTCAATCCGGACTGCGGCCTGAAGACCCGTGCCTGGCCGGAGACTGAAGCGGCACTTATCAACATGGTCGCGGCGGCGCGGCAATTGCGCAGCGAACTGGCGTAGAGCGCGAACCGGGCATCCTGTTCAAGGATGCCCGGTGTGGTTTCAGAAGAGGTTGGCGAAGACACGTTCGGCCAATGGCCGGCCCAGGTCACCTCGCCAGATTTGCACTTCTTCGATCTGGCTGCTTTGCCATTCTGTGCCCAGTTTGCGCTGGGCCGGTATTTTCAAATGGGCTTTGTCGAACTCGGCAAAGCGCGGCTTCTGCTTGTTGTAATGGAAGTGCGCATACCAGAGGGTACGTCGCGGTTGTTGGGTGCGATCATAGATGACGTACTCCTGCAGAAAGTCCGGACGTCCATCGGGGCGTTTTCTTAGTTCCACAAGGCCGCCAACCTTTTCGATCTCCACCACACCCCGTTGATTCTCTAAGTACTCAAGGTGGCCGCCGTTAGGCTGTTTGGTTTGCAGAATTTGCTGGACGCGCAGTTGACGTCCATCGTTCACCAGCTGTCTTGCGGCTTCGCGCAGTTCGTTGATCAAGTCGTCGGTGGGGCTTAGGCGTTCGATTGTGTTGGCGGCAGCATTCAGGTCGTCGGCCCGTTTGAGCATCAAGTCCTCAAGGCTGGCGGGTTCCAGATTTTGAGTGGCATAACCATCTACTTTGTTGCGAAACGCAGAGGATCCGTCGAGAAACTTGCGTGCCTCGGAACGGCTTTGTGAAAGCGACGGTTGACTGGCTGAACCTGCGGACGTGTCGGGGTTTTGCAGGATGAACTTACCGTCGGCGCCTTGAATGTAGATTTCGTCACGGCCATTGATACCCGTGAGCGTGTAGGTGTTGCGCTGTTGTGTGGGAGTACCAATAAGGTAAAGGTCGTCAGTGGTCTGAAACACCCGAGCGCTTGTGGGCTGGTTTTTCGGCACGGTTGGAAGATTTTCGGTGGGTGTATTCAAGTAGCGGCTGTAGTAATTGATGCTGTCGTCGAGGCGACTCTCTAGTACCTTTACAACAGCGGCGTCGAAGTACTCATCATCGCTGATGCTCCAGTAGCGCAGATTGTTCTTGAAGGCTTGAAGTTCATCGACCCCTTGTTTGAGTATTGCACTGCGTTGCGCTCTGCTATGGCTGACCGAAGCAAGCTGGCTCAGGGCATAGAGCATCCGGTCAAGGCGATTGCGCGGTGCTGACAATTTTATCTGAAGATTGGCCCAGCCTAGGTCGAAACCGCTTAGCGGTTTACTGATCAACTCTTTGAGCTGGTCGATTCGCAGGCCGTTGAGCACCACGGGTGTGAGGGTATCGGTCACGCGATCGATGTCGCTGATAAAGTCCCTTCGGTCAATGCCCTGGGTGATTTTGAGTTTCCAGATCCTCATGTTGTCGAGATGGCGTGCCATCAGTTCAAGCGCTTCAAGAATGTTGCGGCGAAGGGGCAGAGCCTGATTTCTCTTCTGCGCCATTTGACGGGCAAGGGTGTAAAAAGCCTCTCCTGCGGTTCCGTCCGCCGCCAGGGTTTGCGGGATTCTCTGGACCAGTCTGTTGACCTCCAGGCCGATGTTCGCTATTTCGGTATTAATAGACTCGATGCGTGTGATGGCGTTGTTCAATCTGAGGTGGTAACGGCTGGTCAGCATTTTCGCTGTGACGCTCATTTGATCTTTTGTTGCCTGGGCATTGGAGCGGGTTGCCAGTGCCAGGAAGTCTTCGTAGGTTGTGTACAGCGCAATTGCGTCCTTGATGTCCTTTTCGAGCTCTTGTTCTGTGACAGCGAGCCCTTGGCGGTGTTTGTCATTGACTCTGCGTGTTTGCAGTTGAAAGGCTTCACCGTCTGACCTTAACTTGTTTAAAAGCCTTTGGTATTGGCGCTGACGTACATCCGTCCATGATATCGGTAGCCGCTCGCGAATCGCCGCCGGCCAGTACGGTGCCAATACATCCGCCAGATGCCCCAGTACCTGGCCGCCGCCTGCACCGCCGCCGCGCAGGTGCACGCCATACAGCGCGAAATGGGTGTCCCACTGGCCGTTTTCATTCAGCGCGATATTTTTCCGCCAGGTCTTGAACTGTGTGCCACGCAGACGCCAGGTGTGTTCCGTCTCCAGCCATTGCACCTGGCAGGGGCGGTCGCCCACCAGGATGAAGTCGCCTTTGGCGTGCTGGTAGATGCCTTTGTACTTGCCGTGGCGCCCCGGCTCGATCCCGGCCAGCGACAACGGCGTCTGGTATTCGTAACCTTCAAAGCGCGACAGGCGTTGGGCGCTGCCGGGCGCAAAGCCCGCCGCCGGGCCTGCTTGCAACAGTTGCAACTGACGCTGGCGGGTCAGCTGACGGGCGCTCAGGGCCTTGAGGGGCAGGCCGGGCGCGAGGTCGATGGCAGCATCGACGAAAGCCAGCAGCACTTGTTGCAGCGCCTCCAGCGCCTTGTACACCTCATCCTGGCGCAATGCGCTGACCAGTCGGGCACTGGCTTCAAAGAAGTCGTAGACGGCGACGACGGTCCCGATTACCGGAATGAAGCCCAGCGCCATCTTGATGTAGTTAAAGATCATGCCGCTCTGGTAGGCGAAGTTTTCCAGCCACAGGTCGCGGTTCGAGCGCGAGGTGGCGCGATGGGCTTCGAGAATGCGGCCACCCTGGGCGTCGAGTAGGTGCTGGGCCAGTGAGGTGGTCGAGGGCCATGTCGTGCCCAGGCCAATAATGCCGTCGAAGCGATGTTTGATGGCCTGGCGCATCCGCGATCGGTGTGCGTCCGGGTTGCCCAGCAAGGCGCGCCCGGCCAGGTAGTCGATTTCGCCGCTCTGCTTGCTCAGGTCATACAGCCCGGAACGGGCCGCTTCCAGGCTGCTGTACTGGCGTACCAGGCGGGTGGGATGCTCGGGTCGGTAGAGTACGGTGATGCCGCTGTTCTGATCGCTGATGAAGGTGACCCCGGACAGCGTAGTGCCGTAGCTGTCGGTGTCTTCGCCGCCTGCGGTCAGCCGGGCAGAAATCAGTTCAATATCATGGCCGTCGGCTTGGTAGGCCGCTTTGCTGTCGGCGTCGATGGCGATATTGAAGATCGTCTGGCCCCTGTCGTCCAGCTCGCCCTTGGCCCTGGCCTGGGCGCTATGCATGATGAGCATCTGGCGGAAAGGTTCACCCAGGCATTGACGCCGATAGGCCCGGGAAAAAGCGCCTTCGTGAGTGCCCCGATACGCCTCGGTGATCTTGTTTTCGTATTGCTGGGCCAGGTCAAGGTCGGTGGCCAAGCCGCTCAGGTAGGTTTTGTCGATGCTGTCCTTGAGCTGTTGAACAAGCGCCTGATTCGATGTGTTGAGCTTCAGCTTGAGAAAACTCAGACGCTCTTTCATGGCCTCGTCGATGTTGTCCAGCAACAAGGCATCCAGCGTCAGGTCGACCCATTTGTTGCTGGCCTTGAGCGTCGGCTTGGTGGCAATGCCCTGGGGGCTGGTGCTGTCAACCACAATGGGCACCCACGAGGTGCTCTCTGGCAGGTAGAGGGTGATGGGGCTGTCGTCGTAGCCAGGGAAGTCCTGCTTCAGGCGTTGGCTGATGAGCTGGCGGCAGAACAGTTCGCGGTGGGGCAGGTCGCGGGCGACCAGGGCCTGGGCCCGGTGCATGGCCGCGATGAAGCCGAGGGTGCCGGCCTTGAGCATCGCGCGATCGCTGGCCGACAACTTGTCCAGCCAGTTCAGGGGAGCGCCCGTCAACGTGGCACTGGTTTCCTGTTCCTGGATCAGGTTGAACGCGTACTCGCGCGCGGCGTGGCGGGGGACCTGCAGGCGCCGGGTCAGTGCTTCTTTCACCGCCGCGGGCGCCTCCTCGGTGGTCAGCGCAGTCTTGGCCTGGCTTAAATGGTGGGCCAGAACCACGGCCAGGACATCGCCGGTCACCGGGCTCAGGCTCAGTGACTGCTCGCTCTGATCGTTGATGGCGAAGCAGCGGGTCAGTTCCGCTTGGTTGGCGCAGCGCAGCAGCCCGCCGGCTTCACCCGGCCAGTACAGCAGCAGGCTCTGCGGGTTGTCACCGTCCTGCAGGGTCACGACCAGGCAATCATTGAGGGTGGTGCTGGTAGAGATTTGGACGCCATTGTCCATCGACGTTGTGTTGAGCACTGGATGCGCCGCGACAATACTGGAGCCCAGGCGCGGGAAGGTGTCGGGTTGATCGAGAAGGCTTTCGAGCCACCTCAATTCTTCGTTATCGATTTGCCCCAGCAGGTTCTGAAAGCGCGCGTGGGCGCGCAAGCCGTGGTAATGCGCCTGGAGCAGCGCAGCATTGGCGGCGGGGGATTGCTCCTGGTGCCAGGTGTCGGCCTTCAGTTGCTGCTCAATGGCCTGTTCCGCTTGTTGGCAGGCATCGCCAAGAGTTTGCTGATGATCCTTGAGCGCTTGCAGATCGGTTTCGGCAATGCTGGCCATCAGTGCCCGCTGGGTGTTGATCTGTTGCAGGCGGATGGAATAAGGGATGTCGAGGTTCAAGCTGCCAAAGTCGTAGAGCGAACGCTGCGAGGCGTCTTCGCTGTCGGTTGATTCAAGGGCAGGCGGCAGGCTGAAGATGCTTGAACTGCGCTGCTGAGTATCGACCCAGTGGACCATCGACAGCGCAAGTTCGCCAAACTGGCGAATATCTTCGCCGGGCTTGAAGTCCAGCGCGCTCAAACGCTCATTGAGCAGGCTGTTGAACAGCGGGCTGAAACCGCCTGAAAGGCTGCCGTGGCTTTCATAGCTGACGCTGGAGGCCGTGGCACCAATGGCCGCCTCCAGGTCCGCCTGGGACGCGTGGGAACTGAAGCCGCTGCCGGGGCGATACAGCATCAGCTGTGGTTCGTCTTCGGTTTTGAACAGCAGCGCTCCTGGCATTGCCTGTCCGTCTATCGCGACGGTCTGGATCTCGATACCTTGCTGGCTATGCCATTCAGGGTTGTCGAGCACCTCTTTGACCGCGCGTTGCTGTTGCCTATCGAATTCATCGGTGGCCAGAGCCACATCCCAGCAGGCCTTGAAAATATCCAGGTACTGGTTCTGGGCATGGGTACGGCGGCTGACGGCGGTATCCGAGGCCCGCGCTTGCCAGTAGCGATCCCACTGGCGTCGGACCGCTGCGGGAAGGTCCAGTTGCGCAAGCCTGGCGAGCAGTTGTGTGGGTGTCAGGCGCAAGGTCGGATGATCCGGGCCCTGAGCGGTCACCCGGGCGTGCTGGTCAAGATCGGCGGGCGGCTGGGGATACTGGCGCGTGTGTAGCGCCAGGGCGACCAGGCTGACATCGCTGTCGTGTGCATCGGAGATACGGAATCGCAGGGCAGTGCTCAGTGGATCGATACCCAGCTGTTCGCGTACTACGTCCTGTAGTGTCTGGTAAACGCCGGGTGCTTGTGCAAGCAAGGTGGTGAAAGTATCGCGGTGGTCTTTCCAGCGTTTGCTGGCATCTGCCAGCAACGCAGTGTCGTGGTTTATGACTGAAATGAAATCCACAGGAGAGTGAGGGGCGGGGACTTCTGGCAAATCGCTCATGGCGGTATCCCAAACGTGAAGTTATGGCCGGAAATGGCGTTCACATTGGGCGCGAGGCGTTGCCGCTAGATGCGGTACATAGGTACTGCGGATAACCGTCGGGCGACATTCATCAAACTGTCACGCAACTGTGGCAGCGCGCTTGAACGAATTTCATCAGACTCGCGCTCTACTGGGGATTTGCATTCTGGTGTTTCGCTCATGCGGGCTTTGGTTTTTTTTCTGGCGCTGATGTGCGCCATTCCTTCTTTTGCAGCGGCGCGTTGCGACGTCAACGTGCCCACTGAACGGGTCGAGCTGGCGCAGGTCAGCCTGGCTTACCAGAGCATCGGGCGTGATTCGGACCCGGTCTTGCTGCTGGTCATGGGCCTGGGCGGGCAACTGATCCACTGGCCCGATGAAGTGGTGGTGGCCCTGTGTCAGCAGGGCTTTCGGGTGATCCGCTACGATAACCGCGATGTCGGCCTGTCCAGCTGGAACCAGGCGCCAGACGACGCCAACCTGACCTTCGAAGTACTGCGCTACAAGCTGGGTTTGCCGGTGGCCGCGCCTTACACCCTGAGCGACATGGCCGAAGACGGCCTGGGGTTGATGGATGCCCTGCAGGTTGAGCGCTTTCATGTCCTGGGCGTGAGCATGGGCGGCATGATCGCCCAGCATCTGGCGGCGCTGGCACCGCAGCGGGTCGAGAGCCTGACCCTGATCATGTCCAGTTCCGGTGCCCAGGGCCTGCCGGCACCAAGCCCGGCGCTGGTGCAGTTGCTGGCCAGGCGCGGTGCGCCGAATCGCGAGGTGGCGCTTGAACAGCAGGCCGACTTGCTGGCCGCCTTAGGCAGCCCCGAGGTCAAGGATGATCGTCAGGCGCTGCTTGAGCAGGCCGCGATAGCCTACGACCGCGCCTTCAACCCCGAAGGGGTCAAGCGCCAGATCATGGCGATCCTCGCCGAACAGAGCCGGGTTGAGCTGCTCAACAACCTGCGCCTGCCGACCCTGGTGGTGCATGGCACCGCCGACCCGCTGCTGCCGGTGATGCATGGCGTACACCTGGCCGCGCACATCAAGGGCAGCCAGCTACGCCTGATTCCAGGGTTGGCCCATCGCTTTCAGGAGCAGTTCAAAGGGCCGTTGCTGGGTGCGGTGTTGCCGTATCTGAACACGCAGCGCCTGGCCGATACCCATGTGGCGGTGTATTGATACTGCTGCTGCCCTGAACAGGTCAATGCAACCTGACCCAGACACTCACCAGCACCGTCGCCGCCACCAGCCAGGCCAGGGTCGCCAGGGCCAGCGAAGTTTCCAGGCGCAGGCGCTCGACCAGCAGGTACAGCGTCGCCAGGTAAACGAAGTAGGGGATGATCGACCACGCACTGAACAGGATGGTGGTCTTCAGGTCCTCCAGTGAACGCCCCTTGCCGACGATGTAGTGGGCGATCAGGGCGAAGGTCGGGAACAACGGCACCAGGCCGGCTATGTAGTAGTTGCGGGTCTTGGCCAGGGCGGCAAGGATCACCACCACGGCCGCACCCAGGCAGGCTTTGAGGATCAGGTCCACGTTTTGTTCCGTTTCTGCGGCCGGTCAGCCCAGGCCATACTTTTTCACTTTGTCGAACAGCGTGGTCTTGGCCATGCCCAGCTCCTGGCTGGCCTGGCTGAGGTTGCCGCCGGTACGTTGCAGGGCATCGCCGAGCAGGTTGCGCTCGAAGGCCTCGACCGCTTCGGCAAAGCCCAGGCCCTGGTTGGCGCTGGCACCGGCCTTTTTGAATGCCGGCAAACCCAGGGCATAGCGCTCGGCGACGTTGCGCAGTTCGCGCACGTTGCCTGGCCAGTCGTGGGCCATCAGCCGCGACAGGGTCTGGCTGTCCAGTTGCGGGACTTCCCGGTCGAAGCGCAATGACGACTGCTGCAGGAAGTGTTCGAACAACTGCAGGATGTCTTCGCGGCGTTCGCGCAGCGGCGGCAGTTCCAGGGTCACCACGTTCAGGCGGTAATACAGGTCGCTGCGAAACTGCCCGCTCTGGCCCAGGGCGTCGAGGTCGGACTTGGTCGCGGCGATCACCCGGCAATCGACGGCGATGCTCTGGTTCGAGCCCAGGCGTTCCAGGGTGCGCTCCTGCAGCACGCGCAGCAGCTTGATCTGCAGGTTCAGCGGCATGCTTTCGACTTCGTCGAGGAACAGCGTGCCACCGTTGGCGTGCTCGATCTTGCCGATCCGGCGCTTGCCGGCGCCGGTAAAGGCGTTGGCTTCGTGGCCGAAAATCTCGCTTTCGAACAGGTTCTCCGGCAGGCCGCCGCAGTTCAGGGCCACGAACGGCGCGCCCTGGCGGCGGCTGAAATCATGCAGGCAACGGGCGACCAGTTCCTTGCCGGTGCCGGTCTCGCCCTCGATCAACACGTTGGCCGAGGTATCGGCGACGTTGGCGATCAGTTCACGCAGGTTCTGCA
This sequence comes from Pseudomonas sp. SORT22, assembly GCF_018417635.1. Classification (NCBI taxonomy): domain Bacteria; kingdom Pseudomonadati; phylum Pseudomonadota; class Gammaproteobacteria; order Pseudomonadales; family Pseudomonadaceae; genus Pseudomonas; species Pseudomonas sp. SORT22. The sequence goes on from NZ_CP071007.1 coordinate 1,409,610, forward strand.
TGGCCGGCGAGCGGCCGATGATTCGCCCTTCAAGGGTACTCTGCCCGGCCAGTTGCCGGCGCAGGGCAAACACTTCGCGGGACAGCCCGCGCTGCTCCAGGGCACGGCGCACCACTTCGACCAGGCGCTCCGGGGCGAAGGGTTTTTCCATGAAGTCGTAGGCGCCGTTGCGCATGGCGCCGACCGCCATGTCGATATCGCCGTGGCCGGTGATCAGCACCACCGGCAGGCTGCGGTCGCGGGCCTTGAGGCGGCTGAGCAGCTCCAGGCCATCGATGCCGGGCAGGCGGATGTCGCTGACAACGATGCCGGCAAAGTCATCGCCGATGCGCTGCAGGGCCTCTTCGGCGCTGCCAACGCCTTCGCAGGCAATGTCTTCCAGGGCCAGCGCCTGCTGGCAGCCGAGCAGCACATGCGGGTCGTCTTCGACGATCAGGACAGTTAGGGGCGCTTGGTTCATAGGGACTCGGCTGATTCTGTGGGGGCATTGACCAGCGGCAGGCCGAGCACGAACGCAGTACCGCCGCTGGCGGGGTGTTCGACGCTGAGGCTGCCCTTGGCGGCGGCGGCGAGGCTGGCAGACAGGGTCAGGCCCAGGCCCAGGCCGTGCTCTCCCGGTTTGGTGGTGAAAAACGGTTCGAACAGGTGCTTGCGTGCTTCGTCATCGATACCGTGACCGTTGTCGCGTACGCGCAGGCGGTACTTGTCGCCCTGCAGCTCGCCTTCCAGCCACAGCTGCGGCATCGGTTGCGCGGCCATGGCATCGAGGGCGTTGCCGATCAGGTTGACCAGAATCTGCTCCAGGCGGGTCTGGTCAATGGCCAGCTTCTGGTCTTCGTAGTTGCTGTGCAACTGCAGGTGACAGCCGGCGATGCGGTTGCCCAGCACTTGCAGGCTGGCCTCGACGGCCTTGCCCAGCGAGGCCTTGCCGCTGTCTTCGCCACGGCGGGCGAAGGAGCGCAGGCTGGCGGTGATGCGGCCCATGCGGTCAATCAGGTCGTTCATGGTGCGCAGGTTGGTGCTGACGGTTTCCAGCGCGCCGCGTTCGAGGAAGCGCACGCTGTTGCCCGACAAAGTGCGCAGGGCCGCCAGCGGCTGGTTCAGTTCGTGGGCGATGCTGGTCGACATCTGGCCGATGGCGGCCAGCTTGCCGGCCTGGACCAACTCGTCCTGGGCGTGGCGCAGGGTCTGCTCGGCATGCCGGCGTTCGCGGATCTGGCCCTTGAGGCGTTCATTGCTGGCGCGCAGGTCGGCGGTGCGTTCGGCGATCTTGCGCTCCAGCTGGCTGTTGGCTTCTTCCAGCGCTTCACGGGCGGCCAGGCGCGTGGCGATCACCTTGCGCCGTTCGTTCCAGGCAATCAGCAGGATCGCCAGCAGGGCAAAGGCGACGCCGACCAGGATGCCCTGGACCATGGATTCGCGGCGCAGATCCTGCAGCGGCGTGAGCAGGGTGAAGTGCCAGGGGGTGTCGCTCAGGCGCCGGGTTTGCGCCAGGTACGCCACTTCGCGGCGGCCATCGCCGAGTTCGGCATTGGCCGGGAAGCTCAGCTTCTCGACGCCGTCGGCGATTTTCTCCCGCGACAGCGGCTCCAGTTCATTCAGCGGCCACCAGTAGTACTGCAGGCTGCGCGCCAGGCGTTCCTTGATTTCCGGGGTCAGCGGGCGCACCGACTTGAGCCGCCGTGCCGGGTCGCTGGAAAGGATGATGATGCCGTTCTCGTCGCTGACGAACGCCTCCAGGCGAGCCCGTTGCCAGCGCTCTTCCATGGCCTCAAGGCGCACCTTGATCACCGCCACGCCGATGATCTTGCCGTGTTCTTCCAGGCCGTGGGCGAGGAAATAACCCGGCTCCCCGGTGGTGCTGCCGATGCCATAAAAGCGCCCCGGCTGGCCGCGCACGGCGTCCTGGAAATAGGCGCGGAACGACAGGTCTTCGCCGAGGAAGCTATCGACATCGCGCCAGTTGCTGGTGGCCTGGACCCGGCCGCTGGTGTCGAGGACGAAGATCGCCCGGCTGCGACTGCGGCGGTTCAGGCCTTCAAGGTATTCGTTGACCGCCTGGCGGTGTTCGCCATCGGCTTCGGTGAGCAGGCTGGAAACGCTGTTTTCAAGCTCCAGCAGGCTTGGCAGGTAGGTGTACTTGCTGATCTCGCTCTCGACCGCGCGCGCGTGCAGCTCGAGCTGTCGCTCGCCGTTTTCGCTCAAGGTGCGGATGCCGTTGTGTTCGCTGATCATGAAGCCGGCCACGCCGAGGCCGATCATCAGCAGGATGATCAGTGGCGGTAACAGCAGCTGGCGAATCAGACGGGGTTTCACGGCAAGGGCAGGCTTGGCAGGGCGAAAGAGCGTAGGGTCGCATTTCATCACAGTAGCCTTGGTACGGCCAGCACGCTCTGCCGGCGTACACCGGACAGAGCGTGATGATCACCTCAGTGTTGCAGGATCTTGCTGAGGAAGTGCTGGGTACGCTCGTCGCGCACGCTCTGGTCACCAAAGAACTCTTCCTTGGTGCAGTCTTCGATGATGTTGCCCTTGTCCATGAAGATCACCCGGTTGGCGACCTTGCGGGCAAAGCCCATTTCATGGGTCACGCACATCATGGTCATGCCTTCGTTGGCCAGCTGGACCATGACGTCGAGTACTTCGCTGACCATTTCCGGGTCCAGTGCCGAGGTCGGTTCGTCGAACAGCATGACGATCGGGTCCATGGCCAGGGCGCGGGCAATCGCCACGCGCTGTTGCTGACCACCGGAGAGCTGGCCCGGGTGCTTGTGGGCATGCGCCGAGAGGCCGACCCGCTCAAGCAGTTGCAGGCCCTTCTTGGTGGCTTCTTCCTTGCTGCGGCCGAGCACCTTGATCTGCGCGATGGTCAGGTTTTCGGTGATGGTCAGGTGCGGGAACAGCTCGAAGTGCTGGAACACCATGCCGACCCGCGAACGCAGCTTGGGCAGGTTGGTCTTGGGGTCGGCGATCGAGGTGCCGTCGACCACGATGTCACCCTTCTGGAAGGGTTCCAGGGCGTTGACGCACTTGATCAGGGTCGATTTGCCCGAGCCCGACGGACCGCAGACGACAACCACCTCGCCTTTCCTGACCTCGGTGTTGCAGTCGGTCAGAACCTGGAAGTCCCCGTACCACTTGTTGACGTTCTTGATGGAGATCATACGGTTATCCTTTTCTGCAGACGCTTGACCAGGAAGGAAGCGGAGAAGCTGATGACGAAGTACACGGCGCCGGCAAACACCAGGAACTCGTTGGAGCGCCCGATGATGTCGCCACTGGCCCGTGCCGAGTTGAGGAAGTCGACCAGGCCGACGGTATACACCAGCGAGGTGTCCTGGAACAGGATGATGCTCTGCTGCAGCAGCAGCGGGGTCATCTTGCGAAACGCCTGGGGCAGGATGATCAAGCGCATGGTCTGGCCGTAGGTCATACCCAGGGCCTGGGCGGCGCCCATCTGGCCCTTGGCGATCGACTGCACGCCGGCGCGGACGATTTCACAGAAATACGCCGCCTCGAACATCATGAACGCCACGACGCAGGAGGTGAACGCCCCGATCGGGGTGTCTTCGCCAGTGATCCAGCGCAGCACGAACGGTACCGCCAGGTAGAACCAGGTGATCACCAGCAGCAGCGGGATGGAGCGAAAGTAGTTGACGTAGGCGCCGGCCACGTTCGACAGCAGCTTGTTCGACGACAGGCGCATCAGGGCCAGGATGGTGCCGAGTACGATACCGCCGACAACGCCCATGACCATCAGCTGCAGGGTCATGAGCATGCCGTTCCACAGGCCCGGCAGGGCAGGAATGATTCCACTGAAGTCCATTATTTACCCCCCACGGAGATCAGGCCGGGCACGGCGACTTTCTTCTCGACCAGGCGCATCAGCAACATCAGGCCCATGTTCAGGGTGAAGTAGATCAGGGTCGCCAGGGTGAAGGCTTCAAACAGGTTGGCCGAGAACTCGGCGGTCTGTTTGGTTTGCGCCAGCAGCTCCATCAGGCCGATCAGCGAGGCCACCGAGGAGTTCTTGAACACGTTCAGAAATTCCGAGGTCAGCGGCGGAATGATGATCCGGTAGGCTTGCGGCAGCAGCACGTTCCAGTACACCTGCGGCAGGCTGAAGCCCATGGCGCGGGCGGCGGCTTCCTGGCCGCGGGGCAGCGCCTGAATGCCGGTACGCACCTGCTCGCAAACACGCGCGGCAGTGAACAGGCCCAGGCAGACGATCACGCTGATCAACGCCGAGGTGGTCGGGTTGAGGTCCTGCTTGTACCACTCCTGCAGGTTCTCTGGCAGCAGGTCGGGCACCAGGAAGTACCAGATGAACAGCTGCACCAGCAGCGGTACGTTACGAAAGAGTTCCACGTAGGCGGTGGCAATGCCCGACACCAGACGGTTTGGCACGGTACGCATGACGCCGAGTATCGAACCCAGCAGCAAGGCAATGATCCAGGCGGCAATGGCAATGGCGATGGTCCAGCCCAGGCCGGTGATGTACCAGTCCAGATAGGTTTCGCTGCCCACGCCAGTGGACTTGAAGAATACGCCCCAGTCCCAGTTGTAATTCATCGGGATCTCCCCTCAGATCAGTTTTTCACGGGCACCTTCGAGCATCCGGGGGTGCGCGAGGCACCCTCGGATGAAAGGTTAGACACTAACTAGCTGGGGATCAGGACTTCTTTTCGTCTGCAGCTTTGTCGGTTGGTTCGGCGATCAGCTTCTTGAGTTCGTCGCTCATCGGGAACTGCAGGTTCAGGCCTTTAGGTGGCACTGGCTGGTTGAACCACTTGTCGTAGATCTTGTTGATCTCGCCCGACTTGTAGAGGGCGACGATGGCATCGTCGACGGCTTTCTTGAACGCAGGATCGTCCTTGCGGACCATGCAGCCGTAGATTTCATAGGACTGCGGGGTGCCGACAATTGCCCAGCCCTTCGGGTTCTTGGCCTTGGCCATTTCACCGGCGAGCAGTGCGTCGTCCATCATGAAAGCCACGGCACGGCCGGATTCAAGCATCTGGAACGACTCGCCATGGTCTTTGGCCGAGATGACGTTCATCTTCATCTGCTTGTCGGCGTTCATGGCCTTGAGGATGCGCTCGGAAGTGGTACCGGCGGTGGTAACCACGTTCTTGCCGGCCAGGTCCGCGAAGTCTTTGTACTTGGCGTTTTCCGGCTTGCCGTCTTCTGCTTTGGTCAGCAGGCGGGTGCCCACCTCGAAGATACCGACCGAGAAGTCGACCTGCTGCTGGCGCTCGACGTTGTTGGTGGTCGAGCCGCACTCGACGTCAACGGTGCCGTTCTGGACCAGCGGGATACGGGTCTGGGAGGTGACGAGGTTGTATTTGACCTTCAGGTCCGGCTTGTTCAGGTCCTTTTTCAGGGCCTCGACGATTGCCAGCTGGATGTCATGGGAGTAACCGACGGGTTTGCCCGAAGCGTCGGCGATGTAGGAGAACGGAATGGAAGCGTCGCGGTGCCCCAGGGTAATGGTGCCCGACTCGTTGATCTTTTTCAGGGTGCCGGTCAGTTCGGCAGCGAAGGCTGGCGCGCTGATCAAAGCGGCCGCAACAGCGGCGCCCAACAGATGGGGAACGATACGCATCAAAATTTCCTCGACGTTGTTTTTTTTATGGAGCCGTTGGCCGGCTCTTTCGTTCAGCGAACACTGCAGTGAAGCGTTTTGCGCATTCGGGTACTGAGTGTAGAGCATGACTCGTGCCAAGCCCTGATTTCGATCATAACGCCATGAAAAATCGGGGGATTAATCTTTTTTGACGGTTTGCGGAAGGTAGGATTCGTCCGGATGGCCGAATGAGGTGGTGTTTAGTGTTCGGAAATCCGAATGGATGAGTTCATCGCGAGGCTTTGCCCCGCGATGATGTTCAGCGATCAGGCCGCCTGAACCCGCGCGCGGTTCAGTTCCAGGCGCTGCAGGTAATCCTGCAACGCCTGTTGTTCGGCGGCGGTAGTGAACAGCCCCAGCTTGCTCCGGCGCCAGAGGATGTCGTCGGCATTCACCGCCCATTCCTCGCTGCACAGGTAATCCACCTCGCGGGTGAACAAGCCGCCGCCAATCGCCTCACCCAGGTCTTGCGGGCCCTGTACGCCTTCGAGCAGGCGCCAGACGCGGCTACCGTAGGTGCGTGCCCAGCGCTTGGCAATCTCCACCGGCAACCAGCCACAGCGGGCCAGGATGGCATCCACCAGCGCCTGCGGGGTGCTCATGTCTTCACCGCCCGGCAGGGGAGCGGTGGCGGTCCAGCTGCCGCGCATCTGGGTGAAGAACGGCGCCAGTTCGCTCATGGCCGACTCGGCCAGTTTGCGGTAGGTGGTCAGCTTGCCGCCGAACACCGACAGCAGCGGTGCTTCGCCGGTGCTGGCCGACAGCGCCAGGGTGTAGTCGCGGGTGACGGCCGACGGGTTGTCGGATTCGTCGTTGCACAGTGGGCGAACACCGGCATAAGTGTGGAGGATATCGGCGCGGCTGAGCTGGTGGTTGAAGTGCTCGTTGACCACTTTCAGCAGGTAATCGGTCTCGCCCTCGGTGATAGCTACCTTGGCCGGGTCGCCGGTGTACTCGCGGTCGGTGGTGCCGATCAGGGTGAAGCGTTCGAGGTACGGAATGGCGAAGACGATGCGCTGGTCTTCGTTCTGCAGAATGTAGGCATGTTCGCCGTCGTACAGTTTTGGCACGATCAGGTGGCTGCCCTGAATCAGGCGGATGCCGTACGGTGCATCGAGCTTGAGGTCGTCCTCGATGAACTTGGCCACCCACGGGCCCGCGGCATTGACCAGCGCGCGGGCCTTGATCGACTGCTGGCTGCCGTCGGCGTTTTCCAGTTGCACGTTCCACACCCCATCGACCCGGCGGGCGCTGATGCAGCGCGTGCGGGTCCGGATGTCGGCGCCTTTTTCGCGGGCGGCCATGGCGTTGAGCACCACCAGGCGGGCGTCATCGACGGCGCAGTCGGCATATTCGAAGCCACGGGTAATCGCCGGTTTGAGCGGGTTGCCCGGGCCAAAACGCAGGCTGCGCGACGCACCGAGCTGCTTGCGCTTGCCCAGGTTGTCGTAGAGGAACAGGCCGGCGCGGATCATCCAGGCCGGGCGCAGGTGTGGGCGGTGCGGCAGCACGAAGCGCATCGGCTTGACGATGTGCGGCGCCTTGGCCAATAGCACTTCGCGCTCGGCCAGAGCCTCACGCACCAGGCGGAATTCGTAATGCTCGAGGTAGCGCAGGCCGCCGTGGATCAGCTTGCTGCTGGCCGAGGAGGTATGGCTGGCCAGGTCGTCCTTTTCGCAAAGGAACACCGAAAGACCGCGTCCGGCTGCATCGGCGGCAATCCCCACACCGTTGATGCCACCGCCGATTACAGCGAGGTCATAGATTTCGGCAAGGGCGGGCGATGGCAAGCTGGATTGGGACACGGGTGGCCTCCTGAAGGTCTTTCCGACATCGAATCTGAACATTAATGTTCACTTTCGAAAATACTAGCGCAACAGAATGCGGCTCGCCAGTCACTTCCCATAGAAAATACTGATCAGATGACAAATAAATGAAAAATAACGAACATTCGAGCTGCCACCGTTGCGGTGGCAGCGTGCGCCGGCTCAGACCACTTCGAGGCGGATCTTGTACTGGTTGAGCAATTGGCTGAGGGCGGGGACCGGCGCCTGGTCGGTCACCAGGCAGTCGATCAGGCTGATCGAGCCCAGGCGCACCATGGCATTACGGCCGAACTTGCTCGAGTCGGCGGCCAGGATCACCTGGCGGGCATTGGCGATGATCGCCTGGGAGACACGCACTTCCTGGTAGTCGAAATCCAGCAGGCTGCCGTCCTCGTCGATGCCGCTGATACCGACCAGGGCGAAATCGACCTTGAACTGGTTGATGAAGTCGACACTGGCCTGGCCGACCACGCCGCCGTCACGGCGCACGTTGCCGCCGGCCAGCAACACTTCGAAATCGTCCTTGGCACTGAGGATCGACGCCACGTGCAGGTTGTTGGTGATGATTTTCAGGTGGTTGTGGTTGAGCAGGGCGCGGGCGATGGATTCGGTGGTGGTACCGATGTTGATGAACAGCGAAGCGTGGTCGGGAATCTGCGCGGCAATCGCTTCGGCGATGCGCTGCTTTTCATCGCGCATCTGATCGGCGCGCATGGCATAGGCGGTATTTTCGATGCTGGAATCGTAGGCCGCGCCCCCGTGGTAGCGGCGCAGCAGGTTGACCTCCGCCAGCTGGTTGATATCACGGCGGATGGTTTGCGGGGTGACGACGAACAGCTGCGCCATTTCTTCGATACTGACATAACCGCGTTCGCGGACCAGTTCGAGGATTTGTTGTTGGCGAGGGGGCAGATTCATGGGCGGTCCTTTGGGGCAGCCGGGCAAATTGCGCCATGAAAACAGCTCAAGCTACAAGCTGCAAGCCACAAGATGATTCGCGTCTTACGCACTTGCAGCTTGTAGCTTACAGCTTGCGTCTACTGCCTACTCTTCGTGCGGTTCCCAGTCGCGGGTGCGATCCACGGCCTTCAGCCAGCCGGCATACAGCTTCTCTTTGGCCACTTCGTCCAGTTGCGGAGTGAACTCGCGCTCGATGATCGCCTTGCCGCGCAGTTCATCCAGGCCGCTCCAGAAACCGCAGGCCAGGCCCGCCAGGTAGGCGGCGCCGAGGGCGGTGGTTTCGCGCATTTGCGGGCGCTCGACACAAGTGCCGAGGATGTCGGCCTGGAACTGCATGAGGAAATTGTTGGCGACAGCGCCGCCGTCAACCCGCAGTTCGCTCAGGCGCTGGCCGCAATCCTGCTGCATGGCGTCGAGCACGTCGCGGGTCTGGTAGGCGATCGACTCCAGCGCCGCGCGGATGATGTGATCGACCTTGACCCCGCGGGTCAGGCCGAACAGCGCGCCGCGGGCGTACGGGTCCCAGTACGGTGCGCCGAGGCCGGTGAAGGCCGGCACCAGGTATACGCCGTTGCTGTCCTTGACCTTGCTGGCGAAGTACTCGGTGTCGTGGGCATCGTTGACGATCTTCAGTTCGTCACGCAACCACTGCACGGTGGAGCCGCCGTTGAACACCGCGCCTTCCAGGGCGTAGGCCACTTCGCCGCGCGGGCCGCAGGCGATGGTGGTGAGCAGGCCGTGGGAGGAGGTCACTGCCTTGTCGCCGGTGTTCATCAGCAGGAAACAGCCGGTGCCGTAGGTGTTCTTGGCCTGGCCGGGCTCCACGCACATCTGGCCGAACAGCGCGGCCTGCTGGTCGCCAGCGATACCGGCAATGGCGATACCGCTCTTGGTGCGGCCGTAGACTTCCGAGGAGCTGCGCACCTCGGGCAGCATCTGCCGAGGGATGTTCAGCACCTCGAGCATCTTCTCGTCCCACTCCAGGGTGTGGATGTTGAAGAGCATGGTGCGCGAGGCGTTGGTGTAGTCAGTGACGTGCACTTTGCCGCCGGAGAATTTCCAGATCAGCCAGCTGTCGACGGTGCCGAACAGCAGGTCGCCACGCTCGGCGCGCTCGCGGGCGCCTTCAACGTTGTCGAGAATCCACTTGAGCTTGGTGCCGGAGAAGTAGGGGTCGGTGACCAGGCCGGTGGTTTCGCGGATGTAGTCCTGCAGGCCGTCACGCTTGAGCTGCTCGCAGATCTCGGTGCTGCGCCGGCATTGCCAGACGATGGCGTTGTACACCGGGCGGCCGGTCTCCTTGTCCCAGACCACGGTGGTTTCACGCTGGTTGGTGATACCGATGGCGGCGACCTGGTCATGGCTCAGGCCAGCCTGGGCCAGGGCTTCGACCATGGTCGCGCTCTGGGTGGCGAAGATTTCCATCGGGTCGTGCTCGACCCAGCCGGCTTGAGGGTAATGCTGTGCGAATTCGCGCTGCGAGGTGCCAACCACGTTGGCGTCACGGTCGAAAATGATGGCCCGCGAACTGGTCGTGCCCTGGTCCAGGGCAATGATGTAGTTCTTGTTCTGGGTGTCTGTCATGTCGTTGGCCTTGCACTAAATGGGGTAGAGATCAGGGCGCGGCGAGCCTGGCTCGCCACCGCAGGCATCAGGATGCCTGGGTCTTGCCCTGAGGGTTGGCGTCGGTCTGGGCGTTTTCGCTCTCGGCAACCGGCAGGTTGCGGGCGATCACGCCGCGGTACAGGGCGGCCCCAAGGCTCGCTCCTATGATCGGCGCAAAAATCGGAATCAGGAAATAGGGAATATCACGACCGCCAGTAAAGGCGACTTCGCCCCAGCCGGCGAGGAAAGTCATCAGCTTGGGCCCGAAGTCCCGCGCCGGGTTCATCGCAAAGCCGGTCAGCGGGCCCATGGCGCTGCCGATCACGGCAATCAGCAGGCCAATCAGCAGGGGTGCCATGGCGCCACGCGGCAAGCCGTTGTTGTCGTCGGTCAGGGCCATGATCACCGCCATCAGTACGGCGGTGATGATCACTTCGACCAGGAAGGCCTGGCTGGTGGACAGCGCCGGGTGCGGGTAGGTGGAAAACACCGAGGCCAGCTCAAGGCTTGCCTGGCTGCCGCGGATCATTGCGTGGGCCTGTTCGAAATCGAAGAACAGGTTGCTGTACAGCGTGTAAACCAACGCCGCGCCACAGAAGGCGCCGGCGATCTGGGCAACGATGTAGAACGGTAGTTTGTGCTTCTCGAAACCGGCGAACAGGCACAGGGCGATGCTCACGGCCGGGTTCAGGTGCGCGCCGGACACCCCGGCGGTGAGGTAAATCGCCATGCTCACGCCGACGCCCCAGATGATGCTGATTTCCCACAGGCCGAAGCTGGCACCCGCAACCTTGAGCGCAGCAACGCAGCCGGTGCCGAAAAAGATCAGCAGCGCGGTGCCGAGAAATTCGGCCATGCACTGGCTTGAAAGTGTTGGTTGTCGCAGAGCAGTCGTCATTCGTTACCTCGGTTCTTGTTGTTGTGAGGCGCAGTGAGCGCTCGACAAAAACCCGACAGAAATCCCCATTTCGGTCGGGCGGCGGCAGGAAATGCACCTTATCGGGGCATAGCTATATTCAGAATCGAAAAAATATAGACAAGAAACGCTTATGTCAAAGGTCGAAAGTGAACCACCGTTCACAATCTGACTATTGGTGGCGCTGATGGGCGTTGGTTGCGCCTGGGCTTTTGCCCTAAAGTAACCGGCGAAATGGCATTCACCCTTCTGCTTGGAGTCCTGCATGACCCCCGCCCTGGATCTGCTGAAAAAGGTTCGCGCCGAACACCACATCCACAGTTACGAACATGACCCCAAGGCTGCGTCCTACGGCCTGGAGGCGGCGGAAAAGCTCAACCTAGAGCCCGCACGGGTGTTCAAGACCTTGCTCGCCTGCAGCGAAAAGGGTGAGTTGCTGGTAGCGGTAGTGCCGGTAGTCGGTAGTCTGGATCTGAAAGGCCTGGCCCATGCGGCCGGGGTGAAGAAGTGCGAGATGGCCGATCCGGCGGCGGCGCAGCGTTCGACCGGTTACCTGTTGGGCGGGATCAGCCCCTTGGGACAGAAAAAGCGCCTGCGCACTTTTATTGATGAAACCGCTCAAACCTTTGAAACAATTTTCGTCAGCGCTGGCCGCCGCGGCCTGGAAGTCGAGCTAGCTGCGGCAGTGCTGGCCGAGCATACCCAGGGTAAATTCGCCGCCATTGGCCGCGACTGACATCTGTATGCTCAAAATCGCTTGATTCTGTCTCTGTCGGCCGAGGCTGTCTGGCGGGCATGCTCTGCGGCCCGCCACTCTGAGATTCACCTCATGCCGCTTGAATTCCATCAGGTCGATGCCTTCAGCGACCGTCCTTTCGCTGGCAACCCGGCCATGGTCTATCGCCTCGACAGCTGGCTCGCCGATGAGCTGATGCAGCAGATTGCCGCCGAACACAATCTGGCCGAGACCGCGTTCGTCGTCCCCCATGCCGAAGGCTGGCAGATCCGCTGGTTTACCCCGAGCACCGAAGTGCCGCTGTGTGGCCATGCAACCCTGGCCAGCGCTCATGTGCTGTGGGAGGTCTATAAAGAGCCGGGTGAGCGCTTGTTGTTCCAGAGCAAGTCCGGTCCGCTGAGCGTCAGCCGTGACGGTCCGCGCCTGCAACTGGATTTCCCCCGGGTCGAGCCACAGCCGTTGAATGAAGCGGTAGCGGTGGCCGAAGCACTGGGCTGCCCGGTGCTGGAAGTGTGGAAAACCAGTGAGCTGCTGGTTCGGGTCGAATCCGAGCAGGTGTTGCGTGCCTGTACCCCGGACATGACGGCACTGGCGCAATTGCCGGGGCTGGGGGTGATCGTTACCGCGCCGGGTATCGAACACGATTTTGTTTCGCGCTACTTTGCGCCGGGTATCGGCATTCCTGAAGATCCGGTGACCGGCTCTACCCATTGCAGCCTGATCCCGTACTGGGCGCAACGCCTGGGCAAGAATCAGCTGCGGGCGTTCCAGTGTTCGAGTCGCGGCGGCGAATTGTTCTGCCGGCTGGAGGGGGAACGGGTGAAGATTGGCGGGTACGCCAGACGTGTGGCCAGCGGGGTTTTGACGCTGGACTGACAAGGCCTACGCCCGCAGGGTAGAACGCAGACCTTGTGGGGGCCGGCTTTGCCGGCGATGGGCTGCAACGCAGCCCCGCTGTCAGACCGCCGAGCTATACCGACGAACGCCGTTCTCCGGCACCGGCAACTGCGCTGCGACACTGCCAGGCACGGCAAACACCACCAGGTGATCCGCCGCTACTTCGATCCCCACTTCGCTGCCGACCTGATGGTCATTGTGGCTCGGGAAAATCGCTTCCAGCTGGCTGCCGGTCGGCAGTTGCAGGCGGTAGAGGGTCGAGGCGCCGAGGAAACTCTTGCCGACGATCAGCGCTTTGAGCTCGCTGTCCGGTGCATGAATGATGTCGTCCGGACGCAGCAGCACATCCACGGCGCTGCCGGGCGTCAGGGTATAGGCGCGGTTGCCGTGCAGCTCGCCGAGCTCGGTGCGTACCGACTCCGGGCTGGTCAGCTGGCCACGAATGAAATAGCCCTGGCCGATGAAGCTGGCTACGAACGGTGTCAGTGGTTCGTGGTAGAGGTTGTAGGGTGTATCCCACTGCTCCAGGCGACCTTCCTTGAACACCCCGACGTGGTCGCTGACGGCAAAGGCTTCTTCCTGGTCGTGGGTGACCAGGATTGCGCTGGTGCCGCGGCTTTTGAGGATGTCGCGCACCTCGTGGCTCAGGCGTCGGCGCAGCTCGACATCGAGGTTGGAAAACGGCTCGTCGAGCAGCAGCAGTTGTGGCTCGGGCGCCAGTGCGCGGGCCAGGGCCACGCGTTGCTGCTGGCCACCGGAAAGCTCGTGCGGGTAGCGTTTGCCCAGGCCGCCGAGCTTGACCAGCTCGAGCATCTCGTCGACCACCTGGCGCTGCTGCGGGTGCTTGCCGATGCCGAAGGCGATGTTCTCGGCCACAGTCAGGTGCGGGAACAGCGCGTAGTCCTGGAACACCATGCCAATCCGGCGTTTCTCCGGTGCCAGGGTGAACCCGGCTTTGGAGATGACTTCGCCGCCCAGCTGGATTTCGCCCTCGTGCACCGGCTCGAAACCGGCGATGGCGCGCAGGGTGGTGGTCTTGCCGCAGCCGGAGGAGCCCAGCAGACAACCGATGTCGCCGGCGTTCAGGTGCAGGTTGAGGTTCTGGACGATGCGCTGCTCGCCATAGCCACAGGCGAGCTCGCGCAGGTTAAGCAGTAAAGGTTGACTCATGCGTGGTGATAGGCCGGTTCAACAAGAAATTCGAGAAGCGCCTTCTGTGCATGCAAGCGGTTTTCGGCCTGGTCCCAGGCGACCGAACGGGGGTCGTCGAGCAGGTCCAGGCTGATTTCCTCGCCGCGATGGGCGGGCAGGCAGTGCATGAACAGGGCATCAGGTGCTGCCAGGTCGAGCAGTTCGCGGGTTACCTGGTAAGGCGCGAACAAGGCCAGGCGCCGTGCAGTTTCCTCTTCCTGACCCATGGAAGTCCAGACATCGGTGCTCACCAGGTGGGCGCCCTGCAGGGCTTCTTTGGGTTCACGGAAGATTTGCACGCGGTCACCGGCCTGGGCCAGGAACTGCGGATTGGGCTCGAATTCGGCCGGGCAGGCGATGCGCAGCTGGAAGTCGAACTGGATGGCCGCTTCTATATAGCTGTTGCACATGTTGTTGCCGTCGCCGATCCAGGCCACTGTCTTGCCCTGGATGGCGCCGCGGTGCTCGAGGAAGGTCTGCATGTCGGCCAGCAGCTGGCACGGGTGCAGATCGTCGGACAGGCCGTTGATCACCGGTACGCGCGAATTGGCGGCGAATTCGGTCAGGGTGCTGTGGGCAAAGGTGCGGATCATAACCGCATCGAGCATGCGCGACATGACGATGGCGCAATCGCCGATCGGCTCACCGCGGCCCAGCTGGGTGTCCCGTGGCGAGAGGAAGATGGCCTGGCCGCCGAGCTGGATCATGCCGGCTTCGAACGACAGGCGGGTGCGGGTCGAGGACTTCTCGAAGATCATCCCCAGCACGCGATTTTTCAGCGGTTCGAACAGTACGCCGCGGTTACGCAGGTCCTTCAGCTCGATACCTCGACGGATCACACTGAGCAGTTCTTCGGGTGTGAAATCCATCAGGGAGAGAAAGTGCCTAGCGCTCATGTTTGACTACCTTTTTGCAACAGACCGCAGATCAGCCATACCGGTTTTTTTTAACAACGGAAGTGACCTGCGGCGAAAGCCGCACGGGGCGACGAATTAGGGGAAGACGCAATACTATAATTAAATGTCGCGTCATACCAAGAGGGGGTTTCGTCGCCGATGTTTCAGGCAGTGTCGTAACCCATTGGGCTGAAGCTTTTTTTATACGCTGCACAAGGGTTTTACACTGCCTGCCAGCGCCTTGGCAAACCCGGTAGCGGGCCTGCGCTGAATCGCCTTGCCTGATGGACGAAGATTCACGCGACGAACCTCACTGGCCGCAAGCTCGGGTCAGGCTCATAGTCGGTTGATCCCAGACACCCGAGCAAGAGGTGGCCATGAACAAGACCCAGCATCACCGTGCCTGTCATCTGTGCGAAGCCATCTGCGGCTTGACCCTGGAAATCACCCACGAGCCCGACGCCCCACGGCGTATCAGCTCGATCAAGGGCGACCCCGAAGACAGCTTCAGTCGCGGCCACATCTGCCCCAAGGCGGTGGCCCTGCAGGATATCCAGAACGATCCTGACCGACTGCGCGCGCCGCACAAGCGTGTCGGTGACAGCTGGCAAGCCATCAGCTGGGAGGAGGCCTTTGCACTGGCTGCGCAAAAGCTCTGGGCCATCCAGCAGGCCCATGGGCAGAACGCCGTGGCGGTCTACCAGGGCAACCCCAGCGTGCACAACTACGGGTTGATGACCCACAGCAACTACTTCCTCGGCCTGCTCAAGACCCGCAATCGTTTCTCCGCCACCTCGGTGGACCAGCTGCCGCACCACCTGACCAGCTACCTGATGTACGGCCATGGGCTGTTGTTGCCGATCCCTGACATCGACCACACCGAGTTCATGCTGATCCTGGGCGGCAACCCGCTGGCCTCCAACGGCAGCATCATGACCGTGCCGGACGTCGAGAAACGCCTTAAGGCGATCCAGGCCCGTGGCGGCAAGTTGGTGGTGGTCGACCCGCGCCGCAGCGAGACTGCGGCGATGGCCGACCAGCATGTGTTCATTCGCCCCGGCACTGACGCGGCGCTGCTCTGTGGCCTGCTCAACACCCTGTTTGCCGAAGGCCTGACTCGCCCCTCGGCCTTGCCGGTGGATGGCCTGGACAGGGTACAAGCGGCCATTGCGCCGTTCACCGCAGAGGCCATGAGCGCTCTATGCGGTGTCGACGCCACGGTGATACGCCAGTTGGCGCGGGATTTCGCCAGCGCCGACAAGGCCGTCTGCTACGGGCGCATGGGCGTCTCGACCCAGGCCTTCGGCACCTTGTGCCACTGGCTGGTGCAGTTGCTCAACCTGGTCAGCGGCAACCTCGACCGTGTCGGTGGCGCGCTGTGTACCGAGCCTGCGGTGGATCTGGTGGCGAGTACTTCAGGCGGGCATTTCAATGCCTGGCAGAGCCGGGTCTCGGGGCTGCCCGAGTATGGCGGCGAATTACCGGTGGCGGCCCTGGCCGAAGAGATGCTGGTTGAAGGCCAGGGGCAGGTTCGCGCGCTGGTGACGGTGGCGGGCAACCCGGTGTTGTCCACGCCCAATGGCCGCCAGCTTGAACGCGCCCTGGACGGTCTTGAGTTCATGCTCAGCATCGACCTGTACATCAACGAGACCACCCGTTACGCCGACCTGATCCTGCCGTCCACCTCGGCATTGGAGAACGATCACTACGACACCACCTTCAACCTGTTTGCGGTGCGCAATGTCAGCCGCTTCAATCGGGCCATCCTGCCCAAGCCCGAAGGTGCCTTGCATGACTGGGAAATCTTCGTCGGCCTGGCCAAGGCCTTTGCCGCCCTTAGCGACAAGCCTTTGAAACCGACCCTGCCGCCGGCACAAATGATCGATATCGGCCTGCGCCAGGGCCGCTATGGCGAGGCCTCGGCGTTCAAGCTGTCGCTTGAGACCCTCGACCAGCACCCCCATGGTATCGACCTGGGCCCGCTGCAGCCCAACCTTGCTGCACGCCTGAAGACGGCTAACCAACGGATTCAGGCCGCACCCCAGGAGATCCTCGGCGACCTGCAGCGCTTTGCCGGGCAGCAGCCGCTGGCGGCGGGTCAACTGCTGCTGATCGGGCGCCGCCATGTGCGCAGCAATAATTCATGGATGCACAACTATCATCGCCTGGTGAAAGGCAAACCCCGTCATCAGTTGTTGATGCACCCGGACGACCTGGCGGGTCGCCAGTTGCAGGATGGCCAGCGTGTGCGTGTCAGCTCGCGGGTCGGCGAAATCGAGGTCGAAGTGCAGGCCAGCAGCGACATGATGCCGGGGGTGGTCAGCCTGCCGCATGGCTTTGGCCATGCCCGTGCCGGGGTACGCATGGAAATCGCCCAGGGCCAGCCCGGTGCCAGTGCCAACGACCTCACCGATGAGCGCCAGCTCGATGCGGTGTCGGGTAATGCGGCGCTTAACGGCGTGCCAGTGCAGGTGGTTGCGGCCTGATATCGGCAAGGCCGAGCGTCCTGCTCGGCTTTCCGATACAATGCGTCACCGTGCCGACAACCAGGTCGGAAAGTTCAGCCGCGAGGTGCTTCATGGATATCATCGAAACAATCAAAGAGCAGATTGCCAACAACACCATTCTGCTTTACATGAAAGGCTCGCCGAATGCCCCGCAGTGCGGTTTTTCGGCCAAGGCGGCGCAAGCCGTGATGGGTTGCGGCGAGAAATTCGCTTACGTGGATATCCTGCAGAATCCGGAAATCCGCGCCAACCTGCCAAAATACGCCAACTGGCCTACCTTCCCACAGCTGTGGGTTGCCGGCGAGCTGGTTGGCGGTTCCGACATCATGGCTGAGATGTTTGCCAACGGCGAACTGCAGACCCTGATCAAGGACGCTGCAGCCAAGGCTGAGGCGGCCAAGGCCTGACCCCAGGTTTGGTCAAAAAAAGCCCCGCAGTGCGGGGCTTTTTTGTGCCTGTAGGGCAGGGCAGCGAACTTACTCGCCCATCTGCGACTGCAGGTAGTTCTCCAGGGAGACCTTGTCGATCAGGCTCAGCTGGGTTTCCAGCCAGTCGATGTGCTCTTCCTCGGCTTCGAGGATGTCTTCGAGCAGCTCACGGCTGCCGAAGTCGCCGACGGTCTCACAGTGGGCGATGGCGGCCTTGAGGTCGACCAGGCCTTTTTGCTCGATCTTCAGGTCGCACTCGAGCATTTCCTTGGTGTGTTCACCAATCAGCAACTTGCCCAGGTCCTGGACGTTGGGGATGCCTTCGAGGAACAGAATACGCTTGATCAGTTTGTCAGCGTGTTTCATCTCTTCGATGGATTCTTTGTACTCGTGCTTGCCGAGTTTCTCCAGACCCCAGTCTTCGTACATGCGCGCATGCAGGAAGTATTGGTTGATTGCGACCAGCTCGTTTCCGAGGATCTTGTTGAGATGCTGGATGACGCTAACGTCGCCTTTCATGATGGGGTCCTGCCCTGTAAGTGTGTCTATAAAGGCAAGTCTGAGCCCCGCAACTTCTACTGTCAAACCTAAGTTATTGAATAATAAATGAAAATTAATCGGAATAAGAATGTTTGTGTTCCGCGTTAAACCCCTAACTACTTGAATTACAGGCATAAAAAAACCGGACACTGGGTCCGGTTCTTGGAATTCGTTGAATTATGCTGCAGTAAATTCTACAGGATAGGGCAGGGCAGCCTGGCTGACCTGAAGCTCGGTGAGGGTTTCGCGCACCACCTGCTTGGCCAGGCAGGCACATTTGCCACACTGGCTGGCCACGTTGGTGGCGCTTCTGACTTCCTTGTAGCTGCAGCATCCTTCATAGATCGCATCGCGGATCTGTCCGTCGGTCACACCAACACAAAGACACACATACATAGGGCTGACCATCGCTGGTTAAGGCTCAATGCGAAGAAGCTTAATGTTAATGAGAATGCTTGTCAAAACTCTTTCTGTAATAGGCGAACTAGAGCGACCGACGGCAGATTGTCGAGCGTTCGGACTGAAATTCGGCGAGCGGCGCCGGGCGGTGTATGATGGTCGGCCATTTCGCTGCCAGGCCAGTGCATGCTGGCCTGTGCAAGATGATTCCACCCCATCAGGAGATATCGCATGAGCGTACTCGTTGGCAAAAATGCCCCGGACTTCACCGTTCCAGCTGTTCTGGGCAACGGCGAAATCGTCGACAGCTTCAACCTGGCTTCGGCCATCAAGGGCAAGTACGGCCTGGTGTTCTTCTACCCGCTGGACTTCACCTTCGTCTGCCCGTCCGAGCTGATCGCCCTGGACCACCGCATGGCCGAATTCAAGGCGCGTAACGTTGAAGTGATCGCCGTGTCGATCGACTCGCACTTCACCCACAACGCCTGGCGCAACACCCCGATCAATGCCGGCGGCATCGGTCAGGTCCAGTACATCATGGCTGCCGACATGAAGCACGACATCGCCAAGGCCTACGACGTAGAGTCCGAAGGCGGCGTAGCTTTCCGTGGCGCCTTCCTGATCGACGACAAGGGCGTTGTCCGCTCGCAGATCGTCAACGACCTGCCACTGGGCCGTAACATGGACGAACTGCTGCGTCTGGTCGACGCCCTGCAATTCCACGAAGAGCACGGCGAAGTCTGCCCTGCCAACTGGAAAAAAGGCGACAAGGGCATGACCGCTTCGCCAGAAGGCGTTGCTGCTTACCTGAGCGAGAACGCTGGCAAGCTGTAATTTGCCAGGCATAAAAAAACCGGCCTTGATGGCCGGTTTTTTTATGCGCGGTGCACAGGCTTCAGTCGTTGAAGTCCTGCCAGCCGCCCATTTCCTTCCAGCGGTTGACGATGCCGCAGAACAGCTCGGCAGTCTTCTCGGTGTCGTAACGCGCCGAGTGCGCCTCACGGCCATCGAAGTCGATGTCGGCGCTCTGGCAGGCCCGCGCCAGCACGGTCTGGCCATAGGCAAGGCCGGCCAGGGTGGCGGTGTCGAAGCTTGAGAACGGATGAAACGGGTTGCGCTTCATGTCGTGGCGGGCCACGGCGGCATTGAGGAAGCCCAGGTCGAAGCTGCTGTTGTGGCCGACCAGGATCGCCCGTTTGCAGCCATTGGCCTTGAGCGCCTTGCGCACGCCACGGAAGATGTCGGTCAGTGCCGACTCTTCGCTGACGGCCATGCGCAGCGGGTGATCGAGCTTGATCCCGGTGAACTCCAGAGCCGCTTGCTCGATGTTGGCGCCTTCGAACGGCTCGACGCGGAAGAAATAGGTGTGTTCCGGGAACAGGAAGCCCTTTTCGTCCATGCCGATGGTGACTGCGGCGATTTCCAGCAGGGCGTCGGTGGCGCTGTTGAAACCGCCGGTCTCGACGTCGACCACTACCGGCAGGTAACCGCGAAAGCGTTCAGCCATCGGGTGGCGCGGACCGCCGCCATGACCTTCCTGGTCGTCTTCGTACTGATCTTCGCTCACGCAGTTTCCTCCAGCAGGCGCCAGCGCAGTTGCTCACCGGCGCGCAGCGGGATAACGGTCTGCTCGCCGAACGGCAAGCTGCTTGGGGCGGTCCAGCTGTCGCGGACCAGGGTAATCGTATCGGTGTTGGCCGGTAGGCCATAGAAGCTTGGGCCGTGCAGGCTGGCGAAGCCTTCGAGCTTGTCCAGCGCGTTACGCTGCTCGAATGCCTCGGCGTACAGCTCGATCGCGGCATAGGCGGTGTAGCAGCCGGCACAGCCACAGGCGGCTTCCTTGGCGTGCTGGGCATGGGGCGCCGAGTCGGTACCGAGGAAGAACTTGCTGCTGCCGCTGGTGGCGGCGTCCAGCAAAGCCACCTGGTGGGTGTTGCGCTTGAGGATCGGCAGGCAATAGAAGTGCGGACGAATGCCGCCCACCAGCATGTGGTTGCGGTTGTACAGCAGGTGCTGGGCAGTGATGGTCGCGCCGACGTTGGCCGGGGCCTCGTTGACGAACTGCACGGCTTCGCTGGTGGTGATGTGTTCGAACACCACCTTGAGGGTCGGGAAGCGCTCGACCACACGGCGCAGGTGCTCGTCGATGAACAGCTTCTCGCGGTCGAACACGTCGATCTCGGGGCGCGTTACTTCACCGTGCACCAGCAGTGGCATGCCGACCTCGGCCATGGCTTCGAGCACCGGGAAGATCTTGTCGACACTGGTGACGCCGGAATCGGAGTTGGTCGTCGCGCCGGCTGGATACATCTTGGCGGCATGGACAAAACCGGTGGCCTTGGCCGCGCGGATTTCCTCGGGCTGGGTGCGGTCGGTGAGGTACAGCACCATCAGCGGCTCGAAACGGCTGCCGGCAGGGCGTGCGGCAAGGATGCGCTCACGGTAGGCACCGGCTTGGGCGGCGTTGCGCACCGGTGGTACCAGGTTGGGCATGATGATTGCGCGGGCAAAGGTGCGCGCAACGTCGCCGACGGTATGCGGCAATACAGCGCCATCACGAAGATGGATGTGCCAGTCGTCGGGACGCAGGAGGGTCAGGCGGTCGGACATTGGGGATTCCAGGCGGGTCGAACTCAAGGTGAATGCTACCGGAAAAGCCGGTTACGAGCACTCGCTATCAAGTTTTGCCGCGACCGACCGATAGCGTGCAGGTATACCGTGAAAATCTGTGGAGCCGCCCGTGCGCCAGCGTTATCTAGCCCTGCTCAGTGTGTTTGCCAGCATGCCCGCCATGGCACTCACTTTCCAGACCCGTCTGGAGAACGTCGAGTGGAAGGTCGAAGGCGATCAGTTCGAATGTCGGCTGGTTCAACCCATTGCCGATTTCGGCAGCGGCGAGTTCGTTCGCCGGGCCGGCGAGCAGCCAACTTTCCAGCTGCGCTCAAGCAGTAACGTCCTTGGTGCCGGTTCCGCCACCCTGCTGGCGGCGGCCGCGCCGTGGCAGCCCGGACGTGGCGATATCAACCTGGGCGCGGTGCGCATGGCCCGCAGCGGCGTGCTTTTTACCAGTTCCCAGGGCCAGGCCAGCCGCTTGATCAACGGCCTGCTCGATGGCCGTAGCACCGTGGTGCGCAACTACGCCGGTGAAGCCGGGCGAACCATGGAAGTGCGGGTGTTGCCGGTCAAGTTCAGCAAGGCCTACGGCGACTATCAGGCCTGCGCGGCAAAACTTTTGCCGATGAATTATGACCAGGTGCGTCAGGCGCGGGTCGGCTTTCCGGGCGGCGGCATTGACCTGGATGCCGATGCCCGGGCACGCCTGGACGTGATCCTCGACTTCCTCAAGGCCGACCCCACTGTTAACCATATCGAACTCGACGGCCACTCCGACAACAGCGGCAACCGCCTGACCAACCGCGACCTGTCGCGGCGCCGGGCACTGGCGGTGATGGAGTACCTCAAGGCCCACGGTATTCCCGAAGAGCAGATCACCGTGCGCTTCCATGGCGAGCGTTATCCGCTGGCGCGCAACAACAGCGCAGCCAACCGCGCGCGCAACCGACGGGTGAATATTCAGCTTGATCGGGTTACGCCTGTCGAAAAACCCCTGGAAAAGCCCGTTGAACCTGCAGCCAAACCACCGGCCGCACCTGCTGCCGCAGCCAGTACCGCGAAGCCCGTCGCCACGTCCTGAGGTGCGACCGTCCGTCGCGCTCTCGACAGTTCCTGTCGCTTTGTCGTCACAAGCTGTCGCCCCACTGTAAATTTTGTCGCAAGGCCGGTAGAATCGACGGCTTTCCGTACAACCCCGTGGAGTGATGGCATGGCGGACGTAAAAAAGGTCGTACTGGCGTATTCCGGCGGCCTTGATACTTCGGTGATTCTCAAGTGGCTGCAGGATACCTACAACTGTGAAGTGGTGACCTTCACCGCTGACCTTGGACAAGGCGAAGAGGTCGAACCGGCCCGCGCCAAGGCCCAGGCCATGGGCGTCAAGGAAATCTACATCGATGACCTGCGCGAAGAGTTCGTACGCGACTTCGTGTTCCCGATGTTCCGCGCCAACACCGTCTACGAGGGCGAGTACCTGCTGGGTACTTCCATCGCTCGTCCGCTGATCGCCAAGCGCCTGATCGAAATCGCCAACGAAACCGGCGCCGATGCCATTTCCCATGGTGCCACCGGCAAAGGCAACGACCAGGTCCGTTTCGAACTGGGTGCCTACGCCCTCAAGCCAGGCGTCAAGGTCATCGCGCCATGGCGTGAATGGGACCTGCTGTCCCGTGAAAAACTGATGGACTACGCCGAGAAGCACGGCATCCCGATCGAACGTCACGGCAAGAAGAAGTCGCCGTACTCGATGGACGCCAACCTGCTGCACATCTCGTATGAAGGCGGCGTGCTGGAAGATACCTGGACCGAGCACGAAGAAGACATGTGGCGCTGGACCAAGTCGCCAGAAACCGCTCCGGACGTTCCGACCTACCTGGAACTGACCTACCGCAACGGCGACATCGTTGCCCTGGACGGCGTTGAAATGTCGCCGGCCACGGTGCTGGCCACCCTCAACCGCATCGGCGGCGAGAACGGTATCGGTCGTCTGGACATCGTCGAAAACCGTTACGTCGGCATGAAGTCCCGCGGCTGCTACGAAACTCCAGGCGGCACCATCATGCTGCGCGCCCACCGGGCGATCGAGTCGATCACCCTGGACCGCGAAGTCGCTCACCTCAAAGATGAGCTGATGGTCAAGTACGCCAGCCTGATCTATACCGGCTACTGGTGGAGCCCTGAGCGTCTGATGCTGCAACAGATGATCGACGCTTCGCAGGTCAACGTGAACGGCGTCGTGCGCCTGAAGCTGTACAAAGGCAACGTCATCGTCACCGGCCGCAAGTCCGACGATTCGCTGTTCGACGCCAACATCGCCACCTTCGAAGAAGATGGCGGCGCCTACAACCAGGCCGACGCAGCGGGCTTCATCAAGCTCAATGCCCTGCGCATGCGTATTGCTGCGAACAAGGGCCGCAAGCTGGTCTGAGGCTTGTTGTGCAGAAGAACCCCGGCCTGTGCCGGGGTTTTTTTTGCCTGAACATTAGTGTGCCGGACCATTCAACGGCCGCGTCAGCAACACGGTTTGCCTGCCGCTATCGAGGTTGCACAAAATCCATTTGCTGTCCGGTGCGGGCGGGGATTTGAGTGCGTGCAAGGCGAAGTAGCTTATCAAGTCGGCCGCTGCGGGGCCGCGCAGCGCAATCGTGACGGTAGTGCATCCGCTATTAATGGCGG
This sequence comes from Pseudomonas sp. SORT22, assembly GCF_018417635.1. NCBI lineage: Bacteria > Pseudomonadati > Pseudomonadota > Gammaproteobacteria > Pseudomonadales > Pseudomonadaceae > Pseudomonas > Pseudomonas sp. SORT22. Next base: position 1,433,426 of record NZ_CP071007.1, read on the forward strand.
GTGCATTCGCTGTTTCGATTGCTTTCGGAGTTTCTATGGGGCGGTCGGCTGGAGTATCAACCGGACTGGAAGTAACAAGGGCGGGTACTGGAGGCTCAAGAGTAGTTTTTGAGTCGGCAGTGTCAGGTGTTGGAGTAACGCCAGGTATCGGCTTGTTCAACTCAGGTGAGTAAAGGGATTTGTAGTTGAAGTTAAGGGTCAGGAAAAACAATACCGTGAGGAAGAACGGAAAGCCCACCAGGAACCAGGTATAAATACCCTGGCTGTCTTCACCCAGAAATGGCAGCGAGGCTAGCGCCGAGGCTTCGATGATGCCGGCGAAAATCGCAATGATCGTCAAAGGGCTTTTCGGCTCGATTTTGCTCATCCAGGATTCCCATGTGCCCACCGGGGCAAGTTCGCAGTGGCTGCGAGGTTTACATGGGCTGCGCCATGCCAGGCAGCATGCTGTGTTTCTCGGTTGGGTAATGTGTCCAATACGGATATGTAACGATTATACACAGATTGCAATATTGGTTTTATCAAACAAGTCTATAGGACATTTCCTTCAGGTAATAAGGCTGGGTTTTATAGGTTATTTTATTCTCTGGTGCTACCGTGATAGAGAAAGTTTTGTACGGCCTTTACACGGTCTGCAATTACCAGCGAGGTGTTGATTCCTTAAAGAGTTATTGGTATTTCCCGCTTGTAGGATAATTCTTTAATGGTTGTAGGTTGTGTCCTTGTGTGCATTTGCTTGTTAATGGCGCAATACAATATGTCGTGTAACTAGGCTATTGTGCTGGCTCAAAAAATAGAACAGCGAACAATTGGATTTTGCCCATGAATAAAGTCCTGATCGTGGATGATCATCCGGTCATTCGCCTGGCTGTACGCATGTTGATGGAGCGGCATGGTTATGAAGTCATTGCCGAGACGGATAACGGCGTGGACGCATTGCAGCTGGCACGCGAGCATGGTCCGGATATCGTTATCCTGGACATCGGCATCCCCAAACTTGACGGCCTTGAGGTGATCGCCCGGCTGACCGCCAACAATGCCAGCATCAAAGTGCTGGTATTGACCTCGCAGGCGCCCGGGCATTTTTCCATGCGCTGCATGCAGGCAGGGGCTGCGGGCTATGTCTGCAAGCAACAGGACCTGACCGAGTTGCTTAGCGCTATCAAGGCAGTGCTTTCCGGGTATAGCTACTTCCCCAACCAGGCGCTGCATTCGGTTCGCTCGAACCTGGGCGGCGCCAGCGAGGCGGACATGGTCGAGCGTTTGTCAGGCCGGGAGATGATGGTGCTGCAGCAACTGGCCCGCGGAAAAACCAACAAGGAGATTGCCGATGGCATGTTCCTCAGCAACAAGACGGTGAGTACCTACAAAACGCGATTATTGCTCAAACTCAATGCTCGCTCGTTGGTTGACCTGATCGAACTGGCCCAGCGCAACGGGCTTGTTTGAAATGCCCGGAAACAACAAAGCCTCCATCAAGGAGGCTTTTGTGATCTGTCGGTATCGATCCTTCAGAGGTCGAAGTCGTAATCGGCCAGCTGTTTTTGCAAGCGACGCTCTTCCAGCAGGTTGTCGATGGTGCGGCGTTTGCTCAGGTTGGTTTTTGCCACTTCAACCGGGACCTCGTCGTCTGCGTCTTCAGTGACGATGTCATCATCTACAACCAGGTCTTCTTTATCGGTGCTCATAAGTCACTCCAAGCCAAGAGGGCCATTGGCGCACCTTATAGCGAGAAATTTTGACCGGGTAAAAAAGATTTTTTCAATCGACCAAGCTGTCTTTTCACTATCGGCTCAATCGTCCGAAGTTTTCTGCTTGTACTCGCACAAATCTTCGATCCGGCAACTACCGCAACGGGGTTTGCGCGCCTGGCACACATAGCGCCCGTGCAGGATCAACCAATGGTGGGCGTCAAGCAGGTACGGCTTGGGCACGAACTTCATCAAGGCCTTTTCAACTTCCAGAACGGTCTTGCCCGGGGCAATGCCGGTGCGGTTGCTGACCCGGAAAATATGCGTATCAACGGCCATGGCCAGTTGCCGAAAGGCGGTGTTGAGCACCACGTTGGCGGTCTTGCGGCCAACCCCGGGTAGTGCTTCAAGCGCTTCTCGGGTTTCTGGTACCTGGCTGCCATGTTGCTCCATCAGCAGGCGACAGGTTTCGATGACGTTTTTCGCCTTGCTGTTGTACAGGCCGATGGTCTTGATGTACTCCGACAGGCCGTCAACACCCAGGGCATGGATGGCTTGCGGGGTATTGGCGACCGGGTACAGTTTGGCCGTGGCCTTGTTCACGCTGACGTCGGTAGCCTGTGCCGAGAGGATGACCGCAATCAGCAGTTCGAAAGGACTGGTGTAGGCCAGCTCGGTTTTCGGCTCGGGGTTGTCTTCATGCAACCTGCGAAAAATTTCCAGGCGTTTGGCGGCATTCATGGGGTCAAAGTGTTCCTTGACGACGGGAAAGGGCTCGCCGTTGGCAAACCCGGTTATACAGGGCGAGTATCAGGCCCAGAAGGATCAAGGCGCCGGGCAACATGCCGGCCAGGCGCAGGTTGGCAAACTCACTGAGCAGCTGGCGCGTGAACCCCGCGGCCATGCACAGCGCAGCAAATGCTGCCAGTGTGGTAGCTGCGGTACGCCAGCGGGCACTGTTACCCAGGGCCAGCTCGAACAGCAGGCATTGTACGGCGATCAATGCCGGATAGCGGCCCAGCTCCAGTGCCAGCGGCAGGGCCCAGGCGCGCAAGCCTAGCTCAAGGCAGGTGACCAGCAGGGCGGCCATCAGCACGCTTGCGAACAGGCGGGCGTCAGCGTCCAGCTGTTTGCGCAGGGGTGTCATGCACAGACGGTGCAGGCCAACGGCCAGCAGGCTTAGCAGCGCCATGGTGCTGGCCTGCAGCAATGTCTGGGTGGCGCCCAGCGCGGGCGCCAGGCTTATTGCAGCGAGCCATTGTCTATTCATCCGCACCTGCGCTTAGCAACTGTTGGCGATGCTCGTCGAAATAGCGCAGGGCATCGTGGGTGGCTTGAATGACGGCGCGGGAGGTGACGGTGGCACCGGCCAACTGATCGAACTGGCCGTTGTCACGCTTGAGCGCCCAGGCTGAATCAGGCGTGTTTTGCCGGCTGTTGCCGACAAAGCCTTGCAGCCAGGTGTTGCCGGGTTCCATCAGCTTGCCGCCCAGGCCTGGCGTCTCCTGTTGTTGCAGCACCTTGACGCCGATCAGGCGACCCCCCTCATCAATGGCAATCAGCAGGTCCAGCGGGCCGCCGTAACCCTGGCTCTGGCTGTGCAGCACAACGGCGCTCGGCTGGCCTTTCAAGGTTGCCAGATAGCCTGCGAGCAGCCGGCTGTGGTCCAGGTTGGTGGCGCCCAGAGTCAGGGGCTGTTGCAGCGGTTGGTTGTCGTAGGCCTGCTGCGCCAGCACGCTCAGCCAGCGTTGGGCCTTGAGTTGCTGCTCGGCGGCAGTGATGCGCGCGGTGGTGAACTGTTGCCAAAGCACCGTACCACCCACGGCCAGCACGGCAAGGCTCAGTAGCAGGGCGGTGGTGCGAATCGACGAGGTGCTCATGATGTTTGCCCGCGTTCTGCCCAGCGCTCCAGGGACGGAACACAAAGATTCATCAGCAGGACCGCGAAGGCGGCGCCGTCGGGGTAGCTGCCCCAGGTTCTGATCAGGTAGATGAGCAAGCCCGCGCCGACGCCAAACAGCAGCTTGGCCTTCGGGCTTTTCGCTCCTGAAACCGGCTCGGTGACAATGAAGAACGCCACCAGCATGGTTGAACCGGACAGCAGGTGCAGCAACGGCGAGCCGTTTGAGTCCGAGCCCGAGCCGTTCCAGCACAGCAGGCTGGCCACGAACAGGCTGGCCAGCAGGCCGAGCGGCGCATGCCAACTGATGACCTTGCGTTGCACCAGAAGCAAGCCGCCGAGCAAAAAGGCCAGGTTGACGAATTCGCTGCCGCGACCGCCAAGGTGGCCGAAGCCTGGATGACTGGCGAACAATTCATCGATGGTCAGGCTGCGGTTGTTGCGCAGGCCGTCGAGTACCGTGGCTTGCGCCCAGGCGTCGGGCTGGTTGCCCAAATCAAGGCCGAACACTTGCTGCAGCGTGTCGGTCAGGCCCAGCACCTGGGTGACCGGCCACTGGGTCATGTGCTGCGGGAACGACAGCAACACCAGCGCATAGCCGAGCATCGCCGGGTTGAACAGGTTCTTGCCGACGCCGCCGTACAGTTGCTTGCCCAGGGCAATGGCACTGCTGGCGGCAATTGCTGGCAGCCACCAGGGCGCGTAGGCGGGCAGTGCCGCTGTCAGCAGCACCGCCGTCACCAGGGCGCTGCCGTCGTTCAGCGCCGGCAGGCCTGGCCGTTGTTGCAGTCGCAGCAGCGCCGCTTCAGTCGCCAGCGCCGCAACGGCGCACAGCAGCAGGTTCAGCAGCAGCCCCCAGCCATGCAGCCACAGCAGGGTCAGCAACCCGGGTGCGCTGGCCAGCAGCACCATGGCCATGGTGCTGCGCAGGCGCTCGCTGCTATCAGCCGTGGCCATTGGCGGCCGCCGGTTGCAGTGCTTGCAGGCGAGCCTGGGCCTGTTGCGCTTCGTGCTCAAGTTCAGCCAATTGTGCTTGCTGGGCCTGGTTCGGCGCCTCGCCAAAGGCGCTTCGGGCCTTGCTCAGTTGCGCCCGGCTCATGGCGGCGGCGATTTTTGCCTGCTTCAGCGCTGCATCGGCGGCCGCGGCTTTCTGCGCCTTGACCCGTTCGATGGCGGCCTTGATCGGGTCGTCGACAGTGGCGCCCGGCGTGGTGATTGTGGCAGTGGCCGCACGCTGGCTGCGGGCCAGGCGGTCGGCCTGCTTGCGGGCTTCTTCGCGCTGCAGGCGGTTGTTGCGCTGCTCGAAGCGCCGCCGCGCCTGGTTACGTTTGTGGCTGCGGGCCTCGAGGGTCTGGGTGTCTTCGGCCAGGCCACCGACAATCGGCACGATGTTGCTGTTGGCGGTCAATGGCAGCAGGTCGATGCAGTCCACCGGGCACGGTGCCACGCACAGGTCGCAGCCGGTGCATTCGGCGCTGATCACGGTGTGCATCAGCTTGGCCGCACCGATGATGGCGTCCACCGGGCAGGCCTGGATGCATTTGGTGCAGCCGATACATTCGGCTTCACGGATATAGGCGACTTGCGCCGGTGCACGGCCGCGCTCGTGGTCGAGTTCGATCACCGGCACGTGCAACAGCTTGGCCAAGGCTGCGATGGTTTCGCCGCCTCCGGGTGGGCATTTGTTGATCGCTTCGCCCGCCGCCAGGCCTTCGGCGTAAGGCCGGCAACCAGGATGGCCACATTTGCCGCATTGGGTCTGCGGCAACAGGGCGTCGATGCGTTGAATCAAGCTCATGGGTTGAATAGTCCGTTGAATCCGAGAAACGCCATGGCCATGATCCCGGCGCCGATCAGCTCGATCGGCAGGCCGCGAAAGGCCAGGGGGATGTCATCGTGGTCGCTGCGCTGGCGCAGGTCGCTGAACAGGCCCAGGGCCAGCCAGAACCCCAGGCCACCGCCCAGGCTCCAGCCCAGGGTTTGCAAAATCCCATAGCTGCCTTCACTGGCTTGCAGGCTCAAGCCTAGCAGCGCCAGGTTACCCACCATCAGGGGCAACAAACCGTCGAAGGGCAGGGTTGGCAGCAGGCGTGTCAGCACTGCGAGCAGCGGCTTGATCGGTAACACGCACAGCGCCAGGAACACGAACAGGCGCAGGTATTCAAGCTGCAGGGGCAGCAACGCCAGGTGATAAATCAGTTGCCCAAGCCCGACCGCCACTACCAGCGACACCAGGGTCGCCAGGCCCAACGCATGCACCTGGCGCCGATCCGGATCGGTGTCGCTGCGCAGCAAGGGGTCGATGGCCAGCCCCTGGTGCAGGACCAGGTTATTGATCAGCGCGGCGCTGACCAGGGCCAGGAAGAATTCGCTCATGAGGGGGCCGAATGCTGAGGCTGTCCGCCATTATCCGGCAATGACGCGAAGATGAGAACGCCCCGGCCGCAATCGGCCGGGGCGTGAGCCTTACTTGATGCGCTGGCCCGGCTTGGCGCCGCTGTCAGGGCTCAGCAGGTAGATTTCTTCACCGCCGGGGCCTGCGGCCATGACCATGCCTTCGGAGATGCCGAAACGCATTTTGCGCGGCTTGAGGTTGGCGATCATCATGGTCAGGCGACCTTCGAGCTTGGCCGGGTCCGGGTACGCCGACTTGATGCCGGAGAACACGTTGCGTTGCTCGTCACCGATGTCCAGGGTCAGGCGCAGCAGCTTGTCGGCGCCCTCGACGGCTTCGGCCTTGAGGATCAGGGCCACCCGAAGGTCGACCGCGGCGAAGGTGTCGAAGTCGATCTCGGCCGACAGCGGATCCTTGGCCAGTTCGCCATTGCCGGTGACAACGCTGGTCTGGCTGGCGGCCAGGTCTTCCTTGGAAGCGGCGGTCATGGCTTCGACCTTGGCCGGGTCGATGCGGCTCATCAGCGCCTTGAACGGGTTGAGCTGATGGTTGCTCAGGCGGGTCTGGTGATCGGCCCAGGTCAGTGGCGCGACATTGAGGAACGCCTCGGCGTCGGCGGCCAGCACCGGCAGCACCGGCTTGAGGAAGATTACCAGCTGGCGGAACAGGTTAATGCCCTGGGCGCAGATCGCCTGGACTTCGTCCTGCTTGCCTTCCTGCTTGGCCAGCGACCACGGCGCCTTGTCGGCGATCCAGGCGTTGGCGCGGTCGGCCAGGGCCATGATTTCGCGCATGGCACGGGCAAAGTCGCGGCCTTCGTAGGCTTCGGCAATACCCGGGGCGGCAGCGAGGAAGGCCTCGGTCAGTTCCGGTGCGGCGTCGCCGGCCACCATGACGCCGTCGTTACCCTTGTGGATGAAGCCTGCACAGCGGCTGGCGATGTTGACTACCTTGCCAACCAGGTCGGAGTTGACCTTCTGGATGAAGTCTTCAAGGTTCAGGTCGAGGTCGTCGACGCCGCGGCCCAGTTTGGAGGCGTAGTAGTAACGCAGGTATTCCGGCGCCAGGTGATCAAGGTAGGTGCGGGCCTTGATGAAGGTGCCGCGCGACTTGGACATCTTCGAACCGTTGACGGTCAGGTAGCCGTGCACGTTGATGCCGGTCGGCTTGCGGTAGCCGGCGCCTTCGAGCATGGCTGGCCAGAACAGGGCGTGGAAGTTGACGATGTCCTTGCCGATGAAGTGGTACAGCTCGGCTTTCGAATCCTTGTTCCAGAACGCGTCGAAGTCCAGCTCCGGGCGGCGGGCGCACAGGTTCTTGAAGCTGGCCATGTAGCCGATCGGGGCGTCCAGCCAGACGTAGAAATACTTGCCCGGCTCGTCGGGAATCTCGAAGCCGAAGTACGGCGCATCACGGGAGATGTCCCATTCCTGCAGGCCGGCATCCAGCCATTCGGCGATCTTGTTGGCCACCGCGTCCTGCAGGGTACCGCTGCGGGTCCACTGCTGGAGCATGGCCTGGAAGTCCGGCAGCTTGAAGAAGAAGTGTTGCGAATCCTTGAGCACCGGGGTGGCGCCGGAAATCGCCGACTTGGGGTTCTTCAGCTCGGTTGGTGCGTAGGTGGCGCCGCATTTTTCGCAGTTGTCGCCGTACTGGTCTTCAGCCGCGCACTTGGGGCAGGTGCCCTTGATGAAGCGGTCGGCCAGGAACATTTTTTTGTCCGGGTCGAAATACTGGGTGATCGAGCGGGTAGCGATGTGCCCGGCGTCACGCAGCTTGAGGTAGATCTGGCTCGACAGTTCGCGGTTTTCTTCGGCGTGGGTCGAGTGGAAGTTGTCGAAGTCGACCAGAAAGTCGGCGAAATCCCCGCTGTGCTCGGCCTGGACGGCGGCAATCAGTTGCTCGGGGGTGATGCCTTCTTTCTCGGCGCGCAGCATGATGGCCGAGCCGTGGGCGTCGTCAGCGCAGACATAAATGCACTGGTTGCCGCGAAGCTTCTGGAAGCGCACCCACATGTCTGTCTGGATGTACTCGAGCATATGGCCAAGGTGAATGGAACCATTGGCATAGGGCAGGGCGCTGGTGACGAGAATCTGACGTGGCTCGGACATGGGGGCTCGGCTACTTTTTTCGGCTACTTGAGATGAAACGGTGATCGGCCACTATAAAACGCCGGGAAATATATTTCACCCCATGGACGTATCTGAAGAGGGATGACGGGTTAGCATAGTGGTCTGTTTTGCTCAGTCTTTATCACGGGAGTCTCCATGAGTGCCGTCACTCGCGCAGCCGTCGAAGCCGTTCTTCGCCAGTACACCGACCCATACCTGAACCAGGACCCGGTCAGCGCCGGCTGTGTCCAGGCCATTGATATCCAGGGCGATCGCGTCAGCGTGCAGCTGCAACTGGGCTATGCCGCCGGCCTGTTCAAAAATGGCTGGGCGCAGGTGCTGCAAACGGCTGTCGAAGGTCTCGACGGGGTTACCTCGGCGCGGGTCGAAATCAACTGCGTGATCGCCGCACACAAGGCCCAGGCGCAGATCCCGGGCCTGGCCAACGTCAAGAACATCATCGCCGTGGCCTCCGGCAAGGGCGGTGTCGGCAAATCGACCACCGCCGCCAACCTGGCCCTGGCCCTGGCTCGCGAAGGCGCGCGGGTAGGCATTCTCGATGCCGACATCTATGGCCCGAGCCAGGGCGTGATGTTCGGTATCGCCGAAGGCACCCGCCCGCAGATTCGCGAGCAAAAGTGGTTCGTGCCGCTCAAGGCCCACGGTGTCGAGGTCATGTCCATGGCTTTCCTGACCGACGACAACACGCCGATGGTCTGGCGCGGTCCGATGGTCTCCGGGGCCTTGCTGCAACTGGTGACCCAGACCGCCTGGGACGATCTCGACTATCTGGTGATCGACATGCCGCCTGGCACCGGCGACATCCAGCTGACCCTGGCGCAGAAAGTCCCGGTGGCCGGCTCGGTGATCGTTACCACCCCGCAAGACCTGGCGCTGCTCGACGCCAAGAAGGGCGTGGAGATGTTCCGCAAGGTCAATATCCCGGTGCTGGGCGTGGTCGAGAACATGGCCGTGCACATTTGTTCGAACTGCGGCCATGCCGAGCATCTGTTCGGTGAGGGCGGTGGCGAGAAGCTGGCGGCGCAGTACGGTGTCGAACTGCTGGCCTCGTTGCCGCTGTCGATGCTGATCCGCGAACAGGCCGACAGCGGCAAGCCGACGGCGATTGCCGAGCCGGAAAGCCAGATCGCCATGGTCTACCAGGAGCTGGCCCGTCAGGTCGGTGCACGGATCGTGTTGCAGGAAGCGGCGGCGCCGGCGATGCCGAATATCACTATCAGCGAGGACTGAGGTGATTTTCGCGGGGCAAGCCCGCTCCTACCGTAGGAGCGGGCTTGCCCCGCGATGAGGTCAAAATCCAGGGCATAAAAAAAGCCCCACCTGTTAAGGGCGGGGCTTTCTTCAAGCTGTAAAGCGGAAGTTAGATAACTTCTACTTCTTCAGCCTGCATGCCTTTCTGACCGCGGGTAGCGATGAAAGAGACCGCTTGGCCTTCTTTCAGGCTTTTGAAGCCGTCAGCTTTGATGGCTTTGAAGTGTACGAACAGGTCGTCACCGGATTGTGGGGTGATGAAGCCGAAGCCTTTTTCATCGTTGAACCACTTAACGGTACCGGTTTGGCGATTGGACATGGTCTGTCTCCTTGGACAAAGTTAACTACGACTCAGGAAACGCCCTGGCCGAGACTGAGTGCAAAGAGGCAGAAAATTCATGAAGATGGGTTGATCGAAATCTTGCATCAGGTAGATATTCTCAGTGACACGTGCAGCACAGTGGCGTCACCTTAACCCTTTTTCCAGAACGTGCCAATGGTCTTGTGACGCTTTCTCATAATTCATGACTGACGGTGCCTCGCGCTCCCGTGCAGGCCCCGTGGTACGGGGATCCGACGGTTGATGCTGCATGGAACTTTGAACCCGGCGCCGGGCCCGGTAAGATGCGCCACAGAATTTTTTCACCACGCAATTTCAGGACACCCCGCCATGAGCATCAAATCGGACAAGTGGATTCGCCGCATGGCGCAGGAACACGGCATGATCGAGCCGTTCGTCGAGCGCCAGGTGCGCGGTGAGAGCGACAACCGGCTGATCTCCTTCGGCGTCTCCAGCTACGGCTACGACGTGCGCTGCGCCGACGAATTCAAGGTGTTCACCAACATCAACTCGGCGACCGTCGATCCGAAAAACTTCGACGCCGGCAGCTTTGTCGACGTCAAGAGCGACGTCTGCATCATCCCGCCGAACTCCTTCGCGCTGGCCCGCACCGTCGAATACTTCCGTATCCCGCGCAACGTGCTGACCATCTGCCTGGGCAAGAGCACCTACGCCCGCTGCGGCATCATCGTCAACGTCACCCCGCTTGAGCCCGAGTGGGAAGGTCACGTGACCCTGGAGTTCTCCAACACCACCACGCTGCCGGCGAAAATCTACGCCAACGAAGGCGTGGCGCAGATGCTCTTCCTCGAATCCGACGAAGAATGCGAAGTGTCCTATAAGGATCGTGGCGGTAAATACCAGGGCCAGCGCGGCGTTACCCTGCCACGCACCTGAGGCGACAAGGCGAGGGAATTCCTTGCCTGCGGCGTACTCCAATGAGTTGAATTGTTCCGCCCGGCAACACGCCAGGCGGACGTCAACCAGGAGCCGCCCATGAAACTCGACCCGACCATCAGTGCCAAGCTGGCCGTGCTGCAGCCCAACAGCGTTGGGATGTTGGCCTGGTCGCTGCTGGCCCATCCGCACCCGCACATCCTCCACGCGGGCGGCGTGCCCGGTCAGCCTGATCCAGACACCCCTGATTCACCGCAACCGGGGGAAAATCCGCCGATGGAGCCGGGTGAGCCCACTCTGCCTGACGAGCCGCCACCGGCCCCCGTCGCCTGACCGCTACTTGAGGTTGCCGCTGAGAAACTGACGCAGGCGTTCGCTTTTTGGATTGCCCAGTACCTCGTCCGGCGGCCCTTGCTCCTCCACCAACCCCTGGTGGAGGAACATCACCTGGCTCGCCACCTTGCGTGCGAAGGCCATTTCGTGGGTCACCATGATCATGGTCCGGCCCTCTTCGGCCAGGCCCTGAATCACCCGCAACACTTCGCCGACCAGCTCCGGGTCCAGCGCCGAGGTCGGCTCGTCGAACAGCATGACTTCCGGCTCCATGGCCAGTGCCCGGGCGATAGCCACCCGTTGCTGCTGGCCGCCGGAGAGAAATGCCGGGTATTGATCGGCCACCCGCGGTGCCAGGCCGACTTTGTCCAGGTAGCGCCGGGCGCGCTCCTCGGCCTCGTGCTTGCTCACGCCCAGCACCCGTCGCGGTGCCATGGCGATGTTGTCCAGCACGCTCAGGTGGCTCCACAGGTTGAAGTGCTGGAACACCATGGCCAGGCGCGTGCGCAGGCGCTGCAGCTCGTCCGGATCGGTGACGTGCAGGCCATGATGGTCCTGGGTCATGTGCACCGGCTTGCCATCGAGGGTCATGCTGCCTTCGTTGGGTTGCTCGAGGAAGTTGATGCAGCGCAGGAAGGTACTCTTGCCCGAGCCGCTGGCGCCGATCAGGCAGATCACGTCGCCGGTCCTGGCCTTGAGCGATACGCCTTTGAGCACATGGTGCTCGCCGTAGCGTTTGTGCAGGTCTTCGATGGTCAGTTTGTACATGCGCAGGCTCTAAAGGTAAGGGGTCAAGGCGACAGCAGGTAGCCGCTGCGGTAGGCCTGGTTGCCGGCCACATGGGCGATGACCATGCCGGCGGTGGCCATGCGCCGCAGCGAGCGAGCATAGAGCAGGCCGGGCTGGCTGTTGCGCACCGGGGTGACCCGGTCGCTGAGCGGGTCGATAACTTCGGCGATCAGTTGGTCGGCCTGCAGGTACTGGCCCGGCTTGGCGTGGAACACCAACAGGCCGCCCAGCGGCGTTGCCACCGGTTCCACCCCGGCCAGCGGCGTTGCCGGGTAGCTGAGGGCGGGCAAGGTGGCAGGTTCGCCTTCAATGGCGCCGTAACGGGTCAGGTACTCGAGAATCGCCGTGCAGTCCTGTTCCGCCAACGGATGGCTGACATCGCCCTGGCCACGCAATTCGACGGTCACCGAAAAGCTGCCCTGGGGGATCGGGAACTGCTTGGCGAAGCGCTGCTGCAATTGCCACCAGACCAGGGTGAAACATTCATCGAAGGACTGCCCGCCCGAGTCGGTGGCCAGCAGGCTGGCCTGGGCGCCCAGGTAGCGCGACAGCGGTTCGACCTGCGGCCAGGCTTCGGGCGTGGTGTACAGGTGCGCCACGGCTTCGAAGTCGCAATGCAGGTCGAGCACCATCTCGGCGTCGCAGGCCAGGCGCTGCAGGGTCAGGCGCTGGGATTGCAGCGGGGTGTGGGCAGCATGGGCATCCAGGGCGCGGCGCAGGCTTTCGCGGATCAGGGCAATGTTGTGCTGCGGGTCCTGGGTCAGGTGATCGGCAATCTGGTCGCCGATCTGGTCGCTCAAGTCAACGAAATGGCGGTTGAAGTTCTCGCCGCTTTGCAGCTCGTAACGGCCCAGCGGCACATCCATCAGTACCTGTTCCAGGCCTACCGGGTTGGCGATCGGCACCAGCACGATTTCGCGGCGCAGCAGGCCCTGGGCCTCAAGTTCGGTCAGGCGTTGCTTGAGGTGCCAGGCCACCAGCATGCCGGGCAGTTCATCGGCATGCAGCGAGGCCTGGATGTAGATTTTGCCGGCGCCGCGGGGGCCGAAGTGAAAGCTGTGGATCTGGCGGGCAATGCCGGGAACCGGTGCCAGAATGTCATGAGTCGAGTGATGCATATCAGTCCTAGTGTGTCGGTCCTAGAAAAGCCAGCCAGCGACGTTCGGCGATGCGAAACAGCCCTACCAGGGCGAAGGTCACGCACAGGTAGATCAGCGCGGCGATGCCGAACGACTGAAAGGTCAGAAATGTGGCCGAGTTGGCGTCGCGGGCGACCTTGAGGATGTCCGGCACGGTGGCGGTGAAGGCCACCGTGGTGGAGTGCAGCATCAGGATCACTTCGTTGCTGTAGTAGGGCAGCGAGCGGCGCAGCGCCGACGGCATGATGATATAAGCATAAAGTTTCCAGCCGCGCAGGCCATAGGCCTTGGCGGCCTCGACTTCACCATGGTTCATGCTGCGGATCGCCCCGGCGAAAATCTCCGTGGTGTAGGCGCAGGTGTTGAGGGCAAAGGCGAGGATGGTGCAGTTCATCGCATCGCGAAAAAAGCTGTCGAGCAGCGGCTGCGCGCGCACCGCTTCCAGGCTGTAGATCCCGGTGTAGCAGATCAGCAACTGGATATACAGCGGCGTGCCGCGGAACAGGTAGGTATAGAACTGCACGGGCCAGCGAACCCAGAAGCGCGGCGAAACCCGCGCAATCGACAACGGGATCGAAACCACGAAGCCAATCGCCAGGGCTGCGGTGAGCAACCACAGGGTCATGGCCAGGCCGGTGATGTGGGTGCCGTCGGTGTAGAGGAAGGCGCGCCAGTATTCCTGCAAGAGCTCGATCATCGGATGGCCTCCCGGGTTCCGACGTTATAGCGCCGTTCCAGCCAGCGCAGGGCGACGTTGGAGGCGCTGGTGATCAACAGGTAGATGAACGCCGCGACCACCAGGAAGTAGAACAACTGGTAGCTGCTCTTGCCGGCGTCCTGGGCGGCCTTGACCAGGTCGGCCAGGCCGATGATCGACACCAGAGCAGTGGCCTTGAGCATCACCATCCAGTTGTTGCCGATGCCGGGCAGGGCGAAGCGCATCATTTGCGGAAAGACCACGAAGCGAAAGCGTTGCAGGCGCTTGAGGCCGTAAGCAGTGGCCGCTTCGACCTGGCCGCGCGGCACGGCGAGAATTGCGCCGCGAAAGGTTTCGGTGAAATAGGCGCCGTAGATGAAGCCCAGGGTGATGACCCCGGCGGCGAATGGGTCGATCTCGATGTATTCCCACTCCATGGCGTCGGTGAGGCTGGTCAGCCAGGTTTGCAGGCTGTAGAAAATCAGCAGCATCAGCACCAGGTCAGGCACGCCGCGAATCAGCGTGGTGTAGGCCTGGGCGATCAGGCGTAGCGGGCGCAGCGGCGAGAGCTTGGCACTGGCGCCGAGCAGGCCCAGGCCAACGCTGACCAGCAGCGACATGAAGGACAGTTTGAGGGTCATCCAGGTGCCCTGCAGCAGCAAGGGGCCGAAGCCCTTCAAGCTGAATGCCGAGAGCCCCAGGAACTGCAGCAGGTCTTCGAACATGAAGCGAACCTATGCCAGTGGACGCGATCATGCGGGAACCGGCGTTTGCCGGTTCCCGCAGTGGTTATTTGCCGCTGTAGAGGTTCAGGTCACCGAAGTGCTTTTTCTGGATCGTGGCGTAGGTGCCGTCGTCGTGTAACGCTTTGATACCTTTGTCCAGGAGTGCCTTGAGCTCAGTGTTACCTTTTTTGATACCGACTGCGGTCTTGGACGGCAGCAATTCGCTGTCGACCGGCTCACTGACTTCATAGTCGGCGCCTTGTGGCGACTTGAGAAAGCCCAGTTCGGCCTGGAGCATGTCCTGGATCGAGGCATCCAGGCGTCCGGAGGTCAGGTCGGAATAGACCTGGTCCTGGTTCTGGTAGGCCTGGGTCTTGACCCCGGCCTTGTCCAGCACGGCCTTGGCGTAGGCTTCCTGGATGGTGCCTTGCTCGTAGCCGACAGTCTTGCCCTTGAGCGAGGCCGGGTCGGCGGTCAGGCCTGCACCTTTTTTGAACACCAGGGCGGTAGGGCCGGAAAACAGCTCGCTGGAGAAATCGATGACTTTTTCCCGGGCCGGGGTAACGGTCATCGACGAGATCACACCGTCGAACTTGTTGGCCTTGAGCCCCGGAATCATGCCGTCAAAGTCACTTTCCACCCACTTGCACTTGACCTTGAGCTCAGCACAGATGGCATTGCCCAGGTCGATGTCGAAGCCCACCAGGGAACCGTTGGCGGCTTTCGATTCGAACGGTGCATAAGACGGATCGACGCCGAAGCGCAGCTCCTTGTATTCCTTGGCCAGGGTGTTCCCCGCAGCCAGACACAACGCGAGTGCGGAAAGCGTCAGCCATGCTTTTTTCATTGTGTGTCCTTGGATTCGCAAAGTGTTGGGGTGGCAAAGGGCCGTTACCGGTCGATGCCAGACAACACAGTGATAGCAAGTTTCACACCATATTCCAGGCCAGCCCCACATTCAGTGGGAACTGGCCTTGCCTGCGAGGGGCCGCAGCGCGGCCCCGAACAGCCTCAGTATCGCGCATCCACCGGCTTGCCGCCGTTGGGCCAGTCCTTGACCTTGTCCGGGAAGTCCGGCCGTGGCTGTTGCGAGAACCAGGCCGCGACGTCCACTGCCTCCTGGTCACTCAAGCCGCCCTGGCCCAGGGGGAATTTCTCGTGAAAGCCGATCGGCATGTTGCGTTTGACGAACGCTGCGGCGGTATAGGTGCGGGCCATGCCGGCGCCGATGTTGAACGACTGATCGCCCCACAGCGGCGGGTACACCAGGCTGCCGTCTTCTCGGGCCAGGCCCTCGCCATTGCTGCCATGGCACACCGCGCACTGCTCGGCATACACCTGCTTGCCGTTGTCCAGGTCTGGCTTGATCGCTGTGTCGATCTTGCCGACCCCGCGCCCGGCCACCTTGTCGCCCGGCTGGGTGTTCATCTTCATCCAGTCGAAATAGGCCACCATCGCCTGCATGTCCGCCGATTGCGGCGGTATCGGCTTGCCGTTCATCGAACGCCGGAAGCAGCCGTTGATGCGCTCTTCAAGGGTGACTTCCTTGCCCGCCCGCGGAGCGTAGCTGGGGAAGAACGCCGAGACGCCGACAAACGGCGAGCCGTCGGCCACGGTACCGGCGTTGAGGTGGCAACTGGTGCAGTTCAGCGCGTTGCCGACGTTGTCCGGCAACAGCTCGCGGGTTTGCAGGTGCAAGCGCATGCCGCGGATCACCTGCTCGGCGTTGGCTGCGGCGAGCAGGTTGGCCAGGCGCGGGGTTTCAAAGGCGCTGGAGTCGGTGGTCTGCGGGTTGAGCTGGTCACGCAGGGTTTTCACCTGCTTGGCAGTGATCGGCGAGCTGTTGTTGCCCCAGCGACCGCGCACGAAGGTGAGGATCTCGGCGATCTCTTGATCGGCCAGGCGGGCGAAGCCGGGCATGGTGTAGACCCGCGAATGGGTGGCGGTTTGCGCGGTTTCCCAGCCGGTGAGGGTGATGTGCAGCAGCGAGGTCGGGTTGGTCGAGGCGATGCTTGGGTTGCCGGCCAGTGGCGGGAACAGGCCCGGGACCCCACGCCCGTCCGGGCGGTGGCAATCGCTGCAGAACTGGGTGTAGCCCAGGCCGCCGCGGCTGCTGAACAGGTCATCCGGGGCGACGGCTGCGGCCAGCGGGATATCCGGCATCGGCAGGTCATCCTTGCCCGGCGGCAGCGATTTCAGGTAGCTGGCGATGGCCACCAGGTCGCCGTCGCTGAAGTGCTGGGTACTGTGATGAATGACGTCGGCCATGTTGCCCGACACCGTGGCGAAGCGGTTCTGCCCGGTCTTGAGCAATTGCACGGTGTCTTGCACGGTCCACAGGTTGCGCAGGCTCAGGGCCTGCCAGTGCTCTACGGTTTCACCGGCGAGGAAGTGCTTGCCGCTGCGGCCGGCGTCGCTCATGGCCTTTTCCTGGAAGGCGATGCCGCGTGGGGTATGGCAGGCACCACAATGGCCCAGGCCCTGCACCAGGTAGGCGCCCCGATTGAGCACTTCGTCCTTGGCGGGATCGGGCTCGAAGGGCTCGCTGTCGACGAAGGCGAAGTTCCACAGCGACAGGCCCCAGCGCATGTTGAACGGCCAGCTCATGTCCGCTTCCTGGTTGGACTGGCTGATCGGCGTCACGCCCTGCATCAGGTAGGCGTACAGGGCGCGCATGTCCGCTTCGCTCATTTTCGCGTAGGACGGGTAGGGCATTGCCGGGTACAGGTTGGTGCCGTCCGGGGTCACGCCTTCGCGCATGGCCTTGTCGAACTGCTCGAAGCTGTAGCGGCCGATGCCAGTGTCCGGGTCGGGGGTGATGTTGCTTGAGTAGATGGTGCCCATCGGCGTTTTCAGCTGCAGGCCACCGGCCATTTCCGGTGCTTGCGGTGCGGTGTGGCAAGCAATGCAGTCGCCGAGCTGGGCGATGTATTTGCCTCGGGCAAGCAGTTCGCTGTCGGCCGCCGCTGCCGGGGGCGGTTCGCTGGCGAATACGGAGAACGAGAACACGGTCGTGGCCACCAGGGCCAGACGGGAGAAGGCAGATGCCATTGCATTATTCCTTTAGTCACCTGGCCTGGGGTGGTCCCCTGGGCGCAGGGCTGCAATCGTTTTTATGGTTCATCAGGCAGAGGCAGGTAACGAAACCTGCCTCAGTTTCGTTGTAAGGGATTTGTCGGCGGGGGCTGTTGATATGGATCAGCGCAGCCGGCATTGCACCGGCTGCGCGTGCGGATTGCGCGGTTTTACCTGTCCGGTACCAGGGTCAGGCGCTTGTTGCCGTAGGCGCGGTCGAAGTTTTGTGGTTGCAGCGGCAGGCTCATGTAGCGGCCCTTGAACCAGGCATCCAGGCCATCGGCAAAGTGCGGGCTGGCCGGGTTGCCGGACTGGCCGCTACTGCTTTGCAGTTGCAGCGGTTCAATCTGGCCGAAGTCCACCACCATGCGCAGCGACGGTGCCAGTTGTGCGTTGAAGTCCTTGCCCCAGGCGTAGGGCGCAAGGTTCAGGGTGCTGTGGTCGCCGCCCGTGGCCAGCGGGCCGCGACTGACCGCGTCACCCAGGCCATGAAAAGTCGGCGCCGGCCAGCGGTACTGGTGCAGTTTGCCCCATTGCCAGGCGCGCTGATTATTGCCCAGTTGCGCTTCGCCGGCAGTGATTGCTGCTGCCAGGCTGCGGGCGAGAATGGCCGGCTTGTCTTCTTTTTGCGCGGTGTTCTGATCGTCCCAGAACGGGCTGTCTTCGCGGCCGAGCAAGTGGTCGGCCTGGGCCGAGTACGACAGCCGGGCGTTACCGACAAAAGCCTGCCAGCTCGGGCTGGATTCAGGGCCGAGCTCGTCGAGGAAGGTCAGCTTGGCGCTTTCCTGCAGGAACAGTTGGTACAGGGCGGCATCTGCCGAGGTGGTGCTCAGTCGGCCGTCGAAGGCCATCAACCGGGTGTAGGCTTCGCGTGCCTTGGTCCGTTGCTCGGCAGGCAGGGCGTCGATTGCCTGCTTCAGCGGTTGGGCCATGCCGGGGGCTTGGAACATTTTCTTCAGCTTGTCGGCAAACAGCGTGGTCTGGTCGCTTTGCATCAGCATCAGGCTGCGGCTGTCGTGCTTGCCGTTGCCGGCCAGTTGCGCCAGGCGCTCGGCACGCTCGGGGTAGTACCAGCTGTTGGACAGCTGCATGCCATAGCCTTTGGGCACGCTGCGCTGGTTGGCATTGCCGATCCAGCCTTGGGGCGGGTCCTGGTCGTAGGGGTGGAGCATCGGGTCGGCGTAGCCGTCCCAGTCGTAGCGACCGTCCCAGCCCGGCGACGGCAGCAGGCCCTGGCCCTCGCGGCGGTTGGGGAAGCGCCCGCTGACCTGCCAGCCGATATTGCTGGCGTCGGCAAATACGAAGTTCAGCGCCGCAGCGCCAATCTCGCGGGTGTTGTCGAAGGCGCGCTCGACATTCTGCGCCCGCGACAGGTTGAAGAACGCATCCAGGCTCTGGTCGCCCTTGAGCTCGGGCATGCGCAGGGCCAGGCCCAGGCTGGCGTTCTGCGGCTGGCCGAGCAGGGTGCCGTGGCGGGTGTCGTACAGGGTTTCACGCAGCGGGCGCTGGCCCTTGATGAAGAAGGTTTCGTTGCGGGCCTGGGCTGGCAGCCATTTACCGTCGGCCTGGTACATCAGGCGGCTGCCTTCCTTGCGCAGTTTTTCCAGGAACAGGTCCTGGTTGTCGGCCATCACCGCGCTGGCGCTCCAGGCCAGCTTGCCGTTGTAGCCTGAAAGCACCAGCGGCAGGCCGGCGATGGATACGCCAGCGGCCTGGTACTTGGGCGAACGGATCTGCACCGGGCTCATCGCCCAGGCACCAAGGGTATCGCTGGCCATCAGGCTCTTGCCGCTGCGGCTGCGCTGCGGGGCAATCGCCCAGTTGCTCGAGCCGGCGCTGCCGAGCAGGTTGAGTGCGGCCAGTTGCTCGCTGACTGCGGTCAACGGTGCCAGGCCCGCGAGCTGGCTGTTCAGGTTCAGGCCTTTGAGCTTGTCGGTTTCGCTCAGCGCCAGCGGTTCGTCAGGGTAGCTTGGCAGCAGCCAGGCCAGTTTGTCGGTACCGACTTTTTGCGCCAGGCCCAGGGCTGCGAGTTCTTCCTGCAGGTTGACCGACTGGCTGAAGTTGTACAGGCAGAAGATCAGCGCCGAGTCCTCGGGCTTCCAGTATTCCGGACGGTAGCCGCTTTGCGCCAATGGTGCCGGCAGCTTGTCGCGGTAGCGGAACATATAAGCGTTGACGCCACGGGCATACACCTCGAAGAAACGCTTGAGGCGTGGCGAGGCATCGGCATACAGCTGGTTGGCGCTGGCCTTGAGGTTGGCCGCGCGCATCAGGCGGTCGACTTCCAGCACGTCGGCACCGGCCATTTCCGCCAGCCGGCCTTGAGCCAGCAGGCGCATGCCAACCATCTGCCCGATGCGGTCACCGGCGTGGATATAGCCCAGGGCGAACAGCGCGTCGTGGAAGTTGTTCGATTCGATCAGCGGCATGCCCAGGGCGTTGCGGCGCACCGACACATTTTGTGCCAGGCCTTTGAGCGGTTGCACGCCCGTGGCAGGCAGCACGCTGTCGCGCTGGCCGGCCATCTGGCAGCCACCCAGGCTGAGCAGCCCGAGCATCGCAGCGGCTACGCCGAACCGGGGGGTAAAAGGGGGAAGGGCTGGCGCGGCCATGATCAGGCTCCTGCAGGGCGTGGCGGTAAAAGGCGCTACGTTAGTGAGCGCGATCACACCATGCAAGCGGGGCGCAGCCTTTATTTTCACCAGCTGACGAGGCGTCGGGCCGGCAGGGGAGCTAGCGGTCGCGCCGGCGTACTGCGCAAGCGCCGACCACTAGCAAAAGGCCGCGATCAGGCGCCGTGGCACTTCTTGAACTTCTTGCTGCTGCCGCATGGGCACGGATCGTTGCGGCCGACGTCCTTCAGGGCGTTGCGCACCGGCTCCTGGTGGCCGTGGTTGCAGTGCGGGCCGTGTACATGGCCATGGTCATGGTCGTGATGATCATGATCGTGGTTGCAGTCAGGGCCATGGACATGGGGTTGCTGGGTCATCTTGGGTTACTCCGGAATAAGATCGCCGGGAATTATCTCACCACTGCGCGACAAGTGCAGGTCGCGGGCGAAGAATAATCCGCTGCTCATCTCACCTTCCAGGCGATAGCGCAGTGGGCCTTCGCTGCCTTTGAGCAGTTTGGCCAGGGGTTTGACCTGCTGCCAGAGGTTGGTGCGCACCGGGATCTTGAAGATGCGCCGCGCGTGCGGGCCGACACTGCGCCACAGGCTGGCCTCGCCTTCGGTCAACGGCAGGTCGTTGATCAGCACCTTGTAGCCCAGGTAACGGATGAACAGGCGGCTGTCGTTGGGGTTGTCGACCTGGACATGCAGTACGAATTCCTGCTGCAGCAGGCGCATCTTCAGCGGTTCAACCTTGAGCAGATGCACCTGTGGGTCCTGGTAGTCGCTGTCCAGCCAGCTGGCGCAGCCCGCCAGTTGCAGGAGCAGAACGCTGATCAGCAGCAGGCGGGCCATCAGCTCAGCTACCCAGGTAACTGGAGCAGCACTTCTTGAACTTCTGCCCGCTTTCGCATGGGCAGGGATCGTTGCGCGTGACCTTGAGGCCGACGGTCGGGTCAATGAAGTACCAGCGGCCGTGGTTCTGCACGAAGGCCGAGCGTTCGCGATGGCAATGCTCGCCATCGCTGTCGTGCCAGCGAGCGGTAAAGGTGACAAAGGCATGTTCGGGCTTGCCGCCGAACACCTCGGCGCCTTCGACTTCAAGGCCCAGCCAGGTGCTCTGCTGGCTCCAGTTGCGGATCGCCTCGCGGTCGAGCCCGGCTTGCTGCGCTGGCAGGGTGGTGGTCACCAGATAGTCGACCAGCCCCAGCACGTAGGCGCTGTAGCGCGAACGCATCAGGGTCTGCGCGTCGGGGGCGGGGAGCCCAGCGTGATAATGCCCGCAGCAGGTATCGAGCAGATCGCCGCTACCGCAAGGACAAACCGAGACACTCATTGCTTCACCACCAGTACTTGCCAAAATTTTCCGGGTTGGCCCAGAACTTGGCATTGAGCCAGTCCGGGACCTGTTTGTATTCACGTAGATCATAGGTGAACAGGTTCAAAACCTGCGCATCGCGTTGGAATTTTTCACTGGCTTGCAGGGCCAGGGCGAAGAAGTCGGTTTCTTGCCAATCGCAGGCGCTCAGGTCGGCCAGCACCGCCACGCGGCTGGCATTGAGGTTGCGGATGCCGCCGAGCAATTGCAGGCCATCGCGTTTGCTCAGGTGCTCGAGGCAATCGACCAGCAGCGCCAGGTCGAAGCGTTGCGCCGCAAGCTCGGCCGGCAGAGCGCCGGGGTTGGCCACGGCGATTTGCGCCTGCGGGTGCGCCTGGGCGAAAGCCTCCAGAGCCGGAAAGCGCTCACCTATCAATAGCAGGCGTTGTGGCGCATAGCGATCAAGCAGGGCGGCCAGGGCCTGTTGCGGGGTGCGCTGGGAAAAACCGTCCATCATCGGGAATCCTCGGTCAGATGGGGCAAGACTAACGGTCTGGCGCCACTTGGCATAGTGCCGCGGCGCCGCATCATGGCCTATTGCTGGCGGATATCAATGAGGCGGTCTTTACTCCCAGAGCATCGGTTTTGCACCGATTCCCCCTAGGAGATGCAACAAAATGAGCATAGTACGCACAGCATTACCTCTGGTTCTGCTAACCAGCGTGTTGACTGGTTGTGCAGGTTTGCAAAAAACCGACTGGCCGAAGTGTGCTGCCGTCGGGGGCGTAGGCGGCGCAGCCCTGGGCGCTATCGAGAGCTCCAGCTGGGCAGGCTGGGGCGCGCTGCTTGGCGCGGGCATGGCCGCCGGTTACTGCTGGGCCCACGGCGATGGCGACGAAGACGGCGATGGCGTGCCGGACAGCCGCGACAAGTGCCCGGGCACGCCACGTGGCGTGCAGGTCGATGCAAACGGATGCCCGCCGGAGCCTGTCGCCGTGGTCGAAGAAGTCGCCGTGGTCAAGGAAGAGGTCATTGTCATTCGCGATGTTCACTTCGAGTTCGATTCGGCCAAGCTGACCGCAACCGACAAGGAGCGCCTCAATACCATTGCCACGCGCCTGAAAAACGAAGCGGCGAGCGCGCGCTTGAGTGTCACTGGCCACACCGACAGCAAAGGCTCCGATGCCTATAACCAGAAACTCTCGGAGCGCCGCGCGCATTCGGTCACCGAATACCTGATCGAGAGCGGCGTGCCACGTGCCAGCTTCGTCTCGGTGCGCGGTGCCGGTGAGACCCAGCCGGTTGCCGACAACGCCACTGCCGATGGCCGGGCGCAGAACCGTCGTACGGAAATTCGCATCGAGCGCTGAAGCGCCAGCGGCCTGCGGCTTGAGAAGTACCGCAGGCCGGTCTTTACTCCTGTGTGACCGGTAGAGGCCGGTGACACAGGAGCAATTCTCATGAGTGTTCTCTTCAAGGCCACACTGCCGGTCCTTCTGGCCGCAAGCCTGCTCTCCGGTTGTGCGACCCACAGCGATGGCAGCGCCCCACTCAATCAAAGGACCTGGCCTATCTGCAGCCTGCTTGGCGGTCTGGTCGGTGGCGGTCTGGGTGCCATCGAAAGTTCCGCCTGGGCAGCCGGTGCCGGTGCTGCCGGCGCGATTGCCGGCGGCCTGATCTGTTATGCCCAGGACGGTGACGAGGATGAAGACGGCGTGTTCGACCGTCGCGACCTCTGCCCCGACACGCCGGCCAACACCCCGGTCAGCCATACCGGTTGCCCGCTGCCGCAATACCCAGCGAGCCAGAAAGCGCCGGAGCCTGCACCGACCTCGGAAGTGATTACCCTCAGCGACCAGGGCGCGGTGATGTTCGCCTTTGACTCGGCGCAGTTGACCAGCGCGGCCCAACAGCAGTTGCAGGCGCTGACCAGCAAGCTCAATGGCGCCAATGTAACCAGCGTCAAAGTCGTCGGCCATACCGACAGCCAGGGCTCGGACGCCTACAACCAGGCGCTGTCCGAACGGCGAGCCAGCAGTGTTGCCGAGTACCTGATCAGCCAGGGCCTGTCGCCCGCCAAGGTCACCAGCCAGGGCCAGGGTGAAAGCCAGCCGGTTGCCGATAACGACACTGATGCCGGGCGGGCGCAGAACCGCAGGGTGGAACTGCACCTTAATTGATCGGGCCACTGACACAAGGACTGGCACAAGGAGCGTGTCAGCCGTTACTGTTGCAGGCGATGCCAGCACCCCTGGCATCGCCACCGAAAAATAACAACGGGGGGCGCCTATGCAAGGGTTACTGGGGCTGGCCAAGGCCCTGACCGTGGTGTTCTGGTGGGTGGTACTGGTCAATTTGCTGATACCGCTGGAGCACCCCTTCCACCTGCTGATCAATGCCGCCGGTGCCGCCCTGCTTGGCCTGCACTTGCTGGAAGTATTGATGTTCAATGGTTGCCTGCGTGAGCGCAGCCATCGTTGGTTCGATCGCTTGCAGATCCTGCTGGTCGGTATTTTTCATGTTCTTTCAATTCCGGCACCCCGCAAGGAAGCTGCTAATGCGTAAATTGATCATTCTGGCTGCATTGTTCAGCCCTCTGGCCCTGGCCGACGCCATCAGCGTGGCGGCCCATTCGGTGCTGCGCCTGCCAAACAAGGCCAGCGTCGTGCATTTGCAGCGCCTGGAGGTTGCTGATTCCGCCACCCTGGTGCTGCCCGCCAGCCTGGTCGATCTCAGGATCGATGAGTTGCACCTGGGCCAGGAGGCGCGAATTGCCATCGTGCCGGCCGAAACCACCCTGCAGCTTGAAGTGCAACGGGCCAGCTTCGGCGAGGGCAGCCAGATCGTTGCCCATGGTGCCCCGGGCACTTACGAAAAAGCGGCAAAGGCCGGGCGCAACCTGGAATTGCAACTGCATGAGCTCAAAGCCTCGACCCTGGCCATTGATGCCCGTGGCGGCGCCGGTGCGCCGGGTTATGTCGGCCTTGATGGCGCCAATGGCAAGCCGGGGGGCTGCACCTGGGGCCAGGCCAGCCGCGGCGCCAATGGCGACAACGGTGGCAATGGCCATGACGGCGCGCCGGGTGGCCGGGTGCGGCTGGCGTTGCCGGCAGGTTTTCCTGCTGAGCGCATCGTGGTCCAGCTTGATGGCGGTGCGCCAGGCGTGGCGGGTGCAGCCGGCAAGCCGGGGGCCGGTGGCGCAAGCAAGGGCTGCCTGGTGTACAGCACTGCGGGTGGTGCGGCAGGCAAACCTGGGGCTGCGGGTCAGCCGGGAGCGGCGGGTGCAGTTGGAGAGTTGATCTTGCAGCGCCTGTAAAAGCACGCGCCGGCCCCTGTTGGAGCCGGCTTTGCCGGCGACGGGCTGCAAAGCAGCCCCTTGACCTGGTTCACCACAGCACCCCACCCGACAACACCACCGCAATCCCCAGCACCAGGTTAAGCCCGACCATCCGCCGAATCCTCGCCATCACCGCCGCACCCGCCGGCCAGTCCTCAGCCTGCACCGCCTGGCGCAGTTCCGGGTACAGCAACGACTGGACACGAAAGAACACGGCAAACATCGCAATTGCACCGCCGATCATCACCTGGACATGCCGTGGCGTGGTCTCGAAGCTGGCAAAACGGGTGTTGACCATTAACATGCCGCTGATCGCCAGCACCGCGATTGCGATCCATACCCAGCCAAAAAAACGCTGAAACACTTCTACCCACAGGCGTAGGCGAGCGGGGCCTTCCAGGGCTGCAACCGCCGCCGGGCGCAGGATCAGCCAGGCAAAGAACATCCCCCCGACCCACACCAGGGCGGCCAGAACATGCAGGCTGTAAGACAGGGCAAAGACGGGCATGGGGATCTCCATTCGGCGCAAAGGGCAATAGCGGGGTATGATAGCGACCCAATCGAAACACTGAAAATTTATCCAGCCCTTCGGGCGCCCGACACCATGATCAGCAACGAACTCAAAACCACGATTCAGGGCGCCTATTCGCGTTTTCTCGAAGCCAAGAGCCTCAAGCCGCGCTACGGCCAGCGTCTGATGATTGCCGAAGTGGCCAAGGTGCTCGGCGATATCGACTGTGACGACGAAGGCCGGCGCGTCGGTGAACCAGCGGTGGTCGCGGTCGAGGCCGGCACCGGTACTGGCAAGACAGTGGCCTACAGCCTGGCCTCGATTCCGGCGGCCAAGGCGGCCGGCAAGCGCCTGGTGATCGCCACCGCCACGGTTGCCCTGCAGGAGCAGATCGTCTTCAAGGACCTGCCCGACCTGATGCGCAACAGCGGCCTCAATTTCAGCTTCGCCCTGGCCAAGGGCCGTGGCCGCTACTTGTGCCTGTCGAAACTCGACGTGCTGCTGCAGGAAGGCCAGGCGCAATCGGCCACTGCCCAGCTGTTCGAGGAAGAAGGCTTCCGGATCGAGGTCGACGAGGCCAGCCAGAAGCTCTTTACCAGCATGATCGAAAAGCTCGCCGGCAACCGCTGGGATGGCGATCGTGACAGCTGGCCCCAGGCTCTGGAAGACCAGGACTGGGCGCGCCTGACCACCGACCACAGCCAGTGCACCGGGCGCCATTGCCCGAACTTCGGCCAGTGCACCTTCTACAAGGCCCGCGAAGGCATGGGCAAGGTCGATGTAATCGTCACCAACCACGACATGGTTCTCGCCGACCTGGCCCTGGGCGGCGGCGCCGTGCTGCCGGACCCGCGCGACACCATCTATGTATTCGACGAAGGCCACCACCTGCCCGACAAGGCCATCGGCCATTTCGCCCATTACACCCGTTTGCGCTCGACTGCCGACTGGCTCGAGCAAACCGCCAAGAACCTGACCAAGCTGCTGGCCCAGCATCCGCTGCCGGGCGACCTGGGCAAATTTATCGAGCAGGTGCCGGAGCTGGCCCGTGAGATCAAGGCCCAGCAGCAGTTCATGTTCAGCGCCTGCGAGCAGGTTGCCGATTTCCGCCCGGGCGAAGACATGGAAGGCCGTGAGCGGCCTCGTCATCGTTTCGAAGGCGGCGTGGTGCCTGAGCACATGCGCGAGATGGGCATCGAGCTGAAAAAGGGCTTTTCGCGCCTCAGCGACCTGTTCACCCGCCTGACCGAGCTGCTCAAGGAAGGCATGGATGGCGAGGTCAATATCGGCATCGCCAGCCATCAGGCCGAGGAGTGGTACCCGCTGTTCGGCAGCCTGCTGATGCGCGCCCAGGGCAACTGGGAGTTGTGGACCGCCTTCACCGCCGAAGACCCGGAAGACAGCCCGCCCATGGCCCGCTGGCTGACCCTGGCCGAAAGCGGCGCGTTGTTCGATATCGAGGTCAATGCCAGCCCGATCCTTGCCGCCGAAATGCTTCGGCGCAACCTGTGGAACGTCGCCCACGGCGCCCTGGTGACCTCGGCGACTCTGACGGCACTGGGCAAGTTCGATCGTTTTCGCATGCGTGCCGGGCTGCCCAAGACCGCCGTTACCAGTGTTGTGCCGAGCCCCTTCCACCACGTTGACGCCGGCGTGCTGCGGGTGCCAGACCTGCGTGCCGACCCGCGCGATGCCGCCGCCCACACCGCGGCGATCATCCGCGACCTGCCGGAGCTGGTGGAAGGCTCGCGCGGTTCGCTGGTGCTGTTTTCCTCGCGCAAGCAGATGCAGGACGTGTTCGATGGCCTGGACCGCGACTGGCGCAAGCAGGTGTTCATCCAGGGCAACCTGTCCAAGCAGGAAACTCTCAACAAGCACAAGGCGCGGGTCGATGGCGGTGATTCCAGCGTGCTGTTCGGCCTCGCCAGCTTCGCCGAAGGCGTCGACCTGCCGGGCGCATATTGCGAGCACGTGGTGATCGCCAAGATTCCTTTCGCCGTGCCGGATGACCCGGTCGAAGCCGCCCTGGCCGAATGGATCGAGGCCCGTGGCGGCAACCCGTTCATGGAGATCGCCGTGCCGGACGCCTCGTTGCGGCTGATCCAGGCCTGCGGGCGGCTGCTGCGCACCGAAGAGGACCGCGGCACCATCACCCTGCTTGACCGGCGGGTGGTCACCCAGCGCTACGGCAAGGCTATTCTCAATGCGTTGCCACCGTTTCGCCGGGAAATTTCCTGAAAACCCGGAGCGCAATGCTCCGGGCGTTGTCTATCACTCAGTTCAAGGCCCCATGGGCCCTCAAGGAGAGCTCCAGCCCTATGATTCGCCGTACCTTGCCTGCCGTATTCGCACTGTTGTTCAGCACGCCGCTGCTGGCTGGGCAACAGACGCTGTTCAGCTTCGTTCGCCCGGCCGCCGTGGTCAATGTGCTGACCGAAGATGCCAGCCTGCCGCAGTACAATGCAGAGCAGACGGCCGAGGGCGAGGTGCTGCGCCGCGTGGTGTTCAACCCGGTGGCGCAGCCCAAGCTGCGCCTGACTCCGCAGGCCGGGGCCTGGGACTGGTCCAGCGCCACGGCCCTGACCTTGCGTCTGCAAAGTGCCATGGACTGGGCGCTGACCGTCGATGTCACGGTGCTAAGCAGCGACGGCAAGACCCTCACCAGCCGCATCGACCTGCCGGCGGGCCCGGCGCAAACCGTCTATGTACCGCTCAAGGCCAGTTCGCCGCTGAGCCAGGGCATGCGCGCCGGGCCGCCGATGCCTTGGGTGCACGAGGGCCAGCGGGTACTGCTGACCAGCAGCGCTGGCGAGGTCGATCTCAAGCAGGTGGTGTCGGTGACCTTGTCGATGAACAAGCCCAACGTCGCCCAGAGCATCCTCATCGAGCGCGTCGGCACCCAGGATGACGAGCAACTGCAAAAGGCCGTGTACACCGGCCTGATCGACGGCTATGGCCAGTCGACCCGCGGTCGCTGGCCGGAAAAGATCGTCAGCGATGACCAGCTCAAGGCCGCCGCCGGCCGCGAACAGCTGCAGCTCAAAGGCTGGCTGAGCGAACGCAGCAAGCTCAAGCTCGACAAGTTCGGTGGCATCAGCGAAGGCCCGGCGTTCGAGGCCAAGGGCTTCTTTCGCACCGAGAAACGCGAAGGTCGCTGGTACCTGGTGACCCCCGAAGGCCATCCGTTCTATTCCCTGGGCGTCAACACCGTGGCAGCCGACGGTGGCCGCACCTATGTGGCAGGGCGCGAGAGCATGTTCAGCGCACTGCCGCAAGCAGGTGAGGCGCTGGCGCAGTTCTACGGTGAAGGCAACAACAACGACGGCAATGGCTCGGCCCGTGGTCGCAACTTCAACCAGGGGCGCTGGTTCGACTTCTATGCCGCCAACATCGAGCGCAGCCACTCCACCCCATGCACGCCGGTGGCGGCCAGTGACAAAGGCGCGGCGGTGGACTGTCCACCCGCCAGCTTCGACAAGCAGCGCTGGCAGGGCCACACCCTCGACCGCCTGCAAGCCTGGGGCTTCAATACCCTGGGCAACTGGAGCGAGCCGACGCTTGGCCAGGCCAATCGCATGCCGTACACCTTGCCGCTGTCGATCGTTGGTGACTACACCAGCATCAGCACCGGCATGGACTGGTGGGGCGGCATGCCTGACCCGTTCGACCCGCGCTTTGCCATGGCCACCGAGCGTGCGGTGGCGATTGCCGCCCGCGATCACCGCGACGACCCCTGGCTGATCGGCTACTTTGCCGACAACGAGCTGGCCTGGGCCGCCCCCGGTGACGATCCCAAGGCCCGCTACGCCCTGGCCTACGGCACCTTGCGCCTGACCACCGATGTACCGGCCAAGCGTGCCTTCCTCAAGCAGTTGCGCGACAAGTACCGCAACCAGGCCGGCCTGTCCAAGGCCTGGGGCATCGATCTGCCCGCTTGGGAGCTGATGGAAGACCCAGGGTTCGAACCGCCGCTGCCAAGCCCTGAGCACCCGGAAATCGAGGCCGACTTCAAATACTTCCAGAAAGTCTTCGCCGAAACCTATTTCAAGACCATTTCCGACTCGCTGAAGTGGCATGCGCCCAATCATCTGTTGCTTGGCGGCCGTTATGCCGTGAGCACCCCGGAAGCAGTCGGCGCCTGTGCCGAGTACTGCGACGTCATCAGCTTCAATTTCTACACGCCCAAACCGCAGGACGGCTACGACTTCAACCAGCTCAAGGCGCTGGACAAGCCGGTGCTGGTCTCCGAGTTCCAGTTCGGTTCCCGCGACCGTGGCCCGTTCTGGCCGGGGCCGATGGAGGTGGCCAAGGAAGAGGGCAGGGCGCCGGCCTATGCCAGCTTCATCAAGGCCGCGCTGGATGAACCGTCAATCGTCGGTGTGCACTGGTTCCAGTACCTCGACCAACCTGCCAGCGGGCGCCTGCTCGATGGCGAGAACGGCCATTTCGGCCTGGTCGGCATTACCGATGTACCGTTCCAGGGCTTTGTCGACGGCGTGCGCAGGAGCAATCTGCAAACCCAGGAACAGTTCGGTAAAACCCTGGTGACCCCGGAAAAAGCGCCGAAGACTCCCTGACACCTGCTGCCGGGCATGCACCGCCCGGCTTCTGTCTGTTCCCAAATCGTGCGCAGGCTGAAACAATGCACAGCCATTTGATAAGCCGGTTTCGCGGGAGTTGCTGGGTGCAGATTCAGGGTCATTACGAGCTTAAGTTTGAAGCGGTACGTGAAGCCTTTGCGGCGCTGTTCGACGATCCTCAGGAGCGTGGCGCGGCGCTGTGCATCCAGGTTGGCGGCGAAACCGTCATCGACCTCTGGGCCGGCAGCGCCGATAAAGACGGCGCCGAGGCCTGGCACAGCGATACCATTGCCAACCTGTTCTCCTGCACCAAGATGTTCACCGCCGTAACCGCCCTGCAGCTGGTCGGCGAAGGCAAGCTGGCCCTGGATGCGCCGGTGGCGCGGTACTGGCCGGAGTTCGCCCAGGCCGACAAGCAATCGATCACCTTGCGGCAACTGCTCAGCCATCGCGCCGGTGTGCCGGCCCTGCGTGAGCTGATGCCGGCCGAAGCCCTCTACGACTGGCACGCCATGGTCCAGGCACTGGCTGGCGAATCACCGTGGTGGACCCCGGGTACGGCCCACGGCTATGCGGCCATTACCTTTGGCTGGTTGATCGGCGAACTGATTCGCCGTGCCGATGGCCGCGAGCCAGGCGAATCGATCGTTGCCCGCACGGCCAGGCCGCTGGGCCTGGACTTTCATATCGGCCTTGGCGAAGAAGACTTCCCCCGCGTTGCGCATATCGCCCGCAGCAAAGGCAACATGGGCGACGAGGCGGCCCAGCGCCTGCTCCAGGTCACCCTGCGCGAGCCGCAAGCCCTGTCGACCCGGGCCTTTACCAACCCGCCGGGGATGCTTACCAGCGTCAACAAACCCGAGTGGCGGCGCATGCAGCAACCGGCGGCCAACGGCCACGGCAACGCCCGCAGCCTCGCCGGTTTCTACGCAGGCCTGCTCGATGGCGGTTTGCTGGAGTCGGAGCTGCTCGATGAGCTGACCCGCGAGCACAGCCTTGGCCAGGATCGGACTTTGCTGACCTCGACCCGTTTCGGTCTTGGCTGCATGCTTGACCAGCCGAGCGTCGCCAACGCGACCTTTGGTCTGGGCGCGCGCGCCTTCGGTCACCCGGGGGCGGGCGGTTCGGTGGGCTTTGCCGATCCGGAACACGATGTTTCCTTTGGTTTTGTTACCAATACCCTGGGCCCTTACGTGCTCATGGACCCTCGGGCGCAGAAGCTGGTGCGGGTATTGGCCAGCTGCCTTTGATCGGTTAACCCCCATGGGGCCTGAACCCTTTGGCTATTCTGAATTCCAAAGCCCTGCATTGCTGGGCCAAATTTCTTTCATTTTCATGGTGTATCGCTGATGTCTTCGCATAAATCCTTAGCTCTCGCCCTGTGCCTGGCCGTGACCGGCTGCGCGCAGCATCCTCAGAAAGATGGCGCCGCAGATGCCGGCTTCAACTGGTGGCCGTTTGGCTCGGACCAGGTCGTCGACAAGGAAGTTAAGGAAGTGGTCACCGAAAAAGTCGCCAAGGCCGACGCCAAGTCGGAAAGCGCCAGCCGCTGGTGGTGGCCGTTTGGTGACGACGCCAAGGGCAAGACCGCTGCCGTACCGAAAATCGACCACAAGGCCACCCAGGCCTGGCTCGACAGCTACGAGCCAAAGCTGCGCGAAGCGATCAAGGACAGCAAGTTCGAAGTCGAGCGCCGTGAAGACGTATTGGTCGTGACCGTGCCGGTCGACAGCTCCTACAACCCGGATCGCCCAGCGATGCTGCTGCCGGTCACCCTCGGCCCGATCACTCGCGTAGCCAAAGCCGTCGAGGCCGACAAGCAGACTGCCGTGCTGGTCCTGGGGCATGCCGACACCAGCGGTGTTGCCGCCGCCAACACCAAACTCAGCCAGGAGCGCGCCGGTTCCGTGGCGGCGATCTTCCGCCTCAGCGGCCTGGAGCGAGATCGCCTGATGCTGCGCGGCATGGGCTCGCAAATGCCGCGTGCAGCCAACGACAGCGTTGAAGGCCGTGCCTTGAACCGTCGCGTTGAACTGGTACTCACCCCGCAGAACACTATGGTTGCCCTGCTGGCCAAGTACAAGCAGCCAACCCCGAGCCCGGCCGAACTGGTTGCCGTACAGGATGCCAAGGCTCCGGCCAAGGCTGCTGCGAAACCGGCTGCCAAGCCTGCAGCCAAGGCCCCAGCGAAAAAGGCCACTGTGGCCAAGAAAGCCGCGCCGGCCAAGGCCGCTGCCAAGAAGCCTGCCGCCAAGCCTGCGGCGAAGAAGGCGGCGGCACCGGCGGCGAAAAAAGTCGCCGCCAACACCAGCCCTGCGAAGACCAACTGATCGTCAAGGAACGCAGTAATGACCCAGTCCCTGGCCGATATGCGCCGCGATTACACCCGCGATGGCCTGACCGAAGCCCAGGCTCCGGCGCAGCCGTTCGCGTTGTTTCGTCAATGGTTCGATGATGCCCTGAACACCGAGCAGCCACCGGTGGAAGCCAACGCCATGACCCTGGCGACGGTGGATAGCGAAGGCCGCCCGCATTGCCGGATCGTCCTGCTCAAGGGCCTGGACGAGGAGGGTTTTACCTTCTTCACCAACTACGACAGCGCCAAGGGCCAGCAGCTGCTGGCCAACCCGTTCGCGGCCATGACCTTCTTCTGGCCGGCGCTGGAGCGTCAGGTGCGTATTGAGGGCCGGGTGGTCAAGGTCAGCCCGCAAGAATCGGACGAGTATTACCAGGTGCGCCCGCTGGGCAGCCGCCTGGGCGCCTGGGCCTCACCGCAGAGCCGGGTGATCGCCAACCGCGCCGAGCTCGAGGGCCTGGTCAAGGCCACCGAACAGCGCTTTAGCGACAACCAGCCACACTGCCCGGAGCACTGGGGTGGCTACCGCCTGCTACCCGAGCGCATCGAGTTCTGGCAGGGCCGCGCCAGCCGCCTGCACGACCGCCTCAACTATCGCTTGCAGCAAGGTAACTGGCTGCGTGAGCGCCTCGCGCCTTAATCGGCCTGGTAACCGGCGGCCTCGCGTTCCAGCCAGGCCGCCAGTTCACTGCGTTTGACCTTTTGCGCCTTGGCGCTGTCCAGACGTTGTAGCATGAAGGCTTTCTTGCCTTCGTCCTGGCCTGCCAGCGACAAGGCCAGGTCACGGTCCATCCAGCGCTTGATGCGAACGTAGATCCACCAGTGGAAGTACAAGCCTGCCACGGTGGTTATGACGACGATGAAGTAATCCATGTCTATCCTTGCGCTAGAAGTTTCTACAGGCTGCCCCGATAGCAACAGGCTGTACGGAAGCTGAATGGAAGCAATTTTACCCCGCATGTGTCGTGACAGTCGTCAATGCGCGGAGTCTAATGAGCATCTGTCTTACGGAGATCATCCAATGCGTAAATCTGTTCTGCTGGTGGCAAGCTTCACCACAATGTCGCTGCTGCTTGGTGGTTGTGCCTCGAGCCTGACCGGCGATTCGTACTCCCGTGATGAAGCGCGCCGTGTGCAGACCGTGCGCATGGGCACCATCGAGTCCCTGCGGCCGGTAAAAATCGAAGGGACCAAGACCCCGATCGGCGGCGGCGCCGGTGCCATCGTCGGCGGCGTCGCCGGCAGTGCGGTAGGTGGTGGCCGCGGCAGTATCGTTGCCGCCGTGATCGGCGCCGTGGCCGGTGGCCTGGCAGGCTCCGCCGCCGAAGAAGGCCTGACCCGCACCCAAGGCGTGGAAATCACCGTGCGTGAAGATGACGGCAGCATGCGTGCCTACGTGCAGGCCGTGCAGCAGAACGAGATCTTCCGCGTCGGCGAGCGTGTGCGGATCATGACCGTCGACGGCACCAGTCGCGTCACTCACTGAGTTTTGCACCACCCATTAAAAACCCCGACTCGGCAAAGCCGGTCGGGGTTTTTTATTGCCTTGAGACTCAGGCCGTGACGGGCTTGCGACTCGACAGCGCGGTGATGCCATAGCCGATCAGCGCGGCCAGAATGGAGCCGGTGAGAATGCCCATGCGGTCCATGCCGGCGTATTCGCTGCTACCCGGCACGAAGGCCAGGGAGCCGACAAACAGGCTCATGGTGAAGCCGATGCCGCAGAGAATCGCCACACCCAGCACCTGGCCCCAGTTGGCACCCGCCGGCAAGGCGGCCATGCCTGCCTTGATCATCACCCAGGCGAAGCCGAACACGCCGAGGGTCTTGCCCACCAGCAAACCTACGGCAATGCCCATCGGCACGTGATGGGTGAAGCTTTCGAGGCTGACCCCGGCCAGTGACACACCGGCGTTGGCGAAGGCGAACAGCGGCAGGATGCCATAGGCAACCCAGGGGTGCAGGGCATGCTCCAGGCTCAGCAGCGGCGAAGGCTCGGCGTTCTTGGTGCGCAGCGGAATGCACAGCGCCAGGGTGACACCGGCCAGGGTGGCGTGCACACCGCTCTTGAGCACGCAGACCCAGAGGATCAGGCCGACCACCATGTACGGGCCAAGCTTGACCACGCCCATGCGGTTCATCGCGATCAGTACCAGCAGGCAAGCTGCCGCCAGGCCCAGCGACAGGCTCGACAGGGTACCCGAGTAGAACAGGGCGATAACGATGATCGCCCCCAGGTCGTCGATGATCGCCAGGGTCATCAGGAACAGCTTGAGTGAAACCGGTACGCGCTTGCCGAGCAAGGCCAGCACGCCAAGAGCGAAGGCGATGTCGGTGGCCATGGGGATTGCCCAGCCAGCCACGGCAGCCGGGTTGTCCTTGTTGAGGAACCAGTAGATCAGCGCCGGTACCACCATGCCGCCGATAGCGGCTGCGCCGGGCAAGACGATCTGCGAAGGCTTGGACAGATGCCCGTCGACCACCTCGCGCTTGACCTCCAGGCCAATCAGCAGAAAGAACAGGGCCATCAGCCCGTCGTTGATCCATAACAACAGGGGCTTGGCGATTTTCAGCGCGCCAATCTGGGCGACTACGGGAACATCCAGCAAGCCGTTGTACAGGTACGACAAGGGCGAGTTGTTGATGATCAAGGCCAGGGCAGCTGCAGCAATCAGTAATAGACCGCTGGCAGCTTCCAACTGAAAGAAACGAGTGAAAGTGCTACGCAGGGGCAAGGGCGCTCTCCATCCTGAAGGTTCTGATAGGGGCACACCCTACCCTGTGGTGATATTCTTTAAAACAAAAACTATATTCTTTTTTGTTATAAGCTGTAACCAACTCACGCCATGCAGCCTAGCAGTTGCAGTCGATAATTCACCGTGGCTGTATCTGTAGCAATTATCAGAATTTTCCTAACATGTTCTGCTGAACTTCGAACTTTTTGCCCGAGAATCGACTATGACCGATCACCGCCAGTGGGCCCGTGAAGCCATCCGCATCATCGAAGCGGACTTCCAGCGCAGCGCCGATACCCACCTGATCCCGCTGCCGCTGCCTGGGTTTCCTGAGGTCGAGCTGTATTTCAAGGATGAGTCGAGCCACCCCACCGGCAGCCTCAAGCACCGGCTCGCGCGTTCGTTGTTTCTTTATGCCCTGTGTAACGGCTGGTTGCGTCCGGGCGCGCCGGTGATCGAGGCGTCGAGCGGCTCGACGGCGATTTCCGAAGCCTACTTTGCGCGCTTGCTTGGGCTGCCCTTCATTGCCGTGGTACCGGCCAGTACCTCGCAGGAAAAGATCGCCCAGATCGCCTTCTATGGTGGCCAGAGCCACCTGGTGCAGGATCCGACGCAGATCTACGCCGAGTCCGAGCGTCTGGCCCGGGAAAGCGGCGGACACTTCATGGACCAGTTCACCTATGCCGAGCGCGCTACCGACTGGCGGGCGAACAACAACATCGCCGAGTCGATCTTTGCCCAGATGCGCTTCGAGCAATTCCCCGAACCGAGCTGGCTGATTTCCAGCCCCGGTACCGGTGGCACTACCGCGACCCTGGGCCGTTACGTGCGTTATCGCCAGCACGCCACCCGAGTGTTGTGCGCCGATGCCGAGCGCTCGGTATTTTTCGACTGCTACAAGACCGGTGACCGCTCGCTGCGCCTGGACTGCGGTTCGCGCATCGAAGGCATCGGCCGGCCGCGGGTCGAGGCGTCATTCCTGGCGCAGGTGATTGACGCCATGGTCAAGGTGCCGGACGCCCTGTCACTGGCGGCCATGCATTACCTGGCCCAGCGCCTGGGTCGGCGGGTCGGCGGCTCCAGCGGCACCAACCTGATCGGCGCCCTGGCGGCGGCGCAACACATGCGCGCGGCGGGGGAGGCCGGCTCGATCGTGGCGATCCTCTGCGACGGCGGCGATCGCTACGCCACTACCTACTATGACCAGGACTGGTTGAGCGGGCAGGGGTATCAGCTGGAGGGGATGATCGCGGCGGTGACGGCGTGTGTCGAGCGCGGTGAGGCGTTGCCGGAGTCGGTGTTGCGCGAGGGCGTTTGAAGGCGGGGCTGCTTTGCAGCCCATCGCCGGCAACGCCGGCGATGGCTTTGTTGCGATATGAATCAGGCCTGCAGACCGAGCATGCTGCGCGCCACCGCTTCCGCAATGCGAATCCCGTCGACACCTGCCGAAAGGATCCCGCCGGCATAACCAGCACCTTCACCCGCCGGGAACAGGCCCTTGAGGTTCAGGCTCTGCATGCTGGCATCACGGGTGATGCGCAGCGGCGATGAGGTGCGGGTTTCGATCCCGGTCAACACCGCGTCTGGCAGGTTGTAGCCCTTGATCTGCCGATCGAAGGCTGGCAATGCTTCGCGAATGGCTTCGATGGCAAAATCCGGCAGGCTTGGCGCCAGGTCGCCGAGGTTCACCCCCGGTTTGTAGGACGGCTCGACACTGCCGATGGCGGTGGACGGCCGCCCGGCAACGAAGTCACCGACCAGCTGCGCAGGTGCCTGGTAGTTGCTGCCGCCCAGCACGTAAGCGTGGGCTTCGAGTTTTTCCTGCAGCTCGATACCGGCCAGCGGGCCACCCGGGTAGTCCTGCTCGGGGGTAATGCCGACAACAATACCGGAGTTGGCATTGCGCTCGTTACGCGAGTACTGGCTCATGCCGTTGGTGACTACCCGGCCCGGCTCGCTGGTAGCGGCAACCACGGTGCCGCCCGGGCACATGCAGAAGCTGTAGACCGAACGGCCGTTCTTGGCGTGGTACACCAGCTTGTAATCGGCTGCACCGAGTTTCGGGTGGCCGGCATACTTGCCCAGGCGCGCCTGGTCGATCAGCGATTGCGGGTGCTCGATCCGAAAACCGATGGAGAACGGCTTGGCTTCCATGAACACGCCACGGGCGTGCAGCATGCGGAAGGTGTCACGGGCACTGTGGCCCAGGGCCAGGACGACGTGGCGCGAGTGCAGCTGTTCGCCACTTTCCAGGACTACGCCATTGAGCTGGCCGTCGTCCATCAACAGGTCGGTGACCTTCTGTTCGAAGCGTACTTCGCCGCCCAGCGCCTGAATTTCCTGACGCATGTTTTCGACCATGCCGGTCAGGCGGAAGGTACCGATGTGCGGCTTGCTGACGTAGAGGATCTCGTCCGGTGCACCGGCTCTGACGAACTCGTGCAATACCTTGCGGCCGTGGTGCTGCGGGTCCTTGATCTGGCTGTACAGCTTGCCGTCGGAGAAGGTCCCGGCGCCGCCTTCGCCGAACTGCACGTTCGACTCGGGATTGAGCACGCTTTTGCGCCACAGGCCCCAGGTGTCCTTGGTGCGCTGGCGAACTTCCTTGCCGCGCTCGAGGATGATCGGCTTGAAGCCCATCTGCGCCAGCAGCAGGCCGGCGAAGATCCCGCACGGGCCGAAGCCGACCACAATGGGCCGCTCCTGCAGGTCGGCAGGTGCCTGGCCAACCACTTTGTAGCTGACATCGGGGGCGACGTTGACGTTGTGATCGTCGGCGAACTTTTGCAGCAGTTCGGCTTCGTTGCTCGCCTGCAGGTCGATGGTGTAGATGAACAGCAGCTCGCTGTTCTTCTTGCGCGCATCGTAGCTGCGCTTGAACAGGGTGAAGTCCAGCAGTTGCTCGTCGCTGATCCCAAGGCGTTGCACGATGGCCTCGCGCAGGGCTTCATCAGGATGATCCAGCGGCAGCTTCAGTTCGGTGATTCGTAACATGGCAGGGTCCAGTATCCCGGCCATGGACGGCCGGCGGCTTTACACAAACCGCCAAGTATAAGCTGTTCGCCGCCTTTGCAGGCAGGTTAAACGCAGGCGCCGATGATCAGTCGTTGCGTGAGCCACCGTAGTAGGCGCAGCCGCGCAGGGTCTGGCCGTCCACCCGTAGCTCGGCGATCAGATGCTGGACACTGCCGGTGGCGCTGTCGACGCAGCGTTGCGGAGCGACCCAGAGCTCGACTTTCTGGCCGTTGGCCTCGGTGTTGAGGCTGAAGCGCCCGTCGGGCAGCTGTTCTTCCAGGAAAGGGACCGCCAGTGTTGGCTGGCCGAGGCGTTCGAGGACCATGCCCTTGCCGCCGGCCTTGAGGTTCCAGTCCGGCTCGTGGCCACTGGCGCGCAGGGTCAGGCGCTTGAAGTTGGGGTCGCTGCAGGCGCTGCTGGAGTGTTCGATGCGGTACAGGCGTTGTACGTTCAACTGGCCGTCGTTGCCGGCCTTTGCGCTGGCCGACAAGGTACCGCGCACGTCGGCGAACAGGGTGCCGGGGGTGGCCGCCAGCGCGCTGGCTTCCTGCAGCAGGCCGGTGTTGCCGCTGTCGGTCACGGCAAAGCGGCGGGTCTCTTCACAGGGCTTGAACAGCAGCTGTCCGCCCTGGGCCGTCAGTTCGCCCTGCATGCGGGTCTGGCCGGCGGTAGAGGCGGCTTGCGGCTTTTCAGCCAGCATCTGGCAGCCGGCGAACAGCGGCAACAAGGCGACAAGCAACAGCGAAGGGGCGGCACGCATCAAGCAAACTCCAGCATCTCGAGCAAAAGGTGCCGCCACGTTACGCAGGCTGGTCGCCGATCACAAGGCCTTAGCCCACCTGGTAGGTCTGGCCGGTTTGCAAACCTTCGACGCTCTTGGCATAGGCCAGTGCCACGTCGGCGGCCGGAACGGGTTTGAAACCGCGAAAATATGGCGCATAGGCCGGCATGGCTTCGACCAGTACAGTGGGGCTGATGGTGTTGACCCGCAGGCCACGGGGCAATTCGATGGCGGCAGCCTTGACGAACGCATCGAGGGCGCCGTTAACCAGCGCGGCCGAGGCCCCGGTGCGAATCGGGTCGCGGTTGAGGATGCCGCTGGTAAAGGTGAACGAGCCGCCATCATTGATGAACTCGCGGCCGATCAGCAGCAGGTTGACCTGGCCCATGAGCTTGTCGTTCAGGCCCAGGGCGAAGTGCTCCGCGTTCATTTCATCGAGGGCGGCGAAGGTGACATTGCCGGCGGCGCAGACCAGGGCATCGAAGCGGCCGGTTTGCTCGAACAGGCGCCGGATCGAGGCGCTGTCGCTGATGTCCACCTGATAGTCGCCGCTGCTGCGGCCGATGCGCAGCACTTCATGACGTTGCTCCAGCTCTTTGGCAACCGCCGAACCGATGGTACCGCTGGCGCCGATCAACAGGATTTTCATTGAGCCATTCCTCGTAGGGTGTGTAGACAAGGCTCAAGTCTAGGGTGGATTTTTCTGTAGATAAGCGTGCTAATAGGCAACCTTTGGTTTTCATATGGAAACAATCCATGAGCGACCTCGATGATCTGGCGGCCTTTGCCGTGCTGATGGATGCCGGCAGCTTTACCTTGGCCGCACAACAACTGGGCTGGAGCAAGGGGCAACTGTCCAAGCGCATCAGCGCCCTTGAAGCCAGCCATTCGGTGAAGTTGCTGCACCGCACTACCCGGCGGCTGAGCCTGACCGCTGCCGGCGCCATGTTGCTGCCCCAGGCGCAGGCACTGGTGCGGCAAATGGAAGGGGCGCGGCAAACCCTGGCCATGCTCAAGGACGAATTGGCGGGACCGGTGCGTATCACCGTGCCGGTGTCGTTGGGCGAGACGTTTTTTGAAGGATTGCTGCTGGAGTTCGCCGCTCGCTACCCGGACCTGCAAGTGGAGCTTGAGCTCAATAACGGCTATCGCGACTTGCTGGGCGACGGCTTTGACCTGGCGATTCGCACCGATGTCCAGGATGACGCGCGACTGGTTGCCCGCCCGGTGCTGGCCATGCAGGAGCTGACCTGCGCCAGCCCGGCCTACTTGCAGCGCTATGGCGAACCGATGGTGCCGGGCGAACTGAGCAGCCATCGCTGCCTGCTCAACAGCCATTACAGCGGCCGTGAAGAGTGGTTGTATCACCAGCAGCACGAACTGTTGCGGGTGCAGGTGGCGGGCAGCTTTGCCAGCAATCATTACAGTTTGCTGAAGAAGGCGGCGCTGCTGGGCGCCGGGGTCGCCCGTCTGCCGTCGTACATGCTCCATGCAGAACTGGCTGACGGCCGCTTGCAGTGGTTGCTGCGCGACTATCAGACGCGCAGCGTGCCGTTGTTCCTGGTGCACCCCTATCAAGGCGGGATGCCGCAGCGGGTCCAGGTGCTGGCCGATTACCTGCTGGCCTGGTTCAGGCGCAGCAGCCAGGCCTTGCGGACCCTGTAGGGGTTACATCTTGTCGTCGTGCATTTCGTTTTTCATCATCTTGTCGTTCTTGTCCATCTTCATGTCGTTGCTCATGTCCATCTTCTTGTCGTCGGCCATTTTCTTGTCCATTTTCATGTCTTTCTCCATGCTTGCTTCCTTGCTCATTTTCATGTCGTCGGCGGCGTGGACAACAGGCAGGAAGGCCAGGCTCGAGCCCAGGGAGAGGATAAGTGCGGCGGCGCTGAGGGACTTGGTCATGATGAGGCTCCAGTAGTAAGGGGAGGTTAGAGCCAGCGCTTCTGGCCCACCTGCAGCACTAGAGTCCGGTGCCCTGGAGGCGTTACAGCAGGCAAGAAAAAAGGCCCGAAGGCCTTTTTTCATTTGTGGCATAAAGCGTCTGGCATCAACCGCCCAGGTAGGCGTCGCGGACTTTCGGGTCGGTCAGCAGCGCTTCACCGGTGCCTTCCATCACCACCCGGCCGTTTTCCAGCACATAGGCACGGTCGGCGACTTTCAGCGCCTGGTTGGCGTTCTGTTCGACCAGGAACACCGTCACGCCATCACGGCGCAGTTGTTCGATGATGTCGAAGATCTGCTGGATGATGATCGGTGCCAGGCCCAGCGATGGCTCGTCGAGCAGCAGCAGCTTGGGTTTGCTCATCAGCGCCCGGCCGATGGCGAGCATCTGCTGCTCGCCGCCGGACATGGTGCCGCCACGCTGGCTGAAGCGCTCCTTCAGGCGCGGGAACAGTTGCAGGACCTTGTCCATCTGCTCCTGGTAATCGCCCTTGTCGGTGAAGAAACCGCCCATGGCCAGGTTTTCTTCCACGGTCAGGCGGGCGAACACGCGGCGGCCTTCAGGGACCACAGCGATGCTCTTGCGCATGATGTGCG
This sequence comes from Pseudomonas sp. SORT22, assembly GCF_018417635.1. Lineage (NCBI taxonomy): Bacteria > Pseudomonadati > Pseudomonadota > Gammaproteobacteria > Pseudomonadales > Pseudomonadaceae > Pseudomonas > Pseudomonas sp. SORT22. Next base: position 1,474,575 of record NZ_CP071007.1, read on the forward strand.
AGGACGGCTGGCCGACCAGCTCTTCACCCAGGTAGCGGATGCTGCCGCTGCTCGCTTGCGGCGAGCCGCAGAGGGTCATCAGCAGGGTCGATTTGCCGGCACCGTTGGCACCGATCAGGGTGACGATCTCGCCCTGGCGGATCTCGACGTTGACGCTGTGCAGTGCCTGGATCTTGCCGTAGAAGGTGGAAACGTTTTCGAACTGCAGCATTTACGCTTCCCCCAGGTAGGCTTTGATCACTTCAGGGTTGTCGCGGATCTGTTCCGGCGTACCGTCGGCCAGGGGCGTGCCCTGGTTGATCACCACGATGTGGTCGGAGATGCTCATGACCAGTTTCATGTCGTGCTCGATCAGCAGCACGGTGACGTTGTGCTCTTCACGCAGCACGCTGATCAGCGCCTTGAGGTCTTCGGTCTCTTTCGGGTTGAGGCCGGCCGCCGGTTCGTCGAGCATGATGATCCGTGGACGGGTCATCATGCAGCGGGCGATTTCCAGGCGCCGTTGCTGGCCGTAGGCAAGCGTACCGGCGGGGCGGTTGGCGAACTCGAGCAGGTCGACCTTCTCCAGCCAGTACCGTGCGTACTCTTTTGCTTCGAGCTCGCTGCGGCGGAAGGACGGGGTCTTGAGCAGGCCGGCAAAGAAGTTGGTGTTCAGGTGCCGGTGCTGGGCGATCAGCAGGTTTTCCAGGGCGGTCATCTCTTTGAACAGACGCACGTTCTGGAAGGTCCGCACCACACCCTTGCGGGCGATCTGATGGCCGGCCAGGCCCTGGATCGGCTGGCCGTCGAGCAGGATGCTGCCGGCGCTCGGCTTGTAGAAACCGGTCAGGCAATTGAACACCGTGGTCTTGCCGGCGCCGTTCGGGCCGATCAACGCAACTACCTGTTTTTCCTTGACGGTCAGGGCCACGCCGTTGACCGCCAACAAGCCGCCGAAGCGCATGCTCAGGCCGCTGACTTGCAGAATTTCGCGGCTCATCGACGCAGCTCCATATGTGGACGTTGCATAGGCAGCAGGCCTTGCGGACGCCAGATCATCATCAACACCATCAGCGCACCGAACATCAACATGCGGTATTCGCTGAATTCACGCATCAGCTCAGGCAGCAGGATCATCACGATGGCCGCAAGGATCACGCCCAGTTGCGAGCCCATGCCGCCGAGCACGACGATGGCGAGGATGATGGCCGATTCGATGAAGGTGAACGACTCCGGTGTCACCAGACCCTGGCGTGCGGCGAAGAAGCTGCCGGCGAAACCGGCGAAGCAGGCACCCAGGGTGAACGCCGAGAGCTTGATGATGGTCGGGTTCAGGCCCAGTGCGCGACAGGCGATTTCATCTTCACGCAGGGCTTCCCAGGCGCGACCGATCGGCATGCGCAGCAGGCGGTTGATCACGAACAGCGCCAGCAACGCCAGCAGCAGCGCCACCAGGTAGAGGAAGATCACCTTGTTGATCGAGTTGTACTGCAGGCCGAAGAACTCGTGGAAGGTCTGCATGCCCTCGGCGGCCTTGCGTTCGAAGGTCAGGCCGAAGAAGGTTGGTTTCTCGATGTTGCTGATCCCGTTGGGGCCGCCGGTAAGACCGGTGAGGTTTCGCAGGAACAGGCGGATGATTTCACCGAAACCCAGGGTCACGATGGCCAGGTAGTCACCGCGCAGACGCAATACCGGGAAGCCGAGCAGGAAGCCGAAGGTCGCCGCCATCAGGCCGGCAATCGGCAGGCAGATCCAGAAGCTCAGGCCGTAGTAGTGCGACAGCAGGGCGTAGCTGTAGGCGCCGACGGCATAGAAGCCGACGTAACCCAGGTCGAGCAGGCCAGCCAGGCCGACCACGATGTTCAGGCCAAGGCCCAGCAACACGTAGATCAGGATCAGGGTGGCGATGTCGACCGCGCCGCGTGAGCCGAAGAACGGCCACACCAGTGCAACCATGATCAGGCCGATGATGATCCAGCGCTGGGTCTTGGGCAGGGTCAGGAAGTTGCTCATGGCCGGCGAGATCAACTTACGGCCCGAACGGCGGCTGGTTGCCGCGCTCCATTGCTTGTCGAACAGCACGCGCAAGAACATCAGCACCGAACACACGGCGATGACCGTGAGGGTGAAAGGCCCTTGGCTGTGAACGATCAGGTTGATGCCGTCGATGCTGAGTTTCAGGCCCAGCACCGGGAAGGCGACAGCCCAGACCAGCAAGGCGCTGAAGAACGCCTGTTTAAGATTTTTGTTCATACTTTTTCAACCTCCGGACGGCCGAGGATGCCGGTCGGACGGAACAACAGCACCAGAACCAACAGGCCGAATGCCACGACGTCCTTGTACTGGTCACCGAAGATATCGGCGCCAAAGGCTTCAGCCACCCCCAGCACCAGCCCGCCGAGCATGGCGCCCGGAATGCTGCCGATGCCGCCCAGCACAGCCGCGGTAAAGGCCTTCAGGCCCACCAGGAAACCGGCGTTGGGGTTGATCACCCCGTACTGCATGCTCAGCAGCACGGCCGCCACGGCCGCCAGGGCGGCACCGATGACGAAGGTCAGGGCGATGATGTTGTTGGTGTTGATGCCAAGCAGGTTGGCCATCTTGATGTCTTCGGCGCAGGCCCGGCAGGCCCGGCCCAGACGCGAGCGGGAGATGAACAGGGTCAAACCGGTCATGGCCACCAGGGTGACTACGAAAACCAGGATCTGCATGTAGGAGATCAGCACTTCCTCTGCGCCGCCCGGGCCGAAGGAGATACTCCCAGGGATCAGGTTGGGGATGGACTTGTCCTTGGAGTCCTGGGATAGCAATACGGTGTTTTGCAGGAAAATCGACATACCGATGGCAGAAATCAGCGGGATCAACCGGTTGCTGTTACGCAACGGACGGTAGGCGACCCGTTCGATACTGTAGCCATAGGCACTGGTAACGAAGATCGTGGCGACGAAGGCGACGGTCATCAATATCGGCAGTGAATCGATCCCCATCATGGCCAGGCCCGCAAGGGCGATGAAGGCCACGTAGGAACCGATCATGTACACCTCGCCATGGGCGAAGTTGATCATTCCAATGATGCCGTAAACCATTGTGTAGCCAATGGCTATCAAGGCATAGGTGCTGCCAATGGTCAGGCCATTAACCAGCTGTTGGAAGAAGTGATAGATCTCAGGCATTACAGCGCTCCTAAAAACCTGATACGCATTTCACTGGTGGGGATGCCCCCGGCCTGGTCTTGTGGTCTTGGCCACTTCGGCACAGGCAACTGCCAGCGAACCGCTGGTGACGGTTTTAAGATTTTCAGGTGAACCTGCTCCCGGATCGCGGGAATCAGGCCCATGAACCTCGTAAAACAAAGCCCACTGCTCGCACAGTGGGCTTGTAGTCATATAGTCAGACGGGATTACTGAGGGGAAACTTCGGTTTTAGGTTTGCCGAAATGCCATTCGTAGACCACGAATTTGAAGTCTTTCAGGTCGCCTTTGGCGTCGTACGACAGGTCGCCGGTCGGGGTCTTGAAGGTGCCGGCATGGATGGCTGCAGCCACTTTATCGGTGTCTTCGGACTTGGCCGCCTTGATGCCTTCGGCGATCAGCTCGACAGCCGAGTAGGCCGGGAACACGAACGGGCCGCTTGGGTCTTTGCCGTCAGCCTTGATGGCATCGGCGATGGCCTTGTTCGCAGGGTCGGCGTCGAAGGATTTCGGCAGGGTCACCAGCAGGCCTTCGGAAGCGCCTTGGGCGATCTGCGAGATGGAGTCGTTACCGACACCTTCAGGGCCCATGAACTTGGCGTTCAGGCCTTTCTCCTTGGCTTGGCGCAGGATCAGGCCCAGCTCCGGGTGGTAGCCGCCGTAGTAGACGAAGTCGACATTGGCTTGCTTGAGCTTCTGGATGATCGAGGAGAAGTCCTTGTCGCCGGCGTTCAGGCCTTCGAACACGGCAACCTTGACACCTTTACCTTCGAGGGTGGTTTTGACCGCGCTGGCGATGCCTTCACCGTACTGCTGTTTGTCGTGCAGTACCGCAACCACTTTCGGTTTCACATGGTCGGCAATGTAGTTGCCAGCCGCAGGGCCCTGGGCGCTGTCCAGGCCGATGGTGCGGAAGATCAGCTTGTAGCCGCGGGAGGTGATTTCCGGGCTGGTGGCAGCCGGGGTGATCATGATCACGCCTTCGTCTTCGTAGATGTCGGACGCAGGCTGGGTGGAGCTGGAGCACAGGTGGCCGACTACGTACTTGACGCCGTCGTTGACCACTTTGTTGGCGACTGCCACGGCCTGTTTAGGGTCGCAGGCGTCATCGTATTCCTTGGCTTCAAGCATCTTGCCGTCGACGCCGCCCTTGGCGTTGATGTCCTTGATGGCCTGTTTTGCACCGATGAACTGCATGTCGCCGTACTGAGTGACCGGGCCGGTTTTCGGGCCGGCGATGCCGATCTTGATGGTATCGGCTGCAAACGAATGGCTGGCAACCCCGGCCAGAACCATTGCGGCAAACAGTTTGGAAATCTGCTTAGTAGCCTTACTCATAGTGCTCCACTCATTCTGTTGTAATTTTTATAGTCCTGGCGGCCAGAGCTTGAGGACCGGATCAGGTTCCATGAGAGGCCACGCCTCGTCACGGACCCGGATAACCCCCGGAACGGCCCTGGCAACTGTACCGGTACAGTGTAGAGCGCTGCTTTGTCGCTTGAAAAGCAGGCCCGCCGGGGCAAAAACCAGGGGTGTCGCCTAATCGACAGAAAGTTATAGAAAAACGCCGTTGTTTTGCCAGTTTCTCTGGTCAAACCCGGGCATTTACCACCTTGTCGATCAATTACTTATTTTGAAACTGGGTTTTTCTGCAAAAATACCGACCTTTATCGCGGTCGAATTATTTCTGGTAGGAACCCATGACAGATCAACCAAGCACCCTCTATGCCAAATTGCTCGGCGAGACAGCAATAATCGAGTGGAAAGCGCTGGAGCGTTTTTGGGCCAAGGGTGACCTGATTTGGGTCGAGCCGACCCTGGACCTGATCGATGTTGCACAGGCAATGGCCGAAAACCGTAGCGAAAGCGTCGCTGCATGGCGTAATGCTGGCACTGTCGGAGCGGTCACTGCAGAGCAGGCACTAGACCTTCAGAGCCGCGATCCAGAGATCTGGGCCGTGGTGGTCTCGCCGTTTATTGTGATTCAGGAAAAGACCAACGGCTGATCACGCGCCAAAATGGTGCGTGAAAATGCACAGCGGGATGGTTTTGGTGCGCGGGACTGTTCAGCCGGGGTGGCTGTTGGTAACAGTTGGGTGTGCCAAGGCAGTGCGGTAACAGTCTGATCGCGGGGCAAGCCTGCTCCTACCGATGTAGGAGCGGGCTTGCCCCGCGATGCTTTCAATCAGTAATCCACTTTGCCGGTATGGCTGTTCAACGAGATCACCCGGGTCTTGCCGATGCGGTGACGGTAGATTTCACGCAGGTATTTCACCGCTTTCTTCACGCATTCGCGTGACAGCCGGATGTCATTGATCGAGACGAACTTGCTCTTGTCGTTGATCAGCTCGCGGTATTTCTTTTCGTACATCGGTTTGATCGCGTACCAGTTGGTATCGAGGATCTTCGCCGGGTTCTCGAACTCGTTGAGCAGGTCATCGATGCGGTCTTCATCGAAGGCATCGCTGGTGATGAACTCAAGGATGGCATTGTCCAGGGTATCGTCGAAGCGGTACGGGTTACGCGCAAAACAGCGCTTGATAAAGGCCACGATCAGGGTCAGGAAGTCGTCCGACAGGCACGGGCTCTTGGCGATCAGGGTGGTCAGCGACAGGTTCGCCGAGGCACCGATCACCAGCGCATAGCGCTTGAGCGTGGTGTTGGGGAACAGGCTGTTGAGGTGAGTCTTGAGCCGGTTCAGGTCCATGTACGACAGCTTGTAGTCCTTGGGCAGCGACACGATCGACACCACCGACGAGCAGTTCTTGAAAAAATGCAGGTCGTGCAGCGCCGCCGCGTCGTAGCCGGAGGCCTGGTATTGCTCAAGGGCGGCGCGGTAGCGGCGGGATTCAATCGGCAGCAGGCTGATGCCTTCGATCGCCTGGGTCACCTTGTTGAAGTGCGGCAGGTCGATGGAGCGGAAGAACAGGTCGTCGATGTTCAGCCGCGGCTGCTCTTTCTCGAACACCTTGAATTTGTCCGAGCTGGGCGAGGGCTGTTCCGGCACTACCGATTCGGCGTAGGCGATGGCCACGGGGCCTGCCAGGCTCATGAACAGGTCGTTGGCATCCAGGCGGATGGTTTCGCCGATGTCGATGCCGGCACGACGGAAGTAGTTCTGGTCGTAGTCGGTGGTCACTGCCTGGGCGGTGAGGATGTTGAAGATCTGCTGGGAGATGTACTGGTTGGCGTGCTTCTCCATGGCGTTGACGTCGATGTTCTGGATGTTGCCGTCATCGTTCTCTTCGGCGTAGCGCATGATGTCGTTGGAGATCAGCATCATGGCGTTCCAGGGGCGGATGCGGCCCATGACGCTGGCCTCGCTGCTGTCTTCATTGTCGAAGTTGTACGAGAAATCCCATTCCTCGGACAGGTACTTGCACAACAACCGGCCGGCGTTGATGTGCAGGGCTTCGGACATTTCGCTGCGATGATCGGAGATGTTCGGCAGCACGCAGATACCGCTGGTGAAGATCGGCTCGAAGACGAACGAATGACCGCTCTTGCCATCGTTTTCGTCGGCCGGCTTGGTGTCGAAAGTCTTGTTCATGTACGAATATTGCTGGGCCAGGCCGAACTCCGAAGCCATGCCCGAGCCGGTACCGCCACCGGCGCTGAAGATGTAGAAATACAGGCGTGACTGGTTGGCCTTGATCCCGCAGGAGTCGATCAGGTACGAGTGGATCAGCTTCCAGTCGGCGCTGGAGAAGCGGTGGGTTTCCTTGTTGAGGATGATCTTGGCCAGGTACTGGCCGAGGATCGGCGCGTTACCGGCGCCACCGGCATGGACTTCCGACAGGTCCATGATTTTCATCTTGCTGTAGTCGCGGATAAAACCGCTCTTCTCACCCTTGCGCGAAAAACGGATGCGTCCGGCGATGTCCTTGTCGAGGTCGCCGAGCATCACCAGCGGCTCTACCAGGAACACCGGCTTGGTGCCCTTGTTCTGCACCAGGCGCAGGTTGTTGCGAATCCAGCGCGCCGGGCTGTAGTTCGGTTCGCTGCCGGCGCGGTCTTCGTTGTTGAATTCGTTGAGGTAGAAGGTCCTGGCGTTGTATACAAGTTCTGCGACATCCAGGGCGATGTTCGAGCCACAACGGCCCAGGCCAATCAGGCACACCGAGGGGAACTGCTGGTCCAGGCGCAGCTGGGTGTCGTCTTCGACATGCACGCTGGGCGGGAACACCAGGTCACGCAGGCCATCGAGGTTGTCGAGGATGCGCTGGATATCGGTTTCGGTGAAGTACAGGTACTGCTGCGGGTTGAGCGCCCGCGGGCTGTAGTAGCTCGAGCCGGGAGCGCTGTACGCGGGAGTGGGGGATGTCAGCTCGGAAACCGCGTTGGCAGAAGTAGTCTTGGAGGTCATTTTGCGCCATTTGCCTGGGGGTGGGTGGCTGTTCTAGTAGGTAGCATAGAGCCATCACTGGATGAGGTTCGCGACTGTATCAGTGCGCATTTGGCGTGGGCGATAGGGGTTAACCCGATGCCTGTGTAGGAGTTTTCCTTGCCACGCCTGCAAACTGAATCGTCCGATCAGTCAACTTCTTTAATCTGTCTGGAGCTGTACATGAGCACTGCACGTCCTTCGTTGGGGTTTGCCGGTATCGGGCTGATGGGCTTGCCCATGTGTCGGCGGTTGCTGGCCGCAGGTTATCCGCTGACGGTGTGGAACCGCTCGGCGGACAAATGCGCCGAATTGGTCAAGGCCGGTGCCCGCCAGGTGGCGACTCCGGCCGAGCTGTGCCAGCACGCCGAGGTGCTGATGCTGTGCCTGGCCGACACGGCGGTGGTGCGCGAGGTGGTGTTTGGTGAGCAGGGCATTGCTGGCGCAGGCAAGGCCGGCCAGTTGCTGGTGGATTTTTCCAGCCTCGAGCCGACCGCTACCCGTGAGATGGCCAGCGAACTGGCGGCGAAAACCGGCATGCACTGGCTCGACACCCCGGTCTCCGGCGGCACGCCAGGCGCCGAAGCCGGCACTTTGGCGATCATGGCCGGTGGTGAGGCGGCCGACCTTGAGCGCGTGCGCCCGCTGTTGTTGACCCTTGGTCAACGCGTGACCCACATGGGGCCGGTCGGGGCAGGGCAGGTAACCAAGGCCTGCAACCAGATGATCGTTGCCTGCAATGCGCTGGTGATTGCCGAGGTGGTGGCGCTGGCCGAGCAATCAGGCGTCGACGCCAGCCTGATCGCCGAGGCCCTGGCGGGTGGTTTCGCCGATTCAAGGCCGCTGCAGATCCTGGCCCCGCAAATGGCCGCCAGTCGCTTCGAGCCGGTGAAGTGGCACGTGCGCACCTTGCTCAAGGATCTGGATAGCGCGGTGAAATTTTCCCGCGAACAGGGTTCGTCGACCCCGATCAGCGGCCTGGCCGCCCAACTGATGCGCTTGCATGGTAGCCAGGGCTATCTGCAAAAAGATCCGGCGACACTGATTGATCTGTACCGGCGTAAGGATTGATGCTGCTCAGCGCCTGTTCATGGCGCTGGTTGAGTTCGCCCAGGATCGGCCGCAGTTCACCCAGTGGCACGGGCCGGCTGAGCAGGTAGCCCTGGAGGTAATCGCAGCCTTGCTGGGCGAGGAACTGGTACTGTTCGGTGGTTTCAACGCCTTCGGTGATCACCTGCAGGTGCAGGGTGTGGGCCATGACGATGATGGCCTGGACGATTTCCATGTCCTGGCGGCAACGCGGTACATCCTGAATGAACGAGCGATCGATCTTCAGGGTGTCCAGCGGCAAGCGCTTGAGGTAGGCCAGTGACGAGTAGCCGGTGCCAAAGTCATCGATCGACAGCGACACGCCCTGGGCGCGGATGCGCTTGAGCAGGGCGATGGTGTTGTGAATGTTGCCCATCAGCGCGTTTTCGGTGACTTCCAGCTCCAGCTGGCGCGCCGGAATGCCGGCCTGACGCAGGGCATCTTCGACTTCCTGGGCCAGTTCTTCGCGGGCCAGGGTCAACGCCGAGCAGTTGACGGTCACCTTGAGCCCGTCGTAACCGTGGCGGTTGAGCTGGGCCAGGTCTTCGCAGGCATGGCGCAACACCCATAGGTCGAGTTCGGCGATCAGGCCGTTGGCTTCGGCAATGCCGATGAAGCGGTCCGGGCTGAGCAGCCCGTGCTGTGGATGTTGCCAGCGCACCAGGGCCTCGAGCTTGGCCACCTGGCCGCTGTGAAGGTCGAAAATCGGTTGGTAGTGGATGCGCAGGCCACGTTCTTCGAGCAGGGCGATGCGCAGTTCTTCTTCCAGTTGCAGCTCGAGGGTGGCGCGGGTTTTCAGGTTGCTGTTGAAGAAGTTCAGGTTGTTGCGCCCGCAACCCTTGGATTGATACAGGGCCAGGTCGGCGTTTTTCAACAGCTCGTCACAACTGCGGCCATCATCGGGGAACACGCTGATACCAATGCTGGTGGTCATGACCATGCGCCGACCGGCCAGGTCGATCGGCTCCTTCATCTTCTGCATGATGCGCTGGGCCAGGTGCCGGGCCTCATCGCGGCTGTGCAGGGCGGTGAGGATGCAGAACTCGTCGCCACCGAAACGGGCGACCACGTCCTGGCTGCGGGTGGCGGTCTTGATGTGCGCGGCAATCACCTTGAGCAACTCGTCGCCTGCATCATGGCCGAGGCTGTCGTTGATGCGCTTGAAGTGATCGATGTCGAGGAACATCACCGCCAGCATGCCGTCATTGGCGGTTTGCTCGGCCAGGCGCTCGGCGAACACCTGGTTGAAGCCGCGGCGGTTGACCAGGTTGGTCAGGGCGTCGTAGTGGGCGGCCTGCTGCAAGGACACCCGGGCCTGGTCGAGCTGGCTGAGCAGCACGTTGACCCGGCGCAGGTCGTGCTCCTTGCTTTGCAGCTTCTTGTCCGAGAGCGCGGCGCTGATGCTGCTGGCGCTGATCAACAGGGTAATGAAGGCGATGGTCAGGCTCAGTTGCAGGCTGTTGTCGCTGACCGGCAGCGACAGCGCGGTGTCCGCGGGTAGTACCAGGGTCAAGGCGGCCATGCCCAGCAGATGGGTCGCGACAATGCCGCCGGCCATCAGCAGGCTGGCGCCGTATTTCATCAGTTGAAAGAGGGTGCCGCTGCCATTGCGCAAATAACGGGCGAACAGCAGCGCCGCGAGGCTGGTGGCGATGGCGGCAGCGACCGAGGCGGCGAACAGGTCGGGGCGATAGAACTGCTGGGCGCTGGAGCGCATGGCGGCCATGCCGGTGTAGTGCATGGCAATGATCCCCAGGCCGAAGCACACCGCCGCTTGCAGGTAGTGGCGCGGCAGCAGTTGCTGGCGGCTCAGGGTATTCATGGCCATCCAGCCGGCCAGCAGCATGATCAGCAGCGAGACCCCGGTCAGGGCCACGTCGTAGTGAACCTCCAGCGGCGTTTGCAGGGCCAGCATGCTGATGAAGTGCATGGCCCAGATGCCGCCAGCCAGACAGCAGGCGCCGAGCAAGCGCCATTGCCGCTGGGCCGCGGGTTGCTCGACGTGGCTCAGGCGCTCGGCCATGTCGAGGGTGGCGAAGCTACCGGCACAGGCGATCAGAAAGGCAAGCAGCACCAGGTAGGGGTTGTGCCTGCAATCGAGAAGGATCTGTCCGGTTGCCGGAAGTTCGGCGAGCATTTGCAGCCCCAGCCACTCCATAGCATGCCTCTTTTTCGAGTTGGCACTCGTCCCCCTATAGCCCGCTTGGAGACCGTTGTGCAGGAGTATAGGAACTCAGCATTAGTCCATCCTGAATAATGGCATATTGATTCCTACGATTTGGTCATTGAACCAATAGCGCCAGGTTCTAAAACTGCAAATGGTTACAATTACCCGGTATCAGTCCGGTCAATGGTGGCAGACAGATCGGCAAGTGCCCTCTAGATTCAGTTCGGCGTGCTGGAAAGCCCCGAACAATAATAACGAGGGACTGATCGATGCAGAGCTCCACTCAAGCGGCCAACGCCTGGCGAATCCTGTTCCTGCTGTTTCTGGCCAACCTGTTCAACTTCTTCGACCGCACCATTCCCGCCATCATCATCGAGCCGATCCGCCTGGAATGGCACCTGAGCGACTTTCAGATCGGCTTGATCGGTACCGCCTTCACCCTGGTCTATGCCATTGCCGGCCTGCCGCTGGGGCGCCTGGCCGATAACGGTTCACGCAGCAAACTGATGGGGTGGGGGCTGATGGCCTGGAGCGGGTTGACAGCGGTCAATGGCATGGTCGGCAGCTTCTGGAGCTTTTTGCTGGTGCGCATGGGCGTAGGCATCGGTGAGGCCAGCTATGCGCCAGCCGCCAACTCACTGATCGGCGACCTGTTCCCCGCCGAGAAGCGCGCGCGGGCCATGGGCATCTTCATGCTCGGCCTGCCGTTGGGCCTGTTGCTGGCGTTCTTCACCATCGGCGCGATGGTGCAGGCCTTTGACAGCTGGCGGGCGCCGTTCTTTATCGCCGCAGTGCCCGGGTTGTTGCTGGCGCTGTTCATGTTCATGATCCGCGAGCCGGCGCGCGGCGCGGCGGAGTCGGTGGCGATCTCCCAGGCGCCCGTGGACCGGCCGTTGCGCCGGGTTCTGAGTGTGCCGACCTTCTGCTGGCTGGTGCTTGCGGGCCTTACCTTCAACTTCGCCACCTACGCCTGCAACTCGTTCATGGTGCCGATGCTGCAGCGTTACTTTTTGCTCTCGCTGCAGCAGGCCGCGGTGGCCACCGGGGTCATTGTCGGCCTGACCGGGCTGGTTGGCCTGACCCTTGGCGGCTGGATTGCCGACAAGGTACACCAGCGCTTTGCCAACGGGCGCTTGTTGTTCGGTGCCCTGAGCATGCTGATCGCCACCCTGGCCACCGCCTGGGCACTGCATGCCGGGCGGATCGAGATCGGCGTGTTCGTGGCGGTGTTCGGTGTCGGCTGGTTGTTTGCCTACAACTTCTATACCTGTGTCTACACCGCGATTCAGGATGTGGTGCAGCCGCGTCTGCGGGCCACGGCCATGGCGCTGTTCTTTGCCGGGCTTTATCTGCTCGGTGGCGGCCTGGGGCCGGTGGTGGTGGGGGCGCTTTCGGACCATTTTGCCGTGGCGGCCATGCAGGCAGCGGGGGCGGTGCAGATGAGCGAGGCATTCAAGGCTGAAGGCCTGCACGGGGCGATGTACCTGATACCGGTGGCGTTGATGTTGACGCTGGTGTTCCTGCTGCTGGCCTCGCGGTGCTTCAGCCGGGATGCGCAGAGGATGCGCGAGGGGATGGTGGCTGATAGTGAGGAGGCAGCGGGCAAGCTTGCACAAGCCTGAGGGACCTCATCGCCAGCAAGGCTGGCTCCCACAGGGTTCGATCTTTGCCAACAGATCCTGTGGGAGCTGGCTTTGCCAGCGATGAATACGACGCGGTTTATCCGGCCACCAGCACCCGAATCGCTTCCAGGCGCAGCGCCGCTTTATCAAGCATCGCCAGGCCTTGTTCGCGCTGCTTGCGCAGGGCGTCGATTTCGCTGTCGCGAACGGTCGGGTTGACCGCTTGCAGGGCGATCAGGCGCGCCAGCTCTTCATCGGTTTGCGCCGCCAGCCGGCGTTGGGCTTCGGCGACACGTTCGGCATGGCGCGGCATGATCTTGGCTTCGCCGTCGTTGATCCGCGGCGCCAGCACGTCGCGCTGGGCCTGGATGAACTTGTTGGCGCTGGCCTTGGGCACGCTCTCGAGCTGGTCGTTGAGGGTCTCGAAGGACACCCGCGAAGCCAGGTCGTTGCCGTTGGTGTCGAGCAGGCAGCGCAGCGCGGCCGGCGGCAAGTACCGGCCCAGCTGCAGGGCGCGCGGAGCCACCACTTCACTGACGTACAGCAGCTCCAGCAGCACGGTGCCGGGCTTGAGCGCCTTGTTCTTGATCAGCGCCACCGAAGTGTTGCCCATCGAACCGGACAGCACCAGGTCCATGCCGCCCTGGACCATCGGGTGCTCCCAGGTGATGAACTGCATGTCTTCACGCGACAGCGCCTGGTTGCGGTCGTAGGTGATGGTCACGCCTTCGTCGTCGCCCAGCGGGAAGCTGGCGTCGAGCATTTTTTCGCTCGGCTTGAGGATCAGGGCGTTTTCCGAGTGGTCTTCACTGTCGATGCCAAACGCGTCGAACAGGGTTTCCATGTAGATCGGCAGGGCGAACTGGTCATCCTGCTCAAGGATCGCCTCGACCAGCTCCTGGCCTTCACCGGCGCCACCGGAGTTGAGCTCCAGCAAACGGTCGCGACCGCTATGCAGCTCGGCTTCGAGGCGCTCGCGTTCGGCATGGGCCTCGTCGACCAGCGCTTGCCACTCATCGTCATCGCCGCTTTCGAGCAGCGGCAGCAGGCGCGGGCCAAACTGGTGCTGCAGGGCGTTGCCGGTCGGGCAGGTGTTGAGGAAGGCGTTCAGGGCCTGGTTGTACCACTGGAACAGGCGCTCTTGCGGGCTGTTCTGCAGGTGCGGCACGTGCAGCTCGATGGTGTGCTTCTGGCCGATGCGGTCCAGGCGGCCGATACGCTGCTCGAGCAAGTCCGGGTGGGCTGGCAGGTCGAACAGCACCAGGTGGTGGGCGAACTGGAAGTTGCGGCCTTCACTGCCGATTTCCGAGCAGATCAGCACCTGGGCGCCGAATTCTTCGTCGGCGAAGTAGGCCGCAGCGCGGTCGCGCTCAAGAATGCTCATGCCTTCATGGAACACCGTCGCGGGGATACCGGAACGCACGCGCAGGGCGTCTTCCAGGTCCATGGCGGTTTCGGCGTGGGCGCAGATCACCAGGACCTTGACCCGCTTGAGCATCTTCAGGGTGTCGATCAGCCAGTCGACCCGAGGGTCGAAGCGCCACCAGCGCTCTTCTTCGCTGCCTTCGCTCTGGGACTGGAAAGCAACCTCAGGGTACAGCTCGGCGTGCTCGCCCAGCGGCAGCTCCATGTACTGGTCGGGGTTGGGCAGCGGGTAGGGGTGCAGGTTGCGCTCAGGGAAACCCTGGACCGCCGCGCGGGTGTTACGGAACAGCACGCGGCCGGTGCCGTGGCGGTCGAGCAACTCGCGAATCAGGCGGGCGCTGGCCTGGGTATCGCCATCGTTGACCGCAGCCAGCAGGGCTTCGCCTTCGGCACCGAGGAAACCCTCGATGGTGGCGTGGGCCTTGGGCGACAGGCGGCCTTCGTCGAGCAGCTCCTGGACCGCTTCGGCTACCGGGCGATAGTGCTCGCTTTCGGCGCGGAACGCGGCCAGGTCGTGGAATCGGTTCGGGTCGAGCAGGCGCAGGCGCGCGAAGTGGCTGTCCTGGCCCAGTTGCTCCGGGGTCGCGGTGAGCAGCAGCACGCCGGGGATGACCTCGGCCAGTTGCTCGACCAGGGCGTACTCGGGGCTGACCTGGTCTTCATGCCAGACCAGGTGGTGCGCCTCGTCGACCACCAGCAGGTCCCAGCCGGCGGCAAACAGCGCGTCCTGGGCCTTTTCGTCTTCAGTCAGCCATTCCAGGGCAACCAGCGCCAGTTGGGCATCCTCGAAGGGGTTGCTGGCGTCGCTTTCGATAAAGCGCTCGGCATCGAACAGCGCGACCTGCAGGTTGAAGCGCCGGCGCATTTCCACCAGCCACTGGTGCTGCAGGTTCTCCGGGACCAGGATCAGCACACGGCTGGCGCGGCCCGAGAGCAACTGGCGATGGATCACCAGGCCGGCTTCGATGGTCTTGCCCAGGCCTACTTCGTCGGCCAGCAGAACCCGCGGGGCGATACGGTCGGCCACTTCACGGGCGATATGCAACTGGTGGGCAATCGGTTGCGCGCGGGTGCCGCCCAGGCCCCAGAGCGACGACTGCAACTGACGGCTGGTGTGCTCGAGGGTGTTGTAGCGCAACGAGAACCACGGCAGCGGGTCGATCTGCCCGGCGAACAGGCGGTCACTGGCCAGGCGGAACTGGATGAAGTTCGACAGCTGGGTTTCCGGCAGGGTACGCGCCTGGTTCTGCGCGTCGAGGCCGTGATAGACCAGCAGGCCGTCGACATCCTCGACCTCGCGCACGGTCAGCTTCCACCCTTCGAAATGGGTGATCTGGTCGCCAGGCGAGAAGCGCACCCGGGTCAGGGGCGCATTGCGCAGGGAGTACTGGCGGGTGTCGCCAGTGGCCGGGTAGAGCACGGTCAACAAGCGGCCGTCCTGTGCCAGAACGGTCCCCAGACCTAGCTCGGCTTCGCTGTCGCTGATCCAGCGTTGCCCCGGTTGATACTGCTGCGCCATACTGCCTGACTCCCGCCATGAAAAAGCCGACTATCTTAACGGATAGCTCTGTGCAGACCAAAGAGTCTAGCAACTTCATCGACGAAAACCGCTGTCGCCATTGAGGGCCCGATACAGCCATGCCGATCTCCAACCCGTGGTTCATCCGAACGCTGGCCGTGGCGGGCGTGCTTCTGCTGGCTGCCTGTGACAACAAAGGTTTCGAAATTCTGGCGCCGATTCCCGCTGCGCAACTCGAGGCCCTGGGCGTGCAATCGCCGCTGCAGAGCGTGCATTACCACGACCGCGAGGGCGAAGGTTTGCTGGTGCTCAGCCGCAATGACGACCAGGTCAGCGATGAAGAGACCGATCAGGACGTCGATCGCGTGGTGCTCACGGCAACGCTGTATGAGCGCCAGGGCGATGACAGCTTCAAGCCGCGCTGGAAGATCGAGAACGAGACCACCTGCTCCGGGCTCGACCTGGATGTCGGCTTTTATACCGACGTCAGCGGCGTCAGTGACCTCGACAACAACGGCCTGGCCGAGCTGACGGTCGCCAGCCACGCCTTTTGTGGCGGCGGCGTCGACCCCCATGAACTGCGTGTCGAGTTGCGTGAGGGCCAGGCCAGCTATGCTATCAATGGCCAGTCGCTGATCGCTATCGAGGGCGAGCAGCCATATGGCGGTGAGCGCGAAGACAGCCCGTCGCTCAAGGATGCACCACAAGTGTTGCGCGATCACGTGAACGACGTCTGGAACAAAGTGCTCAAACGGCCGTGGAGCGAAGCCCAGCCCGCCCCGACGGACGAGGACGAAGAACAGTAGCCGGCAACTGTGAAGCGCCCCGCACATTTTGCCGGCACTGGCTCAAGGCCCGTGGCCATCAGCCGACACACTGGCGACAGGAGATCATCCCATGCTGCCGCCCCTCATCCCGCTCAGTGCTGCACCCGTGACACAACAACTGGACCCGGTAAAGCCGACGCCAGACATCAAGCCCGTGGTCCCGGCGCAACCGAGCTCCAGCGACAGTACCATTGACCTCAAGCAGCGTGACCCGGAGCAGGCCGCGATCCTCTTGCGCGAAGAGCAGCGCCGCCAGCAGCGCCGACGCCCGTCGAGCCAGGACGAAGAGCTGTACCAGGCGTTGCCCGGCGATGAAGTCAACGCCGACAACACCGTGCCGGTGGCACCCTTGATGGGTGAGCAGCCGCGCCAGGGGCTGCTGGTGGACATCGAAGTCTGAAGATACAAGCGCCACTGGTCAGCGCCGGCTGCAGCCTTCATGATTGCAGCACTGCAGTCAGCTTTCCGAGCCCGCCATGAGCCAAGAAAACAACCTGATCGACCTCGGTGCCGAACGTGCACGCCGGGTCCACGACCTCAATGAAAAGCGTCTGAACGAAGTTCGTCAGGCGTTCGAGCAGGCCATGCCGCTGGCCAAGGCCAAGAAGAAAAAGCCCAAGGGCAAACCCAAGAAGCGTTGAAAACTTGATGCAGGTCAAGCCTGCACCCGCCTTGCGCGCCCGGTTCCGGGCGCTATTGACCTCGGTCAATTTCCTCCCCCGAGCCATTCGCTACCTTAAGCCCATCGGACAGGTTCAGGCGAATGGAGGCCGACATGTTCTTCGATAATGTGGTTATCGCTGGAGTGATTACGGTCGGTCTGATGCTGATGTTCTTCGTCGGATTCGGAATATTCATCTGGAAAGACTCGAACAAGCGCAAAGAGCGCTGATCCTTTCCAGTCACGAGCACGCAAGGCATTTAGGGCGACTTCGGTCGCCCATTTTTTTGTCTGGTGAAAAAACCTTTCAGCTCCTCTGGACTATTAATAGTTAGCTAGCTAATAATTAAGCCATGAACTTCTCGCTTCATCCTGACTATCTTTACTACACCGTCGTTCAAGGTGCGTCCCGTGCCCATCACGTTGCAGGCCCTGCTGGCGCCAAACAAAACCGCTGTGCAATTTGCCCTCAAAACCCTGCTTGGTGGCGGCCTGGCCCTGTGGCTGGCGCTGCGCTGGGGGCTTGAGCAGCCGGCCTGGGCGCTGATGACCGCGTTTATCGTTGCCCAGCCGCTGTCGGGGATGGTGGTGCAGAAGGGCCTGGCGCGTCTGCTCGGCACCCTGGTCGGCACGGTCATGTCGGTGCTGTTCATTGGCGCCTTCGCCCAGACCCCGTGGCTGTTCCTGTTCGCCCTGGCCTTGTGGCTGGCGCTGTGCACCGCCTGCTCGACCTTGCTGCGCAGTGCCTGGGCTTATTCGTTCGTGCTGGCCGGTTACACCGTGGCAATCATCGCTTTGCCGGCCATCAACCATCCGCTGCTGGTGTTCGACCAGGCGGTGGCGCGCTGTACCGAAATCTGCCTGGGGATTGTCTGCGCCACGGCCACCAGCGCCTTGCTCTGGCCGATGCGCGTCGAGCAACAGCTGAGCGGGCAGGCGCGCCAGGCCTGGCAAAGCGGGCTGCAGGCCGCCAGCGCTGCCTTGAGTGGTGAAGAACAGGGGCGCAAGGGCCTGCTGGAGATTCTCGGGCGCATCGTGGCGGTGGATTCCCAGCGTGAACATGCCTGGTTCGAAGGCAGCCTCGGCCGTCAGCGCGCCCGGGCGATTCGCGGGCTGAGCCAGAAACTGCTGGTGCTGCTGCGCATTTCCCGTTCGGTGCGCCGGCAATGGCGGCAACTGGATGAACAGCAGGCGCAGCACCTGGCGCCGTGGCTGGAAGAGGTTCAGGCGCTGCTGGCCAGCCCCGACCAGGCCAGCCTGTTGCTGTTGCGCCAGCGTGTCTGGGATGCAGCCCACGATGAGCAAATCAGCTCCGCCGAGCATTACTGCCTGGCGCGCCTGACCTTGCTGCTGGACAACGCCATGGCTGCGACCCTAGCCCTGCGTGGGGTAGAGGAGGGCAAGCCGGCCGTCGATGTACCCGACAGCCTGGCGGTTCACCGCGATGTATCGCTGGCGCTGCTGTTCGGCTCGCGCAGCGCCCTGGCGTTCCTGGCCATGGCCAGCTTCTGGTTGGCCACTGCCTGGCAGGCTGCCCCCGGTGGCCTGGTGCTGACCTGCGTGGTCTGCAGCTTGTTCGCCAGCCGCGAGAATGGCGCGCAGATCGGCATGAGTTTTTTGCGCGGGATACTGTTGGCGATACCGGTGGCATTCGTGGTCGGGCAGATCCTCCTGCCGGAGCTCAGCGGTTTTGCCATGCTCTGCCTGGCCATGGGCGTGCCGCTGTTCTTTGGCGCCCTGGGCATGGCCAATCCGCGTATTGGCGCCACCGCTACTTCTTATTGCCTGCACTTTATCGTGCTGGTGGCGCCGCTCAATGTCATGAGTTTCGATGTCGCCAACTTCTTCAACAGCGCCCAGGCCATGCTCATGGGGGTCGGCGCCGCAGTGCTGGCGTTCAAGTTGCTGGTGCTGCGCAACCCGGCCTGGCATGGCAAGCGCCTGCGCGCTGCCACCCAAAGCGATCTGGTGCGCCTGACCCGCCGCGACCTGCGCGGCGCCGACAGCTGGTTTGGTGGACGCATGGCCGATCGCCTGTTGCAACTGGCCCGGCACTACGGCGCCTTGCCCGAACAGGAGCGCGGGCGTTGGGACGATGGCCTGCACGGCCTGGATATCGGCGACGAGCTACTGCACCTGCGCATGTGCCTGGCAGTCGCCCAGGCGCCGGTGGCCGCCGCCGAGCGCCAGTACCTGCAACAACTTGAATCAGTATTGGCCAGCGGCCCGGCCCCGGGGCGTGGCCAGCGCCTGGATGCGGCCAGCGAGCAGTTTATCGACGCACTGCAGAGCGTGCCTTCGAGTGACCCGCTGCGCCTGGCCATCGGTGCTGTGCTGCAATTGCAGAAGAGCTGGGGCAAGTGGTGCCGTCGACAGGAGGAAATCCATGGGCTTGCGTGAATGGGCGCTGGGCGGTGTGTTGCTCAGTCCGTTTCTGCTGTATGTGTTGTTGGCCTTGCTGCTGACCGGGGTGTTGCGCCTGTTGTTGCGCTACACGCCGTTGGGGCGCTGGGTCTGGCATGAGGCGTTGTTCGACTGCGCGCTGTTCGTTTGTATTCTGACCCTGGTGACCCACGTGCTGGGGCCGTTATAAGGAGTGTGACCATGCGTGCTGCTGTACGTATCGCAGTAACCCTGTGCCTGGTGGCGGTGGCGATTTTTGCCGGCTGGAAGCTCTGGCAGTACTACATGCTCACGCCCTGGACCCGTGATGCGAAGATTCGCGCCGACGTGGTGATCATTGCCCCGGACGTATCTGGCTGGGTACGTGAGCTGAAGGTGCGTGACAACCAGCAGGTCAAGGCCGGCGAGTTGCTCATGTCGATCGACCGTGACCGCTTCGAGGCCGCCCTGGACAAAGCCAACGCCGTGGCCGAAACCCGCCAGCAACAACTGCGCCTGCGCGAACACGAAGCCTCGCGCCGTGCCGCCCTCGGCCCTCAGGCGATCAGCGCGGAACTGCGCGAAAATGCCCAGATCAACGCCGCCGTTGCCCGTGGCGAATTGCGCGAAGCGTTGGCTGAGGTCAAGGTCGCGGCCATCAACCTGGCGCGCAGCCAGGTCAAGGCGCCGCGCAGCGGGCATATCACCAACCTGCGCCTGGCCGAAGGCAACTACGTCAATGCCGGGCAGGCGGTGATGGCCCTGGTGGACGACTCGACCTTCTACGTCCAGGCCTACTTCGAAGAGACCAAGCTGCCACGCATCCGCGTCGGTGACCCGGTCAAGGTCTGGCTGATGAGCGCTGGCGAGCCTATGCAGGGGCATGTCGAGAGCATCAGCCGCGGCATCACCGACCGCAACGCCAACCCCGACAGCCAGTTGCTCGCCGAAGTAGAACCGACCTTCAACTGGGTGCGCCTGGCCCAGCGCATTCCGGTGCGGATCAAGCTTGATCAGGTACCTGAAGGGGTCAACCTCAGCGCCGGCATGACCGCCAGTGTGCAGGTGCGCGAGGACCAAGTGCAGCGCTGAGCGCTTAAAGAAACATGCCGCCGGAGACTTCCAGACGCTGGCCGGTAATCCAGCCGCCGCCATCGCCAAGCAACAGGGCAACCGCGGCGCCGATGTCGTCTGGCAGGCCGACCCGGCCCAGGGCGGTGTTGCCGGCGATAAAGTCATTGACCTCGGTGTTGTCACGCACCACGCCGCCGCCGAAATCGGTTTCGATCGCCCCCGGGGCGAGGATGTTGACGCGAATGCCACGCGCCCCTAGCTCTTTGGCCTGATAGCGGGTCAGCACCTCCATGGCGCCTTTCATGGCCGCATAGGCGGCATAGCCGGGCAGGGCAAAGCGGGTCAGGCCGGTAGAAATATTGACGATCCGGCCCTGCTCGGCAATCAGCGGCAGCAAGCGTTGGGTCAGGAAGAACGGGCCTTTGAGCTGGATATTGAACAGCTGCTCGAACTGCGCTTCGCTGGTTTCGCTGAACGGTGCATTGATACCGATGCCGGCATTGTTGACCAGAAAGTCCAGCTGCTGACGGCCAAACACCTGTTGCAGGGTGGCGCTCAGCCGGTGGGCAAAGGCCTCGAAGCTGGCGCTATTGCTCACGTCCAGTTGCAGCATGGCCGCTCGAACGCCGCTGGCCTCAAGGGTTTTGACCAGCGCCTGGGCTTCGTCGGCCTTGCTGTGGTAGGTGCCGATGATATCGATGCCCTGGGCAGCCAGGTGCTGGGCGGTGTTCTTGCCCAGGCCGCGGCTGGCGCCGGTGATCAATGCGATTTTGCGGGTCATGGTGTGGTCCTCGTGGTCGAACCGGTGGCTGAAGTCGGGAGGAGTTTATTGGTCGCACATGGGCTGATAAATCCACCGAAATCGGAAATACTGGTCGGATAATCCGAACAGTTGGATGCCCCTTCATGAACAAGCTGGAACTGCTGCGCACCTTTGTCCGGGTCAGCGAGCTGGCAAGTTTTACCTTGGCCGCCGAGAGCCTGGGGTTGCCGCGCTCGAGTGTCTCCGAACAGGTTCAGGCCCTGGAAACGCTGCTTGGCGCGCGCCTGTTCAATCGCACCACGCGGCGGGTGCAGGCGACCCAGGATGGCCTGCAACTGTACGAGCGTAGCAAAGACCTGCTGGGGCGCATGGATGAGCTGGAGGGGCTGTTTCGCACGGATGCCGCCGCCCTCAGCGGACGCTTGCGCATCGATCTGCCGACCTTGGTGGCACGGCGCATCATCTTGCCGAACTTGCCGCAGTTCGTTGACCGCCACCCGGGCCTGACCCTGGAAATCAGTTGCACTGATCGCCAGGTCGACCTGCTGCGTGAGGGTTTTGACTGCGTGCTGCGCATCGGCATGTTGAGCGACCTGAACCTGGTCGCCCGGCCCCTGGGTAGCTTGCCCATGATCAATTGCGCGAGCCCCGCCTACCTGCAGCGCTTTGGTACACCCACCCGCCTGTCGGACTTGGCCAACCACCAGTTGATTCACTATGTGAGGCAACTGGGCGCCCGCAGCCCGGGCTTCGAATATCAACAGGATGGCGCCACGCGTTACCAGGCCATGCCCGGGGTCATCACCGTCAACAGCAGCGAAGCCTACGAAAGCGCCTGCCTGGCCGGGCTGGGGCTGATTCAGGCACCGGCCGCAGGTTTGCGCGAGTACATCGAGCGCGGCGAGCTGGTACCGGTGCTGCAGGCCTTCAATGCGCCGCCGATGCCGGTGTCATTGCTTTACGCCGGGCAACTGCACCTGCCGCAACGGGTGCGGGCATTCATGGACTGGCTGGCGCAGTTGCTTCAGGCACCACTCGATCAAGCGGCAAGCGAAAGGTAAACAGCGTACCGGCTTCGGCGCTCGACACCACCTCCATGCGCCCGCCGTGGGCCAGGGCAATCTGGTTGGCGATATACAGGCCCAGGCCCAGACCGGGTTGCGGCGCATCATCGCGTGGCCGTGAAAAGGGCTGGAACAACTGCGCCATCACCTGGGGTGCAATCGGTTCACCGAGGTTGTGCACACCGAGGACGAACACCCGCTCGCGGATATCGGCCATGACATTTACCGGGCTGTCGGCGGCGCCGTGGGTGAGGGCGTTGGCAATCAGGTTGGACAGCAGTTGGGTGACCCGTTCACGGTCGCATTGGATGTCGCCGAGATCGCCGATGTTCAGCCGAATCAAGCGCTGCGGATGCACCCGTTGCAGCTCCGAAGCCACGTGGCTGAGGGCGTCGGCCAGATCCGGGCAGGGTTGGACGTTGATCATGATGCCGTTGCCCAGGCGGCCACGGGCAAAATCCAGGACATCGCGGACCAGCTGGTTGGCGCGCCGGCCACAGGTCAGGATGTGCTGGGCGATGGCGCGGCTTTTTTCGTCTTGCAGGCGCTGGCTGAGCAGTTCGGCACCGGCGGTGATGGCGAACAGCGGATTGCGCAGGTCGTGGCCGAGCACGGCGATGAACTGTTCACGCAAGTCGGCGATGGCGCGTTCTTCTTCCAGGGCCTGTTCGGTTTGCTGGGCGTTCTCTTCGCTTTCGATCTGGATCGACAGCAGGCGGGCGAAGGACTCCATCATCGGCTGGATGGCGCTGCCCTTGAGATTGGCCGGCAATGGGTCGAGGGCGCAGATGGTGCCGAAGAAGCTGCCGTCGGTGCGAAACACCGGCACCGAAATATAGCTTTCGAACTTGTAGATACGCGGGGTGTGGTGGTTGCAGTACAGCTCGTCTTCGCTGGCCTTGTCGATCACGATGGTCTGGTGGCTGGCGCGGATCTCGTGACACAGGGTGGTGATCAGGTCGAGTTCGCCGCCGACCTCCAGGCCAAAGCCCAGCGAGTCGAGCACCGCGCAGGCCGTCCAGCTGCTGTCGGTGACCCGGGCGACGGCGGCGAAACGCAAGCCGGTGGTCTCGCAGATCACCTGCAGGATGGCCGGTACTGCGTTGATTCGGCTGATCGTGGCGATATCGGAAGTGACGGCGGTGCTCATGAATCATCCACGTTCGCTGACTACTGGAAGGCGTTGAGAAAGATAAGTCTAGCGAGCAACTGCCGCTTGGGTAAAAAAATCCTTTACCGAATGCGATGAATTTCCATTAACCTTGATCCCCGAGTTGCCCGCCAGAGCGCAACCCCTATCGCCCAGCGTGCCAATCCCCTTTTTCAAGTGAGGTTTGACATGCACATCACATCCCAGGATATCTGCGCCGCTGCTGACCAGCTCAAGGGCTTTGTCGGCTTTCATCGCAAGCTTGGCAAGCACATCGTGCGTTTCAGCGAAGACTCGTTCGGCATGGACGTGGCTGACGACAGCATCACCCCGAGCAACGAATTCGTCTGGCAGGCCGCCGAGGCCGAGGTCATGACCTTGAGCCGAACCTTGATCGAGATTCTTCTGGCGCAGAACGTCGATGAACGGTTGAATGTGACCGAGCCGTTGCGGGTTTACCTGCGCCGCAAGGATTTGCCAGAGATCGCCGCGCAGCGACGGCTGCGGGCCTGAGCGGCCACATCGCCGGCGTTGCCGGCGGTGCTTTTCAACTATGCGCCGCCCAGACCGGCGGGGTGCGCCCGCGCCAGGGCAACGCCTGCTCCAGTTGCCCGGCCAGGCTCAGCAGCAGGCGCTCCCCCGCAGCCCCGGCGGTAAACTGCATACCCACCGGCAAGCCGCTGGCTGCATCCTGATACAGCGGCAGCGACATCGACGGCGTACCGCCGATGTTGGCCAGGGCGGTGAAAGGCGAGTGGTTGAACACCCGGTGCATCCAGCCCAACCCGTCGAGCTGTTCCTGGCCGGCGTTGTAGGCGCCGATCACCGGCGGCAACTGGCTCAGGGTCGGGCTCAGCAACAGGTCAAAACGCTTGAAGAACCCGCCCAGTTGCCGGGTGACCTGATTGCGCTGGTCCATCGCCGCCAGCAGGTCGGTAGCCGGCAGCGCCTGGCCGTAACTGTGAAGCGCCAAGGTTGCCGGTTCAAGCCAGTCAGCATCGAGCGGGCGACCCGTCTGGGCACTCAATGCGTCGAGCCAGGCTGCGGTATTGCTGGCCCAGAAGCGCGCGTTCATCTCGACAAAAGCATCCCACGACAGGCCGATGTCCAGGTCTACCTGATCGCACTGGTGGCCAAGACCTTCAAGGGTGCGGACCAGGCCCTGTAGCGCCTCGAGCATCAGCGGATCGCTGCGCTGGCCATTGAGCGGATGCAACTGCACGGCAATTTTCAACGGCCCAGGCGCTTGCTTGAGCGCACTCAGGTAACTGCCCTGTGCTGGCGCCACCTGGAACGGGTCACCGGGTTCTGCCCCGGCCATGCAATCGAGCAGCAGGGCGCTGTCACGCACCGAACGGCTGAGCACCCCCTGTACCGCCAGGCCGTTCCAGGCCTCGTCCAGGAACGGCCCCATGGAAATCAACCCGCGGCTGGGCTTCAAGCCAAACAAGCCGCAGGCTGCAGCCGGCACCCGGATCGAACCGCCGCCATCGGTGGCATGGGCCACCGGCACCATGGCGCTGGCTACCGCTGCTGCCGAACCGCCGCTGGAGCCACCGGCGCTGCGGTTCAGGTCCCAGGGGTTGCGGGTCGGGCCGCACAGGCGCGATTCGGTGGTGGTGCTGATCGCCAGTTCCGGGACGGTAGTGCGCCCCAGGGTGAGCAATCCTGCGCGGCGAAACCGCTGCATCAGGAACGAGTCGGCACTGCTTCCGGTGCCCTGGGCCAGGCGGCTGCCGAACTCATGAGCACGGCCCTGCATGCTGATCGCCAGGTCCTTGATCAGAAACGGCACGCCATACAACGGACCTTCAGCAGCGCTTGGCAGAGGTTCGTCGTGCCAATGTTCAGCCAGCGCATTGAGCCGGGGTTCGACGTTGGCGATGGCTTGCTGCGCCGCAGCCTGCACTTCAACGGCACTGACTTGCCTTCGAGCAATCAGCTCGGCCAGGCCGATGGCATCGAATTGCACATATTCACTCACCTTCATTGCGCACTCCCGGGGCAATTGACGATAAAATACCGATGGGTATCGAGCGATACTCAAGAGTATAGAGTGATACTGATTAGTATCGTCGTCAACCGGAGTCTGCCCATGCGTTCGCAACGAATCGCCCGCTTGCCCCCGCGCGAGCGGGTCCTGGATGCCGCCCACGAGCTGTTTTTCAACGAGGGCATCAGCCGCGTCACCGTCGATGCCATTGCTGCCAAGGCAGAAACCACCAAGATGACCGTGTACCGGCATTTCGAATCCAAGGACGTGCTGGTAGTGGAGTGGTTGCGTCTGTTGATGGCCGAATACGATGAGCTATGGGCGCGCCTGGCCGAACAGTTCAACGGCCAGCCGACGCGACAGATCCTCGGATTTGCCGAATTCCTGGTCCAGGAACCGCTGCTGTCTTCGCACCGTGGCTGCGCCTATACCAACACCCTGGCGGAGTTGCCGGTGTGTGGCAGCCCGGCACGCGAGTTGATCGAGGCGCACAAGCGTCGTCAGGCGGCGCGCCTGGTGCGCTTGTGCAAAGAGGCAGGGATGGTAGAACCGCAGCAGGCAGCGTTCGAACTGACGCTGCTGCTTGAGGGGGTACAGATCGTTGCGCAGAACAAGGGCTTCGACCAGGTCGGGCCGAACCTGCTCAAGCTGGTGCGGGCGCGGTTGGGGTTACCTGCGGCCTAGGAGACGCTGGCGCGGTTGTTGTCGGCAGATTGCAGCAGCGCCTCGAAAGCCAGTTTGTCGATCGGTTTGCTCAGGTAGTAGCCCTGCACCTCGTGGCATTGCTCCTTGCCCAGGGCCTTGAGTTGCTGCTCGGTCTCCACCCCTTCGGCGGTCACGGTCAGGCCCATGGCCTTGCCCAGGTTGATGATCGCCTGCACCACGGCGCGGTCGTTGCCATCGCTGCTGAGCCCGGCGATGAAGCGCTTGTCGATCTTGATGCTGTCGAACGGGTAGGTACGCAGGTAGCCCAGCGACGAGTAACCGGTGCCGAAGTCATCCATGTTCAGGCGCACGCCCAGTTCCTTGAGCGCGTTCATGGTGCCCAGCGCACCTTCGATATCGTTGAGCATCACGTTCTCGGTGATCTCCAGTTCCAGGCGCTGGGCTGGGAAGCCGGTCTCGACCAGAATCTGGTGAACATCCCTGACCACGTCGCTGCGCGAGAACTGCGCAGGCGAAAGGTTGACCGAAACCAGCAGGCCGGCCGGCCAGTTGCGCGCGGTTTCACAGGCTTCGCGTAGCACCCAGCGGCCCAGAGGCACGATCAGGTCGGTCTGCTCGGCCAAGGGGATGAAGGTGTCCGGGCCTAATAGACCCTCGACTGGATGCTGCCAGCGCACCAAGGCCTCGACCGAGACGATCTCGAGGGTCTCGAGGCGGTAGCGGGGCTGGTAGTGAAGGATGAACTCGTTGTTTTTCAGCGCCTTGCGCAAGTCGTTTTCCAATTGACGGCGGTACTGGATCTGCTCGTTCATCTCTGGCGAGAAGTAACGCCAGGTGTTCTTGCCCTCGGCCTTGGCCTGGTACAGGGCGATGTCGGCGCAGCGGATCAGCTCGCCGGCATCGAAGCCCTGCAGGCGCGTTTGCGCCACACCGAGGCTGGCGCCGATGTGCAGGGCCTGTTCTTCGAAGTAGATCGGCTGGTGCAGGCTGTCGATCAAGCGCGCGCAAAAGCGGTCGATTTCGTTGCGGCTGTCCATGCCGTTCATCACCAGCACGAACTCGTCGCCACCCAGCCGCGCCACCAGGTCGCCGTCACGGGTCGATTCGCGCAGGCGCGCGGCTACCTCAAGCAACACGGCGTCGCCGGCAGCGTGGCCGAGGGAATCGTTGATCGGCTTGAAGCTGTCCAGGTCAAGCAACAGCAAGGTCAATGGAGTGGCGTCCTGGCCCTTGAGCAATGCCTGATCAAGAAAGCGTGAGAGCTTGTTGCGGTTGGCCAGGCCCGTCAGCGCGTCGTGCATCGACAGGTGCTGGATGCGCGCATGGGCCGCCACCTCATCGGTAATGTCGCTGGCGGTGCCGCGATAGCCGACCAGCTTGCCATCGAACACGATCGAGCGCGCCGAGACCCGGCAGAAGCGCACCTGGCCGGTATGGTCGCGGTAGGCGCAGCGCAGGTTGGCGACCTGCTGCGAGTCGGAATCGGCCTGGTTGTCGAGCCACTGGATCAGCGGCGTGGTCTCGCAACTGAGCAATTGATTGAGCGGCTGGCCCAGCCAGTCTTCACTCTGAAAACCGGTCACGGCGACGAAGCGCTGGGACAGGTAGCTGAGGCGGTGATGGCGGTCGGTTTCCCAGATCCAGTCCGAGGCCGCCTCGGCCACGGCGCGAAAGCGTTGCTCGCTGGCTTCCAACGCCAGGTTGCTGGCTTGCAGGCGGCGCAGGTTGGCATCGATTTGCCGTGAAGTGCGCAGGGCATAGCGGAAGAAGTACACCATCAGCAGGCCCAGCACCAGCATGGCGCCAAGCAGCGGCGGCAACACGGCCCAGAGCAGTTGGTCGCCAGGGCGCGGGGTGATCCAGTCGAGCCGGTAGCCGGTGTCGCCGAGCATCAGGCTGGGCTGGTCCGCCAGCGGCGCGTCGGCTTTTTCGATGTGCATGCCGGCAAGGCCGACACCGGTGCCCAGGCGGGTGAGTTTTTCCGGGGTCAGCTGATCGACGAAGAGCATGACCGAGGTGGTTTGCGGGTCGATGCTCAGCACCTCGTCGTCCGGGCGAATGGCGGCGGCAACCAGCACGGCGGGCCAGCCGTTGAACAACACATGCTCGGTGATCTGCTGGCGCTCGGCTGCAACTTTGCGCGCCTTGGCGATAATCGGGCCCAGCGGGTTCTCTATATAGGTGCTCGCTGGCGCCTTGCTCAACTGGCCTTTGAACAGGGCGTATTTGGTGGTTTGGTCATCGACGACGAACACCCCTTCGTAGCCGCTGGCGGTGTACAGCGAATCGCCGACGTTCTTCTCGTCATAGGCCCAATGCAGGTCGGGGCTGGCATTGAGGTGCTCGTAAGCGGCGTTCCATACCGCATAGCTGGAGAGAAACTGGCGCGACGACTCCAGGCGCTGGTCCAGGGCTTTATGGGCGTAGAAACTGCTTTTCTCCCGCTCGTTGGCATTGAGCGTGGTGGCGATGTTGAACAATGCCCCCAGGGCGATCAGGCAGGCCAGGGCGAACAACGCGGCAATCGCGGCAATAAGCTTGCGCGTCTGCAGGCTGGGGCGCTGGCTGGCTGGCGGAACATCGGCAATCCTGTCCATACGCGAGCTGTTCCTTAATGAAGCAGCATCCCTGCGGCCGTACCGCAAGGACGAACGTTCAGTCAGGATAGGCCAGCTTCAGCGCGCTGAGGTCCGAATGGGCGAAATTGACCTGGTTACGCCCGGCTTTCTTCGCGCAGTACAGGGCCTTGTCGGCCTCGTTGAGCCAGGCTTCCGGGTCGGGCAGGGCCGCGCTGCAACTGGCCAGGCCGATACTGAGGCTGATGCGCAGCTCCGGCAGTTGCGGGTTGCGGTAGCTGCCAACCCGCTCGCGCAGGCGTTCCATGGCCTGACTGGCGTGTTCCATGCGGGTATCTGGCAGAATCACGCAGAACTCGTCACCGCCGTAGCGTCCGGCCAGGTCATCTTCGCGTAGGGTGCGTTTGAGCTCGTTGCTCAACTGGTGCAGGACGCAATCGCCGACCACATGGCCGTAGGTGTCGTTGATGGCCTTGAAATGGTCAATATCGATGATCGCGATCACCGCCTCGCGGCCTTGCTGCTGGCAGATCTGGAACTTGAGCTGCAGCAGGTCCTTCCATGAGCCGTGATTGAGCAGGCCGGTGAGGCTGTCGGTGCGGCTCAGGGCGCTTAGCCGGCGCTTGTGCTCAGACAGCTTCATCGCCAGGCGGTAGCAGACCCAGCCAACGGCCATGGGATACAGGGTCAGCATCGGCAGGCAGGCATAGACCTGCAGGGTGCTGGCATGCAATTGCAGCCCGGGGCCGAACAGGGCCATCGACAGCAGCATGCCCAGGCCCTGGATCAGCAGGCCCTTGATGAACAGGCGCTGGCCGCCGGCAGCGAAGTTGTTCATGGCCATCATCGCCAGGATGGTCACGCTGGGCAGGGGATTGAACTGCAGGGTGGCGGTCCAGAACCCGCCCATCAGCGAGTCCAGTTGCAGGTTGCGGTACTCGGCGTGATACGGAACCTTGGCGCGCAAGGCAATCTGATAAGCCAGGTGCGGCCACACCAGGCCGTTGAACAGCAGCAGGCCCCATACCCAGGCGGGCACCGGCAGGCTGGAAATCCCGGCCATAACGCTGAGCATGCCGATCCCCAGGCCGATGATGCGCGGCAGGTAGATCCGCTTTACAAATGAAAGTCCCTTGCCGTTTTTCTTTTCCATCATGGATGCTGGTCTGTTCCGGGGCGCCGTTTATCGCATAAATGCTGTCAATATTGTTGAACAATCGCAGGCTGTTGAAAAATGGCCTTACAAGCCATTTCACGGTTGATGCAATCACTGTGGGGTACCATGAAACTTACCTTCATCCTTGGAGTGTTTCTGCTCATGGCCCCGCTGACTCCCCAGGCCGGTGAACCGGCGCAACGCCAGGATGGGCGTTATCGCAACCAGGCGCAGTTGCCCCAGGACGGGGTGATGAAAAAACTGCGTATCGGCCTCAAGTACCTGTTCCTGAAAAAGCCCGCCGATACCCGCCCCAGTGTCAGCATCGCCGTGCAGCCACTGAGCCGCCAGCAGTTGCTCGAGGCCCCGGACCACAGCGTCTGGCGCCTGGGGCATTCCACGGTATTGCTGAAACTGCGCGAGCGCTTCTTCATTACCGACCCGGTGTTCGCCGAGCGCGCCTCGCCGGTGCAATGGGCCGGGCCCCTGCGCTTTCACCCGCCACCGCTGAAACTCGAGGAGTTGCCGCCGTTGACCGCGGTGATCCTCTCCCATGACCACTTTGACCACCTCGACGAGCAGGCCATACGCCAACTGGCCGTTAGCGCCGAGCACTTTATTGCGCCTTTGGGGGTGGGCGATATTCTGATCGGCTGGGGCGTACCGGCGGCCAAGGTCAGGCAGCTGGATTGGTGGCAGGAAACCAGCGTCGAAGGTGTGCGATTTGTCGCCACCCCGGCGCAGCATTTTTCTGGCCGCGGCCTGTTCGACAGCAACAGCACCCTGTGGGCCTCCTGGGTGATGATCGATGACCAGCTGAAAGTGTTCTTCAGTGGCGATACCGGCTATTTCGCCGGCTTCAAGGAAATCGGCAGGCAGTACGGTCCCTTCGACCTGACCCTGATCGAAACCGGCGCCTACAACGTCAATTGGCCTGATGTACACATGCAGCCCGAGCAAAGCCTGCAGGCGCACCTCGACCTGCGCGGGCGCTGGCTGTTGCCGATTCATAACAGCACCTTCGACCTCTCCACCCACAGCTGGCATGAACCCTTCGACCGTATCCTGGCCCTGGCCAACGCGGCGCAGGTACCTTTGAGCACGCCGCAGATCGGCGAGCGGGTCAGTATCGAGCAGCCACACAGCGGGCCGGCCTGGTGGCAGCCCAAGCCACAACGGGAATTACGCAAGGGCGGTGAGCGGGCGCTGGCGGCGCGCGAGCCCTAGGGCTCCTTGTCTGCCGACGGTTGTTTGTGCGGCTCACGGCGGGGCAGGGCGGAGGGTGGCTTGCCGCTATCGCTGCGCACTTGGGCGTGGCTGATCAGGGCGAATATAAAGCTGCCGCCTATGATGTTGCCGATCAGCGTCGGTGCTGCGAAGTCCAGCCAGAAGGCCGCCCAGCTTACCTCTCCGGCCCAGACCAGGTAGGAAACTTCCACCGAGCCTACAACAATATGGGTGAAATCACCCAGGGCCATCAGGTAGGTGATCATCAGGATGATCCATACCTTGGCAGTCTCCATCGACGGGATCATCCACACCATGGTGGCGATCATCCAGCCCGAGATGATGCCCTTGGCGAACATCTGGTTCAGGTCGTTCTCCATCACCTTGCGGCCAACGTCGAGAAAGGCGACGTCGGTCTTGCTGTCGAAGATCGGCAGGTTGAGCATCACGTAAGACACCAGGATGGTGCCGGCCAGGTTACCGACCAGCACCACCGACCATAAACGCAGCAAGCGGCCGAAGTTGCGCACGGTCGGTTCGGTCATTACCGGCAACACCGCCGTCAGGGTGTTTTCGGTAAACAGTTGCTGGCGGGCGAGGATCACCGCGAGAAACCCGGCCGAGTAGCCGAGGCTGGCAATCACCTGGCTGCTGTCGCCTTGCGGCAGGCGCGAATAGAACAGCCCCATGGCCATCAGCGACAGGCCCATGGTCAGGCCGGCAGCCAGCGCCGACCAGAACAGTGCGGCAATGGTGCGCTCCAGTTCCTGGTCACCCTGATAACGAATGATCTCGTGTAGCACCGCCGCGCGGGGCGGCTGGTTGTGGCTGACTTCCTGCTCTTCGTCTGCAGACAGGCCCGGGGTCTTGCCGCTTTGCGCTTCACTCATGGCGGTGGCTCATCTTGTAGGGTGCCTTATCTACAGATCAACGCGGCTTTGAATAGTTGCTTTAAAGGATGGTAGCTGCAAGCTTCAAGCTTCAAGTTGAGCGCGGTGCTGCCGCTTTTACTTGCAGCTTGAAGCTTGTGGCTTATAGCCAAAATGCCCCCGCTGAAACAAAGTTGAAATAAGTCCTTGACGCCCCCGCGGATGTGTCTATAATTCGCCCCACTTCCGGCGCAGTCGGAACTGAAAACTCCTTGAGTTTCAAAGAGTTAGCGGTTCCAGGGTCATCCGGAGGTGCTTCGATCGAAAGATCGGCAGCGGTGAAAAAGGCAGTTGACAGCGGTTTGAAACGCTGTAGAATTCGCCTCCCGCTACGAGAGATCGCAGCGAGTCAAGTGTTTGAAGTGAAACGAAAAACTTCAAAATAAACGCTTGACAGGCTCTGAGGAAAGCGTAGAATGCGCGCCTCGGTTGAGACGAAAAGTTCTTAACCAACCGCTCTTTAACAACTGAATCAAGCAATTCGTGTGGGTGCTTGTGAGCTCAGACTGATAGTCAAAAAGATTATCAGCATCACAAGTGGCTACACGAAAATCGAAAGATTTGAAAGTAAGTCATTTGAGATTGCTGAGCCAAGTTTAGGGTTTTCTCAAAACCCAAGCAGTATTGAACTGAAGAGTTTGATCATGGCTCAGATTGAACGCTGGCGGCAGGCCTAACACATGCAAGTCGAGCGGATGAGAAGAGCTTGCTCTTCGATTCAGCGGCGGACGGGTGAGTAATACCTAGGAATCTGCCTGGTAGTGGGGGACAACGTTTCGAAAGGAACGCTAATACCGCATACGTCCTACGGGAGAAAGCAGGGGACCTTCGGGCCTTGCGCTATCAGATGAGCCTAGGTCGGATTAGCTAGTTGGTGAGGTAATGGCTCACCAAGGCGACGATCCGTAACTGGTCTGAGAGGATGATCAGTCACACTGGAACTGAGACACGGTCCAGACTCCTACGGGAGGCAGCAGTGGGGAATATTGGACAATGGGCGAAAGCCTGATCCAGCCATGCCGCGTGTGTGAAGAAGGTCTTCGGATTGTAAAGCACTTTAAGTTGGGAGGAAGGGTACTTACCTAATACGTGAGTATTTTGACGTTACCGACAGAATAAGCACCGGCTAACTCTGTGCCAGCAGCCGCGGTAATACAGAGGGTGCAAGCGTTAATCGGAATTACTGGGCGTAAAGCGCGCGTAGGTGGTTTGTTAAGTTGGATGTGAAATCCCCGGGCTCAACCTGGGAACTGCATCCAAAACTGGCAAGCTAGAGTAGGGCAGAGGGTGGTGGAATTTCCTGTGTAGCGGTGAAATGCGTAGATATAGGAAGGAACACCAGTGGCGAAGGCGACCACCTGGGCTCATACTGACACTGAGGTGCGAAAGCGTGGGGAGCAAACAGGATTAGATACCCTGGTAGTCCACGCCGTAAACGATGTCAACTAGCCGTTGGAATCCTTGAGATTTTAGTGGCGCAGCTAACGCATTAAGTTGACCGCCTGGGGAGTACGGCCGCAAGGTTAAAACTCAAATGAATTGACGGGGGCCCGCACAAGCGGTGGAGCATGTGGTTTAATTCGAAGCAACGCGAAGAACCTTACCAGGCCTTGACATGCAGAGAACTTTCCAGAGATGGATTGGTGCCTTCGGGAACTCTGACACAGGTGCTGCATGGCTGTCGTCAGCTCGTGTCGTGAGATGTTGGGTTAAGTCCCGTAACGAGCGCAACCCTTGTCCTTAGTTACCAGCACGTTATGGTGGGCACTCTAAGGAGACTGCCGGTGACAAACCGGAGGAAGGTGGGGATGACGTCAAGTCATCATGGCCCTTACGGCCTGGGCTACACACGTGCTACAATGGTCGGTACAGAGGGTTGCCAAGCCGCGAGGTGGAGCTAATCTCACAAAACCGATCGTAGTCCGGATCGCAGTCTGCAACTCGACTGCGTGAAGTCGGAATCGCTAGTAATCGCGAATCAGAATGTCGCGGTGAATACGTTCCCGGGCCTTGTACACACCGCCCGTCACACCATGGGAGTGGGTTGCACCAGAAGTAGCTAGTCTAACCTTCGGGAGGACGGTTACCACGGTGTGATTCATGACTGGGGTGAAGTCGTAACAAGGTAGCCGTAGGGGAACCTGCGGCTGGATCACCTCCTTAATCGACAGACATCAGCTGTCTTATGAGCTCCCACACGAATTGCTTGATTCATTGAAGAAGACGATTGGGTCTGTAGCTCAGTTGGTTAGAGCGCACCCCTGATAAGGGTGAGGTCGGCAGTTCGAATCTGCCCAGACCCACCAATTACATGTGGTGCAGCCTGTAGCAATACGGGGCCATAGCTCAGCTGGGAGAGCGCCTGCCTTGCACGCAGGAGGTCAGCGGTTCGATCCCGCTTGGCTCCACCACCTTACGTCAAAGCTTAGAAATGAATATTCGTATCGAATATTGATTTCTGAACTTTTTCAGAATCGTTCTTTAAAAATTTGGGTATGTGATAGAAAGATAGACTGGACAGCACTTTCACTGGTGTGTGTTCAGGCTAAGGTAAAATTTGTGAGTAATTACAAGTTTTCGGCGAATGTTGTCTTCACAGTATAACCAGATTGCTTGGGGTTATATGGTCAAGTGAAGAAGCGCATACGGTGGATGCCTTGGCAGTCAGAGGCGATGAAAGACGTGGTAGCCTGCGATAAGCTTCGGGGAGTCGGCAAACAGACTTTGATCCGGAGATCTCTGAATGGGGGAACCCACTCAGCATAAGCTGAGTATCTTGTACTGAATACATAGGTGCAAGAGGCGAACCAGGGGAACTGAAACATCTAAGTACCCTGAGGAAAAGAAATCAACCGAGATTCCCTTAGTAGTGGCGAGCGAACGGGGACTAGCCCTTAAGTGGCTTTGAGATTAGCGGAACGCTCTGGAAAGTGCGGCCATAGTGGGTGATAGCCCTGTACGCGAAAATCTCTTAGTCATGAAATCGAGTAGGACGGAGCACGAGAAACTTTGTCTGAATATGGGGGGACCATCCTCCAAGGCTAAATACTACTGACTGACCGATAGTGAACCAGTACCGTGAGGGAAAGGCGAAAAGAACCCCGGAGAGGGGAGTGAAATAGATCCTGAAACCGTATGCGTACAAGCAGTGGGAGCCTACTTGTTAGGTGACTGCGTACCTTTTGTATAATGGGTCAGCGACTTATATTCAGTGGCGAGCTTAACCGAATAGGGGAGGCGTAGCGAAAGCGAGTCTTAATAGGGCGTTTAGTCGCTGGGTATAGACCCGAAACCGGGCGATCTATCCATGGGCAGGTTGAAGGTTAGGTAACACTGACTGGAGGACCGAACCGACTACCGTTGAAAAGTTAGCGGATGACCTGTGGATCGGAGTGAAAGGCTAATCAAGCTCGGAGATAGCTGGTTCTCCTCGAAAGCTATTTAGGTAGCGCCTCATGTATCACTGTAGGGGGTAGAGCACTGTTTCGGCTAGGGGGTCATCCCGACTTACCAAACCGATGCAAACTCCGAATACCTACAAGTGCCGAGCATGGGAGACACACGGCGGGTGCTAACGTCCGTCGTGAAAAGGGAAACAACCCAGACCGTCAGCTAAGGTCCCAAAGTTATGGTTAAGTGGGAAACGATGTGGGAAGGCTTAGACAGCTAGGAGGTTGGCTTAGAAGCAGCCACCCTTTAAAGAAAGCGTAATAGCTCACTAGTCGAGTCGGCCTGCGCGGAAGATGTAACGGGGCTCAAACCATACACCGAAGCTACGGGTATCACTTAGGTGATGCGGTAGAGGAGCGTTCTGTAAGCCTGTGAAGGTGAGTTGAGAAGCTTGCTGGAGGTATCAGAAGTGCGAATGCTGACATGAGTAACGACAATGGGAGTGAAAAACTCCCACGCCGAAAGACCAAGGTTTCCTGCGCAACGTTAATCGACGCAGGGTTAGTCGGTCCCTAAGGCGAGGCTGAAAAGCGTAGTCGATGGAAAACAGGTTAATATTCCTGTACTTCTGGTTATTGCGATGGAGGGACGGAGAAGGCTAGGCCAGCTTGGCGTTGGTTGTCCAAGTTTAAGGTGGTAGGCTGAGATCTTAGGTAAATCCGGGATCTTAAGGCCGAGAGCTGATGACGAGTTGCCTTTAGGCGACGAAGTGGTTGATGCCATGCTTCCAAGAAAAGCTTCTAAGCTTCAGATAACCAGGAACCGTACCCCAAACCGACACAGGTGGTTGGGTAGAGAATACCAAGGCGCTTGAGAGAACTCGGGTGAAGGAACTAGGCAAAATGGCACCGTAACTTCGGGAGAAGGTGCGCCGGTGAGGGTGAAGGACTTGCTCCGTAAGCCCATGCCGGTCGAAGATACCAGGCCGCTGCGACTGTTTATTAAAAACACAGCACTCTGCAAACACGAAAGTGGACGTATAGGGTGTGACGCCTGCCCGGTGCCGGAAGGTTAATTGATGGGGTTAGCTAACGCGAAGCTCTTGATCGAAGCCCCGGTAAACGGCGGCCGTAACTATAACGGTCCTAAGGTAGCGAAATTCCTTGTCGGGTAAGTTCCGACCTGCACGAATGGCGTAACGATGGCGGCGCTGTCTCCACCCGAGACTCAGTGAAATTGAAATCGCTGTGAAGATGCAGTGTATCCGCGGCTAGACGGAAAGACCCCGTGAACCTTTACTATAGCTTTGCACTGGACTTTGAATTTGCTTGTGTAGGATAGGTGGGAGGCTTTGAAGCGTGGACGCCAGTTCGCGTGGAGCCATCCTTGAAATACCACCCTGGCAACTTTGAGGTTCTAACTCAGGTCCGTTATCCGGATCGAGGACAGTGTATGGTGGGTAGTTTGACTGGGGCGGTCTCCTCCTAAAGAGTAACGGAGGAGTACGAAGGTGCGCTCAGACCGGTCGGAAATCGGTCGTAGAGTATAAAGGCAAAAGCGCGCTTGACTGCGAGACAGACACGTCGAGCAGGTACGAAAGTAGGTCTTAGTGATCCGGTGGTTCTGTATGGAAGGGCCATCGCTCAACGGATAAAAGGTACTCCGGGGATAACAGGCTGATACCGCCCAAGAGTTCATATCGACGGCGGTGTTTGGCACCTCGATGTCGGCTCATCACATCCTGGGGCTGAAGCCGGTCCCAAGGGTATGGCTGTTCGCCATTTAAAGTGGTACGCGAGCTGGGTTTAGAACGTCGTGAGACAGTTCGGTCCCTATCTGCCGTGGACGTTTGAGATTTGAGAGGGGCTGCTCCTAGTACGAGAGGACCGGAGTGGACGAACCTCTGGTGTTCCGGTTGTCACGCCAGTGGCATTGCCGGGTAGCTATGTTCGGAAGAGATAACCGCTGAAAGCATCTAAGCGGGAAACTTGCCTCAAGATGAGATCTCACTGGAGCCTTGAGCTCCCTGAAGGGCCGTCGAAGACTACGACGTTGATAGGTTGGGTGTGTAAGCGCTGTGAGGCGTTGAGCTAACCAATACTAATTGCCCGTGAGGCTTGACCATATAACACCCAAGCAATTTGAGCGAAAGCCAGATTGCGGTGTTGTGAAGACTGCACAGCCGAAGATTTGTAACTCACAAACATCACATACCCGATTCGCTGGAGTGTCTGAACAAGACCTTCTGGCAACAGAATTTCTTGACGACCATAGAGCATTGGAACCACCTGATCCCATCCCGAACTCAGCAGTGAAACGATGCATCGCCGATGGTAGTGTGGGGTTTCCCCATGTGAGAGTAGGTCATCGTCAAGATTAAATTCCGAAACCCCTATCTGCATATGCAGGTAGGGGTTTTGTCTTTCTGGCGATTTAACTGCTAGTCGCGATCCCTGTGGGCGCCGGCCTTGCCGGCGATGCAGGCAACGCCTGATTAGCTGGAAACACCGCTAGCATGATTGCCCTTTCCCCACCCAAGACCATTCCCGCCTCAGCTTCAGACCCGCCTGACTGTCTTATCTAACCGAGTGTCCGCTTAACTGGCGTCCCAACGCCCATGTCTGCAAATGCTGCCCCGATCAGTCTCTCTCGCGCCTGCCATCTGGTTACAGGAGCTGGCGCATGACCCTGCCCAAACTCGCCATAGGAACCCTGGGCGGTACCCTGAGCATGCTCCAGTCAGCGGCAGGCGAAGGTGTCACGCCGGGCCTGGACAGCTTGCAGATGCTCGCCGACGCGCCCGGGCTTGCAGATCTTGCGCACATCTCGGCGAAAACCCTGCAGCTGTTACCCAGTGCCTCGTTGTCGTTCATTCAACTGATCGATGTCCTGTACTGGGCCAAATCCCAGGTGGAAGAGGGCGCCCACGCCGTGGTGCTGAGCCAGGGCACTGACACCCTGGAGGAGGTAGCGTACTTTCTCGAACTGCTCTGGCCCTTCGATGCGCCCCTGATCCTCACCGGTGCCATGCGTGCCGCCAGCGAGCCCGGCGCTGACGGCCCTGCCAATCTGCTGGCAGCGGTGCGGGTGGCGCTGGATGCGCAGAGCCGCGGTCGTGGTGCGTTGGTAGTGGTCAATGATCAGATCCATGCCGCGGCCCATGTGCGTAAAACCGAGAGCCTGGCCATGGCGGCTTTCAGCTCACCGCACTTCGGCTGCGAAGGCCTGCTGATAGAGGGGCGTGTCTGTTACCTGAAACCCACCCGGCCGCGTCAGCCGTTACCCGAACCCTGGCGCCTGGATCAGCGTGTGGTGCTGCTGGAGGCTTATTTTGCCGCCGATACCCTGCTGCTCGAGCAAGTCGCCGGGCTTGGGTATGAAGGGCTGGTGATCGCCGGGTTCGGCGCCGGGCATGTGTCGGCAGCCTGGGCCAAGTGCTTGGGTTACATCACCACCCGGATGCCGGTGATTATTGCCTCGCGAACCGGTTCGGGGCCTACGGCAAATCACACCTATGGCTTCGACGGCGGCGAAATGGACCTGCAACGCAAAGGCGCACTGATGGCGGGTTTCTTGTGTCCGCGCAAATGCCGGGTACTGCTGTGGGTGCTGATCGGCTGCGGGATGGATGACGAGCTGGAGCACTGGCTGGCCGGGTATCGTCAGCCGCGTTGAGGGGAAGGTCACGTGGGGCCGCGTGTCGGCCCCACGTGTCTTCGCAGGGGCGCTTAGACGAATCGCTGAGGTGCTACGCCGCGCGGCAGGCGGCTGCTGCCAGGCAGGGCGCTCAGGCGTGCACGCCAGTTGGCCTTGAAGCAGAACGTGCTCGGGGCAGGGCTGGCCTTGGCCATGCGTTGTTTACGCAGCTCTGCCAGGGACGGGGTGGATTTCTTGGCCGACGCAGGCGACTCCGTCTTGACCAGGGACCGCTGACACGATTTGCAGGAAACCTGGTCAGGGGTGGAGGTGCTGGTGAGGTTATTACCGGCGCGACCGCAAGCGACTGCGTCGCCGCTGGTTGAGTAGTGCATTACCAAGCTGTACATCTCCAAACATATGAACAAAAGCCCCCTATTTTCGCACAGGTTGGCGGCGGATGCGGCGCCATCGTCAACGCGATGCTGGAGGCTTGAGTCAGAAGGTTGAAGAGCAGCGTTGTTTACAGGGGAGAAATGGTACCGAGTGCGCCAATCGCAATGGCCAGCGCCAGAAAACCCACGACGAAGATTGCAAGCTTACCCATGGAGCGCTCCAGATGAAGGTTTTGCGGTGCAGCGCCAGGCTGCAGTCGCGAAATGCGCCCGGTAGAGCGGGGCGCAGGACTATTTTCGCTCTGGCGCTGTTACCGAAACAGATTCAGATGGCGCGGCAAAATGCGGATCAGATCAACTGGAGTGCTGTTGTTCAACGTCGCCAGGCACCTTCAGGCACTTCAACCTCCCGCTCGGCTTGCGCCAGGGCGCGCTTCAAGCCCTCGGCATCAAAAGGTATGCAATAAGCCGGTTTGGCCCGTTCGAACCGCCAGCTTTCATCCAGGCCCCCGGCATCGACCGCGTCGTAACCC
The DNA here is from genome assembly GCF_018417635.1 of Pseudomonas sp. SORT22. NCBI lineage: Bacteria > Pseudomonadati > Pseudomonadota > Gammaproteobacteria > Pseudomonadales > Pseudomonadaceae > Pseudomonas > Pseudomonas sp. SORT22. The sequence continues at coordinate 1,514,372 of NZ_CP071007.1, forward strand.
AGGTCGTCGAGCAGCCTGCTAACCACCGATTTCGCTTCATCATCATCGCTGGCAACAGGCAGGGCGCGCCGATCTGCTGCGCCGCTACCACGGGCGTCTTTCTCCAAATCCTGGGCAAGAATTGCATTGAATACCTTCACTACCCGCGAACCCGGCAGATGCTCGGCAAGCAGGCGACTGGTAGTGGTTTCGAAACGGTCCAGCGCAGGAAACAGACCATCGCGGTCCGGGTAGTAGTTGTTGGCGTCCATGACGATTTTGCCCTGCAGCCACTGCGCGGGCACGCTGTGGTAGTGCGCGAAGGGAATTGCCAGCAATACCACGTCAGCAAACCGTGCAGCTTCTTCTGCACTGCCCACTTCGCAGCCGAGAATGCCGCTGCGCACGCTGCTCATGGTCTGCGGCCCCCGTGAGTTGCTGAGCATCACCTTATGCCCGGCGGCCAGCGCCAGCTGCGCCACTGCCCGCCCGATAAAACCTGCCCCGATTATGCCAATGCGCATGTCCTTGCTCCGTTGCGTGATAGGAGCGTTTATGATGATTGGCAACCAGTAGTAGATAAATTACCAAGCTGTATCGAGTGTCGTTACCAGGAGTGTTGAATGATGGATCGCCTGACCAGCATGGGCGCCTTTGTAATGGCCGCTGAAGAGGGGTCCTACGCCAGTGCGGCGCAGCGTTTGGGCATGTCGCCGCAGATGGTGGCCAAGCATGTAGCCGCCCTGGAGCATCGCCTGGGCGCGCGCCTGCTCAACCGTACAACTCGACGGCAAAGCCTGACCGAGCTTGGCAGCGCCTATTACGAGCGCTGCAAGCATATCCTCAGCGAGGCGCAGGCGGCCGACTCCCTGGCGCAGATCATGAATGACACGCCGCGGGGCAAACTGAAGGTCAGTGCGCCAGTTACCTTTGGCTCCTACAGCCTGATGCCAATGGTTACCGACTTTCTACGCCAGTACCCGCAGGTCGAAATTGACCTGCACCTGACCGACCGTTTCGTCGACCTGGTCGAGGAGGGCTTCGAAGTGGCATTTCGCATCGGCCCCCTGGGCACTTCCAGCCTCACCGCCAGGCCCCTGGCACCTTACCGCCTGGTGACCTGCGCTTCACCGCGCTACCTGACCGCCCACGGTATCCCACGAACGCCAGCCGATCTCGAACAGCACGAATGCCTGGGCTACGCCTACTGGTCGCGCCCAGCCGACCGTGAATGGCAATTCGTCCAGGGCGATATGCTGCACAAGGTGCAGGTCGCCAGCCGTTTGCAGGTCAACGAGAGTAGGGCGCTGATGGCAGCGGCGCTGGATGGCTTCGGCATTGTGCTGGGGCCGGAAGACTTTCTGCGCCCGGCGCTGCAAAGTGGCGAGCTGGTGCGGGTGCTGGCGGACTACCAGCCGCCGAGCCGGCAGATGCATTTGCTCTATACGGCAAGCCGTCAGCGCACGGCCAAGCTTCGGTGCTTTGTCGAGACTGTACTTGGGCGTTTCGCTGAGGCTTGAGCAGGACAAATAAAAAAGGCCGCCTAGCGGCAGCCTTTTGTTGTCGAACATGAACGTGGAAATCAATCCCAGCTCAACGCCCCACCCGTCTGATACTCGATAACCCGAGTCTCGAAGAAGTTCTTCTCTTTCTTCAAGTCCATGATCTCGCTCATCCATGGGAACGGGTTGGTGGTACCTGGGTACTCTTCCTTCAGGCCGATCTGCGACAGGCGACGGTTGGCGATGAACTTGAGGTAGTCCTCCATCATCGCTGCGTTCATGCCCAGCACGCCGCGCGGCATGGTGTCGCGGGCGTATTCGATTTCCAGCTGGGTGCCCTGCAGAATCATCTGCGAGGCTTCTTCCTTCATTTCGGCATCCCACAGGTGCGGGTTTTCGATCTTGATCTGGTTGATCACGTCGATACCGAAGTTCAGGTGCATGGACTCGTCACGCAGGATGTACTGGAACTGTTCGGCAACGCCAGTCATCTTGTTGCGACGACCCATGGACAGAATCTGGGTGAAGCCGCAGTAGAAGAAGATGCCTTCCAGGACGCAGTAGTAGGCGATCAGGTTGCGCAGCAGCTCTTTGTCGGTCTCGACGGTGCCGGTGTTGAACTCAGGGTCGGAGATCGCGCGGGTGTAGCTCAGGCCCCAGGCGGCTTTTTTAGCGACCGACGGGATCTCGTGGTACATGTTGAAGATCTCGCCTTCATCCATGCCCAGCGACTCGATGCAGTACTGGTAGGCGTGGGTATGGATCGCCTCTTCGAAGGCCTGGCGCAGGATGTACTGGCGGCACTCGGGGTTGGTGATCAGGCGGTACACGGCCAGGGCCAGGTTGTTGGCAACCAGGGAGTCGGCGGTGGAGAAGAAGCCCAGGTTGCGCATGACGATGCGACGCTCGTCGTCGGTCAGGCCTTCCGGGTTTTTCCACAGGGCGATGTCCGCGGTCATGTTGACCTCTTGCGGCATCCAGTGGTTGGCGCAGCCGTCCAGGTACTTCTGCCAGGCCCAGTCGTATTTGAACGGTACCAGCTGGTTGAGGTCGGCGCGGCAGTTGATCATGCGCTTTTCGTCAACCGCGACGCGGGCAGCAGAACCTTCCAGCTCAGCCAGGCCTTCGGCGATGTCGAGTTTGTCCAGGGCCGCCTTGGCGCGTTTGACCGCTTCGGAGTCGTCGGCAGTCACGGCGCGCGCTTCCAGGGCAGCAACACCGCCAGCGTTATCGAGCTTGTCGATGCCTGCGGCAGCAGCTTGAGTGGCGGTAGTGCCTTTGGCGGCTTCTTCGCCTTCGTCTTTATCGAATTCGTCCCAGCTCAGCATGGTGGGTCTCCTGCTTGAGGGCCATATCAGTATGGCCGGTGGATCTTGGTTGCGGTGCTTGCGGTTGGGTACTGCGGTGCACGCAAAAACTTGGAATGCTTCCCCGGGCTGAGGCCCTCGGGGGAGGTTGGGGTGGCCCCGACCTTGTTGTTCGGCGCTTTGGAAAGGGGGCGGCAGGGCCGGCCCTTTCGCGGGTCAAGCCCGCTCCTACAGGGAGCGGGCCTTCAGGCGCTTATTGGCAGGCTTCGCAATCCGGCTCGTCGATCGCGCAGGCCTTTGGTACCGGAGCAGGGCCGGCTGGCGCTGCCTGTACCGGGGCGCTGTCGCCACCGCTGGAGACGGCGTTGAGCTTGCCGGTGTTGATGGTCGACTTCTCGGTGCTGGTCGCGGCCAGGGCACGGAGGTAGTAGGTGGTTTTCAGGCCACGGTACCAGGCCATGCGGTAGGTCACGTCGAGCTTCTTGCCCGAAGCGCCGGCGATGTACAGGTTCAGCGACTGGGCCTGGTCGATCCACTTCTGGCGACGGGAGGCGGCATCGACGATCCACTTGGTTTCCACTTCGAAGGCGGTCGCGTAGAGGTCTTTGAGCTCTTGCGGAATGCGCTCGATCTGCTGCACCGAACCGTCGTAGTACTTCAGGTCGTTGATCATGACCGAGTCCCACAGGCCGCGGGCCTTGAGGTCGCGAACCAGGTACGGGTTGATCACGGTGAATTCGCCCGAGAGGTTCGATTTCACGTACAGGTTCTGGTAGGTCGGCTCGATGGACTGCGATACGCCGGTGATGTTGGCGATGGTCGCGGTCGGCGCGATGGCCATGATGTTCGAGTTACGAATACCTTTTTGTACACGGGCACGTACCGGTGCCCAGTCCAGGGTTTCGTTCAGGTCGACGTCGATGTACTTCTGGCCACGGGCTTCGATCAGGATCTGTTGCGAATCCAGCGGCAGGATGCCTTTGGACCACAGCGAGCCCTGGAAGGTCTCGTAGGCGCCACGCTCGTCGGCCAGGTCGCAGGACGCCTGGATGGCAAAGTAGCTGACCGCTTCCATCGACTTGTCGGCGAACTCGACGGCAGCGTCGGAGCCGTAAGGGATGTGCTGCAGGTACAGCGCGTCCTGGAAGCCCATGATGCCCAGGCCGACCGGACGGTGCTTGAAGTTCGAGTTACGCGCTTGCGGCACCGAGTAGTAGTTGATGTCGATCACGTTGTCGAGCATGCGCACGGCGGTGTTGACGGTGCGCTGCAGCTTGGTGGTGTCCAGCTTGCCATCGACAATGTGGTTCGGCAGGTTGATCGAGCCCAGGTTGCAGACCGCGATCTCGTCCTTGTTGGTGTTCAGGGTGATCTCGGTGCACAGGTTCGAGCTGTGCACCACGCCCACGTGCTGCTGCGGCGAACGCAGGTTGCACGGGTCCTTGAAGGTCAGCCATGGGTGGCCGGTCTCGAACAGCATCGAGAGCATCTTGCGCCACAGGTCTTTGGCCTGGATGGTCTTGAACACCTTGATCTTGTTGTACTCGGTCAGGGCTTCGTAGTACTCGTAGCGCTCTTCGAAGGCCTTGCCGGTCAGGTCGTGCAGGTCTGGCACTTCCGATGGCGAGAACAGGGTCCACTTGCCGTCATCGAAGACGCGCTTCATGAACAGGTCAGGGATCCAGTTGGCGGTGTTCATGTCGTGGGTACGACGACGGTCATCACCGGTGTTCTTGCGCAGCTCGATGAATTCTTCGATGTCCAGGTGCCAGGTTTCCAGGTAGGCACAGACAGCGCCCTTGCGCTTGCCACCCTGGTTAACGGCGACGGCGGTGTCGTTGACCACTTTCAGGAACGGCACGACGCCCTGGGATTTACCGTTGGTGCCCTTGATGTAGGAGCCCAGTGCACGCACAGGGGTCCAGTCGTTGCCCAGGCCACCGGCGAATTTCGACAGCATGGCGTTGTCGTGGATCGCGTGGTAGATGCCCGACAGGTCGTCCGGCACGGTGGTCAGGTAGCAGCTCGACAGCTGCGGGCGCAGGGTACCGGCGTTGAACAGGGTCGGGGTCGAGGCCATGTAGTCGAAGGACGACAACAGGTTGTAGAACTCGATGGCACGGGCTTCTTTGTCTTTCTCTTCCAGCGCCAGGCCCATGGCCACGCGCATGAAGAACACCTGAGGCAGCTCGAAGCGTACGCCATCCTTGTGGATGAAGTAGCGGTCGTACAGGGTCTGCAGGCCCAGGTAGGTGAATTGCTGGTCGCGCTCGTGGTTGATCGCCTTGCCCAGTTTTTCCAGGTCGAAGTCGGCCAGGGCAGGGTTGAGCAGTTCGAACTCGACACCCTTGGCGATGTAGGCAGGCAGGGCCTTGGCGTACAGCTCGGCCATTTCGTGGTGGGTGGCGCTCTCGGCGACTTCGAGGAAGCCCAGGCCTTCGGCGCGCAGGGTGTCCATTAGCAGGCGGGCGGTCACGAACGAGTAGTTCGGCTCGCGCTCGACCAGGGTACGGGCGGTCATCACCAGGGCGGTGTTGACGTCGGTGAGGGCCACGCCGTCGTAGAGGTTCTTCAGGGTTTCGCGCTGGATCAGGTCGCCATCGACTTCGGCCAGGCCTTCGCAGGCTTCGCTGATGATGGTGTTCAGGCGGTTCATGTCCAGTGGCGCCAGGCTGCCGTCGGCGCGGGTGATGCGGATGCTCGGGTGCGGCTGCACGCCGGCGTCTTCGGCGTGGCCACGGGTGGCACGCTCCTTGGCACGCTGGTCGCGGTAGATCACGTAGTCACGGGCGACTTTCTGCTCGCCGGCACGCATCAGGGCCAGTTCGACCTGGTCCTGGATTTCTTCGATGTGGATGGTGCCGCCCGAAGGCATGCGACGCTTGAAGGTCGCGGTGACTTGTTCGGTCAGGCGGGCAACGGTGTCGTGGATGCGCGACGAGGCGGCGGCGGTGCCGCCTTCAACTGCGAGGAACGCTTTGGTGATGGCCACGGTGATCTTGTCATCGGTGTAGGCGACGACAGTGCCGTTACGCTTGATCACGCGCAGTTGGCCCGGAGCGGTGGCAGCCAGATCCTGGTTCGAATCAGCGGCCTGCGGCGCCAAAGCCTGCGGGTTCTCGCGAGTTGTGTCGGTTTGCATGGGTGTCTCCACGTTCTCTAAGTATGTTTAGGCGCTTTGTGAGCGCCAACCGTTCCGTCCGAAAGCCCAACAACCGACCTTGAGGGCGCGCAGGAACGAGCGTTCCGGCATGCCGCACAGGTCGGGCATACTCACTTCGGGACAGTTCAGGAATTAGGGCAAATGCTTGCCGCTCCCTGGCCGAAGTCAAAGGTCTTGAATCTACGACTCAAAACTGTTGCTGTCGGGTGTGCCGATGGCTTGCAACACCCGTACCCGAAACAACACCCTCCAAGGGTTTGCAACGGAAGCCTGCGCAGGAGCGGTTTGGCTGCTGATCTCTTCTAAAGTTCCAGCAAAAAATCTAGCCGTTGAGGGCTTGAGTTCTCTGCTTGACTTGTGCTTGGGATTTTCAGGAAACCCCAAGATGTAGTGTTTTGTTTCGCTTGGGATACAAGATAATGCGGTCTTGGGGGTAATGCAAGGTCGCGGTCTGTGGATAACTTGTGCGTATTTTGTGAGTGATTTCACTCAACCCCTTGTAGGCCGCGTCTTAGCGCGCAATGACCGCCCGTCACCGATTTTTTCGCGGGGCAAAGGGTCGCAGGCGGATTTTGCGGGCGCGAACCCTATCACAAAAAATCGGCTTGTCCGAGCGCCTTGCCCACTGGTTTTTTACTGCGGGTAACGGCGGTTGGCAGGCGCCGGTACCCGACGTAGTATCCGGGGCCAATGTTGCCTTTTGGTGATCTGGGCACTCTTTATAACAACAAGCTGTTGAGGTGAGCCGTGGAGCAGAGCAGTCGGGTATTGATCGTCGAGGATGACCAGCGGCTGGCTGACCTGACCCGTGAATACCTGCAGGCCAATGGCTTTGTCGTGGACGTGGAGGGCGATGGCGCCCGGGCGGCGGCGCGAATCATCGCCGAGCAGCCCGACCTGGTGATCCTCGACCTGATGCTGCCTGGCGAGGACGGCCTGAGTATCTGCCGCAAGGTGCGCAAGCAGTACCCCGGGCCGATCCTGATGCTCACCGCGCGCAGCGACGACCTCGACCAGGTCCAGGGCCTGGACCTGGGCGCCGACGACTACGTGTGCAAACCGGTGCGCCCGCGCTTGCTGCTGGCGCGTATCAACGCCCTGCTGCGGCGCAGCGAGGCTGCGGCCGAGCCGCAAGTACCGCAAGCTTTGCAGTTCGGCCCGTTGCGGGTCGATAACACCTTGCGCGAGGCCTGGCTGTACGACAGCGGCATCGAACTGACCAGCGCCGAGTTCGACCTTTTATGGCTGCTGGTAAGCAACGCCGGGCGCACCTTGTCGCGCGAGGAGATCTTCACCTCCCTGCGCGGCGTCGGCTATGACGGCCAGGACCGCTCCATTGATGTGCGTATTTCGCGCATCCGCCCGAAAATAGGCGACGACCCGGAGCACCCACGGATGATCAAGACCATCCGCAGCAAAGGCTACCTGTTCGTTCGTGAAGCGGCCCAAGCCATGGGCCAGGTGCCATGAACTCGATCTTTTTGCGCATCTATGGCGGCATGCTCGCCGCCCTGGTGCTGGTGGCGGTGCTTGGCGTGCTCAGCCTGCACCTGCTCAACGAGGTGCGCGCCGGCCAGTACCGCGAACGCCTGGCCCACGGCACCTTTACCCTGATGGCTGACAACCTGGCGCCGCTGGATGCTGTCGAGCGCAAGCGCGCGCTGTTGATCTGGGAGCGCCTGCTGGGGATTCCCCTGGAGTTGCAGGCGCTGAGCAGTACTGCGCTGGACGGTAGCCAGCGCAGCGGCTTGCAGCGTGGGCAGGTACTGGTCGAGAAGACCGGCCCGCACGCGGCCAAGGTGCTGCGCCAGGTCGGTGATCAGGATTTGCTGCTGGTCGGTGAAGTGCAGCAGATCAGCGAGCAACTGGCCCGCGCCACTATTTATCTGCTCGCCGATGAACTGGTGCGCTACCCGGTGGCCGAGCAGCCCCAGCGCCTGGCCGCCCTCAAGCAGAGCAAGGGTTTTGGCTTCGACCTGCGCCTGCAGCGGGTCAATCAGACCGACATGGACGAAGACCAGCGCCGGCGCATCGATGAAGGCGACACGGTGATGGCCCTGGGCAAGGACGGTGACTCGATCCGCGTGTTCGCCGGCCTGGTCGGCACGCCCTGGGTACTGGAAATCGGCCCGCTGTACCAGATGAACCCCTATCCGCCGCAGTTGCTGGTACTGATTGCGGTGCTGGGCCTGTGCCTGATCGGCCTGATCGTCTACCTGTTGGTGCGCCAGCTGGAGCGACGCCTGTCGGGGCTTGAGGCCGCGGCAACGCTGATCGCCCAGGGCAGCCTGGAAACCCGCGTGGCGGCCGACGACGCCGACTCGGTCGGGCGCCTGGCCGCAGCGTTCAATGGCATGGCCGAACACCTGCAGCGCTCGCTGACCATCCAGCGCGAGCTGGTGCGGGCGGTGTCTCACGAGCTGCGCACGCCGGTTGCGCGCTTGCGCTTTGGCCTGGAGATGATCGCCAGCGCCAGTAGTGACCAGGCCCGGGACAAGTACCTGACCGGCATGGACGGCGATATCCAGGACCTCGACAAGCTGGTCGATGAGATGCTCACCTACGCGCGCCTGGAGCAGGGCGCGCCGGCCCTGCATTTCCAGCGCGTCGACCTGGATGCCTTGCTCGACCAGGTGATCGCCGAGCTGGCGCCGCTGCGCCGCGAGGTGCGGGTGCTGCGCGGTCCCTGCCAGGGCGGCGAAAAGGGCCCGGACGGGCAGGGGCCGTGGGTCGAGGCCGAGCCGCGCTACCTGCACCGGGCGCTGCAGAACCTGGTCAGCAATGCCATGCGCCACGCCGAATCACAGGTCAGCCTCAGCTATCAGCTGGGCCTGCAACGGTGCCGGATCGATGTCGAGGACGATGGCCCCGGCGTGCCGGAAAGCGTCTGGGAGCGCATCTTCACCCCCTTTACCCGCCTCGACGACAGCCGCACGCGTGCCTCTGGCGGGCATGGCCTGGGCTTGTCTATCGTGCGGCGGATCATTTACTGGCATGGCGGGCGGGCGTCTGTGGGGCGCAGCGAGCGCCTGGGCGGCGCCTGCTTCAGCCTCAACTGGCCGCGCAACCAGGACGGCGCATGAGTTCGCCGATCACCCTGCAGGCGTTGCTCGACGAAACCCGCTTCGATGCCTTGCTGCTGGCATTGTATGGCCCCGAACTGATGCCAGCGCAGCGGCCGGTGCTGGTCTCGCAGTGGTCCAAGTACTATTTCGCGCTGCTCTGGCGGACGTTGCGCGAGGGTGCAAGCCTGGCGGCTTTCAGCCAGACATCGCTGCTGCTGGATGAGCGCGGCTTGCCGCTTGCGCTGATCGCCGACGGCGCCCCCTGCCAGGACTTGCTGGCTGAGCATCTGCAACCGCTGGTTGCGCGCCTGGCCGAGCGGGGCGCGCTGGCAACGGCGGTGTTGTGGGGCAATGCCGGTGATTGCCTGGATCAACTGCTGCAAGGCAGTGGCGACAGCTCAGGCTTGCAGGTGCTGCTGTCAACGCCCGGCAGCCCTTTGTATGCCGCCGTCAGCCAGGATGCTCGAGGACGGCGTCGGCGCCGCACCTGCTGCCTGAGTTACAAGGTCAACTGGGTCGGGCATTGCGAGCATTGCCCGTTGCTGCCCTGAAACTCAGACGCTGATCAGGCTCAACAGCTGGTCATCCTGCAGGCAGAACTGCCCCTCAAGCTCCCGGCCGTGGTGCCAGTGCGCCGACAGGTCGGTCAGCAGGCGCAGGCGCGCATGGCCGTCTGCGGACCACTCCAGCACTTCGGCATGCTCGAAATAGAAGCGCTGCTTGACGATCGGGTAGAGCGCCTTGAACAGGCTTTCTTTCAGCGAGAAGGTCAGGGTCACGGTCAGGCCCACCTGGCCGGGGTCCATACGCTGCAGTTCGGCGTCGGTAAGAATCTCCCGGGCCAGGCGTTCGGCGCGCTCGTCGCTGAGCAGGCATTCCTGGTCCAGGCCCAGGCCCTGGCAATCGCTGCTGCGCGCCACCACGGCGGCGGCCCAGCCTTTGCCGTGGGTGATCGAGCCGCAGATGCCGGCCGGCCAGATCGGCGCGCGGTCTTCATCGGTGCCGGGGACATAGTCGCGGCCATCGAGCTGCATCAAGGCGGCGCGGGCACACACCCGGCCGGCCAGGTACTCGGCCTGGCGCTTGGCCACCGAGCGTTGCAGGCTGGCGGTTTGCTCGATACCGGCGCGAGCGAAGTCGTCGCTGGCAAGCAGGGCGGGGTCGAACGGGCAACTGACCAGGATCGCGCCGGGGACCGGACGCGGCAGGGGCCAGTGGTGCAGGAGCGGGGCGCAGCAGGTGGGCAGTCGGTTCATGGCCGGTATTGTGCCGTGGCTGCTGCCAACGTGTCACGGTGTAGGCGCGGGCTTGCCCCGCGCTAGCGGCGTGTCTGTCACACCGCTATCGCGGGGCAAGCCCGCTCCTGCCGGGGGTCAACCTTTAGTGAAGATCTTCTTGAAGAACGCCTGCAAGTCCGCCCACGAGCTTTCATCCGCCGCCTTGTTGTAGCCAATATCCGGCCCGCCATGCTCGCCATGGCTGAGGCGGTCGGCATCGGGGTTGGTAAAGCCGTGCTTGGCCCCGGGAATGCTGACGAACTCATAGGTCGCCCCGGCTGCGTCCATTTCTTCCTTGAATTTCTCCACCTGCTCCGCGGTCACCATGCTGTCGCTGGCGCCATGCTCTACCAGCACTTTGGCCTTGACGCTGCCCGCTGTCGCCGGCGTGTTGGTGACCAGCGCACCATGGAAGCTGGCCACCCCGGCCAGCGCTTCACCACGGCGCGCGGCGTCGAGCACCACCTTGCCGCCGAAACAGTAGCCGATGGCGGCGATCTGCTCTTTATCGGTCTGTGGCTGAAGCTTGAGCAGTTCAACCCCGGCATCGAAGCGCTCGGCTGCCGCGCTCGGGTCTTTCAGCGCGGCAGCCATGAACGCCTGGGCATCGGCCGGGTGCTCGGTGTGCTTGCCGTCGCCATACATGTCGATGGCCAGGGCGCTGTAGCCAAGCCCGGCAAGGTCGCGGGCGCGGCGCTTGGCATAGTCGTTGAGCCCCCACCATTCATGCACCACCACCACGCCCGGGCGTTTGCCCTCGGCGGCGTCGTCGTAGGCGTAATAGCCGACCAGGCGCTTGCCATCGGCATCCTGGTAGGGAATCTCACGGGTTTGCACCGCCGCCTGGGCCAGGCTGGCGGCACCGATCAGGGCCAGAGCGAGCAGACAACGCATGGTCGTACTCCTTGATTGCAGTCGGTTTTGCTCTCAGTGCAGCTGTTCAGCCGAGGTTCAGCCAGGGTTCAGCGGCGGTTCAGGAGGGCTTGCTTACTCTAGCTTCCACACCAACACAGTGCATCACCTGGAGTACCACACGATGAAAAAGCTCAACACCCTGCTGCTCACCGTTGCTTTCCTTGGCGCCAGCGCCGCCGCCCAGGCCGCTGACACCACCTTCGCCGGCGTCACTTATGGTCAGACCAGCGACAAGATGAAAAAGTCCGGCCTGTTGACCCGCAACACTGATCACCTGAACACCGACGGTATCATCAGCAAGGACAGCAGCTACGGCATCCGCGTCGGCCAGATGAACGACCAGGGCCGCTACTACCTGACTTATGACAACGTCTCCAACGACCACAGCGGCCTGAAAGTACGCCAGGAAAACCTCCTGGGCAGCTACGACATGTTCTACCCGCTGGGCAACACCACCAAGCTGTTCGGTGGCGCCAGCGCCGGCCTGACCAAGATGAGCATGGAATCCTCCGGCTACAGCCGCGACACCGACACCGGTTACGCCATCGGCCTGCAAGCCGGCGTGCTGCAGCAAGTCAGCGACAATGCCTCGGTGGAACTGGGCTACCGTTACCTGCGCAGCAACGCCAGCACCGAGTTGTCCGAGCATGACGGTCCGAAAGTCGGCAGCCTGCGCCTGAACAGCAGCGCCCAGACCTACCTGTCGGCCAACTACGCGTTCTAAGTCGCCTGGCGATGTCCGAACCGGCCTGCATGCGCACGGCCGGTTCGCTGTTATTCTGCATTCGTCTACAAAATTGACTGGCCAATGAAGGCCGGCACGGGTCTGGAGGAGCGTATGAAACTGCTGGTGGTCGAGGATGAGGCACTCTTGCGTCATCACTTGTACAGCCGCTTGACGGAAAGCGGGCATGTGGTCGAAGCGGTGGCCGATGCCGAGGAGGCCCTGTACCAGGCCGAGCAGTTCAACCATGACCTGGCGGTGATCGACCTGGGCCTGCCGGGCATGAGCGGGCTCGACCTGATCCGCCAATTGCGTTCCCAGGGCAAGAGTTTCCCGATCCTGATCCTCACCGCCCGTGGTAACTGGCAGGACAAGGTCGAAGGCCTGGCCGCCGGCGCCGACGACTATGTGGTCAAACCCTTTCAGTTCGAAGAACTCGAAGCCCGTCTCAACGCTTTGCTGCGCCGCTCCAGCGGCTTTACCCAGTCGACCATCGCTGCCGGTCCGCTGGTGCTCGACCTCAATCGCAAACAGGCAACCCTCGACGAACAACCCCTGGCGCTGACCGCTTATGAATACCGCATCCTCGAGTACCTGATGCGTCATCACCAGCAGGTGGTGGCCAAGGACCGCCTGATGGAGCAGCTGTACCCGGACGATGACGAGCGCGACCCGAATGTCATAGAGGTGCTGGTCGGCCGCCTGCGGCGCAAGCTTGAGGGCAGCAACGGCTTCAAGCCGATCGATACCGTCCGCGGCCTGGGTTATCTGTTCACCGAGCGTTGCCGATGATCCGTTCGTTACGACTGCGCTTGATGCTGGCGGCTGCGGTGCTGGCGCTGCTGTTCATGCTCGGCTTGCTGCCGGCCTTGCAGAAGGCCTTCAGCCTGGCCTTGCAGGAATCGATCGAGCAGCGCCTGGCCTCGGACGTCACTACCTTGATTTCCGCCGCGCGCATCGAGAAAGGCAACCTGCAGATGCCGGTGCTGTTGCCCGACGAGAAATTCAACCTGCCCGACAGCCGCCTGCTCGGCTACATCTACGACCGCCAGGGCAACCTGGTGTGGCGCTCACGGGCCACGGCGGATGAGAACATCAACTACACCCCGCGCTACGACGGGCGCGGCAACGAATTTGCGCGGATTCGCCAGGACAACGGCGAGGAGTTCTTCGTCTACGACGTCGAGGTCAAGCTGCTTGGCGGCAAGACCGCCGCCTTCAGCATCGTCGCCCTGCAACCGGTGCGTGAATACCAGCACACCCTCGACGGCCTGCGCGAAAAACTCTATCTGGGCTTTGGCGCGGCGTTGCTGGCGTTGCTGGTGCTGCTCTGGGCCGGCCTGACCTGGGGCCTGCGTTCGCTGCGGCAGATGAGCCGCGAGCTTGATGATGTCGAATCCGGTGCCCGCGAAGGCCTGAGCGGTGAGCACCCGCGGGAGTTGCTGCGCCTGACCGACTCGCTCAACCGCCTGCTGCGCAGCGAACGCGAGCAGCGCCGGCGCTATCGGGATTCGCTCGGGGACCTGGCCCACAGCCTGAAAACCCCGTTGACCGTGCTCCAGGGCGTCAGTGAGAGCATGGCCCAGCGCCGCGAAGACCGTGAGCAGGCGCGGGTGCTGCAAAGCCAGATCGAGCGCATGAGCCAGCAGATCGACTACCAGTTGCAGCGCGCCAGCCTGCGCAAGAGCGGCCTGGTGCGCCACCAGGTGCAGTTGCGACCATTGCTCGACAGCCTGTGCAGCACCCTGGCCAAGGTCTACCGCGACAAACATGTGCACATCAGCGTGGACGTGCCGGCCAACGCCATGGTGCCCATGGAGCAGGGCGCCTTGCTCGAGTTGCTCGGCAACCTGCTGGAGAACGCCTACCGCCTGTGCCTGGGCCAGGTTCGCATCAGCCTGCAGGCCAATGAGGCACAGGTGGTGCTGTGCATCGAGGACGACGGCCCGGGCGTGCCGCCCGACCAGCGCGAACGCATCCTCCAGCGTGGCGAGCGCCTCGACCGGCAGAACCCGGGGCAGGGCATTGGCCTGGCGGTGGTCAAGGACATCATCGAAAGCTACGACGCCACCCTGACCCTCGATGACTCGCCGCTGGGCGGTGCGGCCTTTCGCATCCGTTTTGAGCTGGAGCGAAATACCTAGGCGGATTACCGCCATCATTGTCACAAACTTTTGCATGGCGTGCGGAAATCCGCCAACCCCAGCCCCTCGACCTGCAACCTCTTTGTGCATCGCAGCCCCGTAAAACCGGGGCTTGCACCGTTAAAGCGCATTTTGGCATCGGGCTTGCTATGGACTCATCAGAGTTCTGCCAGGCAGCTCGACACAACAAATCCCTCCAGTGCAGGAGGGTTCGCGCTTTAGGTACCCCGCATCCTGGGAAGGATGAGCCGGTACCCTTGAGGAATTAGCCATGACGACGCGTCAGCCACTGTACAAATCGCTGTATATCCAGGTGTTAGTAGCGATCACCATCGGTATCCTGCTGGGCCATTACTACCCTGAAACCGGCGTGGCCCTGAAGCCACTGGGTGACGGGTTCGTCAAACTGATCAAAATGGTCATCGCCCCGATCATCTTCTGTACCGTGGTCAGCGGCATCGCCGGCATGCAGAACATGAAATCGGTTGGCAAGACCGGTGGCTACGCGCTGCTCTACTTCGAAATTGTCTCGACCATCGCCCTGATCATCGGCCTGGTGGTGGTCAACGTGGTCAAGCCTGGCGCCGGCATGCACATCGATGTCAGCACCCTCAACGCCAGCAGCGTGGCCGCTTACGCCGCCGCCGGCGCGCAGCAGACCACCGTCGGCTTCCTGCTCAACATCATCCCCAACACCGTGGTCGGCGCCTTCGCCAACGGCGACATCCTGCAAGTGCTGATGTTCTCGGTGATCTTCGGCTTCGCCCTGCATCGCCTGGGTGCCTATGGCAAGCCGTTGCTGGACCTGATCGACCGCTTCGCCCATGTCATGTTCAACATCATCAACATGATCATGAAGCTGGCGCCGGTCGGTGCATTCGGTGCCATGGCCTTCACCATCGGCCAGTACGGCGTCGGTTCGCTGGTGCAACTGGGCCAGCTGATGATCTGCTTCTACGTCACCTGCGTGCTGTTCATCCTGGTGGTGCTCGGCGGTATCGCCCGCGCCCACGGTTTCAGCATCCTCAAGCTGATCCGCTACATCCGTGAAGAGCTGATGATCGTCCTCGGTACCTCCTCCTCGGAGTCGGCGCTGCCACGCATGCTGACCAAGATGGAGCGTCTGGGCGCGAAGAAATCCGTGGTTGGCCTGGTGATCCCGACCGGCTACTCGTTCAACCTCGACGGCACCTCGATCTACCTGACCATGGCCGCGGTGTTTATCGCCCAGGCCACCGACACCACCATGGACATCACCCACCAGATCACCCTGCTGCTGGTGCTGCTGGTGGCTTCCAAAGGTGCTGCCGGCGTTACCGGTAGTGGCTTCATCGTCCTCGCCGCAACCCTGTCGGCCGTTGGCCACCTGCCGGTTGCCGGCCTGGCGCTGATCCTTGGCATCGACCGCTTCATGTCCGAAGCCCGCGCCCTGACCAACCTGATCGGCAACGCTGTGGCCACCGTGGTCGTGGCCAAGTGGGTCAAGGAACTGGACGAAGACAAGCTGCACGCCGAGCTGGCGTCCGGCGGCTCGCCGCTGACCGACACCCGCCCGATGGATGACCTCGGTGTGGCTGAAGGCCCTGCTCGCTAACCGGCAGGCGCTGTAATGCAAAAAGCCCATCTTTGGATGGGCTTTTTTGTGTCTGCGGGGGCTTCATCGTGGGGCAAGCCCGCTCCTGCAGATGGGGTGGGAGCGGGCTTGCCCCGCGATGCTTTTACTCCACCCGGGTCTCGCCGCTATACACCAGGGTATGGCGACAGCGCCGGCACAGGTAGCGCCGCCCCTGGCGCACCAGGCTGTGGCGTTGCGCCGAGAACGGGAAGTCGCTGCCAGCGCACGGGCAGCGGTAGATGTAGCGGGTGACCGTGCGGCGCTTGACCGCGTAGTTGTGGCAGCGGTGTGGCGGCAGCTCGTACACGCCGCGCATGATCAGCTGCCATTCCTCGCCATGGGGCTGGATACGCTCGCCAAACAGTTGGTGGGCCACCAGGTGGGCGACCTCGTGGGGTACGGTCTGCTTGAGGAAGTCTTCGCTGTTTTCGCGGTACAGCTGCAGGTTGAAGCGCAGCAGGTTCTCGTGCAGGTGCGCGACGCCGGCCTTCTGGCCGCGCAGCTTGAAGCTGACTTCGGGGCGCGGGAAGGGCCGTT
The DNA here is from genome assembly GCF_018417635.1 of Pseudomonas sp. SORT22. Lineage (NCBI taxonomy): Bacteria > Pseudomonadati > Pseudomonadota > Gammaproteobacteria > Pseudomonadales > Pseudomonadaceae > Pseudomonas > Pseudomonas sp. SORT22. Next base: position 1,530,600 of record NZ_CP071007.1, read on the forward strand.
TGAAAAAGGTTTCGGCTTGCTGGTAACAGGTTTCGACGCGGGATTTGAGCAGTTCGGGCATATCGGGGAACACTCCTGGCCGACAATTATGCCGCAACCGCGGCGGCGCTGCCGAGCCACCTGTCAGCGCACAGTATCAGGCCGCCTTGCGGCGGCCTGATGGTGAGTGCACCTATGTTGCTGTTTCTAATAATGCAGGTCAGTTGGTGTAGACGGGCCCCACGCCCAGTCCCCAGACAATCACGGTGAAGGCCATGATGGCGACCAGCACCACCAGCCCTACCGCCAGTACCGAACTCGAGAACAGAAAGCCCTCATCGGAAGGAATGTTCATGAAGGTCGGCAGGCCGACATACAGCAGGTACACCGTGTAGCACACCGCTGCGGTGCCGACGATCATGCCCAGCCACAGGTGAGGGTACAGCGCCGCCAGGCCGCCGACGAACAGGGGCGTCGCGGTGTAGGTGGCAAAGGCGATGCAGCGCGCCAGGCTTGGGTTGGCATCGTAGGTGCGGGCCATCCAGTGGATGAACGCGCCCATCACCGCCACGCCGCCGAGCATGGCCAGGTAGGACATGATGGTCATCCACAGCGCGCTTTCCTGGGTCAGCATGACCGGCGCGCGATCACCGATGACCCAGCCGACCTGGGTGGTGCCGATAAACGCCGAAACCGCCGGGATCGCGGCGAGGATCAGCGTGTGGGTCAGGTACATGTGGCTGATGCTTTCTTCTTCACCGCGTATTTCTTTCCATTCCTGATCGGGATGGGTAAATAGCCCAACAACGTGATGGATCATGCCGGTCACTCCTTTCGTTGTTGCCATCGCCCCCCAGCGGAGCGCTTGCGGCCCCAAGTCTGGGCCAGAGGTTGGAGGTCACCTTTGTGTGGCCTTATGTCGCAGTATAGGAAGGCGTTCGCCGCATAAAGCCGGCTTTTTAGAGCAAATCGCGCTGTCAGGGCCGTGCTTAATCACGATGCAGTCTTTATCGGATTGGCCTACGCCCACTGGCGGTTTAAGGGTAAAATGCTCGGCTTTTGTCACACCTCGCGGATTCCAAGCGCTATGGGCACCCTTTCGGTCAACCAGAACAAACTGCAAAAACGCCTGCGTCGTCTCGCCGGCGAAGCCATCACTGACTTCAACATGATCGAAGACGGTGACAAGGTCATGGTCTGCCTGTCCGGCGGCAAAGACAGCTACACCATGCTCGATGTTCTGCTGCACCTGCAGAAAGTGGCGCCGATCAAGTTCGACATCGTCGCGGTGAACATGGACCAGAAGCAGCCGGGCTTTCCCGAGCACGTGCTGCCGGCCTACCTCGAGGCGCTCGGTGTCGAGTACCACATCGTCGAGAAAGACACCTACTCGGTGGTCAAGGAACTGATCCCGGAGGGCAAGACCACCTGCTCGCTGTGCTCGCGCCTGCGCCGTGGCACCCTGTACACCTTCGCCGACGAAATCGGCGCGACCAAGATGGCCCTGGGGCATCACCGCGACGACATCGTCGAGACCTTCTTCCTCAACATGTTCTTCAACGGCACCCTCAAGGCCATGCCGCCCAAGCTGCGTGCCGACGACGGGCGCAACGTGGTAATCCGCCCGCTGGCCTACTGCAGCGAGAAGGACATCCAGGCCTACTCGGACATGAAGGAATTCCCGATCATCCCGTGCAACCTCTGCGGCTCCCAGGAAAACCTGCAGCGCCAGGTGGTCAAGGACATGCTGGTGGAGTGGGAGCGCAAGACCCCGGGGCGTACCGAGAACATCTTCCGTGGCCTGCAGAACGTGGTGCCGTCGCAGCTGGCTGACCGCAACCTGTTCGACTTCACCAGCCTGAAGATCGACGAAACCGCCACCCCGCGCTTTGTCGACGTGCTGAACATCTGACGGCCATGCGCGATTACCAATGGCTGCATGAGTATTGCCTGAACCGCTTCGGCTCGGCCGCCGCCCTCGAAGCGCACCTGCCCCAGGCGAAAAGCCCCGGGCAGTTGCGTGAGATCGGCGCCGACCGCTACCTGTCGACCCTGGCCCTGCGGGTGTTTCGCGCCGGCTTGAAGCACAGCCTGGTGGACGCCAAGTGGCCGGCCTTCGAGCAGGTGTTTTTCGGCTTCGACCCGCAAAAGGTCGTGCTGATGGGTGCCGAGCACCTGGAGCGGCTGATGCAGGACACGCGCATCATCCGCCACCTGGGCAAGCTCAAGAGCGTGCCGCGCAATGCGCAGATGATCCTCGACATCGAGAAGCAGCACGGCAGCTTTGGCGCGTTCATTGCCGACTGGCCGGTGACCGACATCGTCGGCCTGTGGAAGTACCTGGCCAAGCATGGCAACCAGCTGGGCGGGCTGTCGGCGCCGCGTTTCTTGCGCATGTGCGGCAAGGACACCTTCATCCCCACCAATGACATGGCCGCGGCGCTGATCGCCCAGGACATCATCGACAAGCCGCCGACCAGCCAGCGCGACCTGGCCCTGGTGCAGGAAGCCTTCAACCAGTGGCATGCGCAGAGCGGGCGGCCGCTGTGCCAGCTGTCGGTGATGCTGGCGCACACCGTCAATCACTGAAATCGCTGGTGCCGCCATCGCTGGCAAGCCAACTCCCGCAAAACCCTGTGGGAGCGGCGGTGCGGCGACCCGACTTGCCCCGCGATGAACTCACCGCCTAGTGCGAACCTTCTCCGGCCAACCGCCGCTCATACTGAAAGCGCCAGCGCACATACAGCAAGGCACTGACGAACAGCGTCAGGCTGATCGCCACTTCCAGCCAGCCGAACAGCGCCCGCGCCGGGTCGAAGGCGGCGAGCACGCCCTTGATGAAGTACAGATTGACCACAAAGCAGGTCCAGGCATGGGCGCGGGCGTTGCCCAGCAGCATGCCCGGCAGCAGCAGGGCCAGCGGCACCAGCTCGATCGCCAGGATCACCCCGACCCGCGCACCATGAAGGTCGGCGAACAGCAGGTTGTTCAGGGTCAGCAGGGCGACCAGGCCGAAAAAGCTCGCCAGGCTCAGCGCCCGGGTCAGGCGCAGGCGCGGCGCCAGCCATTCGAGCGACGGCAATACCTTGGGCTTTTTAGCCACGGCCGTTCTCCAGTAGTTTGGCGGTAGACGCCAGACGCTGGCCCAGGGCGCGGCACAGGGCGATTTCGTCGGCATCCAGGTCGCGCTTGCCGTCGGCGCCAGCATGGTGGCTGGCGCCATAAGGCGTACCGCCGCCCCGGGTTTCCAGCAATGCCGACTCGCTGTAGGGCAGGCCCATGATCAGCATGCCGTGGTGCATCAGCGGCAATAGCATCGACAGCAGGGTCGATTCCTGGCCGCCGTGCAGGCTGGCGGTGGAGGTGAACGCCGCCGCTGGCTTGCCGACCAGGCCGCCGCTCAGCCACAGGCTGCTGGTGCCGTCGATGAAGTACTTGAGCGGTGCGGCCATGTTGCCAAAGCGCGTCGGGCTGCCCAGGGCCAGGCCCGAGCAGTGGCGCAGGTCGTCGAGGCTGGCATACAGGGCGCCGGTGTCGGGGATGTCCGGGGCGACGGCTTCGCACTCGGTGGAAATCGCCGGTACCGTGCGGATACGTGCCTCAAGGCCGGCCATCTCGACGCCGCGGGCAATCTGCCGGGCCATCTCGCTGGTCGAGCCGTGGCGGCTGTAGAACAGGATCAGGATATATGGCGCGCTCACGGCAGGATCTCCAGCACCTTCTCTGGTGGCCGGCCGATCGCGGCTTTATCGCCGGCAATCAGGATCGGCCGCTCGATCAGCTTCGGGTGCTGGACCATGGCCTCGATCAACTGCGCCTCGCTGAGGCTGGCATCGGCCAGGTTGAGCGTCTTGTATTCGTCTTCACCGCTGCGCAGCAGCTGGCGGGCACTGATGCCAAGCTTGCCGAGCAGGGCCTTGAGCTCGCCGGCGGTCGGCGGGGTTTCCAGGTAGCGCACCACGGTCGGGGCCAGGCCGCGGGCTTCGAGCAGCTCCAGGGCGCCACGGGATTTGGAGCAGCGCGGATTGTGATAGAGGGTCAGGTCAGTCATGTTCGGGTCGCATCCAGCAGGGTGTGGCGGCTATTCTAACCGCAGCGACTTCGCATTTTGCTTGAATCTTCGAGAAGGATTGACCCATGACAAGGCGTTTGGCAGCAGCACTGGCCATCACCGCGAGCCTGTTGCTCGGCGGTTGCGGTGCAGATTACGGCCTGGACCAGCACGGCCAGGCAGTGAAAGCCGAGCAGATTGAAGGGCACTGGCTGGTGCTCAACTACTGGGCGGAATGGTGCGGCCCGTGCCGTATCGAAATTCCCGAACTCAACGCCGCGGCCAAACAATGGCAGGGGCAGGGCGTGCAGGTAGTGGGGGTGAACTTCGACGGCCTGCAGGGTGAAGACCTGAAAAAGGCCAGCGAAGCCCTGGGTATCGGCTTCACCGTACTGGCCAGCGACCCGGCCGAGCGTTACCAATTGCCGCGCAGCGAAGCCTTGCCGGTGACCTACATCATCGATGACAAGGGCAAGGTGCGTGAGCAGTTGCTGGGCGAGCAGACGCTTGAGGGCCTGAACCAGAAGATCAAGGCGCTCAAAGGCGCCTGACGGCTCAAGCTACAAGCTACAAGCTGCAAGAAAGAGCCAGAGCGCGCACAGTCTGCTCTTACTTGCGGCTTGAAGCTTGTGGCTTGCCGCTTAAGTCACCCCTCCTCAGGCCAGAAACGCAGCGGCTTGCCCTCGGCGGGCCAGAAGCGCACTTGCTCGATCGGCGAGATATCCCAGCGCTGCACGGTTTCCAGCGCCTGCAGGAAGCGTCTTTCCTGCTCCATCAGCGCCGGTGCACACAGCTTGCGGGTACTGCCAACCTTGCCGAAGCTCAGCTTGTCGCCGTCCAGCTGGTACGGCGCGAACCAGTGGTTGCAGCCGCCGTTGCCATAGGCGCGGCCGTCGGCGGCGAGGGTCAGGGTCAGGTGGCTGTAGTCCATCAGCGGACGCTCGCCAATCCATTCCAGCAGGTAGCTGCGTTCCTGTTCCAGCTTCATCGGCTCGGCGGCGCAACCCAGCAGGGCAGTGCCGATCAGGGCTGAGAGCAACAGCGTTTTCACTGGGCCGTCTCCTTGCATTTCGGGCACAGGTGTTTGTCGCCGCGGCTGATCCAGCCAAGCTCGGCGATGCGTGCGCTGGCGGCCGGTTGCTGGGCTTTTTTACCCAGTTTGGCGTCGACCGCGAATTCGAAGCTCAGGGCGGCCTGGCAGCTGTCGCAGTTGACCTCCCAGGTGTGGATCGCCAGTTCGCCGAACACCGGGCCGCTGGCTACCGCGACCCATTGGCCGGTCGGGTTGATCAAGTGGCGCACCGACTCCACGGTCAGGCGCATGGACAAGTCCTTGCTGCCCTTGAGGGTCACCAGCAGAACGTCGTTCTTCTGGATCGAGCCGCCGTTGCCGGTCACTTGATAGCGGCCTGGCACCAGGGCGCGGCACTCGATCAGGGTGTGTTGCGGGTTAAACAGGGTGTAGCGGAAATCGTGTTCGACCATGGGTCCTCCAAATCTGCCGCGTATCCTAGCATCAACCCTCGACCAAGTTCTGCGGATTGCCTGCCGCCCAGCGGCTTATGTTGTCCAGGGTGGTGGCGGCGATGGCCGCCAGCGCTTCACGGGTGAGGAAGGCCTGGTGGGCGGTGACGATGACATTGGGGAAAGTCAGCAGCCGCGCCAGCACGTCGTCCTGCAAGGGCAGGTCGGAGCGGTCTTCGAAGAACAGCTGGGCTTCCTCTTCATAGACATCCAGGCCCAGGTAGCCGAGCTGGCCGCTTTTCAGTGCCTCGATCAGCGCCGGCGTGTCGACCAGGGCGCCGCGGCCGGTATTGATCAGCATGGCCCCGGGTTGCAGGTCGGCCAGGCTCTGGGCGTTGATCAAGTGGCGGGTGTCGTCGGTCAGCGGGCAGTGCAGGCTGATGACCTGGGCCTGGCGCAGCAGCTGCGGCAGGCTCAGGTAGCGCGCACCGAGCGCCAGCAGTTCGGGGTTGGGGTAGGGGTCGTAGGCCAGCAACTGGCAACCGAAACCGGCCATGATCCGCGCAAAGGCCGCGCCGATCTGCCCGGTACCGACCACGCCGACGGTCTTGCCGTGCAGGTCGAAGCCGGTCAGGCCGTGCAAGGTGAAGTCGCCTTCGCGGGTGCGGTTGTAGGCCCGGTGCAGGCGCCGGTTGAGCGCCAGGATCAGCGCCACCGCATGCTCGGCCACGGCATGTGGCGAGTAGGCCGGCACCCGTACCACGGCCAGGCCCAGGCGTTTGGCGGCGGCCAGGTCGACGTGGTTGTAGCCGGCCGAGCGCAGGGCGATCAGGCGCGTGCCAGCGGCCGCCAGGCGCTCCAGTACCGCAGCGCCAAGGTCGTCATTGATGAAGGCGCAGACCACTTCGTGGCCGGCCGCCAGCGGCGCGGTGTCTTCGGTAAGGCGCGCCGGTTGAAAGTGCAGCTCAATCTCTGGCGCCGGTGCCGCGCTGGTGAAGCTGTCCTGGTCGTAGGTCTGGCTGCTGAAAAACAATACGCGCATGGGATGTTCCTGAAGGCTTTGCCTGAGAGTTTAACCAAGGGGCAAGGATCGGGCCTTGCCCCAGGTCAGCCAGGGTTCAGGCGCTCATGCGCGCCTGGGCAGTCAGCCGGGTGATGGCCCGGTCCAGTTCGTCCAGCGCTTGCGGCGCCTGTGGGTCATCCTGCTTGAGCAAGGTTTCACTGCGTTGGCAGGCGGCGCGCAGTTGCGGTACGCCACAGTAGCGCGAGGCGCCATTGAGGCGGTGCACGCGCTCGATCATGCCATTGCGGTCGGCTGCCTCGCGGGCGACACGAATCGCTTCGCGGTCGGACTCCAGCGACGCCAGCAGCATCGCCAGCATGTCGGCGGCCAGGTCCGGCTTGCCGGCAGCCAGGCGCAGGCCTTCCTCGGGGTCGAGCACCTTCAGTTCGCTGCTGTCCGGCGTGCGCTCCAGCGGGCGTTCCGGGCGCGGCGCACCGAGGGCCATGCCGGTCCATTTGAGCACCACCTGGGCCAGTTGGCGCTCGCTGATCGGTTTGGTCAGGTAGTCGTCCATGCCGCTGTGCAGCAGGGCGCGTTTTTCGTTGGCCATGGCGTGGGCGGTCAGCGCCACGATTGGCAGCGCCGGGCCGCTCTGGCTGGTTTCCCACTGGCGGATCTGCTCGGTGCATTCGCGCCCGTCCATGCCGGGCATCTGCACGTCCATCAGCACCAGGTCGAAGCGCTCGTCCTGCACCGCCTGAACCGCCGCATAGCCGCTGTCGACCGCCAGCACTTCGGCACCCAGGTCTTCGAGCAGGGTTTGCACCAGCAGCAGGTTGGCCGGGTTGTCGTCGACGCACAGCACCTTCGGCAACGGCTGGTCGGACACCGGCTTGCTCTCGCTGCCCGGGCGCCGCGGCTGGACCATCTCGACCAGGGCCCGGCGCAATTTGCGCGTGCAGGCAGGCTTGGCCTGCAACTGGCCGTGAGCATTGGGCAGGTAAGGGTGGTACAGCGCCTGTTCGGTGGTCGGGCACAGCACCAGGGCCTGGCAGGCGAGGTTTTCCAGTTGCTGGATGTACTGACCGAGGCGCTCCGGCGAGAGGCTGTCGAGGTTGACCCCAAGCACCGCCAGCTCGAAGGGTTGCCCGGCCAGGCTGGCGGCTTCGACCGCGTGCAGCAGTTGTTCGACCGTGGTGTACAGGCTGACGCTCAGGCCACAGTCTTCCAGTTGATGCTCCAGGGCCTGGCGCGCCAGTTCGTGGCTGTCGACAATTGCTACGCGGCGGCCCACCAGCGGTTGCGTTGGCAGGTCTTCGGCGTCGTCGCGGGCCTTGGGCAGGCTCAGGCTGATCCAGAACTGCGAGCCTTCGCCGGGCGTACTGTCGACGCCGATCTCACCGCCCATCTGTTCGATCAGGCGCTTGGAAATCACCAGGCCCAGGCCTGTGCCACCGGGTTGGCGCGACAGCGAGTTGTCGGCCTGGCTGAAGGCCTGGAACAGTGCCCGCACATCCTGGCTGGACAAGCCGATGCCGGTGTCCTGAACGCTGATGCGCAACTGCACGCTGTCTTCGCGCTCGTCCTCAAGCATGGCCCGGGCGACGATGGTGCCCTCGCGGGTGAACTTGATGGCGTTGCTGACCAGGTTGGTAAGGATCTGCTTGAGCCGCAGCGGGTCGCCAACCAGCGACAGCGGTGTATCGCGGTACACCAGGCTGACCAGCTCCAGCTGTTTGGCGTGGGCCGCCGGGGCGAGGATGGTCAGGGTGTCCTGAATCAAATCGCGCAGGTTGAACGGAATGCTGTCGAGCACCAGCTTGCCGGCCTCGATCTTGGAGAAATCGAGGATCTCGTTGATGATGCCCAAGAGGCTGCCGGCGGACTTTTCGATGGTGCCCAGGTAGTCGAGCTGGCGCGGGGTCAGCTCGCTTTTTTGCAGTAAATGGGTGAAACCGAGAATGCCGTTCAGCGGCGTACGGATTTCATGGCTCATGTTGGCGAGGAACTCGGACTTGATCCGGCTGGCCTCCAGGGCCTCCTTGCGCGCCATGTCCAGCTCGATGTTCTGGATCTCGATGGTTTCCAGGTTCTGGCGCACATCTTCGGTGGCCTGGTCGATGCTGTGCTGCAGCTCTTCGTGGGCGTTGTGCAGGGTTTCGGCCATACGGTTGATCCCCGCAGCCAGTTCATCAAGCTCGTAACTGCCCATTGCCGGCAAGCGTTCTTCGAGGTTGCCGTCTTTCAACTGGGTGACTGCGTATTTGATCTGGCCGATCGGGCCGTTGATCGTGCGGCTCATGCGCAGGGCCAGCAGGGCGGTGGCGGCCAGGCCGAGGAAAATCAGCAGCAGGCTGGTAAACAGGCTGCGGTAGCCGCGCAGCAGGGTGCCGTCGTGGGACAGTTCGATTTCCACCCAGCCGAGCAGGCGATCGGCTTCGCCGGGAATCAGCTCGCCGGCCAGGTCGCGGTGGCGGCCGAACACCGGCAGCAAGTAACGGGTGGCGTCATTGCCGGTGCGCTGCAGCAACTGCGTGCCGCCACCGGTGGGTGCCTGGTTGAGCATGCTCGGGCCGGCGTGGGCCAGGGCGTTGCGGTCGGGGCCGAGAAAAGCCACGGCACGCACATCGGACTGCTCCAGGGCCTGGGCGGCAATGCGCTCCAGCTGCGCCGGGTCGTGCCGCGCCAGGGCCGGCGCCACCAGCGGGGCCAGTTGCTCGGCAATCATCTTGCCGCGTTGCAGCAGTTGGGTCTGCAGCTCGCTTTGCTGCAACCAGGTGAAGTAGCCGCCCAGCACCAGCGCCATCAGGCCGGCTGGCAACAAGGCGAGCAACAGCACGCGGCTTCTGATCCCCAATCTATTCAGCACGCCACTCTCCTGTGCCCGGTAAGCGCTGTAAGCCTCCGCCAGCTCCTGCTGACGGACCAAGTCGGAAAAGTACCGCGCCTACTCGCGTAATGCACTCATTTGTATCTGCTTTTGTCGATTGCCAAGGATAACCGGGGCTTTGGTCGAGCTGCGGTTGCCTGTGCACGGGGAATGCCGAATAATCGCCTGATTGAGAATTGCTAGCATCGGCCAATGACTCCTGTATCTATTAGCACCTCCAACATCCTTGCCATCGAGGACGATCCGGTCCTGGGTGCCTACCTGCGCGAAGAGCTGCAGCGCGGCGGCTTCAAGGTCACCTGGTGCCAGAATGGCAAGGAGGGCCTGCAGGTCGCGCAGAGCAGCCGCTTTGATGTGGTGCTGATGGATATCCTGCTGCCCGGCCTCAACGGCCTGGATGTACTGGCGCAGTTGCGCAAAAGCAGCTCGACGCCGGTGATCCTGATGTCGGCGCTGGGCGCCGAGGCCGACCGCATCAGCGGTTTCAAGCGTGGCGCCGATGACTACCTGCCCAAGCCCTTCAGTATGGTCGAGCTGCAGGTTCGCATCGAAGCGATCCTGCGCCGGGTAGCGCTGGAGCGGCGCCACCAGCAACCGGCTGCGATGCTGGCCGGTGAACTGCGCTTCGACGAAGAGGCCAGCGATGTTTGTTATGGCGAGCAGTGGGCGGGGTTGACCCTCAGCGAGTACCGCCTGCTCGACACCCTGCAGCGAAGCGATGAAGAGGTGCTGAGCAAGGCCTTCCTTTATCAGCAGGTGTTGCAGCGCGGCTATGCTCGCCACGATCGCAGCCTGGACATGCACGTCAGCCAGATCCGCCGCAAGCTCAAGGCCATCGGCTACCTGGAGCGCGAGGTGCGCACGGTGTGGGGCAAGGGCTACGTGCTCAGTAGCGTTGAGGTGCACTGAGGTGCCCAATCGTCATTCCGTGTTCTGGAAACTGGCGATCCTGCTGGTGGGCTTCTGCCTGCTGATGATCGGCCTGAGCTGGACCTGGGGCCGGCACATGGACACCCAGAACGCCTTCCTTTCCGAACAGGCCAAAAGCATCCTGCAAGGCTATGCCAGCGAAGCCGAGCAGGCCTGGCTGCAAGGCGGGCAGGCCGGTATCGACGCCTGGCTGGCGGCGGTAGGTGAAAAGGAAAGCGGCTGGGTCGGGGTGATCGGCCCGAACCTGCAGTCGTTGAGCAGCACGCCGCTCAACGAGGCTGAAAGCCGGCGCCTGACCTTTCTGCGCGGCATCGACTGGCCAGTAAGCCCGCGCGCGATCGGCATGCCGTGGATGCGCCTGCCGTTCCCGCAACAGCCACATTTGGGCACCTTGGTCATGGAGCTGCCGCAGCGCCTGGCGCCGGGGCAGTACCGGGTGCTGTGGCGGGTGGTGACCAACGGCATCATCCCCGGGCTGTTTACCTTGCTGCTATGCGTCGGCCTCTACCGCATGCTGGTTGTGCCGCTGATCCAGTTGCGCGAGCAGGCCAATGCCTGGCGTGCCGACCAGCTCTCGGCCCGGGTCGCCAGCAGCACCACCAGCCGCCAGGACGAGTTGGGCGAACTGGGCCGTGCCTTCGATGACATGGCCGAACGTCTGCAGGGCACGGTGGCCTTGCAACAGCAGCTGTTGCGCGACCTTTCCCACGAGCTGCGCACGCCCTTGAGCCGCTTGCGCGTGGCCTGCGACAGCGAGGCGGATGCCAATCAGCTACGCGTACGCCTGGGGCGCGAAATCGACTGCATGCAGCATCTGGTCGAAGATGCCTTGCAACTGGCCTGGCTCGACACTGAGCGGGCGCCCTTGAGCAAAGAGCCGATCCAGGTCCAGGCCCTGTGGGAAATGCTCGCTGAAGACGCCTGCTACGAAAGCGCCTGGCCGGCCGCGCAACTGCGCTGCGGGCTGGATGCCTCGTGCTGGGTGCAAGGCAACCTCAACAGCCTGGCCCAGGCCCTGGAGAACATCCTGCGCAATGCCATTCGGCATTCCTCGGCCACGGGGGTGATCCGTCTGGACGGGCGGCGCCAGGGCGATACCTGGCTGATCTGGCTGGAAGACCAGGGTGGTGGCGTCGCCGAAAGCGAGCTGGAGCGCATTTTCGCACCCTTTACCCGCCTGGACGGATCGCGCCCCGGCGATGGCGGCTTCGGGCTGGGCCTGAGCATTGCCCGCAATGCCGTGGTCCGCCAGGGCGGGCGCTTGTGGGCGCAGAACACCGGGCAGGGCTTGCGCCTGAACATGCAGCTGCCAGCAGTGTGATCTCCTTTGGGAGCGGCGGTGCGGCGACCCGACTTGACCCCCGATAGGGCCGCAACAGGCTCCGCAATCCCAGCTTATAGCTCGCAGCTATAACCCCAACACATTGCGTGATATGGGCAAATCCCGTTTGCCGGTATGATAGGCGCCCCCGCAGTCTGGATTGCGAATACGCCATGACCTTGCAGTACCCAACCATCGCCGATTGCGTCGGCAACACGCCTCTGGTCCGCCTGCAGCGCATTGCCGGCGAAACCAGCAATACCCTCCTGCTCAAGCTTGAAGGCAACAACCCGGCAGGCTCGGTCAAGGACCGGCCGGCGCTGTCGATGATCACCCGCGCCGAGCTGCGTGGGCAGATCAAGCCGGGCGATACCCTGATCGAAGCGACCTCGGGCAACACCGGCATCGCTCTGGCCATGGCGGCGGCGATCAAGGGTTACAAGATGATCCTGATCATGCCCGACAATTCCAGCGCCGAACGCAAGGCGGCGATGACCGCCTATGGCGCCGAGCTGATCCTGGTCAGCAAGGAAGAGGGCATGGAAGGCGCCCGCGACCTGGCCGACCGCCTGCAGGCTGAAGGCCGTGGCCTGGTGCTCGACCAGTTCGGCAATGGCGACAACCCTGAAGCCCACTACGTGAGCACCGGCCCGGAAATCTGGCGCCAGACCCAGGGCAGCATTACCCACTTCGTCAGCTCCATGGGCACCACCGGCACCATCATGGGCTGCTCGCGCTACCTCAAGGAGCAGAACCCGGCGGTGCAGATCGTCGGCCTGCAGCCGAGGGAAGGCTCGGCCATCCCCGGCATCCGTCGCTGGCCGCAGGAATACCTGCCGAAGATCTACCAGTCCGAGCGCGTTGACCGTGTGGTCGACATGGCCCAGAGCGAAGCCGAAGAAACCACCCGCCGCCTGGCCCGGGAAGAGGGCATTTTCTGTGGTGTGTCCTCCGGTGGTGCAGTGGCAGCCATGCTGCGCCTGTCCCGCGAGCTGGAAAACGCCGTGATGGTGGCGATCATTTGCGACCGTGGCGACCGTTACCTGTCGACCGGCATTTTCGATTCAGTGAACTGATGTCCAAGAACAAACGTAACAGCGGCCTGCGCTTTCAGCCGGCCGGTGGCACCCGCGCGCCACAGATCCCCACCGGTAAAAAGCAGCGCCTGAGCATCGAGCGCCTGGCCGGTGACGGCCGGGGCATCGCCTTTCTCGACGGTCGTACCTGGTTCGTCAGTGGCGCGCTGGCCGAGGAAGAGGTCGAAGCGCGGGTGCTCAACACCCACGGCAAGGTGGTCGAGGCGCGCCTTGAGCGGGTGTTCAGTGCCAGCCCGGCGCGCCGCGAGGCCCCGTGCAAGCACTTCGACCGCTGTGGCGGCTGCAACCTGCAGCACCTGCCCCATGCCGAGCAACTGGCGCTCAAGCAACGCCTGCTGGCCGAGCAGTTGCAGCGGGTTGCCGGCGTGCAGCCCGAGCATTGGGCCGCGCCGCTGAGCGGGCCGGAATTCGGCTACCGGCGCCGGGCGCGGGTTGCGGTGCGTTGGGACAACAAGGCAAAACAGCTTGAAGTCGGTTTTCGCGCCGAAGCCAGCCAGGACATCGTCGCCATCGACGACTGCCCGGTGCTGGTACAACCCTTGCAATCAATCATGCGTCACCTGCCTACGCTGTTGCGCAGCCTGAGCAAGCCGCAAGTGGTGGGTCACGTCGAACTGTTCAGCGGTACCGCGCTGGCGCTGCTGTTGCGCCACACCGGGCCATTGGCTGAGGGCGACCTGGCGCGCCTGCAGGCGTTCTGCGCCGAGGCCGGTGCGCAGCTGTGGCTGCAAGGGGAGGGTGAACCTTTGCCGCTGGACGCCGGTCAGAGCCTCGGTTTCCGCCTTGAACCGTGGAACCTGGAGCTTGCGTACCGGCCGGGCGATTTCGTCCAGGTCAACGCCCAGGTCAACACCGCGATGATCGAGCAGGCCCTGGCCTGGTTGGCGCCGCAGGCCGATGAGCGCGTGCTCGACCTGTTCTGTGGCCTGGGCAACTTTGCCTTGCCGCTGGCCCGGCAGGCCAAGGAAGTGGTGGCGGTGGAGGGGGTGCAGGCGATGGTCGAGCGGGCCGCCGCCAATGCCCGTAGCAACAATTTGCATAACACGCAGTTTTTTCAGGCCGATTTATCGCAGCCTTTGGCGGCGTCGGGCTGGGCCGCAGGAGGCTTTTCTGCGGTACTCTTGGACCCACCGCGTGATGGTGCATTTGAGGTTGTGCGAAAAATCGCAGACCTCGGCGCGAAACGTCTTGTTTATGTATCGTGCAATCCGGCGACCCTGGCTCGCGACACCGTTGAACTGGTCAGGCAGGGTTACCGGTTAAAAAGTGCCGGGATTCTCGACATGTTTCCTCAGACGGCGCATGTCGAAGCCATGGCGTTATTCGAAGCGGGTTAGCCAGGCTGACGCGTTCGGCGCTGCACCTTGGGTCCGGCAGGGGCAGCACCAGTGATTTCAAGCGCATCGCGAATGCGCTGTAGGGAAAGGTAAACAAAGATGGTACAGGTGAGAGTGCACCAGCCGGTCAACACCGACGGCAGTATCAATCTCGAAGCATGGCTGGATCATGTGGTGAGCGTCGACCTGGCGCTGGACCGGGAGGCCCTCAAGGCCGCTTGCGAGTTCGCCCAGGACATCGAAAAAAAGGGCAACCCGGCCAAGCATTCCTGGGCCGATGGTACGTCGAGTTTCCAGGCCGGCCTGGAAATCGCTGAAATCCTGGCCGACCTCAAGCTCGACCAGGACTCGCTGGTCGCCGCGGTCATCTACCGCGCCGTGCGCGAAGGCAAGGTGACCCTGGCTGAAGTCGGCCAGCGTTTTGGCCCGGTGGTCTCCAAACTGATCGACGGCGTGCTGCGCATGGCTGCCATCAGTGCCAGTCTCAGCCCGCGCCAGTCGCTGGTGCTGGGCTCGCAGGCGCAGGTCGAGAACCTGCGCAAGATGCTCGTGGCAATGGTCGACGACGTGCGCGTGGCGTTGATCAAGCTGGCCGAGCGGACCTGCGCGATTCGCGCGGTCAAAGGCGCCGACGACGAGAAACGCAATCGCGTCGCCCGCGAAGTCTTCGATATCTACGCACCGCTGGCCCACCGACTGGGCATCGGTCATATCAAGTGGGAGCTGGAAGACCTGTCCTTCCGCTACCTCGAACCCGATCAGTACAAGCAGATCGCCAAGCTTTTGCACGAGCGCCGGCTGGACCGCGAGCGCTTCATCAGCGACGTGATGACCCAGCTGCAGAACGAACTGCTGGCCACCGGCGTCAACGCCGACATCAGCGGCCGGGCCAAGCACATCTATTCGATCTGGCGCAAAATGCAGCGCAAGGGCCTGGAATTCAGCCAGATCTACGATGTGCGCGCAGTGCGCGTGCTGGTCCCGGAAATGCGCGACTGCTACACCGCGCTGGGTATCGTCCACACCCTCTGGCGGCACATTCCCAAAGAGTTCGACGACTACATCGCCAACCCCAAGGAAAACGGCTACCGCTCGTTGCACACCGCGGTGATCGGCCCTGAGGGCAAGGTCCTCGAGGTGCAGATCCGCACCCATGCCATGCACGAAGAGGCCGAGCTCGGCGTCTGCGCGCACTGGCGCTACAAGGGCACCGACGTCAAACCCAGCTCCAACCACTACGAGGAGAAAATTTCCTGGTTGCGCCAGGTGCTGGAGTGGCATGAGGAGCTGGGCGACATCGGTGGCCTGGCCGAACAGCTGCGCGTTGATATCGAACCGGACCGGGTCTACGTATTCACCCCCGATGGCCACGCCATCGACCTGCCCAAGGGCGCCACGCCGCTGGACTTTGCCTACCGGGTGCACACCGAGATCGGCCACAACTGCCGCGGGGCGAAGATCAACGGCCGCATCGTGCCGCTCAACTACAGCCTGCAGACCGGCGAGCAGGTCGAGATCATCACCAGCAAGCACGGCAACCCCAGCCGCGACTGGCTGAACTCGAACCTGGGCTACGTCACCACCTCGCGGGCGCGGGCGAAGATCGTCCACTGGTTCAAGCTGCAGGCCCGCGACCAGAACGTCGCCGCCGGCAAGACCCTGCTCGAGCGCGAACTCAACCGCCTGGGCCTGCCGCAGGTCGACTTCGAACGCCTGGCGGAAAAAGCCAACCTGCGTACCGCCGAGGACATGTTCGCCTCGCTGGGCGCCGGGGACCTGCGCCTGGCGCACCTGGTCAACGCCGCGCAGCAACTGGTCGAGCCCGAGCGCAGCGATCATGTCGAGCTGGTGCCGCGCAAGGCCACCGGCTACAAGCCGGGCAAGCGTGGCGACATCCAGATCCAGGGCGTCGGCAACCTGCTCACGCAAATGGCCGGTTGCTGCCAGCCGCTGCCGGGCGATGCGATTGTTGGCTACATCACCCAGGGCCGTGGCGTGACCATCCACCGTCAGGACTGCGCCTCGGTGCTGCAACTGGCCGGGCGCGAGCCGGAGCGGATCATCCAGGTCAGCTGGGGGCCGGTGCCGGTACAGACCTACCCGGTGGATATCATCATCCGTGCCTACGACCGTCCGGGCTTGCTGCGTGACGTTTCCCAGGTCCTGCTCAACGAGCGGATCAACGTGCTGGCGGTCAACACCCGCTCGAACAAGGAAGACAACACCGCACTGATGTCGCTGACCATCGAGATTCCTGGCCTGGATGCCCTCGGGCGCCTGCTGGGGCGGATTTCGCAACTGCCGAACATCATCGAGACGCGGCGTAACCGTACGCCGTAAGACTGCTATCGCGGGCCAGGCCCGCTCCTGCAGGCATCCTCTGTGGGAGCGGGCTTGACCCGCGATAAGGAACCCAAGATGTATACCCTAGACGACCTGCTCCACCTCATGGCCCGCCTGCGCGACCCGCAGCATGGCTGCCCGTGGGACCTCAAGCAGACCTACGCGACCATCGTCCCCTACACCCTCGAAGAAGCCTACGAAGTGGCCGACGCCATCGAGCGCAGCGACTTCGAGCACTTGCAGGGCGAACTCGGTGACCTGCTGTTCCAGGTGGTCTACTACAGTCAGCTGGCACGCGAAGAAGGCCGTTTCGAGTTCGATGGCGTGGTCGACAGCATCACCCGCAAGCTGATCCGCCGCCATCCGCACGTATTCCCAAGCGGTGAACTCTACGCTGCCCTCGACACACCCAAGCTCGACGAAGCCCAGGTCAAGCAGCGCTGGGAACAGATCAAGGCCCAGGAGCGCGCCGAGAAGGGCGAGCCCGAGCAGTTGTCGTTGCTCGACGACGTGCCGGCCGCGTTGCCGGCCTTGTCGCGGGCGGCCAAACTGCAAAAGCGTGCCGCCCAGGTCGGTTTCGACTGGCCACACGCCTTGCCGGTGCTCGACAAGGTTCGCGAAGAGCTCGACGAAGTGCTGCAGGCCATGGCCGACGACGACAGCGTGGCCCTGGCCGACGAGCTTGGCGATTTGCTGTTCGCGGCGGTCAACCTGGCCCGGCACCTGAAGGTCGACCCGGAAAACGCCCTGCGCGGGGCGAACAAAAAGTTTGAGCGACGTTTCCGTTTTATCGAACAGGCATTGCGCGACATAGGCCGTCCGATTGAAGATTGCACCCTCGAAGACATGGATGCGCTCTGGGGCGAAGCCAAACGTCAAGAAAAGAACCTGCCCAGCTGCGGCTGAGCTGTTGCATAAGTGAGTGAACGATGAGCCTTTCCCTTCGCGACCAATTGCTCAAGGCCGGTCTGGTCAACCAGAAACAGGTCAAGCAGGTCAGTAAAGATCAGAAGAAACAAAAGCGCCTGGAGCACAAAGGCCAGGTCGAGGTCGACGATACCCAGCAGCGGCTGGCCAAGGAAGCCATGGCGGAAAAAGCCAAGCGCGACCAGGAGCTCAACCGCCAGCAGCAGGAGAAGGCCGAGCAGAAGGCCCGCGCCGCCCAGGTCAAGCAATTGATCGAAGTCTCGCGCCTGCCCAAGCTGACCACCGAGGACTACTACAACTTCGTCGACGACAAGAAGGTCAAGCGTCTGTCGGTCAACGCCCTGATGCGCAGCAAGCTGAGCAGCGGTTCGCTGGCCATCGTGGCCCATGGCGGTGGTTACGAAGTGATCCCTCGTGAAGCGGCGCTGAAGATCCAGGAGCGCGACCCGCAGCGTATTGTCCTGCTCAACACCCAGGTTGAAGAGCCGGATGCCGACGATCCGTACGCGGCCTACGTGATCCCTGACGATCTGATGTGGTAAAGACGACAAACCCCGCTTCGGCGGGGTTTGTTTTTTCTGGAGGGGGTTATTGCTGTTGCCGTCTGTTCTCGAGGTATTCCAGCTCGATGCGGTAGCTGTGGGCCTCATGCTCGTTGTGGAACATGCCGACCAGCTCACCCTGCTGATGCACATCCCAGATGCGCACGCCCGCAGCCAGGCCTTCGTGAGACATTTTGCTTTCGTCGCGCTCAGTTACTTTGACAGTCATCTGCAAACTCCACTTTCAGTTAACTGCGGCACCGTGTCGCAGGTCTCTTTTATAGAATTTGTTAGCAGGCTAAGTAAATAAACGGCGCATGAAACATCTTTCATGTCCCTGTGGGGGCTGGCTTGCCCCGCGATGCGATGTGACGGGTAGCCTGCGATCGCGGGGTAAGCCCGCTCCTGCCAAGGGTGTAAAAAAACCCCGCACTTGGCGGGGTTTCGGGTGTTACCAGCAGTCAGGCAATCAGTTGCCCTTGACTGTCTTGCCGTCGACCGTGCCGTCCTGCAGGACGATCACGTACTCCTTGCCGTCGGTCTCGACCTGGCGCAGTTGCACCAGCAGGTAATCCCAGTCCTTGGCGAACCACAGCTCGGTGATGCGCTTGCTCTGGCTCGGGTCGCGCACGCGCTCGACCTTGATGGCATCGACCTGGCCGGTCTTGGTGGTGACTTTCTCGCTGCCCAGGACGCGGAAGTCGTAGGTGTCGATCTCGTCGCCATCGACCACCTGGTAGCTCACGCTCTTCTTGCCGGCTGCCACGTCATGCTGCAGGGCCAGTTGATAGGTGGACTTGTCCAGCACACCGCGGTTGAGCGGCAGGTTGATCGCGTCGCCGCGGTCGGTGCCGGTGATCTTCTTGCTGCTCCAGTCGAAATCCAGATCGACCTTCTTGGCCTTGCCCAGGCCGCCACGTTCGAAGTGGTAGGTCTGGGGCAGCAGGGTGTCCTTGTCCAGCTTCAGGGTACTTTGCTCAGTCAGGCTGGCGATCATCATCGACGCCTTGAAGTTGAGGTCCCAGGTACCGTTGGCGTTCATTTTCAGGCTGCGCTCGGCAGTGCCGCTCATGGGCAGTTGCTTCCAGTCGGCGGTGTAGCTGGCCGAGAATGGCTTCAGATCGGCTGCCTGCAACGGCAGCGCGAGCACGGCGAGAGCGAAGAGCAGGGCACGACGCATAATTTCTCCTAGGGTCGAATCAAGTGGCCGCTGGCCGCCAGAGGCTGGCCATCCAGTAGAGCACCGTGCTCGCCCAGGCGCAAACGGCCCTCGGCAAACCAGCGCACCGCCAGCGGATAGATCAGGTGTTCCTGGCTGTGAACCCGCTGTGCCAGACGTTCTGGCGTGTCATCCAACTCTACCGGTATCACTGCCTGTACGACCAGCGGTCCGCCATCGAGTTCCTCGGTGACGAAGTGCACGCTGCAGCCATGCTCGGCATCGCCGGCTTCCAGCGCTCGTTGATGAGTGTGCAGGCCCTTGTACTTGGGCAGTAGGGAAGGGTGAATGTTCAGCAGGCGGCCCTGGTAGTGACGGACAAAGCCGGCACTGAGGATGCGCATGAAACCGGCCAGCACCACCAGTTGCGGGCGGTAGCCATCGATCAGTTCGACCAGTGCCGCGTCGAATGCCTCGCGGCCGTCGAAGGCCTTGTGGTCGAGCACGGCGGTGGCGATACCGGCGTCTTTGGCGCGCTGCAGGCCATAGGCGTCGGCGCGGTTGGAGATGACCGCGCAGATCCGCACCGGGCTGTCGCCGGTGCGGGTGCTGTCGATCAATGCTTGCAGGTTGCTGCCGGTGCCGGACAACAGCACCACGACATCACAGGTCTTGCTCGGCATCAGTGTGCCTTGACGTTCTTCAGCTCAACCTGGGCAGCGCCTTCGGCGGCGATGCCGATCTGGCCGATGACCCATGGCTGCTCGCCGGCTTCACGCAGGACCTTCAGGGCGATGTCGACCTGGTCCTGGGCGACGCAGATGACCATGCCGACGCCGCAGTTCAATACGCGGTGCATTTCGTGCTCGTCGACGTTGCCTTGCTGTTGCAGCCAGTCGAACACCGCCGGGCGATTCCAGCTGGCCACGTCAACCACAGCCTGGGCGCCTTTTGGCAGGACGCGCGGGATGTTGTCGAGCAGGCCGCCACCGGTGATGTGGGCCATGGCCTTGACCGCGCCGGTGTCCTTGATCAGCTTGAGCAGCGGCTTTACGTAGATGCGCGTCGGGGCCATCAGCAGTTCGGTCAGCGGCTTGCCGTCGAGCTGGACGGTTTCGATGTCGGCACCGGAAACTTCGATGATCTTGCGGATCAGCGAGTAGCCGTTGGAGTGCGGGCCGGACGATGGCAGGGCGATCAGCGCGTCGCCAGTGGCAACCTTGGAGCCGTCGATGATTTCGGCTTTTTCTACCACGCCAACGCAGAAGCCGGCCAGGTCGTAGTCTTCGCCTTCGTACATGCCTGGCATTTCAGCGGTTTCACCGCCGACCAGGGAGCAACCAGCCAGTTCGCAGCCAGCGCCGATACCGGTGACCACGGTAGCGGCAACGTCGACATTGAGTTTGCCGGTGGCGTAGTAGTCGAGGAAGAACAGCGGCTCGGCACCGCAGACCACCAGGTCGTTGACGCACATGGCGACCAGGTCCTGGCCGATGCTGTCGTGCTTGTTCAGGTTCAGTGCCAGGCGCAGCTTGGTGCCGACGCCGTCGGTGCCGGAGACCAGAACCGGCTGCTTGTAGCCGGCCGGGATCTCGCAGAGGGCGCCAAAACCGCCCAGGCCGCCCATGACTTCCGGGCGCGCCGTGCGCTTGGCAACGCCTTTGATGCGTTCGACCAATGCTTCACCGGCGTCGATGTCTACACCGGCGTCCTTGTAGCTCAGGGAGGGTTGCTTGCTCATGATCCAGGCCTTTAGGGGGGAGGGATTCAGGGGAATCGACCGTGACCTGCCAGGCAAGGCGGAGGGAATCCGGCTGCCTGACCGTCGCCGGTCTGCGAAGGCGCGCGATTTTATCAGGGTTGCCCGGTAGCGGCCATCCTCAGGCCGACGGGCAGGGCCTTAAATGTTGCGAAAAATACGCTTTAACAGTGCGCGACTGGTTGCCACGGCGCAGGCTGTATAAGGTATAGCAAAGGCGATGGGCGCAATTTGCCGCCAGCGGTTGAATGTTTTACCGGGTGCTGCGGTCTGAGCTGCGTCCGTTTTTGTCGCCCACGCTTCTTTATTACCTGGACAGGAATCCTCCATGCGTTTGCGTAATTACCTGGCCGCCGGCTGTCTGGCCCTGTTCGGCCTCTCGGCTCAGGCCGAAACCCTCTCCGGCCTTTATCAGGTCCGCGAACCGGTCACCGGCCAGGGCGCCGAAGCCCGTACCCAGGCCACCGAAAAAGCCCTCGAAACCCTGGTGTTGCGCCTGACCGGCGACGCCAAGGCTGTGCAAAGCCCGGGCCTGGCTGCGCTGCGCAAAGACCCGCAACAAATCATCAGCCAGTTCGGCTTCGAGGCCGGCCCGCCGGAAACCGTGCTGGTCGACTTCGACCCGGGCAGCACCGAGCGCGCCTTGCGTCAGGCGGGCCTGGCCCTGTGGGGCAATAACCGGCCAGCGATCCTCGGCTGGTGGTTGAACGACAGCGTCGAAGGTTCGAACCTGGTTGGTGACGGCCAGGGCAGCGCCGAACCGCTGCGTCGCGCCGCCCAGCACCGCGGCCTGCCGCTGCGCTTGCCGCTGGCCGATCTGCAGGAGCAACTGGTGGCAACCGGCAAGAATCTTGAAGGCACCGACCCGGCGCCGCTGCGCGAGGCTTCCGAGCGCTACGGCGCCGATGCCTTGCTGGCGGTGCACGCCAGCGAAGCCGATGGCAAATGGCAGGGTAAGTGGCGCCTGTGGCTGGGCGAGCAGCGCGAGCAGGGCACTGCCGAGGGCGCTGATCAGGCGGCCCTGGCCGATGCCGTGATGCTCGCCGTCAGCAACCGCCTGGCGCCGCGCTTCGTCGCCCGTCCAGGGGCCAGCAGCGAAATGCAGGTGCAGGTCCAGGGCATGACCCTGGAACGTTATGCCGAACTGGGCCGGGTGCTCGAGCCTTACGGCGCGCGGCTCAAGGTGGTGCAGGGCGATACCCTGACCTATCAGGTCACCGGCAACAGCGATCAGTTGCGCGCGCAACTGGGCCTGGCCAAGTTGCAGGAGCTGCCGGCCGATGCGCCCGCGGCACCTGCAGCCGTCGATCCGGCCAACCCCGGGGCAACCCAGGCCGCCGCCCCGCAACCTTTCAACGGGCTGCGTTTTCGTTGGTAAACCCTGACCTGGCCGGGAGCCGTTCATGACTGATACACGTCGCTGGGTATGGGTAGGTGGGGCGCTGCTGTGCGCGGCCTTGCTGTATTGGCTGCACCCGATTCTTTCGCCGTTTCTGGTCGGCATTTTGCTGGCCTACCTGGCCGATCCGCTGGTCGACCGTCTGGAGCGCGCCGGCCTGTCGCGCACCTGGGGTGTGGTGGTGGTGTTTGCCCTGTTCACCCTGCTGCTGACCTTGTTGCTGCTGGTATTGGTGCCGATGCTGGCCAAACAGCTGGTGCGCCTGTATGAGCTGGCGCCGCAGATGCTCGACTGGCTGCAGCACCAGGCCCTGCCCTGGGTGCAGACGCGCCTGGGCCTGGCCGACGGCTTCTGGAAGTTCGACAAGATCAAGGCCGCCATCAGCGAGCACATGGGCCAGACCACCGACATCGTCGGGGTCATCCTGTCCCAGGCCACTGCTTCGGGCCTGGCCCTGATTGGCTGGCTGGCCAACCTGGTGCTGATCCCGGTGGTGAGCTTCTACCTGCTGCGCGACTGGGACCTGATGATGGCCAAGATCCGCAGCCTGCTGCCGCGCCAGCGCGAGGAACGAGTGGTGGCCCTGGCCGGTGAGTGTCACGAAGTGCTGGGCGCCTTCGTCCGTGGCCAGCTGCTGGTGATGCTGGCCCTGGGTATCATCTATGCCTCGGGGCTGATGCTGGTGGGCCTGGAGCTGGGCTTGCTGATCGGCCTGCTGGCGGGTCTGGCGGCGATCGTGCCGTACATGGGCTTCATTATTGGTATCGGCGCGGCGATGATTGCCGGGCTGTTCCAGTTTGGCGGCGACCCTTATCCTTTGCTTGGCATCGCAGCCGTATTCATGGTCGGCCAGGCGCTCGAAGGCATGGTGCTGACACCGCTGCTGGTGGGCGATCGCATTGGCCTGCACCCGGTGGCGGTGATCTTCGCGATCCTGGCCGGTGGCGAGATGTTCGGTTTTACCGGGGTGTTGCTGGCCTTGCCGGTGGCGGCGGTGATCATGGTGCTGCTGCGCCATGTGCATGACCTGTATAAAGAGTCGGATATCTACGCGGGTGAAATCGACCCGGATCTCTAGCTTGATAGCACCTGGCTTGCATTGGCCTTTACCCGCTAATGCAAGCCTTTGATTTTACTTGTGGTCTGCGCCGATTGTGCGAGGGGCTCCACGGGTATAAACTTTGCAGACTTTTCACAAAAGGCCCCTTGCGGTTCCCCGGAACTGCCCAGCCAGCATGAAACCGATCCAGTTGCCCCTGGGTGTGCGTCTGCGTGATGACGCCACCTTCATCAACTACTATCCGGGTGCCAACGCCGCCGCTTTGGGCTACGTCGAGCGACTCTGCGAAGCCGACGCCGGCTGGACCGAAAGCCTGATCTACCTGTGGGGCAAACAGGGCGTGGGCCGCACCCACCTGCTGCAGGCCGCCTGCCTGCGCTTCGAGCAACTGGGTGAACCGGCGGTGTACCTGCCCCTGGCGCAATTGCTCGATCGCGGCGTCGAATTGCTCGACAACCTCGAACAGTACGAACTGGTCTGCCTCGACGACCTGCATGTCATTGCCGGCAAGCCGGAGTGGGAAGAGGCCATGTTCCACCTCTTCAATCGCCTGCGCGACAGTGGTCGGCGCCTGTTGCTGGCTGCCTCCAGCTCGCCCCGCGAACTGCCGATCAAGCTCGCCGACCTCAAGTCGCGCCTGACCCTGGCGCTGATCTTCCAGATGCGTGCGCTGTCGGACGAAGACAAGCTGCGCGCCCTGCAATTGCGTGCTTCGCGCCGCGGCCTGCACCTGACCGACGAGGTCGGGCACTTCATCCTCACCCGTGGCACCCGTAGCATGAGCGCACTGTTCGACCTGCTTGAGCGCCTCGACCAGGCCTCTTTGCAGGCTCAACGCAAGCTCACCATCCCGTTCTTGAAAGAAACTTTGGGCTGGTAAGGCAGGGGCTAGAGCCTCGGCACATAAAAGTCACATTTTTTTCGATTGAATTTGCAAATCGATGCGATAGAAGGCATAGTCTCGACTTCTTTAAATTCCAGACACGGTCGTGCCCATGCTAAATCGCTTCGCACCCCTCGTGCCCCTCGCACTCGTGACCCTGCTTTTTGGCTGCGCGACCACCGGTCCCGTATCGCAGCAGCAGGTTCAGCAGCAACCGGTTTCCGCTCAGGTTTCGACCAAGTCCTCCGTCCAGGCGACGTTCGAGGAAGAGCTGGCCACCGAAGAAGAGCTGCAAGATTTCTCCAGCAGCAAGCCTTACCAGCTGCCAGCCCTGGCCGACAACATTCTCGAGCGCGGCATGTCGCTGATCGGTACCCGCTACCGTTTCGGTGGTACCTCCGAGAACACCGGCTTTGATTGCAGCGGCTTCATCGGCTACCTGTTCCGCGAAGAAGCCGGCCTCAACCTGCCGCGCTCTACCCGCGAAATGATCAACGTCAAGGCCCCGCTGGTTGCTCGCAACAACCTCAAGCCAGGCGACCTGCTGTTCTTCAGCACCAATGGTCGCGGCCGCGTCAGCCACGCCGGTATCTACCTCGGCGACGATCAGTTCATCCACTCCAGCAGCCGCCGCAGCGGTGGCGTGCGCATCGACAAGCTCGGTGATCGCTACTGGAGCAAGACCTTCATCGAAGCCAAGCGTGCACTGGCCATGGCTCCGGCCGCGACCACGCTCTCGCGCAACTGATCCTTCGACAGGTTTGACCACGGCGACGTAGCTGAAAAGCTCGTCGCCGTGCGTGTTTACAGAAAGCGTCTAATCTAAATTCTCAACTCTTTTCGGCTCTTGGCCGAAGCGGCTTCAGACAGGATGTTCTGACCATGGCGATGATGGCGCGCTTCGCTCTACTTTCCCTCGCAGCACTGCTCGGTGCCTGCTCAAGTCATGCCCCGGCCCCGCGTAAAGTGGTCGAGCCGGCAGTCATGGCCCCGCAAGTGTATTTCTCCCCGGTTGCCGAAGACGTGCTGTTCCGCGCCCTCGGCCTGGTCGGCACGCCGTACCGCTGGGGCGGCAACACCCCGGATTCGGGTTTCGACTGCAGCGGCCTGATTGGCTACGTCTATCGTGATGCTGCGGGCATCTCGTTGCCGCGTTCGACCCGGGAGATGATCGGCATCCGCGCACCGAGCATCGAGCGCAACGACCTGCAGTCCGGCGACCTGGTGTTCTTTGCCACCAATGGTGGCTCGCAGGTCAGCCATGCCGGTATCTATGTCGGCGAAGGGCGCTTCGTCCATGCCCCGGCCACCGGCGGAACGGTGCGCCTGGACTACCTGTCCAACAGCTATTGGCAAAAGACCTACCTGAACGCCAAGCGGGTGCTGCAGCCAGCGCACCTGGCGCGCAACCCCTGACCTGTGCGAGGTAGACGATGACCGCCCAGACGCTCTACCTCGACGACCCCCTCTACCACTACCTGCAAAGCGTGTCGCTGCGCGAGACGCCGTTGCTCGCCCGTTTGCGTGAAGAAACCCAGGCCCTGCCCGAAGCACGCTGGCAGGTGGCACCGGAGCAAGGCCAGTTGCTGGCGCTGCTGGTGCGCCTGATCGGTGCCGAGCGGGTGATCGAGGTGGGTACTTTCACCGGCTACAGCGCTTTTTGCATGGCTCAGGCCATGGAGCATGGGCAGTTGCTTTGTTGCGACCTTGAGGGCAGCTACAACGCCGTGGCCTGGCGCTACTGGCAGGAAGCAGGGATCGCCGAGCGCATCGAGCTGCGCCTGGCACCGGCGTTGCAGACCCTGGCGACACTGCCATCAGCGCGCTATGACCTGATCTTCATCGATGCCGACAAGGCCAACTACCCGCACTATCTGGAAGAGGCCCTGCGACTGCTGCGAGTGGGCGGGCTGGTACTGTTCGACAACACCTTGTGGAGCGGGCGGGTGCTTGAGCAAAAGCCGGACAGCGAAGATACCCGGGCCATCCAGGCATTGAACCTAAAACTCAAGGATGACCTGCGGGTGGACCTGTCGATGTTGCCGATTGGCGATGGCCTGACCCTCTGCCGCAAACGCTGAGCTCCCCCGGCTTACCGGGCCTTGCTCACCCGCCAGATCGTGTTCCCGACATCATCGGCTACCAGCAAGCCGCCGCGCTGATCGTTGATCACCCCGACCGGCCGGCCCATGGCCTTGCCTTCATCATTGAGAAACCCGCTGAGCACGTCGATCGGCTTGCCCGCAGGTTTGCCGGCAGTGCTGAAGGGTACGAAGATCACCTTGTAGCCACTGTGCGGCTTGCGGTTCCACGAGCCATGCTGGCCAATGAACGCGCCTTGCTCGAACGGTGCCGGCAGCACCCCTGCTTCGGCGAAGGTCAGGCCCAGCGACGCCGTGTGCGGCCCCACCGCATAGTCCGGGGCAATGGCGCTGGCCACCAGGTTCGGATCAGACGGGTTGACCCGCTGATCGATGTGCTGGCCGTAATAGCTGTAGGGCCAGCCATAGAAGCCGCCATCCTTGACCGAGGTAATGTAGTCGGGCACCAGGTCGCTGCCGATCTCGTCACGCTCGTTGACTGCGGTCCACAGCTGTCCGGTGTGCGGCTCCCAGGCCAGGCCGTTGGGGTTGCGCAGGCCCGAGGCGAAGATCCGCGTCTGGCCGCTGGCCGGGTCGACTTCCCAGATCGCCGCGCGGCCTTTTTCCTGGTCCATGCCGTTCTCGCCGACATTGCTATTGGAGCCGACGGTGACGTAGAGCTTCTTGCCGTCACGGCTGGCGATCACGTTCTTGGTCCAGTGATGGTTCAGCGTGCCGCCCGGTAGTTCGGCCACGGCTGTACCCGGGCCCTTGATCGAAGTCGCGCCGGGTTCATAGTGAAAGCGCAGCAGGCGATCGGTGTCGGCGACGTAGAAGTCATTGCCGACCAGGGCCATGCCGAACGGTGAATTGAGGTTCTCGATAAAGGTCGTGCGGGTTTCCGCCACGCCGTCGTGGTCGCTGTCGCGTAGCAGGCTGATGCGGTTGGCGCTGGGCACGCCGGCGCCGGCGCGGTCCATGACCTTGCCCATCACCCAGCCGCGAATGCCCTTGCCGTCATCGGGCTTGGGCGGAGCATTGGTTTCAGCCACCAGGATGTCGCCGTTGGGCAGGGCATAGAGCCAGCGCGGGTGGTCCAGGCCTGCGGCGAAGGCCGCCACCTGGGTGCCGGGCGCGGCCTTGGGCGTCATGCCCTGGGGCCAGCCAATGGCGGGGGCGATGTTGACGGTGGGGATCAGGGTCTTGTTCGGTTCGGGCAATTGCGGCGACGGGCCGACCCCGTCGCTGACCTCAAGGCGGGCGTTCTCGCCGCAGCCGCTTAACCCCGCAGTCACTGCCAGCAGCAGTGCAATCGGCTTGATACCCATGTCGTTTCCCTCGCAATGATGGCCGCTATTGCCAGTAGAGGCACGCCAGGGGTGGGAGGTTCCCCGGGTCAGGCCTGCTTGAGCAACAGGGCGATGCCGGGGTGATACTGGCCGGCTTCGTTGTGCAGCTTGCGGTAGGCGTAGGGAAAGTACCAGGCGATGGCGCAGGCGTTATGCTTTTGCAGGTCGTCGACCAGGTCCTGCAGCTCTTCGGGGCTGGCGTGCTGGCCGGCTTTCCAGGGGCTGGCGAACAGCGCAGCGACTTTAAGCTGGCTGGGCGCGGCAATTTGCCGAGCAGCCTGGACGGTTTCGCCCAGGGCGTTATTCAGGTCGAGCTTGGCGATGCGTGGCCAGCGCTGGCTGGCCTGCAGGTAGGCGGCCTCTTCGCGGTTGGCGATGTACAGGTCGCAGCGGCCTTCGCGATCGCCGTCATCGCGCTGCTTCTTGCTCTGGTGCTGCTGCAGGGTCACCAGCTCGGCCTGCCAGGCGGCGGCCGAGAGCAGCCCGAGGTTGGCCTGGGCGCCGTGCCAATAGGGCGCCTCACCGTCACCGAGGGTCTGGTTGAAGCGGTCGATGCAATCGACCCAGCGTTCCAGGGCCGGGCGCAGGAACTCCAGGCGCGCATTATTGATGATCAGGCCTTGCATGCTGCTCTCCCTTATAGTTGTGATCGAGTACAGCCGAGGTATGGCTATTTGATATCACTGAAGTCAGTGTTGCACAAGATGACAAAGGCGCCATTGATCCAGGCCAGTGCAGCGCCTTTCATTGACGCTCCGGGTGCAACCCTCTAACCTTCGCGACTTGTTTCAGGTGCTCTGCAGGCGATGGCCTGGCAGGGTGAAACAGGGAAGCCGGTGGGCGCGTAAAACGCGCGAATCCGGCGCTGCCCCCGCAACGGTAGGTGAGTCAAGGCTGTGCAGGGCCACTGGGCATTCATGCCCGGGAAGGCGCGCAGCCCCGGGTGTCGATGGCCCCGCTCACAAGCCCGGAGACCGGCCTGTAACAGCCAACGGCATCACGGAGGGTGATGCGCGGTTCCTCCGGCCTGTGCCGCAGCCCTGCGCGTTTTCCGTCTGCCATATCCATTCATCTGTCACACCCGTTCCTTCGATACGCTGAGCAGCCGTCGGCTGCTGCGTTCGGTGAGATCGGCCGACAGTGGTTTGCGGAGAACCTCATGACTGAATCCACCGAGCGCGACGAACGCCACCTGGCGCGCATGCAGCGCAAAAAGGCCGTGATCGACGAGCGCATCGCCAACTCGCCCAACGAATGCGGCTTGCTGCTGGTACTTACCGGCAACGGCAAGGGCAAGAGCAGTTCGGCCTTCGGCATGCTCGCCCGGGCCATGGGCCACGGCATGCAGTGCGGCGTGGTGCAGTTCATCAAGGGCCGCAACAGCACTGGCGAAGAGCTGTTCTTCCGGCGCTTTCCCGAGCAGGTGCGCTACCACGTGATGGGCGAGGGCTTTACCTGGGAAACCCAGGACCGCCAGCGCGACATCGCCGCCGCCGAAGCTGCCTGGGCAGTGTCGCGGCAGATGCTCCAGGACCCGTCGATCGCCTTCGTGGTGCTTGATGAACTGAACATCGCCCTCAAGCACGGCTACCTCGACCTCGACCAGGTGCTCAGCGACCTGCAGGCGCGCCCGCCGATGCAGCACGTGATCGTCACCGGTCGCGCGGCCAAAGACGAAATGATCGAACTGGCCGACACCGTCACCGAAATGGGCATGATCAAGCACGCCTTCCAGGCCGGCATCCGCGCCCAGAAGGGCGTCGAACTATGAGTGATGCGCGCCATTGCCCGGCGGTATTGATCGCCGCCCCGGCCTCCGGCCAGGGCAAGACCACGGTGACCGCCGCACTGGCGCGCCTGCATCGCAACCAGGGGCGCAAGGTCCGCGTGTTCAAGTGCGGCCCGGACTTTCTTGACCCGATGATCCTCGAGCGCGCCAGTGGTGCGCCGGTGTATCAGCTCGACCTGTGGATGGTCGGCGAGCAGGAAAGCCGCCGGCTATTGTGGGAGGCGGCGGGCGAGGCCGACCTGATCCTCATCGAAGGGGTCATGGGCCTGTTCGACGGCACGCCATCGAGCGCCGACCTGGCCCGGCATTTTGGCGTGCCGGTGCTGGCGGTGATCGATGGTACCGCCATGGCCCAGACCTTCGGCGCCCTGGCCCTGGGCCTGGCGCGCTATCAGCCGGACCTGCCGTTTGCCGGGGTGTTGGCCAACCGTGTCGGTACCCTGCGCCATGCCCAGTTGCTTGAAGGCAGCCTGACCGAGGGGCTGCGCTGGTACGGTGGGCTGTCGCGAGAAACCGGCATCGAATTGCCGAGCCGTCACCTGGGGCTGGTGCAAGCCAGTGAACTGAACGACCTTGATGCGCGGCTGGATGCTGCCGCAGCGGCCCTGGGCGCCAGTTGCGATGCGGCGTTGCCGCCAGCGGTGCGCTTTGCCGCGCCGACCGAGTTTGCCATCGAGCCGTTGCTGCAAGGCGTGCGCATTGCGGTTGCCCGCGACGAAGCCTTTGCCTTTACCTATGGCGCCAACCTCGACCTGCTGCGGGCCATGGGCGCGCAGCTGGCGTTTTTCTCGCCGCTGCATGACACAAGCTTGCCAGCCGCTGACAGCCTGTACCTGCCCGGCGGTTACCCCGAATTGCATCACCAGGCGCTGGCGGCCAACACACCGATGCTCGAGGCTATCCGCGCCCATCACCACGCCGGCAAGCCGTTGCTCGCCGAATGCGGCGGCATGCTCTACCTGCTCGATGCGCTCACCGATGTTGCCGGCGAGCGTGCCGAACTGCTCGGCCTGCTGGCAGGCGAGGCAGTGATGCAAAAGCGCCTGGCCGCCTTGGCCCTGCAGGCCGTAGAACTGCCTGAAGGCACCTTGCGCGGGCACACCTATCATCATTCGCTGACCCATACCGAGCTTGAGCCGGTTGCCCGCGGCCAGAGCCCCAACGGTGGTCGTGGTGCCGAGGCGGTGTACCGCCAGGGGCGCTTGACCGCCTCCTACGTGCATTTCTATTTTGCTTCCAACCCCCAGGCGTCGGCGGCGCTGCTGTGTCCATGACTGAACATGCTTTTACCGAGGCCGAACGTGCGGCGGTCTACCGCGCCATCGGCGAGCGTCGCGACATGCGTCACTTCAGTGGCGGCGAAGTCGCCCCCGAGTTGCTCGCGCGCCTGCTTGAGGCCGCGCACCAGGCGCCCAGCGTCGGGCTGATGCAGCCCTGGCGTTTCATCCGTATCACCCAGCGCGAACTGCGCCAGCGGATCCAGGCCCTGGTGGAAGAGGAGCGCCTGCGTACAGCGCAGGCGCTCGGTGAGCGCTCCGATGACTTCATGAAACTCAAGGTCGAAGGCATCAACGACTGCGCCGAGCTGCTGGTGGCGGCGCTGATGGATGGGCGCGAAGCGCACATTTTCGGCCGCCGGACCTTGCCGGAGATGGACCTGGCGTCGTTGTCCTGTGCGATCCAGAACTTGTGGCTGGCGGCCCGCGCCGAAGGTCTGGGCATGGGCTGGGTGTCGCTGTTCGAGCCCCGGGCCCTGGCCGAGCTGCTCGGCATGCCGGCCGGTGCCAAGCCGTTGGCAATCCTCTGCCTGGGCCCGGTTCACGAATTTTACCCGGCGCCGATGCTGGTGCTTGAAGGCTGGACCACAGCGCGGCCGCTGCACGACATGCTGTTTGAAAACCAGTGGGGGGAGTCTTGATGAGCGTGGCGTTGCTGACAGTGGCCGGGGTGGCGCTGGATGCGCTGCTGGGTGAGCCCAAGCGCCGGCATCCGCTGGTAGCCTTCGGGCGCCTGGCCGGGCGCCTGGAACAGCGCTTGAATGCCGGCGGCCGTGGCTGGCGCAGCCACGGCGTCAGCGCCTGGTTCCTGGCGGTGGTGCCGCTGACCTTCATCGCCATGCTGTTGTCCTGGCTGCCGTACATTGGCTGGCTGATTGAAGTTTTGGCGCTGTACTGCGCCCTCGGCCTGCGCAGCCTTGGCGAGCACGTAACGCCGGTGGCCGAAGCCCTGCGCCAGGGCGACCTGGAAAAAGCCCGCCAGCGCGTCGGTTATCTGGTCAGCCGCGAAACCCGCGAGCTGGACGAAACCGCCGTGGCCCGCGCCGCCACCGAGTCGGTGCTGGAGAACGGCAGCGATGCGGTGTTCGCCGCGCTGTTCTGGTTTGTCGTTGCCGGCGTACCGGGGGTGGTGCTCTATCGCCTGAGCAACACCCTCGACGCCATGTGGGGCTATCGTAATGAACGCTTCGAGCGTTTTGGCTGGGCTGCGGCGAAGATCGACGATGTGCTCAACTATATTCCGGCACGCTTGGTGGCGCTGACTTACGCGCTGCTGGGCAAGACCCGCCTGGCCCTGAGCTGCTGGCGGCGCCAGGCGCCGTTGTGGGACAGCCCCAATGCCGGGCCGGTGATGGCGGCCGGGGCCGGAGCCCTGGGCGTCGAGCTGGGCGGGCCGGCGGTGTATCACGGCGAGCTGCACGAGCGCCCGCAACTGGGCGAAGGCCCGCAGGCCGATGCCGACGCCATCGAACGCGGTTGGCGCCTGGTTTGCCAGGGCGTGTGGTTGTGGTTGCTGCTGTTGTGCCTGGGGGCTGAATTCTATGCTTGAACACGGTGGTCGCCTGCAACGCGCAGTGCAGCAATACGGCATCGCCCGCGAAGACTGGCTGGACCTGTCCAGCGGCATCGCCCCGTGGTCTTATTCCATCCCTGAGATTCCGCTGCGGGCCTGGGCGCGCTTGCCCGAAACCGAAGACGGCCTCGAGCAGGCGGCCCGTGATTACTATCAGGTCGAGCAACTGTTGCCAGTGGCCGGCTCCCAGGCGGCGATCCAGGCTTTGCCACGCCTGCGTCGCCCCGGCACGGTCGGGGTGCTGTCGCCGTGCTACGCCGAACACGCCGAAGGCTGGCGCCGCGCTGGGCACCGGGTGCGCGAGTTGCCGCTGGACCAGGTCGATTATTACCTCGACAGCCTCGACGTGCTGGTGGTGGTCAACCCCAACAACCCCACCGGGCAGCTGATTGCTGCCGAGCAACTGCTGGAATGGCATGGTCGCCTGGCCCGCCGTGGCGGCTGGCTGCTGGTTGATGAAGCGTTCATGGACAACACCCCGCAACACAGCATTGGCGCCCATGCCGAGCGCAGCGGGTTGATCGTGCTGCGCTCGTTCGGCAAGTTCTTCGGCTTGGCCGGCGTACGCCTGGGCTTTGTTCTGGCCGAGCGCCAGTTGTTGCAACTGCTCGCCGAACAGCTCGGGCCCTGGACCATCAGCGGCCCGACGCGGATCCTCGGCCAGGCCTGCCTGCTCGACGGCGCCGCCCATCAGCAGCAGATCATCCGCTGCGCCGCTGCCAGCCAGCGCCTGGCCGAGGTGCTCAGTGCGGCAGGTTTCGCCCCCAGCGGCAGCTGCGACCTGTTCCAGTACCTGGTCACCGAGCAGGCGCCGCGCCTGCATGAATTCATGGCCCGGCGCGGCATCCTCCTGCGCCTGTTCAGCCAGCCGCCGAGCCTGCGTTTCGGCCTGCCGGCCAGTGAACCGGACTTTCAGCGCCTGGCCCAGGCTTTCAGCGATTACCGCAAGGAACAAGCATGACCACCCTGATGGTGCAGGGCACCACCTCCGATGCCGGCAAAAGCACCCTGGTGACCGCGCTGTGCCGCTGGCTGTTGCGCCAGGGCATTGCCGTGGTGCCGTTCAAGCCGCAGAACATGGCGCTCAACAGTGCCGTGACCGCCGAGGGCGGCGAGATCGGCCGCGCCCAGGCGGTGCAGGCGCAGGCCGCGGGCCTGGCGCCCCACACCGACATGAACCCGGTGCTGCTCAAGCCCAACAGCGACACCGGCGCCCAGGTGATCGTCCATGGCCGCGCGGTCACCAGCATGAACGCCGTGGCCTATCACGACTACAAGGCCATCGCCATGCAGGCCGTGCTGGCTTCGCACCAGCGCCTGAGCGCGGCCTATCCGGTGGTGATGGTCGAAGGCGCCGGCTCGCCGGCTGAAATCAACCTGCGTGCCGGCGACATTGCCAACATGGGCTTTGCCGAGGCAGTCGACTGCCCGGTGATCCTGATTGCCGACATCAATCGGGGCGGGGTGTTTGCGCATCTGGTCGGTACCCTGGAGTTGCTCTCGACGAGCGAACAGGCACGGGTCAAAGGCTTTGTCATCAACCGTTTTCGTGGCGATATCGCCTTGCTCCAGCCGGGTCTGGACTGGCTTGAAGAACGTACCGGCAAGCCAGTGCTGGGCGTGCTGCCCTATGTGCTGGACCTGCACCTGGAAGCCGAAGACGGTATCGACCAGCGCCAGGGCCTCAAGGCCGGGCGCCAGCTCAAGGTGATCGTGCCGGTGCTGCCGCGCATCAGCAACCACACCGATTTCGACCCGCTGCGCCTGCACCCGCAGGTCGATCTGCAGTTTATCGGCCCCGGTCAGCCGATTCCGCCCGCTGACCTGATCATTTTGCCTGGCTCCAAGAGCGTGCGCGGCGACCTGGCGCAATTGCGTGAGCGTGGTTGGGACCAGGCGATCAGTCGCCACCTGCGTTACGGCGGCAAGGTCCTGGGCATTTGCGGCGGGCTGCAGATGCTCGGCCAGCGGGTGGAAGACCCCTTGGGCCTGGAAGGCCCAGCGGGGGCCAGCGATGGCCTCGGTCTGCTGGATTTTGTCACCGTGCTCGAAGCCGAAAAGCAGCTGCGCAATGTCGCCGGCACCCTGCAGCTGGAGCAGGCGGCCATCAGCGGCTACGAGATTCATGCCGGGGTAACCCAGGGGCCGGCGCTGGAGCGCCCGGCAGTGTTGCTCGACGGCGGCCGCGCCGATGGCGCCATCAGCGCCGACGGGCAGATCCTCGCCACCTACCTGCATGGCCTGTTCGAGGCGCCGCATTGCTGCGCCGCGCTGTTGCGCTGGGCCG
This sequence comes from Pseudomonas sp. SORT22, assembly GCF_018417635.1. NCBI lineage: Bacteria > Pseudomonadati > Pseudomonadota > Gammaproteobacteria > Pseudomonadales > Pseudomonadaceae > Pseudomonas > Pseudomonas sp. SORT22. The sequence continues at coordinate 1,565,100 of NZ_CP071007.1, forward strand.
GGCTGCAGGAGGTCGAGCAGATCGACTACCACGCCCTGCGCGAACGCGACATCGAGCGCCTGGCCGACCTGGTCGAGCAGCACCTGGACACCGCGCGCCTGCGCCAACTCTGCGGACAGAACTGAAATGCTCAACCTGATCCTTGGCGGCGCCCGTTCGGGCAAGAGCCGCCTGGCCGAACAACTGGCGGTGCAGAGCGGCCTGGCGGTCACCTACATCGCCACCAGCGAACCGCTCGACGGCGAGATGAATGCACGGGTGCAGTTGCACCGCGAGCGGCGTCCGGCCGAGTGGGGATTGATCGAAGAGCCGCTGGAGTTGGCGCGGGTGCTGCGTGCCACTGCCAGTGCCGAGCGCTGCCTGCTGGTCGATTGCCTGACCCTGTGGCTGACCAACCTGCTGATGCTCGACAACCCTGAGCGCCTGGCGGCCGAACGCACGGCGCTGCTCGAGTGCCTGGCAGCGTTGCCGGGCGAAATCATACTGGTCAGCAACGAAACCGGCCTGGGCGTGGTGCCCATGGGCGAGCTGACCCGCCGTTATGTCGATGAAGCAGGCGCGCTGCACCAGGCCATTGCCGAGCGCTGCCAGCGCGTGGTGCTGACTGTCGCCGGCTTGCCGCTTACCCTGAAAGGACCTGCACTATGAGTCAAACCTGGTGGCGTGAAGCCTGTCGAGCTGTCGACCCGATTGTTCGCGAACAGGCCCTGGCGCGGCAACAGCAACTGACCAAGCCGGCAGGCTCGCTGGGTCGCCTGGAGCAGCTGGCAGTGCAACTGGCCGGCTTGCAAGGCCAGCTCAAGCCGAGCGTCGAGCAGGTGTGGATCGCGATTTTTGCCGGCGATCACGGTGTGGTCGCCGAAGGTATCTCGGCTTACCCGCAGGCGGTGACCGGGCAGATGCTGCTCAATTTCGTCAGCGGCGGCGCTGCGATCAGCGTGCTGGCGCGGCAGCTGAATGCTCAACTGGAAGTGATCGACCTGGGTACCATCGACCTGGCCCTGGACCTGCCGGACGTGCGCCACCTGCGCGTCGGCCCGGGCACGGCCAACTTCGCTCGGGTACCGGCGATGACCTACGAACAAGGCCTGCAGGCTCTGCAAGGCGGGCGCGAGAGTGCCCTGCGCGCGGCCGCCAGCGGCGCCCGGTTGTTTATCGGCGGCGAGATGGGCATCGGTAACACCACCGCCGCCAGCGCCCTGGCCTGCGCCGTGCTCGGTTGTCCGGCCAGCGAGCTCAGTGGTCCGGGTACCGGCCTGGACGCCGCCGGTGTGCGGCACAAGGCCGAGGTCATCGAGCGCGCCTTGCTGCAGCATGCCAATCTTGGCGACGACCCGCTGCAGCGGCTGTTGTGTTTTGGTGGTTTCGAGATCGCCGCGCTGGTCGGCGCCTACCTGGGTTGCGCCCAGGCTGGTGTTGCGGTGCTGGTGGATGGGTTTATCTGCACCGTTGCCGCGCTGGTGGCGACGCGTATCAATCCGGGTTGCCGCGACTGGCTGCTGTTCGGTCATCGCGGCGCCGAGCCCGGTCATCGCCGGGTGCTCGCCGAACTCGACGCCGAGCCGCTGCTGGAGCTGGGCCTGCGCCTGGGCGAGGGCAGTGGTGCGGCACTGGCGGTGCCGCTGTTGCGCCTGGCCTGTGACCTGCACGGGCAGATGGCGACCTTCGCCGAAGCTGCGGTAGCGGACCGCCCGGCATGATCATCGACCTGCTGCGCCACGGAGAAACCGAACTGGGCGGCGGCCTGCGCGGTAGCCTCGACGATGCCCTGACTGACAAGGGCTGGGCGCAGATGCGCGCGGCGGTGAGTGATGCCGGCCCTTGGGATGCATTGGTCAGCTCGCCATTGCAGCGCTGCGCACGCTTTGCCCAGGAGCTGGGCGCGCAGTTGAACCTGCCGCTGCAGCTGGCGCCGGGGCTGCAAGAGCTGCATTTCGGTGAGTGGGAAGGGCGCAGCGCGGCAGCGCTGATGCTCACCCATGAAGCCGAGCTCGGCCGGTTCTGGGCTGACCCTTATGCCTACACACCGCCAGGTGGCGAGCCGGTGGCGGATTTCTCCGTACGGGTGTTGCAGGCCATCAGCACCTTGCACCAGGCCCATGCCGGCCAGCAGTTGCTGCTGGTCACCCACGGCGGCGTCATGCGCCTGTTGCTGGCCCGCGCCCGTGGCCTGCCGCGTGAACAGCTGCTGCAGGTCGAAGTGGTCCATGGCGCCTTGTGCCGCCTGGAACTGCTGGCCGACGGCAGCCTGCGCGAGGTGTGCTGAGATGCTGGGGTTCTGGATCGCCCTGCAGTTTCTCAGCAGCTTGCCGGTGCGCCTGCCGGGCATGCCGGCGCCGGAACAAATGGGCCGCTCATTGCTGTTTTACCCGCTGGTAGGGCTGTTGTTCGGGGTGGTGCTCTGGGGGTTGAACGCGCTGCTGGCCGGTAGCCCGGTGCTGTTGCACGCCGCCTTGCTGCTCAGCGCCTGGGTGCTGCTCAGCGGCGCCTTGCACCTGGACGGCCTGGCCGACAGCGCCGATGCCTGGCTCGGCGGTTTCGGCGACCGCGAACGTACCTTGCTGATCATGAAAGACCCGCGCAGCGGGCCGATTGCCGTGGTCACCCTGGTACTGGTGCTGTTGCTCAAGTTCTGCGCCTTGCTGGCGTTGATCGAGCGCGGTGACGGGCTGCTGCTGTTGCTCGCACCGCTGATCGGCCGCGCGGGGTTACTGGGCTTGTTCCTGTGCACGCCCTATGTGCGCAGCGGCGGGCTCGGCCAGGCGCTTGCCGATCATTTGCCGCGTCGGGCGGGCCAGCTGGTGATGCTCGTCAGTGCGTTGGCCTGTGTGCTGCTGGCAGGGTTCAAGGGCCTGTGGGTGCTGCTGGTTGCCGCCATCGTCTTCGCCTGGCTGCGCCACGTGATGGTGCGCCGTCTGGGTGGCACCACCGGTGATACCGCCGGGGCCCTGCTCGAGCTGCTGGAGCTGGCGGTATTGATCGCTTTGGTGCTGTGAGCGGCGAATAAAAGCTTGCAGTTGCCAAAGTGCGGGTATATACACGCATTATGTTGACCAGCGAATGCATCTGCACCCACCTGCGTCGCGCCGCCCGTGGGGTGAGCCGACACTACGACGAGGCCCTCGAAGGCTTCGGGATCAATGTCGCGCAGTTTTCCCTGTTGCGTCATTTACGCCGCCTGGATCAACCGAGTATTTCCACCCTGGCCGAGGCCATGGGCCTGGACCGCAGCACCTTGGGGCGCAACCTGCGGGTACTGGAAGCCGAGGGCCTGGTGGCCCTGGCCGAAGGGCAGGACTTGCGCAACCGTATCGTGTTGCTGACCGAGCAGGGCCGGGCACGCCTGCAAGCGGCGGAGCCGGCCTGGGAGCAAGCGCAAAGCGGCTTGATCGAGACCCTCGGCGAAGGTCAGCGTGACGAACTGGTGCGCCTGCTGGAGCTGTTGGCCTGAGCTTTTTACGATTATAAGCGGGTATATACCCGCATAACCTTGCGGCACTGGAGACAACAAAAATGACATCAGTATGGCGAACCAGTGGGTGGATTCTGCTTGGCGCGGCGCTGATCCTGGCCTTGTCGCTGGGCGTGCGGCACGGCTTTGGCCTGTTCCTGGCGCCGATGAGCGCCGACTTTGGCTGGGGCCGCGGCGTGTTTGCCTTTGCCATTGCCTTGCAGAACCTGATCTGGGGTCTGGCCCAGCCGTTTGCCGGAGCCCTGGCCGATCGCCTCGGTGCTGCCAAGGTGGTGATGGTCGGCGGTATTCTTTATGCCGCCGGCCTTGTGCTGATGGGCATGTCCGACTCGGCCCTGACCCTGTCGCTCAGTGCCGGTTTGTTGATCGGTATCGGCCTGTCGGGCACCTCGTTTTCGGTGATCCTTGGCGTGGTTGGCCGTGCCGTGCCGCCAGAAAAACGCAGCATGGCCATGGGCATTGCCAGCGCCGCCGGCTCCTTCGGCCAGTTCGCCATGCTGCCGGGTACGCTCGGCCTGATCGGCTGGCTGGGCTGGTCGGCGGCCTTGCTGGTGCTGGGTTTGCTGGTGGCCTTTATCGTGCCGCTGGTAGGGCTGCTGCGTGATCGTCCGCTGCCCAGCCAGGGCAATGACCAGACCCTCGGCCAGGCCCTGCGCGAAGCCTGCTCGCACTCCGGTTTCTGGCTGCTGGCCCTGGGCTTTTTCGTCTGTGGCTTCCAGGTGGTGTTCATCGGCGTGCACCTGCCGGCCTACCTGGTCGACCAGCACCTGCCGGCGACCATCGGCACCACAGTACTGGCGCTGGTCGGGCTGTTCAATATCGTCGGCACCTACACCGCCGGCTGGCTGGGCGGGCGCATGTCCAAGCCGCGGCTGCTGACCGCGCTGTACCTGCTGCGCGCGGTGGTCATCGTGTTGTTCCTGTGGGCGCCAATCAGCCAGTTCAGCGCCTACCTGTTCGGCATTGCCATGGGCCTGCTGTGGCTGTCGACTGTACCCTTGACCAACGGCACCGTGGCCACCCTGTTTGGTGTGCGCAATTTGTCGATGCTCGGCGGTATCGTCTTCCTGTTCCACCAGCTGGGGGCATTTCTGGGCGGCTGGCTGGGCGGGGTGGTGTATGACCGCACCGGCAACTACGATTTGGTCTGGCAGATTTCCATCCTCCTCAGCCTGCTCGCCGCAGCGCTGAACTGGCCAGTACGTGAACGCCCGGTAGCGCGCTTGCAGGCGCAGGCAGCATGAAGCGGGTCGCCATTGGCAGCCTGCTCGGCCTCGCCGCGCTATTGCTGCTGGCGCTGGCCTGGTGGGGCTGGCATGAGGGCGGCCTGGCGTTGATGCAGTTGGGCATGGGCGTGTGCTAGGAGTACTCTGAATACTTCGGGAACGTTCGAGGGAGAGAGACGATGCGCGCACGCTGGATGTTGGTTCCGTTGTTGACCTTGGCCGCTGCGGCCAATGCCCTGGCCGCCGATTGCCCGGCGCTGCTCAAGGGCTCGTTGCCGGAGCTGCGCGGCAAGGAGCAGATCGACCTGTGCCAGCGCTTTGCCGGCAAGCCGCTGGTGGTGGTCAATACCGCCAGCTATTGCGGCTTTGCCCCGCAGTTCGAAGGGCTTGAAAGCGTCTACAAGGAGTACCACGAACAGGGCCTGGAAATGCTCGGGGTGCCGTCCAACGACTTCAAGCAGGAAGACGCCGATGCCGAGAAAACCGCCAAGGTCTGCTACGCCAACTATGGCGTGACCTTCACCATGACCCAGGCCCGGCCCGTGCGTGGCGACGATGCCACGCCGCTGTTCAAGGAACTGGCCGCGCAGAGCAGTGCGCCGAAGTGGAATTTCTACAAGTACGTGGTTGATCGCCAGGGCAAGGTAGTGGCCAGTTTCACCAGCCTGACCAAGCCGGATGACCCGGCGTTCAAGGCGGCGATTGAAAAGGCCATTGCTTCCCGGCCCTGAGCGGCGTCAGTGGCTCGGGTGCACGGTCCAGGCCACCAGCTTGAGCACGATCGGGCGCACCACCAGCACACAGGCAAAGGCTACTGGCATGGCCAGTTGATAGGCTTTGAGCACGTTGCCCAGGTACTGCTCGTTGATGCCTGCGTTGGCGGCGGTAATCACGAAGCACATCAACAGGGCCATGATTGCCGACATGTAGAAGGCAAACACGTAGGGGGTGGCGCGAACGCCGAGTTTGCGCCGGGGGCGGGCGCTGGTCTGGAAGGTCATGCTGACTCCTTCTGGTGGGTGAGGGGGCAGCCTAGCAAGGGGACGTTGGACTGCGGTAGACGAGCTGGAATTAGGTCTTTATAAAGAAGATCTTACGAATGCCTGGATGCCGTCATGAACCTGCTCGGTTCGATCAAGAGTTTCATCAAGGTGGTCGAGGCCGGCAGCATCGCCGGTGGCGCTCGCAGCCTGGGCTTGAGCGCCGCCGCAGTGAGCCAGAATATCGCCCGCCTGGAAGCCCACCTGCAGGTGCGCTTGCTGGCGCGTACCACGCGCAGTATGGTGCTGACGCCCAGTGGCAGCCTGTACTACGACAAGGTCAAGCACATCGAGCGCGACCTCGAGCAGGCCCAGCAGGCGGTCACCGCCCCGGATTGCGAGCCCAAGGGGCGCTTGTGCATCGCTTCGTCGTCGGCCTTTGGCCGCCATGTACTGGCGCCGCTGATTCCGGCCTTCAGTGCACGCTACCCGCAGCTTTCAATTGAATTGGTTACGAATGATCGGCGGGTCAACCACGCCCAGGAAGGCGTTGATGTCAGTATCCGCATCCAGCCACAGCTCGAAGACGGCCTGCTGGCCCGGCACATTGCCCGGGTGCCGTTCATTTGCTGCGCTTCCCCGGGCTATCTGGCGGCGGCCGGTTGGCCACAATCGCCCGAGCAGCTCAAGGAACACCGCTGCCTGGTGTTCCGCTACCCGGTGGATGGGCGCTTCTTGCGCTGGGGTTTTGTCCGCGAGGGGCTGCGTTTTGATGCCGAGTTCGACAAGGTGCTGATCAGCGATGACATCGACGTACTGACGCAGATGGCGGTGCGCGATGGCGGTATCGCTCGCCTGGCCGAGTTCGTCGCCCGCCCTTTGCTCGAGCGCGGCCAGCTGGTGGCGTTGTTCGAGTATTCGCAGCCGGCACGGGCCTACGCCCAGACCGAACCGATGGATGTCTACCTGTGCGTGGCCGACCGTTTCGCCTTGAGCCCCAAGGTGCGGGCGTTCATGGAGTACCTCCAGCTGGAAGTCGGACACGCCTGGCCGATTGCTCAGGCATAAAAAAACCGCCGATGACGGCGGTTTTTCGTTGCGGCGCTGTTATCAGAAGCGATAGGTCAGCGACGCGCCAATACCGTGAGCGCTGTTTTCGTACTTGGCGTTGTACGAACCCTTGGTCGGGCTGGCCAGGTTGACCTTGGTGTCTTCTTCCCACAGGTAGGAGTACGCCACGTCGATGGTCATGTCGTCGGTTGGGCTGTAGCCGGCGCCCAGGCTGAAGATCTTGCGATCGCCAGTCGGGATGCGTGGCGAACGGTCGTGGTTGTTGGTCGGCGACTGGTCGACGGTGAAGCCGGTACGCAGTACCCACTCCTTGTTCAGCTTGTAGGACGCGCCGATGGCGTGGGCCCAGGTGTCGTGCCAGTTCTGCTCTTCGCTGATGGTGCCGAACTGGCCGGCCAGCGGGGCAGGAACCTTGTTGGTGACGGTGATGGCTTCCAGGCGGCTCCAGCGGGTCCAGGTGCTACCAGCATAGATAGTCCACTGGTCATCCAGCTCGTGGGTAACCGAGAAGTCGACCGATTCAGGGGTCTTGATCTTCAGTTCAGCGTCGAACTTGCTGCCGCTGAACGGGCCGATCAGGGCGTTGTTGATCTTGGTGTTGCCTTCGAGCTTGTAGTCGACCATCGAGTGGTAGGTCAGGCCCAGGCGGGTCTTGTCGGTGGCCTGGACCAGCACGCCGATGTTGTAGCCGACGGCAGTGTCGTCACCCTTGATTTTCACTTCGCCATCGTTGAAACCCGGGGTGCGCGGGTTGAGGGTGTTGGCGCTGAGCTCACCCTTGATCTTGTTGATGGTCGGGCCGAAACCGATCGACACCTTGTCGTTGAAGGCGTAGCTGATGGTTGGCTGGAAGGTGACCACTTCAACGTGGCTTTTCTTGCCCCAGTAACGGCTGGCGGCAGTGCTCTCGTAATCGGTGACCAGGCCGAACGGCGCGTAGACACCGAAACCGACGGTCCAGTGATCATCCAGAGGCTTGACGTAGTAGCCCATGGGCACGCCGACGAACGGCACCATGTCGCCGTCGGTGGTGCCACCTGGGCGCCCGCCGCCGGAAATATCGGACTTGGCGATGACGGCTGCGCCGCCAACGGTGATCTGCTCGCGTTTCAGGCGCGACATACCGGCAGGGTTGCCGAATACGGTGCTGGCATCATCGGCAGAAGAAGAACGACCCGCGAAACCTGTGCCCATGCCACTGACGCTTTGTTCGTTGAGGGCAAAGCCACTGGCGAACAGTTGAGTCGAGGCGAGAGTGACGGCGAGGCTGAGAGAGGTTTTGAGCATTACTTTTTTCATTATTAGAACTCCTTGGGATCTCCGGGGCGAAAATTACCATCAGTTCGCCCGCAGCGCTATAGGCTGTATCGCAGGAGATAGAGCGGTTTTGTAGGACAATCCGACCAAAATGGCGGGAATTTTCCGATTATGGAAAGCAGTGACTCTCAGCAGGCCTGAAGAGTCACAGGGGCGATGCAGGTTTGCCAGGCGCAGGTGAAATCGCGCAGGCGCCCCTGAGGCTGGAAGGTTTGTCGCCAGATACGTGCAAGCCCGAGCAGATCGTCGGCGGCGGGCAGTTCGGGGGCTTGTTCTTCGATCAGCATCCAGGCGATGGCGGTGGCATAGCGCAGGTTTACGGTCAGTTCCAGGTGCGGGCCGCTGAGGAAGGCATGCTGGCTGGCAAGGCCACGGACCAGGCTGGCGAGATCCGGGTCGCGGGCCAGGAACTGGTCCCAGAGGCTTTGGTGGCGCAGTTCGCCAATGCGGTACAGGCCGTGGCCGCGGCGGTCGTGCAATGCTGAGCCGAGTGCTGACTGGCTGGCGGCGACGCCGAGCAGCAGGGCTTCGGCGCTGGCGCAGTGGCGACCCAGGTAGATCAGGGTCGGACGAATGACAAACTGGCTCAACTCGCTCGCGGCGATACCCATGATGCCCTCGAACTTGAAATTGGCCGGCGGACGCTGGAGCTTGGCAGCTGGAGAGTCGGTCAGGCCCGCCGGAAGCGGCCTTTGCCGCTTGAGTTGAAGTGTAGTGTCATATTCGCGCTGTAAAGGTCTGTTTTTAAAACATTTGCGGCTTTTAGTTATAAATCATATGCCGTGCGGCAATTAGTGATTGCTGGGCGCCAGGCATAAAAAAGCCCCGCCAGAGGGCGGGGCTTGAGCGTTTGCAGCGTCGTGCGGATCAGGCCACCAGGGCCTGACGGGTGCGCTCGATAACGGCCTGCAGCGGCTCGGCTTCGGAGTATTGCTCCGGGTACAGGCGCTCGCTGTGCCGGGCAATGCCGTGCTCGTTGACCAGGGTGAAGCTGAAGCCGCCTTTGCGCGACGCCAGGATCAAGCAGTTCAGAGGGGCAAATGCCTGGGAAAGGGTGCGAATGGCAGCCTGAGTATGAGTAGAGTGATTCATAGTTATTAGATGTTCCTGCAATAGACACGGTTTCGATCCGTGCACATATAAAACGTTCCAGTAACGCGAGCATTTAAGCCGGTGCGAAGAACCTGACTGGAACAGGGCAGCCAGTTTTGGGCGCATTTATCATGTGGCGCTGGGGCTGACTGGTAGGTACGTCAGAGGACAGGCAACAGCCAGGGTCGGGTTCAATGCCGCTGGGTGAAGATCCTGATCAATCTGCAGGTTGGTTCGGTCAGAGTAAGAAGTGATTTACCTGGGGAACCATCGAGTGGGCCGGTCCTGGTTTCAACAGGCCTGTCCGATGTGAGGGGGCAGGGCACTGTAAGGACTGCTTTGGCCAGAATTGACTTTCAGCTTGGTACTAACGGCGGCAAGACTACCGCAGTTTTTCGTTGCTGGCAAGCTTTTTGGCTTTTCGTCTGGCGAGCCGATCAGTATGTCGCGTTCCAGGCTGTCTGTGAAGGGCTAATTCGCCGGCTTTGCAGTGCAACAAGGCAGGGAACGTGCCAATTTCGTGCAGGGAAATGCCTCGCTAAAGGGCGGTTGTGCACACTTGGGGCAGCCCTTGTTACAGCGCTGCAACAAGGCGGCAAGTGGCCGCCAATGACTTGGCCGTTGCCTTAAGTCAATGAAAAAAAACACTTATTTTAGCTGGTGAAAAAATCGACAGTTTGACTGAAAGCCCCATTCCATAGGGGTTTGCGGGGAGGTTTAGGGGGTTGTCCACCGAGTTATCCACAGCTTCTGTGGATTGTCCCGAGCGCTTGCTCTAGGACGGGCGTGCCAGCTTTTTGGCCGGTGTCCGACAATCCTTCGACAGTCTTCCTTCAGGGACAAAATACCCGTCCTGACGTCAAGAAAAAAACACTGAAATATTTTGAAAAAAGTGCAGAAAAGCACCGGGCCATTGTCAGAGAAATGGAGTAGAGTGGCGCGCCTCTCGAGTTGCCTTCGCTGTTTTTTATGAAGTTTCGCTCCAAAAACCTCGTTGCCCCCACTGCCCAGTCGCCTCTGCCCGAGCCCAAGCGCTTCTCCTTGAAAGTGGCCTTGTGGTTGCTCGACAGCCCGCGCCTGGGTGACAACCCCAACGTCAAGCACTTTGCCGGGCGCTTGCTCAAGCAGCCAGCGCGCCAGGGCGTGGTGGTGGCCCAGAGCCGCCTGGGGCAGATGCTCTGCCGTGATTGTGGCAATGCCCGCGACCGCCGGATCGGCCACGAACTGCTGCGCCAGGCGGCGCGCGCCGGTGATCGCCGGGCCCAGCTCGAGTACGGCCGGCTGTGCGCCTTGGGGCAACTGAACGAACCCGCCCAGGGCCGCTACTGGCTCGAACAGGCCGCTTCCCAGGGTTCGCAGGAGGCCTTGCGCCTGCTCAGGCAATTGCCTGAAGCCTGAATGCGGCGCGTGCGCCCAAGGCTGATAAGCTGTGCCGTTGATCGTTGGCCGAGGGAGATCGGGGTGGCTATGGCAGTGGATCTGACCAGCATTGTGCTGGGTATTGTGGTGGCGGCCGTGCCGTCGCTGGCGCTGGTGCTGCAGGTGCAACGGCGCCTGAGTGCGCGGCAGGCCGACGCGGCCTTGCTTGAGGAGCGCCTGAGCAGTGTGCAGCTGGCTCAGGAAGGCTTGCTCGCCCAGCTCGATGCCAGCCGCGACGAAATCAGCGACCTGAGCCAGGCCAATGCCGCCAAGCAGGCGACGCTGGCCGCTCAGGCCCGTGAGCTTGAATTGCTGCAGATCGATCGCGACGAAGCGCGCGATGCCGCCCATGCCTGGCAGCTCGAACGCGCCAGCCGCGAAGCCGAATTGCGTCGCCTGGACGCCCAGAGCGCAGCCCTGAGCGCCGAGCTGCGCGAACAGCAGGAAAGCCATCAGCAACGCCTCGACGACCTGCAGGGCTCGCGTGACGAGCTGCGGGCGCAGTTCGCCGAAATGGCCACGAAGATTTTCGATGAGCGCGAACAGCGCTTCGCCCAGACCAGCCAACAGCACCTGGGGCAGTTGCTCGACCCGCTCAAGGAGCGCATCCAGGCCTTTGAAAAGCGCGTCGAAGACAGCTATCAGCAAGAGGCCCGCGAGCGCTTCTCGCTGGCCAAGGAGCTTGAACGCCTGCAGCAGCTCAACCTGCGCCTGAGCGATGAGGCCACCAACCTGACCCAGGCACTCAAGGGCCAGAAGACCCAGGGCAACTGGGGCGAGCTGATTCTGGAGCGGGTGCTGGAGCACGCCGGGCTTGAGAAGGGCCGCGAGTACCAGACCCAGGTCAGCCTCAAGAGCGCCGACGGCGAGCGCTTTCAGCCCGACGTGCTGATCATGCTGCCGGGCGACAAACAGGTGGTGGTCGACTCCAAGGTCAGCCTCACCGCCTACCAGCAGTACGTTGGCGCCGACGACAGCGAGATTGCCCAGGCCGCGCTCAAGCAACACGTGCTGTCGCTGCGCAACCATGTCAAAGGCTTGTCCGGCAAGGACTACAACCGCCTCGAAGGCCTGCACAGCCTGGATTTCGTCCTGCTCTTCGTGCCTATCGAGGCGGCGTTTTCGGCCGCCTTGCAGGCAGAGCCGAACTTGTTCCAGGAAGCCTTCGACCGCCAGATCGTGATCGTCAGCCCGACCACCTTGCTGGCCACCTTGCGGGTTATCGACAGCCTCTGGAAGCAGGAGCGCCAGAGCCAGAACGCCCGGGAGATCGCCGAGCGTGCCGGTTGGCTGTACGACAAGTTCGTGCTGTTCATCCAGGACCTGGACGAGCTTGGCAGCCGCCTGCAGCAGGTCGACAAAGCCTATAGCGCGGCGCGCAACAAGCTTTGCGAAGGGCGCGGCAACTTGATCAGCCGCAGCGAACAGCTCAAGCTGCTCGGTGCCCGGGCCAGCAAGAGCCTGCCGGCCGACCTGCTCGAGCGCGCCATGAGCGAAGGCGACCCGCTGGCTGCCAGCGCCCTTACTGGACCAGGCTCAGATGCCGATTGAGCAGGGCGCGCAAGGCCGCCGGCTTGACCGGCTTGGCCAGGTAGTCGAGCCCTGCGGCATGCACCTGGGCGACCATCTCGCTGCGCCCGTCAGCGCTGATCACCACGCCGGGGACCGGCTCGCCCAGGCGTGTGCGTAACCAGGCCATCAGCTCGGTGCCGACCTCGCCGTCGTCAAGGTGGTAGTCCACCAGCGCCAGGTGCGGGCGCAGGCCGCTTGCCAGCAAGGCTTCACACTCGGCGCGATTGCGCGCGATGGATACCTGGCAGCCCCAGCGGCTGAGCAGGCTGTTCATGCCGATAAGGATGCTGTCTTCGTTGTCGACGCACAGCACCTGCAGGCCTGCCAATGGCTGCCCGGCCTGTTCGGCAGGGCTGGCCACCGGGGCCGCCGGCGCCGTGGCCAGCGGCACGCTGACGCGGAACACGCTGCCCTTGCCCGGCCACGACTGCACCTCAAGCGGATGGCCAAGCACCTTGCATAGGCCATCGGCGATCGCCAGGCCCAGGCCCAGGCCTTTTTCCGCGCGGGTCTGGTGGCTGTCCAGGCGTTTGAATTCCTCGAAGATCACCTGCAGCTTGTCGTCGGCGATGCCGCTGCCACGGTCCCAGACCTCTAGCCACAAGCGCCCCTGCTGGCGGCGCACGCCGAGCAGAATCGGGCTCTTGCCATAGCGGAAGGCGTTGGTGAGGAAGTTCTGCAGAATCCGGCGCAGCAGTTTCATGTCGCTCTGCACCCGCAGGCGGCTGCCGCGCAGGCGGAAATCCAGGCCTTGCTGCTGGGCCAGGACCTTGAATTCGGCGCCGAGGGTGTCGAACAGTTCGTTGAGGGCGAAGGGTTTGACGTCCGGGGTGATCTTGCCGTTTTCCAGGCGCGAGATGTCCAGCAGGTCGCTGATCAGCTCTTCGGCCGAACGCAGCGAGCTGTCCATGTGCTGGACCAGTTGCTGGGCATCGGCCGACAGGCCATCGCCCTGATGCGACAGCGCCGCCGAGAACAGCCGCGCGGCGTTCAGCGGCTGCATCAGGTCGTGGCTGACCGCTGCGAGGAAGCGGGTCTTGGACTGGTTGGCGGCCTCGGCGTGGCTCTTGGCTTCGCTCAGTGCCTGGTTCAGTTGCGACAGCTCGTGGGTGCGTTCGGCGACCCGTTGCTCAAGGCTTTCGTTGGCGCCCTTGAGCGCCTGTTCGGCTTCGCGGAACGGGGTGATGTCGGTAAAGCTCATGACAAAGCCGCCGCCGGGCATCGGGTTGCCGATCAGTTCGATCACCCGGCCGTTGGGGAACAAGCGCTCGGAGGTATGCGCACGGCCCTGGCGCATCCAGTGCAGGCGCCTGGCCACGTGCACCTGGGCCTCGCCCGGGCCGCACAGGCCGCGCTCGGCGTTGTAGCGGATAATGTCGGCAATCGGCCGGCCGACGCTGATCAGCCCGTCGGGGTAGTTGAACAGCTCCAGGTAGCGGCGGTTCCAGGCCACCAGGCGCAGCGACTGGTCGACCACGCTGATGCCCTGGCTGATGTTCTCGATTGCCCCTTGCAGCAGGGCGCGGTTGAACTGCAGCACTTCCGAGGCTTCGTCAGCGATGCGCACCACGTCCTCAAGCTGCATGTCGCGGCCCTCGATCGCGGCCTTGACCACTGCGCGGGTGGAGGAGGTGCCGAGCACGCCGGCGAGCAGGCGCTCGGTGTGTTCGATCCATTCGCCGTCGGCATTCTGGTTGGGGTTGAAACCCTTGCCCTGGCGATAGGCAAAACGGATGAAACTCTGCCGCGCGCGCTCTTCACCCACAAAGCGCGCAGCCAGGTGCAGCAGGTCGTCGATCTGCACCGCCAGCAGCGACCGGCTGCTGGGGCGGGCGCTGGTCTGCTGGCCGATGAAACGCCCGGCCTGCCAGTGCTCGGACACCCGTGTGCGCGAGAGGATCGACACCCAGGCGAACAGGGTGAAGTTACCCGCCAGCGACAGCACCACGCCTTGGGTCAGCGGCGTGATCGGCAGGTTCAGCGGGTTGCCATGCAGCCAGGCCAGGCCCGGGAACAGCTCCAGCGACCAGCCCAGGCTATGGGCGGCAATCGGCAGCACCAGGGTGTAGAACCACAGGAACACCCCGGCGGCCAGGCCTGCGAACACCCCGCGGCGGTTGGCCTGCTTCCAGTACAGGGCGCCAAGCATGGCCGGGGTCAGCTGGGTCACGGCGGCAAACGCCACCTGGCCGATGGTCGCAAGGCTTGCGGTAGAGCCGAGCAGGCGGTAGCTGACATAGGCCAGCAAAAGGATGACGACGATGGTCACCCGGCGTACCGAGAGCATCCAGTGGCGGAAGGCTTCGAACGGGCGCTCGGCGTTGTTGCGCCGCAGCAGCCAGGGCAGCAGCATGTCGTTGGAAACCATGGTCGACAGCGCCACGGCCTCGACAATGACCATGCCGGTGGCCGCCGACGCGCCGCCGATAAAGGCCAGCAGGGCCAGCGCCGGATGCGCCTCGGCCAGCGGCAGGCTGATCACGAAGGAGTCGGGCAGCACCGAGTCGGGCAGCAGCATCTGCCCGGCCAGAGCGATTGGTACCACGAACAGCGCGGCGAGGATCAGGTACATCGGGAACACCCAGCGCGCCAGGCGCAGGTCCTGGGGTTCGATGTTCTCCACCACGGTGACGTGGAACTGGCGCGGCAGGCAGATGATCGCCATCATCGCCACGCCGGTCTGCACGATCATTGACGGCCAGTTGATGGTCTCGTTCCAGAAGCCTTCCAGGCGTGGCGCCAGTTGCGCCTTGCTGAACAGGTCTTCGAAACCGTTGAACAGGCCGAAGGTGACGAAGGCGCCGACGGCGAGGAACGCCAGCAGCTTGACCAGCGATTCGAAGGCAATCGCCAGGACCATGCCGCGGTGGTGTTCGGTGACGTCCAGGCTACGGGTACCGAAGACAATCGAAAACAGTGCCAGCACCAGCGACACCACCAGCGCGGTGTCCTGCACACGGCTGCCAGTTGCATCGGCGCCTGCGCCGATCAGCAGGTTGACGCCAAGCACGATGCCCTTGAGTTGCAAGGCGATGTACGGCAGCACGCCGATCAGGCAGATCAGCGCCACCACCACCGCCAGGCTCTGGGATTTACCGTAGCGGGCGGCGATGAAGTCGGCGATCGAGGTGATGTTTTCCTGTTTGCTGATCAGCACCATCTTCTGCAGCACCCAGGGCGCGAACAGCAGCAGTAGCACAGGGCCCAGGTAGATCGGCAGGAACGCCCAGAGTTGTTCGGCGGCCTGGCCGACGGCGCCGAAGAAGGTCCAGCTGGTGCAGTACACCGCCAGCGACAGGCTGTACACCCAGGCACGCAGGCGCGGCGGCAGCGGTGTGCTGCGGCGGTCGCCGTAAAAGGCGATGGCGAACATGATGGCCATATAGGCCAGGGCGACCACGGCGATCAGCCCACTGGACAGCGACATGACAACTCCGAAACAAAAGGGTGATTCAGCCTGACAGCGAACCTCGATCAATCAGTCTGGCACGCCGCAAAGGCTTCGTCAGCGCCGACGATGGTCGCAGTGGCAGAGCGTCGCAGGGCCTTAGCCGGGCAAGGCCAGGTCAAGCAGGCTGTAGAGCTGTTCCAGGGTCGGCGGGGCTTCGGCGAACAAGGTGCGGTAGACGGTCGGTGCGACCAGCAGATCCAGCAGGCGTTCGATGTCTGGCAGGGCCTCGCCGCGCGCCTGGGCGCGGTCGAGGATGACCTGCAGTTGCCCGCGCAGGATGTTGGTGCAGTAACCCGGGCAGGCGCTGCTGAGCACGTCGCGCATCAGGTTGCGGCCTGGTTCGGAGGTGATTTCGTCGAGGTACTGTTCGGTCCAGGCGCGCAGGTCGGTACGCAGCTCGCCGGTGTCCAGCGGCGCCACGTCAGGCAGCACGCGCTCGACGGCGACATCGGCGAGCAGGGCGGCCAATTCGCCCCAGCGCCTATAGATAGTTGACGGGGTGACGCCGGCGCGAGCGGCAATTTGCGGCACGGTCAGGCTCGCGCGGTCCTGCTCCTTGAGCAGTTCGCGTACCGCCGCATGTACCGATGCCTGCACACGGGCGCTGCGCCCACCCGTGCGGATACCTTCTTTAATCGCCATCGGTCGACCTTAACACAAAGGGTTTGCGTTAAGGAATGAAGGCGAGCAGACTGCGCAAAAGCTAAATAATTGCTTTAGCGGAGTGCTGACCATGTTCATGTTGTTCAAAGCCCCGGCCTCACGGCGTTTTCGTCTGATGTTCCTGGCACTTGCCTTGCTCGGCTTTCTCGCCGCCTCGAGCACCCCGACGCCTTTGTATCACCTGTACCAGCAAGCCTGGCAGTTCTCGGCGGTAACCCTGACGCTGATTTTTGCGGTGTATGCCGTCAGCTTGCTGGCGGCGCTGCTGACAGTCGGTTCGTTGTCGGACTACCTGGGGCGGCGGCCGCTGATCTTCACTGCATTGGTGCTGGAAAGCGTCTCCATGCTGTTGTTCCTGCAGGCCGACAGTGTCGGCTGGTTGATTGCTGCGCGCATTCTGCAAGGCTTCGCCACCGGCATGGCCACCAGCGTGCTGGGCGCTGCGTTGCTGGATATCGATCGCGAGCAGGGGCCGTTGGTCAACAGCCTGACGCCCTTGCTCGGCATGGCCAGCGGCGCCCTGGGTACCAGCCTGCTGGTGGAATTTGCGCCGTGGCCGCTGCGTTTGGCCTACTGGCTGTTGCTCGGCTTGTTCGTCACGCTGGCGTTGCTGGTGTGGCATCTGCCCGAGAGCGTCAGCCGCCAGCCCGGCGCCCTGGCATCCTTGCGTCCGGCCCTGCATGTACCGCCCCAGGCGCGGGCTGCAGTGCTGCGTATGCTGCCGGTGAACGTCGCCGGTTGGGCGCTGGGTGGGTTCTTCCTGTCGCTGGCGCCATCACTGGCGCGCGAGGCCACCGGGGCAACCTCGAATTTGGTGGGCGGCGGCCTGGTGGCGGCGTTGACGGTGACCGGCGCCGTGGCGATCTACCACCTGCGGCTGCGTCCGGCCGGGCAGATCCTGCGCCTGGGCACAGGGGTGTTGCCGGTCGGGATGCTGTTGATCCTGCTGGCGTTGCATCGCGGTGAGCTGGGGCTGTTTTTCCTCGCCACTGTAGTCACCGGCATCGGCTTTGGCGCCAGCTTCCTTGGAGCGTTGCGTAGCATCATGCCGCTGGCCGAGGCCCACGAACGCGCCGGGCTGATGGCGACGTTCTATGTGCTGAGTTACCTGGCGTTCTGCGTGCCGGCCATGCTGGCCGGGTGGATGGTGCGCAGCTTCGGCCTGGTGCCGACCGGCGAGGTGTATGCCTTGGCGGTGATCATTTTGTGCGCCGTTGCGGCGGTTCTGAGTTTGCCGCTGCGGGCTTTGTCCCGCGGCTGACGGTACTGGCCTCATCGCGGGGCAAGTCGGGTCGCCGCACCGCCGCTCCCACTGGTTCATCGTAGACCCCGCGATGCTTTAATTCGGCGCTCGCCGGGCCCCCAGGTAATAGAACAGCGCCGCCAGCAACACCGAAAGAATCAGCAGGTAAAAGGTCGCCACCGGCACCAGATGAGCCAGGGCAAAGCCGCAGATCACCGGGCCCAGCGCCGCGCCGAGGTTGGACAGGTTTTGCGCGCCGTAATACACGCCGCGCAGATGTTCCGGGGCGATGCTGTCGATGAACATGTACTCGGCGGGGATGACAATGATCTCGCCAAGGGTGAACACCAGCATCGCCAGGCACCAGGCCAGAAGCGTTTGCGCCAGCGAGAAACCCAGCAGGCCAACCAGAAACAGCGCCATGCCGGCCATCAGCCAGGGCATCAACTGGCGGCTGCTGATGCGCCGGCCAATCACATACTGCAGGGCAATTACCGTGACCGCGTTGGTGGCCACCAGGTAGCTGATGTAGCGCGCCGCCTCGCTGGCGCTGCTGGTCACCACCAGGTACTGCGACAGGTAGGCGGTGAACTGGCCGAACACCACCGCGCTCAAGGCGCCACCGAGGGTGAAGCAGATCAGCCGGCGATCTTTGACCAGTTGCCCGCCAACGCTAAAGAAACCGGCCTGTTCGCCGCCTTCGACCCGCGCCCGCGCCGCTCGCTCGCCCCAGCGCTGGTAGCTCAGGCACATGGCCAGGCCCAGCAGCGCCGAGAGCAGGAACGGCAGGTGATCGTCCAGCAGCACCAGCGCCACGCCGACGAAGGGCCCGACCGCGTAGGCGACGTTGCTCAGGGTGTACTTGATCGAGAACACCTCGCTGCGTTCTTCCAGCGGCAGCAGTGCACAGAAGCCGGCTTTGGCGGCGATGTCCGCCACCGCCAGGGCCAGGTTGATCAGCACCAGGCAGGTGAAGAACAGGCTCAGTTCGCGGCTGACCACCGCACCGACAAAGGCCAAAGTAAAGGTCAGGGTCGCGGCGATGATCACCGTGTAGCTGCGCAGGGTGTCGATCAGGTAGCCGCCATACAGGCTCAGCAACGAGGCGACAATCAGCGCGCCGCCGATCATCAGGCCGATGCCGCTGATATCCAGGGCGAAGTTCTGCGCCAGGTAGACCACCAGGTAGGGCAGGGTGATTGCACGGGCGAGGGTGAGGATGAAGGTAGTTGCCAGCAGCAGGCGTACCTGCGCCGAGTAACCTTTGATAGCGGTGAGCATTGAGTGACCACGTCCTTGTTGTTATCGCTGCCGAGCATACGCCGCGGGCAGTGAAATCTGTATATCTGTAAAACCGATAACAGATAGAGAAAATACCCGTTATATAGATATATTTTCCCGGCCTAAGATGGATACAACCTCACCGGAGGACAGGAGAATCCATCATGTCTTGCAGCCAAACCCGCACCTCGCCGTTACGCCCGCTGAGCCAGCTGGCGCACCCGCGTGAAGTGATCCGTCAGTTCACCCCCAACTGGTTCGCCGCGACCATGGGCACCGGCGTGCTCGCCCTGGCCCTGGCACAGGTCGATGTACCCGGCCTGCGTGGCCTGGCCGAATCGCTGTGGTTGTTGACCATCGGCCTGTTCGTGCTGTTTACCCTGCTGTACACCGCGCGGTGGGTCATGTTCTTCGACGAAGCGCGGCGGATTTTCGCCCATTCCACCGTATCGATGTTCTTCGGCACCATCCCCATGGGTCTGGCGACCATCCTCAACGGCTGCCTGGTGTTCGGCATCAATCGCTGGGGCGAAGGGATCCTGCCGTGGGTCGAAGCGCTGTGGTGGTTCGACGTCGGCCTGGCGCTGCTGTGCGGGGTGGCCATTCCCTACCTGATGTTCACCCGCCAGGAACACAGCATCGACCAGATGACCGCGGTGTGGTTGCTGCCGGTGGTGGCCGCGGAAGTCGCCGCTGCCAGCGGCGGCCTGCTGGCGCCGCACCTGGTGGATGCCCATGCGCAGTTCCAGGTGCTGATCACCAGCTACGTGCTGTGGGCGGTGTCGTTGCCGGTGGCGTTCAGCATCCTCACCATCCTCATGCTGCGCATGGCCCTGCACAAATTGCCGCATGCCAACATGGCCGCATCGAGCTGGCTGGCCTTGGGGCCGATCGGTACCGGTGCGCTGGGCATGCTGCTGCTGGGCGCCGATGCCCCGGCGATTTTCGCTGCCAACGGCCTCGGCAGCCTGGGTGAAATCGCCCGTGGCCTGGGCCTGATCGCCGGTATCGTGCTGTGGGGCGCCGGGCTCTGGTGGTTGCTGACCGCCGTGCTGATCACCCTGCGCTACATCCGCCATGGCATGCCGTTCAACCTCGGCTGGTGGGGCTTTACCTTCCCGCTCGGGGTGTACACCCTGGCCACCTTGAAGCTGGCGGCCTGGCTGGGCCTCGGTTTCTTCCAGCACATGGGCATGCTGCTGGTGCTGGCGCTGGCGGCAATGTGGTTGCTGGTCACGGCCCTGACCCTGCGTGGCGCCTGGCGCGGTGAGCTGTTTGTATCGCCGTGCATTGCCGGGCTGAACAAGTAGATTGCATTTACCTGAGTGTTTGTGGCTTTGTGCGGCCTGCGCGTATCCAATAACAAAGCCCCACTCAGGTACACGGACGATGAGTCAATCTTCACAATTCAGCCTGCTTGGCAAACGGCGCTTCTTGCCGTTCTTCGTCACCCAGTCGCTGGGTGCGTTCAATGACAACCTGTTCAAACAGTCGGTCATCCTGCTGTTTCTCTACAAAATCGCCAGCTCCCATGGCCAGGACACTGCCATCTGGGTCAATGCCTGTGCCTTGATGTTCATCCTGCCGTTCTTCCTGTTCTCGGCGCTGGCCGGGCAGTTTGGCGAGAAGTACGCCAAGGACGCTTTGATCCGCGTGATCAAGCTGGCCGAGATCGCCATCATGGCGGTCGGCGCCATCGGCATCTTGAACCAGATTCCGGGGCTGATGCTCCTGGCGTTGTTCGGCATGGGCACCCACTCGGCGCTGTTCGGCCCGGTGAAGTACTCGATCATGCCCCAGGCCTTGCGCGAAGAAGAGCTGGTCGGCGGCAATGGCCTGGTGGAAATGGGCACCTTCCTGGCGATCCTGGCCGGCACCATTTGTGCCGGGGTGCTGATGTCCAGCGCCCATTACGGCGTCTGGGCGTCGTCGGCAGTGCTGCTGGTGGCGGTGCTCGGCTACCTGTCCAGCCGCGCCATCCCGCGCGCCGCTGCGTCCACGCCGGCGCTGAAAATCAACTGGAACATCGCCAGCCAGACGATCGCCACCTTGCGCATCGGCCTCAAGCAGACGCCAGCGGTGTCGCGCTCGATTGTCGGCAACTCGTGGTTCTGGTTCGTCGGTGCGGTGTACCTGACGCAAATTCCCGGTTACGCCCAGCAATGGCTGCATGGCGACGAGACCGTGGTGACCCTGATCCTGACCCTGTTCTCGGTGGGCATCGCCGTCGGCTCGCTGCTGTGCGAGCGCATGAGCGGGCACAAGGTGGAAATCGGCCTGGTGCCGTTCGGCTCCTTTGGCCTGAGCCTGTTCGGCCTGCTCTGGTGGTGGCACTCCGGCGAGATCCAGCCGGCGGCCGCGCCGTATGACTGGCTGGCGGTGCTGGGTATTGGCCAGGCCTGGTGGGTGCTGGGGTCGATTCTCGGCCTGGGCGTGTTCGGCGGCTTCTATATCGTGCCGCTGTATGCGCTGATCCAGTCGCGCACCCCCGAGGATCAACGCTCGCGGGTAATTGCTGCCAACAACATCCTCAACGCGCTGTTCATGGTGGTCTCGGCGGTCTTCAGCGTGGTGCTGCTGAGTGTCCTCAAGCTGAGCATCCCGCAGTTGTTCCTGGTGGTGTCGCTGCTCAATATTGCGGTGAACTTCTACATCTTCCGCATCGTGCCTGAATTCACCATGCGCTTCATGATCTGGCTGCTCAGCCATTCCATGTACCGCGTCGAGCACCGCGACCTGCAGCAGATTCCGGACCAGGGCGCAGCGCTGCTGGTGTGCAACCATGTGTCGTTCGTCGATGCGTTGCTGATCGGTGGCGCGGTGCGCCGGCCGATCCGCTTCGTCATGTACTACAAGATCTACCGCTTGCCGGTGCTCAACTTCATTTTCCGCACCGCCGGGGCGATCCCGATTGCCGGGCGCAATGAAGATGCCGAGACCTACGAGCGGGCCTTCAAGCAGATTGCCGCGTACCTGGCCGATGGCGAGCTGGTGTGTATCTTCCCTGAAGGCAAGCTGACCAGTGACGGTGAAATCGACGAGTTCAAGGGCGGCCTGCGGCGGATCATCGAGCAGACGCCGGTGCCGGTGATCCCGATGGCATTGCAGGGCTTGTGGGGGAGTTTCTTCAGCCGCGATCCGGCCAAGGGTTTCTTTCGCCGCTTGTGGTCGCGGGTGACCCTGGTGGCCGGTTCTGCCGTCCCGGTGGAAGCGGCAGAGCCGGCGTTGCTGCGTGAGCGGGTCAGCGCCTTGCGCGGCGACTCACGCTGACAGGGCAGGGCGGGGTCAGCTGGCGCTGACCTTGAGCCCGACCAGGCCACAGATGATCAGCGCCACGCTGACCAGGCGCACCAGGGCCATGGATTCGCCGAACAGGATGATCCCGGCGATCACCGTGCCGACGGCGCCGACCCCGGTCCAGATGGCATAGGCGGTGCCCAGCGGCAATTCCTTCATGGCCAGGCCCAGCAGGCCGAGGCTGATGACCATGGCGCCGACGGTGAGTACGGTGGGTAGCGGGCGGGAAAAGCCGTCGGTGTATTTCAGGCCGACGGCCCAGCCGACTTCGAACAGGCCGGCGAAAAACAGGATGATCCAGGACATGCAGAGTCTCCATCAAGTGATGGGGCCGTCCCCGGAATGGTCACGCGGTGCGTCGTGAGGCCGTCCTCACAGGGGGCATAAGCTATCAGCTGCAAGCGACAAGCTGCAAGCAAAGGCAGCGCGGGTGGCTGTTGCTCTTTCTTGCAGCTTGAAGCTTGAAGCGTGCAGCTTAAAGTCAGATCCCCTGTGGGATCTCTTCCCCGCCCAATGCCTCGAACAGCGCCGGCAGGAACTCGCCAAAGGTCAGCATCATCAGGGTGAAGCTGGCATCGAGCTGGCCCAGGGCCTCGTCGCCGCCGTCTTCTTCGGCCTGGTCCTGCAGCAGTTCTTCAAAGCGCAGGCGCTTGATGACCATCTTGTCGTCGAGCACGAACGACAGTTTGTCCTGCCAGGCCAGCGACAGTTGCGTGACCACCTTGCCGGTACCCAGGTGCAGCTGGATCTCGTCGCTGGTCAAGTCCTGGCGCTTGCAGCGGACGATGCCGCCGTCTTCATGGGTGTCGCGCAGCTCGCACTCGTCCAGTACATAGAAGTCCGGCGCCGCTTGCTGGGTTTTGACCCAGTCGGTCATGGTCGCGCTCGGGGCGATCTTGACGGTCACCGGGCGCACCGGCAGCGAGCCGATGACTTCACGCAGGGTCGACAGCAGGTCTTCGGCACGCTTGGCGCTGGCCGAGTTGACCAGGATCAGGCCTTGCTTGGGGGCGATGGCGGCGAAGATCATCGAGCGGCGGATAAAGGCACGCGGCAGGAAGGCCTGGATGATCTCGTCCTTGATCTGGTCACGCTCCTTCTTATAGACCTTGCGCATCTGCTCGGCTTCGATCTCGTCGATCTTCTCTTTAACCGCATCGCGCACGACGCTGCCGGGCAAAATGCGTTCTTCTTTACGCGCGGCGATCAGCAGGAAGTCACCGCTGACATGCACCAGGGGCGCGTCTTCACCTTTGCCGAACGGGGCGACGAAGCCGTACGTGGTCAACTCCTGGCTGGCGCAGGGGCGAGCCGGCTTGCTGGCCAGAGCGGTTTCCAGTGCCTCGGGGTCGAACGGGATGTCCTGGGTCAGGCGGTAGGTCAGCAGGTTTTTGAACCACATGGGGTGAATCTCTCCTCAACACATAAGGAGGGCATTAAACTCCGAGCGGGCGCTTCAGGCCAAGCACCGCTAAGTCTTTGGAACGCCTGAAAAATTTTTTTAAAAAAGTGCTTGCCAGAGTGTCCGGTGCTCCGTAGAATGCGCGCCACACCGAGACGAAGGGTGATTAGCTCAGCTGGGAGAGCATCTGCCTTACAAGCAGAGGGTCGGCGGTTCGATCCCGTCATCACCCACCACTTCTCAGTGTATCGCGCAGCGGTAGTTCAGTCGGTTAGAATACCGGCCTGTCACGCCGGGGGTCGCGGGTTCGAGTCCCGTCCGCTGCGCCATATTTAGCTTCAGGGCCCACTGAACACCCTGAAGCCACAAAGAAAGCGACCTTAGGGTCGCTTTTTTTGTTTCTGGAATTCGTCCAGAATCCACCAGTACGCTGGGACGCTACTGTTTTTCTCCGTGCCAGCCCCACTTCTGAGCAAGAGATCACACATGCAGGATGCAAGCACCTCCCCGGCGCCAATGCTGGGTATCGACCTGGGTACCACCAACAGCCTGGTGGCGGTCTGGCAGGACGGCCGGGCACAACTGATCCCCAACGCCCTGGGCGACGTGCTCACGCCTTCAGTGGTCAGCCTCGACGAAGACGGCAGCATCCTGGTTGGCAAGGCCGCGCGTTCACGCCTGACCACCCACCCGCAACGCACGGCTGCTGCCTTCAAGCGTTTCATGGGCAGCGAAAAAAAGATCAGCCTCGGTGAGCAGGCCTTCAGCCCGGAAGAGCTCTCGGCGCTGGTGCTCGGTGCGCTCAAGGCCGATGCCGAAGCCTTCCTCGGCTGCCCGATCAGCGAAGCGGTGATTTCCGTACCGGCCTATTTCAGCGACGAGCAGCGCAAGCGCACCAGCTTTGCCGCCGAGCTTGCCGGGCTGAAAGTCCAGCGCCTGATCAACGAACCGACCGCCGCGGCCATGGCCTACGGCCTGCACGAGCAGAAGTTCGAACGCACGCTGATTTTCGACCTCGGTGGCGGTACCTTCGACGTCACGGTGCTGGAATACGCGCTGCCGTTGATCGAGGTGCATGCCTCGACCGGCGACAACTTCCTCGGTGGCGAAGACTTTACCGGCGCTTTGCTTCAGGCCTGCCTGCAAGACTGGCAGCTCAAGCCGACGATGCTCGCGCCCCAGGCCCTGGCCAGCCTTGCCGACGCCATCGAGCAGCTCAAGTGCAAGCTGGGCGAAGGCGAGCAGCACCTGAGCTGGAACGGTGATGGCGTCAGCCGCCAGTGGCTGCTGGATGAAGCCCGCGCGCAGAAGATCTGGGCGCCGTTGCTGGCGCGGATTCGCGCGCCGATCGAGCAGGCCCTGCGCGATGCGCGGCTGCGTGCCAGTGACCTCGACAGCCTGGTGCTGGTCGGCGGCGCCACGCGCATGCCGGTGGTCCAGCAGATGGTCTCGACCCTGTTTGGCCGCCTGCCTTACCGCCACCTCGACCCGGACACCATCGTTGCCCTCGGTGCTGCCACCCAGGCGGCATGCAAGGCGCGCGATTCGGCGATCGAAGAGCTGATCCTCACCGATGTCTGCCCCTACACCCTGGGAATTGCGGCAATGGATGGCGACTACCAGACCGAGATCTTTGCGCCGATCATCGACCGCAATACGGTGATCCCGACCTCACGGATCAAGCCGTTCTACAGCACCCATGTTGAGCAAAAAGCCATCAGCATCCGTGTCTACCAAGGTGAACGGCCGTGGGTCGAAGACAACATCTTTGTCGACGTCTTCACGATCCCGCTGACCCCCAACGGCAAGATCCAGCGCCTGGACGTGCGCTTCAGCTATGACATCAACGGCCTGCTGGAAGTCGATGTGACCTTGCCGCAGACGCGTGAGCAATTCAGCCACGTGATCGATCGCAGCCCCACCGGGCTTGACGACGAGGCGCGCCAGGCCAGCCATGAGCGCCTGGCCGGGCTGAAGATCCACCCGCGCGACGCCTTGCCCAACCGCACCTTGCTGGCCCGCCTGGAGCGGGCCTGGGCGCAGAGCCTGGGGCCTGAGCGCGATGCGATCGGCGACTGGCTCAAAGAGTTCAGCGCGATCCTGGCCGGCCAGGAGTCGAGCGAGATCGCCGGGGCCCGCCAGCGCCTGATCGAGGCGCTGGACGACATGCGTTACTGACCGTTGAGCCGCCGCAGGGCGGCCTGCAGGCCACCCTCCAAGGTGTCCTGCGGCTGATTGCCGGGCGGCACGCCGTAGCGGTTGGGCAGCGGTTCGCCCGGCAGCAGCAACAGCACCAGCGGCAAGAACTGCAGGAACGGGATCAGCATCACGAAGATGATCATCATCGGGATGCCCCGGCCAATGTCGTGCAGGCGGCGCAGCGTGGCGCTGCCAAGCACACCGACGAACAGCAGGCCGAAGAATATCTGCTCGATCGCGCTGCCGGCCATCAAGGTCAGGATCGGCCCGAGAAGGACACTCACGGCCACCTGCACACCATAACCCTTGCGGCCCAGGCGGCTGCCCAGTTTCCACAGGTGCGAGGCCGGTACCGGCTGGCTGCCGGAGTTTTCCAGCAGCAGGCGTTCGGACCACGACAGCAAGGCGGTGATCGCTGCGCGAATGCCGGCGTCCATGCCCGGGTAATCCTTGCCGCGCTGCAGCTCTTTGAGCACTTTGGCCCGCGGTACCCCGGCGCGGCCGTAGCGGGCCAGGTCCTTGAGGCTGTCGAGCATGCTGTAGAACAGCGTGCTGTTGATCAGTTCGTCTTCTTCCAGCACCTTGCGTGGCGGGCGCACCGGCTCGCCCTTGATCAGGCCGTTGCGAAACGGCTCGAACCAGTCATCCGGGCAGGTCAAGGTAGAGATGCGTCGCAGCAGGCTGCCATGCTGTTCGGCGTTCAGGGTCGGGTCGTGATAGAGGACGGCGCATAGCACCATCATGCCCAGCACGTCTTCATCAAAGGCGCGCGGGTCGTTCTCAAGGCAGGCGTAGAGTTTCAGGTTGCTGGGCAGCTTGGCGCTGTCCAGGGCTTGTTGCACCGTCGACAGGCGCTGGCCGATAAAGCACTGCAGCGGATCGTTGTCATCCAGCCAGCCGAGCAGGCCATCGACATTGCCTTGCTGGCTTTGCAGGCGCAGCAACAGTTGCTGCAGGCGGGCGAACGGATGCTCCGCCGGGTAGGGCAGGCTGGCCAGCAACTGCGCCGGCACCATCGCCAGCCAACGCTCGGGCTGTTCGACCAGGGCAAGCATGAACAGGTTCTGCCGGTGCCAGGTCCACAGGCCGTCGTCGGCAGGCGGGCGTGGCAGTTCGATGCCGGCTTCGGCGAGGTCGGACAGCAGCTGCAGGGCAAAAGGCGTCGGCATCAGGTTGGCCGGCTTGATCAGCGCGGTCAGCTTCGGCAGGGTGGCGGCCGGGTAGCTGCGCATGCGCCGCAGCCAGTCGCGGGCGACTGTCTGGCATGGGCCTTCCTGCAGCACCTCGGGCAGTTGCGGTTGCGCCGCCGGGCTGTTGATAAAGGCGGTCAGGGCCAGGGCCAGCGGTGACTGCTCGAGCCAGCGCAACTGCTGTTCGGCCTGGTACTTGAAGCCTTCGATAATCAGCTGGTCGAGCGGATCGTCGCCCAGCGGCTCGGCCATGATCTGTCGCAGCAGGCCACTGTCACCGCGGTGCAGGGCCCACGCGTGGCGGTACAGGCGCTGCAGCTGGCGATCCAGTTGGTCGTCGAGCAGCCAGGCCAGCAGCGGCAGTTCGTCCTTGCCGTCCAGGCGCCACTTGATGAACTCGCCGGCGATACCTTCCTGCTCGTCACGGGCGGCGTCGAACCAGCGCGTCAGGGTTTCCGGGCGCTGCGACGGGCTGCCCCAGATCTGTGCCGGATCGTTGAGGTCTTGCGGCCATTCATACACCGGCTCCAGGCGGTCGAGGGCCTGGATCAACAGCGCCAAGCGCTGCGGTTGATGCTTGGCGCACAGGTTGAGCAGCCAGCGTGCGGCTTCCGGATGCTGGTGCTCGCGCCACAGGCGGGTCCAGCACTGGCGGGCGAGTTCTTCCTGGCCGGTGTCGCTGGCCTGGCAGGCGAGCAGGTACAGCAGGTCGATATCGTCCGGCGCCTGGCGTTGCTGCTCGGCGATCAGGGCAAAGAAGCTGCTGCTGCCGATGCCGGCCTGGCACAGCTTGACCAGCAGGCGCTGGATATAGGCCGGGTCATCCGGGAACGGCTGGCAGGTGTGCAGGCTGACGAAGCTTTCGAACTCGAACAGCGGCCGGGTGTGGTAGAGGAAATCCAGGTTCCGGGCATACCACAGGGTTTCGACTTGCACTGGCATCGACCAGTGCTTCATCAAGCTGGTGTCGAACGGGTCCGGTTCGCTGATGCGCTCGAGGAATTCGTCAGCCTGGCGCGGATCTTCCAGGCGCAGCACTTCGTTTTCCCAGCCCAGGTGCCGGGCCATCAGTTGCACGCAGGCGTGCGACAACGGCCCGGTTTCCATCAGCCGGTACAGCAAGTGCCAGCTGACCTGCTCCTGGTCACCCAGGGTCAGGCCGCTGAAACCATCGATGAAGGCCTGCCAGGCCGGGGGATCGAAGCGGCGGGCAGGGTCGCCGAGCAACTTGGAAAAGTCGCTCATGGTCTGTTCGATCAGGGCATTGCGCACCGGCGCCGAATCGTCGTGCTGTGCATCCTCAGCGGCCTCATCCGGCTCGTCGCGGGCCAGGCGCAGGGCGTGCTCGTAAGCCTCGCGCAAGGCCTGGAAACCCTGCGGGTCGGTTTCCGGGTGGTGCTGCGGCAGCAGTGCGCGGTAGGCGCCGCGGATGACATCGGGATCGTTGGTCGGCTCGATGCCCAGGTGAATCCAGCAACTCATGACCAGCCTCCTTGCAGGGTGTCAGGGCGTTCCGGCAGGTTCAGCGGCAGGTCCCAGGGGATGCTGGCGAAAAAGCCCAGGGCGTCGTGGCTCAGGTTCATCATGATGCAGCGGTTCCAGTGTTCGCTGCCCTGGCGCTCCAGGCATTGCGCCAGTTCTTCGTCGCTGGCGCTGGAGCAGTTCCACAGCGCCTTGCCGAACAGGTAGCCGGCCAGGTAGCGGTCCCAGCCGTTGTAGTAGTGGCGGGCGCGCACGGCCAGGCGGCCTTGCAGATAGTGGCTTTCATGA
This sequence comes from Pseudomonas sp. SORT22, assembly GCF_018417635.1. Taxonomy (NCBI): domain Bacteria; kingdom Pseudomonadati; phylum Pseudomonadota; class Gammaproteobacteria; order Pseudomonadales; family Pseudomonadaceae; genus Pseudomonas; species Pseudomonas sp. SORT22. The sequence goes on from NZ_CP071007.1 coordinate 1,593,745, forward strand.
ATGCTCAGGTAGCCTTTGCGCAACCCGGCACGCAGCAGGTAGCCCATGCGTCCCAGGTCCCAGGCGCGCACGCCACCCTGGCCGCAGTCGCCGAGGGTGCGCCGGGCGAATTCGTACTGGATGCGCTGGCGCGGGGTCAGCGCTTCGAGCACCTGCGGCCATTCGCTGGGCAGGCAGCGGGCGGCTTGCCAATAGGCGTCCTTGAGCTCCAGGGCATGGCCGGTGTCGGCCATGCTGAGCATGTTCAGCAGCTCCTGGCGATTGTGGATGCCCCACCACTTCTTGAGGTCGGTCTCGTCTTCGTCGTAAGTCTCGAAGTAGGTCGCGGCGGTGTAGCTGGCGCCGTTGAGGGCGGCCATGGGGGCGGAAAGGGCGTACAGCCAGTGCTGCTCGATTTCTTCCATGAAAAAGCTCCGGGGCCGGTAGGAAAATGTGCGGGTGCCGGCCGTAATGGCGCGGATTGTAGAGAGCCGCGCGGTGCGCGGCAAACTGACTTAAGCGTGGACCAGCATGGCGCGCTCTTCTTCGCGCAGGGTCAGCACTTCGAAACCTTCGGCGGTGACGGCGATGGTGTGCTCCCATTGCGCGGACAGGCTGCGGTCGCGGGTGATCACCGTCCAGCCGTCCTTGAGCGTGCGCACCCCGCGCCCGCCCTGGTTGATCATCGGTTCGATGGTAAACACCATCCCCGGCTTGAGCTGCAGGCCGCTGCCCTTGTGCCCGTAATGCAGAACCTCGGGCGCCTCGTGCATCTGCCGGCCGATGCCGTGGCCGCAGTATTCGCGCACCACGTTGTAGCCCGCTGCCTCGGCATGGCGCTGGATGGCGTGGCCGATATCGCCCAGGGTCGCGCCCGGACGCACCTGGCGAATGCCTTGCCAGAGCGCGGCATAGGTGGTGTCGACCAGTCGCTGGGCGGCTGCATCGATCTGCCCCAGGCAGTACATCTTCGACGAGTCGGCAATGTAGCCGCCTTGTTCCAGGGTAATGTCGACGTTGACGATCGAGCCGGCCTTGAGCACCTCATCGGCATGCGGCACGCCGTGGCACACCACATGGTCGACCGAGGTATTGAGCGAATAGGCAAAACCGTACTGGCCCTTGCTCGCCGGGCGCGCCTTGAGCACATCGACGATAAAGGCCTCGGCCCGGTCGTTGATCTGCAGGGTGCTGACCCCGGGAGCAATGAAGCTGTCGAGGTGGGCGAACACCTGGCTGAGCAATTGCCCGGCATTGCGCATCAGGGCCAGTTGTTCGGCGTTTTTCAAAACCACTTGGTTCATGGGAGGAGGTTTTTCATCTCTCGGAATGTCTGCCCATGATAAGGCCTGGCCCGCTGGCTGTGCCATCCGATGGTGCAGGCCGGCCCAATGCAGTGCGGCCGGGCAGGCGCCCTGAACGCCTGAACCGCGCCGCACAAGGCGCTGCCAATTGTGGCGCGACCCTTGCTACAGCCTGAGCATCCGGCAATCAACGCAGATTGCCCCGTTCACGACAAAGGCGCCGTGTTGCCCCCGCTTGTTCATTCAGGCCGGGGCAGCAGGGCGCCTTTTTGTTTGCGCAATCAGGAGGTAGGCCGATGAGCAGCACCAGCGTGCGCAGCGTGTGCCCGTATTGTGGCGTCGGTTGTGGCATCGTCATGAACGTCGAAGGCGGGCGGGTGACCAAGATCAGTGGCGACAAACAGCACCCCAGCAACTTTGGCCGCCTGTGCACCAAGGGCCTCACCGCCCATCAACCGTTGAGTGCGTCCGGGCGCATGACGCATGCCTATGTGCGCGAGCAGCGCCAGCGCGACCCGGTGCAGCGCGCCATCGACACCGCTATAGAACAGGCGGCCCGGCGCCTGCGGGCGATCATTGATAAGTATGGCCCGGACGCCCTGGGCTTTTATGTCTCCGGGCAGATGTCGCTGGAGGCCCAGTACCTGATCAACAAACTGGCCAAGGGCTTTGTCCGCAGCCGCCATATCGAGTCCAACTCGCGCCTGTGCATGGCCAGCGCCAGCAGCGGCTACAAGCTGTCGCTGGGCGCCGACGGGCCGCCCGGCAGCTACCAGGATTTCGACCGCGCCGAGGTGTTCCTGGTGATCGGCGCGAACATGGCCGATTGTCACCCGATCCTGTTTTTGCGCCTGCTCGACCGGCTCAAGGCCGGGGCCCGGTTGATCGTCGTTGACCCGCGGCGCAGCGCCACCGCCGACAAGGCCGATTTGTTCCTGCAGATCAAACCGGGCAGCGACCTGGCGCTGCTCAACGGCCTGCTCTACCTGCTGCTGGAAAACGGCCAGTGCGACGCCGAGTTCATCCAGCGCTACACCGAAGGCTGGGAGGACATGCCGGCCTTTTTGCAGGACTACACACCTGAGCGAGTTGCCGCCCTCACCGGGCTGAGCGAGGCCGATATCCGCCAGGCCGCCAAGTGGATCGGCCAGGCCCCGGAGTGGATGAGTTGCTGGACCATGGGCCTGAACCAGAGCATCCATGGCACCTGGCACAGCAACGCCCTGTGCAACCTGCACCTGGCCACTGGTGCTATCTGTCGGCCGGGCAGCGGGCCGTTCTCGCTGACCGGCCAGCCCAACGCCATGGGCGGGCGAGAAATGGGCTATATGGGCCCGGGCTTGCCGGGGCAGCGTTCGGCATTGGTCGATAGCGATCGCGCCTTTGTCGAGCAACTGTGGCAGATCCCCGCTGGCAGCCTGCGCAGCGAAGCCGGTGACGGCACGGTGGCGCTGTTCGAAAACCTCGCCGCCGGGCAGGTCAAGGCCTGCTGGATCATCTGCAGCAACCCGGTGGCCAGCGTCGCCAATCGCCAGCAGGTGATCGAAGGGTTGCAGGCGGCTGAGCTGGTGATCACCCAGGACGCCTTTCTCGACACCGAGACCAACCGTTACGCCGATATCCTCTTGCCCGCCGCGCTGTGGGCCGAAGGCGAGGGGGTGATGGTCAATTCCGAGCGCAACCTGACCTTGATGAACCAGGCCGTCGAGGCGCCGGGCGAGAGCCTGCCCGACTGGCAGATCATCGCCCGAATCGCTTGCGCCATGGGTTACGCCGAGGCCTTCAGTTACGCCAATGCCGAAGCGGTGTTCGACGAGCTGCGCCAGGCCTGGAACCCGGCCACCGGTTACGATGTGCGCGGCGTCAGCTACGCCGGTTTGCGTGAGGCGCCGCGGCAGTGGCCGTGTGAGCCTGGGCGCAACAATGACCGCAGCCCGTTGCGCTATCGCAACGACGGCGTCAGCCAGGCCCTGCGCCACGACGGCCAAGGCGAAGTACCGGCCATTGCCTTCCCCACTCGCAGCGGCAAGGCACGCTTTTTCGCCCGGCCCTGGCTGCCCGCCGCCGAGCTGCCGGACGCCGACTTTCCGCTGGTGCTCAACACTGGTCGGGTCCAGCACCAGTGGCACACCCTGACCAAGACCGGCAAGGTGGCGGCGCTGAACAAGCTCGACCCCGGGCCGTTCGTAGAGATTCACCCGGATGATGCCGAGCGCCTGGGCATCGCTGACAAGGATCAGGTGCAGATCCGCTCCCGACGCGGGCAGGCGCTGCTGCCGGCACGGATTACCGCTCGGGTGCTGCCGGGCAACTGCTTTGCGCCGTTTCACTGGAACGACGTTTATGGCGAGAACCTGGCGATCAATGCCGTCACCAGCGACGCGGTCGATCCGCTGTCGCTGCAACCGGCCTTCAAGTATTGCGCGGTGGCCCTGAGCCGGGTTGCCGGCGAGCGCATCAACGCCACCCAGATCGATCGTCAAACCATGACAGTGCAGGACCAGCACCTGCTGCTCTGGGCTTCGCAGACCGGCAACAGTCAGGCCCTGGCCGAGCAGTGCGCCGCACGCCTGCGCCAGGTCGGCTTGCCGGTGCAGTTGAGTTGCATGCAAGACCTGGCTCTGGAGCAACTGGACCGCCCCGCCAGCCTGCTGCTGATCGCCAGTACCTTCGGCGACGGCGATGCGCCGGACAGCGGCGCGGCGTTCTGGCGCGGCCTGCATGGCGAGCATGCCCAACGCTGCGTCGGCGTGCCTTATGCGGTACTGGCCCTGGGGGATTCCAGCTACGAGCAGTTCTGCGGCTTTGGTCGCAAGCTCGATCAGCGCCTGGCCGAACTGGGCGCCAAGCGCTTGCTGGAACGGGTCGATTGCGAGGGCGATTTGCATGAATCGACGGGGCAATGGCTGCAGGCACTGCTGGGCAAACTGGGCCACGGCGAACTGCTGCTCGAAGCGCCAACGCCAACGGCCAGCGGTTTCAGCAAGACCCGACCGTTGCCAGCCACCCTGGTCGGCAACCGCCTGCTTAACGGCCCTGGCGCGGTCAAGGAAACCCGGCAACTGGTGTTCGATCTGGGCGACAGCGGGTTCACCTATCACGCCGGCGACGCCTTGGGTGTATGGCCGCGCAACTGTCCGGCGCTGGTCGATGAGCTACTGACCGCCACCCGCTTCGATGGCGGGCACTGCGTCAGCCTCAAGGGCCAGGCCGACATGCCCTTGGCCGAGGCATTGCTTGAGCACCTGGAGATCGCCCGCATTACCCCGCAGTTGCTTGAGGCTTTCGCCCCGGGTGATGCGCAACTGCGCGCATTGCTTGAGCCGCACAACAAGGCTGCGCTCAAGGACTGGCTGTGGGGCAAGCAACTGATCGACCTGGTACATGCGTGCAAGCCCCAACTGAGCCTGCAGGCTTGGCTCGACCTGCTCAAACCCATGCAGCCGCGGCTGTACTCGATCAGCTCAAGCCAGAAGCTGCATCCGGATCAAGTGCACCTGACGGTTTCCACTGTCCGTTACGGCCAGCGCAAGGGCGTGTGCTCGACCTACCTGGCCGACCGCAGCGAGCCTGGCCGGGTCGAGATATTCGCGCAGCCGACCACACACTTTCGCCTGCCTGGCGACAGCACGGCGCCGGTGATCATGGTCGGCCCCGGCACCGGTGTGGCGCCGTTTCGCGCGTTCCTGCAGGAACGTCAGGCCGAAGGGGCCCACGGTCGCAACTGGCTGCTGTTCGGCGAGCAGCAGGCGGCCACCGATTTCTACTACCGCGACGAGTTGCTGGCCTGGCAGCGCGACGGTCACCTGACCCGCCTGGACACCGCCTTCTCCCGCGACCAGGCGCAGAAGATCTACGTGCAGCAGCGCATGCTTGAGCAGGGTGCCGAGCTGTGGCGCTGGCTGGAGGAGGGCGCGCACTTCTATATCTGTGGCGATGCCGGGAGCATGGCCCGCGATGTTGATACGGCGCTCAAGCAACTGGTGCAGCAGCACGGTGGCATGAGTGTGGAACGGGCCGAGGCTTATGTCGGCGAACTGAATCGCGCCAAGCGTTACCTGCGTGACGTGTACTGAAGTGCCCCATAAGGGGGAGCGCTGCACCAGCCTGGGTCGATAACGGCACCAGTGGATCGCGCGCAAGCCCCGGTTTCAAAGGCTTTGGCAGTTGGCACGCTCCCTGCTTTTACAGATTTACAACGTCCTCGCGGGTCAATGGCGATTCGCAACCGGGACTACAAAAAACGACCAGGCAAAGGCGCCTGGAGCTTCGGCTCCAGGCGCCTTTTTTTGTTTTTCGGGGTTGGCCCCCAGCAGCAAAGCCAGCGTGATTGGCCTTGAGTGAGGAACGGGTATGAATGGGTTTACCAGCATCGAAGCGCGGCAACAGCTGATCATCGTCGGCAACGGCATGGTCGGTCATCACTGCGTCGAGCAACTGATCGAACGCGGTGCCCTGGGCCGTTTCCAGGTGCGGGTGTTCGGTGAAGAGCGCCAGCGCGCCTACGACCGCGTGCACCTGTCGGAATACTTCAGTGGCAGCGATGCCGAAACCCTGGCCCTGGGCGAGGCAGGCTTGTACACCCGGCACGGCATTGACTTGCACCTGGGCGAGCCGGTGCTGGAGATCGACCGCGAACGCTGCGAGGTGGTCACCTGCGCCGGGCGCTACCCTTACGATCAACTGGTGCTGGCCACCGGCTCCTATCCGTTCGTGCCGCCCATTGAAGGCTCGCAAGGGGCGGCGCGGCTGGTCTATCGCACCCTTGATGATCTCGATGCGATCCGCACCGCGGCCGCCAGCGCTCGCCGTGGGGTGGTGGTCGGTGGCGGCCTGCTCGGCCTGGAAGCGGCCAATGCCTTGAAGTCGCTGGGCCTGGAAGCTCATGTGGTGGAGTTCGCCCCGCGCCTTATGCCGGTGCAACTGGATGGCGAGGGCGGCGCGGCCTTGCGGGCGCAGATCGAAGCCCTGGGGGTTGGCGTGCACCTGTCGCGGGCGACCCAGGCCATCGTTGCCGGTGAAGACTATCGCTACCGGATGAACTTCGAGGGCGGCGAGTTCCTTGAAACCGACCTTGTCGTGTTCTCCGCCGGTATCCGCCCGCAGGATGCCCTGGGCCGCAGCAGTGGCCTGGAAATCGCCCAACGCGGCGGTGTGGTGATCGACAGCGCGTGCCGCAGCAGCGACCCGCGGATCTTCGCCATCGGCGAATGCGCGTCGTGGAACGGCAGCGTGTTCGGCCTGGTGGCGCCGGGCTACAGCATGGCGCGTACAGTGGCGGCGACGCTGGCCGGTGAAGACGCGGGCAGTTTTACCGGGGCCGACATGTCGACCAAGCTCAAGCTGCTCGGTGTCGATGTCGGCTCCATTGGTGATGCCCACGGCGTGACCCCGGGTGCGCGCAGCTATCGCTTTATCGACGAAGCGGCGTCGGCCTACCGCCGGCTGGTGGTCGATGGCAGTGGCAAACGGGTGATCGGCGCGGTGCTGGTTGGCGACAACAGCTATTACGACACCCTGCTGCAATTCGTGCAGAACAGCATTGCCCTGCCCGCCGATCCGGCCGCGCTGATCCTGCCGCAGTCGGCCGGCGCGCCGGCACTGGGCGCTGATGCCTTGCCCGCCAGCGCGACTATCTGCTCCTGCCATAACGTCAGCAAGGGCGCGATCTGCGCCGCCATCGACAGTGGCTGCGGCGAGCTTGGCCAGCTCAAGCAGCAGACCAAGGCCTGCACCGGTTGTGGTGGTTGTGCGGCGCTGCTCAAGCAGGTCTTCGAGCATGAATTGATCGCCCGCGGCGTCAGCGTCGACAAGAGCCTGTGCGAACACTTCGCCTACACCCGCCAGGAGCTCTACGCGCTGGTGCGGGTCGAAGGCATTGTCAGTTTCGACGAGATGCTCGCCAAGCATGGACGCGGGCACGTCGGCTGCGATATCTGCAAACCCACGGTCGGCTCGATCCTCGCCTCGTGCTGGAACCAGCCGATCATGGAGCCGTCGCTGGTGCCACTGCAGGACACCAACGACACCTTCATGGCCAATATGCAGAAGAACGGCACCTACTCGGTGGTGCCGCGGATTCCCGGCGGCGAGATCACCCCCGAGAAGCTGATCGTCATCGGCGAAGTGGCGAAAAAGTACGACCTCTACACCAAGATCACCGGCGGCCAGCGCATCGACCTGTTCGGCGCCCAACTGCACGAATTGCCCGAGATCTGGGCCGAGCTGATTGGCGCAGGCTTCGAGACCGGCCATGCCTACGGCAAGTCGACGCGTACGGTGAAATCCTGCGTCGGCAGCACCTGGTGCCGTTATGGCGTGCAGGACAGCGTGCAGATGGCCCTGACCCTGGAAGACCGCTACAAGGGCCTGCGTTCGCCGCACAAGCTCAAGTTCGCGGTGTCCGGCTGCACCCGCGAATGCGCCGAGGCGCAGAGCAAGGACATCGGCGTGATCGCCACCGAGAAGGGCTGGAACCTGTACATCTGCGGCAACGGCGGCATGCGCCCGCGCCATGCCGAACTGTTCGCCACCGACCTGGACGACGCCAGCCTGATCCGCACCATCGACCGCGTGCTGATGTTCTACATCCGCACCGCTGACAAGCTGCAGCGCACCTCGGTGTGGCGCGAGAGCCTGGAGGGCGGGCTGGACTACCTCAAGCAGGTGATCCTCGACGACAGCCTGGGCCTTGGCGCAGAGCTCGAAGCGCAAATGCAGCTGGTGGTCGAGCGCTACGAATGCGAGTGGGCCAACGCCCTGAAAGACCCTGAAAAGCTCAAGCGCTTTCGCACCTTCGTCAACGACCAGCGCCCCGACCCGGGTGTGCACTTTGTCCGCGAACGCGGCCAGCGCCGGCCCATCGGCGCCGGCGAACTTCACTTGATCCCGACCACCGAGGAGGTGCTTTGATGAGCCCGTCCAATGCAGCAGTAAGTGTTCAAGCGCAACCCTGGCAGAGGGTTTGCAGCCGTGCCGACCTGGTCGCCCAGTCGGGGGTGGTGGTGTGGTTCGAGGGGCGCCAGGTGGCGCTGTTCTACCTGCCCGGGCAGGCCACGCCGGTGTTCGCCGTCGACAACCATGACCCCAAGTCCGGTGCCAATGTGATTGGTCGTGGATTGGTGGGCGAGCTCAAGGGCGAGCTGGTGGTGGCGGCGCCGTTGTACAAGCAGCATTTTTGTTTGCGCGATGGGCGTTGCCTGGAGGATCCGCAGCAGGCGTTGCAGGTGTGGCCGGTGCGCATCAGTGGCGAGCAGGTGGAACTGGGCCGCTGTTGATGGCCTCATCGCGGGTCAAGTCGGGTCGCGATCGAGCGCGAAGCGGTCGCAGTCCGGGCCGAGCCCCGATAAACTCCCCGGATGAACCTCGACACCCGGATCAAATTCCGCCACCTGCTGTGCTTTCTCGAAATCGCCCGCCAGGGCAGTTTCGCCAGGGCCGCCGATGCCATGGCGATCAGTCAGCCAGCGATCTCCAAGACCCTCAAGGAGCTTGAAGCGCTGCTTGAAACGCGGCTGTTCGAGCGCAGCAAGCAGGGCGTCGAGCTGACCCCGGCCGGGGTGCGTTTCATGCGCTACGCCGGCCCCAGCGTGCAGGCCTTGCGCGAAGGTGTGAGCACCTTGCGCGGTGAAGAGCATGCGCCGCCGCAGGTGCGGGTCGGCGTGCTGTCGACCGTCGAAAGCCTGCTGATGCCCGAAGTGCTGTGCCGTCTGCACCAGCGCCATGAGGCGCTGGTGGTCAGCGTCGCCACCGGCCCCAGCGCGCACCTGCTGGGGCAGTTGCACGTCGGTGAGCTGGACCTGGTGATCGGGCGCATGACCGACAGCCCGCAGATCCAGGGGCTGATGTTCGAGCACCTGTACAGCGAGTCGATGTCGCTGGTGGTGCGCCCTGGCCATCCTTTGCTTGGCCGCCAGCCGCTCGAGCGCAGCCAGGTCGGGCGCTACCCGCTGGTGTTGCCGCTGGCCGGCACGACCATCCGCAAGCACGCCGACAGCCTGTTCGTGCAGTGCGCCATCGAGCAACCCGCGCAGCGCCTGGAAACCCTGTCGCCGGCCCTCAGCCGTCGTTATGTACAGGGCAGCGATGCGGTCTGGGTGGCGCCACGCGATGCGGTGCGCGTCGACCTCAGCCGTGGTGAATTGTGCGAGCTGGACCTGGGTGTCAGCGAGCCGGGCGGCTCGGTCGGCATCTGCAGCAATGCCGCCTTGCCGCTGGCCTTGCCGGCACAGTGGCTGTGCGAAGTTTTGCGCGAAGTGGCGGCGCAGTACCGCGACGGCGGTTATCCCTGAGCGTCGATACAAACTGCTACAAAACCTCATCGGCGGATTTGCCCAACCGCCCGGTCCCGTCAATACTGGCCACTGGCTGCAGCCGAGGATGAAGAAGGTTTAATCTGGCTGAACTTATCCGGGTTTTCTTGCTCTCATGCCGGTAGCCATTGGTCGTGGCCGCCTGATAAGCTCGCGGCTTTACTCGATTGCCCTATTGGCGCATGAACAAGGAAATAGCATGAAACAGCATCGGTTGGCGGCTGCGGTTGCCCTGGTTAGCCTGGTACTGGCGGGTTGCGATTCGCAGACCAGCGTCGAGCTGAAGACTCCGGCACAGAAAGCCTCCTACGGTATTGGCCTGAACATGGGCAAAAGCCTGGCTCAGGAAGGCATGGACGACCTTGATTCGAAAGCTGTCGCTCAAGGTATCGAAGACGCCGTTGGCAAGAAAGAACAGAAGATCAAGGACGAAGAGCTGGTTGAAGCCTTCTCGGCCTTGCAGAAGCGCGCTGAAGAGCGCCTGGTGAAAATGAGCGAAGAGTCGGCTGCCGCCGGCAAGAAATTCCTCGAAGAAAACGGCAAGAAGGCTGGCGTGGTCACCACCGCTTCGGGCCTGCAGTACGAAGTCATCAAGAAGGCCGACGGCGCCCAGCCAAAGCCGACTGACGTGGTTACCGTCCACTACGAAGGCAAGCTGATCGACGGCAAGGTCTTCGACAGCTCCGTCGAGCGTGGCAGCCCGATCGACCTGCCGGTCAGCGGCGTGATCCCGGGTTGGGTCGAAGGCCTGCAACTGATGCACGTCGGCGAGAAGTACAAGCTGTACATCCCGTCCGACCTTGCTTACGGCGCGCAGAGCCCGAGCCCGACCATTCCGGCCAACTCGGTGCTGGTGTTCGATCTGGAACTGATCGCCATCAAGGACCCGGCCAAGGCTGAAGAGCCTGCCGATCCAGCTGCCGAGTAAGGCCAGCTGATACCTGCAACGCCCCGTCTCGACGGGGCGTTGTCGTTTCTGGGTTTTACCGAACCCATAGGGTCATGCACGGTCTTAGTCACTGCAGCTGTTGATGAATCAGGGCGCAGCGGGCAAAACGTTTGCGCGATTGAAACAGGTGTGTAAAAAACGCCCGATTTAACCCGGACCCTTGCCGGGCGGGCGCCTTGAGCCTGAAACTGAGCTCTGTTCACAAGGTTATCCACAATTATTGTGGATAACCTTCCTTGGCACTGGCCCTGGAGGCCGTATGAAAGCACCGTGGAATTTCGCCCGATTTCTGCCCCTGGCCGAGCGCCTGCTCAGCCGCGGGCGTTTGCCGGCGCTGATTTTTGCCGTGGCGCGCAAAGGTCCGCGGCTGGGCAAACTGCGCGAGGACGTGCGCCTGATGCAGGCCCTGTGCCTGGCCTGGTGGCGCGGCGAGTACCGGGCAATCAGCCCCAAGGCACTGATCACCGTGGTGGCGGGGCTGCTGTATTTTGTCAGCCCGCTGGATGCGATCCCCGACTGGCTGCTGGGCGTCGGCATGCTCGACGACATCGCCGTGCTGGCCTGGGTGATGAAGGCGGTGTCTGATGAACTGGCCGCGTTCAGCGCCTGGCGCAACCGCCAGGCACCGGAAAAACTGCGGGTGGTCGAGCGCCTGCCCGACACCCCCGAAGCCCTGCGCCTGGAACAGGAAAAAAGCTGATCACATCACGACCCTGCACACCCTTGTTGGCTGGTAATATAATTGGCATAAGGATTATGCCTACCGATTACATATCGTAATCCTACAAGGGGGTTGTAATGGGTATTCAGGTCATCAGCCGGGACGGTCAACCCGAGTACGCGGTTGTTCCCTGGGAGCAGTACCAGGCACTGCTTAAAGCTGCCGGGCAAGGCGAGCCACTTGCCGGCGCAAACACAGCTTCAAGCGCCACCGACAGCGCCAGCTTGCCGAATTTCAGCGAGCTGGCGCGTTTGCGTGAGGGCAAGGGCCTGGCGCCGGAGCAACTGGCGCGCAGCGTCGGTATCAGCCCTGTGTACCTGGCGCTGATCGAAAGCGGTGAACGCCAGCCGGATGCCGCGATTCGCCGCAGCCTGGCCTGGGAGCTGGGTGTGGCTGGCTGGAGCGAGCCGTCGTGAGCGTGCGCATCAGCCGCCAGCACTGGGAAGGCCTGCTCGGCGAGCTGGATGTCGCCCGCCGCCAGCGCCACCTGCTGACCTACCGGGCCTTGCTCGAGCGTCTGCAATTGCCCAGCCCGGCCATGCAAACGCTGACCGCGGCGCTGGAGCACCTGGCCGCGCTCGACGCCCGCGCCGAGCAGCCGCTGCGCAGCTCGCTGGTGATCAGCCAGGGCGCCAGCCGCTTGCCGCGCACCGGGTTCTTCGAATGCGTCGAGCGCCTGGGGCGCTTTTCCGGCCCGTCCGATGGCATGGCCGCAGCCTCCTGGCACGCCTCGGAAGTGGTGCGGGTGTTCGAGTACAGCTACCCCGAACACGAAGAAGCCTGAGCGCCAGGGGCGGTATCGATCAGGTACAGGCTGTGCCCAGGCACATCCTTGGCCTGGTGCTTGGCCTGTGAGGCCAACTCCGCCAGTTGCCCGGCATCGAGCCCGGCACAGGCCTGCGGGTGCAACTGCACCACGCCGATCGACAACGACAGCAGGGCAAATTCCTGGCGCCGGCCCTGGCGGTCGGTGGCGATGAAGCACCCGGCCTGCAGGTGCTCGGCCCGGTAGAAGCGCCGGCACTGTTTGTGAAAGTCCTCCAGCAACAACTGCAAGCGTTGTTGCCAATCATCTGAGCCGAGCACCAGCATGAAATCGTCGCCGCCGATATGGCCGACGAAATCGCGGCTGGGGTCGACCCGTTCGCCCAGGCACTGGGCCAGGCACAGCAATACCTCATCGCCACGGGCATACCCGTAGATATCGTTGAACGGCTTGAAGCTGTCGATATCGACGTAACAGATCGCCGCTGCGCGTTGCTGTTGCAGCAGGCGGGTCAGGCACTGCTGGATCGGTACGTTGCCCGGCAACAGGGTCAGCGGGTTGGCATAGCGGGCCTGTTGGATCTTCTGCTCGGTGATCAGCTTGAGCACGTCGATCACCCGCCCCAGGCCCAGGTAGCGGCCGTTGTGGGTGATGATGAAATCTTCCTCGATGCGCTGGCGGGCGCGGCTGGTGAGGAGGCGGCTGACCTGTTGCAGCGATTGGCCCAGATCCACGGCGAGAAAGTCATCGCTCATCAAGCGGCTGATCGGCTTGCGCGCGAACAGGTCGGTGGCAAACGGCTTGAGCAGTGCGTCGGAGAGCGAATGGCGATGAACGATGCCGCACGGCTGCCCATGCGCGTCGAGCACCGCCAGGGAATTGAGGTTGGCCTGGCTGCGAAACAGTTCCAGCACCTGCGGGGTGGGCGCCTCGCGGTTCACCGCCGGTTGTTCGATCAGTAGCGCGGCGAGGTTGCCGCTGTCTTCATTGAGGCTCTGCAGCGCCTGTACCGGCTGCCCGAGCATGCTTTGCACATCGCGCGCCGCCTGTTCCTGCGGGCGGCCCAGCAAGTAGCCCTGGACCAGGTCGACGCCCATCTCGGTGAGCACCTTGAGCTCTTCGGCCAGCTCGATGCCTTCGGCAATCACCTGGGCCCGCGAGGCCCGGGCGATCTGCAGGATCGAGCCGACGAACTCGCGCTTGACCGCATCCAGGTGAATGCCGTCGATGAAGTGGCGGTCGATCTTGACGTAGTCCGGGCGCAGCTCCGACCACAGGCGCAGGCTCGAATAACCGGCCCCCAGATCATCCAGGGCGATGGAAAAGCCCATGTCGCGGTAGTGGTGCAGGGCGTTGAACAGCAGCTGGAAGTCGTCGGTGGGGGTCTGTTCGGTGAGTTCGATCACCACCCGGCTGGGCGGCACGCCCAGCTCGTGGAGCATCTTCAGGGTGCGCCCGGACTGGTACTGCGGTTCGAGCAGGGACTCGGGCGAGACGTTGAGGAACAGCTTGCCTTCAAGGTTCTGCTGGCTGAAGCGCCGGCAGGCGCTCTCGCGGCAGGCCACTTCCAGCTCGGTCAGGCGCCCGGCCTGGCGGGCCACGGCAAACAGGTTGATCGGCGAATGCAGCGGGCTGTTGGACGGGCCGCGACTCAGCGCTTCGTAGCCGAGGATGCGCCGTTCGGAAAGGCAGACAATGGGTTGGAACAGGCTGTGCAAGCCGCTTTGAGCCAGGATGGTGCTCAACGCGCTGAGCTGTTCGTTGATGGTCATGGCAGGCCTACCTAGAAAAAAGGGACTGAGCACCCGCGGCGCTCAGTCCCTTATTTCACGACAGTCTGATGACTATTTGATGACGCAATGAAGCGCGGTCACATTATTTTGCCATCACCGGTTTACGGGTTGTTGCGCGCCACCTGCGAATTCAGCCCCAGGTAGTCCAGCAGGATCAACCCGGACTCCTTCAGGTAGGCGTCGTCTTCGGGCTTGGTATCGTCCGGCTCGACCGGCAGCGCGTCTTCGTCTTCCTTCTTCAGTTCCTTGAGCGGTTCTTCGCCCTTGGCCTTGCGTCGGGTGTTTTCCAGCGCCAGCTGCTTGCTTTCGATATCGGCGTGCTGGGCACGGCGTTCGGCCTCGTTGAGGCTGACGGTTTTCTCGTTCATCAGCTTCTGGGTCAGGGCCAGGCGGTCGCGGATGTAGACGAACTCCGGATCCTTGGCCGTACGGCTGTCGTGACGGGCCTTGAGCTGGGCCAGGAACGGCTTGAACGGGTCGACCGCAGGCTTGATCGCCGGGCGGATGGTGTCCCATGGCATGGCTTCGGGCAGGGCGCTTTCGCCGATTTCCTTGGTGTCGATGATCGACGGGTAGTCGATGTCCGGCAGCACGCCCTGGTGCTGGGTGCTCTGCCCGGAAACCCGGTAGAACTTGGCCAGGGTCAGCTTCAGCTCGCCATGATTGAGCGGCTGGATGGTTTGCACCGTGCCTTTGCCGAAGGTCTGCCCGCCGAGGATCAGCGCGCGGTGATAGTCCTGCATGGCGCCGGCGAAAATCTCCGAAGCCGAGGCCGACAGGCGGTTGACCACCAGTGCCAGCGGGCCTTTGTAGAAGGCGCCGCTGTTTTCGTCTTCAAGCACGTCGACGCGGCCGTCGCTGTTGCGCACCAGCACCGTCGGGCCCTTGTCGATGAACAGGCTGGTCAGCTCGGTGGCTTCCTGCAGCGAGCCGCCGCCGTTGTTGCGCAGGTCGATGACCACGCCGTCGACTTTTTCCTTCTGCAGTTCGGTCAGCAGTTTTTTAACGTCGCGGGTGGTGCTCTTGTACTCCGGATCGCCGGCGCGGAAGGCCTTGAAGTCGAGGTAGAAGGCCGGAATCTCGATGATTCCGAGCTTGTAGTCACGGCCGTCCTGCTTGAGCTTGAGCACCGACTTTTTCGCCGCCTGCTCTTCGAGTTTCACCGCTTCACGGGTGATCGGCACGATCTTGGTGGTCTGGTCGTTAGGGGCGTTGCTGGCCGGGATGATTTCCAGGCGCACCACCGAACCTTTCGGCCCGCGGATCAGCTTGACCACTTCGTCCAGGCGCCAGCCGATCACGTCGACCATTTCCTTGTTGCCCTGGGCCACGCCGATGATCTTGTCGGCCGGAGCTACCAATTTGGTTTTGGCCGCAGGGCCGGCCGGCACCAGGCGCACGATCTTGACCTGGTCGTTGTCGCTTTGCAGTACGGCGCCGATACCTTCGAGCGACAGGCTCATGTTGATATCGAAGTTTTCTGCGTTGTCGGGCGACAGGTAGTTGGTGTGCGGGTCGTAGGACTGGGCGAAGGTGTTGATATAGGCCTGGAAGATGTCTTCGGCGCGGGTCTGGTCCAGGCGCGTGAGCTGGTTCTTGTAGCGCTTGGTCAGCAGTTCCTGGATTGCCTTGGGTTCTTTGCCGGCGATCTTCAGGCGCAGCACTTCATCCTTGACGCGTTTGCGCCAGAGGTCGTCGAGCTCGGCCTGGTTCTTCATCCACGGGGCGTCCTTGCGATCGATCAGCAAGGTCTCATGGGTGGTGAAGTCGAAGTTGTCGACGCCCTTGCTCAGCTCGGCGAGGGCGAAGTCCAGGCGCGATTTGACCCGGTCCAGGTAGCGCTTGTAGATGGTGAAGCCGGGGTCGAGATTGCCGCTTTTGAGGAAATCGTCGAACTGGGTCTTCCACTTGTCGAACTCGGCGATGTCGCTGGCAGTGAAGTAGCTGCGCGCAGGATCAAGGAGTTTGAGGTAGCTGTCGTAGATGATCACCGAGCGCGCATCGTTGAGCGGCGGCTTGCTGTAGTGGTGGCGCTTGAGCAGCTCGACCACGTTCAGGCTGGCGACCACTTCATCGCGGTCGGGCTGGAGCTTATCCCAGCTGTTGGCGGCCCATGCACTGCCCGCCAATGGCAGACTGCCCAGACCGATCAACAGGGCGAGGGTGGTGCTTGGCAGAAAATGCTTCATGCTGATTCGACGTAGGGACAATTGATCACGCATATTAGGCCGTCTTTGAATTCGCCGGTTCCATGAAAACCGGACGCATAATGCAAAAAGCCCGGGGCTACAGCTCCCGGGCTCAGTCATGACTCAACTATGGAGGCACTGTGAAGGCATTGCAAGGCGTTGACGGACATGTGGAGTGGGTTGCGACGACAAGTCCAACTTGCGATATCGGTCAAGTACGAATTCGCGTGGCCGCCGCCGGCCTCAATCGCGCCGACCTGCTCCAGCGTGCCGGGCTCTACCCGCCACCACCGGGGGCCAGCGAATTTCTCGGCCTGGAGTGCTCGGGGGTGATCAGCGAAGTGGGCGCCGGTTCTTCCTGGCAGGTCGGCGATCGGGTCTGTGCCTTGCTCGCCGGTGGCGGCATGGCCGAGGAAGTGGTGGTCGATGGCCGCCACGTACTGCCGGTGCCCGAGGGCTTGAGCCTGCAGGAAGCGGCGGCAATCCCCGAGGTGTATGCCACGGCCTGGCTTAATGTGTTCCAGCTGGCCGCGCTCAAGCCCGGTGAGAAAGTCTTGCTGCATGCCGGGGCCAGCGGTGTCGGCTCGGCGGCGATCCAGCTGTGCAAGGCCTTTGGCAGCCCGTGCTGGGTCAGCGTCGGCTCGGCCGAGCGGCTGGCCTACTGCGAAGGCCTGGGGGCCAGCGGCGGCGTGGTTCGCGGTGAAGACCTCGAGGCACTGAATGACTTTGCCCCGTTCAACGTGATTCTCGACCCGGTTGGCGCCAACTATGCCGAGCTCAACCTCAAGCTGCTGGCCCGTGACGGGCGCTGGGTGATCATCGGCTTGATGGGCGGGCGCAAGGCCGAGCTGGACCTGGCGCAACTGCTGGGCAAGCGCATACAGGTCCTGGGTTCGACCTTGCGCACCCGCGATGACCAGTTCAAGGCAGACCTGCTCAGCGACCTCGGCCAGCAAGTGTGGCCGCTGTTCAGCGAAGGCCGGCTCAAGCCGCAACTGGCCAGGGCCTTCCCGATCAAGGATGCCGAGGCGGCGTTTGCCGAGCTTGCCGGCAATCAGGTGTCGGGCAAGCTGGTGCTGGTGATCGACGAGAGTCTGGTGTAAACCGCCAATCGCGGGGCAAGTCGAGTCGTCGCACCGCCGCTCCCACAGGAGCGGCTTGCCCCGCGATGGCTTCAATCATTTCCAGCTATGAATCGGCCAGCCTTGAGTCTCGGCCTGCTCGCGCAACACCGGATCCGGATTGACCACATGCGGGAAATCCACCTTCAGCAGCAACGGCAGGTCGTTGCGTGAATCCGAGTAGAAACTCGCGCCTTCAAGGTTCTCTTCTTCCTGGTCGAGCCATTCCAGCAAACGGGTGATCTTGCCTTCGCGGTAGGTCAGCACGCCCTTGGTCTTGCCGTTGTAAACACCGCGCTCAACCTCCAGCTCAATGCCGAGAATCTCATCGATGCCCAGACGTTCGGCAATCGGCTTGACCAGGTGGGTGCCGGAAGCCGAAATCACCAGGATCCGGTCGCCGGCCTTGCGGTGGGCGGCGATGGTCTTGGTGGCGTCGCTGAAGATGATCGGTTCGATGAAATCTTCCACCCAGGGCGCTACAAGGTGCTCGACTTCTTCCGGGGTGCGGCCGATCAAAGGTTCCAGGCTGAAGGCCATGTAGTCTTCCATGCGCAGCTTGCCATGGCTGTAGGCGTCCATCAGTTCGTTGTTGGTGCGCATGAAAGACGCTGGATCGACCCAGCCCAGACGGCCCATCTGCTCGCTCCAGAGCGTGGCGCAGTCACCGTGGATCAGGGTTTCATCCAGATCGAAAATCGCGAGTGCCATATTCAGAAAAACTCCTGTGCAACCCTCAGGCGACTTCGCAGAGGGCGGTGGGATCGATCGACAAGGATACCCGCTGGCCGTCCGGGTGCAGGTCGGCGGACGAGCGGTTGAGCACATCGACCAGCAATTCTACCCCGCGCGCTTCAACCCGGTAGCGGATCACGTTGCCCAGCAGGCTGTGGCTGCGTACCAGCCCCTCCCGCTCGCCGTCCAGGCTCAGGGCGATGGCTTCCGGGCGAATTGCCAGGCGGCTGTTCACCGGGCGCTGCAGCAGGCGGCTGGCGCTGTCGGCGTCGAGCAGGTTGTAGTTGCCGATAAAGCCTGCGGCGAACACGTCCACCGGCGCGGTATAGAGGGTTTCGGCATCGCCGCTCTGGACGATGCGGCCCTGGTTCATGAGGAAGATGCGATCGGACATGGTCAGCGCTTCTTCCTGGTCGTGGGTGACGAAGATGGTGGTCAGGCCCAGCTCGCGCTGGATCGCGCGGATCTGCTCGCGCAGGTGCTTGCGAATCCGCGCATCCAGCGCCGACAGCGGCTCGTCGAGCAGCAGCAGGCGCGGGCGGGTGACCAGCGAGCGGGCCAGGGCCACGCGCTGGCACTGGCCGCCGGACAACTGGTGCGGGTAGCGCCGGGCGAAGTCCTGCAGCTCGACCAGTTGCAGTACCTCGCGGACCCGCGCCTGGCTGTCGTCGCTGTTGACCTTCTGCATGCGCAGGCCGAAGGCGACGTTCTGTTCGACGGTCATGTTGGGGAACAGCGCATAGCTCTGGAACACCATGCCGATCCCGCGTTTTTGCGGGCTGAGCGGCACCAGGTCGGTGCCATCGAGCAAGATGCGCCCGCTGTCCACCGCGGTCAGCCCGGCGATACAGCGCAGCAGGGTGGACTTGCCGCAGCCGGACGGGCCGAGCAGGGTAACGAATTCGCCGCGTTCGATCTGGCAGTTGATGTCGTTGAACACCGGGCTGCCGGCATAGCTTTTTTGCAGGTTCTGTACGCTGACAAAGCTCATATCAGGACTTGTCCTTGTTCAGGCGGTTGGCTGCCCAGGTCAGCGCCAGCACGAAGAGGAAATAGGAAACCACCAGGGCACTGTTGAAGTGGCCACTGCTGTTACGCATGTTGTTGAGGTACACCTGCAGGGTCTCGTAGCGGGTGCCGACCAGCAGGTTGGCGAACACGAACTCGCCGAACAGGAACGAGAACGACAGCAGCAAGGCCACCATCAGGCCCTTGCGCAGGTTTGGCAGCACCACCAGGAACGCCGCCTGGAAGGTGCTGGCGCCCAGCAACTGGGCGGCGTCCATCAAGTCGCGCAGGTTGATCGCCTGCAGGTTGTTGGTGATCGCCCGGTACATGAACGGCAAGGCTACGGTGAAGTAGCAACCGATAAGGATCCACGGCGTGCCGACCATGGCCATCGGCCCCGAGCCGTAGAGCTGCAGCAGGCCCACCGACGACACCACCGGCGGCACCGCGAAGGGCAGCAGGATGAGGATGTTCATCAGCGCATCGAGGCGCGGGAAGTGGTAATGCACCACGAACAGCAGCGGCAATATCAACAGCACCGACAACAGCAGGGCGCCGACACACACCAGCAGCGACTGGCCGAAGGCGGCGAGAAAGCGCGGGTCGCTCCATAGCGCCAGGTACCACTTGAAGGTCAGGCCGCTGGGCAGCAGGCTCGCCGACCAGCTGGTGGCCAGCGAGTAGAGCAGGGTGCCGGCCAGCGGCAGCAAGAGGATGATGAACAGCAAGTAGACCACCAGGCGGTGGTACAGCGACGAGGTGCCCGGTTCAGCGCGCGACATGGTAGCTCCGCTTCAATAGCCATTGATGGACGAAGGTCACCAGGGTCATCAGCCCGACCAGGATGACCGCCAGGGCGCTGGCCAGGTTCGGGTCCAGCGAGATGTCGCCGGCCACCAGCGCGGCGATGCGGATCGGCAGCACGTTGAAGTTGCCGGTGGTCAGCGCATAGACCGTGGCATAGGCGCCCAGGGCGTTGGCCAGGAGGATCACGAAGGTGCCCAGCAGCGCCGGGGTCAGCACCGGCAGGCCGATGTGCCGCCAGTATTGCCAGGCGCCAGCGCCGAGCAGCTCGGCGGACTCGCGCCAGTCTTCGCGCAGGGCGTCGAAGGCCGGGTAGAGCAGCAGCACGCCGAGGGGGATCTGGAAATAGGTGTAGAGGATGATCAGCCCGGTCTTGGAGTAGAGGTTGAAGTCTTCGATGATCCCGGCCTGCTTCAGCAGCATGGTCAGCGCGCCGTTGAAGCCGAGCAGGATGATGAAGGCGAAGGCCAGCGGCACCCCGGAGAAGTTGCTGGTCATGTTGGCGAAGGCGTTGACGAAATCGCGCAGGCGCGAGTCGACCCGGCGCAACGAGTAGCTGCCGAGGATGGCGATGAGGATGCCGAACAGGCTCGACCAGAAGCTGATCTCCAGGCTGTGCTGGATCGCCTGGCGGTAGAACCTGGAACTGAATATCTTGCTGAAATTGTCCAGGCCCCAGCTTGATTCCACCTGCACGCTGTGGAGCATGACCCAGGCCAGCGGGGCGATCTGGAAGATGATGAAAAACACCGCGAAAGGCACCAGGCAGAGCAGGGCCAGCCATTTGCCGCGCTTGATCGAATTCACTTGAGCAGCTCCCGGCATACCGGTTTGTCGTGGGGCACGCCGAGCAACTCGCAAATGGTGCCACACAGTTCGGTCTGCAGCGGCTTGGCCGCCGGGTCGAGGCTGAACGCCTGGCCAAAGACGAACAGCGGCACTTCGCGCTCTTCGGCCAGCAGGCCGTTGTGCGAGCGGTCGTTGTTCATGCCGTGGTCGGCGGTCACCAATACCTGATAGCCCTCTTCGAGCCAGGTGCGCAGGTAATCGGCCAGAAGAATATCGGCGCTGCGCGCGCTGTTGCGGTACTGGCTGCTGTCCAGGCCGTGGCGGTGGCCGGCGTCGTCGATGTTCATCGGGTGCACCAGGAGAAAATTCGGTGCATGACGGCGGCGCAGGTACTCGGCGTCGGCGAACAGGTGCGAATCGGGGTAGTGGTCGGCGTAATAGAACAGCCCGTGCTGGATCGGCAGCTTGGGGGCGTGGGTGTGGCGGTCGCGCAGCGGGTCGAAGGGCGAGCGGTTGTACAGCTCGCTCATCCAGTGATAGGCCGCCGCGGCCGTGCCCAGGCCGGCCTCGCGGGCGTAGTGGAACACGCTGCGCTGGTTGGAGAGGCGGTTGACGTTGTTGTGGACGATGCCGCTGTCGATCGGCGCGACCCCGGTGAGGATGCATTCGTACAGCGGCCGTGACAACGACGGCAGCTCGCATTCGACCCGGTAAAGCGCTGCACGGTCGGCTTCGACATAGGCATGCAGATGGCCCATGGCGTGGTGCGCGACCTGATGGTTGAGGCCATCGAGCAAGACCAGGATGACGTTGTGGTTCATGGTATCTCCGGGTTATGTGGTGGCCGCATCGCGGGTCAAGTCGAGTCGTCGCACCGCCGCTCCCACGGGGATCTCCGTGGGAGCGGCGGTGCGGCGATCCGACTTGACCCGCGATGGGTTCACTCCATCTCGATGATCACTTGCTCCTGCCACTTCTGCGGCAGGGCCTTGGAGGTCGCTTCCCAGGCTTCGGCATTCTTGATCGGCTGCGCGGCGCTGTACTGCTCGTTGGGCAGCAGTTTGGCCTGTACCTCAGCCGGCAGTTTCAGGTGCTCGGCACGGATCGGCCGGGCATGCCCCTTGGCCAGGTTGATCTGCCCGGCATCGCTGAAGATGTACTCGCGGGTCAGCTTGGCGGCGTTGGGGTTTTTTGCGTACTTGTTGATGATGGTGGTGTAACCGGACATCACCGAACCGTCAGACGGGATCAGCACCTCGAAGCGTTTCGGGTCGATCTGCTGGCGGTAGCTCAGGCCGTTGAAGTCCCAGACCACGCCGACTTCGATCTCGCCCTTCTCCAGGGTCTGGATGGTCGGGTTGGCCAGCGACAGGCGTTTTTGCTGGGCCAGCTTGGTGAACAGCTGCAGGCCTGGTTCGATGTTGCTCTCGTCGCCTTTATAGGCGATGGCAGCGGCCAGAACACCGTTGGCAGCCTGGGCGGCGGTGCCGACGTCACCGATGGCGACCTTGTACTTGCCCTTTTCCAGGTCATGCCAGGTTTTCGGGATGTCTGCCTCCTTCACCAGTTGCTTGTTGATGATGAAGGCAATGGTGCCGGTATAGGCCAGGGCCCAGTGGCCGTCTTTGTCCTTGGCCCAGTCCGGGACCTGCTCCCAGGTGCTTGGCTTGTACGGCTGGGTCACGCCCTTGGCCACCGCGATCGGGCCGAAGGCGGCGCCGACGTCACCGATGTCGGCGCTGGCGTTGTCTTTTTCGGCGTCGAACTTGGCCACTTCCTGGGCCGAGCTCATGTCGGTGTCCATGTGCTTGAGGCCGTATTTTGTCGCCAGGTCGTCCCAGGTGCCTTTCCAGTTGGCCCAGGCATCGGGCATGCCCACGCTGTTGACTACGCCTTCCTTGCGGGCGGCGTCCTCGAGGGCCTTGAGGTCAGTGTCGGCGGCCATGGCCGCTGTGCACAACGCGATACTCGAGCCTAACAGTGACGCCAGAAAAAGCTTTTTCATCCGAAGCTCCTTGATGGGTGCCGTACAACACGCAAAAGGTGTTGTTGGACGTTGTTGCGGTTCGGTTGGTCTAGGTCAGCAATACCTGAGCCAAGGTAGGCCTGTTGCATGACAATTTGATGTCCAGGCATTGCCCCGGCCGGGCTTTTGCCCCTGGAAATCAAGCGTAGACCACCCTCACTGTCATCTGGCATTCATCTGCAGTGCCTAGGCTTGCACTATTCTCATAGCCCTACGGCGCCAGATTGGGGCGCTACGGGGGCTGGACTAGTCCAGATAGGTAACCTTTGATGCAGCCACTGCCACCGCGAGCAGTAACAGCCATCTGTCATGCCCTGCAGGAGCAGATTGAGCATGGCCTCCTGTCGCCCGGCTGCAAGCTGCCGGCCGAGCGCAAGCTCAGCGAGGTGTTCGACACCACGCGCATCACCTTGCGTGAGGCGCTGGTGCAACTGGAGGCGCGGGGTTTGATTTACCGCGAGGAACGCCGCGGCTGGTTCGTCGCGCCCGAGCGCCTGACCTACGACCTGATCGAGCGCAGCCACTTTCATGCCATGGTCCGCGAGCAGGGCCGCGAGGCGCGTACCGAGTTGTTGTCGGCGCGCCTGCAGCCAGCAGCGGCAGCGGTGTGTGCGCGGCTGCAACTGGCGCCGCTGTCGAGCGTGATCCAGATCTGCCGGTTACGCCGGATCGATGGCCGGGCGGTGCTGTATGCCGAGCACTACCTGAACCCCGAATACTTCCCGGGCATTCTTGAGCACGACCTGAGCCGCTCGCTGACCGAGTTGTATGCCGGCCACTACGGCATCGAGTACGGACGGGTGCGCTTCGAGATCCTGCCGACCGCCTTGCCGGTAGCGGCAGCGCTGGCGCTTAAAGTGTCGGCCGGTAGCCCCGGCCTGCACATTACCCGGGTCAACAGCGACCAGCACGGGCGGCTGATCGACTGTGACCTTGAGTACTGGCGCCATGACGCAATCCGCATCAAGGCTCAAGCCGGTTAGGACTTGGGCGGGCTTTCGCTGAACGGTGTGCTGGCGTCGGCGGTGATCACCTGTACGCTCAGGCGCGGGGTAGCCAGGTCCAGGCCGGATTCGTCGAGCTGGCGTTTGAGCGCCAGGTTGAAGGCCCGCGACACTTCCCACTGCTTGATCGGCGCGGTCTTGAAGCGCGCACGCAGGATCGCCGAGCCCGACTCGAAGCTCTCCACCCCTTGCAGCTCCAGCGGCGACCAGATGTTGCGGCGCATCAGCGGGTCGTTGCGCATCTTCTGCCCGACATCGCGGATCAGGGTGATTGCCTGGTCGATGTTCATGCTGTGCGGGATGGCCACGCGAAAGATCGCGTAGCCGAACTCGCGGGAGTAGTTCTTGATGCTCTTGATCTCGCTGAACGGGATGGTGTGGACGATGCCGTCGATATCGCGCAGGCGCACGGTACGGATGGTCAGGCCCTCGACCGTGCCCAGGTGGCCGCCGACATCGACGTAATCATCGATGGCCAGGGAGTCTTCGATGATGATGAACAGCCCGGTGATCAGGTCGGCGACCAGCGATTGCGCGCCAAAACCGATGGCCAGGCCGATGACACCGGCACCGGCCAGCAGCGGGGTGACGTTCATGCCCATGTTGGCCAGGGCGACGATCACCGCAATGATGAAGATCGTCACGAACAGCACGTTGCGGATCAGCGGCATCATGGTTTGCGCACGAGCGTTGGCCAGGCCTTTGCGCGAGCGGGTGAGGGCGTGGTGCACGGCGGTGTCGGCGAGAATCCACACCAGCCAGGCGGCGATCAGGGTGCCGGCCAGGCCGAACAGGCGCACCGCCACCTCATGGCCTTCGCCCTCGGTGAAGGTGATCAGCGAAAAGCCCCAGACGCGCAAGCCAAGTTCGATGAACACCAGCCAGATGCCCAGGTGCACCAGGGTGTAGCCAAAGCTGCGCAAGCGCTCCGAGTACACCGCCTGGCGGCGGTTGGCCCGTTGCGGCTTGAGCCCGTGGCGACGGACCAGGCCGTTGATGACCATGCACAAGATCAGCAGCACCGTGCACATCAGTGACTGGCGCAGGGCAGTGCTGGTGTCGCCGGCGGAAATGAACGTGGCAAACAGCGAAATCGCCACCAGCACCAGCGCCGGCAGGTACCAGAAAGTGCCAAGGATTTCGATGGTGTCGCTCAAGGCCCGGCGGGTCAGCCGTCGTGACAGCGGCTGGTTGCGGATCAGGTGGGCGATGGGCCGGCGAAAGCGCAGGATGAACAACCCGGTCGACAGCCCGGCGAGGATGTTGGCCAGGGTCGCCAGGGTGTGCGAGAGGTGATCGCCCAGGGCGCTGGCCATGCGCGGGTCGTTCATGGCCTCGCCGAAGGCGGCGAAGCTGCCAATCAGCCACAGCGGGCGGAACGCCTGGTGGCGCAGGATGTGCAGGGCGCGGTGGCGGTGCGGGCCGTCAAGCAGGGAGAAGGCGATGACGCAGATTGCCGAGAAGCAGGTACCGACCACCAGCGCGTAGGCCAGGACCATGGCCATCGACTTGCCCAGTGACGAGGGCAGGGCAAAGCTCAGGTACACGGTGATCACCAGCGCCACCAGCCAGGGCCCGAGCTTGCGCAAGGCGAAGCGCACCAGGTCCCAGGTGCGCGGGTGTTGCGGCAGTTCTTCGGTCAGGCCAAAGCGCAGCCGGACCTGGTGGCCGACCCAGTTCAGGGCGTAGGCCAGCAGGCTCCACAGGGCGATGATCGCGGCAAAGCCGAAGAGGATCGGTGGCCATTCGTGCCAGGGCACCAGGCGGGCGTCGAGCTCGATCTGCGCCAGCTCCAGCTCGCGGGTCCAGCGGTTGAACGGGCTGGCCTCACCGCTGAACTGTTTTTCCAGCTCGCCGAAGGTCGTGCCGATCAGGCCCAGTACGCCTTGTTCGGCGCTGGGTTGCGCCTGTTTGGTGCTGTCGCGCAGCTTTTTCAGGTCGGCCAGCAGCTTGGCCCGCTGCTGGTCGTTTTCCAGGCTCTTGATGACTTCGTCCAGTGACTGGCCCAGGGGTTCGCTAGCTTCGGGCTGGGCCTTGCTGCCGCCACCGAGCAGGCCCGGCAGGCCGGCGGCGTGCGCGGGCGCAACGAAGAGCAAGGGCAGGAGCAGGAGAAAAACGCGGAAAAAGACAGGCACCGGACAATCAACCTCAAAACGATCAATCGCCCGAGTGTAGTGTATTTGTCAGTTGAGTTTCTCGAGGATCTTCCAGCACATGATGCCGATCATGCCCAGGGTGCCGACCCACATCATCAACACGCCGATATTGCGATCGCGCAGGTTGAAGCCTACGGTCAGCAGGATCAGGCCGGCGATGACCGGAAGGAACAGAGAGGCAAAGGCTGACATGCGGCAAGGTCCTTACTTGAGAGTTATGGCTCAAGCATAGCGGGATTCGCCGGCGAGGGGTTGATCGGGGTCAGGCTGGCGGGCCTCATCGCGGGTCGACTTGACCCGCGATGCTTTCATCAAGGCAAATCGCGACTGCGATAGAACGCCGTCAGCACTTTCACCAGGTGCGCCAGGTCCTGGCTGCCGCACAGCTCGCGGATCGAGTGCATGGCGAAGGTCGGCAGGCCGATGTCGACGGTGCGCACGCCCAGGTGGCTGGCGGTGATCGGGCCGATGGTCGAGCCGCAACCCATGTCGCTGCGCACCACGAAGCTTTGCACCGGTACTTCCTCGGCCATGCACAGGTGGCGGAAGAAGCCGGCGGTTTCGCTGTTGGTGGCGTAGCGCTGGTTGTTGTTGACCTTGATCACCGGGCCGGCATTGAGCTTGGGCCCGTGATTGCCGTCGTGCTTCTCGGCATAGTTGGGGTGCACGCCGTGGGCGTTGTCGGCCGAGACCAGCAGCGAGCGCTGGATCGCGCGGACGAAGTCGTCGCCGTCGGGCAGCAGGCGGCGCAGGGTCTGTTCGAGCATCGGCCCGTCGGCGCCACAGGCCGAGCAGGAACCCACCTCTTCGTGGTCGTTGCACACCAGCACGCAGGTTTCATCGCTGTCGGCGTTGAGCAGCGCCTGCAGGCCGGCATAGCACGACAGCAGGTTGTCCAGGCGTGCGCCGGCGATGAACTCGCCATGCAGGCCAATCAGGGCGGCGCTCTGGGTGTCGTAGAAGCTCAGTTCGTAGTCCAGCACCACATCGGCGTTCAGGCCGTGCTCGCGGGCCAGCTGGTCGGTAAGCAGGGCACGAAAATCGACGCGCTCGTCACCAGCCACCTGGGCCAGGATCGGCGGCAGCTCGGTCTGCGGGTTGATCGCCCAGCCTTCGTTGGCGGTGCGATTGAGGTGGATCGCCAGGTTCGGGATCACTGCGATCGGCAGCTTGAAATCGACCAGCTGGCTTTCGACCTTGCCGTCACGGCGGAAGGTTACCCGCCCGGCCAGCGACAGGTCACGGTCGAACCACGGCGCCAGCAGGGCGCCACCGTAGACTTCCACGCCCAGCTGCCAGAAGCCCTGGCGCTGCAGTTCGGGCTGCGGCTTGACCCGCAGGCACGGGCTGTCGGTGTGGGCACCGACCAGGCGGATGCCGTCGAGCAGCGGCGAGTGACGGCCGAGCTTGAAGGCGATGATCGAGGAATCGTTGCGGGTCAGGTAGTAGCGACCGCCGGCCACGGTGGCCCAGCTGTCGCGCTCGTCCAGGCGCTGGTAACCGGCGGCATCGAGGCGCTGGGCCAGGGCGGCGGTGGCATGGAACGGCGTAGGGGAGGCCTTGAGGAAGTCGATCAGGCCTTGATTCAGTGCATCGCGCATAGGTCACTCCAGACAGCAGTGGCGGCATTTTAGCGGGTGAGCTGCAAGCTGCAAGCTGCAAGAGGCGGCGCAACTCAATGCAGGGTGACTGCTTGAAGCTTGAAGCTTGAAGCTTGAAGCTTGAAGCTTGCCGCTGGCGCCGTCAAAACGGCGCCGGACACTCGAAGCGCAACCGCTCCCCGGACACCGGGTGGGTAAAGCTCAGCATGCTTGCATGCAGGCACAGCCGCTCATGGGCCGCCAGCGCCTCGGGGCAGGCATACAGGCGATCACCCAGCAACGGATGACCGATCGACAGCATGTGCACGCGCAACTGGTGCGAGCGCCCGGTGATCGGCGTCAGCTCGACCCGGCAATGATCGCCACAGCGCTCGACGATGCGCCAGAAGGTCAGGGCATGCTTGCCCTGCTCATGGTCGACCACGTGCCGTGGCTTGGTCGGCGGGTCGTAGCGCAGCGGCAGGTCGATGCTGCCGCTGTCGAGCTGCGGCTGGCCCCAGCACAGTGCGGTGTAGGCCTTCTCGGTTTCGCGGTCGTGGAACTGCCGGGACAGTTCGCGATGACTGTCGGCGTCGCGGGCCAGGAGGATGATCCCCGAGGTTTCCCAGTCCAGGCGGTGGACGATCAGGGCATCAGGGTAGCCGTTTTCCTGCAGGCGGGTGATCAGGCAATCCTTGTTGTCTTCGGCCCGGCCCGGTACGGACAGCAGCAGGGTCGGCTTGTTGATCACCAGGATGGCGTCATCTTCATGCAGGATGTGTACGTTGGACAGCGGCATTGCGTGTTCCAAAATAGCTGTGGGAGCGGGCTTGACCCGCGACGCGATATGACTGGCAGATCGCAATCGCGGGTCAAGCCCGCTCCCACAGGGTGCCCGAAAACGCTATCAGCGATCGGGCAGGGTGATGTTGAGTTCGAGGATCGAGCAGCTGCCCTGGTTCTCCAGAGCGACCTGCACATCATCGGAGCCGATGTTGACGTACTTGCGGATCACTTCCACCAGTTCCTTCTGCAGGGCTGGCAGGTAGTCCGGAGTACTGCGCTGACCGCGCTCGTGCGCCACGATGATCTGTAGACGCTCTTTCGCGACCGAGGCGGTGCTTACTTTTTTGCTGGCACGAAAGAAGTCAAAAAGGTTCATTGGTTAGTTGCCTCCAAACAGGCGCTCGAAGAATCCCTTCTTCTTCACATCAAGGAACCGATGTTCCACGTTTTTGCCCAGCAGGCGGTCAACGGTATCGCTATAGGCCTGGCCAGCATCGCTCTGGTCGTCAAGGATGACCGGTACGCCCTGGTTGGATGCCTTGAGCACCGCCTGGGATTCAGGGATCACGCCCAGCAGGGCCACCGAGAGGATTTCCTTGACGTCTTCGACGCCGAGCATTTCGCCCTGGCTGACGCGCTCCGGGTGGTAGCGGGTGATCAGCAGGTGTTCCTTGATCGGGTCTTCGTTGCGTTCGGCGCGGCGCGATTTGCTCGCCAGCAGGCCCAGCATACGGTCCGAGTCACGTACCGAGGAGACTTCCGGGTTGGTCACGACGATCGCTTCGTCAGCGAAGTACATGGCCAGGTGGGCGCCTTTCTCGATACCGGCCGGCGAGTCGCAGACCACGTATTCGAAGTCCTCTTTGAGCTGCATCAGGACTTTTTCCACGCCTTCCTGGGTCAGCGCGTCCTTGTCGCGGGTCTGGCTGGCGGCCAGCACGTAGAGGTTCTCAAGGCGCTTGTCCTTGATCAGCGCTTGCTGCAGGTTGGCTTCGCCGTTGACGACGTTGACGAAGTCGTACACCACGCGGCGTTCGCAGCCCATGATCAGGTCGAGGTTACGCAGGCCGACGTCGAAGTCGACGATGACAGTCTTGTGGCCGCGCAGTGCGAGGCCGGTACCAATAGCGGCGCTGGTGGTGGTCTTACCCACACCACCCTTGCCGGATGTAACCACGAGAATCTTGGCCAAGGTGTTTCACCCCTAAAGAAAAGGACGTCGAGTCCCAAAAAATACAAAAAACGGCAACATCGAAAAAAAGTTGCGCAGAAAATGGCGGCAAGTATCCGTTAAAGACGGGTGATGTTCAACACGTCACCGGACAGGCTGACCTGTACCCCGGCCCCCCACAGCGGATCGCGGCGCAGGTCTTCGGAGACCTTGTATTGCCCGGCGATCGAGACCATCTCGGCGGTCAGCTGCTGGCAGAAGATCCGCGCCCGGGTATTGCCCTTGATCCCGGCCAGTGCCCGCCCACGCATTGCACCGTACACATGGATGTTGCCATCGGCGAGAAGTTCCGCGCCCGGGCTGACCGACGACACTACTACCAGATCGCCACCCTGAGCGTAGATCTGCTGGCCGCCGCGTACCGGGGTGGTGATGATCTTGGTCGGGCGGATGGCCGGCTCCGGCGGCGCCACGGGGGCGGGCGCAGGCTCGGGCTTCTTCACTTCCGGCTCCGGCTCCAGCGGCCGCTCACGGGCACCGGAGGGCGGCAGCACCGGCAGGTCGATGGCGATCGCCGCGGCAATGTCTTCGATACGGCTGGCGCGGATGGCCAGGGTGCGCAGGCCGTGATGGCGGCAGACGCGCATCAGCCCGGGCAGGTCGACCGCGCCTTCGCCGGCCGGGAGCTTGTCCAGGGCCAGTACCAGCGGGGTATTGCTGAAGAAATTCGGCGCCTGGGCGACCTTGGCCGCCAACTGCCGGTCGAGGCCTTCGAGGTTGTTCCTGGCGAGCTCGAGCACGGTAATGGCGAGCATGCTGCCCTTGAGCTGGAACACGGGGTCTTGGTCTGGCGTTTGGGTTTGGCTCATGGTCTGCATTAGGGCGGCTTGTTACGAAAAAGTGCCCAGACTTATAACGAGAACACCGGTTGGCCGCAACCCGTGCCGAACCGTTGTAGAATGCCCGGCCCTTGTCTTTCCGGAATCTTTAATGGATCGCCCGCGTTTTCGTCGTTACTTTCTGCACCCGCGCTTCTGGCCGCTGTGGCTGGGCCTGGGCCTGCTGTGGCTGATCGTGCAGCTGCCGTACCGGGCCTTGCTGGTGATCGGCCGTGCCCTGGGGGCGCTGATGTACCTGGTGGCCGGCGAACGCCGCTACATCGCGGCGCGCAACCTGGAACTGTGTTTCCCCGAGCTACCGTCCGTCGAACGGCAGCGCCTGCTCAAGGAAAATTTCGCTTCCACCGGCATCGCCTTCTTCGAAATGGCCATGAGCTGGTGGTGGCCAAAGGCCCGGTTGGCGCGCCTGGCGCACATCGAAGGGCTCGAGCACCTGCAGGCCGCCCAGCGTGATGGCCAGGGTGCCATCCTCATGGCCCTGCACTTCACCACCCTGGAGATCGGCGCCGCGCTGCTGGGGCAGGAACACACCATCGACGGCATGTACCGCGAGCACGGCAACCCGGTGTTCGACTTCATCCAGCGCCGTGGCCGCGAGCGGCACAACCTCGATTCGCTGGCGGTAGAGCGCGAGGACGTGCGCGGCATGCTCAAGCTGCTGCGCGCCGGCCGTGCCATCTGGTACGCACCCGACCAGGACTACGGCGCCAAGCAGAGCCTGTTCGTGCCGCTGTTCGGCATCGAAGCGGCGACCGTCACCGCCACCACCAAGTTCGCCCGCCTGGGCAAGGCACGGGTGATCCCCTTCACCCAGCAGCGCCTGGCCGATGGCAGCGGTTACCGGCTGGTGATTCATCCGCCGCTTGCGGATTTCCCTGGTGAGACCGAAGAGGCCGACTGCCTGCGCATCAACCAGTGGATCGAAACGGCGCTGCGCGAATGCCCGGAGCAGTACCTGTGGGCGCATCGGCGCTTCAAGTCGCGTCCGCCGGGGGCGCCGAAGCTCTACGAAAAACGGCGTTGAGGCTATCGCGGGTCAAGTCGAGTCGTCGCACCGCCGCTCCCACAACTATCTGTGGGAGCGGGCTTGACCCGCGATGAATTCACCAAAAATCCAGGAAGGTAAAATGGCTGAACCGATCACCGGCTTGATCCTCTCCGGCGGCGGCGCCCGCGCCGCCTACCAGGTCGGTGTGCTGGCCGGCATCGCCGACCTGCTGCCGCCCGGTGCCGCCAACCCCTTCCCGGTGATCGTCGGCACCTCGGCCGGCGCCATCAATGCCGTGACCCTGGCCAGCGGCGCCACTCATTTTGCTGACGCGATCCGCCGCCTGACCAGTTTCTGGCAGGGCTTTCGCAGCCATCAGGTGCTGCGCAGCGACTGGCCCGGGGTGATCCGCCAGGCCAGCCGCTTCGTCGGTCACAGCCTGCTTGGTCTCGGCGCGCCGGTTCCGGTGGCGCTGCTCGACAGCTCGCCGTTGCGCAGACTGCTCAGCCAGCACCTGGACCTCAACGGCATCGGCCACGCCATCGAGCAGCAGCACCTGCGCGCGGTGGCGGTGACGGCCTTTGGTTACGAGTCCGGCCAGGCGGTGACCTTCTACCAGGGCAAGGGCGCCATCGACCCCTGGCTGCGCCACCGGCGTATCGGCCTGCCGACCCGTCTGAGCGTCGAGCACCTGTTGGCCAGCTCGGCGATCCCCTTGCTGTTCGCTCCGGTCAAGCTCGGTGAGGAATTCTTCGGTGATGGCGCGGTGCGCCAGTCGGCGCCGATCAGCCCGGCCCTGCACCTGGGCGCCAGCCGGGTACTGGTGGTCGGGGTCAGCGGCAACCCGCAGCGGCCCCATGAAGGCGAAATGCGCCAGCGCATCTTCAGCGGCCAGCAGCCGAGCCTGGCACAGATCGGCGGGCACATGCTCAACAGCACCTTCATTGACAGCCTGGAAGACGATATCGAGCTGCTGCAGCGGCTCAACCACCTTAGCCACCTGATGCCCGAGCACCTGGAACGCCGGCGCCTGGGCCTGGCGCCGGTCGAGGTGCTGGTGGTTGCGCCCAGCCAGCCGCTGGACGAGATCGCCGCCCGCCACCGACGTGAGTTGCCGGCGGCGCTGCGGCTGTTTTT
Source organism: Pseudomonas sp. SORT22 (assembly GCF_018417635.1). Taxonomy (NCBI): domain Bacteria; kingdom Pseudomonadati; phylum Pseudomonadota; class Gammaproteobacteria; order Pseudomonadales; family Pseudomonadaceae; genus Pseudomonas; species Pseudomonas sp. SORT22. The sequence goes on from NZ_CP071007.1 coordinate 1,625,962, forward strand.
GCGCGGCCCGGGGGCGACCAAAACCAGCGGCGCCGGGGTGCTCAGCTACCTGCTGTTCGAAGCCGGCTATTGCAGCGAGCTGATTGAACTCGGGCGCCGCGACGCCCTGGCCAAGCGCCGCGAGCTGTGCGGCTTTCTTGGCCTGCCGGCGCCCAGCTGAGGGCGCTTACTCGGCGATCTGCAGCTTGCGCGCCTCGGTGTAGACGTAGCGCACCTTCTCGTACTCGAACGGCGAGTTGAGCTGGCCATAGCGGAAGCTGGTGGTGTAGCGCTTGTCGACGGCGCGCAGTACCCAGACTTCCGGATGGTTGCTGCTGACTTCGGCGACGTTGAGGAAGTTGATCCAGTTCTCGGCGCCATAGTCCACCGCCAGGCCACCGGTATCGCGCAGGTTCGACGGGCCGATGATCGGCAGCATCAGGTATGGGCCTTCCGGCACGCCGTAGAAGCCCAGGGTCTGGCCGAAATCCTCGCTCTGGTGCGGCAGGCCCATTTTGCTTGCCGGGTCCCACAGGCCGGCGACGCCGATGGTGGTGTTGAGCAGCAGGCGCGCGGTGATTTCCATCGAGCGCTTGCCCTTGAGCTGCAGCAGGCTGTTGAGCAGGTTCGGCACATCGCCGACATTACTGAAGAAGTTGCTCACGCCGCTGCGCACAAAGTGCGGGGTGATGTAGCGGTAGCCGTTGACCACCGGCAGGAACACCCATTGGTCGAAGCGGTAGTTGAAGTGGTAGATGCGCCGGTTCATCGATTCCAGCGGGTCGTAGACGTTCAGCGCCGCCAGGGTCGAGCGTTCGAATTCGCGCTGGTCCAGGCCGGGGTTGAACTTGAGTGCCTTGAGCGGTTCGGTGAAGCCATCGGCATCGACCGGATCGGCTTCGATGACGCTGGCGCGCGGTGCGGTTTCTTCAGCCGCCTGGGCCAGGCCGCAGGCCAGCAGCGCGCTAATGATCAGTAGGCGTTTAACCACGGAAGAACTCCAGCATGGCGTCGCTGTTGACGCGATAATTGAGGTTGCCGCAATGGCCGCCGTGGGGGTACAGGGTCAGGCGATCGCCGAAGGCGCTGCGCAGGAAGCCCAGGTCGCCAGGGCCGAGGATGACGTCGTCGGCGTTGTGCATCACGGCGATTTTCGGGCTCTGTTGCAGGTAGTCTTTGAGCGCGTAGAGGCTGACCTGGTCGACCAGTTGCAACAGGCTGCCGCCGTCGGTGCGGGCACGCCACATGGGGATCACCTGCTCGGTCAGGTAGCAGTCGAAGTCGCATTGCAACGCGCGCTTGAAGAACGGCGTGAGGCTGCTGCCTTCGGTGATCGGGTACTTGGGCGGGATGATCAGGCCGCGGCGGTTGATCAGGTCGGAGGTAAAGGCGATATCGGCCGCCGAGAAGCGGAACGAGGTGCCGATGACCATTGCCATCTGCTCGTTGGACAGGTGCTGGCGTGACTGCTGGAAGTCGTACAGCAGCGCATCGTTGAGGTCGATGTAGCCCTTCTGCTGGAAGTAGCGGGTCAGCTTGTTGAGCACCAGCTCATAGAAGGTGGTGCTGTTGTTGACGCCCTTGACCTCAGTCTGCACCAGCTTGTCGAGGTTGCTGATCGAGGTGTAGAGGTTGACCGGCGGGTTGAGCAGCAGCACGCGCTTGAAGTTGAAGCTGCGCCGGGTTTCATCCAGGTGGCTGACAAACGCCGCATCCAGGGCGCCGAGGCTGTAGCCGCTGAGGTAGTACTCGCTGACCGGCAGGCGCGGGTGCTGAGCGCGCACGCCCTGCATCACCCGGTAAAGGTCTTCGGCGTCTTCCTTGGTCACCCCGGGGGTGGCGTAGCGCGAGGCGGCGGTGATGAAGTCGAAGCTGGTCGGCGATGACAACTGCACCACGTGGTAGCCAGCCTTGTAGTAGAGCTTTTTCAGGTACTCGTTGATGCTGCTGGAGTAGGGCGCGCCGGTGCCGGCAATCAGGAAAATCAGCGGCGCCTCGTGGTCCTGGCGGGCCAGGCGATACTTGAGCTTTTTCACCGGCCAGAAATTGTCGGGCAGGGTGAAGGCCCGTTCCGGGCGCATGTTCAGGCTGTAGTCGGACTGGGTGATGTCGTCGTCGCTAGGCAGCTCCGGGCGTAGCTCCGGCGGCGTCGTGGCGATGGTCGCCTCGAACGGGTTGGTCAACGGATAGCCGTAACTGGCCGCGTCGATGGTTTGTGCCCAAGCGCACGCACTCGAGATAAAGCCACCCAACAGGGCAGCGAGGCGCAGAGAACGAAGCATGACGGATCCCCAAAAATGCAGCAGCAAAGTGCGTTACGCAGGCTAGGACCATGGTGGCCCCGGCAAAGTTGCCTGGCGCTCCGGCATTTATCGTCCCAGATGTTGCCGCCGTCCAATGAGGATTCGCAACAATTGGTTCCATTTATCTACAGGACAAAGTAGCTGAGGCTGGCGCTTTTGCCTTGCATAGACGCCCCGGACGATTATGCTGGGCGCCGATTTTCATGTTTCTGGAGTGTCGCATGTCCCGCCGTTTACCGCTGATCGCATTGCTGGTGTTTCTGCCCTTGTGGCTGGCGGCAAGCTATGGGCTGCGTTATGTGCTGATGGAAGATGCCCACTGGGTGGCGACCTGCGCCGACCAGGCACAACTGTGGGGCTGCCAGGCGCGTTCGCTGATGGGGTTGATGATTCACTTCAGGATCGTGGCCTGGTCGGCCCTGGGCCTGGCACTGCTGGCCATGCTGGTGCCAGGGCGCGCGGGTTGGCGCCTGGCGGTGGCGGCACTGGTGTGCGGGGTGCCGGCATTGGTGCTGTACACCGCGAGCATTGCCGTGTTTGCCGTGGTGCTGGCGGGGTTGCGGCTGGTACGGCGTTAGTTGTCTTATCGCGGGTCAAGTCGAGTCGTCGCACCGCCGCTCCTACAGTGATCTCTGTGGGAGCGGCGGTGCGGCGATCCGACTTGCCCCGCGATGGTTCACTGCTGAACCCGAACCCGCAAGCTACGCCACAACGCCGCCACCATCAGCACGCTCACCCCGGCCCAGACCAGCGCCTGCTGGTTGCTCAGCCCTTCACGGTACAGCTGCGGGGCGATGCCGGCGCCGATGATCAACGCCAGCAAGGCCGCTTCGCCCCGGCGTGCCGCCACCGGCCGCAGCAGGTACACCACTGCCGGCAACAGCAAGGCGGGGCTGGGGAAGCTGCGATAACGCGGGTCGAACACCAGCGCCAGCATGCTCACCGCCGCGGCAAAACCCGCCGCCAGCAACCACCAGCCGCCACGCGCTTGGAGCCAGGCGAAGGCCCGCTGGCGCCAGCCCTGGCGTTGCGACAAGGCCAGCGCAGCATGGGCGAGCACCAGCAGGTTCAGGCCCACCAGCACAATCGCCCAGACCCACTCGCCGACAAAGCGGCTGTTGATGCGCAACTGCTCGCCCCACAGGCCCAGGCTGGCCGCAGCCAGGGCCGCCAGCAGTGGCAACAGCAAAGCGCTGCGAGTGCCGCGTACGCGCCCGGCCAGCAGCAGGGTGGCGGCGAACAGCACGACACCTGCGCCCAGCCACTGCGGCCAGAACGCCAGGTTGCTCACCGGCCCTTCAAGGATGCCCTTGTCCTGGCGGTCGGCGTCATACAGGCCCCAGTAGCCGCCCACGGCGCCTTCGCTGGCACGTTTCCAGGGCTGGTCGAAAGCTTCGATCAGGTTGTACTGCCAGCCGTGCTGTTCGGCCATGGCGACGAAGCCGCGAATGAAGCGTGCCTCGTTGACCCGGCTGGGCAGGGCGGTTTCGCGCTGGCGGCCTTCGCTCGGCCAGCCGGTTTCGCCAATGACGATCTCCTTGGGCGCGAAGCGGTTGCCGAACACCTGGCGGATCTCGCCGACGTGCACCAGGGCATCGTCGATGCTCTTCGGGTCATCTTCCCAGTAGGGCAGCAGGTGGATGGTCAGGAAGTCCACCGCCGGAGCGATCTCGGGGTGTTGCAGCCAGAACTCCCAGACATCGGCGTAGGTCACCGGCACGCTGACCTGGCTTTTCACCTGGTTGATCAGCGCCGCCAGTTGCGGGCCGGTGACTTCCTTGCGCAGCAGGGTTTCGTTGCCGACGATCACCGCCTTGACCACATCCGGGTTGGCATTGGCCGAGGCGATCAGGGCCTTGACCTCTTTTTGCGAATCCACCGGGTTGGCGTTGATCCAGGCGCCGAGCATCACCTTCAGGCCATGCTTGCGGGCAAGGTCGGGGATGGCCTCAAGGCCGGTCATCGAGTAGGTGCGGATGCACTCGAAACGCTCGGCCAGCAAGGCCAGGTCGGCGTCCATGCGCGCCGGGCGCAGCTGGAACGGTTGGTCGAACGGCGACTGGTCCTTGTCGAACGGGGTGTAGGAGGCGCACTGCAGCTTGTGCGACGCGCTGGCCGCATCCGGCAGCACCACCGGCTTGCCCAGGCCGTACCACAGCCCTGCGAGGGCGAACAGGCCCAGCAGGCAGGCGAACAGGTAGGGTAATAGCGGGAAGCGCGCAGTCGAGGACATGGAACAGACCGTCTGGAAACAAAGCCGTCAATAGTACCCGCAAATGGCGCCGGCCAAAGCCTTGGGCTACAAAGATCGTCAGGGTGGGTGTTGCTTGATGTAACGATTTCAATGGCTGGCGATGTGATGTCGTTTCTCGTTGTCCCGAGGTCGCTACCAGAGCAGGTCAGCGACCATGCGCGGTTGATGATGCAGCTTCCGTGACGTGACGAGGGGATGCTTGGATGAAAATGCGACGACTCCTGGGGGTGGGCACCGCCCTGGTACTGGCCATTGGCGCGGGGCAAGCGCTGGCCAAGGAAGTGAGCATCGGCTATGTCGATGGCTGGTCCGACAGTGTGGCGACCACCAACGTCGCCGCCGAAGTCATCAGGCAGAAGCTCGGCTATGACGTCAAACTGCAGGCCGTGGCCACCGGCATCATGTGGCAGGGGGTGGCCACCGGCAAGCTCGACGCCATGCTCTCGGCCTGGTTGCCGGTAACCCATGGCGAATACTGGACCAAGAACAAGGACAACGTGGTCGACTACGGCCCCAACTTCAAGGATGCCAAGATCGGCCTGATCGTCCCCGAATACGTCAAGGCCAGCTCGGTGGCCGACCTCAAGACCGATGACAGCTTCAAACAGAAAATCGTCGGCATCGACGCAGGCTCCGGGGTCATGCTCAAGACCGACCAGGCCATCAAGGACTACGACCTCACCGGCTACAAACTGCAGGCAAGCTCTGGCGCGGCGATGACCGCAGAGCTTGGCCGCGCCTATGCCAAGCAGCAATCGATCGCGGTGACCGGCTGGGTGCCGCACTGGATGTTCGCCAAGTGGAAGCTCAAGTTCCTCGAAGACCCCAAAGGCGTGTATGGCGCCGCCGAAACCGTCAACAGCATCGGCAGCAAGGAACTGGACAGCAAGGCGCCGGAAGTGGCGGCGTTCCTGAAGAAATTCCAGTGGCAGTCCAAGGATGAAATCGGTGAGGTCATGTTGGCCATTCAAGAGGGCGCAAAACCTGAAGCCGCAGCCAAGGACTGGGTGGCCAAGCACCCGGAACGCGTAGCCGAGTGGACCGGCAAATAATGGCTTAAAGCCTCTATCTGGCACCTTCCAGGGCCGCACCCGCGAAACGCCGGTGCGGCCCTTGTCGTTTCAGGCTGTTACCGAATCGGTAAAAGAGTTTTGCATCTAAGACTAAGGTCGTCTGGAGTGCGTTCGAAGGCAGCATAAAGTGGAGTGGGTACTACCTAATCTGTGCTGCGAGGACAAAAACAATGAACGACAGCATTTACCTCTCGATACAAAACAGCCCGCGGTTCAAGGAGCTGGTTTCAAAACGCGAACGTTTCGCCTGGATTCTCTCGGCGATCATGCTCGGTCTCTACGCCGCCTTCATCCTGTTGATTGCCTATGGCCCGCATATTCTCGGTGCCAAGCTCAGCCCTGACTCGTCGATCACCTGGGGTATTCCCCTTGGTGTCGGTCTGATCATCTCGGCTTTCATCCTCACGGCCATCTACGTGCGTCGCGCCAATGGCGAGTTCGACGAGATGAACAAGGCGATCCTCAAGGAGGCTCAGCAATGATCCGGCGTCTACTGGCAACCCTGGCCTTCGGCGTTTTTGCACCCGCCGTCTGGGCCGCTGACGCCCTCACCGGCGCGGTGCAGAAACAACCCTTGAACGTCTCGGCGATCGTCATGTTCGTCGCCTTCGTCGGTGCCACCCTGTGCATCACCTACTGGGCGTCCAAGCGTAACAAGTCCGCTTCCGACTACTATGCCGCCGGCGGGCGCATCACCGGTTTCCAGAACGGCCTGGCGATTGCCGGCGACTATATGTCGGCCGCATCCTTCCTGGGTATTTCCGCCCTGGTGTTCACCTCCGGTTACGATGGCCTGATCTACTCGATCGGCTTCCTGGTCGGCTGGCCGATCATTCTCTTCCTGATCGCCGAGCGCCTGCGCAACCTGGGTAAATACACCTTTGCCGACGTCGCCTCGTATCGCCTCGGGCAGAAGGAAATCCGCACCCTGTCGGCCTCGGGCTCGCTGGTGGTGGTGGCGTTCTACCTGATCGCGCAGATGGTCGGTGCCGGCAAGCTGATTCAGCTGCTGTTCGGCCTGGACTACCACGTCGCGGTGATCCTGGTGGGCATCCTGATGTGCATGTATGTGCTGTTCGGCGGCATGCTCGCGACCACCTGGGTACAGATCATCAAGGCCGTGCTGTTGCTCTCCGGTGCCAGCTTCATGGCGCTGATGGTGATGAAGCACGTCAACTTCGACTTCAACGCGCTGTTCTCCGAAGCGATCAAGGTTCACCCCAAAGGTGAAGCGATCATGAGCCCGGGCGGGCTGGTCAAAGATCCGATCTCGGCGTTTTCGCTGGGCCTGGCGCTGATGTTCGGTACCGCTGGCCTGCCGCACATCCTGATGCGCTTCTTCACTGTCAGCGACGCCAAGGAAGCGCGCAAGAGCGTGCTGTACGCCACCGGTTTCATCGGCTACTTCTACATCCTGACCTTCATCATCGGCTTCGGCGCGATCCTGCTGGTCAGCACCAACCCTGAGTTCAAGGACGCTGCCGGCGCCCTGATCGGCGGCAACAACATGGCGGCGGTGCACCTGGCCGATGCCGTGGGTGGCAGCGTGTTCCTCGGCTTCATCTCGGCAGTGGCCTTCGCCACCATCCTGGCGGTGGTTGCCGGCCTGACCCTGGCCGGTGCCTCGGCGGTGTCCCACGACCTGTATGCCAGCGTGATCAAGAAGGGCAAAGCCAACGAGAAGGATGAGATCCGCGTCTCGAAGATCACCACCGTCGCCCTTGGCGTGTTGGCGATCGGCCTGGGCATCCTGTTTGAAAGCCAGAACATCGCCTTCATGGTCGGCCTGGCGTTCTCCATCGCTGCCAGCTGTAACTTCCCGGTACTGCTGCTGTCGATGTACTGGAAGAAACTGACCACCCGTGGCGCCATGATCGGTGGCTGGATGGGCCTGATCAGTGCCGTGGCGCTGATGATCCTCGGCCCGACCATCTGGGTGCAGATCCTCGGCCACGAGAAGGCGATCTACCCGTACGAGTACCCGGCGCTGTTCTCGATGATCATTGCCTTTACCGGTATCTGGTTCTTCTCGATCACCGACAAGTCCAAGGCCGCCGATGACGAACGCGCGCTGTTCTTCCCGCAGTTCGTGCGCTCGCAGACTGGCCTGGGTGCCAGCGGTGCGGTGTCTCACTAAGTAAGCAAAAAGGCAGCCTTTGGCTGCCTTTTTGGCTGCAAGCTCCAAGTCACAAGCCGCAAGTTGAAGCCGTACGCGTACTGCTTTGACTTGCGGCTTGCTGCTTATGGCTTGCAGCTTTTCTATATCTTGCCGAGCAACAACAGGATCAGCAGGATGATCAGCACCGTACCGATGATGCCGGATGGCCCATAGCCCCAACTTCTGGAGTGCGGAAAGACGGGTAAGCCACCGATCAACAGCAGAATCAGGATGATGATAAGTATGGTGCCCATGGCAGTTTCCTTGTTTGGCTTGAGAAGTAGGCGTTACGCTGCAATCCATCTCTTCGGTCATGTGTTTCATGCCCGCCTGTTAATTCCGACTGCCGCCAGTGGCTAAAAGTTTTATCCCATCTTTATTAGTCACGTTCACCGCTGTTTGCCCCGGCTATTCAGCATCCTGATACTGCGTGGGTGGCGGCCTTGGCTTCGCTACACTGGCCTGAACTTTCCAGAACAGTACAAGGCAGCTGCTATGCAAAAGCGCATGATGATTACCGGTGCCGGCTCGGGGCTTGGGCGCGAAATTGCCTTGCGCTGGGCGCGCGAGGGCTGGCAACTGGCCCTGGCCGATGTCAACGAGGCCGGCCTCAAGCAAACCCTGGCGCTGGTACGCGAGGCCGGCGCCGACGGTTTCGTGCAGCGCTGCGATGTGCGTGACTACAGTCAGCTCACCGCCCTGGCCCAGGCCTGCGAAGAAAAGTTCGGCGGCATCGATGTGATCGTCAACAACGCCGGGGTGGCCTCGGGCGGGTTTTTCGCCGAGCTGTCGCTGGAGGACTGGGACTGGCAGATCGCAATCAACCTGATGGGCGTGGTCAAGGGCTGCAAGGCTTTCCTGCCACTGCTCGAGCGCAGCAAGGGCAGGATCATCAACATCGCCTCGATGGCCGCCCTGATGCAAGGCCCGGCGATGAGTAACTACAACGTCGCCAAGGCCGGGGTGCTGGCCCTGTCGGAAAGCTTGCTGATCGAGCTGCGCCAGCAGGAGGTCGCGGTGCACGTGGTGTGCCCGTCGTTCTTCCAGACCAACTTGCTCGACTCGTTCCGTGGCCCGACCCCGGCAATGAAAGCCCAGGTCGGCAAGCTGCTGGAAAGCTCGCCGATCAGCGCCGCCGATATCGCCGACTACATCCACCAGCAAGTGGCCGCCGGCGAGTTCCTGATCCTGCCTCATGAGCAGGGCCGCGAAGCCTGGAAGCTCAAGCAGCGCAACCCGCAGATGCTCTACGACGAGATGGCCAGCATGGCCGAGAAAATGCGCGCCAAGGCGCGGCCGTCCCAGGCTTGAGCGTCGCCATCAGGTATTCTTGGCCATCCTTTGAACAGCCTTGAGTACCTGGTGTGATCAATTACCTGTGGTTTTTCCTCGCGGCGATCTTCGAGATCGGCGGTTGCTATGCCTTCTACATGTGGCTGCGCCTGGGCAAGAGCGCCTGGTGGATTGCCCCGGCCTTGCTCAGCCTGACCCTGTTCGCGCTGATCCTCACCCGGGTCGAAGCGGCGTATGCCGGGCGCGCCTATGCCGCCTATGGCGGTATCTACATCGTCACTTCGCTGTTGTGGCTGGCGCTGGTCGAGCGGGCGCGGCCGCTGGGCACTGACTGGATCGGCGCGTTGTTGTGCGTGCTGGGGGCCAGCATCATCGTCCTCGGGCCACGTTTGCAGAGTGCCTGAAGGGTCGAAAACTCAAGAAATCTGTAGGCAAAATCGCCCAGCTAAGTGGGATGGGTCTAATTCGCCGTCGGAGCATTGAAGGCGTCCGGCACCCCGTGCAGTCTCCGAATTCCCTGATTTGTGGAGGATCGGAGCATGTTGGTAATAGGCCGCGAAATAGGCGAAATCATCGCCATCGACGATGACATCAAGATCAAGGTGTTGTCGGTGGACGGCAACACCGTGCGCTTCGGCATCAGCGCGCCGCGGCACATCGAGGTGCACCGGGCGGAGATCTACAAGCGTATCGTCGAGCAACTGGCCAAGCAGGCCGGTTGAATCAGTCGAGCAGTTCCTTGGGCACGTCGTGCTTGGCCAGCAGCTGGCATTGCTGGCTTTCAAGGTCGAACAGAATGAACGCCTGTTTTTTTGCCAGCGCCTGGCGCACCCGCAGCACGCGGGTTTCCAGCGGGGTGTCGTCACCGTTGTCGGTGCCGTCGCGGGTGACGAAATCCTCGATCAAGCGGGTGAGGGTTTCGGCTTCCAGTTGGTCGTAGGGAATCAGCATGAACAGGACAGGTCTGGCGAAAAGGTAGCGCCATGCTACGCCAAACCTGTCCTGGCTGTGTAGGCGCTAGTTTTTGTTGCCGACCAGGCTGTCGACGGCCGGCACCCGGGTATCGCTTTCCATCTGTGCATCGTGCTCAAGCTGGTGGCTGAAACTTTCCAGCGAACTGCCGGTGGCTTGCGAGTCGCTGGCAAACACCGGCGGGCTGAGCAGGTAGGCGGTCAGCAGGCGGCTCAGCGCCGCCAGGCTGTCGATGTGCGTGCGTTCGTAGCCATGGGTGGCGTCGCAACCGAAGGCCAGCAGGGCGGTGCGAATATCGTGACCGGCGGTGATCGCCGAATGCGCGTCGCTGAAGTAGTAGCGAAACACATCGCGGCGAGCCGGCAGTTCGTGTTCGCGGGCAAGTTTGAGCAAGTGGCGCGTCAGGTGATAGTCATAGGGGCCGGCCGAATCCTGCATGGCGACGCTGACCCCGTGTTCGCTTGAGTGTTGCCCGGGCGCGACCGGGGCAATGTCGATACCGACGAACTCGCTGACGTCCCAGGGCAGGGCGGCAGCGGCGCCGGAGCCGGTCTCTTCGGTGATGGTGAACAGCGGGTGGCAGTCGATCAACGGCTGTGCGCCGCTTTCAACAATGGCCTTGAGCGACGCCAGCAGCGCCGCGACACCGGCTTTGTCATCCAGGTGGCGGGCGCTGATATGGCCGCTTTCGGTGAACTCGGGCAGTGGGTCGAAGGCGACGAAGTCACCGATGCCGATGCCCAGCGACTCGCAATCGGCGCGGGTGGTGCAGTAGGCATCCAGGCGCAACTCAATGTGCTCCCAACTGACCGGCATCTGATCGATGGCGGTGTTGAACGCGTGGCCGCTGGCCATCAGCGGCAACACGCTGCCGCGCAGCACGCCGCTGTCGGTGAACACGCTGACGCGGCTGCCTTCGGCAAAGCGGCTGGACCAGCAGCCCACCGCCGCCAGCGACAGCCGGCCGTTGTCCTGGATCGCCCGCACGCTGGCGCCGATGGTATCCAGATGGGCGGACACCGCCCGGTCGGGCGAGCTTTTGCGGCCCTTGAGGGTGGCGCGGATGGTGCCGCGACGGGTCAGTTCGAAGGGGATGCCGAGCTCCTCGAGGCGCTCGGCAACATAGCGCACGATGGTGTCGGTAAAGCCGGTGGGGCTGGGAATGGCGAGCATTTCCAGCAGGACTTTCTGCAAGTACGTGAGGTCCGGTTCGGGAAGCTGTTGGGGCATGCGAACTCCTGTGCTCATGGCGCGGGTCGACTGTGGGGGAACAACAGGTCGACGAAGCGCTCGGCAGTCGGTTGCGGTTCATGGTTGGCCAGGCCGACGCGTTCATTGGCTTCGATGAACACGTAGTCGGGCTGGTCGGCGGCCTTGACCATCAGGTCCAGGCCCACCACCGGGATGTCCAGGGCGCGGGCGGCGCGGATGGCAGCGTCGACCAGCACCGGGTGCAGGCGCTCGGTGACGTCCTCCAGGCAGCCGCCGGTGTGCAGGTTGGCGGTGCCGCGCACAGCCAGGCGCTGGCCGGCAGGCAGTACGCTGTCGTAATCGACCCCGGCAGCGTGCAGGGTGCGCTGGGTTTCGTGGTCCAGGGGGATGCGGCTTTCACCGCCCGTTGCCGCCTGACGCCGACGGCTCTGGGCTTCGATCAGGGCGCCGACGGCGTGCTGGCCGTCGCCGACAATCTGCGCCGGGTGGCGGATGGCGGCGGCGACCACGTCGAAACCGATGACCACGATGCGCAGGTCAAGGCCGGCATGAAAGCTTTCCAGCAGCACGCGGCTGTCGAAGCGCCGGGCGCTTTCTACCGCTGCACTGATTTCATCGAGGGTGCTGAGGTTTACCGCCACGCCGTTGCCTTGCTCACCGTCCAGCGGCTTGACCACCACCGCGCCGTGGTCTTCGAGGAAGGCCAGGTTGTCATCGGCATTGCCGGCCAGTTGCTGCGCCGGCACCTGCAAGCCTGCGGCGCTCAGTACCTTGTGGGTCAGGCTTTTGTCCTGGCACAGGGTCATGCTCACCGCCGTGGTCAGGTCGCTCAGAGACTCGCGGCAACGTACCCGCCGACCACCATGGATAAGGGTGAACAGGCCGCCATCGGCATCGTCGACCTGCACCTCGATACCGCGCCGGTACGCCTCCTCGACGATGATCCGCGCATAGGGGTTGAGCCCGGTTTCAGGGCCTGGGCCGAGGAACAGCGGCTGGTTGATGCCGTTCTTGCGCTTGACCGCGAAGGTCGGCAGGTTGCGAAACCCCAGCTTGGCGTACAGGCGTTTGGCCTGGCGGTTGTCGTGCAGCACCGAGAGGTCGAGGCAGGTCAGGCCGCGGCTCATGAAGTGCTCGATCAAATGCCGCACCAGCACTTCGCCGACACCCGGGCGGGTGCACTGTGGGTCCACCGCCAGGCACCAGAGGCTGCTGCCGTGTTCCGGGTCGGCAAAGGCCTTGTGATGATTCAGGCCCATGACGCTGCCGATGATCGCGCCGCTGTCTTCGTCTTCGGCCAGCCAGTACACCGGCCCGCCCTGATGGCGCGGGGTCAGCAACTCGGGGTCGATCGGCAGCATGCCGCGGGCCTGGTACAGGGCGTTGATCGCCTGCCAGTCGCTGTCGCTCTGCGCCCGGCGGATACGAAAACCGCGAAACACCCGTTGCGCCGGGCGGTAGTCGCTGAACCACAGGCGCAGGGTGTCGGACGGGTCGAGGAACAATTGCTGCGGGGCCTGGGCCAGCACCTGCTGCGGCGCCGCCACGTACAGGGCAATGTCGCGCTCGCCGGGGCGTTCGTCGAGCAGGGCGCTGGCCAGGCTGGCCGGGTCGGGGTAGGTGTGGCCGATCAGCAGCCGCCCCCAGCCGCAGTGCAGCGAACGCGGCTGGTCGTGGGGCTGGCTGCCATCGCCGGCCAGTTGCGCCTGCAGTCGCTCATAGGACGGCACCTGGCCGCGCAGCAGGCGCTGGCCGTAAGGTGAGGCATGGGCTTTCATCGATCAGATTCCTTGTTCGCTGAGCCACAGGTTCAAGGCAGCCAGTTGCCAGAGCTTGGAGCCGCGCAGCGGCGTCAGCTGGCCGTGGGGATCGCTGAGCAGGCGGTCGAGGGCGGCGGGGTTGAACAGGCCGCGGTCCTGGCTGGGGTCAAGCAGCAACTCACGCACCCAGTCCAGGGTTGCGCCCTGCAGGTGCTTGAGCCCCGGTACCGGGAAGTAGCCCTTCTTGCGGTCGATGACTTCACTGGGAATGACCAGCCGCGCGGCTTCCTTGAGCACCTGCTTGCCACCGTCGGGCAGCTTGAAGCGCGCCGGGATGCGCGCCGAGAGCTCGACCAGGCGATAGTCGAGGAACGGCGTGCGCGCTTCCAGGCCCCAGGCCATGGTCATGTTGTCGACCCGTTTGACCGGGTCGTCGACCAGCATCACCGTGCTGTCCAGGCGCAGGGCTTTATCCACCGCATCGCTGGCGCCGGGCTGGGCGAAGTGCTGGCGGACAAAGTCGCCGGCGGCGTCGTGATCGAGCAGCCAAGGCGCTTGCACGGTGGCGGCATAGTCGTCGTAGCTGCGGTCGAAGAACGCCTCGCGGTAGGCTGCGAACGGATCGCGCGCGCCGTCCACCTGCGGGTACCAGTGGTAACCGGCGAACAGCTCGTCGGCGCCCTGGCCGCTTTGCACCACCTTGCAGTGCCTGGCCACTTCCCGCGACAGCAGGTAGAAGGCAATGCAGTCATGGCTGACCATCGGCTCGCTCATGGCGCGAAAGGCCGCGGGCAACTGCTCGATGATCTCCCGCTCATCGATGCGCAATTGATGATGGCGGGTACCGTAGTGGCGGGCGATCAGGTCGGAGTACTGGAACTCGTCGCCGCGCTCGCCGCCGGCATCCTCGAAGCCGATGGAGAAGGTCGACAGGTCATCGACACCGACCTCGCGCAGCAGGCCGACGAGCAGGCTCGAGTCGACACCGCCGGACAGCAACACACCGACATCCACCGCAGCGCGTTGACGAATCGCCACCGCCTCGCGGGTGCTGTCGAGGACGCGGTCGCGCCAGTCTTCCAGGCTCAGGTCCTGTTCGTCGGTGCGCGGGCCATAGTGTAGGTGCCACCAGACTTGCTGCTCGCAGCGGCCCTGGGCATCGATGCGCATCCAGCTGGCCGGTGGCAGTTTCTCGATATTGGCCAGCAGGGTGCGTGGCGCTGGCACCACGGCGTGGAAGTTCAGGTAGTGGTTGAGCGCCACTGGGTCGAGCACCGGGTTGATGTCGCCGCCCTTGAGCAGCGCCGGCAGGCTCGAAGCGAAGCGCAGGCGTTCGCCGGTGCGCGACAGGTACAGCGGCTTGACCCCGAGGCGGTCGCGGGCGAGGAACAGCTGCTGGCTGTCACGTTCCCAGATCGCCAGGGCGAACATACCGTTCAGGCGTGGCAGCAGGTCGGCGCCCCAGGCGTGATAGCCCTTGAGCAGCACCTCGGTGTCGCCATCCGAGTAGAAGGCATAGCCGAGGCTTTCCAGCTCGCTGCGCAGCTCGGGGAAGTTGTAGATGGCGCCGTTGAAGGCCAGCGACAGGCCCAACTGGTTATCGACCATGGGCTGCGCCGAGCCGTCGGACAGGTCCATGATTTTCAGCCGGCGATGGCCCAGGGCAATCGGCCCCTGGCTATGGAAACCCCAGGCGTCAGGGCCGCGAGGTGCCAGGTGATGGGTGATCCGCTCGACCGCGGCGAGGTCCGCCGGGCGTGGTGGGTGGGCAACAGGGGTGAAACGAAACTCTCCAGCTAATCCGCACATAAGTCCTTACCGGTTTTGCCGTTGGGGAAGGTGCCCGAAACCCGGGCACATGGAAACTGACCGGTGCGGATACCGAGAGTTTTAGATCAATCGGTTATAAGCGGTAGCTGCAAGCGACAAGCTTCAAGCTGCAAGAGCACGCCGGGTCAATCAGCTTTTAGTGTGTGGCTTGGCGCTTGTCGCTGCTTTTTTATTCCTGATCAATTCACGCAACATGAAGCGATTCGGGTGGCAGGCTTCGGCCACGGCGCGGGGCACCGGCAGCGGTGCGTTGTCGGCCCAGGCGGCGATCATTTCGCCCGCCAGTGGCGCGGTGATCAGCCCCCGCGAGCCATGGCCGCTGTTGATGAACAGGCCTTCTAGCCAGGGGCAGGGGGTGGCGGGAATTTGCCGGGCATCGCGGGCCAGCACGGCGTAGTCCTGGTTGAACTGCGCCTGTTCGGCCAGCGGGCCGACAATCGGCAGGTAGTCGGGGCTGGTGCAGCGAAACGCGGCGCGGCCCTGCAGCGTATGCGGGTCGAGACTGTGGGCGCCCAGGCGCTGGGCCAGGTCGCTGGAGATCGCCTCAAGCAGGCCAAGGTTGCCGACGTGCTCGCCGGGGGTGGGCGTGAGGTCGGTGCTGTGAAAGTCGAAGCTGGCGCCGAGGGTGTGCTCGCCATTGCGCGGCGGCGCGACATAGCCGTCGGCGCACACCACCGTGGTCAATGCCTGGCTTTGCGCTGTCACGGGCAGGCGGGTGACCTGCCCGCGAATGCGCTTGAGCGGCAACCCGGCGCAAGGCTCGAAGTTGTGGATTTCGGCGGCGGTCGCCAACACCACCAGCGGCGCGCTGGCCAGCAGTTTGTCGCTTTCCCAGGCTTGCCAGAGGCCGTCGACCTTACGCAGTTGCAGTACCTGATGATGGGTCAGCAGGGTGATGTTCGGGTGCTGCAGTTGCGCCTGGCACAGCGCCGGCGGATGCACCCAGCCGCCTTCAGGGTAGAACAGCCCGCCGCTGTCCAGGGCAACCCCGGCCAGTTGTTCAGCCTGCTCACGGTCCAGGCGTTGCAGCAATTGCGGGTTGAAGGCTGCGGCCAGTTGCTGCTGGCGCTGGTCTTCCTTGGCGTCGAAGGCCAGCTGCAGCACCCCGCAGCCATCCCAGTCCTGGCCGCGCTGCAGGCGTTCGAGCAGCCGCCGGGTGTAGCCGAAACCGCTGAGGATCAGGCGCGACAACGCCGTGCCGTGTGCAGACAGCTTCAGGTACAGCACCCCTTGCGGGTTGCCCGAAGCTTCTGCTGCTGGCGTCGCATGGCGCTCCAGCACCTTTACCTGCCAGCCGCGGGCGGCCAGGCTGGCGGCGCTGGCGCACCCGGCAAGGCCAGCGCCGATCACCAGCGCCTGGCGTGGGCCGCGCAGGGCAGGCGGCTGGGCAAACCACGGCGCGCTGGCGGCCGGTTGCGGCTGCTCGGCCGGCCAGCCATTGAAGGTGCCGCGCAGCACTTCCCATTTCTTGCCGATGCCGGGAATGCGCTTCATGCTAAAGCCTACGGCGATCAGGCCGCGGCGCACCCAGCCGGTGCTGGTGAAGGTGCCGAGGGTGGTGCCGGGCGCTGACAGCCGGCCGATCTCGGCGAACAGCTCCGGGGTCCACATTTCCGGGTTTTTGGCCGGGGCAAAGCCGTCGAGGAACCAGGCATCCACCTGTGCATCGAGCTGCGGCAGTTGCTCCAGCACGTCGCCGATCATCAGGGTCAGGCGCACCCGGCCCTGCTCGAACGCGAACGGCTGGAAGCCTTCGTGCACTGCCACGTACTGGCTCAGCAACTGGCTGCTGAACGGCGCCAGCTGCGGCCACAGGGCCAGGGCGCGACTGAGGTCGGCGCGGGACAGGGGGTATTTTTCGACGCTGATGAAGTGCAGCCGCGCATCAGCCGGGGCGCACTCGGCAAACAGCTGCCAGGCGCAGAAGAAGTTCAGGCCGGTGCCGAAGCCGGTTTCGCCGATCACCAGGCACTGGCCCGGCTGCATTGCGCTGAAACGCTGGCGCAAGTCGTTCTGGTCGATGAACACGTGACGGGTTTCCTCCAGGCTCTGCTCCTTGGAGAAATAGATGTCGTCGTATTGGCGCGAGTGCGGTCGGCCCTGGTCGTCCCAGTCGATCTGGGCGTATTGGGTTACTTCGGTCATGTTCGGCTCAGCATTGGCAAGAGGGCCATTTTAGCTGATCGGCGCCAGGCTGTTTGACTTGTGGCAGGCTTTGTTTTGTGCCGACAAAGGTTTCGACAATCCGCTAGTCTTGCTTATCCAAGTAGGGAGCCTGGTATGTTCGAATCCGCTGAAATTGGTCACGCCATCGACAAAGACACCTATGACGCCGAGGTCCCGGCGCTGCGTGAAGCGTTGCTGGAGGCGCAGTTCGAGCTCAAGCAGCAGGCGCGTTTCCCGGTGATCGTACTGATCAACGGCATCGAAGGTGCCGGCAAGGGCGAGACGGTCAAGCTGCTCAACGAATGGATGGACCCGCGCCTGATCGAGGTGCGCACCTTCGACCAGCAAACCGACGAAGAACTCGCCCGTCCACCGGCCTGGCGCTACTGGCGGGCACTGCCGGCCAAGGGGCGGATGGGCGTATTTTTTGGCAACTGGTACAGCCAGATGCTCCAGGGCCGCGTGCATGGCCAGTTCAAGGATGCCGTGCTCGACCAGGCCATCCGCGGCGCCGAGCGCCTCGAAGAGATGCTCTGCGATGAAGGCGCGCTGATCTTCAAGTTCTGGTTTCACCTGTCCAAGAAGCAGATGAAAGCCCGCCTCAAGGCGCTCAAGGACGATCCGCTGCACAGCTGGCGGATCAGCCCGCTGGACTGGCAGCAGTCCGAAACCTACGACCGTTTCGTGCGCTTTGGCGAGCGGGTGCTGCGCCAGACCAGTCGCGACTACGCGCCCTGGCATGTGATCGAGGGCGTCGATCCGCATTACCGCAGCCTGGCTGTGGGCAAGATTCTGCTCGAAGGGCTGCAGGCCGCGCTCAAGTCCGATCACGGGCCGATCCACCAGGCCAACATCGCGCCGCTGGGTGAAAGCATCGACCAGCGTAGCCTGCTCGGCAGCCTCGACCTGAGCCTGCGCCTGGACAAGGACGACTACCAGGAACAACTGATTACCGAACAGGCGCGCCTGGCTGGCCTGCTGCGTGACAAGCGCATGCGCCGCCACGCCCTGATTGCCGTGTTCGAAGGCAACGATGCGGCGGGCAAGGGCGGTGCCATTCGCCGGGTGGCGGCAGCCCTCGACCCGCGCCAGTACCGCATCGTGCCGATCGCCGCGCCCACCGAAGAAGAGCGCGCGCAGCCGTACCTGTGGCGCTTTTGGCGGCACATTCCGGCGCGTGGCAAGTTCACCGTGTTCGACCGTTCCTGGTATGGCCGGGTACTGGTCGAGCGGATCGAAGGCTTTTGCAGCCAGGCCGACTGGATGCGCGCCTATGGCGAGATCAACGACTTCGAAGAACAACTGAGTAATGCTGGCGTGGTGGTGGTGAAGTTCTGGCTGTCGATTGACGAACAGACCCAGCTCGAGCGCTTTCAGGAGCGCGAGCAGATCCCGTTCAAGCGCTTCAAGATCACCGAGGAAGACTGGCGCAACCGCGAGAAGTGGGGGCAGTACGCGGAGGCTGTGGGCGACATGGTCGACCGTACCAGCACCGAGATTGCGCCCTGGACCCTGGTCGAGGCCAATGACAAGCGCTGGGCGCGGGTCAAGGTGTTGCGCACCATCAACCAGGCGCTGGAGGCGGCGTTCAAGAAGCACAAGAAATGATAGCGGGGGCTGCGAAAGCAGCCCCAGCAGGAGCTCAGGGAATGAAGTACTGAATTCTTTTCCGCATTCTTGCCTGTCTCGCCACCAACCCAGCCCGTAGAATCCAGTTTCCCCCCCACCAAAGGGCTATCGAGGCTGGTTATGCATATTTCTTCCGGACGCTGGGTCTACGGTCTGTCCTTGTCGCTGCTGACCGCCGTGCTCTGGGGCATCCTGCCGATCAAGCTCAAACAGGTGCTGCAGGTGATGGACCCGATCACCGTGACCTGGTTTCGCCTGCTGGTGTCCGGCGGCCTGTTGCTGGCCTGGCTGGCGGCAAGCAAGCGCCTGCCCTCGTTCAATGGCCTCGGGCGCAAGGGCTGGGGCCTGGTGTTGCTGGCTACCTGCGGCCTGGTGGGCAACTATGTGCTGTACCTGGTCGGGCTCAAGCTGCTCAGCCCCGGCACCGCCCAGCTGGTGGTGCAGATGGGCCCGGTGCTGTTGCTGGTGGCCAGCGTGTTCCTGTTCAAGGAACGCTTTAGCCTGGGGCAGGGCATGGGCCTGGTGATCCTGCTGCTGGGCTTTGGCCTGTTCTTCAATCAACGCCTGGATGAGCTGCTCACCTCCCTGAGCGTCTACACCACCGGCGTGCTGACCATCCTCCTGGCGACCTCTATCTGGGTGTTCTATGCCCTGAGCCAGAAGCAGCTGCTGACGGTATGGAACTCGATGCAGGTGATGATGGTGATCTACCTGTTTTGCGCAGCCTTGCTGACCCCTTGGGTGCATCCGTTGGAGGCGCTGCAATTGAGCCCGCTGCAAGGCTGGCTGCTGCTTGCCTGCTGTTTGAACACCCTGGTGGCCTACGGCGCGTTTGCCGAAGCCCTGGCGCACTGGGAAGCCTCCAAGGTCAGTGCGACCCTGGCGGTGACGCCGCTGATCACCTTTGTGGCGGTGGCCCTGGCAGCCTGGTTCTGGCCCGACTTTGTCCACGCCGAGCAGATCAACACCCTGGGCTACATCGGTGCGCTGGTGGTGGTGCTGGGCTCGGCGCTGACCGCCCTGGGCCCCTCGATCATGGCCGGCTGGCGGGCCAGGCGCGTTCGCCTGGCCCGGTGATTCAGCCCTTGGCGCCCGGTTCGAGCATTTTTTCCGGGCGCACCCACTGGTCGAACTGCTCGTTGCTCAGGTAACCCAGGCTCAGCGCCGCCTCGCGCAGGGTGGTGCCTTCGCTGTAGGCCTTCTTGGCGATTTCTGCCGCCTTGTCGTAGCCAATGTGCGGGTTGAGCGCGGTCACCAGCATCAGCCCGCGCTCCAGGTGCGCGGCCATCTGTTCGGGATCCGGTTCGATCCCGGCAATGCAGTGCTGCTGGAAGTTGCTGCAACCGTCGGCCAGCAGTTCGATGGACTGCAGCAGGTTGTGGATGATCACCGGCTTGAACACGTTCAACTGCAAGTGCCCCTGGCTTGCCGCAAAGCCGATCGCGGTGTCGTTGCCCAGCACCTGGCAGGCCAGCATCGACAGGGCCTCGCACTGGGTCGGGTTGACCTTGCCGGGCATGATCGAGCTGCCCGGTTCGTTGGCCGGCAGGCGTACTTCGGCAATCCCGCCGCGCGGCCCGGAGCCGAGCAGGCGCAGGTCGTTGGCCAGTTTCATCAGGGCCACGGCGAGGGTTTTCAGGCCGCCGGCGAGGGTGGTCAGCGGTTCATGCCCGGCCAGGGCGGCGAACTTGTTCGGTGCGGTAACAAACGGCAGGCCGGAAAGCGCGGCGAGCTCGGCGGCGATGGCTTCGGCAAAGCCGTGCGGGGCGTTCAGCCCGGTGCCGACGGCGGTGCCGCCCTGGGCCAGCTCGCACACCGCCGGCAAGGCCGAACGAATCGCCCGCTGGGCGTAGTCGAGCTGGGCGACATAGGCCGAGAGTTCCTGGCCGAAGGTGATCGGTGTGGCGTCCATCATATGGGTGCGACCGGTTTTCACCAGGTGCTGGTGGCGCGCCGAGAGTTCCGCCAGCCCCGACGACAGTTCGGTGATCGCCGGCAGCAGCTTGTGCTGCACGGCCTGGGCGGCGGCGATGTGCATGGCGGTGGGGAAGCAGTCGTTGGAACTTTGCGAGCGGTTGACGTGATCGTTGGGGTGTACTGGCGTTTTGCCGCCACGGCCATTGCCGGCCAGTTCGTTGGCACGACCGGCGATCACTTCGTTGACGTTCATGTTGCTCTGGGTGCCACTGCCGGTCTGCCAGACGACGAGCGGAAACTGGTCGTCCAGTTGCCCGTCGAGCACTTCGTCGGCGGCTTGTTCGATCAGCCGGGCGATGTCCGCCGCGAGGTCTCCGTTGCGGTTGTTGACCCGTGCCGCGGCTTTCTTGATCAGTGCCAGGGCATGCAACACCGCCAGCGGCATGCGTTCCTTGCCGATGGCAAAGTTGATCAGCGAGCGTTGCGTCTGGGCACCCCAGTAGGCCTGGTCAGGAACTTCGACCTGCCCCAGGCTGTCAGTTTCGATACGGCTCATGCTGCGCTCACTCCCTTGTGGTCTGAATTCGCAGTTTAGGTCCTTATTTGGCGTAGCGGTTCCATCGCGCGTCGACCCACTTGAGCACTGTGCCACTGTCGGCGCAGAATGCTCTACTCTGGGGTACTACCTCCTCTGTCTATTGAAGGAATTCCGATGACCCGTCTTCGCGCCCTCTGCACTGCTGTAGCGCTGGTCTGCGCCAGCGGCCAGGTGCTTGCAGATACCGCCAGCCACAACGCCAGTGCTGAAAAATTCCTCATGATGGCGCATGCCGACAAGCTCGGTACTCCGGTCTACATGCAGGTGCAGCAGATGTTTGCCCAGCGTTTCGAACAGACCAAGGCCCCAGCCTCGAAGAAATCCGTGCTCGACAGCTACCAGGCCAAGGCCAACGCCGCCCTGGACCAGGCCATCGGCTGGAACAAGCTCAAGCCGGACATGGTCAAGCTCTACACCACCACCTTCACTGAAAGCGAACTGAAAGACCTGGTCGCCTTCTACCAGTCGCCTCTGGGCAAGAAAGTCCTCGAGAAGATGCCGCAGGTGACCCAGCAATCGGCGCAGCTGACCCAGCAGAAACTGGAAAGCGCGGTACCGGTGGTCAACAAGCTGCTGGCTGACATGACCAAGGAACTCGACCCGAACGCCGGCAAGGCCGCCGCGCCAGCCAAGAAGTAAGCAGCGGAGCCCGACATGACCATGCAGCAAAAGATCGAGCACCGCCTGCAAGCGCTGGCACCCACGCACTTGCAGGTGCTCGATGAAAGCCACATGCACAGCCGTGGGCAGCAGACCCATTACAAGGCGGTGCTGGTGAGCGAGCAGTTCGAGGGGCTGAACAGCGTCAAGCGTCACCAGAAAGTGTATGCCACCCTCGGTGAGCTGATGAGCGAGTTTCACGCCCTGGCGCTGCACACCTATACGCCGCAGGAATGGCAGAAAATCGGTGTCGCCCCGGCGTCGCCGACCTGCGCCGGTGGCAGCAAGCACTGATTTCCTCGTCAGGTTTTTGCTAGAATGATCAACGCGCCGCTTGTCGGCGCGTTTTTATTTGGCATCCGGTCCGCCCTTTGCGAGGGCGACCACCTGGAGAAGTTACTGCATGTCCCAAGCTATCGTCGTTGCGGCGCTGTACAAATTCGTCACCCTGAAAGATTACCTCGAGCTGCGCGAGCCGCTGCTCGAGAGCATGATGGCCAATGGCATCAAGGGCACCTTGTTGCTGGCCGAGGAAGGTATCAACGGCACCGTCTCCGGTACCCGTGAAGGCATCGACGGCCTGCTGGCCTGGCTGCGCAGCGATGCGCGCCTGGTGGATATCGACCACAAAGAGTCCTACTGCGACGAACAGCCGTTCTACCGCACCAAGGTCAAGCTCAAGAAAGAGATCGTCACCCTTGGCGTGGCGGGCGTTGACCCGAACTACAAGGTCGGTACCTACGTCGAGCCCCAGGACTGGAACGCGCTGATCAGCGACCCTGAAGTGCTGCTGATCGACACCCGCAACGACTACGAAGTGGCGATCGGCACCTTCGAAGGCGCGATCGACCCCAAGACCACCACCTTCCGCGAGTTCCCCGAGTACATCAAGGCCAACTTCGACCCGGCCAAGCACAAGAAAGTGGCGATGTTCTGCACCGGCGGCATTCGTTGCGAAAAAGCCTCCAGCTATATGCTCGGCGAGGGTTTCGAAGAGGTCTATCATCTTAAGGGCGGGATCCTCAAATACCTCGAAGAGGTGCCACAGGATCAAAGCCGCTGGCAGGGCGACTGCTTCGTGTTCGACAACCGGGTCACCGTGCGTCACGACCTGACCGAGGGCGATTACGACCAGTGCCATGCCTGCCGCACCCCGATCAGCGTGGAAGACCGTGCGTCCGAGCACTACTCGCCAGGCATCAGCTGCCCGCATTGCTGGGACAGCCTGAGCGAAAAGACCCGGCGCAGCGCCATTGACCGGCAGAAGCAGATCGAACTGGCCAAGGCGCGCAATCAGCCTCACCCGATCGGTCACAACTACCGCAAAGCTGCCGAGGCCTGATTGATGTCCGCACGCCTGCTGTATGTGATGGACCCGATGTGCTCATGGTGCTGGGGCTTTGCCCCGGTCGCCGAGGCCCTGATCGCCCAGGCACAGGCGGCGGGCGTGCCGACCCGGGTGGTGCTCGGCGGCCTGCGTTCCGGCAGCCGTGCGCTGGATGCCTCGACCCGCGGCTACATCCTTGATCACTGGCAGGCGGTACACGACGCCACCGGGCAGGATTTTCAATTCGAAGGCGCACTGCCTGACGGTTTTGTCTACGACACCGAGCCTGCCTGTCGGGCCCTGGTCACCGCCCGTAGCCTTGACCCGCAATACGTGGGTGCCTTGCTCAAGCTGATCCAGCAGGCCTTCTACCAGCGCGGCGAAGACGTCACTCGTGCGCCCTTGCTGGTAGAACTGGCCGAGCAGGCCGGTTACCAGCGCGCCGCCTTTGCCGAAGCCTTTACCAGCGCCGAACAGCGCGCGGCCACGGCGGCGGACTTCACCTGGGTCCAGGACCTGGGCATTGCCGGTTTCCCGACCCTGCTGGCCGAACGCAATGGCCAGCTGGCCTTGCTGACCAATGGCTATCAAGCCCTCGAATCGCTTGAGCCGCTGCTCGGCCGCTGGCTGCAGCAGGCCGCCTGTGCTTGACCTGCCGGGTTCACCCGACCCGGTACCAGGGCCAGGCCCTGTGCATGCTGATCGCTTGAGCTGGGCAGAAATCCGCCGCCTGGCCCTGCGCCATAAAAAAGCCCTGTGGATCGCCAACGGCGTGGCCGTGCTGGCGGCGTTGTGCAGTGTGCCGATCCCCTTGCTGCTGCCGTTGCTGGTTGACGAAGTGCTGCTCGGCCATGGCGATGCCGCGCTCAAATGGATGAACCAGTTCCTGCCCGGCAACTGGCAGGTTGCTGGTGGCTACATCGGCCTGATGCTGGTATTCACCCTGACCCTGCGCTGCGCCGCCCTGGCCTTCAACGTGGTGCAGGCCAAGCTGTTCGCCGGCCTTGCCAAAGACATCGTCTACCGCTTGCGCATTCGCCTGATCGAGCGCCTCAAGCACATTTCCCTGAGTGAATACGAAAGTCTGGGCAGCGGTACCGTGACCACCCACCTGGTCACCGACCTGGACACCCTCGACAAGTTCGTCGGCGAAACCCTCAGCCGCTTCCTGGTGGCCATGCTGACCCTGACCGGCACCGCCGCCATCCTTATGTGGATGCACTGGAAGCTGGCGTTGCTGATCCTGCTGTTCAACCCCTTGGTGATCTTCGCCACGGTGCAGTTGGGCAAGCGGGTCAAGCACCTGAAGAAGCTTGAGAACGACAGCACCTCGCGCTTCACCCAGGCGCTGACCGAGACCCTCGACGCGATCCAGGAAATCCGTGCCAGCAACCGCCAGGGCTATTTCCTCGGCCGCCTTGGCCTGCGCGCCCAGGAGGTACGCAACTACGCCGTCGCCTCGCAGTGGAAAAGCGACGCGAGCGGGCGTGCCAGCGGCTTGCTGTTCCAGTTCGGCATCGACATTTTCCGCGCCGCGGCGATGCTCACGGTGCTGTTCTCCGACCTCTCGATCGGGCAGATGCTGGCGGTGTTCAGCTACCTGTGGTTCATGATCGGCCCGGTCGAGCAACTGCTCAACCTGCAATACGCCTACTACGCCGCTGGCGGCGCCCTGAGCCGGCTCAACGAGCTGCTGGCGCGGGCCGACGAGCCGCAATACCCCGGTGGCATCGACCCGTTCAAGGGCCGCGACACTGTCGGCATCGAGGTGCAGGGCCTGCGCTTTGCCTACAACGACGAGCCGGTGCTCGACCAGCTCAACCTGTCGATTGCCCCCGGCGAAAAGGTCGCCATCGTCGGCGCCAGTGGCGGTGGCAAGAGCACCCTGGTGCAACTGCTGCTGGGCCTGTACAGCGCCCAGGCCGGGACCATCCGCTTTGGTGGCTCGACCCTGCAGGAAATCGGCCTGGAAACCCTGCGCGAGCATGTTGCGGTGGTACTCCAGCACCCGTCGCTGTTCAACGACACGGTGCGCGCCAACCTGACCATGGGCCGCGACTGCAGCGATGATGCCTGCTGGCAGGCGCTGAACATCGCCCAGCTCGACGCTACCATCGCCGCCTTGCCGCAAGGCCTGGACAGCGTGGTTGGTCGCTCCGGGGTGCGTTTGTCCGGTGGCCAGCGTCAGCGCCTGGCCATTGCGCGGATGGTGCTGGCCGAGCCCAAGGTGGTGATTCTCGACGAGGCCACCTCGGCCCTGGATGCGGCCACCGAATACAACTTGCACCAGGCCCTGACCCGTTTTCTCAGCGCCCGCACCACGCTGATCATTGCCCACCGCCTGTCGGCGGTGAAGCAGGCCGACCGGGTGCTGGTGTTTGACGGCGGCCATGTCGCCGAGGACGGCGATCACCAGCAATTGATCGCCGAAGGTGGCTTGTACGCCAAGCTGTACGGCCATTTGCAACAGAGTTAGGGCAAATTGGTTAGCAAGTGAGAAAAGCTCTGCAGGATTAATGGCAAATAGCCTAGGCTGTGCTTTGGTAGGTGGGATTCATCCGGCTCTGTTGCAAGGGACCTCATGAAGCGAAAACGGACTCTCGAAGCGCCAAAGTTGTTGGGCATTATCTGGCCATTTGTTGCTGTGGTGCTGTTTCAGGCCTTGCTCGGGAGCATCAGCCTGTACGCGCTGTCGGCAGTGCGTGGTTATGTGGCGGGCGAGAGCCTGTGGTCCAAGGGCCAGAAAGACGCCATCTATTACCTCAATCAATACGCTGACAGCCGCGACGAGGCGGTCTTCAAGAAGTATCGCAAGGCCATCGCCGTGCCCCAGGGCGGCCATGACCTGCGTGTAGCCCTCGACTTGCCGAGCCCGGATATCGACGCCGCGCGCCGTGGCATCCTCCAGGGCGGCAACCATCCCGACGACGTTTCCAGCGTGATCTGGCTGTACCTGAACTTTCATCAGGTCAGCTATATGCAAAAGGCCATCGAGCTGTGGGCAGTCGGTGACGGATTTCTGCGCCAGCTGGACGAAGTGGCCGAGCAGATGCACAGCGGTTTTCGCACCGGCCAGGCCGACGCCCGCAGCGTTGCCGGCTGGAAGGCGCAGATTGCCGCGATCAACGATGCCGTGACCCCGGCCGCGCGGGCGTTCAGCGATGCCCTGGGCGAAGGCTCGCGGATGTTGCTGCGGGTGCTGCTGGTCACTAACCTCGCTACTGCATTGTTTCTGATTGCCCTGGCCTGGATGCGCTCGAGCAAGCTGCTGGCCCAGCGCCAGGCCTTTGCCAATGCCCTTGAGGTGGAGAAGGAGCGGGCGCAGATCACCCTCGAATCGATCGGCGATGGCGTGATCACCACCGATGTCGAAGGCTGCATCGCCTACATGAACCCGGCCGCCGAGCAGTTGACCCACTGGCATGCCGCCCAGGCCCAGGGCCTGCCGCTGGCGGCGCTGTTCAGCCTGCTCGACGAGAACGCCGAAAAAGACAGCCTGACCCTGGTCGAGCGCGTGCTTGAAGGTGGCCTCAAGGGTGGCAGCGAACACACCAAGCTGATCCAGCGCCTGGACGGCAGCACCGTGTCAGTGACGCTGGTGGGCGCGCCGATCATGGCCGAAGGCAAGGTCAGCGGTATTGTCCTGGTGCTGCACGACATGACCCAGGAACGCCAGTACATCGCCAACCTGTCCTGGCAGGCGACTCACGACGCCCTGACTGGCCTGGCCAACCGTCGCGAGTTCGAATATCGCCTGGAGCTGGCGCTCAACGCCATGGCGCGCAAGCCGGCACGGCATTCACTGATGTTCCTCGACCTGGACCAGTTCAAGCTGGTCAACGATACCTGCGGCCATGCCGCTGGCGATGAACTGCTGCGCCATATCTGTGCGGTGCTCCAGGCCGGCCTGCGCGAAGGCGACACCCTGGCGCGGCTGGGCGGCGACGAGTTCGGCATCCTCCTCGAAAACTGCCCGCAGGAGCAGGCCGAGCGCATTGCCGAGAGCTTGCGCCAGGCCGTGCAGAGCCTGCATTTCGTCTGGAAAGGGCGACCGTTCATGACCACCGTGAGCCTGGGCCTGGTGCATATCGCCCAGGGCCCGACCACCCTCGAAGCTTCGCTGCGGGCCGCCGACATGGCCTGCTACATGGCCAAGGAGAAGGGCCGCAACCGCGTACAGGTGTACCACGCCGACGACAGCGAGCTGTCCATGCGCTTTGGCGAGATGGCCTGGATCCAGCGCCTGCACGTGGCCCTGGAAGAAAACCGCTTCTGCCTGTATGCCCAGGAAATTGCCGCCCTCGGCCCCCATGAGGGCGCCGGGCATATCGAGATTCTGCTGCGCCTGCATGACGAGAGCGGGCGCATTATTCTGCCCGACAGCTTCATCCCCGCCGCCGAGCGCTATGGCCTGATGACTGCGCTGGACCGCTGGGTGGTGCGCAGTGTGTTCAAGGTCATCCGCCAGTGCCTGGACGAGCAGCGCGAAGGCCCGTTGGCCATGTGCGCGATCAACCTGTCGGGCAGCAGTATTGGTGACGACAAGTTCCTTGAATACCTGCAACGGCTGTTCAGCGAGTTCGCCATTCCGCCGCACATGATTTGTTTCGAAATAACCGAAACCAGCGCCATCGCCAACCTTGGCAGCGCCATTCGCTTTATCAACGAGCTCAAGGGCCTAGGTTGCCGTTTCTCGCTGGACGACTTTTGCGCCGGTATGTCGTCGTTCGCTTATTTGAAGCATTTGCCTGTAGACTTTCTGAAAATCGACGGAAGTTTTGTCAAGGACATGCTCGATGACCCGATCAACCGGGCCATGGTCGAGGTGATCAATCACATCGGTCACGTGATGGGCAAACGCACCATTGCCGAGTTTGTCGAAACCCCGTTGATCGAGCAGGCCCTGCAGGAAATTGGCGTCGACTACGCCCAGGGATACCTGATCGAGCGGCCACAGGTGTTCACCTGTGACAGCTTGCAGCGCAAACGGATTGCTGCAAGGCCCCTGTTGTTCAAGGCGCCGGGGACCTTTCGCTGAGATCCACCGATAATCACAAGGAACAAGGAGCTGACAGTGATTGACGCGTTCATACGTACTGGTCCATTGATGGACCCCAGCAGTTACCCGCTTTGGGCCCAGCAGTTGATCAAGGACTGCAGCGAGAGCAAGCGTCGGGTGGTGGAGCACGAGCTTTATCAACGCATGCGCGATGGCCGCCTCAGTGGCCGGACCATGCGCCAGTACCTGATCGGCGGCTGGCCGGTGGTCGAGCAGTTCTCGCTGTACATGGCCAAGAACCTCACCAAGACCCAGTACGCCCGCCACCCTGGTGAAGACATGGCGCGGCGCTGGCTGATGCGCAACATCCGTGTCGAACTCAACCACGCCGATTACTGGCGGTTCTGGGCCCAGGCCCATGGCGTCAGCCTCGAAGAGCTGCAGGCGCAGGAAGTTCCCAGCGAACTCAATGCCCTCAGCGACTGGTGCTGGCACACCTGTGCGACCGATGCGCTGGTAGTGGCGATTGCCGCCACCAACTACGCCATCGAAGGCGCAACCGGCGAGTGGTCGGCGGTGGTGTGCTCAACCGGTGTCTATGCCCAGGGCTTCCCGGAAGAGGGTCGCAAGCGCGCCATGAAATGGCTGAAGATGCACGCCCAGTACGATGACGCGCACCCGTGGGAGGCTTTGGAGATCGTCTGCACCCTGGCCGGCAACAACCCGTCGGCGGCGCTGCAAACCGAACTGCGCCGGGCCGTCTGCAAGAGCTACGACTATATGTTCCTGTTCCTTGAACGCTGCATGCAACAAGAACAGGAACAGCGCCAGCAGCCCGCCCGGGCCCGGGCGGAGCTGGCCGAGGGCTGAGCTTACTGGGCGTTGAACGCCTGGCCGTTGATGCCGGTGCTGTCCGGGCCCATCAGGTACAGGTAAACCGGCATGATCTGCTCTGGCAGCGGATTGTTTTCCGGTGTTTCTGCAGGGTAGGCCTGGGCGCGCATGCTGGTGCGGGTGGCGCCCGGGTTGACACTGTTGGCCCGCACCGGCGCCACCCCTTCAAGCTCGTCGGCGAGGGTCTGCATCAGACCCTCGGTGGCGAACTTCGACACTCCATAGGCACCCCAGTAGGCCCGGCCTTTGCGCCCGACGCTGCTGGAGGTGAAGATCACCGAGGCATCGGCCGACAGCTTGAGCAGCGGCAGCAGGGTGCTGGTGAGCATGAACATGGCATTGACGTTGATCTGCATCACGCGCATGAAGTTGTCGCCCGAGAGCTGCTCCAGCGGCGTGCGCGGGCCGATGATCGAGGCGTTGTGCAACAGGCCGTCGATATGCCCGAACTCGGCTTCGATCATCGCCGCCAGTTCGTCGTACTGGTGCGGCAGGGCGGTTTCCAGGTTGAACGGGATGACCGCAGGCTTGGGGTGGCCGGCCGCTTCGATCTCGTCGTAGACCTGGCTCAGGTTGGCTTCGGTCTTGCCCAGCAGCAAGACGGTGGCGCCATGGGCGGCATAGCTCTTGGCCGCGGCCGCACCGATGCCGCGACCGGCACCGGTGACCAGGATGGTCCGGCCCTTGAGCAGGTCGGGGCGGGCAGAGTAATCGAACATGGGGTTACCTCCTGGAAATGGGTGTGACTTAATCGCGGGGCTGTGGGAGCGGGCTTGCCCCGCGATGCGTGTCTGAAATCAGCAGCCGCAAAGCGCGTTGTCGAGCACCTTGCGCAGCTCCAGCGGATGGTCGACCACCACATCCGCACCCCAGTTGTTGGGGTTGTCATCTGGATGAATATAGCCGTAGCGCACCGCAGCAGTACGGGTGCCGGCATCGCGGCCCGACTCGATGTCGCGCAGGTCGTCGCCGACGAACAGCACGCTGGCCGGGTCCAGGTTGAGGGTCTTGCAGGCGAGGATCAGCGGCTCGGGGTCTGGCTTGCTGTTCTTCACGTGGTCCGGGCAGATCAACAGCGCCGAACGCTCGCTCAGACCCAGTCGCTGCATGATTGGCTCGGCGAAGCGCACCGGCTTGTTGGTGACCACGCCCCAGATCAGCTTGCCTTTCTCGATGTCGGCCAGCAGTTCGGCCATGCCGTCGTAGAGCTTGCTATGCACCGCGCAACCTTGCTGGTAACGCTCGAGGAATTCCAGGCGCAAGGCCTCGAAGCCTTCGTCCTCGGGGTCGAGGTTGAAGGTCACCGAGACCATGGCCTTGGCACCGCCCGAGACGACGTCGCGAATTTTCTGGTCTTCGATTGCCGGCAGGCCGCGCTCGGCGAGCATGGCCTGGCAGATGGCGATGAAGTCCGGCGCCGTGTCGAGCAGGGTGCCGTCCATGTCGAAAAGTACCGCTCGCAAACGCATGCTTATTCCTCGCGCAGGGTCTGGATCATGTAGTTGACGTCAACATCGTTGGCCAGCTTGTAATGCTTGGTCAGCGGGTTGTAGGTCAGGCCGGTGATGTCCTTGACGGTCAGGCCGGCGTCGCGGCTCCAGGCGCCGAGCTCGGACGGGCGGATGAATTTCTTGAAGTCATGGGTGCCGCGCGGCAGCAGCTTCATGATGTATTCGGCGCCGATGATGGCGAACAGGTAGGCCTTGGGGTTGCGGTTGATGGTCGAGAGGAACACCTGGCCACCGGGCTTGACCATACGGAAGCACGCGCGAATTACTGAGGAAGGGTCTGGCACGTGCTCGAGCATTTCAAGGCAGGTGACCACGTCGAACTGCTCGGGCATCTCTTCGGCCAGGGCCTCGGCAGTGATCTGCCGGTACTCGACGTTGACCCCGGACTCGAGCTGATGCAGCTGGGCCACGGCCAGCGGCGCCTCACCCATGTCGATACCGGTCACAGTGGCGCCGCGCAGGGCCATCGCTTCGCTGAGGATGCCGCCGCCACAGCCGATGTCGAGGACCTTCTTGCCGGCCAGCTTGACCCGCTCGTCGATCCAGTTGACCCGCAGCGGGTTGATGTCGTGCAGTGGCTTGAACTCGCTTTCGCGGTCCCACCAGCGGTGGGCCAGGGCTTCGAACTTGGCGATTTCGGCGTGGTCGACGTTGCTCATGGAACAGTCCTCTGAAACTTGGATAATTTGCTTTTGCCCGCCAGCACTGGCTGCCGGACGTTTATTCGTTGCGCGCGCCGATCCGCTGGCCCCAGGCACAGGCGGTGGCGTGCAGGGCCTGTTCGTCCAGGCGGGTCAGGCGCCGGTCGTCAAGCAGTGGCTTGCCGGCGACCCAGACATGCTTCACGCAGTCCCGGCCGCTGGTGTAGATCAATTGCGACACCGGGTCATACAGCGGTTGCTGGGCCAGGCCGGAAAGGTCGAACGCGACCAGGTCGGCGGCCTTGCCCACTTCCAGCGAACCGGTGATCGCCTCCAGGCCCAGTGCCCGGGCGCCGTTGAGGGTGGCCATGCGCAACGCCCGGTGGGCATCCAGGGCGCTGGCCGAGCCGGCCACGGCCTTGGCCAGCAGCGCCGCGGTACGGGTTTCGCCGAGCAGGTCGAGGTCATTGTTGCTGGCCGCCCCGTCGGTACCGACGGCGACGTTGACGCCGGCCTGCCACAAGCGCTCGACCGGGCAGAAACCGCTGGCCAGCTTGAGGTTGGACTCCGGGCAGTGCACCACACTGGTGTTGCTTTCTACCAGCAGGGCCAGATCCTCGTCGCTGACCTGAGTCATGTGAACCGCCTGCAGGCGCGGCCCGAGCAGGCCCAGGCGAGCCAGCCGGGCCAGCGGGCGCTCGCCGCGGGTGTGCAGCGATTGCTCGACCTCCAGGGCGGTTTCATGGATATGCATGTGGATCGGCGCGTCGAGCTCTTCGGCGATGACGCGGATCTTTTCCAGGTTGGCGTCGCTGACCGTGTACGGCGCGTGCGGGCCCAGGGCCACGGTGATGCGCGGGTGGTGGCGCAGGTCGCCGAACAGCTCGATGCCCAGCTGCAGGGCTTCTTCGGTGCTGCGCGCACCAGGGATCGGGAAATCCATCAGGGGCACGGCGATTTGCGCGCGGATGCCGCTGTGGTGCACGCGCTCGCTGGCTACCTTGGGGTAGAAGTACATGTCGCTGAAGCAGGTGATGCCGCCTTTTACCTGCTCGGCGATGGCAAGGTCGGTGCCGTCGCGGACGAAATCTTCGTCGACCCAGCGCTCTTCGGCCGGCCAGATCTGCTCCTGCAGCCAGGTCATCAACGGCAGGTCGTCGGCCAGGCCGCGAAACAGGGTCATCGCCGCATGGCCGTGGGCGTTGACCAGCCCCGGGCTGAGCAGGCAGCCCGGCAGCTCGCGGGTTTGCGCCGCGATGAACGCCTGGGCCTGGCTGCGCGGGCCGATGAACACGATCTGCCCGTCGCGCACGCCCAGGGCATGGTCCTGCAAAACCACCCCGGCAGGCTCGACCGGCACCAGCCAGGCAGGCAGGAGCAGCAGGTCGAGCGGCAAAGCGGGTTTGGGCATGTCAGGTTTCCCTGGGCGATAGAAGGTGAGGGCGAAGTATACCCGAGCGTCCGCGCCTGGGGCTCGCTATAATCGTCCGCTTTTGATGTCCGAATGATGGGGTGAGGCATGCGCGATCGACTAATGGCAGCAGAGAAGGTGAAAGCCATCGATTGGCGGGATGGCACCCTCTATCTGCTCGACCAGCGCGCGT
The DNA here is from genome assembly GCF_018417635.1 of Pseudomonas sp. SORT22. Taxonomy (NCBI): domain Bacteria; kingdom Pseudomonadati; phylum Pseudomonadota; class Gammaproteobacteria; order Pseudomonadales; family Pseudomonadaceae; genus Pseudomonas; species Pseudomonas sp. SORT22. The sequence continues at coordinate 1,658,742 of NZ_CP071007.1, forward strand.
TGCCGTCGGCGCAGGTCTGGCTGGCCTGCAAGGACGCCGCCGCAGTGGCCGAGGCTATCCGCACAATGGTGGTGCGCGGCGCCCCGGCCATTGGCATCAGCGCCGCCTACGGCCTGGCCATGGCGATTGCCCAGCGCCTGGCCGCCGGCGGTGACTGGGAAATGGCCCTGGAAGAGGATTTCGAGCTGCTGGTGCACGCGCGGCCGACCGCCGCCAACCTGTTCTGGGCCCTGAACCGCATGCGTGAGCGCCTGCTGCGGCTCAAGGATGGCGATGACGTGCAGGCCGTCATGGCGGCTGAGGCCGTGGCCATTCATGAAAGCGACCGTGAAGCCAACCTGACCATGGCCCAGCTGGGCGTCGACCTGATCCGCAAGCACCAGGGCAACGAACAGGCCATTCTCACCCATGGCAACACCGGGGCCCTGGCCACCGGCGGCTTCGGTACCGCCCTCGGGGTGGTGCGCGGCGCTTACCTGGAAGGCATGATCGAGCGCGTCTATGTCGATGAAACCCGCCCGTGGCTGCAGGGCTCGCGCCTGAGCGCCTGGGAGCTGGCCGGCGAGGGTATCCCGGCTACCATCACTGCCGACTCGGCGGCTGCCCACCTGATGAAAACCAAGGGCATCACCTGGGTGATCGTCGGCGCCGAGCGCATTACTGCCAATGGCGATGTGGCGAGCAAGATCGGCACCTACCAGCTGGCGGTCAATGCCATGCACCACGGCGTGCGCTTCATGGTCGTGGCGCCGAGCTCGAGCATCGACATGAACCTTGAAAGTGGCGACGACATCCTCCTTGAAGAGCGCAGCCCCAGCGAGTTGCTGGAGCTCGGCGGCGAGTCGCTAGGCGCCGACTTCGAGGCGTTCAATCCGGTCTTTGATGTAACTCCGGCCGACCTGATCGACGTGATCATCACCGAGAAAGGCATCGTCGAGCGCCCGGACACGGTGAAGATGGCGCAACTGATGTGTCGCAAGCGTTTGCATTGAGTCTTTGCCGTCGTCTGCGGCCTGTTGTAGCGGCTAACGGGCGTTATCGACGAGCAGTAGGGTAGTAGTGCCGCAGGCTACTCCCACCCTCTGGGCGATTGTGGTAACATCCGACGGTTTCCAAGGCCGCCCTGCGGGGCTGTCTTTACTGCGCAGATCCATGGCATAACTCGTTGATTTGTCGTAAGTCGTTGCAAGGAGTCACTTTGCAGCGGCGAGCTTCGTTCGTCCCATATGGATGTGACGAGGTTTCACCAGAAAAAGGAATCAGGCTTCTCATGGGCGAACTGGCCAAAGAAATCCTCCCGGTCAATATCGAAGACGAGCTGAGACAGTCCTACCTCGACTACGCGATGAGCGTCATTGTCGGGCGTGCACTGCCCGATGCGCGTGATGGCTTGAAGCCCGTGCATCGCCGCGTTCTGTATGCGATGAGCGAACTGGGTAACGACTGGAACAAACCGTACAAGAAATCCGCCCGTGTGGTCGGTGACGTGATCGGTAAGTACCACCCGCATGGTGATACCGCCGTTTACGACACCATCGTACGTATGGCCCAGCCGTTCTCGCTGCGTTACCTGCTGGTCGACGGCCAGGGTAACTTCGGTTCGGTCGACGGCGACAATGCCGCCGCCATGCGATACACCGAAGTGCGCATGACCAAGCTGGCCCACGAGCTGCTGGCCGACCTGCATAAAGAGACGGTCGACTGGGTACCCAACTACGACGGTACCGAGCAGATCCCGGCGGTCATGCCGACCAAGATCCCCAACCTGCTGGTCAACGGTTCCAGCGGTATCGCCGTGGGCATGGCGACCAACATTCCGCCGCACAACCTCGGTGAAGTCATCGACGGTTGCCTGGCGCTGATCGACAACGCCGACATCACTGTCGACGAACTGATGCAGTTCATCCCCGGCCCGGACTTCCCGACCGCGGCGATCATCAACGGTCGCCAGGGCATCATCGAGGCCTATCGCACCGGCCGTGGCCGTATCTACATGCGCGCCCGCTCGATGGTCGAAGACATCGACAAGGTCGGTGGCCGCCAGCAGATCGTCGTCACCGAGCTGCCGTACCAGCTGAACAAGGCGCGTCTGATCGAGAAGATCGCCGAGCTGGTCAAGGAGAAGAAGCTCGAAGGTATTACCGAGCTGCGCGACGAGTCCGACAAGGACGGTATGCGTATCGTCATCGAGCTGCGTCGTGGCGAAGTGCCTGAGGTGATCCTCAACAATCTCTACGCCCAGACCCAGCTGCAGAGCGTCTTCGGCATCAACGTGGTAGCGCTGATCGACGGCCGTCCACGGGTGCTGAACCTCAAGGAGCTGCTCGAGGCCTTCGTTCGCCACCGCCGCGAAGTGGTTACCCGCCGTACCGTGTTCGAACTGCGCAAGGCGCGTGAGCGCGGGCACATCCTTGAAGGCCAGGCGGTTGCCCTGTCCAACATCGATCCGGTGATCGCCCTGATCAAGGCTTCGCCAACGCCTTCCGAGGCCAAGGAAGCGCTGATCAGCACGCCGTGGGAATCCAGTGCCGTGCAGGTCATGGTCGAGCGCGCCGGCGCCGACTCCTGCCGTCCGGAGAACCTTGATCCGCAGTTCGGTCTGCGCGATGGCAAGTACTTCCTGTCGCCGGAACAGGCCCAGGCCATTCTCGACCTGCGCCTGCACCGCCTGACCGGCCTGGAGCACGAGAAGCTGCTGGCTGAATACCAGGAGATCCTCAACCAGATCGGCGAGCTGATCCGCATCCTCAACAGCGCCGAGCGCCTGATGGAAGTGATCCGTGAAGAGCTGGAGCTGATCCGCGCCGAGTACGGCGACGTGCGCCGTACCGAGATCCTCGATGCGCGACTGGACCTGACCCTGGGTGACATGATTCCGGAAGAAGACCGGGTCGTGACCATCTCCCATGGCGGCTACGCCAAGACCCAGCCACTGGCCGCCTACCAGGCCCAGCGTCGCGGTGGTAAAGGCAAGTCGGCTACCGGCGTCAAGGACGAGGACTACATCTCGCACCTGCTGGTCGCCAACAGCCACACCACCCTGCTGCTGTTCTCCAGCAAGGGCAAGGTGTACTGGCTCAAGACCTATGAAATCCCTGAAGCCTCCCGTGCCGCGCGCGGTCGACCGCTGGTCAACCTGCTGCCGCTGGATGAGGGCGAGTACATTTCGACCATGCTGCCGGTCGAGGAATACACCGAAGGTCACTTCATCTTCATGGCCACCGCCAACGGCACCGTGAAGAAGACCCCGCTGGAATCCTTCAGCCGCCAGCGCAGTGTCGGCCTGATCGCCCTGGAGCTGGACGAAGGCGACGTACTGATTTCCGCGGCCATCACCGATGGCGAGCGTGAGGTCATGCTGTTCTCCGACGCCGGCAAGGTGACCCGCTTCAAGGAGTCCGACGTTCGCGCCATGGGCCGTACTGCCCGCGGTGTACGCGGCATGCGCCTGGCCGAAGGGCAGAAGCTGATCTCCATGATCATCCCGGAAGAAGGCAGCCAGATCCTCACTGCCTCCGAGCGCGGCTACGGCAAACGTACTGCCATTAGCGAGTTCCCGGAGTACAAGCGTGGCGGTCAGGGCGTAATCGCCATGGTCAGCAACGAGCGTAACGGCCGTCTGGTCGGGGCTGTGCAGGTGCTCGACGGCGAAGAAATCATGCTGATTTCCGACCAGGGCACCCTGGTCCGTACCCGTGTCGGTGAAGTCTCCAGCCTGGGCCGTAATACCCAGGGTGTGACCCTCATCAAACTGGCCAGCGACGAGACCCTGGTGGGTCTGGAACGGGTCCAGGAGCCATCCGAAGAGGAAGGTGACGAGGACTTCGACGCCGACGTGGATGGCACCGAAGTGGACGCCGATGCGGCGCCACAGGCCGATGCCGCTGCCGACGAAGAGGCACAGCCGGAATAACCTATTAGTAGCGCAATCCTGGTGGGGGAGGTCGCGGCAGTCGGGCACGGCTCGCTGCCCGACCGGCTCCTGCGGACATCAAGAGCAGAGCGAGAGTGGATGTGAGCAAACGAGCCTTTAACTTCTGCGCAGGCCCTGCTGCGCTCCCTGACGCTGTACTGCAGCGCGCCCAGGCTGAAATGCTGAACTGGCGTGGCAAAGGCCTGTCGGTGATGGAGATGAGTCACCGTAGCGACGACTACGTGGCCATTGCCGAGAAGGCCGAGCAGGATCTGCGCGACCTGATGTCCATTCCTTCCAATTACAAGGTGCTGTTCCTGCAGGGCGGTGCGAGCCAGCAGTTCGCCGAGATTCCGCTCAACCTGCTGCCTGAAGACGGCACCGCCGACTATATCGAAACCGGTATCTGGTCGAAAAAAGCCATCGAAGAAGCCCGCCGCTACGGCAACATCAACGTTGCTTCCAGCGCCAAGGCCTACGACTACCTGGCTATCCCGGGCCAGAACGAATGGAACCTGAGCGACAACGCCGCCTACGTGCACTACGCCTCGAACGAGACCATCGGTGGTCTGGAGTTCGACTGGGTGCCGCAGACCGGTGACGTGCCGTTGGTGGTCGACATGTCTTCGGACATTCTCTCGCGTCCGATCGACGTCTCCAACTTCGGCCTGATCTACGCTGGCGCCCAGAAGAACATCGGCCCGAGCGGCCTGGTGGTGGTGATTGTCCGTGAAGACCTGCTCGGCCGCGCCCGCAGCAGTTGCCCGACCATGCTCGACTATAAGGTCGCGGCCGACAACGGCTCGATGTACAACACCCCGGCAACCTATTCCTGGTACCTGTCGGGGCTGGTCTTCGAGTGGCTGAAAGAGCAGGGCGGCGTCGAGGCCATGGAGCAGCGCAACCGGGCCAAGAAAGACCGCCTGTACGGCTTCATCGACAACAGCGACTTCTACACCAACCCGATCAGCGTCAACGCCCGTTCGTGGATGAACGTGCCGTTCCGCCTGGCCGACGAGCGCCTGGACAAGGCTTTCCTCGCCGGTGCCGACGCCCGTGGCCTGCTCAACCTCAAGGGGCACCGTTCGGTCGGCGGCATGCGTGCCTCGATCTACAACGCCCTGGGCCTGGACGCGGTCGAAGCGCTGGTTGGCTACATGGCTGAATTCGAGAAGGAGCACGGCTGATGTCGGAGCAGGAACTCAAGGCGCTGCGGGTGCGCATTGACAGCCTCGACGAGAAGATCCTCGAGCTGATCAGTGACCGTGCTCGCTGCGCGCAGGAAGTGGCGCGGGTCAAAACCGCGACCCTGGCCGAAGGCGAGACGCCGGTGTTCTACCGTCCCGAGCGCGAGGCGCAGGTGCTCAAGCGCGTCATGCAGCGCAACCAGGGGCCACTGGGCAACGAAGAGATGGCGCGGTTGTTCCGCGAAATCATGTCTTCGTGCCTGGCCCTGGAGCAACCGCTGAAGGTCGCCTACCTCGGCCCTGAGGGGACCTTCACCCAGGCCGCGGCGATGAAGCATTTCGGCCATGCGGTGATCAGCAAGCCGATGGCAGCCATCGACGAAGTGTTCCGCGAAGTGGCGGCCGGCGCCGTCAACTTCGGCGTGGTGCCGGTGGAGAACTCCACCGAGGGTGCGGTCAATCACACCCTCGACAGCTTCCTCGAGCACGACATGGTGATCTGCGGCGAAGTCGAGCTGCGTATTCACCACCACCTGCTGGTGGGTGAGAACACCAAGACCGACAGCATCAGCCGCATCTACTCCCACGCCCAGTCGCTGGCCCAGTGCCGCAAGTGGCTGGATGCCCATTACCCGAATGTCGAGCGCGTGGCGGTGTCGAGCAACGCCGAAGCGGCCAAGCGGGTCAAGGGTGAGTGGAACTCGGCGGCCATTGCCGGCGACATGGCGGCTGGCCTGTACGGCCTTACGCGCCTGGCCGAGAAGATCGAAGACCGTCCGGACAACTCCACGCGCTTTCTGATGATTGGTAACCAGGAAGTGCCGCCGACCGGCGACGACAAGACCTCGATCATCGTCTCCATGAGCAACAAGCCGGGTGCCTTGCACGAGCTGTTGGTGCCGTTCCACGAGAATGGTATTGACCTCACTCGTATCGAGACCCGTCCGTCGCGCAGCGGCAAATGGACCTACGTGTTCTTCATCGATTTCGTCGGCCACCACCGCGATCCGCTGATCAAGGCCGTGCTCGAGCAGATCAGTCAGGAAGCCGTGGCCCTGAAGGTGCTGGGTTCCTACCCTAAAGCGGTACTCTGAGGTATGAATGGCGTGCATGCAGTTTTGAACAGGGTCCAGCTCCGTGGTTGAAGTCGTGGTAAACAAGCCTGGGCCGATCATCGGCCGGCTGGTGGTGGTCGGGTTGGGCCTGATTGGCGGGTCCTTCGCCAAGGGCTTGCGTGAAAGCGGTCTGTGCCGCGAAGTGGTCGGTGTCGACCTCGATCCGCAGTCGCGCAAGCTGGCGGTGGAGCTGGGCGTGGTCGACCGCTGCGAAGAAGACCTCGCTGCCGCCTGCGTCGGCGCTGATGTCATTCAGCTGGCCGTGCCGATCCTGGCCATGGAAAAGCTCCTCGCGCGCCTGGCTCAACTGGATCTCGGCCAGGCGGTGCTGACCGACGTCGGCAGTGCCAAGGGTAATGTCGTGCGCGCCGCCCGCGAGGCCCTCGGTGCGCGATTGCCGCGTTTTGTACCCGGGCATCCGATTGCCGGCTCCGAGCAGAGCGGGGTGGAGGCTTCCAATGCTTCGCTGTTCCGCCGCCACAAAGTCATTCTCACGCCGCTGGCTGAAACCGAGCCGGCCGCGCTGGCGCTGGTCGATCAGCTCTGGCGTGCGCTTGAGGCCGATGTCGAGCACTTGCAGGTCGAGCGTCACGACGAAGTCCTGGCCGCGACCAGCCACTTGCCGCACCTGCTGGCCTTCGGCCTGGTCGATTCCCTGGCCAAGCGCAATGAAAACCTCGATATCTTCCGTTACGCTGCCGGAGGTTTCCGCGATTTCACGAGAATCGCCGGAAGCGACCCGGTCATGTGGCACGACATCTTTCTCGCCAATCGCGAGGCTGTCCTGCGCACGCTGGATACATTTCGCAGCGACCTCGACGCCTTGCGCGACGCGGTCGATGCAGGGGATGGGCATCAACTGCTGGGCGTCTTCACGCGCGCCCGTGTTGCCCGCGAGCATTTCAGTAAAATCCTGGCCCGCCGGGCCTATGTGGACGCTATGAACTCCAACGACCTGATTTTCCTGGCAAATCCTGGTGGCCGCGTGTCTGGCCGTATTCGTGTACCAGGTGACAAATCGATTTCCCATCGCTCGATCATGCTCGGCTCCCTGGCCGAAGGCACCACCGAAGTGGAAGGTTTCCTCGAGGGCGAAGACGCCCTGGCAACCTTGCAGGCCTTCCGCGACATGGGTGTGGTCATTGAAGGCCCGCACCATGGCCGTGTGACTATCCATGGTGTCGGCCTCAATGGCCTGAAGCCGCCACCGGGCCCGATCTACCTGGGTAACTCCGGTACCTCCATGCGTCTGCTCTCCGGCCTGCTGGCGGCGCAGCCGTTCGACACCGTGCTGACCGGCGATGCCTCGCTGTCCAAGCGGCCGATGAATCGCGTGGCCAACCCGCTGCGGGAAATGGGCGCGGTGATCGAAACTGCCGCCGAAGGTCGTCCGCCGATGACCATCCGTGGTGGCCACACCCTCAAGGCCCTGACCTACACGCTGCCGATGGCCAGTGCCCAGGTCAAATCCTGCCTGCTGCTGGCCGGCCTGTACGCCCAAGGCAAGACCACGGTTACCGAGCCTGCGCCAACCCGCGACCACACCGAGCGCATGCTCCGTGGCTTTGGCTACAGCGTTGACGTTGAGGGTCCTACGGCTTCGCTGGAATCTGGCGGCAAGCTGACGGCAACTCATATCGAAGTGCCGGCGGATATTTCCTCGGCGGCGTTCTTCCTGGTGGCTGCATCGATTGCCGAAGGCTCTGAACTGCTGCTCGAGCACGTCGGCATCAACCCGACCCGTACCGGCGTCATCGATATCCTGCGCCTGATGGGCGGCGACATCACCCTGGAAAACCAGCGTGAAGTCGGCGGTGAGCCGGTGGCTGACCTGCGCGTACGCGGGGCTAAACTCAAAGGTATCGAGATCCCCGAGCACCTGGTACCGCTGGCCATCGACGAGTTCCCGGTGCTGTTCGTCGCCGCGGCCTGCGCCCAAGGCCGTACCGTGCTGCGCGGTGCCGAAGAGCTGCGGGTCAAGGAATCCGATCGCATCCAGGTCATGGCCGACGGCCTGCTGGCCCTGGGCGTAAAGTGCGAGCCAACCCCGGACGGCATTATCATCGACGGCGGCGTGATCGGCGGCGGCGAAGTGCACGGTCATGGCGACCATCGCATCTCCATGGCCTTCAGTGTGGCCTCGTTGCGCGCCACCGCGCCGATCCGCATCCATGATTGTGCCAACGTCGCGACCTCGTTCCCGAACTTCCTCGCCCTGTGCGCCGAAGTCGGCATCCGTGTGGCAGAAGAGGGCAAGTCGTGAATTCCAACGCACCGGTCATCACCATTGACGGGCCAAGCGGCTCGGGCAAGGGCACCGTCGCCGGCCTGCTGGCCCGCGAGCTGGGCTGGAAGCTGCTGGATTCCGGCGCGCTGTACCGCTTGCTGGCCTTCAACGCCAACAACCACGGTGTCGACCTGACCAACGAAGAATTGCTCAAGGCCCTGGCCGCACATCTGGATGTGCAGTTCATCGCCGCCGAGCCGGGCAAGCTGCAGCAGATCATTCTCGAAGGTGAGGATGTCAGCAATGTCATCCGTACCGAAACCGTGGGTGCCGGTGCTTCCATGGTCGCCTCGCTGCCGGCGGTGCGTGAAGCCTTGCTGCAGCGCCAGCGGGCGTTCCAGGAAGCGCCGGGGCTGATTGCCGACGGCCGCGACATGGGCACCGTGGTGTTCCCGAATGCGCCTCTGAAGGTTTTTCTGACCGCCAGCGCCGAGGAGCGTGCCCGCCGTCGTTACTTGCAGTTGAAGGGCAAGGGCGAAGATGTTAGTCTGTCGAGTCTGCTAGATGAGATTCGTGCGCGCGATGAGCGCGACACCCAGCGCGCAGTGGCCCCGCTCAAGCCGGCGGCCGATGCGATCCAGCTGGATTCCACGGAGTTGTCCATCGAGCAGGTGTTGCAACGCATCAAGAGCGAGATCGCCCTGCGCGATATCGCCTGATGACCAGGAGAGCAGGCAGGGGCACCAGTCAACGTCCTGTCGGCTTTCCTTTATATGAACGAAACCCACATTGTCTGGAATGTGGCTGATGGGCGTATGTCCCGCCCTAATCTACAGGAATTAAAATGAGCGAAAGCTTTGCAGAACTCTTTGAAGAAAGCCTGAAAACCCTCAATCTTCAGCCGGGTGCGATCATCACCGGTATCGTTGTCGACATCGACGGCGACTGGGTTACCGTACACGCTGGCCTGAAGTCCGAGGGCGTCATCCCGCTCGAGCAGTTCTACAACGAAGCTGGCGAGCTGACCATTAAGGTCGGTGACGAAGTTCACGTTGCGCTGGACGCGGTCGAAGACGGCTTTGGCGAAACCAAACTGTCCCGTGAAAAAGCCAAGCGCGCCGAGTGCTGGATTGTTCTGGAAGCAGCTTTCGCCGCCGAAGAAGTGGTCAAGGGCGTTATCAACGGTAAGGTTAAAGGCGGCTTCACTGTCGACGTTAACGGTATCCGTGCGTTCCTGCCTGGTTCCCTGGTTGATGTCCGCCCAGTGCGCGACACCACCCACCTGGAAGGCAAAGAGCTGGAATTCAAGGTCATCAAACTGGACCAGAAGCGCAACAACGTTGTCGTTTCCCGTCGCAGCGTCCTGGAAGCCGAGAACAGCGCCGAGCGCGAAGCTCTGCTGGAATCCCTGCAGGAAGGCCAGCAAGTCAAAGGTATCGTCAAGAACCTCACCGACTACGGCGCATTCGTTGACCTGGGCGGCGTTGATGGCCTGCTGCACATCACCGACATGGCTTGGAAACGTATCAAGCACCCATCGGAAATCGTCAACGTTGGCGACGAGATCGATGTCAAGGTTCTGAAGTACGATCGCGAGCGCAATCGTGTATCCCTGGGTCTGAAGCAACTGGGTGAAGACCCATGGGTTGCTATCAAGGCTCGTTACCCAGAAAGCACCCGCGTCATGGCGCGTGTTACCAACCTGACCGACTACGGCTGCTTCGCAGAGCTGGAAGAAGGCGTGGAAGGCCTGGTACACGTTTCCGAAATGGACTGGACCAACAAGAACATCCATCCTTCGAAAGTCGTACAAGTCGGCGACGAAGTGGAAGTCATGGTTCTGGACATCGACGAAGAGCGTCGTCGTATCTCCCTGGGCATCAAACAGTGCAAGTCCAACCCATGGGAAGACTTCTCTGGCCAGTTCAACAAGGGCGACAAGATCTCCGGCACCATCAAGTCGATCACCGATTTCGGTATCTTCATTGGTCTGGACGGCGGCATCGACGGCCTGGTTCACCTGTCGGACATCTCCTGGAACGAAGTCGGCGAAGAAGCCGTACGTCGCTTCAAGAAGGGCGACGAGCTGGACACCGTCATCCTGTCGGTTGACCCAGAGCGCGAGCGCATCTCGCTGGGTATCAAGCAACTGGAAAGCGATCCGTTCTCCGAGTACGTTGCTAGCAACGACAAGGGTGCAATCGTCAAGGGTGTTGTAAAAGAAGTTGACGCCAAAGGCGCCATCATCACCCTGGCCGACGACATCGAAGCCACTCTGAAAGCTTCCGAAATCAGCCGTGACCGCGTTGAAGACGCGCGTAACGTCCTGAAGGAAGGCGAAGAGATCGAAGCGAAGATCATCAGCGTTGACCGCAAATCGCGCGTCATCCAGCTGTCGATCAAGTCGAAAGACGACGCTGAAGAGAAAGAAGCTATCCAGAGCCTGAAAGAATCCGCTCCGGAAGCTGCTGCTGACACCACCATGGCTGCGCTGCTGCGTCAGGCAATGGCCAAACAGAACTAAGTTCTGCTGGTGTTAAAAAAGGGCGACTTCGGTCGCCCTTTTTTATGCCTGCGATTCTTGCTTGCGGCTGAAACCCTTACGCCAGTGAGCTTCGGCGTAATTAATGGCAAACAGCTATCATCCATTGCGCCAAGGCGTATTTCTTCAAAATCCGATTAAGTCAAGAACCGCCCTGTTCAAATCCCTCAGGTCATGCTAAAAACAACGGAGCAATGATCTAGCTGCTTGATAAAGAAGGGAAAAATATGACGAAGTCGGAGCTGATCGAACGTATTGTCACCCATCAAGGGCTGCTCTCATCCAAGGATGTCGAGCTGGCCATCAAGACCATGCTTGAGCAAATGTCCCAGTGCCTGGCCACTGGCGACCGCATCGAAATCCGCGGCTTTGGCAGCTTCTCCCTGCACTATCGTGCCCCCCGCGTAGGTCGCAACCCAAAAACCGGTCAGTCCGTCAGCCTGGATGGCAAGTTTGTGCCACACTTCAAGCCGGGGAAGGAGCTGCGGGATCGGGTGAATGAGGAAGAGTCCCAAGAACACTAATCGGATAAAAGGAAGCCTCCGTGCGGAACTTCAAGCGGTTGATTTTGGTCGTATTTCTTTTGCTGCTAGCAGCGATGGTGCTGATTTTTGTGCTGGATAATCAGCAGCCGGCGTCATTGCATTTCATGGCCTGGACACTGCCTTCCCTGCCGTTGGCTGTATTTGTACTTATCGCATTGCTGGTTGGTCTGGCTGTGGGCCCCTTGTTGGTGCTGGCCGGCCGATTGCTTGGCAAAGAAGGGCGGGGGCGAGCTAAAGTTTGATTTTCGTAGCCTGCTTGGCGATTGCCAATGGCAAGGGCGTGGCTGTTATAGATGTAAAAACGCTCAACGATAAGAGCGCAGCGAAACCTGATAAGGACTGAATTATAAATGCGCAACACCCCCGAGAGTAATCGGTTAGATCCAGAGTTGGACGTGCTTGAGTTACTTGGAAGCCTTTGGGCGAAAAAACTGATTATCTTGTCAGTCATGTTCCTCGCCGTCCTGGCAGCTGTGATTTATCTGTTCATCGCCAAGCCTGTTTATGAAGCCCGGGTTTTTGTCATTCCGCCGACCCAGAATGGTATCGCCGATTTCAACTACGGTCGTACTGCCGAGGCTGAGCTGAAACCGTACTCGGTCAAGGATGTGTACGAGGTTTTTTTGCGTGATCTTCAAGCGGAATCGTTGCGCCGTAGTTTTTTTGAAGAGTTTTATCTGCCATCGCTCAGCGAGTCAGAGCGTGCGGGTTCGCAAACTCGACTTTACGAAAAATTTTCTCGTGAGTTGGTGATTTCACCCAGTGGAAAAGACTCCCCTGATCGCTATTCGTTGACAGTGCAAGGCGAGGATCCACAGCGTGTGGTCGCCTGGGCCAAGACTTACGTTATGCGCGCCGGTGATTCGGCTCGTGAAGAGATGATAAAGAACGTCACCCGCGAAGCAGAAGTTCGCGCGAGGAATCTGGCTCAACAGATTGATCGTTTGCGCGAAGGTGGGCAGAAGGTGCGCGAGGACCTTATTGTTCAGTTGCGCGAGGCGCTGAATGTTGCGCGTGCAATTGGTTTGAAAGAGCCGCCGATTATCAGTGGGAATTTGTCTACCGAAGTGTCTGCGGGTATGGATGGGCACTTGAGCTACATGCGTGGTACCAAGGCGCTGGAGGCGGAGATTCAGAACCTCGAGCAGCGCAGGTCTGACGATCCGTTCATTACCCGTTTGCGTGACCTGCAGGCCCGGTATGCGTTCTATATGAGTGTTGAAGTCAACCCTGAGAGTGTAGCGGTTTTTCGCATCGACGGTCCTATAGAACAGCCTGACGCCCCGATCAAGCCAAGAAAATCTGTGGTGCTGGCCATGGCTGCGCTGGCTGGATTGCTCCTGGGTGTAGGCTATGTCCTGTTGGCGGCAGCGATGCGCCGGCGGCCGGTTCGACCGCAATAATTAAAGTGCTCGGTCATGACTCCAAAAGCGGCGGCGCCGCTTTTGGTGTTTCCGGGGCAGGCTCTGTTTTATCGTGAGGCCCGCTTTGCTATCGTGCAGCAAGGCGGCCTGAAAGCGAATTTTCGAGGGTGTAGCATGATTCCGTTCAACAAACCACCTTACACCGGTGCGGAAGATCAGTACGTTATTGCGGCGATGCGCAGCGATAAAATGTCCGGAGATGGCGAGTTTAGTCAACGCTGCCAACAGTGGTTTGAGACAAGCTTTGCTTGCTTGCGCACGTTGTTAACGCCGTCCTGTACCCAGGCGCTCGAAATGGCAGCACTGCTTCTGGATATTGGCCCTGGCGATGAAGTCATCATGCCAAGCTATACCTTTGTCAGTACCGCCAACGCCTTTGTTTTGCGCGGTGCCAAAATTGTCTTTGTTGATGTTCGGGCTGACACCATGAATATCGACGAAACCTTGGTTGAACAGGCGATTACCGAACGAACAAAAGCGATCGTTCCTGTGCACTATGCCGGTGTTGCCTGCGAAATGGACACGTTGATGGCCATTGCCGAGAAGCACGGCCTGTTCGTTGTCGAAGATGCGGCTCAAGGCATGATGTCGACCTACAAAGGACGGCCGCTGGGCACCATTGGGCATTTGGCGGCTTACAGCTTTCACGAGACCAAGAACTATACCAGCGGTGGTGAGGGGGGCTTGCTGCTGATTAATGACGAGCGCTTTGTTTTGCGTGCAGAAGTCATTCGTGAGAAAGGTACGAACCGCTCGCAGTTCTTTCGTGGGCAGGTCGACAAGTACACGTGGCGTGACATTGGCTCAAGTTTCTTGCCGGGTGAGTTGCAGGCTGCTTACCTCTATGCACAGTTGGAAAAATCGAAAGAGATCAATGCCCGTCGACTGCAAATCTGGGATATGTATCACCAGGCCTTTGCGGCTTCGGAATTGCATGGGCTGGTTCAGCGTCCCCAGGTTCCGGAGGGCTGCGAGCACAATGGCCATATGTACTACCTGAAACTCCAGTCGCTCGACCAGCGTGCGAAGTTCATCAGCCATATGCGTCAGCGCGAAATCTTGACGCCATTCCACTATATCCCTCTGCATGCCAGCCCTGCAGGCCAGCAGTTCGGCAGGTTTGTCGGTGACGACGTAGTAACGACTCGTGACAGTGAACGACTGGTTCGCCTTCCGGTCTGGTTCAACATGACTGATGCCATGGTGGCTACCGTCATTGATGCAGCGCTCGAGGGGCTGAGTTCAATTCAATGAGTGCTGTCCGTTCAGCCCTGTTCACGGGTGGCGCCCATGCATCGAAAGTGCTCATGGGCTTCATCCTTCTTAAGGTCATGGCTGTTTATCTTGGTCCGGAGGGCGTGGGTAAGCTCGGGCACCTGATGAGTGTTGTCAGTGTGCTGACGATTCTTTCCGGAGGCGGCATCATCAATGCGTTGGTCAAGTACTGTTCTGAGTACCACCAGACGCCCAGGAAACTGCTGCGTTTCATTTCGGCTGCGGTCACCTATGCCCTGTTATTCTCCCTGTTGGTTTGTATTGCGGGGATAGTGCTTTCACGGCCGCTTTCACTGTTTGTATTTGGTGTCGATGACTATCAGTCGATCATCATTCTGCTGGCCATTGCCCAGTTGGCACTGGCGTTTGCAAATGTTGTTTTCGGTGTCACCAATGGCTTGCGTGTAACCCACGTTTTCGCCTACAGCCAGATTCTTGGCAACGTCCTGGCGGTCCCTTTGTTATGGCTCTGTATCTCCCGTTATCTGGAGTATGGGGCCGGGGTTTCCATCGTTCTGGCTTCATCCTTGTGCGCGCTACCAGCACTGTACTTTTACCGTCGCTCACCTTTTTGGGGGCGGATTCGCCTATTCAAGATTGATGGGCTGTCGTTCCGGCAATTGTTTGCCTATACCACAATGCTGGTGGTCAGCACGCTGGCATTCCCGCTGGTAGAAATCACTGTGCGCAGCATGTTGATTTCCCAGGTGGGCTATCACGATGCGGGGATCTGGCAGGCGGCGATTCGCTTTTCTGCGGCGTACCTGGGTTTCTTTACCATGTTCCTGGCCTTCTATTTTGTGCCACGGATTTCCCCTGAACAGGACAGTACTGTCGTGGTGAAGATGACACTCCGGCACCTGTATCTGGTTCAGGCTATTTTTGTCCTTGGTGCGGGGACGCTGTACCTGGGGCGAACGTTCTTCATAAAGCTTATTTTTTCCGAAGAGTTTAGCCCGCTGGCCGACCTGATTATTTATCAGTTGCTGGGGGACTTTTTCAAAATATCGGCCTATGTAATCGGTTTTATCGCCGTGGCGAAGGCGGCAACGAAGTTATATATTATTGCCGAGGTGCTCCAGGGCGGTTTGTTTTTGTTGGGTGCCTGGCTGATGAGTCGCGCTCAGGTGGGCGTTGAAAGTGTTATGCAAGCATACGTTGTTACTTATATCCTGTACTTCGTTATTTGCTTGATCGGTTTGCGGGTTTATATGAGGAAGCAGCGTTGAGTCTCAAGGAAACCGGTGCGTCCGAGCGGGCGCAGCAAGCGTTCAGTGCCAGGGTCATTCACTTGTCTACCAATGATTTTGGTGGTGCCGGCAGTGCGGCTTTGCGCTTTCACGCGTCCTTGCTGGCAGCCGGGCACGACTCGCAATTGTTTGTGGCTGAATCCCGATCGTCCCATACCGTGCCGGCGGTAACGCGGGTGGTGAGCGAACTGTTCAAGGTCCGTATCAAGGCGTTTGCCAGGAAGCACTTGCCATCAAAAGTGTTCTCCAGGGTGCGGGCCCACTTTGCCGCTCGCGAGCGATTTTCGGCAAAAAGAAAGTACCTGTTCTTTTCTGTCGGCGAGTCCGCGGTTCAAGGCATCAATCCCGAGCTGGTTCAGCGTATTACCTCGGCAGATGTGCTCTTTGTGCACTGGGTTGCGGGCTTTGCCAACAGCTTCGATGTCCTGCAGATCCAGAGAAAAACTGGTTGCAAGGTGTATTACACCTCAATGGACATGGCGCACCTGACCGGTGGCTGCCACTACTACTGGCAGTGCACGGGTTTCCAGGTCGATTGCTCTGATTGTCCGGCGCTCGATCAGCGCCAGAAAAATTATGCGGCTTATCAGTTGCGCGCCAAGTCGGTGAATATTCTGCAGATGAAGGCGACATTATTGTCGGGTAGCCAGCGCATTCATGAGGCCGGAAAGCGCTCTGCCATTCAATATGCTGACCATCAGCTGTTGTCGCTGCCGCTGGACGCCGACCTGTTCAAGCCAGAACTGGCGCAGCGTGCTCCGGAGCGTTCGGTGCAGTTCCGGATGCTTACCAATGCCAATGATGCTGACGACCCGCGCAAGGGTTTTGAATACCTCTCCCAAGTGCTCGTCTGTCTGGAGCAGCAGTTGCTCGCGGGGGAGGAGATTGGTCTCCTGTGCCTGGCGCCGGATCGCTTCTCTCATCTGGGTCTTGAGCGTGTTAAAGTGATCCAATTCGACTACTGTCAAGGCGATGCCGCGTTGGCGGCGCTTTATCGTAAGGCTGATCTGTTTGTCAGTACGTCAATCGAAGATGCTGGCCCTATGATGTTAGGGGAAGCGCTAATGTGTGGCGTACCCGTAGTGGCATTTGATGTCGGCATCGCCACGGAGCTCGTGGAAGAAGGTCGCAATGGTTTTATCGTCGACCGGCTTGATGTCCGGCAAATGGCAGTACGTATCCTCAGTGTTTACCGGGCGCAAGCGCCTGATCTCGAGCAACCCGGCGTCATTCACGAGCGCGCAGCGCGTGTGTTCAGCCATCTGCACTGGGCTGACAGGGTTTCTGATTTGATTTCGGCTGAAATATAGAACTGGATAATTGAAATGAAAAAGAAAGCTTTAATTACTGGCGTTACCGGGCAAGACGGTTCTTATCTCGCCGAATTGCTGCTGGAAAAAGGTTACGAAGTTCACGGAATCAAGCGCCGGGCTTCTTCATTCAATACCCAGCGTGTGGACCATATCTATCAGGATCCACATGTTGCCAATCAAAATTTCGTTTTGCACTACGGTGATCTTTCCGACGCTTCCAACTTGACCCGCATCATCAAGGAAGTTCAGCCTGATGAGGTCTACAACCTGGGCGCCCAGTCTCATGTTGCGGTAAGTTTTGAGTCGCCTGAGTACACCGCGGATGTCGATGCCTTGGGTACCCTGCGGATTCTCGAAGCCATTCGCTTGCTCGGCCTGGAAAAGAAAACCCGCTTCTATCAGGCGTCGACCTCTGAGCTGTATGGCCTCGTCCAAGAGACGCCGCAGCGTGAAACCACGCCGTTCTATCCGCGTTCGCCCTATGCGGTGGCGAAGATGTATGCCTACTGGATCACGGTCAACTACCGTGAAGCCTACGGTATGTATGCCTGTAACGGTATTCTCTTCAACCACGAGTCGCCGCGTCGCGGCGAGACTTTCGTGACCCGCAAGATTACCCGTGCCTTGGCCAATATCAGTCAGGGGCTGGAAGATTGCCTGTACCTGGGCAACATGGACGCGCTGCGTGACTGGGGGCATGCCAAGGACTACGTTCGCATGCAGTGGATGATGCTGCAGCAGGAAGTTGCTGATGATTTCGTCATTGCTACGGGTGTGCAGTACTCGGTTCGCCAGTTCGTCGAGTGGTCAGCAGCGGAGTTGGGTGTCTCGTTGCGCTTCGAAGGCACGGGTGTTGATGAGGTTGCGATCGTTTCCGCCATCGAAGGTGACAAGGCGCCAGCGCTGAAGGTTGGCGATGTCATTGTGCGTGTCGACCCGCGCTACTTCCGTCCTGCGGAAGTAGAAACTTTGCTGGGCGATCCAGCCAAGGCAAAAGAGAAGCTGGGCTGGGTGCCGGAAATTACCGTTCAGGAAATGTGTGCGGAAATGGTCAGCGAAGATCTCAAGGTGGCCCAGCGCCACGCGCTGCTCAAGTCCCATGGTCATGACGTGCATGTAGCGGTGGAGCGTTAATCGTGAGCAAAGAAACGGTTTTCGTTGCCGGTGACCGCGGTATGGTCGGCTCGGCATTGATGCGTGCATTGAAGCAGCAGGGCTACACCAACATCGTTACGCGAACCCGGGAAGAGCTCGACCTGCTGGATCAGCGCCAGGTCAGTGCGTTCTTTGCCGAGCAGCAGATCGATCAGGTTTACCTGGCAGCGGCCAAGGTAGGGGGTATTCATGCCAACAATGAATACCCAGCTCAGTTCATTTATGAAAACCTGATGATTGAGGCCAACATCATTCAGGGCGCGTACGCCAGCGGCGTAAAAAAGCTGCTGTTTCTCGGGTCTTCGTGTATCTATCCAAAGTTCGCTGAGCAACCAATTGAAGAGCGAGCGTTGTTGACTGGCGTACTGGAGCCTACCAACGAGCCTTACGCTATCGCCAAGATTGCCGGTATCAAGCTGTGTGAAAGTTACAACCGCCAGTATGGGGTGGATTACCGCAGTGTCATGCCGACCAACCTGTACGGTCCTCATGACAACTATCATCCGCAAAACAGCCATGTGATTCCGGCGCTGATTCGTCGTTTTCATGAGGCCAAGGTGCGGGGTGACCAGGAGGTGGTCATCTGGGGCAGCGGCACACCGATGCGCGAGTTTCTGCACGTAGATGATATGGCGGCGGCCTGCCTGCATGTCATGAACATGGAGTCGCAGGTGTATCAGCAGCATACCCAGCCGACCTTGTCACACATTAACGTGGGGACAGGCGTCGACTGCACTATTCGTGAGCTGGCTGAAACCATTTGTCGAGTGACCGGTTATCAGGGGCGTCTTGGCTTTGATGCCAGCAAGCCTGATGGCACGCCAAGAAAGCTGCTGGACGTCTCTCGTTTGAAGAACCTCGGCTGGCAGGCCTCTATCAGTCTCGAAGATGGCCTGGTCGATGCCTATCAGTGGTTTGTCGATCACGAAAGTTCGGCCAGACGCTAATGGCCGGCTATCTGCAGGCGGATGCATTCCGCACAGTCGTCATGCATACGCCTCTGATAGCGATTGACCTGCTCGTGTTGAATGAGCACGGGCAAGTGCTTCTGGGCGAGCGTTTGAATCGTCCCGCCCAGGGATACTGGTTTACCCCCGGGGGGCGGGTGCGCAAGAACGAGTCACTGGAACAGGCGTTTCGCCGCATCAGTCACTCCGAGCTCGGGGTGCAACTGTTAATGGCGAGCGCGACGTTTCGCGGTGTGTACGAACACTTCTACCGCGATAGTTACTTTTCGGCAGATGAGCACGATTCGGGCACTCACTATGTGGTACTCGCCTATACCCTGTTACTGGCAGATTCGGCACTTGAAAGCCTGCCACGTGAACAGCATGCTGAATATCGCTGGGTCGACGTGCGCACAACTTCGTTGCGCGTGCATCAGCATGTCTTGGACTATTTCGATCAGGGCTGAGGGTTAAGCGAAGCGGGCAGTTGCTCTGTTTCACATGGTCGCTCGGGGTTCTGTCTAGGGTTGCGTCGTATGCTTTTCTACTATCTGCCTTTCATGGTTTCGGCGCTACTCTCGTTGCTGGGTGGCAAGCGCAAGCTTTGCTACTGGGGCTTGGCCGCCTTGCTGATTGCCATGTGTGCCTTCCAGGCGCCCGGGGTATCGGACGATCACGGGAACTACCTTGATTATTATGCAGGTATTGTTTCTGGTGAATTTGGGCCGTTTTTTGTCGAGCCAACTTTTTTCGTTCTGGCGAAGCTGTCTTCGCTACTGACGGGTTCAGCGATACTGCTGTTTGTTTTTTACGCGGTTTTGGGCGTCGGTAGCAAATTTTATGTGATGGAGCGGGCAACACCGTATCGTTGGTTGAGTGTTGCAATTTACCTGTCTTACTTCTTCTTGCTGCAGGACTTCACGCAGATTCGTATCGGTGTGGCCACCGGCTTGGTAATGTGTTCAGCTTACCTGGTGTTTAATGGGCAGTGGTCGAAAAGTCTGGCGGTCTTGTGTGGGGCCGTGTTATTTCATTATTCGGCCATTCTGTTTCTGCCCTTTATGTTGCTCCGCGCAGCCGGGGTGCGTACGGTATTTTATATATATTTGTGTTGCTGCGCGCTGTTTGCACTCTACTTGCTGGACATCAGTGTGCTTAAAGGGTTTTTACAGCTCTTGTCGCTGCTGGAGAACCCTAGGCTCGACTTTTATATTAATAATATTCTTAGTGGTCAGGGTGGTTCGATCAACTTTTTTCGGGCGATATTTCATTTTGCGCTGTTATCGCCGTTGGTCTTTATGTTTGCTCGTATACAGCGCCAACAGCCCTTTATTGCTTACTCGGTGATCCTCCATCTAAGTGGCTTGCTGATCTTGCTGGCGTTGCACGATGCCCAGGTTGTGGCCTACCGGATATCGGATATTTTCAATCATTTCATGGTATTCTCGCTGCTTGCGTACGCCATTCTGTTTGGTCGCGTTGTCGGCGCTGCAGGGATGCTCGCAGTATCAACATTCCAAATCATCTATGTGTTGCAAGTCCTAGGCTTTGTGCAACCGTATACTTCGGTCCTGGGTGGCTTATGATTTTACCTATTGTGATGGCTGGCGGCTCCGGGTCGCGTTTGTGGCCAATGTCCCGTGAGCTCAACCCGAAGCAATTCCTGTCATTGGCAGATGAGCACACCATGCTCCAGGTGACGGTCGAGCGCCTGTCCGGTCTTACCGATCTGAAGCCGCAAATCATCTGCAACGAAGCCCATCGTTTCGTTGCCGCGGAACAGATGCGCCAGTTGGGTTTCGATGATTGCGAGCTACTTCTCGAGCCTGTGGCGCGCAACACCGCCGCTGCTATTACGCTTGCTGCCCTGAAGGCCGTACAGGACGGTCAGGATCCGCTCCTGTTGGTACTGGCGGCAGATCATTTGATCAGTGATGCCGAAGTTTTCCAGCAGTGCGTTCGCAGCGCATTGCCGCTGGCTCAGGCAGGCAAGCTAGTCACCTTCGGCATCCAGCCGCTGTCTCCGGAAACCGGCTACGGCTATATCGAACAGGGGCCGGCCGTGGGTTCTGGGTATGCGATTGCACGGTTTGTCGAAAAGCCTGACCTGGCCACCGCCCAACGCTATCTGGCCAGCAAGAAGTTCCTGTGGAACAGCGGTATGTTTCTGTTCAAGGCAAGCCGTCTGCTTGACGAGGTCAAGGCGTTTGCTCCGCAGATCCATGCTTGTTGCGCCGAAGCCCTGGAGCAAAGTTCCCGTGATCTGCATTTCACCCGCGTCGGTGCCGAGGCCTTTGCACGCTGCCCGAGCGACTCCATCGACTACGCCGTCATGGAAAAGACTGCCGATGCGGTAGTAGTGCCAATGAATGCCGGCTGGAACGATATCGGTTCCTGGTCCGCCTTGTGGGATGTTGGCCAGAAGGATGAAAGTGGCAACGTCGTCAGCGGCGATGTCATGGCTGATGAAGTGGAGCACAGCTACATCAAGTCGACCAGCCGCCTGGTGGCTGCCGTAGGGGTCCGCGACCTGATCATCGTTGAGACCAAGGATGCTCTGCTGGTAGCGCACAAGGACAAGGTCCAGGGGGTCAAGAAAATCGTTGAGAACCTCAAGGCCCAGCAGCGCCAGGAGTTTCATTGCAACAGCGAAGTGTATCGCCCGTGGGGTAGCTACGAGGCCATAGACCAGGGGCATCGCTACCAGGTCAAGCGTATCACTGTAAAGCCGGGCGCCAAGCTGTCGGTGCAGATGCATCATCACCGTGCCGAGCACTGGATCGTGGTCAGCGGTACGGCGAAGGTCACCAATGGCAAGGAAACCTATCTGGTGACCGAAAACCAGTCGACCTATATTCCTATCGGTCAGGTGCATGCCCTGGAGAACCCAGGAAAAGTGCCCCTCGAGCTGATCGAGGTGCAATCGGGTTCCTATCTGGGTGAAGACGACATTGTTCGTTTCGAAGATATCTACGGGCGGGCGTAAGCGAGGGGTTGCGGTTGAAAGTCTTAGTTGCGAGTTGTGTTTTTCCGCCCGAGCCGGTGGTGAGTGCCAGAACCAGTGCTGATGTCGCCCAGTACCTGCATGCCCAAGGGCATGAGGTGCTGGTGGCATGTCCGACACCAACCCGCAACGTCGCCGCCGAAGGGCTGGATGAGAAGATCGCCGGTTTGAACATGCCGTTTCCGGTGTCACGCCTGTTTGCCTTTTCTTCGAAAAAATCCAGCTTCGTCTCACGATTTCTGGAGAACATCTCTTTCGGGTTGTCAGTATTTTTCTTCATCTTGCGTCAGCGCAAGGTTGAAGTGATCTACGCCAACGTGTGGCCGTTGTTCTCCCTCGGCCTGCTGCTGATGGCGGCCAGGCTCAAGGGCATCAAGGTGGTCGCCAGTGTCCAGGACCTGTATCCGGAGTCCTTGGCCGTGCAAAAGCGTATCGAGGAAACCGGCGGCATTTATCGCGGCCTGCTCAAGCTTGATACGCTCATCGCGCGTAACTGCGATCACTTGGTGGTGATTTCCGATGGATTCCATCGTGCTTATACCGAGACGCGAAAAATCGATCCATCGAAGGTGACGCTTGTCCGAAACTGGGTTCAAGGCAGTCAGATTCAGGCCTTACCCAAGGAGCAGGCGCGAGGGGAGCTTGAGAAGGTGATGGGCTTGCGCCTGGCGCCTGAGCAGTTTCTTTTCGTGTATGGCGGCAATATGGGCGTCGCTTCCGGCCTGGATGAGTTCATGGGTTATCTGGATGGCGTCGATCCACGGGCAGTGTTCCTGTTTGCAGGTGACGGATCGCTGGTGCCGGAGCTCAAGCGGTTGCTACAGGCCCGCGGTCTGGAGTCCCGTTGCCACTTCCTTTCGCCTTGGCCGTTCGAACTGACTCCGGCAGTGTTCGGTGCCGCAGATGCTTTGTTGCTGCCAACCGCCGCAGGTCAGGAGTTCGCCTCAGTGCCTTCCAAGCTGATCACCTATATGCTGGCTGGCCGGCCCATTCTGTTGCTGGCCGATGAGCGTAGCGAGTCGGCAATCGAGCTGGGCAAATCGGATGCGGGCCATACCATTGGTGTGCGTACCAATGCGGCAGTGCTGGAGGGGATGAACTATTTGCTCAATGCCTCATCTGAGCGTCTGGCCGCAATGGGAAGCAACGGTCGTGAATACGCCCAGGAGTTTTACTCGGCTGAGCGAGCAGTGCCCAAACTGAAGGCAATTGTTGAGGATGTCTATGAAGCTTGAACGGGTTAGGTTGGTTGACAGTGCTCAGGTCCAGGCATTTGCCGACTTGCATGTTCAGGCGTTTCCAGGCTTTTTTCTCAGTCAGTTGGGGCCGAAGTTTCTGGCCTTGCTCTACACCCATTACCTGCAGTCCGAACAGTGCGCCTGCATCCTTGCCTCTGATGATTCGGCAGGCCGGGCGCCCAAGGGGTTGGCGGTTGCCATTCGCCAGCCATCGCTGTTCTACAAGGACCTGTTTGCCAAGCATTGGCTGGCATTTGCCTTGCGCGCCTTGCCGAGCCTGCTGAAGAACCCGTTGTTCGTCGCCAAAAAATTATGGGCGGCGGTGTTTTATCGAGGCGATCAGGTCGAGAGTCTCGATACCGAGAATGCGGTGCTGCTGAGCACCATTTCGGTGTCGCCGCAGGCGCAGGGGCAGGGTGTGGGCAGGCAACTGCTGCAAGAAGTAGAGGCGTGGGCTGCCGAATCCGGCGCCGCTTTTGTGTACCTGACAACTGATCGCGATGCCAATGTCGAGGTCAACGGTTTTTATCAACGCAATGGTTATGTGCTGGAGTCCACGCTGAAGAAAAGTGGCAATCGCATCATGAACCGTTACATCAAACGCTTGCGGTGAACCTATGCAGAATACTCCGTTCCTGCCCTTCGCTCTTCCTGAACTGGGTGAAGAGGAAATCAATGAAGTTGTCGACACCCTGCGTTCCGGCTGGGTGACCACCGGGCCAAAAGCCAAGCAATTCGAAGCGGACTTTTCCAGTTTTCTTGGTGGTGATGTTGAAAGCATTGCCGTGAACTCGGCAACCGCCGGGCTGCACCTGGCGCTGGAAGCCATTGGTATCGGCCCAGGCGATGAAGTCATTCTGCCGTCCTATACCTTCACGGCAACTGCCGAGGTTGTCCGGTATCTGGGCGGCACGCCGGTTATCGTGGATGTGCTGGAAGAGACCTTCAATATCGATCCGGCGGCGATCGAGGCGGCGATTACCGACAAGACCCGTGCGATCATGCCTGTGCACTTCGCCGGACTGAGCTGTGACATGGATGCGATTTTGCAGATTGCCCGTCGCCATGGCCTGAAGGTGGTGGAAGATGCTGCGCATGCACTGCCAACCACCTGGAAAGGCAGCAAGATCGGTACCCTCGAGTCCGATATCACAGTGTTCAGTTTCTACGCCAACAAAACCATGACCACCGGTGAAGGCGGCATGCTGGTGACCCGCAATGCGGAACTGGCCAAGCGCTGCCGGATCATGCGCCTGCACGGTATCAGTCGCGATGCCTTCGATCGTTATGTGTCGAAGACGCCGGCCTGGTTCTACGAAATTGTCGCTCCCGGTTTCAAATACAACATGAGCGACGTCGCCGCCGCCATGGGCATTCACCAGTTGCGTCGTCTTGAAGGCTTCCAACTCAAGCGTCAGGCCATGGCCGAGCGTTACCTTGAGGCGCTGAGCGATCTGCCATTGGTGTTGCCGCCAGTGGCCGCTGCTGGCGACATGCATGCATGGCATCTGTTCCCGCTGCGTCTGCGCGCAGAGGCAAATATCAAGCGCGACGACTTCATCATCAAGATGGCCGAACTGGGCATTGGTTGCTCGGTGCATTTCATTCCGCTGCACCTGCAACCCTACTGGCGTGAAAGCTGTGCCCTGAGTCCCGAGCAGTTCCCGGTAGCCCAGAGCCTGTTCGAGCAGGAGGTTTCGATCCCGCTCTACACCAAGATGACCGAAGCCGATCAGGAACGTGTGATTGCGGCGGTGCGATCGGTGTTGGCCAATGCTTAAGCGGCTCTTTGACATTGTCTGTGCTGCGCTGGGTCTCCTGGTGCTGTCGCCGTTGCTGTTGGCGATTTTTCTGTGGGTCAAGCTGGATTCGCCCGGGCCGGTATTCTTTCGACAGGAGCGTGTCGGACGTTTCGGTAATCTGTTCAGGATTCATAAGTTCCGGACCATGAAGCTGCACGCGGAAAGTGCCGGGCGCCTGACCATTGGCGAAGATTCGCGTATTACCCGCTCCGGTCGTTTTTTACGTCGCACCAAGATCGATGAGCTGCCGCAGCTCATCGACGTGTTGCTGGGGGGCATGAGCCTGGTCGGACCGCGCCCGGAAGTACCAGAATTCATGAACTGCTATGAAGAATCGGTGCGCCGCAAAGTGCTCTCGGTGCGCCCAGGGATCACTGATCGGGCATCCATCGAGATGGTTGATGAAAGTTTGATCCTGGGCCAGTACCCGGATCCTCGGCAGGCCTATATTGATGTAATTCTGCCAATCAAGCAGAAGTACTATCTGGAGTATGTCGAGCAACATGGTGTGGTGACCGATATCAAGATCATTTTTGCCACACTTGCAAAGATCGTTTCTCGATGAGGTAGCCGTTACCCTGGTAAATCACAGGGTGGTGATGAATTGTTGCCACCGCTGGAGCGCCGGGAACGGGGTGTATGAACATGGAATGCTGCAGCAATGGCAGTGTCGGCTCAGGCGTAGTGGAGTTTGAAGATGGTGAAATACGATAGGCTACGGCTCTGGCTGGTTTCATTGCCGCGCCGTTACAAACGGTTGATTCAAGTCGCGGCAGACGTGGTACTGGTCTGGATTGCGCTGTGGATGGCGTTTGTCGTTCGCCTGGGTATTGAAGAAGCCATCAACCCTTTCACCACGCACCTGTGGATATTTGTTACCGCGCCGTTGATTGCCATTCCGCTGTTTATCCGTTTCGGCATGTACCGTGCGGTGATGCGCTACTTCGGCAACGATGCGCTGGTGACCATTATCAAGGCGGTGAGCCTGTCCTCGCTGATACTGGGCGTAGCGGTTTACTGGTACAGCAACCATCAAGTCGTGATCCCCCGTTCGATCGTGTTCAACTATTGGTGGCTGAGTCTGATCATGGTCGGAGGCTTGCGCCTGGCCATGCGTCAGTATTTTCTCGGTGACTGGTTCGCGGGCATTCAGAATGTACCTTTTACCAACCGTGACGATGGTTTGCCCAAGGTAGCCATCTACGGTGCCGGGGCTGCGGGCAACCAGCTTGTGGCCGCGTTGCGCATGGGCAAGGTGATGCGTCCGGTTGCATTCATCGATGATGACGCCAGCATCACTGACCGGACGATTTCCGGTCTGCAGGTTTTCAAGTCCAAGCATATCCAGCGCATGGTCGATATGACCGGCGCCCAGGAGATTCTCCTGGCCATTCCGTCTGCCACGCGCGCGCGCCGGCGGGAGATACTCAGTTACCTGGAAGGCTTCCCGCTGCATGTGCGTAGTGTGCCCGGCTTCATGGATCTGGCCAGTGGCCGGGTCAAGGTCGATGATATCCAGGAAGTGGATATCGCCGACCTGCTGGGCCGCGACGCGGTTCCGGCACAGGATGACCTGATCGAACGTTGCATCAAGGGGCAGTCGGTAATGGTGACCGGGGCCGGTGGTTCGATCGGTTCGGAGCTGTGCCGGCAGATCCTCAAGTCGCAACCTACTACCTTGCTGTTGTTCGAGCACAGTGAGTTCAACCTCTACACCATTCTCAGCGAGCTGGAGCAGACCATCAGCAGGTCTTCGTTGCCGGTAAGGGTCTTGCCTATTCTTGGCTCCATCCGTAATCAGGCGCAGTTGCTGGATGTCATGAAGACCTGGAGTGTCGATACGGTGTATCACGCTGCAGCCTACAAGCATGTTCCCATGGTTGAGCACAATATCGCCGAAGGCGTGTTGAACAACGTCATCGGCACGCTCAATACGGCGCAAAGCGCATTGCAGGCCGGAGTTGCCAACTTTGTCCTTATCTCCACGGACAAGGCGGTTCGTCCCACCAATATCATGGGCAGTACCAAGCGTCTGGCGGAAATGACCCTGCAGGCGCTCAGCCAGGAGCTCGCGCCGGTTCTGTTTGGTGACTCGGACAAAGTCTCTCAGGTCAACAAGACGCGTTTTACCATGGTGCGGTTCGGCAACGTGCTGGGCTCGTCAGGCTCGGTGATTCCGTTGTTCCACAAGCAGATCAAGGCGGGCGGGCCACTGACGGTCACCCACCCGAAGATCACTCGCTACTTCATGACCATCCCCGAGGCGGCCCAGTTGGTTATCCAGGCCGGCTCCATGGGGCAGGGTGGGGATGTGTTCGTGCTGGACATGGGCGAGCCGGTCCGCATTGCCGAACTCGCGGAAAAAATGATCCACCTTTCCGGGCTAAGCGTGCGTTCTGAAAAGAATCCGCACGGCGATATTGCTATTGAGTTCACCGGGCTGCGTCCAGGCGAGAAACTCTATGAAGAATTGCTGATCGGTGACAACGTCGTTGCTACCCGACACCCGATGATCATGAGCGCTGCCGAAGATCATCTGCCTTGGGAGACGCTCAAGGAGCGTCTGCACCGGTTACTGGCGGCGGTTGCCGGTGATGACTACGGGCGGGTTCGCCAGTTGCTGCGTGAAACCGTTAGTGGCTATACGCCGGACGGTGAAATTGTCGACTGGATCTATCAGCAGCGCCGCCTGGATCCGTGATCTGTACCATTAAATTGTGAGCCGCGCGCTGCCTTGTCTTCATCTGGGAGTGTTGATAGGGTGGTTCTTCGTGAAGCGTATAAAACGGTGAGGCGTTAATGGCATTCCTTACACCTGCTGAACTGGCGTCAAAAGGGTTCAAGAAACTGGGTTCCAACGTACTGATCAGTGACAAGGCCTCTATTTACAATTGCGACCAGATCGAGATCGGCGATAACTCCCGAATTGACGATTTCTGTGTCGTCTCCGGTAAGGTGTCGATCGGTCGCAATGTGCATATCGCCGTTTTCTGCAATGTTGCCGGGGGCGAGCCAGGTATCACCCTGGAAGATTTTTCCGGCCTGGCCTATGGCTGTCATGTATTTGCCCAGTCCGATGACTATTCCGGCAAGACCATGACCAATCCCACGGTCCCCGCGCAGTTCAAGGGCGAAACCAAGGCCGCGGTCCGACTTGGTCGTCACGTGATCATCGGCACCTCCTCGATCGTAGTGCCCGGAGTCAACGTCGAGGATGGCTGTTCTGTCGGGGCGATGACCCTGGTGACCAAATCCACTGAAGCCTGGGGTATCTATTTCGGAATCCCGGCCAAGCGAATCAAGAATCGCAACAAGGGCCTGCTCGAGTTGGAAACGCAGTACCTGTCAACACCCTGAGTCAAAACGCGCCGCCCTGGCGCGCCAGGATATTGTCGATCAATTGTGCTGGAATACCTTGCCTGCCGTTCGTCTGTTTCTGACGGGCAAACCCGAAAAAGTGCCTATTTTGCTGGGCTTTGCGACCTTTTGGTTGGGAACTTTTCCTACAAAGATTGGCCAGAGAGTGGTTTGCCTTTGCATAAACTGTCACAATGCGCGCCTTTCTCGTCTGATGACAGGGAAGTTTCTCCGGGATCGAGTCAATGGGGCAGGGAGCGCTGCTTACCAGGATTTTGGTGACACCTCGCTTGTCGTTGGAGCCATTGTTACTCGACCAGGCAGGCATGTGCGTGACCAGCATTTCCCGTATACCCCCCGTAAGCCAAAGTAGCGATATCGATTTTTTTGCCGTGGTTCAAAGCCTCTGGAAGCAGAAATTTCTGATCGTTGCTGTCACTCTGGCAGTTGGGGCGGCGGCGGGAGCCTATGCCTTCCTCACCACTCCCGAGTATCAGGTCAGCACCACGCTGCGCCCTGCTGCGCTCAACGATCTGGATGCCCTGAACCGCTCTGGTGTTTACTCGCTGCCGCGTGAGCAGGCGCTCACCCGCGTCGGCGCCGCGCTTGATTCCTACGATGTGCGCCTGGGTTACTTTCGCGCCAATCCTCAGCTTTTCGCTCCTTTGCGCATGCCTGGCCAGACCGACGAACAAGCTTTCGAAGAGTTCAACCGCAATTCCATCAAGCTGGTGCAGCCGGACCCCAAAAAGAAGGTTGACCTGCTCAGCGCCTACATTGGCATGGAGTTGCGCTATCCAAAGAATGTCGACGGTGACGAGATCCTCAACGGCTTCGTTAAATACGCCATTGAAAGCGAGCGCCAGCAAGTGGCCTCGGACTTGTCGGTCATTATCAAGAACCGCTTGAACGAACTGGATGGCAAGCTCGACGCAGCCCGTGCTGGATATGAAGCAGGCAAGGAGTCACAAATTGCCACGCTGCTGGAGAAGGACAATCTCACGCGCGCGCAACTGCAAGATGAACTTCGGGCACTGCGCGTTCAGCTCAAGGCGCGCCGTGCCGACCGAATCGCCCAGCTGGATGAAGCCATCAGCATCGCCCGTTCGCTGGGCTTGAAGAAGCCGTCTACCCCTTCGGCCATGGCCAGCGA
Source organism: Pseudomonas sp. SORT22 (assembly GCF_018417635.1). Taxonomy (NCBI): domain Bacteria; kingdom Pseudomonadati; phylum Pseudomonadota; class Gammaproteobacteria; order Pseudomonadales; family Pseudomonadaceae; genus Pseudomonas; species Pseudomonas sp. SORT22. The sequence goes on from NZ_CP071007.1 coordinate 1,688,189, forward strand.
AGGCGAGTCTGGTGGCAATGTGATCCGTACTGAGGTCAATAACCAGCAGATCCCGCTGTACTTCATGGGTACCGATGCCCTGGAGGCCGAGCGCAAGGCCCTCCGTCAGCGAACTTCCGATGACTTCACCGACCCGCGGGTGGCGCAGATCGGCAAAGAACTCATGCTGCTGAAGAACAATCGCCGGATCGAATCATTGAAACAGCGAGAGAACGAAGATGTGTTCTTGCAGAACATCGAACCGTTGCGTTCTGAAATGGCCCGCTTGAAAAAGCTCGATATCGATGTGATGCGCTTGAATCTGGTCACCATTGACCAGTACGCGCTGGAGCCACTCAAACCCGTCTGGCCGAAAAAGTCGCTGATGATTCTAGCGGGCCTGGCCGTGGGGGGGATGTTGGGGGTGTTGCTGGCGATCATTCGTTACTTTGTCGTCTTGCGGATGACGAAGGTGGCAAAGGGCGGCGAGCCATTGGGCAATCCCCAGTAAGTCAACACAGGTTCGCAGCCCTTGTACGGGCTGCGGGCAGGTCCGCTGCCTGGCTCCGTGAAAGGGGCATGGTTACTTCTCAAGTTAATGTGCACGGCAGACGGCTTTCTTGAAGGGCCGCGGCCAGCATTATTCAGTTCATCAAGACCAACTGGTCAGATTTTACATAGGGACGCGTTACATGTTCACTAACAAGACCATTCTCATCACAGGTGGTACCGGCTCCTTCGGCAACACGTTCGTGCCGATGACACTGGCCAAGTACAACCCCAAGAAGATCATCATCTTCTCGCGTGATGAAATGAAGCAGTGGGACATGGCGAAGAAATTCGAAGGTGATTCCCGCGTGCGCTTCTTCATTGGTGACGTGCGAGACAAGGATCGTCTGTACCGGGCGCTGGATGGCGTCGATTACGTGGTGCACGCGGCGGCAACGAAGATTGTTCCGACTGCGGAGTACAACCCGTTCGAATGCATCAAGACCAACATCAATGGTGCAATGAACCTGATCGACGCCTGCATCGACAAGGGCGTGAAGCGGGTCGTGGCGTTGTCCACCGACAAGGCCAGCAGCCCGGTTAACCTGTACGGCGCCACTAAACTGGCTTCCGACAAGCTCTTTGTTGCCGGTAACTCCTACGCTGGCGGCCATGACACGCGCATGTCGGTGGTCCGTTACGGCAACGTGATGGGCTCGCGTGGTTCGGTCATCCCGTTCTTCATGTCGATCAAGGACAAGGGTGAGTTGCCGATCACCGATGAGCGTATGACGCGCTTCATGATCTCCCTGGAAGAGGGCGTGGAACTGGTCTGGCATGCTTTCGAAGATATGGAAGGCGGCGAAATCTATGTGAAGAAGATCCCGTCCATGAAGGTGACCGACCTGGCACGGGTTGTCGCTCCCGAGGCTCGGCAGAAAGTCGTCGGTATCCGCCCGGGCGAGAAACTGCATGAACAGATGATCAGTGCTGAAGACGCTTATTACACCTACGAGTATGCCGAGCACTTCAAGATCCTGCCGGTCATCAATGACTGGGCCAACTGCGAGAAGCGCATCAAGGACGGCAAGAAAGTGCCGGAAGGTTTCGTCTACGCCAGTGACAACAACACGGAGTGGATGAGTGATGCCGATCTGCAAGAGTGGATCACCATCAACAAAGAAAAAATCGGGAGCATCTGAGCCATGATCCCTTATGGTCGCCAGGACATCAGCCAGGCTGATATCGACGCTGTCGTCAGCGTCCTGCAGTCCGACTTTCTCACTCAGGGCCCAATGGTGCCGGAGTTCGAGCAGCGGGTTGCACAGCATGTAGGCGCGCGTCACGCACTTGCGCTCAATAGTGCAACGTCGGCATTGCATGTTGCCTGCCTGGCCCTGGGGCTGGGGCCTGGTGATCGTTTGTGGACTACCCCGGTTACTTTTGTCGCATCGGCAAACTGCGCCTTGTACTGTGGGGCGCAGGTCGATTTCGTGGACATCGACCCACGCACCTATAACCTCTGCCCACAAGCCCTGGCGCGCAAGTTGGAGCTGGCGGAGCAAGCGGGGACGCTGCCCAAGGTTGTGGTCCCGGTGCATCTTTGTGGTCAGCCCTGCGACATGCAGGCGATCCATGCGTTGGCCGTGCGATACGGATTCAAAGTCATCGAAGATGCCTCGCATGCCATTGGTGGCCAATACCAGGGCGAGTTCATCGGTAACGGCAAGTACAGTGACATTACTGTGTTCAGCTTCCATCCGGTGAAGATCATCACCACCGCCGAAGGCGGTATGGCGGTCACCAACGACGACGCATTGGCACAAAAGATGGCCTTGCTGCGCAGCCATGGCATCACCCGCGACCCGCAACAGATGACCCATGAAGCTGATGGGCCCTGGTACTACCAGCAGATCGATCTGGGTTTCAACTACCGCATGACCGAACTGCAGGCGGCCTTGGGTGTGAGCCAGATGCAGCGCCTCGATCAGTTCATCGCTCGCCGGCATGAACTGGCGGCGCGCTACAATGAACTGCTGGCAGCATTACCGCTGACCCTGCCGTGGCAGCATCCAGACAGTTATTCCGGATTGCACCTGTATGTGATTCGCCTGCAACTGGACAAGATCGACAAGACCCATCGCCAGGTTTTCGAGTCGTTGCGGGAGCAGGGTATCGGAGTCAATCTTCACTACATTCCGGTACATACCCAGCCTTACTACACCGCCATGGGGTTTGCCCGCGGCGATTTCCCTGAAGCTGAAGCCTATTACCGGGACGCCATCAGCATCCCGATGTTCCAGACCATGAGCGAGTCTCAGCAGGACGTGGTCGTCGCTGCACTGACCAAGGCCTTGCAGGCATGAAACTGGCGGTCATTCCCGCCCGTGGCGGCAGCAAGCGTATTGCGCGCAAGAACATCAAGATGTTCTGCGGCAAGCCGATGATCGCCTGGTCGATCGAGGCCGCCCTCAATAGCGGTGTTTTTGACCGGGTGATCGTCTCGACCGACGATCTGGAGATCGCCGAGGTGGCCCGCCAGTCCGGGGCACAGGTGCCATTTATCCGTCCCGCGCTACTGGCTGACGATCACAGCGGCACAGTGCCGGTGATTCAGCATGCCATTGAGTGGTTCGAACAGGACGGGCAGCAGATCGATTACCTGTGCTGCCTTTACGCAACGGCACCCTTTGTAAGGCCCGAGGATTTGCAGGCAGGGCTCGACGCCTTGATCCGTGAACAATGCGATTTTGCCTTTGCCGTTACCCGCTATGCATTTCCTGTCCAGCGGGCAGTACGGATCAACACCCAGGGCCGGATTGAAATGATCTATCCGGAGCAATTCAATACCCGCTCGCAAGATCTACAGGAAACCTTTCATGACGCTGGCCAGTTCTATTGGGGGCGTACGCAGGCCTGGCGGTTGGGCAAGCCCGTGTTTGGGCCCGGCTCGGTACCGGTAGTGCTGCCAGGCCACAGGGTCCAGGATATCGACACGCTTGAAGATTGGGTTCGGGCTGAATGGATGTTCCGGGAAATGAACCGGTAAACCTTGATCCGGCTCAGGAGTCGCGAAAGGGCTTTCAGGGTAAGTTGCCAGGGTTGTTGTGATGCTGCGTAAGATCATTGAGGTAGGCGGGTGGATCGATTGAAAGTTGTGTTCCGTGCAGACGCCTCCGTCGAGATTGGCATCGGGCATGTCATGCGCTGCCTGACCCTGGCCGATGAGCTGACCGCACAGGGCGCGCACTGTCACTTCATTTGCCGGGCGCATACCGGGAATCTGATCGAGCAGATCAGGTCCCGCGGCTATCAGGTCCATCCGCTGCAAGTGGTGACCGGCATTGCCGGCAATCCGGGGGCGGACCGCGGAATCTACGGTTATTGGCTGGGGGCCAGCCAGGCAGAGGATGCGGCTGCGTGTGCTGCGCTGCTTGAAAGCATCAGGCCGGACTGGCTGGTTGTTGATCATTACGCTCTGGACCAGCAATGGGAGGGCAGTATTGCGGGGTTGTCCCGCAAGTTGATGGTCATAGACGACCTAGCCGATCGAGCCCATCAGTGCGACCTGTTGCTTGATCAGTCGTTGGGACGTTCGCCTCAGGATTATTGCCGATGGGTGCCTGCGCACTGCAGGTTACTGTGCGGTGTACAGCATGCATTGCTGCGACCGGATTTTTCCGCGTTGCGGGGCGATAGCCTGCAGCGCCGGGCGGCATTTGCCCTCAGGAACGTGTTGATCACCATGGGTGGCGTCGATAAGGACAACGTCACGGGACGCATTTTATCGGTCCTGGAAACGCTTTCCCTGGCCACTATCTCCCGGGTAACCGTAGTGATGGGGGCTACCGCGCCCTGGCTCGAAGAGGTTCGTGCCCAAGCCCGGACCCTGCCATTCAGCACCGAGGTCAAGACCAATGTCAGCAACATGGCAGAGCTGATGGCTGCCTCTGACCTTGCTATCGGTGCGGCCGGTGCAACCTCATGGGAGCGTTGCTGCCTGGGTTTGCCGACGCTGATGGTTGTGCTGGCGGAAAACCAGGTATTTGCCGCCCGACAACTGGCAGCTACCGGCGCCGTGCTGACGCTGGCGCTGGATGAGACTTTGGGCCGCGACCTTGCCCGGTATCTGGAACAGGCGAGTGGGGATCCGTCCATGTTGGAACAAATGAGCCAGCAGGCACGAAAGATTGTCGACGGCTCCGGCTGCCGGGTCGTCGCGCAGGTTATGGCTGAATCGGAAAAGGATTGAACACGTGCAGGCATTTGGAAAACTGCGAAATATCGAGGCTGACGAAGTCGGCCTGATGCTTGAGTGGCGAAACGCACCCGCCGTGCGGGCCAACATGTACACCCGGCATGTAATCAGCGAGCAGGAACACCTGGCATGGTGGCAACGCCTGCAGCAGCGCCAGGACCAGCAGTACTTCATGTACGAGTGGCAGGGGGGGGCTGCGGGGATTGTCGGCTTCACCGACATCGACACCCACAGCGCCAATGCCAGCTGGGCGTTCTATGCCGCCCCGGATGCCGCCAAGGGCACTGGCAGCCGTATGGAGTTTCTCGCGCTGGAGCATGCGTTCAACGTGCTGCAGCTGAACAAGCTCAATTGCGAGGTGCTGGCATTCAACAGTGCCGTCATCAAGCTTCACCAGAAGTTCGCCTTCCAGGTGGAAGGTATTTTTCGCGAGCAGCACCGTGTGGACGACGCGTACGTCGATATATACAGGCTGGCGCTGCTGTCCCGTGAGTGGGATATGCACCGTGATGTCATGCAAGAAAAACTGAATAAATTAATTCGAGGCCAATGATGAATCCGATGATATCCATTGCAGGGCGGGCAATCGGTGCCGCGCATGCGCCTTACATCATTGCCGAGCTGTCTGCCAACCATAATGGCAAGCTCGAAACAGCAATGAGGATCATCGAGGAAGCGAAGAAAGCCGGCGCCGATGCGGTCAAGCTGCAAACCTACACCGCAGATACCATCACGCTGAACAGCGATGCTGAAGAGTTCCGCATTCACGGGGGGCTGTGGGATGGCCGTACCCTGTACGACCTTTATCTGGAGGCGCAGATGCCCTGGGAGTGGCACCAGCCGTTGTTCGAGCATGCCCGCAAACTGGGTATCACCATTTTCAGTTCGCCCTTTGACTTTACTGCCGTCGACTTGCTGGAAAGCCTGAATGCCCCGGCTTACAAGATTGCCTCCTTCGAGGCAATCGACCTGCCATTGATCAAATATGTGGCTGGCACTGGCAAACCCATGATCATTTCTACCGGCATGGCCGATGCCGAAGAGATCAGCGAAGCGATCGAGGCCGCGCGTGAGGGCGGCTGCAAGGAGCTGGCAATTCTTCATTGTGTCAGCGGCTATCCGGCGCCGGCTGCGGAATACAATTTGCGCACCATTCCCGACATGGTTCGCCGTTTTGGTTTGGTCACCGGGCTTTCCGATCACACCCTGGACAACACCACTGCGATTGCCGCCGTTACCTTGGGCGCTTCGATCGTCGAGAAGCATTTCACCCTGGATCGCAAGGGTGGAGGACCGGACGACAGTTTCTCGCTGGAGCCACTGGAGCTCAAGGCGCTGTGTCAGGACAGCAAAACCGCATGGGCGGCACTGGGTGACGTCAACTACGCGCGCAAATCCAGCGAGCAGGGCAATGTGCAGTTCCGTCGCTCGCTCTACTTCGTCAAGTCACTGGCCGCAGGTGATGTGGTTACCGCCGATGCGATCCGCAGCGTCCGTCCAGGGCGTGGTGTTGCGCCGAAATACTTCGATGACGTTGTTGGCAAGCGAGTAAAGACTGCGGTGCTGGAAAACACACCTGTCGATTTTGCCTCTCTCGATGTTGACTGAATAACCCGGTGCACGCTGGGCTCGAACCCGTAGTTCAAGGAGTTGAAAATGGCTGGGAGTACATTGAAGAAGATTGTCGGAAGGGTCTATCCGTTTCGTCGGCTGGCCTTTTTTACCCAGCGCCTGATCACCAGGCCTGGTCACCGCGAAGCGCTTTCCGAGGTGGCCTGCAAGCGACTTCCAGCCAAGTCTTCTTCGAGCCCATTGCCGCAACATGAACTGGGCGAACTGGGCCGCAACGGTTATGTCATGCTCGACGACCTGGTCACCTCCGACCAGGTTGCCCAGATGAAGGAATACTTCCAGGACAAGCAGGCATTCGACCGCTGGAATGCGGCGTCGGGGTTGTTCGATCCCGCGCATCCGCCTGCAGATTGCCATACCGCGCCATTCCTCAATTCCGATATCGCGCAGTCGCCATGGGCGTTGAAATGGGCCAACGACAGTCGCGTGCTGGCGATTGTTGAGAACTGGCTGGGCGCCAAACCGACATTGTCGAACCTCAGCGTGTGGTGGTCTTACCCCGGTCATGACACCCCACAAGAGGCCGAGTGCTTTCACCGCGATGTTGATGACCTGCGTTTCATCAAGTTGTTTATCTACCTTTCAGATGTCGACGAAGGCGCCGGTCCCCACGTCTTCGTGCCGGGCAGTCACAAACATGATGGTTTCAACAAGATCCGACGTTACAGCGATTCAGAAGTGATCGAGGCCTTTGGTCAAGACGGGATCAAGTACTTTACCGGAGAGCAGGGCAGTGCCTTCCTGGAAAACACCTTTGGCCTGCACAAGGGGCAACTGCCGACGCATAAGCCACGGTTGCTGTTTCAGGCGCAGTATTCACTGCATCCCATAGGTATTTACGAATATGCACCGGTAAGCGTCGAGCTGGGTGCGCCCCTGGATAATTATATCAATCGGTTGTACGTCAAATGAAAGGCACGCTGAAGCGCTTGTTCGAAAGCTTTTTCCGACTGTCGTTGGTCAGGGCGCTGGTGCGCGCGATGATTCATGTAGTTGATCTGCTGGGACGGTTCTGGACCTTTGTCAAAATCAGGGCTGTCGCCGATATTCCACGCGGTAGCAACTGTCACTGGAGTGTCGTCCTGAAGTACCCCGAGAACATCAAGTTTCATGGCCGGGTCATGATCAGTCCCGATTGCGTTATCGGGGCAAAATCACCTGTGCACCTGGGGAATGAAGTGCGCCTTTCCCAGGGTGTGCATATTGAAACGGCCTCCCTGGATATCAATGGTCCGTTGCCCTATCAGCATGTCTCGAAGCCGGTCTGTATCGAAGACGGGGTCTGGCTGGGCGCGCATTGCATCGTACTGGCCGGGGTAACCATTGGCCGTAACTCAGTGATTGGTGCCGGCGTCGTGGTCAGCAAAAGTGTCCCGGAAAACTCGATCGTAGTCGGATCGGGATTCAGGTTTATCGAGCGGAAAGAAAGCTACTGACCTATGAATATTGTACTGATAGAAAATAGGTACAAGACCTATTTCTGGGATGCGCTGGCCAAGTGCTTCATTGCTGATGGCCATAATGTCCAGTGGATTGTACAGAACCCGCTTTTTGCACCGGCCCATGGTCAGGCCAGGCTGATCGGCTTTCCCCGAGGGAAGGACTTCAGCCCGCTGGGTGGCGACGATCTGTTCACCCGGACACGTCAGTCAGATCGTTTCGTCAATTATTTTGGCGGTCAGCCTACCCACTACCACTACTACCGGCAGGCCATCTGGCAGGCGCTGGATGACGCCAAGCCGGACCTGGTCATTGGCGAGGCCACGCTGTTTCATGAACTGCTGGCGGTAGAATGGTGCAAGGCTCGCGGAGTAGCCTTTTTTCATCCCTCCATGCCCGGCTATCCGGGAGGGCGCTACAGCATCTACGCCGCAGACAGCAAGGAGGCTATTGGTACGTCCGCGGACTGCCCGGCGGACGAGGACTGTTTTGCCCTGGCTGAAGCTATTCGCAAGCGCGAGAAGGTTCCGGACTACATGCGTCCCGCCCTGCCTTCGGATCCGGGGCGGGTGTTTCCGTTGCACGGTTCCTGGCCCAACCGGCTGACGTTGATCAAAAGCTACCTGGGGGGGGAGCGGTTCAATACGCCTTCACCGGTAAAGAAGTGGTTGCTGGACCGGGCGGTAAAAGCGCGGCTGGCGCGTTGGGCGCAACTCAGTGGCGAGCGCTTCAGCCTGGATGCCGATCAACATTACCTGCTGTACCCAATGCAGATGCAACCCGAATCCAACCTCGACCTGTGGGGACAGGATTTCCGTAACCAGGCCGAGTTGATTGCAGCGTTGGCACGAGCGCTTCCCGCCCACTGGAAACTGCTGGTCAAACTTAACCCCAAGACCAAATATGAACTGGACGATGCCCTGCTTGAACAGATCGTATCCGTGGACAATATCATCCCGGTTCCCTACGAAGTCGCAATGGGTTCCCTGCTCGAGCACGTCAAACTGATCTGTACCGTTACCGGGACTATTGCCGTGGAGGCGGTCTTGTCGCGCAAGCCACTGGTTCAATTCGGTCCAGGCGTGCTTGCCGGCGAGCCAGGATACGTACAGTTGAGTGATGTCGAAGGGATTTCGCAGGTTATTCAGGACGTGGAAAGCGGAACATTCACGCTTGCCGACGATGCGGCCAGAACCCAGTTGGTCCGCAAGCTGTATACCACCACCTTTGCCGGGCTGGTCTCCGACCCTGCATCGTTGCCAGCAGTGCTCGACCAGGACAATGTCCGGCAAATTGCAAACAACCTGGTTCGAGTGGCGGAGCAACACAGATGAAACGCACCTTGGCGTCGCTGTTGGGGTTATGCCTGCCAGCATGTGCCCTGAAGAATATGATCCTGCGCGCCCTGGGCTGGCATATCGGTGCCGGGTGCCGAATCGGTTTTTCCTGGATTCGTGCCGAATCGGTCATGCTCGGCGAACGGGTTTCGGTTGGCCACGGTAACTACCTGGACTGCAAATGCCTGGTCATGCGGCCGGCGGCTTACATTCAGCACTTCAACCTGGTGAAGGGCGACATCTGGGTGTTCCTGTTGCCGAATGCGGCACTTGGCAACATGAACAAAGTGTACCGGGCACGCCGTGGCGTTACCTGGGGTCGGGCAGTGTTGCGGCTTGGGGTCTACTCGAAAATCACCTCGAAACACATCGTCGACTGTACCCGAAGTGTTCGCTTTGGCGATTACTCAACGCTCGCTGGATCGGGCAGCCAGATCTGGACGCATGGATACATGCATGCGCCTTCGGGGCTGGATCGTTTTCGGGTCGATGGTAGCGTGCGTATCGGTGACAACGTCTACATCGGCTCGATGACAGTGGTCAATGCAGCAGTGTCGATCAGCGATGGGGTTACGGTCGGGGCCGCTTCCTGCGTTTCCAAATCGTTGCTCAAGCCAGGGCTGTATGTCGCGCAGCCGCTGCGCTGGATCGCCCTGGATTATGAGCAGGCCATGGTTCGCCATCCCAAAGTCGAAGTCCGGGGATTGGTGGAGCGGGTCTATAACAAGAAGCCGGGGATTTAGCGTTGCTCATCCATGCCAAGCGGCTGCTGGTACAGGCAGGTCTTTTCGGGTTATCGAAATCAGCAGTGTTGTTCGCGCCGTTTCTCGCTGCCTGGACGTTGAGCAATGCCCAGTATGGTGCGGTTGAGTGGTGGCTATCAGTGTCGATGGCGCTGGGGCCGTTGCTTGCACTGGGCATGCATGGCGTCATCGCCTATGGCACCTTGGGTGGACCTTTAGCCAGTGGCGTACAAACTGCCACCGCGTATGTGCTTATCGCCTGCGCGACGGTCATGGCTGCGAGTTGGCTGGCATTTCATCTGGTCACGGAGCCATCGCTGGCTGCTGCCGCGGTTATCGGCTTGCAAAGTGCACTTGTCGTGCTGCAACTGGCAACCTCAGCCCGGCTTAAAGCGTTGGGCAAAGGCGCGGTGGCGTCGATATTCGAGAGTGCCCTGTATCTCACCCTGCTTTTTGGCTTGGCCTCACATTGGCTGGGTGTGGACTTCATGGCCTTCTATGTGCAGGTCATGGCGCTCTGTGGCGTGCTCATGATCGGGGTATTGCTCAAGGTCTCGCAACTGCCCGGGCGTGAGGCGCTGCGTTTGGGTGCGTTGCGTGGAGTATTTCGCCACAGCTACAAGTTCCTGCTGGGAGGGGTGTTGATGGGCGCGTTCATGGGCGGCCCGCGAATAGTGCTCGGGGTACTGGACACAGAAACCACCGTTGCGGCGTTTTCAATTGTATTTCGCTGGCTGTCCATTGCCATTGTCGTGCATCAATTTATCAACACTGTGTTCTTCCGGCGCGTCTATGGCAGCGTGGTCGCATTCAGAAGTACAGCGATCATGGCTTGCGTGACGCTGGTTGCCCTGGCTGCGGCCGTTATAGCGACAGTGCTCTGGTTTGTTCCCGGGGCCGAACTCGGCCTTCCCTGGCCGTTGCCGCAAGATCGCTGGTTGGTAAGTAGCATGGCGCTGGTCATGGTGCTCTGGGCGACCAGCGCAAGCCTTGAAGGCGTTTTGGCCAGTGCGGCACGACCGGGCTTGCAAACCCTGTGTGTCGCCGCGGGGATCAGTGTATTTGTGCTGTTTGTAGGCATTGGTTACCTGTTGCCGACTGTCAGCTTCACTGGGTTGATCACGCTGGCCTGGATCGCCGGATTTCTGATGATCGTGGGCATGCAACTGTATTGGGCAGTGAAACTGGAACTGTTCACCTTCAGGCTGGAGAACATATTGAAAGTGGGTTTGCGATGACGCCGTTGTTGATAAGGCTTGCGGTGTTTCCGCCCTACCGGATTTTTCTCTGGGGTGGCTTGTGCTGTCTGTTGATCTGGTTTTTTGCCCCGATTGACTACCTGTATGAAGCTGGCCCGTCTTCGCTCTTTATCCTCGTGGCCTATGTCTACCTGTTCTTCCTGGCCTTGTTTTTTTCGGCTGGCTTGACCCGGGCGAAAGTTCTGACGCTTGAATGTGATGCGCGCTCCATTGGCCGCCTGGTGTGGCTTGTTTATGGCCTTGGAAGCGTCGGTTTGGTGCTTCGGGTTATCGAACGGATCTTTATCCGGGCCGGCGGCAATATCAGTTCCGATTTTATGGAAAACCGCGAGCTGATTGCCACCGGTGGCTCGGGCAGCATTGCGCTGGTCGGTGCGGTGTTGTCATCATTCTTTCTATTCTTACCCATCTTCATCTGCATGATGCGGGTGGCCGGCGCGCGCCGCTGGTATCACTTTCCGATGTTGTTCTGCTGCCTGTTGTTTGCCGTTTTCGACATGGTCCTGCAGGGCTCCAGAAGTGGACTGGTGGTGTTCATGGCGACTTCGTTGACCGCTGCACTGATGACCGGATATGTCAGGCTTTCCCTGCGCAACCTGTTGCTTGGCCTTGCACTGGCCGTTGCTTTTATCTGGCTGGGGGGCATGGTCTTCTGGATCCGTACCCAGCAAATGGGTCTGGATCCGGTAGCGTCAATGGAGCTTTCCGGTTATGCCCGATTTGCCCCAGCCAGCGCTCAGGTCGTGGAGTATCTGGGGCAGAACGACAGCTCGGGTCTGGCTGGACTGATTTATGCGCTGACCCACTTTTCTCAATACATCACCCACGGGTTGTACGAGTTTTTCTATCTGGCCTCGTTAGTTGATGGCGCCAGTACCTATGGGCTGCAGAGCTTCTACATTCCCGCCAAGATCATCATGTCGGCCCTGGGTAAAGGGGATATCGAGGAGGTGTTGATTGACGGTGTCATTCGCCCGGGTGTCTACACCACGTTGTTCGGGCCCGTGGTCTATGACTTTGGCATCTGGGGTGGGGCTCTGGCATGTCTGATCTTTGCCGTGGTGCTGGGGCTGGTAGCCAGGGCCGTGAGCCGTCAGGGTATCGCCTGGTTGCCGATGTACCTGATTTTTTGTTCGTTCTTGCCGTTCTTTCTGGTCGTCAATCTGTTTGTCAGTGGTATCGGGCAGTACGCAATGATTGCCGCAGTGCTCCTGGGATTGATACTCCGCGTGTTCTATTCAACGTTGTTCAAAGCGTCTGACGCGGTGTAACAGGCAGTCGCGGCAACACATTGATTTTTTGAAAATTTGCGATGGTGATGTAGTGAATATCAGGGTAGCGGTTGTTCATGATTGGCTGGTGACATTCGCAGGTGCAGAGAAGGTGTTGGCTGAAATTATCAGTCTCTGGCCTCAGGCAGATCTGTTCTCTGTGGTGGATTTCTTTTCTGACGCCGAGCGTAAAAAGATCGGTGGCAAAGTTGCCACGACGACCTTCATCCAGCGTCTTCCACAGGCCCGCAAGCGCTATCAACTGTACTTGCCGTTGATGCCACTGGCGATTGAACAACTGGACCTGTCGGGTTATGACCTGATCATCAGCAGCAGCCACGCGGTGGCCAAAGGGGTGATGACCGGCCCTGACCAGTTGCACATCTGTTATTGCCACTCACCGATCCGCTACGCCTGGGACCTGCAGAACCAGTACCTGATCGAGTCCAACAAGAGTGAAGGGCTCAAGGGCTGGCTGGCCCGTTACCTGCTGTTCAAAATTCGCAACTGGGACGCGCGCACGGCCAACAACGTCGAGCATTTCGTCTCCAACAGCAATTACATCGGCCGCCGTATCGGCAAGGTCTACAAACGTGAGGCGACCACCATCTACCCGGGGGTGGATGTTCAGGACTTTGCTTTCACGCCTGACAAGGAAGACTTCTACCTGACCGCTTCGCGCATGGTCCCCTATAAAAAAATGGACCTGATTGTCAGGGCCTTCAGTGCCATGCCCGACAAGAAACTGGTGGTGATCGGCGACGGGCCGCAGTTCGATAAAGTCACGCAGGCTGCCGGACCGAATGTGCAGGTGCTGGGGTATCAGCCTTTCGAGGTCCTGCGTGACCATATGCAGCGGTGTCGGGCATTTGTGTTCGCTGCCGAGGAGGACTTTGGCATCACCCCGGTCGAAGCCCAGGCTTGCGGCACGCCGGTCATTGCCTTCGGTAAGGGCGGTGCCCTCGAAACCGTCGTCGAGGGGAAAACCGGGATGTTTTTCTATGAGCAGACCGAGGCTGCGATTTGTGCCGCCATCAGCCAGTTTGAAAGCGCTGGGGATTTTGATCCGGCAAGCATTCGTGCGCATGCCGAACAATTTGCTCCCGAGATTTTTCGAGAGAGGTTCAAGCGTTTTGTCGATGACAAGTGCCAGACGTTTTTCGCTGGCTGGCGACACCATCAATAACGTGTGATGAAAGCTGGTGCTGTCGGGAGCAGACCAGCAGCCAGTCAACTTCGGGTTGGCTGCATCGATGGCAATCATGGGCAAAGAACCCAGGCGCCATAGGGCAATAACAAGCAACATTTTTATAGGACTTCCGGGGCGCGGCCAAGAGGCCGTCAGGCTCCGGAATGGGGGAGGATGTGTAGGGTATGGAACTGATCAATCGTTATCAGCCCACGTTTTCAGAGCGCTATCCGGTACCGTTCGTTGTAGCGTTGCTGGATATGTTGATTGTTATTGTGGCCTCCTTGCTTGCCCACGATTATCGATTTGCAACGTTTGACATGGCAGGCCGCTACAACACCACGACACTGCTGATCGCGGCGGTTGTTGTCCTGTGTATCACCTTTGGCGGCGGCTATGGATCGCAACGTGGCGTATCCATCTGGCGGCAACTGGGCATTCTTCTGGCGTGCTGGTGTCTTGCTGCGGGAATCTTGTTGTCGCTGTCATTCTTCTTGAAAGTGTCGGGTAATTACTCGCGGATATGGTTTTCTTCGACCTTGATTCTGGGCGCAGTATTCAGCCTGTCGTTTCGCGTGATCGTTTATCTGGTCCTGCGCCAGCTGCGATCTTCGGGGATGAACCTGAAGTCTGTTTTGCTGGTAGACACCGGTGGTGAAACGGCACGGCGCCTGAACCGTACACGCAAGTTGAACGAGTTTGGCTTCAAGGTGGCGACGTCCTTCAACTATCGGGCAGACGAAAGCTGGTTGGCCGAGCTGGTCGAACAAGTTGAAAGGCATGGGGCTCATGAAGTCTGGCTGTGCTTGCCGCTTAGCGAGGGCGGCGGTATTCAGGCGGTAATGTACGCCTTGAGGCATCACACGGTGGCAGTACGCTTCATTCCGGAGTGGGGCGATATCCGCTTGCTCAATCATCGTGTCAGCTACATTGCCGGGCTGTATTCGCTGGACTTGAGCTGCAGTCCGATCGACGGGCCGGCGCAGATCGTCAAGCGCCTGGAAGATCTGGTGGTCGGCGGCCTGATCAGTCTGATGATCCTGCCGGTATGTGCCGTCATCGGCATTGTGGTCAAGCTCAGCTCGCCTGGCCCGATGTTGTTCAAGCAGTACCGCACCGGGATCAATGGGGTGCGCTTCAAGGTGTACAAGTTCCGTTCGATGGTCGTCCACGATGACAAGGATGTAACCCAGGCGACGCGCAACGATATGCGTGTGACCAAAGTGGGCGCGTTCTTGCGGCGCACCAGCCTTGACGAACTGCCACAGTTCTTCAATGTCCTTCAGGGGCGCATGTCTCTGGTCGGGCCACGTCCTCATGCACTGGTACATAACGAGTATTACAAGGACCTGGTCGAGTCTTATATGCAGCGGCACAAAGTCAAGCCGGGTATCACCGGTTGGGCTCAGGTCAGCGGTTTTCGTGGTGAAACCGACACCCTCGAGAAGATGCAGAAGCGGGTGGAGCATGATCTCTGGTACATCGATAACTGGTCGCTGTGGCTGGACCTGAAGATCATTGCCAGCACCGTGTTCAAGGGGTTCATCAACAAAAATGCGTTCTAGAAGGCGGTTTGATGTGAGTGCTGACCATGGGTAGCTACTGGAATGATGACAATCGTTGGCGGTACCTGACAGGCTGGGTGTTGGCACTGGGCTTGTTTGTGCTGATCAGTGGCAAGGTATGGTTGACCTCAGGGAGCGCGCGTAACAGTCAGGTGTATTTCCTCTTGCTGTTGCCGGCCCTGGTGTATGCAATAGCCGCCATCGCAAGCAGAAAAGTGCGCATGCCTGGTTTGTGCTATTGGATCTGGTCGAGCTACCTGGTGTGGGTCGCCTTATCCGGTTTGTGGGCAACCGGTAGTGAGCGTGATGTTCTGGCGCTGGCCAAGCGCGGTGTGTTCATAGCCTTGTTCATGGCTGCGGTTCACATCCTCGTCAATGGGTCGCCCCAGGTCTTTCGCAAGGCGCTCTACGCTGCGGTCATCGTCGTTGCCCTGGGGGCATTGGCTACGTTGTTCTTTCAGTTCTATTGGCTGGACCGCCCCTTGCACTACCGAGCCTTTCGCCTGGATCGCCTGGGCATCGGCGACTTTGCCAACTATCGCTATCCGGTCGCTGCCGGCATGTTTCATGGCGCTATAGCCAGCTGGGCGTTTGCGCTTGCAGTCGATAGAACAACTTCGTTGCGCAAGGCTGTTGCCTGGATGGCGGTGTTTCTGGTGCTTGCAGCTTATGTGCTGTTGACCTACGCGCGTGGCGCGTGGATCGGTTTAGCGGCGAGTTGTCTGGTGGCCATTTTGCTCCAGCGTTCAAAACTTGGGTGGTGGATTCTTGGTGCTGGTCTGCTAGTGTCCCTGGGCGTCGCGGTGATCTGGAAAGATCATGTACTCAACGAATTGTTGACGCGTCGTCTCTCCGGGCGTAGTCCCATCTGGGAGTATTTTTTCTCCAGTATGTCCGGCTCCTGGTTAGTCGGGCACGGGCTTGGTACTCCCTTCGCCTATCATTGGCCAGATGGCAAGACGGTGTCACCTCATGCACACAGTCTGTATTTGCAGCAAGTGTATGACAGCGGCCTGATCGCGCTGGGACTGCTATTGGCGGGGTTGGCCTGTGTATTTAAGAAAGCCTGGAGCATGCGCCGTGATCCGTTGATCTGCCTTACATTGCCCGCGCTGTGTTATGCACTGATCGTCATGCTGACGGATGTCGAGAGGATCTTCACCCGGCCGGGCGATTACTGGACCATAGTCTGGTTGCCATTGGCAGTGCTGCTTGCCGTTACTGATCAGGGCAAAAACCGCGGAAGTTGCACAGGCAAAGAGTGATCGGCCCTCGTTGCTGATGCCTTCACTACATGAAAAAAGTCGCCCATGGGCGACTTTTTTCAAGGTCTCAAGGCGTCAGTATTCAGGCGTCACTGAAGGGTAAAGCTTGACCGCCATTGTCGGTCAGGTACTTGCCAACACTATTGTTGGCGTGACGAAGTACCGAGCCTTCACCGGTAACCCGTACTGAAATGCCACGGGTATTGTCTTCGCTGCAGTGTTCCATCCAGACGGTACGTGAGCCCTGAACACTAAAGTTGATCGAGTGTTCACTCAGGCTGTCTTCGCAATGCACGCCATACCACCAGGAGATCCCCTGGCTAGCGATACTGCCGCCGTCGGCGATGTTCGTGCCAAGCGATTGTCGAATGTCGCAGCCAAGAACTGCCGCCAGGCCGCCGTCGCTCATCGACATGCCATTTTTGCCACTGCGCTGATTGCCATGGGTGTCGATATCCCCGGCATAACGTACTTTAGTGTTGATGGCGATATGTTTAGGTTGCGCGTCATCTTTCTTGCGGGAACTGATGCCATGATCCCGACTGCGATAGATTTCACAGTTGTCGAGAACAACATAGCCGCCTTCGTTGGCGATACCTGAACCCGGGGAATACCAGAACGCGCAGTTCTTGAAGACCGCCTTGGACACCAGGCCAGAGGCATTCAGTACCCACGGCAGGACACCGAGGAACAATATGTTTTCGAAATAGGCTTCACCGCCTTGTACGCGCATTGTAGTAGTGCCGGGCTGGCGATACACAATGCCGAGGATATCTTTCAGTGCGTTGACATTAGTTGCAAGTTTTTTGCTGACATAGAGCGTGCGTTCTTTCTGATCAAAGAACCAGCCTTCCTCGCCAGCCTGTTCCAGGTCGGCGAACTCGCGCAGCGGCTTTGGCCGGGAGTATTCGTCCAGCACATTCGATACAGTAACGGCCCGTGGATCGGAGCCGGCCGGAATCAACGCGCGGTAAAACTTGCCGCCCTGGGCCCAGTCCAGCGCTTTGGGCTCAGGCCCCGGCGCGCGGATGACGGTCAGCTTGCTCAGGTCAAACGGGCCTTGGTTTGGATTGCTGGCGCCAATGAAACTGCGAGCACTGGCACCCGAGCCGTTGTCGATGCGGATCTGGAAAGGATCATGCGCGCCGGCTGCCAGCGACTCGGCATCGGCCGACGGCAGCATGGAAATCTTGTCCATGATCTTGGCCGCGTCTTTACTTACTGTAACGGTTCCATCGGCATTCAGGGCCAGCAAGTCAAACGGCAGCCAGTCCATGCCGGTTGGTGTTTTAAGTGCATTCGACGAACCCGAAACAATAACTTTCGTGGCGATCCCTGCCAGGGCAACCACGCCCAGGCCAACAATAAATTCCCTTCTACGCATTTGACTCCCCCTCACAAAGTGCGCGGGAGTTTACTACATCTGTTGTAGCGGGGCGCGTTTGCACAAGCGTTTGTGCTACAGCTACGCTCGAATACTGTTGAGACTTGTTTGGTAAAACAATCCGCTGTGGACACATTTGCGCCGACTCTCTTGCCGGTCTAGGTTTCGGTAGCAGCCAAGGAAATGCTGCTCTGCAAATTCATAGCCAAGGAGTTTCCCCATGCGCAACACCGTCCTGTCGTACCTCTTTCTGCCACTGTTTACTGCCGTCTCGCTTTCGGCAATGGCGGCGCAACCACAAGTCGAGCCGACGGCCGCCATGGTCACTTTGCCGGTTGCCAAGCTCGATTTGAACCAGGCCGATGCCACAACCCTGCAAACCACCCTGACCGGCATTGGCAAAACCAAAGCCGAAGCCATCGTCGCCTACCGTGATGAGCACGGCGCCTTCACCTCGGTGGATGAACTGCTCGAAATCAAGGGTATTGGCAAGGCACTGCTGGATCGCAATCGGGACAAGCTCACGGTCAATTGATCACCCACAGGGAAGGAGCCGGTCATTGACCGGCTTTTTCTTGGCTGTGCGATGCCTTTGGTCGGCTCGGGTTGATAAAATATTATGATCATAATATTTTTATCTGGCGCACTTGTTCCTCTCTTTCGTCGAGCCTTTGGAGATCACTGTCATGTCGAATTCTTCATTAACCACTACGGCACTGGTCACCGGTGCATCGTCAGGAATCGGTGCTGTCTACGCCGAGCGCCTGGCTGCACGCGGGCACGACCTGCTTCTGGTCGCACGGGACGGCCAACGCCTGCAGGCGCTGGCGAATGAGTTGCAGGCTCGTCATGGCGTAAGTGTCGAAGTGCTGACTGCGGACCTTGTCGAAGCCGCCGACCTTGCCCGGGTCGAGAAGCGTCTGCGTGACGACCACCGCATTGCGGTAGTGGTCAACAATGCTGGCATCGCCCTGCATGGCACCCTGGCGGAGGTTACCGCGCAACAGATCGATGCAGTGGTCGCACTCAACATCGTCGCTGTCACCCGCCTGGCTTCTGCTGCTGCGACACAGTTCGCCAACGCCGGCCGGGGGACCCTCATCAACATCGCTTCAGTCGTGGCCCTGGCGCCGGAAATGTTCAACGCCGTCTATAGCGCGAGCAAGGCCTATGTCCTGAGCCTGACCCAGACGCTGAGCGGTGAGTTGAAAGACAAGGGGATACAGGTTCAGGCTGTACTGCCCGGGGTGACCCGTACGGAAATCTTCGAGCGTTCAGGCCTTGACGTGAACCAGATCGACCCGCAGATGGTGATGGAAGTAGGGGAGATGGTTGACGCGGCACTGAGCGGGCTGGACCAGAACGAGCTGGTAACCATTCCTTCATTGCCGAAAGCGGCGGATTGGCAGGCGTACATCAAGGCGCGGGATGCGCTGGGGCCGAATCTTTCGCGCAGTTCGGCGGCGGCGCGCTACAAGTAACGCCGTGCGTTGCCGGGCCGTGCAGAAGGCTCAGCGATCCTGCGCATCCTTGGCATCCATCTCGGCATTGCGCTCATGCACACGTTTGAGCTGCTCCTCGGTCAAGGGCAGCTTTTTTGCGGTATCGCGCAGCAACATCAGGCCACCGACGATGGAGCCGATTGCGAGCACCAGAATCAACCAGGCATACCAGGGCATGTAATTCTCCTTTTAAACAGCAAATCACACTGCTTCACTAAATTGGAGCCAAAGCATCATTCATTGGTTCAATTATAGGGGCAGGGGTGGGCCGCGGCCATTTCGCGATCATCGGCCCCCCACGGGCCGCCGCTTCGTTTACAATGCGCGCCGTTCAAGACTTGCCAAGAGACCCGCCCATGTCCGCCTGCCAGACGCCCATCATCGTCGCCCTGGATTTCCCTACCCGTGACGCCGCCCTGAAGCTGGCCGATCAGCTCGATCCTGCCCTGTGCCGGGTCAAGGTCGGCAAGGAGCTGTTCACCAGCAGCGCATCGGGCATTGTCGAAACCCTGGTCGAGAAGGGCTTCGAAGTGTTCCTCGACCTGAAGTTCCACGACATTCCCAACACCACCGCCATGGCCGTCAAGGCCGCCGCGGAGATGGGCGTGTGGATGGTCAACGTGCACTGCTCCGGTGGTCTGCGCATGATGTCGGCCTGCCGTGAGGTGCTGGCCCAGCGCAGCGGCCCGCAGCCGCTGCTGATCGGCGTGACGGTGCTGACCAGCATGGAGCGCGAAGACCTGGCCGGTATTGGCCTGGACATCGAGCCGCAGGAGCAGGTGCTACGCCTGGCGGCCCTGGCCGAGAAGGCCGGCATGGACGGCCTGGTGTGCTCTGCGCTGGAAGCGCCGGCACTGAAGGCTGCGCACCCGTCACTGCAACTGGTGACCCCGGGCATTCGCCCGGCCGGCAGCGCCCAGGACGACCAGCGCCGCATCCTGACCCCGCGCCAGGCCCTGGATGCCGGCTCCGACTACCTGGTGATCGGTCGCCCGATCAGCCAGGCCGCCGACCCTGCCCAGGCGCTGGCAGCAGTGGTCGCCGAGATCAGGGCTTAAGCACCAGCTTGCCGAAATTTTCCCCGCTGAACAGCTTCAACAGTGTCTCGGGGAAGGTTTCCAGGCCTTCGACCACATCCTCCTTGCTCTTCACCTTGCCGGTTGCCAGCCAGCCGGCGATCTCCTGTGCCGCCTTACCGTAGTTGGCGGCATGGTCCATGACCACGAAGCCTTCCATGCGTGCACGGTTGACCAACAGTGACAGGTAGTTGGCCGGGCCCTTGACCGCCTGCTTGTTGTTGTACTGGCTGATGGCGCCACAGATGATCACTCGCGCCTTGAAGTTCAGACGGCTGAGCACGGCATCGAGAATCTCGCCGCCGACGTTGTCGAAAAACACATCGACGCCTTTCGGGCATTCGCGCTTGAGGCCTTCCAGAACGTCCTCTGCCTTGTAGTCGATGACCCCGTCAAAGCCCAGTTCATCTTTAAGGTACTGGCACTTTTCGCTGCCGCCGGCGATACCCACTACACGACAGCCCTTGAGCCTGGCGATCTGCCCGGCAATGCTGCCGACCGCGCCCGCAGCACCGGAAATCACCACGGTATCGCCTTCTTTCGGGGTGCCGACGTCGAGCAGGGCGAAGTAGGCGGTCATGCCGGTCATGCCCAGCGCGGACAGGTAGCGCGGCAGCGGCGCCAGTTTCGGATCGATCTTGTAGAAGCCCTGGGGCTCGCCGACAAAATAGTCCTGGATACCCAGTGCGCCGTTGACGTGATCGCCGACGGCGTAGCCCGGGTGTTTCGAGGCAATCACCTCGCCGACGCCCAGGGCGCGCATCACCTGACCCAGGGCCACTGGCGGGATATACGACTTGCCTTCGTTCATCCAGCCGCGCATGGCCGGGTCCAGGGATAGATACAGGTTTTTTACCAGGATCTGGCCTTCGCCAGGTTCGGCCACCGGCACCTGTTCGTAGCTGAAGTCGTCGCGGGTCACGGCGCCGGTCGGGCGTTTGGCGAGCAGGAAGCGGCGGTTGGTCTGGGCAGTCATGGCAAGGCTCTCGATTGAAGGGCAATGCTTGTTGATAGACCTTGTTTGGCCAGGCGGCAAGGTTTACCCGCCTGGCGAATGCACGGTAATCCACTGCGCTGATTGATACTGGGGAAGACAATCACCCAGGCCGATAGTGCGCCAACCGGCGCCCTGATGATGCTGCCCAATGGCGCTGATCGCTGCCTAGACTCCTGATCACTGACCTCACTTTGTTGCAGGAGCTAGCGATGAGCATGCGTTTTTCTGGCCAGGTTGCCCTGGTCACCGGTGGTGCTGCGGGGATTGGCCGGGCGACGGCGCTGGCGTTTGCCGCCGAGGGGTTGAAAGTGGTGGTGGCCGACCTTGATGCCGTAGGTGGCGAAGGCACGGTAGAGCTGATCCGCAACAGCGGCGGCGAGGCGCTGTTCGTCAGTTGCAACGTCACCCGCGAGGCCGATGTGCGGCAGTTGATGGGGCGCACGGTCGAGGCTTACGGGCGCCTGGACTACGCCTTTAACAACGCCGGCATCGAGATCGAGCAGGGCCGCCTGGCCGAAGGCAGCGAGGCCGAGTTCGACGCGATCATGGGCGTCAACGTCAAGGGTGTGTGGTTGTGCATGAAGTACCAGTTGCCGTTGATGCTCGCCCAGGGCGGCGGCGCCATCGTCAATACGGCATCGGTGGCCGGCCTTGGCGCCGCGCCGAAGATGAGCATCTACAGCGCTTCCAAGCATGCGGTGATCGGCCTGAGCAAATCGGCGGCCATCGAGTACGCCAAGAAGAAGATTCGCGTCAACGCCGTGTGCCCGGCGGTGATCGATACCGACATGTTCCGCCGCGCCTATGAGGCCGACCCGCGCAAGGCCGAGTTCGCCGCCGCCATGCACCCGGTCGGGCGCATCGGCAAGGTCGAGGAGATCGCCAGTGCGGTGCTTTACCTGTGCAGCGATGGTGCGGCGTTTACAACGGGCCAGGCCCTGGCAGTCGATGGCGGCGCCACGGCTATTTGACGCCTGCCAGCGCAGGCAGAGCGAGCGCCTTGTGGCTGCGTGCCAGGGCCAGGCCCACCAGCAGGCAGCCAACCACTAACACCAGGCCGAACACCAGCAGGGCATTACCCGGGCCGAGGCGATCGACCAGCAGCCCGGTAAGGATGACTGGCAGGCTGAAGCCCATGTAGGCCAACAGGAAGAAGCCTGCGCTGGCGCGGGTTTTTTCCTCGCCCGCCAGGGTGTTCACCGCTGACAGCCCGCCCAGGTAAATAAAGCCATAACAGGCACTGCTGGCGGCGATGGTGCCCAGCAGCACTGCCGCCAGCGCGCCGCTGTCGGCGCCCCAGGCCAGCAGCGCGTAGCTGCAGGGCAAGATCACCAGGCCAATGGCCGTGGCCCGCACCGGCGCCAGGCGCTTGGCCAGGGGCTGGAACAACAACCCGCAACTGATCACGCAAAAGGTCGAGAACCCCGACCAGTTGGCCAGGCCATGCTGTTTGAGGATCGACGGCAGCAAGGCAATCACCAGGCCGACACAGGCCCAGGCCAGCAGAATTGCCAAACCGTAGGGCAGGCTGCCGGCCGGGTAGCAGGGCAGGCGCAACAGCGCGGCAGGTGGGGCCAGGCGCCGGTCGGGCAATTGCCATACCGCCAGCATCGCCAGGCAGGCCAGCGCCAGGTGCAGGTGGAAGCTGCCCGGGGTCAGGCTTGGGCCACTGAGCAGGAACAGGCTGGTCAGCGCCGCGCCGAGGCCAAAGCCCAGCGAAGTGCTGGCGGTGACCCAGGTGGCGGCATGGCGGTTGTCGCCGCCGTGCATCAGTTCGCCCATGTAGGCAGTGCCGGTGGCCGACGCCAGCGCAGTGCCGATGCCCAGCAGCAGGCGCGCCAGGCCCAGGGTCTTTAGCCCCGGCGCCAAGAGCATGAGCAAGGTGGCAAGCATCGACAGGGCCAGGGCGATGAGGATCAGCGGCCGCCGCCCGACCCGGTCGGCCAAGCCACCGAGCAACAGCAGTACCGGGATTACCCCCAGCACATACCCGCAGAAGGCCATGGCCGTGGCCCCGGCGCCCTCACCGGAAAGCTCGGCGTAAGCGGTGTACAGCGGTGCCTGCAGGTTGACCGCAAAGGTGATCAGGCACAGGGCGAAGGCCAGGAGGGCTGGGTGGCGCGGGGTGGGCATGGTTCGGCTCCTTGTCGATGGGCCGACTATCCGGTGATCGCCTGGGCGTCACAAGGCACACTGGCGAGGGTTTTGTGGTTAACTGTTCGGATAAAATCAGCGAACACTTTGCCATGCACCTGAGCCTCGATCGCCACTCCTCCCGCCCGCTCGTGCAGCAACTGAGTGAGCAATTGCAGGCCTGGATCGAACACCAGCGCCTGCGCCCGGGTAGCCGCTTGCCGTCGATTCGCCAACTGGCCCGCGAGCAGGGTGTCAGCCAGTCCTGCGTGATCGAAGCCTACGACCGGTTGGTGGCGGCGGGCTGGCTGCAGGCGCGCCATGGCGCCGGATTCTTCGTCGCCGAACAGCGCCTGCAGGCGTCGCTGGTTGATCAGCCGATCCATGACGAGGCCTTCGACAGCCGCTGGCAGCAGTTCACCGATGACCCCGGCGAGTTGCTCAAGCTCTGCTGTGGCTGGGTACCTTCCAGCTGGCGCGCTACCGAAGCCATTGCCCAGGCGCTGCGCCAGGTCAGCCGCGGCGCGGTCGAGGACTTGATCGACTATTGCCCGCCGCTGGGCTTGGCCAGCCTGCGTACCCAGCTGCACAAGGGCCTGGGGCAGATCGGCATCGACGCCGCGCCCGAGCAGATCCTCACCACCCAGGGCGCCAGCCATGCCCTCGATTTGCTGGTGCGCACGTTGCTCAAGCCCGGCGACAAGGTGCTGGTGGAAAGCCCGGGCTACTACAACCTCTACAGCCTGTTGCGCCAGCATCACGTCGACATGCTCGAAGTGCCGCGTACCCCGCAGGGGCCTGATCTGCAGGTGCTGGAGGCGCTGCTCAAGCAGCACCGGCCACGTTGCCTGTACATCAACAGCCTGTACCAGAACCCCACCGGCAGCAGCCTGTCGCCCAAGGTCGCCTATCGCTTGCTGGAGCTGGCACGCGAACATGACCTGCTGATCATCGAGGACGACATCTACGCGGACTTTCAGGACGGTGCGGTGACGCGTCTGGCAACCCTGGACGCTGAACAGCGGGTGATTTACCTGGCGAGCTTTTCCAAGACCCTGAGCAGTTCGCTGCGGGTTGGCTACCTGGTGGCCAGGGCGGAACTGGTTGCGCGCCTGGCGGAATTGAAAATGGTCAGTGGCCTGGGGACTTCGCGGTTTACCGAGCAGGTGGTGGCGCAAATGCTCGGCAACGGCAGCTACCGCAAAAGCACGGCGCGTCTGCGCCTGCGCCTGGCCCAGCACATGGCCAAGGCGCTGGGCCAACTGGAGGCCTATGGCTGGGAGGTGTTTACCGAGCCCTATGGCGGCATGTTTGTCTGGGCGCGCTGCCCGGGACGCAGTTTTGCCGAGCTCAGCCGCGAGGCCCAGGCCTGTTCGGTGCTGTTGGCGCCGGGCAGTGCCTTTGATCCCCAGGGCGCTGCCTGTGACTGGCTGCGGATTAATGTCGCCTATGCCCAGGACCAGCGCGCGCAGGCGTTCTTTCAGCGCGCCGGACGACCTCGGCAGTCCTGAAAACGACGCAACTGTAGCTTTTTGCCATTATTCCGACGCCGGGATCTTGTGCCGCTGGCCGTGCCATTGCCACTCTTGAGGCTTGATGCATTTGCGGGCAGCAGGGGGTAGTGCGATGAGTTCGGCCAAGCGTGGTTTTTTCGCCAACCTGGGCATGGCCCGCAAACTCGGGCTGGGCTTTGCCCTGGTGCTACTGCTGACGGCGGTGGTGGCGGCAGCGGGGGTTGCCGCCCTGCACGGCGTCGGGCAGCGCTTCGATGGCTTGAAGCAGATGGCGGCGCTCAATACCGCGCTGCTCGATACCCGCTTGCAGGAACAGGCATTCGCCCTGCGCTCCGATCCCAAGTCGGTAGACGCGGTGCACCAGCGCCTCGAGGCCCTGCAAGAGCAAGCCCGGACGCTGGTGCAACTGAGCGGCGTCGAACAGGCGCTGAACGACTACCGCCAGGCCTTTGACCAGTTCGTCGAACTGACCCAGGCCAAGGAGCTGGCGCTGGACATGGCCAGCTGGTCGGTCTCAAGCGTGGCCAACAACCTGGATGTGCTGCAGTCCGGGCTCGCCGATGACGGCACCTATACCCTGAAGGACACCCAGGGCCAGCAGGGCGCCGAGTTCGTCGAGCAAGCCGGGCAGGTGGCACAAGTCGCACGGCTGATGCTGCAGGCCATGGACGAAGCGCGCGTGCGTCTTGAGCAGAATCGCAAGGGCGCCGACGATGCCCGCCAGGGCCGCATCGAACAGACCGAGCAGGCAGCAGCACTGGTCGAGCAATTGAAAACCGCGGTGACCGACGCTGGCTATCAGACCGTGCTCGGCGAGGTCAGCACGCACATCGCCAGTTTCACTGAAAAACTTGCTGAATACACCGACCTGCTTGGCCGTGAGCAGCAGCTCAAGGAGCAATTGCAAGCGCGTGCCGAACAGGTCACCCGCCAGGTCGACCAGGCCCGGCTCGCTGAAGACCAGGCCATGCAAGGCGAGCTGCAGCGCAATGCCGTGCTGATCCTTGGCGCTGCGCTGTTGGCGCTGTTGGTCGGGGTGCTGGCGGCCTGGCTGATCACCCGTGCGGTGGTCGGGCCGTTGCGCCAGGTGATGGGCCGCGCCCAGCAGATAGCCGCCGGTGACCTGCGTGGTGAAATCAGTATCGATCGGCGTGATGAGGTCGGTCAGCTGATGCTGGCCATGCAGCAGATGGGCTCGGGCTTGAGCGCCATCGTCAGTGGCCTGCAAAACGGTATCGAGCAATTGGCGAGCAATGCTCAGTCGCTGTCGGCGGTTACCGAGCAAACCAATCGCGAGGTCAACAGCCAAAAGGATGAGACCGAGCAGGTGGCTACCGCCATGCAGCAGATGACCGCTACCGTGCATGATGTTGCGCGCAACGCCGAAGAGGCTGCCCTGGCGGCGCAAACGGCGGACGACAAGGTCGAGAGCGGTCAGCAGGTGGTGCGCCAGAGCATGCAGCGCATCGAGCAACTGGCGAGCTCTGCTGAATCAGCCAGCCAGAGCATCGACAACCTCAGCAGCGAAGTGCAGAACATCGGCCAGGTGCTGGAAGTGATCAAGAGCGTCGCCGAGCAGACCAACCTGCTGGCGCTCAACGCCGCCATCGAGGCCGCGCGGGCCGGCGAGCAGGGCCGCGGTTTTGCCGTGGTCGCCGACGAGGTGCGGGCACTGGCCCGGCGTACCCAGCAATCGACCGAGGAGATCGAGCGCCTGGTCAGCAGCTTGCGCAGCGGTGCCCAGGCCTCGGTGGCGCAGATCCAGGGCAGTGCCGAGCTGGTCAAGCTGGCCGTCAGCGATGCCCTGCACACCGAAAGCGCCCTGGGCAGCATCGCTGCGGCGGTGTCGTTGATCCAGCAGATGAACCAGCAGATTGCCGCAGCGGCGCAGCAGCAGAGCTCGGTAGCCGAGGAGATCAACCGCAGCGTCACCCAGATCCGCAGCAGCGCCGATCAGTCGGCGCTGGCCATGCAGGGCAACGCCAGCTCAAGTATCGAGCTGGCGCAGTTGGGCAATGACTTGAAGGGGATGGTCGGGCATTTTCGTCTGTAGCAGCGGCGTCCCTACGACTATTTACGCCAGTTGAGAATCATCAAGGTCAGCACCCCGGCGACGATCCCCCAGAATGCCGAACCGATCGAGAACAGGGTAAAGCCAGAGGCGGTGACCATGAAGGTGATCAGCGCCGCCTCGCGCTCCCTGGCCTCGTTCATCGCCACGGTCAGGCCATTCATGATCGAGCCGAACAATGCCAGGGCGGCAATCGACAGCACCAGCTCCTTGGGCAGGGCGGCGAACAGCGCCGCCAGGGTGGCGCCGAAGACCCCGGCGATGCCGTAGAAAATCCCGCACCAGACGGCCGCGGTGTAGCGTTTGCTGGGGTCTTCATGGGCATGCGGGCCGGTGCAGATCGCTGCACTGATGGCGGCCAGGTTGACGCCGTGGGAGCCGAACGGTGCCAGCAGCAATGAAGCCAGGCCGGTCACCGTGATCAACGGCGAGGCCGGCACCTGGTAGCCATCGGCGCGTAGCACGGCGACACCGGGCATGTTCTGCGAGGTCATGGCCACCACGAACAGCGGAATGCCGATGCTGATGGTCGCCGCCAGAGAGAAACTCGGCGTGGTCCACACCGGGGTGGCCACTTCCAGGCTGAAACCGCTGAAATCCAGCAGGCCCATGGCCCCGGACAGCACCGTGCCGACCACCAACGCTGCCAATACCGAGTAGCGCGGCGAAACGCGCTTGATCAACAGGTAGCTGAAGAACATGCCCAGCACCAGCGCGGTCCGATGCTGGGCGGCAATGAAAATCTCGCTGCCGATCTTGAACAGGATCCCGGCCAGCAATGCCGAGGCCAGCGAGGCCGGAATGCGTTTGACCAGGCGCTCGAAACTGCCGGTCATGCCGCAGATCACCACCAGCACCGCGCAGGTGACATAGGCACCGATCGCTTCGCCGTAGCTGACCCCGCCCAGGCTGGTGATCAGCAGTGCCGCGCCGGGGGTCGACCAGGCGACAGTGATCGGGGTGCGATAGCGCAGCGACAGGCCGATACTGCACACCGCCATGCCGATCGACAGCGCCCAGATCCACGACGAGATCTGCCCCGTGGTCAAGCCGGCAGCCTGGCCGGCCTGGAACATCAGCACCAGGGAGCTGGTATAACCGGTGAGCATGGCGATGAAGCCAGCCACCACCGCAGACGGCGAGGAGTCGGCCAAAGGGCGCAATTGCGCGGACGTGGCGTCGGGCATGGGGGCATTCCTTGTTCTGGATGTAAGCAGTTTTTTCAGACTACCGTGCGTACTGTTGATCTTTGCCATACAGCAGGCATTGCAATTAGCCGTACAGTCGCCAACTATGGGCGCGGGTTCGATTCAGCATTACGAAGAGGGGGAGCGATGTACAAGGTTTACGGCGACTACCAGTCGGGCAACTGCTACAAGATCAAGCTCATGTTGCACCTGCTCGACCTGCCTTATGAATGGCATTCGGTGGATATCCTCAAGGGCGAGACGGAAACCCCTGAGTTCCTGACCATGAACCCCAATGGCAAGGTGCCGGTGCTGGAACTCGAGGATGGCACCTACCTGTGGGAGTCCAACGCGATTCTCAACTTCCTCGCCGATGGTAGCGAGTTCCTGCCCACCGAACCGCGCTTGCGCACCCAGGTGCTGCAATGGCAGTTCTTCGAGCAGTACAGCCATGAGCCGTACATCGCCGTGGCACGCTTCATCCAGTTTTACCTGGGGTTGCCGCAAGAGCGGCTGGAGGAGTACAAGACCCTGCACAAGGGCGGCTACAAGGCCCTGCGGGTGATGGAGAAGCAACTGCAGCTAACGCCTTACCTGGTGGGTGATCGCTATTCGATCGCCGACGTCGCGCTGTACGCCTACACCCATGTCGCCCACCAGGGCGGCTTTGACCTCGACGGCTACCCTGGCATCCAGGCATGGCTGGAGCGTGTGGCCAGCCATCCCCGTCATGTGACCATGCTCGGTTGAGCGATCAGGCGGCAAAACGCTTGTTGAGGTAGTCGATGATCACCTTGGATTCATACATCCAGGTGGTCTTGCCGTCTTCCTCGATACGCAGGCACGGCACCTTGATCTTGCCGCCTTCGGCAAGCAGGGCCTGGCGATCCTGTTGGTTGTTCTTGGCATCGCGCAGTGCCACCGGCACGTTCAGGCGGTGCAGGGTGCGGCGGGTTTTCACGCAGAACGGGCAGGCATGAAACTGGTACAGGCTCAGGCCCTTGGCCTGTTGCTCGACCAGGGCCTGGGCGGCCGGGTCGCGCTTGAGCTTGGCCGGGCGGCTGATCCAGTCACCGAACACAATCAACTGGCCGAGGCCCACACGCAGTGCTTTGACGATCATGGCAACTCCAAAGGATAAAAAAAGCCGACCACGAAAGGTCGGCTTGCAGTCTGGCCCGATTACTTGATCAGGCTGAGAAACTCGCTGCGGGTCGCGGCGTTTTCGCGGAATTCGCCGAGCATCACCGAAGTGATCATGGTCGAGTTCTGTTTTTCCACACCGCGCATCATCATGCACATGTGTTTGGCCTCGATGACCACGGCAACGCCCAGGGCGCCGGTGACCTGCTGGATCGCTTCGGCGACCTGGCGGCTGAGGTTTTCCTGAATCTGCAGGCGGCGTGCGTACATGTCGACGATCCGCGCCACCTTCGACAGGCCCAGGACCTTGCCGTCAGGGATGTAGGCCACGTGGGCCTTGCCGATGAACGGCAGCATGTGGTGTTCGCACAGCGAGTACAGCTCGATGTCCTTGACCAGGACCATTTCGCTGTTATCGGAGCTGAACAGGGCGCCGTTAGTCACTTCTTCCAGGGTTTGCTCATAACCGCGGCAAAGGTACTGCATGGCCTTCGCAGCCCGCTTGGGCGTGTCGAGCAGGCCCTCGCGGGAGACATCCTCGCCAAGCTGGCCAAGGATCGCGGTGTAGTTCTGTTCCAGGGACATGGATCTACCTGTGGGATTTATCGCAAACGCGAAGGGTACGGCGGCGACGGCGGCGCTGCAAGTACGGCGTTACTCGTCACGGCCTTCGAGCATGGTTCGCTTGAGCATGACATACACCGCGCCAGTACCGCCATGGCGGGCCTGACATGAGGTAAAACCGAGCACTTGAGGGTGCTGGCGCAGCCAGGTGTTGACGTGGCTCTTGATCATCGGTCGCTTGCCATCCAGGCGCACTGCCTTGCCGTGGGTGACGCGCACGCAGCGCACTTCGAAGCGGGTGGCTTCGGCAAGGAAGGCCCACAGGGTTTCCCGGGCCTTTTCGACGGTCATGCCGTGCAGGTCGAGGCTGCCTTCGAAGCCGATCTGGCCGAGCTTGAGCTTGCGCATCTGGCTTTCCTGGACGCCGTCACGGCTCCAGTGCAGATCGTCTTCGGGGCCGACATCAATCACAAACTGGTCCGACAGGCCATCGACCACGGTCTGGTCGCTACGGACCGTCGCGGCCTGGCGCAGGCTTGCCAGTTTCTTGCGGTCGGCCTTGGGTTTGCCGACTTCGGCGCGATCATGGGTGATCGGCTTGACGCCGCGCATCTCGCTTTTGAACAGGGAAAAATCGTCGTCTTGCATGTAAGCCTCCGCCAGGGCGGCGTAGTTTACGCGACTCCCCCAAAGCGTGCAGTCAATCGTGTTTTTTCATCAGGTGCGGTGACAGGTTGAGCTCGCGGCTGCGGCGCAGGCGCAAGCGGCTGCGGCGCCAGAACCACACACCCAGGTACAGCAGCAACAGGCCAAGGCCCAGCAGGACGCTGGCGCCGGCCGGGTTGGCGTTGAGCTCGCCCAGAGCAGCGGGGTGGCCCAGCAGGCTGGCGGCGCCGGCCATGGCCAGCAGCACGCCGGCGGTTGCCAGCAACGCCGAAAACGCCGCCGCCAGGCGCATGCCCCAGTTACGGGGCGTGCGTGGGCGCAAGCGTTTGGCATCAAAACCATCGGATATTTTCATTCCGATTTCCTCTATGGATATCCGGCGTTGGACCGAAAAGCCTTGAGGTGGTTCCGCCCGGCTGCCGGGCGGTCGCTCAGATCAGGCTGGTGGTTGGCGCCACGCAGGCAAAGTTGTCGGCCATGATCGCCATCTCGCTCTGCTGGATCTGCGCCGCCGGAATCACGCCGTCCTTGAACGGCAGGTCGCGGGTGGCGCAGGCATCCTCGATCAGGGTGCAGCGGTAGCCGTAGTCTTTGGCCCGGCGCACGGTGGTACTGACGCTGGAGTGGCTCATGAAGCCGCAGACGATCAGGTCCAGGTGCCCGTACTTTTGCAGGGTCTCGTGCAGGGTGGTGTTCTTGAAGGCATTGGGCATGCGCTTTTCGATGATCACTTCATCGCCCACAGGCTCCAGGCCCGGGATGAATTCGCCGCGTGGGCCCTGCGGGTCGAACATGCCGCCGACGGTACCCAGGTGACGCACGTGGATGATCGGGCGCCCGGCCTTGCGGGCCGCCTCGAGCATTTTAGCGATGTTGGCCACGGCCGCGTCCATGCCCGAGAGCGCCAGGGGACCGCTGAGGTACTCCTTTTGCGCATCGATAATCACCAGGCTGGCGTTGTTCAGCTTGGCCGGCGGATAGCCGCGGCCGCTGAGGTGGAACATCGTCGTTGGAACAGACATCAAGGGCTCCTTTGGATAGGGCTTTTACCCTATTGTCCCCTGCCTGAGCAGTTATGTGAATCGCTTCGCGTACAAGCAGCGTCGTTAGTGGCCTGCAGCCACCCTGGCGATATCCTTACAGGGTGTTTTTGCCGATCATTTCTTTTGCCGGGCTGTTAGAATCGCAGGTCGTCTTTCAAGGAGTCTGTTGTGATCACTTCTCGCTTGCGCACCCTGCGCGATCATATCCGTTGGGCCGTCAGCCGTTTCCACGAGCATGGCCTGTTTTTCGGTCATGGCGCCGACAACGCCTGGGATGAAGCGCGGCTGCTGGTGCTGGGCTCGGTGCACCTGCCCTGGGAAGTCGCCGATGCCTACCTGGACTGCCAGCTGGAAGACGACGAGCTGGTCAACCTGCAGCGTATGCTCAAGCGCCGCATCGAAGACCGCGTGCCGACCGCCTACCTGCTGGGCGAGGCGTGGTTCTGCGGCTTGTCGTTCATCGTCGACGAGCGCGTGCTGATTCCGCGCTCACCGATCGGCGAACTGATCGAAAAACGCTTCGAACCGTGGCTGGCCAGCGAACCTGCGCGCATCCTCGACCTGTGCACCGGCTCCGGCTGCATCGGCATCGTCAGCGCCGAAGTGTTCCCCGAGGCTGAAGTGGTGCTGGCCGACCTGTCGTTCGAGGCACTGGAAGTCGCCAACCAGAACATCGAGCGCCATGGCCTGGAAGAGCGTGTGTATACCGTGCAGGGCGACGGTTTTGCCGGCCTGCCGGGTCAGCGTTTCGACCTGATCCTGTCCAACCCGCCGTACGTCGATGCCGAAGACTTTGCCGACATGCCCGAGGAATATCACCACGAGCCGGAGCTGGGCCTGGCCTGCGGTAACGACGGCCTGGACCTGGTGCGACGGATGCTGGCTGAAGCGGCCGATCACCTGACCGACAAAGGGTTGCTGATTGTCGAGGTGGGCAACAGCCAGGTGCATGTCGAGGCGTTGTATCCGGAGGTAGATTTCGCCTGGCTGGAGTTCGAGCGCGGCGGCCACGGGGTGTTCATGCTCACGGCTGAGCAGTGCCGCCAGCACCAGGGGCTGTTTGCCTCGAAGGTGTAAGCACCAAGCCCGCTCCTGTAGGAGCGGGCTTGCCCCGCGATAGATTCAGCGGTGAGTCGCGATCCAGATCAACAGCCCCGCCTGAAACACCGCAAAGGCCACCAGGCAAGTGATGGTAAAGCGCAGCCCGCTGTCTTCGCGGCGGTACTTGCTGACCCGCTCGTCACGCTCGCGCAGTTGCGCCTCTTTTTCCTGCAAGGTCTGCTCGGCCTGTTGCAGCATCTGCGCGGCATCGAGGATCTCGACCCGCTGCACCTTGTCAGTGTTCCAGCCGCCTTTTAGCTCGCCAACCTGGACATCGACGAAGCGCCCCTTCAGGTGCTGGGCATCGGCGTACTCGACCTCCAGGCCATGGCTGCGCAGCACATGGTCGCGGCGCAGGCGAGTGTCTTCGTTGAGCGCATCCTTGCTTGGCAGGGCCGCACCTTCGACCCGGTAGTGCGGCCACTTGCGCTGCGCCCACTGCACCGCCTGGTTGAGCAGAAAGCGCCCCAGGCCGCGGTTCAGCGGCTCGATCTGCAAGCCGGTGTCGGGCGTGAAGGTCACATGCTTTTCTTCATGGTCGACCCACACATCGAGGTGGTTCTGTTCCTTGCGCACTTTTTGCGCCGGCAGCTGGATGGCCATGCGCAGCAGGCTGGTCTGCTTGCTGTGGCGTTCGGCATAACCGTACTGGACAAAGCGCAGCGGCCGCGCACCGCTGTTGCGGTCGGTCGGCAACGGCGCCAGGCGCAGCATCTGGAAATGTTCGGGGGTAACATCGGCCCAGGGCAGGGGGGCAACTTCCGCTGCTGCCTGCTCGGCAGTCGTCTCGGCGGTGTCCTGGGGGGCGGCTTCGGTCATCACGGCAATCCTCATGTGCGCAGCGGGCTGGTCGCATTGACGATGCCAGCACCGCTTTATCGGCAGGATTGGCCTGGACTGGAGGCGTAATTTCTGCGAATTGGCCTCAGCTGGCGGGCAACCGCTGAATGAAGTCGACAACGCGCTGGCCAAGTTCGGCTGCTTGCGGCAGTTGCGGGTCAAGGTAGCTGTCGCGTTGCTGGCTCATTTCTTCGGGGGCGATGCGCAGCATGTGGTTCATACCCTTGATCAACGCCAGTTCGGCATCCGGCTTGGCCGCCTTGAGGATCTCGGCGTTATCGACACCGACCTGGAAGTCATGGGTGCCCTGGATGATCAATGCCGGTACCTTGACCTTGGCGAAGGCCTCGGCCGGGTCCTGGCGGAACAGCGAAATCAGGTAGGGCTGCACGCTCGGGCGCAGGACGTCCTGCAGTGGCAGCGGCACGCGGGAAGAAGTCTTGCCGTTTTTCAAGCGGTCAAGGATGTCATGGGCACTGGCCATGTAGCGCCCGGGGATGCGGTCAAACATCTGCGCGCGCAGCGCCTTGTCGATCGGCCAGCCGCTGCCGGCAATGCTGATCACCGCGCTGGCGCCGCTGTGCTCGGCGGCAAGGCTGGCGATCAGCGCACCTTCGCTGTGGCCGAGCAGGACCAGGCGGCCGAAGCGTGGGTCGGCCTTGATTTTCTGGCTCCAGGCCACCGCGTCGGCAACATAGCGTTCCACCGTCAGGTCACGCTCATCCGGCGTAGCAGCCAGGCTGGCGGCGACGCCTCGCTTGTCGTAGCGCACGCTGGCGATATTGTTTTTCGCCAGGGTCAGGGCCAGTTGCTTGAGGTTGTCGGTATTGCCGCCGTAGGGGTTGTTGCCGTCGCGATCGGTCGGCCCGGAGCCAGCAATGATCAGCACCACCGGTGGCGGCTGCTCGGTGCGCGGCAACAGCAGGCTGCCGTGCAGCACGCCGCTGCCGGTATCGAGGCTGAGCGGGCGCTGGAACACGACGGGGGCAGCAGCCTGGACCAGACCACTGAACAGCAGGGCGATTACTGCAACAATACGCAACATCATCAGGCCACTATCGAGAGAGTGCGGTTTGGACCGGGGCCAGCGCAGAAGGTTCGCCGTCAGGGATGAACTGAATGGTTAGCCTGCGTATACTGGCGGCCTTGTTCAAATCTGGCTGATTCGCGGAGCGTCCTGCATGTCCGGCAATACCTACGGCAAGCTGTTCACTGTCACCACCGCTGGCGAAAGCCATGGTCCGGCGTTGGTCGCCATTGTCGATGGCTGCCCGCCGGGCCTGGAAATTTCCCTGGCCGACCTGCAGCACGACCTCGATCGGCGCAAGCCCGGCACCAGCCGCCACACCACCCAGCGCCAGGAAGCCGACGAAGTCGAAATCCTCTCGGGTGTGTTCGAAGGCCGCACCACCGGTTGCTCGATCGGCTTGCTGATTCGCAACACCGACCAGAAGTCCAAGGACTACTCGGCGATCAAGGACCTGTTCCGCCCGGCCCACGCCGACTACACCTACCACCACAAGTACGGTGAGCGCGACTACCGCGGCGGTGGCCGCAGCTCGGCGCGCGAGACCGCCATGCGCGTGGCCGCCGGCGCCATCGCCAAGAAGTACCTGGCCAGCCAGGGTATTCGCATTCGCGGCTACATGAGCCAGCTCGGTCCGATCGAAATCCCTTTCAAGACCTGGGATTCGGTGGAGCAGAACGCCTTCTTCAGCCCCGACCCGGACAAAGTCCCGGAGCTTGAGGCCTACATGGACCAGCTGCGCCGTGACCAGGATTCGGTCGGGGCAAAGATCACCGTGGTCGCCGAAGGTGTCATGCCGGGCCTGGGCGAGCCGATCTTCGATCGCCTGGACGCCGAGCTTGCCCATGCGCTGATGAGCATCAACGCAGTCAAGGGCGTGGAGATCGGCGCAGGTTTTGCCAGCGTCGCCCAGCGCGGCACCGAACACCGTGACGAGCTGACCCCAGAGGGTTTTCTCAGCAACAACGCCGGCGGCATTCTTGGCGGTATTTCCTCCGGCCAGCCGATCGTTGCCCACCTGGCCCTCAAGCCGACGTCGAGCATCACCACCCCGGGCCGCTCCATCGACGTCGATGGCAACTCGGTCGAGGTCATCACCAAGGGCCGTCACGACCCGTGCGTGGGTATCCGCGCCACGCCGATCGCCGAAGCGATGATGGCCATCGTGCTGATGGACCACCTGCTGCGCCATCGCGGGCAGAATGCCGAGGTACGCGTGAACACCCCGGTACTGGGCCAGCTGTAATGCCGGCCTCGGCCAATCGCGCTGCGGCTCGCTGAGCCGTGGCGGCGATTCCCTACTGGCGGCTGTCCAGCTTCTACCTGTTCTACTTCGCCTTGCTTGGTTCGACCGCGCCGTTTCTGGCGTTGTATTTCGATCATCTGGGTTTTTCCAGCGCGCGCATCGGCGAGCTGGTCGCCATTCCCATGCTGATGCGTTGCGTGGCCCCCAACCTGTGGGGCTGGCTGGGTGACCGCAGTGGCCAGCGCCTGCTGATCGTGCGCCTGGGGGCGTTGTCGACCCTGGCGACCTTTTCGCTGATCTTCTTCGCCAAGAGCTACGCCTGGCTGGCGCTGGTAATGGCCCTGCATGCGTTCTTCTGGCATGCGGTATTGCCGCAGTTTGAAGTCATCACCCTGGCCCATCTGCAGGGGCAGACCGCGCGTTACAGCCAGATCCGCCTGTGGGGGTCGATCGGCTTCATCCTCACCGTAGTCGGCCTGGGCCGCTTGTTCGACTGGCTGAGCCTGGACATCTACCCGCTGGCGCTGGTGATTATCATGGCCGGTATCGTCCTGGCCAGCCTCTGGGTGCCCAATGCCCAGCCGCCGGGGCAGAATGAGCGGGCCAGCGGCGGCGGCTTTCTCAAGCAACTGTCCAGCCCCGGGGTTGCCGCGTTTTACCTGTGCGTGGCGCTGATGCAACTGAGCCACGGCCCGTACTACACCTTTCTGACTCTGCACCTTGAGCACCTGGGCTACAGCCGCGGCACCATCGGCATGCTCTGGGCGCTGGGGGTGGTGGCCGAGGTGCTGATGTTCCTGGCCATGAGCTGGATTCTGGCGCGGGTATCGCTGCGCCGGGTGCTGCTGGCCAGCTTTGCCCTGGCGGCAGTGCGTTGGGCGTTGCTCGGCAATTTTGCCGAACATTTGGGCGTACTGTTGCTCGCCCAGCTCTTGCATGCGGCCACCTTTGGCAGTTTTCACGCGGCCGCCATCGCCTTCGTGCAACGCAGCTTCGCGGCCCGCCAGCAAGGTCAGGGGCAGGCGTTATATGCCGCACTGGCCGGCACTGGCGGCGCCTTGGGCGCCCTGTATTCGGGTTACAGCTGGAACCTGCTGGGGCCGGCTACCACCTTTAGTATTGCCAGCATCGCAGCCCTGGCTGCAGCCGTTATCATTGCGCTTCGAATGAAAGAGGATAGTTGCCCCGATGAGCAGCCTTAGCGTGTATCACCAGTCCACCCCGGACACCCCAAACAAGGTACTGACTCACCTGGAGGACATCGGCGCGACCCTGCAAGAGCAGGGCGTGCGTTTTGCCCGTTGGCAGGCTGGCGCGCCGATTCAGGCGGGCGCCAGCGACCAGCAACTGATTGGCGCTTATCAAGCCAGTATCGATGCGCTAAAAGCCGAGACCGGTTACGCCCGTGTCGAGGTAAGCCGCGAAGCGGATACCAGCCTGCGCGATGAGCACACCTGTGGCGAAGAGCGACTGCACTTTTTTGCCGCCGGGCGCGGGCTGGTCAGCCTGCGGATCGAGGACTACATCTATGCGGTGTTGTGCGAGAAGGGCGATTTGATCGGCGTGCCGGCAGGGGTTCGGCACTGGTTCGACATGGGCGAGGAGCCGCGGTTCGTGGCGATCCGGGTGTTCAACCGGCCGGAAGGTGGGCTTGTACGGTTTACTGGCGATTCGATTGCCAAGATGTTCCCGCGGCTTGACGACTGATAAACGCCATCACGGGGCAAGCCCGCTCCTACAGGTAGGAGCGGGCTTGCCCCCGCGAAGTTACCGATAAGTCGGCAAGGCAAACCGCTGCTGGCTTTGCAGCATCGAAATCACCGGCAGCTCACTGGCCTGTTCAGCCAGGTCGCGGCGAATCGCACTGATCGCCCACGACAGTTGTTCGGCGCTATGCAGCTGGGCATAAGAAATCGAGCGCTTGGTCTGGGTACCGTCGGCTGCCCGCAGGGTCAGCAGAATTCCGCCATCGGGGCGCGCCTGGGTGGTGACATCGTAGGCGGAGAATACCGAGGCGAATTTTTCCTGGATGAGGTCCATATCAGCTCCTGACTGTTAGTGGCAGACATGGAGTGACAGGTGCAGCGACTGTGCCAGCTTTTTGATTTTAGAAAAACTTTATAAATCAATGGCTTAGGATTTGGTTGGGAAAGGTGTGCCGTGCATTCTGCATGGTCGTGCATTTTGCACAGTGCATTTTGCAGTATCGCCTTGGCCAATAGATTTCTTCTGTCATGGCCATGACTTATCCACCGTTGACCCGCCGCGCTCCCTGCTCAAGACTTGGGCCTTTCCGATAGCCAGGAGGTTCCCCATGTCTGACCAACGCAGGCCAACGCCGATGAACGACGACGAGGCGGCAGCGTTTGCCGAAGAGGTCTTCGACCGGGCGCGCAAGGGCGACGCGGTGATACTCGGGCGCTTGCTGGAAAACGGCTTGCCAGTGAACCTGCGCAATGGCAATGGCGACACCTTGCTGATGCTTGCCAGCTACCACGGGCACCTGGATGCCGTGGCGGTACTGCTCGAGCACGGCGCCGACCCGCAGATCGCCAATGACAAGGGCCAGTTGCCGATTGCCGGCGCGGCCTTCAAGGGTAACCTGGAGATGGTCCAGCTGCTGGTGGACAAGGGCGCCGAGGTCGATGGCGCGTCCGCCGATGGACGCACCGCGCTGATGATGGCGGCGATGTTCAACCGCACGGTGATTGTCGACTACCTGCTGGCCCAGGGCGCCAACCCGCGCCATCGCGACGCCCGTGGCACCGATGCCCTGGGCGCGGCGCAAACCATGGGCGCGCCCGAGACCACCGAGCAGTTGCTCAAGCTGCTCGGCTAACCCCACGGGGCCTTTTGCGGCTATCCTTGGCGACTTTTTTCAGCGTCGCAGGGCCCCTTCATGAAACTCCAACTGGCCGAACTCATCGGCAAAATCAGCGCTGGCTGCATGGGCGAGGACGAAGTCGCGCGTATCGCCGACGAAGCCGCCCAGGCCTATGCCGACCCGCAGGCGTTTCTCGCCGCCAACCCGGACATCAACTACGACGACAGTTTCCCTATCCCGCTGGGTGAGTGGATTGTCGTCGGCAGCCTGCCCGACACCGTGTTGTTCCAGGCTGATAGCTATCAGGACCTGTTCCAGCAGATCACCGACTCTTTCGACAAGAGCGTGCCGTTCAACCTCAAGGCCAAGCAACTGGCCAAAGTCGAGGCGCTGACCGCGCTTAACCGCATCCAGGTGCAGATGGGGGCGATGAACAAGGAAGCCGGCGGCTATGTGCTGATGAACTTCAGCCAGTTGCTCGATGACGAGCTGCAGATGGTGCTGGTCGGCAACGACGACCTGCCGCGGGTGCTGGAGCTGTGTGCCGAAGTCGGCATCGCCGCAGCGCCGGCCCTGGAAGCGCTGCGGGTGGCCGTGCACGTTTAACCCAGGGCGGTATCGAGGAACATCATCACCGCAAAACCGCCCATCAGGCCCAGGGTTGCCGAGGTCTGGTGGCCGTTGCGGTGGGTTTCCGGAATCACTTCGTGGGACACCACGAAAATCATCGCCCCGGCTGCCAGGCCCATGCTCACCGGGTAGGCAATGGCAAAGCCGGTGGAAATACCCAGGCCGATCACTGCGCCAATGGGCTCCATCAAACCAGAACCGATGGCCACCAGCGCCGCCTTGAAGGTCGAGAGACCGGTGGCGCGCAGTGCCAGCGCCACGGCCAAACCTTCGGGAATGTCCTGGATGGCGATGGCGCTGGTCAGCGGCAGGCCGACATTAAGGTCACCGTTGGCAAAGCTGACGCCGATGGCCATGCCCTCGGGCAGGTTGTGCAGGGTGATGGCCAGGACGAACAGCCACACCCGGTTGATCCGCTCCGCCTGTGGGCCGCAGGGGCCGGTACTTTCGTGCTCATGCGGGGTGAAGCGGTCAAGGCCGAGCATCAGCAAGACCCCCAGGCCCATGCCGACCACCACCGTCAGTGCCGCGTACGGGCCGTTGCCGGTGATCTCCCGCGCGGCGTCGAGGCCCGGCAGAATCAGCGAGAAGGAGCTGGCGGCGAGCATCATCCCGGCGGCAAAGCCGAGCATCACGTCCTGGGTGCGCGCGCTGACCTCGCGCAGCACCACTGCCATGACTGCGCCAAGGGCGGTGGCGGCAAATCCGGCGAGGCCGCCGAGCATGGCCATGTGCAGGTTTTGCTGGTGGTCGCCATGCACAGCATTCCACGCGCTGGCGATCAGCAGGCCGAGCACCGCCAGCAAGCTCAGGCCCAAACCTGCGCTGAGCCACGGGCTGCTTTGTGCCTGTTGCATCCAGGCGTTCCACAAGGGGACGGGAGCGGGGCTGCTGTGACTGTGGGCGGGTGGCATAGGAACCTCTCTGGCGCAATTCAATCACTCGAGTGTAACCAGCGCTGCCTGGGCGCGGCGAACGATTCGCCTCTATGGGCCTGATAGCCAGCTATCCTGAGGGCAGACGCGACCAAGGGAGCAATACCATGGGTTCTACCTTCAATAGCCTGGTTGGGCTGATCATCCTCGCCCTGGACATCTGGGCGATCATCAATGTGATCAAAAGCGGTGCCAGCGGGGGCGCCAAGATTCTCTGGATCCTGCTGATTCTGCTGCTGCCGGTGCTGGGCCTGATTATCTGGGCGATAGCCGGGCCGCGGGGCAATGTGCGGCTGTAGCCCGAGATAATCTTCAGATCAGCCAGGTCCCCTCCAGTTCCAACAGGATCTGCTTGCGCTCGATCCCGCCGGCAAAGCCGGTGAGGGTGCCATTGCTGCCGATCACCCGGTGACAGGGGATGATGATGGCAATCGGGTTGGCGCCATTGGCGGTGCCCACTGCCCGTACCGACCTGGGGTTGCCGATGGCCTGGGCAAGTTCGCCGTAGCTGCAGGTGGTGCCGTAGGGAATGCGCTGCAGGGCCTGCCAAACCTCGCGCTGGAACGGTGTGCCGCAGGGCGCCACACGCACTTCGAAGGTCTCGCGCTTGCGCGCGAAATACTCGTCCAGTTGGCGCGCCACGTCGTCCAGCTGGTTGCTGGCCGGCAGCCAGTCCGCGGCCAGCTCCCAGGGCTGGGCGGCGTCCATGTGCAGCAGGCGCAGGCCCTGTTCATCGCCTGCCAGCAGCAGCGGGCCTAGCGGGCTTGGTAGGTAGCGAAAAAACATGGGGTAATGATCTCCCTGCGGATAACCCTGATTCTATTACGAAATTTTCACAAACGATTGCCGACAATTTGCGCGCGCAATTATCCGTTCGCCGAATGACCGTGCAACGCGCTCGCGTTTAGGGCACATTTGCCGATTCGTTTTACCGCCTTCCTCGAACCTGAACCCTAGGATCTTCCAATTCATGGCTAACACGGACGCCTTGAGTCAACAGCGGGCTGCGTCGCGCCCGTTGCAACCGACGCTGAAATCGCATCTGGCCTACACCCTGCTGTGCGGGCTGGTGATCATGCTGATGCTCAGCCTGGTCCGCCTCGCGTTGCTGGTCTACAACAGCGACATGATCGGCGACACGCCGACCTCGACCGTAGCCGAGGGTTTCCTCAATGGCCTGCGGTTCGACCTGCGGGTTGTGGTGTACCTGAGCATCCCGCTGCTGCTGGCGATCCTCAGTGCCCGCGCCATGGCTGCCCGCGGCCTGTTCCGGGCCTGGCTGACCATCGCCTCGAGCATTGTCATGTTCCTCGGCCTGATGGAGATGGACTTCTATCGCGAGTTCCATCAGCGCCTCAACGGCCTGGTGTTCCAGTACGTCAAGGAAGACCCGAAAACCGTGCTGAGCATGCTCTGGTACGGTTTCCCGGTGGTGCGCTACCTGCTGGCCTGGGCTTTTGGCACCTGGCTGCTGAGCCTGTTGTTCAAGGGCATCGACCGCCTGACCCGGCCTGCTGGCGGGTATGAAAGCCAGGTAGCCGGCACGCGCAGCGTTGCGCCCTGGTACGTGCGCGGCGTGGTGTTCTTCATGGTCTTGCTGGTAGCGGTCATCGCCGCTCGCGGTACCCTGCGCCAGGGCCCGCCGATGCGTTGGGGCGATGCCTTCACCACCGACTCGAACTTCGTCAACCAGCTGGGCCTGAACGGCACCCTGACCCTGATCGACGCGGCCAAGAGCCGTTTCGGCGAAGACCGCGCCAACATCTGGAAGTCGACCATCGAGCAAGGCCTGGCGACCCAGACCGTGCGCGACATGCTGCTGACCGCCAACGACAAGCTGGTCGATGCCGACAGCGCCGCCGTGCGCCGTGACTTCACCCCGCCGGCGGACAACACCCTGCCAATCAAGAACGTCGTGGTGATCCTCATGGAGAGCTTCGCCGGTCATTCGGTTGGCGCCCTGGGCAGCCCGAACAACATCACCCCGTACTTCGACAAACTGGCGAAAGAGGGCCTGCTGTTCGACCGCTTCTTCTCCAACGGCACCCATACCCACCAGGGCATGTTCGCCACCATGGCCTGCTACCCGAACCTGCCGGGCTTCGAATACCTGATGCAAACCCCGGAAGGTGGCCACAAGCTGTCCGGCCTGCCGGCGCTGCTCAGTGCTCGTGACTACGATGACGTCTACGTCTACAACGGTGACTTTGCCTGGGACAACCAGTCCGGTTTCTTCGGCAACCAGGGCATGACCACCTTCATCGGCCGTAACGACTTCGTCAATCCGGTGTTTTCCGACCCGACCTGGGGTGTGTCCGACCAGGACATGTTCGACCGTGGTAACGAAGAGCTGGCCAAGCACGATGGCAAGAAGCCGATCTACGCGCTGCTGCAGACCCTGTCCAACCACACGCCGTATGCGCTGCCCAAGGATCTGCCGGTCGAGAAGGTTACCGGCCAGGGCCGCCTGGACGAGCACCTGACTGCCATGCGCTACTCCGACTGGGCCCTGGGCCAGTTCTTCGAGAAAGCGCGCAAGGAGCCTTACTTCAAGGAAACCCTGTTCGTCATCGTCGGCGACCATGGCTTCGGCAACCACCAGCAGGTCACCGAGCTCGACCTCGGGCGCTTCAACGTGCCGCTGCTGCTGATCGCCCCGGGTATCCAGGAGAAGTTCGGTGCGGTCAACCACACCGTGGGTACCCAGATCGACATCGTGCCGACCATCATGGGCCGCCTGGGCGGCGAAACCCGTCACCAGTGCTGGGGCCGTGACCTGCTCAACCTGCCAGCCGGTGACCAGGGCTTCGGCATGATCAAGCCATCGGGCAGCGAGCAGATCGTCGGGCTGGTCAAGGGCGACCGGATCCTGATCGAGTCCAAGGACATGTCGCCACGCATGTACCGCTACGAGCTGGGCGCCAACTTCAAGGCCGAGCTGATCGAAGCCCCGGACCAGACCGAGCTGACCCACAAGCTTGAGTCGTTCATCCAGACCGCGACCAAGAGCCTGCTGGATAACACCGCGGGTGTAGTGCACGGCACCCCGGAATAACGACGTTGCGGGTGCTGTAAACAGGACCCCGGCTTGCCGGGGTCTTGGCTTTCTGGGCCATGGATGCTCAAATCGCGCGCTTGAGGAAGCGGGGGCTGCAACGGCGCCCATCAAAAAAGGATTTTTGCGTGCGCGTGTTCGTATTGTTTGCCGGCCTGTGCCATTCACTGTTGGCGCTGGCCGATGTTGCACCGGCGGATTACCAGACGCCCCCCGGCTGGCGTACCGAATGCATGGGCCGGGTGCAGTTCGATGTGCCCAAGGACATTGCCTGGCACACTTCCAGTGGCTACTGGCAGTACTACAATTTCGAGCTCCCCACTCCCACAATCACCCCTGGGGACAAGCAGATTGCCTACGGCGAAGGATTGACCGGCGAGCTGCCCTTTCTGGTCGACATTGAGGTCAGCCCGTTGACCACCCGTGCACTCTACGAACAGATCCGCTATGTGCAGGGCCTCACCCGTGGCCCGGCGCAGGAGCGGGTGGTGAAGGCGCAGATGGAGGCGCTGGATGCCGCCATCTCTGCGAGCCGTGACGACGAAACGCGCCACAGGGCCCTGAGTGATCAGTACTACGACTTGCGTGAAAAGCTCCAGCGCATAGGCTATGTGACTTCGCAACTGGTGGTGCTTGACGACATGATCAAGCAATTTACTGGCGAGGGGCGGTCGGTGGCGAAGCTGCAGGTCGAGCGCGATGCCTTCTTCGAGGAGCAGGCGCAATGGCCGACCGATGTAGAGTACGAGCATGAGCGCTTTATCGAGCTGGGTGTGCCGGACGCCTCTGCAAACTGGTATGAAGGCAATCTGACTGCCTACCTGTGGCGCGATCAACGCATCTACCGATTCAAGTTCTACAGTGGCGCCAATACCGCGACAGACACCGCGGCGCTGGCCCGGCTGGAGCCCAGGGCGCGCGCTGTGCTGGCCGCGTTCCGCATCCGCAAGCAATACGAAATTCCCCAGGACAACGGCTTCTGTGTGCCCTTCGGCTTCATTGCCGATGATGGCACGCCGCGCCATGCCATCACCTTGGGCCTCAACCCCGCAGACAACCCGAACCTGTTGCACCGCCTGAGCATGAGCAGTGACAGTGACAAGGCCGTCGAGATGGTGCCGATGCTGCTGGATCGACTGATTGCCAACCCGTTTCCGCTGCAGATCAGCGTCGATAAGTTCGGGCCCTCAAGCGTGCGGATCGGCGCCGCCAAGGGCAGGTTCGGCGGTGCACGCTTTCGCGTCTATGAGCCTGACAGTTTGAAGCCGGCGGCCACAGAAACGTTCAGGCTGGTCGCCGGCGCCTTGGGCTCCGGCTACCAGCCCACTGTGGTGCTGGGAGTGACCGATGAACACTCCGAGCCGCCGCTGCAGTTCGAGCCTTCCAGGGACGATTTTCTACGCACGCTGCAAAGCATACGCGCGCTGCCAGGCGCTCATCGCTTCGAGCCGCAAG
This sequence comes from Pseudomonas sp. SORT22, assembly GCF_018417635.1. NCBI lineage: Bacteria > Pseudomonadati > Pseudomonadota > Gammaproteobacteria > Pseudomonadales > Pseudomonadaceae > Pseudomonas > Pseudomonas sp. SORT22. The sequence goes on from NZ_CP071007.1 coordinate 1,733,009, forward strand.
AAGACTGAACAACCACCGCTGTATCGAGGTCAACGGAAGGTAAGCCCGATTCACCCTGAACATCTGTACAGAGGAGAGTCCAATGAAAGCATGGGTCATTACCTTCGTTGACCAGAAGGGCGAGCGTACCTCGCTGCCGCTCAGCGCAGAGCTGGAACCGAGTATCGAAGAGGCGGCGCGGCTGATTCGCTCCCATCTGTTTCCGGTCCTGGGCGAGCTGGACCTCAATGATTTCCAGGACCGCGAAACCTCGCCAACGGCCAAATGGCTGAAGGAGCAGAACGGGGTGGAGATCACTGCCATCACTGAAGGGCCTTGAACCCGCATGCCGGCTGGCACGCTGGGCAATCAGGCGCTACGCTGCAGACAAGGTCGGGCGATTTTTTCTGATTGTCCGGGCTTGCCGATCCACGTCACGCAACAGCTCGAATTGCCCCCGCACGGCTTGTGTGGCGGGCAGGTGCGTTTTGCACTGAAAGTCTATCCATCGGTAATGAGGAGGACGATTCATGAGCAGCCAATACGAGGACATCAGCAGCACGGTCTTGCGTCGGATGAAAGAAGGCGGGTTCAACTTCGCGCAGATTCATCCCATCGAGTTTTATGCGGTCTTTCCGGACGAGGCACGGGCGCGGCGAGCGGCAGGTAAGTTTCGCGGCGAATCACTCAGTGCCCAGGTCCACGAGCGCGATGATGGCGCCTGGCACCTGGAGCTGAGCAAGGTGATGTTTGCAACCTATGGCGGTATCGGCGAATTCGAACAGGATTTCGAGGCGGTGATCGCCCCGCTGGGCGGAGAAATAGAAGGCTGGGGCGTCAAGCAGGAACGTCAACTGGCTTGACCGGCAAGCAAGCGCGGCGCTTCGCAATGAGGCGCCGCCGTCAAAGCGAGCGCAGCGGTTGCACAGATCTGGTGCGACCGTTCTTCGTTTAAAACGCAACATACTGAATAACAAGGAATTGTGCCGCTGGCACGGGGCTTGCGATGGCTCCGGTGCACGGGTGACAAGGAGTTCGGCATGATCCGCACCTTTTATGACGAAATGTACGCCGCTGACGGCCAGGTCCGTCCGCACTACCGGGAATTCGCCCGCTGGCTGGCCGAAACCCCGCCAGAGCTGCTGGCCCAGCGTCGACGTGAAGCCGACCTGCTGTTCCACCGCGCCGGCATCACCTTCACCCTCTATGGCGACGAGCAGGGCACCGAGCGCCTGATTCCCTTCGATACTATCCCGCGCAGCATCCCGGCCAGTGAATGGCGGGTGGTCGAACGGGGCTGCATTCAGCGGGTCAAGGCGCTGAACCTGTTTCTAGCCGACCTGTACCACGACCAGCGCATCATTCGCGCCGGGATCATTCCGGCCGAGCAGGTGCTGGCCAACGAGCAGTACCAACTGGCGATGCAGGGCCTGGACCTGCACCGCGACATCTATTCGCACATTTCCGGGGTCGACCTGGTGCGCGACAGTGATGGCAGTTACTACGTGCTCGAAGACAACCTGCGCACCCCCAGCGGCGTCAGCTACATGCTTGAAGACCGCAAGATGATGATGCGCCTGTTCCCCGAGCTGTTCGCTGCCCAGCGCATCGCGCCGATCGATCATTACCCCAACCTGTTGCTCGATACCCTCAAGAGCTCAAGCCCGCTGGACAACCCCAGCGTGGTGGTGTTGACGCCCGGGCGTTTCAACAGCGCCTTCTTCGAGCATGCCTTCCTCGCCCGCGAGATGGGCGTCGAGCTGGTCGAGGGCGCCGACCTGTTCGTGCGTGACGAGCGGGTATTCATGCGCACCACCGACGGCCCCAAGGCGGTCGATGTAATCTACCGGCGCCTGGACGATGCCTTCCTCGACCCGCTGGCCTTCAACCCCGATTCGATGCTCGGTGTGCCCGGGCTGCTGGCGGCTTATCGCTGCGGCAACGTGGTGCTGGCCAATGCCATTGGCACCGGGGTGGCCGACGACAAGTCGATTTACCCCTATGTCACCGACATGATCCGCTTCTACCTCGACGAGGAGCCGATCCTCAAGAACGTGCCGACCTGGCAGTGCCGCAAGCCTGAAGAACTGTCCCACGTGCTGGCGCACCTGCCGGAGCTAGTGGTCAAGGAAACCCAGGGTTCCGGCGGCTACGGCATGCTGGTCGGGCCGGCGGCCAGCCGTGCCGAGATTGAGGCGTTCGCCGCCCGGATCAAGGCCCGGCCAGCGGCCTATATCGCCCAGCCGACGCTGTCGCTGTCGACCTGCCCGACCTTTGTCGAAAACGGCATCGCCCCGCGGCATATCGACCTGCGCCCGTTCGTGCTGTCCGGGCGCGAGACCCGGGTGGTGCCAGGCGGCCTGACCCGGGTCGCGCTGCGCGAGGGCTCGCTGGTGGTCAACTCGTCCCAGGGCGGCGGCACCAAGGACACCTGGGTGGTCGAGGATTAAGTCATGCTGAGTAGAACTGCCTCTGATTTGTACTGGATGTCGCGTTACCTGGAGCGGGCGGAAAACCTCGCGCGGATGCTCGATGTCAGTTATTCGCTGTCGCTGATGCCGCAAGACGGGCGCGGCGATGGCCTGGATGAAATGGCCATGCCGCTGCTGATCACCGGCACCCTCGACGACTACCTCGAGCGCCATGGTCAGCTGCATGCCGAACGCCTGCTGCACTTCTTCGCCCTCGACCCGGAAAACCCGGCGAGCATTTACAGCTGCCTGGGTGCCGCGCGGGCCAGTGCCCATGCGGTACGTGGGCGGATCACCGCCGACATGTGGGAAAACATCAACGCCACCTGGCTGGAAATTCGTGGCATCGCCGAGCAAGGCCTGGGCCGTTATGGCATGAGCCGTTTCTGCGAGTGGATCAAGGAACGCTCGCACCTGTTTCGTGGTGCCACTTACGGCACCATCATGCGCAACGACGCCTTTCGCTTCATCCGCCTGGGCACCTTCATCGAGCGCGCCGACAACACCCTGCGCCTGCTCGATGCCCGCTACGAGATGCTTGGCGACGAGGCCGAGGCGGTCAGCGACAGCTCGGCGCGCGGTTATTACCAGTGGAGCGCCTTGCTGCGCGCGCTGTCGTCATTCGAGGCTTACACCGAAATCTACCGTGATGCACCGGCCGCTCGCCATGTTGCCGAGTTGCTGCTGTTGCGCGCCGACGTGCCGCGCTCGCTGCGTGCCTGCACCGAGGAAATCGACCTGATCCTCGCCAGCCTGCCCGGCGGCAACGGCCGCCCGGCCCAGCGCCTGGCCGCCGAGGTGGACGCGCGCCTGCGCTACACCTCGATCGATGAAATCCTTGCCGAAGGGCTGCACCCCTGGCTGACCCATTACATCCCGCTGGTGCGTGAACTGGGCAACGCCATTCACAGCGCCTACCTGGAGGCCGTATGAGACTGACCATTAGCCACGAAACTGCCTACCACTACGAAGACCAGGTGCGTGCCAGCATCCAGTACCTGCGTCTGACTCCTCACGACAGCGAGCGTCAACAGGTGCTCAGTTGGCAACTGGACCTGCCGCGGCCGGTGCGCGCGCAACTGGACCCGTTCGGCAACATCCTGCATGTGCTGAGCCTGGAAGAGCCACATTCTGACCTGGTCATCGGCGCCCGTGGCCTGGTCGATATTGATGAAAGCCGCGAGGCCGAGCACGAGTTGCAATCGCCGCTGCCGTTCCTGCGCTTCACCCGCCTGACCGAAGCTGACGAAGCCTTGCGTGCCTTCGCCAGCCAGCACTGCCGCAAGCGCCGTGACCGCTCGACGTTGATCGAACTGATGAATGCCCTGAACCAGCGCATGGCCTACAGGCCCGGCAGCACCGCCGTGGATACCAGCGCCGCCCAGGCGTTTGCCGGCGGCGCCGGGGTATGTCAGGACCACACCCATGCCTTCCTGGCCTGCGCGCGCAGCCTGGGCATCCCGGCGCGCTATGTGTCCGGTTACCTGTTCGACAGCGACAGCCAGCAGATGGCCAGCCACGCCTGGGCCGAAGCCTGGCTGGAGGATGCCTGGTACAGCTTCGATGTCACCAACCAACTGGCCCGGCCTGAACGCCACCTGAAACTGGCGGTGGGCCTGGACTACCTGGATGCCTGCCCGGTGCGCGGCATGCGCCGCGGTGGTGGTTTCGAGCAGATGCACGCCAAGGTGCTGGTGACCCCGACCCTCAACGCCCAGCAGCAGTGAGCCTCAGGGTTTGCGCGTGGCCATGTGGGCCAGGTACGCCAGCAGCGCATCCAGCTCGCTATCGCTGATGACCGCTGCGGCAAACCCGGGCATTTTTGCCTGGGGCCACTGGCGCAGGCTTTGCGGGTCACGGATGTAACGCCGGAGGAAATCGGCCTGGAAGTACTCGGTCGGGTTGTGCGGCAGGTTCAGGTCCGGGCCGAACTGGGCGTCCCCGGCGCCGTTGAGGCGATGGCAGGCCAGGCAGTTCCTCTGGAACACGGCAAAGCCCTGGTTGACCGGGTTGTCGGCGTTAATGCCTGGCGCCGGGCGCATGGCCGGGAAGCGTTCGGCCACTGCCGCCAGGCGGCGAATGCTGGCGACCTGGAAAGGCCATTGCTCAGGGCTGATGCGCCCGGCTTGCGGGTCGGTCCAGACCAGGTAAAACGGCCCGGCACCGGGCTTGCCCTTGGCCAGTGCCGGCCAGGGTCTGGCCGGGTCTTCAATGGCCAGCCAGGCCCGCGCAGGGCCGTCCTTGAGCAAAGGCGCGGCGGGCATCTCGGCGGCGAAACCGTCCAGGGCAATGGCTTGCAGGTGATCATCGGCCTGCACTCCCTGTAGGAGCACAGCTAGTGGTACCGCGCGGTAATGCATGGTTCGCTTGTAGGAAACGTCGTTTTCAATCTGGATATCCTGCGCCAGCGGATGCGCCAGCAACTCGGCGCTCTGCCAGTGGCGGCTGCCGTTGCCCAGGTCGAGGGTCAACTGCGCCGCCTGCAGGGGCAGGCACAGCAGGGCGAGCAACAAGCTGAAACAGTGGCGCATGGGCAGTCTCCAACCATCAGGGTCGGCAGATTACCTGCACACAACCGGTTTGTGCCAGGCACAAACCGCGGGAAGAGGGCATGCCGCTCAGCCGAACAGGCGTGAAAGGTTCGGCAGGATCAACAGCAGCGTAGTGGCGAAGAGAATGAGCCCGGCTTGACGTACTTTGTGTTGTTTGAACATGGCTGACCGCCTTTTTGTTGTTATTCCTGAGTGCCCAGAGGCTTCCTTGTCGTCGATCTGGCGAACATCATTTAACGTGGTGAAACATTAAGTCGCGAACCGTTGCTAATGGGTATACAGCTAACCTTAGGGTCAACGTCACCCGTGTTTTAGAACGCTTTAATCTGTACTTATTGCGCTTCAGATGTTTTTCGCTATGAGGCCTTTTGCCATCCACCAGCATTCCCCTTGCTAGACGCCTGCGCCACATCGGCAAGTGGATCCCAAGCTCATGACCGTTCGTCCGAGCATCATACTTGCCTGCGCGCCTTATTCGGGGCAGGCTTTACGGGGCAATCCCGCCTTTGTCGTTCAGGACTATCTCTATGTCGCTACGCATCTGCATCCTGGAAACCGACGTCCTGCGACCGGAGCTGGTCGAGCAGTATCAGGGCTACGGACGGATGTTCGAGCAGCTGTTTACCCGCCAGCCAATCGCCGCCGAGTTTCGCGTCTACAACGTGTTGAACGACGAATACCCCGATGATGACCAAGTGTTCGATGCCTACCTGGTTACAGGCAGCAAGGCCGACTCGTTCGGTGATGATCCGTGGATTCACAAGCTCAAGGCGTTCCTGCTGGAGCGCTATCAGCGTGGCGACAAACTGCTTGGCGTGTGTTTTGGTCATCAACTGCTGGCGCTGCTGCTGGGCGGCAAGAGCGAGCGCGCGCACCAAGGCTGGGGGGTGGGTACCCACCGCTATGTGATGAACGCCAAGGCGCCGTGGATGAGCCCACAGGTCGAAGAGCTGACCTTGCTGATCAGCCATCAGGACCAGGTCACCCGCCTGCCGGAGAACGCCACGGTGATTGCCTCCAGCGACTTCTGCCCGAACGCCGCTTATCACATCGGCGACCAGGTGCTGTGCTTTCAGGGCCACCCGGAGTTCATCCACGACTATTCGCGGGCGCTGCTCGAGCTGCGCCAGGACAGCCTCGGCCAGGAGGTCTACCGCAAGGGCATCGACAGCCTGGCGCAGCAGCACCAGGGCAGCACGGTGGCTGAATGGATGATGCGCTTCGTCGCGCACAAGCCCCAGGGCAGTTCGGCCTGAGGCCTGCCGTTACAGCCAGCCGGAGCGCTTGAAGCTGGCGTACAGCGCCGTGCAGCCCACGGCGATCCCGCCCAGCACGGCAAAGTAGCCGTAGTGCCAGCTCAGCTCCGGCATGTTCTGAAAGTTCATCCCGTAGATCCCCGCCACGGCGGTGGGGAAGGCCAGGATCGCCGCCCAGGCGGCGAACTTGCGCTGCACGATGCTCTGGCGTGACGACTCCAGCAGCATGCCGATTTCGATGGTCTGGCTGGCGATGTCGCGAATCCCTGCCAGGTCCTCCATCTGCCGGGTGACGTGGATCTGCACGTCACGAAAGTACGGGCGCATGTTCTTGTCGATGAACGGGAAGGTCAGACGCTGCAGTTCTTCGCTGACCTCGACCATCGGCGCCACATAGCGGCGCAGGCGCAGGATGTCGCGGCGCAGGCTGTGGATGCGCTGGATGTCTTCTTCCTTGAGCGAGCCGCTGAGCACGCTGCGCTCAAGCTCCTCGATCTCGCCATGAATGGCTTCGCTGACCGGCTGGTAGTTCTCGGTGACGAAGTCGAGCAGGGCGTAGAGCACGAAGTCTTCGCCGTGCTCGAGCAGCAGCGGCCGGGCCTCGCAGCGCTGGCGCACCAGGGCGTAGGATTTCGAGTGGCCGTTGCGGGCGGTGATGATGTAGCCGTTGCCGGCAAAGATGTGGGTTTCGATGAACTCCAGCTTGCCTTCATGGCGCACTGGCGAATAAGTGACGATGAACAGCGCATCGCCGAAGGTCTCGAGCTTGGGCCGGCTGTGCTTTTCCAGCGCGTCCTCGATGGCCAGCTCATGCAGGTTGAACTGGCGTTGCAGGTTGGCCAGTTCCTGGGCGTTGGGCTCTTCCAGGCCGATCCAGACAAAATGCCCGGGTTTGCTTGCCCACTGGCTGCCTTCATCGAGGCTGATATTGGTGACTTTTCTGCCGGCGCTGTACACCGCCGCCGCAACGACTCGACCCATGGTTGTCCGCTTCTTCTGTTAACCGTGCCAGTAGCTTGGTATGACCGGCACGATTCGGCAACCGTTCACGCCTGGGTCAGTTCACTTTCCATGCGATCGATGCAGTGTTGCATCTGCAGGCGGCACTGTTCGGCCAGGGCCGGCACATCCTGCTGGGTCAGGCCGCTGGTGGCGATCGGCGCCAGCGAACGGATGATGACCTTGCTGCGCCGCCAGCCGTTGAGCTTCAGGCGGCTGGCATAGCGGCTGACGCACACCGGCACGATCGGCACACCGGCTTCCACGGCCATGTGGAAGGCACCCTTTTTGAAGGTGATCAGATGCTCGCCGGCATTGCGCGTGCCTTCGGGGAACACCCAGATCGAGGTGTCGTCTTCGCTCAGGGTGCGGGTGGTGGTCTGCATGGCCCGGCGCGCCTGGTAGGCATTGCCGCGATCGACCAGCACGTTGCCGCCCAGCCAGAACAACTGGCCGAACAGTGGGATCCATTTCAGGCTCTTCTTGCCGATGCACACGGTGCGCGGCGGCACCACATGGCCGAGCACGAACAAGTCGTAGTTGGACTGGTGGTTGGCGATGATCACGCAGCCCGGCGGCTGGTCGAACAGCGGGCCGACCTCGGCCTTGATCTCAAGGCGCATCAGCCAGGTGGCGGGCAGGCCGTAAAGGCGTGCACAAATTCGGCTGTTGTCCGGGTTGAACGGTCGGCACAGGCCGACCAGCACACCAAGAACACCGGCCAGGAGAAAATGCAGCCCCAACAGGAACATGCGGATAATAAAAAGCATTCGTACGACTCACACCAGGCAAACGCGGCGCAGTGTACGGGTGTGCACTTCTATCGGCAAACGCTCATTGGGCGGGACAGGCCTGATTACACAATTAGTTGCAATCAGGCCTTGGTAGGGGGTCAGCCGAGGTGTTCCTGGTCGCGGATGATCGCGTCGTCGAGCAGCTCCAGCAGAGCTTTGCGCACCTTGAGCTTGGTGTGCTTGTGGGCGTTCATATTGATCTTCTTCAACTGCCGGGCGGCAGTCAGCGCAGCTTCCTGAAGTTGCTCGACCGGCACGACCTTGTCGAGGAAACCAGCGTCCACGGCGCTGACCGGGTCGAACATCTCGGCATTGATCACCGAGCGGTGGAATGCTGCACGGCGCAGGCGATCGCGGGCCAGTTCAATACCGGCGTGGTGCATGGTCATGCCGATCTGCACTTCATTAAGGCCAATGCTGAACGGGCCTTCGACACCGATGCGGTAGTCGGCCGAGAGCAGCAGGAAAGCGCCCTTGGCCACCGCGTGGCCCGGGCAGGCGACGATGATCGGGAACGGGTGCGAAAGCATGCGCCGGGCCAGGGTCGAGCCTGCGGTGACCAGGCTGACGGCTTCTTTAGGGCCTGCGGTCATGACTTTGAGGTCATAGCCGCCGGACAGAATGCCGGGCTGGCCGGTGATGATTACCACCGCGCGGTCCTGCACGGCCTGGTCGAGAGCGGCATTGAAGGCCTTGATGACGTCAGGCGAGATGGCGTTGACCTTGCCGTTGTTCAGGGTCAGGGTGGCAATGCCGTCTTCGAGGTGGTAGGTAATCAGCTCACTCATGACAGAGTTCCTTAAAGGGGAGTGGGGCAGACGTTACTCAGGCAAGTGCCCGAGGTAAAGCGCTGTGACTGACTGACCGGTCAGCTTGACGGCCCGTTCGCTCGTGCTGACGGGAGTAGGTGAATCGGCGCTGTCAAAGCACGCCAGAGAATGGCGGCTTTGCCCTGTGTACCGTGGTTTTTTGCTTGAATGGCTTAAGCGCATGAATATTCTGAAAAAAACCTTTGCCATCAGAACCTCTTTCGACTACATTAGCGCGCCTCGACAGGCTGAACTGCTTGAAGAGAAACGGTGAAGTGTCCGAGTGGCTGAAGGAGCACGCCTGGAAAGTGTGTATACAGGAAACTGTATCAAGGGTTCGAATCCCTTCTTCACCGCCATATCTAGAAAAGCCCCCGACCTGAACAAGGTCGGGGGCTTTTTGTTTTGCCCATGAAAAAGGATGTTTCAGATGCTCAAAGAATGTTTTACCAAGGCGCAGATCCTCGCCGCCGAACAATTGCTGACCTTGGTCAGCCCGTCGGCGGCAATGGCCAGCCAGCATGTCCAGGCCCTGCGCGAGGTCGAGCTGGATGAAGACGACATCGAGGAATTCGAGGACGATCCGCAGCAACTGATGTACATCGTCAAGGACGTGGCAGACTGGGAGTCGGTGTTCTTTGTCGACTGGAAAGACACCGAGTCTTTTGTGCAGAGCGTGCAGCAGCTGGCCGAGGCACGGGATGCCGACGTTACGTTCGGCGTCGAGGACGCGGAAGATGAAGACTTCCTCGAAGGCACCACGGTGCCCGAACTGATGGTCACCGCCCACGACGAACTGCACAAGCAGGGCCTGGTGCTGTGGAACTGGTCTACCGACGGTGACTGCTACAGCGGTTTCATTACCACCAGGGACGTGGCGACGCAGCTGGTGGCGTTGGGTGAGGTGTTGGAAGTGGAAATTCGCGAGGGTAGCGAGCCGTTCTGACGGCGGTGTCTTCATCGCGGGTCAAGTCGACCCGCGATGAGCCCCTCAGAAGCTCACAGACGCCGAAACCCGTGCAGTGCGCGGCGCCCCCTGAAACAGATAACCATCCCCCAGGTACTCCCCGGCATCGCGCCAGTAGCGTTTGTCGAAGACGTTATCCACCATCAGTCTCAGTACCGTGTCGTAGCCGCCAACCTTGGTGCTGTAACGGCTGCCCAGGTCAAACACCGCATAGCTGCCGACCTCTAACGTTCCAGCCTGATTGGCGTACTTGCTGGCGCTGTAGCGCGCACCGCCGAGCAGGGCCAGGCCCGGGATCGGCAGGCTGTAGTCGGCCTGCACCGCAGCGCGCAAGTTCGGTACGTTGAGCGCCTGATGGTCTTCGTAGTCTGCCGTGCCGCTGTTTTTGACCCGCGCGCGAATTGCCGCAGCACTGGCGTTGATCTGCAGGTTGGAGGTCAGCCAGCCGCTGGCGCCCAGCTCCAGGCCGATGTTTTTTTGCTGGCCTTGCTGCACATAGGTGAAACCACCGGCACCGTCAGGTTGTGAATACTGATAGGCCTGGCGCAGCTGGAACAGCGCGGCGCTCAGGCTCAGGCGTTGCCAGTCGCGCTTGATGCCCAGCTCGATCTGATGCGAGGTGGTCGGGGCGAGGATGTCCTGGCTGTTCTGGGCAAACCATGGCGCCGCACTGCCCGCTGAAAGGCCTTTGCTGTAGCTGGTATACAGTGAGATGTCGGCCCGAGGTTTGTAGATCAACGCGGCATTGGGTAGGAGTTCGTACTGGCGAGTGTGCCGACGGTCGTTGCCAGCTTCATTGAAGGCTTTTTCGTCCAGGCGCACCACACGTGCACCCAGTTGGGTTTGCCAGTGCTCATTGAAGGTGATGCGATCGCTGGCAAAAATACCGTACTGACGGCTGTCCAGGCGCCGTTCGGAGTGCCCTGGCACGCCATCGAACGGCTCCAGTGCAGGGGTCGCCTGGTAGATGTTAGCGCTGCCGATGAGCTGGTTGAAGGTTGGTCGCTGGTCGAGGGTGCGCCGCTGTGCACCGCTGCCGACGGTCAGTTCGTGGCTCAACCCGGTCATTTCAAAGCGACCGTTCAACGCCACCTGTGCTTCGTCGATGCGGCGCGTGTCGTCGGGGCTGCGAAAATCATAGACGTCATAGTCGCCTTCCGGGCTGAAGTGGGCAGCCATGCCGCCTCCTGACCCCCAGGCAAACGAACTGTAGTCATCGATCACCACCTTGCTGCGCGAGGCGCTGACGCTGCCCGTCCAGTTGTCACTGAAGCGATATTCGAAGCGCCCGCCAAGGTTCAGCGAGTCGATGCTCACCGGGTTGGCCCAGTGCTGATAGGCCAGGCGGTCATGCGGGTCGATGCCGTGGGGCAGGCTGTTGCCGCCGAGCAACTGGTAGCCCGGCACCGAACGCTGCTCGCGCTGCTGGTATTCGGCATCCAGCTGCAGCACGGCGTCGGGGTTGATCTGCCAGTCGAAGGCCAGCGAGGCGAAGTCGCGCTTGCCGTCGGCGTGGTCGACGTAGCTGCGGATGTCCTCATGCGCCAGGTTGGCGCGCAGGCCGAACTGACGCTCGCTGCCGAACCAGCCGCCGAGGTCGGTGGCCAGGTAGCGCTCGCCTTGTTCGTTGCTTGAAACCGTCACCGAGCGCACATCCTCCGGGCGCTTGGTCACGTAGTTGATCAGGCCACCGGGTTCCGACACGCCGCTTTGCAAGCCCGACAGGCCCTTGAGCAACTCGACCTGTTGCTTGTTCTCCAGCGCCACGTTCTGCTCGCCGGCGATGGTCTGGCCGTTGATCTTGTAGCTGCTGGCGGCGTTGAGCTCGAAGCCGCGCACGTTGAAGTTTTCGTAGTATCCGATCGGCGCATAGCTTTCACCCACCGAGGCATCGCTTTGCAGCACTTCACTGAGCTTGCGCACCTGGCGGTCGGCCAGCAGTTGCTCGTTGAACACTGCAATCGAGGCCGGCGTATCGAGCAGTGGCGCCGGCTGGAAACCGCCGACCGCGGCTTCGCGGGCCTGGTACCCCTCGCTATAGACCTGCGACACCTGCAGCGGGGCCAGGGTGATGCTGTCCTCGGCCAGGCTGTGTGTAGCCGGCAGGGCCAGGCTCAGGCCGAGCAGGCGCAAGGGCAGGCGAGGGCGAGGCAGGGTCATGCAGGAGCTCCTTGAAAACGAACGCGAACGCGCCGTTATCGATCGGCTGCTGTCCGGCAGGGCGTATTTGCCCGATAGGCGATGAGGGGCGCGAGCCCGGGTGGCGAAAGCCTGCCGGGTATTGCGCCGGGCAGGCGGGGGCGCAATCTTAGCAGGGGCGACCGGTTGGCGGCGCCCCTGTTTTCAATCGATTGTCATGACCATGAACGTACGAGGGCTGTGTGGATTCAGCCGTTCGCTGCCGCCTGGCTGTGGCGTCGCCAATTGCCGTCGATTTTCGACCAGGTCTTCTTGTCGGTGATGGCCATCAGCTTGCGACCATCCTTGAAGGTCGCCAGGAAGGTCACTTCTTCTTCCTTGCCGCCTAGCCAAAGGCCGGCGATCAGGCCGACCGGGCCGGCCACCAGGGCGCCGGCAACGCCCCAGCCCAGCGCACTGCTCAGGCTGCGGCTGGATTCCTGATTGGCGACGATCAGATCGGTAATGCGGGTCAGGGCGATTTTCTCGCCAGGTGAGGGGCTGCGGGCGGTCTTGAGTGTGAGCGATCCATTGCGGTACTCGCCTTCACCTTGCAAGAAATCGCCGGATTGAACCGTGAGTCTTGTCATAGTGGCATCCAGGTTGAAAGGGCTGTTGACCAATCCCTACTCAGCGCCCGGGCCCGTCACAAGTCAATGGCCAGCCGACGGAGGGTCACCCGCTAGTTGTCACAAAAAAGTAAAGGCTCAGAATCAGCGGGTTATAACGGCATGTCGCATTCTTATAATTAAACTTCGATTATGCAACTAAAACTGTCGGGTCAGTTTTCGTCTAGGGCCGGGGTTTTTGTCAGTCTCGATATATCGTCGTTTGCGCAAATGTATACGCATTGGCTAAATCAAGGGTTTGCGCGTGTAGGACAATAAACAATTAGTCTTATTGAAAATTGACGTCAAAAAAAGCTGGACAGTTCAATTCCACCTGTGTCAGTTTTTCCCCGCCTCATTCAGGCGAGTGATAGGACGATCTCGCCGCAGGAGCGTCCTATCGGACAACAACTGCTTTTTTGTAAACAAGGAAGTGTCTGTATGTCGAAAGTCAAAGAAAGCGCTATTGTTTCAGCTGGCTCTGTATTGCAACCGCACGGTGCAAGTTCCGCTTACAGTCTGATCAATAGTTTCGGCCATCAATATGATCGCGGCGGCAGTGCGACAGTCAATGGCAAACCTTCGTTCTCGGTCGACCAGGCCGCTACCCAGTTGCTGCGCGACGGCGCTGCCTGGAAAGACCTGAACAAGGACGGCACCATCAGCCTGACCTATACCTTCCTGACCAAGGCACCTTCTGACTTCTATGGTCAGGGGCTGGGCTCGTTCAGCGCCTTTTCCGCGCAGCAGAAAGCCCAGGCCAAACTGTCCATGCAGTCCTGGGCGGACGTGGCCAAGGTCACCTTCAAGGAAGGCGCCTCGGGCGGCGACGGTCACATGACCTTCGGCAACTACAGCGATGGCAGCACCGGCGGCGCGGCATTCGCCTACCTGCCGTTCGACGCTCCGGGCTCGCACAAGGGCGAATCCTGGTACCTGATCAACAATCAGTACCAGGCCAACGTCAACCCGGAAAACGGCAACTACGGCCGTCAGACCCTGACCCACGAAATCGGCCACGTCCTGGGCTTGTCCCACCCCGGCGACTACAACGCCGGCGAAGGCTACCCGACCTATGCCGATGCTAGCTACGGCCAGGACACCCGTGGCTACAGCGTCATGAGTTACTGGGGCGAGAGCAATACCAGCCAGAACTTCACCAAGGGCGGTGTGCAGGTGTACTCCTCGGCACCGCTGATGGATGACATCGCCGCCATCCAGAAGCTCTATGGCGCCAACTACGCGACCCGCTCCGGCGACACCGTGTACGGCTTCAACTCCACCGCTGACCGCGACTTCTACTCGGCCACCTCGGCCTCGTCGAAAATCGTCTTCTCGGTGTGGGACGGTGGCGGCAGCGACACCCTGGACTTCTCCGGTTTTACCCAGAACCAGAAGATCAACCTCAATGACGCGTCGTTCTCCGACGTCGGCGGCATGATCGGCAATATTTCCATTGCCAAGGGTGCCATCGTCGAGAACGCCATCGGCGGCTCGGGCAACGACCTGCTGATCGGCAACGCCGTGGCCAACGAGCTCAAGGGTGGTGCCGGCAACGACATCATCTACGGCGGCGGCGGTGCCGACAAACTCTGGGGTGGTGCCGGTTCCGACACCTTTATCTTCGCTGCCAGCAGCGATTCGACCCCGAGCAATCCCGACCGGATCATGGATTTCGTCAGCGGCCAGGACAAGATCGATCTGTCGGCAATGTCGGCCTTTGCCGTCAACAAGCTGCCGCTGCAGTTCGTTGATGCCTTCACCGGCCATGCCGGCGAAGCGGTGCTGAGCTTCGATCAGGCAAGCAACCTCGGTAGCCTGTCGATCGACTTCACCGGCAACAGCCTGTCTGATTTCCTGGTGACCACTGTAGGTCAGGCGGTCGCCACGGATATCGTGGTCTGATAGCAACCTGAAAGGGCGGCGCCGATGCGCCGCTCTTTCCGAGGCGGGCAGATAATGGCTTTGAAGCGAATGATCGCGCTTGGCGCGATTCCCCTGATGTTGATGACCGAGGTCGGTATGGCAAGCAGCCTGCTACTCCCCACGCCCGCGCAACTGGCCGGTGACTGGATGCTTTACCCCGAAAACGATCGGGCCGCGGGTTGTAAAATGCACCTGGATGCAGCGCAAACCTTGCGCGGCGATCTCGAATGCGTAGCAGGGCTGATTGGGCAGCGCCCCAGCGGCTGGCTGCCGACCACTGATACGCTGGCTTTGCTTGATGGCAGCGGTAGCGCGATGGTGCACTTTAACCGTTATAAGCCAGATATCTTCAAATGGACTTCCATATCCGGAAAGATACTCTTGCTGGAACGTAAGAATAAAGAATAAAGCCTTGTAGGCGATTGCCGATTTTTCAGGGATAGAAAGGCGGACAATGAACAAGCCGACTCATAAAGCCGGGGCGCCCCTGTGGGCAGCACTGGCCGATCACAAGTCCACGCTATTGAGTGTGGGTTGTTTTACCGCGTTGATTAACCTGCTTATGTTGGTGCCCTCGATTTATATGCTGCAAGTGTATGATCGGGTACTGTCTTCGCAAAACGAAACAACCCTGTGGATGTTGACGTTGATGGTAGTCGGCTTCTTCGTATTTATCGGCGCGCTGGAAGCGATCCGCAGTTTTATTGTTATCCGGGTTGGCAACCAGCTGGAGCAGGGCTTTAACCTCCACGTCTACCGTGCAGCCTTTGAGCGCAACTTGCGCCAGGGTGACGGGCAGGCCGGGCAAGCACTTAACGACCTCACGCAAGTGAGGCAATTTGTCACCGGTCCTGCACTGTTTGCCTTCTTTGATGCACCCTGGTTTCCGATTTATCTGGCAGTGATTTTCCTCTTCAACGTCTGGCTGGGTGTCATGGCCTGTGCCGGGGCGCTGCTGCTGATTGCCCTGGCGGTGCTCAACGAACGCCTGACTCACAAGCCGCTGGTTGAGGCCAGCGGTTTCCAGCAGCAGTCCACACACCTGGCCAGCAGCCAGTTGCACAATGCCGAGAGCATCCAGGCCATGGGCATGCTTGGCGCCTTGCGCCAGCGCTGGTTTGCCTTGCATTCGCGCTTTCTGAACCTGCAAAACCAGGCCAGCGATACCTCGGCGGTGATCACCGCGGTGAGTAAGTCGCTGCGCCTGTGCCTGCAGTCGCTGGTGCTGGGGCTGGGTGCCCTGCTGGTGATCGAGGGGCAGATGACTCCGGGGATGATGATCGCCGGTTCCATCCTCATGGGCCGGGTGCTCAGCCCGATCGATCAGCTGATTGCCGTGTGGAAGCAGTGGAGTGGCGCGCACATGGCCTATCAGCGCCTGGATGGCCTGCTGCGCGCGTTTCCCGAGCCGCCGGCGCCGATGGCCTTGCCAGCGCCAAGCGGGCGCCTGGGCTTCGAACAGGTCAGCGCCGGGCCGCCTGGCAAGCGCGTGGCCACCTTGCAGCAGATCAGTTTCAACCTGGGTGCCGGCGAAGTACTTGGCGTGCTCGGCACCTCCGGCTCGGGCAAGTCGACCCTGGCCAAGGTGCTGGTCGGCGTCTGGCCGACCCTGGCCGGTACCGTGCGCCTGGACGGCGCCGACCTGCACCGCTGGGACCGCGAGGCCCTCGGCCCGCATATCGGCTACCTGCCGCAGAACATCGAACTGCTGCGCGGCAGCATTGCCGAGAACATTGCCCGCTTTGCCGAGCTCGACGGCCTCAAGGTGGTCGAAGCCGCGCGCCAGGCCGGCGTGCACGAACTGATTCTGCGCCTGCCGCAAGGCTATGACACACGCCTGGGCGAAGACGGCGGCGACCTGTCAGGCGGGCAGAAGCAACGCATCGCCCTGGCCCGGGCCCTGTACGGCGGGCCGAGCCTGATCGTGCTCGATGAACCCAATTCCAACCTCGACACCAGCGGCGAAGCGGCGCTGGCCACTGCCATCGCCCAGATGAAAGCCCAGGGCCGCACCGTGGTGCTGGTTACGCACCGCTCTGCCGCCCTCGCCCAGGCGGATAAACTGCTGGTGCTCAGCGAGGGCCGGATGCAGGCCTTTGGCCCGACCCATGAAGTCATGCAGGCCCTGAGCCGGGCTCAGGAGCAGGCCCAGCGCCAGCCCGCAAATGCCGCACTGGCAACCGGAGGTGGCGCATGAGCCAGGTCGATAAAAGCCGCAGTGCCCGGTTTTACGTGCGCCTGGGCTGGCTGCTGACCCTGGTCGGTTTTGGCGGGTTCATTGCCTGGGCAACCCTGGCGCCGCTCGATCAAGGCATTGCCGTGCAGGGCACCGTGGTGGTCTCGGGCAAGCGCAAGGCGGTGCAATCTCTGGCCGGTGGCGTGGTCAGCCGCATCCTGGTCAGCGAAGGCCAGTTGGTAAAACAGGGTCAGCCGTTGTTTCGCCTCGACCAGACCCAGGTCCAGGCCGATGTGCAATCGCTGCAGGCCCAGTACCGCTTGGCCTGGGCCAGCCTGGCGCGCTGGCAGAGCGAGCGCGACAACCTCGGCGCAATCATCTTTCCAGCGCAGCTTGCCAGCAACCCCGACCCGCAGCTGAGCCTGGTGCTCGAGAGCCAGCGCCAGCTGTTCAGCAGCCGCCGTGATGCCCAGGCCCGCGAGCAGGCCGGGCTGACCGCCAGTATCGACGGCGCCGTGGCTCAGTTGGCCGGCATGCGCCGCGCCCGTGGCGACCTGCAGGCCCAGGCCGATTCGCTGCGTGAGCAGTTGGAGAACCTCAAGCCGCTGGCAATTCAGGGCTACATTCCGCGCAACCGCTTGCTCGAGTATCAGCGTCAGTTGTCCCAGGTCCAGCGCGATCTGGCGCAAAACAGCGGCGACAGCGCGCGGCTGGAGCAGGGCATTGTCGAGTCGCGGCTGAACCTGCAGCAGCGGCGCGAGGAATATCAGAAAGAGGTGCGCAGCCAGTTGGCCGAAGCGCAACTGAAAAGCCTGACCCTTGAGCAGCAACTGACCTCGGCCGGTTTCGACCTGCAGCACAGCGAGATCCTCGCCCCGGCCGACGGCATTGCGGTCAACCTTGGCGTGCATACCGAGGGCGCGGTGGTGCGCGCCGGCGAAACCTTGCTGGAGGTGGTGCCCCAGGGCACCGCCCTGGAAGTGGAAGGGCGCTTGCCGGTCAACCTTGTGGATAAAGTCGCGATGCAGCTGCCTGTGGATATCCTCTTCACCGCCTTCAACCAGAGCAGCACACCGCGGGTGTCGGGCGAGGTGGCGCTGATTTCCGCCGACCAGTTGCTCGACGACAAGACCGGCCAACCGTATTACGTGCTGCGCAGCACCGTCAGCGAGCAGGCCCTGGCACGCCTGGACGGGCTGGTGATCAAGCCGGGCATGCCGGCCGAATTGTTCGTGCGTACCGGCGAGCGCTCGATGCTCAATTACCTGTTCAAACCCCTGCTCGACCGGGCAGGCACCGCGTTGACCGAACAATAAGGAAGCCCGTGGATGAAAAGCTTGATGACCGGGCTGCTGGCGGCGTTCGCCCTGACAACAGGGGCGGGCGCGCAGGCCATGGGGCCGTTTCAGGTGTATGAACAGGCGCTGCGCAAGGACCCGGTGTTCCTCGGCGCGCTCAAGGCCCGCGACGCCGGGCAGGAAAACCGCGCCATCGGCCGCGCCGGCTTGCTGCCAAACCTGTCGTACAACTACAACAAGGGCCGCAACGATTCCAAGGCCCGTTACCTGGGCGATTCGCGGCGCGAAGATGAAGACCGCCACTACAACAGCTACGGCTCGACCTTCATCCTTCAGCAGCCGTTGCTCGACTACGAGGCCTACGCCAGTTACCGCAAGGGCGTGGCCCAGGCGCTGTTTGCCGATGAGGAGTTTCGCGGCAAGAGCCAGGAACTGCTGGTGCGGGTGATGACCAGCTATACCCAGGCGCTGTTCGCCGACGACCAGATCAGCATCAGTGTCGCCAGCAAGCAGGCCTATCAACAGCAGTTCCAGCAGAACCAGCAACTGTTCCAGCAGGGCGAGGGCACCCGTACCGACATCCTCGAAGCCCAGGCCCGCTATGAGCTGGCCGACGCCGAGGAGATCCAGGCCCGTAACGACCAGGACGCCGCCCTGCGCGAGCTAGGGGCGCTGATCGGCGAGCCTTCGGCGCGCATCGACGAGCTGGCGCCGCTCAACGACGGCTTTGCCCTGCTGGCGCTGCAACCGGCGACCTACGAGGCCTGGCATGAGCTGGCCCTGGCCAACAACCCGCAACTGGCGTCCCAGCGCCAGGCCCTGCAAGTGGCCGGATTCGAGGTGGAGCGCAACCGGGCCGGGCACCTGCCCAAGGTCACGGCTTACGCGACTTCTCGGCAAATGCAGTCCGACAGTGGCAACACCTATAACCAGCGCTATGACACCAACACCATCGGCATCGAAGTCAGCCTGCCGTTGTTTGCCGGGGGCGGGGTGTCGGCGGCCACCCGTCAGGCCAGCCGCAACCTGGAGCAGGCCGAATATGAACTGGACGGCAATACCCGTACCACCCTGATCGAGCTGCGCCGCCAGTACAACGCCTGCCAGTCCGGCGTCAGCCGCCTGCGTGCCTATCAGCGCGCGCTGACTTCGGCCGAGGCGCTGGTGCAATCGACCCGCCAGAGTGTGCTGGGTGGCGAGCGGGTCAACCTCGATGTGCTCAATGCCGAGCAGCAACTGGCGACCACCCGCCGCGACCTGGCCCAGGCCCGCTACGACTATTTACTGGCCTGGATCAAGCTGCACTACTACGCCGGGACCCTGCGCGAGGAGCACCTGGCGAGGGTCGATGAAGCCTTTGTGCGCCGTTAGGCGATACCCGGGCGCACGGCGCGCTGGCGTTCAGCCAGGCCCCAGACCAGCAGGGCCAGGGCGCCGATGCTCAGGCCGGCGATGACGATGCCGTCCCAGCCATAGCGCTGGAACAGCTGCGTGCCGAGCAGCGAGCCGAGGGCGCCGCCGATGAAGTAGCAGGTGATGTAGCCGGCATTCAGGCGGTTGCGCGCTTGCGGACGCAGGACAATCACCGCGTTCTGGTTGCTCACGTGCACCAGTTGCACCGCCAGGTCGAGCAACAGCACGCCAACCAGCAATGCCGCCAGCGACGACTGCGCAAAGGCCAGCGGTACCCACGAAAGCAGCAGTACCAGCAAGCCCACCGTGGTGCCCAGCGGGCCTTTGCCGCGGTCGGCCAGGCGCCCGGCCCAGTTGGCCGACAGGGCCCCGGCGGCACCGGCCAGGCCAAACAGGCCGATCACTGCGTCGGAATAGTGGTAAGGCTCGGCCGACAGCAGAAAGGCCAGCGGCGTCCAGAACAAGGCGAACAGGCTGAACGACAACAGCCCCAGCAGCGAGCGCAAGCGCAGGATCGGCTCGTCGACGAACAGGCGGAACACCGAGCCGAGCAGCGCCGGATAACTGAGCCCAGCGTGCTGGTGACGCTCGGGCAGGGCACGGAACAGGGCGATCGCCGACAGCCCCATCAATCCTGCCGCCAACAGGTAGATGCTGCGCCAGCTACCCACTTCAGCCATGAAGCCGGCAGCCGTGCGCGCCAGCAGGATGCCCAGCAGCAGCCCGCTCATCAGCGTGCCGACCACCCGCCCGCGTTGCGCCGGATCACTCAGGCCCGCCGCCATCGGTACCAGCACTTGGGCGACCACCGAAAACAGGCCGGTGAGGGTGGTGCCGATCAGCAGCCATATCAGGCTTGGCGAAAAGGCGCTGATCAGCAGGCCCAGGGTGCTGATGGCAATCATGCTGACGATCAGCTTGCGTTGTTCGAACAGGTCGCCCAGCGGTGCCAGCAGCAACAGGCCGGCGCCGTAGCTCAGTTGTGCGGCCATGACGATGGCCCCGGCGCTGGCGGTGGTCAGGCCGAAATGCTCGGCGATGCTGTGCAGCAAGGGTTGTGCGTAGTAGTTGCTGGCGACCGCGAGGCCTGTGGCAGTGGCCATCAGCAAAATCAGGCCGCGGCTCAGGGGGTGGGTGGCAGAGGTCATGGACCGTCTCTAATCAGTGGCAGTTGGAGGTGACAGTATGGGAAATGCGCTAGCATGACGCCAATGTATCGTTTTCATTCTATCCATCTTGAAAATAGATCGATCCATGAATCTCAAGCAGATTGAATATGCCTTGGCGGTAGTCGACACCGGCAGCTTCACCCGCGCCGCCGAGCGCTGCCATGTGGTGCAGTCGGCCTTGAGCCATCAGATTGCCCGGCTGGAAGAAACCCTCGGCGTCAGCCTGTTCGAGCGTAGCTCGCGGCGCGTGCGCCTGACGCCTGCGGGGGAAGCTTTTGTGCAAAGCGCGCGGCCAGCACTGGAGGCGACTCGAAGGATTGCCGAGGATGTTGCCGCCGCCTGCGGTGAAGTGCGCGGGCAATTGTCGATCGGCGAGATCACCTCGCTGACCGAGCTGGACCTGGTCGATCTGCTGGCTGATTTTCATGCCCAACATCCACGGGTGGACATCCGCTGGCTGATGGCCAAGAGCGAGTTGCTGATCGCCGACGTGCGCGAGCGACGCCTGGACGTGGGTTTTATCGGAATCTGGCCGGGCGAGCGGCTGGAAGGCGTCGAGTACCGCCTGCTGGCCGAAGAAGAATTGGTGGCGGTGATGGCTGTCGAGCACCCTTTGGCAGGCAAGATTCGCTTGTCCCTGGCCGATCTTGAAGCCCAGCCGCTGGTGGATTTTCCCGCCGGTAGCGGCGCGCGCCGGCAAACTGACGAAGCCTTTGCTGCCGCCGGAGTGCGCCATCGGGTGCAGTTCGAAATGACCAACATCCGCCTGGTGGAGAAATTCGCCAAGCGCGGCCTGGCGATCGGCCTGGTGCCGGCGCGAATTGCCAACGGCTTCAATGGCGTGGCGTCGGTAGCGGTTGAGGATGCGCCGGTGCGTCACGTTTATGCGATCTGGTCGACGCACCCGACCCCGGCCGCCAGGGCCTTCGTCCAGTTGATTGAACAGCGCCTGGCCGACAGGGACGGTCATTGACTGGCCTCAGGCCGCGAAGCCGCCATCGATGCTCAGGCTTGCGCCAGTGATGTACGCCGCCTCCGGGCCGGCCAGGTAGGCGACGAAGCTGGCGATCTCATCGACGTGGCCGTAGCGACCCACCGCCATCAAGCCCATCAGGCTTTCAGCGAACTCGCCCTGGGCCGGGTTCATGTCGGTGTCCACCGGCCCCGGCTGGACGTTGTTGATGGTGATGCCCAGGGGGCCGAGGTCACGGGCCAGACCGCGGGTCAGGCCGACCAGCGCCGACTTGCTCATGGCATAGGGGCCGCCACCGGCGAAGGGCATGCGCTCGGCATTGGTGCTGCCGATGTTGATGATCCGCCCGCCCTGGCCCATGTGCCGGGCAGCGGCCTGGGTGGCGACGAAAACGCTGCGCACATTCACCGCCAGGGTACGGTCGAAGTCTTCCAGGCTGAAATCCGCCAGGGGCCCGACGGCCAGTACCCCGGCGTTGTTGACCAGGATATCCAGGCCACCGAAGGCCTCGACGGTGCTTGCCACAGCTTGCTGCACGGCGCTGGCATCGGCGCTGTCGGCCTTGATTGCCAGGGCCTTGCCGCCGTCGGCGATGATGCTCTGCTGCAAGGCATCGGCCTGGGCCGTGGCATTGGCGTAGGTGAAGGCGACACTGGCGCCTTCGGCGGCCAGGCGTTTGACGATGGCAGCGCCGATACCGCGCGAGCCACCCTGGATCAGGGCTACTTTACCGTTGAGGCTGGATTGGGTCGACATGCTGTGCTCCCGAAAGAACAAGGCCGGATGCCTTGGATGGGGCCCAGTATCGGCCGCTGATTACCCTGCCGGTAGCCAGTAATCGCTATAGTCTGTGTAAACCAGAAGTATGGAATCGCCGCGATGGAGTCGTTCAGCAGTATCGAGTGTTTTGTCCGCAGCGCCGAGGTCGGCAGCTTTGCCGAAGCCGCGCGGCGCCTGAGCCTGACCCCGGCGGCAGTGGGCAAGAACGTCGCCCGCCTGGAGGCACGTCTGGGTGTGCGCTTGTTCCAGCGCAGTACTCGGCGCCTGACCCTGACCGAGGCCGGCCAGCGTTTTCTCGGTGAGGTAGCGGCGAGTTTCCAGACCATCCAGTACGCCGTGGCTAACCTTGCCAGTGCCGAAGGGCAGCCGGCCGGTACCCTGAAAGTGAGCATGGGCACGGTGTTCGGCCGTCTGTACATTGTGCCGTTGCTGGCTGAGTTCCTGCGGCGCTACCCGGCCATCAGCCCCGATTGGCATTTTGATAACCGCCAGGTCGACCTGATTGGCCAGGGTTTCGATGCGGCCATTGGCGGCGGCTTCGATCTGCCGCAAGGCGTGGTGGCGCGCAAGCTGACTCCGGCGCACCGGATTCTGGTAGCGGCGCCGGCCTACCTGCAGCAGCATCCGCCGATCACCCAGCCTGGCGACTTGCACGCACTCGATGGCATCCTCATCCGTTCGCCGCAAACCGGGCGCGTGCGCTCCTGGCCGCTGACCAGCCGCGAGCGGGAACAAAGTCCGTTGAGCCTGCGCCTGCGCATGACCATGAGCGATTCGGAAGCCGCCTGCGCGGCAGCGGAGCAGGGCCTGGGCGTGGCGCTGGTGAGCATGCCATTTGCCGTGCCATACCTGCAGGCCGGGCGGCTGCTGCGAGTGTTGCCGGGCTGGTATGTGGACGACGGCAACATCTCGCTGTACTACGCCGAACACAAACTGTTGCCGGGCAAGACCCGGGCCTTTGTCGATTTTATCATCGAGCAGTTTGCCAGCCAGGGGTTGGCGCAGCGCTTTGATGCCTTGGGATCTTTGTGAAGGCGCAGCCTTCCTGATCACAGAACCTTGAGGATGAAGTAACGCTGGGGCACGCCGCCGAGCACCAGGCTGACCTCATCCTCTTCGACCTTGCCGAGCAGGCCCTGACCCAGTGGCGAGCGCGGGGTGATCACCGTGACCAGGTGCTCGCCCTGGCCAATCTTCAGGCCCGCGCCTTCGGGGCCGAGGAATAACTGCTGGCAACTGCCGTTCTCGGCCTCGAGGGTCACCAGGTTGCTGACCTGGATGCCGCGTTGCGGGTCATAGTCGCGCAGCAGCAACTGCTGGTACGCCGCCCGCGCCTGGCGGATCTCTTCCATGCGCCGGGCTTGCCCGGTGGCCAGGTACGAAGCCTCAAGGCCCAGGGTGTCGTACTTGTTCTCGGCGATGTTCTCTTCGGCGGTGGCCGCTTCATAGGCGGTTTGCGCCGCGCGCTGGGCGACGTCCAGGTCGAAGGTCAGGGTATCGATGATGCGTTGCAACAGGTCGGCTTTGTTCATGGTGTCAGTTGCAAAATTCCAGGACATGGGCGCGACTTTTTTCCGTGGGCAGGTTGCGGTTTTGCTGCAGCCAGAACTGGCACTTGGGGTTGGACAGGTTGCGCATGCTGCCTTGTGCCTGTTCTTCGGCCTGCTGTACCTGCTGGTTGCGCAGGATCTGCTGGTACTGCTCGAACATCTGCTGTTGCGGGTCTGCCGCCGGCGGGGGCGCCGGGGCGATGGCAGGCGGCGCAAGCACCTGGCCGATCGGCGGCACCGTCGCAGGCAGCAGGCGCCCGGCCAGCCACAGGCTCAGGGCGATGGCCACGGCGCCAAGCCACAGGCCCAGGGCAATGCACAGGATCAGTTGCAGCGGCTTGAGGGCGATCTTCAGTTCGCGAGGGCGGGGCATGATGGCCTCCTGGCCAGGACACGGGTGGCCATTGTCGCATGGTGCAGCAGGTTTTTTACCTGCCATGCTTTTGTCTGCGATGATTTACCCGGACAATCGGCGTTTTTTCACGGGACCAGCGATGAAAACGCACTGGGACATCTTCTGTTGTGTCGTCGACAACTACGGCGACATCGGCGTGACCTGGCGTCTGGCCCGGCAATTGGTGGCCGAGCAGGGCCTCGCGGTGCGCCTGTGGGTGGATGACCTGAAGGCGTTCGTGCGTATCTGCCCCGAAGGCCGGGCCGATGCCGTCCAGCAATGGCAGCACGGCGTTGATGTGCGCCAATGGCCTGGCGAGTGGCAGGACACGGCGGTAGCGCAGGTGGTGATTGGCGCGTTCGCTTGTCAGTTGCCGCCCGCTTATGTGCAGGCGATGCTCGATCAGCCACGTGCGCCATTGTGGCTGAACCTGGATTATCTCAGCGCCGAAGACTGGGTCGAAGGCTGCCATGGTTTGCCGTCGCCCCAGGCCAATGGCTTGCGCAAGGTGTTTTTCTTTCCGGGCTTCACCCGCAAAACCGGCGGCTTGCTGCGTGAGGCAAACCTGCTGTCACAGCGCGACGCGCTCCAGCAGGACCCGGCTGCACGCAAGGCATTTCTGCAGGGCCTGGGCGTAACGCCAGAAAACAATGCCCGGCTGATTTCGCTGTTCGCCTACGAAAACCCCGGCGTGGCCAGTTGGCTGGACGTGCTGGCCGCCGACAGCCGCCCCAACCACCTGTTGGTACCCGAAGGGCGCGTGCTGGGTGACGTTCAGGCCTGGCTTGGCGAACAGGCGCTGAGCGTGGGCAATATTGCCCGGCGCGGTGCGCTGACCGTGCAGATCCTGCCCTTCGTCAGCCAGGACGATTACGACCGGCTGCTCTGGTGCTGCGATTTCAACGCGGTGCGTGGCGAAGATTCTTTCGTCCGTGCGCAGTGGGCGGCACGGCCGCTGCTCTGGCATATCTATGTGCAGGAAGAATACGCCCACTGGGAAAAACTCGAGGCGTTTCTCGACCTGTACATCCTGGAATTGTCCGCCCCGGCGGGGGCTGCGCTGGTGCAATTGTGGCGAGCCTGGAACATGGACAGCGACATGGGGCAGGCCTGGCAACAGGTGCTGGCGCACTGGGACGAACTGGACCGGCATGCCCGCCGCTGGAGCGCAGTACAGGCCGCTCAGCCGGACCTTGCCGCGGCGCTGGTACAGTTTTACCGAAATTGGCTATGATATGCGGCCTCGATTTTTGTAAATCCATCCAAATTCGGATATATCGCAATGAAAACTGGTAAAGAACTGAAACCCGGTACCGTGATCCGTATCGACAACGATCCATGGCTGGTTCAGAAGGCTGAGTTCACCAAGTCGGGCCGTAACAGCGCGATCATGAAAACCAAGCTGAAGAACCTGCTGACCGGCTACAAGACTGAAACCGTCTACTCGGCCGACGACAAGCTGGACGACGTAATCCTGGATCGCAAAGAAGCGACCCTGTCGTTCATCAACGGCGACACCTACACCTTCATGGACACCACTGACTACACCATGTACGAGCTGAACGCCGAAGACATCGAGGCCGTTCTGCCGTTCATCGAAGAAGGCATGGAAGACGTCTGCGAAGCCGTGTTCTTCGAAGAGCGCCTGGTTTCGGTTGACCTGCCAACCACCATCGTGCGTCAGGTTGACTACACCGAAGGTTCCGCTCGCGGCGACACTTCGGGCAAGGTCATGAAGCCTGCCAAGCTGAAGAACGGCACCGAGCTGAGCGTTGCTGACTTCATCGAAATCGGCGACTGGATCGAGATCGACACTCGCGAAGGCGGCTCCTACAAGGGCCGTGCCAAGGTCTAAGCCTGGTATTCCTGCGCAATCGAAAAACCCGGCCTTGGCCGGGTTTTTTTATGCCTGGGGTTTTATCACTCAGACAGTCACATGCAGGCGTACATCGACATTGCCACGGGTGGCATTGGAGTACGGGCAGACCTGGTGAGCGGCGTCAACCAGTGCTTGCGCCTCAGCCTGGTCCAGGCCCGGCAGGTTGATGTTCAGGTCGATATCCAGACCGAAGCCACCCGGAATCTGGCCGATGCCGACCTTGGCAGTGATCGAGCTGTCAGCAGGCAGGGCCTTTTTCTGCTGGCCGGCGACAAACTTCAGGGCGCCGATAAAGCAGGCCGAATAGCCGGCGGCAAACAGCTGTTCGGGGTTGGTGCCGTCACCACCGGCGCCGCCCAGTTCCTTGGGGGTGCTCAGCTGGACTTCCAGCTTGCCGTCGCTGGAGCTCGATTTACCGTCGCGGCCACCGGTGGATGTGGCTTGGGCAATGTACAGCGGAGTGACTTTTTGCATGATGAGCCTCGCTTGTGAGTGGCGCCGCGGCGCTGAGTGGGTACGGAAATTAAATTAGCGCGCAATTATTTAGTGCGCAAGATAATTTTTCGGCTGACCTACGAACGGTCATCTACCAGCATAGCCCTCAGAGGCTTTTTTGCAGGTTGGCGCGCAGTTCCAGCAAGTCGGCCTGCAGCTTTTGCAGGCGTTGGAGGTTCTCGCCACTGGCGGCGAGGATGCAGTGCGGCACATCCTTGGCCCGGGCTTGCAAGGCGCGGCCCTGGTCGCTCAACTGCACCAGCACGACCCGTTCATCTTCACGGCTGCGGGTACGCTTGAGCAGGCCTTCGGCTTCCAGGCGCTTGAGCAAGGGAGTGAGCGAGCCTGGATCGGTGAGCAGGCGCTGGCTTATCTCGCCGACGGTCAGGCCGTCCTGTTCCCACAGCACCAACATCGCCAGGTATTGTGGGTACGTCAGCCCAAGCTTGTGCAGCAGCGGCTTGTAGACCTTGGTCATCAGCAGCGAAGTCGAATGCAGAGCAAAGCACACCTGGTTATCCAGGCGCAGTTCGTCGCAGGGAGCGGGCGCTTTCGGGTCGGCGTTCATGCACATCCTTTCATGGGTTGAGTCCTTTAAATTTAGCACGCAAGTAATTAGCGCACTTACTGCCAGCGCAGCTCGCTTTGCAGCGCCAGGTCCCATGGCGGGATCGGGCTGAAGCGGCTCTTGAGGAATTCGAGCAGCAAACGGCTGCGAGAGTTCGTTTCATGTTCCAGGCGCAGGGCATAGATGCCACTGCTTTCGGCGCCGGGCAATCCGTTGTCACAGAATAGCGGCAGCAATTCGCCGCGCAGCAGGTACTCGCTGATCAGCCAGGTGGGCAGGTGGGCGATGCCCAGGCCGGCGAGGGCGCCGAACAGCAGGGTTTCGGCATTGTTGGCACTCATGCGCATGCGCGTCGGGCGGTACAGGCGCATCTGCCCCTCGACCGCGAAGCGCCAGGCGAAGGGCGGGGCCAGGCCGTCCCAGTCCAGGCCATCGTGTTCAGGCAGTTCAGCCGGGCTGGCGGGAATGCCGCGCTGGGCCAGATAGCCGGGGCTGGCGCAGGCAATGCGCACCATATAGGCCAGCGGCGTGGCCACCAGGCGAGTGTCGGCCAGCGGGCCGGCGCGCAGTACCAGGTCGACTTCGCCCAGGTGCGCGCCGTGCAGGTCGACGAAGCTGTCGATCAGGCGCAGTTGTACGTCCAGGCCGGGATAGGCAACGAGGAAATCGGCGATGGCCGGGGCCAGGTGGCGGCGGCCGAAGGCGGCCGGGGCGTCGATGCGAATCAGGCCTTCCGGGGCATTGCTCAGCGACACCGCTTCAGCCCGGGCCAGGCGCAGTTCTTCGACAATTCGCCGGGCGCGCTCGGCAAAGGCATTGCCCGCCGGCGTCGGCCTTACCGCATGGGTACTGCGCACGAACAGGCGGCTGCCGACTGCGCTTTCCAGGCTATCGATACGCCGTGCCACCGCCGAAGGCGTCAACGGATGACGCCTGGCAGTAGCGGAGAAGCTGCCGGTTTCCAGCACATCGAGAAACAGGCTGAGTTGTTCGGTCAGGGCGTCGGGGTTCATGGCGGCAGATCTGCTTTTGCGTAAATGGCACAGCCATTGTGCGTTGCTGTGCGTTTCCCCGCTAGCGCCAGCTCGGTAGCATGCAGCGCTTGGCACTTAAGAGAGACAGCAATGATCGAGTGGGCGATATACATAGCGCTAGGCGCGGCACTGGGCACCGTAGGCGGGTTGTTCGGCATTGGTGGCGGGCTGATCGCGATTCCGGCGTTGGGGGTGCTGTTCGGCCTCGACCAGCAACTGGCCCAGGGCACGGCGTTGGTGATGGTGGTGCCCAACGTGCTGTTGGCACTGTGGCGGTATCACCAGCGCAATCGCATTGAGCTCAGGCATGCGCTGCCGCTGGCGGCGAGCAGCTTTGTGTTTGCCTGGCTGGGCTCGATCTGGGCGGTGGGCGTCGATGCCCAGGCCATGCGCTTTGGCTTCGTGCTGTTTCTGGTGGCGCTGGCGGCCTGGAACCTGGCGCGGATGTTCATGCGCACGGCGCAGCCATCCAGTGAACTGCGCCAGCCCTGGCCGTGGCTGGGCGTGCTGGGCAGCGGCGCCGGGGTGCTGGGCGGCTTGTTCGGGGTCGGCGGGGCGGTGGTGGCAACGCCGGTGCTGACCAGCGTTTTCGGCACCACCCAGGTGGTTGCCCAGGGTTTGTCGCTGGCGTTGGCGGCCCCGAGTACGGCCGTTACTTTGCTGACTTATGGTCTGCATCAACACGTGCAGTGGAGCATGGGCATCCCGCTGGCGATCGGTGGCCTGCTGAGCATCAGTTGGGGTGTGAAACTGGCTCACGCCCTGCCGGAAAAAGTCCTGCGTTCGCTGTTCTGCGGTTTTCTGGTGCTGTGCGCGGTAATGCTCGCGTTCAAGATCTGAAGCCCTCGATGATGTAGTCGGCCAGGCAGTCTGTCATTTCCGACTGCGTGGTGCGATTGCGCAGCAGCATGATGCTGGCGGTGGGCAGTGGGGGCAGGCCTTCGGCCTCGCCGATGATCTGCAAGTCGCTGGTGATCAGGCTCTGCAATTGCGCGGTGACCGCCAGGCCGGCGCTGACCACGGCCATGATCGCCGCGGTGCTGGCGCTGGTATAGGCGATCCGGTACTCCTTCTCGATGGCATCCAGGGCGTTGCAGGCCCAGGTCCGGCAGTAACAATCGCAGTTGAACATCGCCAGCGGCAGCGGGTTGTGCTCATGCGGGCAGAAGCCCTGGGCCTGCACCCACACTGCGCGCTCGCGGCGCAGCAACTGGCCGATTTCGTTGCCAGGCTCGCGAGTGACGATGGTCAGGTCCAGATCCTGGCGTTGCATCAGCTGCCGCGAACTTTCGCAGTGCACCTCGACCTGCACCAACGGATAGGCCTGGGCAAAACTTGAGAGGATGCCTGGCAAAAAGCGCATGGCGTAGTCGTCCGGGGTGCCGATGCGCACCACCCCGACCATGTGCGGCATGCGCAGGGTATTGAACACCTCGCCGTGCAACTTGAGGATCCGCCGGGCATAGCCCAGCAGCACCTGGCCCTCGGCGGTCAGGCGCACCTGGCGGCCATCGCGCTCGAACAGCTGGCGCTGGATGATGTCCTCCTCCAGGCGTTTCATCTGCATGCTCACCGCCGACTGGCTACGGTTGACCACTTCGCCGGCACGGGTGAAGCCGCCGTGTTCGGCGATGGCGACAAAGGTGCGCAGCACGTCGGAATCGATACTCTGGTACTGGGACAAGGCATCAATCTCCTAGATGTATTACATAAGAAACATTCGTTGGATTGATCTTATGCTCGAGCTGACACTGTCGTCATCCCAACAGGAGGGTAAGACGATGAAAGGTCAGAAATCGCTTGTTCTGCAGTACTCAACGTCCCAGCACAGCTGGATCTACCAGCTCACCCAAGGGGCGGCCCAGCAACTGCTGCGTTGGCGCCAACTGCGCCGTGAGCGCCGCGAACTGGCGCGCCTGAGTGACGCGGCGCTGGACGATATCGGCTTGAGCCGCGCCGATATCCTGCGCGAGGTGGAGCGCCCGTTCTGGGATGATCCGCTGAAAAAATGAGTCGCATCATGGCGGTGCCACGACTAGTGTAAGTGGGCTTGTTCACAAGGAGCCGGGCATGCCCACCACACAGTCGCTTTCCCTGGCCCAGGCGCGCCGCCTGGCGTTGTCGGCTCAAGGCTTCAACAATCGGCAGGCGAGCCCGTCGCTCGGTGCCGCGCAACTTAGCCGGATGATTGAGCGCCTGGGTGTGGTGCAGATCGATTCGGTCAATGCCCTGGTGCGTTCGCACTACCTTCCGCTGTTTTCCCGCCTCGGCAGTTATCCACAGGCGCTGCTCGATCAGCTGGCCTGGGGGCGCAACCGTCAACGCAAACTCTTCGAATACTGGGGGCATGAGGCCTCGCTGTTGCCGCTGCAGCTGTATCCACTGCTGCGCTGGCGCATGGAGCGTGCGCGCCAGGGGCAGGGGATCTATCAACAGCTGGCGCGTTTTGGCCGCGAGCAGCAAGCGACCATTGCCCGGGTGCTGGCGGCGGTGACCGAGCACGGCGCCCTCGGCGCTGGCAGCCTGTCGACCCGCCAGGAGCGCGCTGGGCCCTGGTGGGACTGGAGCGCGGAGAAGCACGCGCTGGAATGGCTGTTTGCCGCAGGGTTGGTCAATGTCGCCGGCAGGCGCGGGTTCGAGCGCTTGTATGATTTGCCCGAGCGGGTACTGCCGGCTGCATTGCTTGAGCAACCACCACTGCCGGAGGCCGACGCTCAGCGTGGGCTTTTATTGCATGCCGCACAGGCGCTGGGCGTGGCCACCGAGAAGGACCTGCGCGACTACTTTCGCCTGGCCCCCGGCGACAGCCGCGCACGCCTGGCCGAACTGGTCGAGGAGGGGCAATTGCAAGCCTGTGCGGTACAGGGCTGGACGCAAGCGGCGTATTGCCTGGAGGCGCCAAAGGTGCCGCGTAAAGTGAGCAGCAGCGCCTTGCTTTCACCCTTTGACTCGCTGGTCTGGGCGCGTGAGCGCACCGAGCGGCTGTTTGACTTTCGTTACCGCCTGGAGATCTACACGCCGGCGCCCAAGCGCGTGTACGGCTATTACGTGTTGCCGTTTTTGCACAACGAACGGATTGCCGCGCGGGTCGACCTGCGCGCCGAGCGTGCCAATGACTGCCTGGCAATCCACGCGGTGCACGAAGAGCAGCCGGGGCTGGATGACGCGGGCATGCAGGCCCTGGCCGACAACCTGCAGCGCATGGCCAGTTGGCTGGGCCTGGCCGAGGTGCAGTTGCACTGCCCGCGCGCCAGCGCCGCACGCTTGCGCGTGGCGCTGGCCGCTGGCCGCGTTAGCGACGCACTTGCTTGAGGGTTTCGGCGATCAGGAACGCCAGCTCCAGCGACTGATCGGCATTCATTCGCGGGTCGCAATGGGTGTGGTAGCGGTCGCAGAGGGCGTCTTCGGTGATGGGGCGTGCGCCGCCGATGCATTCGGTGACGTTCTGCCCGGTCATCTCGATATGAATGCCGCCGGCATGGCTGCCTTCGGCCTGGTGCACCTGGAAGAACTGCTTGACCTCGCTGAGGATCTGGGCGAAATCGCGGGTCTTGTAGCCGCTGCTGGCCTTGATGGTGTTGCCGTGCATCGGGTCGGAACTCCACAGCACCTGGCGGCCTTCGCGCTCGACGCTGCGAATCAGCGCCGGCAGGTGTTCGCCGACCTTGTCGGCGCCCATGCGCACGATCAGGTTGAGGCGGCCGGGGTCGTTGCTGGGGTTGAGCACGTCGATCAGGCGGATCAGCTCTTCGGTGTTCATGCTTGGCCCGACCTTGACCCCGATCGGGTTGTTCACCCCGCGCAGGAACTCGACGTGGGCGCCATCGAGCTGACGGGTGCGATCGCCGATCCAGAGCATGTGCGCCGAGCAGTCATAGTAGTCGTTGGTCAGGCTGTCGCGGCGTACAAAGGCCTCTTCGTAGTTCAGCAGCAGCGCTTCGTGGGCGGTGAAGAAGCTGGTTTCCCGCAGCTGTGGCGAGCTGTCCAGGCCGCAGGCACGCATGAATGCCAGGGTTTCGTCGATGCGGTCGGCCAGCTGGCTGTATTTTTCTGCCAGCGCCGAGTTGGCGATGAAGTCCAGGTTCCACTTGTGCACCTGATGCAGGTCGGCAAAGCCGCCCTGGGCAAAGGCGCGCAACAGGTTGAGGCTGGCGGTGGACTGGTGGTAGGCCTGCAGCAGGCGCTCCGGATCGGGGATCCGGCTTTCTTCGTCGAAACCGATGCCGTTGACGATGTCGCCACGGTAGGCCGGCAGGGTGACGCCGCCAATGGTCTCGTCGCCCGCCGAGCGCGGCTTGGCGAATTGCCCGGCCATGCGCCCGATCTTGACCACCGGGCAGCCGGCGGCGAAGGTCATGACAATGGCCATTTGCAACAGGACCTTGAAGGTGTCGCGAATCTTGGCTGCGGAAAACTCGGCGAAGCTTTCGGCGCAATCACCGCCCTGGAGCAGGAAGGCCCGGCCCTGGGTGACTTCGGCAAACTGGCGGCGCAGCTCCCGCGCTTCACCGGCGAACACCAGCGGCGGATAGCTGGCCAGGGTCTGCTCGACCTTGAGCAGATGGGCAGCATCGGGGTAGCTTGGTTGCTGCTGGATCGGCAGGGCGCGCCAGCTGTCAGGACTCCAGGGGTGGTTCATTGCGGGCTCGATCTGTTCGGAAAGGGGCTGTCTGCCATGTTAACAGGTGGCGCATGCCTTGTTGCACTGGCGCTATTGACAGACAATGGCGGTTTTTGCGCGATACGGCGGCGTCTGCCGGGAGACAGCATGACAGTGGAACGGGTAGAGCGACTGCTGGCCCAGGTGCAGGACCAGTACGGCACCATCAGCGTGCTGGAAGTCGACGACTATCGCTTTCTCGAATTTGGCGAGGCGATCGAGCAGAGTTGCGTGTTCACCGCCGACCCGAGCTGGCTGGAGTACGACTACACCCGTGCCATGCTGATCGGCGCGCTGGCTCACGCCGAGCCCGAGAGCGCGTTGTTCCTGGGGCTCGGTGCCGGCACCCTGACCCAGGCCTGCCTGAAGTTCCTGCCGCTGGAAGACGTCGAAGCCATCGAGTTGCGCCCGGATGTGCCGCGCCTGGCCATCGAGTACATGGGCCTGGATGACGACCCGCGCCTGTACATTCGTATCGGCGATGCCATGGAACTGCTGGAGACGGCCGAATCCGCCGACCTGATCTTCGTCGACCTCTACACCGACCACGGCCCGGGGGTCGCGCACCTGGCCTGGAGTTTTCTGGAAAACTGCCAGAAACGCCTGAACCCTGGTGGCTGGCTGGTGATCAACCAGTGGGCCAGCGACGACGGCAAGCCACTGGGTGCGGCGCTGCTGCGCGGCCTTTATCATCGGCATTACTGGGAATTGCCGGTCAAGGAGGGCAATGTGATCCTCATGGTCCCGGCTGACCTCGACCAGCAGCTCGATCTGCCGGGCCTGACCGCGCGGGCCGAGGCGCTGGCGCCGCAACTGGGCTACTCGTTGCAACCGCTGATCGGTGCGATTCGCCCGGCGTCCTGAGGCGCGTCACTGTGTCACTGGCGGAAAATCGATTCAGCCGCCAGTGTCGTCCACTTTCCGGGCCCGCCGTTACGTGGCCTGGCGCTGGTGTGTTTCATGAAAAAAATCTCCCGTGAATGGCGAATTCAGGTATAGTACGCGCCGGTCTTTCACCGGACCTCGTTTAAGGTGTGCAATTCCCCGAAGCCAGCTTCGGCTGCGCGTCCGCACTGCGGACTCTCCTTGACGTTCCTTTTTTTCTTCAATCGTTTTCGCAAATCCCCGCCGACAAAGCTGCCAGGGTGACCTTCGGGTCTTACAAGGCATGTGCAGCTTTGGAGCATGGGTCTTTGCGGATGCACTTAGAGGCAGACCCATGACCCAGGAAACCGGCGGCTTCGCCGCTCTCGAACTTCATCCGAGCATTGTTGCTGCAGTGCTGGCTACCGGCTACGAAGAGCCGTCCGCCATTCAGCAGCAATCGATCCCGATTATTCTCGCTGGTCACGACATGATCGGTCAGGCGCAGACCGGCACCGGTAAAACCGCTGCCTTCGCTCTGCCAATCCTGCACCGCATCGACCCGAGCAAGCGCGAGCCGCAAGCCCTGATCCTGGCGCCAACCCGTGAGTTGGCGCTGCAAGTAGCCACCGCTTTTGAAACCTACGCCAAGCAAATGCCGGGCGTAACCGTGGTGGCCGTATACGGTGGTGCCCCGATGGGCCCACAACTGAAAGCTATCCGTAACGGCGCGCAAATCGTCGTTGCTACCCCGGGCCGTCTCTGCGACCACCTGCGTCGCGACGAGAAAGTCCTGGCAACCGTCAACCACCTGGTGCTCGACGAAGCCGACGAAATGCTCAAGCTGGGCTTCATGGATGACCTCGAAGTGATCTTCAAGGCCATGCCGGAAAGCCGTCAGACCGTACTGTTCTCGGCCACCCTGCCTGCATCCATCCGTGCCATCGCCGAGCGCCACCTGCGCGAGCCGAAGCACGTCAAGATCCAGAGCAAGACCCAGACCGTTACCGCTATCGAACAAGCCCACCTGATGGTCCACGCCGACCAGAAGGTTTCTGCTGTCCTGCGTTTGCTGGAAGTGGAAGAGTTCGACGCGCTGATCGCCTTCGTGCGTACCAAGCAAGCCACCCTGGACCTGGCCAGCGCCCTCGAAGCCAAAGGCTACAAAGCCGCTGCGCTGAACGGTGACATTGCCCAGAACCAGCGTGAGCGCGTCATCGACTCGCTCAAAGATGGCCGCCTGGACATCGTCGTCGCTACCGACGTCGCTGCCCGTGGTCTGGACGTACCGCGCATCACTCACGTGTTCAACGTCGACATGCCGTACGACCCGGAGTCCTACGTTCACCGTATCGGCCGTACCGGCCGTGCCGGTCGCGAAGGCCGTGCGCTGCTGCTGGTTACCCCGCGCGAGCGTCGCATGCTGCAGGTGATCGAGCGTGTTACCGGTCAGAAGGTTGCTGAAGTTCGCCTGCCGAACGCCCAGGCCGTTCTCGATGCGCGCATCAAGAAGCTGACCAACAGCCTGGCGCCGCTGGTTGCTGACGCCGAGTCGACCCACGGTGATCTGCTTGATCGCCTGACCGCCGACATCGGTTGCAGCCCGCGTGCCCTGGCCGCTGCCCTGCTGCGCAAGGCTACCAACGGTCAGGCCCTGACCCTTGAAGCGGTCGAGAAAGAGCAGCCGCTGGTTCCGACCTACACCCCGCGTGAGCGCACTGGCGATCGTCCGGAGCGTGGCGAGCGTGAGCGTCGTGCACCCATGCCGCTGGGCGAAGGTCGTGCGCGTTGCCGTACCGCGCTGGGCGCGCGTGACGGTATCGCCGCCAAGAACCTGCTGGGCGCGATCCTCAACGAAGGCGGCCTGGCCCGCGAAGCGATCGGCCGCATCCAGGTGCGCGACAGCTTCAGCCTGGTCGAGCTGCCGGAGGAAGGTCTGGAGCGTCTGCTGACCAAGCTCAAGGACACTCGTGTTGCCGGCAAGCAGCTGAAGCTGCGCCGCTACCGCGAAGACTGATCCGCGAGCGATAAAAAAATCCCCGACTGGTTCGGGGATTTTTTTTGCCTGTACGAGGTGATGTGTTGGCTTGACCCGCGATCGGTCGCAATCCAGCGACAGGATCAATCGAACCGGTAAATATCCATCCCCAGCGCCCCCAGCGTAAACCCCTGATGGGCAATCCCGAATCGCCCGCCCGCACCCCGGGCGAAATACAGCGGCAACAGGTGCTCATCACTGGGATGATTGCGCACGGCAAACGGCGCCTGCTGGCGGTAGTCGTGCAAGGCGGGGGTGTCATCGGCTACCAGCTTGTCGATTATCCAGTCGCGAAACGCCAGGGCCCAGGGCTCGACGCTTTCGGGTCCAGCCTGCCAGTCGAGCTCGCGCAGGTTGTGGGTAATGCTCCCCGAGCCAATCAGCAGGATGTTGTCCTCGCGCAATTGCGCCAGCGCCTTGCCCACCTGCTCCTGCAACTGCGGGCCCATCTGACTTGGTAGAGACACCTGTACTACGGGGATGTCGGCTGCCGGGTACATCAACGACAGCGGCACCCACACGCCATGATCAAACGGGCGCTTGGGGTCGAGGCGCGCGGCTAGCCCGGCATCTCCCAACAGGCCGATCAAGCGCTCGGCCAGTGCCGGCTCGCCAGGAGCGGGGTACTGAACGGCATACAGGGCGGCAGGAAAGCCACCGAAGTCATGCCAGGTTTCTGGTTGCGGGTGGCTGCTGACCCACAGCTCGCGGCTCTCCCAGTGCGCCGAGACCACCACAATGGCTTTGGGCCGCGGTAGCTCTGCGGCCAGGCGCGTCAGGGCCGGGCCGCTGGCACCGGGCTCGAGGGCGAGCATGGGCGAGCCGTGAGAAATAAACAGGCTGGGCAGCATGGAGAGGGTCCTGGCGGTTAAGATGGGTCCATCTTCCGGCAGATCATTGATCTGATTCCAATATAAGTTTTCGCATAATCTGATCGAATAATTCGAGGTATGCCATGCAGGCAGAGTTCTGGCACAAGCGTTGGGCAGACAACCAGATCGGCTTTCATCAGCGCCAGGTCAACGGCGACCTGCAACAGTACTGGCCCAGCCTGGGCCTGGCGCCCGGCAGCAAGGTGCTGGTGCCGTTGTGTGGCAAAAGCCTCGACCTGGCCTGGCTGGCCGGGCAGGGCCATCAGGTGCTCGGCATCGAGCTGTCCCAGCGGGCGGTGGAGGATTTCTTCAACGAACAGCGGTTGACGCCCGAAGTCGGCCAGCGGGGCGCGTTCAAGACCTATCGCAGTGGCAACCTGCAGCTGTGGTGTGGTGATTTCTTCGCCCTGAGCGCCGAGGATATCGCCGACTGCACCGCGCTGTATGACCGGGCCGCAGTGATTGCCTTGCCGCCTGCGTTGCGCCAGCGCTATGCCGCGCTGCTCAGTGGCTATCTGGGGTCCGAGTGTCGGGGGCTGTTGATCACCATGGATTACGACCAGGCCCTGCTGCCGGGCCCGCCCTTTGCGGTGGTTGATGCCCAGGTGCGGCAACTGTTCGCTGACTGGCAGCCGCATGAGCTTGAGGCGCGGGATATTCTCGCCGAGAGCCCGAAGTTCGTTCAGGCCGGGGTGCCGATGCTATTTGAGCGGGTGTACCGCCTGCAGCGCTGAAATGCAAAAGGGCGACCGAAGTCGCCCTTTTTTATTGCTGCTACCGATCAGCCGCGACGGCGCAGGGCTTCGATGCGCTCTTCCAGCGGCGGGTGGCTCATCAGCAGGCCGGCCAGGCCCTGCTTGAGGCCGCCGTTGATGCCGAAGGCGTTGAGGGTGTCGGGCATGTGCACCGGCACACCTTGTTCCGAGCGCAGGCGCTGCAGGGCGCCGATCATCGCGTTGGTGCCGGCCAGGCGGGCGCCGGCTTCGTCGGCGCGGAACTCGCGTTTGCGCGAGAACCACATGACGATGATGCTGGCCAGGATGCCCAGTACCAGTTCGGCGACGATGGTCGCGATGTAGTAGGCGATACCCTGGCCTTCTTCGTTCTTGAAGATCACCTTGTCGACGAAGTTGCCGATGATGCGGGCAAAGAACATCACGAAGGTGTTGACCACGCCTTGCACCAGGGCAAGGGTGACCATGTCGCCGTTGGCCACGTGGCCGATCTCGTGAGCCAGTACGGCGCGCACTTCATCGGGCGAGAAGCGCTCGAGCAGGCCCTGGCTGACCGCTACCAGGGCGTCGTTGCGGTTCCAGCCGGTGGCGAAGGCGTTGGCCTCGTAGGCCGGAAAGATACCCACTTCGGGCATCTTGATGCCGGCTTCGCGGGACAGTTCCTCGACGGTCTGCAGCAGCCATTGTTCGTGGCGGGTGCGCGGTTGGCTGATGATCTGGGTGCCGGTGCTCATCTTCGCCATCCACTTGGAGATGAACAGCGAGATCAGCGAGCCGGCAAAACCGAACACCGCGCAGAAAATCAGCAGCTGGTCGAGTTTGAGGTCAACCCCGTTGGCCGCCATGAACCCGTTGAAGCCAAACAGGCTCAGGGTAATGCTGGCAATCAGCACAACCGCGAGGTTGGTGGCCACAAACAGTAAGATGCGCATCATGGTTGTTACGTTCTCCTGACGGATAAAAGTGTCACGTATGCGGGGTATATAAGGTGCGCGCTGCAGTGATTCAACCGGGCGACTATTTCAAACTGTGTACTTGCCTTTATTACAGACGAATTCCAGCAACCCGCACGCCAGAGCGGCGGGTGATGTAAGGGCTGAATGCTGGGTCTGAAAGGTCTGCGCCGAGGGCGGCGCAGACGTTTCCATATGCGCAGTAGGTTACTGCTGATATGTCTTCAGGAAGTTTCCGATCCGGCCAATGGCCTGCTCGAGGTCGTCTACCCGTGGCAGGGTCACGACGCGGAAGTGATCCGGCCACGGCCAGTTGAAGGCAGTGCCCTGGACGATCAGCAGCTTTTCCGACAGCAGCAGGTCGAGGACGAACTTCTCGTCGTTGTGGATCGGGCAGACTTTCGGGTCGATGCGCGGGAACGCATACAGCGCGCCCATCGGCTTGACGCAGCTGACCCCGGGGATGCTGTTGAGCAGCTCCCAGGTGCGGTTGCGCTGCTCAAGCAGGCGGCCTTGTGGCAGTACCAGGTCGTTGATGCTCTGGTAGCCGCCCAGGGCGGTCTGGATCGCGTGCTGGCTCGGCACGTTGGCACACAGGCGCATGTTGGCCAGCATGTCGATGCCTTCGATGTAGCTCATGGCGTGATGCTTGGGCCCGGAGATGGCCAGCCAGCCGGAGCGGAAGCCCGCCACCCGGTAGGACTTGGACAGGCCGTTGAAGGTCAGGCAGAGCAGGTCCGGGGCCAGCGAGGCGGTGCTGATGTGCACGGCTTCGTCATAGAGGATCTTGTCGTAGATCTCGTCGGAGAACACCACCAGGTTGTGCTGGCGGGCCAGTTCGAGCATGCCCAGCAGCAGTTCGCGCGAGTACACCGCGCCGGTCGGGTTGTTCGGGTTGATGATCACCAGGGCCTTGGTGTTGGAGGTGATCTTGGCCTTGATGTCGTCCAGGTCCGGGAACCAGTCGGCCTGCTCGTCGCACAGGTAGTGCACCGGGTTACCGCCAGCCAGGCTCACCGCGGCGGTCCACAGCGGGTAGTCCGGGGCCGGAATCAGCACTTCGTCGCCATTGTTGAGCAGCGCCTGCATCGACATCACGATCAGCTCGGAGACGCCGTTGCCCAGGTAGATGTCTTCGATACCGACACCTTCGACCTGTTTTTGCTGGTAGTACTGCATCACCGCCTTGCGCGCGCTGAACAGGCCCTTGGAGTCGCTGTAACCCTGGGCGGTCGGCAGGTTGCGGATCACATCCTGGAGGATCTCGTCCGGCGCCTCGAAACCAAAGGGCGCCGGGTTGCCGATGTTCAGCTTGAGGATGCGATGGCCTTCCTCTTCCAGGCGTTTGGCGTGCTTGAGCACCGGGCCGCGAATGTCATAGCAGACATTGGCGAGCTTGTTCGATTTGCTGACCTGCATGATGTGATCCCGATTAGAAAAGATCGCCGCGCATTGCGCTGTGAAAACGTTTGAAATGCGTATGACGCGGGTGCCAGACTGATGTCTGATGAGGCGCAATAATATACGTGCCGCCCGCCCTGTGGAAAAGCCATGGCGCGGGGTTTTTGGACAGATGAGGCCTGATGATGGAAAAACTCGCGAAAACCCTTGAAGAATGGCGCGCCATGCTCGACCCCGAGCAGTACAACGTGTGCCGCCTGAAGGGCACCGAGCGGCCGTTCAGCGGCAAATACAACGGCACCAAGACCGACGGCGTCTACCATTGCATCTGCTGCAACGAGCCGCTGTTCGATTCGAGCAGCAAATTTGATTCCGGGTGCGGCTGGCCTAGCTTCTATGAGCCGATTGCCGACAGCGCGATGATCGAAATTCGCGATACCTCCCACGGCATGATTCGTACCGAAGTCACCTGCGCCAAGTGCGACGCCCACCTGGGCCACGTATTTCCCGACGGTCCGCCGCCGACCGGGCTACGCTACTGCATCAACTCGGTCTGCCTGGACCTGGTGCCACGCTGACAAAGGAGCAAGGTCATGGCCGACGCAATGCTGAAGATTCCCTGCATTACCCTGACCGGTGAGCAAAAAGCCCTGGCCGATTACCCGGCCAAGGCAGTGCTGGTGGTCAACACCGCCAGCCAGTGCGGATTTACCCCGCAATACAAGGGCCTGGAGCAGCTCTGGCAACGTTACCGCGAGCAGGGGCTGGTGGTGCTGGGCTTTCCCTGCAACCAGTTCGGCAAGCAGGAGCCGGGCGATGCGAGCGAGATTGCGCAGTTCTGCGAGCTCAAGTTTGGGGTCAGCTTCCCGTTGTTTCGCAAAATCGAAGTCAACGGCGCCGGAGCCCATCCGCTGTTTATCGAGCTGAAAAAGCGCGCCCCAGGGCTGTTCGGCTCCGAAGGCATCAAGTGGAACTTCACCAAGTTCCTGCTCGATCCGGCCACCGGCAAGGTCACCCGCTATGCTCCGAGCACCAAGCCGGACGCCTTGGCCGGTTCGATCGAGAAACTGCTCAGGTAGCCGTCAACGGCACCCAGTGATCGATCAGCGCCAGCAATTCCTCGCGGCGAAACGGCTTGGCCAGGTAGTCGCTCATCCCTGCGGCCCGGCAGCGCTCGCGCTCTTCGGGCATGGCGTTGGCGGTCAGGGCGACGATCGGCAGGTCTGGCCAGCGCCCGCTCTGGCGGATCCGCCGACTGGCTTCATAGCCGTCCATCACCGGCATGTTGCAGTCCATCAGCACCAGGTCGAAGGGTGACTGCTCCAGCTGTTCGAGGGCGTCGGCGCCATGGGCGGCGACGCTGACCTCACAGCCGAGCTTGGCCAGCATACCCTTGGCCACCAACTGGTTCACCGGGTTGTCCTCGACCAGCAGGATGCGTGCACGGCGTTCGCTGTGCGAGGCGCCGCCAAGCGGTGACTGGTTGATGTGGTCGGCGCCGTGCAGGGTGCGCCGCAGTGTCTGATACAGGGCGTTGCGGGCCAGCGGTCGGGCCTGCTGCTGCAAGGGCGCCAGGTGCGCGGCCTGTTCGCCGGGCAGGAAATTGCCATAGGCGGTAACCAGCAGGATTGGCGCACTGATCTGCGGACGCAAACTGAACAGGCAATCCAGGTCGTCGGTGATCAGCAGGTCCGGGGTCGCGTCCTTGAGTTGCTCTGGCGTGTCGTAGCGCTGGTAGCCCAGGCCCCAGCCGGGCAGCAGTGTCTGCAGCAGTTCGGCCAGGCCGCTGCTGGCATTGCTGATGGCCGCAACGCTGCCATGCAAAGGTTGCGCGGGCACCGCCGCGGTATGGCTGGGCAGTGGCAGCTCGGCGCTGAACTGGCTGCCAAAGCCGGCTTCAGAACTGATGCTCAGGCGCCCTTGCATGGCTTCGCAGAGGTTATTGGTCAGCGCCAGGCCCAGGCCGGTACCGCCGTATTGGCGGGTGATACCGGCGCCGGCCTGGGTGAAGGGCTGAAAGATCCGTACCTGGGCTTCGCTGGGGATGCCGATGCCGGTGTCGCAGACATCCAGGCGAACGCCGCCGGCGTAGCTGCAAAGGCGCACATCGACGCGACCAAAGCGAGTGAACTTCAAGGCGTTGGACAGCAGGTTGCTGACAATCTGCCGTACCCGTGTCGGGTCGCCGAGCACCATCGAGGGAAACTGCGGGTCGATCAGGCAGGTCAGCTCGACACTGGGCGCGGCGTTCTGCGACAGCAGGTTGGCGGTGTCTTCGACCAGCGCGCCGAGGTCGAAGGGAATGCGTTCAAGCTCCAGTTGCCCGGCATCGAACTTGGACAGGTCGAGAATATCGTTGAGCAGCTCGACCAGAACCTTGCCCGAGTCGTGGGCAATCGACAGCTGCTGGCGCTGCTCGGCATTGAGCGGGCTGTCCAGTGACAGCGCGATCATCCCCAGCAGGCCATTGAGCGGGGTGCGAATCTCGTGGCTCATGTTGGCCAGAAAGGCCGCGCGTGCCTGGGCCATGTCCAGGGCGCGGCGCCGGGCGTCTTCGAGTTCTTCGTTGGACTGGCTGAGGCGAGTGTTGCTGGCCTTGAGCTCGTTGGTGCGCGCCGAGACGATGTTCTCCAGCTCGTTGAGGTAGTCGGTCAGGCGGTTTTCGGCGTTGCGCCGCTGCTGGATCTCGGTGGCCATGCTGACGAACTGCTGGTTGGCGACCTTGACCAGCACGCCGATTTCGTCCTGCTCGTGGCCGGGTGGAAACGACAGTTTGGACTGCGCCGGGTTGCGCGAATCACTGTTGCTCAGGGCGCTGATCACCCGCACCAGCGGCTGGGTCAGCATGATGTAGAACAGGCCGAGAAGAATCCCGGTCAGGACCAGGCTGCGCACAAAGCCATTGAGCAGGGTGACTTCGGCGCGCTTGAGAAAGCGGCTGCCAAAGGCAAAGGTATCGACGTCCAGGTACAGGGTGCCGAGGTATTCGTCGGGCATATGGCTGAGAAACAGCTGGTCGCGAAACTGGCGCGATTCGCCGAAGAGGAAATCGCTGATCAGCCGGTAGCTGCTTTCCTGGCGTGGGCGCTGAACATCGGCGAGGACGGTGTCGTTGTTGTCGATCAGCCAGGCGCGGGTGATCGCCGGCGATTGCAGCAGGCCGCGGGTCAGTTCCTGGGCCAGTTCGGCATCGATGTTATAGGCGATGCGCGAAGCCGGGTTATGGCTGATTTGCAGCAGCGCCTGCATCTCGCGGTTGATGGAGGCGTCTTCACTGGCATAATCGATACCGATCTGGATGAGACTGAGCAATGTACCCAGGATGAAGCCGACCAGGACCGTCAGCCGGGCTTGCTTGTAGGACAGGCGATTGGTGAACTTGATATCCATGAGTCCCGAGCCAGTTTCACGTTCCGTGCGCTGCGCAAGCATAGCCGATCAGTCCCGGCTGCTGGCACGCCCTGTCACACATTCAGCTGTGCTTTTGTCCTTGCATCTGTCTTGAGGAATTCTTGTGGACTCACGTTTGAATGCTTTTCTGGAGCGCGCCGAAACCGTACTTGCGCGCCTTGAGCCCCTGTTGCCGGCGCCACGCCCGAGCATCGACTGGTCGCAATGCCTGGCTGCGCGCTGGCAGCGCGATGGCCGTAGCGGCTACCTGCTGCCGCTGCAGGTCAGCCTCGACATGCGCCTGTCCGACCTGATCGGCGTCGATCAGCAGCGCGAGCAACTGGGGCGCAACACCCGCCAGTTTCTCGATGGCATGCCGGCCAACCACGCACTGCTGTGGGGCTCGCGCGGTACCGGCAAGTCGTCGCTGGTGCGCGCACTGCTGGCCGAGCATGCCGAAGCCGGCCTGCGCCTGATCGAAATCGAGCGCGATCACCTGGCCGACCTGCCGCGGGTGGTCGAGCAACTGCAGAAACTGCCGCAACGCTTCGTGTTGTTTTGCGATGACCTCTCGTTCGAAGCCGGGGAGGGCGACTACCGGGTGCTCAAGAGCGTACTCGACGGCTCGCTCGAACAGGCGCCGGATAACGTGCTGCTGTATGCCACCTCGAACCGCCGCC
This sequence comes from Pseudomonas sp. SORT22, assembly GCF_018417635.1. Taxonomy (NCBI): domain Bacteria; kingdom Pseudomonadati; phylum Pseudomonadota; class Gammaproteobacteria; order Pseudomonadales; family Pseudomonadaceae; genus Pseudomonas; species Pseudomonas sp. SORT22. The sequence continues at coordinate 1,776,869 of NZ_CP071007.1, forward strand.
ACCTGGTGCCGGAAAAACAGAGCGACAACGAAAACTGGAAGATGGTTGACGGCGAGCTGCATCCCAACGAAGCGGTGGAGGACAAAATTGCCCTGTCTGACCGCTTCGGGCTGTGGCTGTCGTTCTACCCCTTCACCCAGGAGCATTTTCTCAACGTGGTCGAGCACTGGATCACCCAGCTGGCGCAGAGCGCTGGCCTGGCCTGGCGCCGCGACGAGGAACTGGACATTCTCGCCGTGCGCTGGGCAACCGGTCGCGGCAACCGTAACGGCCGTTGTGCCTACCAGTTCGCCCGTTACTGGGTGGGACTGAAACTGTTGGAGCAAAAATCATGATCGACCTCAACGCTACCGGCGCCGGCCTCGAAGGCTACGGTCTGCTGGCGGCACAACTGGAAGCCCTGCTGGCCGATGAGCGTGACTTCATCGCCAACGCCGCGCAGTTTTCGGCGTTTCTCTACAGTCAGGTCGAAGACCTGAACTGGGCCGGCTTCTACCTCAACCGCAACGAGCAACTGCTGTTGGGGCCATTCCAGGGGCAGGTGGCCTGCGTGCGCATCCCGTTCGGGCGTGGTGTATGCGGCGCGGCTGCGGCCAGCCGGGAAACCCAGCGGGTGGAAGATGTGCACGCGTTTCCCGGGCACATTGCCTGCGACAGTGCATCGAACAGCGAGTTGGTGATTCCGCTGGTAAAGGATGGCCGATTGATTGGCGTGCTGGACCTCGACAGCCCTAAGCTTGCCCGTTTCAGTGAAGTGGATCAGGCGGGGCTGGAGCGTTTGGCGGGGATTTTCCTGCGACTGACCGATTGCTGACGAGCGCTTTGCACTCGATCGCTGGCAAGGCCAGCTCTCACAGGTCTTGTATGTAGCGAACCTTGTGGGAGCCGGCCTTGCCGGCGATTGGGTCAATTAGAACTCAGTCGTAGATGACCTTTTTCTTCCAGTCTTCGGTGGTATCGGTCTTCAGGCCTTCGGTCAGGGCGTTGGTTTCGTCCTCGGCCGGTTCCAGCTGGCTCAACACCTGGGCATTGGCGCGGGCCAGCAGCTTCTCCATGTATTCCAGTTGTTCGCGGTAAATCACCGGGTCAGGCTGCTTGCGCAGGTATTGCACGCCACGCTCGAAGGCCAGGCGCGCGTGCCCCGGCTGGTTCTGTTGCAGCGCCTGCTGGCCGAGGTTGTTGAAGAACTCGATGTGCAGCAGCACCAGGATGTGGCGAATTTCCTTGACCCAGTACTTGGCCTCGTTGGTCGGCAGGAAGCCTTCCTGGGCGGCGCGGGTGATCTGGTTGTGCATGCCTTCCAGCAAAAAACGCACATCCTTGGCCCGGGCTTCGGTCTGGATCGGCATCGGCGGGTTGTTCACCGGCAGTGCTTCACCTTTGGCAATCAGCCCTTCGAGTTCGGCGATCCGTGCGCGAATATCGCGGCTGTGCTTGTCCAGGGCCAACTGGCGCTGGTTGAGGTTGAGTTCCAGGCGGGTCAACAGCAACTTGAGGGCCGGGGTCATCAACTGGCCAGGAAAGGTTTCGGTGATTTCGCCACAACGGCGCAAACGTTCGGCCAGCTCGATCTTCAGCCGGGCACGCTCGAGCTTGTTGTTCTCGACCACGTTGTTCAGGTAGCCGATCACGATCAATAACGCGATCCCCGCTACTATAAGCAGGGTGATCAGAAGTGGTGTCACCGTTAACGCCTCATACAGGATGATTTACTGTTTGAGTGTAGTGGCTAAGCTTTTAGCCGGATAGAGCTGTTTGGCGGTTGCCCGGGGGCGATTGATGGCCTTTTGCTGGTAGATCGCCGTGGCTGCTGGGCCGAAGGCGGGTAGGGCGTCAGAAAATAATCGTCAAGCCTCAGGCGCGCGTTGCCCTGGCGCAAGGCTGCAAAGCGCCGGGAAGTCATTGATTTAAATAAATTTATACAGAGGGGTTGACGGCTTATCAAAGCATCCCTAGAATGCGCGCCACTTGCAGCGTAAAGCACACAGCGGAACGCGGCAGGGAGTGAATGTTGTAGCGTGTCCCCTTCGTCTAGTGGCCTAGGACACCGCCCTTTCACGGCGGTAACAGGGGTTCGAGTCCCCTAGGGGACGCCAATGCGGGAATAGCTCAGTTGGTAGAGCACGACCTTGCCAAGGTCGGGGTCGCGAGTTCGAGTCTCGTTTCCCGCTCCAGTTTACAAAGGCTTTGCTTAACGGCAGGGCTTGTAAAAACCCAGCGTCAGATCTTTATGGTTTGAGTTGGTAACTGAAGCATGCATTGCATGTTTCGGGCGTCGTCCCCTTCGTCTAGTGGCCTAGGACACCGCCCTTTCACGGCGGTAACAGGGGTTCGAGTCCCCTAGGGGACGCCATTTTTGCGGGAATAGCTCAGTTGGTAGAGCACGACCTTGCCAAGGTCGGGGTCGCGAGTTCGAGTCTCGTTTCCCGCTCCAAATATGGTGCTCCAGCGTTTGATAACGCTGTAGTGATGGAACAAGGGCGTCAGTGCTTGTTCTTGCCGGTCCGGCCGGTCGCTACAAATTTGCGGGAATAGCTCAGTTGGTAGAGCACGACCTTGCCAAGGTCGGGGTCGCGAGTTCGAGTCTCGTTTCCCGCTCCAAATAAAGAAACGCCGTTCGTTTGAACGGCGTTTTTTTTCGTCTCGATTTTATCCGCTGTCTGCGTGCGGCAGGGCTGTTGTCAGCCCTGCGCAGCTTCATCGCTTAATGCTTGCTGTCGTCGTCCGACATGCTCAGCAGCTGTTTTTCCTGGTTCCAGTCGAAGGGTTCATCATTCTGCTCGGCCTCGAAGCGGCGCTCTTCCAGTTCCTGGTACATGTCCAGTTCGTTCTCCGGCATGAAGTGCAGGCAGTCGCCGCCAAAGAACCACAGCAGGTCGCGCGGTACCAGGTGCGCGACCTGTGGATAACGCTGGATGACCTGGCACATCAGGTCCTGGCCAAGATAGGTGCTTTCCGGGTCGACGGGCAGTTGCAGCATCAGATCGTCGAAGCGCTCCAGAAACAACGCGTGGCTTTCTTCCGGCACCTGCTCGGCTTCGCCCAGGGCAACCAGGATGGTGCGCAGGTGGGTGAGCAGGGCGAGATGGTATTCCAGGCGATCGGTAGCCATGCAGGCAGTCCTCTTGAGCAAAAACGGGCGCGGGAGTATACGGCTCCCGGCGCCCGATGTCCCGGCCCTTAGCGAATCTTGCCGTCGGCCGGTAGCAGTTGCTCCTTGTCGAAGGCATCGACATCGATCACCCGCCGGCGTGCCGACTCAGCGGCATGCAGGCTTTGCGCCTCACTGGCTTGCAGCACGCCAGCGTGCAGCGCCGCGTCGATAGTCGACTCGCCTGGCGCAGGGTCAACCTGGCCACTCTTGACGGCCTGGTGCAGTTTTTTACGCAGCGGCGCGCCGGCGCTGAGTAAATCGCAGGCCTGTTGCAGGGCGGCAACCGGGTCGCCGTCCGCTTGCGGCCGATAACAACCGGCAAGCAGCTCCTCCAGCGCCGGGTCACCCTTGGCGCGGCCGATCAGTTCGGCAATCTCCGCGTCCAGTTCGTCGCTTGGCCCGGTATGCCGGCGGCCGAAGGGGAACACCACCAGGCGCAGGGCGCAACCGAGCAAGCGGTTGGGGAAGTTGTCGAGCAAGCGGTCCAGGGCTTTTTCGGCTTGGCCAAGGCTCTCCTCCAGGGCCCAACGCAGCAGCGGTTGCAGGTACTCGGGCGAATTCAGGTCGTGGTAACGCTTGAGCGCCGCCGAGCTGAGGTACAAATGACTGAGCACATCGCCCAGGCGCGCCGACAAACGCTCGCGACGCTTGAGTTCGCCGCCCAGGAGCATCATGCACAGGTCGGCGAGCAAGGCGAACGCCGCCGACTGGCGATTGAGGGCGCGGAAGTAACCTTGGCTTAACGCGTCGCCCGGGACTTTCTCGAAATGGCCCAGGCCCAGGCCGAGCACCAGGGTACTGGCGGCGTTACCGACGGCAAAACCAATATGCTGCATCAGCAGGTGATCGAACTCCTTGAGCGCCTGGTCGTGGTCTTCGCGACCGGCCAGGGCCATTTCCTTGAGTACGAACGGATGGCAGCGAATCGCCCCCTGGCCGAAGATCATCAGGTTGCGCGAGAGGATGTTGGCGCCCTCGACGGTGATGAAGATCGGCGCGCCTTGCCAGTTGCGTCCCAGGTAGTTGTTCGGGCCCATGATGATGCCCTTGCCGCCGTGCACGTCCATGGCGTGCTGGATGCATTCGCGCCCGCGCTCGGTGAGGTGGTACTTGAGAATCGCCGACAGCACCGAGGGCTTTTCGCCCAGGTCCACGGCCTTGGCGGTGAGCAGTCGCGCACTGTCCATCAGGAAGGCGTTGCCGCCAATGCGCGCGAGGGATTCCTGGATACCTTCGAAGGCCGCCAGCGGCACGTTGAACTGCTCACGAATCTGCGCGTACTGGCCGGTCACCAGGCTGGTGTACTTGGCTGCACCAGTGCCCACGGCTGGCAAGGAAATCGAGCGGCCCACCGACAGGCAGTTCATCAGCATCATCCAGCCCTTGCCGAGCATGTCCTGGCCGCCGATGAGAAACTCCAGCGGCACGAACACATCCTTGCCGCTGTTGGGGCCGTTCATGAACGCCGCGCCCAGGGGCAGGTGACGCTTGCCGATTTCGACGCCGGGGGTGTCGGTGGGAATCAGCGCGAGACTAATGCCCAGTTCTTCTTTATCGCCCAGCAGGTGTTCGGGGTCGTAGGCCTTGAAGGCAAGGCCAAGCAGGGTCGCGACCGGTCCGAGGGTGATGTAGCGCTTTTCCCAGTTCAGGCGCAGGCCGATGACTTCCTCGCCTTGCCACTGGCCTTTGCAGATGATCCCGGTGTCGGGCATGGCGCCAGCATCGGAGCCGGCCAGCGGACCGGTGAGGGCGAAGCAGGGGATTTCGTCGCCGCGGGCCAGGCGCGGCAGGTAGTGATTGCGCTGCTCGTCGGTGCCGTAGTGCAGCAGCAGTTCGGCCGGGCCGAGGGAGTTGGGCACCATCACGGTGGAAGCAAGGTCGCCGCTGCGGGTCGCCAGCTTCATTGCCACCTGCGAGTGGGCGTAGGCCGAAAAGCCCTTGCCGCCGTACTCCTTGGGAATGATCAGGGCGAAGAAGCCGTGGCTCTTGATGTGCTCCCAGGCCGCGGGGGGCAAATCCAGGTCCTGGCCAATTTGCCAGTCGCTGACCATGGCGCAGAGTTCTTCGGTGGGGCCGTCGATAAAGGCTTGTTCTTCTTCAGTGAGTTCGGCCTTGGAGTAGCCGAGCAGGGTGTTCCAGTCCGGTCGGCCGCTGAACAGCTCGCCGTCCCACCACACGGTGCCGGCGTCGATGGCTTCGCGTTCGGTCTGCGACATTGGCGGCAAGGTGCGCTGGAACCAGCCGAACAGGGGCGCGGTGAGCACTTTGCGGCGCAGGTCGGGGAGCAGCAGGGGCGCGGCGACGGCGGCCAGCAGCAGCCAGAAAATCGTCAGCAGCCAGCCTGGGGCGTGGCTGAAAATGCCCATCGCCAGCAGGTACAGGGCAACGATGCCCAACGCCGGCAAGGCGGCGATGCGACGGTGGGCCAGGTAAGCCACGCCGATCACCAGGACCACTAACCACAACAGCAACATAGGAATTCCTCCGTGAAACATCGGGGCATTTCGCCATCCATCGAAGCTTAGACCGCATCGGCTAAACGGCTTGTCTGAACAGTGACAGGACATGACCTCAGGAGTTCGCCTGCACGCCAAACGATTGCCAGCGCGAGCGCCTGGAGTAGACTGGGCGACCAGCCAAATCATCAGGGAAACGACATGCTCAAGATCTGGGGCAGGAAGAATTCGTCGAATGTCAGGAAAGCACTGTGGTGCGCCGCAGAGCTTGGTCTTGAGTATGAGTCGATCGATGCCGGTGGCGCCTTCGGCCTGGTCAACGAGCCGCAGTACCGGGCGCTGAACCCCAACGGCCTGGTGCCGATGATCGAGGACGACGGCCTGGTGCTGTGGGAGTCCAATGCCATTGTGCGCTACCTGTCGGCGCAGTACGGCTGCGAGTCGGGCTGGTATGAGCAGAACGCACGCAAGCGTGCCGAGGCCGACAAGTGGATGGACTGGGTTACTTCCTCCCTGGCCACGCCGTTCCGGCCGTTGTTCTGGGGCATCCTGCGCACGCCTGCCGATCAGCAGGACTGGGTGGCAATCAATGCCGCACACAAGACCTGCGCGCAGTTGCTGTCGATTGCCGACCAGGCCCTGGCGCACCAGCCGTATTTGTCTGGCGACAAGCTGGGCATGGGCGATATCCCCCTGGGCTGCTTTGCCTACGCCTGGTTCGAGATGCCCATCGAGCGCCCCGAGATGCGCCACCTGCGCGCCTGGTATGAGCGCCTGCAAGAACGTCCGGCCTATCAGGCGGCGGTGATGACGGCGCTGACCTGATTGACGGTTACCGGGAAAGTGCGGTCAAGCTGATAGTTAATATCGATACACATGACTGTACTTGTCTGGTCTGCACAAGCACCATGCTCCTATTCACTGCGGCTGGCCTCGCCCGGCCGCGTCTAGAACCTTCCACACTGGTACGCGACCCGCTATGAGTTCTGCTCTGTCCATAAGGCAGCTAACCAAAACCTACGGCAACGGTTTCCAGGCCCTCAAGGGCATTGACCTGGATGTCGCCGAAGGTGACTTCTTCGCCTTGCTCGGCCCCAACGGCGCCGGCAAATCCACCACCATCGGCATCCTCTCGACCCTGGTCAACAAGACCAGCGGCAGCGTCAGCATCTTTGGTCACGACCTCGATCGCCAGCCCGCCGCGCTCAAGCGCTGCATCGGCGTGGTGCCGCAGGAGTTCAACTTCAACCAGTTTGAAAAGACCTTCGACATTGTCGTCACCCAGGCCGGTTACTACGGTATCCCGGCCAAGGTCGCCAAGGAGCGGGCCGAGCAGTACCTGACCCAGTTGGGCCTGTGGGACAAGCGCGATGTGCCGTCGCGCTCGCTGTCGGGCGGCATGAAACGCCGCCTGATGATCGCCCGCGCGCTGATCCACGAGCCGCGCCTGCTGATCCTCGACGAGCCGACCGCGGGTGTGGATATCGAGCTGCGCCGGTCGATGTGGAGCTTTTTGACCGAGCTCAACCAGAAAGGCATCACCATCATCCTCACCACCCATTACCTGGAAGAGGCTGAGCAGTTGTGCCGTCACATCGGCATCATCGACCACGGCACCATCGTCGAGAACACCAGCATGCGCGCCTTGCTGAGCAAGCTGCATGTCGAGACCTTCCTGCTCGACCTCAAGCAGGACCTGCCCCAGGCGCCAAACCTGGTCGGCTATCCGTGCCGCTTGATCACCCCGCACACCCTGGAAGTGCAAGTTGACAAGGAAGTGGGCATTACTGCGCTGTTCGGCCAGCTGGCGCTGCAGAACATCGAGGTGCAGAGCCTGCGCAACAAGACCAATCGTCTCGAGGAGCTGTTCGTGTCCCTGGTTGAGAAAAACCTGGCAAAGGTGGCGGTATGAGTTCGGAACTGAGCGCCAACCTGGTCGCCCTCAATACCATCGTCTACCGCGAAGTACGCCGTTTTACCCGGATCTGGCCGCAGACCCTGCTGCCCCCGGCGATCACCATGGTTTTGTACTTCGTGATTTTCGGTAACCTGATCGGCCGGCAGATCGGCGACATGGGCGGCTTCACCTACATGGAGTACATCGTCCCGGGGCTGATCATGATGTCGGTGATCACCAACTCCTACGGCAACGTGGTCTCGAGCTTCTTCGGCAGCAAGTTCCAGCGTTCGATCGAGGAACTGATGGTGTCGCCGGTGTCGCCGCATACCATCCTCGTCGGCTACACCCTGGGCGGCGTGTTGCGCGGCTTGGCGGTAGGGGTGATCGTCACCTTGCTGTCGCTGTTCTTCACCGACCTGCAGGTTCATCACCTGGGCGTGACCATTGTCGTGGTGCTGCTGACGGCGACAATCTTCTCGCTGCTGGGCTTCATCAACGCCGTGTTCGCCCGCAACTTCGATGACATCTCGATCATCCCGACCTTCGTGTTGACGCCGCTGACCTACCTGGGCGGGGTGTTCTACTCGATTACCCTGTTGCCGCCGTTCTGGCAGACCGTGTCGATGGCCAACCCGGTATTGCACATGGTCAACTCGTTCCGCTACGGCATTCTCGGCGTGTCGGACATCCGCATCGGCGTCGCCATCAGCTTCATGCTGGTCGCCACGGCAGTGCTGTATATCGGCTGCGCGCGGTTACTGGTCAGTGGGCGAGGAATGCGCACCTGATTGTTTGACCTTGCGCCGGCGCCACTGCCTGCCGACCCACCAGCGCCAGTAGAGCATGGTCAGGCAGTAGGCGAGGGCGCCGAGCAGCACGCCACACACCACTGAGCCGAGCAGGAACGGCTGCCACAGGGTCGACAGCTGGTCGGTGATCCACTCGAAGGTCAGTTCTTCAGGCAGGGTGCGTGGTGGGATCTGCATCAGCCAGGCGCCCATCTGGTAGGTGCAGAAGAACACCGGCGGCATGGTGATCGGGTTGGTCAGCCACACCAGGCTGACCGCGATCGGCATGTTGCCGCGGACCATGATCGCCAGGCTTGCGGCCAGCAGCATTTGCATCGGAATCGGAATGAAAGCGGCGAACAGGCCGACAGCCATGGCGCGCGCAACCGAATGCCGGTTGAGGTGCCAGAGGTTGGGGTCGTGCAACAGCCGGCCGAGAAAGCGTAAGGATTTGTGTTCCCTGATGCTGGTCGGATCGGGCATGTAGCGTTTGAAGAGACGACGCGGCATGTGGGGTCTCGGCAATCTGAAGGGTGCCAGTATGCACGGATTCTAAAAGTGCCTTATTCAGACTTTGTGACAATTATTTAGCGAGCGGTTGCCGTCACTGATCTAAGCCTCAGGGGGTGGTTTACTTCTGGAGCTTCACGCTTATGCGCACAGGGATGTTGGCGCTTGCACTCGGGCTGCTCAGCCTCGGGTTCCTGCCGGCTTTGCCGCCCGTCTGGATACTTGTCCTGCTGGCAATTGCCGGGCTTTGCTGCCTGCCTACGCGGCTGTGGCCCGCCGGGCTGTTTCTGCTGGGCTTGAGCTGGGCCTGTGTCTCGGCGCAATGGGCGTTGGATGAGCGCCTGGCGGCGCAGTTCGATGGCCGTACCCTGTGGATAGAGGGCCGGGTTACTGGTTTGCCGGAGCAGGGTGCGCGCTCGGTGAGGTTCGAGTTGAGCGATGCCGAGTCGCGCCGGGGGCAATTGCCAAGGCGCATGCAGCTCAGCTGGTTCGGCGGCCCGGCGGTCAATAGCGGTGAATACTGGCGTTTGGCAGTCAGCCTCAAGCGCCCCGCAGGTTTGCTCAATCCTCACGGCCCGGACCAGGAGGCCAACCTGTTGGCCCGGCGCATCGGCGCCACCGGCAGCGTCAAGGCCGGCGAGCGGCTGCTGCCGGCAACGGCGGCCTGGCGGGATGATCTGCGCCAGCGCTTGCTCAGCGTTGATGCCCAGGGCCGGGAGGCGGCGCTGGTGGCCTTGATACTCGGCGATGGCGGCGCTTTGGCGCGCCAGGACTGGCAAGCGCTGCAGGCCACCGGCACGGTGCACTTGCTGGTGATTTCCGGCCAGCATATTGGCCTGTTGGCCGGGCTGGTATACGCCTTGATTGCCGGGCTGGCGCGCCTGGGCTGGTGGCCGCAACGGCTACCCTGGCTGCCTTGGGCCTGTGCGCTGGCCTTTGCCGCAGCACTGGCCTATGGCTTGCTGGCCGGGTTTCAGGTGCCGGTGCAGCGCGCCTGCATGATGCTGGCCATGGTGCTGCTCTGGCGCCTGCGCTTTCGTCACCTGGGTGTCGGGCTGCCGTTGTTGCTGGCGCTCGATGCAGTGCTGCTGTGGGAACCATTGGCCAGCTTGCAGCCGGGCTTCTGGCTGTCGTTCATGGCCGTGGCCATTCTGATCTTCACCTTCAGCGGCCGCCTTGGCGCCTGGAACCCCTGGCTGGCCTGGAGTCGCGCCCAGTGGTTGATCGCCATCGGCTTGCTGCCGGTGCTGCTGGCGCAAGGTTTGCCGGTGAGCCTGACGGCGCCGCTGATCAATCTGCTGGCAGTGCCGTGGATCAGCCTTGCGGTGTTGCCAATGGCGTTGCTCGGCACTGTGTTGCTGCCGGTGCCGCTTCTGGGGGAAGGCTTGCTGTGGCTTGCCGGCGGCCTGCTCGACGGTTTGTTTCGCTTGCTGGCGCATGTGGCGATTTGGCAACCGGCCTGGATCCCAGAACCATTGCCGTTCTGGGCCTGGTTGCTGGTGTGCCTGGGGGCATTGCTGGTGTTGTTGCCGCGTGGCATACCGATGCGGGTGCTGGGCTGGCCATTGTTGCTGTTGGCGGTGTTTGCGCCCCGAGAGCGCGTGCCGCAGGGGCAGGTAGAGGTCTGGCAGCTGGATGTCGGCCAGGGGCTGGCCTTTGTGCTGCGCACCCGGCACCACGCCATGTTGTATGACGCCGGCCCGGCCATGGGCGATTTCGATCTGGGCGAGCGGGTAGTGCTTCCCAGCTTGCGCAAGCTGGGGGTAAGCAAGCTCGACCTGATGTTGCTCAGCCACGCCGACGCCGATCACGCCGGGGGCGCCCGCGCCGTGCAGCGCGGGTTGCCGGTGCTGCGGGTGCAGGCTGGTGAGGCTGCGGCCTTGCCTGAAGTGCTGCAAGCGCAGCCGTGCAGCAGCGGCGAACGCTGGCAGTGGGACGGGGTGAATTTTTCACTGTGGCAGTGGCAGGATGCTGGCGACAGCAACCAGGATTCCTGTGTGCTGCTGGTCGAGGCAAACGGCGAAAAACTGCTGCTCACCGGCGATCTCGATGCCCGTGGCGAACGGGCCTGGGCGCGGGGCTGGCAGGCGACCACGGTCGACTGGCTGCAATCGCCCCATCACGGCAGTCGCAGCTCCTCCAGCGAGGCCTTGTTAAAGGCTGCTACCCCGCGCGGCGTGCTGATTTCGCGCGGGCGCTACAACGCCTTCGGGCATCCGCACCCGGAGGTCATGGCGCGCTATCGGACGCATGGTATCCAGGCCTATGACAATGTCGACCACGGTGCCTTGCGCCTGCGCCTGGGTGTGTTCGGCGAGCCTGAGGGGTTGCGTGCCCAGCGGCGTTTCTGGCGTGAACCGAGATGACGACCTTCGGCAGATGAGCCCCCTGGGGTCCTATGGTAAAGTGGCGGACTTTTTCGAGGGGATGCTTACTGTGTGGGAATTGGTCAAGTCCGGTGGCTGGATGATGCTGCCGATCATTCTGAGTTCCATCGCTGCCATGGCGATCGTCGCCGAGCGTCTCTGGACCTTGCGCGCCAGCCGGGTTACGCCACCGCACCTGCTGGGCCAGGTGTGGATGTGGATCAAGGACAAACAGCTCACCAGTGACAAGCTCAAGGCCCTGCGCGCCGATTCGCCGCTGGGCGAGATCCTTGCCGCAGGCCTGGCCAACTCGCGCCATGGCCGCGAAATCATGAAGGAATGCATCGAAGAGGCCGCAGCGCGTGTCATTCACGAGCTGGAGCGCTACATCAATGCCCTGGGCACCATCGCCGCCATGGCGCCGCTGCTGGGCTTGCTCGGCACCGTGCTGGGCATGATCGACATCTTCAGCGCCTTCATGGGTACCGGCATGACCACCAATGCTGCAGTGCTCGCCGGCGGTATCTCCAAGGCACTGATCACCACCGCGGCCGGCCTGATGGTCGGTATTCCGTCGGTGTTCTTCCACCGTTTCCTGCAGCGTCGTATCGACGAGCTGGTGGTCGGTATGGAGCAGGAAGCGATCAAGCTGGTCGAAGTGGTGCAGGGCGACCGTGATGTCGACCTGGCCGAGGGCAAGGCGTGAAATTCCGGCGCAAGCCACGGGAGACCGTGGACATCAACCTGGCCTCGCTGATCGACGTGGTGTTCATCCTGCTGCTGTTTTTCGTGGTCACCACCACCTTCACTCGCGAAACCCAGTTGCGTGTCGAGCTGCCGGAGTCGGTCAGCGGCGCGCCGGCACCGGATTCGGAGCTCAAGCAACTGGACATCACCATCAGCGCCGACGGCGTCTATTCGGTGAACAACCACCTGTTGCCCAAGAGCGACCTGGCGACCCTCATTGAAGCCCTGCAGCAGGAATCCGCAGGGGACACCAAACTGCCGTTGTCGATCAGCGCCGACGGCAAGACCCCGCACCAGGCGGTGGTGACTGCCATGGATGCGGCCGGCAAGCTCGGTTTCAGCCAGTTGCGCATGACCACGGTCGAGGCGGCTCAGGGGACGCCCTGATGGCCTTTGCCGATCGTCTGCTCGATGCCTGGTACGCCGGGCATCCGGCCCTGGCGCTGCTGCGTCCGCTCGAAGCCCTCTATCGTCGCGTGGTGCTGGGCAAGCGCGCGCGCTTTCTCAGTGGCGAGAGCCCCAGCTACCGCGCGCCGGTGCCGGTCATCGTGGTGGGCAACATCACCGTCGGCGGCACCGGCAAGACACCGATGATCCTCTGGTTGATCGAGCATTGCCGCCAGCAGGGCCTGCGTGTCGGCGTGGTCAGCCGTGGCTATGGCGCCAGGCCGCCACAGTTGCCGTGGCGCGTACGTGCCGAGCAAAGCGCGGCTGAGGCGGGTGATGAACCTTTGCTGATCGTCCAGCGCAGCGGCGTGCCGCTGATGATCGACCCGGACCGTTCGCGTGCGGTTCAGGCATTGCTGGCCAGCGAGCCGCTGGACCTGATCCTGTGTGACGACGGCATGCAACATTACCGGCTGGCCCGCGACCTGGAACTGGTGTTGATCGATGCCGCCCGTGGCCTGGGTAACCGCCGCTGCCTGCCGGCCGGCCCCCTGCGCGAGCCGGTGGAACGCCTGCAGGACGTCGACGCGGTGCTTTACAACGGCGCCACGACCGACCGCGAAGACGGTTTTGCCTTTGCCCTGCAACCTACTGCACTGGTCAACCTGCGCAGTGGCGAGCGCCGTGGCCTCGACTTCTTTGAGCCAGGCCAGGCCGTGCACGCGGTGGCCGGCATTGGCAACCCGCAACGTTTCTTCAATACCTTGCAGGGGCTAAACTGGCGACCTGTGCCACACCCTTTTGCCGATCATGCCCAATACAGCGCCCAGGCCCTGAGCTTCAGCCCTGCGCTGCCCCTGGTCATGACCGAGAAGGACGCGGTCAAATGCCGCGCCTTCGCTGCCGACGACTGGTGGTACCTTGCGGTCGATGCTGTGCCTTCGCCGGCCTTCAAGGCCTGGTTCGACACACAGCTTGCACGCTTGCTGCCCGGGTCGCGGCCCTCCTGATTCGTTTCTTTTTCCGGCCACTGGCCTGAGGAATTTCCATGGACACCAAACTGCTCGATATCCTTGCCTGCCCGATCTGCAAGGGCCCGCTCAAGCTCAGCGCCGACAAGACCGAGCTGATCAGCAAGGGCGCGGGTCTGGCCTATCCGATCCGCGACGGTATCCCGGTGATGCTCGAAAGCGAAGCCCGTACCCTGACCGATGACGAGCGTCTGGACAAATGAGCCTGGCCTTTACCGTTGTGATTCCGGCGCGGCTGCGCTCCACGCGCTTGCCCGGCAAGCCGTTGCTGCCGATTGCCGGCAAGCCGATGATCCAGCACGTCTGGGAACAGGCTCGCAAAAGCAGCGCCAACCGTGTGGTAATCGCCACCGACGACGCGGATATCTTCAAGGCCTGCGAGGCCTTTGGCGCTGAAGTGCTGATGACCCGCGAAGACCATGACTCCGGTACCGACCGTTTGGCTGAAGTCGCCGCCAAGCTGGGCCTGGCTGCCGATGCCATCGTGGTCAACGTGCAGGGTGACGAGCCGCTGATTCCGCCGGTGATCATCGATCAGGTGGCGGCCAACCTGGCGGCCCATCCCGAGGCCGGCATCGCCACCCTGGCCGAGCCGATCAGTGACGTCGAAGCGCTGTTCAATCCCAATGCGGTCAAGGTGGTCAGCGATTGCAATGGTCTGGCCCTGACGTTCAGCCGCGCACCGTTGCCCTGGGCGCGGGATGCCTTTGCCCAGAACCGTGAGCAGATGCCGCAAGGCGTGCCGTACCGTCGCCACATCGGCATGTACGCCTATCGCGCCGGCTTCCTGCAGGACTTCGTCGCCTGGGGCCCGTGCTGGCTGGAGAAGACCGAATCGCTGGAGCAGTTGCGGGCGCTCTGGCATGGCGTGCGTATTCACGTTGCCGATGCCATCGATGCGCCGCCCGTGGGCGTCGATACCCCTGAAGACCTGGAGCGCGTACGGCGCTTGCTGGAGGCCTGATGCGGGTTTTGTTCGTGTGCCTGGGCAATATCTGCCGCTCGCCTACCGCCGAAGGCGTGCTGCGTCAGCAATTGCGCGCCGAAGGCCTGGCCGAACTGGTCGAAGTGGCGTCGGCTGGCACTGGCGACTGGCATGTCGGCAAGCAGCCTGATGCGCGCACCTGCCGCACCGCGCGCATTCGTGGCTATGACTTGTCGCAGCAGCGTGCGCAGCAAATCAAGGCCGCGCACTTCAATGACTACGACCTGATCCTGGCTATGGACAAGAGCAATCTTGGCCATCTGCAGGGCATGCGCCCGGCCACGGCCAAAGCCGAGCTGGACCTGTTCCTGCGCCGCTATGACGGCGCGCTGGATGAGGTGCCGGATCCTTACTACGGCGCCGAGGAGGATTTCGAACAGGTCCTCGACCTGATCGAAATCGCCTGCAGCCGTTTGGTCACCGAACTCAAGGGTCGTCTATGAGCGGGCAGTGGCAGCAACAAGTTTCGCTCAAGCCATTTAACACCTTCGGTATCGACGTTAAGGCCCAGTTTTTCACTGAAGCCCACAACGACGAAGAGGCTCGTCAGGCCTTGGCCCAGGCGGCTGATCAGGGAGTACCGGTGCTGGTGGTGGGAGGCGGTAGCAACTTGTTGCTGACTGCCGATATCCAGGCGCTGGTGCTGCGCATGGCCAGCCGTGGCCTGCGCATCTTGTCTGACGATGGTGAGCGGGTGGTGGTCGAGGCCGAAGCTGGCGAACCCTGGCACCCGTTTGTGCAATGGAGTCTGGCCCAAGGCCTGGCCGGGCTTGAGAACCTCAGCCTGATTCCGGGCACGGTCGGCGCCGCGCCGATGCAGAACATTGGCGCCTATGGCGTCGAGATCAAGGACGTGTTCGCCGGGCTCACCGCACTGGATCGCCAGACGGGTGAGCTGCGCGACTTCAGCCTGCAAGAGTGCGCCTTCGCCTACCGCGACAGCCTGTTCAAGCGCAACCCGGGGCGCTGGTTGATCCTGCGGGTGCGCTTTGCCTTGAGCCGGCTCATGCATGCCCACCTGGACTACGGTCCGGTGCGCCAGCGCCTGAACGAGCAAGGCATCAGCCAGCCGACGGCGCAAAATGTCAGTGATGCGATTTGCAGCATCCGCCGGGAAAAACTGCCTGACCCGGTCGAGCTGGGCAATGCCGGAAGTTTCTTCAAGAACCCGGTGGTGGCAGCTGTGCTGGCCGACAAGATCCGTTTGCAGTATCCGGGGCTGGTGGCTTATCCACAGGCTGATGGCCAGTTCAAGCTGGCTGCCGGCTGGCTGATCGAACAGGCGGGCTGGAAGGGCCATCGCGAAGGCGATGCCGGGGTGCACCGATTGCAGTCGCTGGTGCTGGTCAACTATGGCCAGGCCACCGGTGTGCAGTTGCATCAGCTGGCGCAGAAGATCCAGGCCGATATCCTCGAGCGTTTCGGGGTTGAGCTGGAGATGGAGCCAAACCTTTATTAACCGCTCCCAACGGCAATAAAAAAGCCCCGCCAGTTACCTGGCGGGGCTTTTTTTCAGCCTGGAAGATCAGACGAGCGGTTTGTGCTCTTCTTTTTCTTCAACCACTTCTTCAGCCGGTGCAGCAGGCGCCTCTTCAGCGACTACAGCAGCGCTGGCTTCGGCGGCGGCCACTGCAGCAGCGGCTGCGGCAGCTTCGGCTTCACGCTTGCGACGGCGTACTTCACGTGGGTCGTTCGGTGCGCGACCGTTGCTGGTCAGAGCACTGGCAGGAGCTTCAACCGCTGGCTCTTCAACCGCTGCAGGCTCGGCAACTACTGGCGCAGGCGCTTCGACCACTTCAGCAACGACTACCGGCTCGGCCACTACAGGTGCCAGGACTTCAGGTGCTGGCTCGACCGCAGCAACCGGCTCGACCACTTCAGCCGGGGCAGCAACAGGGGCTTCGATAACCGGCGCGATGCTGGTTTCTACGGCTTCTGCTGCTTCGACCCGGGCAGTGAAGGGCTGTTCGACAACCGGCGCGGCAGTGACTTCAGCGACCTGGGCAGTTTCTACCACTTCGGTTGCTTCAGTTGCTTGAACCACTTCGGCGACTTCAGCCGCTTCAACGACTGGCTGAGTTGCTTCGACGACGGTTTCGCTGGCCGCGACTTCAACAACCGCCTGCTCTTCGACAGTAGCGGTGGCACGTTCAGCCTGCTGGTTGGCTTGGGCTTCGGCAGCGGCGCTGATGTTGCTGGTGGCAACAGCGGCGGTCACGGCCAGGCCTGCGGCCAGTTCAGCACCCAGTTCGCTGGCTTGAGGCTGCTCGTCGCTGCCGTCTTCCGAACCTTCTACCAGGTTACCGTTGGCATCGCGTTGACGCTCACGACGGTTGCTGCGACGACGCTGGCCACGGGAGCGGCGGCGAGGGCGTTCGCCTTCGGTACCTTCCTGGTTGTCATCCTGCAGCAGCTCTTCGTTCGGCAGTTGCTCTTCAGCAGCGTCGGCAGCCTGTTCGGCCGGGCGCGGCTGGCGTTCTTCACGCGGTGGGCGCGGAGCGCGCTCTTCGCGTGGGGCACGCTCTTCACGCGGTGCACGTTCTTCGCGCGGTGCGCGCTCTTCACGTGGGGCGCGTTCTTCGCGTGGAGCACGTTCTTCACGAGGCTGGCGCTCTTCACGTGGGGCGCGCTCAGGGCGTTCTTCACGGACCGCCGGGGTAGCGGCGTCCAGCGGCTCGCGCAGTTCGCGGACCGGACGCTCTTCACGGGAGCGGCGCTCTTCACGTGGGGCGCGAGCTTGACGCTCTTCGCGCGGCTGACGTGGTGCACGTTCTTCGCGGGCCGGTGCTTCTTCGCGGGCTTCGCGAGGCTGACGCTCTTCACGCGGGGCGCGCTCGGCACGCTCTTCACGCGGCTTGCGGTCTTCGTCGCGACGTCCGTTGCGGTTGCGGCTCTGCTGGCGACCGTTGCGGCGCTCTTCGTTGCGCTGCGGGCGTTCGGTGGCGGGCTTCTCGGCAACCACAGGGGCGGCGGCAGGCTCGTCCTTGCCGGCGAACAGGCTGACCAGCGACTTCACCAGGCCTTTGAACAGGCTTGGCTCAGGAGCGTGGACTGGAGCAGCCACTGGCGCGGCAGCTTCGGTAGGTACTGGAGCGTTGGCGCGGGCCGGAGCGGTCTTGACCGCAGCTTCCTGGCGCACCAGGGTGCGGGTAGCGGCAGTCGGCTGGACTTCTTCGGTCTCGGCGGCGGCGATTTCGTAGCTGGACTGGCTGCTCAGGGCTTCCGGGCTGTCGTCGCGCAGGCGCTGGACTTCGAAATGCGGGGTTTCCAGGTGGTCGTTCGGCAGGATGACGATACGCGCCCGGGTGCGCAGCTCGATCTTGGTGATCGAATTGCGTTTCTCGTTGAGCAGGAAGGCGGCAACCGGAATCGGCACTTGCGCGCGGACTTCGGCGGTGCGGTCTTTCAGGGCTTCTTCTTCGATCAGGCGCAGGATGGCCAGCGACAGCGATTCGACGTCACGGATGATGCCGGTGCCGCTGCAGCGTGGGCAGACGATGCCGCTGCTTTCGCCCAGCGAAGGACGCAGGCGCTGACGGGACATTTCCAGCAGGCCGAAGCGCGAGATGCGCCCAACCTGTACGCGGGCACGGTCGGCTTCCAGGCATTCGCGGACTTTTTCTTCCACGGCGCGCTGGTTCTTGGCCGGGGTCATGTCGATGAAGTCGATCACGATCAGGCCGCCGATATCACGCAGGCGCAGCTGGCGGGCGATTTCCTCAGCCGCTTCCAGGTTGGTCTGCAGGGCGGTTTCCTCGATGTCGCTGCCTTTGGTGGCGCGCGCCGAGTTGATGTCGATGGAGACCAGGGCTTCGGTCGGGTCGATAACGATCGAGCCGCCGGACGGCAGGTCGACGACGCGCTGGAAGGCGGTCTCGATCTGGCTTTCGATCTGGAAGCGGTTGAACAGCGGCACGCTGTCTTCATACAGCTTGATCTTGCTGGCGTACTGCGGCATGACCTGGCGGATGAAGGTCAGGGCTTCTTCCTGGGCGTCGATGCTGTCGATCAGTACTTCGCCGATGTCCTGACGCAGGTAGTCACGGATGGCGCGGATGATGACGTTGCTTTCCTGGTAGATCAGGAATGGCGCGGCGCGGTCCTGGGAAGCTTCCTTGATCGCGGTCCACAGCTGCAGCAGGTAGTCGAGGTCCCACTGCATTTCTTCGCTGCTGCGGCCAAGGCCGGCAGTGCGCACGATCAGGCCCATGTCGGCAGGGGCGACCAGGCCGTTGAGGGCTTCGCGCAGTTCGTTGCGCTCTTCGCCTTCGATACGACGGGAGATGCCGCCGGCACGCGGGTTGTTCGGCATCAGCACCAGGTAGCGACCGGCCAGGCTGATGAAGGTGGTCAGGGCGGCGCCCTTGTTGCCGCGCTCTTCTTTCTCGACCTGGACGATGACTTCCTGGCCTTCGCTGAGCACTTCCTTGATGTTCACCCTGCCTTCTGGCGACTTCTTGAAGTATTCGCGGGAGATTTCCTTCAGCGGCAGGAAGCCGTGACGCTCGGAGCCGAAGTCGACGAAAGCGGCTTCCAGGCTAGGTTCGATCCGGGTGATCCGGCCTTTGTAGATGTTGGCCTTTTTCTGCTCACGCGCGCCGGACTCGATGTCCAGGTCGTAGAGACGTTGGCCGTCCACCAGAGCTACACGCAACTCTTCGGGTTGAGTCGCGTTAATCAGCATTCTTTTCATGTAATACCGTCGGTTTCCGGGCTGCCGGAAACGGCGTTCGGCACACACGACTTCTCACGGTCGGTGTCAGGTGCGCAAGGGGTGGCGGGCCACCCCCGTGTCCAGCAACTTTCGAGTCCGACTGGTCACCCAGTACTGCCGAAGTCGCGACGACGCGTCCTGCTTGCTGTGGTGTCAAATGCACTCAGTCAGGAGGAGGAATCAGCCTTCGGCCGTGGACGCCCGTGGGGCATCTTGATCAAGACCGGGTCCGGTCGCCTGGCCAATAGGCCGGTGGACTGGACGCAGTACTACACGGTCCGACGGTTGTGCATCTCCACCCTACACGTATCCCTGATAATTCGGGTGCTGCCGCGCGCTGAATCCGCAACGGGTTGCATTTTCGCCAGCTCCATACGGGAGCCCGCGCCTTTTATGTCCAAGGCTGGTATTTCCGAAGCCGTCGCCATGACTGCGTGAAATTGACGGCACTGACAGAGTGGCAGCGAAAAAAACGTGGGGGAGGGTGAAATACCGCTCTTGTAGTTTTTTATCGGTCTTCTCTGCACGGCGCTGGTGGCGATTCCAGGCATTTCTGTAAACTGGCGAAAGCCCCGTCGGACGGCCTCGCGTCCTCGAGAATTGCGTCGGTCAGGGCCGGCTGAAAGCCGTGAGTCCGCTGGCCAGCCGCTTTTGGCGGCGTTCGCGACTATAGCAGCAATCATTAAGTGCTTCAAATCCATAAAAAATTGTTATGATTGGCAAATGACGACTACTGCCCCTCCGACCTCCGGCGTCCAGCTGATCGAGGTCGCGCCGGAACTTGCCGGCCAACGAATCGATAATTTCCTCGTAACGAAGCTCAAGGGTGTTCCCAAGACCTTGATTTACCGCATTTTGCGTAAAGGCGAAGTGCGCGTGAACAAGGGCCGGATCAAGCCCGAGTACAAGCTGCAGGCGGGCGACATCGTGCGCGTGCCGCCCGTTCGTCTGCCCGAGCGCGACGAGCCGGTACCGGTGGCTCAGGGCTTGCTTCAGCGCCTTGAGGCGGCGATTGTCTATGAAGACAAGGCCCTGATTGTGCTCAACAAACCGGCCGGCATCGCCGTACACGGTGGCAGCGGCCTGAATTTCGGCGTGATCGAAGCCTTTCGTCAGATGCGCCCGGACGCCAAGGAGCTGGAGCTGGTCCATCGCCTGGACCGCGACACCTCGGGTCTGTTGATGATTGCCAAGAAACGCAGCATGTTGCGCCATTTGCACGCTGCCCTTCGCGGCGACGGTGTCGACAAGCGCTACATGGCCCTGGTCCGCGGTCATTGGGCCACCGCCAAGAAGCAGGTCAATGCGCCGTTGCTCAAGAGCAACCTGCGCTCCGGCGAGCGCATGGTCGAGGTCAACGACGAAGGCAAGGAAGCGCTGACGATCTTCCGCGTGCTGCGCCGTTTTGGCGAATTTGCCACCATTGTCGAGGCGCGGCCGATCACCGGTCGTACCCACCAGATCCGCGTGCATGCCCTGCATGCCGGGCATTGCATTGCTGGCGACAGCAAGTATGGCGATGAAGATTTCACCCGTGAAATCCGCGACCTGGGCGGCAAGCGCCTGTTTCTGCATGCTTATGCCCTGACCGTGCCGCTGCCCGATGGCGGCGAGCTCAAGCTCGAAGCGCCGGTAGACGAAATGTGGGCCAAGACCGTGGAGCGCCTGGGTGCAGCGTAATTACGACCTGCTGATCTTCGACTGGGACGGTACCCTCGCCGACTCCATTGGCCGTATCGTCGAGGCCATGCACCTGGCCGCCGGTCGCGCCGGCTATGCCATCTGCGCGGATGACGCGGTCAAAGGTATCATTGGCCTGGCGTTGCCCGAGGCCATCAGCGTGTTGTATCCGCAGCTGGATGCCGAGCAGATCGTGCAGTTTCGCCAGCACTATGCCGACGTCTACATGGCCCTGGATGACCAGCCTTCGCCGCTGTTCGAGGGCGTGGTCGAGTCGCTGGAGGCCTTTCGTGCCGAGGGTTATCGCCTGGCGGTAGCCACCGGCAAGGCCCGGCGCGGGCTTGATCGGGTGTTACGCGCCAATGGTTGGGAAGATTACTTCGATATCACCCGTGCAGCCGACGAAAGCCGCGGCAAGCCGCACCCGCAGATGCTTGAGGAGATTCTTGCCCATTGCCAGGTCGAACCGCAGCGTGCATTGATGGTCGGAGATTCTTCCTTCGACTTGTTGATGGCCAGCAATGCCGGCATGCATTCGGTGGCGGTGGGTTACGGCGCCATGTCGCTTGAGGCCTTGAGTGCCTTCGGGCCACAGGTGTGTATCGATCATTTTTCACAGTTGCAGGCCTGGCTTCGCTGCACGCCTGCAGCAGTACATTCCAGGGTAGGTGAGCATGGCTGACGAGTGGAAGGCGCCCAGCGCCGAAAGTAACGACAGCAACGAAGAACAGAAGAGCTGGAAGCTGCTGGAGAAAACCCTCCTGGCCGGTGTTCAGGAGCAGCGTCGGGCGCGGCGCTGGGGGATCTTTTTCAAGCTGCTGACCTTTGTTTACCTGTTCGGCATTTTTGCCCTGTTCACGCCTTTGATGAACATGGACAAGGCGGCCTCGCGCAGCGTCAGCCATACCGCGCTGGTCGAGGTGCGCGGCATGATCGCCGACCAGGAGCCGGCCAGTGCCGACAATATCGTCAGCGGCCTGCGCGAAGCGTTCAAGGACCCGAAAACCAAGGCGGTGATCCTGCGTATCAACAGCCCGGGCGGCAGTCCGGTGCAGTCAGGTTACATCTACGATGAAATCCGCCGCCTGCGTGCCGAATACCCGACGATCAAGCTGTATGCGGTGATCAGCGATCTCGGCGCTTCCGGCGCTTACTACATCGCCAGTGCCGCTGATCAGATCTACGCCGACAAGGCCAGCCTGGTGGGCTCCATCGGTGTAACGGCGGCCGGTTACGGTTTTGTCGGCACCATGGAAAAGCTCGGCGTCGAGCGTCGTACCTATACCGCGGGTGAGCACAAGGCCTTCCTTGATCCGTTCCAGCCGCAAAAGCCTGAAGAGACGGCGTTCTGGCAGGGCGTGCTGGAAACCACCCACAAGCAGTTCATTGCCAGTGTCAAGCAGGGTCGTGGCGAGCGCCTCAAGGACAAGGAGCACCCTGAGCTGTTCAGTGGTCTGATCTGGTCGGGCGAGCAAGCCATGGCCCTGGGCCTGGTGGATGGCCTGGGCAGCGCCGGTTACGTGGCACGCGAGGTGGTAGGGGAGAAGGAGCTGGTTGACTTTACCGTCGAGGAGTCGCCGTTCGATCGCTTCTCCAAGCGCCTGGGGGCCAGTGTGGCCGAGCACCTGGCGATGTGGATGGGCTTTCAGGGGCCATCGCTGCGTTGATTGCCTGATGCATTGAAAAAGCCGACCGTCGAGGTCGGCTTTTTTGTGCGCGTCAGGGCAGGCTGACGCCTTCGGCCTGCAGCATGTCTACCAGGCGGATCAGTGGCAGGCCGATCAGGCTGGTGGCATCCACGCCGTGGGTGCTCTGGAACAGGCTGACGCCCAGGCCTTCGGCCTTGAAGCTGCCGGCGCAGTCGTAGGGCTGTTCGGCGCGCAGGTAGCGCTCGATGCGTGGCAGGTCCAGTTCGCGCATGTTTACCGTGAACGGCACGCAGTCGACCTGGCAGTGGCCGGTGGCGCTGTTGAGCAGCGCCAGGCCGGTGAGAAAGGTCACATGGTTGCCGCTGGCTGCCAGCAGTTGCTCGCAGGCGCGCTCGAAGGTGTGCGGCTTGCCGAGGATCTGCTCGCCGAGCACCGCGACCTGGTCGGAGCCGATGATCAGGTGCCCGGGATGGCTGCCGGCCAGGGCCTGGGCTTTCTCCCGGGCCAGGCGCTTGACCAGCTCAAGGGCGGGCTCTTCGTCCAGCCGATGTTCATCGATATCCGGCGATGCCCAACTGAAGGGCAGGCGCAGACGCTCGAGCAGTTCGCGTCGGTAGGGTGAGCTGGAAGCCAGTAATAAAGGCAGCATGATAGACTCCTGAACAGGTGAAACGATTCTAACATGCTGAACGGAGCCGAATTTCCTTTGACAGGGGCGGGGGTCATCCCTAGAATGCTGCGCCTATGTTGAATGACCCGATTCCACCTCACGTTGACCCGCGCAAATTGGCCGATCGTGGTGTTTCCCTCGAAGGAACACTGCAGCTCGCCGATTTGGAGAGACTCTGCGACCCGCTTTCCGACACTGTCGGTACGGTGCAGGCTAAATTCGATTTTGAGCGCGACGAGCAGAAGGCTGTGGTTATCCACACCGACCTGCGCGTCGAGGTCAAGATGGTTTGCCAGCGTTGTCTTGAGCTGGTCACCCTGCCGATCCACAGCGAATGTACTTACGCCGTGGTGAAGGAGGGTGCGAATACCCAGTCGTTGCCGAAAGGTTATGACGTGCTGGAACTGGGCGAAGATCCTTTGGATCTGCAGGCCTTGGTCGAGGAAGAGCTTCTGCTCGCCTTGCCTATCGTGCCTGCTCATCATCCGGAAGAATGCCAGCAGCCGGCGGGCGCCGATGAGCCCGAACCGAGCAAGGACGAGGTAACACGGTCCAACCCGTTCAGTGTATTGGCGCAGTTAAAGCGTGACCCAAACGTTTAGGAGTTAATCAATTATGGCTGTTCAGCAGAACAAAAAATCCCGCTCTGCCCGTGACATGCGCCGTTCGCACGACGCCCTCTCGGAAAACGCTCTGTCCGTAGAGAAAACCACTGGTGAAGTGCACCTGCGTCACCACGTATCGCCAGAAGGCGTATACCGTGGTCGTAAAGTGATCGACAAGGGCGCTGACGAGTAATCCTTGTCCGCTCAGATCATCGCGATTGACGCAATGGGCGGGGACTTCGGTCCCCGCAGCATTGTTCAGGCGAGTATTGCTTGCCTGTCGGCTACCCCCTCGCTGCACCTGACCCTTGTCGGTCAACCCTCCCTCCTTGAAGATCTGATCGCTGGCCAGTCGGCAGCGGATCGCGCGCGCCTGCAGATCGTGGCCGCCAGCGAAGTGATCGGCATGGACGAGCGGCCGTCACAGGCGCTGCGCAGCAAGCCCGATTCGTCCATGCGCGTGGCCCTCGAATTATTGCGTGATGGCAAGGTTCAGGCCTGCGTCAGTGCCGGCAACACCGGTGCGCTGATGGCCCTTTCGCGCTATGTGCTGAAAACCCTGCCCGGTATCGATCGCCCGGCCATGGTTGCCGCCATTCCCACCCAGACCGGCTATTGCCAGCTGCTCGACCTGGGCGCCAATGTCGACTGCAGTGCAGAAAACCTCTATCAGTTTGCCGTGATGGGCTCGGTGGCCGCCCAGGCCCTGGGTATCTCGCGCCCGCGCGTAGCCTTGCTCAATGTTGGCACTGAAGACATCAAGGGCAACCAGCAGGTCAAGCTTGCGGCCAGCCTGCTGCAGAACGCCCGCGGCCTGAACTACATCGGTTTCGTCGAAGGTGACGGCTTGTACCGTGGCGAGGCGGATGTGGTGGTGTGCGACGGTTTTGTCGGCAATATCCTGCTCAAGTCCAGCGAGGGCCTGGCGACCATGATCGGCTCGCGCATCGAGGCGTTGTTCAAGGGCGGGCTCGGCGCGCGCCTGGCCGGCGCCGTGGCCATGCCCCTGCTGCGCCGCCTGCAGGCTGACCTGGCGCCGGCGCGACATAATGGCGCAAGCTTTCTCGGCCTGCAGGGCATTGTCATCAAGAGCCATGGCTCTGCCGGGGTGCAGGGCTTGCAGAGCGCCATCCAGCGCGCTTTGATCGAGATCCAGGAGAACCTGCCGCAACGTTTGCACGGGCGCCTGGAAGACCTGTTGCTTTAGGCATATGCCTCAGGAAGTGGTTAAATGTGACCGCTTGGTCCTCGCTACCATCCAACTCTTCAGTTTCTTGTGCTCAGCCTGGTGCTGGGCGCTTAATTTCCGACGACAAGATCACTAGGGGCTTGTTCAATGTCTGCATCCCTCGCATTCGTCTTTCCCGGTCAAGGTTCGCAGTCCCTCGGCATGCTCGCCGAGCTGGGCGGCCAGCATCCGCTGGTCATTGATACCTTCCGTGAGGCCTCCGAGGCTCTGGGCTATGACCTCTGGGCGCTGACCCAGAACGGTCCGGAAGAGCAACTCAACCAAACCGACAAAACCCAGCCGGCCATCCTTACCGCCTCGATCGCCTTGTGGCGCCTGTGGCTGGCTGAGGGCGGCGCGCGTCCGGCGTTCGTTTCCGGTCACAGCCTGGGTGAGTACAGCGCCCTGGTCGCCGCCGGCAGCCTGAGCCTGGGTGACGCCGTTAAACTGGTCAAGCGCCGCGGCGAGCTCATGCAAGAGGCCGTACCGGCCGGGCAGGGCGCCATGGCGGCAATCCTGGGTCTGGACGATGCCGCTGTCGTGGATATCTGCGCAAAAGCAGCCCAGGGCGAAGTGGTCAGCGCGGTGAACTTCAACTCGCCAGGTCAGGTAGTCATCGCCGGTGCCAAGGCCGCCGTTGAGCGTGCCATGGAAGCCTGTAAGGCTGCTGGCGCCAAGCGCGCACTGCCACTGCCGGTCAGCGTGCCGTCGCACTGTGAGCTGATGCGCCCGGCAGCCGAGCGCTTTGCCGAGTCGGTCAATGCCATCGACTGGCAGGCCCCGCAAATCCCGCTGGTGCAAAACGTCAGCGCTGCCGTTGCCGCGGACCTCGACACCCTCAAGCGCGATCTGCTGGAGCAGCTGTACAAGCCAGTGCGTTGGGTCGAGTGCGTGCAGACCCTGGCCGCCAAGGGTGCGGTCAACCTGGTCGAATGCGGCCCGGGCAAGGTTCTGGCCGGTCTGAACAAGCGTTGCGCCGATGGCGTGACCACCTACAACCTCAATACCCCAGATGCTGTCGCCGCCACTCGTGCGGCGCTGGCCTGATTTAGGAGAAACTTGCATGAGCCTGCAAGGTAAAGTTGCCCTGGTTACCGGCGCCAGCCGTGGTATCGGCCAGGCTATCGCCCTGGAGCTGGGCCGTCTGGGCGCTACCGTGATCGGTACCGCCACCTCCGCTTCGGGCGCCGAGCGTATCGCCGCGACCCTCAAGGAGCACGGCATCACCGGCACTGGCCTTGAGCTGAACGTGACCAGCGACGAGTCGGTCACCGCTACCCTGGCCAAGATCCAGGAGCAGTTCGGTGCGCCGACCATTCTGGTCAACAACGCCGGCATCACCCGCGACAACCTCATGCTGCGCATGAAGGACGACGAGTGGTTCGACGTCATCGACACCAACCTGAACAGCCTCTACCGTCTGTCCAAGGGCGTGCTGCGCGGCATGACCAAGGCGCGCTGGGGTCGTATCATCAGCATCGGCTCGGTGGTCGGTGCCATGGGTAACGTCGGCCAGGTCAACTACGCTGCCGCCAAGGCCGGCCTGGAGGGCTTCAGCCGCGCCCTGGCGCGTGAAGTCGGCTCCCGCGCGATCACCGTCAACTCGGTGACCCCGGGCTTCATCGACACCGACATGACTCGCGAGCTGCCTGAAGCTCAGCGTGAAGCGCTGCAGACCCAGATCCCCCTGGGGCGTCTGGGCCAGGCTCAGGAGATCGCCAATGTGGTGGCTTTCCTGGCCTCCGAAGGTGCAGGTTATGTCACCGGCGCGACCATTCCGGTCAACGGCGGCATGTACATGTAAAATTGAATGTGACGGATTGCATCAAAAAAATGTCATACGAGCTGTCTAAAATCCGTTATAAAGCTGCAACCAGATTCTAGTCGGTTGGCAGGTGTGGTCTTGCAAGGCGTGTTGCGCTTGAAAAGCAGACGTCTTTCTATACACTTACACACCGGCCAGCTGCCTGACATATGTCCATTAGGAGTGAAAACAAGGTATGAGCACCATCGAAGAACGCGTCAAGAAAATCGTCGCCGAGCAACTGGGCGTTAAAGAAGAAGAAGTAGTGAACACTGCTTCCTTCGTCGAAGATCTGGGTGCCGATTCCCTTGACACCGTTGAGCTGGTGATGGCTCTGGAAGAGGAATTCGAGACCGAAATCCCTGACGAAGAAGCCGAGAAGATCACTACTGTTCAAGCTGCTATCGACTACGTCACCAGCCACCAGGCCTAAGACGTTGTAGTCGTCGCTTCTTGTCATGGAAAAACCGCACTGCCTTCGCCGGCGTGCGGTTTTTTCTTTACAAGAGATGTAGTCAATTGAATAAGGAGAGTGCTGTGTCGCGTAGACGCGTCGTGGTCACCGGTATGGGTATGCTGTCGCCACTGGGTACGGATGTGCCGAGCAGTTGGCAGGGCATTCTGGCTGGCCGCAGTGGCATAGGTCTGATCGAGCATACTGACCTGTCTGCCTACTCCACCCGTTTTGGCGGCTCGGTAAAGGGCTTTGAAGTCGAGCAGTACCTGTCGGTCAAGGAAGCCCGCAAGCTCGATCTGTTCATTCAGTACGGCCTGGCAGCCGGTTTTCAGGCAGTGCGTAACGCCGGCCTGGAAGTGACCGATGCCAACCGCGAGCGCATTGGCGTGGCCATGGGCTCGGGTATCGGTGGCCTGACCAACATCGAAGAAACCAGCCGGACCTTGCATGACCAGGGCCCGCGGCGTATTTCGCCGTTCTTCGTGCCGGGTTCGATCATCAACATGATTTCCGGTTTCCTGTCGATCCACCTGGGTGTACAGGGGCCTAACTACGCTATTTCCACCGCCTGCACCACCGGTACCCACTGTATCGGCATGGCTGCGCGCAACATCGCCTTCGGTGAAGCCGACGTGATGATCGCCGGCGGTGCGGAAATGGCCGCCTGTGGCCTGGGCATGGGTGGTTTCGGTGCGTCGCGGGCGCTGTCGACCCGCAACGACGACCCGACCCGCGCCAGCCGTCCGTGGGACAAGGGCCGTGATGGCTTCGTCCTCGCCGACGGTGCCGGTGCGCTGGTACTCGAAGAGCTCGAGCACGCCAAGGCCCGCGGCGCGACCATCTATGCCGAGCTGGTAGGCTTTGGCATGAGTGGCGATGCCTACCACATGACCTCGCCGCCAGAAGATGGCAGCGGTGCCGCGCGCTGCATGGCCAACGCCCTGCGTGATGCCGGCCTGAACCCCGGCGAAGTCGATTACATCAACGCCCACGGCACCTCGACGCCGGCCGGCGACCTGGCAGAAAGCTCGGCGATCAAGTCGGTGTTTGGCGATCACGCCTACAAGCTGGCCGTCAGCTCGACCAAGTCGATGACCGGGCACCTGCTTGGCGCTGCCGGTGCCGTCGAGGCGATCTTCAGCGTGCTGTCGATCAACAGCCAGGTGGCGCCACCGACCATCAACCTGGACGAGCCGAGCGAAGGTTGCGACCTCGACTTCGTGCCGCACCAGGCGCGCAACATGCCGATCGAGGTGGTGCTGTCCAACTCCTTCGGTTTTGGTGGCACCAACGGCTCGCTGGTGTTCCGCCGGTTCGCCGGCTGATGCACAGCTGGGTCGATGGCCTGCCGGCAGATGCACTAACCCTGCAAAGCCGGGGGCTGGCCTATGGCGATGGTCTGTTCGAGACCATCGCCGTGCGCGCCGGTCGGCCATCGTTGCTCGAGTACCACCTCGAGCGCCTGGCGCTGGGTTGCCAGCGCCTGGCGATCAGCGCCGATCACGGCCTGATTCGCGACGAGCTATGCCGTTATGCCAGCTTGCTGGGTGACGGCGTGCTCAAGCTCATTGTTACCCGCGGCGACAGCCAGCGCGGCTACGCGCCGGCCGCTGGCGTGGCGCCACGACGAATTCTCCAGGGCAATCCCTTGCCCACCTATCCCGCAGGGCATGCCGAACAGGGCGTTCGCTTGTTCGATTGCCAGACCCGTCTGGCCGAGCAACCCTTGCTGGCAGGCTTGAAACACCTCAATCGCCTCGAGCAGGTGCTGGCCCGTGCCGAGTGGCAGGATGCCGCGCACGCCGAAGGTTTGATGCGCGATGTTTCCGGGCGCATCATCGAGGGGGTGTACAGCAACCTGTTCCTGGTGCGCGACGGCCAACTGCAGACTGCCGACCTGAGCCGCTGCGGCGTGGCCGGGGTCATGCGCGCAGCCTTGCTCGATCACGCCAGGGACGCCGCAATCGCTGTGCAGATTACCGACCTGAGCCTGCAGGACCTGCAGCAAGCTGACGAAGTGTTTGTCTGCAACAGCGTCTACGGCATCTGGCCGGTACAGGCTTTTACATCGCTGAACTGGCCGCCGGGGCCGCTCACCCGTAAACTGCAGGCCATTGCCCGTACGCTACTGGATGCCTGATTTGTGAGACGTAAATTCTTGGTGCTGCTGGAGATCGGCTTGATCCTGGCCGGCCTGACGCTGGGCTATTCGGCCTGGAAGGTAAAATCGGCGCTGGAGCAGACCCTGCACGTGTCCCAGGAGCAGTTGCTCGACGTGCCCACCGGTACCACCCCCAACCGCATGTTCTACCGCATGCAGAACGACGGGGTGCTGGAAGACGCCTTCTGGCTACGCCTGTACTGGCGCTTCAACATGGCTGGCGTGCCGCTGCATACCGGCGAGTACCGCATGACCCCGGGCATGACCGTGCGCGAGCTGTTCGAGGTCTGGCGTCGCGGTGATGTGGTGCAGTACACCCTGACGCTGGTCGAGGGCTGGAACTTCCGCCAGGTGCGTGCGGCGCTGGCCAGGCACGAGAAGATCAAGAAAACCATCGACGGCCTGAGTGATGCCGAGGTCATGGACAAGCTCGGCCATCCGGGGGTGTTCCCTGAAGGTCGGTTCTTCCCCGATACCTATCGCTTCGTGCGTGGCATGAGCGATGTCGAGTTCCTCCAGCAGGCCTACGCGCGCCTGGAAGAAGTGCTGGCCAAGGAATGGGCTGAGCGCTCCAGCGATGTGCCGTATCGCGACCCGTACCAGGCGCTGATCATGGCGTCGCTGGTCGAGAAGGAAACCGGCGTACCGCAAGAGCGCGGGCAAATTGCCGGGGTGTTCGTGCGGCGCATGCGCATCGGCATGCTGCTGCAGACCGACCCGACGGTGATCTACGGCATGGGCGAACGCTACAACGGCAAGATCACCCGCGCCGACCTGCGCGAGCCGACGCCGTACAACACCTACACCAACGCCGGCCTGCCGCCGACGCCGATTGCCATGGTTGGCCGCGAAGCCATTCATGCCGCGTTGAACCCGACGCCGGGCAGCAGCCTGTATTTCGTGGCGCGTGGCGATGGCAGCCATGTGTTCTCCGATGACCTCGATGCGCACAATTCGGCCGTGCGCGAGTACCAGATCAAGCGCCGTGCCGACTACCGTTCGAGCCCGGCCCCGGTTACCGAACCTGAACCCGAGGCCCAGCCGTCGGCGCCGCAATCGCCGGATGTCAGCCCTGAGCCGGCGACCGAGCAAGCGGCGCCGGCCAGCGACGCGGCCTCCCCGCAATGACCCACTGTAAGGACTGCCTGTGAGCGGCTTGTTTATCACCCTGGAAGGCCCTGAAGGCGCGGGCAAAAGCACCAATCGCGAGTACCTCGCCGAGCACCTGCGCGGCGCCGGCCTGGATGTCGTGCTGACCCGCGAGCCGGGCGGCACGCCGCTGGCCGAGCGAATCCGCGAACTGCTGCTGGCCCCCAGTGAAGAGAAGATGGATGCCGACACCGAGCTGCTGCTGGTGTTTGCCGCCCGTGCCCAGCACCTGGCCGAAGTCATTCGCCCGGCCCTGGCCCGTGGCGCGGTGGTGTTGTGCGACCGTTTTACCGATGCCACCTACGCCTATCAGGGCGGCGGGCGCGGCCTGTCGCTGGAGCGCATCGCCACCCTGGAGAATTTCGTCCAGGGCGATCTGCGCCCGGACCTGACCCTGGTGTTCGATCTGCCGGTGGCGATCGGTCTGTCGCGCGCTGCCGCCCGCGGCCGCCTGGACCGTTTCGAACAGGAAGGCCAGGCCTTCTTCGAGGCCGTGCGCCAGGCCTACCTGGCTCGCGCCCAGGCTTCGCCGCAGCAATACCGGCTGATTGATGCCGCTTTGCCGCTGGCCCAGGTACAGCAGGCGCTGGACGCCTTGCTGCCGCAGATTCTGGAGCGTTGCCGTGGCTGAGGCCTTTCCCTGGCAGCAGGCGCTGTGGCAGCAACTGGCCGGGCGCACCCAGCATGCCCATGCCTATCTGCTGCACGGTCCGCAAGGCATTGGCAAGCGGGCCCTGGCCGAGCGCCTGATGGCCTTGCTGCTGTGCCAGCGTGTGCAAGGGCTGCAGGCGTGTGGGCAGTGCAAGTCATGCCTGTTGCTCGCAGCCGGCAGCCACCCGGACAACTACGTGCTGGAGCCGGAAGAGGCCGACAAGCCGATCAAGGTCGACCAGGTCCGCGAGCTGGTGTCTTTCGTGGTGCAGACTGCGCAGTTGGGTGGGCGCAAAGTAATCTTGATCGAGCCGGTCGAGGCGATGAACGTCAACGCCGCCAACGCCTTGCTCAAAAGCCTTGAAGAGCCCTCGGGCAATACTGTTCTGCTGCTGGTCAGTCATCAGCCCAGCCGCCTGTTGCCAACCATCAAGAGCCGCTGCCAGCAGCAGGCCTGCCCGCTGCCGAGCCGCGAGCAAAGCCTGGCCTGGCTCGAACAGGCCTTGCCCGACTGCGACGAGCAGGAGCGCCTGGAGTTGCTCAGCCTGGCCGCCGGCTCGCCGTTGGCGGCCGTCAGTCTGCAGGCCCAGGGTGTGCGCGAGCAGCGCGCGCTGGTGGTCGATGGGGTGAAGAAGCTGCTCAAGCAGCAGCAATCGCCTAGCCAGCTGGCCGACGCCTGGAATGCCATTCCCTTGCTGCAACTGTTCGACTGGTTCTGCGACTGGTCCAACCTGGTCCTGCGTTATCAGTTGACCCAGGACGAGGAGGGGTTAGGCTTGAGCGATATGCGCAAGGTGGTCCAGTACCTGGCGCAGAAGAGCAGCCAGGCCAGGGTCCTGGAGATCCAGGACTGGATTCTGGCCCAGCGCCAGAAGGTCCTGGGCAAGGCCAACCTCAATCGGGTGCTGTTGCTCGAGGCGCTGCTGGCGTCCTGGGCGATGTTGCCGGGCCAGCGTTGAGCTGTGCCGTTCCTTCATTTCTTTTCAGCGTTGTCATGTACCCATGCTTGTAGATTCCCATTGCCACCTCGACCGTCTTGACCTCACCGCCCACCAGGGCTCCCTGGATGCGGCCCTGGACGCTGCCCGCGCGCGCGGCGTCGGCCACTTCCTGTGCATCGGCATCAGCGCCGACAACGCCCAGGCGGTCAAGGACCTGAGCGAGCGTTACAGTGATGTCGACTGCTCGGTGGGCATCCACCCGCTCGACCTCACCCCCGATGGCGCTCCGCCGCTGGACTGGCTGCTCAAGGAGCTGGAGCACCCGCATGTGGTGGCGATTGGCGAGACCGGCCTGGACTATCACTACGAGCCGGACGCGGCTCAGGTGCAGCAGGACTCGTTCCGCCTGCACCTGGAGGCAGCCAGGGTAACCGGCAAGCCGGTGATCATCCATACCCGCGCGGCGCGCGCCGACACCCTGGCCTTGCTGCGTGAAGCGGACCTCAAGCAGGCCGGCGTTCTGCATTGCTTCACTGAAGACTGGGACATGGCCAGGGCGGCGCTGGATCTGGGCTACTACATTTCGCTGTCGGGCATCGTCACCTTCCGTAATGCCGATGCGTTGCGCGATGTGGCCCGCCAGGTGCCTGCCGATCGGCTACTGGTCGAGACCGACTCGCCGTACCTGGCGCCGATCCCCTACCGCGGCAAGGCCAACTTGCCAGAGTACGTGCGTGAAGTGGCGGAGTTCGTGGCGATGGTGCGCGGTGAAAGTTATGAGCAACTGGCTGAACAGACCACGGCCAACTTCAAGCGCCTGTTTCCGTTGGCGCGGGTGGCCTGAGCCTGCGGGCGGTAAAAACCGCAGGCAAAAAAAACCCGGGTTCTGGGGGGTGAATCCGGGTTAAGACCATTAGGAGTAAAACAAAGGCACGCGGTCCCTGAGCACCTTTATCGGCGCGCCACATGGGGGGATGCGCTGCGCCAACACCTGAAGTATTGGCCAGGATTGACGCGCCGCCAGCCACAGCTGGTCGTTTTTTAAACAGATTTGGAATACGCCTGCCGCTGCTGAGCACTCATCGCTCTGCGATCTCGCGCACAATGGCCAGAGTTTCGTCGATTATCTGCCTGGGTGTGTAGAAGTGCGGGGAAAATCGCACCCCGGGGCCACGCGGAATGCAGATCACCTGTTCCTGCTTGAGGCGCTGACAAACCTGGGCGTTCTCGACGCCCTCAATGCTGAAGGACACGATCCCTGAGCGACGCGCAGGCTCCTGCGGGCTGTGTACGCGGACCCCAGGGATCGCTGCCAGGCCTTCGTTGAGCCAGTGCACCCGCTCCAGCAGCGCTGTGGCCACCTGATCCATGCCCACTTCTTCGAGCAGCGCCAGGCTTGCCTCCAGCGCCGCTGCACCGAGCATGTTCGGGCTGCCGCATTCAAAGCGCCGGGCGCTGTGGGCCGGCTGCCATTCGCTGCGGCTGTAGTCGCCCATGTGTTCGAGCATGTGCCAGCCGTACTCGCTGAGCTTGAGCAGCGGGCGTACCTCGGCGCGGCAATAGAACACCCCGAGGCCTTCCGGGCCGAGCATCCATTTGTGCCCATCGGCCATGGCAAAGTCGCACTGATAGGCCTGGACGTCGAAGGGCAGGGCGCCCAATTGCTGGATGGCGTCGATGCAGAACAACACCTCACGCTCACGACAGCCTTGGCCCAGACGCACCAGGTCAAGGCGCAGGCCGCTGGCAAACTGCACGGCGCTGATTGCCAGCAGGCGCACCTTGGGGCCGCAGGCCGCGAGCAAGGCCGCCTCCGGGTCGCTGCCCTTGAGGCTTACCTGGATGACGCTGACGCCTTTGTCGGCCAGGGCTTCCCAGACAATCCGGTTGGAGGGGAATTCCTCGTCGCTGATGACGATCTGGTCGCCGGCCTGCCAGTCGATACCGAAGGCGACGAAAGACAGCGCTTCGGAGGTGTTCTTGACCAATGCGATGTCATCCGTCGACGGTGCATTCGTCAGGCGCATCAGGCGTTCACGTAAACGCTGCTCCATGGCCATCCAGTCCGGATAGTCCCTTGCACCGAGCAAAACGTTCTCGCTGGCGAAGCGCGAAACCGCCTGGCTGGCGCGTTTGGGCCAGGGTGCGACCGCGGCATGGTTCAGATAACGAAGCCCCGGGGCCTGTTCAAACTCATCAAGAAACATAGACATGGTTGGATGATCCGTGCATTTTGGCGCAAGTTAGGCATAATAACGGGCTTCGATTTTGATCCAGTCCTTCTTATGCAGAAAGAACCTCGTAAGGTCCGTGAGTTTCGTCGCCGAGAGCAAGAAATTCTCGATACCGCGCTCAAGCTGTTTCTCGAACAGGGTGAAGACAGTGTCACCGTCGAGATGATCGCTGATGCCGTCGGTATCGGCAAAGGCACGATCTACAAGCATTTCAAATCCAAGGCGGAGATCTACCTGCGCCTGATGCTCGACTACGAGCGCGATTTGAACGAACTGCTGCACTCTGCCGACGTCGACCGCGACAAGGAAGCCCTGTCGCGCGCCTACTTCGAATTCCGCATGCGTGATCCGCAGCGCTACCGCCTGTTCGACCGTCTCGAAGAGAAGGTGGTCAAGGGCAACCAGGTGCCGGAGATGGTCGAGGAGCTGCACAAGATCCGCGCCTCCAACTTCGACCGCCTGACCCTGCTGATCAAGGGTCGCATCAGCGAAGGCAAGCTTGAGGACGTACCGCCGTACTTCCACTACTGCGCGGCCTGGGCCCTTGTGCATGGGGCCGTGGCGCTCTACCACTCGCCGTTCTGGAGCAACGTCCTGGAAGATCAGGAAGGCTTCTTCCAGTTCCTCATGGACATTGGCGTGCGCATGGGCAACAAGCGCAAGCGCGACCCGGATACCGCCGGTAGCTGAGACATTCAGCCAAACCATGGCGCTACTGGGATTGGGTGGCGAGGAATATACTCAGGTATGAGGCTTGCAAAAACCTGATTTTTGAGTCAGGTTTTGCAAGCCCGATTCACCCATGCCGGAGTCACCCATGATCGTCGACCGCCAAGGCAGGCGTTTTCGCAATTTGCGTGTCAGCCTCACGGCTGCCTGCAACTACGCCTGTACCTATTGTGTGCCCGACGGCAAGCGTCTGGTCGCGGCCCAGGACGAGCTCTCGGCCGAGGCCATGGCCCGCGGCGTGGCTTATCTGGTCGAGGCCGCCGGTATCGAGCGGGTGCGCGTCACCGGCGGCGAGCCGCTGGTCAGCCCCAAGCTGGAAACCTTCCTCAGCTCCATTGCCAATCTGGGCCTGGATGAAATCAGCCTGACCACCAACGGCCAGTTGCTGGCGCGCAAGCTGCCGTTGCTGCGCGCAGCGGGTATCCGTCGCCTCAACGTTTCCCTCGACACCCTTGATCCGGATGCCTTCCGGCGCATTGCCCGTGGCGGCGACCTGGCCACTGTGCTCGACGGCATGCGCCAGGCCAGCGCCGCCGGCATGCAGATCAAGGTCAACATGGTGCCGTTGCGCGGGCAGAACTTCGACCAGGTGCTGCCGCTGCTGGAGTACTGCCTGGCCCACGGCTACGAGCTGCGCTTCATCGAGCTGATGCGCATGGGGCACCTGGCGCGCGACAGCAATGCCTTCTTGCAGCAGTTCGTCAGCCTTGAGCACTTGCTGCAATTGATCGGCGAGCAGTACGAGTACCTGCAGGCCAACGCGCCGGTGGATGCCACCGCCTTGCGCTACCAGATCCCGGGCCAGGGTTATTTTGGCGTGATCGCCAACGAGAGCGTGCCGTTCTGCCGTACCTGTTCGCGTTTGCGCCTGTCCTCCACCGGCTGGCTGCACGGTTGCCTGTCGTCGAGCAACCGTCACTATATCGGCGACCTGCTCGACAAACCGCGCCACCAGGCCTTGCCGGCGCTACAGGGCTTGCTGGTCAAAGCCCTTGGCGACAAGCAGTCGGTGGCGTTTTCCGGTGGCGCGACGGTGATGAAAATCATCGGCGGCTAAGACTGGCGCAAAAGCTGCATCTGCCAGCTGTTCGCCGGTTTTCCGTCACCGGCCACTGGAGGATAGATGCGTAGCCTGGTTTTGCTGCTGGCGCTGACGGCGCTGGGCGGCTGCATGAATGTCAGCGATATGGGCGAGGGTGCCCGTTATCACATGAGCGATGCCGGTCTGCTCGATCACAGCGACACCCGTCGTTCGCTGTCGGTGCGCCTGCAGCCTGATTCATTCATTTACATTGGCCAGGGTGCTTTCGTGCCATCAGGCAAGGGCCCGTACCCGCGGCCCAACGTCGTGGCTGAAGAAGCCTTCAAGGGCTTTGTCGAGTACTTCCCGCTGGTTCGCCGTGCCCCTGCGCCGCTGGGCCTTGAGCAAGCGCTGATCGAAGCGCGTGAAGTCGGCGCCCATTACTTGCTGTACACCCGTTTTGCCCGCACCGAC
The DNA here is from genome assembly GCF_018417635.1 of Pseudomonas sp. SORT22. NCBI lineage: Bacteria > Pseudomonadati > Pseudomonadota > Gammaproteobacteria > Pseudomonadales > Pseudomonadaceae > Pseudomonas > Pseudomonas sp. SORT22. The sequence goes on from NZ_CP071007.1 coordinate 1,813,360, forward strand.
GATCGCATCGGCAATGGCGATGAGTGGTATGACGAGCAGGCGGTCGATCGTCTGGGCATCGATACTGGCGTGGTGCAGCTGATGCTGATTGAAACCAGCACCCGTTACCTGATCGACACCGCGCGGATCAAAAGCCGCGGCGGTTTGCTGACGTTCCACGACAACAAGCCGGAAGATTTGCTCCGCCCGCCACTCGAGGATTACGCTCGCAGTCTGTTGGGCATGAGTCGTTAAGGAGAGGGTGATGCAAGACACCGGCAAGGCCAATGATCTGCTGGCGCAGATTCCCAAGGCAGAAAAGGGCCTGCCGCCCGTGCACCTGTGGAGCCCGGATTTTTGCGGCGACATCGACATGCGCATCGCCCGTGACGGCACCTGGTACTACCTGGGTACGCCGATCGGGCGCAAGCCGATGGTGCGGCTGTTCTCGACCATCATCCGCCGCGACGGTGACGACTACTTCCTGGTGACGCCAGTGGAGAAGGTCGGCATCAAGGTCGATGACGCGCCCTTTGTTGCGGTCAGCCTGGAGGTGCAGGGCGAGGGTGAGCAGCAATTGTTGCGCTTTACCAGCAATGTCGACGACCAGGTCGAGGCCGGCCCCGAGCATCCGCTGCGCGTTGAAATCGACGCGCAGACCCAGGAGCCTTCGCCGTACGTGCACATGCGTAGCAACCTCGAAGCGTTGATCCATCGCAATGTCTTCTACCAGTTGGTCGAACTGGCGGTGCCCAGACAGATCGATGGCCAGCAGTGGCTGGGCGTCTGGAGTGGTGGCTGTTTCTACCCCATCGGCCGGACCTGATCGTCCGCCCGGTTTTCCCTGAGGGGTGACCGGGCTGCGCGATTTAATCTGCCAGAAACGAAAAAACCTCCAGTGCTCAGGGCAACTGGAGGTTTTTCAGGTGTTTGGCTCCGCGACCAGGACTCGAACCTGGGACCCAATGATTAACAGTCATTTGCTCTACCGACTGAGCTATCGCGGAATCTGTGGCGTATCTTACTGATTGCTAAGGGGAAGTCAAGCCTCCCCTATGCAATTGAGTAAATTACAGGACCTCGACGATCGCCTTGGTCACCACATGGATGTTGCTTTGGTTCAGCGAGGCGACGCAGATGCGACCGGTATCCAGAGCATAGATACCGAACTCGTTCTTCAGGCGCGCGACCTGCTCAACGGTCAGGCCCGAGTAGGAGAACATGCCGCACTGGCGACCGACGAAGCTGAAGTCCTGCTTGGCGCCGTACTCGGCCAGCAGCTCGACCATCTGCTTGCGCATGCCGTGGATGCGCTGGCGCATCTCGGCCAGCTCGTCTTCCCACATCTTGCGCAGCTCTGGGCTGTTGAGCACGGTGGCGACGATGGTCGCGCCGTGGGTCGGCGGGTTGGAGTAGTTGGTGCGGATCACGCGCTTGACTTGCGACAGCACGCGGGTGGCCTCTTCCTTGGACTCGGTGACGATCGACAGGGCGCCAACGCGCTCGCCGTACAGCGAGAAGGATTTGGAGAACGAGCTGGAGACGAAGAAGTCCAGGCCCGACTCGGCGAACAGGCGTACCGCGGCGGCGTCTTCAGTGATGCCGGCGCCAAAGCCCTGGTAGGCCATGTCGAGGAACGGCACGTGGCCTTTGGCCTTGACCACTTCGAGGACGTTTTTCCAGTCTTCTGGCGTCAGGTCGACACCGGTCGGGTTGTGGCAGCAGGCGTGCAGCACAATGATCGAGCCAGGCGGCAGGGCGTTGAGGTCTTCGAGCATGCCGCTGCGGTTGACGTCGTGGGTGGCGGCGTCGTAGTAGCGGTAGTTCTGGACCGGGAAGCCAGCGGTTTCGAACAGTGCGCGGTGGTTTTCCCAGCTCGGGTCGCTGATGGCGACGACGGCGTTCGGCGACAGCTGCTTGAGGAAGTCGGCACCGATCTTCAGGGCGCCGGTACCGCCGACGGCCTGGGTGGTGATTACGCGACCGGCGCTCAGCAGTGGCGACTCGGCACCGAACAGCAGCTTCTGTACGGCCTGGTCGTAAGCGACGATACCGTCGATCGGCAGGTAACCGCGGGAAGCGTGCTGGGCAGCGCGCTGGGTTTCGGCTTCGATCACTGCACGCAGCAGTGGGATACGCCCTTCTTCGTTGCAGTAAACACCTACACCCAGGTTGACCTTGTTGCTACGGGTATCGGCGTTGAAAGCTTCGTTGAGGCCCAGAATGGGATCGCGTGGTGCCAGCTCGACAGCGGAAAACAGGCTCATTATTACCTTGGCTCTGAATGGAGAGTGGAAGAGGTCGCACGCTCCAGTCGCTTGCACTAGAGCGGTGCACAAACGGGGAGTCAGTATAGTGATACCGCTCGGTCACGGCGACAGTCTGTCGCAGCTTTTCCTGCTGTTTGACCGAATATTTTTCGACCGTTAGTCGATTTCACCGGTCCATACTCAGAAATGCCCGGGTTACTCAGTTGAAACTGGCGCAAGGGGCCCTTAATTCGGTATAACTACTGTCTATAAATACAGTTGCCCGCGCCAGCGATGAAACCATCGCGATCACACAGAGGTTTGTCATGTCCGAGTTCCAGCTCGTCACCCGTTTCCAGCCGGCCGGCGACCAGCCCGAGGCCATTCGCCTGATGGTCGAAGGAATCGAGGCGGGCCTTGCGCACCAGACCCTGCTCGGGGTGACAGGCTCAGGCAAGACCTTCAGCATTGCCAACGTGATCGCCCAGGTGCAGCGCCCGACATTGGTACTGGCGCCGAACAAGACCCTGGCGGCGCAGCTGTATGGCGAGTTCAAGTCATTCTTCCCGAACAACGCCGTCGAGTACTTCGTTTCCTACTACGACTACTACCAGCCCGAAGCCTACGTGCCGTCCTCGGACACCTTTATCGAGAAGGACGCCTCGATCAACGATCATATCGAGCAGATGCGCCTGTCGGCGACCAAGGCGCTGCTGGAGCGCCGTGATGCGATCATCGTCACCACGGTGTCCTGCATCTATGGCCTGGGCAGCCCGGAAACCTACCTGAAGATGGTCCTGCACGTGGACCGCGGCGACAAGCTCGACCAGCGTGCGCTGCTGCGCCGCCTGGCCGACCTGCAGTACACCCGCAACGAAATGGACTTTGCCCGCGCTACCTTCCGCGTGCGCGGTGATGTGATCGATATCTTCCCGGCCGAATCGGACCTGGAAGCCATCCGCGTCGAGCTGTTCGACGACGAGGTCGAGAACATCGCCGCCTTCGATCCGCTGACCGGCGAGGTGATCCGCAAGCTGCCGCGTTTCACCTTCTACCCCAAGAGCCACTACGTGACCCCGCGCGAGACCCTGCTCGAGGCCGTGGACGGCATCAAGGAGGAACTGGCCCAGCGCCTTGAATACCTGCACAAGGCCAACAAGCTGGTCGAGGCCCAGCGCCTGGAGCAGCGCACCCGCTTTGACCTGGAGATGATCCTCGAGCTGGGTTACTGCAACGGCATCGAAAACTACTCGCGCTACCTCTCCGGGCGCCCGGCCGGGGCAGCGCCACCGACTCTTTACGACTATCTGCCGGACGATGCCCTACTGGTAATTGACGAATCCCACGTCAGCGTTCCGCAAGTCGGCGCCATGTACAAGGGCGACCGCTCGCGCAAGGAAACCCTGGTCGAGTACGGCTTTCGCCTGCCCTCGGCGCTGGACAACCGGCCGATGCGCTTTGACGAGTGGGAAAACGTCAGCCCGCAGACCATCTTCGTTTCTGCGACCCCCGGCAACTACGAGGCCGAACATGCTGGCCGGGTGGTCGAGCAGGTAGTACGCCCAACCGGCCTGGTCGATCCGCAGGTCGAAGTGCGCCCGGCCACCACCCAGGTCGACGACCTGCTCTCGGAGATCCGCAAGCGCGTGGCGGTCGAAGAGCGCGTGCTGGTCACCACCCTGACCAAACGCATGGCCGAGGACCTCACCGACTACCTGGCCGACCACGATGTGCGCGTGCGCTACCTGCACTCGGACATCGATACAGTGGAGCGGGTCGAGATCATCCGCGACCTGCGCCTGGGTACCTTCGATGTGCTGGTGGGCATCAACCTGCTGCGTGAAGGCCTGGATATGCCGGAGGTATCGCTGGTGGCGATTCTCGATGCCGACAAGGAAGGTTTCCTGCGTTCCGAGCGCTCGCTGATCCAGACCATCGGCCGCGCGGCGCGTAACCTCAATGGCCGGGCGATCCTCTATGCCGACAACATGACCGGCTCCATGCAGCGGGCGATTGGCGAGACCGAGCGGCGCCGCGACAAGCAGATCGCCTTCAACGCCGCCAACGGCATCGTGCCCAAGGGCGTGGTCAAGGACATCACCGACATCATGGAAGGCGCCAACGTGCCCGGCTCGCGCAGCAAGAAGCGCAAGGGCATGGCCAAGGCGGCAGAGGAGAGCGCCCGTTACGAAGCCGAACTGCGCTCACCGGGCGAGATCGCCAAGCGCATCAAGCAGCTGGAAGAGAAAATGTACCAGCTGGCGCGGGACCTGGAGTTCGAAGCGGCGGCGCAGTTGCGCGACGAGATTACCGCGCTGCGCGAGCGGATGATCACCACCTGAGGGCCTTATCGCTGGCCCTATGATTGCCATACCTGTGGGAGCGGCGGTGCGACGCCTCGACTTGACCCGCGATAAGGCGCCGCGATTAGTGCGCTTCCCCAGCCTTCAACCCCTGCGGCAATTTGCGCGTCATCACCACCGCCAGCATGCTGATCGCCAAGCCGATGCCGACAAAGTGGAAGGCATCGTTATAGGCCATGATCATCGCCTGCTGGTGGGTGATTTCACTCAGCTTGCCCAGCGCCGCCGCATCGCTACCCAGTCGCTCTGCCAGTTGCGCCAGACGCTCCGCGACTTGCGGGTTGCTCGGCACGATCGACTCGCGCAGGTAATCGAAATACACCTTGGTACGTGCATCCAGCAAGGTCGCCAGCAAGGCGATGCCGATGGCGCCACCCAGGTTGCGCAAGATGTTGAACAGGCTCGAGGCCGAGCCGGCGTCCTGCGGCTGGATGTACGCGGTGGCAATCAGCGAGATGGTCACCATGATCATTGGTTGGCCGAGGGCGCGGATGATCTGGATATGGTTGAACTGCTCGCCGGCAAAGTCCGGGTTGAGCACCCCGGAGCCGAAACTGGCCAGGCCGAACAGGCCGAAACCCAGGGTGCAGAGGATCTTCGGTGAAATCACCTTCATCAGCTGCGGCACCAGCGGAATCAGGAACAGCTGCGGAATGCCCATCCACATGATCACTTCACCGATCTGCAGGGCGTTGTAGTTCTGGATCTGCGCCAGGTACAGCGGCAGCAGGTAGATCGAACCGTACAAACCCACGCCCATGCCCAGGCTGGCAATGCTCGACAGGCCGAAGTTGCGGTTGCCAAGGATGCGCAGGTTGATCAGCGGGTTGGGTTTGGAAAACTGCAGGATCACGAAGGTGATCAGGCTGAGCAGGGCGATGCTGCCCAGGGTGACGATCAGGCTCGATTCCAGCCAGTCCTTGCGGTGGCCTTCCTCGAGAAATACCTGCAGGCAGCCAAGGCCGACGCCGAGCGTGACGATACCGGCATAGTCAGTGCTTTTCAGCAGTTCCCAATGGGCTTCTTTCTTCTCCAGGCCGTACAGCAAGCCGCCGATCATGATCAGCCCCGGCGGGATGTTGATGTAGAAGATGTACTCCCAGCCCCAGTTCTCGGTCAGCCAGCCACCCAGGGTCGGGCCGATCGAGGGGGCGAAGGTGGCGGTCATGGCGAACATGGCCATGCCCTTGGCCCGGTGGTGCTCGGGCAGCTTGATCAGGGTCAGGGTGAAGGCCAGGGGGATCAGCGCGCCGCCGGTAAAGCCCTGCATGGCGCGGAAGACGATCATGCTCTCCAGGTTCCAGGCCATGGAGCAGAGCAGCGATGAGGCCAGAAAGCCCAGCGACACCCACACCGCCAGGCGCCGCGCCGACAGCAGCTGCACCAGCCAGGCGGTGAGCGGGATCATGATGATCTCGGCCACCAGGTAGGAGGTGGAAATCCACGAGCCTTCCTCCAGGGTTGCCGACAGCGCGCCCTGAATGTCCTTGAGCGAGGAGTTGGTGATCTGGATGTCCAGCACCGCCATGAAGGCGCCGAGCATCACGCTCATTACCGCGATCCAGTCGCGCCGGCTGGGTTCGCCGGCGGGACGGATCAACTGGTCACCGGCCATGGTCGGCGTTGTCGCGGATATCAACGGTGGCGGTTACCGACATGCCCGGGCGGATCTTGCCGTGCAGCGGGTTGTTGGCGGCGAAGGTCAGTTTTACCGGAATGCGCTGCACCACCTTGGTGAAGTTGCCGGTGGCGTTGTCGGGCGGCAGCAGGCTGAACTGCGCGCCGGAGGCGGCGAACAGGCTGTCGACCCGCGCTTCGATCGGGGTGTCCGGGTAGCTGTCGAACAGCAGTTCAGCCTTTTGCCCGGGCTGCATGTGGCCGATCTGGGTTTCTTTGAAGTTGGCCTGAATCCAGATGTCTTCATCGGGGACGATCGACAGCAGGTAGGCGCCGGCCTGGACCACCTGGCCATTGCGCGCGGCGCGCTGGCCGATGATGCCGCTGATCGGGGCGTGGATTTCGCTGCGGGTCAGGTTCAGCTCGGCCTGGGCCAGGTCGGCGCGGGCGTTGACGATCTGCGCATCGAGGCGCTTGATCTCGGCGGCCAGGGCGTTGACCTGCTGGCGCTGGCCTTGCAGGTCGGCCTGGGCCTTGCTCACCTGGGAGCGGGCGACGTGGTTTTCGGCTGACAGTGTGGTGACCCGTTCTTCCGAGACAAAGCCCGGTTTGCGCAGGGCCTCGGCGCGGTTCAGGTCCAGTTGCGCACGGCCGAGGGTGGCCTGGTTAGCGGCAACCTGCGCTTTTCCTGCGGCAATCAGGCTGGCTTGCTGGGTGAGCCGGCTTTCGGCCTGCAGGCGTTCGGCTTCGCGGGTATCAAGGGCGGCGCGGGCGCGTTCAACGGCCAGGCGAAAATCTTCGGGCTCAAGGCGCACCAGCAGGTCGCCCTTGGCCACGTGCTGGTTGTCCTGTACCAGCACTTGATCGATGCGCGCGCTCAGCTGGCTGGAAACCCGGGTTATTTCGCCCTGCACGTAGGCGTTGTCGGTGCTTTCATAGAAGCGTCCCTTGAAGTACCAGTGGGCCAGGAAGGCGAGGGCAATCAGCAGTACAAGGGCAAGAAAAATCAGCAGGCGACGCTTGAGTTGGGCAGGCATGGGTACGATCGTTGTAAAAATGTAAGCAAATTTAACAGCGTTTGCAGCCGTGCTTACAAGTGCCGATCGCGCCCATTGCTGGAGCCCGGTGCCCGCTCCCTGTTAACATCCAGCCTTTGTTTCATCTCTAGTTCGAGACTGTCCATGACCACCGTTCGCACGCGTATCGCGCCTTCGCCTACTGGCGATCCCCACGTCGGCACCGCTTACATCGCCTTGTTCAACTACTGCTTTGCCAAGCAGCACGGCGGCGAGTTCATCCTGCGTATCGAAGATACCGACCAGCTGCGCTCGACCCGCGAGTCGGAACAGCAAATCTTCGACGCCCTGCGCTGGCTCGGCATCGAGTGGAGCGAAGGTCCGGACGTCGGCGGCCCGCATGGCCCTTACCGGCAGAGCGAGCGGGGCGATATCTACAAGCAGTACGCCCAGCAACTGGTCGACCTTGGCCACGCCTTCCCGTGCTTCTGCACCGCCGAAGAGCTCGACCAGATGCGTGCCGAGCAGATGGCCCGCGGCGAAACCCCGCGCTACGACGGTCGCGCCTTGCTGCTGTCGGCTGAAGAAGTGCAGCGCCGCCTGGCCGCTGGCGAGCCGCACGTGATCCGCATGAAGGTGCCGAGCGAAGGCGTCTGCGTGGTCCCGGACATGCTCCGTGGCGACGTCGAAATCCCGTGGGACCGCATGGACATGCAGGTGCTGATGAAGACCGACGGCCTGCCGACCTACTTCCTGGCCAACGTCGTCGATGACCACCTGATGGGCATCACTCACGTGCTGCGCGGTGAAGAATGGCTGCCGTCGGCGCCCAAGCTGATCAAGCTGTACGAGTACTTCGGCTGGGAACAACCGACCCTGTGCTACATGCCGCTGCTGCGTAACCCGGACAAGAGCAAGCTGTCCAAGCGCAAGAACCCGACCTCGGTGACCTTCTACGAGCGCATGGGCTTCATGCCCGAAGCCATGCTCAACTACCTGGGCCGCATGGGCTGGTCGATGCCGGACGAGCGCGAGAAATTCTCCCTGGCCGAGATGGTCGAGCACTTCGACCTGTCGCGGGTGTCCCTCGGCGGGCCGATCTTCGACATCGAGAAGCTGTCGTGGCTCAACGGCCAGTGGCTGCGCGAGCTGCCGGTAGAGGAATTCGCTGCGCGCCTGCAGAAATGGGCGTTCAACAGCGACTACATGATGCAGATCGCGCCGCACGTGCAGGGCAGGGTAGAGACCTTCAGCCAGGTCGTGCCGCTGGGCGGCTTCTTCTTTGAAGGTGCGCTCAAGCTCGACGCCAAGCTGTTCGAAAGCAAAAAGCTCTCGGCCGACCAGGTACGCCAGGTGATCCAGCTGATCCTGTGGAAGCTCGAAAGCCTGCGCCAGTGGGAAAAAGAGCGGATCACCGCTTGCATCCAGGCGGTGGTCGAAGCCCTGGAGCTGAAGCTGCGTGATGCCATGCCGCTGATGTTTGCCGCCATCACCGGCCAGGCCAGCTCGGTTTCGGTGCTCGATGCCATGGAAATCCTCGGCCCGGACCTGACCCGCTACCGCCTGCGCCAGGCTCTGGACCTGCTCGGTGGTGTGTCGAAGAAAGAAAACAAAGAGTGGGAAAAGCTCCTGGGCACCATCGCCTGATTGCCTGACCTTGGTAAAACTTCGCGGGGCAAGCCCGCTCCTACCTGTTCAGTAGGCGCGGGCTTGCCCCGCGAAGAAGCCCGCAAACCCCTGTAAAACCGGGGTGTTTCATCCGCTCGGGCGGTAAGTGTTTGTTATCTCGGAAATTTTTTTTGAATTTTGTTGAAAATATATTTGACAGGTTCGCCATCCGATCTTAATATGCGCCCCGTCCACAGCGATGAACGAAAACGAAACGCGAAGCACCCAGCCAAGCGATTCAAGTTCAAAGCGACATTGTGGGGCTATAGCTCAGCTGGGAGAGCGCCTGCATGGCATGCAGGAGGTCAGCGGTTCGATCCCGCTTAGCTCCACCAAATTCCGATTCGCAGTCAGCTAGACTGACTGCGGAATCAACCGGGTTCCAGCGACCGGGTTGGTAAGGTAAGAAGGTTCGTCCCCTTCGTCTAGTGGCCTAGGACACCGCCCTTTCACGGCGGTAACAGGGGTTCGAGTCCCCTAGGGGACGCCAGTTTTACACAAGCGACATCGAAAGAAGTCGCTGGGCCGCGAGGCTAGAAATCTGGGGCTATAGCTCAGCTGGGAGAGCGCCTGCATGGCATGCAGGAGGTCAGCGGTTCGATCCCGCTTAGCTCCACCAATTTTGCCAGGATTCGTGAAAACGGATCTGCACGAAGGTTACAAGTCCCCTTCGTCTAGTGGCCTAGGACACCGCCCTTTCACGGCGGTAACAGGGGTTCGAGTCCCCTAGGGGACGCCATTTTACCCACTTTGTGGGATTTCAAGGCTCATTCGATTATTGAATGAGCCTTTTGTTTTTGTCTTGAAAAAACTTCTCCTCACGCCTTTCTTGCCTGACGCGACCAGCGGCAGCAATTTCTGCTTGCTAAAAAATATGATGAGAATAATATTCTAACCATAATATTTTGGAGGCGAGCATGAACGACAAAAAGGCCAAGACCCGCGAACGGATTCTCGATGCTGCCTGCAGTGCGCTGATCCAGCATGGCCCCGCCGAGCCCAGCGTCAATCAGGTGATGGGCGCCGCCGGCCTGACCGTCGGTGGCTTCTACGCCCATTTCGACAGCAAGGACGCGTTGATGCTCGAAGCCTTTCGCCAGTTGCTGGGCGAGCGTCGGGCGCTGCTCGCCGAAGTAGACCCGAACATGAGCGGCGAGGAGCGCCGGGCTCTGGTTGCCGCCTTCTACCTCTCGCGCAAGCACCGCGACGCCACCGAGCGTGCCTGCCCGCTGCCCACCTCGCTGGGCGAAATGGCGCGCCTTCCGGAAGCCTTCCGCGAAGTGCTGGCCGAACACATTGAACTGATGATGGCCAACCTCGCCGACAGCCCGGAAGAGGCCGACAAGGTGCTCGCCGACATGGCCCTGATGATCGGTGGCCTGGCCCTGGCCCGGGCCCTGGGCACTGACGAGCTGTCTGACCGCATCCTGCGCGCCGCCAAGTCGGCGGTTGTCTGAACTACGCGATATCCACCGGAGTGAAGCGATGAATACCTTGAGCTGGATTCGTAGTGTTAACGGCACCCTCGGGCATCTGGCGCCGGAACATATCGCACGCAAGATGCGCCGTGCCTTCATGACCCCGCGCAACCGGCCGCCGCGAGACTGGGAGCTGCCGCTGCTGGCCCGCGCCGAGCGCATCACCTTGCGTTTCGGCCTCTCGGCACTGCGCTGGGGCCAGGGCCCGACCGTGCTGCTGATGCACGGCTGGGAAGGGCGCCCGACCCAGTTCGCCCACCTGATCGACAGCCTGGTCGACGCCGGTTACACCGCCGTGGCCCTGGAAGGCCCGGCCCATGGCCGCTCGCCGGGCAACGAAGCTAACGTGGTGCTGTTCGCCCGTGCCTTGCTGGAAGCCGCCGCCGAACTGCCGCCGCTCAAGGCCGTGGTTGGCCATTCCATGGGCGGCGCCAGCATGCTCCTGGCGTTGCAGTGGGGGCTGCGCGCCGAAGTGGCGGTGAGCATCGCCGCGCCGGCGCAGTTGCTTGGCGTGATCCGCGGTTTCGCTCGTCACCTGGGCATGCCGGCGCGGGCGCGGGCGGCGTTCATTCGCCAGATTGAGCGCGATGTCGGCGTGCAGATTTCTCGCCTGGATGTCAGCGGCTACCAACTGGAGCTGCCCGGCTTGATCGTGCATGCCGAGGACGACCAGTTGGTACCGGTAGACGAGTCCGACGCCATCCACCGCGCCTGGTTCGACAGCCGCCTGCTGCGCCTGCCCGACGGTGGTCACCTGCGGGTGCTGGCTGACCCACAAGTGCGCGAAGGGGTGCTGGCGCTGCTGCAGCGCAGCAGTTCACCGGCCCGGCAATCGGCCTGAGCATCCGGTACACTCTGCCCGTTAACCACGGATCTGGAGCGGGCATGAGTTGGGACCTGGCAACACCGTTCATCATCGACCTGCGGGTCGCTGCCGACGACATCGACGGCCTCGGCCACGCCAACAACGCGGTCTACGTCACCTGGCTCGAGCGCTGCGCCTGGCGCCACTCCCAGCGCCTGGGGCTGGACCTGGCCGAATACCGGCGCCTGGACCGGGCCATGGCGGTGGTCCGCCACGAAATCGACTACCTGGCCGCTGCCTACGAGGACGACGAGCTGCAACTGGCAACCTGGATCGTCGACTGGGACCAGCGGCTGAAAATGACCCGGCGCTTCCAGCTGGTCCGCCCCAGCGACGGCACCACCTTGCTGCGTGCGCAAACCACCTTCGTCTGCATCGAGTTATCCACAGGGCGACCCAAGCGCATGCCGGCCGAGTTTATCGACGGCTATGGCCCGGCGCTGATGGCCGGAGCGCTGTAAGCCGCGGATTTTGCTAGACTGCCGGCCTTTTCCAGCCGAGATGCAACCCATGCAAATTGCCCTGGCCCCGATGGAGGGGCTGGTCGACGACATTCTTCGCGACGTACTGACCCAGGTGGGCGGCATCGACTGGTGTGTCACCGAGTTCATTCGGGTCTGCGACCGCCTGCTGCCGGCGGCGACCTTCGAAAAGCTCGCGCCGGAGCTGAGCCAGGGCGCCTGCACTGCAGCCGGGGTGCCGTTGCGGGTGCAATTGCTCGGTTCCGACCCGGTGTGCCTGGCCGAGAACGCAGTGCTGGCCTGTGAGCTGGGCGCGCCGGTGATCGACCTCAATTTTGGCTGCCCGGCCAAGACCGTCAACAAGTCGCGGGGCGGGGCGGTGCTGCTCAAGGAGCCGGAACTGCTGCACGCGATCTTGCGTGAAGTGCGTCGCGCGGTGCCTGCGCATATCCCGGTCACGGCCAAGATGCGCCTGGGTTTCGACAGCCCCGACGGCGCCCTGGACTGTGCCCGGGCCCTGGCCGAAGGCGGCGCCGAGCAGTTGGTGGTGCACGCGCGGACCAAAGTTGACGGCTACAAGCCGCCGGCCCATTGGGAGTGGGTGGCGCGGGTGCAAGAGGTGGTCAAGGTGCCGGTGTATGCCAACGGCGAGGTCTGGACCCTGGAAGACTGGCGGCGCTGCCGCGAAGTCAGTGGCGTTGAAGACATCATGCTGGGGCGTGGCCTGGTTTCGCGCCCGGACCTGGCCCGGCAGATTGCCGCCGAACGCGATGGCGTCGAGTTCGTGCCCATGGACTGGCAGAGCTTGCTGCCGCTGATCCAGGACTTCTGGGGCCAGGCCCGCGCGCAGATGACCCCGCGCCAGGCGCCGGGGCGTCTCAAGCAATGGGTGGCGATGCTGACCCGCACCTACCCCGAAGCGGTGGCGCTGTTCACCGAATTGCGTCGGGAAACCGACTGCGATCGGGTCGGGCAGTTGATTGGTGTACCGGTCAGCGAGGCGGCCTGAAAAAATTTTTGCAGGGTTGCTTGAAAAGCAGGCGAGGGTCCTTATCTAGGGAGTACGCGATGCCGAAGTCGGGTCGCGTTACTACACAACCTCGCTGATTTTCAGGAGATGCATCATGACTACTGCTTTTTCTCTGGCTCCACTGTTCCGCCATTCCGTGGGTTTCGACCGTTTCAATGACCTGTTCGAATCTGCGGCGCGTAATGAGGCGGGTAGCAGCTACCCTCCCTACAACGTTGAAAAACATGGCGATGACCATTATCGAATCGTCGTTGCTGCGGCCGGTTTCCAGGAGCAGGATCTGGACCTGCAGGTGGAGAAAGGCGTTTTGACCGTGACTGGCGGCAAGCGTGACAGCAACGCTGATAGCGTTACCTATCTGCATCAGGGCATCGCCCAACGGGCGTTCAAGTTGTCGTTCCGGTTGGCTGACCATATCGAGGTCAAGGCGGCTGGTCTGGCGAACGGGCTGCTGAGCATTGATTTGCTGAGGATTGTGCCGGAAGAGGCCAAGGCCAAGCGGATTCCTATCAATGGTGAGAGCAAGCCTGCTCTGAATTGATTGTTTGATTTGAATGAGGGCACCTTCGGGTGCCCTTTTTGTCTTTGGTGATTATCCATTGGCGAGGGTGCTGCCGAGGCACCTTTCCGCCCTTACGGCGGCTTACTTTTTTCAGTCGAAAAAAAAGTAAGCAAAAATTCTCGCCCCACCAGTGGGCCCTACGCTGCGCTTCGGGTTCCCTCGCTCCGGTGTCGCTACGGGGCATTGCGAACTACGAGTTGCAAGCAACTCTACGTTTCGCAACTTCGGCTAACGCCGAAGGTGCTGCGCACTAGCCCCTTCGCAACACCTGCACTCGGTCCTTCTGGTTAACGGGGCCGGTAGATCAAGATCACAAGCAGATCAAAATCAAGAGCACAATTCGCGTTGCTCTTGTGGGAGAGCAAGCCTGCTCTGAATTGATTGTTGTTTGTTCAGGAAAGGGTGCCTTCGGGCACCCTTTTTTGGCTCTGAGATTTGGGTGTTGATCCGATTGTTTTGGTGGTGCTGAGTCACCTTTCCGCCCTTACGGCGGCTTACTTTTTTCAGTCGAAAAAAAAGTAAGCAAAAATTCTCGCCCCACCAGTGGGCCCTACGCTGCGCTTCGGGTTCCCTCGCTCCGGTGTCGCTACGGGGCATTGCGAACTACGAGTTGCAAGCAACTCTACGTTTCGCAACTTCGGCTAACGCCGAAGGTGCTGCGCACTAGCCCCTTCGCAACACCTGCACTCGGCCCTTCTGGTTGACGGGGCCAGGTGGATCAAGATCAAAAGCAGATCAAGAGCACGATTCGAGTTGCTTTTGTGGGAGCGGGCTTGACCCGCGATGCGATGTGGCGGGCGGGACGATATCACGGAGCTAGCCCGCTTCTACATTTTCGAAAGCTTCAGTAGCCCGCCGGCGCTTCAAGCAACATCGCCCGAAACTCCCCCAGCGGCAACGGCCGGCTATGCAGGTAGCCCTGGTACAAGTGGCAGCCCAGCCGCTCAAGAAACTCCAGTTGCTCCGACAGCTCCACCCCTTCGGCAATCACCGCCAGGTCCAGGCTGCGGGCCATGGCGACGATGGCGCGGACGATTTCGGCGTCGTTGGGGTCGATCGGGGCGTCGCGGACGAAGGACTGGTCGATCTTCAGGGCATCCACCGGCAGGCGCTTGAGGTAGGTCAGCGAGGAGTAGCCGGTGCCGAAATCATCCATGGCAAAGCTCACGCCAAAGGCCTTGAGTTCGCGCATTTTGCTGATGGTGTCTTCGAGGTTCTGGATGACGATGCCCTCGGTGATTTCCAGCTTGAGGATCTTGTGCGGCAGGCGGTAGTCGTCAAGGCTGCGCATTACCCGTTCGACGAAGTCGTTCTGGCGGAACTGGCGCGGGCTGATGTTCACGCACAGGCTGAAGTCGTCGGGGTCGATCAGGCCGTCGCGCAGCATACCGGCGCAGGCGTCGCAGGCTTCGTCGAGGATCCAGCTGCCAACTTCGAGGATCAGCCCGCTTTCTTCCAGTACCTGAATGAACTGCGCCGGCGGCTGCTGGCCCAGTTGCGGGTGGTGCCAGCGCAACAGCACTTCGGCGCCGACGATGCGGTTGTCGCGGGCGTCGACCTGGGGCTGGAAGTGCAGGGCCAGTTCGCCGCGGGCCAGGGCCAGGCGCAGGTCGTTCTCCATGCGCAGGCGCTCGCTGGCAGCCTTTTGCATGGTGGTGTGGAACATTTGCGTGGTGTTGCGCCCGGAGTCCTTGGCCCGGTACAGGGCGATGTCCGCACGTTTGAGCAAATCGGCCGGGGTCGAGCCGTGGTCGGGGATCAGCGCCACGCCGATGCTCGGCGTCACCTGCAGGCGCTGGCCGTCCAGCGACATTGGCTCGGCCAGCAGTTCGCGCAGGGTGTCGGCCAGTTCGCGGACTTTTTCCGTGACTTCCTCGCGGCTGCCTTCAAGGCCGCTGAGCAGCACCACGAACTCGTCACCACCCAGGCGCGCGACGGTGTCTTCCAGGCGCACGCTGGCTTCCAGGCGCGCGGTGATGATCTTCAGCACCGTGTCGCCGACCGGATGGCCAAGCGAATCGTTGATGTGCTTGAAGTGGTCGAGGTCGAGAAACAGCAGGGCGCCACGCAGGTTGTGGCGCTTGAGCAGGGCGATCTGCTGGCTCAGGCGGTCCATCAACAGGGCGCGGTTGGGCAGGTTGGTCAGCGGGTCGTGGTAGGCCAGGTGGCGGATCTGCGCCTGGGCATTCTTCAACTGGCTGACGTCGCGGGCGGTGAGCAGCAGGCACTCGGTTTCGTTGAGGTTGATCGGCTCGATCGAAACCTCGACGGTGAGAATGTCGCCACGCTTGTTGCGCCCGAGCATTTCCCGGTGATGCACGCGGCCTTTGTCGTGGAATTCGTTGAGCAGCGCGGCGCGCTGTTTGTCGTCAGCCCAGATGCCGATGTCGTGCACAGTCTGGCCGATCACTTCAGCGGCGCTGTAGCCGGTCAGGCGGCAGAAACCGTCGTTGACCTCCAGGTAGCGGCCGCTGTCGCGTTCGGTGATGGTGATGGCATCGGGGCTTGAATGGAAGGCCTTGGCGAACTTCTCTTCGCTGGCCTTGAGCGCCGCTTCGGCGCGCTGCTGCTGGGTGATGTCGCGCAGGGTGGTGACGCTGCAGGGCTGGTTGTCGACCTTGATCAGGCGGCTGGAAATCACGCAGGTCAGCGGCTGCCCGTCCTTGTGGTTGACCACCACGGCGACGTTGTTCAAGGCCTGGTCGCGGATCACCCGTTCGATGCGCCGGGCGCGTTCGGCCGACTCGGCCCACAGGCCGATCTGTTCGGCGGTGTTGCCCAGTACCTGCTCGGCGTTCCAGCCAAACACCTGGGTAAAGGCCGGGTTGATCTCGATGAACTGGCCGCTGTCCTGGCGGGTCACGCAGATCGGGTCGGGGCTGGCCTGGAACAGGCTGGCGAACTTTTCTTCGGAACTGGTCAGGCGCTGCTCGCGCTCCACTTGTTCGGTGATGTCCAGCAAGGTGCCGGCCATGCGCAGCGGGTTGCCCTGTTCATCGCGGTACAGGCGCGCGCGGCTTTCAATGAAGCGCGAGCTGCCGTCTTCCATCTGGATGCGGTAGGTGATCTGGTAATTGCCGGCCGGACCTTCGCGCAGGCTGCGGTAGGCCTGGCGCATGCTGCTGCGCTCCATTTCCGGCACGCCTTCGAAAAACGACTCGAAGGATTCGTGAAACGGCACCGGCTCAAGGCCGTGCAGTTCGGCGGCGCGCGCCGAGCCATAGAGCATGCCGCTGGGGATGTGCCAGTCCCAGGTGCCCAGTTGTGCCGAGTCCAGGGCCAGGTCCAGGCGTTCCTGGCTGTCCTTGAGCGCTTGTTCGGCGCGTTTGCGCTCGCTGGTGTCGACGAAGGTGCTGAGCAGGTAGGCGGTGCCTTCCAGGTCGATGTTCTGGGTACAGAGCAGGCCGTCGTGAACTTCGCCGCTGCTGCCGCGAAACTGCACTTCGAGGGTCACCGGGCCGCTGGTGCCGCTGGTCGCCGCCAGCACCTGCAGGCGCTGCTGTGGATGCACCCACAGGCCAAGTTCGAGGGTGCTTTTGTTGATGATCTGGTGGCCCGGCCAGCCGAGGATGTTCTCGAAGTGCTGGTTGACCTCGTAGATCATGCCGTCGGCGCGGCGGGTCAGGAGGATGACATTGGGGCTCAGGTGGAAGAGCGTGGCAAAGCGCTTTTCCGAGTTGATCAGCGCCGCTTCCCGTTCACGCTGGCGGGTAATTTCGCGAATCACCCCGACCATCTGTCGCCGGCCGTTGCGGTCCTTGGTCATGCTGCCGTTGATTTCCAGCCAGTGCAGGCTGCCGTCGGGCCAGCGGATGCGATGGCGCAGGGCTTGCTCGACCGGCTCGCCGTTGACCACCGCATGAAAGGCCTGCAGGGCGCGGGCGCGGTCTTCCATGGGCACCAGTTCCAGGTAGTCCAGGTCATTGGGCAGCGGCTGGTGCGGGTCAAAGCCGAACAGCGCCTGGGTGCCGCGCGACCAGCTGATCTGCCCGGTCTCGACATCCCAGAACCAGGCACCCAGGCGCGCACCGTTAAGCGCCGCCAACAGTTGCGGGGCGTTTTCCCAGGTTTGCTCCGATTCCTGGGGGTCCGCTGCATGAATTCGGGGCATGCGCGGAAAACGGTTTGCTGATTTGGGCATCGATACCAGACCTTTGGCAGATAACGCGTCCTTGAGCGGGCAGGTGTGCCCGGGTACTACCTCAGTGGTTCAAGGGGCTTGCATGGCTGTCGAGCAATGCCATAAAGGCCCTGGCGGCATTCGATAACGTTCGTTCGGTGTGCAGAATGTAGCCTAGCTGGCGCGACAGCTGTATGCCCGGCAAGGCGATGGGCGCAACCTGCTCGTCGAGCATAGTACGCGGCAGCACGCTCCATGCCAGGCCGATGGAGACCATCATCTTGATGGTTTCCAGATAGTTGGTGCTCATGGCGATGTTCGGCGTCAGGCCCTGGGCTTCGAACAGGCGCTGGACGATATGGTGTGTGAAAGTGTTACCACCGGGGAACACCGCCGGATGGTGGGCAATGTCGGCCAGGCTGACCGCGCCTTTGCGTGCCAGCGGGTGCTCTGGGGCGGCGACGAAGTCCAGCGGATCGTCCCATACCGGCACGGCACGCACCAGATGGTGCGGCTCCGGGGCCAGGGTGATGACGGCGATCTCTGCGCGGCCATGGAGGATTTCTTCGTAGGCAACTTCCGAATCGAGAAACTGGATATCCAGCGCCACCGCCGGGTACTGGCGGGTAAAGGCTCGCAGCAGCGGCGGCAGGCGGTGCAGGCCGATGTGATGGCTGGTGGCCAGGGTCAGGCGCCCGCTGACTTCCCCGGTGAGGTTGGTCAGCGCCCGGCGGGTGTCGTCCAGCACATTGAGGATCTGGTAGGCGCGCGGCAGCAGGGCGCGCCCGGCCTCGGTCAGGTTGACCTCGCGGCCGAGGCGGTCAAACAGGCGCACATCCAGTTGCTGCTCAAGGCCGGCGATACGTTTGCTGATTGCCGGCTGGGTCAGGTGCAAGCGCTCGCCGGCCCCAGAGAAACTGCCGGTCTCGGCAATCGCGATAAAGGCATTGAGGTTGGCCAGGTCCACTACTCGAATTCCTTTTGGTTATCCAAAGCATAAAAATTATGAATTTGAGTTATTCAATCTACCGGCATAGCATCGTCCGTACAAGCCAAGGGGTTATTGGCATAGAAAGACGCTGATGAGGAACAGTCTGATGGCCGGCAAAACGCTTTACGACAAGCTCTGGGATTCGCATTTGGTCAAGCAGCGCGACGATGGTTCGGCGCTGATCTACATCGACCGTCACATCATTCACGAAGTGACGTCGCCGCAAGCCTTCGAAGGCCTGCGTCTGGCCAATCGCAAACCCTGGCGCATCGATGCCAACATCGCCACGCCTGATCACAACGTGCCGACCACCCCGGAGCGCAAGGGCGGTATCGACGCCATTGTCGACCAGGTCTCGCGTTTGCAGGTTCAGACCCTCGATGAAAACTGCGACGAGTATGGCATCGTCGAATTCAAGATGAATGACGTGCGTCAGGGCATCGTCCACGTCATCGGCCCGGAGCAGGGTGCGACCTTGCCGGGCATGACCGTGGTCTGCGGCGACTCGCACACCTCGACCCACGGTGCCTTCGGCGCCCTGGCCCACGGTATCGGTACGTCCGAGGTCGAGCACGTGCTCGCTACCCAGTGCCTGGTGGCCAAAAAGATGAAGAACATGCTGGTGCGCGTTGAAGGCACATTGCCGTTCGGCGTCACTGCCAAGGACATCGTCCTCGCCGTGATCGGCAAGATCGGCACCGCCGGCGGCAACGGCCATGCCATGGAATTCGCCGGCAGCGCGATTCGCGAGTTGTCGGTCGAAGGGCGCATGACCATCTGCAACATGTCCATCGAAGCCGGCGCCCGGGTAGGTCTGGTGGCCACCGATGAAAAAACCGTCGAGTACGTCAAGGGCCGCCCCTATGCACCCAAGGGCGAGCAGTGGGCGCAAGCGGTCGAAGCCTGGAAAGACCTGGTCTCCGACGCCGATGCGGTGTTTGACACGGTGATCGAGCTGGACGCTGCGCAGATCAAGCCGCAGGTCAGCTGGGGCACCTCGCCGGAGATGGTCCTGGCCGTCGACCAGCGCGTACCGGACCCGGCTGCCGAGGCCGATCTGGTCAAGCGTGGCTCGATCGAGCGGGCGTTGAAGTACATGGGCTTGAATGCCAACCAGGCGATCACCGACATCCAGCTCGACCGGGTGTTTATCGGCTCTTGCACCAACTCGCGCATCGAAGACCTGCGCGCCGCCGCCGAGATCGCCAAGGGCCGCAAGGTGGCCGCGACCATCAAGCAGGCGATCGTGGTGCCGGGCTCGGGCCTGGTCAAGGCCCAGGCCGAGAAAGAAGGCCTGGACAAGATTTTCCTCGAAGCGGGCTTTGAGTGGCGTGAACCGGGTTGCTCGATGTGCCTGGCGATGAACCCCGACCGCCTGGAGAGTGGCGAGCATTGCGCCTCGACCTCCAACCGCAACTTTGAAGGGCGTCAGGGCGCCGGTGGCCGTACCCACCTGGTGAGCCCGGCCATGGCCGCCGCCGCCGCCGTTACCGGCCGTTTTGTCGATGTACGCGAGTTGATCCAAGGGAGCGCAGCATGAAAGCCTTTACCCAGCACACCGGCCTTGTCGCGCCATTGGACCGTGCCAACGTCGACACCGACCAGATCATTCCCAAGCAGTTCCTGAAGTCGATCAAGCGCACCGGCTTTGGCCCCAACCTGTTCGATGAATGGCGTTACCTGGATGTCGGCCAGCCGTACCAGGACAACAGCAAGCGCCCGCAGAACCCGGATTTCGTGCTCAACCACGCGCGTTATCAAGGTGCCAGCGTGTTGCTCGCCCGCGAGAACTTCGGTTGTGGCTCGAGCCGTGAACATGCGCCGTGGGCCCTGGAAGAGTACGGCTTTCGCAGCATCATCGCGCCGAGCTATGCCGACATCTTCTTCAACAACAGCTTCAAGAACGGCTTGCTGCCGATCATCCTCAGCGATGAGGAAGTCGACGAGCTGTTCAAGCAGGTTGAAGCCGATCCGGGTTACCAGTTGAGCATCGACTTGCAGGCTCAGACCGTGACCCGCCCGGACGGCAAGGTGCTGACCTTCGAGATCGATGCATTTCGCAAGCACTGCCTGCTCAACGGCCTGGATGACATCGGCCTGACCTTGCAGGATGGCGATGCGATTGCCGCCTTTGAAGCCAAGCACCGGGCCAGCCAGCCCTGGTTGTTTCGTGACGCTTGATTGATGCCAATCGCGGGGCAAGCCCGCTCTCACATGCCCCGCGATAAGGTCCCAGGAGATGCAGATGACCAGCACCACCCATAAGGACGTCGTCCAGCGCCAGTTCGGCGAACAGGCCAGTGCCTACCTGAGCAGCGCCGTGCATGCCCAGGGCAGCGAGTTCGCCCTGTTGCAGGCCGAACTTGCCGGCCAAGGCCGGGCACGCCTGCTGGACCTTGGCTGTGGCGCCGGCCATGTGAGTTTCCACGTTGCCCCGCTGGTGCGTGAAGTGGTGGCCTACGACCTGTCGCAGCAGATGCTGGATGTGGTCGCCGCCGCTGCCAGCGAACGTGGCTTCGAGAACATCGTCACCGAACGCGGCGCCGCCGAGCGCCTGCCGTTCGCTGACGCATCGTTCGATTTCGTCTTCAGCCGCTACTCGGCGCACCACTGGAGCGACCTGGGCCTGGCGCTGCGGGAAGTGAAGCGGGTGCTCAAGCCCGGCGGCGTGGCAGCCTTCATCGACGTCATGTCGCCGGGCAGCCCGCTGCTCGACACTTACCTGCAGAGCGTCGAGGTGCTGCGCGACACCAGCCATGTACGCGATTATTCGGCCAGCGAATGGCTGCAGCAGGTCAGCGAAGCCGGCCTGTTCACCCGCAGCCACAGCCGCCAGCGCCTGCGCCTGGAGTACAGCTCGTGGGTCGAGCGCATGCGCACCCCCGAGGTGATGCGTGGCGCCATCCGCCAATTGCAGCAGGCGATGGGCGAAGAAGTACGGCAGTATTACCAGATTGAAGCCGACGGCTCGTTCAGCACCGATGTCGTGGTGCTCTGGGCCGAACGCTAGGTTTTTTCCGGCAGGCCAACAGGGCGTGCCGCTTGAATTGAATAGAGGAAAGCATGAGCAAGCAGATTCTGATTCTTCCAGGTGATGGCATCGGTCCGGAAATCATGGCCGAGGCGGTCAAGGTGCTGGAACTGGCCAACGACAAGTTCCAGCTCGGTTTCAGCCTGGAGCACGACGTCATCGGCGGCGCCGCCATCGACAAGCACGGCGTGCCGCTGGCCGACCAGACCCTGGAACGCGCACGCAAGGCCGATGCCGTGCTGCTCGGCGCCGTTGGCGGGCCGAAGTGGGACAAGATCGAGCGCGACATTCGCCCTGAACGCGGCCTGCTGAAAATCCGCTCGCAACTGGGCCTGTTCGCCAACCTGCGTCCGGCGATTCTCTACCCGCAACTGGCCGACGCTTCGTCGCTCAAGCCAGAAATCGTCGCCGGCCTGGACATCCTCATCGTTCGCGAGCTGACCGGCGGCATCTATTTCGGCGCACCCCGCGGCACCCGCGAGCTGGAAGGCGGCGAGCGTCAGTCCTACGACACCCTGCCATACAGCGAGAGCGAAATCCGCCGTATCGCCCGGGTCGGTTTCGACATGGCCCGCGTGCGCGGTAAAAAACTCTGCTCGGTCGACAAGGCTAACGTCCTGGCCTCCAGCCAGCTGTGGCGCGAGATCGTCGAGGAAGTCGCCAAGGACTACCCGGACGTCGAACTCAGCCACATGTACGTCGACAACGCCGCCATGCAACTGGTGCGTGCGCCCAAGCAGTTCGACGTGATGGTCACCGACAACATGTTCGGCGACATCCTGTCGGATGAGGCTTCCATGCTCACCGGCTCCATTGGCATGCTGCCATCAGCGTCGCTGGATGCCGACAACAAGGGCATGTACGAGCCTTGCCACGGCTCGGCACCGGACATCGCCGGCCAGGGCATCGCCAACCCGCTGGCGACCATCTTGTCGGTGTCGATGATGCTGCGTTACAGCTTCAACCAGCAGGCGGCAGCCGAGGCCATTGAAAAGGCCGTCAGCCTGGTATTGGATCAGGGGCTGCGTACCGGCGACATCTGGTCGGACGGTTGCAGCAAGGTAGGTACGCAGGAAATGGGCGACGCAGTAGTCGCAGCGCTGCGGAATCTGTAATCTCTCGGGCCCGCTGCTGTTTTTCCTAGTGAAGCAGCGGCCCACTTTTTAGCAAAGGTGTAGTTGCGATGAAACGTGTAGGTCTGATCGGTTGGCGCGGTATGGTCGGTTCCGTGCTCATGCAGCGGATGCTGGAAGAGCAGGATTTTGATCTTATCGAGCCGGTGTTCTTCACCACCTCCAACGTCGGTGGCCAGGGTCCGGCAGTGGGCAAGGATATTGCTCCGCTCAAGGACGCTTACAGCATTGAAGAGCTCAAGACCCTCGATGTGATCCTGACCTGTCAGGGCGGCGACTACACCAACGAAGTCTTCCCCAAGCTGCGCGAAGCCGGCTGGCAGGGCTACTGGATCGACGCCGCCTCCAGCCTGCGCATGCAGGATGATGCGGTCATCGTTCTCGACCCGGTCAACCGCAAGGTCATCGACCAGCAGCTCGACGCCGGTACCAAGAACTACATCGGCGGCAACTGCACCGTCAGCCTGATGCTGATGGGCCTGGGTGGCCTGTTCGAAGCCGGCCTGGTCGAGTGGATGAGCGCCATGACCTACCAGGCAGCCTCCGGCGCCGGTGCGCAGAACATGCGCGAGCTGATTCGCCAGATGGGCGCGACCCACGCCGCGGTCGCCGATGACCTGGCCAACCCGGCCAGCGCCATCCTCGACATCGACCGCAAGGTTGCCGAGGCCATGCGCAGCGACGCCTACCCGACCGAGAACTTCGGCGTGCCGCTGGCCGGCAGCCTGATCCCGTGGATCGACAAAGAGCTGCCTAACGGCCAGAGCCGTGAAGAGTGGAAGGCCCAGGCCGAGACCAACAAGATCCTCGGCCGCTTCAAGAGCCCGATCCCGGTCGACGGCATCTGCGTGCGCATCGGCGCCATGCGTTGCCACAGCCAGGCACTGACCATCAAGCTGAACAAGGACGTGCCGATTGCCGACATCGAAGGCATGATCAGCCAGCACAACCCTTGGGTGAAGCTGGTGCCGAACCAGCGTGAAATCAGCATGCAGGAGCTCAGCCCGACCAACGTCACCGGTACCCTGAACATCCCGGTGGGTCGCCTGCGCAAGCTGAACATGGGTTCCCAGTACCTGGGCGCCTTCACCGTTGGTGATCAGCTGCTGTGGGGCGCGGCCGAGCCACTGCGGCGCATGCTGCGCATCCTCCTGGAGCGTTGATCGCCAGGCAGTGTTGAACCCAAGCCCGTGCTGGAAACAGCACGGGCTTTTTTGTGGGTGGTCCACGCTGTGGGAGCGGGGTTGACCCGCGATTCAGGTGTTCCGCGCATGAGAATCCAAGTAAAGTGCCGCTCCCGCCGTTTCAGCAGAGGATTTTTCCATGAGCCAGCCTATTGATATCGCCGTTATCGGTGCCACCGGTACTGTCGGTGAAACCCTCGTGCAGATCCTTGACGAGTGCGATTTCCCGGTCGGCACCCTGCACCTGCTGGCCAGCAACGAATCGGCGGGCAGCGGCGTGATGTTTCGCAGCAAGAGCCTGCGCGTGCGCGAGGTCGACAGCTTCGACTTCAGCAAGGTCAAGCTGGCCTTCTTCGCCGCCGGCCCGGCAGTGACCCGCAGCTTCGCGCCACGGGCCCAGGCGGCTGGTTGCGCAGTCATCGACCTGTCCGGCGGCTTGCCGGCCGAGCAGGCGCCGGCGGTGGTGCCGGAAGCCAACCCGGCAGTGCTCGACAGCCTCAAGGCGCCGCAGCAACTGAGCAGCCCAAGCGCCGCAGCGATTGCCCTGGCGGTAACCTTGGCGCCCCTCAAGGGCTTGCTGGAACTTGAGCGCATTAATGTCACCGCGTGCCTGGCGGTCTCGGCCCAGGGTCGCGAGGCGGTCAACGAGCTGGCCCGGCAGACCGCCGAGCTGCTCAACGCCCGCCCGCTGGAGCCGCGCTTCTTCGACCGGCAGATGGCCTTCAACCTGTTGGCCCAGGTCGGTGCCAGCGATGCTGACGGCCATGGCGCCCTTGAACGCCGCCTGGTCAGTGAGTTGCGCGAAGTGCTCGGCTTGCCTTCACTGAAGATTTCGGTGACCTGCGTTCAAGTCCCGGTGTTTTTCGGCGATAGCTACAGTGTGTCCGTGCAAAGCCGCACGCCGGTCGACCTGGCGGCGGTCAACGCCGCACTGGAAGCCGCTGACAGCATCGAACTGGTGGAGGAGGGTGATTATCCGACGCCGGTGGGTGACGCAGTGGGCCAGGACGTGGTCTATGTTGGACGGGTACGGGGTGGAATCGACGAGGTTGAGCAGCTCAACCTCTGGCTGACCACCGACAATGTGCGCAAAGGTGCGGCCCTGAACGCGGTCCAGCTGGCGCAATTGTTGATAAAAGGCCTTGTGTAAAAGATACTTGCCGACAATTTGCTCCACTTGTTCTCGCTTGCCGGGGAAGGTTCATTCAAAGGAAGAGGTCATGCTTCGAATTCGCAAACTGGTCTTAGCAATAGCCGCGGCGTCGGCGCTGTCGTCCGGTATGGCGCATGCCCTCGGGTTGGGCGAGCTGACCTTGAAGTCAGCGCAGAACCAGCCCCTGGATGCCGAGATCGAACTGCTCGATGTCCGCGACCTGACCGCGGCCGAAGTAGCGCCGAGCCTGGCGCCGGCCGAAGAGTTCGCCAAGGCCGGTGTCGAGCGCCAGGCGTTTCTCAATGACCTGACCTTTACCACGGTGATCAACCCCAACGGCAAGAGCGTGTTGCGGGTGACCTCGAGCCAGCCGCTGCCGGCGCCGATGGTCAAGTTCCTGGTCCAGGTCATGTGGCCGAGCGGTCGCCTGCTGCGCGACTACAGCGTGCTGATTGACGCGGCCAAGTTCAACGCTCCGGCCGGGCAACCGGCGCCGGCCGGCGTTGCGCCTGCGGTAACCGCGGCCAACTACACCACCGTGCGTCGCGACACCCTGTGGGAAATCGCCTCGAAAGCCCGTCAGGGCGGGTCGGTGCAGCAGACCATGCTGGCCATTCAGGCGCTGAACCCGGATGCCTTCATCAACGGCAACATCAACCTGCTGAAAACCGGCCAGGTCTTGCGCCTGCCCGATCAACAGCAGATCACCAGTATTCCCCAGGCCCAGGCCGTTACCGAAGTGGCCGAGCAGTATGCTGCCTGGCGCGAAGGCCGGCGCCTGGGCCCGCGCGCACGCCAGCTGGACGCCACCCGGCGCAGCGGCACCGAGGCGGCGCCGGCACGCATCGCCAACCAGGACAACCTCAAGCTGGTTGCCCCCGGCAGCAAGGGCGCTGCGGACGGCAAAGGTCTCAACGACAAGCTGGCTGTGGCCCAGGAAAGCCTGGACACCAGCCGTCGTGACAACGAAGAACTGAAAAGTCGCATGGCCGACCTGCAGAGCCAGCTGGACAAACTGCAGCGCCTGATCGCGCTGAAAAACGACCAACTGGCCAAGCTTGAAGCCCAGGGCGCCGCTGGCGCGCCGGCGCCTGAAGCTGCCGCGGCCCAGCCGCCGGCCATTGCCGCCGAGTTGCAGCCGGCTCCTGCCGAACCGGTGGTCACCCCGGCACCGGCTGCGGTCGATACCGCACCGGTTGATCCGGCGCAGCCTGCTGCCGACCAGGCACCGGCCGACTCGAACAAGATGCTCGACGATCTGCTCGGCAACCCGTTGTTGCTGGCGCTGATCGCCGGTTCCGCGTTGTTGGTGCTGTTGCTTCTGCTGCTGTTGCTGGCACGCAAGCGCAAGGCCGACCAGGAAGCGGAAAAACACCTGCGCATGGCCCGCGCCCTGGCCGAAGAGGGCGAGCGCGCCCCAGACCTGGACCTGCCGCCAAGCAGTTTTGAAGGCCTGGACATCGCGCCGCCGAGCGTGACCCTGGCACCGGCAGTGGTCGCGGCATCTGCCGCCGCCGCCACAGCCGCCGCCTTGCCTGCCGAAGAGCCGGCGCCTGTGGTGGCGGAGCCAGCGCCGAGCAAGCCGGTGCAAGGCCCGATTGCCGCGCCATTGGTTGCTCCGGCGGCCAGCCCGGCAGCCCCGACCGGCGACGCTGTGCTCGACGAAGCAGAGCTGAGCATTGCCCGTGGTCGCCTCAATCACGCCGCCGAACTGCTCGAGCCTGCGGTTACCGCAGCCCCTGAGCGCAGCGACCTGCGCCTGAAGCTGATGGAAGTCTATGCCCGCCAGGGCGATCGCGATGCCTTTGTCGGCCACGAGCGGCAGTTGATTGCCACCGGCCAGAACCATGCCGATGTCGAAGCCCTGAAAAACCGCTTCCCGGCCATGCTCGCCGTCGCGGCGGCGGGCGTCAGCGCGGCGGCGCTGGCGGCCGAACTGGATGCCCAGTATGTCCAGGAGCTGCTGCAGGACGAGGTGCCAGCCGAACCGCTGGCAGAAGCCGAACCAGCCGTCGAGCCAGCCGTTGAGCCAGAAGCAGGGGCCGAGCCTGAACCTGAGCCTGAACCTGAACCTGAACCTGAACCTGAACCTGAACCTGAACCTGAACCTGTGGTTGAAGAATCGCTGGCCGAGCCTGAGCCTGTTCCTGAAGACGACCTGGACAGTGCCTTCGACCTGAGCCTGGATGACGACCTGCAAGGCCTGGAGCTGGACGCGCCGCCACTGCTCGACGAGCCCTCGCTGGCTGTTGAAGCGCCACAAGCCGAAGCAGTCGCGAGCGAAGCCAGCCCGGCGCAACCGGACTTCGACGCCTTGCTCGCAGAGCATCTTGCCGAGCCTGAGCAGGCCCTGGACGACCTCGCCGATTTCGACCTCGACGTCGCTGGCGACGAGCCGGCGCTGGCGCCGAACAGCGAGACCGTCGATATCGCCGCAGAGCTGGCGGCGTTCGATGAAACCATGCCCGAGTTCGACCCGTTGAGCGAGCTGGACCTGCCGGAAGACTTCGACCTGTCGCTGTCACTGGAGGACTCGCAGGCGGATAAAAACTTTGCCTCGGAGCTCGATGACGTCAACGCCGAACTCGACAAGCTGTCGCAAAGCCTGGAGCAGCCGTCGATCGAGCCGCACTTCAGCGAAGCGGACGCCGCGATCAGCGACGACCTCGACGATGATTTCGACTACCTCGGCGGCGCCGACGAAGTGGCCACCAAGCTCGACCTGGCCCGGGCCTATATCGACATGGGCGACCATGACGGCGCCCGCGACATTCTCGACGAAGTGCGCAAGGACGGCAGCGATGCCCAGCGCCAGGAAGCCGACGAGCTGCTCTCGCGCCTGGTCTGAGTTCACCCTGTGTAAAACCAACGGCAGCCCAAGTGGCTGCCGTTGTCGTTATAATTGCCGCCATCTGCTAAACCGACAGGCTGTATCCCCTTGGAAATCATTGATAACGCGGCTGCCGAAGTGGCCGCCGAAGGCTTCTTTCGTATCGCCCTGGGCGTTGAGTACAAAGGTTCGCGCTACCGCGGCTGGCAGCGCCAGGCCAGTGGCGTGGCAAGCGTGCAGCAAACCCTCGAAGAAGCCTTGTCGCGGGTGGCCGATTCGCCGGTCACCCTGCACTGTGCCGGGCGCACCGATGCCGGCGTGCATGCCTGCGGCCAGGTGGTGCATTTCGACACCCAGGCGGTGCGCAGCATGAAGGGCTGGACCATGGGCGCCAACATCAACCTGCCGCACGACATCAGCGTGTCCTGGGCCAAGCAGATGCCGGCGCACTTCCATGCGCGCTTCAAGGCCATTGCCCGGCGTTACCGCTACGTGATCTACAACGACCAGATCCGCCCGGCGCACCTGGGCGAAGAGGTGACCTGGAACCACCGGCCGCTGGACGCCGAGCGCATGGCCCTGGCCGCCGAGTACCTGGTCGGCACCCACGATTTCAGTGCCTTTCGCGCCGGCCAGTGCCAGGCCAAGTCGCCGGTCAAGAATCTCCATCACCTGCGTGTTAGCCGCCACGGCCAGATGATCGTCCTCGACATCCGCGCCAGCGCCTTCCTGCACCACATGGTGCGCAACATTGCCGGCGTGCTGATGACCATCGGCGCTGGCGAGCGCCCGCCGGAGTGGGCCCTGGAAGTGCTGCAAAGCCGCGAGCGGCGCGCCGGCGGGGTGACCGCGCATCCGTATGGGCTGTACCTGGTGCAGGTCGAGTACCACGACGAGTTCGAACTGCCCGAGCGTTACATCGGCCCACACTTCATTACCGGCTACGAGGCATTGACGGGCTGACGGCCCGCAAGCCATTTGCTAACATCCGGGACTTTCCGCTTTCTGCTGAGGTTCACAGGTCATGAGCGCCGTTCGCAGCAAAATCTGCGGCATTACCCGCATCGAGGATGCGCTGGCCGCAGCCGAGGCGGGCGCCGATGCCATCGGCCTGGTGTTCTATGCCAAGAGCCCGCGGGCGGTCGATGTGCAGCAGGCGCGGGCGATCATCGCCGCCTTGCCGCCGTTCGTCACCACCGTCGGCCTGTTCGTCAACGCCAGCCGTTGCGAGCTGACGGAAATCCTCGAAGCGGTGCCGCTCGACCTGCTGCAGTTCCATGGCGATGAAACCCCGGCCGATTGCGCAGGTCACAACCGTCCATGGATCAAGGCCTTGCGGGTGCGCCCGGGCGACGACCTGGAGGCCAGCTGCAAGCGCTACAGCGGTGCCAGCGGCATTCTTCTCGATACCTACGTGGCCGGCGTGCCCGGCGGTACCGGCGAGGCGTTCGACTGGTCGCTGGTGCCTGCGCAACTGAGCAAGCCAATCATCCTCGCCGGCGGCCTGTCGCCGGATAACGTCGCCCAGGCCATTGCGCAGGTGCGGCCTTATGCGGTGGATGTCAGCGGCGGCGTGGAGCAGGCCAAGGGCATCAAGGACCCGGCGCGGATCGAGGCGTTTATCCGCGCGGTCAAGCAGGCGTGAAAGCGCTGCATGCTGCGGATGTGACGGCTGGCCGCGCGCCATCGTCCATAGCTTTCGCAGCCCGGTGCTGCCGGATCGCGCCCATGGGGCGGTCGAAATTAGCGGGTGACGCCACGGGCGTCGCCCTTACAGGTTGACGAGGGTGCGGTATCGGGGTGGCTCGCTGCAGGCGGGCGCCGGAGCCGCATCTTCATCGCGTCATACACGAATTGAGCTCAAGGGCATACGCGCGAGCCGGCAGCCATAGCCTGCCGGTCGCCGCTACTGGAGAAAGAAAGCATGAGCAACTGGTTAGTAGACAAACTGATCCCTTCGATCATGCGTTCCGAGGTGAAGAAGAGTTCGGTCCCTGAAGGCCTGTGGCACAAGTGCCCGTCCTGCGAGGCCGTGCTGTATCGTCCGGAGCTGGAAAAGACCCTGGATGTCTGCCCTAAGTGCAACCATCACATGCGTATCGGCGCCCGCGCCCGTATCGACATCTTCCTCGATGCCGAAGGTCGCGCCGAGCTGGGCGCTGACCTGGAACCGGTCGACCGCCTGAAGTTTCGCGATGGCAAGAAGTACAAGGACCGCCTGACTGCTGCCCAGAAGCAGACCGGCGAGAAAGACGCACTGATCTCCATGAGCGGTACCCTGCTGGGCATGCCGATCGTGGTCAGCGCCTTCGAATTCTCCTTCATGGGTGGTTCGATGGGCGCCATCGTCGGCGAGCGTTTCGTCCGTGCCGCCAACTACGCCCTGGAAAACCGCTGCCCGATGGTCTGCTTCTCGGCCTCCGGTGGTGCGCGCATGCAGGAAGCGCTGATCTCGCTGATGCAGATGGCCAAGACCTCCGCAGTACTGGCACGCCTGCGCGAAGAAGGCATCCCGTTCATCTCGGTGCTGACCGATCCGGTCTACGGCGGCGTTTCTGCCAGCCTGGCGATGCTTGGTGATGTCATCGTCGGTGAGCCCAAGGCGCTGATCGGCTTTGCCGGCCCGCGGGTGATCGAGCAGACCGTACGCGAGAAGCTGCCAGAAGGCTTCCAGCGCAGCGAGTTCCTCCTGGAGCACGGCGCCATCGACATGATCATCCCGCGTCAGGAGCTGCGTCAGCGCCTGGGCAACCTGCTGGCCCAGATGATGGGCCTGCCGACGCCCACGTTCGTCGCCCCGGTGATCGAGCCGATCGTCGTGCCGCCGGCGCCTGCCACCGTATGACCCAACGTACCCTTGGCGACTGGCTCGCCTACCTCGAGCAGTTGCATCCGTCGGCCATCGACATGGGCCTGGAGCGTTCGCAACAGGTCGCTGCGCGGCTCGGGCTGGGCCAGCCGGCGCCACGGGTAATCACCGTGACCGGCACCAACGGCAAGGGTTCGACCTGCGCCTTCGTTGCCGCGTTGCTGCGCGCCCAGGGCCTCAAGGTCGGCGTCTACAGCTCGCCGCACCTGCTGCGCTACAACGAGCGGGTGCAGATCAACGGCGCTGAAGCCGGCGATGAGCAGCTGTGCGAAGCCTTCGCCGCGGTTGAAGCGGCCCGTGGCGACATCTCCCTGACCTACTTCGAAGCCGGTACCCTGGCGGCGTTCTGGCTGTTCAAGCAGGCGGCGCTCGACGCCGTGGTGCTCGAAGTCGGTCTGGGCGGACGCCTGGATACCGTCAACATCGTCGATGCCGACCTGGCGCTGGTGACCAGCATCGGCGTTGACCATGTCGACTACCTGGGCGACACCCGTGAGTTGGTGGCCTTCGAGAAGGCCGGGATCTTCCGCCAGGGCAAGCCGGCCCTGTGTGGTGACCTCAATCCGCCGCAGCCGTTGCTGGACAAGGCCCGTGCCCTGAACAGCCCGCTGTTTTTGCGCGGTCGCGATTTCGACCTGGCCAGCACTGACCAGTACTGGCAGTGGCGTGGGGTCAATGCCCGTGGCGAGGTGGTTGAGCTGCAGGATTTGCCGCTGCTCGACCTGCCGATGGAAAACGCCGCGTTGGCATTGCAGGCCTACCTGTTGCTCGACCTGCCGTGGGATGCCGGGCAGATTGCCGAGGCCCTGCGCAGCACGCGCATGGTCGGCCGCCTCGATCGGCGAGCCTTTACCTGGCAAGGCAAACCTTTGACTATCCTCATGGATGTCGGGCACAACCCGCATGCTGCCGAGTACCTGGCTCAGCGCCTGGCCACCCGGCCGCCGCAGGGCAAGCGCCTGGCGGTGTTCGGTTTGCTCGCCGACAAGGACCTCGACGGTGTGCTCAAGCCGCTGCAGCACCAGGTTCAGGCCTGGGCCGTGGCGCCGCTGGACACCGCCCGCAGCCGGCCGGCTGGCGAGTTGCAGGCGGCGCTGACGAACCTTGGCGCTGCGGTGCAGTCTTACCCCAGCGTCGCCGCGGCCCTGGAAGGGCAGTGCGCGCAGGCAACGGCGGATGACGAAATCCTGCTGTTCGGATCATTTTTCTGTGTCGGCGAAGCCCTGCAGTGGCTCGACCGGCAGGCCACGGAGGACGGGGCAAATGGCATTGCTGGATAAAGTGGTCAAGCAACGCATGGTCGGGGCGCTGGTGCTGGTGGCGCTGGCGGTGATCTTCCTGCCGATGCTGTTCTCGCGCGAAGACGAAATGCGCCAGGTGCGCGTCGAAGCCCCCGAGGCACCGGCTGCGCCGACCCTGCCGCAAGTGCAGGTAGAGCCGGTGCAGGTCCCCGAGCCGCAGGTAGTGCCTGAAGAGCCGCTGATCGTCGAGCAGGCCACGGCACCGGTGCAGGCGCCAAGCACGCCGATTGCCCCGGCGCCGGCCGCCACGCCGCTGCCGACACCGGCCCCGGCCGCACCGGCTGTCGCGGCAAAACCGGCGACGCCGGCGCCCGCCAAGGTAGAAGCCAAGCCGGCAGCCACCGTCGCCGCTGCGACCAAGCCTGCTGCGGGCAAGATCGACGCCAATGGCCTGCCGGTCAGCTGGTCGATTCAGATGGCCAGCCTGGCCAACCGCGCCAGCGCCGACAACCTGCAGAAAACCCTGCGCAGCCAGGGCTACAACGCTTATATCCGTTCGGCCGAAGGCATGAACCGGGTGTATGTCGGACCGTTGATCGAGCGCGCCGAGGCCGAGCGCCTGCGCGATGTGATCAACCGCCAGCAGAAGCTCAAGGGCTTTGTCGTACGCTTCCAGCCCGAGCGCAGTTGAACCCTTGCCGCCCGGCCCGTACCGGGCGGTAAATCACTGCTTACCGACAGCCCGTTGCTCTGGTAAAATGCGCCGCCTTATCCGTTTGCAGGCAACACTGTGGCATTTACCTGGGTCGACTGGGCGATTCTCGCGATCATCGCCATTTCTTCGCTGATCAGTCTCAAGCGCGGCTTTGTCAAAGAGGCCTTGTCGCTGCTTACCTGGATCATCGCCGGTGCCGTGGCCTGGATGTTCGGTGGCTCGCTGTCGCAGTACCTGGAAGCTTATATCCAGACGCCTTCGGCCCGGGTCATCGCCGGATGCGCCATTCTTTTCGTCGCCACCCTGCTGGTGGGGGCCATGATCAACTTTCTCATCGGCGAGCTGATTCGCGTCACCGGGCTGTCCGGGACCGATCGCTTCCTGGGCATGGCCTTCGGCGCCGCCCGCGGGGCCTTGCTGGTGGTCGTGGCGGTCGGGCTGTTGAGCCTGGGGCCGGTACAACAGGATCAGTGGTGGCAGGAGTCTCGCCTCCTGCCACAATTTCTATTGGTGGCTGACTGGTCGAAAAACCTCATTCTGGGGTTCACCAGTCAGTGGCTAGCCAGCGGGATCAGCGCACCGGCTGATCTCCCGTTCCAGGAACAGCTGCTGGGGCCCAAAACGCCTTGAGCGCTTTTCAATCCAGTTTCATTAAGTAGGGGTTGCGTCGCATGTGTGGCATCGTCGGTATCGTCGGTAAGTCGAACGTCAATCAGGCGCTGTATGACGCGCTAACCGTCCTCCAGCACCGCGGCCAGGACGCTGCCGGTATTGTGACCAGCCATGATGGCCGGTTATTCCTGCGCAAGGACAACGGCCTGGTCCGTGACGTATTCCAGCAGCGCCATATGCAGCGCCTGGTCGGTCACATGGGTATCGGCCACGTGCGCTACCCGACCGCGGGCAGCTCGACCTCGGCCGAGGCCCAGCCGTTCTACGTCAACTCGCCCTACGGCATCACCCTGGCGCACAACGGCAACCTGACCAACGTCGAACAGCTGGCCAAGGAGATCTACGAGTCCGACCTGCGCCACGTCAACACCAGCTCTGACTCGGAAGTGCTGCTCAACGTCTTCGCCCATGAGCTGGCGGTGCGTGGCAAGCTGCAACCGACCGAAGAAGACGTGTTCGCCGCGGTCACCGACGTGCACAACCGTTGCGTTGGCGGTTACGCGGTGGTGGCGATGATCACCGGCTACGGCATCGTCGGTTTCCGCGATCCCAACGGTATCCGCCCGATCGTCTTCGGTCAGCGTCACACCGACGAAGGCGTCGAGTACATGATCGCTTCCGAAAGCGTTTCTCTGGACGTGCTGGGCTTCACCCTGATCCGTGACCTGGCGCCGGGCGAAGCGGTGTACATCACTGAAGAGGGCAAGCTGCACACCCGTCAGTGCGCGACCAACCCGCAACTGTCGCCGTGCATCTTCGAACACGTCTACCTGGCCCGGCCTGACTCGATCATCGACGGCGTCTCGGTGTACAAGGCGCGCCTGCGCATGGGCGAGAAGCTGGCCGAGAAGATCCAGCGCGAGCGCCCTGACCACGACATCGACGTGGTCATCCCGATTCCCGACACCAGCCGCACCGCAGCGCTGGAGCTGGCCAACCACCTGGGCGTCAAGTTCCGCGAAGGCTTCGTCAAGAACCGCTACATCGGCCGTACCTTCATCATGCCCGGCCAGGCCGCGCGCAAGAAATCGGTACGCCAGAAACTCAACGCCATCGAGCTGGAGTTCCGCGGCAAGAACGTGATGCTGGTCGACGACTCGATCGTGCGCGGCACCACCTGCAAGCAGATCATCCAGATGGCCCGCGAAGCCGGCGCGAAAAACGTCTACTTCTGCTCGGCCGCCCCGGCGGTGCGCTTCCCTAACGTCTACGGCATCGACATGCCGAGCGCTCACGAGCTGATCGCGCACAACCGCAGCACCCAGGATGTCGCCGAGCTGATCGGCGCCGACTGGCTGGTCTACCAGGACCTGCCGGACCTGATCGAAGCGGTCGGCGGTGGCAAGATCAAGATCGAGCATTTCGATTGCGCGGTGTTCGACGGCAAGTACGTCACCGGCGACATCGACGAAGCCTACCTGGACAAGATCGAGCAGGCGCGCAACGACGCCTCCAAGGTCAAGAACCAGGCGGTCAGCGCGATCATCGACCTCTACAACAACTAAGTTAGGAGCAGCGGCATGACACAGGAATGGGATGCCGGGCGCCTGGACAGCGACCTCGAAGGGGTCGCTTTCGACACGCTGGCGGTACGCGCCGGCCAGCATCGCACGCCGGAAGGTGAGCACAGCGATCCGCTGTTCTTCACCTCCAGCTATGTGTTCCGTACGGCGGCCGATGCCGCCGCGCGGTTCGCCGGCGAGGTTCCAGGCAACGTCTATTCACGCTACACCAACCCCACCGTACGCGCGTTCGAAGAGCGCATCGCCGCCCTTGAAGGCGCCGAGCAAGCGGTTGCCACCTCCACCGGCATGTCGGCGATTCTCTCGACCGTCATGGCCCTGTGCAGCGCCGGCGACCATGTGCTGGTGTCGCAGAGCGTCTTCGGTTCGACCATCAGCCTGTTCGAGAAGTACTTCAAGCGCTTTGGCGTGCAGGTCGACTACGTGCCGCTGACCGACCTGGCCGGCTGGGACCAGGCGATCAAGGCCAACACCAAGCTGCTGTTCGTCGAGTCACCGTCCAACCCGTTGGCGGAGCTTGTGGATATTGCTGCCCTGGCTGAAATCGCCCATGCCAAGGGCGCGCAGCTGGTGGTCGACAACTGCTTCAGCACCCCGGCCTTGCAGCAGCCGCTGAAGCTGGGCGCCGACATCGTCGTGCATTCGGCGACCAAGTTCATCGACGGCCAGGGCCGTTGTATGGGCGGCGTGGTTGCCGGGCGCAGCGAGCAGATGAAAGAAGTGGTGGGCTTTCTGCGCACCGCCGGGCCGTCCCTGAGCCCGTTCAACGCCTGGATCTTCCTCAAGGGCCTTGAGACCCTCAACCTGCGCATGCGCGCCCACTGCGCCAATGCCCAGGCCCTGGCCGAATGGCTGGAGCAGCAGGACGGTATCGACAAGGTCCACTACGCGGGCCTGCACAGCCATCCGCAGCACGAGCTGGCCAAGCAGCAGATGAGCGGCTTCGGTGCAGTGGTGAGCTTTGAGGTCAAGGGCGGCAAAGAGGGCGCCTGGCGCTTCATCGATGCCACCCGGCTGATTTCGATCACCGCCAACCTGGGTGACAGCAAGACCACCATCACCCACCCGGGCACCACCTCCCACGGCCGCCTGTCGCCGCAGGAGCGTGAGGCCGCCGGCATTCGCGACAGCCTGATCCGGGTTGCCGTGGGGCTGGAAGACGTCGCTGACCTCAAGGCCGACCTGGCCCGCGGGCTGGCGGCACTGTGATCGACTGGTCGGTGGGCGACAGCAGCCATAACGGCCGCGTCGCCCTGGTCACCGGCGCGGCGCGGGGCATCGGCCTGGGCATTGCCGCCTGGCTGATCAGCGAAGGCTGGCAGGTGGTGCTCACCGACCTCGACCGTGCCCGTGGCGCGAAAGTGGCCAAGGTGCTGGGTGACAACGCCTGGTTCGTCGGCATGGATGTCGCCGACGAAGCCCAGGTAATGACCGGCGTGGCCGAAGTGCTGGGCCAGTTTGGCCGGCTCGACGCCCTGGTATGCAACGCGGCGATTGCCGACCCGCACAACACCACCCTCGAAAGCCTGAGCCTGGCCCACTGGAACCGGGTGCTGGCGGTCAACCTCGGCGGCCCGATGCTGCTGGCCAAGCACTGTGCGCCGTACCTGCGCGCCCATTGCGGGGCGATCGTCAACCTGGCGTCAACGCGCGCCGGGCAATCGGAGCCCGACACCGAGGCCTATGCCGCGAGCAAGGGCGGGCTGCTGGCCCTGACCCATGCCCTGGCCATGAGCCTGGGCCCGGAGATTCGCGTCAACGCCGTCAGCCCCGGCTGGATCGACGCCCGTGATCCAGCCCAGCGCCGTGCCGAGCCGCTGACCGAAGCCGACCATGCTCAGCATCCGGCGGGCAGGGTAGGGACGGTAGAAGACGTGGCGGCGATGGTGGCCTGGTTGCTGTCGCGCAACGCCGGCTTCGTCACCGGCCAGGAATTCGTGGTCGACGGCGGCATGACCAAGAAGATGATTTATCGGTAGCGGCAAGCGACAAGACGTCCGCGTTGTGCTTTTGATTTTGCTTTTTCTTGTAGCTTGCAGCTTGAACCTTGAAGCTGTTTTTTCCACCTCCGTGAAAAAAACTTCAATCAGGCTATTGACTTAGGTTCGATACCTGCGTAAATTTCGCCACCTCAGCGAAGCACACGGGTGATTAGCTCAGCCGGGAGAGCATCTGCCTTACAAGCAGAGGGTCGGCGGTTCGATCCCGTCATCACCCACCACTTCCTGAGATGTTCCTGACCCGACACTTTCGCAAGAAGGTGTTACCAGAGAGGAACCGGACGCAAGTCCATATGCGCAGCGGTAGTTCAGTCGGTTAGAATACCGGCCTGTCACGCCGGGGGTCGCGGGTTCGAGTCCCGTCCGCTGCGCCACTTTTCTCCAGATCGGTTTAACGACCGGTTTGAGGTTCCAGGGCCAAACAGCCTTGTAGCCAGATCCCAGTTTCAAGCGGGCGCAAGCCTGTACGATACGCAGCGGTAGTTCAGTCGGTTAGAATACCGGCCTGTCACGCCGGGGGTCGCGGGTTCGAGTCCCGTCCGCTGCGCCATCTTCGCTTCGAGGCCCTTGAACTCCTCGAAGCAACAAAGAGAGCGACCTGAGGTTGCTTTTTTTGTGCCCGGGATTTGCAGCCTTTGCGCAGCCCGGGTGAGCACGACACGCAGCGGTAGTTCAGTCGGTTAGAATACCGGCCTGTCACGCCGGGGGTCGCGGGTTCGAGTCCCGTCCGCTGCGCCATATTGCAGTACCAGAGAAAGCGACCTTCGGGTCGCTTTTTTTGTGCCGAAATTTTGGCACCGTGGTACGTTCATCACCAGCAAGGCCGGCTCCCACTCTGTGGGAGCCGGCTTGACCCGCGATGCTTTTCAGGCCTGCTTGGTCTGCATCCAGTCCGCACAACCGGTATGCTAGCGCCTCAAGTCTTCCACTGAGGTTCAGGATGAACAATCTTCAAGACTCGATCGCGGTCATCACCGGTGCCGGACGCGGCCTGGGTGCCGCGTTGGCCATCTCCCTGGCCGACGCTGGTTGCAAGGTCGTGCTCTGTGGCCGCAACGAAGCAGCCCTGGCCCAAGTCGCTGCCACGATCGAAACCCGCACCGCTCAACTGCCATTGACTGTCCAGGTCGATCTCGCCGACAGCGCCAGCGTTACCCAGGCAACGCAGGCCATCAGCCAGCGCTTCCCCACTATCGATCTGCTGATCAACAACGGCGCCATGTGGCTGGAGCACAACGAGCAAGGTTATTCTCCTGAAGAGGTCCACGGCGTGATCAACGCTGCGGTCACCGGTACCTTCCTCTTCACCCAGGGCTTGCTGGCCTCTCTGCGCCGCTCTCAGCGCCCGGACATCGTCACCATAGGCTCGATCAGCGCGCTGCCCAATGCCGCCTTGCACAGCGTCTCAGTGCCGTTCTACGCCGCCAAGCAGGCCCAGCGTGCACTGGCAGAGGGGTTGCGTCAGCAACTGGCCGGTACGCCGATCCGTTCGCTGTGCGTGCACCCGCCGTACCTGGACGACATCTGCCCGACGCAACCGGCCTGGGAGGCCGCCGCCCAGCGCCAGAAGGGCGAGCGCGGCACCAACCGTGACGTGGTCGAGGCCGTGCTGTTTGCCGTGACCCGGCCGCGGCATGTGAGCCTGTCGTCGATCGTTATCGACAGCGACGACGGCGGCCTGTTCGGCTGACTTACCGGTTACACCCGAAAGCGCGCCACCAGCTGTTGCAGTTCACTGCCCAGGCGCGCCAGTTCCACCGACGAAGCCGCCGTCTGCTGCGACGCGGTGGACGACTGTTCGGCAACGTCGCGCACGCTGAGCACACTGCGGTTGATCGATTCGGCGACGCTGCTCTGCTGTTCGGCGGCGGTGGCGATCTGCAGGTTCATGGTCTGGATGCCGGTCACGGTCTGGGTGATGGCCTGCAGCTCGATACCGACCTGGTTGGCCAATTCCACAGTACCGCCGACCTGTTGCTGGTTGGCTTGCATCATTTCGGCGGCTTTCTGCGCGCCTTGTTGCAACGACAGAATCAGCGTCTCGATCTGCGCTGTTGATTGCTGTGTGCGCTGGGCCAGCCCGCGCACTTCATCGGCGACCACGGCAAAGCCGCGCCCGGCCTCACCCGCGCGCGCCGCCTCGATGGCGGCGTTGAGAGCCAGCAGGTTGGTCTGTTCGGCAATGGCGTTGATCACCGTCATCACGGTGCCGATGCGCTCGCTTTCTTCCGACAATTGGCTGACCGCACTGGCGCAATTGCCGATGTCGTCGGCCAGCTGGCCGATCTGGCTCAGGGCCTGCTGCACTACGCGGTTGCCCTGTTTGGCCTGGCTGTCGGCCTGGTGCGTGGCTTCGCTGGCTTCTTCTGCGTTACGCGCGACTTCCTGGACGGTGGCAACCATCTCGCTCATTGCCGTGGCCACCTGGTCGGTTTCGACCTTCTGGCTGGTGATGCCGGCGCTGGTCTGTTCAGTGATGGTCGACAGCTCCTCGGCGGCGGTCGACAGCTGGCGGGTGACATGCCCGGCCTGGCCAAGCATCTCGCGCAGGTTCTCGCCGCTTTGCGCCAGCGCCTGCAACAGCTGGCCGAATTCGTCGCGGCGTGGTTCGCTGGCAGTGTTGGTCAGGTCGCCTTGGCCAATGCGCCGGGCAATTTCCACCGCCTGGCGCAGCGGCTGGGTGACCTGGCGGATGATCAGCGCACTGATCAGCACGCCCAGCACCAGGGCTGCGAACAGCAAGCCCAGCATCAGGCTGCGGCTGTCGCTGGATTCCTCGGTGCTCTTCTGGTTCTGCAGGGTGATCAACTGGTTGATCGCCTCCAGGCCCTGATGCACGGTCTGCAGCAACTGGTCATGCAGCTTGCTCTGCAGCAGGGTGCCGCCGCTGGCCGCCTTGAGTTGCTCGAACTGTTGCAGGTACTGCTTGAGATCATCGCCAGTGGCCTTGAGCAGGCGCTGCGAGTCGGCATCGGGCAGGGCGCCGAGGTTTTCCTCGACCAGGCGGCTGGCCTCCTGGTGGGCCTGTACCAGCTGGCTGGCGAAGCTGCCTTCGCGGCGTTGCTCGAAGCTCAGCTGGGCGGCGCGCATTTCATTGAGGTTGTCGAGGATGTAGTTGACCGACACCAGGCGATCGGCGCGCTGGGTCAGGGTGTTCAAGCTGTTGATGGCGGTAATGGCGAGTAGCACCATCAGTACCAGAATGGGCGCAAAGCCAAGCAGCAACTTGATTTTCACAGATAGGTTTTTCACCGAGATAACTCCTGTCGACCGGTAGGCGGTGATGGCTAGTTGCCAGCGTAGTCGTAGAATGGGCAGGGCAAAAGTCGGATGGGTCCGATCTGTTCGTAGGGCTTGAGCGAAGGATTTGTGGGTTTATCGACCAATGGTCAAACCCCGGCATCAGGGGCGATCACTGGCCCCTTGTATGAATTTTCTGCGGTGATTGCCCGCCTGTGGTTTCAGCATTCCGTCGATGTGTTGCACAATAGGCGCCGACCGTTTCCTCAGGATTTGCAATGTCAAAGTCAACCGTCTGCGGTGCGCTCGGGCTGGCCCTTGTGCTGGCGGGTGTTTCCGGCTGTTCTTCGAAGAAAGCTGCCATTTACGAACACGAGAATTTCGACGACTCGGGTACCTTCTCGCGCAGCTTTGCGGTGAGTGAAGCCGGTACCTGCGAAGCGGCGCGCCGTGCCTTGCTCAGCCAGGGCTATATCATCACCAGCAGCGACGCTGGCCAGGTCAATGGCAACAAGAGCTTCCAGCAGACTGGCGATTCGCACCTGCAGATCAGCTTCAACGTGGTCTGTGCCCGCGACAGCGGCGACGAGCAGCGCTCGACCATGTTCGCCAACGCCCTGCAGGATCGCTATGCGCTGAAAAAATCCAACACCTCGGCCAGCCTCGGCGTTGGCGTGCTGGGTTCGGTGTCGATGCCGATCGGCTCCAGTGACGATTCGATGGTCAAGGTTGCCAGCGAGACCGTGACCTCGGCCAAGTTCTACGAGCGTTACTTCGCCCTGGTGGAAAGTTTCCTGCCCAAGGAAACCAAGAAGAAGGCTGAGGCAAAGCCTGCAGCCAAGCCAGCGGTGGAGCTGGGTGTGCCCGAGACCGCGCCGGCAGCACCAGCGGCCGCCCTGGCTCCGGCTCCGGTTGAAGCACCAGCGGCTGGCGTACCGGTCAGCGAACCGTCGCCGGCCCCGGCTGCCGAAGTGCCGGCCGCGCCGGTGGTGGATGACAGCAGTGGCTCGCAGCCGGTGCCGCCGCCCGCCGAAGCTGCGCCGATCAGCGTCCAGGACAGCAGCACACCGGCACCCGTAGAGCCGACCCCGACCATCGCCCCG
This sequence comes from Pseudomonas sp. SORT22, assembly GCF_018417635.1. NCBI lineage: Bacteria > Pseudomonadati > Pseudomonadota > Gammaproteobacteria > Pseudomonadales > Pseudomonadaceae > Pseudomonas > Pseudomonas sp. SORT22. The sequence goes on from NZ_CP071007.1 coordinate 1,854,453, forward strand.
GTAGCACCGGCCAGCAGCGAGCAGGCGCCGCTGTAAATTCGCCCGTCTCTGCTACGTTGTTTTGATAAGCGTCATTGTCATTTTTCTTTCATCGCGGCACTTTAGGCTCGTTGATGAATCAATGACATGAATGAGAAACAACGGAGCAGACGATGGACGACTATCAAGAAGAACTACTCGAATACCGCGCCATTGAGCTCGACCCGGTCGAGCCGGCCGAAGACGCTACCGAGCTGTAATCAGCCGGTACGCCGCTGGCTGCGGCGAAACTCGCCCGGGGTGATGCCGTTCCAGCGCTTGAACGCACGCTGAAACGCCTCCGCCGAGGCAAACCCGAGCAAGTAGGCAATCTCGCCAAAGGCCAGTTCCGTGTCACGGATATAGGTCATGGCCAGATCGCGCCGGGTATCGTTGAGGATGGCGCGAAACTGCGTGCCTTCCTCGGCCAGCTTGCGCCGCAGGGTCCAGGTCGGCAATTGCAGGTGCCTGGCCACTTCCTCCAGATCCGGTTCCCGTCCGCCATTCAATAGCGGCCCCAGCAGGTGGGCGATGCGCTCGCCCAGGCTGCGTATCCGCGTGCGTTGCTCAAGCTCGGCCTCACACAGCTGCAGCAGGTGCTGCCAGGTGCTCGGACAGTGCGCCGGGTTGCGCAGGGCCAGGTTGGCGCGGCTCAGGCGCAGTTGATTGGTGGCGGCGCCAAACTGCACCGGGTTGCAGCTCAAGGCCTGGTAGTGGGCGGCGTAGGCGGGCGCCTCGAACTCGATCTCGACCCGTTCGGCCAGCAGCATCGTACCCGCCAGGCTCGACAGCTGCGCCAGCCAGCCGGCCAGCAGCGAATCCACCACGAAGCGGTTATAGGCGTTGTACGGGCTAATCGAATAGAACCGTAGCCAGGCGCCGCTGCTGTCTTCATGAAAGCTTGAGTGCCCGCGGTAGTTGGCCGCGTACAGTGGCTCGAAGCGCAACAAGGTGCGCGCCGCTTCGCCCACGGTGGGTGCTTGTGCCGCAGTGACGCCGGCCAGGCCGGCCTGGCCCAGGCGGCTGATGTGGCCCATGCGCAGGCCCAGGGCCGGGTCGCCGGTCAGTTCGATGGCGGCATGGCCCAGGTGCATATAGCGCGGGATCGACAGGCGCGCGCCGGCTTCGGCCAGGCGCGCTGGCTCCAGGCCGTAGCGGGCGAGCAGGGCCGTAGGATCGATGCCGCGTTGCTGCAGGGTTTCGCTCAGCGGCTGGATAAAACCGACCGACAGGTCGCCCAGGCGCACGCGGGGACGGTTCATGCCCTACAACCAGAGGTTCAGCAGGCGCGCACCGGGGCTGGACGTGCCGCCCAGGTTCACCCCGTTGAGCTGGGCAAAGCCCTGGCCATCGGCGGCCAGGTCCCAGAAGCGCCCGCGCAGGAACACACTCATGCTGCTGACCCTGGCGGCGTTGGCGTTCAGGGTCAGGCGTTGCCAGGCTTCGTGTTCGCTCACCTCACCGGGCTTTAGCGCCAGCGACGAGGCCAGGGGTTGATGCCGGTTGCCGCGCCACGGCGCGTTCCAGCTGTCATGGCCGCTGAGAAACACCGGGTTGGCGACGATCTGGGCAAACTGGTTGGCCAGTTGCTGCTGGTTGCTCGGGTACCAGCTGTCGCTGCCGATCAACACGCCCAGGCGCCCGGCCGGGGTTTGCAGCACCTGTGGCGGTTGATCGGTGCCGCTGCTGATAAAGCGCCGCACTTCACTGTCCGGGTGCTGCTGGCGTTGCGGCTGGCCGAGCACCGAGCCGTCGCTGGCGAACACCAGGCTTGCGTTGTACAGGGCGCCGGAGCCGATGCGCAGGGTACCGCGCTCGACGTAAGGTTCAGGCAGGACGATGGAGCCGGCCACCAGGGTCACGCCGAACTCCTTGGCCAGGCCGCCGAACAGCTGCTGATAATCCTCGGCCATCTGCCCGGCTTTCATCCGCAGGTGGGCGTCGGCACGGCGGTCGTCACCCTCGGCGCCGAGCAGGGCCAGGCCGTAGCGCAGCGGGTTGCTCAGTTCCAGCCATTGCAGGGCTTCGCGGCGTTGGGTGACCTGGTACAGCTCGCTCTTCTCGCCTCGGGCCCACAGCCAGGTGCCGATGTGTTCGGGCAGGATGACGATGGTTTTGGCGTTGACCAGGCCCTGGGCGCGGGCGTGTTCAAGGTAGGCGGCCAGCTTGCGGTGCAGGCGCTGCAGGCTCTGGTAGTCACCGGGGAACAGCTGCGGCTCGACGCCCAGCAGGTTGCCGTGATCGGCCGGCACGCCTTCGCTCAGGGCCAGCTCGATGCGCAGGTCCGACAGGTAGTGCCCGGCCGGGCGCTGCTCGGTCCAGAAGCCGTAGCCACTGAGGACGGCAATGACAACCAGCGCCAGGGCGCTCAACAGAAGTTTTCGCATGAAACGGGACAGCGCCGAAAAGGGATTCGGCCCCTAGGGTAGACCCCGAGTGCAGCAGGATCAATAACTTGTCACTTTCGGTCATTGAGCCGCGCCCGCTGGCTCTTTAATGTCGGCCTCAGATAACTGACGGGCCCCGCCAGCCTTGGCGAGGCGCCCGCATTCCGTGATTACGCCTGTTGTGGAGTTCACTATGGCCGCCGCTCAATACCCGCATTTGCTCGCCCCGCTGGACCTGGGTTTCACCACCTTGCGCAACCGCACCCTGATGGGCTCGATGCACACCGGCCTTGAAGAAAAGCCCGGCGGTTTCGAGCGCATGGCGGCCTATTTTGCCGAGCGTGCCCGTGGCGGCGTCGGCCTGATGGTGACCGGCGGCATCGGCCCGAACGTGGAGGGCGGGGTGTATTCCGGCGCCGCCAAGCTGAGCACGCCGGAAGAAGCCGATAAACACCGCATCGTCACCAAAGCGGTGCATGAAGCCGGTGGCAAGATCTGCATGCAGATCCTTCACGCCGGGCGCTATGCCTACAGCCCCAAATCGGTAGCGCCGAGCGCGATCCAGGCGCCGATCAACCCGTTCAAGCCGCGTGAGCTGGACGAAGAGGGCATCGAGAAGCAGATCCAGGACTTCGTCACCTGCTCGCTGCTGGCGCAAAGCGCCGAGTACGACGGCGTCGAGATCATGGGGTCGGAAGGCTACTTCATCAACCAGTTCCTCGCCGCCCACACCAACCAGCGTACCGATCGCTGGGGTGGCAGCTACGAGAACCGCATGCGCCTGGCGGTGGAGATCGTGCGCCGGGTGCGCGAAGCGGTAGGGCCGAACTTCATCATCATCTTCCGCCTGTCGATGCTCGACCTGGTCGAGGGCGGCAGCAGCTGGGAAGAGATCGTGCAGCTGGCCAAGGCCGTGGAGCAGGCCGGCGCGACCCTCATCAACACCGGTATCGGCTGGCACGAAGCGCGGATCCCGACCATCGCCACCAAGGTGCCGCGCGCGGCGTTCAGCAAGGTCACCGCCAAGCTGCGCGGTGCAGTGCAGATCCCGCTGATCACCACCAATCGCATCAACACCCCGGAAGTCGCCGAGCAGATCCTTGCCGAGGGCGATGCCGACATGGTCTCGATGGCGCGGCCGTTCCTCGCCGACCCGGAGTTCGTCAACAAGGCCGCCGCCGGGCGTGGCGACGAGATCAACACCTGCATCGGCTGCAACCAGGCCTGCCTGGACCACACCTTCGGCGGCAAGCTGACCAGTTGCCTGGTCAACCCGCGCGCCTGCCACGAAACCGAGCTCAATTACTTGCCGGTAACCCAGGTCAAGCGTATCGCCGTGGTCGGCGCCGGCCCCGCCGGCCTGGCGGCTGCCACCGTGGCGGCCGAGCGCGGCCATGAAGTGACCCTGTTCGATTCGGCCAGCGAAATCGGCGGCCAGTTCAACGTGGCCAAGCGCGTGCCGGGCAAAGAGGAGTTCTATGAAACCCTGCGCTACTTCAAGCGCAAGCTGCAGACCACCGGTGTCGAGCTGTGCCTGAACACCCGCGTCGATGCCGAGCAACTGGCGGCGGGCGGTTTTGACGAGATCATCCTCGCCACCGGTATCGCCCCGCGCCTGCCGGCCATCCCTGGCATCGAGCACGCCAAGGTGTTGAGCTACCTGGACGTGCTGCTGCAGCGCAAGCCGGTAGGGCAGAAGGTCGCGGTGATCGGCGCTGGCGGTATCGGCTTTGACGTCTCCGAGTACCTGGTGCACCAGGGCGTGGCCACCAGCCAGGACCGTGAAGCGTTCTGGAAGGAGTGGGGCATCGATACCCGGCTTGAAGCCCGCGGCGGCGTGGCCGGGATCAAGGCCGAGCCGCATGCGCCGGCGCGCCAGGTGTTCCTCCTGCAACGGAAAAAAACCAAAGTCGGCGACGGCCTGGGCAAGACCACCGGCTGGATTCACCGTACGGGCTTGAAGAACAAGCAGGTGCAGATGCTCAACAGCGTCGAATACCTGAACATCGACGATGCCGGCCTGCACATCCGTATCGCCGAGGGCGAGCCGCAGGTGCTGCCTGTGGATAACATCGTCATCTGCGCCGGCCAGGATCCGCTGCGCGAACTGCAGGACGGCCTGCTCGCCGCCGGGCAGTCGGTGCACCTGATCGGTGGCGCCGATGTCGCTGCCGAGCTGGACGCCAAGCGCGCCATCAACCAGGGCTCGCGTCTGGCCGCCGAGCTCTGACCGGCGCAGCGCGGCGGGCCGCCCGGCCCGTCGCGCTGTTACACTGCGTTGCCCTGGCAACCCTGTTGTGCCCCGCCCATGATTGGCAATTTCGACGACCTTCCGCTCGCCCCCCTGCAACCCTTGCCGCTGAACTGGCTACGCCCTCATGGCGTGAAGCTCGCGGTGTTGCGCCTGGACCTGATCGACCCGCTGATCAGTGGCAACAAGTGGTTCAAGCTGCTCGAACACCTGCGAATCGCCCAGGCCCAAGGGGCGCCCGGAGTGATCAGCCTTGGCGGCGCCCATTCCAATCACCTGCATGCCCTGGCGGCGGCGGGCAAGCGCTTCGGCTTTGCTACCGCCGGGCTGTTGCGTGGCCATGCCCAGGACACCCCGACCGTGCGCGACCTGCAAGCCTTTGGCATGCAGCTGCACTGGTTGGGTTATGGCGGTTATCGCGAGCGTCATCAACCGGGGTTCTGGCAGCCGTGGCAGGCGCTTTATCCGGGTTGGCAGTGTGTCGCTGAAGGCGGTGGCGGGGCGTTGGGCGCCAAGGGTTGTGCGTTGATCGTCGAGCAGGCGCAAGCGCAGTTGGCGGCGCTGGGCTGGGCGGATTACCACGGCTGGTGGCTGGCGGCCGGCACCGGCACCACCCTGGCCGGGTTGGTGTTGGCCGAGGCGGGCCGGCGTGAGGTGCATGGCGCCCTGGCCGTACCGCTGGACCACGGCGTGCCCGAGTCTGTAGAAACACTGGTTGGCAAGGCAGGTTACAGGCTGCATGAGGCCTGCCGTGGCGGCTTTGCCAAGGTCGATGACGAGCTGCTGGCGTTTATGGCCGACTGCGAATCTGAAACGGGCATGCCGCTGGAGCCGCTGTACACCGCCAAGGCCTTGCTGGCGCTGCGCCGGGAAGTCGAAGCGGGGGCTTTTGCCGCCGGCACCCGGCTGATCTTTTTGCACAGCGGCGGCCTGCAGGGCCGCCGCGGGTTCGCCTAGTTATTGCGTGGCAACATGCGCAGCAAGGTGTTGTCGCGCTGCACATAGTGATGGAACAGGCCGGCAACAGCATGCAGGCCGATCAACCAGTAGCCCCAGGTGCCGATGCGCTCGTGCCAGCCCTTGATGAACTTGGCCAGGTCCGGGTCCGGGGCTATAAGCGCCGGCAGCTCGAAGCCATAGAACGGGATCGGCTTGTTGGCAGCGCTGAGCAGCAGCCAGCCGGCCAGCGGCAGGCCGATCATCAGCAGGTACAGGGCCAGGTGCATCAGGTGCGCCAGGCCGGTCTGCCAGGCCGGCGGCGCCGGAATGATCGGCGGGGTCGGGCGGCCCAGGCGCAGGGCCAGGCGCAGCCAGACCAGCACGAATACCGTCAGGCCGAGCATGAAGTGCAGGTCTTTCATCAGCGCGCGCTCGGCGCTGTCCTTGGGGAACATGCCGCGCAGTTCGATAAAGGCGTAGACCGCCGCCAGCAGCACCAGCATCAGCCAGTGCAGGGCAATCGACAGACCGCCATAGCGGGCCTGGTTTTGGCTCAACGTCATGGGTATTCCTCATCATCAGGTCGAAGTCCGCGCTCTTGTGGCGCAGTCAGCTAACTGTAACCGCTTGCCAGCCGATTACCCGGCCATTGCAGCAGAAATTGGTCACGCAGGCCTTGATCTGTCGCTAGAATCCGGCGCTTGTGCCCCATTTCTACAAGGCTTGTACTTCATGCTGATGGCATCGCTGATATTCCTCCTGACCATTACCCTGGTGATCTGGCAGCCCCGCGGCCTGGGCGTTGGCTGGAGTGCCACGGGCGGGGCGCTGCTGGCGTTGCTCTGCGGGGTGGTGCAGTGGAGCGATATTCCGGTGGTCTGGCAGATCATCTGGAACGCCACCGGCACCTTCATTGCCCTGATTATCATCAGCCTGTTGCTCGATGCTGCTGGCTTTTTTGCCTGGGCGGCGCTGCACGTGGCGCGTTGGGGGCGCGGCAGTGGCCAGCGGCTGTTCTGCTTCATCGTACTGCTGGGGGCACTGGTGTCGGCGTTGTTTGCCAACGACGGCGCGGCGCTGATCCTCACCCCGATCGTGGTGGCCATGCTCCTGGCCCTGCGCTTCAGCCCGGCGGCGACCCTGGCTTTTGTCATGGCCGCAGGTTTTATAGCCGATACCGCGAGCTTGCCGCTGGTGGTGTCGAACCTGGTCAACATCGTCTCCGCCGACTTCTTCGGTATTGGTTTCAACCGTTATGCGGCGGTGATGGTGCCGGTCAACCTGGTTGCCGTGGCGGCAACCCTGGCGGTGCTGTTGTGGTACTTCCGCCGTGATATCCCGGCAGACTACGACCCGCTGCAACTGGATGCGCCGCGCAGCGTGGTGCAAGACCCGGCGACGTTTGTTGCCGGCTGGCTGGTGCTGGCGATCCTGCTGCTCGGCTGTTTTGCCCTTGAGCCGCTGGGCATCCCCATCAGCGCGATTTCGGCGGTGTGTGCACTGGTGTTGCTGCTGGTGGCGGCACGCGGGCACAGGATTTCCACGCGCAAGGTGCTCAAAGAAGCGCCCTGGCACATCGTGGTGTTCTCCTTAGGGATGTACCTGGTGATCTATGGCCTGCGCAACGCCGGGCTGACCGATTACCTGGCCGGTTGGCTCAACGCATTCGCCAGCGGCGGGGTGTGGGGTGCGGCGCTGGGTACCGGGCTGCTGACCGCGGTGCTGTCGTCGATCATGAACAACCTGCCGACGGTGCTGATCGGCGCCTTGTCGATCGATGCCAGTGCCGCCACCGGGGTGGTCAAGGAAGCGATGATCTACGCCAACGTGATCGGCAGTGACCTGGGGCCGAAAATTACCCCGATCGGCAGCCTGGCGACCCTGTTGTGGTTGCATGTGCTGGAGCGCAAGGGGGTGAAGATTGGCTGGGGGTATTACTTCAAGGTCGGGATTGTGCTGACGCTGCCGGTGTTGCTGCTGACGCTGGTGGCGCTGGCGTTGCGCTTGACGGTGGTTTAGGGCTGGCCTGATCACGGGGCAAGTCGAGGCGTCGCACCGCCGCTCCCACAAAACCATTTACCCGGGAAGATTGGGCCAAAGGTCAGAGACCAGGAACAAGCGCTCGGCTTCCTCCCACTCGCCACGCTCGCCCTCGACCAGCCTTACCAGCAATTGCGCCGGTGCCAGCGGGTCCAGGGCCTGCAGCCAGGTTTCGAAGCGCTGCACCGACCAGCAGTCCTGCGCCGGATAACAGGCCGGCGCCAGCCAGGCATGGCGCGGTAGCGGCTGCCAGCGACCAGCCGCGCTTTGCGCCCGCAATGACGCCCAGTCCCGCTGATGCAACCAGAGCCCGCGCAAATGCTGCGGGTTGGCCCCACGCGGCGCTTGCGCCTGCCCCGGCCAGGGGTAGAGCAGGTAACCGCCCAGCCACAATTGCGCACTGAACTGCTCGATCTCCAGCGCCGCCAGCGCTTCGCGGCTTTCCGCGCGCGCCGAAATCGGCAACTGGTGTTCGGCCAGGTGGGCAAGCTTGCGGTCCAGGCGGTCATGGCAACCCGGCCCCAGCCACTGCGCCGGGTTCTCTCCCGTGCCGTTCTGCGGCCCCAGGTACAGCTTGATCGCCAGCTCCAGGTGGTGCACACCGTCGCTGTCGCGCAGCAACAGGTCCAGCTCGCCGAGGGTGTGCCCGCCATTGCGGATCGGCAGGTTGGCAGCCAACAGGGTAACGCCGGGAGCATGCTGGAGGACGAACTGCCATAGACGTTCGTAGTACAAACCCAGGCGCCGGGTGCTGGCCTGGGCCAGCCAGTGCAGCAGGGGCTGGCTGTCGCGGTCTTGTGCCAGCAGCCACTGGCGCAGTTGTTCAGGCTCGGCTACCCAGCGGCTGGCCGCCAGCGGGTGGCGCTGCGGCCACGGCGTGTCGCGCAGCATCGGCGGCGCCAGGATCACCCAGGCCAGGTCGCGCACCTGGGGCTGGCGCAACTGGCGGGGCAGGTCGGTCAGGCTGGGAAACGGGTTCATTCTGCGAGCATAGCCGCTCAGCCTGCGCGCTTGCTGAATTTCTCCGGCGTTTGCCGCTGCCCGGCGCTTTCGCCCATAATCGAACTCTTTGGCGAGCATCGCCTCTTTACCCGCCGCAGAGCCCTGGAGCCCCATGGAGCAATTTCGCAATATCGGTATCATCGGACGTCTGGGCAGCTCCCAGGTGCTCGATACCATTCGCCGACTGAAAAAATTCCTGCTGGCGCGGCATCTGCACGTGATCCTCGAGGACACCATCGCCGAAGTCCTGCCCGGCCACGGCCTGCAAACTTCGACCCGCAAGCTGCTGGGCGAGGTCTGCGACCTGGTGATCGTCGTCGGTGGCGACGGCAGCCTGCTCGGCGCCGCCCGCGCCCTGGCCCGGCACAACATTCCGGTACTGGGCATCAACCGTGGCAGCCTGGGCTTTCTGACCGACATCCGCCCCGATGAGCTGGAGGTCAAGGTCGCCGAGGTGCTCGACGGCCACTACCTGGTGGAAAACCGCTTCCTGCTGCAGGCCGAAGTGCGCCGTCACGCCGAAGCCATCGGCCAGGGCGACGCCCTCAACGATGTGGTGCTGCACCCGGGCAAGTCGACGCGAATGATCGAGTTCGAAATCTACATCGATGGCCAGTTCGTCTGCAGCCAGAAGGCCGACGGCCTGATCGTCGCCACGCCGACCGGCTCGACCGCCTACGCGCTGTCGGCGGGCGGGCCGATCATGCACCCCAAGCTCGACGCCATCGTCATCGTGCCGATGTACCCGCACACGCTGTCGGGGCGGCCGATCGTGGTTGACGGCAACAGTGAGCTGAAGATCGTCGTGTCCAAGGACCTGCAGATCTACCCGCAGATTTCCTGCGACGGCCAGAACCATTTCACCTGCGCGCCTGGCGATACCATCACGGTCAACAAGAAGCCGCAGAAGCTGCGCCTGATCCATCCGCTGGATCACAATTACTACGAGGTATGCCGGACCAAGCTCGGCTGGGGCAGCCGCCTGGGTGGTGGAGGCGAGTGATGCTCGATCCCGCTCGCAGTTTCGACCTGATCGGTGACGTGCACGGCTGTGCACATACCCTCGAACGCCTGCTCGACGCCCTCGGCTACAAGCGCCAGGGTGGCGTCTGGCGGCATCCGTCGCGCCAGGCCGTGTTCCTTGGCGACATCATCGACCGTGGCCCGCGGATTCGCGAAGCGCTGCACATCGTCCATGACATGGTCGAGGCCGGCCAGGCCCACTGCATCATGGGCAACCACGAGTACAACGCCCTGGGCTGGAACACCCCGGCGTTGCCCGAGAGCGGCAAGCACTACGTGCGCGAGCACACCCCGCGCCACGGCCGGCTGATCTACGAAACCTTGACCCAGTTCGAACAGCATCCAGGCGACTGGCATGACTTTCTCGAGTGGTTCTACGAACTGCCGTTGTTCATCGACGCCGGGCGTTTTCGCGTTGTCCATGCCTGCTGGGATGCGCGGCTGATCGACCCCCTGCGCCAGCAGTACCCGGACGGGCGCATCGACGAGCATTTCATCCAGGCTTCGGCAGTGCCTGAGAGCTTTGCCGCCACAGTCTGCAACCGCCTGTTGCGCGGCACCGACATGCGCCTGCCGGACGGTTTGACCCTGACTGGCGGCGACGGCCTGACCCGGGCGTTTTTCCGCACCAAGTTCTGGGAAGAAGACCCGCAGACCTACGGCGATATCGTCTTCCAGCCCGATGCGTTGCCCGAGCAGGTGGCCAGTGCGCCGCTCAGCCACAGCCAGAAGAACGCCTTGCTGCGCTACAGCGAGGACGAGCCGATGCTGTTCGTCGGCCATTACTGGCGCAGCGGCAAACCAGCGCCGATCCGCGTCAACCTGGCCTGCCTGGACTACAGTGCGGTGCTGTACGGCAAACTGGTCGCTTACCGCCTGGATGCTGAAACCCGCATCGACCCGCGCAAGTTCGTCTGGGTTGATGTCGACCGGCCGGAGGCCAGCCAATGACTGCAGTGGTGGTATTACGCATGCCGTTGAGTACCGATCTCAGCGGCTTTGTCGGCCTGTTGCGGCGCCTGCAGGTGCCGCACCGGGTCAGCGAGGAGGGCGGTGACCAGGTGTTGTGGGTGGCCGAGAACCTCGCCGAAGACGTACGCCAGCTTTACCAGCGTTTCCCCGAGGGCAATGCCGAGTTCGAACTGCCGGCCGATGCCGCCCTGGCGCCGCCGGCGCGTCCGAGCATCGGCGAGCAGTTGCGCGCCAGCAAGGCCACGGCGGCGATCCTCCTGCTGTGCCTGATCGTCGCCGGCCTTACTGGCCTTGGCGACAACTTCGCGACCTTGAGCTGGCTGACCTTCCTCGATTTTCGCGTGCAGGGCGACTACCTGTACTTCACCCCCTTGGCCGCCAGCCTTGCCGATGGCCAGTGGTGGCGCCTGTTCACGCCGATGCTGGTGCATTTCGGCATCCTCCACCTGGCCATGAACGGCCTCTGGTACTGGGAACTGGGCCGGCGCATCGAACTGCGCCAGGGGCCATGGAACCTGCTCGGCCTGACCTTGCTGTTCAGCCTGGTGTCCAACGCTGCGCAGTACCTGTTTGGCGGCCCGAGCCTGTTCGGCGGCTTGTCGGGGGTGCTCTACGGTTTGCTCGGACACATCTGGCTGTACCAGTGGCTGGCGCCCAACCCGGTGTATCGCATGCCGCGCGGCGTGCTGGTGATGATGCTGGTGTGGCTGCTGCTGTGCCTGTCCGGTTTGATCAGCCTGCTCGGCTTCGGCCAGATCGCCAACGCCGCCCATGTCGGCGGGCTGTTGGTCGGTTGCCTCAGCGGGCTCTTGGGCGGGGCGCTGGCCCGGCGTAAACTGACCGCTTGATTTTGGGAGACCTTATGTCCACTTTTGCGCAAATGATTGAAAACATCACCCCGGAAATCTACCAGAGCCTGAAACTGGCGGTAGAGCTGGGCAAATGGGCAGACGGGCGCAAGCTCACCACCGAGCAGAAAGAGCTGTCGCTGCAGGCGGTGATCGCCTGGGAGCTGCAGAACCTGCCGGAAGAACAGCGTACCGGTTACATGGGCCCGCAGGAATGCGCCTCGAAGTCGGCACCGGTGCCGAACATCCTGTTCAAGTCGGATGCGATCCATTGATCGAACTCGGCCGCGGCTCCATCAGTAAAATGTCGGCGCGTCTCGATGCGCCGGTGGTGCAGTACGCTTTTCGTCTGGGCGAGCAGGAAGTGCCGGTCAACCCCTTGATCGGCAAGACCCTGCGCCTGGAATACCTCGGTGCCATCCATTGCAGCCACTGCGGGCGCAAGACCAAGACCAGCTTCAGCCAGGGTTATTGCTACCCGTGCATGACCAAGCTTGCGCAGTGCGACGTGTGCATCATGGCCCCGGAAAAATGCCACTACGATCAGGGCACCTGCCGCGAACCTTCGTGGGGCGAGCAGTTCTGCATGACCGATCATGTGGTGTACCTGGCCAACTCCTCAGGCATCAAGGTCGGCATTACCCGGGCGACCCAGTTGCCCACCCGCTGGCTAGACCAGGGCGCCAGCCAGGCGCTGCCGATCGTGCGGGTTGCCACCCGCCAGCAGTCGGGGCTGGTCGAAGACCTGTTCCGCAGCCAGGTGGCCGACCGCACCAACTGGCGCGCCTTGCTCAAGGGCGATGCCGAGGCGGTCGACCTGCTTGCCGTGCGCGATCAACTGTTCGACAGCTGCGCCGAGGGCCTGACTGCCCTGCAGGCGCGATTCGGCCTACAGGCCGTGCAGCCGTTGAATGATGGTGAAGTGCTGGAAATCCGCTACCCGGTCGAGGCCTACCCGAGCAAGATCGTCAGCTTTAACCTGGATAAGAATCCCGTGGCTGAAGGCACGCTGCTGGGCATCAAGGGCCAGTACCTGATCTTCGACACCGGCGTGATCAATATTCGCAAATACACGGCGTACCAGCTCGCCGTGCATCAGTAAAAAAGGACCGCCACATGCGTACCGAACAGCCGCAAGTGATCTACCTCAAGGACTATCAGGCCCCCGAATACCTGATCGACGAGACCCACCTGACCTTCGAACTGTTCGAGGACCACAGCCTGGTCCACGCGCAGCTGGTCATGCGCCGCAATCCGGCCCGTGGTGCCGGCCTGCCGCCGCTGGTGCTCGACGGCCAGCAGTTGGAGCTGCTCAGCGTCGCCCTGGACGACCAGGCCCTGGCCGCCGGCGACTACCAGCTCGATGACAGCCACCTGACAGTACAGCCCAAGGCTGCGACCTTCACCCTCGACACCAGCGTGAAGATCCACCCCGAGCGCAACACCGCCCTCGAAGGCCTGTACAAGTCCGGCAGCATGTTCTGCACCCAGTGCGAGGCCGAGGGTTTTCGCAAGATCACCTACTACCTCGACCGCCCGGACGTGATGAGCAAGTTCACCACCACGGTGATCGCCGAGCAGCATCGCTATCCGGTGCTGCTGTCCAACGGCAACCCGGTCGGTACTGGCCCGCAGGAAGATGGCCGGCATTGGGCAACCTGGGAAGACCCGTTCATGAAACCGGCCTACCTGTTCGCCCTGGTCGCCGGTGACCTGTGGTGCGTCGAAGACAAATTCACCCGCCAGTCGGGCCGTGACGTGACCCTGCGCATTTATGTCGAGCCGGAAAACATCGACAAGTGCCAGCACGCCATGACCAGCCTGAAGAAGTCCATGCGCTGGGACGAGGAAGTCTATGGCCGCGAGTACGACCTGGACATCTTCATGATCGTCGCGGTCAACGACTTCAACATGGGCGCCATGGAAAACAAGGGCCTGAACATCTTCAACTCCAGCTGCGTGCTGGCCCGCGCCGAAACCGCCACCGACGCTGCGCACCAGCGGGTCGAGGCGGTGGTCGCCCACGAATACTTCCACAACTGGTCGGGCAACCGCGTGACCTGCCGCGACTGGTTCCAGCTGTCGCTCAAGGAAGGCTTCACGGTGTTTCGTGACTCGGAGTTCAGCGCCGACATGAACTCGCGCACGGTCAAGCGTATCGAGGACGTCGCCTACCTGCGCACCCACCAGTTCGCCGAAGACGCCGGGCCCATGGCCCACGCCGTGCGCCCCGACAGCTTCATCGAGATCTCCAACTTCTACACCCTGACCGTGTACGAGAAGGGCTCGGAAGTGGTGCGCATGGTCCGCACCCTGCTGGGCGCCGAGGGTTTCCGTAAAGGCAGCGACCTGTACTTCGAGCGTCATGACGGCCAGGCCGTGACCTGCGATGACTTCATCAAGGCCATGGAAGACGCCAACGGCGTCGACCTGACCCAGTTCAAGCGTTGGTACAGCCAGGCCGGCACGCCGCGCCTGGCAGTCAGCGAGGCTTACGACAGCGCCACGCAGACTTACAGCCTGACGTTCCGCCAGAGCTGCCCGGCCACCCCGGACAAGGTCGAGAAAAAACCATTCGTGATCCCGGTGGAACTGGGCCTGCTCGATGCCCAGGGCAACGACATTGCCCTGCGCCTGCAAGGTGAAGCGGCAGCAGACGGCACCTCGCGGGTGTTGTCGGTCACCGAAGCCGAGCAGACCTTCACCTTCGAGGGCATCGCTGCCAAGCCGCTACCCTCCTTGCTGCGTGGCTTCAGTGCCCCGGTCAAGCTGAGCTTTCCGTATGACCGCGACCAGCTGATGTTCCTCATGCAGCACGACAGCGATGGTTTCAATCGCTGGGAAGCCGGCCAGCAACTGTCGGTACAGGTGCTGCAGGAACTGATCGCCCAGCACCAGCAGGGCGCCAAGCTAGTGCTGGATCAGCGCCTGGTGACCGCGTTGGGTACGGTGCTGGCCAACGAGCAACTGGACCAGGCCATGGTCGCCGAGATGCTCTCGCTGCCCAGCGAAGCCTACCTCACCGAAATCAGCGAAGTGGCTGACGTCGATGCCATCCACGCCGCCCGCGAGTTCGCCCGCAAGCAGATCGCCGAGCAGCTGTTCGATGCCCTCAACGCACGCTACCAGGCCAACCGCGCGCTATCGCGTGGCACCGAGTACGTTGCCGAAGCCGAGCACTTTGCCCGTCGCAGCCTGCAGAACATCGTGCTCTCGTACCTGATGCTCAGCGCCCGGCCCGAAGTGCTAGCTGCAACCCTGGAGCAGTTTGACGCCTGTGACAACATGACCGAGCGCCTCACCGCCCTGGCCGTGCTGGTCAACTCGCCGTTCGAGACGCAGCGGGCCAAGGCCCTGGAAAGCTTTGCCGAGCACTTCAAGGACAACCCGCTGGTCATGGACCAATGGTTCAGCGTACAGGCGGCCAGCACCCTGCCGGGCGGCTTGGCGCGGGTCAAGGCGCTGATGCAGCACCCGGCCTTCACCATGAAGAACCCGAACAAGGTCCGCGCCCTGATCGGTGCCTTCGCCGGGCAGAACCTGGTCAACTTCCATGCCGGCGATGGTTCGGGCTATCGCTTCCTGGCGGACCTGGTGATCGAACTCAACGCCCTCAACCCGCAGATCGCTTCGCGCCAACTGGCGCCGCTGACCCGCTGGCGCAAATACGACAGCGCCCGTCAGGCGTTGATGAAAGGCGAGCTGGAGCGGATTCTGGCATCGGGTTCGCTGTCCAGCGATGTGTATGAAGTTGTGAGCAAAAGTCTGGCCTGAAGACCCTATCGCGGGTCAAGTCGAGGCGTCGCACCGCCGCTCCCACAGGGAATTGCATGCACCGACCCTGTGGGAGCGGGCTTGACCCGCGATTGCTTCCCCGCAAATCCTGCGCTTAACAAAAGATAACGTCCCGTTCGTTGTCAGCCCTTTGCAAACCCCGATAGGATGGCTCTCAGCTATTGCGGGGCTCTGGAACACGGTTTTTGCAGTACCTGCATATAGATTGACCCAAATAACAATAAACGGGGGATAGATCTATGACTGAGCCTGTCATGGCGGGTCTCGGCGCTGCTGCGCGTAAAGCCGGCAATCGCCCTTGGGCATTGGCCGCCAGCGGCTTGCTGGTCTTGGCAATCGGGCTGTGGGCCAATACGGCCGAAGCCGCAGCCGCGCAAACCGATGACTACTCCACCCAATCGTCCAAGGCGGTAAAAAGCTTGCTGCTGGACGTCACCAAGGCCGGCGCACGCCTGGTCGCCGTGGGTGATCGCGGCCATATCCTGTTTTCCGATGACCAGGGCAAGTCCTGGACCCAGGCCAAGGTGCCGACCCGGCAACTGCTCACCGCTGTCTATTTTGTCGACGACCAGCACGGCTGGGCGGTCGGCCACGATGCGCAGATCCTCGCCAGCACCGACGGCGGCGCCACCTGGAATAAACAATTCGAAGACCTGGCGCGTGAAGCGCCGCTGCTCGATGTCTGGTTCAAGGACACCCAGCACGGCATCGCCGTGGGCGCCTATGGCGCATTGCTGGAAACCACCGACGGTGGCAAGCACTGGAACGATGTTGGCGATCGGCTGCATAACGATGACCAGTTCCACCTCAACGGCATCGCCGCGGTAAAAGACGCCGGCCTGTTCATCGTTGGCGAGCAGGGCAGCATGTTCCGCTCCAGCGACGACGGCCAGACCTGGGAAAAGCTCGAAGGCCCTTATGAAGGCTCGCTGTTCGGCGTCACCGGTACCGCCCAGCCACGCACTTTGCTGGCCTACGGCTTGCGCGGCAACCTCTACCGTTCCAGCGATTTTGGCGACACCTGGCAACAGATCAAATTGAAAGCCGCGCGCGGCAACCTCGAATTTGGTCTGGCAAGCGCTACGCTTCTCGATGATGGCAGCCTGGTACTCGTGGGCAATGGCGGCAGCGTGCTGCGCAGCAGCGACGACGGTCAGAGCTTCAGCGTGTTCAACCGGGCCGATCGCATTGCCCTGGCCGGCGTCAGCGGGCTGAATGAAGGGCGCCTGGTGCTGGTGGGCCAGGGTGGCGTGCACCTGGCTTCGGCCCAGGGCGCCGAAGGAGTGCAGCCATGACCCGTCAGGAGCAGTTCAACATGAACCAGCAGCAACACCATCAGGACAAGGCGACCTTGCTTGAGCGCCTGATCTTCAATAACCGCCCGGTGGTGATCCTCATCTGCCTGCTGGTCAGCGTGTTCCTGTTCTGGCAGGCCACGCAGATTCGTCCGTCCACCAGCTTCGAAAAAATGATCCCGCTCGAGCATCCGTTCATCGAGAAGATGCTCGAACACCGCAACGACCTGGCCAACCTCGGCAACACCGTGCGCATCTCGGTGGAGGCCACCGACGGCGACATCTTCAGCAAGGACTACATGGAAACCCTGCGTCAGGTGCATGACGAGGTGTTCTACATCCCCGGCGTCGACCGCTCCGGGCTTAAGTCGCTGTGGAGCCCCAGCGTGCGCTGGACCGAAGTGACCGAAGAGGGCTTCGCCGGCGGCGAGGTGATCCCGCAGACCTACGACGGCTCGGCCGACAGCCTCGACCAGTTGCGCAACAACGTGCTCAAGTCCGGGCAGGTCGGGCGCCTGGTGGCCAACAACTTCAAGTCGAGCATCATCGACATCCCGCTGCTGGAGTCCTACCCCGACCCGCAGGACCAGGGCAGGCTGATCAAGCTCGACTACCAGCAATTCTCCCATCAGCTCGAAGAGAAGATCCGCGACAAGTTCCAGGCCCAGAACCCCAACGTGAAGGTGCACATCGTCGGCTTCGCCAAGAAGGTCGGTGACCTGATCGACGGCCTGATGATGGTGGCGATGTTCTTCGGCATCGCCCTGGTGATCACCTGGGTGCTGCTGTACTGGTTCACCTGGTGTATCCGCAGCACCATCGCGGTGCTGATCACCACCCTGGTGGCGGTGGTCTGGCAATTGGGCCTGATGCATGCGGTGGGTTTCGGTCTTGACCCGTACTCGATGCTGGTGCCGTTCCTGATCTTCGCCATCGGCATCTCCCACGGGGTGCAGAAGATCAACGGCATCGCTTTGCAGTCCAGTGATGCCGACAACGCCCTGACCGCGGCCCGGCGCACCTTCCGCCAGCTGTTCCTGCCGGGGATGATCGCCATCCTGGCCGACGCCGTGGGCTTCATCACCCTGTTGATCATCGACATCGGCGTGATCCGCGAGCTGGCCATCGGCGCTTCGATCGGTGTGGCGGTAATCGTCTTTACCAACCTGATCCTGCTGCCGGTCGCCATCTCTTATGTCGGCATCAGCAAGAAGGCCATCGAGCGCAGCAAGAAGGACGCCACCCGCGAGCATCCGTTCTGGCGCCTGCTGTCCAATTTTGCCAGCGCCAAGGTCGCGCCGGTGTCCATCGTCCTGGCCTTGCTGGCCTTCGGTGGCGGCCTCTGGTACAGCCAGAACCTGAAGATCGGCGACCTCGACCAGGGCGCGCCGGAGCTGCGTCCGGACTCGCGCTACAACCAGGACAACGCCTTCATCATCAACAACTACTCGACCAGCTCCGACGTGCTGGTGGTCATGGTCAAGACCCCGACCGAAGGCTGCTCGGTGCACTCGACCATGGCGCCGATCGACGAGCTGATGTGGAAGATGGAGAACACCCAGGGGGTGCAATCGGCGATCTCCCTGGTGACTGTGTCCAAGCAGATGATCAAGGGCATGAACGAGGGCAACCTGAAATGGGAAAGCCTGTCGCGCAACCCGGACGTGCTCAACAGCTCGATCTCCCGAGCCGACGGCCTGTACAACGCCGACTGCTCGCTGGCGCCGGTGCTGATCTTCCTCAACGACCACAAGGCCGAGACCCTCGACCGCGCGGTCAAGGCGGTGCAGGAATTTGCCGACACCCACAACAAGGAAGGCCTGGAGTTCCTCCTGGCGGCCGGTAACGCCGGTATCGAGGCGGCCACCAACGAGGTGATCAAGTCGGCCGAGCTGACCATCCTGATCCTGGTGTACATCTGCGTGGCGGTGATGTGCATGATCACCTTCCGCTCGTTTGCCGCAACCTTGTGCATTGTCCTGCCGCTGGTGCTGACCTCGGTGCTGGGCAACGCCCTGATGGCCTTCATGGGCATCGGCGTCAAGGTCGCGACCCTGCCGGTGGTGGCGCTGGGCGTGGGTATCGGCGTGGACTACGGCATCTACATCTACAGCCGCCTGGAGAGTTTCCTGCGTGCCGGGCTGCCGCTGCAGGAAGCCTACTACCAGACCCTCAAGTCCACCGGCAAGGCGGTGCTGTTCACCGGCCTGTGCCTGGCCATCGGCGTGTGCACCTGGATCTTCTCGGCGATCAAGTTCCAGGCCGACATGGGCCTGATGCTGACCTTCATGCTGCTGTGGAACATGTTCGGCGCGTTGTGGCTGCTGCCGGCACTGGCGCGGTTCCTGATCAAGCCGGAAAAAATGGCGGGCAAGCAGGGCGGTTCGATTTTCGCCCATTGATGCGGCAATCGCGGGGCAAGTCGGATCGCCGCACCGCCGCTCCCACCCTGGCTGTGGGAGCCGCGGTGCGGCGATCCGACTTGACCCGCGATGCTTTCAGGTATCATGGGGGTTTCCCGCCAGTGATATCCCTGCAATGACAACCCTCTCCCAAGCCCTCGAATCCTGCAACATGCTCCTGGTCGACGGCCTGCACGCCTTTGACTTCAGCTTCGACGAAACCGGCCTGCGCATCGAGTTGATGGACGGCCGCGCCTTGAAAAAATACGCGTTCTCCCCCGAGCAGATCGGCGCCGCCCGGCTCGAAGGTACCGACTGGCTGATCACGGCCGACACCGGCGAGCATCGGCTAGTCTGTATGAGTGCCTTTAGTGCCCGCGAAGAGGATGACGATGACGCGCCTGCTGAAGAACCTGCTGATCGCCAGTAGCATGAGCCTGATGCTCACCGCCCAGGCCCATGAGCTGCTGGTCGGCAGCTACACCGCAGGCAGCAGCGAGGGCATCTACCGTTACCGCTTCAACAGCGACAGCGGCCAGATCGACCCCACGCCTCTGCAGGTGCTCAACAGTGAAAACCCGTCCTGGCTGACCCTCTCGGTCGACAAGCGCCTGCTGTTCGCGGTCAACGAGAATGGCGCCGGCAGCGGCCAGGTCAGCAGTTTTGCCATCGGCAAGGACGGCAGCCTCAAGGCCTTGAGCCAGGTGCCCAGCCTGGGCGACGAGCCGACTCATTCCAGCCTCAGCCATGACCAGCGCTACCTGTTCGTCGCCAACTACGGCGTGTTGCCCGCCCCGGGCGGCAGCCTCAGTGTGTTGCCGGTAGACCGCAACGGCCACTTGCAGGCCTCGGTGCAGCAAGACCGGCACAAGCCCAGCGGCGTCAATCCGGAGCGCCAGACCGGGCCGCACGTGCATTCGGTGGTGTCCTCGGACGACGGCAAGTACGTGTTCGCCAGTGATCTTGGCGCCGACAAGGTGTTTGTCTACCGTTACGACGGTGCCAGCCCCACCCAGCCCCTGAGCGCGGTCGAGCCGGTAAGCCTGCCGCCGGGCAGCGGGCCGCGCCATTTGCTGTTTGACCGCGACGGCAAGCATGCCTACCTGACCCTGGAAATGAGCGCGCAAGTGGTGGCGTTCGATTACCAGGACGGCAAGCTGCTGGAGCTGCAGCGCCTGCCCTTGACCGAACAGGGTGATGCCTCGGCCCGCGCGGCGGGGGCCTTGCACCTGTCGGCTGACGGGCGCTTTCTGTATGTCAGCAACCGCGGTACGGCCAACGAGCTGCTGGTGTTTGCCGTCGATGACAAGACCGGCAAGCTGATGCAGGTGCAGCGGCGCAGTGTCGAAGGTGATCATCCTCGGGAATTCACCCTCGACCCGAGCGGCAAGTTCCTGCTGGTGGCCAATCAGAAGAGTAACCAGATCGTGGTGATCCGCCGTGATCCGCGCAGTGGCTTGCTCGGTGAAACCGTGCAGAAGCTGGCCCAGGATGCGCCCTCGGACCTGAAGTTCGTCAACTGACTATCAATTGCGCTGATGTTTGCTACTGCTGCAATGAATTTCTGTGCGCCGCGCCAGCGGCGTAAGTTTGAACCACGGCCCCAGACGGCCACTTCAAACCACAGACTTCGAGGGTCAGCGCCATGAACTTCAACCTTTTCCCGGTCATCGCCGCTTCCGCCATTTCTGCTTCGGTGGTCCTGCCGGCCAACGCCCACGTCGAGCTCAGCGAGCGCAAATCGTCGACCCAGAGCTACACCCAGAAATACCTGCAACAAAGCGCCAACTTCTACGCCGCGCTGGACCACAAGTCGCAGCACTAGCGCGCCATGATCGCCTTGAACAGCGCCGACTCCAGCCAACCCTGCAGCCACGCCCGCAAGTGCGGGTAGGGCGCCTGGGCAAACCATTCAGGCTCGACCCCGGCGAACTGGCGCATCAATGGCAGTAACGCCGCATCCGCCAGGCTTGGATGGTCAGCGAACAGGTAGGCCTGGTGCGCCAGTCGCTCATTCAGCTCGGCCAGCCAGGGTTCAGCCTGTGCCCGGTACTCCTCACGCGAGTGCTGTGGGTAGCGTTCAGCGTACTTGTACAGATTGACCTGCACCTTGAACTGGCGATCATTGCGCTCGATCAGCGCCTCGGCGGCCTGCGCCGCCTGCGGGTCGGCCGCCAGTTGCCAGTCTTGCGGATCATGCCGGGCCAGGGCCCAGCGCATGATCTCCAGGCTTTCCTCCAGCACCAGGCCGTCTGCACTCAACACCGGTACCGTGCCCTTGGGCGACAGTGCCAGAAGCTCGGCAGGTTTGGCCTTGAGGCTGACTTCGCGAATTTCTACCGGACACTCGGCATAGCGCAGCGCCAGGCGCGCACGCATGGCCCACGGGCAGCGGCGGAACGAGTAGAGGATCATCCGCTGACCTCCACCGTGCTCAGGCCATTGCCCTGGCGACGCACCTGGATCTGCACCGGGATACGCTCGTGCATTTCCTGTACGTGGGAGATCACCGCGACCTTGCGGCCCTGGGCCTGCAGGCCGTCGAGGGCGTCCATGGCCAGTTGCAGCGACTCCGGATCAAGGCTGCCGAAGCCTTCGTCGATGAACAGCGACTCGATGCGCAAGGTGCTTGAGGCCATCGATGCCAGGCCCAGGGCCAGGGCCAGCGAGACCAGGAAGGTTTCACCGCCCGACAGCGAATGCACCGAGCGCAGCTCGTCGCCCATTTCCGTGTCCAGCACCAGCAAACCGAGCAGGCTGCCACCGCGCTTGAGCCGGTAGCGCCGGGCCAGCTGACGCAATTGGGCGTTGGCGTGGTGCACCAGCAGGTCGAGGTTGTAGCCCTGGGCGATCTTGCGGAAGGTGTCGCCGGTGGCCGAGCCGATCAGGGCGTTGAGCCGCGCCCAGCGCTGCCATTCGCCGTAGGCGCTGGCGATCCGTTCGGCCAGGGCCTGGTGCGCCAGTTGCCGGCGCTGGTCTTCAGCCTGGGCGGCACGCAGTTCGGCGCAGGTCTGTTCGCTGGCCGCCAGCTGTAGCTGCAGGCTGTCGATTACCTGCTCCAGGGCTTCGCGGGTGAGCTCGGCGTTGCCCTGGGCCTGATGCTGGTCCAGGCGCTGCTGGCGCTCCTGCAGCAGGGTACGGGCCTGTTCGATGGCTTTTTCGGCGTCCTGCAGACCCTGACGCAGCTGCGCTACGGCGTTGTCGTCCAGTGCCAGCAATTGCTCCAGACCGCTATCGTCCAGTTCCGGGTGGCCCTGGCGCCATTGTTCGATCTGCGCGCGAACCTCGTTGTGTTCCTGTTCCAGGTTGCTCAGGCGTTCGTCTTTGGCCTTGAGCTCGGCGGCCAGTTCGATCAGTTGCGCCTGGGTTTGCTGCAGTTGTTGCAGCGCCTGGGTTTCAGCCTGGCGTGCGTGCTCCACGGCCTGTTCCAGATGCTGCTGCCAGTGTTCGGCGCTGGCCTGTTCGCCGAGCAGGGCGGTGAGGCTGTCGCGGCTGCTTTGATGCTGGTGTTCCAGCTCAGTGCACTGTTGTTGCAGCTCTTCGTGTTTTTGTACCCGCGCCTGTTGCTGCAGCTGGGCTTTGTCCAGGCTCTGCTGGCGCTCGGCATGTTCCTGCTGTTCGTCCTTTTGCCGTTGCAAAAGATCCAGGCGCAGGGCCAGTTGCTGGTCCAGGCGCATGAAGGCGGCGGCCGGCTCCTGGCGCAGGTCGTTGAGGATGTCAGCGGGCAACAGGCTGGCGAAGCTGCCCAGTTCCTGTTCCAGGCGTTCTTCGTCACTGGCCAGCGCTGTTTGCTGCTGGCTCAGGTGCTGGCTGGCCTGCTGGCTGGCTTCTTGGGCTGCCTGCAGCTGCTGTTGCAGGCGGCTGGCGTCTTTTTGCAGGGTCAGCAGGGCGTTCTGGCGCTGCTCGTCACGACCGATGTCGTGGTTCAGGTTGCGTGCCTGCAAGTCCAGCCAGGTGCTGCGCTGGCTTGCGTCCTGAGCGGCCAGCGACGGGTACAGCGGGTGCGCTTGGAGGCTGGGCAGCAGCGCCTGTTGCTGGCTGCCCAGTTGCTCCTGCTGGTGCAGGTACTCCTTGATCTGGCCGTTGACCCCGCCCAGTTGCGTGCGCAGCTCATCGAGTTGCTTCTTCAGCCCGTCGACCACCTGCTGGGCATTGGCTTCTTCGTTCTGGTCGTGGCGGCCGAGGCTTTGCAGCAGGGCTTCGGGCTGATGGTAAGGGTGTTCCTGGCTACCGCAGACCGGACAGGGCTGGTCGTCCTGCAATTGCGCGCGCAGTTCTTCGACGCTCTGGCTGCGGGCCAGGCGCTGGCGTTCGAGCAACTGGCGAGTGAGGTTCAGCGCCTGTTCGGCGGCGGTCAGCTGGTTTTTGCTATTGAGGCCTTCGCTGATCAGCTGTTCGCGTTGTTGCAGGGCAGCTTGCTGGCGTTCGCGCAGGGCTTGCAGGCGCTGTTCGAGCTCTTGCTGGTTGCTCCACAGCCGGCTCAGTTCTTCGACCTGGCGTTGCTGCTGGCGGTTTTTCTGCAACAGCTCGCCAAGCAGGCCGATCTGTTCGGCCAGTGCCTCGGGTTCGGCCTCGGCTTCGCGGTAGAGCAGGGCCAGGGCGGCGCGTTGCGTTTCAAGCTGGGCGTGGGCCTCGCTGGCGCGTTGCTGCAGGCCCGGCAGTTCGGCACGGCCCTGGTTTAGGCGGTTGCCCAGTTGCATCAGTTGCTGCAGGCGGTGGCGATAGGCATTCCAGGCTTCGCTCAAGCCAGCCAGCGCCACGCTTTGCTCAAGCTGCGCGCCGATCTGCTGCAAGCGTTGTTCGCTCAGGCGTTGCTGCTCATTGAGGCTCAGCAGCTGTTGCTGGCCTTCGGCACTGGCCTGTTCGGCCTGCTGCTTGAGCCCTGTGCTGTTGGTCAGCTCCTGCTGCAAACGGGTCAGGGTGTTTTGTTCGGCAAAGGCCTGGCGTAGCGCAGGTGCGCTGTCGCTTTGTTGTGCCAGGGCCAGGCCCAGGGCTTCGCGGGCCTTGGCCTGTTCGTCCTGCAGCTGCTGCTGACGGCCTTGCAACTGCTCATGTTGCTGGCGCTGCGCGGCGATACTCGCGGCCAGCGGGCTGAGCTGGGCATTGAGCGCCTGCTGGCGGGCGAACTGGTGACGCTGCGGCGCCAACTGTTCCAGGCGCGCAAGCTTCAGCCGCTCACCGTGCAGGCTATCGTGGTGGTGTTGGGCGCTGTGCAGTTGCGCGCTGGCGGCCTGCACTTGCTCTTGCAGTTGCAGCAGCTCGCTGAGCCAGCTGCGTTGCTGTTCGAGCAGGCGCAGTTGCGCCTGTTCGGCCTTGAACCCGTCGAGCGCTTGGGTGTAGTGCAGGTCCAGTTCGGCGCGAGCCTCGGCGGCCATGGGCAGCACGCCGCTGGCCTGGTCCTGCAGGGCTTTGTGCGCCTCTTCGGCTTCTTTGCTCTTGCTGTAGGCGCGGCGCCCCAACTGGCTGTAGATCGCCGTGTTGGTGAGCTTTTCCAGCAGCTCGCTGCGCTCTTTGTCATCGGCCTTGAGGAAGGCGCTGAACTCGCTCTGGGCGAGCATCACGGCACGGGTGAACTGCTCGAAATTAAGTCCCAGGCGCGACTCGATCAGTTGCTTGTATTCGGCCTTGCTCTGGTTGCTCAGCAGTTGCTCGCTGTCCAGGTCATGCAGGCTCTGGCGGCTGCCTTGCAGCTTGCCGTTGGCCTTGTCGCGGGCGCGGTTGGTTTCCCAGCGGGCGCGGTAGCGACGACTGTCGATGCCGACGAAATCCACCTCGGCAAAGCCGCTGCCCGAACCCCGACGCAGCAGGGTGCGCGGGTCGCTGGTAAGGATGTCGCTGTCGACTTCCGGCACTTTGGTTTCGCGGCCGATGTTGCTCAGCCGCGGCACCGCGCCGAACAGCGCCAGGCACAGGGCATCGAGCAGGGTGCTCTTGCCGGCGCCGGTAGGTCCGGTAATGGCGAACAGGCCGGCGCTGGCCAGCGGCTCGGCGCTGAAGTCGATCTCGATCGGGCCTTCCAGGGAGGCCAGGTTCTTCAGGCGGATGGCGAGAATCTTCATGGCTGTTCTTGCTCCTGCTGGACGTCCTGCAGCAACAGGGCAAAGTCGGCCAGGGTCTGTTCATCGACGGCGTTGCCGTAGGCCTGCTCCCAGGCGCGGCTGAACAGCTCGTGCGGGGTCAGTTGGCCGAGTTCCAGCAGGTCGGCGCTGCTGTCGTCTGCGCTACGGCCGTTGCCGGCATACTCGGCGGCGATGCGCACCAGGCGCACGGCCTTGCCGTGCAGGGCGCCTTCAAGTTGCGCGCGCAGGTCGGGCAGGGGTTCGTCCAGGCGTACGCGGATCTCCAGCCAGGGTTGGCGCTGCGGGTCGTCGAGCAGGTCGACCACCGGCAGCTCGGCCAGTTGCTCCAGCACCTCGGCCAGCGGCGCCGGGCCCAGGCGTTGCAGGTGCACGGCGCGCGGCACCAGGCGCGATTCGACGCTGGCAAGCTTGGCGCCGTCCAGTTCGATTTCCAGAACCTGGTGCTGATAGCCGATTTCCGAGAACGACAGCGGGATCGGCGAGCCGCTGTAGCGGATGCGCTCTTCGCGGTTGACCTTCTGCGGTTTGTGCAGGTGGCCGAGGGCGACGTAGCTGATCTCCGGGGCGAACAGCCGCGCCGGCAAGGCTTCGGCGTTGCCGATGATCAGGCTGCGTTCGGAGTCTTCCGAGATCGAGCCGCCGGCCATGTGGGCATGGCTCACGGCAATCAGCGCCTGGCCGTTTTTGCGTCGTTGCAGGGCGGCGGCGATGAGTTTTTCGTGGACCTGGGCGATGCCGCGCAGGTAGTCATCGCCCAGGTGCGCACCGGTGACTTCTGCCGGGCGCAAAAACGGCAGCGCCAGGCACCAGGCGGCGACCTTGCCCTTGGCGTTGGTCAGCGGAATCAGCAGGCGCTCGCTGTCCAGCTCGCCTTCATCCAGCCATTGCACACGGCCCAGGGCGTGGGTGCGCAGGCTGCGCATCAGCGGCGCCGGCAACTCGATGCGCGAACCGGAGTCATGGTTGCCGGCAATCATCACGATGGTCAGCTTGGGCTGCTGTTCGTGGGCCTGGACGATGAAGTCGTAGAGCCGTTCCTGGGCTTTGACCGGCGGGTTGACGGTGTCGAAGATGTCGCCGGCAATCAGCAGGGCATCGGGCTGGCGCAGCTTGAGCTGGCCGAGCAGCCACTCGAGAAAGCAGGCGTGTTCGAAGTCGCGTTCCTGGCCGTGCAGGGTTTGACCCAGGTGCCAGTCGGAGGTGTGAAACAGACGCATGAAGGGTTCCGCAGTGTGCCGGCGTGGCGCCCGGGGCGTCACGCCTTGAGGTTATTTGGGGTACAGCGGCGGCAAGCTGCCGTTCTCGCTTTGTGCAGGCTGGACCTGCTCGGCGGCCGGGATGGTACCGATGGCCCGCCATAATTCTTCGCCTTGCCAATACTGCCCGCTTTCGCTGTACAGCGCGCCGTTGAGGCCATCGAGGGCATCGGACAGCGGCACGAAACGCGCGGCCATCTCGGCCAGGGTTTCCGGTTGCTGGCGCGCCCAGGCATCCAGGGCCTGGCGCGTCGCTTGAGGGTCGTTGGCCTGGCACGCGCGCTTGAGGTCATCTAGCAGGGTGCGCGGGCTCGGCCCGCTTTGCGCCGCGCGTAGCACCGCCGGTTGCGAGCGCGCCCGCCACCACAGGGCAAAGCCCAGCAGGGTGGTCAGGGCCAGCACCAGGGTACTCAGTTGCCAGGGCCAGAGCAGGTAGGTGTGCACCGTGACCGGGTCGACGCTGGCCGGCTTGTCGGCGCTCAGCGCCGGGTTGTCCTCGATCTGCAGGCTGCGCGCCGGCAGATTGCTGCGTTCCAGATGATCTTCGCGGGTGTTCCACCAGACCACTTCCTGGCTCGGCAGTTCCAGCCTGCCGGCGTGGGTCGGTACCAGCGCTTCGCGCTCTTCACGCACCCCGAGCAGGCCGCGGTCATTGACCTGGTTGCGCAGTTGCGGCTGGTCCGGGTAGCGACGCAGGCCGCTCACTTCAGTGCCGGGCAGTGGTGGCAACTGGGCGCTGGACAAACCCTCGGCCTGGAGGATCACGGTGCGGGTCAGCGAGTCGCCGATTTGCGTCTGTTGCTGGGCCGGGTCCGGGCTCCAGTGTTCTTCCAGGGTCAGGCTGTTGGCCGGCAGCCACGGTGTATCGGCTGGGTAATCGGCCGGGATCGGGTCGACCGTCAACACCAGCGGCGTCGAGCTGACCTGCACCTGCTTGCCGGCGCGCGGGGTGTTGAGTTCCTGCTCGGCGTCGTTCTGCGCGGCGGTGGCGCTGAAGGTCAGGGCCGGGATTTTCAGGTCGCCGCTTTGCTGCGGGTAAATTGCATAGCGCATCTCGATCACGCCGTGGCGCACACCGTCGATGACTTTTTCGAAGGTGCGCGACTCACCCAGCGGCTCGACCCTGGCGTTGTCCAGCTGCAGCGGGCTGAGGCTGCTGTCGTCGTACAGCGGCACCGAGTGATAGATGCTCAGGGTCAGCACCGCCTGGGCCTGGACGTAAACCTCGGGCTGGTCGAGGCTGGCGTCGATGAACACCGGCCCGTGGTTTTCGCTGCTGATCTCGTTGGCCTGGATCTGCAGGCTGATCGGCTGGCTGCGCACCTCGCCCAGTTGCAGAGCGGGAATTTCCACGCTGCCGCTCTGGCGTGGCAACAGGGTGATGATCCAGCGGGTGTTGGCGCTGTTCTCGTCGAGGCTGTTGAGGCTGTTGACCTGGCGGGTGCCACGCACTTCGAAGCTGGCATCGAGCGGCGTCAGGTCGGGCTTGCCGAATTGGGTGACATCCTGGGTCTCGAGGGTCAGCTCAAGGGTTTCGCCGGCATTCAGGCGGGTGCGGTCGACACTGGCGAGCAGCGCCGCCGCCTGCACCTGCAGGGCGATAAAGAGGCTGAAGACCAGGACGCAGACGCGACTCATCGATGGGTTTCCTGATGTTGTTGCTGTTCATACCAGAATTTACGCCGCAACAGCTCGGCCGGGTTGTCCGGAATCTGTCGCAGCCATTGTTCCAGGGCCTGGCGCTGTTCGGCATCAAGGCTGCTGTCGGTCGGGCGCTGGGGCGGGCGGGTGGTGTCTTCGTCGTCCGCGCCGCTGGCCTGGTTTTGTGCCTGCTCGTTGGCGTTGTCTGCAGGTTTGCCCGCTTCATCGGCCTCTTGCGGTGGTTTTGCTGCGGCCTGGTCCTGGGCGTTCTGCGAGCTGCTGGCAGCGTCGCTGCTGCTGTTGGGGTCGCTTTGCTGGTTGTCTTCGGGCGGCTGCTCAGGCGTCTGTTCGGCCTGGCGTTGTTGCAGCAATTGCTCGACCAGGGCCTTGTTGGCCAGCGCCGGTTGCAGTTCCGGCTGGCGCTCCAGAGCCTGCTCGTAGGCATCCACTGCGGCTTCCAGTTCACCGCTGCGGGCCAGGGCGTTGCCGCGATTGTAATGGTCGGCGGCGCGGTTGCCCTGGGCGAACTGGCGCGCGGCGCCGTTGTAGTCGCCGGCCTCATACAAGGCCAGGCCTTTCCATTGCGGGTCTTCGAAGTGCCGCGCAGCTTCGGCCGGGCGCTGCTGCTCAAGCAGGCGCTGGCCTTGCTGGTCGGGGCGCAGCCACAGGTCGTTGAACTCGAAGGCGTAGCTTGGTTGCGGCAGGGCCAGCAGCAACGGCAGGCAGAACAGCCAGCCACGGCGGCCGGCGCAGGCGGCCAGCAGCAACAGTGGCAGCAACAGCCAATAGCCCTGGTCGGCCCAGCTGTCGAGCTGCACGGTCTGGCCATCGTCTCGCAGGCTGCGCGGGTTGTCGAACAGGCGCAGGCCGCGCAGGTCGAGGTCGTCGATGCGGGCGCTGCGATAACGCCCGCCGGTACTGGTGATAAAGGCTTTGAGGCTGGCGCTGTCAAGGCGCGGCAAGAGGATGCCGCCCTGATCGTCCTTGAGGAACTCGCCGTTGGCCTGCCTGACCGGCGCCCCCTCGGCGCTGCCGACGCCGAGCATCAACAGGCTCGGGCCCTGGCGGCCAAGCGCCTGGACGATGCCCTGGCGCTCCTGGGTATCGAGCGATGAGCCGATCAACAGCAGCCGGCCCTGGCCGATGCCTGCCTGGGCGAGCAGGGCCAGGCCCTTGCGCACGGCAAGATCCGCGCGCTGGCCGGCTTGCGGCATGATCGCCGGGTCCAAGGCTTCGAGCAGGTTGCGGCTGGTGGCCAGGTCGTCGGACAGCGGCACCAGGGTGTGCGCGCTGCCGGCGTAGACGATGATCGCGGTCTGGCTGTCGCGGCGGTGCTCGAGCAGGTCGAGGATCTTGCGTCGGGCCTGTTCCAGGCGGTTTGGCGCGGCGTCGTCGGCAAGCATCTGCGGGGTCAGCTCAAGCAGCACCACCAGCGGGTCGGCCGGGCGCTGGCGGGTGTCCTCCAGGCGCTGCCAGCTTGGGCCCACCAGGGCCAGCACGGTGATCAGCCAGGCCAGGCCCAACGCGATCCACGGCAGTTTGCTGTCGCGACCGTTGCCGCCACCGAGCAGCACGGCATGGAAGGCCGCGGGCAGGATCATCTGCCAGCGCCCGGCGCGTTTTTGCCGATGCCAGAGCTTCCACAGCAACCAGGCCAGCAGCGGCAGGACGACCAGCCACAGCGGGCGTAGCCATTGCGGCCACAGTTCGTTCATCGCCGCCTCCTCAAGCGCAGCCGTTGCAGGCGCTGGCGCCATTCCGGGTGCGGCTGCAAAAAGCGTGGGCGGCGCAGCAGGCGCTGCAACAGGTTATCGGGCCATTGCTGTTCGACCACCAGCAGCACGCTGAGCACCAACGCCAGGGCCAGCGGCCAGCTGTACAGCGGCTCGGCGGTGCGCGCCTGGGTCGGCTGCTGGGCCACAGGCTCCAGGCGGTCGAGGGCGTCGCCGATGGCTTGCAGTTCTTCGCCGTCGTGGGCGCGGAAGTAGCTGCCGCCGGTCAGTTCGGCGATTTCCTTGAGCGAGGCTTCGTCCAGGTCCAGGCTCGGGTTGATGCCCAGCAAGCCGGCGGTGCCGGTCTGCTCCGGGTCGGCACCAATGCCGATGGTGTAGATGCGCACGTTTTCCTGGGCGGCCAGGCGCGCGGCGGTCAGCGGGTGGATCTGCCCGCCGTTGTTGGCGCCGTCGGTGACCAGCACCAGCACCCGGCTCTGCGCCGGGCGCTGACGCAGGCGCTTGAGCGCCAGGCCGATGGCATCGCCAATGGCAGTGTTCTTGCCGGCGATGCCGATCTGCGCTTCGTCGAGGAAGGTGCGTACGGTGCGCCGGTCGAAAGTCAGCGGTGCCTGCAGGTAGGCCTGGCTGCCGAACAGGATCAGGCCGACGCGATCGCCCTGGCGCTCTTCGAGAAAGTCGCCGAGCAGGGCCTTGACCAGGGTCAGGCGGCTGACGTCGTCGCCTTGCCACTGCATGTCGGGAAAGTCCATGGAGCCGGAAACATCCACCGCCACCAGCAGGTCGCGGCCACTGGCGGCCACCGGCAGCGGTTCGCCCAGCCACTGCGGGCGGGCGGCGGCAAACAGCAGCAACAGCCAGACCAATACGAACGGCGCCTGCTGGCGCCAGGTCGGCAGGTTCAGGCGCGCGCGGCGCCCGGCCAGGCCTTCGAGTTCATCGAGGAAACTGACCTTGAGCACCGGCTCGCCGCTGTCGGCGGCCGGCAGCAGCAGGCGCGCCAGCCAGGGCAGCGGCAGCAGCACGAAGATCCACGGCCAGGCCAGTTCAAACATGTTTGCGGATCCAGGTTTCGACCGACTGGTTGAGGCCGTTGATGGCTTTGTCGTCGAGTTTGCATTCGGGCTTGTAGGCGCCTTCGACCAGTACCATCCAGCGGGTCAGGCCGGCGGCCGGGCAGCGGTTATCAAGAAACGCCAGCCATTGGCGGCCGTTGAGGGTATGGCTGTGGCTGCCCGGGTAATGGTTGCGGCACAGGCGCTTGAGCAGTGCGTTGATCTGCTGCAGCCAGGCCCCGGCCGGGGCACCGTCGTAGGGTTTGGGCAGGCGCGCGAGTTCGGCCAGGGCCTCGATGCGTACCGGGTCCAGAGGCAGTTCGGCGCGCACGATGGGCTTTTTGCCCGGGCGCCAATGGCGCAGGCGCCACAGGCCCCAAGCCAGTAGCGGCAGCAGCAACAGCAGTGCCCACCAGCCTGGCGCCAGCGGCCACCAGCCGATCGGCGGTGGGGCCAGCAGCGGCTGCAATTGATCGAGCGGGTTCACGAGGTTTTCCCCGGTCGTTGCGCGTTAAGGTACTCGCGCAGTTGCTCGATCATCTCGCTCTGGGTGCTCAGCGGCATCAGCACCACCCGCAGCTTTTGCGCCAGCAGCTCCCAGCGTTCGATGCGCGCCTCGCTTTGCTGGCGGTAGCTCTTGCGCAGGGTCGGGTCGAGGGTGTCGAGCTCCAGTTGCGCACCGTGCTGGGCAAAGCGCAGCAGGCCGGCGGCCGGCAGGGCATGGTCGAGCGGGTCGGACAGCGGCAACAGCAGCAGGTCGCAATGACGCGAAAGCAGGCTCAATTGCTGCTCGACCGCAGGCGTCAGCGCCCGCTCGTCGCAGATGATGATTGCCAGGCTGCCCGGGCGCAGCACTTCGCGGGCGCGGCGCAGGGCGATACCGAGGCTGTCGGCCTGGGGCACGGCTTCGGTGTGCAGCGACTGGTTGACCCGTGCCAGGCGGTTGAGCAACTGCAACAGGCTCTGCTTGCTGCGCCGTGGCTTGATTTCGTAGTGCTCGTTGTCGCCGAACACCAGGCCGCCAATGCGGTCGTTGTGGCCCAGCGCAGCCCAGCCGATCAGGGCGGCGGCCTGGGCGGCGAGCACCGACTTGAACATCAGCCCGGAACCGAAGAACAGACGCTGGCTTTGTTCGACGAGGATGAAGATCGGCCGCTCCCGCTCCTCATGGAACAGCTTGGTATGCGGCTCCTGGGTGCGCGCGGTCACCCGCCAGTCGATGTTGCGCACATCGTCGCCGGCCTGGTACACCCGCACCTGGTCGAAGTCGACCCCGCGTCCGCGCAGTTTCGAGTGGTGCAGGCCGACCAGCGGGCTGCGCTGGCCGGGCCGGGAGAACAACTGCACTTCGCGCACGCGATGGCGCATCTCGATCAGCTCGGCGAGGCTGATGCGGATTCCGGGCACGGCCAGCAGGCGATTGGGCATGGGTTCAGGCGACGGCGACGACGTCGAGGATGCGCTGGATCACCCGGTCCTGGTCAATCCCGGCGGCCTCGGCCTCGAAGGAAAGAATGATGCGGTGGCGCAGTACGTCGAACAGCACCGCCTGGATGTCTTCAGGGCTGACGAAGTCGCGTCCGGCCAGCCAGGCATGAGCCCGCGCGCAGCGGTCGAGGGCAATCGAGCCGCGCGGGCTGGCGCCGTAGGCGATCCAGTCGGCCAGCTCCAGGTCGAACTTGGCCGGGGTGCGGGTGGCCATCACCAGTTGCACCAGGTATTCCTCTACCGCGTCGGCCATGTACAGGCCGAGGATTTCCTTGCGTGCGGCAAAGATCGCCTGCTGGCTGACCCGTCGTTCCGGCTTGGTCTCGCCGTTGAGCGCCTCGCCCCGGGCCTGCTGGAGGATGCGCCGTTCGACGGCGGCATCGGGAAAACCAATCTTGACGTGCATGAGGAAGCGGTCGAGCTGGGCTTCGGGCAGCGGGTAGGTGCCTTCCTGCTCGATCGGGTTCTGCGTGGCCATCACCAGGAACAGCGGCGACAGCTCGTAGGTACTGCGCCCGACACTGACCTGGCGTTCGGCCATGGCCTCGAGCAGCGCCGACTGAACCTTGGCCGGGGCGCGGTTGATTTCGTCGGCCAATACCAGGTTGTGGAAGATCGGCCCCTGCTGGAACACGAAGCTGCCGGTTTCCGGGCGATAGATCTCGGTGCCGGTGATGTCGGCCGGGAGCAGGTCGGGGGTGAACTGGATACGATGGAACTCGGCTTCGACGCCTTCGGCCAGTTCCTTGATGGCCTTGGTCTTGGCCAGGCCCGGGGCGCCTTCGACCAGCATGTGGCCGTCGGCGAGGAGCACGATGAGCAAGCGCTCGACGAGTTTTTCCTGGCCCAGGATCTGGGTTGAAAGAAAGGTGCGCAGCGCGATCAGCGCCTCACGGTGTTCCATCGTTGACGGTTCCTGGAAAAAAGCCAGGGCGTGCGGCGTAAAAGCGCCCGGGCGGGGGCTGATACTTTAATCCATCCGGGGGCTTGCGACTAACGGCAGCAGGGAAAATTGTTCAAATCGTGAAGTCGGGGCTGCTGTGCAGCCCATCGTCGGCAACGCCAACTCCCACAGGGATCGCGCTGACCCTGTGGGACCCGGGGTGTCAGTTCTTGAAGCTGGAATGCTTGCGGCCCTGGTCGCACAGGGCAAACACCACCACGAACACCGCCGCCACCACCAGAATCAGCGCCACGCCGTCGGTGGAGTGGGTCGCCGAGTTGGCCACCAGCGCCAGGCCGCCCAGCGGTGCCAGGCCGCCGGCCACGGCGGTGCCGATCTCGCGCCCGGTGCCAAAGCCCGAAGAGCGGGTCTGGGTCGGGAACTGGCGGCTGAGGAACGAGCCCTGCGGGGCAAACATCATCGGTGCGAGGATGCCGGTACCGATGGCAATCGCCAGGTAGATCATCATCGGCTCGCCGGTGTTGAGCAGGCTCAGGAACGGGTAGGCGAACAGCACCGAGAACAGCCCGCCAAGCATCAGCACGGTCTTGCTGCTCCATTTGTCGCACAGCCAGCCGAAGAACGGCACGGCGATAATCGCCACCAGGCTGGCGATGGTCACCGACAGCGAGGTGACATGGGCTTCGACGCCTTTGTACTGGGTCAGGTAGGCCAGCGAGAAGGTCTTGAAGATGTAGCTCAGGGCGTTGTAGCCGATGGCCACGAAGAACACCACGGCCAGGCCTTTGAGGTCGTTGCGAAACAGCAGTTTGAGCGGCGATACCTGGTCCTTGGCCGGGGTTTTGTCGAGCTCTTTGAAGTCCGGGGTTTCCGGGATGCTTTTACGCACCCACAGGCCGACGCCGACCAGCACGATGCTGCAGATGAACGGGATGCGCCAGCCGCCGGCGAGCAGGAACTCGTTGCCGTTCATGGTCAGCAGGTAGACGGTCAGCGACGACAGCAGCAGGCCCAGGTTCAGGCCCAGCGCCGGCCAGGCGCCCTGGCTGCCGCGCTTGCCTTCGCTGGCGTGTTCATAAGAGGTCACCGCCGCGCCAGACAACTCGGCACCGGCACCCAGGCCCTGGATGATGCGTACCAGCACGAGGATGATCGGCGCCCAGATACCGATCGAGGCGTAGCTGGGGATCAGGCCGATCAGGGTAGTGCACACGCCCATCATGCAGAAGGTGATGACCAGTACCTGCTTGCGCCCGAAGCGGTCGCCCAGGTAGCCGAACAGCACGCCGCCGAAGGGGCGGGCGATAAAGCCGATGGCGAAGGTGGAGAACGCCAGCAGCGACGCCACCGCCGGGTTGCTCGGGTCGAAGAAGATCTTCGAGAAGACGATCGCCGCCATGGTCGCGTACAGGTAGAAGTCGTACCACTCCAGCATCGAGCCGAAGATGGTCGCGGCGGCGACCTTGCGCAGGCGTTTGCGTTTTTGTTCCGGGGTTTCGCTCGCGGCCGCAGCCGCCTCATGTACCGACATGTGGGGTGTTCCTTTTTTGTCTTTGTAGTTAGGTGTGCAGCAGGATTCAGCGGGCCTTGAAGATCCTTTCGGCGATCATCTGGCCGATCGGGATGGCCGAGGTGGCCGCCGGCGAGGGCGCGTTGCAGACGTGCACCATGCGCGGCGTCTCGGCGAACAGGAAGTCGTGCACCAGGGTGCCGTCGCGCATCACCGCCTGGGCGCGGATCCCGGCCTCATAGGGCAGCAGGTCTTCGACATTCAGCGACGGGCAGTATTTGCGGCATTGCTCCAGATAGCCGCCTTTGAACAGTGAGTTCTTCATCTCGGCGGTGCCGGAACCAAGGTTGTTCCAGATGGTTTTCCAGAACCCCGGAAAACGCGCGTATTCGGCAACGTCACGCCAGTTCACCGAGAACTTGCGGTAGTTTTCCCGGCCCAGCCCCAGTACCGCGTTCGGCCCGACGGTAACGCTGCCGTCGATCATCCGCGTCAGGTGCACGCCAAGAAACGGCAGCTCCGGGTCGGGGATCGGGTAGATCAGGTGGTTGACGATGTCGTTCTTGGCCGCAGGCAGGCGGAAGTATTCGCCGCGGAAGGGGATGATCTGGTGGTCGATCTTGACCCCGGCCATGGTTGCCAGGCGGTCCGATTGCAGGCCGGCACAGGCCACCAGCTGGCGGGCGCTCCAGACCTTGTCGTCGCTGCTGATGGTGACCTTGTCGGCGGTTTCGACAATAGCGCGCACGGTGGTTTGCAGCTGCACTTCGCCGCCGAATCGCTGGATGACCCGGGCCATGGCTTCGCAGACCTGCTGGTAGTCGACAATGCCGGTGGCATCGAGGAACAGGCCGCCGAGGCCGACGATGTTCGGCTCGCGGCGTTGCAGCTCCTTGGCATCCAACTGTTCGACCTTCAGGCCGTTCTGCTGCGAGCGCTCGTACAGGGCACGCATGCGCTCGACTTCCAGCGGCGTCGAGGCCACCAGCAACTTGCCGCAGACTTCGAACTTGATCTGGTGCTCGCTGCAGAACGCTTTGGTGGCCTGGGCGCCGCGCTTGCACAGGTCGGCCTTGAGGCTGCCCGGCGCGTAGTAGATACCTGCGTGAATCACGCCGCTGTTATGCCCGGTCTGGTGCTTGGCCAGGCTGCTTTCCTTTTCCAGGATCAGCAAGGAGGCGCCCGGTTGGCGTTCCAGCAGCGCCATGGCGGTGGCGAGGCCGACGATGCCGCCGCCGATGATGCAGTAGTCGTAGATCATGCAGGTGTCACCTTGGCTTGTTCTTATCAGAGAGTCTGCTTATCAGGTTGTCAGACTAAGTAGGTCAAACAAAAGGGCGCCATGCCGCAGCGCCCGTTCTATAGGGTGTTCAGTCGATACTCGGCAGGTCCAGTTTCAGGCGTTTGGCCGAGGCCCGCAGGTGCGCTTCGGCGCAGGCTGCGGCGCCAAGCCGGTCGCCATCGGCGATGGCCTGGTACAGCGCCTGGTGCTCGCGATGGGCATCGGCCGAACCGCCGACCGAATGCGCCGCCGAGTTTTCCCAGGCGGTGCGACGGGCTGCGGCCAGCTGGCCACGCAGAAAATCATGGAAAGCGACGAAATAATCGTTCTTGCTGGCCTCGGCGATGGCCCGGTGGAACTCCACGTCGGCAGCGGCGGCCACGGCAAACTCGCTGCGCTTGTCGAGCATCTCCTGCAGGGCCTTGCCCATGCGCGCCAGGTCAGCGGCGTCGCGGCGCTGGGCGGCTACCGAGGCGGCCTGGGTCTCGATCCACAGGCGCACTTCGAACATCTGCACCAGGTCCGGGCTGCGGCCTTGCGCAGCAGGGAAGCGGAAGACCGTGCCGGTCGGGGTTTGCGAAATGTACGAACCCAGGCCGCGGCGGGCGATCAGCACCCCGTCCGCCTTGAGCTGGGCCACTGCCTCGCGTACCACCGAGCGGCTGACGTTCAATTGCTCGGCCAGTTGCTGTTCGGTGGGCAGGCGCGATTCGGCCGCCAGGCGACCGGAATCGATTTCGGCGCGGATGGCGCCGACAACCCGTTCGACCAGGGTGTCGGGGCGCTGAAGCTCAAGCATGAGGGTGGCTCATTAATCAGGTTGTCAGACAATGCCTTTTGCAGCGGTTCCTTGTCAAGAAACCGCGTGGGCGATTACAGCTCGCTGACGTAGGTACCGGTGCCCTTGAGGATGTTCTGCAGGGTTTCTTCGACTTCGGCGAGGTCGGTGCCGTCGGCGGTAAGCAGGATTTCCAGAAAGTCGTCGCCATTGAGCGCATCGGTATCGCCCGCTGCCACTTCGATCATCAAGCGTTTGGCACTGAAGGTCACTTTGAGGCCGTCGAGGGTGCTTGGCTCGTCATCCAGGGTGATGTCCACCGTGTCTTCGTCCGGATAGCGCGTCATGAGGAACATCTGGCCCTTGTCGCTGTGGCAGCACAGGGTGGCCATGTTGTCTTCTTCATCATCGCAGGGGGTGGCGAAGAGCAGGGCGGTCTTGAATTGCATGAGCGGCTCGATCAATAAGTTGAAACACGATTCTGCCAGTGTTCGGCCTGTGGATAAACGTACGGTTGCACCTCAATGACCGAATATGTCGCAGCACCGCAAGCAGGGGCGGGCGGGCACTCGTTAAGCTGCGCTGTCGATGGACACCCGTAAAGACACAGCCGCGCTGGCAGTCGTTTTTGCAGATGCCCATCCGTGGAGCGGGAAGATGTGACTTGCGGGTCACCTTGAGCGCCTGTTTCTATGGTTTTACCGTCCTCCTGCTACGGGTTGGCTATCGTTGATCCGTAAACGGCGGACGCGCGCGACGCTTCACTCAATAATAAAGCCCAAGCGGAGTACCACAGATGGCGTTTTTCACCGCAGCCAGCAAAGCCGACTTCCAGCATCAACTGCAAGCGGCCCTGGCGCAGCACATCAGCGAACAGGCACTGCCACAAGTGGCGCTGTTCGCCGAGCAGTTCTTCGGCATCATCTCTCTGGACGAACTCACCCAGCGCCGTATGTCGGACCTGGCCGGTTGCACCCTCTCTGCGTGGCGCATCATCGAGCGTTTCGATCACTCCCAGCCTCAGGTTCGCGTCTACAACCCCGATTACGAGCGTCATGGCTGGCAGTCGACCCACACCGCGGTCGAAGTCCTGCACCATGACCTGCCATTTCTGGTCGACTCGGTGCGCACCGAGCTCAACCGCCGCGGCTACAGCATCCATACCCTGCAGACCACCGTACTGAGCGTGCGTCGCGGGCCGAAAGGCGAGCTGCTGGAAATCCTGCCCAAGGGCACCCAGGGCGAAGGCGTGCTGCAAGAATCGCTGATGTACCTGGAAATCGACCGCTGCGCCAACACCGCCGAACTCAACCTGCTGACCCGCGAGCTTGAGCAGGTGCTGGCTGAAGTGCGTGTCGCCGTCGCCGATTTCGAGCCGATGAAAGCCAAGCTGCGCGAGGTCGTGGCGCTGGTTGAACAAACCGCCTACGCCCCGGCACAAAATGAAAAGGCCGAGGTCAAGGCGTTCCTCGAGTGGCTGCTGGGCAACCACTTCACCTTCCTCGGCTACGAAGAGTTCGTTGTCCATGGCGACGCCCAGGGCGGCCAGCTGCAATACGACGAGCAGTCGTTCCTCGGCCTGACCCGCATGCTGCGCGTCGGTCTCACCGCCGAAGACCTGCGCATCGAAGACTACGCCGTCAATTACCTGCAAGAGCCGCTGCTGCTGTCCTTCGCCAAGGCCGCGCACCCAAGCCGCGTGCACCGTCCGGCCTACCCGGACTACGTGTCGATCCGCCAGCTGGACGCCGACGGCAAGGTCATCAAGGAATGCCGCTTCATGGGCCTGTACACCTCCTCGGTGTATGGCGAGAGCGTGCGCGCGATCCCCTACATCCGTGGCAAGGTCGCCGAAGTCGAGCGCCGCTCGCACTTCGACCCCAAGGCCCACCTGGGCAAGGAGCTGGCGCAGGTCCTGGAAGTGCTGCCGCGCGACGACCTGTTCCAGACCCCGGTCGACGAGCTGTTCAGCACCGTCATGTCGATCGTGCAGATCCAGGAGCGCAACAAGATCCGCGTGTTCCTGCGCAAGGACCCGTACGGCCGCTTCTGCTACTGCCTGGCCTACGTGCCGCGTGATATCTACTCCACCGAAGTGCGGCAGAAGATCCAGCAGGTGCTGATGGAGCGCCTCAAGGCCAGCGACTGCGAGTTCTGGACCTTCTTCTCCGAGTCGGTACTGGCCCGCGTGCAGCTGATTCTGCGCGTCGACCCGAAAAACCGCATCGACATCGACCCGCAGCAACTGGAAAACGAAGTGATCCAGGCCTGCCGTTCGTGGCAGGACGACTACGCCAGCCTGACCGTCGAAAGCTTCGGCGAAGCCCAGGGCACCAACGTCCTGGCCGATTTCCCGAAAGGCTTCCCGGCCGGTTACCGCGAGCGTTTCGCCGCCCATTCGGCGGTGGTCGACATGCAGCACCTGCTGACCCTGTCCGAGCGCAAGCCGCTGGTCATGAGCTTCTACCAGCCGCTGACCCAGGCCGGCAAACAGCAGCTGCACTGCAAGCTGTACCACGCCGATACACCGCTGGCGCTTTCAGATGTGCTGCCGATCCTGGAAAACCTCGGCCTGCGCGTGCTCGGCGAGTTCCCCTACCGCCTGCGCCACGCCAATGGCCGCGAGTACTGGATTCATGACTTTGCCTTCACCGCCGCCGAAGGCCTGAACCTCGACATCCAGCAGCTCAACGACACCCTGCAGGATGCATTCGTGCACATCGTCAATGGCGATGCCGAGAACGACGCCTTCAACCGCCTGGTGCTGACCGCCGGCCTGCCATGGCGCGACGTGGCGCTGCTGCGTGCCTACGCCCGCTACCTCAAGCAGATCCGCCTGGGCTTCGACCTCGGTTACATCGCCAGCACCCTGAACAACCACACCGACATCGCCCGCGAGCTGACCCGGTTGTTCAAGACCCGCTTCTACCTGGCGCGCAAGCTCACCAGCGAAGACCTCGACGACAAGCAGCAGCGTCTGGAACAGGCGATCCTCACCGCCCTGGACGACGTTCAGGTGCTCAACGAAGACCGCATCCTGCGTCGCTACCTGGACCTGATCAAGGCCACCCTGCGCACCAACTTCTACCAGACCGATGCCCAGGGCCATAACAAGTCGTACTTCAGCTTCAAGTTCAACCCCAAGCTGATCCCCGAGCTGCCCAAACCGGTGCCGAAGTTCGAGATCTTCGTCTACTCGCCACGGGTCGAGGGTGTGCACCTGCGCTTTGGCAACGTCGCCCGCGGCGGCCTGCGCTGGTCGGACCGTGAAGAAGACTTCCGCACCGAAGTGCTGGGCCTGGTAAAAGCCCAGCAGGTGAAGAACTCGGTGATCGTGCCGGTCGGCGCCAAGGGCGGTTTCCTGCCGCGTCGCCTGCCGCTGGGCGGCAGCCGCGACGATATCCAGGCCGAAGGCATCGCCTGCTACCGGATCTTCATTTCCGGCCTGCTGGACATCACCGACAACCTCAAGGACGGCGCCCTGGTGCCGCCGGCCAACGTCGTCCGGCATGACGACGATGACCCGTACCTGGTGGTGGCTGCCGACAAAGGCACCGCGACCTTCTCCGATATCGCCAACGGCATTGCCATCGACTACGGCTTCTGGCTCGGCGATGCGTTCGCCTCCGGTGGCTCGGCCGGTTACGACCACAAGAAAATGGGCATTACCGCCCGTGGCGCCTGGGTTGGCGTGCAGCGTCACTTCCGCGAGCGCGGCATCAACGTCCAGGAAGACCCGATCACCGTGGTCGGCGTCGGCGACATGGCCGGTGACGTGTTCGGCAACGGCCTGCTGATGTCCGACAAGCTGCAACTGGTGGCGGCGTTCAACCACCTGCACATCTTCATCGACCCGAACCCGGAGCCGGCCAGCAGCTTCGCCGAGCGCCAGCGCCTGTTCGACCTGCCGCGTTCGGCCTGGAGCGACTACGACACCAGCATCATGTCCGAAGGCGGCGGGATCTTCCCGCGCAGTGCGAAAAGCATCGCGATCACCGCGCAGATGAAAGAGCGCTTCGCCATCGAAGCCGACAAGCTGACCCCGACCGAGCTGCTCAACGCACTGCTCAAGGCGCCGGTCGACCTGCTGTGGAACGGCGGTATCGGCACCTACGTCAAGTCCAGTGAGGAAAGCCACGCTGACGTCGGCGACAAGGCCAACGACGCCCTGCGCGTGGACGGCAACGAGCTGCGCTGCAAGGTGGTGGGCGAGGGCGGCAACCTCGGCATGACCCAGCTGGGCCGGGTCGAGTTCGGCTTGAACGGCGGCGCCACCAACACCGACTTCATCGACAACGCCGGTGGCGTGGACTG
The DNA here is from genome assembly GCF_018417635.1 of Pseudomonas sp. SORT22. Lineage (NCBI taxonomy): Bacteria > Pseudomonadati > Pseudomonadota > Gammaproteobacteria > Pseudomonadales > Pseudomonadaceae > Pseudomonas > Pseudomonas sp. SORT22. The sequence continues at coordinate 1,895,466 of NZ_CP071007.1, forward strand.
CTCCGACCACGAGGTCAACATCAAGATCCTGCTCAACGAAGTGGTGCAGGCTGGCGACATGACCGAGAAGCAGCGCAACCAGCTGCTGGGCAGCATGACCGACGAAGTGGCCGGCCTGGTGCTGGGCAACAACTACAAGCAGACCCAGGCGTTGTCGCTGGCTGCGCGTCGGGCCAAGGAGCGCATCGCTGAATACAAGCGCCTGATGGCCGACCTTGAAGGCCGTGGCAAGCTGGACCGCGCCATCGAGTTCCTGCCGACCGAAGAGCAACTGGCCGAGCGCCTGGCCGCCGGCCAGGGCCTGACCCGTGCCGAGCTGTCGGTGCTGATCTCGTACAGCAAGATCGACCTCAAGGAGCAGCTGCTCAAGTCGCTGGTGCCGGACGATGACTACCTGACCCGCGACATGGAAACCGCGTTCCCGCCGTCGCTGGTGAGCAAGTTCGCCGAGGCCATGCGCCGCCATCGCCTGAAACGCGAGATCGTCAGCACCCAGATCGCCAACGATCTGGTCAACAACATGGGCATCACCTTCGTTCAGCGCCTGAAAGAGTCCACCGGCATGAGCCCGGCGAACGTCGCTGGCGCCTACGTGATCGTGCGCGACATCTTCCACCTGCCGCACTGGTTCCGTCAGATCGAGGCGCTGGACTACCAGGTCCCGGCTGAAATCCAGTTGACCCTGATGGACGAGCTGATGCGTCTGGGCCGCCGTGCGACCCGCTGGTTCCTGCGCAGCCGTCGCAACGAGCAGGATGCCGGGCGTGACGTGGCGCACTTCGGGCCGAAGATCGCTGCTTTGGGGCTCAAGCTTGACGAACTGCTGGAAGGGCCGACCCGCGAGCGCTGGATGACCCGTTACCAGGGCTTTGTCGAAGCCGGCGTGCCGGAGCTGCTGGCACGCATGGTGGCCGGTACTACGCACCTGTACACCCTGTTGCCGATCATCGAGGCTTCCGACGTCACCGGCCAGGACCCGGCCGAAGTGGCCAAGGCCTTCTTCGCCGTTGGCAGCGCCCTGGACCTGACCTGGTACCTGCAGGAAATCAGCAACCTGCCGGTGGAAAACAACTGGCAGGCCCTGGCCCGTGAAGCCTTCCGCGATGATATCGACCTGCAGCAACGGGCGATCACCATCTCGGTGCTGCAGATGATCGACGCACCCGAGGACATGGACGCCCGCGTGGCCCTGTGGCTGGATCAGCACCGGGTCATGGTCGAGCGCTGGCGCGCCATGCTCGACGAGCTGCGTGCCGCTACCGGCACCGACTACGCCATGTACGCGGTGGCCAACCGCGAACTGGTGGACCTGGCCCTGAGTGGCCAGGCAACGGTGATGCCGTCCTGAGCGTGAGCTGAAATGAAAAAGCCCCGGCATTTGCCGGGGTTTTTTTTGTGCCTGTCCCGGCCTCATCGCGGGTCAAGTCGGGTCGCCGCACCGCCGCTCCCACAGGGTGGATCGTGCTGTACCTGTGGGAGCGGGCTTGACCCGCGATGAGGCCGGTGAATTTTATTTGAACCTTCGCTCTACACCTTTCTCGACCAGAATCTTCGCCGCAATCTCTTCCACGGAGAAATGCGTGGAGTTGATGTGCGCAATGTTCTCGCGGCGGAACAGGTTCTCCACTTCACGCACTTCGAACTCGCACTGGGCAAAGCTTGCGTAGCGGCTGTTGGGCTTGCGCTCGTGGCGGATGGCGGTCAGGCGGTCGGGGTCGATGGTCAGGCCGAACAGCTTGTGCTGGTGGTTTTTCAGGGCCTGGGGCAGTTGCAGACGCTCCATGTCATCTTCGGTCAGCGGGTAGTTGGCCGCACGGATGCCGAATTGCATGGCCATGTACAGGCAGGTCGGGGTCTTGCCGCAACGCGACACGCCTACCAGGATCAAGTCGGCCTTGTCGTAGTAGTGGGTGCGCGCGCCATCGTCGTTGTCGAGAGCGAAGTTGACCGCCTCGATGCGTTCCATATAGTTGGAATTGCCGCCGATCGAGTGGGATTTGCCCACCGAATAGGACGAATGGGCGGTCAGTTCCTGTTCCAGCGGGGCCAGGAAGGTCGAGAAGATGTCGATCATGAAGCCGTTGGAGGTGGCGAGGACCTCGCGGATATCCTGATTGACGATGGTGTCGAAGATGATCGGACGGACACCGTCTTTCTCAGCGGCGCTATTGATTTGTTGTACCATCACCCGCGCTTTTTCTACGCTGTCGATGTACGGACGCGTGAATTTATTGAACGGAATGGTATCGAACTGCGCTAGAAGACTCTGTCCCAGCGTCTCGGCGGTAATGCCGGTGCCATCGGAGATAAAGAAAGCAGATCGTTTCATTTGCGCCTTGGGCCTTAAGCTGGTGACGAATCTTGGATATGATAGGTTCGGTTTACCGAACACTGCGTTCGGCATTCTCACTTATTTTCCAGGTCCAGGCCACAAGCGCCCGGCCAAGCCAGAGCTGGCAGGCGGGCGACCTGAGCTTTTCCAACACAGTTAGTGGAGAGATCACCTTGGTAGAGTACGTAGTTTCCCTCGATAAGCTCGGCGTCCATGATGTAGAGCATGTGGGGGGCAAGAACGCATCCCTCGGCGAGATGATCAGTAACCTCGCGGGCGCCGGTGTCTCGGTCCCCGGCGGCTTTGCCACTACGGCTCAGGCGTATCGTGACTTTCTCGAGCAGAGCGGCCTGAACGCCCAGATCCACGCTGCCCTCGACGCGCTGGACGTTGACGACGTCAACGCCCTGGCCAAGACCGGTGCGCAGATCCGCCAGTGGATCATGGAGGCCGAGTTCCCCGAGCGCCTGAACGCCGAAATCCGCACTGCCTTCGCCGAAATGTCCCAGGGCAACCCGAACATGGCCGTGGCCGTGCGCTCCTCGGCCACTGCCGAAGACCTGCCGGACGCCTCGTTCGCCGGCCAGCAGGAAACCTTCCTGAACATCCGCGGCGTCGACAACGTCATCCGCGCCGCCAAGGAAGTGTTCGCCTCGCTGTTCAACGACCGTGCCATTTCCTACCGCGTGCACCAGGGCTTCGACCACAAGCTGGTGGCCCTGTCGGCCGGCGTGCAGCGCATGGTCCGCTCGGAAACCGGCACTGCCGGCGTAATGTTCACCCTCGACACCGAGTCGGGCTTTCGTGACGTGGTGTTCATCACCGGCGCCTACGGCCTGGGTGAAACCGTCGTTCAGGGTGCAGTCAACCCCGACGAATTCTACGTGCACAAAGGCACCCTGGAAGCCGGCCGCCCGGCGATCCTGCGCCGCAACCTGGGCAGCAAGGCGATCAAGATGGTCTATGGCGAAGAAGCCAAGGCCGGTCGTTCGGTCAAGACCGTCGATGTCGACAAGGCCGACCGCACCCGTTTCTGCCTGAGCGACGCCGAAGTCAGCGAGCTGGCCAAGCAGGCGATGATCATCGAGAAGCACTACAAGTGCCCGATGGACATCGAATGGGCCAAGGACGGTGACGACGGCAAGCTGTACATCGTTCAGGCCCGCCCTGAAACCGTGAAAAGCCGCGCCCAGGCCAACGTCATGGAGCGTTACCTGCTCAAAGAGACCGGCACCGTGCTGGTCGAAGGCCGCGCCATCGGCCAGCGCATCGGCGCCGGCAAGGTGCGGATCATCAAGGACGTCTCGGAGATGGACAAGGTCCAGCCCGGCGACGTACTGGTTTCGGACATGACCGACCCGGACTGGGAGCCGGTGATGAAGCGCGCCAGCGCCATCGTCACCAACCGTGGCGGGCGTACCTGCCACGCGGCGATCATTGCCCGTGAACTGGGTATTCCGGCGGTGGTTGGTTGCGGCAACGCCACCCAGCTGCTCAAGGATGGCCAGGGCGTGACCGTGTCGTGCGCCGAAGGCGATACCGGCTTCATCTTCGAAGGTGAGCTGGGCTTTGACGTGCGCAAGAACTCCGTCGACGCCATGCCGGAGCTGCCGTTCAAGATCATGATGAACGTCGGCAACCCGGACCGCGCCTTTGATTTTGCCCAGCTGCCCAACGCCGGTGTCGGCCTGGCGCGCCTGGAATTCATCATCAACCGCATGATCGGCGTGCACCCCAAGGCGCTGCTCAACTACGCAGGCCTGCCTGCCGAGCTCAAAGAGAGCGTCGACAAGCGTATTGCCGGCTACAACGACCCGGTCGGCTTCTACGTCGAGAAACTGGTCGAGGGCATCAGCACCCTGGCGGCGGCGTTCTGGCCGAAGAAGGTCATCGTGCGCCTGTCGGACTTCAAGTCCAACGAATACGCCAACCTGATCGGCGGCAAGCTCTACGAGCCGGAAGAAGAAAACCCGATGCTGGGTTTCCGCGGTGCTTCGCGCTACATCAGTGAAACCTTCCGTGACTGCTTCGAGCTCGAATGCCGCGCCCTCAAGCGCGTGCGCAACGAGATGGGCCTGACCAACGTCGAGATCATGGTGCCGTTCGTGCGCACCCTGGGCGAGGCCAGCCAGGTTGTCGACCTGCTTGCCGAAAACGGCCTGGCCCGCGGTGACAACGGCCTGCGCGTGATCATGATGTGCGAACTGCCGTCCAACGCCATCCTCGCCGAAGAGTTCCTCGAGTACTTCGATGGCTTCTCCATCGGCTCCAACGACCTGACCCAGCTGACCCTGGGCCTGGACCGCGACTCGGGGATCATTGCGCACCTGTTCGACGAGCGTAACCCTGCTGTCAAGAAGCTGCTGGCCAATGCCATCCAGGCCTGTAACAAGGCTGGCAAGTACATCGGCATCTGCGGCCAGGGCCCATCCGACCACCCGGACCTGGCCAAATGGCTGATGGAACAGGGCATCGAAAGCGTCTCGCTGAACCCGGACTCGGTCCTCGAGACCTGGTTCTTCCTGGCTGAAGGCCAGGCCGCGAACTGATGCGCTGAACCGGAGCCTTCACCTGGCGGTTACGCCGGTGAGGGTTCCGACCGTATTCCAGGGCGTGTTCCAGTGATGGATCTCGCCCTTTTTTGTGCAAGAACCCTATGCAAAGCAGCAGTACCCTTTTTCCCGTGGCCTTGCTCAGTGCCGAGCGCCGTGGCGACCTGAGCGAGGACGTGTACCGGATCAAAGCCGGTAACAGCCCGGATCGCAGCGTCGAGCTGGCGCTCACCCGCCTGGGCATGGCCGATCAAGCCGAGGTGCGTGGCACCCCGGTCATTCTGCTGCACGGCAGCTTTTCCAACCGGCGCTTCTGGTATTCGCCCCGGGGCATTGGCCTGGGCGCCTACCTGGCGCGCGCCGGTTTCGATGTGTGGATCCCGGAGATGCGCGGCCACGGCCTGTCGCCGCGCAACCATGGCTATCGCAACAACCGCGTGGCTGACTATGCCCGTTACGACCTGCCGGTAATTGCCGCGTTCGTCTGCGAGCAGGCCGGCAGGCCTGCGCACTGGATCGGTCACTCGCTGGGCGGTACCACCCTGGCGGCGGCCCTCGGTGGCCAGTACCTGGGCGCCGAGCAGGTGGCCGGCGTGGCGTTCTTCGGTACCCAGGTCAGCCGAACCTACTGGCCACTGAAGCTGCCGCCGGTGGAGTGGGGCGGGCGCCTGCTGCTCAAGCGCTTTGCGCAGATTTCCGGCTCGCGGCTCAAGCGCGGCCCGGAAGACGAGCCGATTGGCCTGGCGCTGGAAAGCATGCGCTGGTTCGGTCTGTTTGGCCGCTTTGGCGACAAGGATCGCGACTGGTGGGCGGGGCTGGCCGAAGTTGATGTGCCAGTGCTGGCGGTGGCCGGCGCGGGTGATCACCAGGACCCGGTGTGGGCCTGTCGCAAGCTGTTCGAGCAACTGGGCAGCGAGCACAAGCAGTTTGTCCGCCTGGGCCGTGAGGAGGGCTTCGACAACTTTGGTCATGTCGACATGCTGGTCAGCAAGCCGGCGCAGGCGCAGGTGTGGCCGTTGGTCGAGCGTTGGTTGCAGGATCCGCTGGCGGCGTTGCTGCCGGAGGCGGCGCAGGCCGTTTCGCCGGCGAGCTGATGCCGTTAAGATATGACGATTGTGAAGGTTTTGGTCATTTTTGGGTTTTTCAGCGAGCATCTGTTCGCTGATTCCTTGCCCAAGGTGACCGCAACGGCAGTGACGTGTAGCCTTGGGCCTAAAGCCGCATCGCCGGGCCTCGTTCACTGAGTGAAACTGCGACATTCATCGTCTCGATAATCGACAGGAGTTTCCCATGCATTACATCACCCCCGATCTGTGCGACGCCTACCCGGAACTGGTGCAGGTGCTGGAGCCGATGTTCAGCAACTTCGGCGGCCGCGACTCCTTCGGGGGTGAGATCGTCACCATCAAGTGCTTCGAGGACAACTCGCGGGTAAAAGAGCAGGTCGAGCTCGATGGCACCGGCAAGGTCCTGGTGGTCGATGGCGGCGGTTCGCTGCGCCATGCCCTGCTCGGCGACATGCTCGCCGAAAAGGCGGCGAAGAATCACTGGCAAGGCCTGGTGATCTACGGATGCGTGCGTGATGTCGATGTCCTGGCACAGACCGACGTTGGCGTCCAGGCCCTGGCCAGCCACCCGCTCAAATCGGTACGCCGCGGTGTTGGCGAACTCAACATCCCCGTGACCTTTGCCGGCGTGACCTTCCGTCCGGGCGAATACATCTACGCCGACAACAATGGCGTGATCGTCTCGCCAAGCCCGTTGAAAATGCCTGAGTAAAGCTCTGAAACCGGTCAGTGGGGTAGGGATGTTCGAGGAAGAAAACGCGCAATGGGGGCTGGTGCATGCCCTGGTGCTGGATGGAAAAGGCGGTGCCCGTGCGATCGCCCGAACTGAACTGGACGCCCTTGCGTTGCAGCCCCAGGAAAGCCTGTGGCTGCACTGGGACCGCAGCCACCCGCAAACCCGCACCTGGTTGCGCCACGACAGCGGCCTGAACGAGTTTGCCTGCGACCTGTTGCTGGAAGAAAACACCCGTCCACGCCTGCTGCCCCTGCCGGATGCGCAGATGCTGCTGTTTTTGCGCGGGGTCAACTTAAACCCCGGCGCTGAACCCGAAGACATGGTCTCGGTGCGCATCTTCGCCGAGGCCCAGCGGGTGATCTCGCTGCGCCTGCGGCCGTTGCGCGCCAGTGACGAGCTGCTCCAGCAACTGGCCGAAAATCGAGGGCCGAAGACCGCCTCCGAACTGCTGCTGAGCATGGCCCAACTGCTGACCGAAAAGGTCCAGGCGCTGATCAGCGACCTCTCGGAAGTGGTTGACGGCGAAGAAGAGCAGCTTGAAGCCGACAAGCGCTATGCCCCGGACCAGGGCAGCCTGCAGCAGATCCGCCGGCGTGCGGCGGGGCTGCGGCGGTTTCTCAACCCGCAGCGGGAAATCTACGCACAACTGGCGCGCAACAAGTGGAGCTGGTTCGCCGCCGACGATGCCGACTACTGGAACGAGCTCAACAACAGCCTGACCCGCTACCTCGAAGAGCTGGATCTCACCCGTGAGCGCGCCGCCCTGGTGCTCGAGAGCGAGGACCGGCGCCGCAGCGAGCGGATGAACCGGACCATGTACCGCTTCGGTATCATCACCTGCATCTTCCTGCCCATGAGTTTCGTCACCGGGCTTCTGGGCATCAACGTCGGCGGCATTCCCGGCTCCGACAGCCCCTACGGCTTTCTGTTCGCCAGCCTGCTGGTACTGGCCCTGGCGTTGGGGCAATGGTGGCTGTTCCGCCGCCTGCGCTGGGTGTGAAGATGAAATCTGTGAACATGCAGTCACAAACTGCCTGGGCGGTTCATGTGACCCGTTGTCTGGCGACCTCGTCTTTGACAGATATTGCGCGAGGTGCCTATGCACGATCCGTTTGAAGAATCCCTGCGAGACCTGCTCAAGGCATCGCCGTCCGGTCAGGACCGCGACGACGACGCCTGCCTGGGCCGGGTCCTGAAAACCGCCAACCGCCAGGTTGGCGCGGGCGATCTGTTCAGCCTGCTGGGCCGCTGGAGCCAGGCGCTGATGATTGCCGTGAACAATGGCTCGGCGCATGTCGCGCCGGTGCGCCGTAACGCTACCGCCCGTAAAGCTGATAAGGCCGATTGAATATGGAACTTGATCTCTGGACCCAGAGCCTGGTCACCGCGATGACAGCGTTGTGGACCAAAGTGGCGAACTTCATCCCCAACCTGTTCGGCGCCCTGGTTGTGGTGCTGCTCGGTTTCGTCGTGGCCAAGCTGCTCGACACCCTGTTGTCGAAATTGCTGGCCAAGCTCGGCCTGGATCGCCTGATGGGCGGCACCGGCCTGACCAAGATGCTCAGCCGGGTCGGCATCCAGGTGCCGATCTCGACCCTGATCGGCAAGATCGTCTACTGGTTCGTGCTGCTGATTTTCCTGGTTTCTGCCGCTGAATCCCTGGGCCTTGAGCGCGTCTCGGCGACCCTCGACATGCTCGCCCTGTACCTGCCGAAGGTGTTCGGTGCGGCGCTGGTACTGCTGGCCGGTGTGTTGCTGGCGCAACTGGTCAACGGCCTGGTACGCGGCGCCGCCGAAGGCATCGGCCTGGAATATGCCGCAGGCGTCGGGCGCATCGCCCAGGGCCTGGTGATTATCATCAGTATCTCGGTGGCAATCAGCCAGCTTGAGGTCAAGACCGACCTGCTCAACCATGTGATCGTCATCGGTTTGATTACCGTTGGTCTGGCCGTAGCGCTGGCCATGGGCCTGGGCAGCCGGGAAATCGCCGGGCAGATCCTGGCCGGAATTTACGTGCGTGAACTGTATCAAGTGGGCCAACAAGTGCGGATTGGCGAGGTCGAAGGGCAGATCGAAGAGATCGGCACGGTCAAGACGACCCTGCTGACCGATGATGGCGAACTAGTGTCGTTGTCCAACCGGATTCTGCTTGAGCAGCGAGTCAATAGCCGCTAACCGGGCAAATCCTGCTAATGTATGCCGCCGCAAAAATGCCCCAGGCAGGGGTATGCGGCGACATTGACCTGACTGTCGGCCAGATCCGTTTTGAATAAAGTTCACTCGCTGCCCATGCGTTACGACCCCCGCGAGCTCACTGATGAGGAGTTGGTGGCGCGTTCGCATGAGGAGCTGTTTCATGTTACTCGCGCGTATGAGGAGCTCATGCGCCGCTACCAACGGACCCTTTTTAACGTCTGTGCACGTTATTTAGGGAACGATCGGGATGCTGACGATGTCTGTCAGGAGGTGATGCTCAAGGTGCTCTATGGGCTGAAGAACTTCGAGGGCAAATCGAAGTTCAAGACATGGCTCTACAGCATCACCTACAACGAATGCATCACCCAGTACCGCAAGGAGCGGCGCAAACGTCGACTGATGGATGCCTTGAGTCTTGATCCACTCGAGGAGGCCTCGGAAGAGAAGGCGCCAAAACCGGAAGAGAAAGGCGGGCTGGACAAATGGCTAGTGCATGTCAATCCGATTGACCGCGAGATTCTGGTGCTTCGATTTGTCGCAGAACTGGAATTTCAGGAAATCGCCGATATCATGCACATGGGCCTGAGCGCAACGAAAATGCGGTACAAGCGTGCGCTTGACAAGCTACGTGAGAAATTTGCGGGCCTTGCTGAAACTTAGTAGCGCGCAAATATCTCTAACGTACCGGCAAGTTCTGCTAGACTTGCCGTCGAGTTGTCCCCCGGATGTTGGTGGGACTGCTTAACTATCACCAGATGGGGATTTAACGGATGAAATTGAAAAACACCTTGGGCTTGGCCATTGGTTCTCTTGTAGCCGCAACTTCCTTCGGCGCTCTGGCACAAGGCCAAGGCGCAGTCGAAATTGAAGGCAACGTCACCAAGCAGTACTACGACAGCGAACGTAACTTCAAGAACGACGGCACCAATCCTGGTGTTCGCCTCGGTTACTTCCTGACCGACGACCTGTCCCTGGACCTGGGCTACAACGAGACTCACAACGCTCGTGGCGAAGTCTTCAACAAAGACATCAAAGGTTCCAAGGCCAAGCTGGACGCTACCTACCACTTCGGTACCGTCGGCGACGCTCTGCGTCCATACGTTTCGGCTGGTTTCGCTCACGAAAGCCTGGGTCAAGCTACCCGTAACGGCCGTGACCACTCCACCTTCGCCAACGTTGGCGCTGGCGCCAAGTGGTACATCACCGACATGTTCTTCGCCCGTGCTGGCGTTGAAGCCATGTACAACATCGACAACGGCAACACCGAGTGGGGTCCGACCGTTGGTCTGGGTCTGAACTTCGGTGGTAGCGGTGGCAAGGTTGAAGCCGCTCCTGCTCCAGTCGCTGAAGTCTGCTCCGACAGCGACAACGATGGCGTCTGCGACAACGTCGACAAGTGCCCTGACACCCCAGCCAACGTTACCGTTGACGCTGATGGCTGCCCAGCTGTTGCTGAAGTCGTCCGTGTTGAGCTGGACGTCAAGTTCGACTTCGACAAGTCGGTCGTCAAGCCAAACAGCTACGGCGACATCAAGAACCTGGCTGACTTCATGAAGCAGTACCCACAGACCACCACCACTGTTGAAGGTCACACTGACTCCGTCGGTCCTGACGCTTACAACCAGAAACTGTCTGAGCGTCGTGCAAACGCCGTTAAGCAAGTTCTGACCAACCAGTACGGTGTTGAGTCGAACCGCGTTGAGTCGGTTGGCTACGGTGAAACCCGTCCGGTTGCTGACAACGCCACCGACGCTGGTCGCGCTGTTAACCGTCGCGTAGAAGCACAAGTAGAAGCCCAAGCCAAGTAATTGGTCCAGGCGCTACTGAAAAGCCCGGCCTAGGCCGGGCTTTTCTTTGCCTGCGATTCAGGCTGTCAGTTGCTGCAGCACTGCGCTGTGCGCTGCTGCCACCTCGCCGATCACCACAATCGCCGGGCTGCACAGCTTGAAGCGGGCGGCGTCCTGGCACAGCTGCGCCAGCGTGCTGCGTTGCTCGCGCTGCTGAGGCAGCGAGGCATTCTCGATCATGGCCACCGGCGTCTGCGCCGCCAGGCCACCTGCCAGCAAGCCCTGCTGCACGTCCTCCAGCTTGCTCACGCCCATGTACACCACCAGGGTAGTTCCGCCCTGGGCCAGCGCCTGCCAGTTCAACGGGCTGTCGTCCTGAGTGTGGGCGGTGACCAGGGTCACGCCACGGCTGACGCCGCGCAAGGTCAGCGAGATACCGCATTGGGTCGCGCCGGCCAAGCCTGCGGTAATGCCATTGACCAGCTCGGTTTCGACGCCATGAGCCTGCAACCAGGCCGCCTCTTCGCCGCCGCGGCCAAAGATGCACGGGTCACCGCCCTTGAGCCGCGCCACGCAGCGGCCCTGACGGGCATAGCGCAGCATCAGGCGCTGAATGAAGGCTTGCGGCGTGGAGCGGCATCCGCCGCGCTTACCCACGGCAACCACCCGCGCCTGCGGGCAGTGTTGAAGAATGTGCGGGTTGACCAGGTCGTCGATCAGCACCACTTCGGCTTCCCCCAGGGCGCGTACCGCCTTGAGGGTCAGCAGCTCCGGATCACCGGGGCCCGCACCAATCAGCCAGACTTTCGCATGCATCGGGTTTTCCTCATCGGCATAGGGGCTGTCAGCCTTTTAGCAGGCTGATCAGCAGGATCAGGTTAAGCAGCAGGGACAGCAGCGCCAGGGTGCGCCAGACTTTCAGCGGCTCGCGCTCAAGCAGCGGCCGCGGGCGCACGCTGAGCGCCTGGCGGTCGCCCTGTTCAAGCAGCAACAGCCATTGCTCGGCGGTTTCAAAGCGTTGCCGTGGGTCGGCGAGCAGTGCCTGAGCGAGGTTGTGCTCGAGCCATTCGGGCAGGTCCGGGCGATAGCGGGCGGCGCTGATCGCCTGGGTGAAGCGCGGGCGCTGGAAGGCTTCGATTTCGCCATAGGGGTAATGTCCGGTGAGCAGGTAGTACAGCGTTACCGCCACGCTGTAGAGGTCCTGTTGCGGGCTGGGCGGCTCGGCGTCGAAGGCTTCCGGCGCAATAAACGAGGGCGTGCCCGGCAGTTCATGGGCGCGGTCCTCGGAAAGCCCCGGGCAGAACGCCAGGCCGAAATCCAGCAGGCGCAGCTGGCCGTCATCGCCCAGGAGCAGGTTCTCGGGCTTGATGTCGCGATGGAGGATGTTGCGTCGGTGCAGCGCGCCTACCGCCTGCAACAGTTGCCGGGCCAGCGCCTGCCATTGCGCCAACGGCAGGGGGCCGCTGGCGGCGAACCGTTGCGCCAGGGTTTGCCCGGAGTACTCGCGCATCAGGTAATACAGGTGCTGGCGCTGGCTGGCCGGGTGCACTTCGGGGAAGTAGCGCCCGGCCACCCGGCGCAGGAACCACTCTTCAAGCAGCAGGCCTTGCTGCGCGCCGGGTTCATCTTTGCGTTCGGCCGGCAGGGTTTTCAGCAGCCATGCCTGTTGCTGCGGGTCGCGCACGCGATACAGCAAGGATTGGCGGCTGTGGCCAAGCGCCCGCTCGACCTGCCAGCCGTCGATTGTCTGCCCGCTGCGCAAGGCGGGCGGCAGTGGCCATTGCTGCAATTGCGCCAGCGAATCACCGAGGTTGCTCGCACCCAGTTGTTCGACCCGCACCAGCAGGGCGCTGGCATTGTCCTGGCTGCCGCTGTAGTGAGCCGAGCTGACCAGGGTCTGGGCGGCGTCCTGCAGGTCGATCTGCTCGCGCAGCACCGCGCGAATCTGCGCTTCGCTGAGGCTGGCCCAGACGCCGTCGCTGAGCAGTACGAAACACTCACCGGCCTGCAGCTCGCCCTCCAGGTAGTCGACCTGCAGGTGCTGGTCCAGGCCCAGGGCGCGCTTGAGCACGTGCTGCATGCCGGGTTGGTCCCAGACGTGGTCTTCGCTGATGCGCTGCAGTTGCCCGGCGGCCCAGCGGTAGATCCGGCAATCACCGACATGCGCCAGGGTAAAACGCCGACCACGCAGCACCAGTGCGCTCAGCGTGGTCAGCAGCGGCTGGCCGCCGCCATTGGCACGCAGCCAGCGGTTCTGCGCCAGTAGCAGGCGGTCCAGGGCCTGGGCCACGCCCCAGGTGGCCGGCGTGGCGTAATAGTCCAGGGCCAGCGCCTGCAGGCTGGCCCGCGCCGCCAGGCCGCCATCGGCGCACTGGCTGACGCCGTCGGCGAGGGCGAACAGGTAGCCTTTGCTGGCGGCCAGTTCCGGGTTGGGGGTGACCAGGCGCAGGGCGTCCTGGTTTTCCTCCCGGGGGCCGCTGGCGCTGGCCTGGGCAAAGCTCAGTTGCAGGCTCATGTTGTCATCCTCAAACCCGCGCCGCAGTCACCGCTGCCGAGCCCCAGGTGGTGCGCCAGCGCTGCTTGACGCCGTGCAGGCCGAACCAGGCAAGAATGCCCAGGCTGGCGAACAGCCACAGGCCCAGCTGATAGTCGCCGCTGTGCTGTTTGATCGCCCCCAGGCCCGCAGCGAGCAGAAAGCCGCCGATGCCGCCGGCCATGCCGATCAGCCCGGTCATCACGCCGATTTCCTGGCGAAAGCGTTGCGGCACCAGTTGGAACACCGCGCCGTTGCCGGCACCCAGGCCGAGCATGGCGCTGACGAACAGGGCCAGGGCAGCCACTGCGCTGGGCAGGTTGAAGCCGACGGCGGCAATGCAGATGGCGGCAACGCTGTACATCGCCAGCAGGGTGCGGATGCCGCCGAAGCGATCGGCCAGGGCGCCGCCCAACGGGCGCATCAGGCTGCCGGCAAAGACGCAGGCGGCGGTGTAGTAGCCAGCGGTCACCGGGCTCAGGCCGTACTGGTCGTTGAAGTAGCCGGGCAGGGCACTGGCCAGGCCGATAAAGCCACCGAAGGTGACGCTATAGAAGAACATGAACCACCAGCTGTCGCGATCGCCCAGGGCCTTGAGGTAGTCGGCCGCAGCTTTCGGTTTGGGCCGTTCGGGGGCGTTGCGCGCCAGCAGGCTGAACAGCACCAGGGTCAGCAGCAGCGGGATCACGGCAAAACCGAACACGTTGTTCCAGCCAAAGCCTGCGGCCAGGGCCGGGGCCAGCAGGGCGGCGAACACCGTGCCGGAGTTGCCGGCACCGGCGATGCCCATGGCCTTGCCCTGGTGCTGCGCCGGGTACCACTGCGAGGCCAGCGGCAGCGACACGGCAAACGAGGCGCCGGCAACGCCGAGGAACACCCCGAGCAACAAGGCTTGCTCATAACTGTGAATGCCCAGGCGCCAGGCGCAGAACAGTGCGACGATGACAATCACCTGGCCGATCAGCCCGGCGGTCTTGGGTGACAGGCGGTCCACCAGCAGGCCCATGACAAAGCGCAGGATCGCCCCGGCCAGGATCGGCGTGGCCACCATCAGCCCGCGCTGCTGGGTGGTCAGTTGCAAGTCGGCGGCAATCTGCACCGCCAGCGGGCCGAGCAGGTACCAGACCATGAAGCTCAGGTCGAAATACAAAAAGGCGGCGAACAGGGTGGGGACATGCCCGGACTTCCAGAAACTCGTATTCATCGAACACCTCGTTGAACAGGGACGGAAACGAAAAAGACGTCGCCACCCGACCCGCTGGCGCGAGTGGGGGTGCGACGTCTTTGTCGTGAAGGGGGCAACCGCCGTTGGCTACCTGTGCTGTGGTGATAGCAAGAGCCGGGCCAGAGTGCTTCAGCCGAGCAGGTCGCTCATGGCAATGATCTGCTCGGCCACCTGGATCAGCTTCTGCTGCTTGCTCATGGCCTGGCGGCGCATCAGGGTGTAGGCCTGTTCTTCGTTGCAGTCCTTCATTTTCATCAACAGGCCCTTGGCCAGTTCGATGCGCTTGCGCTCCGCCAGTTGCTGGTCGCGGGCCTGCAGTTGGGCCTTGAGCGCCTGGTCGCTTTCAAAGCGGGCCATGGCCACATCGAGGATCGGCTGCAAGCGCGTAGCCTGGATGCCTTCGACAATGTAGGCGCTGACCCCGGCCTGGATCGCCTGGCGCATCACCCCGGGGTCGTGCTCGTCGGTGAACATGACGATCGGTCGCGGCCGGTCACGGCTGACCAGCACCACTTGCTCCATGACATCACGGCCCGGTGACTCGGTATCGATCAGCACCACGTCCGGATGCACCGTTTCGACGCGTGCCGGCAGGTCGATGGTCAGGCCCGACTCTTCGATCACTTCGAAGCCGGCCTGGACCAGCGCAGCCTTTAGCCGACCGACTTTTTTCGCGGTGTCGTCGATTAGCAGGATTCGCAGCATGAGAGCGTCTCCGTTCAGCGTCGGGCGAGGGCGGCGGGCGGCTCGGCCAGCGCGTGCAGACGAAAGCTGCGGGCGTAGCCGTGCGGGTCGCTGCCATCCCAGCGGCTGCCATCGATCAGCTGGCTGCTACGCATGTCGGAACCTGCGCAGGGCACGCCGACCGCCGTGGCGGCGTCGCGGTACAGCGCCAGTTGCTGCACCTGGCGGGCTACGGCGAGGTAATCGGGGTCTTCACGCAGCAGGCCCCAGCGGCGGAATTGGGTCATGAACCACAGGCCATCGGACAGGTACGGCAAGTTGGCCCGGCCCTGGTCATACAGGCGCAAGGCGTGGCGATCCTGCCACTGGTTGCCCAGGCCGTCCTGGTAGTGGCCGAGCAGGCGCGGCTCGATGCTCGACAACGGCGCATCCAGGTAGGCCTTGCTGCTGAGCAGTTGCGCGGTGCTGCGGCGGTTTTCGCGGCTCTGCTCGATAAAGCGGCTGGCGGTCAGCACCGCCATCACCAGGGCCCGCGCACTGTTCGGATACTGTTCGACAAAGGCCCGGGTGCAACCCAGGACTTTTTCCGGGTGATCCGGCCAGATTGATTGGCTGGTGGCCAGGGTGAAGCCCTGGCCCTGTTCGATGGCGCCCGCCGACCCGGGTTCGCCGACGCAAAATCCGTCGATGCGTCCGGCTTGCAGGTGTGCGAGCATCTGGCCTGGCGGCACCACCACGCTGTTGACGTCATGCAAGGGGTGGATGCCCTGGCTGGCCAGCCAGTAATACAGCCACATGGCATGGGTGCCGGTAGGGAAAGTCTGTGCAAAGGTCAGTTTTGTCCTGCTTTGGTGCACGAAGCGCTCCAATGCCTCGGGACTGGTCACGCCCTGACGTTGCAGCGCAGCGGACAGATTGATGCCCTGGCCGTTCTGGTTCAGGCCCATCAGCACCGCCATGTCGGCGGCCGGACTACCGCCGATGCCCAGTTGCAGCGCGTAGATCAGGCCGTACAGGCTATGCGCGGCATCCAGCTCGCCGCTGGCCAGCTTGTCGCGCAGGCCGGCCCAGGAGCTCTGGCGCTGCAGGTTCAGGGTCAGGCCGTAGGTCTGGGCGAAACCCTGGGTCGCGGCCACCACCACCGAGGCACAATCGCTCAGGGCCATGAAACCGAGATTCAGGCAGGGCTTTTCCGGGGCATCGCTGCCGTTGACCCAGGCCAGCGAGGTTGCGGGAATAGGGTTGGTCACGTCATTGCGCCTGTGTCGAAGGTCAGGCCGTACCGCTCGCGTGGCAGGCGTTTGATCAGGGTGCAAGCAACGCATATGCCAAGGCGGCCCTGTCCCCCGGGCGACGCCACCGCTATAATCGCCCCCTCACTCACGTCGAGCTAAACCCGCCCATGTATACCCTGGCCCGCCAGCTGCTGTTCAAGCTCTCCCCGGAGACCTCCCATGACCTGTCCCTGGACCTGATCGGCGCCGGTGGCCGTCTGGGCCTCAACGGCTTGCTGACCAAGGCGCCGGCTTCCTTGCCGGTCACTGTCATGGGCCTGAACTTCGCCAACCCGGTCGGGCTGGCGGCGGGTCTGGACAAGAACGGCGCGGCCATCGACGGTTTTGCCCAGCTGGGTTTCGGTTTTGTCGAGATCGGCACCGTCACCCCGCGTCCACAGCCGGGCAACCCCAAGCCGCGCCTGTTCCGCCTGCCGGAAGCCGAAGCGATCATCAACCGCATGGGCTTCAACAACCTGGGTGTCGACAACCTGCTCAACCGTGTGCGCGCCGCCAAATACAGCGGCATCCTCGGCATCAATATCGGCAAGAACTTCGACACGCCGGTCGAGCGCGCGGTCGACGATTACCTGATCTGCCTCGACAAGGTCTACGACCAGGCCAGCTACATCACCGTCAACGTCAGCTCGCCGAACACCCCGGGCCTGCGCAGCCTGCAGTTCGGTGATTCGCTCAAGCAACTGCTCGACGCCCTGGCCGAGCGCCGCTCGCAACTGGTGACCGAACGCGGCAAGCATGTGCCGCTGGCGATCAAGATCGCCCCGGACATGAGCGACGAAGAAACCGCGCTGGTCGCCGCAGCCCTGGTCGAGTCGGGTATGGACGCGGTGATCGCCACCAACACCACCCTCGGCCGTGAAGGCGTCGAAGGCCTGCAGCATGGTGACGAAGCAGGCGGCCTGTCGGGCGCGCCGGTGCTGGAAAAAAGCACCCATATCGTCAAGGTGCTGGCTGGCGAGCTGGGTGGCAAGTTGCCGATCATCGCCGCAGGCGGGATTACCGAAGGCAAGCATGCGGCGCAGAAGATTGCTGCCGGTGCCAGCCTGGTACAGATCTACTCGGGGTTCATCTACAAGGGCCCGGCCCTGATTCGCGAGGCAGTGGACGCCATCGCCGCCATGGGGCGCTGAAACCGCAGGCATAAAAAAGGGCCCCCTCAAGGGGCCCCTGGGCCTCAGCCCGCCGCCCGGATAGGGCGCGCATGGTAATCGGATTCAGTTCCTCGTTCAGCCAACGGCGTGAAGTTCGTTGAGTCTATGGATACCCGCAGTGCCGGTCATACCGTCCCAGTTGTCGCCGCGTCCTTCGCGCCAGCCATTGATCCATGCCTGGCGTACAGACGGTAGAGTAAAGGGGCAAAGCTCGCGGGATTTGCCGGTGACCCCATATTGGTAGCCACGTGAAAAAGCTCGTTCCAACGGATCACGCTTAAGTCTTCTCATAGGGTGTTGCCCTCACTTGTTGACTGTAATGTCCCGTCGACCTCTAGAAGGTCGGGCAGAATCGTTCTGCCGGTTTGCGCTCGCTGCCGGCGTCGCGAGCGGATGTGTTGCCCCGTTGCGGTGACAACCTGAGACCAGTTCTAACCAATGCAGGACACAGTGTGAATGATCGTTTTGTCATAAGGACGTAACCTTTCATAGGGTCACAGGATAAGTAAATAAATGCGTCTGATTAGGATCTGGCGCAAAGCCCGCTATGATCAGGGTTTGACCTGCTGCAAAGTCATCTGGCCATCGCTGTGTGATAATTTGTAACAACAGCGGCAAAACGACGAAGGGTCATTTTTCCCGGTTTTTTGCCTGAATTTTTCGTTCTGCCCGGCAATCAAAGACTTTTCAGCCCTCGGCAAAAGTCGGATTGGCGGGCGGCCCGGCGCGAGATAAAGCGCCACTCGAACGCTGTGGAAAGGCGTTCGATTAAACATCGGAAGGGCGATGCGCTTGCCTCTCCACTTTATTGCTCAAGGCTCTGGATACCCCATGTCGGACCGTTTCGAACTTTACCTCACCTGTCCCAAAGGCCTTGAAGGCCTGCTTGCCGAAGAAGCCCGCGGCCTCGGCCTTGAAGAAGTGCGCGAGCACACTTCGGCGATCCGCGGCACGGCCGACATGGAAACCGCCTACCGGCTGTGCCTGTGGTCGCGCCTGGGCAACCGCGTACTGCTGGTGCTCAAGCGCTTCAACATGAAGAACGCCGACGACCTCTACGACGGCGTCAACGAAGTCGAGTGGCAGGATCACCTGGAGGCCAGCGGCTCGCTGGCGGTGGAATTCAGCGGCCACGGCTCGGGTATCGACAACACCCACTTCGGCGCCTTGAAGGTCAAGGATGCGATCGTCGACAAACTGCGGACCAGCAGCGGCGAGCGCCCGTCGGTCGACAAGCTCAACCCGGACCTGCGCGTGCACCTGCGCCTGGAGCGTGGCGAGGCGATCCTGTCCCTGGACCTGTCCGGCCACAGCCTGCACCAGCGCGGCTACCGCCTGCAGCAAGGTGCGGCGCCGCTCAAGGAAAACCTCGCGGCCGCGGTGTTGATCCGCGCTGGCTGGCCACGCATCGCTGCCGAGGGCGGCGCCCTGGCCGACCCGATGTGTGGTGTGGGGACTTTCCTGGTCGAAGCCGCAATGATCGCCGCCGATATCGCACCGAACCTGCGCCGCGAGCGTTGGGGCTTCAGCGCCTGGCTCGGCCACGTGCCGGCCCTCTGGCGCAAACTCCATGATGAGGCGCTGGCCCGTGCCGAAGCCGGCCTGGCCCGCCCGCCGCTGTGGATTCGCGGCTATGAGGCCGACCCGCGGCTGATCCAGCCGGGCCGCAACAACGTTGAGCGCGCCGGCCTGAGTGACTGGGTGAAGATCTACCAGGGCGAAGTCGGCAGCTTCGAGCCGCGCCCGGACCAGAACCAGAAAGGCCTGGTGATCTGCAACCCGCCGTACGGCGAGCGCCTGGGCGACGAAGCGAGCCTGCTGTACCTCTACCAGAACCTCGGCGAGCGCCTGCGTCAGGCCTGCCTGAACTGGGAAGCGGCGGTGTTCACCGGCGCCCCGGACCTGGGCAAGCGCATGGGCATCCGCAGCCACAAGCAATATGCCTTCTGGAACGGCGCCTTGCCGTGCAAGCTGCTGCTGATCAAGGTTCAGCCCGACCAGTTCGTCACCGGCGAGCGCCGTCAGCCCGAGCGCAATGGCGAAGCTGCCGAACCGCGTACCCCGGCCGCCGTGGCCAGTGAGCCGGCACGCCTGAGCGAGGGCGGGCAGATGTTCGCCAACCGCCTGCAGAAGAACCTCAAGCAACTGGGCAAGTGGGCCAAGCGCGAGAACGTCAGCTGCTACCGCCTGTACGATGCCGACATGCCCGAGTACGCCCTGGCCATCGACCTGTACCAGGACTGGGTGCACGTGCAGGAATACGCCGCCCCGCGCTCGATCGACCCGGAAAAGGCCCAGGCGCGTCTATTCGACGCCCTGGCAGCGATCCCTCAGGCCCTGGGCATCGACCAGAGCCGCGTGGTGGTCAAGCGTCGCGAGCGTCAGAGCGGTACCCGCCAGTACGAGCGCCAGAGCGCCCAGGGGCAGTTCCTCGAAGTGCAGGAAGGCGGCGTCAAGCTGCTGGTCAACCTCACCGATTACCTCGACACCGGGCTGTTCCTCGACCACCGCCCGATGCGCCTGCGCATTCAGCGCGAGGCTGCCGGCAAGCGCTTCCTCAACCTATTCTGCTACACCGCCACCGCCAGTGTGCATGCGGCCAAGGGCGGCGCGCGCAGCACCACCAGTGTTGACCTGTCCAAGACTTATCTGGACTGGGCGCGGCGCAACCTGTCGCTCAATGGCTTCTCGGACAAGAATCGCCTGGAGCAGGGCGATGTCATGGCCTGGCTGCAAGCCTGTCGCGAGGAATACGAGCTGATCTTCATCGATCCGCCGACCTTCTCCAACTCCAAGCGTATGGAAGGCGTGTTTGACGTGCAGCGCGATCATGTCGAGTTGCTTGACCTGGCCGTGGCGCGCCTGGCGCCGGGCGGTGTGCTGTACTTCTCGAACAACTTCCGCAAGTTCCAGCTCGACGAAAACCTGGCTGAGCGCTACGCGGTGGAAGAGATCAGTGCCCAGACCCTGGACCCGGACTTTGCCCGTAACAGCAAGATTCACCGGGCCTGGAAAATTCAGGCGCGCTGATTGGCTGATTGTCGCGGGTGATGATTGCTACGTTAATGGCTAATGGCTATAACTCAATCAGAGCCCGCGATCCGCTGGACGCTGGCGTTTTGAGTGCTTTCTATGTCGATGCACGCCGCTCGTCCGAAGATGCTCGGCTTTGTCAGCGAGGAAGTGTCCGCCTGGCTGGTGGCCGGCGTGGCATTTGTCGCCGGCGGCTTGTTGACTGCGCTGCTGGCGCTGGCCACCCATGACCTGTACCGCCAGCAGTTGCGTCAACGCTTCGAACTGCTTGCCAGTGAGCGTTACAGCCGTATCGAAGAGCGTTTCGAGGACCAGGTGCAGCGTCTCGATGGCCTGCGCCGCTTCTTCGTGTTCTCCGAAAGCGTCACTCTCGCCGAGTTCAACGGCTACGCCAAGCCCCTGTTGTACCGGACCCAGGCCTACGCCTGGGCGCCGCGGGTAGCGGGCGATGAGCGTCAAGCGTTTGAGCGCAGCGCCGCGCAACTCCTCGGCAAGCCCTTTGCCATCCACGAACTGAATGACGCTGGCAGCCTGCAGGTAGCGGCTGAGCGTGCGCTCTATTACCCACTGTTGTACACCCAGGCCTCCAGCCACCAGGTCCAGCCCCTGGGCCTGGACATGCTCTCCCAGCCGCTGCGCCAGGCGGCCCTCGACCGTGCCCGCCAGCCCGGCAGCATGGCGGTGTCGGCACCCTTGAACCTGACCCATGTCGACCCGGCCTTCGCCCGCGGGGTATTGATGGTGGCGCCCGTTTTTGCCCCGGGCAGCGCCGCCGCCCCACCAGATGGCTACGTACTGGCGGTGATCAGCCTGCAGCAGCTGATGGCCGAGGGGCTGCCCAACCCGAGCGAGGACAACCTGGTGGTGCGCATTCTTGACCTGTCCGGGCAGGGCCAGCATGAGGTGTTGTTCCAATCCGGCAACCAGGGGGCCGACACCGATCTGACCGCCACCCATCTGTTGCGCCTGGCCGATCACGACTATCAACTGGATATCCAGCCCAGCCTTGCCTTCATGGACGCCAATCGCTCCTCGGCGGTCGTTGCCGTGGTGCTGCTTGGCGGCCTGCTCAGCCTGTTGCTCAGCGCCTTGCTGTTCAGCCTGTTCGGCCAGCGCCAGCGTGCCCTGACCCTGGTCGAGCAGCGCACCGCCGAGTTGCGCGTCAGCGAACAGTCGCTGCGCGATACCCACAACCAGCTGCGCAGCGTGCTCGATGCCGCCACCCAGGTGGCGATCATTGCCACCAGCCTGCGCGGGGTGATCAGTACCTTTAACGCCGGCGCCGAACGCATGCTCGGCTACCACAGCGCTGAAGTCATCGGCCGCCTGACCCTGGAAGAGCTGGTCTCGCCAGAGGAGCTGCAGGCCCGGGCCCGCGCCTTGAGCCAGCGTTATGGGCGCGAGGTCAGCCCGGCCCAGGCGATGTTCGCCGAGACCGTCCAGGAGGGTGAGAGCGAGCCTGGTGAGTGGACCCTGTTGCGCAAGGATGGCAGCCACCTGCTGGCCAACATGATGGTCAGCGCGGTGCTCGATGAGCACGGCCTGTGGGTCGGCCACCTGGCCATCTGCATCGACGTTACCGAGCGCAAGCGCGTGCATGAGGCCCTGGCGGCCCGCGACCGGTTGCTGGAAAAGCTCAGCGCCGAGGTGCCCGGCGGCATTTACCAGTTTCGCCTCGACCCCGACGGCAGCTCGTGCTTCAGCTATGCCAGCGAGGGCTTGCGCGATATCTACGAGATCGAACCGCAGCGCCTGCGCGAGGACGCCACGGCCGTGTTCGAGCGTATCCACCCCGATGACCTGGAACGGGTGCGCGCCTCGATCCGCTATTCCGCTGATCACCTCACGCCCTGGCGCGAAGAGTACCGGGTGCTGCTGCCGGTGGCCGGGATGCGCTGGATCCGCGGCGAAGCCACGCCGGAGCCGGCCGAGCAGGGCGGTACTCTGTGGCACGGCTACCTGACTGATATCTCCGATCTGAAGCGCGTCGAGGAGGAGCTGCGGGCGTTGTCGGTAACCGACTCACTGACCGGCATTCACAACCGCCGCTACTTTCAGGAGCGGCTCAAGGCCGAGCTTGAGCGGGCCCAGCGCGACAGCCAGGACCTGGCGGTGATCATGCTCGATATCGACCACTTCAAGCGCATCAACGACTTGTACGGCCATGCCGTGGGCGATCATGTGCTGCGCAGCCTGTGCCAGCGCATCAATCACCGCCTGCGCCGTACCGATGTGTTCTGCCGCCTGGGTGGCGAGGAATTCATGGTGTTGTGCCCGGGCAGCAATGCCGAGCAGGCCTACAGCCTGGCCATGGAGCTCTGGCAGGGCCTGCGTAGCGTGCCGGTGGACGGGGTGGGGATGGTCACGGCGAGTTTCGGCGTGGCCGGCTGGCGCCCGGGGGAGGGCGCCGATGCCTTGCTGCTACGCGCCGACTCGGGGGTCTACGCGGCCAAGCAGGCTGGCCGCGACCGGGTCGAGGGCGAACTGCCCTGAGTCAGGCTCAGGGCTGAACGGCGGCGGTGCTGTTGACCAGTTTCGGCTGGCGGTACAGGTCGAGCAGGACCTGGTCGAGCACGGCCGAAGCCCCCCAGGGTTTCGGATCGTTGAGGATCGCCGCGACCGCCCAGGTGTTGCCGTTGCTGTCGCGGCTGAAGCCGGCGATGGCGCGCACGGTGTTCAGGGTGCCGGTCTTGATGTGCGCCTCACCGGTCATGGCGGTGCGCTTGAGGCGCTTGCGCATGGTGCCGTCCATGCCCACCAGCGGCATCGAGCTGATGAACTCGGCAGCGTACGGGCTGTTCCAGGCCGCTTGCAGCAGGGCGGCCATTTCCCGGGTGCTGACCCGTTCGGCGCGGGACAGGCCCGAGCCGTTTTCCATGATCAGGTGCGGCGCGGTGATGCCCTTTTTCGCCAGCCACTGGCGTACTACGCGCTGGGCGGCGCGGGCGTCGTCGCCGTCGGCGTCGGTACGGAACTGCGCGCCCAGGCTCAGGAACAGCTGCTGGGCCATGGTGTTGTTACTGTATTTGTTAATGTCGCGGATGATCTCCACCAGGTCCGGGGAGTAGGCGCGGGCCAGCAGACGCGCGCTTTTCGGCACGTTGTCGACCCGGTCACGGCCCTGGATGCTACCCCCCAGTTCGTTCCAGATGGCGCGCACGGCGCCGGCGGCGTAGGTCGGGTGGTCGAGCAGCGACAGGTAAGTCTGCGAGTTGCAGCCATCGCCCAGCTGGCCGCTGACCACGACGCTGACGCCGTCAGCTTGCGCCACCGGGTTGTAACGCACGTCGCCGCTGCACTGCTTGGTGTTGACCGCCTTGACCTGGTTGTCGATGCGGATGTTGGCAATCGGCGGCTCGACCGACACCAGCACCTTGCCCCCATCGTTGCGGGCGACGAAGCGCAGCGCCTTGAGGTTGATCAGCAGCGAGTCGGGCTTGACCAGGAAGGGTTTGTTTTCGTCGCCACCATCATCGTTGAACTGCGGCAGTTGTGGCTGGATGAAGTGGCTGCGGTCGAGCACCAGGTCACCGCTGATGGTCTGTACGCCATTGGCGCGCAGGTCGCGCATCAGCAGCCAGAGCTTTTCCATGTTCAGCTTCGGGTCGCCGCCGCCCTTGAGGTACAGGTTGCCCTGCAGCACGCCGTTGCGCAGCGGGCCGTCGCTATAGAACTCGGTTTTCCACTGGTGGGTGGGGCCGAGCATTTCCAGGGCGGCGTAGGTGGTGACCAGCTTCATGGTCGAGGCCGGGTTGACCGAGACATCGGCATTGAACACGGTCGGTGTGCCCGGGCCGTTGAGCGGCAGCATGACCAGCGACAGGGCCGAGTCCTGCAATTTGTTGGTTTTCAGCGCCTGCTGCACTTTTGGCGAAAGCGTGGTGTTGACCGCGGCGGCGTGGCTGGAAAGCGCCAGGGGCATCAGCAGGCCGGCAAGCAGAAGAGGGCGAAGAGATCTGATCATGTGCGATAAAACCCTGCGAGCGAGGGGTGAAAAAAACGGAGCGAAAAAAGGTGAAGGCCCCGATACGGAAAAATATAGCGCGCATTATGCCCCAAGCAGAACGCCCATGGGCCTGTGAATACAGGATCAAACAACAGCTTATCGGCTTTTATTCCGGCAATCGCGCGGTGAAACTGGTAAAGTGCCGCGCGTTAATACTCAAGAGGATTGTTTCATGGCCACTAACCGTTCCCGCCGTCTGCGCAAAAAACTCTGCGTGGATGAATTCCAGGAGCTGGGTTTTGAGCTGAACCTGGATTTCAAGGAAGATCTGTCCGACGAAGCCATTGACGCCTTCCTCGATGCATTCCTGGCTGACGCCATGGATGCCAATGGTCTGGACTATGTTGGCGGCGACGACTTCGGTCTGGTCTGCAAGGCCACCCGTGGTTCGGTCACTGAAGAGCAGCGCGCTGCTGTTGAAGCCTGGCTCAAGGGCCGCAGCGAACTGACCAAGATTGAAGTCAGCCCGTTGCTGGACGCCTGGTATCCGGAAAAACCGGTCATCCCGGCTTCCTGATCCTGCTGAAACGGCGGCCCCAGTGGTCGCCGTTTTCGTTTCTGCTCCCCCGCCGCCTGCTCAGGTGGTGCCGCTGGAACAGCGTTGTTCCGGCAAGTGATCGTGCAAATACCCCTGTAATGCCTGCTCAAGCACCGAGAGGATGTGCAGGATCTGCCGTTGCCGACGCTCCAGCATGGCCGGCGCCAGGTTGGCCTGGCAATCGGCCTCGAGCTGTTCGCAGGCGTGGATCAGGCCGTTGGCCTGAATGATCCGCGCCGGGCCGAGAATCTTGTGCGCCTGGCTCATCATTTGCGCTACATCGCGGCCAGGGTCGAGCGCCTTGAGTTGGGCGCCGTCGCGCTTGAAGCTGCGCAGCAGTTCTTCAAGCAACTGGCGCAGGTCGTTGATGCTGTTGCCGACCACAGGCTCCAGCCCTTGCAGATCGAACGGCAACTGCGCAGGGGGCGCCGGCCGGGCGCTCATCAGTGGCGCCCGGGCCAGGCGCTGGCCCAAGGCGTTGAGGCTGATAGGCTTGAGCAAACAATCATCCATGCCGACCTGGCGACAACGTTCGCGCACTTCCGGCTGGGCATTGGCGGTGTAGCCGAGAATGGTGCAGGGTGACCATTGGTACTGTCGCTCGTGGTCGCGCAACGCCTGGGTGAACTGGTAGCCATTCATTTGCGGCATGTTGCAGTCGACGATTACCACATCGAAGTGCGCCTGACGCCAGGCATTGAGGCCGCTGAAACCATTGTCGGTACTGGCGTGTTCGAGCCCGAGAAAGTTCAACTGCTGGGCGATCAGCAGCAGGTTTGCCGGATGGTCATCGATCACCAGGATCCGCAGCGCTGGCAGCACCGCACAGGGCACCGCTACGGGGGAGTCCGGCTTGGCAGTTTCAGCCAGCAGGGTCAGGGGCATGCTGATGCACGCACGGGTGCCCTGGCCGAACACGCTGTGCAAGCTCAGGTTGCCGCCCATCGACTGGCACAGGTCGCGGCTGATGGCCAGGCCCAGGCCGGTGCCGCTGCGGGCCAGGTTGCTGTCCGGATCGGCCTGGGCGAAGGGCAGGAACAGGCGCTGCTGGTCTTGCGGGCGAATGCCGATGCCGCTGTCCTCGACCGTTATCTTCAGGGTCGGGTGATCCGCTTGCGGGCCGGGCTCCAGAACCAGGTGCACGGTGACCTGACCCTGTTCGGTGAACTTGATCGCATTGCTGACCAGGTTGGAAAGAATCTGCTTGAACCGCAGCGGGTCGAGCAATACTTCGCAGCGTGCTTGCGTGGCGATGTCCAGGTTCAGGCGCAGGTCTTTCTGGCGGGCCACGCCATCGAACACGCGCCCGACCGACTCGACCAGCTCGGCCAGGTTAACGGGCTCTGGTGCCAGGCTCAGGTGGCCGGACTCGATACGGGCCATGTCGAGAATGTCGCCGATCAAGGCCAGCAGTTCTCTCGCCGAGTTGTAGGCCACTTCGATGGCCGGTCGGTCGATATGCCCCTGGTCGCCCCGTTTGAGGGTCAGTTCGAGCATGCCGATGATGGCGTTCATCGGCGTGCGGATTTCGTGGCTGATGGTCGCCAGGAACACGCTTTTGGCGCGATTGGCATCGTCGGCGCGTTGCTTGGCCAGGCGCAGGTCCTGGATCAGCTGGCGGCGCTCGCTGATGTCGATCCAGCCGCCAATGATGCCCTGTACTTCGCCAAGCGAGTCGCGGTAAGGCAGGATCCAGTGGTAGATGGTCAGTTCCCGTTCCCTGAGCAGCAGGGGCCGGTCAACGATCAGCGGAATGCCTTCGCGCATGACCTTCTGGTAATCGGCCTGGATCTGGCTGGCATAGCAGCTGTCGCCCAGGGTGCTGTCCTGGATGCGCTTGCCGAGGACGTCCTCAAGGCGCGCCTGCACCGCTTCCAGGTAACTGTCGTTGCAGCTTTGCAGCAACCCGGCACGATCGCGAACGTACATCGGGTGGGGGGTACCGTTGAGCAGTGCGCGCATGAACTCGAGCTGGTCGTTGAGGGCGCGCTCGGCGGCCTCGCGCTGCTTGATCTGGCGGCGCATCCAGGCGTTCCAGGCCAGCGACAGCAGCAACAGCAGGCTGGTGCCCAGTACAACCTGGAGGATCAGGCGCTGGTACTTCTGCCAATAGGCGTCGGTTTCGGTACTGTAGCCACGCCAGCGGCTGTTGATGATGCCCAGCTCTTCCGGGGCGATGCTCAGCAACGCCTTGTCGAGGATTGACGCCAGCTCCTGGGCGCCTCGCGCCGTGGCCATGGCGAAGGTCGCAGGCTCGGCGCCGACCGAGGCGCGGATCGTCAGGTCGCGCTGGGAGGCCAGGCTGAAGTTGGCGTTGATCAGCGCGGTGATGGCCGCATCGACATGCCCGCTGGCCAGCAGCGAGGTTGAGAAGAAGGTGCTTTCCGTTTCGATCAGCTGGATGCCGGGAAAACGCTGGCGCAAGTCTTCGAACAGCGGGCTGTCGCGGGTCAGGGCCAGGCGCCGGCCGTTCATCTGCTCCAGCGAGTCCGGCTGGTCGCTGCCTTTGCGTGTCAGTAGGACGTAGGAGTTTTCCAGGTAGGGGCGGCTGATCGCCAGGGTGCCCGCGCGCCGCGGGCTGGGGGAAATTGCCGCAATGACATCGGCCTGGTCATGGTTGAGGCGGTCGATCATGTCACTGATGCCGCTGGCCCGTTGTACCTCGAAACGCAACCCGGTGCGCAGGCGGATCAGCTCCAGCAGATCGGCGGCGATGCCGCGAAAATTGCCGGCGCTGTCAAAAAAAGTCAGCGGCGCGGCGGTTTCGTTGACCACCACGCGCACCACCGGGTGGCCGCTGAGCCAGCGCTCTTCGCGTTGCGACAGCTGCAGCTTGCGGTCGGTGAGCAGCACGTCGCTGCCGGCGCTCCAGCGTTTGAAGATGCTTTCGCGGGTGCTGCTGGAGACGCTGTCGAGGGTGGCGTTGATCAGTTCCAGCAAAGGCTGGTTGTTGCGCTGCACGGCAAAGCTGAAACCGACCGGTTCGTGCTTGCCGAAATTGGCCATCTTGATGTTCTGCAAATGGCCCTGGTTGATCAGGTAATGGGTCGAGATGGTGTCACCGAGAAACACATCGGCCTGATCGAAGGCCACGGCGTTGAGGGCGTTCTGGTAGGAGGGGTAGGACTGGATGGTGGCGTCCGGGTAACTGGCCAGTACCTCGTCCATCGGCAGGTAGTGATAGACCATGCTCAGGCGCAGGCCGGCCAGGCCCATGTCGAGCGGGCGCGCCTCGTTCTCGCGAGTGACCAGCACCGGCTGGTCGACCGCGTAGGGCTTGGACAGGGCAATGCCGGGAGTTGCCGCCTCGTAGCCGTTGGTGCTGCCCAGCAGGTCGATCTGCCCTTGGGCCAGGGCCTTGACCGCATCCTGGCGGGTGGCGAAGCGCTTTACCTGGATGGGCAGGTCCAGGGCTGAGCCAATCAACCCGGCGAAATCGGCGGTCAGGCCTTCGTAGTCACGGCCGCTGGCGGTCATGTCGAACGGCGGGTAGTCCGGCGCTGAAGTACCCAGCACCAGCTGGCCCTTGCCCTTGATCCACAGGCGCTGGGCCGGGGTCAGCGACAGTTGCATGGCAATCGGCCCGGCCCGGCTGAACAGGGTGAACGGGCTGGCGGCGACTTCGTCTGCCTGCGTGACATGGCTCAGGCAGGCCAATACGCCGCACAACAACAGGGTCAGGCGCTGCCTAAGCATGAGTGGCCTCACACCAGTGCAT
Organism: Pseudomonas sp. SORT22; assembly: GCF_018417635.1. Taxonomy (NCBI): domain Bacteria; kingdom Pseudomonadati; phylum Pseudomonadota; class Gammaproteobacteria; order Pseudomonadales; family Pseudomonadaceae; genus Pseudomonas; species Pseudomonas sp. SORT22. The sequence continues at coordinate 1,924,319 of NZ_CP071007.1, forward strand.
TGCGTTTGGCCATTTCAATCAGTTCGACCAGCGAGCTGGCCTTGAGCTTTTGCATCAGCCGTTTCTTGTAGGTGCTGACAGTTTTGTTGCTGAGAAACATGCCCTGGGCAATTTCCTTATTGCTTCGGCCTTGGGCAAATAGTTGCAGCACCATTAACTCGCGGTCATTGACCTGTTTGAAAAGGTCCAGTTCCGAGGCGCAATCTTCGTGTTTGCGTGGCGGATTGATCGCTTGGCTGGGGAAGTAGTTATAACCGGAAAGCACCGCTTTTATCGCACTGAGCAGTTCACTGAGATCTTCTTGTTTGCACACATAGCCGGCAGCACCGGAGTGCATGCAGCGAATGGCAAAGAGTGCCGGCGATTGTGCGGTCAATATCAGGATTTTCAGCGGGATGCCCATGGCGTGAAAGCGTGAGAGCACTTCCAGCCCATCGAGCCGGGGGATGCTGATGTCGAGGATGATCAGGTCCGGCAGGCATTCGCGGACCATTTGCATGGCGTCTACGCCGTTGTCCGATTCGCCGACGACGCGATAGCCCTCATTCTCCAGAAGCATGCGCACCGCCAGGCGGATGACCGGGTGATCGTCGACGATGAATACAGAGTACATGGTGAAGTTTCCATAAAGGTGCCAGAGGGAGAAACGGCACCTTAGCGCAGATAGAACAGGTCGCACATGAACTCAAGGGGAGTTAAATGATATATAGGAAAAGTCCTACTGGTTTTGAAATGTAGGATTACAGGGGTTTCTGTATGGTGGCAGTGTCAATAGTGTTGATAGTAAGTTGATGTTGCGAAGGATAAGGTAAGTTTATTGTTGTTTGCAGTGTGTAGGTGGTTTCTCACATCTTATCGGCGAAATCGTACTGCCCGAATGCCGGGCAGTACGCTGTGGTCGCGATCAGGTCGGGCTTGAGCGGCCGGTCATTTCGCGGGCCATTTCGCTGGCATAGCTGTCGGTCATCCCGGCGATGAAGTCGATCATGCGCAGGAACGAGCTGTGCAGCGAGGCGTCAGGGTCGGGTGCGTTCTTGCCGAGCAGGTCGAGGATGCGCCGGCTCTTGAACGACGGCGTGCGTCCGCCATGTTGCTCAAGGGCCGCCCCACAGAACGAGTTGAGCAAAATCTCCAGGGTGGTGTAGGCGCCAATTTCGTGCAGGGTCTTGCGTTTATCCTGGAAGATTTTCTTGCGCGCAATGTCCTTGGCCTGCAGCACGCAGCGTTTGGCCGGGCCGTGCATGTGTTCGACCAGATCGCCGCCGAGGGTGCCGGCCAGCAGGGCGTCCTGTTGCTCGACAAAGGCACGCGCGGCGGCGTTGGTCAGATGTTCGATGGCCTTGCCACGCAGGATCGCCAGTTTGCGTCGGCGCGAATCGTCGGGGCCCAGCTGGCGATAGGTTTCCGGCAGGTCGTCGCCCACCAGGCTGAGCAACAGCGACTCGACCTCGGCATAGTCGAGCAGGTCCATTTCCAGGCCGTCCTCGAGGTCGATCAGCGCATAGCAGATGTCATCGGCGGCCTCCATCAGGTACACCAGCGGATGACGCGCCCAGCGTTGCTCTTCAAGCTGCGGCAGACCGAGCTTGCGGGCGATCTGTTCAAGCAGCGCCAGTTCGCTCTGGTAGCAACCGAACTTGTGCTTCTTGTAGCCCAGGGCGTCGGCATGGCGGGCGGTCCAGGGGTACTTGAGGTAGGTGCCGAGGGTGGCATAGGTCAGCCGGGTGCCGCCGTCGAACTGGTGGTATTCGAGCTGGGTAAGCACGCGAAAGCCCTGGGCGTTGCCTTCGAAGTTGAGGAAGTCGGCGCGTTCGGCCTCGCTCATGGCGTCGAGCCAGCCACGCCCGGCGGCCTGCTGGAACCAGTGGCGGATGGCGTCTTCGCCGGAGTGGCCGAACGGCGGGTTGCCGATGTCATGGGCCAGGCAGGCGGACTGCACGACCATGCCCAGGTCGCTGGGTTCGCACCATTGCGGCAGGCTGGCGCGCAGGGTTTCGCCGACGCGCATGCCCAATGAGCGGCCGACGCAGCTGACTTCCAGGGAGTGGGTCAGGCGGGTGTGGATGTGGTCGTTGCTGGACACCGGATGAACCTGGGTTTTGCGCCCCAGGCGGCGGAAGGCGCCAGAGAAGATGATCCGGTCGTGGTCTTTGTGGAACGGGCTGCGGCCGAGTTCTTCGGGGCTGTGCAGGGGTTTGCCGAGGCGTTCGCGGGTGAGCAGGGTGTGCCAATCCAAGGCCATTTCTCCGGTGCGGGGGGCAGGGGGGTAGCTTCGGGGTTTGGCGCTGGGGGTGCAAGTGGCTTGGTGGGCTTATCCGTTTGGGGTGGGGGATCTGCGGGCCCCTTCCGCCCTTACGGCGGCTTACTTTTTTCAGTCGAAAAAAAAGTAAGCAAAAATTCTCGCCCCACCAGTGGGCCCTGCGCTGCGCTTCGGGTTCCCTCGCTCCGGTGTCGCTACGGGGCATTGCGAACTTCGAGTTGCAAGCAACTCTACGTTTCGCAACTTCGGCTAACGCCGAAGGTGCTGCGCACTCGCCCCTTCGCAACACCTGCACTCGGCCCTTCTGGTTAACGGGGCCGGTGGATCAAGATCAGATCAAGATCAAGATCAAGATCAAGATCGCAATGCGCTTCGCTCTTGCTAAGCGTGTACTTCTGTGGGAGCGGGCTTGACCCGCGATCGAGCGCGCAGCGGTCGTAGTTCAGGCGCTGCACTTAACGCTTGCTACCAGCCCCTTGCATGGCCAGCTTCAACAATGGAATCAAGCTGGTCCCCAGGCGCACCAGGCGGCTGACGCTGCCGCTGCGGGCGCCTTTGCCGGTCAGGAAGCCCAGCAGGACCACGGCGCCAATGCCCCACAGCGGCGCGTGCTTGATGCCCAGGCCGCCTTGCAGCGAATCGCCCATGGCGCGCAAGCGGGTCAGGGGGTTGAGCAGTTGCCCGGATTCGTGGCGAATTTCCTGGCGGTGCATCTCCAGGCGCAGGCGTACCAGGGCCTTGCGCAATTCGCGGCGGTTGGTGGTTTGCGGCAGTTCTGGCAGGCTCATGGCAACAGGCGCTCCCGGTCCTTGGCAAGTTCTTCGAGGGTCGAGCTGAACGGCGACGATTCATCGAACACCGCTGCCTTCAGGCGCAGGCCGCAAAACACTGCGGCAAGCCCGTAAAACACGCACAGGCCGATGATGCCGGCCAGGCGGTAGCTGTCCCAGAGCATCACCAGCACCAGGCCGGAGAGGGCGGTCAACAGCAGCAGGGCAAACACCAGGGCCAGCCCGGCGAACAGCAGCAGGCTCAGGGTTCGGGCTTTCTGCTCCTGCAGCTCGATGCCGAACAATTCGACATGCCCATGCAACAGGCCCAGCACTGCCGCGCCCAGGCGCTTGCTGGAGGGGCCGGCACCGGCCAGTGGTTCGCTTTCCATGCTCGGTCCTCAGCGGCGGGTGGCCAACAGGCCGATCAGAAACCCTACGCCGGCGGCAATGCCGATCGACTGCCAGGGGTTGCTCTGCACGTAGTCTTCGGTGGCGCTCAGGGCCGCCTGGCCGCGCTCGCGGACCGAGTCCTGGGTCAGTTGCAGGGTTTCCCGGGCGCGCAGCAGGCTGTCGTGGATCTGCTCGCGCAGGTCGTCGGCCTGATCACCGGCCAGGGTTGCAGTGTGTTCCAGCAGCTTCTCGGTATCGCGTACCAGGGCCTGGAAGTCAGCCATCAATATGTCTTGAGCAGTCTTTGCCGATTTGCTGGCCATGGGGCTCTCCCTAACAGTGTGTGTGGCTATTTCGAGTCGTGGGCGCGGGCGAAGGTTCAAGTGCAATTGGCTGGTACAGCTTTTGCTTTGCCTTGGTGCGCCAGGACCGGTGCCCGCGCCGATTGTGGGCGCGGGCCCTTACCGGACCTGTAAACCTTAACCCAATCCACGACAAACCCAAGGAAAAACTCCCGTATCACCCGGATCGGCCAGGGAGGTGGCCGTCACAACGATCCAGGCTGGTGCACCAAGGAGTACTTCTGGGCTGTCTTGGTGCTTTTTTTTTGCAGGCCTGCCGACTCCATGGAAAATTTGCAAAGCGCGGTGGACACCCTGGTCCACGGTTCCAACACGCTGTTCATCCTGCTGGGGGCGGTGATGGTCCTGGCCATGCACGCAGGCTTCGCCTTCCTCGAGGTGGGCACGGTGCGGCACAAGAACCAGGTCAACGCCTTGTCGAAGATTCTCAGCGACTTTGCCGTCTCGACCCTGGCGTACTTTTTTGTCGGCTACTGGATTTCCTATGGCGTGAGTTTTCTCCAGCCGGCCCAGGTATTGAGCCAGGAGCATGACTATAGCCTGGTGAAGTTCTTCTTCCTGTTGACCTTTGCCGCAGCCATTCCGGCGATTATCTCCGGTGGCATTGCCGAGCGGGCGCGCTTTGCCCCGCAATTGTGCGCCACGGTGCTGATCGTTGCCTTCGTCTATCCGTTTTTCGAAGGCATCGTCTGGAATGGCAACTTCGGCCTGCAAGCCTGGCTGACGGCACGCTTTGGCGCAGGCTTTCATGACTTTGCCGGCTCCGTGGTGGTGCATGCCATGGGCGGCTGGCTGGCGCTGGCGGCGGTATTGTTGCTGGGGCCGCGCAACGGCCGCTATCGCGACGGCAAGCTGGTGGCCTTTGCGCCGTCGAATATTCCGTTTCTTGCCCTGGGTTCGTGGATTCTGATTGTCGGCTGGTTCGGCTTCAACGTCATGAGCGCGCAAACCCTGCAAGGGGTTAGTGGCCTGGTGGCGGTCAATTCCTTGATGGCCATGGTCGGCGGTACTGTCGCCGCCTTGCTGGTCGGGCGTAACGACCCGGGCTTCCTGCATAACGGCCCGCTGGCCGGGCTGGTAGCGGTGTGCGCAGGTTCTGACCTGATGCACCCGGTGGGGGCGCTGGCCACCGGGGCGATTGCCGGGGCCTTGTTTGTCTGGTGTTTTATTGCCGCGCAGAACACCTGGAAGATCGACGACGTACTGGGCGTGTGGCCGCTGCATGGTTTGTGCGGGGTATGGGGCGGGATCGCCTGTGGAATCTTCGGTCAGAGCGCGCTGGGTGGTTTGGGTGGGGTGAGCCTGGCCAGCCAGCTGATCGGCAGCCTGGCCGGGGTGCTGGTGGCGTTGCTCGGTGGCTTTGCCGTATATGGCAGCATCAAGTTGCTGCACGGCTTGCGCCTGAGTCAGGAGCAGGAGTACTACGGCGCCGACCTGTCGATTCACAAGATCGGCGCCACCAGTCAGGACTGAACGGCTCAGCGCCCGGCGAGCAAGCGCGCCTCACAGGCTTCTACCGCGCTCAATGGGCCGCTGACCAATACGGCATCGCCGGCGTGCAGGCAGGTGCCGGTGTCGACATTCAGCTCCTCGCCCTGGCGCTGTACCGCCTGCAACTCAACGCCCAGTTGCTCCAGGCCCAGCTCGCTCAAGGGACGGCCGCAGGCGTAGGCTTCGGCGCCGAGGTTGACTGCGTGCATCATCGCCTTGGGCAGGCCCTCGCTGTCGACCGGGCTGGTCTGGGCGCCATGGTAGAAGGCATGCAGCAAGCGGTAGCGGGTCTTGCGTACTTCATCGACACGCTGCTGCACCTGCTCTTGCGGCAGGCCGAGCATGACCAGGGCGTGGGAGGCCAGCATCAGGCTGGATTCAAGCAGCTCCGGGACCACCGCCGTGGCGCCGGCGGCGCGCAGTTCTTCACGCTGGCTGTCATCACGGGTGCGCACCAGGATCTGCACCTGGGCGTGCCGCTCGCGGGCGGCTTTCAACACGCTCAGGGCAATGTCGGTCTTGTCCACGGCAATCACCAGCAGGCGCGCGCGTTCAAGGCCGATGGCGGTGAGCAGTTCGCCGCGCCGCGAGTCGCCGTAATGCACGCAGTTTTCCCCGGCGGCAGCTTCCTGAACGCGCACCGGGTCGTCATCCAGGGCAATGAAGGCGATGTTCTCGCGCCGCAGGAATCGTCCGATCGATTGGCCGACGCGGCCGTAGCCGCAGATCAGCACGTGGCCATTCATTGCCGCGCTTTGCGCTTCGATCTCTTCCAGGTGGATCTCCTGGTTGGGCTTGCGGTGCAGGCGGGCGGCGATGCTCGGCGCTGCGCGCAGCAGTAGCGGGGTGACCAGCATCGAGCAGAAGGTCGCGGCCAGCAGCAGGTTGCCCAGCTCTTCTGGCAGCAGGCGGGTCTGTTGCATCTGCGCCATCAGGGCGAAACAGAACTCGCCACCCTGGGCCAGGGCCAGGCCGCTGCGCCAGGCGGTCTCGGCATCACTGCCGCGCAAGCGCACCAGGGCGGCCACCACCACACCTTTGATCAGCAGCAGGGCGAGGGTCAGGGCAAGCAGTTGCCAGCCGTGGCTGGCGAACAACTGCAGGTCGATGAGCATGCCGATACTGACGAAGAACAGCCCGAGCAGAATGTCGCGGAACGGGCGGATATCGGCTTCGATCTGATGGCGATAATTGCTTTCACCCAGCAACATGCCAGCGAGAAACGCGCCCAGGGCCGGGGACAACCCCAGCAGGTGGGTCAGCCAGGCGGTCAACAGCACGATCACTAGCGCCAGCAAGACGAACAGCTCAGCTGAGTGCGAGCTGGCCACCTCATGGAACAGCCGCGGCAGCAGCCAGCGGCTGGCCAGCAGCAGGCCGAAGAAGAGGATCACGGTCTTGCCCAGGGTCAGCGGCAAAGCCCAGTACCAGGCCTGGCCGCCTTGACCGGCAAACACCGGGACCAGGGTCAGCAGCAGCACCGCCACCACGTCCTGGAACAGCAGCACGCCGATGGCATTCTGGCCATGGCTGCTGAAGATTTCGCCAAGGCTGGTCAGCTCCTTGCTGACGATCGCCGTCGACGACAGCGCCAGGCCTGCGCCGAGCATCAGGGCGACGTTGGGTTGCATACCGAGCAGCACCAGCAGGCCGGCGAGGAGGATGCTGGTGCAGATCACCTGCAGGCTGCCGAGGCCAAACACCACCTTGCGCAAGGCGAGCATTTTCGACAGGGAAAATTCCAGTCCCAGGGAAAACAGCAAAAACACCACACCCATTTCAGCCAGGTCCGGCAGCTCTTCGCTTTCGTTGACCCAGTCCAGGGCGGTAGGGCCGACGAACAGGCCGACACACAAATAGCCAAGTACCGGTGGCAACTTCAGGCGCCGGAAGAACGCGATGACGACCAGCGATGAGGCCAGGATGATCAACAGGTTGGCAAACACAAAACACTCCCTTGCGAAAACAGCGGAAAAACCATTAAGTCTGAACGACTTACGCGATTTGGCCGTTGATGTACATCAGCACTTCATTGCCGTTGGCCGGCTTCAGGGGCGGCGCTCGACTGGCCCCGATTGCAGACCTAGAATAATGATCCGTTCCTACAGATGCTGGTACCCGTAAATGCCTCCTGAATGCCAATTGTTCGGCACCTTGGGCTGTCACCTGTGCGAAGTGGCCGAGGCGCTGCTGATGCCGTTTGTCGAGCATGGCCTGATGGTCGAACTGGTCGATATCGCCGAGCACGAGGGGATGATCGACACCTATGGCCTGCGCATTCCGGTGCTGCGTAGATGTGATACCGGTGCAGAGTTGAACTGGCCGTTTGACCCTGAACAGGTGGTGACCTTCTTGCAGTAAAGCAGGGGGCGCGGGGAGCGGCTTCCTGTCGTGCGTTGATTCAAGGGTGCGAGGACAATCCCTGGCGAATACACAATGCCAAGGAATGGTCCCATGCAGCTGTCCGCACATTTTTCCCTCGCCGAGATGATTACCTCGGAGACTGCCGCTCGTCGTGGTATCGACAATACCCCCGAAGCGCAGGTCATCAGTAACCTGCAACGACTGTGCACTGTGCTTGAAGAGGTTCGCCGCCTGGTCGGCCGGCCGATTAGAGTCAGCAGCGGCTACCGTTCGCAGGCCCTCAACAAGGCAATCGGTGGCTCGCCCAGGAGTGCGCATACCCTCGGCCTGGCGGTGGATATCAATGTGACCGGGCTGGCGCCGAGCGAACTGGCCAGGCGAATCAAGGACAGTGAGGTGATGTTCGATCAGTTGATCCTCGAATACGACCAGTGGGTGCACTTTGGCCTCAGCACGCAAGTGCCACGCCGTCAGGTGCTGACCATTCGCCGCGGTAGTGGCTACCTGCCGGGTCTGGTCTGACAGCTGTCGTCTGATTGACGCAGGCGACTTCTCTGAATATGCTGTATATAAATACAGTAAAGGGATGGCGCTTGCGTCGAGGGTCCGGATCAATGGTCAATGTCGAACAACTGAAATACTCCGTCAATCGCATGGCTGTCGAGGTCGTGAGTGAAGCGGTGCTCGAGTTGCGCCTTGACGGCCTGGTGCTGGAAGGCAAGACGCCGTTCAATAAAGTGCATTTCAATACCTGCTTCGCCGAGATCGAGGCGCTGTTCCAGCGCGCGGGTTACCACCGGCCGCTGGATGTGGTCGGTTACCAGGGGTTGTTGTACGCCCTTTACGACCCCGGCCGCTGGGAGGCGGTCGAGGTGCTGCGCTGGCTCAAGGAGTTCACCGAGGCTGCAGCCACCGAAGCTGGCTGAGCGGGCGGGCATGGGCGATAATGCCCGGTCCTTTCGTCCTGAGTGTTCCCATGGCCACGCCTCCCTTCGATCCGGCACAGCATCAAGCCAGTACTGTCTGCCTGCCGCCCGGCAACTGGGCGACGGTGGTCGATTGCCTGAGCGAGCACTTCAAGGCCATCGGTCGCGAGCAGTGGCTCGATCGTATCGCCCGCGGCCGGGTGCTCGATGCCCAGGGTGCGCCGATCAATGCCGCGCTTGCCTACCGTCCGGGCCTGCGCATTCACTACTTTCGTGAAGTGCCGAACGAAAAACCGATCCCGGTCGAAGAGGCCATCCTGCACATCGATGAGCACCTGGTGGTTGCCGACAAGCCGCATTTCCTGCCAGTCACCCCGACCGGCGAGTATGTCGAGCAGACCTTGCTGCGCCGGCTGATCCGCCGCCTGGACAATCCCCACCTGGTGCCCTTGCACCGCATCGACCGGCACACCGCCGGGCTGGTGCTGTTCTCGGCCAACCCGCAGAGCCGTTCGGCCTATCAGTCGCTGTTTCCAAACCGGCAGATCGACAAGCGCTACCAGGCCATCGCCCGCGCCTTGCCCGCGCGTGATTTTCCACTGGTGCACAAAAGTCGCCTGGTCAATGGCGAGCCGTTCTTCCGCATGCAGGAAGTGGAAGGGGTGAGCAACAGCGAAACCCTCGCCCAGGTGCTGGAGAAGAATGGCGAGCTGTGGCGCTACGGGCTGTCGCCGGTGACCGGCAAGACGCACCAGCTGCGCGTGCACATGACCGCCCTGGGCGCGAGCATTTGCAACGATCCGTTCTATCCGGACATCGTTCAGGGGCCGGACGACTACAGCAAGCCGCTGAAACTGCTGGCGCACAGCCTGCGTTTCAATGACCCGTTGAGCGGTGCAGAGCGATACTTTGAAAGCCGGCTGACGCTCGACTGGTAAGGCGGGGAGCCGCGCACCGCCAATGGCGATGCGCGGCCGGGCTTAGCGGTTGAAGCGTTCCACCAGCGAGTACTGGCTGGTGGCGGTGCGGGTCAGTTCTTCGCTGAGCAGCGCCGAGTGCTGGGCCTGTTCCGAGGTCTGGTCGGCCAGTTGGGCGATGGTACTGATGTTGCGGCTGATCTCGTCGGCCACCGCAGTCTGCTCTTCAGTGGCAGCAGCAATTTGCGTGGCCATGTCGGTGATGTTGGCTACCGCTTCGCTGATGCCGACCAATGCCTGGTCGGCTTCCATCACCCGTGCAACGCCTTCTTCAGCCTGGCGATGACCGCTTTCCATGGTCTGCACGGCGCTGTTGGCAGTCTGTTGCAGTTTGGCGATCAGGCCGTGGATCTGCCCGGTGGATTCGGCGGTGCGTTGCGCCAGCTGGCGCACTTCGTCGGCCACTACGGCAAAGCCGCGGCCCATCTCACCGGCCCGGGCCGCTTCGATGGCGGCGTTCAGGGCCAGCAGGTTGGTCTGGTCGGCAATGCCCTTGATCACATCGACCACGCCACCGATTTCGTCGCTGTCGCGAGCCAGCTGAGTCACGGTCAGGCCGGTCTCGCCGACGGCAGCCGACAGGCGCTGGATGGCTTCGCGGGTTTCCCCGGCGATGTCACGGCCGCGCCCGGTCAGGCGATTGGCTTCCTGAGTGGCATCGGCCGTGCGCTGCACGTGGTTGGCCACTTCCTGGGTGGTGGCGGCCATCTGGTTGACGGCGGCGGCAACCTGTTCGGTTTCCACGCGCTGGCGTTCCAGGCCCGAGGAGCTGTTGTGGGCCAGGGTGTCGGACTGGCGCGCCTGCTCGTTGAGGTGCTCGGCGGTATCCTGCAGGCGGGTCAGGCAGGTTTTCATCCGCGCATCCTGGCTGAGCATGGCCATTTCCAGGCGCGCCTGCACGCCGCGGCTGTCGGTGTACATCTGCGCGATCAGCGGGTCGGAAGTGGCTTGTTCGGCCAGGCGCAGCAGGCGCTTGAGGCCGCGTTGCTGCCAGCTCAGGCCAAGCAGGCCGAGCGGCACCGAAAGGCCGGCGGCCAGGGCAAAGCCCCAGGAATGGCCGAGCCAGTTGCCGATCAGGAAGCCGATCTGGCTGATGAGGATGAACGGCAGCCAGTCCTGCACCACCGGCAGCCACTTGTCGCGGCGCGGAATGGCCGGCTTGCCCTGGTTGATGCGCTGGTACAGCGCTTCGGCGCGGCGTACCTGTTCGGCGGTGGGCTTGACCCGCACCGATTCGAAGCCCACCACCTGGTTGCTCTCGAACACCGGCGTAACATAGGCGTTGACCCAGTAATGGTCACCCGACTTGCAGCGGTTCTTGACGATGCCCATCCATGGCAGGCCTTGCTTGAGCGTGGTCCACATATGCGCAAACACAGCAGGCGGCACATCCGGGTGGCGGACCAGGTTGTGCGGTGCGCGCATCAGCTCCTCGCGGGAGAAGCCGCTGATTTCGACGAAGGCGTCGTTGCAGTAAGTGATAACGCCCTTGGCATCAGTGGTCGAAATCAACCGTTGCTGAGCTGGGAAAGTCCGTTCGCGCTGGGTAATCGGCTGGTTGTTACGCATTAGCTGTTCAATCCGCAAGGCTTTCGAGAGGTATCGGCACGCCGGGGGTTTTGTTGAATGAATATTTGCAGGGCTTGATTTCGATCAATGAGTCCTGATCTGACCTGCGCTAAGTCACTCGTGCAAAGTTCAACAAATTAGCTGCATTCTTTCATGTTTTTGACACAAAAGTCAGCTAATGACCGCAAGTTCACAACGGCGCCAGCATCGGGTAACTGAAACCGGCGAAATGCGCCAGGTTCAGGCCGAAATGGCAGAGTACTGCGGCGAAAATGCCGCCATGACGGTATGCCAGGCCGTAGCCGACACCGGCAAGCCCAGCCAGCAGCACCCATTGCCAGCCGCCACCAAGATGGGCCAGGCCGAACAGGCTGGCGGCCAGCAGCAGGGCCAGGTTCTGGTTTTTCAGCAGGCGTTGCAGGCCGCCCTGGATGTAGCCGCGAAACAGCAGCTCTTCGGTCAGGCACACCAGCAGCAGGTTGTTCATGGCCCAGATCCACGCCTGTTCAGGCCACTTCGGCGCCCAGGCGATCATTGCCAGCAGCCAGGCGCCGCCCAGGCAGACCGCGATGACCAATGGCAAGGTCCAGGCCAGGCTCGCCAGTGGGCGCTTGTTCTTCAGGGCCAGCACCCAGGGGCACGCCAGCAGCAGCCAGAAGCCGATCAGCGGCTTGTCGAGGTTCAGGTACATGGAGAAGGGCAGGGCTTCGCTGCTAAAACGCACCTTGTCGATGACCTTGGCGCCGCTGAAACCGGGCAGCATGTGCAGGGCCAGGGCAAAGGCCAGGAGCACGAACAGGGCATGGCCGACCAGCTTTTGCCAGAGGCTCGCGCGGCGTACCAGCAAGCCTGCACACAGCAGGGCAATCAGGGTGGGCAGGGCCAGCAGGCCGAGGTTGCCCTTGAGCAGGGCGAAGAGGTAACCGAGGCCGAGCAGCGCCAGGCCGATCCATTGCGGGGCAAGCATGAGACATCCTTTGAAAAGCAAAACGTGAAACCTTCGACTGCGCTTTTACAATCGAGGACACGCCACTCGGCCATCCTTTGGCCATTACTGCTTATCGTACGTGGTCTGCTCCATCAGGCAAAGGCCCGGTCACAGGGACCGGGCCGTTACTTCAGGCTGCGATCAATTGCCGCAGTACATAGTGAAGAATCCCGCCGGCCTTGAAGTACTCCACTTCATTGAGGGTATCGATGCGGCACAGCACTTCGATCTGCTCCTGGCGACCGTCCTCGCGGGTGATCTTCAGGTTCAGGGTCATGTGCGGCTGCACCTTTGCATGGCTCAGGCCAAGAATGTCGATACGCTCGCGGCCGTCCAGGGCCAGGCTCTTGCGGTTCTGCCCGGGCTTGAATTGCAACGGCAACACGCCCATGCCCACCAGGTTGGAGCGGTGGATGCGTTCGAAGCTCTCCGCCAGCACCGCCTTGACCCCCAGCAGGTTGGTGCCCTTGGCGGCCCAGTCGCGGCTGGAGCCGGTGCCGTATTCCTGGCCGGCAATCACCACCAGTGGCGTGCGATCGGCCTGGTAGCGCATGGCCGCGTCGTAGATCGCCATCTTCTCGCCGCTGGGCACATAGAGAGTGTTGCCGCCTTCTTCACCGCCGAGCATCTCGTTGCGAATGCGGATATTGGCGAAGGTGCCGCGCATCATCACTTCATGGTTGCCCCGGCGTGAGCCGTAGGAGTTGAAGTCGCGCGGCTCGACGCCTTTTTCCCGCAGGTAACGTCCGGCCGGGCTGTCTGCCTTGATGTTGCCGGCCGGGGAAATGTGGTCGGTGGTCACCGAATCGCCCAGCAGGGCCAGGACCCTGGCGCCGTGAATATCCTCGATGACCGGCAGCGGCCCGGTAATGTCGTCAAAGAACGGCGGATGCTGGATGTAGGTGGAATCGTCCTGCCAGACATAGGTGGCCGCCTGCGGTACTTCGATGGCTTGCCATTGGGCGTCGCCGGCAAACACCTCGGCGTACTCCTTGTGGAACATCGCGGTATCGACGCTGGCCACGGCGTCGGCAATTTCTTTCTGGCTGGGCCAGATGTCGCGCAGGTACACCGGCTGGCCATCCTTGCCGACGCCCAGCGGTTCGCGGCTGATATCCACGCGCACGCTGCCGGCCAGGGCATAGGCGACCACCAGCGGTGGCGAGGCCAGCCAGTTGGTTTTCACCAGCGGGTGCACGCGGCCCTCGAAGTTGCGGTTGCCCGAGAGCACCGAGGCGACGGTGAGGTCGGCGCTGGTGATGGCTTTTTCGATGGCGTCGTCCAGCGGGCCGGAGTTGCCGATGCAGGTGGTGCAGCCATAGCCCACCAGGTCGAAGCCCAAGGCGTCGAGGTATTGGGTCAGGCCGGCGGCCTTGTAGTAGTCGGTAACCACCTTGGAGCCGGGGGCCAGCGAGCTCTTGACCCAGGGCTTGCGCTGCAGGCCTTTTTCCACTGCCTTTTTCGCCACCAGCCCGGCTGCCATCATCACGCTGGGGTTGGAGGTGTTGGTACAGGAGGTGATCGCCGCGATCACCACCGCGCCGTTTCTGAGCAGGTGTTGCTGGCCCTGGTATTCATAGCTGACTTCACCGGCCTGGTCGGCATTGCCCACCGCCACGCCGCCACCGCCTTCGCTTTCAAGGCGACCTTCTTCCTTGCTCGAGGGCTTGAGTTGCAGGCCGATGAAGTCATCGAAGGCCTGGCTGACATTGCCCAGGGCGACACGGTCTTGCGGGCGCTTGGGCCCGGCCAGGCTCGCTTCGACTTCGTTCATGTCCAGGGCCAGGGCGTCGCTGAACACCGGCTCCTGGCCGGGTAGGCGCCACAGGCCCTGGGCTTTGCAGTAAGCCTCGACCAGTTTCACCGTGGCTTCAGGACGGCCCGACAGGCGCAGGTAATCGAGGGTGATCTGGTCGACCGGGAAGAAGCCGCAGGTGGCGCCATACTCCGGTGCCATATTGGCGATGGTGGCGCGGTCAGCCAGGGGCAGGTCGGCCAGGCCGTCGCCGTAGAACTCGACGAATTTGCCGACCACGCCTTTTTTACGCAGCATCTGCGTGACGGTCAGCACCAGGTCGGTGGCGGTGATGCCTTCGCGCAGCTTGCCGGTCAGCTTGAAACCGATCACTTCCGGGATCAGCATCGACACCGGCTGGCCGAGCATTGCAGCCTCCGCCTCGATACCGCCGACGCCCCAGCCGAGCACGCCCAGGCCGTTGATCATGGTGGTGTGCGAGTCGGTGCCGACCAGGGTGTCGGGGAAGGCGTAGGTGCGCCCGTCTTCTTCACGGGTCCAGACGGTGCGCCCCAGGTACTCGAGGTTGACCTGGTGGCAGATACCGGTGCCCGGCGGCACCACGCTGAAGTTGTCGAAGGCGTTCTGGCCCCAGCGCAGGAAGGCGTAGCGTTCGCCGTTGCGCTGCATTTCGATGTCGACGTTCTGGGCAAAGGCCTGCTGGCTGGCGTAGCGGTCGACCATCACCGAGTGATCGATGACCAGGTCCACCGGCGACAACGGGTTGATCCGCTGCGGGTCGCCGCCGGCCTTGGCCATGGCCGCGCGCATGGCGGCGAGGTCGACCACCGCCGGTACGCCGGTAAAGTCCTGCATCAGCACCCGCGCCGGGCGGTACTGGATTTCGCGGTCGGAACGCCGCTCCTTGAGCCAGTTGGCCAGCGCCGAAAGGTCGCCGCTGGTGACGGTCTTGCCGTCTTCCCAGCGCAGCAGGTTTTCCAGCAGCACTTTCAGCGACATCGGCAGGCGCTGCAGGTCGCCGAGGCTGTGGGCGGCGTCGGGCAGGCTGTAATAGTGGTAGAGACGATCATCGACCGTCAGGGTCTTGAGGGTTTTCAGGCTATCGAGCGAGGGCATTACCAACTCCTTCTGCGCCGGTGATCGGCAATCTTCCCTGCTGTCGCCGGTTCACCGCCTCTGTGACAGTCCGCACGGCACGGACCTGGCTGAACGGTCAGGGTAGCCCTGTTTGGCGGACCTGACCATGTACTGGACCGGCCGGAAGTGTCGCAGGTTCCGATCTTCCTTTATCATTCGCCGATTTACCGGCGCTGCGTATTGCGCCCGGTCAGGGTTGGCGGTAATGGCCGTCAGCCGTCCTGGAGTGAAGATGAATACCCTGTTTATGCATTGCCGGCCCGGTTTCGAGAGCGAAGTCTGTGCCGAAATCGCCGAGCACGCCGCGCGCCTGAATGTCGCCGGCTATGCCAAGGCCAAGCCGCAGAGCGCCTGCGCCGAGTTCATCTGCAACGACGCCGAAGGTGCCGAGCAACTGATGCGCGAGCTGCGTTTTGCCCAACTGATCTTCCCCCGGCAATGGGCCCGCGGCGCGTTCATCGAGCTGCCGGAAACCGACCGCATCAGCGTTCTGCTCGAGGCCCTGGCCGATTACCCGCAGTGTGGCAGCCTGTGGCTGGAGGTGATGGACACCAACGATGGCAAAGAACTGTCGACCTTCTGTCGCAAGTTCGAAGTGCCGCTGCGCAAGGCCCTGAGCAAGGCCGGGCGCCTGGTTGAGGATGCGCACAAACCACGATTGCTGCTGACCTTCGTCAGCGGCCGGCGGGTGTTTGTCGGCCTGGCGGCGGCGGATAACTCGGCGATGTGGCCGATGGGTATTCCGCGCCTGAAGTTCCCCCGCGAAGCGCCGAGCCGTTCGACCCTCAAGCTGGAAGAGGCCTGGCACCACTTCATCCCTCGCGATCAGTGGGATGCGCGCCTGTCCGACGACATGACCGGGGTAGACCTGGGCGCTGCGCCGGGCGGCTGGACTTACCAACTGGTCAAGCGCGGCATGCTGGTGACCGCCATCGACAACGGGCCGATGGCTGAGAGCCTGATGGACACTGGCCTGGTCCAGCACCTGATGGCCGACGGCTTTACCTACAAGCCCAGGCAGACCGTGGACTGGATGGTCTGTGACATCGTCGAGAAGCCGGCGCGCAGTGCCGCCCTGCTCGAAACCTGGCTCGGCGAGGGCTTGTGCCGCGAGGCGGTGGTCAACCTCAAGCTGCCGATGAAGCAGCGTTACGCCGAAGTGCGGCGCCTGCTCGAGCGCATCGAAGAGGGCTTCAAGGCGCGCAAGGTCAAGGTCTCGATCGGCTGCAAGCAGCTGTATCACGACCGTGAGGAAGTGACCTGCCACCTGCGGCGCCTGGATCTGAAACCGCGCTGAGGCTGCGGGAGCGGCTTGAGCGACAATAGCTGATTGTTTCCGGAGTTCTACATGACTGACTTCACCCCAGATGCCATCCTCGACGCCACCGGCCTGAACTGCCCGGAGCCGGTGATGATGCTGCACCAGTACATTCGCGACCTGGCCCCCGGCGGCCTGCTCAAGGTGATCGCCACCGATCCCTCGACCCGTCGCGATATCCCCAAGTTTTGCGTGTTCCTCGACCATGAACTGGTCCAGCAGCAGGAAGAGGCGGGCACTTACCTGTACTGGATCCGCAAGAAGCTCGGTTAACGCTTTTCAGCGCGGCGAATGTGCTTGGCGCTGCTGCGCGCCAAGCGAATCGCCAGCATCAGCGCCGCGCAGGTGAGGCCGGCAATCAGGCCTTCCCACAGGCCGTTAGGGCCGCTTGCCGGGCCGAACAGGTCGGTCAGGCCGAGCACGTAACCCACCGGCAAGCCGATGCCCCAGTAGGCGAACAGGGTCAGGATCATGGTCACCCGGGTGTCCTGGTAACCGCGCAGGGCGCCGGCGGCAATCACCTGGATGGCGTCGGAGAACTGATACAGCGCGGCATACACGATCAGCATCGCGGCAATCTGGATCACCGCCGTGTCCGGGGTGTAGATCGAGGCGATGGGCTCGCGCATCAGCAGGATCAGGCTGGCCGAGAAGCAGGCAAACACCAGCGCCGCACCCAGGCCCACCAGGGCGGCGAAGCGCGCCTGGCGCGGTAGCCCGGCGCCGATCGCCTGGCCAACCCGCACGGTCACCGCCATCCCCAGCGAATACGGAATCATGAACAGCAGCGAGCTGATGTTCAGGGCAATCTGGTGCCCGGCCACCACGGTCGGGCCGAGGCTGCCGATCAGCAGGGCAATCACTGCGAAGATGCTCGACTCGGCGAATACCGCGATGCCGATCGGCAGGCCGACGCCGACCAGGCGCTTGATCACCGGCCATTGCGGCTTGTCCAGGCGCACCAGCACGCGCTGGCGGGCATAGGCCGGGGCCCAGTGGGTCCAGGCGGCCATGCTCAAGGCCATGAACCACATGACGATGCCGCTGGCCCAGCCGCAACCGACGCCGCCCAGAGCCGGCATGCCGAAGTGGCCGTAAATCAGTACATAGTTCAGCGGAATGTTCAGCAGCAGCCCGGACAAGCCGATGACCATGCTCGGCCGGGTCCGGCCCAGGGCATCGCTGTAGCAGCGCAACACGTAATAAAGGGCGACACCGGGGAAGCCGAAGGCAATGCCCTGCAAATAGCCCATGCTCGGCGCCACCAGTTGCGGGTCGACTTTCATCACCTGCAAGATCGGTTCGGCGCTGAGCAGCAGGCCACTGGCGATCAGGCCGACGCACAGTGCCAGCCACAATGCCTGGCGCACCAGCGGGCCGATCTCGGCATGCTGGCCGGCGCCATAGCGCTGGGCAACCTTGGGCGTGGTCGCCAGCAGGATGCCGGTCATCAGCAGGTACACCGGAATCCAGATCGAGTTACCCAGCGCCACGGCTGCCAGGTCGCGGGGGCTGACCCGGCCGGCCATCACCGCATCGACAAAACCCATGGCGGTGGTCGCCAACTGGGCAATGATGATTGGCGTGGCCAGCATCAGCAGGCCGCGCAGCTCGCTGCGGATCCGCGTCGGGCGCGACAGGGCGGGGGTTTGGGTCTCGGCGGTCATCGGTGTCACAAGGCAGGCGTCCACAGGAAAGATGGGCAAAGCCGGCTAGTCTACGCCTTGACGCGGCAGTCAGGAACCTCGCCTGCCTGTGGATCGCCCCACCCGTATCGGCCTACACTGCGCACCCCGATAGGAGAGCGCCATGCTGATTGTTGCTGACGAGAATATCCCGCTGCTCGATGCCTTCTTTGCCGGTTTTGGCGAAATCCGCCGCTACCCCGGGCGAGCGATCGATGCCGCCTGCGTCAAGGATGCCGATGTGCTGCTGGTGCGTTCAGTGACCAAGGTCGATCGCACTTTGCTCGAAGGCAGCCAGGTGAAGTTTGTCGGCACCTGCACCATCGGCACCGATCACCTGGCCCTGGATTATTTCGCCGAGGCTGGTATTCACTGGTCCAGCGCGCCAGGCTGCAACGCCCGCGGGGTGGTCGACTATGTGCTCGGCAGCCTGCTGACCCTGGCCGAGCTCGACGGCGCCAGCTTGCCTGCGCGCACCTATGGGGTGGTCGGCGCCGGGGAAGTCGGTGGGCGTCTGGTCGAGGTGCTGCGCGACCTTGGCTGGCAGGTGCTGGTGTGCGACCCGCCGCGCCAGGCGCGCGAAGGCGGCGACTATGTGAGCCTGGAGCAGATCATCGAGCAGTGCGACGTCATTAGCCTGCACACCCCGCTGGCCCGTAGCGGCGAGCTGCCGACCTGGCACCTGCTGGGCCAGGCGCAACTGGCCCGCCTGCGCCCCGGCGCCTGGCTGATCAATGCCAGCCGCGGCCCGGTGGTCGACAATCAGGCTTTACGCCAGTTGCTGCGTGAGCGCGACGATATCCAGGCGGTGCTCGACGTCTGGGAGGGCGAGCCCCAGGTCGACCTGGCCCTGGCCGACCTCTGCGTGATCGCCACCCCGCATATTGCCGGCTACAGCCTGGACGGCAAGCAGCGCGGCACCGCGCAGATCTACCAGGCGTTTTGCGCCTGGCGTGGCGAACCTGCCGAGGTGCAACTGAGCGACCTGCTGCCACAGCCGTGGCTGACCGAAATCGCCTTGCAGGCCGAGACCGATCCGGCCTGGGCCCTCGCGACCCTGTGCCGTGCGGTGTATGACCCGCGCCGTGACGATGCCGATTTTCGCCGCAGCTTGAGCCGCGACCCGGCGCAGCAGAAGGCCGCCTTCGACAACTTGCGCAAGCACTACCCACCGCGCCGTGAAATCGAAGGCCTGGCCGTGCGCCTGCACGGTGAAGCGCCGCAACTGGCACAGCTGGTCCGCGCCTTGGGCGGCGTGCTGGTGTAAATAGCGGGCAATAAAAACCCGGCGCGTGCGCCGGGTTGAAGAATTCGGGTGGGTCAGTCTTTCTTGGCGAGTTCTACCCGGCTTTTTTCCAGCTTCTCGCAGGCCTGCTGGATCATCTCCTCGGTGATGGTGATCTCATTGCCATCCTTGTCGATGATCGTGCCGCCTACCGATGCCTGCGGGTTAGGCGCGGGTTTTTCCTGGGTGTTGCCTTGATGTTGCAAGCTCATTTCCTGTCTCCTCATCAGGTTGCAAGCTCAGACTAGAATCGCCTCGTGACCGGCCTGTGACAGCTCCTTCGGTTATCACTGTGCGACGTGTCCAGTCCATCAGAAAGCCGAGTAAACCTCCAGTAGTACTTTAGACCGAAACGGTCTAGCCGGCTGTGGCCTGGGTCTTATATGCCCAGGTTCTGGTTCCGACGCCCAATCATTGCCCGCAGTTCCTTGGCGCTTGATCAACGGTCCGGTGTAGGCTGCTGTAAATAGCGGACAAACGGCGTACTCCATGCTCAACCGGTTTTCTTCACGCCAGCGCCAGGCCCTGCGCCTGGGCTGGCGTTTTATCCGTCCTTACCGCACGCAGGCGCTGCTGGCCTTGCTGGCACTCATCGTTACCGCAGCGATTACCCTGTCCATGGGCCAGGGTATTCGCCTGCTGGTGGACCAGGGCTTCATGACCCAGTCGCCGCACCTGCTCAACCAGTCCATCGGCCTGTTCCTGCTGTTGGTGCTGGCCCTGGCGATCGGTACCTTCAGCCGCTTCTATCTGGTGTCGTGGATTGGCGAACGCTGTGTGGCCGATATCCGCCAGCAGGTGTTCGATCATCTGATCTACCTGCACCCGGGTTTTTTCGAAAGTAACCGCAGTTCGGAGATCCAGTCGCGGCTGACCGCCGACACAACCTTGTTGCAATCGGTGATCGGCTCGTCGCTGTCGCTGTTCCTGCGCAACGCGCTGATGGTGCTGGGCGGCATCGTCCTGCTGTTTGTCACCAACCCCAAGCTCACCAGCATCGTGGTGCTGGCCTTGCCGCTGGTGCTGGCACCGATCCTGATTTTCGGCCGCCGGGTGCGCAACCTGTCGCGGCAGAGCCAGGACCGGGTCGCCGACGTCGGCAGCTATGTGGCCGAGACCCTCGGCCAGATCAAGACCGTGCAGGCCTACAACCACCAGTCCAGCGACCAGCAGCGCTTCGGCGCCACGGTCGAGGCGGCCCTTGAGGTGGCGCGCAAACGCATCCTCCAGCGCGCCTGGCTGATCACCCTGGTGATCGTGCTGGTGCTGGGTGCGGTCGGGGTAATGCTCTGGGTCGGTGGCATGGACGTGATCGCCGGGCGTATTTCCGGCGGTGAGCTGGCCGCCTTCGTGTTCTACAGCCTGATCGTCGGCAGCGCCTTCGGCACCCTCAGCGAAGTGATTGGCGAGCTGCAGCGCGCTGCCGGTGCCGGCGAGCGGATTGCCGAGCTGCTGGCAGCGCGCAGCGAGATAGTCGCGCCTGCTGACCTGCAGCGCTCGGCGCCGCGGGTCAGTGGCCGGGTCGAGTTGCAGAACATCCGTTTTGCTTATCCATCACGGCCAACACCGCCGGCCATCGATGACCTGAAGCTTACCGTCGAGCCCGGCGAAACCCTGGCCCTGGTCGGGCCGTCGGGGGCGGGCAAGTCGACCCTGTTCGACCTGTTACTGCGTTTTTACGACCCGCAGCAAGGGCGCATCCTGCTTGATGGTCAGGACATCAGGTGCCTCGATCCGCAGGACCTGCGCCGCCACTTCGCCCTGGTAGCGCAGAACCCGGCGCTGTTCTTTGGCACGGTGGAGGACAACATCCGCTACGGGCGCGCCGATGCCACGGCCGAACAGGTCGAGGCTGCTGCCCGCAGCGCCCATGCCCATGAGTTCATCTTGCAGTTGCCCAAGGGCTATCAGACTCACTTGGGTGACGCCGGCCTTGGCCTCTCGGGCGGTCAACGCCAGCGCCTGGCGATTGCCCGGGCCTTGCTGGTGGATGCACCGATTCTGTTGCTGGACGAAGCCACCAGCGCCCTCGACGCGCAGAGCGAGCATTTGATCCAGCAGGCGCTGCCGACCCTGATGAGCGGGCGCACCACCCTGGTGATCGCCCATCGCCTGGCCACGGTGCAGCATGCCGACCGCATTGCGGTGATTGATCAGGGCCGGCTGGTGGCCATCGGCACGCATCGCCAGTTGATTGCCCAGAGCCCCTTGTATGCGCGGCTGGCGGCGTTGCAGTTCAATAACGTGACGGAAATGTGACAGCGTCCTACAGACTGTCACATTTCTGTAGCAATCCCTTGAGACTATCTGTTCCAGCTGTTGCGTAATGCTCGAACCTGGCTGCTATCGATCGATGGCAGCTTTTTTTTGGCCTGCCGTCAGTGGCCAGCGAACGAGGACAGGGACGTCTTTGCCTGGTTGGCGCCGAGTGGCGCCGCTCCCTTATTCCTTGTTCCGGGACTTCTTTCGATGTTGCGTAAATCCCTCAGAGTGCAAATTCTCGCCCTGCTCGGCGGCAGCCTGGCGGCGATCCTGCTGATCGCCCTGGTGTGCTTTCAGTTGCTGTCCTCCAGCGTGCGCGGCTACGGCCAGCTGATCGACGGGCCATTGCAGGCGTCGCAGTTGATCGATGAAGCCAACCTGCAGTTCAAGGTCCAGGTCCAGGAGTGGAAGAACGTGCTGCTGCGCGGCAAGCAGCCCGCTGAGCTGGACAAGTACTGGCAGCAGTTCCTGGCCCGTGAGCAGCAGGTGCAGGGCATCCTTGACCAGTTGATCGCCCGCAGCGAGCAGCCGCTCAAGGGCCGTGCCGAGCAACTCAAGGCCAGCCACCGACAGTTGGGTCAGGCTTACGCACAGGGGCGTCAGGCGTTTCTGGCGGCGGGCGCTGATCCTGTTGTAGGCGATCAGGCAGTCAAAGGTGTTGACCGCGCTGCCAGCGAGCAAATGAGTGAGTTGGTCAGCCAGTTGCGCAGCGATGCCCAGGCGCGTGCCCAGACCATCAACCAGTCGGCAGAGCGTACGGTCTGGCTGGGGCTGCTGGTGATGTTCGGCTCGGCGTTGCTGGTCGGGCTGTTCAGTCTGTGGCTGGTCAACCGCAGCCTGATCGAGCCGATCCGTGGCTTGATCGATTATGTCGCGCAGTTGAGCCAGGGGCGCTTCGCCGCGCGGGTCGCCAGCGATCGCCAGGATGAGCTGGGGCGGCTGGCGGTGGCGGCCAATACTCTGCGCGACTTTCTTGCCGACACCTTCAGCCGCCTGCAGCGCAATGCCGGTGAGCTGGAAAGTGCCAGCGGCGAGCTGCGCGGCATTGCCGGCAACATGGCCCGCGGCACCGACGACCAGTTCCAGCGTACCGACCAGGTCGCTACGGCCATGCATGAAATGTCGGCGACCGCCCAGGAAGTCGCCCGCCATGCCGCCGACGCCGCGCGCGCCGCCGATGAAGCCGACCACAGCGCTCAGGCCGGCGAGCAGGTGATGCAGGCAACCATTGCCACCATTGCCGGGGTCAACCAGGAAATTGCCGACACCGCCAAGGTGATTCGCCATCTGGAAGCCGACAGCGACCGCATCGGCAAGGTGCTGGAAGTGATCCGCGCGATTGCCGAGCAGACCAACCTGCTGGCGCTCAACGCCGCCATCGAGGCGGCACGGGCCGGTGAGGCCGGACGCGGCTTTGCCGTGGTCGCCGATGAGGTGCGCAGCCTGGCCCAGCGTACGGCCGCGTCGATTGCCGAGATCAACCAGATCATCAGCGCCGTGCAGTCCGGCGCCGTGGCGGCGGTAAAAGCCATCGAGAGCGGCCAGCAACGCAGCGAGGAGGGCGCCGAGCAGGTGCAGCAGGCCGGGCAGATGCTGCAGCGCATCACCGTTGCCGTCGAGGCTATCCGCGACATGAACCGGCAGATCGCCACGGCGGCGGAAGAACAGACCAGTGTTGCCGAGGACATCTCGCGCAACCTGGTGGAAATTACCCGGATTGCCACCACCAACCAGCAGGCGGTGCAGCAGACCGAGCAGGCCGGGCAGCACTTGCACGGCTTGTCCGGGCAGTTGGGGGAGGTCACTGCGCGCCTGAGTGCTTGAGCAAAAGCGGGGGAAATCCGCCACATCCAGCGGTAAAGGCCCGGCAATGTGGCGGATTATCGCCAGCTAAACCGTTAAAGTTGGGGTGCGACGACACGTCCTAGCTATTAGCCGTTGGTCTTGTAAAAGTTGGCCCGCTTCCTGCTTTAAGGCGACCCACCCTGACAGCGGCGGCCATGCCCCGCGTCTGGCGTGACGACCGTTCCCGATCCATCGAACAACCCCAGCCGCCATCCAGTGCGCGGGTGTCCGGGCCGATTGCCCGAGCACCAGCTACGCTAAGCCTTGGACTGCGCGAGCAACAACAAGAATCCGGGCGTGCACTACGGGACCTGCGGTCATTGCCAATTACTTCACTTCAATTGGATTGAACTATGAAAAAAATCCTGCTGACGCTCCTGTGCCTGAGTGTCATCGGTTGCTCCAAGCCCAGTGAGCCCGAGAAAACCGTAGACGTGCTGCTGATCGGCGGCGGCATCATGAGTGCAAGCCTGGGTACCTACCTCAATGAGCTGGAGCCCGGTTGGTCGATCGACATCTACGAGCGCCTGGACAAGGTCGCCGAAGAAAGCTCCAACGCCTGGAACAACGCCGGTACCGGTCACTCCGCGTTCTGCGAGCTGAACTACACCAGCGAAGGTGCCGACGGCAAGATCGACATCAGCAAGGCCGTTGGCGTCAACGAGCAGTTCGAGATCTCCAAGCAGTTCTGGGCCTACCAGGTCGAGCAGAAAGTGCTGAGCAACCCGACCTCGTTCATCAATAACGTGCCGCACATGAGCTTCGTCTGGGGCGACAAGAACGTCGAGTTCCTCAAGAAGCGTCATGAAGCCCTGCAGCACAGCTCGCTGTTCCGTGGCATGGAGTACTCCGAAGACCACGAGCAGATCAAGAAGTGGGTACCGATCGTGATGGAAGGCCGCGCTGCCGACCAGAAGATCGCCGCCACCCGCATGCCGATCGGCACCGACGTCAACTTCGGCGAGATCACCCGCCAGCTGTTCGCCTCGCTGACCAAGCACGACAACGTCAAGCTGCACGTCCAGCACGAAGTCCGTGACATCGTCCGTAACGCCGACAACACCTGGACCGTGGTCGTCGCTGACCTGGCCAACAAGGGCGTCGAGAGCAGCATCAAGGCCAAGTTCGTCTTCATCGGTGCCGGTGGTGGCGCGCTGAAGCTGCTGCAGAAATCGGGCATCCCTGAAGCTGACGGCTATGCCGGCTTCCCGGTCGGTGGCCAGTTCCTGATGACCGACAACCAGGACATCGTTGCCCGTCACAAAGCCAAGCTGTACGGCAAGGCTTCGGTTGGTGCGCCGCCAATGTCGGTTCCGCACCTGGACACCCGCGTGATCGACGGCAAGGAAGTGCTGCTGTTCGGCCCGTTCGCCACCTTCTCGACCAAGTTCCTGAAGAACGGCTCGCTGCTGGACATGTTCGCTGCGCTGACCACCCACAACATCATGCCGATGACCCACGCCGGTATCGACAACATCGACCTGAGCACCTACCTGATGGGTCAGTTGATGCTGAGCTTCGATGACCGCATGGCGGCCCTGCGCGAGTACTTCCCGAACGCCAAGAACGAAGACTGGAAACTGCTGCAGGCCGGTCAACGCGTCCAGGTGATCAAGAAGGACCCTGAGCACGGCGGCATCCTGCAGTTCGGTACCGAAGTCGTTGCTGCCCAGGACGGCACCATTGCCGCGCTGCTGGGCGCCTCGCCAGGTGCTTCGACCGCTGCGCCGATCATGCTGAGCGTGCTGGAAAAGACCTTCAAGGATCGCATCAAGACCCCTGAGTGGCAGGCCAAGCTGAAGGAAATCGTGCCGACCTACGGCCAGAAGCTCAACAACAACCTTGAGCTGACCAACAAGACCCGTGAGTGGAGCAGTTCGCGTCTGAACCTGCTGTACGTTCCGGTGCTGCCGGAAGAAGCGGCTGCGGTACAGGCTGAGCCTGCGCTGTAAGCTTTCGCTTTGCCAGAAACAAACAAGCCCCTGTTCAGGGGCTTGTTTGTTTCTGGCCTGGCAAAAATATCGCCGGCTACTCGGTTGCGGATCAGTGGCGTTTCTTGCGATGACTGTCCGCCAGGTTGTTACCCAACGCACCACCAGCCGCGCCGCCCAGGCCTGCGCCAATTGCCGAGCCGGTGCTGCCACCGAGCTTGCCGCCGACCAGCGAGCCACCGGCCGAACCCAGGCCGCCACCAATGGCCGCCTTGGTCTTGTTGCCTTTTTTCGCGCCCATGGCACTGCCTGCCGCGCCGCCGACGCCGGCACCAATGGCCGCACCGGTGCTGCCGCCAAGCTTCTGCCCGACCACGTTACCCAGAACACCACCCAGGCCACCGCCTACAGCGGTCTGGCCATCACCGGCCATGGCGCCTTGTGCGCACAAAAGGCCCAGGGTCAGGGCGGCAAGAGTCTTACGCATGTGAATCAACCTTAATGTTCAAAAAGGCGCGCATTCTGCTGGCAGCGTCGCCGCCGCGCAATGCTGGCCACTGCTGCTCGTCTGCCAGGCACGAAAAAGCCCGCGCGAGGGCGGGCTTTTTGCTGAGTAAAGTGGTCGGAGAGACAGGATTCGAACCTGCGGCCTTCTCGTCCCGAACGAGACGCGCTACCTGGCTGCGCTACACTCCGATGGAGAAAATATTACTCAAAATCTTCTCCTCGACAAGCCCCCAGAGGCGGCCTGTCGATCAGCTCACAGGTCCTTGACGGTACGGACCTGGTCCTTGTTGATGCGGGTGCGTTTGCCGTCCAGTTGTTCGAATTCGTAGAAGCCCGAGTCTTCGTCGTATTGCGGAGTATCGACCGCCTGGATTTCGCGGCCGTCGTTCAGGGTAATGACGGTCGGCGAAGCGCAGCCAGCCAGAGTGCCAAGACCCAGGGCGAGCAGGAAAGCGGGAAGAGTCCGTTGAATCATTGTGTTTCTCCAGTAAAGGATGGTGCGTAATGTTTCTTGAGACGCATGGCGCCTGCGCAAGTTCCATGCAGATTTCAGCATAGCGGCAATCTAGCATTATTGACCGGCAACAATGCCTGGGCCGCTGGCGGGCGCGAGGCAGGCAGGGCTGTGATATAACACCGCTCATTCGTTCCTATCAATGGATTCAAGGTCCCATGAAAGCCAAGGCAGATGTACCTTTCGTGCCGCTGAACATTGCCGTCCTGACGGTCAGCGATACCCGCACCCTGGAAACCGACACCTCCGGCCAGGTGTTCGTCGACCGCCTGAGCGAGGCCGGCCACGCTCTGGCGGCGCGGGTGCTGCTCAAGGACGATCTGTACAAGATTCGCGCCCAGGTCGCCACCTGGATCGCCGATGAGCAGGTGCAGGTGGTGCTGATCACCGGCGGTACCGGCTTTACCGGGCGCGATAGCACCCCGGAAGCCGTGGCCTGCCTGCTGGACAAGCAGGTCGATGGCTTTGGCGAGCTGTTCCGGCACATCTCCCTGGCCGATATCGGCACCTCCACCGTGCAGTCCCGGGCCCTGGCCGGGCTGGCCAACGGCACCCTGGTGTGCTGCCTGCCGGGCTCGACCAACGCCGTGCGCACCGGCTGGGACGGCATCCTTGCCGAGCAGCTCGACGCCCGTCATCGCCCGTGCAACTTCGTCACCCACCTCAAGCAGGCCGCGCCCTGCGAAAGCCGTGGTTGAGGCGCCCATGCACACTCAACTGATGCCGGTCGAAGACGCCCTGGCAAAACTGCTGGCGCTGGCCGAAGCCGCGCCTATCACCGCTACCGAGCAGGTCGCCCTGGCCGACGCCGAGGGCCGCGTGCTGGCACATGAGCTGGTCTCGAGCCTCGACCTGCCGCCCTGGCCCAACAGCGCCATGGACGGCTACGCGCTGCGCCTGGCCGACTGGACGGGCGAGCCCTTGACGGTCAGCCAGCGGGTATTCGCCGGGCATTCACCCGAGCCGTTGCAGCCGGGTACCTGTGCGCGGATCTTTACCGGGGCGCCGGTGCCGGTGGGGGCGGATTGCGTTGAGATGCAGGAAAACGCCGACGTCCTGGACGATCAGCGCGTGCGCTTTACCGAGGCGCTGCGCGTCGGTCAGAACATTCGCCCGCAAGGGCAGGAAACCCGCGCTGGCGAGGCGGTTTTGGCCGCGGGTACGCGCCTGGGGCCGATCGAGCTGGGCCTGGCGGCTTCCTTGGGGTGCGCCGAGCTGAGCGTCGTGCGGCGGGTCAAGGTCGCTGTGCTGTCGACCGGCGACGAACTGGTCGAGCCCGGCTTGCCCCTGGGGCCCGGGCAGATCTACAACAGCAACCGGCGGCTGCTCGGCAGCTGGCTGCAACGCCTGGGCTGTGAGGTGATCGACGCTGGCATTCTGGCCGATGACCTGGAGAAAACCCGCAAATGCCTGGCCGCCCTGCATGATGTCGACCTGATTCTTTCCACTGGCGGTGTTTCGGTGGGCGAGGCCGATTACCTGGGCATCGCCCTGCGTGAAGAGGGCGAACTGTCGCTGTGGAAGCTGGCAATCAAGCCGGGCAAGCCGCTGACCTTCGGTCATTACAAGGGCGTGCCGGTCATTGGCTTGCCGGGTAACCCGGCTTCGACCCTGGTGACCTTCGGCCTGCTGACCCGCCCCTACCTGTTGCGCCGCCAGGGCGTTACCGAGGTCACGCCGCTGCAGTTCGCGGTGCCGGCCGGGTTCGACTGGCCCAAGGCTGGCACTCGCCGCGAATACCTGCGCGGGCGACTGGAGCAGGGCAGCGCATTGATCTACAAGAACCAGAGTTCGGGGGTGCTGCGCAGCGCCGCCTGGGCCGAGGGCCTGGTCGAAGTCCGTGAGGGCCAGACCCCGGGCAAGGGCGATATCGTGCAGTTCATTCCCTTGAGCGAGCTACTTGGTTGAACGGCTGAGCAGGGTGTCGCCCACCAGGGTGGCACCGCTCGGCGCGCGCAGGCTGGGGCGCGCATGCACGCTTTCCAGCTGGGCAGCGGCGATGCTCCAGTCGTGGCGGCTGCAGACAAACTCCCGCGCCGCTTGCGACAGCTGGCGCAGGCGCCAGGGCTGATTGAGCAGTTGGTTAATCATCAACGCCAGCTGGTCGCCGTCGTCACTGGCCAGGTAGTGCTCGCCATGGGTCACCTGCAGGCCTGACACGCCCTTGGCCGTGGTTACCACCGGCAGCCCGGCGGCCATGGCTTCCAGTATCTTGATCTTCGAGCCGCCGCCATAACGTAGCGGCGCAAAGAAGATCGCCGAGTTGCGTTGCAGCTCGCGCAGGTCAGGCAGGTAGCCAATCCATTCGATTCGCGGGTCGCTCCAGCGCAGTTTCCAGCTGGGCGGCAAGGCGTGGCCAACCACGGCCAGGCGTACTGCGGGGTTGCTCAGCCAGACTTGCGGCAGAATGTCTTCCAGGGCCCATTCGATGGCTTCAAGGTTGGCGCCGTATTCGAAATTGCCGACGAACAGCAGGCGCTGGCTGCACAGCGACGGCTGGATATCCTGGTAATGCGCGCAATCCACGCCATTGATCACCACCGACACCGCAGCGCCGGTCGCCTGGCTGATGTGTTCGGCGTCGGTTGGGCTGACCGCTACCACTTCATGGGCCTGGCTGAGCACGCGGTTTTCCCAGCGCCGGTAACGCCAGCGATCAAAGGCATTGAACGGTCGCAGCCACAGTGGCAAGCGGTCGTGGCAAGCGGCGCCATTGACCGATTCGATGTTGTGCTCGCTGAGCACGAACGGCAGCCCGCGAGCCTGCAGGGCCTTTTCGAACGGCTGGAAGCTGTAGCTGTGCTCGATCTGGATGACATCCCAGGGCTCTTCCAGCAATTGCTCGAAGCAGTGGCGCAGGTGCGGCGCCAGGCCATTGATGCTGGCGCGCATCGGATAGCTGGGGTAGATCGCCGCCAGCAGGTTCAGGGGGCTGTGGAAGGGGCGCCTGGGTAGCACGATCAGGCGTTCGAGCAAAGGTTCCAAGGCCTGTCGGGCCGCGTCGCTGGGCGGGATTTTCGATTGCACCAGCAGGGTGATGCGGTGACCCCGCTGCGCCAGGCTGCGCAGCAGGTGGTATTGCCGTGTTTTACCGCCGCTGGTGGTGGGCCAGGGCAGGTAGGGTAGTGTCCAGAGTACGCGCATGACCCCTTTCCTCTGTGTTCAGGCGGGTAACGGCATGCAGATAAAAATGGACGCGCCGGGGGAATCAGCTTGCGGCTGGCTCCGGGGCGCGTCCATAGATATCAGTAAAGCGCACGATGTCATCCTCGCCCAGGTATTCGCCACTTTGTACTTCAATCATTACCAGATCGATCACCCCCGGGTTGGTCAGGCGGTGTACCCGGCCGGGTTTGATGAAGGTCGATTCGTTGGTATCGAGCAGAAATTCCTCTTCACCATTGGTCACACAGGCCATGCCGCTGACCACGATCCAGTGCTCGCTGCGGTGATGATGCATCTGCAGCGACAGCGAAGCCTCGGGGCGGACCATGATGCGCTTGATCTTGAACCGCGGGCCTTCCTCGAGCACCGTGTAGGTGCCCCACGGGCGGTTGACCGTGCGGTGCAGGCGGAACGCGTCGTGGCCCTGGCGCTTGAGCTGCTGGGCAATCACCTTGACCTCCTGGCTGCGCGCGGCATCGGCAATCAGCAGGGCATCGGGGGTATCGATGATGATCAGGTTGTCCAGGCCCACCGCGCCGACCAGGCGCCGTGGCGAGTCGATATAGCAATTGTGCACATCGTGCAGCACGGTTTCGCCGGTGCAGCGATTGCCCTGATGATCACCGGCCTTGAGCTCACGCACCGCCTCCCAGCTGCCGATATCGCTCCAGCCCAGCTGGCTGGGCAGTACCGCGACCTGTTGCGAGGTCTCCATCACGGCATAGTCGATGGAAATGTCTGGCACCAGGGCGAAGCTGTCCGGGTCCAGTTCCACCTGACACTCGCGGGCGCCTTCCTTGCACGGGCTCAGGGCCAGGCAGTGATTGACCGCCGCCAGCAGTTGCGGGGCGTGCTGTTCCAGCTCATGCAGGATGGCGTCGACACGCATGCAGAACATCCCGGCATTCCACAGGTGCTGGCCGCCATCGAGGTACTGCTGGGCGGTGTCGGCGTCGGGCTTTTCGACAAAGCGGGCAACCCTGAAGCCGTGGGCATCCAGGGCCTGGCCTTTTTCGATGTAGCCAAAACCAGTTTCAGCACGGGTCGGCAGCAGGCCGAAGGTGGTCAGCCAGCCCTGGGCAGCCAGCAAGCGGGCCTGGCTGACGGCCTGGTCGAAGGCGCTGAGGTCGTTGATCAGGTGATCGGCTGGCAGCACCAGCAATTGCGCATCCTCACCGTACAGCCGGGCGCAGTGCAGGGCGGCAGCGGCAATGGCGGCGGCGGTATTGCGGCCAAAGGGTTCGAGGATGTAGTCCAGGGCCAGGTTGGCCTTGTTCAGCTGGCGGAATTCGTCCTGGGTGCGGAAGAACACCTCGCGGTTGGTCACCGTCAGGATCCGTTCGACATCGGCCAGGCGGCTGGCGCGGGCGAAGGTCTTCTGCAGCAGGCTCTGGCCGTCGGGCAGGCGCATGAACGGCTTGGGCATGGTTTCGCGCGATACCGGCCACAGGCGGGTGCCGGCGCCGCCAGCGATGATGCAAGGGATCAGAACACTCATCTCACAGCCTCGAGTCAGGGGCACTGCCTGGGCAGTGCAGCAAAAGTAAACAGAGCAACCTGGCAGGCTTTTGCGCAATGAGTCAATAAAATGACTTTTACCACCGGCATCGTCCATGAAGGCCAAATATTTGTCGAATGATGCCCCTCGGCGACGAAGCTTTCAATGATATTTGTGTGAATGGCATGCGAAACTCTGCTGAAACGTTACCTGCAATGCAGTAAAGGGACGCCGGAAACGGTCGAGATACTCGACGCTCAATTCATCGGGGAACGCACACATGGCGCAGCAAAAGGCATTGATGATCCTGCATGGCAAGCAGGCCATGAACGAAGAGGTGCGTGCTGCGGTGACCGGCATGCGAGAGCGCGGCTGGCAGTTGGACGTGCGCCTGACCTGGGAGGGGGGCGACGCCCAGCGCCTGGTCGAAGAAGCGCTGGCCGCCGGCTACCCGCACTTGGTGGCTGCGGGTGGCGATGGCACCCTGCGCGATGTCGCCGAGGCCATGGTGCGTGCCGACGCTGACGCCAGCCTGGTGTTGCTGGCGCTGGGTACCGCCAACGATTTTGCCAAGGCTGCCGGCGTGCCGCTGGAGCCGGCGCAGGCGCTGATGCTGCTGGAAGTACCGGCCCGGGCCATTGACCTGGGCGAGGTGGGTGGGCAGGTATTCCTGAACATGGCCACCGGTGGCTTCGGCAGCCAGGTTACCGCCAATACCTCCGAAGACCTGAAAAAGGTATTGGGTGCGGCAGCCTACCTGTTCACCGGCCTGTCGCGCTTCAGCGAGCTGCGCGCGGCGTCGGTCGAACTGCACGGCCCGGATTTCCAGTGGCAGGGTGAGTTGCTGGCGCTGGGCATCGGCAACGGGCGGCAGGCCGGCGGCGGGCATGCGCTGTGCCCCCAGGCGCAGGTTGATGATGGCTTGCTCGACATCAGCATCCTGCCGGCACCCCAGGAAGTGGTCGGCACCTTGCGCGGCCTGCTCAGCGATGGCCTGGGGCTGGACAGCATGTTTGTCCGTGCGCGCTTGCCATGGGTCGAGATCAGAAGCTCGCAAGGCCTGGACATCAACCTCGATGGTGAGCCCCTGCAGGGCGACAACCTGCGTTTTGAAGTGCTGCCTGCGGCCTTGCGCGTGCACCTGCCGGTCGACTCGCCGCTGCTCAGTCGTCGAGGCTGATGATTTGCTCGCGCACGGCAAACAGCACCAGGCCGGCGACGTCGTAGATCTGCAGGCGTTTCATGATCTGCGAGCGGTGGGTTTCCACGGTCTTGATGCTCAAGCCCAGGCCCTGGGCGATTTCCCGGGTCGACTTGCCGCGTACGATCAGGCGCAGGATTTCCAGTTGGCGGGCGGTGAGGTTGTGCTTTTCCGCTGTCTCCGGCTTGCCCGACTGGGCGCGCAGCAGGGCCTGGTTGATTACCGTGTGGGCAATCGCCGGGCTCAGGTAGCGCTCGTTGCCGCGCAGTGCTGCCAGTGCCTGCTCAAGCTCGGTGGCGGTGGTGTCTT
This sequence comes from Pseudomonas sp. SORT22, assembly GCF_018417635.1. Classification (NCBI taxonomy): domain Bacteria; kingdom Pseudomonadati; phylum Pseudomonadota; class Gammaproteobacteria; order Pseudomonadales; family Pseudomonadaceae; genus Pseudomonas; species Pseudomonas sp. SORT22. The sequence goes on from NZ_CP071007.1 coordinate 1,956,832, forward strand.
TGAGCAGGTAGCCATGGGCGCCGCTTTCCAGGGCCTGCATGATCAGCTCCGGGTCGGTGTGCATGGAGAGGATCAGTACCTTGCTGCGACAGCCCAGGGCGCGCAGGCGGGTCAGGGCATCCAGGCCACTGGTGCAGCGCATGGAGATATCCAGCAGGACAATGTCCGGGTCCAGTTGCATGACCAGTTCCGGCACCTGGCTGCCGTCGTTGGCTTCGCCGATCACGGCATAGCCGGGAATGTCGGACACCAGCGCGCGCACACCTGCGCGAATCAGTGAATGGTCATCGACCAACAGCAATGTACAGGTCATGGGACGTTACTTGTCTTGGCGCGTTCGAGGGTGCGCGCAGGCCAGGGGAACAGGGCGTCGATCTGGGTGCCCAGGCCGGGCTGGCTGTTGACCGACAGTGTGCCATTGAGCAGGCCGACGCGCTCGAGCATTCCGGCCATGCCGCGCTGGCCTTCATCGGCTGGGCTGCTGGCGGGCGAAAAGCCCAGGCCGTCATCGCTGATCGACAACGCCAGGCCTTCGGGCTGGCGCTGAATGCGCACCACCAGGTTCTTTGCCTTGGCGTGACGCAGGATGTTGGTCACCGCCTCTTGGGTAATGCGAAAGGCGGCGATGGCCATATCTTCCGGGAGGCCGCCCAGGCGCTGGCGGCATTCCAGGCTCCAGTGCACCTCGGTGTTTTCCAGGGCGCGCAGCAGGTGCGCGCGCAGGCTGGCTTCCAGGCCCAGGCTGGACAGTTGTCTTGGGTTGAGGATGGCCGAAACATCGCGCACGCTGGCCAGGGTGTCGTCCAGGGTGCTGCGCAAGGTTTTGCAGTGCTCCTGCAGCTCGCTCGGGGCGCGGCGCGCGAGCCAGTCGGCCTGGAGTTTGGCGGCGGTCAGCAACTGGCCGATATCGTCGTGCAGTTCGCGGCTCAGGCGCTGGCGTTCGCTTTCCTGCACTTTGAGCAGGCGGTCGGCCAGTTCCGCCGGGCGCAGGGCAATCGAGCGCGCCCACTGGCGCAGTTGCCAGGCAATGCTCGACAGGGCAACCAGTTGCAGGGCCAGGGCGATGCCTGGCAGCGGTTGCTCAAGCAGGTACAAGGCCAGGTTGACGGCAACCGAAGCCAGGCACAGCAGGGCGGTTGCCCAGCGCAACAGAGAGGCTCCGGGGTGCCAGCGCTTGAGTGTCTTGAGGCTTGAGAACATAGAAATTGAAGCCACTGAAATATCGCTGTTGAAAGCCTTGCAAAGGTCGAACTAGAGGCGTTTGTCGAATTGCCTTCAATAACGTTTAAATGCCGGCGCCGGGGTAACCGCGATGAAAGTCTGCACGCGGTGTCTGGGGAGATCCGGGTAAGGTGCATGTGTCCATCAGCGCGCATGGTATCACTTCAAATACAATTGGTCGCGAACTCTGATAACTGACTGAATAGCCAGATTTTACGGGCTGGTACGACGGTTCCGATTGTCTTCGAATCTAGCATTTTGCCATCAGTTTGCGGGGCTGGGATTTTGCCCGAAATCAATTAAACGAAATGTTTGTTGCAGATAATTAGAGAGACCTGGAAATACACTAAGTTGGGTCTTAGTGTGCACTCGTCACAGGCTTGGTTAATCTCGCCGGGGCAGTATTGTTATGTCCCTTAGTTGCCCCTGGTTGGCGAAGAAAGTGCAGTGGCGTTCGCGCTGGTGGGCGCAGCCATTGAAGGGGCGGGGTGTTCGCAAGTGTGCCGGGTTTCGATGCAAGAGTCGCAGGCCAGAGCCTCCTGCGGGCTCAGAGCGGTGGCCAGGGTGTCGAGCAACTGCACCTGTTCCTCGGTATCCAGGCTCAGGCGGCCGGTGTGCGGATCGATCAACTCCAGCTGCCAGGCCAGCAGGGTCAGGCAGCTTTCCAGGGCTTGCAGGGCTTCACCTTGCAATGCCGGTTGCGCCTGTGCGGGTTCCAGCAGTGCCTGCAGATGTTGGCTGTAGCTTGCGACCTCGACCAGGCCAAGGGCCTGTGCGCGTTCTACCAGGGTGGCCAGGGTATCGTTGAGGCAGTAACAGGCATCCGGATCGTTGTCGATCAGTTGCAGGTGCAGCAGGCATTCCTCTGCCTTGGTCAGCAGCACCTGGGCGTCGATCAGGAAATCCTGCAGGGCGCTGTTGTGCAGTGCGTCGTTAGCCATCATTTGGCTCCAGCGCGTAAGGCTGGAGCAGGGGCTGGCCACCATGAGGCGATCGCTGACAAAAGCCTGACTCCGTTCATGCAATGAGAATGGCGTCACATTAATGGCTAATGGATATTGCGAACATCAGGTCTCACCCGATTGTCACTAGGGGATTCCCTGATGCGGTGTTTTCGATACGACCCTTTGCGGGTGTTTGCGACAGCGGAGAGGTGAGCGCAGTAAAGCATGATGGTAAAATGACATCAATGGGCTGCGGAGCATTTTCTTCACAGGGTCAAGCTCTGCGGCAAACGGCCGATACAGGGCCATTGGGATCATTTTCGACACACCTTGGGGGCTCTTCGATGGCTGGCATTCTCGACACGGTAGACCAAAGAACGCAGCTGGTGGGCGAGAACCGCCTGGAAATCCTGATGTTCCGCCTGGCTGGCCGGCAACTGTTCGCGATCAACGTGTTCAAGGTCCAGGAAGTGCTGCAGATGCCCAAGCTGACCCTGATGCCGCAGCGCCATGCGTACGTCTGCGGCGTGGTCAACCTGCGCGGCCAGACCCTGCCGGTGATCGACCTGTCCCAGGCCATCGGCATGCGCCCGCTGGAGCCAGGCCCGGGCAGCACCATCATCGTCACCGAATACAACCGCTCGGTGCAGGCCTTCCTGGTCGGCGGCGTCGACCGTATCGTCAACATGAACTGGGAAGCCATCATGCCGCCGCCGACCAGCGCCGGTCGCCAGCACTACCTGACGGCGATCAGCAAGGTCGACGAGCAACTGGTGGAAATCATCGACGTCGAGAAGGTTCTGGCGGAAATCGTCCCGTACAGCGCCAAGGTCTCGCGCGACAAACTCGAAGACCCGGTGCTGGCCCGTGCCCGCGGCCGCGAAGTACTGCTGGTCGACGACTCTACCGTGGCCCTGGCGCAGTTGCGCGACACCTTGTCGCAACTGGGAGTGAAAATGCATGTGGCCAGCGATGGCCTCAAGGCGCTGCGCATGCTCAAGGGCTGGGCCGATGCCGGCGAGGATGTCTGCGAGAAGCTGCTGATGGTCTTCACCGATGCCGAAATGCCGGAAATGGACGGCTACCGCCTGACCACTGAAATCCGCAACGACCCGCGCCTGCGTTCGTTGTACGTGGTGCTGCACACGTCGCTGTCGGGCAGCTTCAACGAATCGATGGTGAAGAAGGTCGGCTGCGACAACTTCCTTTCCAAGTTCCAGCCCGACAAGCTGGTCGATGTCGTGCGCCAGCGGCTGATGCTGGATGAAGCCACGGCCTGAGTCGGTATAAGCTAGGGCTTTAACCGACACAAGGCAGGTCATGATGCGCCTCAGTGCGTTGTACCGATACCCGCTCAAATCAGCGCGCGGTGAGGCGCTGCAGACTTCCTCGCTGGACCTTCTGGGGTTGAGCGGGGACCGCCGCTGGCTGCTCGTGGAGCGCGCCAACGGGCGCTTCCTGACCCAGCGCATGTACCCGCAGATGACCCAGCTGGCCGCGCTGCACAACGCCGATGGCAGCCTCACCCTTGAGGCGCCGGGCCATCCCACGCTGCATGTGGCCGTACCCGAGCCCGAAAACGACCTGCGCGGTATCACTATCTGGCGCGACACCTTTCGCGTACCCGATGCCGGCGATGCGGCCGCGCAGTGGCTTAGTGCATTTATCGGCAAGGACGTGCGCCTGGTTTACGTGCCCGATCAACGTGCACGCTTCCTGCCCAGTGGGTATGGCCTGAACAGCGACCGTGTGGCGTTCGCCGATGGTTTTCCCTTGCTGCTGATTGGCCAGGCATCGCTGGATGACCTGGTAGCGAAGGTCGGGCGGCCGCTGCAGATGCTGCGCTTTCGTCCCAACCTGGTGGTGGAGGGCAGTGCTGCCTTTGCCGAGGATGGCTGGAAGCGCATCCGTATCGGCGAGGTCGAGTTCCGGGTGCTCAAGCCCTGCGAGCGCTGCATCATGACCACCATCGACCCGCAGACCGGCGAACGCAGTCCGGACCGTGAACCACTGGCGACTTTGCAAACCTACCGGCAGAAGGAAGGCGATGTGCTGTTTGGCCAGAACCTGGTGGCCGATGGGGTAGGAAGGCTTGAGGTGGGGATGGCAGTGACGGTGCTGGAGTAGTTCGGCTGTGGACTTCTATCGCGGGGCAAGTCGAGGCGTCGCCCCGCGATGGCATCAATCACTGATCGTCAAAGTACCGCTCATGCCAGTCCACCAGCGGCTGCGGCGAATTGAGCTTTTGCCCGTAGATCACCGAATACGACAGCACGTTCTGCACGTACTGGCGTGTCTCGTCGAACGGGATCGACTCGACCCAAACGTCAAAGCTCAGGTGGTCGGCTCCCCTTAGCCACTGGCGTACCCGGCCTGGCCCGGCGTTGTAGGCGGCCGAGGCGAGCACGCGGTTGCCGTTGAACTGGCTGTGCACCTGGCTCAGGTAGGCAGCGCCCAGCTGGATGTTCTTGTCCGGGTTGAACACCTGCGCCGGCGAGGCCAGCGGGATGCTGAACTTGCGCGCGGTCTCTTTGGCGGTGGCCGGCATCAGTTGCATCAGGCCACTGGCGCCAACGCTTGAGCGGGCATCGTCCATGAACGCGCTTTCCTGGCGGGTGATGGCAAACACCCAGCTCGAATGCAGGCCGCGCACCTTGGCCTCGCGCACCAGGGTGTCGCGGTGGGCCATCGGGAAGCGGATGTCCAGGTCGTCCCAGTACTTGGCCTGGCTGATGGTGCGAATGGCCGGGAAGTACCAGCGCATGTCATAGGCCAGCTTGGCCTGGGCGACCATCTCGTCACGGTTGAAGTGCCGGCTGACGTGATACCACTCGCGGCGACCGTCGACGATCTGCCCGCGGGCGTGGAACTCCAGTGCACGTTTGACCCCAGGGGTGTTGCGAACCTTGTTGATGAGCTGCTGGCTGAGTACCAGCGGCTTGTTGTTCAACTGGTAGGGGGTTTGCGCGCGGTCGGCGGCGAGGAAGCCGTAGAAGTCGCGCTCACGGGCCACGGTTTTGTACAGCAGCGGGATCTGCGGGTTCTTCGGCTGCGCCAGCTCCAGGCTGCGCGCCTGCCAGTAGCGCCAGCGGTTGCTGCTGGCCAGGTCCTGGGGCAGGCGCTTGGTCAGCTCGTAGGCATCTTCCCAGCGGCCCAGGCGCAGCAGCAGGCGCAGGCGCCATTCGGTGACGGTGTTGTCACGCAGCTCAGGGTCGTAGCGGGTCATCAGATCCAGCGCCCGCGGGTCGTAGCGGCGCGCCAGGGTCAGGCCGATTTCGCGGGCGATGGCGACCTTTTCGTCGCGGGAGAAATGCATGCGGTTGGCGTAGTCATCGAGCAGGCTCATGGCCCGCTCCGGGTCCTGGCGGGCCAAGCGGCGCAGGCCGAGGCTGACCACGTCGGACATCGCCTCGTTGACCGGAGTGAAGCGCCCAGGCTGGTTGAGCAACTCGGGCTTTTGCGCCACGTCGATCAGCAGGCGGCCCTGCGGCGCCAGGGTGTTGAGGCTCTTGACCAGGGTGTTGGCTAGCGCATAGTTGCGGGTTTGGGCCGCCAGCTTGGCGCGCTCCCAGCGTTTTTGCTCGGTCAACTGGCCTTCGGCGGCCCAGCGTTCGAACAGGGCATCGCAGGCAGCCGGTTGCGACTTGCCGACCAGCCAGAGTTTCTCGGCGCTGGCGAAGCCTTCGGCGCGCAGGCCGTGGCTGAGCTGGTACTGGCCGTTGAGGCAGTCCAGCTCGGTGAAATTGAGCTTTGGATCGTAGTACTTGGTGAAGGTCGCCCAGTCGCCGCGCTCGGCCAGCCAGCGCAACCAGCGCAGCTTCATCCAGTTAGCCTGGGGCAGGTCGCCGTGGGCGGCGAGGAATTTCTCGATTTCGTCGTTGCTGGCAGTTTTAAGCCGGGCGGTGAGTTCGTCGTAGGCCAGGTAAGGCGTCAACGGATAATCGCGCAGGGCATCGGCGTAACGCAGGTACGGGCCCTTGTCGCCCTTGGCCAGGGCGCGTTTGGCTTCATCGTAGTATTGACGTTGCTGGGTGATGTCGGTGGCCTGGGCGACACCCACTGCCGAGGCAGTGAGAAGCAGGCTGGATACGAGGCAGAACAGGCGGCTGCGCATGAGACTTCCGGGCAGTTTGACCATGAAAAGTGACGGCGAAGCCAGCACTGTTGGAGTTGCATTGCCTTAGCTTAGCCGGTTGCAACAGGCGGATGAAAGCATTGTGCTTGTATCTGGTTGTAAAGAAGCGGCCCGTCGTCGGAAGGTACAGTAGGACGCGCTGCTTAATGTGAAGCCGGCCCAAGTCGGGTAGAATGCGCGCCCGGTTTTTGGAGAAGATCATGACCCTGCTCAAATTAAGCGATGTGTCCCTTGCGTTCGGCGCCACGCCGTTGTTGGACAAGGTGTCCTGGCAGATCGCCCGTGGTGAGCGGGTGTGCATCATCGGCCGCAACGGCACTGGCAAGTCGAGCATGCTGCGCCTGGTCAAGGGCGATCAGAAGCCTGATGAAGGCGACGTCTGGCGTGCCCCGGGCCTGAAGATCGGCGAGCTGCCGCAAGAGTTGCCGGTGGCTGACGGCCGTACCGTGTTCGACGTGGTAGCCGAAGGTCTCGATGGCGTCGGCGCCTTGCTGGCCGAATACCACCACCTGAGCCAGAACATCCATAGCGATGCCGACCTGGAAAAGCTCATGCATGTCCAGCACGACCTTGAGTCGCGCGATGGCTGGCGCCTGCAGCAACTGGTTGACAGCACCCTGAGCCGCCTGCAATTGCCGGCCGACAAGACCCTGGCCGAGCTCTCCGGTGGCTGGCGCCGCCGCGTGCTGCTGGCCCAGGCGCTGGTGTCCGAGCCTGACCTGCTGCTGCTCGACGAACCGACCAACCACCTGGACATCGGCGCCATTGCCTGGCTTGAAGATGCCCTCAGTGGTTTCGGCGGCGCCGTGCTGTTCATCACCCACGACCGTTCCTTCCTGCAGAACCTGGCCACGCGCATCCTCGAGCTGGACCGCGGCGGCCTGATCGACTGGAACGGCGACTACGCAAGCTTCCTGGTGCACAAGGAGGCGGCGCTGGCGGCCGAAGAAACCGCCAACGCCCTGTTCGACAAGAAGCTGGCCCAGGAAGAAGTGTGGATCCGCCAGGGCATCAAGGCCCGGCGTACCCGCAACGAAGGTCGCGTACGCGCCCTCAAGGCCCTGCGTGTTGAGCGCAGCGAACGCCGCGAGCGCCAGGGCAAGGCCAACATCATGCTTGATGTCGCGGAGAAATCCGGCAAGCAGGTGATGGTCCTGGAAAATGTCAGCTTCAGCCACCCCAACGGCCCGCAGCTGGTCAAGGACTTCTCCATGGTCCTGCAGCGCGAAGACCGCATCGGCCTGCTCGGCGCCAACGGCACCGGCAAGACTACGCTGCTCAAGCTGATGCTCGGCGATCTTGAGCCCACCAGCGGCAAGGTCGAGTCCGGCACCCGTCTGGAAGTGGCCTATTTCGACCAGCTGCGCCATCAGCTGGACCTGGAAAAGACCGTGATCGACAACCTCGCCGAAGGTCGCGATTTCATCGACATCGACGGCCAGAGCCGTCACGTGCTGAGCTACCTGGGCGACTTCCTGTTCAGCCCGCAGCGTGCCCGCACGCCGGTCAAGGCCTTGTCCGGTGGTGAGCGTGCGCGCCTGCTGCTGGCCAAACTGTTCAGCAAGCCGGCCAACCTGCTGGTGCTCGACGAACCGACCAACGACCTCGACGTCGAGACCCTCGAGCTGCTCGAAGAAGTGCTGTCGGCGTTCAAGGGCACCGTGCTGATGGTCAGCCACGACCGGGCCTTCCTCGATAACGTGGTCACCAGCACCCTGGTGTTCGAAGGCGAGGGCAAGGTGCGCGAATACGTCGGTGGCTACCAGGACTGGATCCGCCAGGGCGGTTCGCCGAAGCTGCTCGGCGTCACCGAAAGCAAGTCGGGCAAGTCCGAGCTCAACACGGCAGTGGTCGAGGCCGTGGCACCTGCGTCGGTAGCAGCACCAGCAGCGGTTGACGCGCCGAAGAAAAAGCTCAGCTACAAGCTGCAGCGCGAGCTCGAAGCCCTGCCGGGCCAGATCGACGCACTGGAGCAGAAGATGGCTGCGGTGCAGGAAGAAATTGCTGCCCCGGCCTTCTACCAGCGCCCGATCGAGCAGACCAGCGCCGTACTGGCAAGCCTGGAGAAGATGCAGGGCGAACTGGACGTGCTGGTCGAGCGCTGGGCTGAGCTCGACAGCTGAGGGGCAGGGCCCGGCGCTTGAAAGTGCGCCGGGTCCGCCAGAGGTTTACTCGGCTTTTTTCTGCAGGCGTACCGCCAGCACATCGCACGGTGCGCCATGCAGCACGTCATTGGCGGTCGAGCCCAGCAGCAGGGCCAGGCCGTGGCGGCCATGGCTGCCGACCACGATCAGGTCGCATTTCTGCTCCTTGGCCAACTGGTGGATTTCCTGGCGCGGCTGGCCGTAGGTCAGGTGCGAATCGCCGCGGTTGATGTCGGGGTACTTGTTGTACAGGCGCTCCATGCGCTCCTTGGCCTGGTCGAACTGCTGCTGTTGCAGCTGCGACAGGTCCATCGGCACGTCGCCGCCAAAGGCCATGGCCATGGGTTCGACGATATGCACCAGGGAAACCTTGGCGCGGGTAGGTTCAGCCAGCTTCATGGCGCGCTTGATGACCGGGTCGCATTCTTCGGTCAGGTCGACGGCAACCAGTATGTGTTCGTAGGGCATGAGAAGCTCTCCTGACAGTCGCGATAGTTAAAGTATGGTCGGTTTCAGGCTGATCGCTTCGAACCACGGCTAACCAGCTCATTTGCAAAGCTTTATGGGAACAACAGATATGACGGTCTGGGTAGTGGTGTCAATCCTTGCGCTGATTCTCAGCCCTTTGGCCTGGTTGCGTCCTTCACGCAAGCAGAGCGGCCAGATGGCCTTGCGCATGGAAGCCCGGCGCATGGGCCTGGCCATGCAACTGGCGCCCCAGGAGTGGCCGCACTGGCTGCCCAAAGAGCCGCCAAGCCCCTGTGCCCAGTACCTGCGACCGCGGCGCCCGGGCCGTAGCGACAGCTGGAGCTATTGGCAGACCACTCCTGGGGTATGGCTCAACCAGTGGCGCGAGCCGTGCACCGATGCTGTGCATGCCGGTCAATTGGCACGCTTGCCAGAAAGCGTCTACAAGGTCGAGGCGGGTCCGCAGATGGTTGCCCTGTACTGGGGAGAGCGCGGTGAAACGGCTGTATTGCAGGATATTGCCGAGGTCCTCAAGGCGCTGGCCTGATCATCATCAATAAAAAGCCCGATTCACAGATCGGGCGGACAGGCCAGGCAGGCCGGCTTAAGGTTCAATCTCTCCCAGTGTAGCCATCTCGCGGCTATCTGCTGCAAATTCCAACTTTTTCCGTGTTGATCAATAGTAACGGCGTGTAAGCCGTTGAACACTATCGCGCCAGTGAATGGCTCAGCATCACCGCCACGGCGGTTTATCCGCGCTCAGCAGAAAATGACCGGAAAGTCGCGTTTTGCCGCTGCTTTTGGGTATTTGACAACGGCGATCTTTTCGTTGAATGTGTGCATACCCAAATCAAACGGGCGTATGAATTGAGCGTTTGTATTGTCAGACGGCTCTTACAGAATCCCGACTATCGCGCTGGCGGGTGTGCCTGGCGCAAGGGTTCGGCAACAACGGCCATTGGCCGGCCGGGCCTTTCACCAGCGATCGGCGTGTACAGTTCAGCTTCCATATCGTGGAGATCAGTTGATGATTTACGAAGGTAAAGCCATCACGGTTAAGGCTCTTGAAAGCGGCATCGTCGAACTGAAGTTCGACCTCAAGGGTGAGTCCGTCAACAAGTTCAACCGTCTTACCCTGAACGAATTGCGTCAGGCCGTAGACACCATCAAAGCCGACGCATCGATCAAGGGCGTGATTGTCAGCAGTGGCAAGGACGTGTTCATCGTCGGCGCGGACATCACCGAGTTTGTCGACAACTTCAAGCTGCCCGAGGCCGAACTGGTCGCCGGCAACCTGGAAGCCAACCGGATTTTCAGCGATTTCGAAGACCTGGCCGTGCCGACCGTTGCCGCGATCAATGGCATCGCCCTGGGCGGCGGCCTGGAAATGTGCCTGGCGGCGGACTACCGCGTCATGGCCAGCAGCGCCAAGATCGGCCTGCCGGAAGTCAAACTGGGCATCTACCCGGGCTTCGGCGGTACCGTGCGCCTGCCGCGCATCATCGGTGCCGACAACGCCATCGAGTGGATTGCCGCCGGCAAGGAAAACCGTGCTGAAGACGCGCTGAAGGTCGGCGCCGTCGATGCTGTGGTGGTTCCCGAGCTGCTGCAGGCTGCGGCCCTGGACCTGATCAAGCGCGCCATCAGCGGCGAGCTCGACCACAAGGCCAAGCGCCAGCCGAAACTGGAAAAACTCAAGCTCAACGCCATCGAGCAGATGATGTCGTTCGAAACCGCCAAGGGTTTCGTCGCCGGTCAAGCTGGCCCGAACTATCCGGCGCCGGTCGAAGCGATCAAGAGCATCCAGAAGGCCGCCAACTTCGGTCGTGACAAGGCCCTGGAAGTCGAAGCCGCAGGTTTCGTCAAACTGGCCAAGACCTCGGTCGCCGAGAGCCTGATCGGCCTGTTCCTCAACGACCAGGAGCTCAAGCGCAAAGCCAAGGCCCACGACGAAATCGCTCACGACGTGAAGCAGGCCGCCGTACTCGGCGCCGGCATCATGGGCGGCGGCATCGCCTACCAGTCGGCGGTCAAGGGCACCCCGATCCTGATGAAGGACATCAACGAAGCCGCCATCCAGCTGGGCTTGAACGAAGCCTCCAAGCTGCTCGGCAAGCGCGTTGAAAAAGGCCGCCTGACCCCGGCGAAAATGGCCGAAGCGCTGAACGCGATTCGCCCGACCCTGTCCTACGGCGACTTCGGCAACGTCGACATCGTCGTCGAAGCCGTGGTCGAGAACCCCAAGGTCAAGCAGGCCGTACTGGCTGAAGTGGAAGGCCAGGTCAAGGAAGACGCGATCCTTGCGTCCAACACCTCGACCATCTCCATCAACCTGCTGGCCAAGGCCCTCAAGCGTCCGGAAAACTTCGTCGGCATGCACTTCTTCAACCCGGTGCACATGATGCCGCTGGTCGAAGTCATCCGTGGCGAGAAGTCCAGCGAAGTGGCCGTCGCCACCACCGTGGCCTACGCCAAGAAGATGGGCAAGAACCCGATCGTGGTCAACGACTGCCCGGGCTTCTTGGTCAACCGTGTACTGTTCCCGTACTTTGGCGGCTTCGCCAAGCTGGTCAGCGCCGGTGTCGACTTCGTGCGCATCGACAAGATCATGGAAAAATTCGGCTGGCCGATGGGCCCGGCCTACCTGATGGACGTGGTCGGCATCGACACCGGCCACCACGGCCGTGACGTCATGGCCGAGGGCTTCCCGGACCGCATGAAGGACGACCGTCGTTCGGCCGTCGATGTGCTCTACGAAGCCAAGCGCCTGGGTCAGAAGAACGGCAAGGGCTTCTACGCCTACGAGACCGACAAGCGCGGCAAGCCGAAGAAGGTCGCTGACGCGGCAGTCCTCGAAGTGCTCAAGCCGATCGTCTACGAGCAGCGTGAAGTCAGCGACGAAGACATCATCAACTGGATGATGATCCCGCTGTGCCTGGAAACCGTTCGCTGCCTGGAAGACGGCATCGTCGACACCGCGGCCGAGGCCGACATGGGCCTGGTCTACGGTATCGGTTTCCCTCCCTTCCGTGGCGGCGCGCTGCGTTACATCGACTCGATCGGTGTAGCCCAATTCGTTGCCCTGGCCGACAAATACGCCGATCTGGGTCCGCTGTATCACCCCACCGCGAAGCTGCGTGAAATGGCCAAGAACGGCCAGAGCTTCTTCGGTTAAGCGCCCAACGATATAGAGCGAGAGTGAATATATGAGCCTGAATCCAAGAGACGTGGTGATTGTCGACTTCGGTCGCACCCCGATGGGCCGCTCCAAGGGTGGCATGCATCGCAATACCCGCGCCGAAGACATGTCTGCGCACCTGATCAGCAAGGTGCTGGAGCGCAACACCAAGGTCGATCCGAGCGAAGTCGAAGACGTCATCTGGGGCTGCGTCAACCAGACCCTGGAGCAGGGCTGGAACATCGCCCGCATGGCCTCCCTGATGACCCAGATCCCGCACACAGCTGCCGGCCAGACCGTCAGCCGCCTGTGCGGCTCCTCGATGAGCGCGCTGCACACCGCCGCCCAGGCGATCATGACCGGCAACGGTGATGTCTTCGTCGTCGGTGGTGTCGAGCACATGGGCCACGTCAGCATGATGCACGGCGTCGACCCGAACCCGCACATGTCGCTGTACGCCGCCAAGGCCTCGGGCATGATGGGCCTGACCGCCGAAATGCTCGGCAAGATGCACGGCATCAGCCGTGAGCAGCAGGACCTGTTCGGCCTGCGTTCGCACCAGCTCGCCCACAAGGCGACGGTCGAAGGCAAGTTCAAGGATGAGATCATCCCGATGCAGGGTTACGACGAGAACGGCTTCCTCAAGGTCTTCGACTACGACGAAACCATTCGCCCGGACACCACCCTGGAAAGCCTGGCGGCCCTCAAGCCGGCTTTCAACCCCAAAGGTGGTACCGTGACTGCCGGTACTTCGTCGCAGATCACCGACGGTGCCTCGTGCATGATCGTCATGTCGGCCCAGCGTGCCCAGGACCTCGGTATCCAGCCTCTGGCGGTGATCCGTTCCATGGCCGTGGCCGGTGTCGACCCGGCAATCATGGGCTACGGTCCGGTTCCGGCAACCCAGAAAGCGCTCAAGCGCGCGGGCCTGTCGATCGCCGATATCGACTTCTTCGAGCTCAACGAAGCCTTCGCCGCACAGGCCCTGCCAGTGCTGAAGGATCTGAAAGTGCTCGACAAGATGGATGAGAAGGTTAACCTGCACGGCGGCGCCATCGCCCTGGGCCATCCTTTCGGTTGCTCCGGTGCGCGGATTTCCGGCACTCTGCTCAACGTCATGAAGCAGAATGGCGGGACCTTCGGCGTTTCGACCATGTGCGTCGGCCTGGGCCAAGGCATCACCACCGTCTTCGAACGCGTTTAACGCTTCGCTGGACGGAAACCGGGGCCTGGTGCCCCGGTTTTTGTTTTTGCAGCAAATTTTTTTCAAGAGGGTGAGCAACATGCAGATACAACCAGGCGTATACCGGCATTACAAGGGGCCTGAGTATCGTGTGTTCGGCACCGCGCGCCATTCCGAAACCGAGGAGTGGGTGGTGTTCTACCAAGCCCTGTACGGCGAATTCGGCCTGTGGGTGCGACCGCTTTCGATGTTTCTGGAGTCGGTCGAGGTTGACGGCGAGCAAGTGCCGCGCTTTGCTTTGGTCAAGGCTGAAACCGAGCTGTTTTCCCGCTCCGATGCCGAGGGTGGCTAAAGCCCCGCGCTTGACCTCACTCTGTTGCCACTATATATAGCGGTGCCGCGTCAGGTACCTGCCGTGTTTTTATTTTCAGTATTCAGGAATTTTCCGATCCATGGGCAAATCGCTGGTCATTGTGGAATCCCCGGCTAAGGCCAAGACCATCAACAAGTACCTGGGCAGCCAGTACGTGGTGAAGTCGAGTATCGGCCATATCCGAGACCTGCCCACCAGCGGTTCGGCCAGCGCCAGCAAGGAGCCTGCCGCCAAGCGCGGCAAGGCCGCCGCGGGCGAAGCGCCGGCCCTGTCGCCGAAAGAGAAGGCGCGCAAGCAGCTGGTTGCGCGCATGGGCGTCGACCCTGACCACGGCTGGAAGGCCAAGTACGAGATTCTCCCGGGCAAGGAGAAGGTCATCGACGAGCTGCGTCGCCTGGCCAAGGATGCCGACACCATCTATCTCGCAACCGACTTGGATCGCGAGGGGGAAGCCATCGCCTGGCACCTGCGCGAAGCCATCGGTGGGGACGACAGCCGCTACAAGCGCGTGGTGTTCAACGAAATCACCAAGAAAGCCATCCAGGAGGCGTTCTCGCAGCCTGGCGAGCTGGATATCGACCGGGTCAACGCCCAGCAGGCGCGGCGCTTCCTCGACCGCGTGGTGGGCTACATGGTTTCGCCACTGCTGTGGGCCAAGATCGCCCGCGGCCTGTCTGCCGGCCGGGTGCAATCGGTGGCGGTGAAGCTGGTGGTCGAGCGTGAGCGCGAAATCCGCGCCTTCATCCCTGAAGAATACTGGGAAGTGCACGCCGACCTGGGTACCGCCAAGGACGCCAAGGTGCGTTTCGAAGTGGCCCGCGAGAACGGCGAAGCCTTCAAGCCGCTGAACGAAGCCCAGGCCATGGCAGCGCTTGCGCAGCTCAAGTCGTCCAGCTACACCGTGGCCAAGCGTGAAGACCGCCCGACCAGCAGCAAGCCGTCGGCGCCGTTCATCACCTCGACCCTGCAGCAGGCCGCGAGCAACCGCCTGGGCTTCGGCGTGAAGAAAACCATGATGATGGCCCAGCGTCTGTACGAAGCCGGCTACATCACCTACATGCGTACCGACTCGACCAACCTTTCGGTCGATGCGGTGGAAATGGCCCGCAGCTACATCGAAAGCGAGTTCGGCAAGAAGTACCTGCCCGAAGCGCCGATCGTCTACGGCAGCAAAGAGGGTGCCCAGGAGGCGCACGAAGCGATTCGTCCGTCCGACGTTAACACCCATCCGACCAAGCTCAGCGGCATGGAGCGTGACGCCGAGCGTCTGTACGAGCTGATCTGGCGCCAGTTCCTGGCCTGCCAGATGCCGCCTGCGCAGTACCTGTCGACCACCGTCAGCGTCACCGCCGGCAACTTCGAACTGCGCGCCAAGGGCCGTATCCTCAAGTTCGACGGCTACACCCGGGTACTGCCGCAGCAGAGCAAGCCGGGCGATGACGATGTGCTGCCGGAAATGAACCAGGGCGAAGTGCTCAAGCTGATCCAGCTCGACCCGAGCCAGCACTTCACCAAGCCGCCGGCGCGCTACTCCGAAGCCAGCCTGGTCAAGGAGATGGAAAAACGCGGCATCGGTCGTCCTTCGACCTACGCGGCGATCATCTCGACCATCCAGGATCGCGGTTACGTGACCCTGCACAACCGCCGCTTCTACTCCGAGAAGATGGGCGACATCGTCACCGAGCGCCTGTCCGAGAGCTTCTCCAACCTCATGGACTACGGCTTTACCGCCGGCATGGAAGAGAACCTCGATGACGTGGCCCAGGGCGAGCGCGACTGGAAAAACGTGCTCGACGAGTTCTACGGCGACTTCAGCAACAAGCTCAAGCTGGCCGAGGACGGCGAGAAGGGCATGCGTGCCAACCAGCCGACCCTGACCAACATTGCCTGCAAGGAATGTGGCCGGCCAATGATGATCCGCACCGCCTCCACCGGCGTGTTCCTCGGCTGCTCGGGCTACAGCCTGCCACCGAAAGAGCGCTGCAAGGCCACCGTCAACCTGGTCCCTGGCGATGAGATCGCCGCCGATGACGAGGGTGAATCGGAATCGCGCGTGCTGCTCAACAAGCACCGTTGCCCGATCTGCTCGACCGCCATGGATGCCTACCTGCTCGATGAGAAGCGCAAGCTGCACATCTGCGGTAACAACCCGGATTGCACCGGCTACGAAATCGAAGAAGGCAACTACCGCATCAAGGGCTACGAAGGGCCGAGCCTTGAGTGCGACAAGTGCGGCAGCGAGATGCAGCTCAAGACCGGCCGTTTCGGCAAGTTCTTCGGTTGCACCAACGCCGAATGCAAGAACACCCGCAAGCTGCTCAAGAGCGGCGAGGCGGCGCCGCCGAAGATGGACGCGGTGAAGATGCCGGAGCTCAAGTGCGAGAAGGTCAACGACACCTACGTGCTGCGTGACGGCGCTTCGGGGTTGTTCCTGGCTGCCAGCCAGTTCCCGAAAAACCGCGAGACCCGCGCACCGCTGGTGATCGAAATCATCCCGCACAAGGACGAGATCGATCCGAAGTACCACTTCCTCTGCGAAGCGCCGAAGAAGGACCCGGACGGTCGCCCGGCAGTCATTCGCTACAGCCGCAAGACCAAGGAGCAGTACGTGCAGACCGAGGTTGACGGCAAGCCGACTGGCTGGCGTGCGTTCTACGACGGCAATGCCTGGAAGGTCGAAGACAAGCGCTGATCGCCAGGTCAGGTAAAAATCGCGGGGCAAGCCCGCTCCTACAGTCTGTAGGAGCGGGCTTGCCCCGCGATGCTTTTCAGGCCTGCACTAGTGTAGATTGATAGACCGCCTTGCAGCCTTTCGGAGGGCACCCAGATGGCCCAGGAACTCTACACCCGCACCAACCAGAAGATTTACTTCGCAGGCCTGGCCCTCGAAGCCCTTGGCAAGGCGCAGGAGAGCCGGGCCATGAACGCCCAGGCGCTGATCCAGGCCGAGCGCGAATCGGCGCTGTTCCACCTGTACGGCGCGTTGCTGGGCTTGTGTCACGAGATTGCCGGGTTCTATCGTTTGCCCCAGGCCGGCGCACCCCGCGCCGAGCTGCTGCTGACCCGCGAAGTGCTTGAGGCCATTGCCATTCCAGAGATGGCCGAACTGGTCGAACTGGCTGAGCAGCGCGAAACCTGGCTGGCGCAACTGCTTGACGCTTATGCCGATTTGTTCCGACCGCCGGTCGCGAAAAAAGCAGCAAAAACCGACGTCACCCAGCCGCTGATCCAGGCGGTGAGCCTCGACGAACCCGAGGCGCCAGCGCTGTCGCGCGATGAGCTGGAAAGCTGGCGGCAAAATCTCAAGCGCCTTACGGTTCGTTTTCGCGAGGGTTTGAGTGAGTGCTGATTGGGGCAACGGCTGGTACAATGCCGGCCTTTCGTGGAGAACAGCCCCTTATGCCAACGTCCTTTCTAGAAATTGTCGAGTTGCCTGATGGCCGGATCGAGCTGCGCCGTGCCGAGGACGAGGGTTCGTTGGTAACCCTGGATTTCTCCGAGGACGCCAAAGCCTTTTTGCAGGGTCAACACGTGGAAGTGGCCAAGGCCATGCTCAGTGTTGGCGTGCAGATGGCTGGCAAGCTGGTGGAAGGCGAGATCGAGCGCGACGACGGGCCGCGGGTTCTGCACTGATCGCCTGCATGGCTTCCTCGTCCTGAGGAAGCCTGGCGAAATCAACATTTGAAACAGACCTGAATATCAGCCGAGGCGGATGTTCAGGCTTTGTGCGTCTCCTGCACGGGCGGCATTGCTCAGTTGCTGACGGGTGCTGCTGCTGACGGTATTGAGCCAGCTGACCACAGTGTGGCTGCGGCCCAGGCGCAGGGCTTCGCAGGCCAGTTGCAAGGCGCTCTGGTTGCCGCGCGGTTGCAGCAGCAGGATGCGCTCGCGGTTCAGCCCGGCCTCGCGCAGCCAGGCCTGGGTCAGGCTGGCGGGTGGAGCGATCAGGGTCAGCCAGCGGGCGTCATGTTCTTCGCTCAACTCGCTCAGTTCACGCAGCATCGGTGCCAGCAGGCTCTGGCAGCTACCCAGTGCGCCACGCAAGGACAGCTCGCTGAAAACCTGGGCCGCGCCGGGGTGGGGTGCAGGCCTGGAGTTTTTCAGTCCGGGCAGTACCGGCTGGGCCAGGAATGCTTCGAACAGTGGCAATTGTGCTTGCAGCGGTACGTTCTGTGACGCAGGGGGGAACTGCATGATGCCTCCTTTACCGGCGTATGACGCCGACACTCAAGCC
Organism: Pseudomonas sp. SORT22; assembly: GCF_018417635.1. NCBI lineage: Bacteria > Pseudomonadati > Pseudomonadota > Gammaproteobacteria > Pseudomonadales > Pseudomonadaceae > Pseudomonas > Pseudomonas sp. SORT22. The sequence goes on from NZ_CP071007.1 coordinate 1,974,712, forward strand.
CTCGATCACCAGTTCCTGGTCTTTCAGGTTGACTTCGATAGGGGCGAATTCGGGGTTCTCGGCAATCAGCCAGACCTTGCTGCCTTCGCGCTTGAAGCGCTTGACCGTGACTTCATCGCCGATGCGGGCGACGACGATCTGGCCGTTACGGGCTTCGCGGCAGGTGTGTACCGCCAGCAGGTCGCCGTCGACGATGCCGACATCCTTCATGCTCATGCCGTGAACGCGCAGCAGGTAGTCGGCACGCGGATGGAAGAACCCCGGGTTGATGTTGCAGGACTCCTCGATGTGTTGCTGGGCGAGGATCGGCGCACCGGCTGCTACCCGGCCGATGATCGGCAGGCCGCTGTCGTCGGGCTTGGCTTCGAAGCCCGGGATGCGAATGCCCCGTGACGCCCCGGGGGTCATTTCGATCGCACCCTTGCGGGCCAGGGCCTTGAGGTGCTCCTCGGCGGCGTTGGGCGATTTGAAGCCCAGCTCCTGGGCGATCTCTGCGCGGGTCGGCGGGAAGCCGTTGTCTTCCAGGCAGCGTTTGATAAAAGCCAGAATCTCAGCTTGGCGTGGCGTCAGTTTTAGCATGTCGATCGCTCTGTCTTTTTATACAGTGACTGGGATTATATACAGTGGGTGGCAAGCTGCAAGCGCCAAGCTTCAAGAAACGGCACAGGGGCGTTCTTGCAGCTTGCAGCTTGTGGCTTGCAGCTATGGTTTAATACGTGACCATATGGCCGCAAAACGGCTGCGCGGACTTGACAAATCACCACTTTGAAACGTATGTTTCAAACAAGTGTTTGTCAGGCGGAGAAGTCATGGCCCAGTCGGAAACCGTAGAGCGCATTCTCGATGCTGCCGAGCAGCTGTTCGCGGAAAAAGGTTTTGCCGAAACCTCATTACGGCTGATCACCAGCAAGGCCGGCGTCAACCTGGCGGCGGTGAACTACCATTTCGGTTCAAAGAAGGCCCTGATCCAGGCGGTTTTCTCGCGTTTCCTCGGGCCGTTCTGCGCAAGCCTTGAGCGCGAGCTGGAGCGTCGCCAGGCTCGCCCCGAGCAAAAGCCCACCCTTGAAGAGCTGCTGGAGATGCTGGTCGAACAGGCCCTGGTGGTACAGCCACGCAGTGGCAACGACCTGTCGATCTTCATGCGCCTGCTGGGCCTGGCCTTCAGCCAGAGCCAGGGTCACCTGCGCCGCTACCTTGAAGACATGTACGGCAAGGTATTCCGCCGCTACATGCTGCTGGTCAACGAAGCCGCGCCGCGCATTCCGCCAATCGAGCTGTTCTGGCGCGTGCACTTCATGCTCGGCGCTGCGGCGTTCAGCATGTCCGGGATCAAGGCCCTGCGCGCCATTGCCGAAACCGATTTCGGCATCAATACCTCGATCGAGCAGGTCATGCGCCTGATGGTGCCGTTCCTGGCCGCCGGCATGCGCGCCGACAGCGGCGTCACCGACGAGGCCATGGCTGCCGCGCAGCTGCGCCCGCGCAGCAAGTCCTCCAGCGCTCCGGTCGCCGCCAAGGCCTGATGCCACGGCTGGGCGCGGCGGGCCGCATCGGCTAAGCTAGCGCCCCATGGCCAGTCTCGATTTCCTGCATATTTCCCTCGCTGATCAATGCCTCTATGGGTTCGCCCAGGGGCAGTTGCGCCTGCGCCTCGAGATCTCCACCGCGCGCAATGGCGCGGGCGAGCTCAATGGTTCAGGTTGCACGCCGCGAGGGCGCCACCAGGTGCGTGCCAAGATCGGCGCCGGCCTGCCGCAAGGCGCGGTGCTGCGCGGGCGGCGCTGGACTGGCGAGACCTGGTCGGCCGAGCTGCATGAACAATTTCCCGGTCGCGACTGGATCCTCACGCGCATTCTCTGGCTCAGCGGTTGCGAGCCGGGCGTCAATCGCCTGGGGCCAGTCGACACCTTTCGTCGTTACATCTACCTGCATGGCACGCCCGATAGCGAACCTATGGGTGTGCCGTTGTCCCATGGTTGCGTGCGCTTGCGCAACGCCGACCTGCTGAGCCTGTTCGACCAGGTGCCGGTGCATTGCCCGGTGCAGATCGACGAAGCCGCGTGCCCCCAATGGGCTCACATCAGCGTCAACTGAAGGATCAATTATGAGTGCCAGCCTGCAAGGCTCCCTGATGGTCGACATCGCCGGTACCTGGCTGACCGCCGAGGACCGCCAGCTTTTGCGCCAGCCCGAAGTGGCCGGCCTGATCATCTTTGCCCGCAACATTGAAAGCCCGCGCCAGGTGCGTGAGCTGTGTGCCTCGATTCGCGCCATTCGCCCGGAACTGATCCTGGCGGTGGACCAGGAGGGCGGTCGGGTCCAGCGCCTGCGCCAGGGCTTTGTGCGCCTGCCGGCGATGCGCGCGATTGCCGACAACGACAACGCCGACTATCTGGCCGAACAGTGCGGTTGGCTGATGGCCACCGAGGTGCTGGCGGTGGGCCTGGACCTGAGCTTTGCGCCAGTGCTGGACCTCGATCACCAGCGCAGCGCGGTGGTCGGCAGCCGTGCCTTTGAAGGCGATCCACAGCGCGCCACGTTGCTTGCCGGTGCTTTTATCCGCGGCATGAACGCTGCGGGCATGGCCGCTTGCGGCAAGCATTTCCCCGGTCATGGCTGGGCCGAGGCCGATTCCCATGTGGCGATCCCTACCGACGAGCGCAGCCTGGAGCAGATCCGCGCAGCCGACCTGGTGCCGTTCACCCGCTTGAGCGGGCAAATGGCGGCAGTAATGCCGGCCCACGTGATCTACCCGCAGGTCGACAACCAGCCGGCCGGTTTCTCCCGCCGCTGGTTGCAGGACATCCTGCGTGGCGAGCTGGGTTTCAACGGGGTGATCTTCAGTGATGACCTGTCCATGGCTGGCGCCCACGTGGTCGGCGATGCGGCCAGCCGCATCGAAGCGGCGCTGAGTGCCGGCTGCGACATGGGCCTGGTGTGCAATGACCGTGCGGCGGCGGAACTTGCCCTGAGCGCGGCCCAGCGCCTGAAGGTCAAGCCTTCGCCGCGGATTGCGCAGATGCGTGGGCAGGGCTTTGCCCGTACCGACTACCGTCAGCAGCCGCGCTGGCTGGAGGCCCTGGGGGCGCTCAAGGAAGCGCAACTGGTCGATTGATGGCAATCGCGGGTCAAGCCCGCTCCCACAGAGGATCGCAATCTTCTGTGGGAGCGGCGGTACGGCGACCCGACTTGACCCGCGATGAATTCAACCGGATCTAGAGCCGTGCCGCTTCCCCGGCAACGGCGCAAACAACGCATCGATATCCTCCGCCGCCAAACGCCAGTCCCCCGCCTGACGCCCATCCAGCACACCCGCCGCCAACGCCGATTTCTCCAGTTGCAACTGCTGGATCTTTTCTTCCACCGTGCCCCGGGTAATCAGCTTGTAGACGAACACCGGCTTCTCCTGGCCGATGCGATAGGCACGGTCGGTGGCCTGGTTTTCCGCGGCCGGGTTCCACCACGGATCGTAGTGGATCACGGTGTCCGCAGCGGTCAGGTTCAAGCCCACACCACCGGCCTTGAGGCTGATCAGGAAGATTTGCAGCTGGCCGCTCTGAAAGTCATGCACCGGCGAGCGGCGATCGCGGGTCTCGCCAGTCAGCAGGGCATAGGCGATACCGCGGTGCTGCAGTTCGGCCTCGATCAGCCGCAGCATGCTGGTGAACTGCGAGAACAGCAGGACGCGTCGCCCTTCGGCCAGCAGTTCTTCGAGCATTTCCATCAGGCTGGTGAGTTTGCCGGAGTGGGCGCCGCGCGCGGTCGAGGCTTGGCTGTTGATCAGGCGCAAATCGCAGCAGACCTGGCGCAGCTTCAACAGCGCTTCGAGGATAATGATCTGGCTGCGCGCCACGCCCTTGCGGGTGATCTCCGCGCGTACTTTCTGGTCCATGGCCAGGCGCATGGTTTCGTACACGTCACGCTGCGCATCGCTGAGCTCGACCCAGTGGATCATCTCGGTTTTGGCCGGTAGCTCGGTGGCCACTTGCTCCTTGGTGCGGCGCAGCAAAAAAGGTTTGATCCGTGCATTGAGGTGTTGCAGGCGCTCATCGTTGCCCTGGCGCTCGATCGGCACCCGGTAGTCGCGGTTGAACGCTTTGGCGTCGCCCAGCCAGCCCGGCAGCAGGAAGTGAAACAGCGACCACAGCTCACCCAGGTGGTTTTCCAGCGGGGTGCCGCTCAGGCACAGGCGCTGGCGTGCGTCGAGCTGGCGCGCCGCCTGGGCCGCCTTGCTGCCCGGGGTCTTGATGTACTGCGCCTCATCGAGGATCAGCACATGCAGCATCAGGCCCTTGAAGTGCGCCAGGTCCTTGGGCAGCAGGGCATAGGTGGTCAGTAGCAGGTCGTAGTCCTGCAGGCTGCCGAAATGCTTGCGTCGGCCGATGCCTTGCAGGGCCAGCACGCGCAAGCCGGGGGCGAAGCGTTCGGCTTCGTCCTGCCAGTTGGGGATCAGGCTGGTGGGCATCACCACCATGGCCGGGCGGGTCAGGCGTCCGGCATTTTTTTCGCTGAGCAGGTGAGCGAGGGTTTGCAGGGTTTTGCCCAGGCCCATGTCGTCAGCGAGGATGCCGCCGACCTCCAGCTCACGCAGGGCCTGCATCCAGCTCAGGCCTTCGAGTTGATAGGTGCGCAGGGTGGCGTTCAGGCCTTCAGGCGTTTGCGCCGGTTGCAGGCGGATATCGCGCAGGCGCTCGGCCAGGCTGCGCACCTGCTCACCGCCTTGCCAGCTCAACGGCAGCTCTTCCAGGGCATTGAGGCGCGTGGCGTCCAGTGTCGGCAGGCGCACGCTGGTTTCGCCGGGTTCACGCAGGTAAAAGTCGCCCAGGGTTGCCAATACCGGCTTGAGGCGACCGTAGGGCAGGGCCACTTGCAGGTTGCGCCGCACTTCACCCACGGGCGCGGGAATCTGCACCAGCAATTGTTCGTCGTCCCGGCGCTTGTGCAACTGCGCAGGGTTGAGCAGTTCCGGGTGGCTGCGCAGCACGTTGAGCAGAATCGGCAGCAGGCTCAGGCGCTGGCCATTGACCTCGATACCCAGTTCCAGGTCGAACCAGTCCCGGCCGCTGGCCTCGTCGATCTGTGCGTACCAGTTGTCGACCTCGGCAAGATTGAAGGCGAAGTCGTCGGTGTACTCGATCTCCCAGCCTTGTTCGCGCAGGGACGGCAGGTCATTGAGCATGAAGCGTAGCCAGGCTGCTTCGGAAGCCAGCTCAAGCAGGTCGCCGGCGCTCTCCGGCAGGGCTTTGCTCTGCCGGGTGGCGATCTTGAAGCCCAGGCGCTGGAGCGTCTGGCGGATTTGGCTTTCGGCCTCGGCGTGGCGCTGCAGACGTTGGCTGCCAGTACTCTCCAGGCGGCTGACGTCCTTGACTTGCCTGCCGCTGGCGCGAATGCCGTCATAGTTGAACGACAGCGCCGCCCGGTGCTGGTGCTGGCGCTGCATCCTGCCGGTTTGCGGCACGTAGGCGCTGAACTCGTGGCTGCCCAGAATCAGGTGAGGCGTGGGGGCAATACCATCGTTAGGCATCGGGTTACTGCTCCATCATCTCCGCAGGCGCAGTGGGAGCGCTGGCTGGCCGGTTGGCCGTGACCTTGAGCAGCAGGGCCAGGTGGCCGCCGTCGAGGAAGGTCAGTTCTCCATTCTTGATGGTGCTGTTGCTCTGCTTGAGCGGTTCGCTCAAGGTCACGCTGCCATTGCCGTCGAACTGGTTGACCCAGAAACTGGCATCAACGGCGATGAAGCGTTCTTCCTTGACGGTCAGGTTGCCCTCGATGGGGAACTGGCCGAAGTGTTCTTCGCCGTCGCTGATCGCCACCGTGCCGGCATCCTGTTTCCAGGCTTTGTGCAGCAGCACGGTGTACTGGTTCGGGTCGGCGGCAAGCTTGGCCGCCTCGTCGGTGAGCGCTGGTTGGCGCAGGTCACCCTCGGCGACGATCTGGGCGCCATTGCGCCAGTCTTCCGGGGCCGACTTGCTGGTAATCGCCGGCACGGCGTTCTGCCGTACCAGGATCATTTCGACCTGATAGGTGCCGTTGGCAAATGCCGTCGGGGCAATCAGTGCCAGCAGCAGGGTCAGGCTACGCGTTGCACGCATGGATCTTCCTTCACGCAGATTGTGGGGTCAGGCGCTCGAACAGCGCCTCAAGGTTGTTGAAGCGTTCTTCTGGGCGCTCCATCGGCACCAGGAACTTGAACTGGGTGGCGCCTTCGAACTTGTAGCGTTTGGGCTGGCCCTGGATCAGCTTGATCAGCACCAGCGGATCGACCGGGGTCTCGGCTTCGAATTCGATCTTGCCGCCGTTGGGCCCGGCATCGACTTTCTTGATCCCGAGTTTTTCCGCCTGCAGCTTGAGCAGGGTCAGGCGCACCAGGTTCTTGGTCGGCTCCGGCAGCAGGCCGAAGCGGTCGATCATCTCCACTTGCAGGTCCTTGAGGCCGTCTTCATCCACCGCCGAGGCGATGCGCTTGTAGAGGATCAGCCGCGCATGGACATCCGGCAGGTAGTCCTCGGGAATCAGCGCCGGCAGGCGCAGGTTGATTTCCGGGCCGCCGCCCATCGGCTGGTCGAGGTTCGGCTGGGCGCCCTTGCGGATGGCCTTGACCGCGCGCTCGAGCATTTCCATGTACAGGGTGAAGCCGACTGCCTGGATCTGCCCGCTCTGGCCTTCGCCGAGCAGCTCGCCGGCGCCGCGGATTTCCAGGTCGTTGGTAGCCAGGACGAAACCTGCGCCCAGGTCCTGGGTGTTGGCGATGGCTTCCAGGCGCTTCTCGGCGTCCGGAGTGATCTGCTGGCGCGGCGGGGTGAGCAGGTAGGCGTAGGCCTGGTGGTGGCTGCGCCCGACCCGGCCGCGCAACTGGTGCAACTGGGCCAGGCCGAACTTGTCGGCGCGCTCGATGATGATGGTGTTGGCGCTCGGCACGTCGATGCCGGTCTCGATGATGGTCGAGGCGATCAGCACGTTGAAGCGCTTGTGGTAGAAGTCGCTCATCACCTGTTCGAGTTCGCGTTCGCGCATCTGCCCGTGGCCGATGCCGATGCGGGCCTCCGGCACCAGTTCGGCGAGGTCGGCGGCGCATTTCTCGATGCTTTTCACATCGTTGTGCAGGTAGTACACCTGGCCACCGCGCAGCAGCTCACGCAGCAACGCCTCTTTGACCGTGCTCTTGTTCTGCTCCATGACAAAGGTGCGCACCGACAGCCGGCGTGCCGGCGGCGTGGCGATGATCGACAGGTCGCGCATGCCGGCCACGGCCATGTTCAGGGTGCGCGGGATTGGCGTGGCGGTCAGGGTGAGGATGTCCACCTCGCTGCGCAGGGCCTTGAGCTGTTCTTTCTGGCGCACACCGAAGCGGTGTTCTTCGTCGATGATCACCAGGCCCAGGTCTTTGATCTTGACGTCGTCCTGCAACAGCTTGTGGGTGCCAATGACGATGTCGATCTTGCCTTCGGCCAGGTCCGCCACCGCGGCAGCGACTTCCTTGGGCGACTTGAAGCGGCTCATCACTTCAACCGTTACCGGCCAGTCGGCAAAGCGGTCGCGAAAACTGTTGTAGTGCTGCTGGGCGAGCAGGGTGGTGGGCACCAGGATCGCCACCTGGCGACCGCCATGCACGGCAATGAAGGCTGCGCGCATGGCCACTTCGGTCTTGCCGAAGCCGACGTCGCCGCACACCAGGCGGTCCATCGGCTTGGCCGCGAGCATGTCCTCGCGCACCGCCTCGATAGCGCTCTGCTGGTCGGGGGTTTCCTCGAAGGGGAAGCCTGCGCTGAAGGTGGCGTAGTCCACCGACGGGTCGGCGAAGGCATAGCCCTTGCGCGCGGCGCGGCGGGCATAGATGTCGAGCAGTTCGGCGGCCACGTCGCGCACCTGTTCGGCAGCCTTGCGCTTGGCTTTCTGCCAGGCTTCGGAGCCGAGCCGGTGCAGCGGCGCCAGGGCGTCGTCGCTGCCGGTGTAGCGGGCGATCAGGTGCAGGTTGGCTACCGGCACATAGAGCTTGGCGCCCTCGGCGTATTCGAGGGTGAGGAACTCGGCGGCCTGGTTGTCGATTTCCAGGGTCGCCAGGCCCAGGTAGCGGCCCACGCCATGGTCGATATGCACCACCGGCGCGCCTTCGCGCAGCTCGGTGAGGTTTTTGATCACCGCATCGTTGTTGGCGTCGCTGCGCTTGTCGCGGCGCCGGCGCTGCATCACCCGCTGGCCGAACAGCGGGCTCTCGGCGACCAGGGCAATGGCCGGGTCGTCCAGCAGCAGGCCTTCGTCCAGCGGGGCGATGGTGATCGCCAGGCGCGCCTTGCCAGCGACGAAAGCGCTCCAGCTGTCGACGGTCTGCGGGCGCAGCTTCAGGCGTTCGAGCAGTTCCAGCAATACTTCGCGGCGCCCCGCCGATTCGGCGGTGAACAGCACGCGGCCAGGGAACGTCTCGAGAAACCCCGACAGCGCCGCCAATGGCTGGTTGGCCTTGGCTTCGATGGCAAGGTTGGGCAGGACCTGGGCCGGGAAGCGTTCGCGGCCGACCCCGCTGTCGAGGTCATCCTGGCTGACCACCACCCGCGGCCAGCTTTTGAGCCGGGCAAAGCAGTCTTCCACCGGCATGAACAGCTCGGCCGGCGGCAGCAGCGGCCGCGCCGGGTCGATGCGACGCTCCTCATAACGGTTGCGTACATCGCTCCAGAAGTGTTCGGCGGCCTGCTCGACACCGGGCAGGGAGAACACCTGGGTGTCCTGGGGCAGGTAGTCGAACAGGGTCGAGGTGTCGTCGAAGAACAGCGGCAGGTAGTACTCGATGCCGGCCGGAGTGATGCCGCTGGAAAGGTCCTGGAAGATCGGGCAGCGGCGAAAATCAACGTCGAAGCGCTCGCGAAAGCGCGCCTTGAAACGCGTCACCGCATCTTTTTGCAGCGGGAACTCGCGGGCCGGCAGCAGCCGCACCGACTCGACCTTGTCGATCGAGCGCTGGGTTTCCGGGTCGAAGGTGCGCAAGGTCTCGATTTCATCATCGAACAGGTCGATGCGGTACGGCAGCTTGCTGCCCATCGGGAACAGGTCGATCAAGGCGCCGCGCACGGCAAATTCGCCGTGCTCGTAGACCGTGTCGACACAGCGGTAGCCGCTGGCTTCAAGACGCGTGCGCATCTGCTCGACATCGAGCTTCTGGCCGATGTCCAGCACCAGGCTGCTGCCGAGCAAGAAGCGCGTCGGCGCCAGGCGGTGCAGGGCGGTGGTGATCGGCACCACGAGAATGCCGTGATCGAGCTCCGGCAGCCGGTACAGGCTGGAGATGCGTTGGGAGATGATGTCCTGGTGCGGCGAGAACAGGTCGTAGGGCAGGGTTTCCCAGTCGGGGAACGGCAGCACCGGCAGCTCGGGCGCAAAAAAGCGCAGCTCCTGCTCGAGGCGGTCAGCGCTCTGGCTGTCGGCGGTCAGCAGCAGGGTGAAGCGTTTGGCGGCGCTGGCCGCTTCGGCAATGGCCAGGCTCAGGGCGGCGCCCGGCAGGTTGCCCCAGGTTTGTTTGCCGGCAGTGGCCGGCAGGTGCGGTAGACGCAGAACAGGCACGGGAGGTCGAGCTCCAAGCGTTGCGACAAAGACGCCAATTGTACCGGGCGCAGGCCCGCGCTGTCAGGTTTGTGCAGGCTAAAAGCATGTAGTGCGATGCTGGCGACAGGCGCTCATTGCCCGATGGGCTGCGGGGCGTCATAATGTAGCCCCTTTTTTCTGTCCCTACATGTGGAAGGTTCCCGTGACTCAGAAGCCCGACCAGTGTCTTGGTGAGTGGATTGATCGTGAAGCGCTTGCAGAAGCGATGATCCCGCTTATCGGTCAGCTCTACCGCAATAACAATGTGGTGAGCTCGATCTATGGCCGTAGCCTGATCAACCGCTCGGTGATCTCGATCCTCAAAGCACACCGCTTTGCCCGTCATCGCCAGACCGACGAAACCGAACTGTCTGTACACGAGACATTCCCGCTGCTCAAAGCCATGAGCGAGCTGAAACTGGGCGCCGCCTCGGTCGACCTGGGCAAGCTGGCCAACAAGTTCAAGCAAGAAGGCAACGGCCGTACTGCCGAGCAGTTCGTGCGTGAAGAAATGGCTGACGTGGTTGGCCAGCAAAACGCTTCGGCACGCAAAGGCACCGACGTCGTGCTGTACGGCTTCGGTCGTATCGGCCGCCTGCTGGCGCGCATCCTGATCGAAAAAACCGGTGGTGGCGACGGCCTGCGTCTGCGCGCCATCGTCGTGCGCAAAGGCGCCGAGAACGATCTGGTCAAGCGTGCCAGCCTGCTGCGTCGTGACTCGGTGCACGGCCCGTTCGATGGCACCATCACCATCGACGAAGCCAACAACACCATCACCGCCAACGGCAACCTGATCCAGGTTATCTACGCCAAGAACCCGAGTGAAGTCGACTACACCCAGTACGGCATCGAGAATGCCCTGATCGTCGACAACACCGGTGTATGGCGCGACGCCGACGGCCTGGGCCAGCACCTGGCCTGCCCGGGCGCGGCCCGCGTGATCCTCACCGCACCTGGCAAGGGCGCGCTGAAGAACATCGTGCACGGCATCAACCATGGCGAAATCAGCGCTGATGACAAGATCATCTCCGCGGCTTCCTGCACCACCAATGCCATCGTTCCTGTGCTCAAAGCGGTCAACGACAAGTTCGGTATCGTCAACGGCCACGTTGAAACCGTTCACTCGTTCACCAACGACCAGAACCTGATCGACAACTTCCACAAGGGCAGCCGTCGTGGCCGCGCCGCGCCGCTGAACATGGTTATCACCGAGACCGGTGCCGCCACTGCAGCCGCCAAGGCACTGCCAGTGCTCAAGGGCAAGCTGACCGGCAATGCGATCCGCGTACCAACGCCGAACGTGTCGATGGCCATCCTCAACCTGAACCTGGAAAAAGCCACCAATCGCGAAGAGATCAACGAGTACCTGCGCCAGATGGCCATGCACTCGGACCTGCACAAGCAGATCGACTACGTGAGCTCCCAGGAAGTGGTCTCCACCGACTTCGTCGGTTCGCGCCACGCCGGTGTGGTCGATGCCGAAGCCACCATCTGCAACGATAACCGTGTTGTCCTGTACGTCTGGTACGACAACGAATTCGGTTACAGCTGCCAGGTAGTGCGCGTGATGGAAGACATGGCTGGCGTCAATCCGCCTGCTTTCCCACGCTAAGCTTGGCTTGATCGTGAAAGACGGGAACCTCAGGGTTCCCGTTTTTTTTGCCTGAATTTTCCCTGGAGGCTGGATGCGCAAGGCAGTGTTGATCGGTGCGATGCTGGGCCTGGCCGGGTGCGGGCAGGGCAACACCCTGGAGCGCATCAGTGGCCCGACCATGGGCAGCAGCTACACCGTGCAGTATGTGCGTACGCCCCAGGGGCCGGCACCGGAGCTGGTCAAGCGCGAGGTCGAGCGGATTCTCGAGGGTGTCGACAGGCGTTTTTCCACCTACCGTAGTGATTCTTTGACCGAAGCTTTCAACAGGCTGCCGGCCAATAGCTGTCAGTCGATGCCGGCCGATGTACTGCAACTGGTGCGGGTCGGCGAGCAACTGGCGCAGCAAAGTGACGGCGCTTTTGACCTGACCGTGGAGCCCTTACTCGACCTGTGGGGCTTTGGCCCGCAGTCGCGGATGGAAAAAGTACCGGATGCCCAGGCCCTGGCTGCCACTCGCCAGCGGGTCGGGCATGGGCATTTGCGCATAGTTGGCGAGCAGCTGTGCAAGGATGCGCCGGTGGAAGTGGACTTCAACAGCATCGCCGCCGGGCATGCCGTAGACCTGCTGGTGGAGCGGCTAAAAGCCCTGGGGGTCGCGAATTTGCTGGTCGAGGCGACAGGTGAACTCAAGGCGATCGGGCGCAAGGCCGACGGCAGCCCGTGGAAAGTGGCGCTGGAACTGCCCCGCGCTGACCGCCAGATAGCCCAGCAAGTGCTGGACGTGGACGGGTTTGGTGTATCGACCTCCGGTGACTATCGCAATTATTTCGAGGAGAATGGCCAGCGCTATTCACACACCTTCGATGCGCGCCAGGGAAAACCCGTGAAACACGAGCTGGCCTCGGTGACGGTGTTTGACCGCTCGACGCTGATGGCTGATGGTTATTCGACCTTGCTGCTGATTCTCGGGCCTGAGCGCGGCTGGGAGTTTGCCCTTCGACACGGGATTGGCGCAGTGTTCGTGACCCGGGTTGCCGATGGTTTCGTCTCCCGCAGTACGCCGGCGTTTGCCCAGGTGCTGGTGAACTGACAATGAATACATGTAGTGCAGAGAAAAATAGCCTACGACGCGACCAAGGGTTAATGTGCGCGGCGTTCAAGCTTGATTAGACTGCACCCGAATTTTTGCATGGCGCCGCTGGCGACATGAGGTAGCCCCGCCCGCCGATGTGGCGCGTGGGCCTGTTCTGAAGGAGTACGCATGGCTGTCTACAACTACGACGTAGTGGTGCTGGGTTCCGGCCCCGCAGGAGAAGGGGCGGCAATGAATGCTGCCAAAGCAGGACGCAAGGTGGCGATGGTCGATAGCCGTCGCCAGGTCGGCGGCAACTGCACCCACCTGGGTACCATTCCGTCCAAGGCCCTGCGTCACTCGGTGCGCCAGATCATGCAGTTCAACACCAACCCGATGTTCCGGGCCATTGGTGAGCCGCGCTGGTTCTCGTTCCCCGACGTGCTGAAAAGCGCCGAGAAGGTGATCTCCAAGCAGGTGGCCTCGCGCACCGGCTACTACGCCCGCAACCGCGTCGACGTGTTCTTCGGCACCGGCAGCTTCGCCGACGAGCAGACCATCGAAGTGGTCTGCGCCAACGGCGTGGTCGAGAAGCTGGTGGCCAAGCACATCATCATCGCCACCGGTTCGCGCCCGTATCGCCCGGCCGATATCGATTTCCACCACCCGCGAATCTACGATAGCGACACCATCCTCAGCCTCGGCCACACCCCGCGCAAACTGATCGTCTACGGCGCCGGCGTGATCGGCTGCGAGTACGCCTCGATCTTCAGCGGCCTGGGTGTGCTGGTAGAGCTGGTAGACAACCGCGGCCAGTTGCTGAGCTTCCTCGACTCGGAAATCTCCCAGGCGTTGAGCTACCACTTCAGCAACAACAACATCACCGTGCGCCACAACGAAGAGTACGAGCGTGTCGAAGGCCTGGACAACGGGGTGATCCTGCACCTGAAATCCGGCAAGAAGATCAAGGCCGATGCCTTGCTCTGGTGCAACGGCCGTACCGGCAACACCGACAAGCTGGGCCTGGAAAACATCGGCATCAAGGTCAATAGCCGTGGCCAGATCGAAGTCGACGAAAACTACCGCACCCACGTGGCGAACATTTACGGTGCCGGTGACGTGATCGGCTGGCCGAGCCTGGCCAGTGCCGCCCACGACCAGGGCCGCTCGGCTGCCGGCAGCATCGTCGACAATGGCAGCTGGCGCTTCGTCAACGATGTGCCGACCGGCATCTACACCATTCCGGAGATCAGCTCGATCGGCAAGAACGAGCAGGAGCTGACCCAGGCCAAGGTGCCTTATGAAGTGGGCAAGGCCTTCTTCAAGAGCATGGCCCGGGCGCAGATTGCCGGTGAGCCACAAGGCATGCTGAAGATCCTGTTCCACCGCGAAACCCTGGAAATCCTCGGCGTGCACTGCTTCGGCTACCAGGCCTCGGAGATCGTTCACATTGGTCAGGCGATCATGGACCAGCCGGGTGAGCGCAATACCCTGAAGTACTTCGTCAACACCACCTTCAACTACCCGACCATGGCTGAAGCCTATCGGGTAGCGGCTTACGACGGCCTCAACCGGCTTTTTTGAGCGGCTCCGGCCGGTGGCCTGAGCCGGCCGGGGAGACCGATTTCAGCGATTCTCGAGGGTGGCGCTGGCCAAACCGGGAAAGTCTGTAATCAGGCTGTCTACGCCGAAGTCGGCGAGCCTGCGCATCAGCGCCGGCTCGTTGACTGTCCACACCGACACGTGCAAACCCTGGCGCTGGGCCTTGATCAGGCGCTCGGGGGTGCACAGTGTCCAGTTCAACGCCAGCAAGTTGCAGCCGTAGTTCTGGGCGACCTTCAGCGGGTCGAGCCAGGCGTACTCGGCCACCAGTCCCCTGGAAATATCCGGAGTCAGCTCCAGCGCTGCGCCCAGCACTTCCCGTGAGCTTGAGGTGATGGTGATCTTGTCGAGCAGGCCGAACTGCTGGGCCATTTCGCGGATCGCCAGCACGGTGGTGGCGGCGCGGGTGCGCGAGGCGCTCTTGACCTCAAGCTGCCAGTGCTCGAAATCGCACTTTTCAAACAGCTCCTCAAGTCGCGGGATCGGGCAGGGCGAGACCCAGCCCGGGCCACCCTTGCGCGCGTCGTAGGTGGCAAGGTCGGCGGCGCTGTGTTCAACCACCTTGCCGCGCCGGCCGGTGGTGCGCTTGAGGCTGGGGTCGTGAATCACCATCAGCTGGTTGTCAGCCGACAGGTGCAGGTCGAGCTCGCAGCGGCGCACGCCATGCTTGAGGCACTGCTGGAAGCTGGTGAGGGTGTTTTCGGGGGCTTCGCCCTTGGCGCCGCGGTGGCCGTAAATCGTGGTCACGTCTGTTCCTTCAACAAATAAGTGAAACTCAGGAGGCGCTTGGGTCGTTCTGCTCCAGGGCCTGGCGTCGTTGTTGCGCTTGGCGTTGCAGGATGTAGCGGGCCAGCAGCTGGCGCTGGGCGTCGGTGGTGTCGACGAACTCGGTGCCGATCTCGTACTGGCCGTCGGCCTGGCGGTCGCAATGGGTGACCTTGGCGCGCAGCAGCAGGCCCAGGGCCTGGGGCATCAGCACCATCTTCACGGCCACGCGTTCGCCGGCCGCCAGCGGCTCGGCGCGGTTGAACTCGATGCCGCCCTCGGACAGCACTACCGCCTGCGGCGCGCTCAATTGCCCGAGCAGGGTCTGCGCAACCACGGCACTGAGCAGGTCGATGCGTTTGTTCTGGGCCTTGAGAAAGGCCGCCAGGGTGCGGTCCTTGTCACTGAGCTGGCGCAGCAGGTGCTGGGACTCGAACTCGCTCAGGTGCAGTTCACTGAGCAGGTTGAACAGCGGTGAAGTATCTTGCAACAAGTCTGTGCCAAGCGCTTCGGCGGCGCTCAACGGGCTAATTTCCAGTGCGATCCGATCCTCGATACGGTAGTATTCGCGGCGATCTTCTTCATCTAATGTCGACATGGCGAACCCATGGTAGCGGCGGTGGTCTGAGTGTAAAGCTGCTAATCAAGCCCCGCCACAAGGACGTTCCTCTTTCATCCGAACAAGCCCCGACATGTTCAGACCTCTCTTCGTATTCATCGGCACGCGTTATACCCGTGCCAAGCGTCGCAACCACTTCGTCTCGTTCATTTCCCTGACCTCGATGATCGGCCTCGCCCTGGGCGTTGTCGTGATGATCGTGGTGTTGTCGGTCATGAATGGCTTCGATCACGAGATGCGCACCCGGGTGTTGGGCATGGTGCCCCACGCCACACTGGAAACCGGCCAGCCGATCAACGACTGGCCCGCCCTTGCCAGTCAAGTAAAGCAGAACCCGCAGGTTCTGGCGGTGGCGCCCTTCACCCAGATGCAGGGCCTGCTGACCCATGACGGCAAGGTGCAGAAGGTGCTGCTCAACGGCATCGACCCGGCCCAGGAGCGCAAGGTCTCGATCATCGACGACTTTATCCGCGAGGGTAAGCTCGATGACCTGGCCCCTGGCGGCTTCGGCATCATGATCGGCGACAAGGCGGCGGCCAAGCTGGGCGTCGGTATCGGTGACAAACTGACCTTCGTCGCCCCCGAGGTCACCGTCACTCCGGCCGGCATGTTCCCACGCATGAAGCGCTTTACCGTGGTCGGCATCTTCCATGTCGGCGCCGGTGAAATCGACGGCTACCTGGGCCTGACCAACCTGTCGGACCTGTCGCGCCTGCACCGCTGGAAAGCCGACCAGGTGCAGGGCCTGCGCCTGAAGTTCGACGACCTGTTCCAGGCCCCCCGGGTTGCCTGGGACATCGCCCAGAAGCTGGGCGAGCAGGAGTTCTACGCCCGCGACTGGACCCGTAGCCACGGCAACCTGTACCAGGCGATCCGCATGGAAAAAGCCATGATCGGCCTGCTGTTGCTGCTGATTGTCGCGGTGGCCGCGTTCAACATCATTTCCACCCTGGTGATGGTGGTCAACGACAAGAAGGGCGACATCGCCATCTTGCGCACCCTGGGCTCGACGCCGGGGCAGATCATGGCCATCTTCATGGTCCAGGGCACGGTGATCGGCGTGGTCGGCACCCTGATCGGCGCGCTGGTGGGCATTTTCGCCGCGCTCAATGTCAGCGCCGCGATTGCCGGCATCGAGACCCTGATCGGGCACAAGTTCCTCAATGCCGACGTCTACTTCATCGACTACCTGCCATCGCAGGTCATGGCCGAGGACGTGTGGATGGTCTGCGGTGCGGCATTGGTCCTGAGTTTCCTCGCCACCCTGTATCCGGCCTGGCGTGCGGCACGCACCCAGCCTGCGGAGGCGCTACGTTATGAGTGAGTTGGGCATGAGTGATAAAGCAGTGCTGAGTTGCCGCAACCTGGGCAAGTCCTACGAGGAAGGCCCGGAGAAAGTCCAGGTATTGTCCGGCCTGCAGCTGGAGCTGCACCCGGGCGAGCGGGTGGCGATCGTCGGTAGCTCCGGTTCAGGCAAGAGTACTTTGCTCAACCTGCTCGGCGGCCTCGATACCCCGACCGAAGGCAGCGTCTGGCTGGCCGGCGAAGAGCTCTCGGCATTGGGCGAACGCGCCCGTGGCCTGCTGCGCAACCGCGCCCTGGGCTTCGTCTACCAGTTCCACCACCTGCTGCCGGAGTTCACGGCGCTGGAGAACGTGTGCATGCCGCTGCTGATCGGTCGCACCGCCATCCCCGAAGCCCGCGAGCGCGCCGAAGCGCTGCTCAAGCGCGTCGGCCTGGGCCATCGCCTGAGCCACAAGCCGGCCGAGCTGTCCGGTGGCGAACGCCAGCGCGTGGCCATCGCCCGGGCGCTGGTCAACCGTCCGGGGCTGGTGATGCTCGACGAGCCTACCGGCAACCTCGACCATCACACCGCCCAGGGTATCCAGGACTTGATGCAGGAGCTCAGCAGCTCTTCGCAGACGGCCTTCCTGGTGGTGACCCACGATCTTAACCTGGCGCGCCAGATGGACCGCGTACTGCGCCTGGAAGACGGGCACCTGGTACCGATCTGATTGCCCGCGCAACGTGCCCGCCGCTGTCAGGCGGGCACCTGGTTCCTTTTCTTTACCCGGGTGCTTTCGTTCATGTTCAGACCCTTGTCTATTTTCATCGGCGCGCGCTACACCCGCGCCAAGCGCCGCAACCATTTCATCTCGTTCATTTCCATGACCTCGATGATCGGCCTGTCCCTGGGCGTGCTGGCGATGATCGTGGTGCTGTCGGTGATGAACGGCTTCCAGCGCGAAATGAGCTCGCGCATCCTCGGCATGGTGCCGCACGCCAGCGTGCTCGGTGCCCAGCCGCTGGACGACTGGCGGCCGGTGGCGGCGCAAGCCTTGAAAAACCCTGAAGTGATCGCCGCCGCGCCACTGACCGAGATGGAAGGCATGCTCTCTTACAAGGGCTCGATGCAGCCGATCCAGGTCAGCGGCATCGACCCGGCCGAGGAGGGCAAGGTCTCGATCGTTGCCCAGCATATCGTCCAGGGCAGCCTTGAAGACCTCAAACCGGGTGAGTTCGGCGTGGTCATCGGTGAAATCACCGCGCGCCGCTTTCGCCTCAATGTCGGCGACAAGCTGACCCTGATCGTGCCCGAAGTCAGCAGCGCGCCGGGTGGCATCACCCCGCGCATGCAGCGCCTGAACGTGGTCGGGGTATTCAAGGTTGGCGCCGAGCTCGACGGCTCGCTGGGCCTGATGCACATGGCCGACGCCGCGCAGATGCAGCGCTGGGCGCCGAACCAGGTGCAGGGCGTGCGCCTCAAGGTCAAGGACCTGTACGCGGCGCCGCAGGTGTCCAAGGCGATTACCACAAGCCTTGGCGAGCAATACCGCGCCGATGACTGGACCCACACCCAGGGCAGCCTGTTCAGTGCCATGAAGATGGAAAAGACCATGATCGGCCTGTTGCTGCTGCTGATCATCGCCGTGGCGGCGTTCAACATCATTGCCACGCTGATCATGGTGGTCAACGACAAGGGCGCCGACATCGCCATCCTGCGCACCATCGGCGCAACGCCGGCGCAGATCATGGGCACCTTCATGGTCCAGGGCAGCCTGATCGGTATCGTCGGTACCTTGATCGGCGGTGTGCTGGGGGTGATTGCCGCGCTCAACGTCAGCCAGATCGTCGGCTGGCTGGAGCGGGTCAGCGGCCAGCACATCTTCACCTCGGACGTGTACTTCATCAGTACCTTGCCGTCGGAACTGCAATGGGGCGACGTGGCGCTGATCTGTAGCGCCGGCCTGATCATGAGCTTCCTGGCCACCCTGTACCCGGCCTGGCGGGCTTCGCAGGTAGAGCCGGCGTACGCCTTGCGTTACGAGTGATGGCTGATCGCGGGGCAAGCCCGCTCCTACACCGGCTGTAGGAGCGGGCTCGCCCCGCGATGGTATTCACACCGTCGGCAAGTCGATCACGAACCGCGTCCAGCCCTCAGCCGACTCCCCGCGAATACGCCCGCCGTGCGCCTGTACGATCGAGCGGGTAATCGCCAGTCCCAACCCTGCATGCTCACTGCTGCCTTCGCGCCGTGCCGGGTCTGCCCGGTAGAAACGATCAAACAACTTCGGCAGCAACGCCGGGTCAATCGGCTCACCGCGGTTGGCCACCTGCAGCCTTACTCCGTCTTGGTGTCGCTCGATGGTCACACGTATCTCGCCGCCGGCCGGGGTAAAGCGCAGGGCGTTGTCGAGCAAATTGGACAGCGCCCGGCGCAGCATATGCCGGTCGCCGGCAAGCGGCGCCTGGCCCTCACGGCTCAGGCTTACCTCGGCATCTTCAGCCAGCGGTGCGTAGTATTCGAGCAAGGCATCGGCCTCGTCTTCAAGTGCCAGTTGCTGGCGGCTGGGCATCAGCAAACCGTGGTCAGCCTTGGCCAGGTAGAGCATGTCGTTGACCAGTTGCGCCATCCATTGCAGCTCTTCGAGGTTGCTGTGCAGCGCCTCGCGGTATTCATCCAGGCTGCGCGGCCGGGTCAGGGTTACCTGGGTGTGGGTCAGCAGGTTGGACAGCGGCGTGCGCAGCTCGTGGGCAATGTCGGCAGAGAACGCCGAGAGGCGCTGAAAGGCATCGTCCAGGCGTTCGAGCATGGCGTTGACGGTCTGCGCCAGTTCTGCCAGCTCCACCGGCATTTGCCCTTCGGGCAGCCGCGTGGTCAACGAGCGTGCCGATACCCCGGAGGCCACCTCGCCCATCTGCCGCAGTGGCCGCAGCCCGCTGCGCGCGGCCCAGGCGCCGAGCAGCGCGGTCGCCAGCGCCGAAAGGCCGACAGTCAGCCAGATCAGCTGCTGCATGCGCTGGAGGAAATGCTGATGGTGGGTGATGTCGAGAAACAGCGTCAGCTGCGCGTCGCCACCGTTGAGGTTGACACACAGGCTGCGAAAGTCGACGCCGCTGCTGTGCAGGGTGCTCAGGCCGAGCACTTGCGGCGACTCGGGCAGGCCGGCCTGGCTGTCGAACCAGATGCGCCCGTCCCGGCCGCGAATGCGCACGGCAAGGTCGGCCTGGTGGCTGAGTTCGGTTTGCAGGGCAGGCAGGCGCGGGGCGAGGCTGGCCGGGTCGTCCACGCCTTCGAGCATCTGGCGCAGCAGTGACAGGCGGCTGTTGAGCAGTTGCTGGTCGAGCTCGATGAAGTGGGTGGCGCTGGCGCGGCTAAAAAGGATACCGGCAGTCAGCGACACCACTGCCGTGCAGGCGGCAAACAGCAGTGCCAGGCGACTACCGAGGGACAGGCGGCGCATCAGGCGCTGCGCTCTTCAAGCACATAACCCATGCCGCGCACGGTATGGATCAGCTTGTTGTCGTGGGCATCGTCGATCTTCAGGCGCAGGCGGCGGATCGCCACTTCAATGACGTTGGTGTCGCTGTCAAAGTTCATGTCCCACACCTGCGAGGCGATCAGCGACTTGGGTAGCACTTCGCCCTGGCGGCGCAGCAGCAGTTCGAGCAGGGCGAACTCCTTGGCGGTCAAGTCGATGCGCTGGCCTGTGCGTTCGACCCGGCGGCGGATCAGGTCAAGGCGCAGGTCGGCCAGGCCCAGGCTGGTTTCCTGTGCCGGGCTGCTGCCGCGGCGCAGCAGGCTGCGCACCCGTGCCAGCAGTTCAGAGAAGGCGAACGGCTTGACCAGGTAATCGTCGGCGCCCAGTTCCAGGCCGTGCACGCGGTCTTCGACGGCGTCGCGGGCGGTGAGGAACAGCACCGGGATTTCCAGGCCGGCGGCGCGCACCGCCTGAAGGATCTGCCAGCCATCGCGGCCCGGCAGCATGACGTCGAGGATCAGCAAGTCATAGTCGCCGGTCAGGGCCAGGTGCTGGCCGGTATTGCCGTCGCTGGCAAGCTCGGTGGCAAAGCCCGCTTCACTGAGGCCCTGGCACAAGTACTGGCCGGTCTTGGTCTGGTCTTCGACGATCAACAATTTCATCGGCTGGCTCTTTTACGTGGATTGCCGCAGGGTTATACCGCGGCGGGCGTGGCGGGTGGCCAAGCTGACAAAGTTGTAATGTTTTTGTCAGGTGACTGCCAGCGGCGATTTTCTACAGTGAAGCCTGAACCGTCGCAACCCTGGAGTGGGCTTGAAATGAAACACCTTTTTATCATTGGCGCACTGGCGCTGTTCAGCCTTCCAGCCTTGGCGTCGCCCGCGCATTCCTACACCTTCGGCCAGCCTGCGCCTGCGAGCAAGGCCACCCGCAGCGTCGAGGTGGTGATGGGCGACATGTATTACGCGCCGCGCAGCCTTGAGGTCAAGGCCGGGGAGACCGTGCGCTTCGTGCTAATCAACAAGGGCGCGGTAGTCCATGAGTTCAGCCTCGGCGATGCTGTGATGCACGCCAGGCACCAGAAAGAAATGCTCGCCATGCAGGGCCAGATGGACCATTCGGCCATGGGCCACGGCAACATGAATCACGCCAGCATGCAGCACGACGATCCGAACACGGTGATGGTCGAACCTGGCAAAAGCGCTGAACTGACCTGGACCTTTAGCCAGTCGGCGCCAATCGAGTTCGCCTGCAACGTGCCCGGTCATTATCAAGCAGGCATGGTCGGCAAGCTGACCATCGGCCAATAACAGCCGATTGCCCAAAGCATGGCCTAAAACCGATAAACTAGGCGCATTTGCTCCTACAGGTTTTAGCCATGCATCCTGCCGCCGAACATTCTCCGCTGGGTAAATCCAGCGAATACGTCTCCACCTACACACCCTCGCTGCTGTTCCCGATCCCGCGGGCGGCAAAATGGGCCGAGCTGGGCGTCAGCGCCCAGACCCTGCCATGGCAGGGCGTCGACTTCTGGAACTGCTTCGAGCTGTCCTGGCTGCTGCCATCGGGTAAGCCGGTGGTAGCAATCGGTGAGTTCGCCATCCCGGCCGACTCGCCGAACATCATCGAGTCGAAGTCGTTCAAGCTGTACCTCAACTCGCTGAACCAGACCGTGTTCGAATCGCCCGCTGCCCTGCAGGCATGCCTGGTCAAGGACCTCTCGGCTGCCGCCGGCAAGCCGGTGGGCGTGCAGGTCCGCAGCCTGGCCGAGGTCGAAGGGCAGGGCGTGGTCGGCTTGCCGGGCGTGTGCATCGATGAGCTGGATGTCAGCATCAGCAACTACGAGCAACCGCAGCCGGAGTTGCTGCGTTGCGACAGCGCCAACATTGTTGAAGAAACCCTGCACAGCCATTTGCTCAAGTCCAACTGCCCGGTCACCGGCCAGCCGGACTGGGGTAGCGTCACCGTGCACTACCGTGGCGCGGCGCTGGATCACGCCAGCCTGCTGACCTACCTGATCAGCTTCCGCCAGCATGCCGACTTTCATGAGCAGTGCGTCGAGCGCATCTACCTTGACCTCAAGCGCCTGCTCAACCCCGAGCACCTGACGGTTTATGCCCGTTACGTGCGCCGCGGCGGCCTGGACATCAACCCGTACCGCAGTACTTCCCAGGTGACCCTTCAGAACCTGCGACTGGTTCGCCAGTAACGAAAAGCCCCGTTCGATGACGGGGCTTTTTTATTCCGGCGGGCTTAGATGCCCATGCTTTGCAGGCTCTGAACGATATTGCGCAAGGTGGCGGTCAGGCCCGGGTGCTCGACTTCAAAGCGCTCCACGGCGAGGTTGACGCCATCGACCAGGTTGTTGTCCTTGGTCGCGGCTTCCAGCTTGATCTCGGCCTCGATCTTCTCCATCAGCTCATGCAGGTGTTGGCGCTCTTCTTCTGAAAGCGGCGGGTTCTGCTCCAGTTGCTCGCGCAGCTCAGTGAGTTGCTTTTGCAGTTCTTGGGCAGGCATGGGTGTTCTCCCTCTATGAATAGGCACAGTCATGGACCCCGTTAGCGGGTGAAAGGTCCATGCCCTGTCTACTAGAGTAATCCACCGGCCAGCGCTTTGCATGACCCTGATCAAAGGTGCTGTTTCAGGGTTTTTCACCTTTGCGCCGGCGCTGGCCGATGTCTGCCAGGCAGTCGGCCAGGGCTTCGAGGTGGTCGATCACCGAGTGCACGCCCAGGGCAAACAACTGCAAGGTGGCCTGGCCACGCTGGCGTTCCTGCTCCTTGGGGCCAAGGGCTTGCCACTGGCTGCTGGGCCCGCAGGCGGCCAGGCCGATGGTCCACAACCCGGCGTTGAGGCCCGACTGCAGCAAGCGTGGTTCGCCACTGACCAGCACGCAACCGTCGAGTTTGCCCGCCCTGAGGCTCATCAGTGCCTGCCAGCAGGCATCCGGTGCCGGCCAGGGGGTCTTGCAGGCCGGGAAGGCATTGAGCCAGGCCGGCAAGGGGCTGGCCATTTGTTTGCCGTCTGCAGCCGGCAGCTCATCGAGCCAGGCACAGGGAACCTTTTGCTGATACAGCCAGTCAAGGGTGGGCAGCGCGCCCGGAGTGGGGCAGGGTGCCTGGGCATCAGAGCCCGGGTTCACTTCGACAAGGCAGCCGCGCAAGCCGAACAGCAGGGCAGTAATGGCGGGGGAGTCTGGCATGGCAACGTCCCTGAAATACTTTGCAGGCTACGCTTGGGTTGTTACTTTTTGGTGACGCTGCCGATACACAGTTGTTCACATTTTTGCGACGTTGTTTATGCCAAGCTGCTTAACGGCAGCAGAGCCTTTATACTTGCTTCATTTTTTGGCGTAGGACGCGCGGCGTCTGCCTAGTTCGAGGAGTAACACTATGCGTAGGATCGGCCTGATCGATCGGATGACCCGGGCTTGTGTCTGTGCCGGCCTACTGTTGGCGCCTGTCGTCGCGGCCCAGGCGGCCACTGAAGAAGATCCCTGGGAAAGCATCAACCGGCCGATCTTCCGCTTCAACGACACGCTCGACACCTACGCGCTCAAGCCGCTGGCACAGGGGTACCAGGCGGTCACTCCGCAGTTCCTCGAAGACGGCATCCACAACATGTTCCGCAACCTGGGCGACGTCACCAACCTGGCCAACAACGTGCTGCAGCTCAAGCCGCACGCCGCCGGGGTTGATACTGCGCGGCTGATCGTCAACACCACCTTCGGTATTGGCGGGTTCTTCGATGTCGGCACCAAGATGGGCCTGCAGCGCAATGACGAAGACTTTGGCCAGACCCTCGGCTATTGGGGCGTGAGCAGCGGCCCGTACGTAATGCTGCCGTTGCTCGGCCCGAGCACCGTGCGCGATGCCATCGGCAAGTACCCGGACACCTACACCGAACCCTACCGCTACATCGACCACGTGCCGACCCGCAACACCGCCGCCGCCGTCGATGTGGTCGACACCCGCGCGAGCCTGCTGTCGGCTGAAAAGCTGATCAATGGCGACAAATACATCTTCATTCGCAATGCATACCTGCAAAATCGCGAATTCAAGGTCAAGGATGGCGCCGTCGTCGACGACTTCTGATCCGAGCGGGTAAACAAAAGGCGACCTTCAGGTCGCCTTTTTTGTGTCTGCAATTATTTCATGCTGAGGATGCGCAGCCCGAGTTTCTGCTTGCCGTCTTGCTGGTCGGCAATCCACACCACCTCTGTGCTCGCTTCCAGGCCCTTGAGTGCCGGATGGTCGGAGTCGATACGCACCTCGAGTTGATCGCCAACCGTGAACGGCTGCGGCGCCTGGACCTGCATGCCACTGCTGGAGAGGTCGAGGCAGACGGCGGCGATGACCTGCCCCTGGTGGATCAGGCTGATATCTGCTTCCACCCGCATGCGAATGAAATCGCGCTTCTCGCTGTAGTCCATGGGCCCTGAGCTCATCTCGGCATCCTTTCATTGCGTTGCGGTTGGAGGGGTTTTTATAACTCCCGGTGCTTTCGGCTGTAAAGAGCATCGGCGACCATCGGTGTGCCCTTGAAACGCCCGGCGGATGGGAGTACCGTCTGCGCCTTACAAGGCACCTCTGCTATTTGCCGGACAGGTTTTGATGTCCTACAACTCATAGAAGAGTAGCTCGAAGTGAATCCAGTACGTGGGCCGATGCTCACCTACGCCCAACCTATTCCTGGCGCCGTTTGCCCACATGCAGAAAACCAGTGCAACGCTGCTGATAATCGATGACGACGACGTCGTACGTGCGAGTCTTGCCGCCTACCTGGAAGACAGCGGTTTCAGCGTCCTGCAGGCAGCCAATGGCCAGCAGGGCCTGCAGGTCTTCGAACAGGAACATCCTGATCTGGTGATCTGCGATCTGCGCATGCCGCAAATGGGCGGCCTGGAGCTGATTCGCCAGGTAACCGAGCGCGCGCCGGAACTGCCGGTGATCGTGGTATCGGGCGCCGGGGTGATGAACGACGCCGTCGAGGCCCTGCGCCTGGGCGCGGCCGACTACCTGATCAAGCCCCTCGAAGACCTCGCGGTGCTCGAGCATTCGGTACGCCGGGCCCTGGACCGCGCGCGTCTGGTGCTGGAAAACCAGCGCTACCGGGAAAAGCTCGAAACCGCCAACCGCGAGCTTGAGGCCAGCCTGCACCTGCTGCAGGAAGACCAGACCGCCGGGCGTCAGGTGCAGATGAACATGCTGCCGGAAAGCCCCTGGGTGGCCGACGACCTGTCGTTCGAGCACCAGATTATTCCGTCGCTGTACCTGTCGGGCGACTTTGCCGACTATTTCCGTGTCGATGACCGGCGAATTGCCTTTTACCTGGCAGACGTTTCCGGGCATGGCGCGTCTTCGGCCTTCGTCACCGTGCTGCTGAAGTTCATGACCACGCGCCTGCTGTTCGAATTCAAGCGCGGCGGCAACTTGCGTGACTTCAAACCGTCGGAAGTACTCGGACACATCAACCGCGGCCTGATCAACTGCAAGCTGGGCAAGCATGTGACCATGGTCGGCGGCGTGATCGACGAAGACACCGGTATCATGACCTACAGCATCGGTGGTCACCTGCCGTTGCCAGTGCTGTACACCCCGGGCCAGAGCCGTTATCTGGAGGGCCGCGGATTGCCGGTCGGCTTGTTCGAGGAGGCCACCTACCAGGACCACGTCCTGGAGTTGCCGCCGCAGTTCAGCCTGACCCTGCTGTCTGATGGCATTCTGGACCTTTTGCCCGGTGACACACTCAAAGATAAAGAGGCGGCCCTGCCTGAAATCATCAAGGCCGCAGGCGGTAGTCTGGATGGGCTGCGCCAACGATTCGGATTAGCTACGCTTGGGGAGATGCCGGATGATATCGCCCTATTGGTGTTGAGCAGGAACCTTCAATGAGTACGGGTAGAATCCAGTTCGCCGAGCAGAATGGCACCTTCGTGCTGAAGTTTGTCGGTGAAGTGCGCCTGACCTTGTGTTCGGCGCTGGATGCGACGATTGAAAAGATCTTCACGGCGCTGAATTTCTCGGCGATCGTCATCGATCTGACAGAAACCCACAGCATCGACAGCACCACCTTGGGCTTGCTGGCCAAGCTCTCGATCCTGTCGCGGCAAAAGGTCGGGTTGTTGCCGACGGTGGTCACCACCCACGCCGACATCACCCGCCTCTTGCAGTCGATGGGTTTCGACCAGGTGTTCAACATCGTTGACCGGCCGATCCCGTGCCCGGAATGCCTGACCGACCTGCCGTCGCAGGATCAGAACGAAGACGTGGTGCGCTCCAAGGTGCTTGAGGCGCACAAGATCCTCATGGGCCTGAACGATTCCAACCGCGAAGCCTTCCACGACCTGGTCAACGCCCTCGAGCGCACCTGATAAAGCCCGCTGTACCCGTTTTATCAGGTGTGTATTTACTACTGAGCAGCTTGATTTTTCATACATAATTATATCTTCATACTAGAGGAGGTTCTTCCTCCTGTGCGTGTTTCTAGATAAATCTTACATATTTTCAAGTGCCGGTTATCTCCGTGGCAGTTATGCTTTTTGATAAATAACTCACGTGGAGATTTACCTATGGCAGGTGATAATGCTGTGCAGCTTGAAGAGGGCTCGGTTGGGCAGATGTTGTCCAAGCTTTCAGTGTTATGGAAAAGCCGGGCGGCAGTGAATGCCGGCATGCGCGACTATTCGTTGCTGGATTTCAACCCGGCTAAAAATGATTTCAGTGAAGAGCTTCTGCCATTCAAACATCACCCTGCCTGGCAGGTGGCAAGTGATGAGATGAAGTCAAAGTGCCTGTCGTATGCCTGGATTATTTATAACCTCAAAACCATCTATATCGAGAGTAACGTGGTAACGCCAGCCTGCGAGGATGTTATCAAATCACCTCCCGTTGGCTCACGCAATCGCCCGGCCTTGCAGTCGGTTATGGTTGAATCCTTGCTCGATGAGGCGCTACATACAAAAATGTCGGTGGATGCCTGCAATTATATCTACGCCATGCGTGGCATTGAGTATCTTGACTTTACTGATTTCAATCTCGTGACATGGCGAAACTCTTTGCTTGCTGGCTGTAATGCCGAGTGGGAAAGACGTCTCACCCGTTTTGGAATCGCCTGTGCCAGCGAAACGCTGATCACTGACTACTTGAAAGTCATGGCGGAGGACACGCACATTCAAAGTATTTGTCATGAGGTGACGAGTACCCATGCGCGTGATGAGTGGAGTCACTCAAGTGTCTTTAGTTTTGCTGCTATCGATATTCTCAGGGATCTTTCAGAACGCGAGAGGAAATATTTTAAATCGGTGGTGTTGAAGACGGTTGAAATGTTCGCGAACAACGAATTGGGGGCTTGGCAAGCCGCTTTCTCGCTAATCAAGTTCCCCGACGCTGATGCCATCATTCACGACACGGGAAGTCGTAACGAGGTCGGTATCTACATGGACTCGGTAGAGAGGCTCATTGAGCGTGTTGGGCTGAATGCACCTGCGGTGGTGCGTAGTCAGGCATTCAATACATCGATGGGGTGACCCGTGAGCGAATCATTGCAATTGAGTTGTGTGTCGGTGGTCGATAAAACACCGCTAGTCAAAGTGTTCCGCTTCAGAGTAGTCGGTACGGTAGCGGATTGGTGTGCATTCAAGGCCGGTCGCTATGTGTCACTGGGTTTTCCAGACATTGAAGGGCTGTTGCAGCATCGTTGCTATTCCATTGTCCGCATCGTGGCGCCGAACATGTTTGAGGTCGCCATTCAGAAAAGTGGTCGACATCAGGTTGCAGACGCTCTGTTTCACAGGTTGTCGATTGGTGACCTGGTCAGTTGCAAGCCACCTGCTGGCAGCATTACGGTGGACCGGTTGGCGTCGTGCAAGCAGATACTGATGCTTGCAGGGGGTATTGGAGTAACCCTGCCTATGGCGCTGATTGAAGAGCTCAGTGCGCTGCACAAGCTTCGGGGAAGCGGTCCTGTGGTTCGACTGGTGCTGTGTTCCCCTCGAAGAGAAGAGACGCCTTTTCTTCAAGAGTTGTTGACCTTGCAAGCCAGTGCACAATGGTTTTCGCTCGATCTGTGCTTGACGCGCGAGCCTCAAAAAAATGACGGCGGCAGCTTCCACGCAGGACGTCCCACGACTGCGTTGTTTGATTCCCTGCCGTTGCCCGATGCGGTGGTCATCTGCGGTAGCCAGGACTTTGCCCGCTCAATGCAGCAGCGGGTCGAGATGTACCCTGCAAGCGAGGTCATGATCGAAGCTTTTTCCTCGCCCGTTGCTCGCGCGCTCGGCGCTGAAGAAACATCATCAGCGACGAACTGTTTGCAGGTGGAGGGTCTATCCGAGGTAATAGCTTTGCGCCCCGGTACGAGTCTTCTTGAGCACCTGCTCGAAGCTGATATTGCGCTAGCCCACGAATGCCGTGCCGGCATCTGTGGCAGTTGCCGTATCAAGCTGCTGCGCGGCGGTTGTACAAGTGAGATGGATTTCGCCCTAGGCGTGCATGAGAGGAAAGCAGGTTATGTGCTTGCCTGCTGCACCTTTCCGGCAGGTGAGTCAATGACCGTCGCATTGCCGTGAACGTTGTACCGCACTTATTAAAATGCACATAGAAGGTTTACCGATGAAAACGCTACTCGCACTGCGTCACCTGTATTTCGAGGATCTTGGCAACCTGGAGCCGGTGTTGGTCGAGCTCGGATATCATGTTCAGTATCTGGATGTCTGCACCACCGAGCTTACCGATATTGATCCGCAGCGAGCCGATCTGGTTGTTGTTCTGGGTGGACCCATCGGCGCCTATGAAGAGGCCAGTTATCCTTTTCTGGTGCAGGAACTTGAGTTAATCCGCTCACGGTTGAAATCCGGCAAGCCACTGTTGGGCATTTGCTTGGGAGCCCAGTTGATTGCTCGGGCTCTCGGGGCAGAGGTCTACCCAATGGCGAGTAAGGAAATCGGCTTCAACAAGGTCAGCCTGACCGCCGCTGGACAGGCATCGGCGCTGGCATCATTGGGTGATGTGCCGGTATTGCATTGGCACGGTGATCAGTTCGACATTCCACCGGGCGCCACGCGTTTGGCTGAAAGCGATTTGTGTACCAACCAGGCCTTTTCAGTGGGAAGCAACGTGCTGGCATTGCAGTTTCACCTGGAGGCCGATCCGGGGAGGATTGAGCAATGGCTAGTGGGGCATGCGGCTGAACTAGCAGCTCAAGGTATTCAGCCAGATGCCATGCGCCAGGAGGCGCTGAAAGTCAGCAGTCAACTTGAGCAGGTGTGCCAGTCGTTCATCCAGGGCTGGGTCAGGCAGCTTGTATGATCAGTAAGGCTGGCGTGGGGGGCGCAGCTAGTCGGGTAGTCGAGCCGGGAACTCGGTTACCGGTGAGCCATCGGCGTTAAGTTGGAATATCCGCGTCGGCTGTCCTGCTTCGTTAAAAAACACCTGGCCAAGCCCCGCGCTGTTCCACAGCCGCTCGCCGGCCTTGCTGTGCGCGGGTGTGCGCGGCATCACCTGCATTTGCCGGCGCTTGGTAAACCAGTTGAGTGGTGAGCGTGGCGAGTACAGCCAGCGGTTGAGGCGGTCGAAGGTGTCCAGCAGGCGCTTGGGGAACTGGTTCTTGATGCCGCTGCTGGTGATCTGCCACAGGTGCGGGGCGCGCTGGCGGTGGCGGATCAGCACCTCATAGACGAACGAGTAGTGCACGTCACCAGAGAGAATCACGTAGTGCCCCGGTGTGCGCGAGTGGCGGAAGATGTTCAGGATCACTTGCGCCGCGCCGCGATGAGCCATCCAGTTTTCGGCATCGACCAATAGCGGATAACCCAGCCAGCTGAATACCCGCTGCACGCTCTCGATCAACTTGACGCCGAAGATCGGCGCCGGCGAGACGATGATCGCCGAAGGATGGTCGAGCAGCGCCTGTTGCAGCTCGCTCAAGGCTTCCCAGTCGAGCAGGCCCGAGGGTTTGTTGAAGTTGCTTTCACTGCGCCAGCGCCGGGTGCGGGTATCGAGCACCAGCAGCGCCGGGCTGCTGGGCAGGACGAACTGCCAGCCCTGAAAGCGCAGTACTTCGTTGATCAGCGCATCCTGCAGCGGCGTGTCGAGGTAGTCATCGGCGTCGGCACTGTGGCTGAAGGCCTGGCAATGCTCCAGTAGCCCGGTAAAGGCATCCGGGTTGTTACCCCAGCCCTGGCACAGCATATAGCCGAGCAGGGCGTTGCCGATGATGCGCTTGGAGAACGGGTGGCCGTAGGCGGTTTCTTCCCATTGCGCCGACAGGTTCCAGTCATCGGTGATGTCGTGGTCATCGAAAATCATCAGGCTCGGCAAATGCGCCAATACCCGCGCCACCCCGCCAAGGCCGCTGGCAAAGCCGTCGATCAGTTGCTGTTCCTGGCGGTAGCGGGCCTGGCGCTCGGCATTGAGGCCGGGTGGCATCTGCACGTCGATCAGGCCCCAGGGCAGCGGGGACCAGACCAGCAGGTACATGGCCATGACTTCGGCGAAGGTCACCAGGTGGTTGTCGGCGTTGCTGCTGGTGAAGATCGGCTTGCGCGTGCCGCCGAAAAAGCGCTCGCGCAGGGTTTCGTTGCTCTCCAGTGCCGGCAGCAGGTCGGCGCGGTGGTAATAGCTGGCCGGGTGCTGGTAGAGCGCGGCGCTGTCATCGACTACCGCACCTTGCAGGTGCTCGCCAAACAGCCCCAGGCGCTCGATCAGCGCATGTATGGCGCGCAGCATGGGCCCGGCGACATCGTCGGCATACACCTGGTCACCGCTCATCATCAGCAGGGCCGGGCGCTGCAATGGCGTGGGGTGTTCCAGCAACAGGCGGTCGGCGCACAACAGGCCGTCGGCCGCCGGGTGGTGGGGTTTGCGGCAGGAGCCGTGGAGCAGGTGCTCAAGGTGCGAGCGCAGGACGAAATTCGGCCGTTGCGCGCCCGGGTAGAGCAGGTGCGGGGCGTAGTCGGCGATGCTCTGGTTGTTGAAGATCAGGTCGTAGTCGATCTGCTCATCACACGGCAGTGGGTGGTCGAGGTGGATGTCGAGCAGGTGGACAAAGGCCTGGCGGCCGATCGGCACAACCTTGCAGTGGATGTCGGCGCAAACGCCTGCGTAGCTCAGTTGCAGTTCAGCTTGCAGCGGCTCGCAGGCTACCAGCCAGAACACGATCCGCGTGGGTTCGAGGCGGCGCAGCAACGGGCCGGCCAGTACCAAGGGCAAAGAAGATGCATCGGTTATCGACAACGGAGAAGGCGCCACAAGATTGGGAGGTCAGGTTGATCCGGGATGCCTGCTATGCATGCAGTACCTGTGGGAGCTGGCTTGCCAGCGATTGCAGACGACGCGAACCGAGTGATGCTCCGCGCAATCTACCTCACTGGCAAACCCAGATTTGTATCAGGCCTTTGCCGCCAACAACGCCTCAAGCTTCTCCTGATCCCGGGCAAACTGGCGAATCCCCTCAGCCAGCTTCTCGGTAGCCATGGCATCTTCGTTCGACGCCCAGCGGAACTGGCTCTCCGTCAACTGCTGGCGCGCCTCGCCGGTTTTGCCAGGCTTGAGGATGCGCGGCAGCTCGCCCTGATCATCGCTCAACTGTTGCAACAGCTCGGGGCTGATGGTCAGGCGGTCACAACCCGCCAGCTGTTCAATCTGGCCGATATTGCGAAAGCTCGCGCCCATGACCACGGTCTTGTAGTCATTGGTCTTGTAGTAGTCATAAATGCGCGTCACCGACTGCACGCCCGGGTCTTCGGCGCCGGCATACTCCTTGCCGGTGGACTTCTTGTACCAGTCGTAGATGCGCCCCACGAACGGCGAAATCAAGAACACGCCGGCGTCGGCGCAAGCCTGGGCCTGGGCGAAGGAGAACAGCAGGGTCAGGTTGGTCTGGATGCCTTCCTTTTCCAGAACCTCGGCGGCGCGGATGCCTTCCCAGGTCGAGGCCAGTTTGATCAGCACCCGGTCACGGCCGATACCGGCCTGGTCGTACAGCGCGATCAACTGCCGGGCCTTGGCCAGCAGCGCCGGTTGGTCGAAGGACAGGCGGGCGTCGACCTCGGTGGAGATACGCCCCGGAATCACCTTGAGAATGCCGGCGCCAACCGCCACGGCAAAGGCGTCACAGGCGAGGCCGACATCGCCCTTGCTGTGCGCGACCGATTGCTGGAGCAGCTCGGCATAGCCAGGCATGGCCGCGGCCTTGAGCAGCAGCGAAGGGTTGGTGGTGGCATCGACCGGTTTCAAGCGGCTGATGGCATCAATATCACCGGTGTCGGCAACCACAGTGGTGAACTGCTTGAGTTGTTCCAGCTTGGAAGTCATGGGCGTGCTCTGTCCTGTGCAATGGATCGACATTACCCGAGCGCTGCCAGCCGCTCAAGGGCTGGCTGGCAGGCGGGGCGAAGGGGATAAGCCTTCGAGTGCCAAAGCGCGCACAGGTTCCGGGGTTAACGCCCCTGCAGCAGCTCGCCGGCCTGGTCGAGCAGGGCCAGTGGGTCCTTGCTCTTGTGGATATCCACCGACAGCAACTGGCGAAACTTGCGCGCCCCCGGGAAGCCTTGGCCAAGGCCGAGAATATGCCGGGTGATGTGATGCATGGCGCCGCCGCAGGCCAGGTGCGCAGCAATATAAGGGCGCAATTTGGCCAGCGCTTCGCTGCGGCTGATCACCGGCGCGCTGCTGCCGAACAACTGCTGGTCAACTTCGGCCAACAGATACGGATTGTGATAAGCCTCGCGCCCGAGCATCACCCCGTCGAAAACCTTCAAGTGCTCCTGGCATTCCGCCAGGGTTTTGATCCCGCCGTTGAGCACCAGCTCAAGGTCCGGGAAGTCGGCCTTCAACTGCGCGGCGACGTCATACCGCAGCGGCGGAATCTCACGGTTCTCCTTCGGCGACAAGCCTTCAAGAATCGCAATACGCGCATGCACGGTAAAACTGCGGCAACCGGCATCACGCACCTGACCGACGAAATCACACAGCTCGGCGTAGCTATCGCGGCCATTGATACCGATGCGGTGCTTGACCGTCACCGGAATCTGCACCGCATCCTGCATCGCCTTCACGCAATCGCCGACCAGCGCCGGATGGCCCATCAGGCAGGCGCCGATCATATTGTTCTGCACCCGATCGCTCGGGCAGCCGACGTTGAGGTTGACCTCGTCATAGCCTGCGGCCTCGGCCAGCTTGGCGCAGGCGGCCAGATCAGCCGGCACACTGCCGCCCAACTGCAGCGCCAGCGGATGCTCGGCCTCGCTATGACGCAGGAAACGCTCGGCATCACCGTGCAGCAAGGCGCCGGTGGTGACCATTTCGGTGTAGAGCAGGGCGTTGCTGGACAGCAGGCGCAGGAAGAACCGGCAGTGGCGGTCAGTCCAATCCATCATAGGCGCAACGCTGAACCGGCGGGACGGCTCATGGCGCGGGTTTACTGGGGTTGATGCGGATTCTAGGGGCATTTTCGGTTACGTATTTTGTACCATTTTTGGACGTTTTAAGGCGTTTTTTGTACCTCGGTGGTACGATGTACCACCGACAATCTCCTTTGTACCACCGGAATCTATGGCAACGATCAGAGCACGAAAAAAGGCCGACGGAACGGTCAGCTACACCGTCCAGATCCGTCTTAAAAACAAGGGTGTCCTAGTCTACCAAGAGTGCCAGACATTCGCCCGCAAGCAGGCTGCCCAGGCGTGGGCAAAGCGACGAGAGACAGAGCTAGCTGAACCTGGTGCGATCGAGCGAGCAAACCGCAAGGGGCACACCGTTCGGGAAATGATTGACCGCTACCTGGTCGAAGGCGCCAAGGTCCGGCCGCTTGGGAAAACCAAGAAGGCTACGTTGCTCGCCATTGCTGCGAGCCACTTCGGAGAGGTAGTGGACTCTGCTATCAACAGCCAGATCCTGGTTGATTACGCTTTGTGGCGCATGAGCCCTGAAGGTGGCGCTGTACAGCCGCAGACGGCTGGCAACGATCTCGCACACCTCGGATCGGTGCTATCGGTGGCTCGGCCTGCTTGGGGGTATGAGGTGGAACCTCACGCCATGAGTGATGCCCGTACCGTGTTGAAGAAGCTCGGGTACAACATGAAAAGCCGTGAGCGTGATCGTCGGCCGGCGATGGTTGAGCTGGACAGGCTGCTTGAGCACTTCTTCGAGATGCAGAAGCGTCGGCCATCGTCTATCAACATGCCAAAGGTGCTTGCCTTCGCCCTGTTCTCGACGCGTCGTCAGGAGGAGATCACGCGAATCCGCTGGGCTGATCTGGATGAAGAGCGGCAGGCAGTGAAGGTTCGGGACATGAAGAACCCGGGGCAGAAGATCGGTAACGATGTCTGGTGCCATTTGCCGGATGAGGCCTGGGCGATTGTCCACAGCATGCCTCGGGAGTGCGATGAGATATTCCCTTACAACAGTGATTCAATCTCGGCCGCATGGACCAGGGCTTGCCAGTTCCTAGAGATCGAGGACCTGCACTTCCACGACTTGCGGCATGAGGGGGTCAGTCGCTTGTTTGAGATGGACTGGGATATTCCGCGAGTGGCGAGTGTTTCGGGTCATAGGGACTGGAACTCACTACGCCGTTATACGCATCTGCGGGGGCGGGGTGATAATTACCGCGATTGGAAGTGGTTAGAGCAAATAAAGAAGGCGCCCGTAGAGTTGGGCGCCCGGATCAAGGCGTAAGTCAGCTGGCTTTCTTGTATCCGTTGAGCTGTGCGCATTCCTTTAATGCGGCTTCTCGTTGTTGGTCCAGATAGAGCGCCAAGTCGGCGATATGAATCCCTTTGGCGCTCTTCTGGCTGGACTCAAGTCGAGTGATGGGGATTTTGATCTGACCAGCCAAGACTTTACGCTCTAACATCTTTACAGTTAGGTGTGTGAAGTAATCGTTGCACACCTGCTCCAGAGGGATGACAGCAAGCCCGTTGTATTGCGCCATCAGTACGAAGGACGTATTCATAAATACCCCCTCTCTAAGGTGTCCTGTCGGTACGCTTCAATTAGTGCCTCACGAACATGCGTGTATTCGCCGGTCTCTGACTCGGTGTGTGGGAATCTTATTTCAGTTGTTTCGGGGTCGCTCCATATAGTGCCTCTCTGATCAAGCCATTCAATAAGTTGACTATCAGAAATACACTTATCCAGATGCATGCCAGGATGGATGTCGTGGTCGGGCGTGCCGCCCTCCGCTTTCGCCAAAGTGTGCTCGACCGTCACATCGGCGGTGGAGTGGCCAGCATGATCGTTGACGAGCTCGGGCTTACAGCCCTCGGCTTCTAGGCGGTGGCGCTCGATCTCTGTGATGAGTTCCAGAACAACCGCTGGCGGTACCGCCATGCCGTAGTCGTTCAGTACCAAACAGTCATACTGATCACGCTTGGCCGCCTCGGCTAGAGTCTTCAGTTTCAGGATGTCGACGCTCATGCCTTGCTCTCCTGCTTGATGATGAACCCAGCCGCTTGGCGGGCCTTTGAGCATTTGTCGTGGCCGCCTGGGCGAGTACGAGACTTGCCGCACACGTCGCAGATCGCCGACATCGCTGGGCGAAGCAGGGACTGCATGCCCCCGGGCGTTCTGGTCTCAGGTTGATAGCTGATAGTCGTATTCACAGTGAATACCTCTCATGAGCGCGGCGGGCTGCAGGGCTCAGCACTAGAGCGGTGGCAGCGTCGGCATTGATAACAGTCGGTAACATGCCTTTAGAGGCGAGCGCACAGGGCACTACCTGGTATAGGGCAGTGAGTGCGGCAACCAGCCCCACTGTCAGTACCACGCTGATGAACTGCCAGATGCGTTCTGGTTTAGGCATTGCGGCGGGCCTCGATCTGCATAAGGACCAGAGCGCGGGCATATGCAAACAGTTGGTCCGCTGATACGGGCTCTATGCGCTGCTCCCCGTTCTGCAGGGCTTCCAGGCGAGTGCGGTAAAGCCCGGCCGGGCCGAGCCACGCGACGGCGTTGTGTTCGGCGTCCGACACTGGACAGTCGTGGTTTTTGGGGCGGGGGCCTTGGTGGTCTCGACCACATTTTCTGCAGTGATGCAGGCCGCCGTCGTAACCTTCGGATGTGTACCAATTGTGGCTATGTGTGCTCATGCGGCCTCCTGCTGGTACAGGTCGATCAGGTCTTTCGCATTGGCGGCGATCAGGTCTTCAGCCTCATCGGGGCAAACACTGTTGCCGATCAGGCGTATCTGGTCAGTGTTCTTGATGGGGCGCCATTCCAGATGGCCAGTTTCTGCGTTCTCGAACAGGCCGCGATCGAGGATGTAGTCAGGGCTGAATCCCTGAGCGAGCTTCAGTTCGGGGGCTTTGAGCATGCGCAGGGTGAAATCGACTAGGGCGTGCTCGCCCAGCAGTATCACGTCGACCGGCTCAGGGAAGTGCTCCGGCAGGTACTTGTGCAGGAAACGGGCGCACTTGTGGGCCTTCTCCATCAACTCGGGAGGTAGGATCGCGGCGGGCACCTGAACTACGGTGACCAATGCCATGCGTTCTTTGGTAGGCAAGGTGTGCATCGGTTCGTACATGCCTTGCCATTGGCCGCCTGTGCCGTAGTACTTCACCAGGTACGCAGAGGCCAGGCGTTGATTGGTGCCGCGCCCAAGAATCGTGCTCAGTGGCGCCTTGGCTGCTCGGCCATCACCCTTGTAGAACCCGCCGTTCGCCTGTTCGAAGTGGCAGGCTACGACCGCGTGGTGGCCGCTGCTGGTGGTAAGGGCATTAACGGGCTGGCCCATCCCGTTGCCGATGGAGCCTTTACGCAGGGTGATCATGGAGGCGGTGACCAAAGCCTGCTCGCCTCGGTTAGCGCCGGTGATCGTGCGGGTTGCCTCGGTAATTGGGTAACCCGAGCGGTCCCCGTGATGGGTCAGGTGGGTGAGGTGTGCTGCGGCCAGAGCGAAGTGGCCGCCCTTGATCTGCGCAACCTGAGTACGCAGCGGCTCGGCGGCACTGAACGTTCGTTGAGTGCTCGCGTTAGCGAACTCAGTGAGACTCGCCGCTGCCAGCTGTTGCTCGTCCAGCTGGAGCACGAAGGGCTGCTCAGCCATGACGGTATGGCGCCAGAAGCCCTTGGCTACGCGGCGGCAGGTGTTGTCCACCAGCGGGCGCTTTCGGGTGAACAGGCTTTTGCCCAGGTCAGTGAAGTCAATGCACTCGGCGGCGGTTCGCCACGGCAGTTGACCCGACTTGGGATTCTCGTGTCGTTTCGGTTTCGTCCACACGATGGGACGGCCATCGGTGCGGCCGATGAGGAACAGACGCTTACGGATGGTGGGTGATCCTGCGTTCGAGGCGCGGCGCTCACGCCACTGCACGTCGCAGCCCAGTCCGCGCACTAAGGCATCCATTGGCACCCACTGGCCGATGCAGTCGATGATCTCGTCCATGTCCGGGTGATCGGCTGCGAGGCCGGTAGTGAGGCAGGCGACAAACGCCTTGAAAGTACGGCCCATTTCCGACTTGATCGGCTTGCCCTGGTCGTCCAATGGGCCCCAGGCCTGGAACTCTTCAACGTTTTCCATCAGGAAAAGGCGTGGGCGGGTCACGTAGACCCAGCGAACCACGACCCAAGGCAGCGAGCGCACGCTCTTACTGCGTGGGGCGCCGCCTTTCGCCTTGCTGAAATGGCGGCAGTCTGGCGATGCCCACAGGATGCCGACAGGTTGACCGCCGGTCGCCTGCAGTGGGTCGACCTCGTAGATGTCGCTGATGTAGTGGCGGGTGTTGCGATGGTTCGCTCGGTGAACTGCGATAGCGATTGGGTTGTGGTTAATGGCCACGTCGGGATCGCGGTAGGCGCGGGCCCCGCCGCTGCTGGCCCCGCCGGCGCCGGCGAACAGATCCACATAAAGCTCGCGCTGGAAGGGCAGGGCGTGCTGCTGTGCTCCCGCCAAACTGATCTGTTGGGCGATAGTCATGCCGCTTCCCCCGTGTCTGTTGGCTTGGCGGGGGTGATACGCAACTGGGCATGTACGCGGGCGGCGAGCTCTTCGATGTAGCGTTGCTGGTCATTAGCGTGCTGGGTCTGAGGGTCGACGTGCAGGGCCTTCCAGGTGCGGCCGGCCAGCTTCAAAGTGTTGGCGGTTTTGGTCAGCAGGTCGTGGTCAGCCCTGGTCACCGGCATGTCGGTGTAGGACATGATCCGGTCTTCAAGCTCTTTGACCCTGCCCTGGAGAGCGGCTTTGATGGTGAGGTGCTTTCGTTGTTCGGCTTCAAGCTGGATGGCGAGCTCGTCTCGCTCGATGCGTATCGACGCGATCCGCTGAGAGTTGATTGCGTCGCGGGTTTCAAGCCCTGCCGCTCTTCCGCTGTCGAATGCGCGAGTCCGGGCTTTTGCGAAAAGGAAAGGCAGGAATGCCAGGGTGAACAGCCAAAGGGCTGCGAGGGCCAGGATGTAGTGTTGCTGTTGCATGTGTTGTGCTCCAGGTGTTGCTCGGCACCAAGCCGTGAAGCCGTGGTGAGGTTCGATGCCGAGCAAGGTGTCCCAACAGGCCGGGACCGCCGTTTACGCCGTTTGCTTCGATTGGGAGTCGAGGAAGTCAGCAAGGTCGTGCAGGTAGACCACGGTTTGCGCTCGTGCCGAGTTATGCACCTTGCTGAGCTTGAGTTTGACCCGGTTGGTCTTGATCAACTCGCGCAGCCGGCGGTCTGTCTTTATGTGCGGGAAGTAGTGCTCTCGCACCGCTGATAGCGTTGGGCAAGGCGTGGTGAACTGCTTGCGCAGCTGGGCCAGCGTGTCAGTCATGGGTGCTCCCCGCCCCCTCTTGGGTGGGCCGGAGCTTGACGCGTACGGATTCTGCAAGATGGTTCTTACATCTGCCGGTGACAGCCGCACAGATTTCGCCTTGTACGTTGGTCACAACGACCCCGAAGGGGCGCTCCGAGTTGGTAGTCGGGGTGATGTAGGCGATCTGATCCCCTTCAAGCACGCCGTTCACGCTGTCGAGTGCTTCCATAAGAGCAAACGCCTGCTGCGACAGTTGCCCAGACTCAGTCCGGCCATTCGCCAGGTCTTGCATAAAGTCCCGCAAGGCGATGTATTTCGCCGAGTCGCCGCGTTGCAGTGTGAGAGAGCCGGTGAGAGGGCCGAAGGTAACTTTCAGCCGATGAGTGCGGTCATCGTTCTCAACGTCGATTCGAGCGTCAATGGACGTCTCAGGTCGGCGCATGGGGCAGGTGGTTGTGCCGCCATTTTCCAGAACGTGCTGAAGCAGCATGACTCGCTTGAGGGGGAGAATGTACTCGCTCATGCGGCACCTCCAGCGGGGATGGCGCGAACGATTCCTGTCGGAGAGACAATCAGTTGGAGCCCGGTGCGACGCTGGAAAGCGTCCACGATAGCAGGGCGAGTGCAGGTGGTTGGATGCAAGTAGACCTTGCATTCACTAGCGATATGTATGGGTTGCATGTCTGGACCTCAGTGGTGAGAGGGGGGTGCGGTCCAGACAATACTCAAACGAATTTATCAGGTCAATACATGTTCGTATTGATCGGTTAGGAGGTTTGGTTAGAAAATCTCCACTTTCGAAATCACCACGCCGCAGATCAGTGCGCTATCAGGTAACTCAATGATTGGGTCGGGCCAGGAGGGATTGAGTGGCTTGAGAAATTGGCGCGTTCCCTCGCAGACGATCTGCTTGAAGGTCGCTTCCCGGCTGTCGGGTAGCTTGGCTATAACAAGTGACCCGTTCTCGTAGTCTTTAGCTGGATCTACAAAGATTATGTCGCCATCCCTGAATGACCGCCGCTCATGGGGGTTGAACATCGAAAGCCCCCTTACTCGTAGCGCGAAGGTACCGCTACTGTGGGATACGGCGCAGGGAAGCCACGTCTCCACATCTTGCAGCTCGAGCACGTCCTGCATCTCGCACCACGCCCCGGCCTGGACCCATGAAATCAGAGGGACAAAGCCGCGAACGCGAGGACCTGGCTCGATGTTGGAGTTAGGTCCAACAGTCATGTCAGGAGCTTCGCCTCCTTTCCAGAGCCACTCGCTGGTAACCCCCAGGGCTTTTGCAAGCTTCTCGACATTCGATTGGCGAGGGCTAGCGGATGTCCCTGTCAGGATCCTGTGGATGGTGGGTTGAGGTACGCCTGAACGCCTACCTAGTTCCCCTTCCGACCAGCCTAGTTCCTGCATTCGCTGGGCTATGCGTTTTCCAATCACGGCTATTGCTCGATTCGTTTGCGTATCGGAATTGTATTGCTCTGGTTAATTCGTTTGGGTATTATCCGCTCAATTCGATAACGCATCGGTGGGTGCAATGACCATTCAAGAGATGCTTCAAAAACTGATTGAGTTGGGATTCTCCCAGCGGGCAATTGCTGAGCGGGTGGGGGTTACCCAGCCGACTATCTATCGCGCAACGAAGGGGGCGGCAGTCCGCTATGAGGTGGGCAAGGCTGTTGAGCAGTTCTACGAAGAGCAAATCAAGATCGCAAATAAGCCCCAAAAGTAAGGAGTGCTGAGCTGGGCCTCTCACCACAAGAACCTCCCAGCTCAGCGTTGACGATGTATTAGCACCGCTACACCCGCCATCCGGTTGCCTCTCACCACAAGAATCACCGGATGACTAGAACGACATGCCGTGTCGCACAACACACTTGAACAGGCACATCGGTCGTGGTCGTAGGATAGGGCTTGCCCAATCCTGTGGCTACACCGTTAATCGAGGTTTAACGGTTATGAGTCGTATTGATCTATTTCCACGTCCAGGCGTGGTCCTCAGGCTTCGGCGGGCGCTCTATCGTGCAGGGCGCGATCCAGAGGGCGGCATTACTTCAGCAGCTTATGAGATGGGCATGGATGTCGATGCTCTGCAGAAAAAGCTCAACCCCAATGAAGAGCGCCGCTGGCTTTCGCCCGATGAGCTAGAAGAGTTTCTGGCATTGAGGCCCGATCCAAGGGTGCTCGACGCGATTTGCAGGGCGGCGGGAGTTGTGTGGTACCGCCCGGAGCCAGTTCCTGCCACAAATGAAGCGCTTAAAGCTGTCGGCAAGCTGCTTGATGAGGCTGGCGAGTTCGTTAGCAGCATGCACGATGGTGCGGCGGACAATATCTGGGAGCTGCATGAGGTGCTGCATCTTGAACAGCGCGGCATGGATGTGATCCGGCAGGTGTTGGCCATCATGGCCGGTGCTCGTCAGGCCATGGAGGACCGCACCAATGGCTAACCATCCAGATCCTCTCGACGTTGCAAACGAGCAGGCCGAGTACTTCCTTCAAATGGCGCTTCAGCGCCATACGCAAAAGCCCAGCAAACCTAGCGCCCAGTTCTGTGAGGATTGCGACGACGCTATTCCGTTGCTGCGTCAGCAATTGGTCGCG
Organism: Pseudomonas sp. SORT22; assembly: GCF_018417635.1. NCBI lineage: Bacteria > Pseudomonadati > Pseudomonadota > Gammaproteobacteria > Pseudomonadales > Pseudomonadaceae > Pseudomonas > Pseudomonas sp. SORT22. The sequence goes on from NZ_CP071007.1 coordinate 2,016,026, forward strand.
GGTTGTGAGACCTGCGTGAGTTGCCAGGAGCTGCGGGAGCGGCGTAGATGAGCGAGCCCAAAGGACATTCGATTGCGGCATGGTCGCGGCGTTATATCGAAACTTTCGGGCTCGCTCTGGTACCCGTTGAACCAGGAGAGAAGGGGCCCAAGGGGGACGCCTGGAACAAGCCCGGTGGTTACTTCACTGATGCCGACGCGGCCGAGGCGTTCTGGGCTGCTCATCCAACCCACAACCTTGGTGTAGTGCTTGGCCCAAGCCAGGTGTGCTCGCTGGACGTTGATGAAGTAGAGATGTCGCGGCAGGTCCTGCAGGAGGCATTCGGGCTGGACCTCGATGCGCTTGCCGCCGCCCATCCCACCACCGTGGGTAACCCTGCGCGTTTTCGCGTTATGTTTCGGGTGCCTACAGGCGTTGAATTGAGTCGTCGCTCGCTCACTTGGCCCAACCAGGCGGACCCGGATGGCTCGATTCTGAAGGCTCTCACCGCTCAGATGGTGGCAGCCAAAAAGGCGGGTGACGCGGGCAGGGTAGCCGCGCTGCGCATGGCTGCAGAGCCCTTCAAACGGACAACCGTGTTCGAACTGCGGGGTGGTGCTGTTCAAGACGTTCTGCCGCCATCCATTCATCCTGGTACTGGCCAGCCGTACACTTGGCGCAATCCACCCCCGCCTGAGGGCATGCCTGAGCTGCCAGCTGAATTGTTGGCAATTTGGCTTGGATGGGATCAACTCAAGGCTCAGGCGCAAGCGGTGTGTCCTTGGGCGCCTAAGCCTGCAGCTGCTCCGGCCCTTCCTGCCTCGAGGCCCCACTTAGCCGCTGAACGTTCTGGAGATCGACTGCCAGAGGTCATTCCCGAGTTCAACCGTTGTCACGACATCGCAACGCTGATCGAGGCCCACGGCTACGAGCGTAGAGGTGACAAGTGGCTGTGCCCGCACAGCAGCAGTGGCGATCCAGGAGTGACCATCATCGATGGCAAGCTCTATTCACATCACAGCTCCGATCCGCTTGCCAATGGCCACAAGAACGACGCTTTCGACGTTTTCTGCATCCTGATGCACGACGGTGACCAGCGGGCAGCGACCAGAGCGGCTGCGAAGGCCCTCGGTTTGGATGTTAAGTCGCGTCCACCAGCCCCACCGCCTCTCGGCGAGCTTCCCCATGCCCCATCGGTAAATGAGCCCGTGAGGCAGCCAGCCGGTGCGGCCACAACTGAACAGGAAGAAGGTGTGGCCCGCGAAGCATTGGATAGCGAGGTAGCCAGCTCGGCCGGCTCCTCAGGCCAAGGGGGCGCGGGGGGTAATGGTTTGGACATCGACGGAGCGATGCGGCGGTTCGCCCTGGTCGAGAGCACCACCAACGTGTGGGACTTCGACAAGGGTAAGCCTATGAAGCGGACCGGTTTCGAGGCCCTGGTTGGCAAGCCGCTCGCGAAGGAATGGATGGAGCGGACCGACAAGAAGTTGATCGCGTCGGAGAAGGTCCAAGAGCTGGACCAGGCGCGGCGTCTGTCGGCCAAAAAAGGCGCAGCGTTGAAGATGGACCCTATTGAACGCTATGTGTACATCGACGGCACAAAGGACGTCTGGGACCGCGAGAAGAAACGGCGCATCGCTGAAGGCGCTGTGAAGATGGCCCTGGGCGAGGAATACAAGTGGTGGTTGAACAGCCAGGATCGTCGGGTGGTGGACGTCGACCATATCGTGTTCGACCCGACCATGCGCAAGGACCCGAATGTTTACATCAATACCTTCGACGGGTTGCCCCTGGAGCCGGTGCGTGATGACGCCGCATGCGAGAACCTGCGATGGTTGATCTCATTCCTCTGCAACCATGACAACAAGGCGCTGGATTGGCTGGTCAAGTGGCTTGCGTATCCGCTGCAGCACATGGGAGCCAAGATGGACACCGCCGTCTTGATGCATTCGATCATGGAGGGTTCCGGCAAGAGTTTGCTGTTTGCTGATGTGTTCGGCCAGCTGTATGGCCAATACGCGGCGACCGTCGGGCAGACGCAGCTGGAGGGCAGCTTCAACGCCTGGCAAAGCCGCAAACTATGGGCGGTGTTCGAAGAAGTCGTCAGCCGGGATCAACGCTACAACCAGGTGGGCAAGATCAAGCACATGATCACCGGTAAGACGGTGCGCATGGAGTCCAAGTTCATCAATGGTTGGGAGGAAGCCAACCATATGAACGCGGTCTTCCTGAGTAACGAGATCATGCCGTGGCCGATCAGCGACGCTGACCGCCGAATGCTGGTTATGTGGCCAATGGAGACGCTGCCGGTCGAACGGCAAAAGGCGATCAGTCATGAACTGGCCAACGGCGGGGTGGCGGCGTTGTATGGCTGGCTGTTGGCTGTAGACCTGGGTGAGTTTGACCAGCGCACGCGTCCGCCTGATACCGAGGCGCGTCAGCGGTTGGTAGCCCTGAGTCGCACGGCCTGGCAAACCTTCCTTTTCCTTTGGCGTACTGGCGAGCTGGGGCATGGCCTATGGGGTTGCTGCCTCACCAGCGATCTGTATGCACTGTTCCTCGAGTGGTGCTCACGCAATAAGGAGCACTCCATGAGTCAGACCAAGTTCTCGCTGATGCTCAGCGCGACGGTGGAGAAGACGCGGGCGATCCCCTGGACCGATGGCAACAACCGGCGTTTCGCCGCGTTCTTCTTTCCCAGTGACGGCGATCCCTCCCTGCCCCCTTCCTTGAAGTCGGCCGAGCTGGGCAAGAACGTCGTCGAGTGGCGTGCTCGGGCAAAGCTCGCCGGCTGGAACGTGGACGCTTGGGAGCACGTCAAGGGGATCGCGGCATGAGTGCGTCAGTAAGTGTGGTGGGTGTGTTGGGTTGGTGTTGGGTCCGTTCTGGCAGGCCAACACAGTCTCAAGCCCCGGAATCAGCAGGGGGGCGGGCATCCGTGGCGGGTGTGTTGGGTTTGCGCACGCGCACGCGCAGGCGCGCCAACTTTAGTGGCGCCGCTATAGGTGAATTCAAAGTCCATGCGAAACTTCAAAAACTCAACAAACCCAACACACTCGACACAACCATAGGCAATCAATTGATTTTATTGAGTTTTAACTGTGTTGGGTTTGTGTTGGGTAGCGTGAATGTGTGTCGGGTTCAGTTTACGGTGAGGGGGCAATGACAATGGATCAGACTGAACGCCTACAAGCGGTAGCGGATTTAATGTGTCATTGGGGCAGGCAGCGGTCCCTGCTTGGGCAGGATGCTGGATTAGGCAGCCAAATGGGCAGCATCATGGAATGGAAGGGGGCAGCCCCCCGAGGCGGATCATCTGGTGCGCGTATCCTGGTAGCCGGAGCTGGTCTGGATCACTCAGCGGCAGAAGTCGATGCAGCGGTCGCTGAACTGGAGCGCCGTGATCAGCGTGGTGCAACGTTGGCAAAGCTGGCCCAGTTCCGCTACTTGCATGGCGCAACGATCCGCGAGCAAATGCACCAGGTGGGGCTCGCCGAAGATGCTGATCGGACCTACCGTAACTGGGTCAAGGCGCTGCATTTGCAGGTGTTATCGATTCTTATAGCGCGCTCTGGTCCGAATCGACGGCATACCGTCCGTCGGCTAACAATGCGCCGAGTATGCGCCGGGGATGCGTCGAAGTAGCGTCAAGGCTGCGAACCGAAAATCACCTCTTTTCGGTTTTTCCGGTGGCATGTAAAAAGGCGCCACGATATGAAAAGTGCGCTTAGGCGCTGACCCAACAACCACTGTGCCATGCAATTGCTCCGGTCTTAGGTGCATTGAGAACCCTGCCATTTGGCGGGGTTTTCTTTTGGGAGTACGCAAGGAGATGACGATGCGAGTTGAAGTACGAGATGAGGGGGGCGAATTGATTTGGTCGAGGAGCCCCGTAGGCGGCTTCACCAGCAACACCTACGGAGCAGATGGAACCCTCAAGCGTTTAGAACGAGCGCTGATGATGGCGCTTGATCAGTGTCGAGGTGAACTAGTCATTTCGGTGGATAGTAATCGAGTGGCGGATCTGGGCGGACCCACCACCTAGGTCAATAGTGATGTTCCAGTAGCCGGAATGTGGCGCAGCGATGCGTGCAGGCAGTTGCTTGTAGAAGCCACCGTAGTACGTGTGCTTCTTACCATTCTTGAAGTTCGAAAACTGAGAGTCGGTGGTCAGTCGAACATTGCATTGGTGAGAGCACTGTACCTCGACAACATCGCCTTCGTTCAAGTGTTCGCGTTTGTGCAAGAACTGCATAAGGCCTCCTTAGCCTATGTTGTGGTTGCATTTTGACATTAGCACCATATCCACCCTGCATGAGGAGAAGTTGTTAAAGACATGACTAGTGAACAGCAAACGCTGATTGATATGCCTATCTGGATGGTCATCGTACTGGCCCTGGTCGGCGGGGTGTCAGGTGAGATGTGGCGGGCAGACAAGGCCGGTGCTCGGGGCTGGGGACTAGTGCGGCGGATCGCCCTGCGGTCGGGTGCCTGCATCGTCTGCGGGCTCTCGACCATCATGCTCTTGTACTCCTTGGGGTTGTCGATCTGGTCGGCGGGGGCTGTTGGTTGCCTCACGGCCATGGCCGGTGCCGACGTGGCAATCGGCTTGTACGAACGTTGGGCCGCCAAGCGTCTGGGTGTCTGCGATGTGCCGCCATCGAGCGGTGGTGCTGGTCAGTGACCCAGGCGGGGTGGGGGTGGGGGTGCCAATTTTCTGGGTCCTCCCCCTGGGCCGCCCCCTACACGGGTACGGGGACTCGCGGAATCTCTGCAGCTGAGGTGTGTGCAGGGATGTCCGTCTTTTCAAGGACTTAGCAATGGGAAGGACAGTCAGCAAGGCCGAACTTGGTGAGATCGTCGGTCGAGATGAGCGCACCCTCAGCCGCTGGCAGAAGGACGGAATGCCGGTGATCGAGTTTGGCGTGGGGCGCGGCAACGAAAACCAGTACGACACCCAGGCGGTGATCGAGTGGCTCATGCGCCAGGCTGCGTTGAACGGCAAGAAAGAAAGCACACGGGATCGGCTAGACAGGCTACGCGGCGACCGCGAAGAGCTGGCGCTGGCCAAGGACCTGGGCGAAGTCGTGATCGAGGCAGAGATGGTTTCCCGCTTCGAGGCTGTCATTACCGCCGCCAAGATCGAGCTGCTCAACACTCTGCCGGATGAGTTGTCCGCAACTTTGTCCGCGCAGTACGGCGTCCAAGTTGACGACCAACTGATCCGCGAGCCCATCGAACTAATACTCAGGAGGTTGTCCGCGTATGACGAGGATGACGATGATCCCGAATGGGATCCTGACGAGCCGGACGATGAGGAGGGCTCTGAAGAAGACGGCGAGTAAGGGCATCAGCCGGGCGTGCCGAAAATGGGCGCCGCCACCACGAATGAGCATCATCGAGTGGGCCACCAAGTACCGCTACCTCTCAACTGAAGAGGCGGGCAAGCCTGGTAAATACCGCTTCGATGTCACGCCTCACCTGGTCTGGCCGGGTGGCCCGCTGGAAGCCTTGGACGATCCGAATGTGTTCGAGATCGTTGGCCGCAAGTCCGCCCAGGTGGCCTGGACGTCGGGTGTGATGGGTAACGCCATCGGCAAGTGGATCGACCTTGATCCGTCCCCGATCCTGATTCTGTTTCCCAAGGCCGAAGCGGCCAAGCAGTACGTCGCTGAAAAGCTGGAGCCGATGATCGCGGCGACCAAGCGCTTGCGTAAGAAGGTCGATCTCCGCAGCCGCAAGCTGCAGCAGCGGCAGGACTTCAAGCGCTTCCCTGGCGGCTTCCTCAAGATGGTCGGATCAAACAGCCCCTCCAGCGTAAAGTCCACGCCGGTGCCTCGGGTCGCGGTCGAGGAGCCAGATGACTGCAACCTCAACCTGCGGGGGCAGGGGGACAGTATCAAGCTGGCTAAGGAGCGCCTCAAAACGTTCAGGCGCTCCAAGATCATTATCGGTGGCACGCCTACCATCAAGGGGCTCTCGGCGATTGACGCGGAGCTGGAGCTGTCGGACAAGCGCATTGGCCTGGTGCCATGCCATGGCTGCGGTCAGTCGCATGCGCTGAGCTTCGAGCACCTGTATTGCGACGAAGACCCCAGCTATCACCACGAGGTATACGGCAAGCGTCGGCCTGAAACGGCGTACTACGCCTGCCCTCATTGCGGCGAGATCTGGGACGACCACCAGAAGAATGCCAACCTCCAGCACGGCCGTTGGGAGGCTACCGCCGAGTTTCGGGGTATCGCGGGTTACATCCTCAATGAGCTGTATGCCACGTTCCACGGCTCTCGATTCGAAGTGCTGATGGAGAAGAAGCTCCAGGCTGAACACGCCGCGTCGAACGGCAACCACGGACCGATGATCGCGTTCACCAACAGCCAGATGGGCGAGTGCTATGAGTACAAGAGCAATGCGCCCAAGACGGACGAGCTGGAGAAGCGCGCCGAACCTTACGCCGAGTTGACCGCGCCGAAAGGCGTGCTGTTGGTCACCGTCGGCGTGGACGTTCAAGGTGACCGCCTGGCCCTGGTGATCGTGGGCTGGGGCAGGGGAGAAGAGTCCTGGCGGCTGTACTGGGGCGAGTTGGGGGGCAATCCGATTGATCCCCACGATCCGGTATGGACTGAGTTGGACAAGATCATCGCCACACCGATACCCGCCGAGGGCGGCGCTCAGCTGGCCGTGTCAGCGGTGAGTATCGACAGCTCCGACGGCAACACTAACGATGCGGTTTACACCTACGTTCGGGATCGGCAGCGCTTCAATATCATGGCCATCAAGGGCGCATCGATCGACAGCCGGGACCGGGAGATCTTCACCAAGCCGGCCCAGTCGGCGGACACCAGCCAGGACAACACCAAGGCTGCCAAGTACGGGCTGCGGGTCTACATCGTTGGCACCCACAAGGCCAAGACGCTGATCGATGGCCGTATGCGGCTCTCGGGCAGTGGGCCCGGCCGCATGCACTGGTACAGCGAGATTCGCGCTGATTACTACGAGCAGGTGACCAACGAGGTGCTGGCGCCGCACCCGCGTCAGCCCAGCAAAATGGTCTGGCAGAAGAAAGCAGGGCGGCGCAACGAAGCCCTGGACTGCGAGGTTTACGCCTTGCACGCGGCGCGCAGCCTCAAGACCCACCTGCTGCGCGATCACGAATGGGACCAGCTGGAGCAGCAACAGCTTCAGCCTACCCTCTTCAACACTGAGCAGGCGGTAGCGCCGGTGCCGCGCCGCGCAGTGACTCGCGGGCGTGGCACTCGGAGCCGCGTCAGCTAATCGAGGTTCACCATGACAGAAGCACAACAACGCCTTGCGGAAGTCCGGGCGGCGATTTCGGCCGTCCTGAAAAACGGCCAGCGCCTGCGCCGGGCGGATCGTGAGGTCCAGATGGCCGAACTCAACAGCCTGCGTCTGCTGGAGAAACAGTATGCCGAGCAGGTCGCCGCTGAGGCGGCTGCGCTCCAGCGCCGTGGCCGCAATCGCGTTTCGTACGTGAGGGTTTGAGCATGTGGCCATTCAAAAAGCCTGAGCGCGCTGCTGACCTACTGATGCGCGAAGCCCTGAAGCTTGCGAAGGCTACAGTGGGTGGCCAGCAGATCGTTGCCCAGGGCGGCGGTGGCGGGGTCGAAACCCGGTGGCGCGGTGCCTCGCGCATGCTCCGAAGCATGGCCAGCTGGATTCCAGGCCTGGGCAGCCCGCGCCGCGACTTCAACCAGAGTGAGCGGCGGATGTTGGTGGCTCGCTCACGCGATGCCATGCGCAACCACCTTATCGCCCGTGCGGCGATCACACGGCTGCGTACCAATGTCGTCGGTACCGGTCTGGTCTGCCGCGCCCAGGTCGACCATGCGGCGCTCGGCATAAGCGAAGAGGCGGCGGATGATTTGAACGGTGAGCTTGACCGCCTGTGGTCGTTGTACGCCGACGACCCACGGGAGTGCGATGCCGAAGCCACGCTCAACCATTACCAGCTCCAGGCGCTGGTAATGGTGTCGTCAATGGTCGCGGGCGATGTGTTCGTGGCCAGCCCGGACCAGGAGCGCCCCGGTTGCATCTTCAGCACCCGTTTGCAGTTGATCGAATCCGACCGGGTCTGCAACCCAAATAACGGGATGGACCGGGTTGACCTGGTCGATGGCGTCGAGTTCGACGGGCTGGGTTCGCCCGTGGCGTATCACGCGTGCACCGGCTATGTCGGCGAGCACCTCGCCGGTAAGCCTCTGAGCTGGGAACGGCTGAGCGTGTTCGGCGCTGAGACAGGCCGCCGCCGTGTGTTGCATGTCTTAGCGGACAAGGAACGGCCCGGCCAGAAGCGGGGCATGCCTTATCTGGCGCCGGTCCTCGAACCCCTACAGAAGCTCGAACGCTACGCCAGTGCCGAGCTGATGGCAGCGGTGATCTCGGCCATGTTTACGGTGTTCATTAAAAAGACCGGCGACTTCCAGGCTGGCAATCTGCCGATGAGTGCCCTGGCGGAAGAGGCCCCCGGCGGGGATGACACCACCGACGGAGAGTTGGCCCTGGGCGAGGGCGCTGTGGTTGATCTCGGCGTGGGCGAGGAACCAGTTGTGGCTAACCCCGGTCGGCCCAACGCCCAGTTCGATCCGTTCTTCACCGCCGTGGTGAAAGAGATTGGTGCCGCCCTGGAGCTGCCGCTGGAGGAACTGCTGTTGCACTACAGCAGTAGCTACAGCGCTGCCCGCGCCGCGATGCTGCAGGCATGGCGTTTCTACAGCCTGCGCCGCTGGTGGCTGGCCTGCGACTTCTGCCAGCCCAGCCGCGAGTTGGTCATCGATGAAGCGGTGGCCAGGGGCCTGATCGATCTTCCGGGGTACGGCGATCCAGCCAAACGCAAAGCGTACTGCCAGGCCATCTGGATTGGCCCAGCGCGTGGTGCCATCGACGAGCTTAAAGAGGCCAACGCCGCTGGCAAGCGCATCGAGATCGGCGTCAGCAACGAAACCCTGGAAACGGCGGCGATGACCGGCGAGCCCTGGCAGCAGGTGTTCCGCCAGCGTGTGCGCGAGGTCGACCAGCGCCGCAAACACAACCTGCAGGCCCTGCCCAAAGGTGGGTTGGAAAACCCGCCTGAGCCCAAAACCGAAGAGGATTAAACATGCCGCGAGCACTTGAGCTGGCTGCCTCGCAGCCCTGGCTGATGCTGCCCGACGCCCTGGACAACCTGTTGGCCATCTCTGATCGCATGGGCGATCCGGTGGCACTGGCGACCAAGCGCGGCGAGCGGCTGGAAGAAACCCGCAGTGTCAGCCTGCGCAACGGCGTGGCGGTGGTACCGGTCATAGGGCCGATCTTTCGCTACGCCAACTTGTTCACCGAGATCAGCGGCGCGACCAGTACTCAGGTCCTGGCCACCGATATCCAGCGCGCCTTGGATGACCCGAAGGTCAAGGCCATTGTGCTCAACATCGACAGCCCTGGTGGCGTGGCGTCGGGCATCAACGAACTGGCCGAGATGATCTTTGCCGGTCGCTCCCGCAAACGCATCGTCGCGTACATCGGCGGCACGGGGGCGAGCGCAGGTTACTGGATCGCCTCGGCAGCCAGCGAAATCGTCATCGACGAGGCCAGTCTGGCGGGCAGCATCGGCGTCGTTGTCGAAGCGGTTGTCGAAAACGAGTCGGCCAGCGGCCGCAAGCGATACCAGATCGTCAGCCGCAACGCCCCGAACAAGCGCCTGGACCTCTCCACCGAGGAAGGGCGCAGCAAGCTCGGCGAGACCATCGACGCCCTGGGCGATGTCTTCGTGAGCAAGGTTGCCCGCAACCTGGGTGTCGATGCCGAGACAGTCCCCGAGATGGGCGACCACGGCGGGTTGCGTGTCGGCGCTGATGCCGTCAAGCACGGCCTGGCCCATCGCGTGGGCTCGCTGGAAGCCCTGCTCACCGAACTGGCCAAACCGGCCATCACCTCCACAAGGATACACACCATGACCACCGTCAAGACCACGGCAGACCTGCGTGCGGCACTGGCTGCCGGTACCGACGTCAACACCATCGAGATTGCCCAGGCTGACCAGCCGGACACCGCCTCGATCCGTACCGAGGCTGCTACCGAAGAGCGCGAGCGGATCAAAGGCATCAATGCGCTGGCCAGCAAGGGCTTCGAGAAGGAAATCGAGGCGGCCATCGATAACGGCAGCTCTGTTGAAGCGACCGCGCTGGTGATGTTCAAGGCCGCACAGGATCGCGGTATTTCGCTGGCAAGCATCAAGAGCGATGCCCAGGGCGTAACCGGCACCACCCCAACCGGCGACGGCAAGCAAGGCGAGCGCAAGGCCGCCGTCAGCGCCATTGTTTCAGGCGCCTCGCGCCGTTAACTGGAGACACCCATGAGCAACCCCAAACGCACTACTTACCAGCCACGGCAGTTGTCTGCGGGCGACTTTCCCATCGCGATGGATACCGGTGTCATTGCTGCAGGCCAAACCTTGAGCTGTGGCGCCGTCCTGGGCCAGGTATCCGCCACCAAGGAATACCTGCTGTGCAAGGCCGCAGCCGATGATGGGTCGCAGGTGCCGACAGCGATCCTCGACCAGGACGTCGACACCACGGGTGGCGCCAAGAACGCCCCGATCCGCCTGACCGGCCAAGTGCTGGGCAGTCAACTCACTCTCGGCGAGGGCCTGACCCTGGCCGCCGCAAAGGTCGCCCTGCGACCTCTGTGCCTCTTCATTCGCTGACCGGAGCCCCCATGACCGATATTTTCGACACCCTGACCATGCTGGACGCGGTCGAGCAGATGACACTGCCGCGACGTTTCCTGATGAATACCTTTTTCAACGGCGCCAACCCGGTGACCTTCGGTACCGAAGCGGTGACCATCGATATCGTTAAAGGCCAACGCACGATGGCGCCGTTTGTTCACCCTTCGCTGCCAGGGAGTATCTCGCTGCGTACTGGCTTCAGCAGCGAAACTTATACCCCGCCGTACATTCAGCCGAAGCGTAAGACCCGCGCCGAACAGATCCTCAAGCGTGCTGCCGGTGACAACCCCTTTTCTGCCCGTACCCCTCTGGAACGTGCGGGTGAGCAACTGGGGCGTGACCTGGCCGAGCTGGACGATGAGATCACCCGTCGCGAAGAGTGGATGTGCGCTCAGGCGTTGAGCACCGGCCGGGTTCGTGTGGTTGGCGAGGGCGTGGATGACACCATCGACTTCCTGATGGAAGACAGCCACAAGGTCACCCTGGCCACCGGCCGCTGGAACAGTTCGGACTCTGACCCCATCGGCAACCTGCGGCAGTGGAAGCGACAGATCGCCAAAGACTCCGGGCGCACCGGCAACGTCGCGGTGCTCAGCGGTGAGGCTCAGGATGCGTTTCAAAGTAATGAAACCGTGTTGAAACAGCTCAATAGCCGCCGTGTAGATATGGGCTTGATCAAGCCTGAGCTGCTGCCCGACGGCGTGACTTACCTGGGCTACCTGAACGATCCGGGCATCGACCTGTATGTGTATGACGAGTGGTACCTGGACGATGACGGGGACGAACAGCAGATGGTGCCTGCTGGTGGGTTGATTCTTGGCGCGACTTCAACGCGCAACGCGATGTTGTACGGCGCGATTCAGGACATCGACGCCATTGAGAGCGGCCTGGTGGAGGCGGTGCGCTTCCCGAAAAGTTGGGTCACCCCAGATCCGAGCGCACGTTGGTTGAAACTGCAGAGCGCCGCCCTGGCCGGCATGCTGGAACCCAACGCTTTCCTCTACGCGAAGGTGGTGTGACATGGCGGCGAAAATCGAATACGTGGTGGTAGACGGTTGCGTTCAGGACGGCAGCAAGATCTACAAGAAGGGCGAAGCCTACGTGCCGCCGAACAAGGAGCTCCTTGAGCTGTTGCTCGATGAAGGCAAAATCGCGCCCCGCGGGAAGCTCCCCGCCAGGGACGAACAAGACGACGGTGAGTAACCATGGCCTTCCGTGACCAAGTGGCAGCGATGGACACGCAGCTACTGGAGGTCCTGGGCGATGAGGCGATGATCGAAGGGCGTGACGAGCCGGTGCCGGGTTTCTTCTCGGCACCTTGGTTGCAACCCAAGATCGGCCGCATCAACACCGGTGTGCGCGAGCCGGTCTTTGCAGTACGGATCGCAGAGGCGAACGGTATCAAGGAGGGGCAGCACCTGGTCTGCCTGCTCGCGCCTGAGGATGGCGGTGGACGCTATGTCATCAGCAAGCGGGAGCCGGACGGTACGGGCTGGATCAACCTGATATTGCGGGAGGTTTGATGAGCGTTGGCAGCTATCACAAGCAGTCGGCGAGCAGTGGCCTAATCAGTCTGCAGGCCGACCAGTCGGACCTGAAGGCGTTTGCCGACTTCGCTGCTTTAGTACCCAAGGCAGCCGCCGCCGCCCAGCGCCGGGCGATTAACAAAACCCTGCGCTGGTTGCGAACGCATGTCGCCCGGGCGGTCAGTCGGCAGGAGAAGATTGCGGTTGGTGCGGTCCGGCAGCGTCTGCGGGCCTACCCGGTAGGTAGCAACGGTCAGGGCAAGCTGTGGTTCGGTATCAACCCGATCGAGGCCAGCCGCGCTGGCCGACCTCGGCAAAGCCGGTCGGGCGTTTCGGTGGCGGGGCGCCGCTATGAGGGGGCGTTCTACCGGAGAGTGTATGGCGGTCAGCCAGACATCTGGATCCGCACGGCCAGCAAGCACTTCAAGGCCAGCGACTACCCCGACAGCGAAGTCTCTGGCGGTGGTGGTGCGAGTTCGGGTTGGATCAGTGAAAACGGCAGCCGCTACCCGCTGGCCAAAGCCAAGATATCCCTGGATGACGTGCGCCCATACTTCGAGCGCTGGACCAAGCAAGCGCATGAGCACCTGCTGAAAGTCCTTGAGCAGGAGCTGAACTTTGAACTGCAGAAGTACTTGCGAGGATCTGCCCGTGTCTGAGGATGAGTTCAACCTGGAGCTGTTTTATCAAGCCATTGAGGAACATATCGACCGGGCAATCCCTGGTTTGGCTTGTGTTTGCACTATGCCGCACATGAAGGAACGCATAGATCTGCCAGCGGCAGTGATCGAGTTGGCGGGTTTTGAGCCCGGCCTTGATCAAGGTACGGGGGAAACGGCGCTGATTGCCCGATTGGAAGTGCGCTTCATCGTCGCTGGTGAGGATGTGGAATGCCAGCAGAAAGCCGCCTTCGCGGCGGCGCAAATGGCGGTGCTACTGCGCACTCAATCGTGGGGGCTGCCGGTCGACCAGGCCGAGTTCGTGAATTCGGCGCAGGATTGGACCCGACCCGAACTGGACAGTTACGCCGTGTGGGTCGTCGAGTGGACGCAGGGCATCTACCTCGGCGAGGAAGAGTGGCCTTGGCCCAATCAGCCCCCCGGCAGTTTGCTGTGGGGTATCAGCCCAGACGGCGGCCCGATCTCCGAAGGTGACTACCAGCCCCCGGAGGCCATGACATGAGCTACGCGAGCGCAGCCCATGACCGTATGCTGGCGGGGCTGATCATTCCTTGCCGGGTGGTGGCGGTCGATTTGGCTGCCGCGATGGTCCGCGTGTCCGACGGTGCTGGATGGACCAGCGCCTGGGTCCGCTGGCACAGCCAAGCTGCTGGCAAGGCCCGGCACTGGCGTGCGCCAAGCCTGGACGAACAGGGCGCTTTGATCAGCCCGAGCGGTGAGCCAGCTCAGGGCACGTTCGTGCCGGGGTTGTACGGCAATGCCGGTGCCCAGCCAGACAACCGCGACCACGTCGAGGTGTGGCGTTTCGATGACGGTGGCTCGCTGGTCTACGACTGGCAGGCCAACAGCTACACCATCGAACTGCCGGGCGGGACCGCGACGGTCAAGGTTGGTGGCAGCACGGTGGTGGTGACGGACTCCGCGATCACCGCCAAGGCAGCGAGCATCACCCTGGAGGGCCAGGTGCAGGTCAACGGGCCTTTGCGCGTTACCGGCGACATCAACGGCGGCGGCAAGATCATCGATACCGGTGGCAACACGGCCAATCACAAACATTGAGTACTCAGTCATGGCTGAAAAGATGACAGCGTCGGATTTTGAACTTGCTTGGATTTTAAGCCCGACCAGGCCAGATGATCTCGGTGGTCACCCCTTAACTGGACGGCGCAACGATGCGAAGACATTGGTGCGTCTTGTTCTGGTTGAGGGGGTCGCAATTACGGAAGTAGCGTACCGATACGGCCTTAGAGGATGCACAGTAAGCCGATTGAAGGAATGCGTTAGCGAGGTAAGAAATCAAATTCTGGTACGTGTTGGCTGACGCTCTTCCATAGGAGCTGTTTATCGAAGTTTTTCAATGCCCGCTTTTTGCGGGTTTTTTGTGCCTGGAGGCATCATGGCCAAAGAAGTGAACAAGCAGCTAGATCCCCCGTTAGCCGTTCCACAAGCGGCAGCTCAGGTGTACCGCGACACGGTCTACACCTCCCGCGTGTTGATCCTGCCGGACGGCCGCACCCTGGCAGTGACCGGGGCGCTGGTGATCGCCGAGGCAGGCGACACCGTCGCACAGGCCTATCTGGGCAAACACCCAGACCTGAAGCTGCAGCCGGAGTAACCCCATGATCGGAATGGACCGCCGCCTGGGTCAGCCTCTTTCCGGTCTGGCGCATTTGCGGCAGTCCATAGAGGACATCCTGACCACCCCGCTGGGCAGCCGCCGTATGCGGCCGGAGTACGGCAGCCAGCTGCGCCGCTATGTCGATCTGCCGGTTAACGAAGGCTGGAAGAGCGCAGTGCAGGCGGAGGTGGCCCGGTCGCTTGGCCGCTGGGAGCCACGCCTGAAGCTGGAGCGGGTCAGGGTCACCGCCGTTGTCGGTGGCCAGATCACCCTGCAGCTGACCGGCCAGTATCTGGGCGAGAGCGCGATAGTTGAGGTAACGGCATGAGCACCATCGAACTGACGGCGCTGCCCGCGCCGCAAGTGCTGGAGGATCTTGACTTTGAAGAGGTCTACCAGGCCGAGCTGGCAGTCTTTCGCCAGTTCATGGGCGATAACTGGTCGGCCCTTCTCGAAAGCGATCCGGTCACCAAGCTACTGGAGCTGGGAGCCTACCGGCGTCTGCAGGACCGGGCGCGGGTTAACGACGCGGCCAAGGCCTTGTTGCTGGCCTACGCCCAGGGCACTGACCTCGATCACCTGGCAGCCAACGTGCGGCTTAAGCGGTTGGTGGTTCAGGCCGAAGACTTGGCTGCTGTACCACCGGTACCGGCTGTGCTTGAGGCGGACGATGCTCTACGGGAGCGGATCCAGCTGGTGTATGAAGGGTTGACCACGGCAGGGCCCCGCAACAGTTACATCCTGCATGCGCGCAACGCCTCGGGCCTGGTCGCTGATGCCACCGCCGAAAGCCCCACACCAGCAGTGGTAGTGGTCACGGTGTTGAGCCTGGAGGGAGAAGGCCAGGCCGGGCCAGAGCTGCTGGAGACGGTCCGCACCCGGCTCAGCGACGATGACGTGCGGCCGGTAGGTGATCGCCTGACGGTGCAGGGCGCCGAAATCCTGCGATACCGAATCGACGCTGTGGTGTACATGGCTGGCAGTGGCCCGGAGATCGAAGCCACGCTAGCCGAATGCCGCCGCCGACTCAAGGCATGGATCAACCCTCGGCGTCGCCTGGCGGTCGAGGTGGCCCGTTCGGGTGTGGACGCCCAGCTGCACATCGCCGGTGTCAGCCGGGTCGAGCTGATCAACTGGACGGACATTCGCCCGACCAAGTCGCAGGCGGCCTGGTGTGAGGACATCACCGTCAAGCGGGGTGGCTGAGATGAAAAGCCTGCTCCCCCTGAACAGTACCCAGCTTGAGCGAGCGATCGAGACGGCCACCGAGAATACCCCCGAGGTGCCGTTGCGGGTGTTGTACAACCCCGACACATGCCCGGCGCACCTGTTGCACCAGCTGGCCTGGGCCTGGTCCGTGGACCGCTGGGACGAGCAGTGGACGGAGGCGGTCAAGCGTTCGGTGATCCGCTCTGCGTTCTACGTGCATGCCCACAAGGGCACCATCGGTGCCTTGCGCAGGGTGGTCGAGCCGTTGGGCTACCTGATTGAAGTGCAGGAGTGGTGGGAGACCTTGCCACCGGGCGTGCCTGGCACCTTCGCGTTGCAGGTCGGCGTGCTCGATACCGGCATCACCGAGGAGATGTACCAGGAGCTGACCCGGTTGATCGATGACGCCAAGCCGGTCAGCCGCCACCTCACGGGGCTGGCAATCACCCTGGCCAGCACCGGCTACCTTCGCCTGCCGGGTTGTTTGTACGAAGGCGACGAAATCGACGTTTACCCGCCGACCTCCCGCGACATCGAGGTCATCGGCAGCTATGGCCCTGCAGGCCGCGAACACACTATTGAAACCCTGGACGTTTACCCATGACCGACCAAAACAGCCAGTTCTTTGCCATTCTCACGGCGGTAGGAGAGGCCAAGCAGGCCAACGCCGATGCCCTGGGTGTGCCCTGGACCTTCAGCCAGATGGGCGTTGGTGATGCCAACGGCACCGAGCCGATCCCCTCGCGCACGCAAACCCGTCTGATCAACGAGCGGCGCCGGGCGCCGTTGAACCAGGTCAAGGTTGACCCAGCCAACGCCAACATCGTTATCGCCGAGCAGATCATTCCGCCCGACGTCGGCGGCTGGTGGATCCGCGAGATCGGCCTGTATGACGCAGACAACGACCTGGTGGCCGTGGCCAACTGCGCGCCGAGCTTCAAGCCGCTGCTGAGCCAGGGCACTGGCAAGACCCAGGTGGTGCGGATGAACTTCATCGTCACCAGCGCCGCCAACGTTACCCTGAAGATCGACCCGGCCGTGGTGCTGGCCACGCGGGAGTTTGTCGAACTGCGCCTGAGCGAAGAGATCGGCAAGCTCGATGGCAAGAACAGCGTACGTGTCGCGACCCTCGGCCCTATTGATCTCGGCGGGATCCCCACCCTGGACGGGGTGGCCCTGCAGGCCGGTGATCGGGTACTGGTCAAGGACCAGGTACAAGGGCGGGAGAACGGACTGTACGTCGTCGGCCCTGGCCTGTGGGCTCGGGCGCAAGACGCGGATGGCAATGCCGAGGTAACTCCGGGTTTGACGGTGACGGTCGAGCAAGGTGCCAAGCTGGCCGATACCCAATGGAAACTGGTCACCGACGCGCCCATCGTGGTGGGCACCACGCCGCTGCAGTTCCAAAACGTGGCTGCCGGGTACAGCGGAATCGCTCCGCGCAATGTGGGTGGCCCGATTACCACCGCTGAGGCAGGTAAGCTGATCTACTTCTACGGTGGCGCGACCGGCCAGGTGCTGACCTTACCTAGCGCCGCCGACTTCCCCACGGGCGGTAAGCTCAACCTGCAAAGCATGAGCGGCGTGCCCTGTGAGCTTGCCGCGTTTGGAACTGAGCGGATCTGGGTCGGTGCCAGTACGGTTGCCAGTTTGACAATGTATCCCTGCACCGAGCTCGAGCTGGTGCGGGTCAGCTCCACCGAATGGTTTGCCCAGGGCACCGGCACCCTTTACCGGCTGAACAGCATGCCGCTGGTGGGCACAGGCGCAAATGACGGCCGACTGGCGAGCACAGCCTTTGTCCAGCAGGAACTGGTGGTCGAACGTGGCAGTGCTGCCCCGCTGATGGATGGCGTGGCCGCTGCCGGTACGGCGGTCAAGAAAGCGCGAGAGGATCATCGGCACCCGACCGACACCAGTCGGGCGCCGCTGGCATCGCCGGTATTTACCGGGGTGCCCCGCGTGCCCACGGCAGCAGCCAGCGCCACGGGTGACCAGGCGGCCAGTTTGGACTATTGCCGACTGGTGGTTGCGGCGCTGGTGGACTCGGCGCCGGGCGCATTGGACACGCTCAAAGAGCTGGCCGCCGCCCTGGGCAACGACCCGAACTTTGCCGCGACCATGACCTACTACCTGTCGCTCAAGGCGCCGTTGGCCAGCCCGGCCCTGACCGGCACCCCGACGACGCCGCTGGCGGCATTGTTCGACGACTCCAGCCTGCTGGCGTCGACGGCCTTTGTCCGGCGCTTCGGCAACCAGTTCGGCGGCGTAGGCGTATACACCGCATCGGCGCAATTGCCGGCGACGGACGCAGGCAAGCTGATCTACTTTGCCGGTTCCGCACAAAACCAGACGCTGACGCTGCCTCCGGCCAGCTCGTTGCCGGTGGGTAGCAAGCTGCACTTCCAGAACATGGCGCCCAATCAGGTGTTTGTCAGTCGCGCCGGCACTGACACGGTGCAGGTAGGGGGTGTGCTGACACCGGTAGTGGTGATCCCCACCGGTGGTGATGCGTACTTCACCCGCGTGGGTACCAGTGATTGGTTCGTCAACGGCACGGCAGTTCTGGACAAGCTGGCCAGCTTCGCCAGCCTCAAGCAGCCCAACGGCTGGGAGAAGTCACCGAGCGGAATCATTCGCCAGTGGGGCTACGCCAACAACGGCGACATGGTGAACGGCACGCTTATCACCCTGCCCATGACCTACCCGAACGAACACTTTCAGACCGTCGTCTGTGCCTACAACTCCACCGGCGATATCGACAACTGCTACATCGGCGAGCTGGGCACGAACTTTTTCCGCTTGCTCACGCAATCGCAGGCAGCGGCAGGTGGCCCCTGGGTCAACAACGTCGTGGCGGCCCGATACGTTTCCTATGGCTGGTAAGGAGTCCACATGACTATTTTCTACAGTGCTTCAACCGGTGGCTTCTTTGACGACGCGCTGTTTGATGCCGACACCCTGCCGGCCGATGTGGTCGAGATCACCGAAGAGGATCACCAGGCGCTGCTGCAGGGGCAGTCGGACATGAAACAGATCGTCGCCGACGACAACGGCTACCCGCGCTTGCTGGAGCGTCCGACCAGCCTGCCGACCCCGGAAGAACTGGTGCAGCGGATCGATGCCTACGCCGTGACCCAGTACACCTACCTCAACCGGTTCGAAGTCGAGTACCGCGAGCGCGCAGCTGCAGCGCGCAGCTATCGCGAGGCTGGCTACAGCGGTGAGCCGGGGATCTGGATCACCTCGTTTGCCGAGGTAGCCGGACTCGAACCGGCATCGGCTGCAGATCGCATCATCAGCCAGGCCGAGGCGCTGGCCGATGCATTCGCCCAGCTGGCGGCACTGCGCATGCGAAAGCGCGAGGTGCTCGCCCTGGACGGTGAGGATGCGCTGGTGCGCGCGCAGGAGATCACGGCGGCCATGGATGAGGTCGTGGCGCGGATCGAGTAGCCCCGCAGGTTAACCACCCCACAACAACCCCAGCCCCGTAAGGGGTTTTTTCATTTCTGGAGCATCACTTATGAGTGGCTTTTTCCACGGCGTGACCGTGACCAACGTCGACACCGGGTCGCGCACCATCGGCCTGCCATCGTCCTCGATCATCGGCCTGGTCGATACCTTCACCCCGGGCCCGACGGCCAGCGCCAAGGCCAACGACCTGGTGCTGATCACCAGCGAGCGCGAGGCGGTTGCCGCCTTCGGTCCCGACTCGGCGATCACCAAGGCCTGCCAGGCCATCTACATGCGTGCCAAGGCCGTGATCGTCGCCTGTGGCGTGGCCAAGGTCGAAGAGGCAGCAGCACAAACCTCGGCGATCATCGGCGGTGTGCTGGCCGACGGCAAACGCACCGGCCTGCAAGCGCTGCTGGACGGCAAGAGCCGGTTCAACGCGCAGCCGCGGCTACTGGTGACGCCCAAGCACAGTGCCACCCAGGCGGTCGGTACCGCGCTGGTAGCCCTGGCGGACAAGCTGCGCGGCATCGCCATCATCGACGGGCCGAACACCACCGACGAAGCGGCCATTGCCTACGCGGAAAACTTCGGTGCCAAGCGCGCCTACTTGGTCGACCCCGGCGTCCAGTCCTGGGACACCACGGCAGACGCGACCGTCGATGCCCCGGCCTCGGCCTGGGTTGCTGGTCTGTTTGCCTGGACCGACAGCGAGTACGGCTTCTGGGCCTCGCCGTCAAACAAGGAGTTCGTCGGCATCACCGGTACCGGCCGGCCGATCGAGTTTCTCGACGGTGACGAAACCTGCCGGGCCAACCTGCTCAACAACGCCAACATCACCACCATCATCCGTGATGACGGCTACCGCCTGTGGGGCAACCGCACGCTGAGCAGTGATCCTAAGTGGGCGTTCGTTACCCGCGTGCGGACCATGGACATCGTCATGGACGCGATCCTGTACGGGCACAAATGGGCGGTCGACCGCTCGATTACCGCGACCTACGTCAAGGACGTGACCGAGGGCCTGCAGGCGTTCATGCGCGACCTCAAGGCCCAGGGCGCAATCATCAACTTTGAAGTCTTCGCTGACCCCGAGCTGAACACGGCCAGCCAGCTGGAGCAGGGCAAGGTGTATTGGAACATCCGCTTTACCGACGTGCCGCCTGCCGAAAACCCGAACTTTCGCGTCGAGGTCACCAACCAGTGGCTGACCGAAGTCCTCGACCAAAACGCCTAAGGAGCTGAACCCATGGCAATGATTCCCGAAACCCTGGCCAACCTGAACCTGTTCGTTGATGGCATCAGCTTTCAAGGCGATGTGCCCAGCCTGACACTGCCCAAGCTAACCCTGAAGATGGAAGAGCACCGCGCCGGTGGCATGGATGCGCCGATCGAGCTGGACCAGGGCATGGAAAAGCAGGAGGCCGGTTTTGTTACCACCGGCGTACGGCGCGAGTCGCTGAAGTTCTTCGGCCTGGCCGACGGCACCTCCTTTAACGGCACCTTCCGGGGCGCCTTCAAGGGCCTCAAAGGCAAGGTGACGCCGGTGGTGGTGACCCTGCGCGGCTCACTGAAAGAGGTCGACATGGGCGACTGGAAGCCCGGCGACAAGGCCGAGATCAAGCACAACGTCGCGGTCACCTATTACAAGCTCGAGGTCGACGGCCGCCTGGTGTACGAGATCGATCCACTTGGCATGAAACGCGTCATCAACGGCGTCGACCAGCTCGCCGCCCAACGTTCGGCCCTGGGCCTGTAAGGAGATCTATCGATGAGCAATGGAATCAAAACCCCGGTCTGGATGGAACTGCGTGCCGAGGGCGTACACATCACCCTGAGTAAGCCAACGGAAGCCAACGGCGTGCTGGTCGACAAGCTGCACCTGCGGGCCCCTACCGTCCGCGATGTACGCGCTGCCGGGGCCACTGCGGGTGGTGATGACGAACAGCGCGAGCTGGCCCTGTTCGCCTCGCTGGCCGAGGTTGGCACCAAGGACCTGGAGGGCTTGACCCTCAAGGATTACAACCGCCTGCAGGCTGGCTATTTTCGCCTGGTGCAGGATGACAGCGTTTGACCCAGTGGTGCAGAAGCGAGCGGCCAAGCGATTGGCCGCAGAGCTGAATTTCTCGGCTGCTGAAATCGAGGCCATGCCGTTTGATCGCGTGGTCTGGTGGCTCACGGACTGAGCCCGCACACAAGGGGTAGACCATGGCAGGCAAGCTATCACTGGGACTGGTGATCGGCGGCGCCGTTAGCGCGACGGTGCGTTCGGCGTTCACCGAAGTCCAGGGCCATATCAAGAAGCTGGAAGAGAAGGGCAACAAAGCCAAGGTGCTCAAGAGCACCATTGGCGAGACCATTCGCCTGCGCGAGGAATGGAAGAAGGCGCACGACAGCGGCTCGGCCTCGGCCTCCGGTTTGTTGCGCAAGCTGGAAAGCAACCTCGACGGCCTGCGCAAGCAAGGGGTCGCGGTTGGCAAGTTGAATCAGGAGTACCAGCGCCTCGGCCGTACCGCCAAGGCGACGGATCTGCAGATCAAGGGCCAACAGCAGATCCAGCAGGGCAAGGAAGGGCTGAAGTCGACGGTCGGCCAGGCGGTGGTCGGCGTTGGTGCCTTGGGCGTGGCGGGCAAGATCAGCGCGGACTATCAGGCGATCATCCGCGACATTGCGATCAAGGCCGATGTGGTCAACCAGCCGCAAGAGGCCCAGATGAGCCGCACGGTTATTCAGACCTCGCAAGAAACCGGGATGGCGCGCAACGATGTAGCCGACCTGATCAATCAGTTGGTCGGCGCTGGCATGGACTTGAGCCAGGCTATGTCGTATGCGCCAGTGGCGGCCAAGTTCGCCATTGGCCAGGGGGCCAGCGGCGTCGACACGGCGAGCATGATTCAGGCGCTGCAGCAAAACGCCAAGATCACCGACCCCAAGGTCATGGAGCAGGCCCTGGAAGCCATCGCCCTGCAGGGTCAGGCAGGAAGCTTTGAGGCCTCCGACATGGCCAAGTGGTTCCCGCAGCTGTTGGCGGGTATGGAGAAGAACGGCAGCATCGGCATGGAGTCGGTCAGTTCCCTGGGTGCGATGCTGCAGGTGCAGATGAAGACCGCCGGCGGTTCCGATGAGGCGGCCAACAACCTCAAGAACTGGATGGAAAAAATCGGTTCGGGCGACGTGGTCAAGGCCTACAAGGACGCTGGCATTGACTATCAAAAATCTCTCAACACCGGCATTCAAAAGGGTATGTCTACCCTTGAGTCGAGCTTTTCCTTGGCTATGGAGTACATCCAAGCGACCGATCCCGCCAAGGCGGCCGCGATGGCCGAAGCTCAGGCCAAGATCAGCAAGGAGGCCAACCCCGAGAAAGCCAAGGCGATGCTCAACGCCCTGGAGCAGTCGCTGCGTACCGGCGATATCTTTGCTGATATGCAGGTTAAGGCGGCGCTGACTGCCTATGCCGGCAACCGTGACCTGTACGAACAGCTCAAGAAGGATTCGCAGAACGCCAAGGGCATTCTCGACAAGAACCTACGTGAGCGGCGGGAGGCATCGGCGCAAAAGTGGGCGGAAGCAACGCAAGCGATTAACGATTCGATGCGTAGCCTTGGCGAGGCAATTGCCCCGGTAACTGACATGATCGCGGTGGGCATCACGAAAGTCGCCCATGTGCTGACCAATCTGTCGGACGGCTCGCAATCGGTGGTGCTGGGGATCACAGCCATCGGTGCCGCATTCGTCGCCTTCAAGACCGTGCTCAACAGCCTGAAGATTGCCCGAGGGCTGGCCAACATCGGTCGCGGGGTGATGATGGAACGTAGCGGTTCACGCGGTGGGAGCCGCATCAGTGACGCCATCACCGGTAAGGGAGGGAAGACCGGTATCAAGCCGGTGGATACCGGCCTCAAGGTACTGGGCGGCCTGCTCGGGGCCAGCAACGATGGCGATGGCGGCAACAGCCGCGATCCGCAGCGGGTGTTTGTGGTCAATGCTAATGCCATGGGCGGATTGGGAGGCGCAGGCGGCAACGAGCGATCAGGTGGTCAGCGCTCCTCGAGGCGCAAACGCCGAGGGCGGACATCAACCAACACGCAGCAACGCTCGGCGGGCCCTCGCTCAAAGGGCGCTCGTCCAGTTACCTCGAGTGCGCCGGTTCCCCGGCCTGTGGTGCCGCCGGTCGCTGCGCCGGGCGCCCTCGGCAAGATGCTCGGTGCCGTTGGCAAGGTCAGTAAGTTCGCCAAGGGGGTGCCGGGCGGTGGCCTGATCGATGCTGGGGTGACCGCCGTTGATACCTTCATGAATGCCGAAACCCAGGACGAAAAAGCCGAGGGTTACGGCAGCGCGGCCGGTGGACTGGCCGGGACCATGGCCGGGATGGCTGCCGGGGCCGCGATTGGCTCGGTGGTACCGGTGATCGGTACCGCCATTGGTGGCGCCGTAGGGGCGCTACTCGGTGGCCTGGGTGGCGACAGCTTGGGTGGCATGCTGGGCAAGGCGTGGTTCGGTAGTGATGACAAGGACACGGCGGTGGCCAAGGCGGACGAACCTGACAAAGCCGCCAAGCCAGCGGTGCCCGGGGATGCTGTGCGTGCCATTGCCGCGACGGCGCCATCGCCTGCCGTGCCGGTCAAGGCTGCAGAACCGATCACGAAAGCGCCGGCCAACGCGCCGGGGGATGTTGTCCGCTCGATGGCCGTGGCGCCTCCGGCACCGGCAGCGGTGCAGGCCATCGCCAAAGCGGCGGAGCCAGCCAAGCCGGTGCAGCCGCAGGTGGACCAGCAGTTCACCTGGTCGCCGAGCTTCTCGGTCACGGTGCAAGGCGATGTGAAGGACGCGAACCAATTGGCCCGCGACCTGGCCCCCCATTTGCGGCCGCAGTTCGAGGAGTTTGCCCGTCAAGTTATGGGGCGACAGCTGTTCGACGCTCCCCACGTATAAGGAGGTGCCATGCCTTACATGGAACAAATGCAGTCCGGGCTGAAGTCCCTGGTCGCGGCGGGAGAAGCGGGCCGCCGCAATCTCGATGGCATGCTGGGCCCGCTCAACGGTGCGATCAGCGACATGACCGGTGCGGCGTCAGAGCTGGAAAACATCCCGTTCATCGGTCCCGCTCTGGGCGAGAAGCTGCAGCGCACCATGCGCGGTATCAACGCGGCCCAGTCAAAGGTCGGTGAGGTCGCGGCCAAGTACGGCCAAGCCACAGCGGCGGCCGCCCAGATCCAGGAGCGGATCGGCACCCTCAAAGAGCAGGCGTCCAAGGCCGGAGCGGAGATCAACCGGCTGGCCGGAAAGGTCAGTCCGTCTCTGGGCAACATCATGCCCACGGGCGCGCTGGCCCCGTCGACCACCCCGGCGGCCGAGGCGGTGAAACCCTTCCCGCACCTGCTGATCCTGCAGCCCCTACAGGCCAATGCGCAGCCGTACTTCTTCAACCTCGACACTGCCGCGTTCGATGAGTTACGGCGGCAGACCGCGTTCCGATGGGCGGGGCAGGAACGCCTGAGCCGTAGCATTGCCCAGCAGGCCATCGGCCAGGGGGAAGACAAGCTCAGCCTCAAGGGCGCGATCTTCCCAGGGCACAAGGGTGGCCTCAAACAGCTCGACACCTTGCGCAGTATCGGTCGGCGCCTGCAGCCGCTGAGCCTGACCACAGGGTACGGCGAAGTGCTGGGTAACTGGTGCCTGCTTAGCCTAGACGAAGAGCAGAGCAACCTGCTGGCAGGCGGGATCCCGCGTAAACAAACCTTCAGCCTGGAGTTCGTGAGCTATGGCGATGACATGCAGAACGTCTGACGGGGATCTGCTCGACACCCTCTGTCAGTACCACTACGGCCACCTCAATGGCGCAGTCGAGGCGGTGCTCAATGCCAACCAGGGGTTAGCCGACGAACCGCAACCCTACCGTGCGGGGGTGCTGATCGTGCTGCCGGATCTGCCGACCTCGACCGAGGCACTGATGCGGCTCTGGGATTGATCGCCGTCACCTGGTCACCAACGAAGCCCCGCCTTGTGCGGGGTTTTGCATTTCTGGAGAGCAATCCATGCAACCCGTTTTCCGCCTTGTCGCTGACGGCAAGGACATTACCGCGCTGATCAACGACCGGCTGCTGACGTTGCGCACCTCGGACAAGCCCGGCATGGAGTCGGATGAGTTCGAGCTGCGCATCGATGACCGCGATCAGGGCGTGGCGCTGCCTTCGCGGGGCGCACATATCGAGGTGTTCCTCGGCTATGCAGGTCAGCCTCTGGCCCGCTTGGGCCGCTACACCGTGGATGAGGTCGAGTTGTCCGGCCCGCCCGATTCCTTGGTCATACGCGGCAAGGCCAGCGACATGCGCGGGAGCGGCAAGACCACACGCAGTGGCAGTTGGGAAGACGTGCCGCTGCAACAGATTGTTCGTGACGTGGCGGCACGCAACGGCTGGCAGCCGGTCTGCCCGGTGACCACCAAGGTGCCCCGCGTCGACCAGTTCAACGAGTCGGACTTCAACTTCATCACCCGCCTGGCCAAGCAGTACGACTGCACCGCCAAGGTCGGCGACGGCAAGTTGCTGGTGTTGCCGCGACAGGCCGGGCAAAGCGCGAGCGGCAAGGCCCTGGGCACGGTCACCATCACCCGTCATGACGTCAGCCGCTACCAGTTCCGCCTGGGGGACAAGTCGACCCAGAAGGCGGTGCAAGCCAAGCACCAGGACAAGAAGAGCGGGGCGCTGAGGGTGGTCGAGCTTGGCAACGACGAGGCACCGGACGGCCTGCCGCCGGTGCATACCGATCGACATATCTACCCGAACAAGAGCGCCGCCGAGCAAGCCGCCAAGGCCCGGTTGGCCGCGTTCAACCGCAGCACTGCCGGGGTGCGACTGGAGATGCCCGGGCGAACCGACCTGTTTGCCGAACGGATGATCAGCGCCCAGGGCTTCAAGGTCGGTCTCGACGGTGAGTACTTGGTGGACTCGGTGGAGCAGGTGTTCACCCAGTCCGGGTGGAGCACCACGGTCGAGTGCAACGGTGGCAAGAAGGGCAAGGCCAAGGCCAAAGGCAAGAAAAAGAAACAAACCAAACCACTGAAAGTGGTCGAGCTGTCCCCATCGGCCTGACGTGGCCATCACTGGAGAAACATCGATGTCTATCACCGCGCAGCAGCTACTGCAGATCCTCCCCAACGCCGGCAAACAAGCCGGCGTTTTTGTTCCTGGCCTCAATGCCACCATGGGCAAGTACGCCATCATCACCCGCCTGCGCATGGCCGCGTTCATTGCCCAGATTGGCCATGAGTCTGGCCAGCTGCGCTATGTCCGTGAGCTGGGTGGTGACACCTACCTGGCGAAGTACGACACCGGCAGGCTGGCCCAGCGCCTGGGCAACACGCCAGAGGCTGACGGCGACGGCCAGAAGTATCGCGGCCGTGGGCTGATTCAGGTCACCGGGCGTGCCAACTACCAGGCCTGCAGCGAAGCCCTGTTTGGCGACAGCCGATTGCTCAACACCCCGGAGCTGCTTGAGCAGCCGGTCTATGCCGCGATGTCGGCGGGCTGGTTCTGGCAGCGGTCGGGGCTCAACTCCTTGGCCGACAAGGGCGACTTCCTCGCCATCACCAAGAAAATCAACGGCGGTACCAACGGCCTGGCGGATCGCGAAGAGCTGTATGAGCGTGCTTTGAAGGTGCTGCAGTGAAGGGCCTGAATTGGCAACTGCTGGCCCTGGCGCTGCTGCTGGGGCTTGCCCTGGGCGGCGGTGCTACCTGGGTCTGGCAGGCAAACAGCTACGAGAAGGCGCTGGCCCTGCAGAACACTGACCATCAGAGGGAGCGAGAAGACGCCGTGATCGCCGCGATCGATCGGCTCGGCCAGGAACAAACTCAGCGCCGGGCGCTGGAGGATCGCCTGCAGGCGAGTGATCAAACCCATTACCAGGAACTGCTCGATGCCCAACACACTCAAGCTCGCTTGCGTGACCGCCTTGCTACTGCTGATCTGCGGTTGTCAGTCCTACTCGACGCCACCGCCCAGGGTGGTGACTGTGGGGTGCCAGCCACCGCCAGCGGCGCCGGCATGGTTCATGGAGCCATTCGAGCCAACCTTGACCCAAGACATGCTCAACGAATTATCAGCATCACCGACCGAGGCGACAAAGGATTGATCGCCCTCAAGGCCTGTCAGGCCTACGTGCGCGCTATCACGCGCTGAAGTGAAAAGGAGCGGGCCAGGAGGATGCGTCAACATCCAGCTGGCCCACCGAACCCGCAGACCCTTCCTGCAAGTCCAGCCGAGGCTCCTGCTCCGTGCACAAAGCGCGGCGAGCCTAACACCTGTTTATCCATACAGTAAAGACTTGCTATCAAATGACGACTCCTATCATTCCCTGGATGGGCGGCAAACGCCGCCTAGCCGACCGCCTTATCCCACTCTTTCCCCCTCACGAATGCTACGTCGAGGTCTTCGCCGGTGGTGCTGCGCTGTTCTTCATGCGCCCGCAGCCCGCCCCGGTGGAGGTGCTCAACGACCTTAACGGCGACCTGGTGACGCTCTACCGGGTGGTGCAGAACCACCTGGAAGAGTTCGTCCGCCAGTTCAAATGGGCCCTCAGCTCGCGTCAGATTTTCGAATGGCAGAAGATGACCCGACCCGAAACCCTCACTGATATCCAGCGTGCAGCCCGGTTCTTCTACCTGCAGCAGCATGCCTTTGGCGGCAAGGTCACGGGCCAGACATTCGGTACCGCGACAACCGGTCCGGCCATCAACCTGCTGCGCATCGAAGAGAACCTGTCGGCCGCGTGGCAGCGGCTGGCCGGAACCTACGTGGAGAACCTCTCCTGGCTGGAATGCGCCGAGCGCTACGATCGAGCCCACACCTTCCACTACATGGATCCGCCGTACTGGCAGACTGCCGGTTACGGAGTCGACTTTCCTTTCGACAACTACGAGCGGATGGCTGAGTTCATGCGGTGCTGCAAGGGCAAGGTCATGGTCAGCATCAATGACCACCCGGACATCCGACGTGCGTTCGAGGGCTTTCACTTCGAAACGCTGGATATCCGGTACACCACGGCCAACCAGCGGCAAGGCAAAGCCGAGGTGACCGGTGAACTGGTAATCATGAATTGGATGCCCTCTGCACTTGGCGGCCTGTTCTAACCAATCACCATCATCCGGATCAATCGGATGAGTTCGATTGCCAAGATCAAAATGAGTTGAAAGGTCATATAATTCTCCGGGATGAGTTTGGCCGTCCGGCGCGTTATTGGGCGTCGGCTATGGTTTTCTTTAAATGGCTTGGCGATTAAATATAAGTTTGGGTCGGGCTGTCAATGCTCTTCAGGAAACTTTCTGAATGCGGTCCGCTAAGCCGCAGCCCGCCGTTGTCAAGGGGTGGCGTCAGGGGAAGTATCTAGTCTTCTTAAGTTAAGTAGGCTGGTTGGCCTAAGTAGGCTGTGTAGGTTTCTTGATTTAAAAATTCTCTGGATATCTTCTGATATCAATTGTTATTACTAAATATCGTTAGGTATCTAGAGGGTATCTATTAAGTATCCAAAGGTTATTTTTTAGATGTCCTTTGGATATCCATGGTGGAGGTGAGCTTGAGTTTATGTGTCAGCGGCTATTCTCGACCTGCGGGGTAATCAAGTCTGTACCTTGGTTTCGAACGTTTCCTACGGAGACGCCAACCCGAAACCACTCGAATGCCTCTGAGGGCTCGCCTAGATTCAGGGCCATTTGCTCTGCCTGTTCTTTGGATGTAGTCGGAGCAAGCCACTCCCTGGCCAGATCCGGTGCTAGGACTACAGGACGGCGGTCGTGTACGTCGACCATACCGCCGACGCTATCGGCAGTGATGATCACGAAGCCATCATGCTCATTTGGCTCGGCACTGAACTGGCCAATACCTGCGCACAGGGAAGGGCGGCCATCCTTTCTTCTTATCAGGTATGGCTGCTTTTTGGGGCTACCTTCATCGACCCACTCGAACCAGTTGTCGATCGGCACAATTGCGCGGTGCGGCCAGATCGGTCGGAAGAAGGGGCCGTGGGCTACCTTCTCCACCCGAGCATTGATCGGAGCTGCGCGATCCTTTGCCCAGTGCGGGCGCCAACCCCAGCGCACCAGGTCGGCATGAAGCACACCATCATCCAGCCGCAGCAAAGCAACGCGGGTGGTTGGGGCAACATTGTATCGACCGAGTGGCTGCTCGCCGACGGAGTTGGCCAGCGGGTTGCTCATGCTCAAGGCGTCTACGAAGTCATGAATGCCACGGTACTGGCTCAGTCTTCCGCACATCCCGGCTCTCCTAGGTTATCCGCAACAAATCCCTGCGCATGGCAGGTCTCACAATCTTCGCGCTGAGCGAACGAATCACAGCACGCCGGACAACATTCAAACGGCGAGTACCTCAACCGGTCCCGCAATAGGCGGTACCACGTCCACTCTTTCTTCTCAAACGCTTCCTGCGCCAAATCAATCAGTACCCGGTATGCATCAGGATCATCGACACCCTGCAGCATCCTGCCTTCAATCATCCTCGCGGTCTCAACTAGGCGGTAGACCCCGCCTTCGGCACCAACCAGCTGCAGTCCCTGGATCACCCCCAGCTCACCTGAGGTGCGCAGCACGACTCGAATGCGATCCGGCTCCTGGATCACCATGCCGTCGCAGCTGAATGCCTTCGTTCGGTTCTCCTTATAGTAGTTGCCCTGGCGGATGCAGCCGATTCGACGATGCCCACCCACCGGCACAACGTTGTAGCTTGATGCTCTGCAGTACAGATCATGGGCGAACTGCTCCTCCAGAGCAGCGCTGTAGGCTGCTTGGGCTTGCTCGGATAAGTCGTGCACTTCCAGTGGGTCGAACAGCTCGAGAGCCTGCAGATCCGCGGTGGCTATACGCATGACCTGCAAGTAGACCTCGGGGTTGCTCAGCCTGAGGTGCTCATTGCGCAGCGATCCGTTCCAGCGAGCCAGGGCTTCTGGCTTGCTCGGTGGCTTCTTGTTCACTGGGTGATTGCCCCTGGGTGAAGATCATTCGATCAAATGAAAGTCATCCCTGGTCCTGGGGCACGGTGTAGCGCCCCTTAAATTATCTCCCTTCATTGGTTGGTGCCCTGGCAGGAAGAACAATCCTTCTGCCTCCAAGGCGTAGGCGAGGGCCTGCATCGTGACGCGGCGCAGCTCGGCCCCGTTCTCCAGACGCCTAATCGCTCCAGGTGATACGCCCGAACGGAATGCCAAAGCTTCAATGCTCCAGCCAAGCATCGTGCGCGCCTCGGCGCAGTGGGTACCACGAAAGCCAAGTGGCAGGTTCTCCATAAGCCATTCCATGGTTAGTTTCTGTGTTTCATCCAGAGCCAATCGAATAGGTTGAATGTCGTCTTCGTCTGTAGGCATTGGTGCTCTCGCGTTGCTGTATGTTTATACAGTGTAAGCTCTGGCGATAGTCCACGCAAAAAATGGCAGGCGCTGCTACATCGAGGCGTGTACGCGGGTGTTGGGGCGTGCTTTCTTAGGGGGGGATTTAGGGCAAAAACTAGGTCCGCATCTAGGATGCTGCAGCCCGATAGAATGCGTCCTGGGTCCAGCAAATGCGAGCCAATAGTGGACTGCGCTCCGCTGTAGGCAGGTTCAAATCCTATCTGCGTTCCTCGCTAAGCATCTGCTATTGGTCAAATGCGGTCGCGGACTCCCCAGTGGCCAAACGGTAGCCTATCCTTGCAGTGATCGACAAAAGGGCTTGGAGCTTATGTCGTGAGCATCGGAAGACTCGACAACGACATACTGAGCGCCAAGTGTTTATGTGACAAGCTCTGGCGTTTAGACGTAACAGGCATGTTGTATAACTGTAATCATAAGTAAAGGATAAATATTGAGAGAGTTAAGATTTGCCCTCATGGCGTTTATTGCTGTATCGGTGGCTGCTGCAATGACGTATCTGTTTGCAATGTATGCAGTCGGAAATATAAGTATCAGCCAAAATAATCAAGACTGGGGTGGTTTTGGCTCGTATATTGGTGGGGTTGTAGCTCCTGTGGCGTCGCTTCTAGCAGGGTACTTGGTATATAAAAGCTTCGCTTCAAGTGCGTATCAGCAAAAATTGTTGTTGGCGCGCGAGTCGATTTCAAGATTGGATTTGGTAGTTGAGAAAAAGCTAGAGATGCCATTCAATAATGTCGGCTTGGGCGCAGAGTACTATGGTCAACCGCTTAGGCTCGTTCTCTATGCGCTGTCAAATAATGAAATTGCTACAACCGAAGCCGTGAATAAGGCGATATTAGCATTACTGCACAATATGGCAATAATGACTACATCCATAAGGTACTATATTGATCTTTTAGGTGCCCATCCTTCTGATGAGAGAGACAACCACTGGCTAGGTCAATTAGAAAAAAGTTACTGGATTGAAAAATATTCAACCATCTGCTCGCGCATGGTGCGAATTGTTGGTCAAAGTGCGTTTGAAGAAAAGTTAAGCTCGGAGGAACTTCGGAGCTTTAAATTGGTGCTAGGCGGCGAACGTGGCTTCTAGTCATATGCTCAAGTCGTTCGGTTTCGCGTTTAGTAGGGGGTTGAGTAATTAGTATGCTACTCTAAAATTTAATGTAAAGTACCATGGCTTAGAGGTTTCGTTTGAGCCCCTCGAGTCCGCCTACTTTGCGGGGCGAGGGGCTTTCTGCTGAGATCACACTGAGCTATATGCAGTTAGCTTAAATTATGGGTATGAGCCATTCTTGATTAGATTTTTTGCCGCGGTTGTTAATAGTTCTGCCCTGGCATTGATGAAGTCTACATAAGACCTATCTCCGTCGTGAAATCCTTCTGGGATCAGCGCGGCTTTGAATACATTGGCTTTGATTAGCTCATTGATCTCGCTGAAATAGATGTCCGGGGCTTTATCGGATATGGTCCGATTGTCTGAGGAGTTCAGAAGGCAGATGTTCGCAATGATGTTTGATTCGTGAAAGCCAATGCCCTGGCCAAGCAAGTAAGATTTAGGGTAAATGTGATGGAATTCCCTTGAGTTGTAGGACGCTAACGTCGTGCCCAGCTCGATGTTTTGACCATTAAGGAAGCTCTTAGGCTGCAGCTGTGCCAGTAAGCAAATAGTGGTCTTGGCAGCAGTTGTGTTAATGCGCCATGATTTTTTGAACAAATTGCTTTCGATTTTGTCGTCTAAGTCGTCGAAAGGGCCTTCGCCTTGAGAAAGTCTTTCCATTTTCTCAATATCTGCCAAGACCTGCTTGTTAGTGCCGGCCTTGTACCTTTGCGTGAACGCACAATGCCAGAACCACTTTTTGAGGCCAATTACTTGCAGGGCGCTAGGTTTTAAGGTGCGTGAGAAAAACGTCACGAGTGGGACAAGCATAATAGGGAAGGGGATGAATACGAAATTTTTGATATGAAGCTGCTTTTCAAGAAAGTCGGTGCAGCAGAACATAGCTTGCTTAAGTTTCGTCATCCCTTCAATTAGCCGGTCGGCTGGCACATCTACCAGTTCGTCTGCATCAATTCGGTTAAGCGTGATCGTCGCAAGGCATCGCATGAGCAATGATTCCTCAATTTGCTCATATCCCTTGTCAGCTAAGGTGTCTAGTAGTTGCTCGATTTCATTGCGAAGATCAAATTGTTCGGACCAAGTCCAAGCCGCTAGCAGTTCAAGCGTGCTAAGACTGGTGCCGGATGAGTTGATTCTCTGGAATACTCGGCAGACTTCTTGATTGGTGCGGTCTTTGATGGTGACGACAGGGAACTCATAATCCTTGAATCGTTCAGTTAGTTCCGCGATTGTTTTGCTATCTGCTTGGTCGAACCGCCCTAGCTCCGGCAGGAGTTTAGTGGTGTCCAAGATATTTCGAAGGTTGATTGAGCTTACAGGGGCGAGTGAGCTGTGAACGAATTCGCCTGTTGCGGGCACAAATGAGACATCAAAGCGGGCCGCAAGCTCTGCATCGGCCGTATCAGCGTCGGAGTTAAATACACCATAAAGCGTAGTTAGGCGCTGTTGTCCATCAAGGACATAGTTCACAGGATAATCTTCCGGTGTCGTTGGTAGTTTAAAACCGCCGACATCACGTTCATGGTTTAGTTTTTCTTTCGTGGACCATAGTAGTAGTGATCCTACTGGGTAGCCCCGATAAATGGAGTCCAGAAGGCTCATAATCTGCTCGTCGGACCAGACATATTCTCGTTGGAATACAGGAATCTTAATATTTCCGCGGGCGACGTCTGACAGGAGAGCGGACAGGCGAGGGTTGCTGGGAGCAATTTTATGTGTGGCGGCCATTTTGGATCCTTCAATGATGGCGCTTGGCGATTGCAGGCAAGATAATAGCAAGCGCTCACAGGTGCAACTATTTGGAGGGATCAGCACACCCGCGGGACTATCATGGCGAGAGGACGCTGCGTTAGGTTCCTTCCTGATTGAGATAGTAAAAAATTACAAAGAGCGTGGTAAAAAAATGGTACGGGGCGCGAATTGGATTGAAAATCTCTAGTAAAAACGGAGGTCTTGAGAAAAGTATCTCCAATCCATCATAGGCGCAACGCTGAACCGGCGGGACGGCTCAGGGCGCGGGTTTACTGGGGTTGATGCAGATTCTAGGGGCATGTTCTACGACGCATTTGCAGCCATTCAGGGGTGTTTTTGCTTTGCGGGGTTTGCTAAAGCATGCCGGCGCTAATCAAAAACAAAGGTGCAATAGTCTACCAAGAGTACCGAGCGTTCGCTCGTAAGCAGTCTACGACGAGAGGCGTTTCGTACAGCCCCTGAACAGGGCTCATGTAACCCGACAATGCGCCGATACCGTGCTGCGGAAAGTCCATAAAAGGCAGGAGCCTGAACATTGTTCGAACACATCTGGCGCAGCATCCGTTCCCCGGGCTACTTCCCCAACGTACTGGAATGGATGATCGATATTCTCCTCAACCCGTTCATGGTGGTTATGTGCCTGATGGTCGGGGCGCTGGCCGGTAAAGGGTGGCGAGCCATCCCCTACGGCAGCCTCACCTGTTATGTGCTGTTCCTGAGCCGCTCGCCATTCTATCGGTGGGAAAGCATTTTTCCCGTAGCCGGGCTGCCCGCGCTGTTGATGGATGGCGCACTGTTGGCCCTGCTCGGTTTCTATTTGAAGGGCGTACTCAGAACCCGCTCAGCAGCAAGACCCGAAGGTCATTGGTTGCGCTGGCTTTATCAAAGCCTGAAGGTTGTCATGCTGACAATCGTGGTGGTGTTCTGGGTACTCGTTGTGCTGTTTGTCTTGATCTTCACCGTCTCGGTCGCTACCCAACCGTCACTGGCGCACTGACCCAATTCCTGCTTGGCAACCCAGAACCGTTTCAGGCCGTTGCAGCCGGCAAGCTCATGTGCAACAACGGGAACGGCCGGCCTTCGCCATCCAGCGGCGAACGGCCAGTCTGAACAAAGCCGTAATGCAGATAAAACCCCACCGCCTGGGGGCTTTTGGCTGTGTCAAGGGCAGGGTCAAGCGCCCAATCCATCGTTGAGCCAAGTAGCGATATTGAATTCTGCTGATATTCCAAGTTGTTATAGTTGTGTTCGTTATTTTTATTTCAACTTTAATCGACTGCTTTATAGGCTGTTTGGAATAACAAGGAAGCCGCTGCCTTGCCGATGTCTGAAAGTATGTTATGCTCGGAAAATAACCCCCGCCGCACCCTCTCTCCCTACCTGTTTTTCTCGCCTAAATTGATGATCTACATCAG
The DNA here is from genome assembly GCF_018417635.1 of Pseudomonas sp. SORT22. Taxonomy (NCBI): domain Bacteria; kingdom Pseudomonadati; phylum Pseudomonadota; class Gammaproteobacteria; order Pseudomonadales; family Pseudomonadaceae; genus Pseudomonas; species Pseudomonas sp. SORT22. The sequence continues at coordinate 2,050,919 of NZ_CP071007.1, forward strand.
TTTTTTGCTCGCCTGCGGGCTCTATATTGAGTTTAAAGGAATGAACAACTCTCCCCGCCACGCTGCGAAGTTCTGGTGTGAAAGTTTATAAAACAATAAGGAATCGCCCGTTAGGTTGAGTGCTGTTTTTACGGCGCTCGATCATCATCCGGTGTTACCCATGAAGTCGACCGTTGTCTCTGTTGCGCGCAAACTCAAACTCTATCAATTGGTGGTCTTCGACCAGGTCCTGCGTAGCGGCTCGCTGGTGGGCGCGGCCCAGGCGTTGAACCTGACCCAGCCGGCCGTGACCAAGATCATCCACGAAATGGAAGCCTTCCTTGGCGCCGCCTTGCTGGTGCGCGGCAACCGCGGGGTGCGTGCCACCGAGCTGGGTGGGGTGGTGGTGCGCCGCGCCCATGCCATGCTCACCGAACTGCGCAGCCTCACCGATGAGGTCAATGCCTACCACAGCGGCACCACCGGCCAGGTCATGGTCGGCTCGCTGACCTCGTCATCGGCCTTGCTGTTGCCGCATACCCTGCGCCTGCTCAAGGAGAGCGCGCCAGGGGTGCTGGTGACGGTGCGGGTCGGGCATATGGACCAGCTGTTCTCAAGCCTGTTGGCCGGTGAGCTGGATATTGTCGTCGGGCGCATTCCCGATGACTGGCGCTGGCACGAGCACGAGCCGCGGCTCAAAGTCGATGTGCTGTGCGAGGAGGGATTGTGCATCGTCGCCGGTGCCGAGCACCCGCTGCACGCCAGCGGCGGGCCGCTGAGCCTGGCCGAGCTGCATCCGTTCCCGTGGATTCTGCCGCCGCGCAGCGGCCTGTTGCGGCGTACCGTCGACCGCCTGTTCGAGGAACTGGACCTGGGCCCGCCGGCCAACGTCATCGAGTCGATCGCGGCCCTGACCAACTACGAATTGATGCAGGACCAACAGACCGTCGGCTTCTTCCCCCTGCAAACCACCCAGCAACTGGCCCAGGGCGGCAAGCTAAAGGCCTTCGACCTTGGCAAGCCGCTGAGCTTTGGCAGCATCGGCTGCTTCTACTCGGCCAATCGCAGCCTCGACCCGGCCAGCCGGCTGTTCCGTGAATGCCTGACCCTGGCCAACCAGCCCGGCGAGCAAAATTAACCAGGTATTCCATATCGCTATAGCTACAGCCGCTCTATTCATGAGGTATGGCCAATTGCCACACCTACAATGCGGGTAATTACACCCGATTGATCTCGTAATAACGGATACCCAGCGCATGAGAAGCAATCTGCCGGTCACCCAGCAGGAAGTCATCTTCCAGAACCAACAGCGGCTGATTTCTGCCACCGACCTGCACGGCAACCTGACCTACTGCAACGACGAGCTGGTGGCCATCAGCGGCTTCAGCCGTGAAGAGCTGATCGGCAGCCCGCACAATATCGTCCGCCACCCGGACATGCCCGAAGCGGTGTTCGCCCACATGTGGTCGTACCTCAAGGCCGGCAAGAGCTGGATGGGCATCGTCAAGAACCGCTGCCGCAACGGCGATCACTACTGGGTCAGCGCCTATGTCACGCCGATCCTCGAGGGGGCGACGGTCGTCGGCTACGAGTCGGTGCGGGTCAAGCCGCAGCGTGCCGATATCGAGCGTGCCGCCGCGCTTTACCAGCGCATCCGTACGGGCAAAAAGAGCTGGAGCTTCAAGCACCTGGCCAAGGCTGTGAAAGAGCAGGCGCTGGCGCCGGTGGCGCTTGGCGTGCCTTGCCTTGCCGCCGTGTGGTACCTCGATAGCTGGGCGGCGCTGGCCGTGCTGGCCTGTGGTTTTGTCGGCATGCAGGTGGCTGCGCACTGGAACCTGCAGCGCAAGTTCGCCCTGGCCCGGCGTGCCACCGCCGACAGTTTCGACAGCGAACTGATTGCCCGCACCTACACCGACGAGCATGGCGCCGTGGCGCAGTTGATGATGTCGCTGATCAGCGAACAGGCCAAGGTGCGCACCGCCCTCAGCCGTTCCGGCGACTACGCGCAGAAGACCGAAACCATGGCCGGCGAAAGCGGCAAGCTGGCTCAGGCCTCCGAGTCGTCGTTGCAGCGCCAGCGCGACGAGACCGACATGGCCGCTACTGCCATGACCCAGATGGCGGCGTCTATCTCCGAGGTTTCGACCCACATCCACGACACCGCCCGTGAGGCCGACGACGTCAACCAGCTGACCCGGGTCGGCTCCGAAGAAGCCGGCAAGACTCGCCTGGTGATCGAGAAACTGCAGGACACGGTGAACCAGATCAGCCAGTCGGTGGAAAATTTTGCCGACGAGACCCAGTCGATCCAGATCGCCTCGAACATGATCCGGCAGATCGCCGACCAGACCAACCTGCTGGCGCTCAACGCCGCCATTGAAGCGGCCCGGGCCGGCGAGCAGGGTCGTGGTTTTGCCGTGGTCGCCGATGAGGTGCGGGCGCTGGCGTTCAAGACCCAGGAGTCGACCGAAACCATTCAGACCATCATCCAGTCGCTGCACAGCGCCGCCAACCAGGCGGTGGATATCGCCCGCCAGGGCAGTGACGAGGCCCATGCCGGTGTCGATCAGGTGATCGCCACCCAGAACGCCCTGGAAGGCATCGGCGTGGCGGTCGAGCATATCCACCAGATGACCGAACAGATGGCCGCCGCCTCCGAACAGCAGGCCCATGTCGCCGAAGACATCAGCCGGCAGATCACCACCATCGCCCAGGTGTCCGAGCAGAACGTCGACATAGCCGCCAGTTCCGCCAGCATCGGCCGTGAGCTTGAACACACGGCGCATGAAATGTATGCGCTGGTGGACCGCTTCAACCGCTAGGCCGCGATCATGACCCGAGAGGATTTCGACAAGCTCGCGGCCAACGCCGAGCGCGAGCTGACCAGCATTCCCTACGCGATTTTCGAGGCCGCCGCCGATGCGATTGTCATCACCGATGAATGGGGGCGGGTGCAGGCGATCAATGCCGCGGCGCAGAAGCTGTTCGGCTACAGCTTCGCCGAACTTGCCGGTGCGAATATTTCCCGGCTGATGCCCAGGGCCTACGCCGAGCACCATGATCAGTGCCTGGCGTCCTACCGTGCGGGCGGCGGGCGCAAGCTCAACGGCCTGGTACGCGAGCTGCTCGGCAAGCGCAAGGACGGCTCGTTGTTCGATTTGCACGTAAGTGTCGGCGAGCTGTTGCTGGGTGGCCGGCAACTGCTGATCGGGGTGTGCTATGACATCAGTGAACAGCTGCAGATGCACCGGCGCATCAACCACCTGGCCAGCCATGACACCCTGACCCACTGCATGAACCGCAGCGCCCTGCATACGCGCCTACAGCAGGAGATCGCCCTGGCGCAAGCGCAGGTGCAGCAACTGGTGCTGGTGTTCATCGACCTCGATGGCTTGAAAATCATCAACGACAACCATGGTCATTACGTCGGTGACCGGGTGCTGGTTGGCGTCGCCGAGCGCTTTCGCCAGTGCCTGACCGGTGCGGGGTTGCTGGCCCGGGTTGGCGGCGATGAGTTCGTGGTGGTGGTGCGTCAGCCGTTTGCCGAACAGGGTGGCATGGGCCTGGCCACACGGCTGTTCGAGTGCCTGCAGGCGCCGCTGCGGATCGACGGCATGGCCTTGGCTGTGCGCGCAAGCCTTGGCGTCAGTACCTGCGCCAATTGCCGGGAAGGGCAAGCGCCGGCGCCGGATCAACTGATCATCGATGCCGACTTTGCCATGTACCAGGCGAAGAAGGCCGGCGGCAATCGCATCGCTTGTTTCAACCCGGCCATGCGCATCACCCAGCAGCGCGAGCAGCAGCGCCTGGAGCGTCTGCGCCAGGCGATCGAGACCGAGCAATTGCAGCTGCATTACCAGCCGCAGTTCGAGCTGGCCGACCCGCAACGGATCACCGGCCTTGAGGCTTTGCTGCGCTGGAACGACGGCGCCAACGGCCCGGTATCGCCCGAGGTGTTCATCCCCCTGGCTGAGCAGAACGGGCTGATGTCTGCGCTCAATGTCTGGGTGGTGACCCGTGCCTGCGCCGACAACCGGGCGCTGATCGAAGCCGGCCTGCTGGATGTGCCGGTGGCGGTGAACATGAGTGGCTACTCGTTCATGCAGTGCGATTTTGTCAGCAAACTGGCCGCGGTTCTCGAGCGCAGCGGCCTGGCGGCCAACCGCCTGGAAATCGAAGTGACCGAAACCGTCGCGCTCAAGGATATCGAGCAGGCCCGGCAGAACGTTTTGCGCTTGCAAGGCATGGGCGTGCAGGTGTCGATCGATGATTTCGGTACCGGTTACTCATCGCCTAGCACCTTGCGCGCCTTGCCGTTCGAGAAGCTCAAAATCGACCGGGTGTTCATCAGCGAGGTGCAGAGCAACCCGATCGACCAGGCTATCGTCAATGGCTACCTGATGCTGGCCGAGAGCCTGGATCTCCAGGTGGTGGCCGAGGGCATCGAAACCCGCGAGCAGCTCGATTACCTCAAGGCCCAGGGCTGTAGCCTGGGCCAGGGCTTCTGGTTCTGCCGGCCGTTGCCGATGGACCGCTTGCTGCAGTTCGTCATGGGCCGTGAGCATGCCGGACGTCGGTTGGTGAGGTAGCGCCAGCAAGGCTTGCCTACACTCATCGGTCGCCTGTGCAATGGATGCATGGGGCCATTTCATGGAGATCAGTGGCAATGAATTCGCCCGGAAAAGGACTTCCCGAGACCTTCCTGCAAGCCGCCGCCCTGCGCGAGCACGACCGCTACCCCGAGGATATGGACTGGCAGGCGCTGGTCCATGCGTTTTTCCCCGACAGCGTGGTCGGCATGGCCCAGTCGCTGTCGAACATCACCGGAGCCTTCTATGGCCTGATGCTGGAGCAGGCCGGGGAAATGTTTGGCCGCGAGCACATCAATCGCCTGTCCGAGCGCATGTTCTATCGCCTCGGCCGGCGCATGGCGGCGCGGCACATGGCCAGCCAGGTGCAACTGGAGCGCGACGCCCGTGGCCTCGGCCGGTTGGTGGTGGCGGCGATTTTTACCTCCAGTCCGGAATACCGCCTGCACATCCTCGAATTCGGCGCCGAGCAGGTGTTTATACGCATCACCGGCGCCGATCGCTACCACCGCATCGCCCGTGAACTGGGCTTCGAAGACGTGCTGCAGTGGCCGGTACTGCGCGAGTTTTTCCGTGGGCTGGGGGATGAGCTGGGGATTACCGAGCGCTTCGCACTGGCCATGGAACTGGTAAGCCTGGATGACGACAGCCGGTGCGATTATTCGCTGGCTATCGTCAGGCGCTCAGATCGAACGCTGGCCAACCCGCTGTGACAAAGCCTCGGCCGACTCCTTGCGCTCGGAGTAGCGATCGACCAAATGCTCGCTGCGCCCGCGCAGCAGCAGGGTGAACTTGACCAGCTCTTCCATGACGTCGACCACGCGGTCGTAGTAGGCCGAAGGTTTCATCCGGTCGTTACCGTCGAATTCCAGCCAGGCCTTGGGCACCGAGGACTGGTTGGGGATGGTGAACATACGCATCCAGCGCCCCAGTACCCGCAGCTGGTTGACCACGTTGAATGATTGCGAACCACCACACACCTGCATCACTGCCAGGGTTTTACCCTGGGTCGGACGCACCGCGCCCATGGCCAGCGGCACCCAGTCGATCTGCGCCTTGAACACCGCCGACATGGCGCCGTGGCGCTCGGGCGAGCACCACACCTGGCCTTCGGACCATTGCATGAGGTCGCGCAGTTCGACCACCTTGGGATGGTCCTCGGGCGCGTCGTCGGGCAGGGGCAGGCCGCTGGGGTTGAAAATCCGGGTTTCGGCGCCCAAGTGCTCCAGCAGGCGCGCAGCTTCCTCAGTCAGCAGGCGGCTGAACGAGCGTTCGCGGGTCGAGCCGTAAAGTAGCAGGATGCGCGGCTTGTGCCCGTCATGGTCGGCGTTGGCAGGGATCAGGTCGAGGTCGAGATTGGGCAGTTGATCGTTCATGGGAGAGTCCTTTTACAGGGTGCCGATGCGGTCGATTTCAGCCTGCAGTTGATCGCGGCTCAGGCGCTCGAAGGGCAGGGCGAGGAAGGTTGTGCAGCGCAGCGCGATACGCGCCAGGGTGGCGTCGAAGGCGGCATCGAGCTGGGTGTCGGTGCCGTGGATTTCGGACGGGTCCGCCAGCCCCCAGTGGCTCTTCAGTGCCGGGCCGAAGTACAGCGGGCAGGCTTCGCCAGCGGCGTTGTCGCAGACGGTGATGACGATGTCCGGTGGGTTGTCGACGAAGGTGTCGTTGCCTTTGCTGGTCAGGCCGCTGATATCGATGCCGGCGCGTTGCAAGGTCGACAGGCTGCGAGGATGCACCTGGCCCTTGGGGAAGCTGCCGGCACTGAGCGCTTCGAAACCGGCCGGGGCCAGGTGGTTGAACAGCGCTTCGCACAGAATGCTGCGGCAGCTGTTGGCGGTGCACATGAACAGGATTCGCATGGGGCGGACTCCTTAGCAGCAGGTTGCGCGGGCAGGGCGATCACCCATGCCGTCGAGGCGGGTGCTGTCGGCGCTGAGCCACTGGCCGTTGGCTTCAAGGGTCAACTGCAATACCTGGTTGACCCAGGCCGGCAGTTGCGGGTTAAGCCGGTAGTACACCCACTGGCCCTGGCGGCGGTCGAGCAACAGGCCGCAGCTGCGCAGTTGCGCCAGGTGGCGGGAGATCTTTGGCTGGCTGTGGTCGAGCGCGCACATCAGCTCGCAGACGCACAGCTCACCTTCGCGGGCGATTAGCAGCGTGGCGCGGGCACGGGTTTCATCGGCGAGGCATTTGAACAGGGCGGTGGGGCTGAGCATCGAATCGGCCTTTTATATATGGAAATTCGAATATATGGATTTCCATATGTTTTTGGCAAGCCGGTTGTCTAATCAGCCAGCCGCTGGTGAACTCAGCATCATTACCCTGGAGCAGTACTTTCAGGATGCCCAGCGTTAGAATGCGCCGTTTACCAGAAACGGAATTCATCATGAGCGCACCGTTGCACGCCGCTTTTTTCACCTTGCTGGCCTTGCCCGGTGCTGCCCACGCTGCGGCGGCAGAACCGGTACCGCTGTACCAGCCCCTCAAGGACTGGGTGGTTGGCTGTGACAATACCCGCCAGTGCACGGCGCTGGCGGCCGATACCCGGGCGGACATGCCGCTGGGCATCCAGGTAATGCGCGGGGCCGGCCTCGATGGCCAACTGCAGGTGACGATCTTCAGCAACAGCTCGCTGGAGGCGCCGTTGCAGCTCGATGGCCAGCCGCTGGCACTACCCTTGAGCGAGGCTCAGGAGGACGGCGTGGTGTTCTGGCACGCCAGCGGCGAGCAGGCCATGGCCCTGCTCAAGGCCATGCGCAACGGCGCGCGCCTGACCTCGCAGAGCAATGATGGTGAGCTCGGTAGCTCTCTGAACGGCCTGACGGCTTCGTTGTTGCTGATCGATTCGGTGCAGGGGCGGGCAGGGCATCGCAGCGCCTTGGTGCGCACAGGGGATGCGCCGGATAGCGCCGTGCCACCTGCGCCAGTGCTGCCCAAACTGGCGCCATTCGTACGCCCCGAGCCGATGGGTGAAGCAGAGGCCAGGCGCATCAGCGAGGTGGTCATGACCGCCACCGCAAACGACTGGCGCGATCCCGACGCGGACTGGACCCCGGACAGTGCCCAGGCCTATGCCTTGAGCAAGGACACGGCGCTGGTCAGCTTTCGTTTCGGCTGCGGTGCCTACAACTGCGAGTACGCGCTGTACACCACTTCGCGGGCGCATCCCGAGCAGGCGAAGGCGCTGCAACTGGAGAAGATTGCGGCGCAGGAGCAGTGGGACGATTTTGGCGGTTCGGTGGGCTATGACCCGGACACCGGGGTGCTCAGCAGTTTCATCCTGGCGCGGGGCATTGGCGATTGCGGCATGGAACAGAGCTGGCGTTTTGACGGGGAGCGCATGCGACCGCGCTCGCTGTCACGCATGGGCAGTTGCACTGGGAACTGGCCAGACAAGTGGCCGGTGCTGTGGCGTACGCAGGATTGACCCTGGGGCTACTGCGTAGCCCATCGCCGGCAAGGCCGGCTTCCACAGGGATTGGTGTTGCCTGATAGCCTTGATCAGAACGCCAGCTTGTAGCCAATCATCAGCAGCATGCCCGCCAGGCACGGGCGCAGGATGCTGTCGGAAATTCGCCCGGTCAGGTGGCTGCCCATGTAGATGCCCGGCAGCGAGCCGAGCAGCAGGTAGCCGAGCAGCGACCAGTCCATGTTGCCCATGCTCGCATGGCCGAGACCTGCCACCAGGGTCAGGGGCACGGCGTGGGCGATTTCGGTGCCGACCAGGCGGCGGGTGACCAGGTACGGATAGAGCAGAAACAGCGCCACGGTGCCCAGGGCGCCGGCACCGATCGAGGTCAGCGAGACCATGACGCCGAGCACCACGCCGGTGACCACAGTCAGCAGGTTGAGGCTGGTGCCGCTCAGGTGGTAGCGGTCGCCGGCGTGTTTGCTGGCGAAGGCCTGGAGTTTGCTTTTGAACAGGATGGCCAGGGCGGTGAGCACCAGGACCACGGCCAGGCCTTGCTTGATAATGGCGTTGGCGGCCTGGGTGTCGGCATCGAGGCTGGCGAGGAACCACAGGGTCAGGGCGGCGGCCGGGACGCTGCCAAGGGTCAGCCAGCCGGTGATTTTCCAGTCGATATTGTTGTTTTTGCCGTGGACCCAGACGCCGCTGGCTTTGGTGATGGCGGCGTAGAGCAGGTCGGTACCTACGGCGGTGGCGGGGTTGATGCCGAACCACAGCAGGATCGGGGTCATCAGCGAGCCGCCGCCGACGCCGGTCATGCCGACGATGAATCCAACTACCAGGCCTGCAATGGTGAAACCGAAAGAACCTACATCCATAAGTAACCTAAACGCCCAACGTGCCCGTGATCGGATGGCAGCCAGCATAAAGGTTTTTTTATAGCCAAATAGACTTGTTCGTTATTAGGTTATAACCGGTGGTGGCTGTGAGAGGAGGGGCTTATCCGGTTGTGATGGTGGCGCGGAGTCACCTTTCCGCCCTTACGGCGGGTTACTTTGGCAGTCGCCCCAAAGTAACCAAAGGGCTTGCCCCACCAGGGGCCCTACGCTGCGCTTCGGGTTCCCTCGCTACGGTGTCGCTACGGGGCATTGCGAACTACGAGTTGCAAGCAACTCTACGTTTCGCAACTTCGGCTAACGCCGAAGGTGCTGCGCACTAGCCCCTTCGCAACACCTGCACTCGGCCCTTCTGGTTAACGGGGCCGGTAGATCAAGATCAAGAGCACAATTCGCTTCGCTCTTGTTGAGCGCGTAGCGCTGTGGGAGCAACTGTCTTGATCAGGCTGTTTGCACTCGCCAAGGGGTATTGTCCCGCAGCATTGCATTCAGCCTGACTATCAGCACCCGCATACAGGCCACGAGGGCTACCTTGGCACACTTGCCACGCTCCCGAAGTGCTTCGTAGCGTGCTTTAAATTCCGTGTTATGACGGATGATGATCCAGCTCGACATGTACAGGACTCGCCTTACATGCGCCCGGCCACCCCATATCTGGCGGTGCCCTTGATGGCTACCGCTATCGTTGTTGTAAGGCGCTACGCCCACTAGCGCGGCGATCTGACGGCGGTCCAATTGCCCCAGCTCTGGCAGTGAGGCGAGCAGATTTGCGGCGGTTACCCGACCAATTCCGCTCACCGCCAACAACTGACGCGCCCTGGTGTCGTCCAGTTGCACCATCGCCTGGTCAATTTCTTCGTCGAGGCGTTTGATCAGCACTTTCAGCTGCTCGATGTGCTCATCAAAGTGGGCCATCACCATTGCCGAGCGGCATTGCAGGCGACGCCGTTTGTAGTCATCACGGCTCTGCACAAATTGGGCGCGCTGCTTCACCAACTCGCGCAGTTCTTCGCGTTCCGGGCTGATCGGTTGGCCTTGAGGAGCGCTGAGGTGTGCCGCGAAGTCCGCAAGAACCTCGGCGTCGATCTTGTCGGTTTTGGCTTTTTTACCCATCGCCTCGGCGAATTTCCGCGCACGGGCTGGGTTGATACAGATGGTTTCGAAACCCGCCGAGCGCAATGCAATCAGCACTTCTTTCTCGTAGCCGCCGGTCGCTTCAATCAACACTCTGCTGATCTTGAAGTCCTTCAGTCGCCCGATCAGCACATCAAAGCCTGGGCGCTCATTGATTACTTCGAAGCGGATTTTCTGAGGTTTGATGCAGATTTCCAACGTGGCTTTGGCAGTGTCGATTCCAACAGAAGACAACATGGCTGAACCCTCTTACACTCAGTTGTGAGAGCGCTCTGGCTTGGCCCACGCTTGTGATTCGAGAGGCGCTCAATCAACTGTTCGGGCTCGGGCCAGAGTGGAGAGGTGAATGGCAGCTTTGCTCCCACACGTGCTTTAAGCACTACCGGCGTACAGCTTGCCATTCACCGCTCTCACTTCTGATTCTATTCCAACCTCAAGACACAAGCGGCGGTGCGGCGACCCGACTTGACCCGCGATGCGGTGTTACAGACAACGCTGTTACCGATCCGTCATCACCACCATCACATGCGCATCCCCACCATCTTCCGTCTCGGAAAGATAAATATGCCCTACATTGCTGTTGAAGTAGGCCGTCTCCTGGGGGCCGATACTCACCGCCTCACCGGTCTCGAATACGATGCGCACACGCCCGCTGAGCACCAGGGCAAATTCCTGCCCGGGGTGGCGGATGAATTCGTCGAACTGTTGCCGCTCGCGAGCGATGATCCGGGCGTACATCGGGGTCATCAGGCGCTGCGGGAATTCGCCGGCAATCGGGTGGTAGTCGTAGGTGCCGGTGCTGTAGCCGGGGGCGCTGGGCAGGGAGTTGACCACGACGGTGGTCGGCACTGGCACATCGCTTACGCCTGAAGCGCGAAACAGCTGGGCGATATCCACCTGCAACGCCCGCGCCGCCGCCGCGAGTTTTTCGTAGCTCACCGAGACCTGCGCCAGTTCCATTTTCGACAGGGTCGAGACCGGCACCCCGGACAGCGCCGAGAGTTGCTTGAGCGTCAGTTGCTGGGCCTTGCGCACGCTGCGCAGGCGCGCGCCGACTTCGGCGCGGTCAATCAGCGGCAGCGCGCCAGGGCTGGTGTCGGCAGGGGGGCGGTCGGCACTCATCAAGCATCTCGGTCAGGTAAAACGGATGCGCATCTTACCGTGAGCGCTTGCATAATCCGAAATTCTCAGATATTAGAATTCTCACAAATGATAATTTCATCTCGCAGGTGATTGCATGGCTATGACACAGACCTTCGACATCGTGATCATCGGCGCCGGTATTGCCGGTGCTTCATTGGGCTATCGGCTGGCGCCAGGGCGCCAAGTGCTGATGCTTGAACGCGAAGCCCAGGCCGGCTACCACTCCACCGGGCGCTCGGCGGCGATGTTCATGGAGGCCTATGGCACCCCGCAGATCCAGGCGCTGACCCGCGCCAGCCGGGCCTTTTATGAGTCGCCGCCGCCGGGCTTCTGCGAGCATGCACTGCTCGAACCGCGGGGTTGTCTGTATGTGGCGACCCTGGAGCAACAGGCGCTGCTCGCCAGCACCTATGCACAGAGCCAGGCCAACGGTACCGAAGTGACCTTGCTCGACCGCGACGGGGCGCTGGCGCTGGTGCCGAGCCTGCGCGCCGAGGTGGTGGCCGGCGCGGTACTCGAACCCGGCGCCATGGACCTGGATGTACACGCGCTGCACCAGGGCTTCTTGCGCGGTTACCGCCAGGCCGGCGGGCACTTGCACTGCAATGCCGAGGTGGTCGAGGGCAGTTACCACGAAGGTTACTGGCAGCTCGTGATGGCCGACGGCAGCTGCATTCAGGCGCGCCAGTTGGTCAACGCCGCTGGCGCCTGGGCCGATCACATCGCGGCGGTCTGCGGCGTACAGCCGGTCGGCCTGCAGCCGTGCCGGCGCTCGGCCTTTACCTTCGACGGCCCGCCAGACCAGGCCTTCAGCCGCTGGCCGGCAGTGATCGGCGTCGATGAGAGCTTTTATTTCAAACCCGATGCCGGGCAGTTGCTCGGCTCACCGGCCAACGCCGACCCGGTCGAGCCCCAGGACGTGATGCCCGAAGAGCTCGACGTCGCCATCGGTATCTACAACATCGAGGCCATCACCACCCTGGCGATTCGCCGCCCCAGTCATAGCTGGGCCGGGCTGCGATCGTTCGTTGCCGATGGCGACCTGGTGATTGGCCGCGATCCGCACAACCCGGCGTTTTTCTGGCTGGCGGCGCAAGGCGGTTATGGTATCCAGTCCGCCGCTGGCGCTTCGCAACTGGCCTGTGCGCTGTTGCTTGAGCAACCGTTACCGGCAACCCTGAGCGCCGAAGGGGTCGAGCCGCAACGCTTGTCCCCGGCGCGTTTTCGTTAATTCCCGAAGGAGATTTCCCATGAGTTCGACTATCGAGCGTATCCCCAGCCACCTGCCATATCCGTTTTCCAAAGCGGTCAAGGTCGGCGGTTTTCTGTTTCTTTCCGGGCAGATCCCCCTGCACGCCGACGGTGAAGTGGTGCGCGGCGACATTCAGGTCCAGACCCGGGCGGCGCTTGAGCGTATCGGTGAAACCCTGGCCGAGTGCGGCGTCGGTTTCGACCAGGTGGTGAAGGCCACCGTGTGGCTGTCCGACATGGCTCATTTCGCCGGTTTCAACGAGGTCTACAAAAGCTTCTTCGCCAACGGCTACCCGGTGCGTTCCACCGTCAGCGCCGGTCTGGCCCTGGGCGTGGATGTCGAGATCGAAGTGCAGGCCTGGCTCGGCAACGACTGAGTCAGCACGGCAACACTGGGTAAAAACAACAACAAAGGTCCCGCAGGGCCATCGATACCAGAGGGCTGAAAATGAAAGAGCAGCTGAAAATTGCAGGCGCCTTTATCGGCGTGATCGTCGGCGCAGGGTTCGCCTCGGGGCGGGAGCTGTTGCTGTTCTTTGTCGACTTCGGCCTCTGGGGCCTGCTTGGGGCGCTGGTCAGTGCGGCGTTGTTCACCTTTCTCGGCATGGCCCTGGCAAGGCTCGGCAATCGCTTGCAGGCGGCCTCGCACAAGGACGTGGTGTACGCCATCTGCGGGCGTTACCTGGGCTTGTTCGTCGATTTGCTGATCACATTTTTCATGTTCGCCGTCACTGTGGTGATGCTTGCCGGCGGTGGGGCCTTGCTCGAACAGCAGTTTGGCATTCCGGCGCTGGCCGGCAGTGTGCTGGTGACCGTTCTGGTGGTGGCGGTGGTGTGCCTGGATGTACAGAAGGTGATACTGCTGATCGGTGCGGTGACGCCGTTCCTGATCCTGGTCGCCACGGCGATTGCCTTGTACGCGGTATTTACCCGCGAGCTGAGCTTTGCCCAGCTTGACCAGGTGGCCAGCCAGCAAGAGGCGGGCACCCGCCATTGGCTGCTCGGTGCGTTCCTGTATGTGTCGTACAACATCGTTGCCGGGGCGCCGATCCTGGCGATTCTCGGAGGTTCTGCGCGCCTGGAGAAAACCGCGATCTGGGGCGGGATTCTTGGCGGCGCGGCGTTGGGCGGGCTGATGCTGGTGATGAGCGCCGGGCTGTTGTCGCGCCTGGACAGTGTGGCCGAGCTGCCGATGCCGATGCTGTCGATTGCCAGCGAAATCTCCCCGGCACTGGGCGTGATCATGTGCGTGATCATCTTCGGCATGATCGTCAACACCGCCGTGGGCACGCTGTATTCGTTTCTGGCGCGGCTGTTGCCGGCCGGCACCCGCAGTTTTCGCCTGGGTTCGGTGGCGGCGGGGGGGGCGGCGTTTGTCTGCAGCCTGATCGGCTTTATCAGCCTGGTCGGCCAGGTCTATCCGTTCTTCGGTTACCTGGGTTTTGTGCTGATGCTGGCGGTTTTGATCGGCTGGCTGCGCCTGGGGCGGGCCAAGCAGGTGCTTGCGGTGTAGCGCGAGGGGATGAAAAAAGGGGCCGCAAGCGGCCCCTTTTGTTTTTCACAGCGGTCAGATCTTGAAGCTGTCGACCAGTTGCTTGAGGCGCCCGGCCTGTTGGGCCAGGGCATCGCAATGACGCAGGGTGTCATTGAGGTTGGCCACGCCTTGCTGGTTGAGCACGTTGATCTGGGTGATATCCAGGTTCAGGCTTTCCACCACGGCGGTCTGCTCTTCGGTCGCGGCGGCCACCGACTGGTTCATGCCGTCGATCTCGCCGATGCGCTGGGTCACGCTGCTCAGGCGCTCGCCGGCCTGGTTGGCAACCATCACGCTTTCTTCGCTGGAGACCTGGCTGGCGTTCATGTTGTGCACCGCCTCGCGCGAACCGACCTGCAGGGTGGTGATCATCTTGTGGATCTCTTCGGCCGACTCCTGGGTGCGGTGGGCCAGGTTGCGGACCTCGTCGGCCACCACGGCAAAACCACGCCCGGCTTCACCGGCACGGGCCGCTTCGATGGCGGCGTTGAGCGCCAGCAGGTTGGTCTGCTGGGAGATGCCCTTGATCACGTCGAGGATCTGGCCGATGTCGTCGGTGCTGGCGTTGAGGGTTTCGATCTGCTCGCACGATTCGCTGATCTTCTGCGACAGCGAGGTCATCGCCGAAATGGTTTCCTGCACCACCTGACGACCGTCGTTGGCCTGCTCGCTGGCGCCGCTGGCGTGTTGCGAGGCATCGGCGGCGTTGCGGGCGATTTCCTGGGTGGCAGCGCCCAGCTCGTTGATCGCCGCGGCCACGCTGTTGGTGCGCATGCTTTGCTCTTCGGAGCCGATGATCGAGGCGTTGGAGGCGCTCATCACGCGCTCGGACAGGTCGTGGACCTGGCGAGTGGCCGAGGACACTTCGGCAATCGAGGCATGGATACGCTCGACGAACTGGTTGAAGGCACCGGCCAGTTCACCGAACTCGTCCTTGTTCTCGACGACCAGGCGGCGGGTCAGGTCGCCTTCGCCCTGGGCGATGTCCTGCATGGCGCGGCCCATGGTGGTCAGCGGACGCATCAGCACCGGGATCAGCAGGCTCAGCAGGCCGGCGATGGCGGCCACGGCAATGAGCATGGCGATAATGGCCGAGGTACGGAACTGGCTCAGGCCGGCGTAGGCTTTGTCGCGATCGATCGACAGGCCGATGTACCAGTCAGCCGTCGGCAGGCCGCTGACCGGGGCGAAGGAGATGATCCGCTCCTGATTGTTCAGGGTGACCTCGTGGGTGCCGGGGGCGATGTGCAGGTTGCTGCCCGGGTAGATGTCCTTGAGGTTCTTCATCACCTGGTCTTTGTCCGGGCTGACGATCACCTGGCCGTTACGGTCGACCAGAAATGCATGGCCGATACCGCCGAAATCCACGGCGTTGATGATGTCCACCAGGGTCGCCAGGCTCAGGTCGCCACCGACCACGCCGAGCAGTTCGCCGCTGGTTTTGCTTTTCACCGGCATGCCGATGGTGACCACCAGGCCGCCGACCGCAGCCATGTATGGCGGGGTCAGCATGGTCTGGTTGGCAGCGACGGCCGCGGTGTACCACGGGCGCTGGCGCGGGTCGTAGCCGTCAGGCATCTTCGCGTCCGGGCGCTGGGTGAACACGCCGTTGGCCTGGCCCACGTAGGTGAACTGGAAGTTGTTGGTGTACGAAGGCTGGTCGACCAGGCCCGGCAGGTCGGCGTTGGCGCCTTGCTGGGCGACGTCCTGGGCGAGGTTTTCCAGGACCAGAATGCGCCCGCTCATCCAGTTCTGCACACTGCTGGCAGCCAGTGCCCCGGCCTGTTTGACCGACGAGTCGATGTTCTGTTTGATGGTGTTGCGTTGCAGGTAATCGTTGTAAAGGGTGAACAGTGCAAATGCCAGAACCACGACGCCGCAGGCGCACAGCAGGATCTTGTGGCGAAATTTCAGGTTCATGTTCCGAGACCTTGTGCCAGTAAAGAGGAGTGCCGAGCGGCGCTTTTGGCGTGTGCTCGTACCTATCCAGACGGGTATCGGCCGCAAAACTGAAAAATTGATAGGAGTTTTTGCCGCAGGGGCTGACAGGATTTTCCTACTGCCTGCTTTGGAATGCGTGTTTCAGCCGGGCGCTTTATTGCACGCCCAATAAACGCACCAGCGCCTGGGCAGCTTTTTGCAGTGGCTGGTGCTGGCGCCAGAAGGCATGCACCGGCAACTGCAACTCGTTGCGGGTGTTGCTGAAGTCCAGGCGCACCAGGCGCCCGGCGCCGAGCAACGGTGCTACCCGCGACAACGGAAAGTCGCCCCAGCCAAGGCCGGCTTCGACCATTTCGATGGCCATGGCCAGGCTGTCGGTGCGCCAGTACGCCTTGCCGATCAGCGCGCGGGTGTCGCTCAGGGGCAGGTCGCGGCTGGCCACCAGGATCTGCCGGACGTTGGCCAGGTCTTCGAGGTAAACGATTTGCCGGGGGCGCTGTTGCAGGGCCGGGTGCTGCGGGCCGATACAGGCCACTAGCGACTCCATGCCGATGTTCTGAAAACGCTGGCGGGCGTCCACCGACAGCCCGGCGAAGGCCAGGCACAGGCTGACGCGGCCGTCGTGCAGCAGTTGCAGGGCATCTTCCTGCGGGGCGCTCAGCACCTCGACATTCAGCAACGGGTGGCGCTCGCTGAGGGTTCTGATCGCCGCCAGCAGGCGGGTGTGGTCGATGTCCGGCACCACGCTGATGCTCAAGGTGCTTTCCAGCCCCTGGGACAGCTCCAGGGCATGCACCTGCAATTGCCCCAGCTGGTTGGCGATCATCCGTGCGTGCGGCTCCAGGGCCTGGGCCATGGCGGTGGGGCGGGTTTCCCGGTGGGTGCGTTCGAACAGGGTGAAGCCCAGTTCCGCTTCCAGGTTGCCGATGGCCATGCTTACCGCCGACGGCACCCGGCCCAAAGCCCGGGCGGCAGCGGAAAACGAGCCGCGGTCGAGTACGGCGAGAAACAGTTCGATGTTGTCGCTGGAAAAGTTCATGGCAATCTCCTGTCAGCTAATCTGATAGCTGCTGACTTTGGCTGTCAAGAAGATTGACGCATGCTTGCCCGCCTCAGTTGCCCAAGAGGGCGACGTTTTACGGCAAAACCGAGGTTAGCAACGTGCAAGGTGTCAAACGCAAACTGGTCTACGTGACCGCCTATGAACTGATCGGTCTGTGCATGTCGACCCTGGGCCTGGCCTACCTGGCCGACAGCGCGCCGAGCAATACCGGGCCGCTGGCGGTGATGATCACCACCATCGCCATGGCCTGGAACTTCATCTACAACACCCTGTTCGAGTACTGGGAAAGCCGCCAGGCCAAGCGTGGGCGCAGTGTTGGCCGGCGGCTGGCGCATGCCATCGGTTTTCAGCTGACCCTGGTGGTGTACTTGATTCCGCTGATTGCCTGGTGGCTGGACATGAGCCTGCTGGAGGCCTTTGTCGTCGACCTGGCGTTCATCATCCTGATCCCGTGCTACACCTTCATCTACAACTGGCTGTTTGACCGCATCTTCGGCCTGCCGACCTCGGCCCAGGCTCAGCCCGACAACCGCGTCGCCGCATAAGCCGCGCGTTTATTGGGCCGGCAGGGTGATCACCTGGGCTGCGGGTTGCGGCTCGCGCTCGGGGCCTTCGGCGGCCAGCAGGCTGTCTTCTATCTCACCCGACAGGTAGTAGACCCCGGCCATGGCGCCGGTCTTGCGGTTCTCCATCAGTTCCCGCCATTCCTCGTTCAGTGCGACGTTGAGGATCACCCGCAGTTGCTCGATCATAGCCGGTTGTTCGCGGTTGTGGGTCATCACCCCGATGCCGGTGGCCGCCAGGGAAATCACCGTGCCCGCCGCACGCCCGACGGCTGCCGCCACGGCGCTGGCGATGCCCCGTGGCGCCAGGGTGGCGCCGAGCTTTTCACTGGCTTGCTGGGCGACCGATGACAGGCCGATGTCGGCGCGCTGGGTGCCGGCGCGCACGGCGCTGTGCAGGCGTTTGACCAGTGCGGCGTAGGCGGGTTGCTGTTCCAGCGGCTTGCTGAACAGCAATTGATGGAGCGAGGCATTGTTGTTTGCCGGGGGGCCGAGGCCGATGGCCTGGATTCGCGTCAGGTGCAGGTTGAACTGCTCCGGCGGCGCCCGGTAGCGCTGGGCAATCTGCTGCAGTTGCTGGCCAAGCAGCTGGATATACAGCTCCATGGCCCGGTCGCGAATGGCCTCGGGGTCGATCTCCTTGGCCACCGGGTCCAGCACCCGTTCGTGGTACTGCTCCTGCAGGTACTGGGCCAGGCGCTTTTCCGGGGTTTCGCTGCCGTCGCCACTGTTCATTTTGTACCAGGCCACTTTCATGGTCAGCCATTGCTGGGTCCAGTAGCCGGTGAACCAGGGGATGAACTCGCTTTCGGTGTACTGCTGCACGCGGTCTTTCCAGACCCGCATGGAGCGCCGGGCATAGTCGTTGACTGAACTGGTGACCGCCAGCGAAGCGTCGATGATCTCGCGGTCGATCTGTTGCCAGGTCGCCGCATTGACCGGGATGGGCGGCGGCTCGCTGACCTTTTGCCGTGAGCCGCAGCCGCCCAGCGCCAGGAGCACGGCGAGCAGCAGGGCGATGAGCGGGGAACGCGGAATCAAAGCGCAGCCCCCCTGTGGTCAGGCAAGCTCGAATGGTGTGGTTACCTGAGTATAGGTGCCGTCACTCGCGCTGCTGTTCGGCCTCGGCCTCGTCCAGGGCCAGGAGGATGTCGGCCCAGATCTCCTTGCAGAAAAACCACACCCAGGTGGCGTTCAACAGGCGGTCGATATGGCGCCGCCACCAGCTGTCGCGGCGTGCCTGGAGGGTTTCTTCGATCTCCTCCTGCAGCCAGGTTTCGTCGAAACCGGTCCAGACCGGCGGTACCGGCGTCATGATGTTGCCGTAGCAGGCGGGGGCGACTTCGCTGTAGAAGATTTCCTTGAGCAGCTCGCGGTCAAAACCCACCAGGTGGCGGGCGATCCACAGGTATTCGACGTGGGTGTCGACGAAGGCATCGGACATTGCTGCGCGCACTTGCTGGCGCTGCTGCGGTGTCATGTGCGGCGCAGGTGTCATCAGGGTGCCCTCCAAGGCGGTCATCGGTCCATCTGTTAGGAGCGGGCTTGACCCGCGATAGCGTCCTGTCGGCCACATCGTATCGCGGGGCAAGTCCCGCTCCCAGGCGAAAATGCTCAACCCTCCAGGTCGAGCTTGGCCTCGATATGATCCAGATGCTCATGCATCAACGCCAGCGCCGCCTCGCCATCGCCGTTCTCCAGCGCATCGATGATCGCCGCATGCTCCTGCCAGGCGCAATGGCTGCATGGTCGTGCTTCGTACTGGGCAATGATCAGCGAAGTCTGCGGTACCAGGCCGTTGAGAAAACGCGCCAGCGGCAGGTTGTCGGCCATGTCCGCAAGTTTGAGGTGAAACTCGCCGCCCAGGCGGATCGCCGTGCAGCGCTGGCCCTGTTCATGGTGCTGGCGCTCGCGGGCCACCAGTTCGCGCAACTGGCGGATCTTGGCCGGCCGTGCGCGTTTGGCCGCGAGGCTGATCAGGGTGGTTTCGGCCAGGCGCCGGGCGCTGAGGATCTGCCGTGCATGCTGCGGGTCGGGCGCAGCCAGGCGTGCGGTGTGGCTCGGGCGCTGGACGATCACCTGTTGGTCCGACAAGCGCCCGAGCACCCGCCGGATCACCGTGCGGCTAACCCCGAAAGCATCGCCCAGGGCTTGCTCGGTCAGGGCGCTGCCAGGAGCCAGGCGCTGCTCGAGGATGGCATCGAACAGCCGTGGGTAGATCTGCTCGGCCGACAACCTGCGCTCACCCTGGGCAAGCAACGAGGGCAGGGCGGTGTCATGGGCGTGGGCGCTGGCGTTCATGGTCGCACTCCTGGGGTCAGTTGCCCGGATGATCGTCCGGGATGTTCAGTTCGATGCCCATGCGCCGGCCTTCCTGAAGGATATGGTGGCGCATCTGCGCGCTGGCCTGGGCGCTGTTCTTGTTGCGGATGGCGCGCACCACCGCTTCGTTTTCCTCAAGCCGCGCCGCCAGGTGCTCGGGCGAGTTGCGCAGCACTGCGGCGCTTTGCTTGAGGGCGTTGCTGGTCTGCTGCACCACGCTCTGGAAGATCGGGTTGGCGGTCAGGGTGAACAGCTCTTCGTGAAAGGCGATGTAGGCGTTGACCCCGGCTTCGCTGTCTTCGGCCTCGAGGGCTTCGCGCATGTCCATCAGGGTCAGGCGCAACTGACCGATTTCCTTGCTGCTGATCGACTGCGCCACCAGGCCGACGATAAACGGCTCGAGGGTGTAGCGCAGTTGCAGCACATCCTCGAGGCTGGCCTCGGCGACACCGCTCTGGGGCGAGGTGCTTTGCGCCGCATCGGCGTCCAGTACCAGCACGCCCTTGCCCGGCATCGAGCGCACCAGGCCGAGGGTTTCCAGCACGGTCACCGCTTCGCGCAGGCTTGGCCGGCTGATGCCCAGTTGCTCGGCCAGTTCGCGCTGGCCCGGCAGCATGTCGCCGGAGCGCCACTGGCCGCGGGCCAGGGCCTGGCGGAGTTTTTCCACCACTGAGTTGACGACGGTTGATGAAGTAATCATTGGTCACTCCATGAGAACACTTGCATGGTTTGCTCCTGTGGCCGGCAGTTTTGCTGCCGGCCCTGTTGCTCAGAACTCTTGTTGATGGGCGTTGGGGGTTTTGCGCTGGGCAAAGCCGAAGCCCTGTTTGCCCGACAGCACATTGTTGGCCCGTTCCATGTCGATATCGCCTTCCCAGCGGCCGATGGCCACGGTGGCCACGCAGTTGCCGATCAGGTTGGTCAGCGCCCGGCCGATGCCCATGAACCAGTCCACCGCCAGCACCAGCACCAGGCCGACCACCGGGATCGCCGGAATCGCGGTGAGGGTCGCGGCAAGGATCACCAGCGCCGAACCCGGAATGCCGTGGGCGCCCTTGGAGGTAATCAGCGACACCAGCAGGATGGTCAGCAGGTCGGTCATCGCCAGCGGCGTGCCGGTGGCGTTGGCAATGAAGACGATGGCCAGGGTCAGGTAGATCGAGAAGCCGTCGAGGTTGAACGAGTAACCGGTAGGAATCACCAGGCCCACCGTCGAGCTGCCGATGCCCAGGTGCTCGAGCTTGCGCATGATCTGTGGCAGCACGGCGTCGGAAGAAGCGGTGCCGAGGACGATGGTCAGCTCTTCGCGCAGGTACTTGATGAACGGCAGGATCTTCAGCCCCGACAGGCGCATCACGGTGCCCAGGATCAACAGCACGAAACCGGTGCAGGTCAGGTAGAACAAGGCCACCAGGCCGCCCAGGTGCTGCAGCGATTCCAGGCCGTACTTGCTGGTGGTGAAGGCGATGGCGCCGAACACGCCGATCGGCGCCAGGCGCACGATCATGCCCATGATGCGGAAAATGATGTGGCTCAGTTCGTTGATCAGCCGCGAAATGCCCGAGGCCGCTTCACCGACCAGGTTCAGGGCGCTGCCGAACAGCACTGAAAACAGCAGGACCTGGAGGATGTTGTTGTCGGCAAAGGCGCCGACCACCGAGGTCGGGATCAGGTCCATGAGGAACGCTGCAGTGCCATGGATGTGCTGGCCGCGTTCGGCCAGGTTGCTGGCTTCACTGCTGGCCAGTTGGTCCAGATGAATGTTGGCGCCACTGCCGATGCCCGAGGTAAAGGCGAACACCAGGCCGATCACCAGGGCGATGGTGGTCAGGATTTCGAAGTAGATCACCGATTTCAGGCCGATGCGCCCGACCTTTTTCAGGTCGCCAGCACCGGAGATGCCGCTGACCACCACGCAGAACACGATCAGCCCGATCAACATCTTGATCAGCTTGATGAAGCCGTCACCGAGGGGTTTGAGTTGCAGGGAAACTTCAGGAAAGCTCAGGCCGCAGGCTATGCCTAGCACAAGGCCCAACACCACTTGGAGGAAGATCGAACGCGAGCACCATTTGAGCATGGGAGGGATCTCTGGTCGGTGTCCCTGCTTCGATGCCACGGCGGGCGAAAGAGCGGAGGACTTAATTATTGTGGTCTTACCGGTATGTCCAGTGCGTGGGCAGTGTAGGCGCGATTTTTTTGGGTTTGCAAGGGGTTTTCGGCTGAGCGGGCAAGAATTGGCTTTACCGGTCTGACCAGTTGCGGTGCAATAGCCAGGCAAAAAAAGCTCTTCACGGAATTCAGGGTTGGGTTGTTGAGGCTGTGAGTTTATCCATTCAGTGTGGGGCTGCTGCTGGCCCCTTCCGCCTTTACGGCGGCCTACTTTTCTCTTGGGAAGAAGTAGGCAAAACCGCTTGCTCCTACATACGGCCCTACGCTGCGCTCCGGGTCCCCTCGCTACGGCACCTTCCGGGGCATCGCGGCCTACGACTTGCTTTGCAAGTCTACATCTCGCGTCTTCGGCTGCCGCCGAAGGTGCTGCGCACCGCCCCTACAGGCACCTCCGCTCGGCCTCCTGAAGTCGCTTTTCGCGGCGCCTGGAAGTACGTGCATGAACATCAAGATCAAGACCAAACAAGTTGGTGCTCGTTTTATCAGCGGGCTTGTCCCGCCCCTGCGTCAGCATGGCTTCGCCAACATCTGCTTTCGTAGATGCGTCAGTGCAGGCGCCGCCCGTAACTTCGCGACTTCAGGAGGCTGAGCGTAGGTGTCTGGAGGGGGCTGGTGCGTAGCACCCTTCGGCCTGAGCCGAAGTCGCGAGACGTAGACTTGGCGAAGCAAGTCGTAGGCCGCGATGCCCCTGGAAGGCACCGTAGCGAAGGAACCCGGAGCGCAGCGTAGGGCCGTATGCTGGAGCGAGCGGTTTTGGTTCCTTTTGCCAAGACAAAAGGGACCCGCCGTAAGGGCGGAAGGGGCCGGCAGCCGCGCCACATCAAATGGATAAGCCCGCAGCCGTAACCGCAACAACCCAACCCAAAGATCATAGACTCCGGGATTGCGTGAAGAACCAAAAAAAAGCGGCAGGGTCGACCTGCCGCTTTTCGGGGTTGCCGCCACTAAGGCTTGGACAAGGCCAGGTCTACCGCTGCGATCAGCTTTCCCAGGTCCTGGGAGGGCGTTTTGTGAACGACGCCGAAGAGGTAGGCACGCTGCTCGTCTTCGTCGTTCTCTTCGGCGAAGAAGGCTTTGAGTTTGATCCCCAGCACTTCGGAAAAGCTCGACAGGGCTTCCACGCTGGGAGTGTAGGTGCCGGTTTCGAAGCGACTGATGGTCTTGGGGTCAAAACCGGTTTTCTCGCCAAGTTCAGCCTGAGTGAGCCCGGCTACCTTGCGGTAACGTCTGATGGCCGAACCCAAACTTGAAATTGTCATCGCTTAATTCCCATTTAGAATCAAGAACTTAACGATATCTATCGGCAAGAGGCAACGCCACAATTCATCACCTTTGTTTGCATAATGTGATGTAATTCGTAGAATTGATCGTTTGGACAGGTCAAAAGCCATCGAGTTTCAACCGCGCTGACCCAGCTGAGACTATTCAGCAAAGCACCCCGGTAGAAGGCTGATCTCGGTGTCGGACGAATGGTTTGGGCGCTGCGCAGGACAACCTGGCAGACCCCTGCAAATGGAGTTTTATCGTGCGTCTCAACATGCCGGTTACCTCGGTCGAACAGACTTTCGGCGAGGATCAACGGCTTATTTCCGCCACCGACACTGCCAGCAATATTACCTACTGCAACGCCGAATTCGCCGCCATGAGCGGGTTCAGCCAGGCCGAGCTGATCGGTAGCCCGCACAACCTGGTGCGCCATCCGGACATGCCGCCAGCGGTGTTTGCCCTGATGTGGCAGTACCTCAAGGCCGGCCAGAGCTGGATGGGCATCGTCAAGAACCGCTGCAAGAACGGCAACTTCTATTGGGTCAGCGCCTATGTCACGCCGATTCTCGAGGACGGCCGCCTGGTCGGCTATGAGTCGGTGCGGGTCAAGCCCACTCGCGAGCAGGTGCGCCGTGCCGAAGCACTGTATGCACGCTTGCGCGAGGGCAAGCCGGCAGTGGCGAGCGGGCGCCGGCTGGCTCAGCTCGGCCAGGTGATGAGCCTGCCCCTGGCTGCAGGCGCGCTGGCGGTGGCGGCCAACCAGGTGCTGCCGGGCTGGCCGGGCCAGGGGATCACCCTGGGCCTGTTCGCGCTGCTCGGCCTGTGGGCGCATGGCCGTCTGGGTCGTCAGTTGGGGCAGATCGTCGGGTGTTCGACGCACACCTTTGCCGACCAGATCAGCGCCCTGACCTACAGCGACCTACTGGGCCCGGCGGCGCAGTTGCAGATGATTTTGATCAGCGAAGAAGCGCGGCTGAAAACCGCGCTCACCCGCCTGAGCGACCTGGCCACACAAATGGCCGAAGCCGCCAGCGACTCCAGCCGTTTGTCGCGCAACACTGAAACGGCACTGCTGGAGCAGCGCGGCGAAACCGACATGACCGCCACCGCCATGACTGAAATGGCCGCCTCCATCGGCGAGGTGGCCGAGCATGTGCAGCAGACCGCCGTGCAGGCGCAGACCGCCAACCAGTTGGCCGAGCAGGGCAGCCAGGTCGCCGGCACCAGTCGCGAGGCCATCCAGTTGCTGGCCACTACCGTCAGCCAGATCAACCAGGCGGTCACCCACTTGGCCGGGCAGACCCAGGACATCATGCTCGCCGCTGAAGTGATTCGCGCGATTGCCGAACAGACCAACCTGCTGGCGCTCAACGCCGCCATCGAAGCGGCCCGCGCCGGCGAGCAGGGCCGTGGCTTTGCCGTGGTCGCCGATGAGGTTCGCGCCTTGGCGGCCAAGACCCGGCACTCGACCGTGCAGATCCAGGGCATCATCGAGAACCTGCGCAGCGGCGCCGACGAGGCGGTGAGCATCGCCAGCCTCGGTATCAACGAGGCCGAGCAGGGCGTGGCCCAGGTGCTGGAGGCGCAGCGTGCCTTGCAGGGTATTCGCGCCGCGGTCGAACGCATCAGCGACATGAGCCAGCAGATGGCCGCCGCCTCGCAAGAGCAATCCTCGGTGGCCGAAGACGTGTCCGAGCAGATCAACAAGGTTGCCAGCACCGTGCAGGCCACCGCGCTCAACGCCAATGCTGCAGCCAGCCGCGGCGCCGAACTGGAAAGCATTTCTTCGGGCCTGCGGGCCCTGGTCGAGCGTTTCAATCGCTAGCCACCAGGGTGCAGAGGAATTCATGGACGATAATTACCGCGCGGCAGTCGATGCCGCCGCGATCTTTTCTGAAACCGACCTGAGCGGCCGGATCACCTACGTCAACGAGCAGTTCTGCAGCATCTCCGGCTACAGCCGCGAGGAACTGCTGGGCGCCAACCACCGGATCCTCAACTCCGGCCTGCACGGGCCGGAGTTCTTCATCGGCATGTGGCGCGCGCTGGTTGCCGGGCGGGTGTGGAAGGGCGAGATCTGCAACCGCGCCAAGGACGGTTCGCTGTACTGGGTCGACAGCACCATGGTGCCGCTGATCGACCCGGCCACGGGCAAGGTGCGCAAGTACGTTTCGATCCGCTTTGACGTCACCGAAAAACGCCAGCTGCTGCATACCCTGCAATGGCGGGTCGGCCACGACGTGCTCACCGGCCTGCCCAATCGGGCCTACCTGTCTGACCTGCTCAACCAGGCCCTGGAGTTCTCGCGCAGCGAGGACATTCCGCTGGCGGTGTGCATGCTCGACCTGGACGGCTTCAAGGCGGTCAACGATGGCTACGGGCATGCCAGCGGCGATCTGCTGCTGGTCGAAGTGGCCACCCGGCTCAAGGGCATCCTGCGTGGCGGCGATGCCGTGGCGCGCTTGTCGGGCGACGAGTTCGTGCTGATTCTGCGCCACGTGCAAGACCCCACCCACTTGCAGGCGGCGCTCGACCGGGTGCTGACCGCGATCGCCGCGCCATACCGGATTCGCGAGCAGGAGATTCGCGTCAGCGCCAGCATCGGCGTGACCCTGTTCCCCCAGGACAACGAAGACACCGACACCCTGGTGCGCCACGCCGACCAGGCCCTGTACGTGGCCAAGCAGAGCGGGCGCAACCGCTTTCACCTGTTCGACGTGTCGCTGGACCAGGAGGTCAAGGCCACCCACCAGACCGTGGCGCGCCTGCGCCAGGCCTTGCACCAGGGTGAGCTGTGCCTGCATTACCAACCCAAGGTCAACATGCACAGTGGCGTGGTGATCGGCTTCGAGGCGCTGCTGCGCTGGCAGCACCCGGGCAAGGGCCTGGTGCTGCCCGGCGATTTTCTGCCGCAAGTCGAACAGACCGACTTGATCGTCGAGATTGGCGAGTGGGTGATCGACCAGGCCATGAGCCAGATGCAAAGCTGGCAGGCGCTGGACCATCAGTGGCCGGTCAGCGTCAACATCGCTGCCCGCCATGTGCAGCGTGACGACTTTGTCGAGCGCCTGCAGTTGCTGCTCGGGCGTCATCCGGACGTGGCGCCGGCGATGCTCGACCTGGAGATCGTCGAGTCGGTGGCGATCGAAAACATCCAGCGCGTCAGCCAGTGCCTGGAGGCCTGCCAGCGTTTGGGCGTGCAGTTCTCCCTGGATGATTTCGGCACCGGCTATTCGTCGCTCAGCTACCTCAAGCGCCTGCCGACGCGGACCATCAAGATCGACAAATCGTTCGTGCGCGACATCCTCCACGACCACGACGACCTGGCCCTGACCCGCGCCGTCATCGGCCTGGCCCGGGCCTTTGGCCGCCAGGTAATCGCCGAAGGCCTGGAGACGGTAGAGCATGGCCAACTGCTGATGGGCCTGGGTTGCGACATCGCCCAGGGCTACTGCATCGCAAGGCCGATGCCGGCCGAGCAGGTGATCGGCTGGGTTGCCGGTTACCAGCAGCCAGCGCAGTGGAAAGTCCTGTAGGGGCGGGCCTTCTGTGGGAGCGGGCCTTGCCCCGCGATCGAGCGCGCAGCGCTCGCAATCCAGGCCCCGCCGCATCGCGTTATTTACGCATTCTTTATGCCCGGCCCTGGCTCTCGATCTCGCCCCTTTACAGCCTCTCTACCGACAATGACCGTCAGCGGCACGTGCCGTAAGGACGGAGAGTTTTCATGAGCATTCTGGACGGGGTGTCACTGCTGCTGGCAGTGGCCTTGATGATCTACCTGCTGGTCGCGCTGCTGCGCGCCGATCGGGGTTAGGAGCGACCATGCACAGTTACGATTACGCGTTGCTGCTGGCGTTCTTTGCGCTGGTACTGCTCCCGGCACCCTTGCTCGGGCGTTTCTATTTCAAGGTGATGGAGGGGCAGCGCACCTGGCTGTCGCCGCTGCTGGGGCCGGTCGAGCGTGGCTGCTACCGGCTCGCCGGGGTCGATGCCAGCAAAGAGCAGAGCTGGCAGCAGTACACCCTGGCCTTGCTGGCCTTCAACCTCGCAGGCTTTGTGGTGGTGTTCGCCGTACTGCTGTTGCAGGGCTACCTGCCGCTCAACCCGCAGCACCTGGCGGGGCAGGAGTGGTCGCTGGCGTTCAATACCGCCGTGAGCTTCGTCACCAACACCAACTGGCAGTCCTATAGCGGCGAAGCCTCGGTCAGTTACCTGAGCCAGATGCTCGGCCTGACCGTGCAGAACTTCGTCAGCGCCGCCACCGGCCTCGCCGTGCTGGTTGCCTTGTGCCGTGGTATCGCCCGCCGTTCGGCACAGACCCTGGGCAACTTCTGGGTCGACATGACCCGCGCCACGCTCTACGGCCTGCTGCCGCTGTGCCTGGTGCTGGCTTTGCTGCTGGTGTGGCAGGGCGTGCCGCAGACCTTCGCCGATTATGTTCATGCCCTGACCCTGCAAGGCGCCGACCAGACCATCCCGCTGGGCCCGGCTGCCAGCCAGATCGCGATCAAGCAACTGGGCACCAACGGCGGTGGCTTTTTCGGCGTCAACTCGGCGCACCCGTTCGAGAACCCGACGGCCTGGAGCAACCTGTTCGAGGTGGCCTCGATCATTCTCATTCCGGTGGCCCTGGTGTTTACCTTCGGCCATTACGTCAAGGACATGCGCCAGAGCCGGGCGATCATCGCCGGCATGCTCGCGCTGTTCCTGATCGGCGGCGGCACCGCGCTGTGGAGCGAGTACCAGGCCAACCCGAACCTGAGCAGCCCGCTGGTTGAACAGACCGCGCCGCTCGAAGGCAAGGAAAGCCGTTTCGGCACCACCGCCAGCGTGCTCTGGACGGTGACCACCACCGCCGCTTCCAACGGCTCGGTGAACAACATGCACGACAGCCTCAACCCGCTCAGCGGCATGGTCGCGCTGGTCAACATGATGGTCGGCGAGGTGATCTTCGGCGGCGTCGGCGCCGGGCTCTACGGCATGCTGCTCAACGTGCTGATCGCGGTGTTCCTCGCCGGCCTGATGATCGGCCGCACCCCGGAATACCTGGGCAAGAAACTGCAGGCGCGGGAAGTGCAGTTGCTGGTGGCGACCTTGCTGGTGATGCCGGTCGGCGTGCTCGTGCTCGGCGCCCTGGCGGCCAGTTTGCCCGGCCCTGCGGCGGCGATCAGCAACCCCGGTGCCCACGGCTTCAGCCAGTTGCTGTACGCCTACACCTCGGCCAGCGCCAACAACGGTTCGGCCTTTGCCGGCCTGGGTGCCAACACCACCTTCCACAACCTGATGATCGGCCTGGGCATGCTGATTGGCCGCTTCGGCTACATCCTGCCGGTGCTGGCCCTGGCTGGCAGCCTGGCACTGAAAAAATCCGCACCGGTGGGGCAGAACAGCTTCCCGACCCACGGCCCGCTGTTCGTCACCTTGCTGGTGGTGACCATCCTGTTGGTCGGTGGCCTGACCTTCCTGCCGGCCCTGGCCCTGGGGCCGGTGACCGAATACCTGAGCCTGGGCTTGTGAGGAACAACTGATGAACATGCCGATTCCTGAAGTAAAGGCGCAGGCCCCCGAGGCTGCGCGCACTACCTTTGCCGCCCTGTGGCGCCCGGCGCTGGTGCAGGCCTTCGTCAAGCTCGACCCGCGCCAGCTCAAGCGCTCGCCGGTGATGCTGGTGGTGGAACTGACCGCAATCTTCACCACCTTGCTGTGCTTCGTGCCCGACAGCCGCGTGCCGACCGCCGTGGCGGTGCAGATCGCCCTGTGGCTGTGGTTCACGGTGCTGTTTGCCAACTTCGCCGAAGCTCTCGCCGAGGGCCGTGGCAAGGCCCGCGCCGATAGTCTCAAGGCCGGCAGCCAAGGGCTCAGTGCCCGCCGCCGGACGGCCTCGGGCAGCTTCGAGATTGTCCCGGCCACCAGCCTGCGCAAGGGTGATGTGGTCAAGGTCTCGGCCGGGGAGATGATCCCTGGCGACGGCGAGGTGCTCGAAGGTATCGCCGCGGTCAACGAAGCGGCGATTACCGGTGAGTCTGCGCCGGTGATCCGCGAGTCCGGCGGTGATCGTTCGGCGGTGACCGGCAACACCCGGTTGGTCTCCGACTGGCTGCTGATCAGCATCACCAGCAACCCCGGCGAGTCGACCCTGGACCGCATGATCGCCCTGGTCGAAGGCGCCAAGCGGCAGAAGACCCCCAACGAAATCGCCCTGGATATTCTGCTGATCGGCCTGACCCTGATCTTCCTGGTGGTGGTAGTGACCCTGCAACCGTTTGCCCATTTCGCCGGGGGCAGCATCCCTCTGGTGTTCCTCGTGGCGCTGCTGGTCACGCTGATCCCGACCACCATCGGCGGCCTGCTGTCGGCCATCGGCATCGCCGGCATGGACCGCCTTGTGCGCCTGAACGTCATCGCCCGTTCCGGCCGTGCGGTAGAAGCGGCAGGCGACGTGCATGTGCTGATGCTCGACAAGACCGGCACCATCACCTTCGGCAACCGCCGCTGCAGCGCCCTGCATGCTGCGCCCGGCGTCACCGCCCGCGAGCTTGGCGAGGGCGCCTTGCTGGCGTCGCTGGCCGACGACACCGCCGAAGGTAAATCGATTGTCGAATACCTGCGCCAGTTGCACGACTTCAACGAACCCAACGCCGAACAGTTCACGCCTGTAGCCTTCAGCGCCGAAACCCGGCTGTCCGGCATCGACTACCAGCAGCGTCGCTACCGCAAGGGCGCGGTGGACTCGGTGCTGGCCTTCGTCGCCATGCAGCGCCTGGAAATGCCCGCGCCCTTGGCCCGCGAAGTGGACAAGATCGCCCAGAGCGGCGGCACGCCCTTGCTGGTCTGCGCCGACAAGCGCCTGCTGGGGGTGATTCACCTCAAGGACGTGGTCAAGCCGGGCATCCGCGAGCGCTTTGCCGAACTGCGCAAGCTGGGTATTCGCACGGTGATGGTCACCGGTGACAACCCGCTGACCGCCGCCGCGATTGCCGCCGAAGCCGGGGTCGATGACGTGCTCGCCGAAGCCACCCCGGAGAAGAAACTGGCGCGCATTCGCCAGGAGCAAAACGACGGCCGCCTGGTGGCGATGTGCGGCGACGGCGCCAACGACGCCCCGGCGCTGGCCCAGGCCGATGTCGGCATGGCCATGAACGACGGTACCCAGGCCGCGCGCGAGGCGGCCAACATGGTCGACCTCGACAGCGACCCGACCAAGCTGCTGGATGTGGTCCAGGTCGGCAAGGAGCTGCTGGTGACCCGCGGCGCGCTGACCACCTTCTCGATTGCCAACGACGTGGCCAAGTACTTCGCCATCCTCCCGGCGCTGTTCGCGGCGATCTACCCGCAACTGGGCGTGCTCAACCTGATGCACCTGAGCAGCCCGCAAAGCGCGATCCTCTCGGCGATCGTCTTCAACGCCCTGATCATCGTCGTGCTGATCCCCCTGGCCCTGCGCGGGGTGCGGGTACAGGCGGCCAGCGCCGCCCACCTGCTGCGTCGCAACCTGCTGATCTATGGCCTGGGCGGGCTGATCGTGCCGTTCGCCGGGATCAAGCTGATCGACCTGTTGCTCACCGCCCTGAAGCTGGTCTGAACCAAGGAGATGACCATGACTAACCCTATTCGTCCGGCCCTGAGCCTGATCCTGTTGATGACCCTGATTACCGGCGCGGTGTACCCGCTGGTGGTCACCGGGGTGGCGCAGCTGGCCTTTCCCGAGCAGGCCAATGGCAGCCTGCTGCGCGACGGCCAGGGCCAGGTGCGTGGCTCGCAGTTGATCGCGCAACGCTTCGAGGGTGACGCCTGGTTCCAGTCGCGGCCGTCGGCCGGTGACTACGCCACGGTATCGAGCAGCGCCAGCAACCTGGCGCCGAGCAACCCGGCGCTGGCCGAGCGGGTCAAGAGCAGCGCCGCGCAGTTGTATATCGAAGCGCAGGGGCCGGTGCCGCTGGCCTTGCTGACCACCTCCGGCAGTGGCCTCGACCCGCACCTGTCGCCGGCGGCGGTGGCTTACCAGCTGCCGCGGGTGGCGGCGGCGCGCAAGGTTGCCCCCGAGGCCTTGCAAGTACTGGTCGAGCAGTCCACCCTGCACCCCTTGATCGGCCCGCCGGTGGTCAACGTACTGGCCCTGAACAGCGCCCTTGAGCAGCTGTCGCCGGCGTCGAAATAAGGACAGGCAGTGAGCATGAGCAATTCCGAACGCGCTGATGCGTTGTTGGCCGGGCTGCCGCGCGAAGGGCGCGGCCGGCTCAAGGTATTTCTGGGGGCGGCACCGGGGGTAGGCAAGACCTACGCCATGCTCCAGGCCGCCCATGCCCAGCTGCGCCAGGGCGTGGCGTTGCTGGCGGCGGTGGTCGAAACCCATGGCCGCGCCGAGACCGAGGCGCTGCTCGGCGGCTTGCCCCAGCAGCCGCTGCTACGCAGCGAATACCGCGGCATGCTGCTGGAAGAAATGGACCTCGACGGCCTGCTCAAGGCCCGTCCGCAACTGGTGCTGGTCGACGAGCTGGCCCACAGCAACGCCCCCGGCAGCCGCCATGCCAAGCGCTGGCAGGATGTCCAGGAACTGCTGGCCGCCGGCATCGACGTCTACACCACGGTCAACGTCCAGCACCTGGAAAGCCTCAACGACCAGGTGCGTGGCATTACCGGTGTGCAGGTGCGCGAAACCCTGCCCGACTGGGTGCTGCAGGAAGCCTTCGAGCTGGTGCTGATCGACCTGCCGCCGCGCGAACTGCTCGAGCGCCTGCGCGAGGGCAAGGTCTACGTGCCGGAGCAGGCACGGGCGGCGATCGATGCATTCTTCACCCAGACCAACCTTACCGCCTTGCGCGAGCTGGCCATGCAAACCGCTGCGGCCCAGGTCGATGCCGACCTGGCCCACGGTTACCGCCAGCTTGGCCAGGATGCGCCGGCCTTGCGCGGGCGTTTGCTGGTTGGCGTCGATGGCGATGCCCAGGCCGAACGCCTGGTGCGTCACGCCAGCCGGGTGGCGCAGCGGCGTCATCTGCCGTGGACCCTGGTGCACGTCGACAACGGCCGGCTACGTGACGAAACCGCGCGCCAGCGCTTGCAGGCGGCCCAGCAACTGGCCGAACGGCTGGGCGGCGAAGTGGTGCTGCTGCGCGCCGGCGAGGTGGCCAAGACCCTGATCCAGCATGCCCTGGAACGCCGCGCCAGCCTGGTGCTGGTCGGCCAGTCGCGCGATCGCCTGCGCCGGCGGTTGTTCGGCGCTGGCGTGGCGACGCGCTTGCTGCGCGATGCCCACGGCCTGGAAATCAACGTGCTCGACCGCGACACTCAGCCCGAGCCGCCCAGTGCAGCGGCGAAAAAGGTCTGGGTCTGGCGTCATTACCTGTTGGCCTTCGCCGCCACGGTCCTGGCCACCGGCCTGGCCTGGGCGGTGGCCAGCGTGCTGGCGCTGCCGAACATTTCGCTGGTGTTCCTCGCGGCGGTGTTGCTGGTGGCGGTGCGCAGCAGCCTGGGCCCGGCATTGGCCTGTGCAGTGATGTCGTTCCTGGCCTACGATTTTTTGTTCATCCCGCCGAATTTCTCCTTCAGCATCCAGCGTGAAGAAGACGTACTGACCTCGCTGTTCTTCCTGTTGATGGCGGCGCTTACCGGCAACCTGGCGGCGCGCCAGCGCCGGCAATTGCAGGCTTTGCGCGAAACCCAGGAGCAGACCAGCCAGTTGCTCGACCTGTCGCGCAAGCTCACCGCTGCCACCGATCGCCAGGCGGTATTCACCGCCGCCGGCCAGCACCTGGATGGCTGGCAGGACCTGCAGGTGTGCCTGCTCGAGCGCGACGCCGAAGGCCGTCTGCAGGTGGCCAGCGGCGGCAACCTGCAGTTCAGCGACAACGAGCGTGCCGCCGCCGACTGGGCCTGGCAGCACGACCAGGCCGCGGGTCTGGGCAGCGATACCCTGCCTAACGGTCGTTGGTGGTGGTGGCCGCTGTCGGTGGACGATGCGCGTCTGGCGCTGCTCGGCGTGCGCCCGCACAAGGGCGAGCAACTCACCGCTCAGCATCGGCGCCTGCTCAAGGCCCTGAGCCAGCCGCTGGCCCAGGCCCTGGCGCGGGCGCGCTTGGCCGAGCAGCTGGAATCGGCGCGTTTGCACGGCGAAACCGAGCAACTGCGCAGCGCCTTGCTGGCCTCGGTGTCCCACGACCTGCGCACGCCGCTGACCGCCATGCGCGGCAGCATCGACAGCCTGCTGGCCCTCGGCGAGGCGATCCCCAAGGCCGACCGCCAGGAACTGCTTGAAGGCACCCGCAATGAAGCCGAGCGCCTGGATCGCTATATCCAGAACTTGCTCGACATGACCCGCCTGGGCCATGGCGGCCTCAAGCTTGCGCGCGACTGGGTGGCGCCCGGCGACATCGTCGGCAGCGCCCTGAACCGCCTGCGGGTGGTGCTGGCGCCGTTGCAGCTGCGCACCGAAGTGCCGGCCGACCTGCCGCTGTTGTTCGTGCACGCGGCGTTGATCGAGCAGGCGCTGATCAATGTGCTGGAGAATGCCGCGCGCTTTTCGCCGGCGGCTGGCCGCCTGGACCTGCAGGTCAGCGTCGACGGCGAGTTGCTGTGCTGTGCCGTCAGTGATGAAGGCCCGGGCATTCCCGAAGCCGACCGCGAGCGGATTTTCGACATGTTCTATACCGCCGCGCGTGGTGATCGAGGCGGGCAGGGCACGGGGCTGGGCCTGGCGATCTGCCAGGGCATGATCGGCGCCCACGGTGGGCACATCCGCGTCGCTGACGGTATCGATGGCAAGGGCACCTGCATCACTCTATGCTTGCCGCTGCCGACCCAACCCGAGCCTGAAAGCGAAGCCCCATGAGCCAGAGCGCGACCCTGCTGGTCATCGATGACGAACCGCAAATCCGCAAGTTCCTGCGTATCAGCCTGAGCTCCCAGGGCTACAAGGTAGTGGAAGCCGGCAGCGGCGCCGAGGGCCTGACCCAGGCGGCACTGGCGCGCCCGGACCTGGTGGTGCTTGACCTGGGCCTGCCGGACATGGACGGCCAGCAGGTGCTGCGTGAATTGCGCGAGTGGAGCGCGGTGCCGGTGCTGGTGCTGTCGGTGCGTGCCAGTGAAGTCCAGAAGGTCGAAGCCCTGGACAACGGCGCCAACGACTACGTCACCAAGCCCTTTGGCATTCAGGAATTCCTCGCTCGCGTACGCGCCTTGCTGCGCCAGGCGCCGCAGGCATCAGCCAGCGCCTCGGCGCTGAGCTTCGGGCCGTTGACCGTCGACCTGGCGTTTCGCAAGGTGACCCTGGACGGCGTCGAGGTGGCGCTGACGCGCAAGGAATATGCACTGCTGGCGCAGCTCGCCAGCCATCCCGGGCGGGTGATTACCCAGCAGCAACTGCTCAAGGACATCTGGGGGCCGACTCATGTCGACGACAGCCATTACCTGCGCATCGTCGTCGCCCATGTGCGCCAGAAGCTTGGCGATGACCCGACGGCGCCGCGGTTCATCGTGACTGAGCCCGGGGTGGGGTACAGGCTGATCGGACCGGAGTAGGGCCAAGCCCGCTCCCACAGCAAGTGTAGGAGCGGGCTTGCCCCGCGATGCTGTTAGTCATCAACGCCGCTCCGCTTCATAGTTATCCAGCGTGTCCCGGGCAATCTCCCGCCCCAGGGCGATCAGTTCCGGCGCCTTGTAGAACTCGAAAAACCGGCACACGCGCTTGGGCACGTTGATCAGTACATCCGGCGGGTAGCCGGCAATCTTGTACTGCGCAAGCGACGTTTGCATCACCTCGAAACTCTGGTTGATCAAGTCCAGCAATGACGCCGGCCCGACGTTGTCGATGATGAACGAACCGGTCGCCGATTTCGGCGCGCCTTCAATTTCTGGCGCTGCCGCCGGTTGCTGGGCTTCGGGGTCGGCAGCATCGCTGAGCCAGGGGTTGGGGATTTGCGCCGCCTCCGGTTGCAGGCCCTGCTCGATACGCATCAGTTGTTCGGCCGGTTTGCGCCGGAACGGCAAGTGCGAACCCAGCGAGTTGATCAGGTTGTCAAAGCGCAGCTTGAACGCCGCCGGGCGTTCGATCACTGGCAACTGGTACTGCTTCTGGTTGGTCGAGTTGAGGTTCACGGCGATGATCAGGTCGCAGTGGCTGGACACCACCGGGATGATCGGCAAGGGGTTGAGGATGCCGCCGTCGACCAGCATGCGGTTGCCTTGCACCACGGGCGTGAACAGGCTGGGGATCGCCGCCGAGGCACGCATGGCCTGGTGCAGGCAGCCTTCCTGAAACCAGATTTCCTGCTGGTTGGTAAGGTCGGTGGCCACCGCCGTGTAGGGGATGCGCAGGTCTTCGATGTTGATCTCGCCGACGATCTTGCGGATCTGGCCGAAGACTTTCTCACCACGGATCGCCCCCAGGCGAAAGCTCACGTCCACCAGGCGCAGGACGTCGAGGTAGTCCAGGCTTTCAATCCAGTTGCGGTATTCATCGAGCTTGCCGGCGGCATAAATTCCGCCAATCACCGCGCCCATGGAGCAGCCGGCGATACAGGCGATGTCATAGCCACGGCGTTCGATTTCCTCGATCACGCCGATGTGTGCATAGCCCCGGGCCCCGCCCGAACCCAGAACCAGTGCGACGCGTTTTTTCATGATGCTTCCCCGGTGTTCTGCTTCCATGGTCTAACAATGCGCCCAATTGTGTCTGTGCTTCAATCGTCACTGGCACTGGGCTACGCTGAACAGGGCACTTTTCTCGCTGTTTACCGTCGAAGTCGCCACCCTGAACTTTTTCTTTTGAGGTATTGCCGATGAAAGCCTGGATTTGCCTGCCCCTGATTGCCCTGGTTCTGACCGGTTGCGCTGGCAAGACAGCCTACCGCGACAGCTGCGCCAATCAGCTGGACTCGGCCTGGAAGGAGCTCGACCTGGCCAAGGCCGAAGGTTTCGCCGGTACTGTCAGTTATTCAAAAGCCCTGTCGTTGTTGACCGGGGCCAAGACCCAGCAGCAGTTCGAAGCGTTCGAGGGCTGCAGCAAGAAGGCCGAGAAGGCTCGCTTCTACATTCGTGAATCTCGCGCCGGGCGCTGATACAGGAGTAGACCATGTCGTCGGCCATGCTCGACCACGTCATTGCCCAGGTGCTGAGCCTGCAGGTGCGCCTTTTGGCCTGCCAGGCGCGCCTGGTTGCCGATACCGACAGCGAGGCGCTGCACGACCTGCGCATCGGCGTGCGGCGCTTGCGCAGTGTGTTGCGACCGTTACGGGCACTGCCCGGTGTCGATCAGCTGGAAGCTGCGGCCAAGGCCCTGGGCAGCTTGACGACGCCGTTGCGTGACCGTGAGGTACTGGCCGCGCAGCTGCTTGAGCGCCAGCAAGTGGCCGCGGCGCAGGCACGCCTGGCCCAGCGCCGGCAAACCTTCGCCAGCGTTGCCGCCAGTGCCGAACTGGCGCGCCTGCTGGCGATCATCGACGCCTTCCCGGTGTTCCTGCGCGCCGCCCAGCGCCAGGGCTTGATCCGCCGGCTGCAACAGCGCATCGACAAACGCCTGGTAAAACAGTGGAAGCAACTGCGTCAGGCCCTCGACGACCCGGCCCACGACCGCCATCGTCTGCGCCTGCTGATCAAACGGGTGCGCTACGCGGCTGAAGCCTACCCGCAACTGCAGCACTCCAACTCGCGCCTGCAAAAGGCTCTCAAGCGTGCCCAGAGTGACCTGGGCAGTTGGCACGACCTGTTGCAGTGGCTGCTGCAGGCCGAGCAGCAACGCGATCTGGCGCCGTGCGTCAGCCATTGGCAAGCGCAGTTGGCCAAAGCCGAACAAGGCGCCGACGCCACCCTCGAACGCCTGCAGGCGCAGCTTGCGCAGCGATAGCCCGCTGAAATGGCCGAAATGCGTGCTGTAGACCGCTTGCTGGCTGGTTAAGATCAGTTTTTTCCTGATCGCTGAGGTCGGCATGAACTTCTCACAATTGCTCACGGCGGTCCGCCAGCATCCCCAGTCGGTAGTTATTGATTCCAGCTGGGCCCAGGGCCGCGCCTGTTTCGGCGGGCTGATGGCGGCCTTGCTGTATGAGGCCATGCTGGCCAAGACCTCGCCGGGGCGCCCGGTGCGTTCCCTGGCCATCACCTTTGTCGGCCCGGCCGAGCCGCAAATGCCGATCAGTTTTGAAGTGGAACTGCTGCGCGAAGGCAAGGCGGTCAGTTCGCTGCTGGGCCGCGCCGTGCAGAACGGCCAGGTGGTTACCCTGATGCAGGGCAGCTTTGGCAGCGGCCGCGATTCGCTTATCGATGTTCCGGCCTTGCCGGCGGTAGACATGAAGCCGCTCGAGCAGTCGAGCACGGAGCTGCCGTACATCAAGGGCGTGACCCCCGAGTTCATGCGCCATGTGTCACTGCGCTGGGCCATCGGCGGCATTCCGTTCAGCAACAACAAGTCCCGCGACATGGGCGGCTGGGTGCGTTTTCGCGACAGCGAACGGGAAGAGCCGATCAGCGAGGCGCACTTGCTGGCGCTGGTCGATGCCTGGCCGCCGACCTTGCTGTCACACCTGAACAAGCCGGCGGCTGGCAGCACCCTGACCTGGACCATCG
Organism: Pseudomonas sp. SORT22; assembly: GCF_018417635.1. Taxonomy (NCBI): domain Bacteria; kingdom Pseudomonadati; phylum Pseudomonadota; class Gammaproteobacteria; order Pseudomonadales; family Pseudomonadaceae; genus Pseudomonas; species Pseudomonas sp. SORT22. The sequence goes on from NZ_CP071007.1 coordinate 2,088,740, forward strand.
AGTTCATCCGGCCGGTGGCGAGCCTGACCACCCTGGACTGGTGCCGCTATCACGTCGAAACCGAACATGCCCGCGATGGTTACGGGCATGCGGCGGCTGCGCTGTGGAGCGACAAGGGCGAGTTGCTGGCGCTCAGCCGCCAGACCGTAACAGTGTTCGGCTGACGCCACTCAATGCCGGTGGCGGTCGCGCCAGGCGCGCCACCAGGCACCGCTGAGCACAAAGCGCGGGAAGGTGATGAACTGCTCCACCAGCAGGCGGCCGATGGCGTCCTGGCGGTTGGCGAACGGCTCGGGTTGCTGGGCCTCCAGGCGATGCCCCTGGCGTTGCAGGCCGAGCCCGGCGATCAGGGCGATGATGCCCACCGCCAGTTGCCCCAGGTCCAGCGAGAACAAACCGGACAGCACCAGCAGCACGCCGAGGATGAACAGCGGCACGGCAATCAGGTGCAGCACCAGGTTGGTCGGGTTGCGGTGGTTGTGGTGGTAGCCACGCCATTGCCAGGCGGGCAGGTTGGGCAGGCGTTTGCTCATGGAAATGTTCCTCAGGGTCTTGCCTGAAGAATAGTGCGGCCCCGGTGAAGGGGCCAATCGATGGCGGCTATGACGCCTATAGCTTGAGCTGGCCGATGGCCTTGTTCAGCTCACCGGCCAGGGTCGCCAGCTCGCTGCTGGTGGTGGCCGAGTCGACAGTCTGCTGTACGGTCTCTTCGGTCACATCGCGGATGCTTACCACTGCCCGGTTCATTTCTTCGGCCACCTGGCTTTGCTGCTCGGCGGCCACGGCAATTTGCGTGTTGCTTTCGCGCATCTGTGCCACCGCGCTGGTGATTTCCGCCAGGGCGGCGCCGGCTTCCTGGGCCTGCTGTACGCAGTCGTCGGCCTTGAACGAGCTTTCCTGCATGAAGTCCACGGCGTCGCGGGTACCGGCCTGCAGCGCCGAGACCATGGTGGTGATTTCGTCGGTGGAGGCCTGTACGCGCTTGGCCAGGTTGCGCACCTCGTCGGCGACCACGGCAAAGCCGCGGCCCAGGTCACCGGCACGGGCGGCCTCGATGGCAGCGTTGAGGGCCAAAAGGTTGGTCTGTTCGGCAATGCTGTGGATCACCCCGACCACGCCGTTGATCTTCTGGCTGTCGTCGGCCAGTTGGCGAATCATCTCGGCGGTCTGCTGCACGCCGCTGGACAGCCCGGCAATCGAGGTCTGCACCCGGCTGACCACCTCCTGGCCACTGCCGGCCAGGGAGTCGGCGCTCTGCGACAGGTCGCGGGTGGCGCCGGCGTGCTGGGCAATGTGGTAGACCGTGGCGGTCATTTCGTTGATGGCGGTGGCGGCCTGGTCGGTTTCGCTCTGTTGGCCGAGCATGCCGTGGCGCACATCGTTCATGCTCGCGGCCAGGCGCGCGGCGCCGGAATCCAGCTGCGCGGCAGTGCGCGCGACGGTGTTGACCACCCGGTGGTAGGTGGTCTGCATGGCATTGAAGGCGCTGGCCATCTGCCCGACCTCATCGCCACAGGCCAGCGGCACGCGGGCCGACAGGTCGCCGGTTTTTTCCACGTGCAGCATCACATCCTTGAGGGTGTTGAGCTGGCTGAGCAGAAAGCGGATCAACAATTGCGAGGCACAGAGCATCGCCAGCATCAGGATCAATACGCACACGGCGTAGTTGGTGAAGCGGTCGGTGAACACCTGGATCAGGCTGGGGGAGGGGGCGAGTACGGCAATCTGCTGGTCACCGCGGCTGATCACCTGGGCGCCGGTCAAAGGGTTCTCGCCCAGCAACGGCAAGCCTTCGAGTTCGACCCAGCCTTGGGCAGTGGCCAGTGCATCGAGGCTTTGCCCTTCAAATTGCGGTACCTGGCCGGGGCTGTAGGTCAGCCACAGGGCGTTGCTCGGCAAAGTTTGCCCGGCAGGCCAGGCGGCCAGCAACTGCGCCTCGGCTTCAGCTTTGCTTTGGGCGGTCTGGGCCCGCGCCTGTTGTTCCAGGTGCACGGCATAGAGCACCAGGAACAACGTAGTGACAAAGGCGACCGCGTTCACGGCCCAGAACTTGTATTTCAGGGAGATATTGCTAAGCCAGGCACCCATGGTAGGTCTTCTCTGATTGAGCGGAAACATTGTTGGCAAGGTGCCATCATTGTGCCGACTCGATCATCAAGACGTTTTGATATGCGTCAAATAATCGCGGGCAGGTTAAAGAAGGCCCGTGCCGTGGCGGTGCTGTGGGCGGCCAGTTGCTCGACGCTTTCGCCACGGTGCAGGGCCACTTCACGCAGCACTTCGGTGAGGAACGCCGGTTCGTTGCGCCCGCTTTTCGGTTTGGGCCGCAGGCTGCGCGGCAGCAGGTAGGGCGCATCGCTTTCGAGCATCAGGCGGCCTTGGGGGATGCTGCTGACCAGCGGGTGCAGGTGGGTGCCGCGGCGCTCGTCGCAGATCCAGCCGGTGATGCCGATGTGCAGGTCCAGGTCCAGGTAGCCGAACAACGCTGCGCGCTCGCCGGTAAAGCAGTGCACTACCGCTGCCGGCAGGCGGTCGCGAAAGTCCTTGAGGATCGCCAGCAGGCGTTCGCTGGCGTCGCGCTCGTGGAGGAACACCGGCATCTGCAACTCGACCGCCAGGGCCAGCTGTTCTTCCAGGGCCTTTTCCTGCTGCGGGCGCGGCGAAAAATCGCGGTTGAAATCCAGCCCGCATTCACCCACCGCCTGCACCCGCGGCTGTTCAAGCAAGGCCCGCAGCTGACGGCTGCTGGCACTGCTCCAGCTGCTGGCGTCATGGGGGTGCACGCCTGCGGTGCTGAACAGGTGCTGGGCGCTTTCATCGAGTTGCTGGCACAGCTCCAGGGCCTGTTCGCTGCCCTCAAGGCTGGTGCCGGTGACCATCATCTGCACCACCCCGGCGGCCAGGGCGCGTTCGAGAATTGCCTGGTGTTTGTCGGCAAAACTTGGGTTGGTCAGATTGACGCCGATGTCGATGAGTTGCATGGTGCTACCTCAGGCCGGAAGCCGGCCAGCATAACAAAGCTCGACCGAAATCGATAAAGCCAAGAACTTCAACGAGTTGTCGTGGTCTTTTGCGGTCAATTGTCATGGAACGACTGCAAACTATGGCGCCAACCCCACACGCGCGGACCTCGCAACGGATGACCCGAGCGCTGTTTTTGTTGATCGTGCTGAGCTTCTCGCTGCTGCCTGCCGGGCCGGCCAGCGCGCGTCTGGCCGGGCCGCAACAGGCGGTGCCCAAGACCCCGGCGCGCGACCTTGCGCAAATTCGCAGCAGCCGGGTATTGAAGGTACTGGTCAACCAGAGCCGCAACAGCTCCGGCGAAGTCAAGGGCGAGCCGGTGGGGGTCGAGTATCACCGCCTGCGCGCGTTCGAGCATTACCTCAATGCCCGCGCCCGCGATGGCGAGGAAATCCGCCTGAAGATCATCCCTCGCGCCAAAGACCAGTTGCTGGCCGCCTTGCAGCGCGGCGAAGCCGACCTGGTGGCGCCTGGCGAGCTGGTCGACCCGACCTCTACCCGCGGTCTCAGCGCCAGCGATCCGGTGGTCGACAAGGTGCCGCTGGTGCTGGTCGGGCGCAAGGGCGAGCGCAGCGTCCAGCGCGTCGAGCAGTTGTCCGGGCGTACCCTGGCGCTGACCAGCTCCAGCGCGGCCGGCGACACCCTGCACGAGATTAACCAGAAACTGGCCCTGCGTAAGCTTGCGCCGATCAAGGTTGAGTGGGTCGACCCGACGCTGGCCGTGGAAGACGTGCTGGAGATGGTCCAGGCCGGGATCTTTCACCTGACCGTGGTCGAGCAGCCAATTGCCGAACGCTGGGCCAAGGTCATGCCCAAGCTGCGGGTCGAGCGCAAACTGCACCTGGCCAGCCCCGAGGCCATGCGCTGGTACGTGCGCCGGGATGCGGTGATGCTGCACGCCAGCGTTGATCGTTTTTTGCAGGGCTACAAGGCGCCGGCCAACCAGGACGCAGCGTTCGAGCGGATCTACCGGCGCCTGTACCGGGTGCACAACCCGTTGGCGCGTAGCGACCGCAAGCGCCTGGAGGCCTTGCGCCCGGTGCTGCAGCGCCATGCCAGCGCTCAGAACATCGATTGGCTGAACCTGGCGGCGGTGGCCTTCAAGGAGTCTTCCCTTGACCCGAGCGCGCGCGGCGCCGGTGGCGCCCACGGGCTGATGCAGATCACTCCCAGTGCCGCCCAGCGGGTCGGGGTGAGCAATATTTCCAATGTCGATGGCAATGTTCAGGCCAGCGCCCGCTATATGGCGCTGATCCGGCGCAAGTTCTTTGCCAGTAACCAGCTCAACGAGCGTGAGCGCATGGCCTTTACTCTGGCGGCCTACAACCTGGGGCCGGAGCGGGTCCAGGCGATGCGCGCCGAGGCCCGGCGGCGGGGGCTCAATGGTAATCAGTGGTTTTTCCAGACCGAGCGCATTGCCATGGAGCAGGTGGGCATGGGGCCGGTGAGTTATGTGAACAGTGTCAACAAGTACTTCCTGGCGTTTGATCGGGAGCGGGCTTCGCTGGAGCCCAAAGGGGGGAAGGGTAATGGGCGTTAGTAATGGGGTGTTTGGAATGGCTCATTAAGGGTCCGGATGGGGCGGGGATGCTGAGTCACCTTTGCGCCCTTACGGCGCCTTACTTTTTTCAGTCGAAAAAAAAGTAAGCAAAAATTCTTGCCCCACCAGGGGCCCTGCGCTGCGCTTCGGGTCCCCTCGCTCCGGTGTCGCTACGGGGCATTGCGAACTACGAGTTGCAAGCAACTCTACGTTTCGCAACTTCGGCTATCGCCGAAGGTGCTGCGCACTCGCCCCTTCGCAACACCTGCGCTCGGCCCTTCTGGTTAACGGGGCCGGTGGATCAAGATCAAAAGCAGATCAAGATCAAGAGCACAATTCGCTTCGCTCTTGCTTTGTGGGTACGACGACTGCGCAGGGCACATATTGACATTCCACCCGCAGCGCCTCTAGGATGCTGACTTGCGCCGATTTAAACAGCTACTTGCGGGGCGCAGGGTTACCTCTTCGGGGGTTTCACCAAATACCGCTAAAACGCTGGTTCGGTGACGCCTCCCACCGCAGCCCAGCGGGTTTTGCGAGGCGGAGATCTAACCCCATGAGTTGTCCACGTTCCAGTGTTTGCCTGACCCCGTTGCCCGCCAGCCAGGGCACGCGCACGCCGCGTATTCTTCTGGGCGGCAGCCATCAGCCAACCCTCCTGCGCTACCTTGACGGCTGGCCGCGTCGCAACAGCCGCAACACTGCCTTCCTTATCCAGTTCGCCGACAGCCGCGATTCCCTTGGCCAGTTTGCCAACGACCGTTTCGATCTCGCCGTGATCCAGTCGCCCAGCGCCGACGACGCTGCCGAAGTTATCGGCCACCTGACCCGCGTCGCCCGCCAGGGTTTGATCACCCGGGCCTGAGCAGCCCGGGCCCGGGCGTCAATGCGCCTTGGCTTTCCTGATCCGTAGCAAAATCACCAGCAGGGTCAATATCACCACCGGCGCCATGCCCAGCAGCGCTTCGCGGGCAGTGATCTGTGCGCCGAGGGTGTGCAGGCCGGCATAAAAGAGCTTGAACAGGCTCAGCAGGTAGTAGCTGATGGCGATGATCGACAGGCCTTCGACTGCCCGCTGGATTCTGATCTGGGTGTCGGCGCGGGCGTTGAGGCTGCGCAGGATCTCGGCGTTCTGTTCTTCCATCTCCACCTGCACCCGCGCCTGCAACAGGTCGCCGAGGTTGGCGACGCTTTCGGCCAGGTGCTCCAGACGCTGCTCGCTGGCCGCGCAGTAACGCACGGTGGGCTTGAAGCGCCGCTCGATGAACACCCCCAGGCGCTGGCAATCGCCGACATGGCTCTCGCGCAACTCGCCCAGGCGCTCGAACACCAGTTGCGCATAGGCCTGGGTGGCGCTGAAGCGGTGGCGGTGTTTGACCGTGCTGCCGACCACCTGGCGCGACAACTGGGCGATATCGGCCAGCAGCGCCTTGGCGTTGCCGCCGTCGCTGCTGACGTTACGCTCCGACAGGCTCACCAGTTTGCGGTCATAGGCGTCCAGTTGCGGGCCCAGGGCCTTGGCGGCGGTCAGCGACAAAGACGCCATCATCCGGTAGGTCTCGATCTCCAGCAGGCGGCGGATCATGCGCCCTTGGCGGTAGGCATTGAGCCGGCGGTTGATGAACAGGAAGCGGTTGGTGCCATCGGCAGTCAGGCGAAAATCACTCCACACCACGGCATCGCCACCGCCCACGCATGAGCCGCTGGGGTCTTTGAAGCCGTAACGGCTGAGGTCGAGGTTGTGTTCATCGCGCACCAGCACCTGCACCGAGTTGATCATCTGCTCACGGTAGGGCTCCACACCTGCAGCCAGGGCGGCGGGCAAAGTGCTCCAGCGCAGCTCGGCGCTGGCGGCGGGCACTACCAGGGTCAGGGTGAAGAACTCGGAATGGCGCTCCCATTTGAACGGATGGCCGTCCAGCGTGGTGATGCCCTGGGCGGCATCGGGCTCGAAGGCGCCCGGGCAGCAACGCTGCAACAGGGCATTGCAGTCGGCATCGGCGCCGAGAAACGCCAGGTGGAAAACATGCGCGGGCTCATCGAAATACAGCGACGGGCGGGCGTGCAACTCGTTGTGCAAGGCGGTGCGTTGGGCGTGCATGCGGGTCAGACCGTATTGTTGTGGTTGTCTGCTGTTGCAGTGCCATGAGGGCACTCTCATGGGACTGGAACAGGCATGCACGAGTCACGTTGGCGCCGATTCAGAAGCCGCTTTCGCGCAGGGCAATCGCCGCCAGGTGGATCAGCCCCTCGCCCAGAAGGCTGCGCCGGGCAGCTTCGATCTGCAGGCGCCCGCGGGTTTGCGCCAGGTGTGGCGGCGCCTGTTCAAGTTGCACCAGAACATGGAACAGCGCCGGGGTCGGGATCAGCTCCTGGCTTTTTGCCGAGGTGTTCAGCGGGCCACCAAAGCGCGCCGCGAGCATTGGATGGGCTAACTGGCTGACGCGGGTAGTGCCGATCGCCACCAGCTTGCCGACTATCGCGCTGGCCTCACCTTCGGGGTAGAAGCGCACCGCAGCACCTGGGCTCAGGCGCTGCACCTCGTCCTGCTCGATATAGGCATCGACCTGCCAGCGACTGGGGTCGACCAGCACGCCGATGGCCTGGCGGCTGTTGAGCCACTGGCCGGGTCGCCAGTCCGGGTCAAGGTCCAGCCAGTGCCCGCGAAACGGCGCCTGCAGTTGCAGGCGGTCGATTTCCAGGCGGGCGGCGCGGCGGGTTTCCAGTTGTACGTTGAGGCGCTGGCGGGTGGCCAGGTCTTCACTGAGGCCGGCCGGGTCGGCAAGCAGGCCGTTCAGGCGTGCCTGATAGCCTTTGAGGCTGGCTTCGCTGCTGTTCATCCGTGAGCTGATGTCCGGTTCCTCAAGGCTGACCAGGGTGCTGCCGGCTTCGACTACGCCACTGGGGTGCACGGCTTGCAAGCGCGCCGGGTAGGGGGCATAGACGCGCAGTTGCTGTTCGGCGCGGGCGACGCCGATCGCCTGGACATGGCTGCGCCAGGGGAGCGCCAGCAGCAACAGCAGTAACCCCGCCAGCAGCCACAGGCTGTAGCGTCGGGCGTTGCTGACCAGCTTGCGACGCTGCCACCAGGCTTTCATTTCGCGCCCGACCGGCATGAGGATGAACCAGGAAATTTCCACGATGAACAAAATGATCCCGAGCAGTTTGAAGAACAGCAGGTAGACCGCCACGGCGATCCCTAGGAACAGCACCAGGCGGTACAGCCAGGTGGCGATGGCAAAGGCGATCAGGGCTCGCCGCGGGCCGGGGGCGAAGGGCTCCGGCCAGGCTTCCGGCAAGCCCAGCACGCTGCGGCGCAAGGCTACCCGTGCCAGGGCCGAGGAGCGTTCGTGAAGGTTGGGGAAGTCGAGCAGGTCGCAGAGGATGAAATAGCCGTCAAAGCGCATGAACGGGCTGGCGTTGAGGGCCAGCGACAGCACCCAGCTGGTGGTGGCCAGGTACAGCAGGCCGTTGCGCAGCGGGCCGGGGTCGCACAGCGCCCAGCCCAGGGTGGCGAGGCCGGCCAGGCCCAGTTCGGTCACGATGCCGGCGGCGGCGATGGCCAGGCGCTGCCGGGCATGGCGCAGTTTCCAGCTCTCGCCGGTGTCGGTGTAGAGCATCGGCCAGAGCACCACGAAGGCGATGCCCATGTGCCCGACGCGCAGGCCCAGGCGGGTTGCCACCAGGGCATGGCCAAGCTCGTGCAGGGTCTTGGCCAGAATCAGCGCCAGGGCAAAGCTGAGCAGCCCGGCGGTAGAGAACGACTCCACCAGGGCGTGGGTGAAAGTATCCCACTGCTGGATTACCAGCAGCACCCCCAGCAGGCTGAGCAGCACCACCAGTACCGCGGTCAGGGGTTGGAACAGCCAGTCCAGGCGCCCGGCCAGGCGTTGCAGCCAACGCTCTGGGTGTAGTAGCGGCACGCGAAAAAACAGGTAGTGGTGCAGCCACCAGCGCCAGGTCAGCCAGGCATTGCCCTGGCTACGGCTGGCCAGGCGCCCGACCGCTTCCGGGCCGGGGCGCAACAGTTGGTGCTGGTCGAGGAACTGGCAGAACTCCAGCACCTGCTCGACGTCCGGGCGCAGTGCGGTCCGCGCATGGATGTCCTGGCAGATCTGTGCCGGGCTCTGTTGCCAGCGCAGCAGGCATTCGAACTCCAGCCAGCCGATCCGGTAGAAGCGGTTGGTCACCGTGTCCTGCAGGGTCCAGGCCGGTTCGCCGTCCTTGCCCGGTGCCACTTCATGCAGGCGCAGGTCGTCGCGCAGGGCGGGGGTCGGCAGGCTCGCCGCCGCCGCGATCACAAGCCGCTCCAGGCCCGCAGTGCGGCAATCGGCCGGCGCAGCAGGTAATAGCCAAGGACCACCCGCTCGCCATACAGCTTGGCCGTGCCGTGCAGGCCGAGGCGGGCATGCTCGGGCGCCTCCTCGATGCTCGCCAGCAGGCGATAGGCAACCACGCCATCGTCACTGGCCTGGGCCTGGTAGCTGGTCTCCAGTACCTGGCCCTTGAGTGGCGACAAGGGGTAGGCGGTGAGGAACAGGGTGACTTCAGCGCCGGGCTCCAGGGCGATGGCATCGGCCACCGGCAGCTGGATGCGCATCGCCGGCTGGCTGGGGTCGGCGACCTGCAGGATGCGCTCACCGGTGACCACTGGCTTGCCCAGCCAGTCGTTGGGGTCGCTGAACACGGCAACGCCAGCGCGCGGCGAGCGCACCTGGGTACGTTGCAGCTGCGCCTGTACCGCGGCCAGCTCGGCGCGGCGCTGCTGGACGCGGCCGTTGAGCAGGGTCAACTCGCCTTTGCTTTGCGGGTTGTCGAAGGCACGCTGGCTGGCGGCCATGAGCTCGGCATCGGCCACCGCCAGCTCTTTGCCCAGTACTTCGGCACGGCTGCGCAGAGTGGTTTCATCCAGGCTGAACAAGGGCGCATCCTGCTCCACCGGCTGGTTGGGGCGCACCTGCATGGCCTGGATCACGCCGTCGATCGGCGAGCTGATGTTCTGCGCCTGGCGCGAGACGATCTCAGCCGGTGCCAGGGCGCTCTGGCGCACCGGCACCAGCAGCAGGCCGGCGCCGAGCAGCAAGGCCAGGCCGACCTGGCGCTTGTTCGGTCGCCAGCCCAGCAGCCGTGGCTGGCGGCTGAAGCCTGCCCAGCAATGGGCCCACGTCTGCCAGACACCTTCCATCAACGGCGCCAGGCCGGTCGGCGGACTGTCCAGCAGGTACACCACCAGGCCCAGGCGCGTGCCGTGGCGGTCGTTCAGCGGGATGCACCAGGCACCGGCCGGCCACCACTCGGCCCAACCCTGGGCAATGTCGGCATCCGGCGCGACGGCTTCACGGGCCAGCCAGCGCGGCTGGCCATCGGTGACCTGGGCGGCCAGCCAGCGGCTGGCGCGGCGCAGCCACACCAGGTAGGGCGAATCTTCGGCGGGCTTGGCCAGGCCCGAGACGCAAAGCAGCTCCAGCGTCTGCTCGCGCTGGGCAAACACCAGGGCCTGGCGGTGCTGCAGGAGGGGGAAGGGGTCGTTGGCGATGGAGAACGCCAGGGCGTTGAGCGAGTCGGCCGCCAGCGCCCGGTCACGCAGGGCGCTCAGGCTCAGCAACAGCGGTGCCGGTGGCAGGCGTTCAGTCATGGGCCGGGCTTAAGGTGGCAGTGCCACTCATGCCGGCAATCAGTTCCGGGTATTCGGCGTCCAGGCGCGCTTCCAGTTCCACGGTCTGCGCGACCGCATCGACCCGCGCATTGATGGCACTCAGGTGCGCCGGGTAAGCCTTGCCGGTTTCGTGGATGCTGACTTGCAAGGGGTTGCCGGTCTTGAGCCCGGGCAGCAGGTTGGACGGGACGTTGAGGCGCACCTTGAGGGCGCCATCGCTGACCAGGTCAAACAGCGGTGTACCCGCCACCACGGTCTGGAACGGTTTGACATGCACCTTGGCGACCCGTCCGGCAAAGGGTGCCTGCACCTGGCAGTAGGCGTTCTGCGCCTGTGCCAGGGCCAGGGCGCCTTCGGTTTTTTTAACCTCGGTGCTGGCCATGGCCACTTCCAGATCGCCCACCGCCTCGAGTTTGCGCAGGTTGCGCTTGGCGTCGAGGTTCTGCCGGGCCATGGTCAGTTCGGCGCCGGCAACCTTGGCCCGGGCCTGGGGTTCGGCGCAGTCGAAGCGGGCCAGCACGCTGCTCTTGCCAACCGGTTGGCCGAAGCTTGCCTTGAGCTCACCCAGGGTGCCGTTCATCTGGCTCGACAGGGTGGTTTCCAGGTCAGCGGCGAGCAGCACGCGAATGGCGCTGGCATCGTCACCGGCATTGACTTGCGCCGTGGCCGGCGCCATCAGGCAGGCCATCAGCAGGGCGAGCAGCGGGCGCTCAACGACGTACGACATTGGCGGTTCCTTGTTGGCTAAGCAGCAGGCTTTGGTGTTCCTGGGTGTCCAGGGTTTTTTGCAGCGCCTGCGACAGGCTCTTGATGTCGTGTTTGTCGATCTCTTCAGGCAGCACGTTGAGGCCGACCGAGTTGTACAGCCGCCCCCAGGCCGCCTGAGCACTGGAGTAGGCGGCTTCGCGCTGGTAACGCGAAAGCAGGTAGCGGCCTTCGGCGCGGATCAGCTCCAGTTCCGAGCCGTAGGTGGTGTTGCGCGCGGCCTGGGCGTAGTCGAGCAGGCTCTGGTCGACCCGCAGGCTCTGGTCGGCGAATTCCACTTCCTGGCGCGCCAGCTGGTAACGCAGGGTGCCGACCCGTACCTGGGTCAGGATCGCCATCGACAGGGCCACCCGGCGCATGTCGTCGGTCTTGCCCTGGGACTCGGCGGCGCGGTTAATGGACGGCAGCTGCAGCAGGCGCAACAGGTTCAGCGACACCTGCAGGCCGGTCTCGGTCCAGTTGCTGTTGTACAGGTACTTGTTGGAGTCGTAGCGGTAGCCGACATCGACGGCGACGTTGGGCCACAGCTGCGCCTTGGCGATCTTCAGGTCGTTCTCGTTGACCCGCTTGCGGTACCACTCTTCCATGATCTCCGGACGGTTTTCCAGCGACAGCTGCTCCAGCCGGCCAATGTCGGTATCGAGCACTGGCAGCGCCGGCTCGCTGCTGTCGGCGAGAATCAGCCGCGAGCCCGGTGGCAGCGACATCAGCGCGGCCAGTTCCGACTGGGCGAACTCCAGGTCCTGGCGGCGCACCGTCAGCAGGTAGATGGAGTCGAGCAGGGCGCGTTGATAGGCCAGTACCTCCTGGCGCGGCAGCAAGCCCTTGCCTTCGGCCTGGCGTGCCGAGAGCAGGGCCTGGTGCGTGCGCACCAGCAGTCGGTCGACCTGGGGCATCAGGCGCTGGGCGCCGACTGCGCGCCAGTAGGCGTTGCGCACGTCCTGAAGGACGTTTTGCGCCACCTTGCGCCGACGCTCCTCGGCCATCAGGATCTGGTCGCTTTTCTGCTGGGTGCGGTAATAGGCGACGCCGAAGTCCAGCAGGCTCCAGCTCAGGCCCAGGCCATAGAGTTCGCGGTAGCGCTCTTCGGAGGTCGACGCGCGCAGGCTTTCTTCGCGGTCTTCGATACCGATCGAGGTGCCGCCGGAGTCGTTGTTGCGCCCGGCGTAGCCTGCCGAGGCCACCAGGCGTGGCAACATCTCGTGGCTGGAAACATCGCGCAGGTCAGCGGCCAGCGCGCCTTCCATCAGTTTCAGGCGGTAATCCAGGTTGTACTTGAGGGCGCGCGCGGCGGCTTCATAGAGGGTGATGGGGGTGGTCACCGGCTCCTGCTCGGCATACATCTGCGCCTGGTCGGCAACGATTCGCTGACGCTGTTCGTCCTTGCTGTACTCATGCGGCTTCATGGCCGAACAGGCTCCCAGCAGCAACGCACAGCCAATGGCGGTGCTCAACAGGTTCAGGGGGGCTTTTGGCATGGTCAGTCCTTGGTCCTTGCGTGTTCGGTCGGTAGGTCGGCGCTGGCGCGCAAGCGCTGCGCGGCCTCGCGCAATTGCGCGCGCAGGCCCGGGGCGGTGCGGTTTTCGGCCGCTGCGGCGAGCTGGCTGTCGCCACGGGTCAGGTTGTCGCGGCTGCTGGCAAACACCGAGGGATCGGCCAGCAGGCCGTCGGCACTCAGGTTCAGGCGGCCATGGCGGCCGAGCATCCAGGCCAGGTCCTGTTCGCTGTCGTTGCGGCTTTGCGCCACGCTGCTGGCAACGAACTGGCCGGGCACCAGGCCGAGCCTGGCCTTGAGCGTGGCACTGCGGATTTCGGGGGTGCGCCCCAGGCTCAGGTCGCTGCCATCGGCTGCCCAACCGGACAGCTCCAGGTCCCGTTCGTCCTGCTCGACCACCGGCGTGACGAAGATCGCCGGCTCTAGCGTCGGCAGCGGCAGGCGCCCGAAGCGGTCGCGGCCGGCGCTGTCCAGGTGCGGGCCAGCCGGTGCCGGAATGAACGGCGCGGCGATGTCCAGGTCGATGACCAACTGGGCCAGGTCGGTAGCCCCGGCCCGGTCGCCGACGGTGTAGGTAAAGACATCCTGCAACACCCGGCCCAGGCCCGCGGCGGCCAGCACCTCGGGGTTGCTCAGGTCGATCTGGTAGCGGTAGCTGCCATCGGCATTGATCACCAGGGTGCCGTAGCGCCCTGCCAGCGGCTGGCCAACACTGCCGCCGGTGCCCGTGGCGGCCTCGCTGCCGGTGCGAATGCCGACTACCTGCAACTGGTCGGCGGCGTCCACGTCGGAGTCGTTGGGCAATACGTTGCCGGTGGCTTGCGGGGCGGCGGTCTGGTCGCTGGCGACGGCATGGTCGTCACGGGCGACCGGGTTGTCGTTGGCCCCCTGGATGAGGATGTGCAGGCGCGCTTCGGACTGCGCGCCGGCAGTATCGCGCATGCGGTAGGTGAACACTTCGCGCAGGGTCTCGCCGGCCGTGCGCAGGGCCTGGACCTGTGGGTTGTTGTCGTCGAGCTGGTAGCGATAGCTGCCGTCGCTGGCCAGCAGCAGTTGCCCGTAGCGACCTTGCAGTACTTGCCCGGCCAGGGCCACGCTACCGTCTTCGTTGCGCACCTCAAGTACCTGGCGGGTTTCGCCGTACTCGACGCCGTCGACATCGCTGTCGTTGTCGAGCACGTTGCCGCTGGCCGGTTGGCCCGGGGTGGCGTTGTCGACACCGCCGGCCTCGATGGCCACGCCGTGGTCATCCTGGGCAATCGGTGTGTCGTTGCGACCTTGCAGGGTAACGATCAACTGCGCCTGGCTTTGCCCGCCGAAGCGGTCGACCACGGTGTAGGTGAAGACTTCCCTGAGGGTCTGGCTGCCGGTGCGCAAGGCCTGCACGGCGGCGAGGCTGTTGTCCACCACATAGCTCCAGCTGCCGTCGGCATTCACCGTCAGGTCGCCGTAAAGGCCGCGCAAGGCACTGCCGAGGGTACCGGCGGTGCCGCCTTCCAGGCGCCCGCCGGTGCGTACGGCGGCAACGCTGAGAATGTCGTGGTCGACGTCGGTATCGTTGCTCAGCAGATTACCGCTGGGGTTCAGCCCCGGCTGGTTGTTGTTCAAGCCGCCGGCCTCGATGGCCACGGCGCTGTCGTCGCGGGCCTGGGGTGCGTCGTTGCGACCGCGAATGAGGATGGTCAGTTGGGCCTGGTCGCTCAGCCCGCCCAGGTCGCTGACCTGGTAGGTGAACACCTCGGTGATGAACTGGTTCGGCCCCAGCGCACGGATCACCGGGTTGCTTGAATCCAGGCGATAGATGTAGCTGCCGTCGGCGCCGACGATCAACTGGCCGTAGAGGCCGTTGATCAAGGTGCCGTTGCTCAGGTCGGTGCCGTCGCTGACTGCATCCAGGCTGCCACCGGCGGCTTCGCTGCCGGCGCGGATGCCGGTAACGACCAGGCGGTCGCCGCCATCGACATCGCTGTCGTTGGGCAGCAGGTTGCCGCTGGGGTCGATGCCGGCGCTGCTGGCGCTTTCGGCGACGGCCAGGGCGCCATCATCGCGGGCCACCGGCGCGTCCCAGGCACCGCGTACCTGCACTTGCAACTGTGCGGTGTCGCTGGCGCCGGCGCGGTCATGCATGCGGTAGGTGAACACCTCCACCAGGCTTTCGCCGGGCTTGAGCGCTTGCACGGCGGCCAGGTTGTTGTTGACCACATACTGATAGCTGCCATCGGCATTGAGCGTCAGGGTGCCGTACAGGCCGGCGAGGCTCAGGCTGCCATTGATGGTGCTGAAGCTGCCGCCTGCGGCTTCGCTGCCCAGGCGCAGGCCATCGACGCGCTTGAGGTCATTGGCGTCGACATCGCTGTCGTTGGCCAGTACATTGCCTTGCGGGTTGAGGCCCGCGGTGGCGTTGGCCGTACCGCCGGCTTCGATGGCAATGGCGCTGTCGTCATTGGCCTGCGGGTTGTCGTTGCTGCCATGAATGCGAATGCTCAGTACGGCGCTGCTGGTGGCCCCGGCCAGGTCGCGGATGCTGTAGGTGAAGGTGTCCAGCAGGCGGTCGGCGGGGGTGCGCAAGGCCTGTACCTGCGGGTTGCTGTTGTCCAGCTCGTAGTGGTAGCTGCCGTCGGCGTTGAGCACCAGGGTGCCGTACAGGCCTTTGAAGGCGCTGCCCAGGCTGGCGATGCGGCCGTCCTGGCTGAGCTGGGTGACCTGCAAGGTTTCGCCATAGGCGTCGACATCGCTGTCGTTGTCCAGCACATTGCCGCTCGGGTTGACCCCGGCGCTGCTGTTGTTCAGGCCGCCGGCCTCGACGGCGATGGCCAGGTCATTGCGCGCCAGCGGCGCGTCGTTGGCGCCACGGATGGTGATACTCAAGGTGGCGCGGTCTTCGGCGCCGGCGGTGTCGATTACCGTGTAGCTGAAGCTGTCCTCGAGGGTGTCGCTGCTGCTGCGCAGGGCTTGCACCGCCGCCATGCTGTTGTCCAGGCGGTAGCTGTAGCTGCCGTCGGCGTTGAGCGTGAGCCAGCCGTAGGTGCCGCGCAGCTCGGTGCCCAGCACGCCATCGGTGCCGGTGACGGTTTTGCTGCCGGTGCGCACCGAGGACACGGCTTTGGTTTCACCGTTGAGCCGGCTGTCGACATCGTTGTCGTTGGTCAGCACGTTGCCCACTGGGTCCCGCCCCGGCAGGCTGTTGTTGCTGCCGCCGGCCTCGATCGCTTCGGCCTGGTCATCGGTGGCCACCGGGTTGTCGTTGCGGCCGAAAATCAGTACCACCAGCTGGGCTTCCTGCGGGGTGGCGGTGCCATCGCTGACGGCGAAGGTAAAGCGTTCCAGGAGGTTGTCGGAGGCATCGCGCAGGCCCTGGACCTGGGCGTTGTCGTTGTCCAGCAGGTAGGTGTAGCTGCCGTCGGCATTGAGCGTCAGGGTGCCGTACTGGCCACGGAAGGCCTGGCCGAGAATGGCACTGGTACCTAACTGGTCGTGGCGCAGCGAAACCACCCGGATCGGGTCGCCATCGGGGTCGGTGTCCTGCGCCAGAGCATTGCCCGAAGGGTTGAAGCCGGCGCTGGTGTTGGCCACGCCGCCACTTTCAATGGCGACGGTGTAGTGGTTCTGGGCCACGGGCGGGTCGTTGACCCCGCGAATGGTGATCACCAGTTGCGCCCGGTCGGTCAGGCCGCTGCTGTCGACCACCTGATAGGTGAAGACCTCGCTCAGGGTCTGGCCGGCAAGCAGGGCCTGCACCGCCGCGTTGCTGCTGTCGACGTCGTAGAAGTACGAACCGTCGGCGCCGATGCGCAGTTCACCGTAGCTGCCGAGCAGCACGGTGCCGTCGTTCGAACTGGTGCCGCCGGCCACCGCAAGCAGCGCACCGCCAGCCAGTTCGCTGCCGGTGCGGATGCCATTGACCTGCAGCAGGCTGTTGGGCCGGTCGGTGCGGTCGACGTCAAGGTCGATGCCGTTGCCTCCCGGCTGGTCGGCCGGGCCCGGGCGGCTGGGGAAGAGGATGACGTTGCCACGGGGGTTGCTCTCGCCGATGGCATTCGGGCCGGAGCCGGCCTGGGCCACGGCCTGGTCGTCACTGGCCAGCGGATTGTCCTGGGCGCCCTGGATGGTGATGCGCAGCTCGGCGATGTCGTTCAGGCCGCCGGCGTCGGTAACCTGGTAGCTGAAATACTCGAACAGGCTGTCACCGGGCACCATGCGCTGCACCGCCGTGTTGCTGTTGTCGACGACATAGCGGTAACTGCCATCGGCGCCGATGGTCAGGGTGCCGTAGCTGCCGACCAGCAGCGTACCGTTGCTGCTGGTGGTACCGGCAGCTACCGGGGTGATCGTGCCGGCCGCACTCTCGCGCAGCGAACGGATACCGGTGACGCTCAGCACTTCGCCATTGGCCTGGCTATCGACGTCGGTGTCGTTGCTCAGCACGTTGCCGGTGGCGTCGCTGCCGGCAGTGCCGTTGGCAACGCCACCGGCCTCGACCGCGATGCCTTCGTCATTGACTGCCACCGGGGTGTCGTTGGCGCCATGCACGGTAACCGTCAGCGCTGCACTGCTGCTGGCGCCGGCCAGGTCGGTGGCGGTATAGACGAAGCGTTCGACCAGGGTCTGCCCGGCCAGGCGCAGGGCCTGGACCTCGGCGTTGTTGTTGTCGACCAGGTACAAAAATCCGCCGCTGGAGGACACGATCAGGCTGCCGTAGCGACCGCTGATCACGACCGCGCTGCCTGAGGCGAGGTTCTGCGCCGGCTGGCCTTCGAGGCCGATGGCGCTGACCCGCAGCACGTCGGCGTTGGTGGCGATATCGACATCCTGGTCGTTGCGCAGCAGGTTGCCGCTGGGGTTGACCCCCGGCAGGCGGTTATTGGTGCCCCCGGCTTCTACCGCATCGATGGCATCGTCAACTGCCAGTGGCGCATCGTTGACCGGTGCGAGGATGATCTGCAGGCTGTCCTGATCAGTGCGCGCGTCCTGCGGGTTTTGCCCGGGCAGGCCGTCGCCATCGCCATCGCCGAAGCCGCCGCGGTCGTTGCTGAGCACCGTGAGGGTATCGATGCCGTTGAAGTTGGCATTGCCCAGGTAGACCAGATTGGCCAGGGCCTGGTTGAGCGCTGTGAGGTTGCCGGAGAGGCTCAGGGTGCCGCTGCCGTTGCCCACCACCGAAACCCCGGCGGGCAGGGCAGACAGGCTCAAGGTGCCGTGCAGCACACTGAGGGTGATGTCCATGATGCCGTTGCCGATATCGACATCGCTGACGCGAATGCCGCCGATGGCCAGTGGCGTGTCTTCAAAGCCGTTCTGGGTGCCGGGCAACTGGTTGACCGGGGCGTCGTTGAGCTGCACGAAGCCGGCGTCGGCGTTGGCGCTGCTGCCTTCGCCCAGGTTGATGTCGATGCGCCCCAGCGCGCTGCCGGCATCCGAGTCGATGCGTACGCGCAGCTCGCCCAGCGGCTGCGGATAGGCGACGGTGCCGCTGGGCACGTCGATACGGAACACGCCGCTGGGCAGCACACCAAAATGGTAACGGCCATTGGCGTCGGTGGTGGTGGTAAACACCTTGTTGTCGGCGCTGCTGTCGAGGTTGCCGTCCAGGCCGGCCCAGGTCAGGGTCACGGTCTGGCCGGCCAGGCCCGGGCCATCGGGGATGGCGCTGGTCGTGGCCGAGGCGGTGTCATCCCAGAGTGTGCCCTGGATAAGTCCCAGGCCCGCAGCGTCGCTGAGGATATAGGTGTTGGGGCTGGCGCCAGCGCCGGTGCGTTCGCCCTCGGCGCTGCCGTCGCTGCCGACGCTGGAGCCGCCCCAGCTGTTGAAACTCTCCGGCAGGCTGGTCCAGGTCAGAGTGGCATTGCTGCTGGCGATTGCGGCCAGGTTGGGCAAGGTGACCTGGTAGGTGACCTTGACCTGGTCGCCGACATTGAGCTTGGCAAAGTCGACACCGAGCCCGCCGCTGGTGCCGAACGTCACCCCCGCCGGCAGGTTGCTGGCCGTGTACAGCGTGCCGTTGAGCTCGATGCCGAGCAGGCTGTAGCTGCTGCCGGTCGGGAAGCTGTCGCGTAGCTGCGCGTCGTAGGCGGCAATGCCGCCGGTGTGGGTGAAGGACAAGGCCAGGGTGGCCGTGCCACTGCTGCCCGAGGGGTTGGGGTCGAAGTCGACCACGCGTTTGTCCAGGCTGTTGAAGCGCGGTTCGACCAGGTCCTCGTAAACCGCCTGGCTGCGCGATAACTGCACCCCGCGCGACTGGTCGATGGCAACCGCCGACAGCGACAGGCCGGCGACGTTGGACGCCTGGTTGAGCACCCGTACGTTGAACTCCAGCGACACCAGCTCTTTGTCCAGGTCATTGTCGTGGTTGACCACATCACCCAGGTGAAAGGTGATGACCGTGTTGCCGTTGGCATCGGTGCTGACGCTGATTTGTGCGCCATTGAGAATGCCGCCGGGTGCGGCGCCGAGCAGGTCGGCGCTGATCGGCTGCGCTTCCTGGGCATTCTGTGCGCCATTGATGTTCAGTTGCCCGCCGTTGATCAACGAGGCGATGCTGCTGCTGATGCCCTGGTCGGAAATGAACGCAATGCGGGTGTTGCCGTCGTTGAGAAACCCCAGGCCGTTTTGCAGGGTGACCTGCAGGCTGTAGTCGCTGGTGCTGCCCTGGGCCAGTACCGCCACCACCCGGTAACGGATGATTTCGCCGATGGCGACCTGTTCGCGCTCGCTGTTGGTCGGGTTCGGCGCGGCGCTATCGCTCAAGCCGCCGACCCGGGATATCTCCACGCCCTGGTTGACCGGCACACGAACACTGAACGCGGTCTGGTAGTCGTTGAGCACGCCGCTGTTGAGCATGCCATCGGCCCCGGTGCGCTCGCCGGCCGGGTCGAAACCGATGTTGCCGGTGCCATTGAGGCTGCTCCATTGCACGCTGGCGAGGTTGTCGAAGCTGGCCACGCTGGCGGCGCTGGCGTTCACGTCGCCGACCACGGTAATGAAGATTCGCCCGCCCTTGGCGATGTCGATGTTGGCACCGTTGACGCTGCGCAACTGGTTGCCGACCAGTTCGAAATCGCCGCCGCCGTTGTTGCTGGCGCCGCTGTAGTTCACCGACAACAGTTGCAGGTTGCTCAGTTGCGTGGGCAGGTTGTCGAGAAAGCGAATGTCGAAGGCATCGAAGTCGCTGGCACTGCTACCGTTGCTGATGACGATCAAGTAGCGCACCCGCTGGCCTTCATCGACGCCCAGGCCCGGGCCGAAGTCGGCCGCGATGTCCACCACCAGGGTCGGCTCGCGCACGGTGACGGTCGGCCGTCCGCCGCTGAGGGCGACGGTACGGTCAAGGGCGTTGCTGCCGTTGGCGGTATCGCCATCGGGGTCGCTGAAGTGGATTTGCGCACTGTTTTGCAGGGAACGGTTGCTCTGGTTGCCGTCGACGTTGCTGACCGTCAGGCGCACGCGAATGACAAAGCTGTTGTTGTCGCCGCGGTTGTCGGCGGTTGCGCCGGCATTGCTGAAGGCCAGGCGCAAGCTGACGCCGTCGCCGCCAAGGCTGCCGCCGATGGCTGAGATAGCCTGGCTGCCGAGGCTGCCATTGAAGTCGGCGGTCAGCGCCGCGCTGCCGGCCACTGTGGTGATCAACTGGTAGCCCTGGCCGCCATTGAAGCTGGTGTCCAGGCGCAGGCCCGGCGGGATCAGGTCGTCGATGCGCAGGTTGCGGGTGTCGCCTTCGGGCAGGGTGACCTTGATGTCGTAGAGCATGCTTTCGCCGACCACCAGGTCGCTGCCGCTGGTATGGCTGGCGCTGGAGTCGCCGTTGTCGAGGCTGCCGCCGGCGAAGGTCTTGCGTACCTCGGGGGTGGCCACTTGCTGGTTGGCCAGGTCTTGCAGGTCGGTGGGGGTGAAGTCGCTGCCGCCGTTGACGCTGGCATAGTTGCTCAGAGTCGCGGTGCTCTGCAGGGTACGCCCGGCCTCGATGCTGGCGACGACCTGGACGTCGTAGGTGATGACCACGATGTTGGCGCCAGTGGTGTCGGCGGCGGTCCCGCTGCGCCCGGGCAACAGGCTGGCCACGGCGCCGGCGTCGAGGAAGCTGATCTGATTGCCGTTGACCTCGTAGTCAACGCCACGCACCAGCAGGCTGCCATCGCCGCGATAGACCTGCAGGTTGGCGGCGCCCAGGCTGCCGCCGACAAAGCCCAGGCCATTGGGCAGGCTGATGCCGGTGACCACGTCGAAGGCGCCGCCGCCGCCGGTGTTCTCGATGGCGGTGGCCAGGCGCAGGGTGTCGCCGCCATCGATGCCGCTGACGTTGCCGTCGATCTGGCTCAGGCTGGTGATCTGGCCGCTGAACGGCACGCCGCTGGTGCCCGGTGCTTTCCAGCTGCCGCTGGTGCCGGTGACGCTGCCCTGGCTGCTGGACACCACGCCGTGGGTGAGGGCCAGCACTGGCTCGGCGATCGAGGCAATCAGTGCGACATCGGAAGAAATCAGCGGCCGGTTGTCAATGGTGGTGAGCTGGCTGGATTGCGCCAGGACGTCGAGCGAACGTTGGTCGGCGAAGGGTTGGTCGCCGACCCGCAGGGTGAACTGCACCTCGATCCGGCTGCCATTGGTCAACGCCGTGGTGTAGTCGCCAAAGTCGAAGATTACCGCGTTGCCGGGGCCGCTGGTGACGCTGTCGACGCCGTCCGGGTTGCTGTTGCCAGCACCGAACGACCACTGGCCGACACCGTTGCCCTGGCTCCAATTGATGGCGCCCAGGTCGAACAGTGGCAAGGGCAGGTAGGCGGTGAGCTTGAACTGCTCGTAGTCGCCGGTCACCAGGTCGTAACTCAGGCGGAACGTCACCAGGTCGCCGGGACGCAGCTCGCCGTTGGCCGGCGGCACGCCGTTGTTGACCGTCACCAGTTCGATATCCACGGTGCGCGTGGGGATGGTACTGGTGGTAGTGGAGCGGTCGCTCTGGTCGTAGCCGGTCAGGTTGAGGGCATCCTGGATCAGGGTTGCACTGACCTGGGCATTGTTGCCCAGGCTGTCGCCTTCGTTGATCTCGCTGTGCGGCGGGTAGGGCGTGGTGTAGCTCTGGGCAACCACGGCGTTGTAGCCGATTACCGCCGTGGTGGCGCCGCGGATCAGGTCCTGGAACGCCAGGTCGCCCAGCAGGGCGCCGAGGCTGCCGTTGGCATTGCGCAGCGACTGGGCAATGTCGAAGGTCAAGGTGGTGCTGCCATCGACATTGAGCGTGGTGCCGGTCACCAGCGCCACGGTCTGGGTACGACCGGCCGAGGTGATGGTCAGGGTGGCCGGGCCGGAGACGCTCAGGCCATCGCCGACCTGGTCGACGACCACGAAGCGGCCTTGCTGGAACAGGGTCTGGCCGAAGGCAAAATAGTCGGAAATCGCCAGGTTCAGGCTGTAGTGCAGGGTGTCGCCGGGGGTGATGCCGGCCTGGCCGAGGTCGGTGATCAGGCTGACCTGCTTGAGCAGGGTGATCGACTTGGCAACAAAGTTGGTGTCCTGGCCGGTGGCGGTAAAGTCGATGTCGTTACCCGGAGTCGAGACGTCACGCGGGTCGAGCGGCACCCAGTTGCCACTGACGGTGGCGCCGGCGACGGTGATGGTGCGCTCGTCGCCGGTCAGGGGGTCGATGACCTGCTGGCCGTTGGCATCGACATCCGGTACATAGAAATCCACCACGGTGCTGGTAGCGGCGCTGAGGGTGGCATAAGTGACGGTGTAGGCGTCGATGAACACGTCCCTGGCGGCGATCAGGGTGGCGATCTGCGCGGGGTCGGTAATCACCCGGCCATCGTGCAGGGTGATCGAGGTCAGGCTGCCGCCGGGGCCGGGGGTGATGGCGTTGACCTGGACATTGGGCGGCAACGGCTGGGTCACCACGACATTGCTCAGGGTCTGGCCCGGCGCCGGGGTGACGGTGCTGGTCAGGGTGCGTTCGTAGTTGGGGCCGGTCGCGGTTTCGCCTTCCGGGGTGGTGACGGTCTGGGTCTGGGTCAGCACCGTGGGGTGGACCACGAAGCTTTGCAGGCTGGCTTCCACCAGGCTGGGGTCACTGGCCGGGTTGTCCAGGGCATCGTTGCCGAACTGGAAGCCGCTGCGCGCGCGAATGGTCAGGTCTGGCGAGCCGTTGGAGAAGTCGGTATCGGCCAGTTCGCTCAAGCGTGCGTTGATCTGCACGCTGATGCCCGGTTGCCCCTGGGAGACACTGGCGTACGGCAGTTGCAGCACCACCAGCTGGTCGCCGGCGCGCAATCCGAGGCTTGCGGCATCGAGAATCAGTGCGTTGCCGCTGCTGTCCTTGGCCAGCGGGTGGCTGGCCTTGCCATTGGCGTCGAAGGTAAGCACATACGATTGCACGTTCTGGCCAAGATAACTGGCCGAGACAAAGCTGACGCCGTCGTCGCCATCCTTGCCGGTGGCCGGCATGAACAGGTCGATATAGGGCGCGAAGCCGACCTGGCTTGAGGGGTTGCTGAAGGTCAGGTCAAAGCTGAATGCGCCGCCGAGCAGCACGTCCGAGCCGCCAGACGAAATGCCCAGGGTCGGGCTAGCATTGGCCAGCAGGCTGTCGAAGCTGCTCAGGGCTGTCGCAGACAGGGCGATGGCCTGGTCGATGTTGCCGTTGCGCACCTCCAGGTTCCAGTCGCCGCCCAGCCGCGCGCTGCCGCTGTCGTTGCTCGAGGCGCCGACGTCGGCACCGGTCCAGCGTGCCAGTTCATCGACCAGGGTACGCCCGGCACTGCCTTCGCCCACCTTGCAGCCGTACAGCTGGATATCGGCACCCTCGCTGAGCGCCTGGCGCCACTGGCCCAGCGGCGTGGCGAACTGCTCGATATTGTCGGCGCTGAGGGTGCTGCTGCCGAGGGTGAACTGGCCGGCGGCGCCGTGGGAGAGGATCTGGATCGAATCGACCTGGCCCAGTTGCGCCAGGCTTGCGGAAATCGCCGCCAGGCCATCTTGCTGACTGTCGACCACCAGTACCTGGACATCTGCCGGCAGCTGGGCGAGCAGTTGTTCGCGGCCTTCAATGCGGCTGTCGAGCACCAGCAGGTGGCGCGCGGCCGAGGGTTGGGCCGGGGCATCGCTGCGAGCTTCGGTGTGAGTGGCGGGGGTGGCCAGGGCGCTGTCCTTGTTGCCCGCGCTGTTGTCGTCGCCAGCGTGCTGCTGGTCGGCCGCTGCGGCAGCGGCGCCGTCGAACAGGATCCGCTGCTCCAGCGCCATGGCCCGGCGCTGTGGTTTGAAAAAAGGCGGTTGTACGCCAGGTCCGGTCATCCTGTCCATTTCATCACCTCAGGCCTGCTTCGCTTGGGCAGGCCAACGCAGAACAAACACCTTCAGTGACCTGCCCGGCAGACACTGAAAAGGTCCCTATGTTTGCAACGACGGTTCTACTGTGTGCTGACCTGTATCAGGCTTGGCAGAACCCTGGCACTTCACATTCCTTGTGATTTTTTGCTGTAGGTGATTTCTATTTATATCTCCAGATGTTTCAACGCGCTAGTGGCAGTGGCGTGCTTCACGTCAAGTTTTCGCTATTTACACCGTCTGGCTGGCGCAGTTCGCCTGCTCTGAGGCACAGTTGCAGCCTGAGCACATGCCGGCTGCTGGCTGGCGGTCACCGAGCGAGAACACTGTTGAGCACGAAGATCATCACACGTGGCGGCTACGACGCCTTGAAGCAGGAGCTGGATCAGTTGTGGCGGGTCACCCGCCCCGATGTCACCCAGAAAGTCACCTGGGCAGCGTCGCTGGGCGATCGCAGCGAGAACGCCGATTACCAGTACAACAAGAAGCTCTTGCGCGAGATCGACCGCCGCGTGCGCTACCTGCGCAAACGCCTGGAAGACATGCGCGTGGTCGACTATTCGCCAGAGCAGGAAGGCCGGGTGTTTTTCGGCGCCTGGGTCGAAATCGAGAACGAGGAGGGCGAGAGCAAGCGCTTTCGCATCGTTGGCTACGACGAGATCTACGGGCGCATGGACTACATCTCGATCGACTCGCCCATGGCCCGCGCCTTGCTGAAAAAAGAGGTCGGCGATGAAGTCATCGTCCAGACCCCTTCCGGCGAGATGTGCTGGTGGGTCAACGCCATCGACTACGTCAAACCCTGATCAGCCCTCGCGCAGTACCGCCAGCGGGCTGGCATTGAGCGCCCGGCGCGTGCCGTAGACCCCGGCACCGCCGACCAGCAGCGCGCCGAGGACCGGCAGCAACAGCAGCCATGGGTGCGGGCTCCAGTGCAGGTCGAAGGCGTAGCGGTACAGCACCAGGGTGATCAGCTCGCAGCCAATCGCCGCCAGCAGGCCGCTGGCCGCCCCGAGCAAGCCGAACTCGATGCGTCGGGCCTTGACCAGCAAACCGCGCCCGGCGCCCAGGGCGCGCAGCAGGGCGCCCTGGCGAATACGCTCGTCGAGGGTCGCCTGCAAACCGGCGAACAGCACCGCCAGGCCCGCCGCCAGCACGAACAACAGCACGTACTCCACCGCCAGGGTGACCTGGGCGAGGATGCTGCGCAGTTGTTCCAGCAACGCATCGACCTGAAGGATGGTCACCGCCGGGAACGCCCGCGACAGCGCTACCACCTGCTGGTCATGCCCGGGGGCCAGGTAGAAGCTGGTCAGGTAGGTGGTCGGCAGGTCCTGCAGGGTCTGGGGCTGGAAGATCATGTAGAAGTTGGGCTGGAAACTGTCCCAGTTGACCGTGCGCAGGCTGCTCACCTGCACCTGACGTTGCAGGCCGCCGATGCTGAAGGTCAGCTGGTCACCGAGTTTGAGCTTGAGGCTCAGGGCCAGTTCGGCTTCCACCGAGACGCCGGGCAGGGCGTCGGCCGGCGGTTGGGCCTGCCACCACTGGCCTTCGCTCAGAGTGTTGCCCTGAGGCAGGTCGGCAGCCCAGGTCAGGCTCAGGTCGCGCTGCACCGCGCGGTCGCCGGTGGATTCCTTGCTGACGATCTGTTGCACCGGCTCGCCGTTGATTGCGGTCAGGCGTCCGGGGATGACCGGGTACAGCGGCGCGGCTTCGGCGGAAAATTCGCTCAGGCGCTGGGCAAAGCTGTTCTTGTCGTCGGGCAGGATGTTCAGGGCGAAGTAGTTGGGGGCGTCCTTGGGCAGCTGGTTCTGCCAGGTGTCGAGCAGCTCGGCGCGCAGCAGGGCAATCAGCGCCATGGCCAGCAGGATCAGGCCGAAGGCCAGCGATTGCCCGGCCGCCGCCAGCGGATGGCGCAGCAACTGGCCAAGGCCCAGGCGCCAGGCCAGCGGGCTGCCGGCGAGCAGGCGGCGCAGGCTGCGCAGGCCGAGCAACAGCAGGCCGCCCAGCAGCAAGGCGGCCACCAGGCCACCGCCGAGCAGGGCGAAGGTCAGCAGCAGGTCGAGGCTCAGCCGCCACATGATCAGCCCAAGGGCGAACAGTGCGGCGCCATACACCAGCCAGCTGCTGGCCGGTACCGGCAGCAGGTCGCGGCGCAATACCCGCAGCGGCGGAACCCGGCCCAGGGCGGCCAGCGGCGGCAGGGCGAAACCGGCCAGGGCCACCAGGCCGGTGGCAATCCCGGCCAGGGCCGGGCCGATGCCGCCAGGCGGGATCTGCGCCGGCATCAACCCCTGCAGCAACTGGAACAGGCCCAGTTGGGCCAGCCAGCCGAGCGCCGCGCCACACAGCGCAGCGATGCTGCCAAGAATCGCCAGTTGCAGGCAGAACAGGCTCAGCGCCTGGCGCCGCGACAGGCCCAGGCAGCGCAGCAGGGCGCTGGCATCGAAACGGCGGGTAGCGAAGCGGCTGGCCGACAGGGCCACGGCGACACCAGCGAGCAGCACTGCCACCAGGCTGGCCATGTTCAGGTAGCGTTCGGCCTTGCCCAGGGCGCCGCCGATTTGCTGGTTGCCATCGCGCGAATCCTGCAGGCGCTGGTTGGCGGCAAGGTTTTTACTCACCGCGTCACGGTAGCTGGCCAGGGCTTCGGGCTCGCCGCGCCAGAGTTCGCGGTAGCTGACCCGGCTACCCGGTTGCACCACCCCGGTGGCCTCAAGGTCGGCAAGGTTGATCAGTACCCGTGGGGTCAGGCTATAGAAGTTGCCGGCGCGGTCGGGCTCGTAGGTCAGTACCCGGCTCATGCGCAGGGTTTTCATGCCGACATCGATGCTGTCGCCGATCTTCAGCTCCAGCGCTGCCAGCAGCCGTGGCTCGACCCAGGCCTCGCCCGGTGCCGGGCCGCCACCGGCGGTTTCGCTGGCATAGGGTTCGGCGGCGCTGCGCAGCTCACCGCGCAGCGGATAACGGTCGTTGGCCGCCTTGATGCTCGACAGCTGGATGCCGTTGTCGGTGGCGATCACGCTGGAGAACTCGACCACCTGGGCATGCTGCAGGCCCAGGGCGGTGCCGCGGCTGATCTGCTCGGGGGCGGCCGGCGAGCTGCCCTGCAGCACCAGGTCGGCGCCGAGGAATTCGGTGGCGCGCAGCAGCATGGCGCCATTGAGGCGGGCGCCGAAGTAGCCGATCGCGGTACTGGCCGCCACCGCCACCAGCAGGGCGAAGAACAGCACGCGCAACTCGCCGGCGCGGGCGTCGCGCAGCAACTGGCGCAGGGCCAGGGGGAACAACGGCAGGCGTTTCATCAGGGCTCCAGCGGCGCGACCAGGTGGCCGGCGTCCAGGCGGATCAGGCGACGGCAGCGCTGGGCCAGGCGTTCGTCATGGGTGACCAGTACCAGGGTGGTGCCGCGCTCCTTGTTCAGTTCGAACAACAGGTCGCTGATGCGCTCGCCGGTGTGGCTGTCGAGGTTGCCGGTCGGCTCGTCGGCAAACAGCACCGCAGGCTCGGCGGCAAAGGCGCGGGCGATGGCCACCCGTTGTTGCTCGCCACCGGACAACTGGCGCGGCGAGTGGCTCAGGCGCTGGCCCAGGCCCACCCGTTCGAGCAGGCTGCGGGCGTGCTCGCGGGCATCGCGGCGACCGTCCAGCTCCAGCGGCAGCATGACGTTTTCCAGGGCGTTGAGGCTGTCGAGCAACTGGAACGACTGGAACACGAAGCCGACATGCTCGGCCCGCACCCGTGCGCGCTGGTCTTCATCCAGCGGGCCGAGGTCGTGGCCGGCCAGGGTCACGGAGCCTGCGCTAGGCAGGTCGAGGCCGGCCAGCAGGCCGAGCAGGGTCGATTTGCCCGAGCCCGAGGCGCCGACGATGGCCAGGCTGTCGCCTTGTTTCAATTCCAGCGAGAGTTCGTGCAGGATGGTCAGGTCGCCTTCCGCGCTGGGGACCACTTTGCTAAGGTTGCGCGCACTGAGAATGCTGGGGCCCATGGAGAATCCGATGCGAGTGTGGTTATTGAGTGCTGGCCTGGCCTTGATGTGCCTGGCCCAGGGCGCAGCCGCGGGGACCGTGCTGATTGTCGGCGATAGTATCAGTGCCGCTTTCGGCCTGGATACCCGTGAGGGGTGGGTTGCCTTGCTGGAAAAACGCCTGAAGAGCGAGGGTTTCGACGCCAAAGTGATCAATGCCTCGATCAGCGGCGACACCAGTGCCGGCGGCCAGGCGCGGCTGCCGGCGCTGCTTGCAGAGCACAAGCCGGAGCTGGTGGTGCTCGAATTGGGCGGCAACGATGGCCTGCGCGGGCAGCTGCCAACGCAATTGCAACAAAATCTTGCCTCGATGATCGACCGCTCGCGGGCTGCCGGCGCCAAGGTGTTGTTGCTGGGCATGCGCCTGCCGCCCAACTATGGCAAGCGTTACAACGAGGCTTTTGCCCAGGTGTATGAAAACCTGGCGACGGAAAAACAGGTGCCGCTGGTGCCGTTTTTCCTCGAAGGGGTGGGCGGTGTACCCGAGCTGATGCAGGGCGATGGCATCCATCCGGCGCAGGGCGCCCAGGCCAGGTTGCTGGAAAATGCCTGGCCGCAACTAAAACCGCTGCTTTGACGCTTTTATAGTGACCGGCTTTCGGCTAATGTTGCGCCCCCGATTTGGAGCCCCCGATGCCGCGTCCCGCCTGGTCCCTGTATGCCTATCAATTGATCGAGCCTGACGAACAGCTTGACCTGTTCGCCTGCCAGGAGATCCGCGTCCACCTGGTAGCCCGCCAGCTCGAGCTCGGTGGCTCGGCCGACCGCACCCTCTGCGGCACCCTGTTGCCGGCGCAACCGCGCTGGTCGCAGGCCGAGCGCAGCATCTACCGTGACCGCCGCCTGTGCTCGCTGTGCCGGGCAATCCTCGATGCCCAGCGCCGTGGCACGCGGCCAGTGTGGCCCGAGCTGTAACGCGCTGATATAACCTTTCATCCCCTGCACCGCCAACTGCGCCCGGGACATCTCCCTGTTCCGCGGGGGGCGGTGTACAATCGATTGCTTGACTCAATTGAATTAGCGAAGGATTTCCCGGATGTTGCCGCGCTTTCCCGCCGTCACCCGTTGCCTGTCCCTGGCCGCCCTGCTGGCGGCAGGTCCCGCTGCTGCGCTGGAGTTCCCCCTGCCGCCTCCCGGTGAAGACGTCATCGGCCAGGTCCAGGTGATCAAGGCCAAGTACGAAGACACCTTTGCCGACATCGGCACCGCCAACGACCTTGGCTACCTGGAAATGATCGCCGCCAACCCCGGCGTCGACCCGTGGCTGCCGGGCGCCGGCACCGAGATCATCCTGCCGACCCGTTTCATCCTGCCGCCGGGCCCGCGCGAAGGCATCGTCATCAACCTTGCCGAGTACCGCATGTACTACTACCCGAAAGGGCAGAACGTGGTGCATACCTACCCGCTGGGCATCGGCCGTGAAGGCTGGGGTTCGCCGATCGCCAACACCAGGGTCACCGCCAAGACCCCGAACCCGACCTGGACGCCGCCAGCCTCGATCCGCAAGGAGCACGCCGAAGACGGCGACATCCTCCCGTCCGTAGTACCGGCAGGTCCGGACAACCCGCTGGGGCCGTTCAAGTTCACCCTCGGCGTGCCGGGCTATCTGATCCACGGTTCGAACAAGAAATTCGGCATCGGCATGCGCACCAGCCACGGCTGCTTCCGCATGTTCAACAACAACGTGCTGGAACTGGCCAAGATGGCCCCGGTCGGTGTGCCGGTGCGCATCATCAACGAGCCGTACAAGTTCGGTATCAGTGCCGGCAAGGTCTATCTCGAGGCGCACACGCCGCTGGACGACAAGGGCGATCCGTCGGTGGTCGACAAGCACACCGCGGTCATCAACGCCCTGCTCAAGCGCGAAGACCTGGCCAACAACCTGCGCATGAACTGGGACATGGTTCGTGATGTGGTCGCCGCCGAAGACGGCATGCCGGTGGAGATCGCCGTGCCCAATGGCGCTGGCAACCCGGCGCCGATGGTGTCCAGCGTGCCTTACGACATGCAGTAAGCCATTCCTGCTGTACCTGAGGCCTGCCATCGTGCAGGCCTCGTCGTTTCTGCTGTTGCACTTTCACGGCGGCAATAAAAAAGCCGACCCACAAGTGGGTCGGCTTCCAATAACAATCCCGAAGGACTATTACTTGCGGCTGGCTTTGTCCAGCATACGCAGAGCGCGCTCGTTAGCTTCGTCAGCGGTCTGTTGTGCTTTTTGAGCAGCAGCCAGAGCGTCGTCAGCTTTGCGATAGGCTTCATCGGCACGAGCTTGTGCACGAGCAGCTGCGTCTTCGGTAGCGGTCAGACGAGCTTCGGTTTCTTTGGATACGCTGCTGCAACCGGTAGCCAGGACTGCGGCCAGAGCCAGAGCAGAAAATTTCAGAACGTTGTTCATCGTGTTCCCCTTCAAGGACTTTCTATTAAATAGCCATCTCTCAAGAAAGAGAAACTGGCCGGCGTACATAGTACCCATTACTTGTAGTAAGTAAACTGACAGAGCGCAAGAACTGCAAAAAAATGCGCCTGTCCCGGGTCCGCCACAGCCTTATGTAGAAAAACTGTGAAGGCGCCGCATGCGCGGGTGCTAACAAGTGTAGCAAGTGTGTAATTTGTTGAACTAAAAGTGACTTAAAGTGTCATCCTTCGTCATAGCACTACAACATCCGGCAACTGTTCAGGCCGATGCTCGCCGCCGTGTCCGCTTGCCACAAGTGGGTGAAATTTGCGACCAGCCACCTTGAGCATCCGGGCATCGGGCGCCTACTATTTGTACGTGCTCATTTGCCAGAGAACAGCCATGCTCTTCTCGTTGTCCAATGGGGCACGGGGTGGCGTAGAGGTTCCTTCGCCGGACAAACATCGGTAAGGTAGGGTCATAGCACAAGACCCGCGAGGAGTAGTGATGAGCGAGGCGTTGTCCATCCACCATGACCAGGCTGGTCATCAGTTCGAGACCAATGTGGACGGTCATCGTGCTTACCTGACCTACATGGACCTGGGTAAGCAGACCCTGGATATCTACCGCACGTTCGTGCCCAACGCGTTGCGTGGCCGGGGTATCGCTGCGGCGCTCACCGAGCAGGCGCTCAAGTACGCCGAAGACATGGGCTATACCGTGATTCCGTCGTGCTCCTATGTTGAGCGCTACATGGAACGTCAGCAAAAGCACGCCACCAACAAGGCCTGAAGATCACGAAGGGCAGCCCTTTGCGCTGCTGTTCAACGCACCAACAAAAACGCCGGGCAATTGCCCGGCGTTTTTGTACCTGCCTGTCAGCCGCGCTGGCGTTTGGGCAACACGTCCTTGAGCTTGGCATGCATGCTGCGCAGGGTTTTCTCGGTGGACGCCCAGTCGATGCAGGCGTCGGTGATCGAGACACCGTACTGCAGGTCGTTGAGGTCTTTCGGGATTGCCTGGCAGCCCCAGTTCAGGTGGCTCTCGACCATCAGGCCGATGATTGACTGGTTGCCTTCGAGGATCTGGTTGGCGACGTTCTCCATCACCAGCGGCTGCAGGGCCGGGTCCTTGTTGGAGTTGGCGTGGCTGCAGTCGACCATGATGTTCGGCTTGATCCTGGCCTTGGCCAGGGCCTGTTCGCACAGGGCGACGCTGACCGAGTCATAGTTGGGCTTGCCGTTGCCGCCACGCAGCACCACATGGCCGTAGGCGTTGCCCTTGGTGGTGACGATGGACACGCCGCCTTCCTGGTTGATACCAAGGAAGCGGTGCGGGCTCGACACCGACTGCAGGGCGTTGATGGCAACGGTCAGGCCGCCGTCGGTGCCGTTCTTGAAGCCGACCGCGGAGGACAGGCCCGAGGCCATTTCGCGGTGGGTCTGGGATTCGGTGGTGCGCGCGCCGATGGCCGACCAACTGATCAGGTCCTGCAGGTACTGCGGCGAGATCGGGTCGAGGGCTTCGGTGGCGGTCGGCAGGCCCATTTCCGCCAGGTCCAGCAGCAGCTGGCGGCCAATGTGCAGGCCGTCCTGGATCTTGAACGAGTCGTCCAGGTACGGGTCGTTGATCAGGCCCTTCCAGCCGACGGTGGTACGCGGCTTTTCGAAATACACGCGCATGACCAGGTACAGGGTGTCGGACACCTCTGCCGCCAGCACCTTGAGGCGCTCGGCATACTCGTGGGCAGCCTTGATGTCGTGGATCGAGCAGGGGCCGATCACCACGAACAGGCGGTGGTCCTTGCCGTCGAGGATATTGCGCACCACTTCGCGGCCGGCAGTCACGGTCTGCAGGGCGGTAGCGCTGAGGGGGATTTCCTTCTTGAGCTGATCGGGGGTGATCAAGGTCTCGTTGGAGGCAACGTTTAGGTCATCGATCGGTAAATCAGCCATCGTGTTACTCGTCAGGTCACGGGTGCCGGCCGCCAGCGATCCCCGTGCGGCGGAGCAGCGAAAATTGTACGCAGCGGGGAGCCGAACCTTAGCGCGTTACACCGTGGCTCGACAATGGGCAAGGGCGGCTTTCCTGCAAGGAAAAGCCCACAGCCACGGGGTTTTTACCCCGGAAGGAGGATTTCCCGGGTATGGCTTGCCTCAAGGCTGGCCTCGGAGAACTCGCCGGCGTGCAGGCTGACCCACTGCTGGGCGAGGGCTTCGACATCGGTATCGGGGTTGGCGGCGTGTTCCCGGGCCTGACAGAAGTGCTGGATCTGGCACACCTGTTCGCCCATGCGTGCGCCAAACAGCGCCTGTTCGTCGATAAAGGCAATACCCACCCGGTAGCCGTCCTGGTGCTTCTGGCACCAGGCCACGTAACCTGGGTAGCGCGCCTCGGCGCCGAGGGAGGGGATGAGCATTTCCACCGCCATGCCGCGTCGGTAGGCCCGAGGGTGGTTGCAGGCGATTCCGCCCAGGCTGATAGTGTGCAGCCGTTGGCGGAACAGTTTGGGCGACTGACGCAGGGTCAGCTCCACCGGAACATCGTCCGGGTGCAGCAAGAAACCACGCATGCTCGACTCCGTGTCGATTTTTTGACCTTGTTCGCCTCAGTATAGTGAAGGTTCGTAAAACGTATGATTTGCGTGTAAAAAATGTGAACAGAAAATGAACGCTTGAGGAGAGCAGGATGAACACGAGCAGCCCGCGTATCGGCGTAATCGGCACCGGTGCCATTGGTGGCTTCTATGGCCTGATGCTGGCGCGTGCCGGGTTCGAGGTGCACTTTCTCTTGCGCAGCGAGTTCGACGCCGTTCAGCTCAACGGTTTGCGCCTCGACAGCGCCGTGCATGGCATCGTGCAGATGAAGGTTTCGGCCTACGCCGACGCCGCCGACATGCCGCCCTGCGACTGGCTGCTGGTGGGCGCCAAGACCACCAGCAACGCTGAACTGGCGCCGTTGATTGTCCAAGCGGCGGCGCCGGATGCCAAGGTGGTGCTGCTGCAGAACGGCCTGGGCGTCGAAGAGCAACTGCGGCCCTTGCTGCCGGCCAACCTGCACCTGCTTGGCGGCTTGTGCTTTATCTGCGTCAACCGCGAAGCGCCGGGGGTGATCCGCCACCAGTCGCTGGGCGCGGTGAACCTGGGCTACCACAGCGGCCCGGCGGTCGATGACGGCAGCCGCCAGCAGATTGTCGAGGCCGGGGCGGCGCTGTTCCATGGCGCCGGCATCGATTCCCAGGCTATGAGCAACCTGGCCCAGGCGCGCTGGCAGAAGCTGGTGTGGAATGTGCCCTACAACGGGTTGTCTGTGCTGCTCAAGGCCAGTACCACGCCGCTGATGGCCGATGCCGACAGCCGCGCATTGATCCAGGCGCTGATGGCCGAAGTAGTGCAGGGTGCCCGTGCCTGTGGCCATGAACTGCCGCAAGGCTATGCCGAGCACCTGTTTGCGGTGACCGAGAAGATGCCCGACTACTGGCCGAGCATGTACCACGATTTCGCCCAGCAGCGGCCACTGGAACTGGCGGCGATCTACGCCGAGCCGTTGGCCCAGGCGCGGGCGGCGGGCTGTGAGTTGCCGAAGATGCAGGTGTTGTATCAGGCCTTGGCTTTTATTGACCGGCAAACAGCACCGCCCCTGCAGGAGCGGGCTTGACCCGCGATGAGGCCCGCTAGAACAGCGCAAAAGGAGCAGCATATGAGCAAGAACCTCGGTGACAAACTGGTCGTCGCCATCTCCTCCCGGGCGCTGTTCGACCTCAGCGAGAGCCACCGGCTGTACCTGGCCGAGGGCGTTGAGGCGTATCGCCAGTACCAGATCGAACACGAAGACGAAGTGCTTGAACCTGGTGACGCTTTCCCGCTGGTGCAAAAGCTTCTGGGCCTGAACGCCCATCTTGGCCAGGCGCGGGTCGAGGTGGTGCTGGTGTCGCGCAACAGCGCCGATACCGGCTTGCGGGTGTTCAATTCGATCGAGCATCACGGCCTGGGTATTTACCGCGCCGCCTTCGTCGGCGGTCGTAGTCCTTATCCGTATCTGGCGGCGTTTGGTTGTCACCTGTTCCTGTCCACCGATGCCGATGACGTACGCAGCGCCCTGGAGGCTGGCTTTGCCGCCGCCACTATTCTCTCCGGTGGCGCCCAGCGTGCGGCCAGTGACGAGCTGCGCATCGCTTTTGACGGCGACGCGGTGCTGTTCTCCGATGAGTCCGAGCGGGTCTACCAGCTCGGCGGCCTCGAAGCCTTTCAGGCCAGCGAGCGTCAATCGGCGCGTGAGCCGTTGCGTGGCGGGCCGTTCAAGCCGTTCCTGGCGGCGCTGAACCTTTTGCAAAAGGAGTTCCCGGAAGGCGCCTGCCCGATCCGCACGGCGCTGGTCACCGCCCGTTCGGCACCGGCCCATGAGCGGGTGATCCGCACCTTGCGCGAATGGGATATTCGCCTGGACGAATCGCTGTTTCTTGGCGGCCTGGACAAATCGGCGTTCCTCGAAGCCTTCGCCGCCGATGTGTTCTTCGACGATCAGGCCGGCCATTGCGAACGGGCCCGCAGCGTCGTCGCCACTGGCCATGTGCCCCATGGGATCAGCAACGAACCGACCCTGGGCTGACTGGCAAACCTCGGCGCCGGACGGCCCTGCGGCCGGTCTTGGCGCTGCTAAGCTGAAGCTTGCTCTGCCGTCGTGGCAGTCGAGGAGGTCGAATGATCCGTTCCATGCTGTATGCCACTGACCTCGGTGTGTACGCGCCTTTTGTCATGCAACACGCGCTGGCGCTGGCGCGGACCTTCAACGCAGAGCTCTACGTCATTCATGCAGTCGAGCCCATGGGCCAGTTCGCCGAATCACTGCTGCAAAGCTACCTGGACGAGCAGACCCTCGATGAACTGCATAGCGAAGGCGTCACCACGGTGATGGCCAACATCGAGCAGCGGGTCCTGGAAAACTTTCGTGACGAATTAGGCGAGGAGGCTGACCTTGCCCTGATCAAGGCCGTGCGCGTGCGCCAGGGCGACCCGGCGCAGGTGATTCTCGAACAGGCCCAGCGCCTGAGTGTCGACCTGCTGATCTTCGGCAGCCACAGCCAGGGCGCCGGCGTTGACATTCCGATTGGCCGCACCGCTGTGCGCTTGCTGCAGCTGTCGCCGGTGCCGGTGTACATGGTGCCGCTCGCGCAACATCTCGGTCGTAGGAAGTCTTAACTGGGTGACGTAGGTGGGTTCCTTGAAGACTGCTAAAATAGTTCTAGATTTATTCTTCAAACCACTAATATAGTTATAAATCGTCGCTGCTGCCGGTGACGCCCAGCTGATTTGAGGGATACCTATGAAGCTTCAACAATTGCGCTACATCTGGGAAGTGGCGCACCACGACCTCAACGTCTCCGCGACAGCGCAGAGCCTGTACACCTCCCAGCCGGGCATCAGTAAGCAGATCCGCCTGCTCGAGGACGAGCTGGGCGTCGAAGTGTTCGCCCGCAGCGGCAAGCACCTGACCCGCGTGACCCCGGCCGGTGAGCGCATCATCACCACCGCCGGCGAGATCCTGCGC
Source organism: Pseudomonas sp. SORT22 (assembly GCF_018417635.1). Lineage (NCBI taxonomy): Bacteria > Pseudomonadati > Pseudomonadota > Gammaproteobacteria > Pseudomonadales > Pseudomonadaceae > Pseudomonas > Pseudomonas sp. SORT22. The sequence continues at coordinate 2,124,493 of NZ_CP071007.1, forward strand.
AAGGTCGAAAGCATCAAGCAGATTGCCCAGGAATTCTCCAACGAGAAGAAGGGCACCCTGTCGATCGCCACCACCCACACTCAGGCGCGTTATGCCCTGCCACCGGTGATCAGCAGCTTCATCAAGCAGTACCCGGAAGTGGCCCTGCACATGCACCAGGGCTCGCCGATGCAGATTGCCGAAATGGCCGCCGACGGCACCGTCGATTTCGCCATCGCCACTGAAGCTCTGGAGCTGTTCGGCGACCTGGTGATGATGCCCTGCTATCGCTGGAATCGCTGCGTGGTGGTGCCTCAGGGCCACCCGCTGACCAAACTGCCAAAGCTCACCCTCGAAGCCCTGGCCGAATACCCGATCGTTACCTACGTGTTTGGTTTCACCGGCCGCTCCAAGCTCGACGAAGCCTTCAGCCACCGCGGCCTGACCCCGAAAGTGGTGTTCACCGCCGCTGACGCCGACGTGATCAAGACTTACGTGCGCCTGGGCCTGGGCGTCGGTATCGTCGCCAAGATGGCGGTCGACACCAAGCTCGACAATGACCTGGTGGTGCTCGATGCCAGCGAGCTGTTCGAGTCCAGCGTGACCAAGATCGGATTTCGCCGTGGCACCTTCCTGCGCGGTTTCATGTGCGACTTCATCGAGAAGTTCGCCCCGCACCTGACCCGCGAAGTGATGGCCAAGGCGATCGCCTGCCACAACAAGCAGGAGCTTGAAGAGCTGTTTGAAGGCGTCGAGTTGCCAGTGCACTGATTTGCGTCTTCAATAGCTGATGTGCAGAAAGCGCCCTTCAAGGGGCGCTTTTTTTTGGCTCTTCACGGAATCCCGGGTTGGGATGTTGAGGCTGCGAGTTTATCCATTCAGTGTGGGGCCAGCAGCGCCACACCGAATGGATAAGCCCGCAACCCAACCCAAGAATCATAGCCCCCGGGATTCCGTGAAGAACCTTTTTTTGTGCGATTGAACGTTAACGCTCTTTGGGAAATTTCCCAATCCTGCTGGGAGTGGTCCGACTTTTTGCGTCGGATATCTGCCGAATAATCCTCCTCGCCAACCGCCCTGTGCGGTGCGGCATTTGCCGTTGGCACGTCGCCTGTGACGATTGCACAGGTCAATTCGAGGAGATCAATTCATGAAGCGCACTTTTCTGGCCCTGCCGCTCGCCTTGCTGGCCGTTGGTAATGTATTTGCCGCCGACCCACTGGAGAAACAAGTCACCGTAACCGCCACCGTTCCGACCGAGAACTTTTATGTCGAGCCGGTGGGCGGCAACTGGATGAACGAACCGCAGAACATGGCCTGGAACGCCCTGCGCGAATCGCTTGAGCCGATCCGCAAGCAATTGCAGGTCAAGAGCACCACCGGGGCAATTTCTGCCCGTCTGCTCAGCCCGGCAGTGATCAACAGCGGCGCCAACAGCATCGGCCTGGACGTCGCGGTCAACGGCACCGGCCTGACCACCACCTCGGTGCCGGTAGTGCCGGCAGCCGCAGCGGCGGCGGGCACCCTGGTGGCCTTCGATGTGGCCGCGCAGTCGGCCGGTGCTGGCGGCTACGTGCCAGGCAACTACCAGGGCATCGTCAACATGCTGTTCGAGACCGTTTCGCCGTAAGTCGCCAGCCGGCGTTTTTTTGTCCCCTTCTATTCACCCCGTTGCTCCTTCGTTTGGATGAGTACGGGGTGAATATTGCCTGTGAAAAAATGGACATGGCCAATTACTTGTCTCTCGCTGCATCCGTTCGACTGGCCCTGGGTTGGGTTGTGCTCTGCAGTTCTGCCTGTGCCTGGGCCGATGCCCGGGGAGCGGCCGGGCCCTTGGGGGTGTTGAGCCAGGCGCAAGGCTTGCCGCAAGAGTTCGGCGAGCACTTCTTTGATGTGCCCCTGGCGGTTCGCGTCGATCTTGATGGGCGCTACCTGGGCGATGCGCTGGTGGTGCTGTCGCGCGATGAGCAGGTGCAACTGCTCGACTTTACCGACACCTTCGACAGCCAGGCCGCCGACAGCGAGCGTTCACGCTGGCGCGAACAGTTGCAGGAGCCGAGGTTGCTGGGCAACTGCCTGTCCAGTTGCCCGCTGGGGCTGGTGGCCTTGCACTACAGCCTGGTCAATTCACAGTTGTCGATCCTCACCACGGCGGCGGAGCGCAGCGACCAGCCGGCGCTTTACCACACCTTGCCGGAACGCGGCAGCCACGGCTTGCTGTTGCGCAACCAGTTGAACCTGGTCGGGGGCGACCTGGAAACCACCGGGCGTTATGCCGTGCAGGGGCGGGGCAGCGTCGGCAACTGGACTGCCGTTGGCGAGGCGCAGTTCGACCGCAACAGCGACTACGCCGAGCAAACCCGGCACCGTGTCGACCAGCTCTATGCCGAGCGTGTGCACGACCAGCATTTCTTTCGCCTGGGCTACTTTACCCCGGGCGCCCAAGGCCTGACCCGTCAGCCGCGCCTGCTCGGCAACCTGCCCGATACCACCCGCGGCCTGATGCTCGGCAGCAGCGACAGCCTGGCGGTCAATAATGGCCAGGCCAGCGCCACGCCCATCTATGTCACCCCGAACCGCTCGGCTATCGCCGAAATCTACCGTGATGGTGTGCTGATCAACAGCCAGTCGGTGCAGGCCGGTTTGCAGGCGCTGGATACCCGGGTGCTGCCGGGAGGCATTTATGAAGTAGAAGTTCGCCTGATTGAAGACAACCAGGAAACCTCGCGCAGCGAGGCCTTCATCTACAAACCCTCGAACTGGAACAACGCCGAGTCGCCCTGGCGCTACAACGTTTATGTCGGGCAGCAGAGCACCTTGTGGAGCAATTGGGACAAGGACTATGACAACAGCCTGAGCGCCGGGGTCTTTACCAATTACCTGTTGCACCCGCGGGCAGTGCTCGGGCTCTCGGCCCAGCGCATCGATGAACTCATGCAGTACGGCAGCTCGCTGGACTGGGATGTGCTCGATCCGTTCAAGCTCTATGGCAGTGTTTTTCACACCGAAGATCAGGGTAACGGCTACGACCTGCAAGGCATCTACAACTATGCATCGGGCTCGCTGGTGTTCAGCCAGAGCCGCTCATGGCTGGACAGCCGCAGGTTCGAAGACGATCAGCCTGGCGCGCAGCGCGACTTCAGCGTGCGCGAGGTGCGCCAGAGCGCACTGTCGCTGAACCACCGGGTCGATCGCCACAGTACCGCTACCGTACGGGTTTCCCATAGCAGTGGTACTGGCGCAAACGGCACCGGCTTCGATGTCGGCTGGGGTTATTTTGGCAAGCTGCTGGACTCCGATACCCACTGGCGGCTGTCAGTGTTCGATCGCCCTGGCACCAGCAGCTCGGGTGATGCGCGCAACCGCGGCGTCACCTTGAGCATGAGCATGAGCCTCGGCGGGCCGGGACGCAGGATTTCGGCAACCCTGGGCAGCCGCACGTCCCGCGACGGCGGGCGCGATCAGAACGCTTCGCTGACCTATCAGCAAGATGTCGACTACGGCGCGTTGCAGAGCCTGGCCGGCACGGTTTCGCTGGACCGCTACGGCACCGGCTTTGGCGGCAGCGCCCTGTTCGAGAGCCCGCTGCTGCATGGCGATGCCTATGCCCAGAGCTCGTCGTACAACGGCGAACTGACCGCCGGTTTGAACCTCGACAGCGTGCTGGCGATCGGCGCCGGCCAGGTGGCGATGTCCGGGCAGTACCTGCCCCACGAGGCCGGCCTGATTGTCGATGTCGAGTCGGACCTGCAGGGCCTGCGCATGCGCGCCGACGACCATCACGGCCACAGCGCCGTGCTGCGCCCGGGGCGCAATGTCATTCCGGTCAGCGCCTACAAGGCCGGCCAGGTGCATTTCGATTTCGAAGGCAGGGACGCCCATGCTGCGGTCATCCAGCCCGCTACGGTGGAGTATCACCTCAACCGCGGCGGGGTCGATTATCACCAGATTCGCGTGATGCAGACCGTCACCGTGATCGGCCGTCTGGTCGATGGCAAAGGCCAGCCGCTGCGGGGCGCGCTGGTAATCAACCACGCCAGCCGCAGCGTGAGCGAGGCGGATGGTTTCTTCGCCATCGAGATGAGCGAATCGACGCCGACCCTGGAGATTCGCCGGGGCGCTGATGCCTTGTGCCTGTTCAGCTTCGATCAGGGCACGTACACCCGCGAGAACGACATTCTGCTGGTCGGCGACCTGACCTGCGCCGGGGCCAATGTGGCCAGGGCTGAGCTGAAACAATCGAAGGAGGACGCTTGATGCGATGGCTGAAACAACCACGGTGCACAACCCTTGGGGCACTCTTTTCGGTGTTCGCAGCGTTCTGTCCGGAACCTTTCACGGGTGTTGCCCAGGCCGGCGTGGTGGACATTACCGGCGAGTACATTCCGGGTTACAGCGGCAGGCCGCCTACTGGCTTTACCAACACCACGCCGCGGGCGGCTTTTTGTTCGGGATTGGTCTCCTGCGTCGGCAGCGAGTATCGGTTTACGGCCAATTTGCCGTTGAGCTTTTCTACGGCGTTCATCCATCGTGCACCGCATCCGCGGGACAATTACTTCATCAGGCTTCCCCCAAGCAAGACGTTGAATCTGGTTAATGAGCAAGGGGATTCGTTCAGTACCCAGTTCCGAGCGACGCATATCGGCCTGAGGATGGTGCCGGGCCTGACGGTCTTGGTCGCGGGGCCTACCCATGGCGCGTGTGAACGGGTTGCAGCGACCGAGGACAGAAACGCTACGGTGTATCTGGGGCGAATCGATACAGCTATTTCAACCGGTTGTTACATGGTCGGACGCAGCGGCAGTGCCGGGACCGTTATCAATATAGATAGCACTATCGAGGGGCTTGCTTTTGACCTGCAGTTGCCTTCGCCGCTCTCACTGAAAAATGGCGTCTACCGGGCCCAGTTGCAATTGAGCGTCGGTGGCAGTGGGGCGGACTTTGACCTGGGTAATCGATTCACCAGTGTCAGCACCAACATGCTCACCTTCAATTTCGAGTTCACCGTCAAACACCCCTTGAAGCTCGAGTTTCCGCCTGGCTCCGAACGCGCAGTACTCGAACCGCCTGGAGGCTGGGCAAGCTGGATCAATCGCGGCACGCCCCCTCAGCGCCTGTACCGGGTGCTGCCATTCCAGATCTGGACCACGGGTGCGATCAGCGTGCACACCCGCTGCGAACACGACCTGGGTGGGCGCTGCGGCATTCGCGGGCGCGACGGCCACCAGGTTCCGTTGAAAGTCGCCCTGACCCTGCCGTCCAGCATGAGGCACCTGGGTGCGCCGGTGGACAACCTGGTGGTGCCGGTTGGCGCGCCGGCGGCGCTGCACATCGATACCGTCGAGGCCACGCTCGACCGTCAGGCGCGGCTGCTGTTCGAAGTGTCCCAGGCCGATACCGCCTCGATGCTCGGGTACCCGGGCGAAACCTTCCAGGGCGATGTGACGCTGGTACTGGATGCTGCGCTTTAAACAACCCCCGAACGGGGCAATTGGAAGTTTCGCTGTCAGTTAAGGAAGTTTCCTACAGCCTCTGCCGGTTGCCCGGACAGGCCGGGTGGATGAGAATGATATTAATTGGCCAGTTGAGCTGGGAGCTAAACGACATGAAAGGAATACTGGCGGTACCGCTGCTATGGATACTGGTGGCGAGCGCTGCGCTCGCCGGGCCCGAGCTCAACATCGGGACCTTCTACGATTACCTCGACGGTGAAAAGAGCACGTTGCTCAAGCGCGTGCGCAATGGCGGCGACACCACCGCCTTCGTCAAGGTCAGCGTCGCCGAGCTGGTTTACGATGAGCAGGGCCAGGCGCGCGAGGTTGAAATGGACGGCCGCGAGGCATTGCAGCGTGGCCTGGTGGTGAGCCCGGCGCGGTTGATCATCCCCGCTAATGGCATGCAGGCGGTGCGCCTGCTGTATCGCGGCGAGCGTGAGCACGAGCGCTATTTCAGGCTGCGTTTCATCCCGGTGCTGCCGGAGGTCAACGACGGTTTTGCCGTGACCGAAGATGAAGCCGAGCGCTATGAAAACGCCCTCAAGGTCGGGGTCAACATTTTGGCCGGCTACGGCTCGATCCTGTTCGTGCGGCCCCAGGCCAGCCGCTACCAGGTCGAGGTCGAGCATGAGGCCGGGCGCTTCCTGGTCCCCAACCGGGGCAACACCACCATCGTCCTCGATCATTTCAATGATTGCGCCGCCGGCAACAAGGACTGCGCCCCGGCGACCAAGCACCATGTGCTGCCGGGCAAGGTCCGTGCATTCGAGAAACAGGCCGGGCGCCACTATCGCTTTGAGCTGGTCGAGGGCGAGCAACGTCGCGAAATTGCCTTCAAGGGGTGAATCGGACCGAGTCACCGTCGTGGTATGAGGGAAGGTATGAGTAGTGTTCTGATCGTGGACGATCACCCGTTTATTCGCTCAAGCGTCAACCTGCTGCTGGTCAGCGAGCGCTTCGAAGTGGTCGGCCAGACCGACAACGGCATCGATGCCGTGCGCCTGGCTCGTGAGCTGAGCCCGGACCTGATGATCCTCGATATCAGCATTCCGGGCCTGGACGGCCTGGAGGTGATTGCCCGGGTCAAAGCAATGAAGCTTGCGCTGAAAATTCTGATCCTGACCTCTCAGCAGGCTGATTATTTTTCCCTGCGCTGCATGAAGGCCGGCGCGGTCGGCTATGTATCGAAAACCGACGATTTATGCGAGCTGAGCAAGGCCGTGCATGCGGTCATGTCCGGCTACACCTACTTCCCTGAAGTCGCCTTGAGCTCGGTGAGCAGGGTCGATGTGCGCGCCTCGGAAGCCGAGTGCATCGCCAGCCTGACCAACCGTGAACTGCTGGTGCTGCAGCAACTGGCCCGCGGCCTGAGCAACAAGGCCATCGGCGATGCGATGCTGTTGAGCAACAAGACTATCAGCACGTACAAAACCCGTCTGATCGAGAAATTGAGGGTCAAATCATTGGTGGACCTGGCGGATGTCGCCAAGCGCAACCTGCTCATTTAGGTTGCCCAATTGTGTGCATGCTCGCTTGCTGCAGGCGCTGGTGTTGCTGGTACTGCAGTGCCTGGCCACAGTGGCCGGGGCCGAAGAGGTAGCGCCAGGCATCTGGCCGGATGCCATCCGCGGCCTGCACGCCTTTGAGGCGCAAGCGCATGCGGTGGTGGCGCAACACCCCACGCTGGCGATTGTCGACAGTTTCTGGCACGAAAACGGGCGCCTGATTGCCCAGGCTTGTGCCGTGGTCGGCAGCTTGCTGGCGCTGGCGCTGGTGTGGATTCACTACCTGCGCCAGTCAATCCGCAAGTGCGAACGGGCCGAGCGTGCCCTGACCGAGATGTATGCTGAACTGCAAGCGGCCAAGGAACAGGCAGAGGCGGCTAACCAGGCCAAGACGACGTTTCTGGCGACCATGAGCCACGAGATCCGCACGCCGATGAACGCCCTGTTGGGCATGCTCGAACTGGCCCAGGAAAAGGCCGATCAGGGTGTGCTCGACCGGCTGGCTATCGAGGTGGCCTCAAGCTCGGCGCGTGGCCTGCTTGAACTGCTCGGCGATGTGCTGGATGTCACCCGCATCGAATCCGGCCATTTGCTCCTTGAACCGCGCCGCACCCAGCTGCGCCAGCAGGTCGAAGGGGTGGTGCGCATGTTTGAACAGCAGGCCCTGGGCAAGGGCCTGCGCCTGCACCTGGAGGTTACCGGCGCCCTGGACAGCGACGTGCTGCTCGACGCCCTGCGCTTCAAGCAGGTTCTCTCCAACCTGATCAGCAATGCCATCAAGTTCACCCGTGAAGGCTCGGTGCGTGTGCGCTTGCACACCCAGCGCCGGCTGCGCCGCGTGGAGGTGAGCCTGGTGGTGGAAGATACTGGCGTCGGTATTCCCATGGCCGATTTGTCACGCCTGGGTACGCCCTATTGCCAGGCCAGCAACAACCGCCAGGCCGGGCGCAATGGTGCCGGGCTGGGGCTGAGCATCTGCCGGATGCTGTGCGAGCTGATGGGCGGGCGTATGCAGCTGGACAGCAGTATCGGTGTCGGTACCCGTGTCGAGGTGCAGTTGAACCTGGCCTGCCTGCCACCGGCGGCGTCCAGCGACGCTCCGGGCCGGCGCCGGGAGAGCGCCAGCCTGAGCAAGCCGCTGAAGGTGCTGGTGGTGGATGACTACCCGGCCAATCGCATCCTGCTCATGCACCAGCTCGGTTACCTGGGCCATCGCGTGCGGGTCTGCGAACACGGCGGCGAGGGCTTGCGCTGCTGGCTGCGCGAGTCGTTCGATGTGGTCATCGCCGACTGCAACATGCCGATCTTCGATGGCTATCGGCTGGCCAGGGCGATCCGCGAGCATGAGCGGCGCGCCGGCCGCGAGGCTTGCCGGGTGCTGGCGGTGACCGCCAATGCCCAGGCGTCGGAACGTGCCCGCTGCCTGGCGGCGGGAATGAATGCCTGCCTGTTCAAGCCCTTGAGCATCGACGACCTGCAGCAGGCGCTGGAGGGCCTGACGGGCCGTATCGCGGTGCCGGTGGTGGCCCAGGCAGCGCCGGTGCTACCGGGCATGGACATCTCCAGCCTGCTGGTGCTGGCCGCCGGTGATCAGGACAAGGTCCGGGCCCTGCTCGGCGATCTGGTCAGCAGCAATCGCCAGGACCTGCGCGGTCTGGACCGCTTGCACGATGGTAAGGATCGGGTGGCGTTGGCCGACCTGGTGCATCGGCTCAAGGGCGGGGCGCGGATGATCCGCGCCCATGAGGTGCTGGCAGTTTGTGTGCAGCTGGAACAGGCCTGCAGTACACAGGCGCCGGCCCACCGCATCAGCCAGCTGGTGCAGATGCTGCGCCAGGCGATTATCGACCTTGAGCAGCACCTGGAGCGCTATTGCCAGCGCGAGGAAGTCAACCCTTGGTGATCAGGTTGCCGGCGTGCAGCCCGCATTCCTTCTGGGTCGACTCTTCCCACCACCAGCGGCCTTCGCGCTCGTGCTGGTTCGGCAGCACCGGGCGGGTGCAGGGCTCGCAGCCGATACTGATGAAGCCGCGCTCGTGCAGGCTGTTGTACGGCAGCTCGAGCATGCGGATGTAACCCCAGACTTCCTCGCTGCTCATCTGTGCCAGCGGGTTGAACTTGTACAGGGTGTGCTCGGGGCTCGAGAAGGCGCTGTCGATTTCCAGCGCCGCCACCTGGCTGCGGGTGCCCGGGCTCTGGTCGCGGCGCTGGCCGGTGGCCCAGGCGCTGACAGTGCTCAGCTTGCGCCGCAGCGGCTCGATCTTGCGGATGCCGCAGCACTCGCCATGGCCGTCCTTGTAGAAGCTGAACAGGCCTTTTTCCTTGACGAAGGGCTCGAGTTTGCTGTGATCGGGGGAGAGGATCTCGATCGGCAGCTGGTACTGTTCGCGCACCTGGTCGATGAAACGGTAGGTTTCCGGGTGCAGGCGGCCGGTATCCAGGCTGAACACCTTGAGGTTCTTGTTGAGCTTCCAGGCCATGTCCACCAGCACCACGTCCTCGGCGCCGCTGAAGGAAATCCACAGGTCATCGCCGAAGTGCTCGAAGGCCAGCTTGAGGATGTCTTGCGGCGACTTGTTGGCGTAGGTCGCGGCCAGGGCGGCGACGTCGAAGGGTTGGCTCATCAGGCGGCTTCCGGTCATTGAATGGCGCTTGGCGCTCGTAATGCCCTGATCTTAACAAAAATTGCCCGGGTAGACGCCGCGCATGTAGAGTGCGGCTTCCCATTTTTGGCGTTGTTCGAGGAGTGTGCTGTGGAAATTGCCTGTCTCGACCTGGAAGGCGTATTGGTCCCGGAAATCTGGATCGCCTTCGCGGAAAAAACCGGAATCGAATCGCTGCGGGCCACCACCCGTGACATTCCCGATTACGACGTGCTGATGAAACAGCGCCTGCGCATCCTCGATGAGCACGGCCTGAAGCTTTCCGATATCCAGGCGGTGATCGCCACGCTCAAGCCACTGGACGGCGCCATCGAGTTCGTCGACTGGCTGCGTGAGCGTTTCCAGGTGGTGATTCTTTCCGACACTTTCTACGAGTTCTCCCAGCCTCTGATGCGCCAGCTGGGCTTCCCGACGCTGCTCTGCCATCGATTGATCACCGACGAAAACGACCGGGTGACCGGCTACCAGCTGCGCCAGAAAGACCCCAAGCGCCAGTCGGTGCTGGCCTTCAAGAGCCTGTACTACCGGGTGGTTGCCGCGGGGGATTCGTACAATGACACCACCATGCTCGGCGAGGCAGATGCAGGGATTCTGTTCCATGCGCCGGAGAACGTGATCCGCGAGTTTCCGCAGTTCCCGGCGGTGCATGATTTTGCGGCGCTGAAGAAAGAGTTCATCAAGGCTTCGAACCGCTCGTTGAGCCTGTAGGGCCTCATCGCGGGGCGACGCCTCGACTTGCCCCGCGATGCTTTTCAGAGGCCTTGCAAGGTCTCGAGCAACACCTTGACCTTGGTGATCGACTCTTCGTACTCCGCCTGCCAGTCCGAATCCGCCACCACTGCGCCACCCCCCCAGCAGCACACCTGACCGTCCTTGACCAGCAGGCTGCGGATGGCGATCGAGCTGTCCATCTCGCCGCGCACATCCACATACAGCAACGACCCGCAGTACAGCGCCCGACGGCTGGGTTCCAGCTCGTCGATGATCTGCATGGCGCGGATTTTCGGTGCGCCGGTGATCGAGCCGCCGGGGAAGCTGTCAGCGATCAGGTCCAGGGCATCCTTGCCGGCCGCCAGGCGCCCGGTGACGCTGCTGACCAGGTGATGGACGTTGGGGTAGCTCTCCAGGCTGAACAGCTCCGGGACCTTCACCGAACCGATCTCGCAGGTGCGCCCCAGGTCGTTGCGCAGCAGGTCGACGATCATCAGGTTTTCTGCGCGATCCTTGCTGCTGCCCAGCAGTTCGGCGGCGTTGCGCGCATCTTCGTCGGCATCGCTGCTGCGCGGGCGGGTGCCCTTGATCGGCCGGGTTTCGACCTGGCCATTGCTGACCTGGATGAAACGCTCCGGCGAGAAGCTCAGCAGCGCGCTGCCGTCGGCCAGCAACTGGAACCCCGAGTACGGCGTCGGGCAGGCCTGGCGCAGGGCCTGGTAGGCGTGCCAGGGGTCGCCCTGGCAGGGCGCGCGAAAGCGTTGGGTGAGGTTGATCTGGTAGCAGTCGCCGGCATGGATGTACTGCTGCACGCGGTCGAAGGCCTGGCGGTAGCTGTGTGCGCTGATATCGCCGCGCATCGGTGCTTGCAGGGCGAAGCTGGCGGCATCGATAGCAGGTGGCGCCTCGAACAGTTCAATCAGGCGCTGGCGTTCGGCCGCTGCCAGGCTTGGGTGAAACAGCAGCTGGCTGCACTTTTGCTGGTGATCGCTGATCAGTGCCCAGGCATACAGGCCAAGGCTGGCATCGGCCAGGCCCAGGTCATCGACAGCGATGCTTGGCAGTTGCTCCAGGCGCCGGCCAAAGTCGTAGCTCAGGTAACCGATCAGGCCGCCGGCAAACGGCAACTCGATGCCATCCGGTACCTGCGCCTGGCCCAGTTGCGCCAGGCTTTCACGCAGCCGTTGCAGGTAGGCGCTACCACGTTCATCCATCGCGGGCGCGAGGGTTTGCAGCGGCCAGGCGCTGAGCAGGTCAAAGCGGCCGCGTTCGGCGCTAGGCCGGGCGCTGTCGAGCAACACGGCGCCGGGCGCCTGGCGAATACGCGCGAAGTAGGCCGCAGGGTCGGCCTGGTAGGGCAGGGGGTGGAGCGTACAGGTCGGCATGCAAGTAACAGCTATGAATGCGGGGAGGCGATTGTAGTCCTCTGTAGGAAATGCTCCTAGCGCTGACTACGACATAGAGGCTCCAGGGCGCGCCAGCCGGGCAGGCTGGCGCGCACAGGATGTGGACTCAGCTCGGCACGTGGCCGAACAGCTCCTGGGCGAAGCGTACGCGTTCTTCGGGGCTTTCCTGGCGGCCGTCTTTGGCCAGTTGCTCCAGGTGCGCTTCCACCGCGTGGGTACGCAGGGTCAGGCCGCAGTCGTTGGCGATCTGGATGTTCAGGCCGGGGCGGGCGTTGAGTTCGAGGATCAACGGGCCCTTGTCCTGGTCCAGCACCATGTCGACACCGATGTAGCCCAGGCCGCACAGCTCGTAACAGCCGGCGGCAAGCTTCATGAAGCCGTCCCAGTTCGGCAGTTGCACGCCGTCCACCGCGTTGGTGGTGTCCGGGTGCTTGCTGATGATGTTGTTCAGCCAGGTACCGCGCAGGGTCACGCCGGTGGCCAGGTCGACGCCGACGCCGATGGCGCCCTGGTGCAGGTTGGCCTTGCCGCCGGACTGGCGGGTCGGCAAACGCAGCATGGCCATCACCGGGTAGCCCATCAGTACGATGATACGGATGTCCGGCACGCCTTCGTAGCTGATGCTCTTGAAGATCTGGTCGGGGGTAACGCGGTACTCGATCAAGGCGCGGTCGCGGTGACCGCCCAGGGAGTACAGGCCGGTGAGGATGCTGGAGATCTGGTGCTCGATTTCCTCGTGGCTGATGATCTTGCCCGAGACCGTGCGGTAACGGTCTTCGAAGCGATCGGCAACTACCAGGATGCCGTCGCCGCCGGCACCCTGGGCAGGCTTGACGACGAAGTCGCTGCGCCCGCCGATGATCTCGCCGAGCTTGTCGATCTCTTTCTCGGTGGAGATGATCCCGTACATTTCCGGCACATGGATGCCGGCCTGGATCGCACGCTCCTTGGTGATGATCTTGTCGTCGACGATCGGGTACAAATGGCGCTTGTTGTACTTGAGGACGTAGTCCGCATTGCGCCGGTTGATACCCATGATGCCCCGGGCCTCCAGGGCTTTCCAGGTTTTCCAGAGACCGAACATCAGGCGTCAGCCTTCACGAAAGCCTTGAAACGCACCAGCTCCGTCAGGCGGTAGCCGCGGTAGCGACCCATCGCCAGCATGAAGCCCACCAGAATCAGCAGTACCGCCGGGAAGGTGAAGACGAAGTACACCAGCTCCGGCACGCTCATCAGCAGATGCGCCAGGGAGGCAGCGAACAGGGTGCCGATCGCCACTTTCATGGCATGGCCGCCGCCGCGTTCTTCCCAGGTGATCGACAGGCGTTCGATGGTCATGGTCAGGATCACCATCGGGAACAGCGCGACCGACAGGCCGCGTTCCAGGCCCAGCTTGTGGCTGAACAGGCTGATGGCGGCGATCAATACCACGACGAAGGTCAGCACCACCGACAGGCGCGGCAGCATCTGCAACTTGAGGTGTTCAAGGTAGGAGCGTAGCGACAGCCCGAGCGCGGTAATCACCGTGAACAGGATGATGCCGAAGCCCAGCTGGGTTTCGCGGAAGGCCAGGGCGATCAGCACCGGGGTGAAGGTACCCAGGGTCTGGATGCCGATCAGGTTGCGCAGCACCAGGATCACCAGCACGCCGATCGGGATCATCACCATGATCATGAAGGTCTGCTGGGTCTGCAGCGGCAGGCCGTACAGCGAGTACTCGAGGAAGTCGGCGTCGGTGTTCTCGTCGGTCAGCTTGGCCAGGCGAATGGCGTTCATTTCGCTGTTGTTGAGGCTGAAGCTGACGTTGGCTTTCTTGCCGCCATCGACGGTGATCAGGTTGTCGTCACCGGTCCACCACAGCAGGCGGTCGGCCGGCAGGCCTTGCTCGCCGGTGTCCGGGTTGAAGTACAGCCAGTCGCTGCCGTTGAAGCTGCGCAGCCACAGTTCAGGGGTTTGCGGCTGGTCGGCGACCAGGCGGATGGTGTGGACCTTCTCCACCGGCACGTGGGCAATCGACAGCAGCAGGTCGATGACCTTGGCCTTGTTCAGCGACGAGGTATCGCCGGCCAGCAGCAGCTTGACGTTGTCGTCGTTGAGGTTGTTGACCCGCTTGATGGTCTCGCCAACGAAGGTTTCGACGTCGGCCGAGTGCTGGCGAATAGGCGCCATCAGGGCTTCGGCGGCGATCTTCTCGGGGCCTTCTACCGCCAGGCTGTCGCGGAAGGTCGGGCCCTTGATCTTGGCTTTTTCGGTGCTGTAGCGCTTGGTCAGCACCAGACGGTAGTAGAGGGTCTGGTTGCCGCTGGCGCGACGGGCCGACCAGGTCACCTTGCGGTTGCCGTCGACGCGGTTGACGCTGACGCCGTAGTTGTTGGAGATGAAACTCTCGTTGAGGCTCACATAGTCGCGGCTCAGCGGCGGCACGAACATCTGGACCTTGACCGGGTCCTTGGGGCTGGCGACGAACTCGACCTTGGCGTCGATGTTCCACAGGTCATCGGTTTCGTCCTCGGTCACCGGAATGCCGAGAAAGAAGATCTGATAGGCCGTGACCAGGATGCCCAGTAGCACCAGGACGGTAATCAGGACTTTCAGATGGAGGGTAAGAGAGCGCATCAGGATTACTCTGCGGTGTGAGCGTCAGTGGCGCAGGCGGGTTTGCCGGCAGCGTATTTAAGGCTTGGATCGACCAGCGCGTCGAAGTGCTTGAGGGCCTCGGAGCCGATCAGCAGCGGATACTGGAACGCGCTGCGGTCGGTCAGGTTCACTTCGATGCTGCGCAGGGCCGTACCCATGCAGATGTTCATGGCAATCACCGGGCGGGCGGTATAGGCCTTGCCTTCGTCCGGGTCGTAATCTCCGGCGCGTCGCTTGATCTTGCTGACGCGGGCCAGTGGTCGTTCTATCGGATGCGAGTGGGCAGCGTCAATTGCCAGGTAGAAGCGCACCCATGACTCACCATCGCGCTTGAAGCGCTTGATGTCGCGGGCACTGAGCGAGGCGGTCTTGGCCCCGGTGTCGAGTTTGGCCGCCACTTCCAGGTCGATATCGGCCAGGCGGGCGTATTCATTAAGGCCGTACACGGTCTTTTCCGCAGCCTGGCCCAGGGCCGGCAACAGACAGAGGCTGAACAACAGGGGGAGGGGCGTAAGTCTCATAAATCCTGGCGCGGTGCTGTGCGATGTTCGGGTCAAGGCCACTGGCAGTACTGCGCAAGCTTCCTCGTTTACCTGGCACCTGCATAAACAGATGACAGACACACTATTCGTGCCCCGTCGGGAGGCGCGGCATTCTATCACGCTGGTGTGCTGGCGCCAGCGGCTGGACTCAGACAACAGCGGACACCTTGAAGTTCGTTCTTAGACGATTGTCGACAATGTTCATTTTGTCTTTGACTCCGCATGCCGATTTAGCTAGTTTTGCCCTCATTGATTTATGAGGTGTCGACAATATGCTGGACACAGCCCAAGCCCCCGGCACAGTGGCAGACGACAGCGAAACCCTCTCGGAAAACGTCTTCCGGCGTATCCAGGCGGCCATCGTCAAAGGCGAGATCGCCCCCGGCAGCAAGATCTCGGAGCCGGAGCTGGCACGCACCTACGGCATCAGCCGCGGGCCGCTGCGCGAGGCCATCCACCGCCTGGAAGGCCAGCGCCTGCTGGTGCGCGTACCGCATGTCGGGGCGCGGGTAGTGTCGCTCAGCCATGCCGAGCTGATCGAGCTGTACGAGATCCGCGAGTCCCTCGAAGGCATGGCCTGCCGCCTGGCCGCCGAGCGTATGAGCGTAGCCGAGATCGACGAACTGCGCCGGGTGCTCGACACCCACGAGCGCGACGCCACCTTCCAGGCCGGCCTGGGCTATTACCAGCAGGAAGGCGATTTCGACTTCCACTACCGGATCATCCAGGGCAGCGGCAACCGCACCCTGGTGCAGATGCTCTGCGGCGAGCTGTATCAACTGGTGCGCATGTACCGCATCCAGTTCTCCGCCACGCCCAACCGGCCACGCCAGGCGTTCGCCGAACACCACCGGATTCTCGATGCCATCGCCGACCGTGACGGTGAACTGGCCGAGCTCTTGATGCGCCGGCACATCGGCGCCTCCAAACGCAACATCGAGCGTCACTATCTGGACGCTACCAGCCCACGAGGTGAGTCATGAGTCAGAAAAGCAGTCCCGGCCAGCGCTTTCGCGATGCAGTTGCCGCCGAACACCCGTTGCAGGTGGTCGGTGCGATCAACGCCAACCACGCGCTGCTGGCCCAGCGTGCCGGTTTCAAGGCCATCTACCTGTCTGGTGGCGGTGTTGCCGCAGGCTCCCTGGGCCTGCCTGACCTGGGCATCAGTGGCCTGGACGACGTGCTGACCGACGTACGGCGCATCACCGACGTCTGCGACCTGCCGCTGCTGGTCGACGTCGATACCGGTTTTGGCTCCTCGGCGTTCAACGTCGCCCGTACGGTCAAGTCGATGATCAAGTTCGGCGCTGCCGCCATTCATATCGAAGACCAGGTCGGCGCCAAGCGCTGCGGCCACCGCCCGAACAAGGAGATCGTCACCCAGCAGGAGATGGTCGACCGCATCAAGGCCGCCGTTGATGCCCGTACCGACGACAGCTTCGTGATCATGGCGCGTACCGACGCCCTGGCCGTTGAAGGCCTGGAAGCGGCCCTGGATCGCGCTGCCGCCTGCATCGAAGCCGGCGCCGACATGGTCTTCCCGGAAGCCATCACCGAGCTTTCGATGTACAAGACCTTTGCCGACCGGGTCAAAGCCCCGATCCTCGCCAACATCACCGAATTCGGCGCGACGCCTTTGTACACCACCGAAGAGCTGGCCTCGGTCGATGTCTCGCTGGTGCTGTACCCGCTGTCGGCCTTCCGCGCCATGAACAAGGCCGCGGAAAACGTCTACACCGCGCTGCGCCGCGACGGCACGCAGAAAAACGTCATCGACACCATGCAGACTCGCATGGAACTGTACGACGCCATCAACTACCACGTGTTCGAGCAGAAGCTCGACGCCCTGTTCGCCCAGAAAAAGGGCTGAATGCTCGAACCTGTAGAAGCGGGCTTGCCCCGCGATTAGCCAAGATTCCATAACAATTTCAAAAGTGGAGAAAGACAATGGCCGAAGCAAAAGTACTCAGCGGTGCCGGCCTGCGTGGTCAAGTGGCCGGGCAAACCGCACTGTCGACCGTGGGCCAGGCCGGTGCCGGCCTGACCTACCGTGGTTACGACGTGCGCGACCTGGCCGAGCACGCGCTGTTTGAAGAAGTCGCCTACCTGCTGCTGTACGGCGAGCTGCCAAGCAAGGCGCAGCTGGCCGAGTACCAGCAAAAGCTGAAAACCCTGCGCGACCTGCCGCAGGCCCTCAAGGAAGTGCTTGAGCGCATTCCGGCCAACGCCCACCCGATGGATGTCATGCGTACCGGTTGCTCGGTGCTCGGCACCCTGGAGCAGGAGCTGACCTTTGCGCAGCAGCACGACAAGACCGATCGCCTGCTGGCGCTGTTCCCGGCGGTGATGTGCTATTGGTACCGCTTCAGCCACCATGGCGTGCGCATCGACTGCAGCAGCGACGAAGACACCCTCGGCGGCCACTTCCTGCACCTGCTGCACGGCAAGAAGCCGAGCGAGCTGCACGTCAAGGTGATGAACGTCTCGCTGATTCTTTACGCCGAGCACGAATTCAACGCCTCGACCTTCACCGCGCGGGTTTGTGCCTCGACCCTGTCCGACCTGTACTCCTGCGTCACCGCCGCCATCGGCTCGCTGCGCGGCCCGTTGCATGGCGGCGCCAACGAAGCGGCGATGGAGCTGATCGAGCGCTTCCAGAGCCCGCAGGAAGCGGTCACCGAGCTGCTGCAGATGCTCGCGCGCAAGGACAAGATCATGGGCTTTGGCCATGCCATCTACAAAGAGTCCGACCCGCGTAACGAAGTGATCAAGGCCTGGTCGAAGAAGCTGGCGGACGAGGTGGGCGATACCGTGCTGTACCCGGTGTCCGAAGCCATCGACAAGACCATGTGGGAGCAGAAGAAACTGTTCCCCAACGCCGACTTCTACCATGCCTCGGCGTACCACTTCATGGGCATCCCGACCAAGCTGTTCACCCCGATCTTCGTCTGCTCGCGCCTGACCGGCTGGGCGGCGCATGTGTTCGAACAGCGTGCCAACAACCGCATCATCCGCCCGAGCGCCGAGTACACCGGCGTCGAACAGCGCAAGTTCGTGCCAATCGAACAACGCTGAGACCAGGCCGAGCTGCAAGCTTGAAGCGCCAAGCTGCAAGTAACAGCAGGGATGTGCCCCGGCAGTAAATGCTGACGCACCACTCATCTGCTTTGCTTGCCGCTAGTGGCTTGGGGCTTGTAGCTGGCTTTCGACCTTACCGTGATTGAGTCCCTGTGCCATGAATAGTGAATTTCGCAAGAACCTGCCGGGCACTGGCCTGGATTATTTCGACGCCCGCGCGGCTGTCGATGCGATCAAGCCCGGCGCCTATGACCGTCTTCCCTATACCTCGCGGGTGCTGGCGGAAAACCTTGTGCGCCGCTGCGACCCGGCCAGCCTCAATGCTTCGCTGGGCCAGCTGATCGAGCGCAAGCGCGACCTCGACTTCCCCTGGTTCCCGGCCCGTGTGGTGTGCCACGACATTCTTGGCCAGACCGCGCTGGTCGACCTCGCCGGCCTGCGCGACGCCATCGCCGAAGGCGGCGGTGACCCTGCCCAGGTCAACCCGGTGGTGCCGGTGCAACTGATCGTCGACCACTCCCTGGCGGTGGAATGCGGTGGTTTCGACCCGCAGGCGTTCGAGAAGAACCGCGCCATTGAAGACCGCCGCAACGAAGACCGTTTCCACTTCATCAACTGGACCAAAAAGGCGTTCAAGAACGTCGACGTGATTCAGCCAGGCAACGGCATCATGCACCAGATCAACCTGGAGAAAATGTCGCCGGTGATCCATGCCGAGCGCGGCGTGGCCTACCCGGATACCTGCGTCGGCACCGACAGCCACACCCCGCACGTCGATGCCCTGGGCGTGATCGCCATCGGCGTCGGCGGCCTTGAGGCCGAAAACGTCATGCTCGGCCGTGCCTCGTGGATGCGCCTGCCGGAGATCGTCGGCGTCGAGCTTTCGGGCAAGCCGCAGCCGGGCATCACCGCCACCGACGTGGTACTGGCCCTGACCGAATTCCTGCGCAAGGAAAAGGTCGTTGGCGCCTACCTTGAATTCTACGGCGAAGGCGCTCGCGCCCTGACCCTGGGCGACCGCGCGACCATCTCCAACATGGCCCCGGAATACGGCGCCACCGCGGCGATGTTCTCGATCGACCAGCAGACCATCGACTACCTCAAGCTCACCGGCCGTGAAGACCAGCAGGTCAAGCTGGTAGAAACCTACGCCAAGGTCGCAGGCCTCTGGTCCGACAGCCTGGCCAACGCCGAGTACGAGCGAGTGCTGCGTTTTGACCTGTCCAGCGTCGTGCGCAACATGGCCGGGCCGTCCAACCCGCACGCCCGGGTCGCCACCAGCGACCTGGCGAGCAAGGGCATCGCCGGCCAGTGGGAGGAAGTACCGGGGCAAATGCCCGATGGCGCGGTGATCATCGCTGCCATCACCAGTTGCACCAACACCAGCAACCCGCGCAACGTGATTGCCGCCGGTTTGCTTGCGCGCAACGCCAACAAGCTGGGCCTGGTGCGCAAGCCGTGGGTCAAGTCTTCGCTGGCACCGGGTTCCAAAACCGTCGCCCTGTACCTGAAAGAGGCGGGCCTGGATGACGAGCTGGAGCAGCTCGGTTTTGGCATCGTCGCCTTTGCCTGCACCACCTGTAACGGTATGTCTGGCGCGCTGGATCCGCTGATACAGCAGGAAATCATCGACCGCGACCTGTACGCCACCGCCGTGCTCTCGGGCAACCGCAACTTCGACGGGCGGATTCACCCATACGCCAAGCAGGCGTTCCTGGCGTCGCCGCCGCTGGTGGTGGCCTACGCGATTGCCGGCACCATCCGTTTCGACATCGAGAAGGACGTGCTGGGCGTGGTCGACGGCAAGGAAATCCGCCTGAAAGACATCTGGCCAAGCGACGAAGAGATCGACGCGGTGGTCAAGGCCGCGGTCAAGCCCGAGCAGTTCCGCCAGGTGTACATCCCGATGTTCGCCGTGCAGGAAGACACAGGGCCCAAGGTCACCCCGCTGTACGACTGGCGCCCGATGAGCACCTACATCCGCCGCCCGCCGTACTGGGAAGGCGCCCTGGCCGGCGAGCGCACGCTCAAGGGCATGCGCCCGCTGGCGGTGCTGCCGGACAACATCACCACCGACCACCTGTCGCCGTCCAACGCCATCATGCTCGACAGCGCCGCCGGTGAATACCTGGCGAAAATGGGCCTGCCGGAGGAAGACTTCAACTCCTACGCGACCCACCGTGGTGACCATCTGACCGCTCAGCGCGCAACCTTTGCCAACCCGAAACTGTTCAACGAAATGGTCCAGGAAAACGGCAAGGTCAAGCAGGGTTCGCTGGCGCGCCTCGAGCCGGAAGGCAAGGTCACGCGCATGTGGGAGGCGATCGAAACCTACATGCAGCGCAAACAGCCGCTGATCATCGTTGCCGGTGCCGACTACGGCCAGGGCTCGTCCCGTGACTGGGCGGCCAAGGGCGTGCGCTTGGCCGGTGTCGAGGCCATCGTCGCCGAAGGCTTCGAGCGTATCCACCGTACCAACCTGGTGGGCATGGGCGTGTTGCCGCTGGAGTTCAAGGCGGGCGTCAACCGCAAGACCCTGGGCATCGACGGCACTGAAACCTTCGACGTGCTCGGTGAGCGCACCCCGCGGGCGACCCTGACCCTGGTCATCACCCGGGCCAACGGTGAGCGTGTCGAAGTGCCGGTGACCTGCCGCCTGGATACCGCCGAAGAAGTCTCGATCTACGAAGCGGGCGGGGTGCTGCAGCGCTTTGCCCAGGACTTCCTCGAATCGGCGGTCGCGGTTTGAGGTAGGGCCTCATCGCGGGTCAAGCCCGCTCCCACTGAACTGTGGGAGCGGGCTTGACCCGCGATAGCTCCCCCAAAGCACTCACAGGACAACTCAGCCATGGCTCACGTACCCCAGATCAAAATCCCCGCCACCTACATTCGTGGCGGCACCAGCAAGGGCGTATTCTTTCGCCTCGACGACCTGCCGCAAAGCGCGCAGATCCCGGGCCCGGCCCGCGACGCGCTGCTGCTGCGGGTAATCGGCAGCCCCGACCCCTACGGCAAGCAGATCGACGGCATGGGCGGCGCGACGTCGAGCACCAGCAAGACCGTGATCCTCTCGCGCAGCATCAAGCCCGAGCATGATGTCGACTACCTGTTCGGCCAGGTCTCGATCGACACCGCGTTCGTCGACTGGAGCGGCAACTGCGGCAACCTCTCGGCAGCCGTTGGTTCGTTCGCCATCAGCGCCGGCCTGGTCGACGGCAGCCGCATCCCGCACAACGGCGTGGCCGTGGTGCGCATCTGGCAGGCCAATATCGGCAAGACCATCGTTGCCCACGTGCCGATCACTGACGGTGAAGTGCAGGAAACCGGCGACTTCGAACTGGACGGCGTGACCTTCCCGGCCGCCGAAGTGCAGCTCGAATTCATGGACCCGGCCGCCGACGAAGACGGCGAGGGCGGCTCGATGTTCCCCACCGGCAACCTGGTCGATGACCTGGTGGTGCCCGGCGTCGGCACCCTGAAAGCCACGCTGATCAATGCCGGCATCCCGACCATCTTCATCCAGGCCGAGGCCCTCGGCTACACCGGTACCGAGCTGCAGGATGCGATCAACGGCGACTCGCAGGCCCTGGCCCGTTTCGAAGCCATCCGTGCCTATGGTGCGGTGCGCATGGGCCTGATCGAGCATATCGACGAGGCCGCCAAGCGCCAGCACACACCGAAAGTCGCCTTTGTCGCGCCAGCGGCGGCTTATCAGTCATCCAGTGGTAAAGCCGTGGCCGCCGGCGACGTTGATCTATTGGTACGGGCGCTGTCCATGGGCAAGCTGCACCACGCCATGATGGGCACCGCTGCGGTTGCCATTGGTACTGCCGCGGCAGTGCCTGACACCCTGGTCAACCTCGCCGCCGGTGGTGGCGAGCGCACGGCCGTACGTTTCGGTCACCCCTCGGGCACCCTGCGCGTCGGCGCCGAAGCCCGCCAGGTGAACGGTGAGTGGACTGTCACCAAAGCAATCATGAGCCGCAGCGCTCGCGTACTGATGGAGGGCTGGGTACGGGTACCCGGTGATGCCTTCTAACCAGTAGCGGCGCTTGGCTCCCTGTTACCTACGTCAACAGAGAGATGTGAAATGAGTGCCAACGTTGATCTGAACAACCGTCCCGACTACGACCGGGTGCTGCAGGACATCGCCGATTACGTCCTCGGCTACAAGGTCGAGTCGCAGGAGGCGCTGGACACCGCGCGCAACTGCCTGATGGACACCCTGGGCTGCGGCCTGCTGGCCCTGCGCTTCCCGGAATGCACCAAGCACCTGGGGCCGCTGGTGGAGGGCACGGTGGTGCCGTTCGGTGCGCGGGTGCCAGGTACCCGCTACCGCCTGGACCCGGTCAAGGCCGCCTGGGACATCGGTTGCATCGTCCGTTGGCTCGATTACAACGACACCTGGCTGGCTGCCGAATGGGGCCACCCCTCGGACAACCTCGGCGGTATCCTGGCCGTCGCCGATCACCTCTCGCAAAAACGCGTGGCCAATGGCGAAGCGCCGCTGAGCATGCGCGTAGTGCTTGAGGCGATGGTCATGGCTCATGAGATCCAGGGTGTGATTGCCCTGGAAAACTCCTTCAACCGCGTTGGCCTTGATCATGTGTTGCTGGTCAAGGTCGCCTCGACCGCGGTGTGCGCCAAGCTCATGGGCGCCAATCGCGAACAGCTGCTGGCGGCGTTGTCCCACGCCTTTGTCGATGGGCAGGCGTTGCGTACTTATCGCCATGCGCCGAACGCCGGCTCGCGCAAGTCCTGGGCGGCGGGCGATGCCTCCAGCCGTGGCGTGCGCCTGGCCGATATCGCCCTGCGTGGCGAGATGGGTATCCCCGGGGTGCTGACGGCGCCGCAGTGGGGCTTTTATGACGTGCTGTTCAGCCACACCAACAAGGACCTGGCGCTCAAACCTGAAGGCAAACGTGCTTTCAGCCTGAGTCAGAAGTACGCAAGCTACGTGATGGAAAACGTGCTGTTCAAGATCAGCTTCCCGGCCGAATTCCATGCCCAGACTGCCTGCGAAGCGGCAGTCACCTTGCACCCGCAGGTGCGCAACCGCCTGCATGAAATCGAGCGTATCGTCATTACCACCCATGAGTCGGCGATCCGCATCATCTCCAAGGTTGGCACCCTGGCCAATGCCGCTGACCGTGATCACTGCATCCAGTACATGACCGCCGTGCCGCTGATTTTCGGCAACCTGGTGG
This sequence comes from Pseudomonas sp. SORT22, assembly GCF_018417635.1. Taxonomy (NCBI): domain Bacteria; kingdom Pseudomonadati; phylum Pseudomonadota; class Gammaproteobacteria; order Pseudomonadales; family Pseudomonadaceae; genus Pseudomonas; species Pseudomonas sp. SORT22. Next base: position 2,147,716 of record NZ_CP071007.1, read on the forward strand.
CCGAGCAGTACGAAGATGATTTCCATGCTGCGCACCCGATCATTGACCGTCTGCGCGAGAAGATGGAGATCGTCGAAGAGCCGCGATTCACCCGCGAGTACCTGGAGGCCGACAAGCGTTCGATCGCCAATGCTGTGCAGGTGTTCTTCAACGATGGTTCGAGTACCGAGCAGGTGGTGGTGGAGTACCCGATCGGCCATCGCCGGCGCCGGGCCGAGGGCATTCCGCTACTGGAAGAGAAGTTCAAGGCCAACCTGGCGACGCGGTTTACCGGGCAGCGTTCGGCGCAGATATTTGCCCTGTGCAAGGACCAGCAGGCGCTTGAAGCGACGGCAGTGCAGCGGTTTGTGGATTTGTTTGTGATCTGAGGGCCTCATCACGGGGCAAGCCCGCTCCTACAAGGCTCAATAAAAAACCCCGCCAATTGGCGGGGTTTTTTTAACGCTAAGTCAGCTTAGGCTTGAACAACCGGGATCTTGGCGTTCGCAGCGGCTTCACGGAACTCGGCGATCTGGTCGAAGCTCAGGTAGCGGTAAACGTCGGCAGCCATGCTGTCGATGTTCTTCGCGTACTCCATGTACTCTTCGACGGTTGGCAGCTTGCCCAGGATCGAGGCAACAGCGGCCAGCTCGGCAGAGGCCAGGTAGACGTTGGCGCCATCACCCAGACGGTTCGGGAAGTTACGGGTCGAAGTCGACACTACGGTCGAGTTCGCCGCAACGCGTGCCTGGTTACCCATGCACAGCGAGCAGCCCGGCATTTCCATGCGCGCGCCAGCCTTGCCGTAGATGCCGTAGTAGCCTTCTTCGGTCAGCTGGTGAGCGTCCATCTTGGTGGGCGGCGACAGCCACAGACGGGTCGGGATCGAGCCTTTGACCTTGTCCAGCAGCTTGCCGGCAGCGCGGAAGTGACCGATGTTGGTCATGCACGAACCGATGAACACTTCGTCGATCTTCTCGCCCTGTACCGAGGACAGCAGACGGGCGTCGTCCGGGTCGTTCGGGGCGCAGAGTACAGGCTCTTTGACGTCGGCCAGGTCAATCTCGATGATCTCGGCGTATTCGGCGTCCTTGTCGGCAGCCAGCAGTTGCGGGTTGGCCAGCCAGGCTTCCATCGCTTGCGCGCGGCGTTCCATGGTGCGGGCATCGCCGTAGCCTTCGCTGATCATCCAGCGCAGCAGGGTGATGTTCGACTTCAGGTACTCGGCAACGGCTTTTTCCGGCAGCTTGATGGTGCAACCGGCAGCCGAACGTTCGGCCGAGGCGTCGGACAGTTCGAACGCTTGCTCGACGGTCAGCTCGTCCAGGCCTTCGATTTCCAGGATGCGGCCGGAGAAGGCGTTGATCTTGCCTTTCTTCTCGACGGTCAGCAGGCCTTTCTGGATGCCATAGTAAGGGATGGCATGGACCAGGTCACGCAGGGTGATGCCTGGCTGCAGCTTGCCCTTGAAGCGCACCAGTACCGACTCCGGCATGTCCAGCGGCATGACGCCGGTGGCCGCGGCGAAGGCGACCAGGCCGGAACCTGCAGGGAACGAGATGCCGATCGGGAAGCGGGTGTGCGAGTCACCACCGGTACCGACGGTGTCCGGCAGCAGCATGCGGTTCAGCCAGCTGTGGATGATGCCGTCGCCTGGACGCAGGGACACGCCGCCACGGGTGCGGATGAAATCCGGCAGGGTGTGGTGGGTGGTGACGTCGATCGGCTTTGGATAGGCCGCGGTGTGGCAGAACGACTGCATGACCAGGTCGGCGGAGAAGCCCAGGCACGCCAGGTCTTTCAGTTCGTCACGGGTCATCGGGCCAGTGGTGTCCTGGGAGCCGACGGTGGTCATCTTCGGTTCGCAGTAGGTGCCTGGACGCACGCCTTTGCCTTCCGGCAGGCCGCAGGCTTTACCGACCATCTTCTGTGCCAGGGTGTAGCCCTTGCCGGTGTCGACAGGTGCTTCAGGCAGCTTGAACAGGTCGGTTGGGCCCAGGCCCAGCTCGGCGCGGGCTTTCTCGGTCAGGCCACGGCCGACGATCAGCGGGATACGGCCGCCAGCGCGGACTTCGTCGAGCAGCACCGGGGTCTTCAGTTCGAAGGTGGTGATGACGTCTTCGGTGCCGTGCTTGCAGACTTTGCCAGCGTGCGGGTAAACGTCGATGACGTCGCCCATGTTCAGGTTCGACACGTCGAACTCGATCGGCAGGGCGCCGGCGTCTTCCATGGTGTTGTAGAAGATCGGGGCGATTTTCGAACCGAAGCAGAAGCCGCCAGCGCGTTTGTTCGGTACGTACGGGATGTCGTCGCCGAAGAACCACAGCACCGAGTTGGTGGCGGATTTACGCGAGGAACCGGTACCGACCACGTCACCGACGTAGGCAACCGGGAAGCCTTTGGCTTTGACTTCTTCGATCTGCTTGAGCGGGCCGATGGCGCCTTGTTGCTCAGGCACGATGCCGTCACGGGCCATTTTCAGCATGGCCAGGGCGTGCAGCGGGATGTCAGGGCGCGACCAGGCGTCCGGGGCAGGGGACAGGTCGTCGGTGTTGGTTTCGCCAGGGACCTTGAACACGGTCAGGCTGTACTTGTCAGCGATGGCTGGCTTGCTGGTGAACCACTCACCGGCGGCCCAGGATTCCAGCACGGCCTTGGCGTGGGCATTGCCCGCCTTGGCTTTTTCGGCGACGTCGTGGAAGGCATCGAACATCAGCAGGGTGTGCTTGAGCTGTTCGGCGGCCACAGGGGCCAGTTCGGCGTTGTCCAGCAGCTCGACCATGGTGGCGATGTTGTAGCCGCCCTGCATGGTGCCCAGCAGCTCAACGGCGCGCTTCTTGTCGATCAGCGGCGAGGTGGCTTCGCCTTTGGCGATGGCGGAAAGGAAACCGGCCTTGACGTAGGCGGCTTCGTCCACTCCTGGTGGAACGCGATTGGTGATCAGGTCGACGAGGACTGCTTCTTCGCCAGCAGGGGGATTCTTCAGCAGCTCGACCAGGCCTGCGGTTTGTTCGGCGTTAAGCGGCTGGGGCACGATACCCTGGGCGGCACGCTCTTCGATGTGTTTGCGGTAGGCTTCAAGCACAGTTATTACCCTCATCAGTGGTCCCAAATGGGTGTCCGGGACGCTCATCCAGAAATTCCGGCAGCCATGCGCAATACGGCTTCTTGGGCCGCGTAGCCAGGGTTGCAGGAAATCCTTACAGAAGCTGCTTTCAAAGTTTTACGCCTGTAGAACGGAGGCTGATGAGGGCTGGCGCGGGACATGCGCGAAGCGAATATCCCGGGCCAACGCCGTTCTACCGGATGAACTGTGCTCGTGACGCTTTGAAAACAGCTTCTAACGGACATTGCTGCCTTAAAAAGGCCGGATGATTCTACGGTAAAAAGTCGATAAAGGTAAGGCGCGCTGGATGACTTTAGCGGGTGACCCTCGTTAGACAAAGGGCTAACATGGCAGCCTGTTCCACCGCCAAGCTGTCGGTTTTTTCATGTCCAATCAGTCAATTAAAACGCCTTGCGTCGGCCTCTGTTCCACGGTTTACGGGGACTTGGTGTGCCGTGGCTGCAAGCGTTTTCACCATGAAGTGATCAACTGGAACGGCTACAACGAAGATGAGAAGCGTGCGGTGTGGCTGCGCCTGGAGCAATTGCTGGTGCAGGTCATGGTGGCCAAACTTGAAGTCTTTGATGCCACGCGCCTGCGCCAGCAACTGGAGCTGCGCAAGGTCCGCTTCGTAGCGCATCAGTCCGAATATTGCTGGGCTTATCAACTGATTGCCCGCGGCGCACGGGTGATCCGTGAGCTGGAGGCTTACGGCATGGTGCTGCTGCCGGAGTTTCGCGACTGGGAATTGCCCGAGCTGCGCGATGCCATTGATCGGGAATTCTTCCTGCTGTCTGAAGCGCATTACCAGCGCTATATCGCGCCAGGCTTTCTCAAGGATGCCTTGGGGTAGGTGGTCAAGCCTGCTCCTGTAGGAGCGGGCTTGACCCGCGATGAGGCCCTCAGCCCCTGGCCAGTTCCGTCAGCTGCACCTTCACCTCCTCGGTCTTGAGCACCAGCACATCACACTCCAGCGCATCGAGCACCACTTCCGCGGTGTTGCCGATCAGCGCCCCGGAAATCCCGGTACGGGCCACGGTGCCAATCACCGTCACCGCCGCTTCGTACTTTTTCGCCGTATAGGGAATCAGCACATCCGCCGGCCCTTCGGCAACATGCAGGCGCTCATTGCTGATATCGAACTCGGCCTGGAACGCTGCGCATTCCTCGCGGTACTTGCGCTCGATGGTGTCTTTGAGCTGATACACCGGGTCTGCCGCTGACAGCATCGGCGACGGATGGGCGCTGATCACATGCAGCTCGCCCTTGGCCAGGCTTGCGATCGCGTAGCCATGGTCGATGATGCTGGTGTGCAGCAGGCGATGGGCCTCGTCGTGGTTGCCGACGTCGACTGCGGCAAGAATCACCCCGCCGGTCCACGGGCGCTCGCTCTTGACCATCAATACCGCGCACGGGCACTGGCGCAGCAGCTTCCAGTCGCTGGGGGTGAGCAGGGCGCGCTTGAGTGGGTTATCCGGGCGATGCTCCTTGATCACCAGCTCGCAGCCTTCGGCCTGCTGCACACTGACGATCGACTCGTGCAAGGTGTCGTGCCAGGCCTGCTCATGGGTTACGTTGTTGTAGCCGTCATCATGCAGCTGGCTGGCCAGCAGGCTGAGCAGGGCGCTGTGGTCGTGTTTCTTGTCGCACATCAGCAAGTGCAGGCGCGCGCCGGTGACCCCGGCGATCAGTTTGGCCCGGGTCAGCGCCCGGCTGTGAGCGTGATCGGGATCCAGTACCACCAGGATGCTGCGTACTTCTTGCATGAGCGTGAACTCCCTTCATAAATGGCGGCCAATGCCTGACTATAGTCGGCGCCAACTGCACCGGGCGTTGATATGTATCAAGCATAGTTCACTGGTGATCGGCGCTGCTGCCGGTATAATCGCCGGTCTTGCCGTTTGCCCTGCCTGTTTGTGAGCCTATGTCCCTTATCCCTGAAATCGAAGCCTTCCTTGGTTGCCGTACCCCTGATGCCTGGGTCCAGGCGGCGCTCGCCGACCAGGAAACCCTGCTGATCGATCACAAGAACTGCGAGTTCAAGGCTGCCAGCACCGCGCTGAGCCTGATGGCCAAGTACAACACGCACCTGGACCTGATCAACATGATGTCGCGCCTGGCCCGCGAAGAGCTGGTGCACCATGAGCAGGTACTGCGCCTGATGAAGCGGCGCAAGATCGCCCTGCGGCCGTTGTCGGCCGGGCGCTATGCCTCGGGCCTGCGCCGGGTGGTGCGCACCCACGAGCCGGTGAAGCTGGTCGACACCCTGGTGGTCGGCGCCTTTATCGAGGCGCGCAGTTGCGAGCGCTTTGCCGCCCTGGTGCCGCACCTGGATGAAGAGCTGGGCAAGTTCTATCACGGCCTGCTCAACAGCGAAGCGCGGCATTATCAGGGTTACCTCAAGCTTGCCCATCAATACGGCGATGGCGCAGATATCGAGCGGGTGGTGGAGAAGGTCAGGGCGGTCGAGGCCGACCTGATCAGCAGCCCGGATGAAGAGTTCCGTTTTCATAGCGGCGTGCCGGTTTGATTATTCACTTCTTTTGAATGCCTGATCGCGGTGCGGCGACCCGACTTGCCCCGCGATTGCCTTCTATCGACAAAATAATAAGCTAGCTAATTAATGCCTTGACGTTAGCTGCCTAAGCAGTAACATTATGTAACTTACTGCCTAAGCAGGTATCTGTGTCCATGCAGCATTACACCCCGGAAAACTTCCAGAACTGCACCCTCGGCATGCTTCTGGGCCGCACCGCGCTGGTCAAGGACCGCATCATCGACAGCCACATGCAGCCTTACGGCGTGACTGCCGCGCAGTTCAAGGTGCTGATCATCGTCGCCCAATACGGCGTCGACACCCCGGCCGAGCTGTGCCGCTACCTGTCGGTGGACAGCGGCTCGATGACGCGCATGCTCGACCGTCTCGAACAGAAAGACCTGATCATCCGCCGCCGTTGCCCGGACGACCGTCGGCAGATTCGCCTGGGTCTGAGCGAAGAAGGCCAGAAGCTCGCCGACCTGCTGCCACAGATCGGCGCTGCGGCGATGAACGAGCTGGTCGGTGTGCTCGAGCCCAGTGAGCTGGCCACCCTCGAAGCGATCCTGAGCAAGGTGCTGCTGGCCGCCGGCGACACCCTGACGGCCATGCGCCTGGGCGCCAAGTAAGCGCCCATTTCACCCATTCACTCAGCCAAGGTATTAGCAATGGCCACTACTTCTTCTGCGCACGACACCACGCAGGACCTCAACAACCAGCGCAAGCGCAAGACCTGGCTGTTGGCCCTGGCGTTGCTGATCGTCGTCGCCGGCGCTGGCGTCTGGGCCTGGCACGAGCTTTACGGGCGCTGGAGCGAAGAGACCGACGATGCCTATGTCAACGGCAACGTAGTGGAGATCACCCCGCTGGTCACCGGCACTGTGGTCAGCATCGGCGCGGACGATGGCGACCTGGTCCACGAAGGCCAGATGCTGCTCGAATTCGACCCCAGCGATGCCGAGGTCGGCCTGCAGGCCGCCGAGGCCAAGCTGGCGCGTGCGGTGCGCCAGGTGCGTGGCCTGTACAGCAACGTCGATGGCAAGAAGGCCCAGGTGGCTTCGCGCCAGGCCGAGCTGAAAAAAGCGCAGGAGAACTTCAACCGGCGACAAACCCTGGCCGCCGGTGGGGCGATCTCCAAAGAAGAGCTGTCCCATGCCCGCGACGACCTGTCTTCGGCGCAAAGCGCCTTGAATGATGCAAAACAGCAGCTCAACACCACAGCGGCGCTGGTCGATGACACCGTAGTGTCGTCGCACCCCGAGGTGATGGCCGCGGCCGCCGAGCTGCGCCAGGCCTACCTCAACAACGCCCGCACCACCCTGGTGGCGCCGGTCACCGGCTACGTTGCCAAGCGCACCGTGCAGCTTGGCCAGCGCCTGCAACCGGGCACTGCGACCATGGCGGTGATCCCACTCGACCAGCTGTGGATCGACGCCAACTTCAAGGAAACCCAACTGCGCAACATGCGCATTGGCCAGCCGGTCGACATCGTTGCCGACCTGTACGGCAGCGACGTCAAGTACAGCGGCACCATCGACAGCCTCGGCGCCGGCACTGGCAGCGCCTTTGCCCTGTTGCCGGCGCAGAACGCCACCGGCAACTGGATCAAGATCGTCCAGCGGGTGCCGGTGCGTATTCATATCAATGCCGAGCAACTGGCCAAACATCCGCTGCGGATCGGCCTGTCGACCCAGGTCGAGGTCGATCTGCATGACCAGAGCGGCCCGGTGCTGGCCCAGCAGCCGCCGCAGAAGGCCTCGTTCGCCACCCAGGTGTACGACCGTCAACTGGTCGAGGCTGATCGCCTGATCACCAGGCTGATCCATGACAACAGTGCCGGTTCCAGCAAGACGGCGCAGCGATGAGCGCCAATCAGGCTTCCTTTACCCCGCCAAGCCTGTTGCTGACCACCATCGGCCTGTCACTGGCGACCTTCATGCAGGTGCTCGACACCACCATCGCCAACGTGGCATTGCCGACTATTTCCGGCAACCTCGGCGTCAGTTCGGAGCAGGGCACCTGGGTCATTACCTCGTTTGCGGTGAGCAACGCCATTGCCTTGCCGCTGACCGGCTGGCTGAGCCGGCGCTTCGGTGAGGTCAAGCTGTTCATCTGGGCCACGCTGCTGTTCGTGCTGGCTTCGTTTCTCTGCGGCATTGCCCAGTCGATGCCCGAGCTGGTCGGCTTTCGCGTGCTCCAGGGCATCGTTGCCGGGCCGCTGTATCCGATGACCCAGACCCTGCTGATCGCAGTCTATCCGCCGGCCAAGCGCGGCATGGCCCTGGCGTTATTGGCGATGGTCACGGTGGTGGCGCCGATTGCCGGGCCGATTCTCGGCGGCTGGATCACCGACAGCTACAGCTGGCCGTGGATCTTCTTCATCAACGTGCCGATCGGCCTGTTCGCCGCCGCCGTGGTGCGCCAGCAGATGCGCACGCGCCCGGTCAGCACCAGCCGCCAGCCGATGGACTACATTGGCCTGCTGAGCCTGATCATCGGCGTCGGCGCCTTGCAGATCGTGCTCGACAAGGGCAATGACCTGGATTGGTTCGAGTCGAATTTCATCGTCATCGGCAGCCTGATCTCGGTGGTGTTCCTGGCGGTGTTCATCATCTGGGAGCTGACCGACAAGCACCCGGTGGTCAACCTGCGGCTGTTTGTGCACCGCAACTTTCGCATCGGCACCATCGTGCTGGTCGGCGGCTATGCCGGCTTCTTCGGCATCAATCTGATCCTGCCGCAGTGGCTGCAGACGCAGATGGGCTACACCGCCACCTGGGCAGGCCTGGCGGTGGCGCCGATCGGCCTGTTGCCGGTGCTGATGTCGCCGTTTGTCGGCAAGTACGCGCACAAGTTTGACCTGCGGGTGCTGGCGGGGCTGGCGTTCCTGGCGATTGGCACCAGTTGCTTCATGCGTGCCGGTTTCACCAACGAAGTCGACTTCCAGCACATCGCCCTGGTGCAATTGTTCATGGGGATCGGCGTGGCGCTGTTCTTCATGCCGACCTTGAGCATCCTGCTCTCCGACCTGCCGCCGCACCAGATCGCCGACGGCTCGGGGCTGGCGACCTTCCTGCGGACCCTGGGCGGCAGTTTTGCCGCGTCGCTGACCACCTGGATCTGGATTCGCCGGGCAGACCAGCACCATGCCTACCTGAGCGAGAGCATCAGCAACTACGAGCCTGCGACCCGCGAGGCGTTGAACCAGCTGGGCGGGGCGAGCGGGCAGTCGTATGCGCAGCTGGAGCGGATGCTCAGCAGTCAGGCGTACATGATGTCGACGGTGGATTACTTCACCCTGATGGGCTGGATTTTCGCAGGCTTGATATTACTGGTGTGGCTGGCCAAGCCGCCGTTTGCGGCCAAGGCCGGGCCGGCGTCGGCGGGGCACTGATAATCGCGGGGCAAGCCCGCTCCTACCAGGAATGTAGGAGCGGGCTTGCCCCGCGATCAGTCTTCAGGGAAAAGCAAAAGGCTGCAGTTGAAACCCTTGCTCGTCCACCTCCAGCGCCCAGCCTTGGCGGTCCCAATCGCCCAGCACGATACGCCGCGCCGGTTGATCGCCGACCACCAGCTTGTGAATCGCCGGCCGATGGGTGTGGCCATGCACCAGGGTGCGCACACCGTATTGCTGCATGATCCGCGGCACTTCCTCGGCGGTCACGTCGACAATGTCGTTGGCCTTCATCCGCGTCTGTGCCCGGCTTTCGCTACGCAGCTTGCGTGCAAGCTTCTGCCGGGTGCTCAGCGGCAGATGCCGAAGAATCCACAGGCTCAACGGGTTGCGCAGGTAACGGCGCATCTTCATGTAGGCCAGGTCGCGGGTGCACAGGCTGTCGCCGTGCATCAGCAACACCGGCTCGCCGCCCATCTCGACCACGCTCGGGTCGGCCAGCAGGGTGCAGCCAGCGGCCTTGCAAAAGGCCTGGCCGAGCAGGAAGTCGCGGTTGCCGTGCATCACAAAGACCTGCGTGCCGCTGTCGCTCAAGGCGCGCAGGGCCTGGCAGATCGAGGTCTGGAAGGGCGTCATGGCGTCGTCGCCGATCCATGCCTCGAAAAAATCGCCAAGGATGTACAGCGCCTCGGCGTGCCGCGCACGACCGTCGAGCAGATCAACAAACGCCCGGGTAATGTCCGGGCGTTCTTCTTGCAGGTGCAGATCAGAGATCAGCAGTATCACTCAATGATCTCGGCTTTCTCGATGATCACGTCGTCCTTCGGCACGTCCTGGTGACCGGACTTGGAACCGGTGGCGACTTTCTCGATGGCGTCGACAACCTCGGTACCTTCGGTCACTTTGCCGAATACCGCGTAACCCCAGCCCTGCACGTTCTTGCCGCTGTGGTTGAGGAAGTCGTTGTTCGAGGCGTTGATGAAGAACTGCGCCGAGGCCGAATGCGGCTCCATGGTGCGAGCCATGGCGATGGTGTACTTGTCGTTCTTCAGGCCGTTGTCAGCTTCGTTCTGGATGCTGGCACGCTTGTCACGCTTCTCGTTCATGCCTGGCTCAAAACCGCCGCCCTGGATCATGAAACCCTTGATCACACGGTGGAATACGGTGTTGCTGTAGTGGCCAGCGTTAACGTATTCGATGAAGTTGGCCACGGTGATCGGGGCTTTCTCGGCGTTCAGCTCGATGACGATGTCACCGTGGTTGGTAGTCAGTTTGACTTTGGACATGCTTGAAACTCGCTCTGTTCGGGGGTTTTGCGGTGGTGTAGCTTCAAGCTTCAAGTGGCAAGCTGCAAGAAAAAGCGCACGGCGTTCGTCTTGGAGCGTGTTGCTTGTAGCTTGAAGCTGCTATTTGACCTGTCGGCAGCTCGACCGCTTCGGCTATGATAAGCGCTTTGATTCAGTCGGCCTACCCAGGCCGTGCACCCCGTATTCAAGGATCCTATGAGCAAGCCCACTGCCGACACCGCTCCCAACGCCGCTGCCAAAGGCGCTCCCGCCATCCCTGCGAACTTCCTGCGTCCGATCGTGCAGGCAGACCTGGACTCGGGCAAGCACAGCAGCATCGTCACCCGTTTCCCGCCAGAGCCCAACGGTTACCTGCACATCGGCCATGCCAAGTCGATCTGCGTGAACTTCGGCCTGGCCCAGGAATTCGGTGGGGCCTGTCACCTGCGTTTCGATGACACCAACCCGGCCAAAGAGGACCAGGAGTACATCGACGCGATCCAGAGCGACATCAAGTGGCTGGGCTTCGAGTGGACCGGCCCGGTGCGCTACGCTTCGCAATATTTCGACCAGTTGCACGACTGGGCGGTCGAGCTGATCAAGGCCGGCAAGGCCTACGTCTGCGACCTGACCCCGGAGCAGGCCAAGGAATACCGTGGCAACCTGACTACCCCTGGCCAGAACAGCCCGTTCCGCGAGCGCTCGGTTGCAGACAACCTCGACCTGTTCGCGCGCATGAAAGCCGGTGAGTTCAAGGATGGCGAGCGCGTGCTGCGGGCCAAGATCGACATGGCCTCGCCGAACATGAACCTGCGCGACCCGATCCTCTACCGCATTCGTCATGCCCATCACCACCAGACCGGTGATGCCTGGTGCATCTACCCCAACTACGACTTCACCCACGGTCAGTCGGATGCCATCGAAGGCATCACCCACTCGATCTGCACCCTCGAGTTCGAAGGCCATCGCCCGCTCTACGAGTGGTTCCTCGACAACCTGCCGGTGCCGGCCAAGCCGCGCCAGTACGAGTTCAGCCGCCTGAACCTGAACTACACCATCACCAGCAAGCGCAAGCTCAAGCAACTGGTCGATGAGCAGCACGTCAACGGCTGGGACGACCCGCGCATGTCGACCCTGTCGGGTTTCCGCCGTCGCGGCTACACCCCGGCGTCGATCCGCAACTTCTGCGAAATGGTCGGTACCAACCGCTCCGACGGCGTGGTCGACATGTCGATGCTCGAATTCAGCATCCGTGACGACCTTGACCGCACCGCGCCACGCGCCATGTGCGTGCTGCGCCCGCTGAAAGTGGTCATTACCAATTACCCGGAAGGCCAGGTCGAGAACCTCGAACTGCCGCGCCACCCCAAAGAAGACATGGGCGTGCGCGCACTGCCATTCGCCCGCGAAATCTACATCGACCGCGACGACTTCATGGAAGAGCCGCCCAAGGGCTACAAGCGCCTGGAGCCGGCCGGTGAAGTGCGCCTGCGCGGCAGCTACGTGATCCGCGCCGACGAGGCGATCAAGGACGCTGACGGCAACATCGTCGAGCTGCGCTGCTCGTACGACCCCGACACCCTGGGCAAAAACCCTGAAGGCCGCAAGGTCAAGGGCGTGATCCACTGGGTGCCGGCCGCGGCCAGCGTCGAATGCGAAGTACGCCTGTACGACCGCCTGTTCCGCTCGGCCAACCCCGAAAAGACTGAAGATGGCGGCAACTTCCTTGACAACATCAATCCTGATTCGCTGCAGGTGCTGACGGGTTGTCGTGCGGAACCTTCCCTGGGCCAGGCCCAGCCAGAAGACCGCTTCCAGTTCGAGCGCGAAGGCTACTTCTGCGCCGACCTGAAAGACTCCCAGCCGGGTCGCCCGGTGTTCAACCGCACCGTGACCCTGCGCGATTCGTGGGGCAGCTAAGGAACTCTCGTGCTTACCATCTACAACACGCTCAGCAAGACCAAGGAAGTCTTCAAACCGCTTGAAGGCAACAAGGTGCGGATGTACGTCTGCGGCATGACCGTCTACGACTTCTGCCACCTGGGCCACGGGCGCAGCATGGTCGCCTTCGACCTGGTGACCCGCTGGCTGCGTTACAGCGGCTACGACCTGACCTATGTGCGCAACATTACCGACATCGATGACAAGATCATCAACCGGGCCAACGAAAACGGCGAAAGCTTCGACGCCCTGACCGCCCGCATGATCGACGCGATGCACGAAGATGAGCGCCGCCTGAACATCCTGCCGCCGGACCAGGAGCCGCGTGCCACCGACCATATCGCCGGCATGCACGCGATGATCCAGACCCTGATCGACAAGGGCTATGCCTACGCGCCGGGCAACGGCGACGTGTACTACCGGGTCGGCAAGTTCGTCGGCTATGGCAAGCTGTCGCGCAAGAAGATCGAAGACCTGCGCATCGGCGCCCGCATCGAGGTTGACGAAGCCAAGCAGGACCCGCTCGACTTCGTCCTCTGGAAGGGCGTCAAGCCCGGCGAGCCGAGCTGGGAATCGCCCTGGGGTGCGGGCCGTCCGGGCTGGCACATCGAGTGCTCGGTGATGTCCACCTGCTGCCTGGGCGAGAGCTTCGACATTCACGGTGGTGGCAACGACCTGGAGTTCCCGCACCACGAGAACGAAATCGCCCAGAGCGAGGCCGCCACCGGCAAGCAGTACGCCAATTCGTGGATGCACTGCGGCATGATTCGCATCAATGGCGAGAAGATGTCCAAGTCCTTGAACAACTTCTTCACCATTCGCGACGTGCTCGACAAGTATCACCCGGAGGTGGTGCGCTACCTGCTGGTGTCGAGCCACTACCGCAGCTCGATCAACTACTCCGAAGACAGCCTGCGCGAGTCCAAGGGTGCCCTCGAGCGCTTCTACCACGCCCTGCGCGGCTTGCCACGGGTGGCGGCTGCAGGTGGCGAGGAGTACGTCGAGCGCTTCACCGCGGCGATGAACGACGACTTCGGCACCCCTGAAGCCTGCGCCGTGCTGTTCGACCTGGTGCGCGAGATCAACCGCCTGCGCGAGAACGATCCACAGGCCGCTGCCGGCCTGGCCGGTCGCCTGCGCGAACTGGGTGATCTGCTCGGTGTGCTGCAACTGGACGCCGATGACTTCCTGCGTGCCGGCGCCGAAGGCAAGGTCGATGCTGCCGAGGTTGAAGCCTTGATCCAGGCGCGCCTGCAAGCGCGTGCCGACAAGAACTGGGCCGAATCCGACCGCATCCGCGACCAGCTGACCGCCATGGGCGTGGTGCTGGAAGACGGCAAGGGCGGCACGACCTGGCGCTTGGCTGACTAAGTAATCGCGGGTCAAGCCCGCTCCCACAGAAGACTGCAATCCTCTGTGGGAGCGGGCTTGCCCCGCGATGAGGCCCTAACTGACTACACCCGTCCTGCAGTGCAACACCAGTTTCGCCCCACCCAGCTCACTCTCGCCGACCTCCAGTTCAAAGCCATGCAGGTCAACGATCGCCGCCACAATCGACAGGCCCAGCCCGAACCCCGGGTGACGCTGGCCTTCCTCACTGCGATAAAAGCGCTTCAACACCGCCCCACGCTCGTCCACGGGAATCCCCGGGCCGCTGTCGTGCACCTCGATATGCAAGCCCTTGGCATCGCTCAACGCGCGCATCAGCACCTGGCCCTGGGCCGGGGTGAACTTGATCGCGTTGCCGACCAGGTTGGCCAGCGCCTCGAACAGCAACTCGCGATCACCGTGCAGCGCCGGCAATTGTTCGGGCATTTCCAGGGTTAGTCCAATCTCGCCGTCTTCGGCCAGCGGCAGGTAGAAGTCGTGCAGCTCCTGCAGCAGCCCGTGCGGGTCAAGCTCGACAAACCCGGCGCGGCGCTGGCGGTCTTCCAGCTCGCTGATGCGCAGCAACCCGCGAAAGCGCGCCATCAGCGTGTCGGTTTCGCCAATCGCCTGTTCCAGTGCTTCGGCCTGCGGCGAATCATCGCCGGCCTGCTGGCGGATGCGGTAGAGCTGGGCGCGCAGGCGGGTCAGCGGGGTGCGCAGGTCGTGGGCGATGTTGTCACAGACGCCTTTGACTTCATGCATCAGGCGCTCGATGCGGTCGAGCATGGCGTTGACGATGGCCGCCAGCATGTCCAGCTCGTCGCGCCGCGACGACAACGGCAGGCGCCGGGTCAGGTCGCCGGAAACAATCTGCTCGGCGCTGGCCTGGATCGCGCGGATACGCTTGAGCGGCCTGCGCCGCAGCAGGTACCAGCCGGCGATGCCGGGAATGATGGTCAGCGACAGGCCCCAGAGCAGGGCGTGGAGGATGATCCGGGTGACCACGAACAGCGAGCCGTTGTCGCGCACCAGCACCAGCCAGCGGCCATCGCGGACCTTGATCGCCACTGCATCGCAGCTGTCACGGGGCAGGTGCGGGTCGTCGGCGTCCAGGCAGCGGCTCAGTTCGTGGATCTTGCCGTCCAGGCCGAGTTCGGGCGGGATCTGGCGAACCTGCCCGCCGAGCGCATTGAACTGCGCGTCGAACAGCCCATAGGCATCAAAACTGCGCTCTTCGAAGGCCTGGCTGGCAATCAGCGCATCATCGAGCTGCTTGCCGCTCATGTGCGCGAACAGGTGCTGGCGCTGCAGCAGGGAGTGGCGGGTGAGCTTGTTCAGGTAGCCTGATACCTCGAAGTACAGCACCCCCATGAGGATGCTGCTCCAGGCCACGAACAGAAAGCTGTACAGCGCCAGCAGGCGGCTGGTGGACGAGCTCCAGCCCTTAGACGGGTTCGGCAATGGCATAGCCCGAGCCCCGCACGGTGCGAATCAGCGGTGTCTGGCCGGCGGCGTCGATCTTCTTGCGCAAGCGTCCGATGTGCACGTCGATCAGGTTGGTGCCCGGGTCGAAGTGATAGCCCCAGACTTCCTCGAAAATCATCATCCGGGTAATCACCTGGCCAGCGTGACGCATGAGAAATTCCAGCAGCTTGTACTCGGTGGGCAGCAGGTTGAGGGTCTGCTCGCCGCGCTTGGCCTCGTGGCTGATCAAATCCAGCTCAAGGTCGGCAACCTGCAGGCGGGTCTGCGCCAGCGGCACGCTGTTGCGGCGCAACAGCACCTCGACGCGGGCGGCCATTTCATCGGAGGCGAACGGCTTGGTCAGGTAGTCATCACCGCCGGCGCGCAGGCCACGGACCCGTTCGTCGACATCCGAAAGGGCGCTGATCATCAGGATCGGCGTGGCGATCTTCAGGGTGCGCAGGGTGGTGACGATGGTCAGGCCGTCGACTTCCGGCAGCATCCGGTCCAGGGTGATCAGGTCGTAGCCACCGGCAATCGCCTTGGCCAGGCCTTCACGGCCGTTGTCGGCCCAATCCACTTCCAGGCCATGGCTGGAAAGCTCGGCGACGATCTCCTGGGCGGTGACAGCGTCGTCTTCGATAGTCAGTACGCGGGGCATGCTTTTACCTGGGCGGCGGGTAGAGACTTGATTGTGCCAAAGAATAGGCGGTGCCCGGGTTAAAGAAAAATTCATCTAGGGAGGAGAGCATCGCGGGTCAAGTCGGATCGCCGCACCGCCGCTCCCACAGGATTTGCGATCACCTGTGGGAGCGGGCTTGACCCGCGATCCGCTTTGGCCCGCGATGGCGGTTCAGCGCATCAGGCGACCTTGACGATCCAGCCCGCCGGGCCTTCGATGTCGCCGCTCTGGATACCGGTCAGCTCGTTGTAGAGCTTCTGGGTAACCGGGCCAACCTCGGTTTCGCTGTAGAACACGTGCAGCTTGTCGCCATACTGGATGCCGCCGATCGGGGTGATCACCGCAGCGGTGCCGCAAGCGCCGGCTTCGACGAAGCGGTCCAGGTTGTTGATCAGCACGTCGCCTTCGATGACCTTCAGGCCCAGGCGCGATTGCGCCAGTTCCATCAGCGACAGGCGGGTAATGCCCGGCAGCACGGAGGCTGACTTCGGCGTGATGAACTCGTTGTTGGCGGTGATGCCGAAGAAGTTGGCCGAACCAACTTCCTCGATCTTGGTGTGGGTCAGCGGGTCAAGGTAGATGCAGTCGGCAAAGCCGGCTTGCTTGGCCTTGTAGCCCGGTTGCAGGCTGGCCGCGTAGTTGCCGCCGACCTTGGCAGCGCCGGTGCCTTGTGGCGCGGCGCGGTCGTAGTCGGAAATCAGGAACTTGTGCGGGGTCATGCCGCCCTTGAAGTACGAGCCGACCGGGATGGCGAAGATCGAGAAGATGAACTCCGGCGCGGTCCGCACGCCGATGTTGTCGCCCACGCCGATGACGAACGGACGCAGGTACAGCGCACCTTTGCCATACGGCGGAATGAAACGCTCGTTGGCCTTGACCACTTGCTTGCAGGCGTCGATGAACTGTTCGGTCGGCACCTGCGGCATCAGCAGGCGGTCGCAGCTGCGCTGCATGCGCAGGGCGTTCTGGTCCGGGCGGAACAGGTTGATCGAGCCGTCCTTGCAGCGGTAGGCCTTCATCCCCTCGAAGCATTGCTGGCCATAATGCAGCGCGGTCGAGCCTTCGCTGATGTGCAACTGGTTGTCTTCGGTCAGGGTGCCCTTGTCCCACTCGCCGTTACGGAAATAGGACAGGTAGCGCTTGTCGGTCTTGATGTAGTCGAAGCCCAGCTTGTCCCAGTTAATGCTTTCGTTACTCATGGCACCCTCGATTCGGTTGCAGATGCCTGCTCAGGCAGGCGGTTCTTATTGCGCACTCGGCCACGATAATACATCCCGTGCAGATCGGGAACGCCCAGTCATAGATTGGACCTTGGTCGCAGTGAAAATCTTCAGCCACCGAGCTGGCGCAGCAGTGCCAGACGCATGCCGAAGCCGATCAGCAGGGTGCCGAACACGCGGTTCTGCAGTTTCTGCTTCCAGAGGCTGGCGGCCAGCCAGCGCCCCAGGCGATCGCCACTCAGGGCATAGAGCCCGTCAAAACCCAGGCCGACCACCACCAGCACCGTGCCGAGCACGGCAAACTGCTGGCCGACCGCAGCGCCGTGCGGGTCGATGAACTGCGGCAACAGCACCGAGCAGAACAGCAGCGCCTTGGGGTTGAGCAGGTTGGTCAACAGGCCCTGGCGCAATGCTGCCTGCCAGTGCCCGCGCTGCTGCACCCCGCTGTGACGCGGCGGCAGCGGCGCAACCGGGGCGCAGAGCAATTGCCAGCCGAGCCAGGCCAGGTAAATACCGCCGGCAATGCTCAGCAGGTCAAACGCCCAGGGGTGGCTGCGTAGCAGGGCGGCCAGGCCCAGTGCCGCCAGGCTTACGTGCGCCGCGCGGGCCAGGGCCAGGCCCAAGGCGGTCACCAGGGCCTGGCGCTTGCCCTGGCTGGCGCCGGTATTAAGCAGCAGGAACATGTCCGGGCCGGGCACCAGGTAGACCACCAGCAAGGCGGCGCAAAACAGGCTGTATTGAGACATGACGGGCTCCTGCGCAAATAACGGGACGAGAAAATTCTAAGCGCGAAAGGCCTGGCAGGTGCTTGCGATTGTTGCGTGTTTGCCTGGCTGTATTGCTATAAACTGCCACGATCTACCGCTCAGAATTAAGATCATGCCAAAACTCACCCTCGACGCTTTTGATCGCAAGATTCTCGAAGCTTTGCAGCGCAATGCCCGCCTGAGCAATGTCGAGCTGGCTGAAGCCATTGGCCTGTCGCCGTCGCCGTGCCTGCGCCGGGTGCGTCTGCTGGAAGAGGCGGGGCTGATCAAGGGCTACGCCGCGCAACTGGACCGCGATGAAGTCGGCCTGGGCCTGACCGTGTTCGTCGGGGTCAAGGTCGAGCGCCACCACGAGCCAGCCGCCCAGGCCTTTCAGCAGGCGGTGCTGGCGCTACCGCAGGTAATTGCCGCGCACCTGGTGTCCGGCGAGTCGGACTTCCTTTTGCAAGTGGTGGTGCCGGACCTGCGCAGCTACGAGCGCTTTCTCATCGACACCTTGCTCAAATTGCCCGGCGTCAGCGATATCCGCAGCAACTTCGCCATCCAGACCGTCAAGGCGCACGGGCCGTTGCCGCTGGATCACCTGGGCCTGGCCGAGGAAAACAAGCGTTGACCGCTGCCTGGCCCGGGCGCATTATCGAGCTATGAAGATTTGCCTGCTGACCTCGTCGCGTACCACTACCACCGCCATACGCGGGGCGGGTACGGCTGCATAACCTTAGGCAGCAGGTAATCCAAGGCCCCGCCAGCAATGGACGGGGCCTTGTCTTTTCTCCGTCCGGGCTGGCCAATCACACGGAGATGAAGATGCAAGCAAAACGCGCACTGCTGGTCCTGGATATGCAAGTGGGTTTGTTCCACGGCCCCGAACAACCCTGGCAGGGTGAGCAGGTGCTCAACCGGATCAACAGCCTGATCGGCGCTGCGCATAACGCCCAGGCAGCGGTTTTTGCGGTTCGCCACACCGGGCCCGAAGGTTCGCCGATTGCCGCCGGCAGCCCCGCGTGGCAGTTGTTGCCGGCCCTGGCGATTGATCCCGCACGCGACACGGTCTTCGATAAAACCCGGCCCAGTGCCTTCTTTGCTACCACGCTGGCCGATCAACTGCGTGAAGCCGCTATCGATGAACTGGTCATCGTCGGCCTCAAGACCCAGTACTGCGTCGACACCAACTGCCGGGTTGCCCGCGAGCTTGGCTTCAACGTCGTACTGGTCAGTGATGCCCACACCTGCATGGACACCCCAGGCTTGCCCGCCGAGGCGATCATCGCCCACCACAACCTGACCCTGGGCGGCGCCTTTGCCCGCCTGCAATCAAGCGCGGATGTGCAGTTCTGAGCCCTCGCCCAGTTGCAGGTAGCCGTCCAGCTCTAGTTGCTGCATGAACACCCGGTCGTGGGACGCAACCAGCAAGGTCCCACGATACTGGCGCAGCATCGCTTCAAGGGCAGCGAGGGAGGGCAGGTCGAGGTGGTTGCTCGGCTCGTCAAGCAACAGCAGGCCCACCGGGGTGTCGCGGTACAGCACCCCGGCCAGGGTTGCCTTGAGCCGTTCGCCGCCGCTGAGCACGCCGCTGGGCAAACTGATGCGCTCGGCGCCCAGGCCCAGTTGCGCCAGGCGCGTACGCAGCAGGCTCTCGTCCGGGTTGGCGCTGGCGCTGCGCAGGTAATCGAGCACCGATTGCCCGGCGGGCAGCAGGCTGCAGTGCTGGTCGAGCAAGGCGACTTCGCTGCGTACTTCACACGTCCCCGCGGCCGGCGCCAATTGCCCGGCCAGTACCTTGAGCAAGGTGGATTTACCGCTGCCATTGGCGCCGACCAGGCCCAGGCGTTCGCCGCTATACAGGCTGAGATCGACCAGGCCTTGGTGGGCGAAGGGTAATTGCAGGTCTTGAAATACGACTACCTGACTGCCGCTCGGTTGTAGCGGCGCGGGCGCATGGATCACGATCGGGCTGGCAGATTCAACCTGCTGCGCCGCATCGCGCACCTGTGCGTTAAGCGCCTGACGCGCCGCCAGATGATCACGCTGCTGTTTGCCGGCAGTGGTTTCGCTGCGTTGCTGCTGGCGGTCGAGAAGGATCTTCGCCTGGTTGGCCGAACGCGCAGCCTTGCTGGCGCGTGACTGCTGGCGCTGCAGGCGCTCGCGCTGTTGCTGCAGCTCGCGGGCCTGGCGCTGGCGTTCGAGCTTGAGGCGTTCCAGGGTGCGTTCGGCCTGCTCGGTCTGCGCGCTTTTGCACTGGGCGTAGACGCTGTAATTGCCGCCGTAGCTGCTCAGGCCCAGGGGCGAGAGTTCGACGATGCGCTCCATGCGCTCAAGCAGCGCGCGGTCATGACTGATCACCAGCAGGCCCTTGTTCCAGCCCTCGAGCAGGGTCATCAGCGCCTCCCGGCTG
Source organism: Pseudomonas sp. SORT22 (assembly GCF_018417635.1). Classification (NCBI taxonomy): domain Bacteria; kingdom Pseudomonadati; phylum Pseudomonadota; class Gammaproteobacteria; order Pseudomonadales; family Pseudomonadaceae; genus Pseudomonas; species Pseudomonas sp. SORT22. The sequence goes on from NZ_CP071007.1 coordinate 2,167,854, forward strand.
GTGGCGTCCAGATGGTTGCTGGGTTCGTCGAGGATCAGGTAATCGGCATCACTGACAAAGGCCCCGAGCAGCGCCACGCGCATCGCCTGGCCACCGCTCAGCGCCGCTGCACAGTGCGTCCAGTTCAGTTGCCCCAGGCCATGCAGATCAAGCTGCGCCTGCAGGCGTTCGCGAATGTCCCAGCGCTCGCCGACGCAATCGAAGTCCGCGTCTTGGGTGCTGCCGGCCTCAATGCGCAGCAAGGCATCGATCACCTCGCGTACCTGAGCCAGGTCCGCCACCGTGGCATCGGCATCGGCCAGATGCTGACCCACATAGTGCACCCGGCCACGACGCAAACAGCGGCCTTCGCTGGGCGGCAAGCGCCCGGCCAAAACCTGCGCCAGCAACGACTTGCCCACGCCATTGCGACCGACCAGGCCGGTGCGGCGCTGGTCGAAGGTCTCGACAAGATCGGAAAACAAAAGCCGGCCATCCGGCAAGGCCAGGGTGACGCTGTCCAGCGTCAGGATCGACGTATTCGTCATGCAAAACTCCAAGAAATGCCCGCGACGTCCCCCGCAAAGGGGCTGAAGACTGGCCGTCGCAAAGACGGCGGCATTAATTGCGCATTGGACGAATACCTCGGGGAGATGGGGGAGGGGACAGCTTAGGGCGCAGAGCGGTGCGGGTAAAGAGCTATTCAGTCGGTGTATTGAAGATACTCACTCATTCGTCAGGTTGAAACTTGCGGCGTCCGATGATCAGCGTCGTACCTGCGCAGAATACGAGCACAGGCACTAGGAACAGATCCATTGCCTCCCAATAGCTACCACCCGGTTTGAACAGTAAAGTAATACCTGCAGCCCATAGGAACAACCCTAGCCATTTACGAATCAGGTAGGGCTTCAGGCAGTGATCCAGAAAGGCGATGAGGATCAACGCGTAACATAGCTGGGTAACTTCAGACATGATGTGTGCTCTGCTCAGCCATGCTCTAGGTACTTGCGTCGTGTCATGAAAAGCGCACCGCCGGCTCCAGATATGCAGATGGCGATGAATTCGATGTCCAATGAACCTGCCCGGGTAGGGAGCAGGTAGCTGGCAATCGTGCCGCCGAAAAACAGTACGATGCCACAGCGCTTTCGTAGGCGATAAGGTTTGACTAAGAAGTACAGCAGGTAAAATAGAATCAAGAGGATTGTGTACTGAAGATACTCATTCATGGGGCCAGACCTGCGGTCGGTATGATTATCGAATCAGCTGAAAATTGTGGGCCGATGCCCCCGTCAACACGAGCCTCAATGCTTATGATCAGGTTCCGCGATCACCCTCCGTAACAACGAACTTGGAAACATAGAAAACTATTCCGTGAGGACCGGCGTACTCATAGGTTTTTTCTATCTGCACAACAACCCTCCCTGTGTAATACAGACGTGCCAGGCGCACCTCATCATTGACGTGCAGGGAAAGATGCCCATATCAATTTCGGGCGTTTGCCGTATTGCTCCGGCATGAAGGTAGGACCGATCCCAAATTAGCGGATGACGGTCTGTCGAAGAGGCTCTCTCATTCGCCCCGTTGAAACTTTCGACGTCCCTTGACCAGAGTCATGCCCGCGAATAGTACGAACAAAGGGAACAGTTTCAGATTCAACTCATGCCAATAGAGGCCGCCCGGCACAAACTGCAATGTAACGGCGGCTATCATCAACGCCAGGCCCAGCCATTTGCGGAGTAAATAGGGTTTAAGGCAATGATCCATAAATGAAATCAGGATCAGTGCGTAGCACAGTTGGGTAACGTCAGACACGAGTGGCACTCAAGCGTCCTCATCGAATCGATTACGTCTGAAGAACAACTCCACGCCACCGAGAATCGCAAAAAGTGCAATAAGGTGCAGGTCGACGTCGAGCCAGTAGCTGCCTTCCAACGTGAATCTACCGATAAGGCCGCCGAGCAATAACGTCAGGCTTAACCATTTTCGGAGTGTGCTGGGTTTGAGCCGGCGCTCGACCACAACAAAGATGAAGAAGGCGATGAATAGCTGGCTGAATTCTGCCATGGCGTCTTCAACCTTGATTCTTGATGATCATTGAGGACGCTGATCGTTGGGGGCCGATACCCCCACTGACAGATGCCTGGATGCTGACAATTATGTCGCCGGAATGATAAATCGGTAGGTGTGGTTCGGTGAGGGAGGCAGCGGCGGATCCAACGAGGGATCCGAAAACTGGCGTTAGGAGCAGAGTGGCGGCGCCCCCAAAGTAACCTCCGATGACAGCGATTACGTCAAAGCGCTGACTGTTCAATCTATCCGCCTGCTGACGGCTCAACGCTCGAGAAACAGCGACTCTCATCTCACAAACACGATTACCGGCCTGCATTCTGTCGTATAGCGCCACCAGCATTGTGTTGACTTGATAGTGTGCCCCCTTCGCCTCGCTGATATGCAACTCGCGCAGCCTCGTGCGATCTTCCGGCAGGACCACAATTTGCGAGACGTGGAAAACGATGCCGAAGTTGCCGGCGTACTCATAGGTTTTTTCGATCTGCACAACAACCTTCCCTGTGTAATACAGACGCGCCAGGCGCACCTCATCGACGTGCAGGGAAAGATGCCCAAATCAATTTCGGGCGTATGTCGTACTACTCCGGTATCAAGGTAGGACCGATCCCAAATTAGCGATCAGCCCCAGGAAACGCTCAGCCAACCGGCGCAAACCGACGACGTTTGAGGAACAGCCCTACACCCAGGGCGACGGCGAAGATCGACAGCAGCCCCAGGTCGGCCCCCAGCAGGCGGGCCTGGCTTGCCGCTACGCAGCCGACCGCGCCAGCGGCCACCAGCGCCAGGCCCAGCCACTTGCGCAGCGGGTAGGGCTTGAGAAAGCGATCAAGCAAAAAGAACAGCACCAGGGCCAGAACCAGCTGGGTAATCTCGGACATGTGCGGCTCCACTCAGGTCTTGATGATCAGGGTCGAAATGGTGCTTTGCGGGCCGATGCCGCCGTTGACCCGCGCTTCAATGCTGACCAGCACGTCGCCGGCATGGTAGGTGGGCAGGATTTCGTTGGCGTACATGCGCACACCGGCACCCACCGGGACGCCGACATAGGGCGAGGCGACGGAACTGGCGGCGCCGGCGAAGGCCGAGGCGGCGAGGTTGGCGACCTTGGTGCGCTGGGCATTGAGCACGTCGCCCTGCTGGCGGGTCAACGGCTTGGAGATGCCGATCATCATGGTGCACGGCAGGTTCTTGGCGAGCATCTTGTCGTAGACCTCGACCACCTTGCTGTTCACTTCATAGTGAGCGCTTTTCGCTTCGCCAAAATGCAGCTCACGCAGGCGCCCGCGTTCGCTGTCGGTGAGGGTGATCTGCGAGACGTTGAAGACGATCCCGTGTTGGCCCATGTATTGGAAAGTCCCTTCGAACTTCATTGCACGCATCCTTTCGAGGCAAAGGCGGCGATTCTGTACAAGGATCGCCGTCGGTGCAAATCATTGTGCCAGGGTTGTGATCAACTCGTGCCTTGGAGGTGAGAGGGCCCCAAGGGGTTCACCTCACCGTCTGCAGGCGCAGATCGCTGTAGTAAAAGGCGTTCTTGTCGGTGCTGGCATTGAAGAAGTAGCCGTAGTCTTCCAGGTAGAACAGGTGATTCACGCGTTTGTACTCGTCACCCTTTACGCTGCAGTCGAGTGCCTTGGCATTGCCACTCAAGCTGGCGTTGAGGGTGTTGGCCGGCAGTTGCTGTTGCACGGTGCACTCGGTGATCTTCAGATCCTTGTCGTACTGGCCAATCACGCTGTTGTTGGTCACACCTTGCTGTGAATAGCTGAGTTTGCTGCCCACCGCCATGGTCTTCCAGTCACCCTTGAAGCTCAGGCTGGTCAGCGCGCTGCTTTCACTCATGCCGGTAAAGTCGCTTTTGCTTACCAGCGGGATCAATCCGCGCCAGGTGACCTTTTGCGCCTCATAGCCTTTGCCACGCAGGATCAGCACTTGCTGGCGGCTGTTGGCATCGACGGAGAGAAAGTGCTCTTCGCGCATGGGCGACGTCTTGCCTTTCATGGTCGAGGTGCCGACGGTTTCCAGGTAGGTTAGCGGCTGCACCGGCTTGGGCAGTTGCAGGCGCTCGAGGGCGACCATCACCGACGGGCTGACCGGCGGTATCACCCCGGTGACGATCGGTGCCTTGAAGCGCGGGCTGAACGGCGCCAGTTGCGCGAGTTTGTCCGGCGTTGCGCAGGCCAGATCGTACAGCGCCTGGTAATCGGCGTTGCTGCCGGCCACAGGCGCGGGCTTGGGCAGTGACGGGACCATGCCGTCGGTGACCCGGTTGTCGGCATCGACATCGTAGCCGGCCAGCAGGGTGTAGGTGCCGGTGCTGCAGTTGAAGCGGTGATGCTCACGCTTTTGCGCGTAGGGGGCGTTGTACGGCAGGTCGAGGAGGATGCTCGGCTGGTCGAAGGCGGCCCACAGGCTGACCTCGTCGCCGATTTTGGCGATGCTGTTGCGCTCGACCAGCACCCATGGCTCGCCCTCTTCACCTTTAAGCTTGCGCCAGTCGGGCTTTGCTTGAGCCTTGCAGGCCTGGGCGAAGCTGGGGTTATTCAGCAGGGTGGCATGGTAGCGAGCCGGCATCGGCTGCGGTGGGGCATAGCCGCTGGTGCTTTTGAAGTAGGCACGCTGGTCGGCGTCCAGGTACATGATCGCCACGTTCGGCTCGATGCACGAGGCTTCGAGCTGGAAACTGCGATCACTCAGGCCGTTGTTGGCCGGTACCTTGATCTGGAAACTCAGCACATCGCCTTCGCGATACAAACTGTTGGCCGACAGCGGCTGGGCGAGCATGTTGCCGATGTACTGGTCGAGGCTGTCCTTGGAAGGCGTCGCGCAGCCCGTGAGGGTCGCGGCTGCCAGTGTGGTGATGATCAGACGTTGCACAACAAGCTCCGGTGAGTCCATTCAAGGTGGCGGCATTGTAGCGAAACTTGTCTTGGGTGCCTTGGGCAATTCGCGCTTGTGCCGGGTCTTGTCGTAGGCACTGATGATGGTTGTGGCCACGGCGTCATCGACCTCTTCGCCGTGCAAAAAGGCATCGATCTGCGCGTAGCTGACGCCGTAGACCTGCTCGTCGGCCAGGCCCGGGCGTAGCTCTTCAAGGTCGGCGGTCGGCACCTTGTGTACCAGGTGTTCAGGCGCACCGAGGGCGGCGGCGATGGCCCGCACCTGGCCTTTGCCCAGCCCGCTCAGCGGCGCCAGGTCGCAGGCGCCGTCACCGAACTTGGTGAAAAACCCCATCACCGCTTCGGCGCCATGGTCGGTGCCGATCACCAGGCCATGGCGGGCATTGGCCAGGGTGTACTGAGCGAGCATGCGCAGGCGTGCCTTGACGTTGCCGAGGACAAAATCCCGCTGGCTGTCAGCCAGTGTGGCCAGTTGCGGCAGTTGCCCGGCCAGGCCCTGAACGCCATCGGCAATGTTCACCGTCACGCACTCATCGGCGCCGACAAAGGCCAGGGCCGCCTGGGCATCGGGCTCGTCATGCTGGGTGTTGTGCGGCAGGCGCATGGCGATGAAGCGGTAGCCGTTGTCGGCCTGTTCGCTGCGCAATTGCTCGACCGCCAACTGTGCCAGGCGCCCGGCGGTGGACGAGTCGACGCCGCCACTGATGCCCAGCACCAGCACTTTCAGGCGCGCTTCGAGCAGGGTCTGCTTGATGAAGTCGATGCGCTGGCGGATCTCACTCGCCACTGCCGCACCGTCTGCGAAGGGCGCCACCACGCCCAGGGCCTGGGCAATCTCGATCTGACGACTGTTCATGTGCTGCTCCTTCACTGGCCTTCGACCTTGAACACGTGCTTGAGGTAGCTGACGAAGTTCTCGTCGCGGCATTGGGTCTTGCCCGGGCTGTCGGAGATCTTCGCCACCGGCGCGCCGTTGCAGGCGGTCATCTTGATCACGATGTTCATCGGCTCAACACCTGGAATGTCGCAGGTCAGGTTGGTGCCGATGCCGAAGCTGACGTTGATCCGCGGGCTGAGCTCGCGGTACAGGTGCAGGGTCTTGGCGAAGTTCAGGCCATCGGAAAACACCAGGGTCTTGCTCTTGGGGTCGATACCGAGTTTTTCGTAGTGGGCGATGGCCTTGTTGGCCCAGAGCAACGGGTCGCCGGAGTCGTGGCGCAGGCCGTCGAACAGCTTGGCAAAGTACAGGTCGCAGTCCTTGAGGAAGGCGTCCATGCCGATGCAATCGGTCAGGGCGATGCCCAGCAACCCGCGGTATTCCTTGACCCAGCATTCCAGCGCGGCGACCTGGCTGTCGATCAGCCGCGGGCCCAGTTGCTGGTGGGCCATGAACCATTCGTGGGCCATGGTGCCGATCGGCTTGATGTCCAGCTCGCGGGCCAGGTGCACGTTGCTGGTGCCGACAAAACGCCCCGGGAAATCCTGCTTGAGGGTGTGTACCACGTGCTCCTGGACCCGGTAGGAAAAGCGCCGGCGGGTGCCGAAATCAGCCAGTTGCAGGCCGGCCAGTTCCGCTGGCGACGCTTCGGCCTTGAGCCAGTCGAGTTTCTGGTACAGGCGCTCGCCGACCTGCTCCATCACCACTTCGCGGTAGCGGTAGCGGTTGCGCACCTCCGAGACGATTGCCAGCAACGGGATCTCGTAGAGGATCACGTGCAGCCAGGGTCCGCGCAGGCGGATTGCCAGTTGTCCGGCGTCATCGATGCCAACGTGCACGTAGCGCAGGTTGAAGCGGAACAGGCTGAGAAAGCGGATGAAGTCCGGCTTGATGAAGGGGATGCGCCCCAGGTACGCCAGTTGATCCTGAGTGATCGAGACCTCGGCCAGTTGCTCGATCTGGTAGCGGATCTCGGCCAGGTACGGGGTCAGGTCTTCGCTGTTGCGGCAGCGGAACTCCCATTCCACCTCGGCGTTGGGGTAGTTGTGCAGTACCGCCTGCATCATGGTGATTTTGTAGAAGTCGGTGTCCAGCAGGTTCTGGATGATGCTTGGGCCGAAGACGCTCTCGCTCATGTTCATGCTCCCTTGAATGCGTTCAGTTGCTGGTCGAGGCTGGCGAGGTCGGCGCAGGCGATCACGCCGTGCCCGGTCATCTCGGCCAGGGCCTCGGCGCCGCCCTGGGCACAAATCGCCCGGCACGCCGGTTGATAGAGGAACACCTGCAAGCCTGCAGCCTGCAATTGCAGGGCGGTGTTCTTGACGCAGAAATCCAGGGCCAGGCCGCCGACGATCACCGCCTGCACGCCATGCACCTTGAGGTATTCGATGACTCCGGTGGAGCGGCGGTTGGCCAGGTCGTGGTAGCAGGCGCCGTAAGGGTGCAGGTCGGGCTCGATGCCTTTCCACACGAAAAAGTCGTAGTCGATCGGCGCGGGCAGGCCGGCCAGCAGCTCGAAGCCCGGCGTGCCCGGTACGCAGTGGCTGACCCAGGTCAGGTCGGCGTTGGCCATGCCCAGCGGCTGCAGCATCTCGGCGTGGCTGCTGACCACCCAGGCGGCTTTTGGCGTGTGCGCATCCTTGCTGCCGATGCGCAGGCTGGCGCGTTCGGCCATGGCGTTGAGGGCCGGGGCGATCTCGGCGCCGCCGGGTACCGGTAACTCATTGGGGGCGTTGTCGGTGAAGCCGTTCTGGGCGTCGACATCGAAGCTGGCGATTTTCATGCGGTGCCTCCTGCGCTGGGTGTGGACACATAATTCACTAGGTATAATATGTATGTCAACCGCTTTTTCTTTTTCACAAGCAATCATGGTGGATATAGTATGCATAGTGAAATATATGAGTCGGCTCCGGTACGGTTTCGCCTGGCGGTCTACGGTGGGGCCTTTGACCCGCCGCACCCCGGGCATTTGAGCGTGATCACCCGGGCGCTGCAGTGGGCCGAGCAGGTGCTCGTGGTGCCCAGTTACCGGCATGCCCATGGCAAGCGCATGGTCGACTTCGACCTGCGCTGGCGCTGGTTGCAGCGGCTGATCGCGCGCCTGGATAACCCGCGGGTCAGTTGCTCGGCGGTGGAGCGAGAGCTGGGCGGCGAGGGCGGGGCGGTGTACAGCTATGATTTGCTCTGTGCCTTGAGCGAGCGCAGCGGTATTGCCCGCGCTGATATCGCCCTGGTCATCGGCGAGGATAACCAGGCCAATGTCGCGGGCTTTTACCGAGGCCAGGAACTGCTGGCGGACTTCGGCCTGCTGGTAGCCGAGGAGCAACTGGGCGTGCACAGCTCGGCGATCCGCGCCGGCCTGCGCAGTGGCCAGGCGCTGCCGGCGGCCTGGTGCCTGGCCGACATCGTTGACGAGTTTGAGGTGTATAGGAGTCCACAGTGAGTGCTGCAGAAGTACTGGCCAGCGTCGACATCGTCGCGTTGCGCCTGCATCCCGAAAGCAAACAGCTGCAAGTGTTGCTGTACCGGCGCGAGCGCGCGCCCCACGAAGGTGAATGGGCGCTGCCGGGGGTGATCGTCAACGGCCGCACCCCGGACAACACCCTGGCGGCCGCGGCGGACCGGGCGATGAGCGAAAAAGCGCGGATTTTGCCGCGTCACCTGGAACAGGTGGGCACCGAAGGCAATGCCTTTCGCGACCCGCGCGGCTGGTCGATGAGCACCTACTACCTGGCCTTGCTGGGCCCGCAGGTCGAGGCCGGCAGCGAGCAGCTGTGCTTTGTCGACGTCGCCAGCGTCATCGGCCGCAAGCGGGTACTGCCGTTCGACCACAACCTGCTGGTGCAACTGGCCTGCGAGCGCCTGGCCTCCAAGGCGGTGTACACCAACCTGCCGCTGTACCTGGCGCCGGAGCGCTTCACCGTGCTCGATGCCTTGAACGCGGTGCAGGCTTGCCTGGGTCACCCGGTCAACAACACCTCCCTGCGCAAGCGCCTGGAGCGCATGAAGGACGAAGGCTGGATTCGCGACACCGGCGAAAAGAACTTCCCGAAAATGGGCCGGCCGCAGCAACTGTTCGAACACACGCCAAAAGCCGAGACGCCGTTCGTGTTTGACCGTAGCCTGTTGCCCGAGCGCTCTGGCGCCTGAGCCAAAATACAAAAAAGGACATCACATGCCGAACCTGGAATGGCTTGAACAGCACATGCAGCACTGCGACACCTTCGCTGAACGGCTGTACCGGCAGTTCAGCTACGAATACGCCGGTATCCCGCTCAAGCAATGGCAGCGCGAGTTTGCCGAGGGCCAGCGCAATGGCGACTGGCAATGCCTGGTGGCGCTGCAAGACGGCCACTTGCTCGGTGGCGCCGCGCTGGCCCGCGACGACTTGCCCGGGCGCCCGGAGCTTGGGCCCTGGCTTGCGTGTGTGCTGGTTGAACCGCAAGCGCGCGGGCAAGGCCTGGCGGAAAAACTGATTGAAGGAATCTGCCAGCAGGCCCGGGAGCGCGGCGTGGCCACCCTGTACCTGCACACCCATGACCAGAGCGCGTACTACGCCAAACGCGGCTGGAGCGTGCGCGAGCAGTTCGAGGCGTGGGGCAAGGCGCAGTGGTTGATGTCGCGGGAGTTGCTTGGCCAGTAGGCCCTTAGGCTTTGTACGAAAAGTGCCTGCGCGACGATCATGCTGCGTTGAAAACAGGCTCGGAATGCTCATTTACAACTCGTAAAGTCGTGCGCGACCCCGGCCGTTCCTCGCCTGTTTTCGCCTTGCCTGATCGCCGCTCGGCGACTTTTCGTACAAACCCTAGCTTCGCAGGTAGTTGTCGTGTAGGTCTTTGAGTGGCCGAGCAACCTTCAGCGCCTGCTCAACCGCCATGAGCTCCCGACCTTCCAGCGTGCGCCGGCCAAACGAATAGAAAGCGCCGCCCGGGTCGACATGCGCCGAGAACAGCCCGAAAACCTCATCGCCTGTCACCTCGAGCAGCAGTTCCATATGCGCTTCAAACGGCGTGCAGGCACTCAGGTAGGTCAGCCCCCCGACCACCGCGCTGGCACTCCAGCAGGCTTCCTCCAGGGCAATGATCGGCCCTTGTTCAGTAGCGATTTGCCCCAGCGACCAGGCGCTCTGCTCGCGTGGCAGCGACCTGAGCATGGGCAGTAGTTGCTCGCTACCAAGGATGTCGAGTTCATGGCTGTCGCCCCTGCTGCAGAGCACCTTTGCCTTAAGCAAGTAGCTCTGGGCAATTTCCGAAGGCTGTTCGCTCCAGCCATTGACGGCGGACAGCGGCGGGCACCATAGCAGTTGCACGGTCTCGCCAGCCTGCACAGCATCGTGCCGGTCGAACTGCGCCCAGGTCTTGTCGCCGGCTTTCGGCACAAGGGCCTGCAGGTCGAGGGTCAGCGCGCTGTAGTCAATGCCGGGCACGTTGCGCCAGCTTGAGGGCCAGCAGGTTTTCAGCGCAGGAGGCATCAGATCGGTTTGCTGGTTGGCCAAGGGTAGTACGGATGCTAGTGAGTGGTTAGCATTGCTGTCCACTTAGCAAGGATCGCCGATGAACATCTTCAAAAAACTGCTCGACGCATTTAAACAGCCAGCGTCCCAGGAAACCCCGCCAATCCTGCAAGCTGAAGCCGACAACCAGGCCGCCAGGCTTGCCAGCGAAGCCTGCCTGGATCGTCACTGGAGCAGTGTCGGCACAGTGGAGCGCGATGTCCTGGCCTACCTCATCAGCCCCAGCTTTGCCGGTGGCCCGCACTGGCCCTCGACCCGCCAGGCCTACCGCGTGGTGCGCCGTGGCGACTCGATCATCCTGGCAACCGAAGGCTTGTCCGACCCCTTCGACGATGACCAGGGGCAGGGCAATGGTTTCGAGATGGAGTTGTTCGTCGAAACCCCGGACATTCCCGAACATGCCCGTGGGCCGTTGGGCGAAGTCGACCCGTTCAAGCGCAGCTGGGCCTTCGAGCTGATCGAGAACATCGCCAAGACCGTGGCCGATGCCGGTGGCATCACCCAGCAGTTGGAGCGCTACGGCGCGCTGTCCCTGGAACTGCCCGGGTTCAGTGAATCGCACCACATAGCCAGTCAGGTGCCCAAACACTTCGTCACCGACGACGACAGCATCGGTGTACTGTTGGGCGGCCCGGCGCCAGACTTCCCGACCCGCCTTCAAGACATGCCGCTATCGCCCGTCACCTTGGTACCGGTGGTGCTGATCACCGCGGCGGAGCTTGAATACATCCGCGCCGGCGGCGGCGCGGCTCGTGCCGATCTGGTCAGCCGCCTACAGGCGGCCGGAGTGGGGCATGTCAGCAGCCTGCAGCGCGCCAGCGTGGTGTGAGGCGGCCGTTTCAGTCAACACATCAATTATTGCCCGATTTGCGACCGCTACCCGTTCGATCGCTGGCAAGGCCAGCGCCCACAAGGTTTACGCTGCTCTGCGGATCAAGCGCCCTGACGGCGCATGGTCAGGATCGCCGCGCCAAAGCAGATAAACGTCGAACCCACCACCCGGCTGACCCAGCGTGAGAACGCCGGCCGGGTCAGGACGCCCTTGGCCCGCGAGGCGAGGGCGGCGTACAGGCTTAGCGAGGTCAGCGACAAGGCCATGAAGATCGCCGTGAGGATCAGGAACTGCGGCAGCAGCGCGGCGCTCTGGTCGATGAACTGCGGGAACAGCGCGGTGAAGAACATCGTTGCCTTGGGGTTGGTGGCAGCGGTGAGGAACGCCGATTTGTACAGCTTCAAGCGCGATGGCTTGACCTGTTCCTGGCCTGCGGCAACGTCGCTCGCCAGCATCGGGCTCTTTTTCATCAGCTGTTTGGCACCGAGGTAGAACAGGTAGCCGGCGCCGAGGATCTTCACCGCGTTGAACAGCCATTCGGAGCTGGCCAGCAGGGCACCGAGGCCGAGCATGGCCGCCGCTGACAGGCAGAACAGCCCGCTGGCATTGCCCAGTGAAGACCACACCGCGAAACGCGGCCCATAGGCCAGGCTGTTGTTGATCGCCATCAGCGTGGCGGGGCCAGGGCTGGCGATGGCAATCGCGGCAACCAGGGTGAAGGCAAGCAGTGCGTGAAGATCCATTTTCAGGCTCTAGAAGGTGGAGTAGGCACAGAATGTAACAGGATCAGCCACCGCTCTGCTCGGCAAACCACTGCATCACCAGCGCACACGCCGGATGCCCGGCCCCTGCCGCCTGCAGGCACAACGAATAGACCCCGCCGGTTTTCAGCGGCTGGCCGAACGGCACGACCAGCACGCCACGATCGATCGACTCCTGCGCCAGAGTCAGGTCGGTCATCGCCACCCCCAGGCCACGCGCTGCCGCATCCAGGGCCAGTTCGTCGAGGTTGAAGGGCAGGTGCCGGTAATCCGCCAGCGCCTTGTTACCCCGCGCCGCCAGCCATTGGCTCCAGGTCTGCTGGTCGGTGGAGCCATGGAGCAAGGCGAAGCGGCTCAGGCCGGCCTCTGAGCCCAGCCCCAGGCCGGGTTTGCACACCGGCACCAGGGTTTCCTCGAACAGCGTCGTGCAGGCAGGATCGCTGGATGGCGCCGGCAGGTAAACGATGTAGGCATCGCTTTCACTGCCCGGCTCGACAAGCTCTGTGGCCACGGTCTCGATCGACAGCGAGATGTCCGGGTGCAAGCGATAGAACTCGTTGAGCCGCGGCAGCAGCCAGCGCACCGCCAGCGACACATGCATGCGGATGCGGAACGGGCGCTGTTGCGGCGACAGGCGTTGTTCAAGGCTTTGCAGTTGCTCGAGAATGCTCCGCGCGCTGGCCAGTACCTGCTCGCCCTCGGCAGTGAGCTGCAGGCTGCGGCTGCTGCGCACGAACATGGCCACGCCAAAGTGGCTCTCCAGCAACTGAATCTTGCGGCTCACCGCGCTCTGGGTCAGGCACAGGCGGTGCGCGGCCTGGGTGAAGCTGCCTGCATCGGCAACGGCGACCAGCGCCTGCAGGGCTTGCAGTGAAGGCAGGTGGCGAACTTTATCCATGCGTTTTTCGAATGCCCCGATGAATTTATAACGTTGGTTGAATCGGCACAGACCTTTTAAATTCTGGCCATGGCAACCGCCACCAGCATAAAACGTCCATGCGCTGTGTGCATACAGGTCGAGAGGTAATGCATGAAAAACCAATGTGGCTGGATTGCCCTGGCGGGCAGTTCACCGGCACGCGCTCGGCTGAGCGGCGCACAAAAAGCCGACTGGCTGGTGATCGGCGCCGGCATCACCGGGCTCAGCGCCGCCCATGCCCTGGCCGAGATGCACCCGCAGGCGCGGGTTGTCGTGGTCGATCGCCAGAGCGCTGCGCAAGGCGCGTCGGCGCGCAATTCCGGTTTTGTCGTCGCCCATGAGCACCCGGCAGACAGCGAACTACTGGGGCGCCCGGGCTTTGCCGACTACGAAATCGACACCACGATCGGCCAGGCCGCCAGCAACGAAGTGCGCCAGCGCATCGCGCGCCACAACATCGACTGCGAGTTTCGTGACGACGGCTACTTTTTTGCGGTCAACGACCCAGACAAACTCAGCCAGGTCGAAGCCAAGCTGGCAACCCTGCGTGCCGTGGGTGCCGAGGCGCAGTTCCTGCAAGGCGCGGCGCTCAAGCACAGGCTTGGTAGCGGTCATTACCAGGCTGCGATCTGGTGCGGCAACGGCAATGCCTTGCTGCAACCGGCCAAGTACGTGAAAGGCTTGCTCGATGCATTGCCAGCCAGTGTCACGCTGTACGAAGACACCGATATCAGCGGCCTTGAGCGCCTCGGCCAGGGCGGGATTCGCGCCAATACTGCCGATGGCAGTATCGAAGCCAAGCAGGTGCTGGTGTGCCTGAACGCTTTTATCCCGCGTGCCGGCATCGATCACAGCGCCACCTTTGCCATGGAGCTCAGCGCCAGCCTCACCCGGCCGATGACCGACGCCGAGTTCCGCGCCATCGGCAACGTCGAGCCCTGGGGCGTGCTCTCGACCCGGCCGCTGGGCGCCACAGTACGCCTGACCCCGGACCGCCGGGTGATGATCCGCAACACTGCCGAATACCGTGCCCGCGACCTCAACCCGAGTGAACTGGCCCAGCGTCAGCGGCACCACCTGCGCGGCCTGCAGCGGCGCTTTCCGTGGTTTGGCGCCGAAGACATCCAGTTCACCTGGAGCGGCCACCTCAGCGCCTCGCGCTCCGGCCAGGCGTATTTCGCCCGGGTCGAGGAGGGCGTGTTTGCCGTGGCCGGCTGCAATGGTTCGGGTGTCGCCCGCGGCACCCTGTGGGGGCGCTTGCTGGCAGAGCTTGCCAGCGGCCAAAGCTCACCGCTGCTGACCTCGGTCATGGCCCGCGCGCAACCCGGCTGGCTACCGCCCAAGCCGCTGCTCGACATCGGTGCCATGCTGCGTATGCGCGTGGAAGCGCTGCGAGCCAGGACTGAAATCTGACCCCACCTAGCCCAACAAAAACAAAGCTCGCCAAAAGGTGATTGATCATGTCATGCAAAACCCTGCCCCTGGTTGCCTTGCTCGCCACCTGTGCCACTGCCGCCCAGGCCGTGGAAGAAGTGAACATCTCCAACTGGAACGGCTACATCGCCGACGACACCTTGCCCAGCTTCACCAAGGCGACCGGTATCAAGGCCACCTACGACATTCATGACAGCAACGAGGTGCTCGAGTCCAAGCTGATGACCGGCAACACCGGCTATGACGTGGTCAGCCCCTCCAACCACTTCATGTCGCGGCTGATCAAGGCCGGGGCGATCCAGCCGCTGGACCGCAGCCAGTTGCCCAACTGGCAGAATCTCGACCCGCTGCTGATGAAAAAGCTCGAGGTCAACGACCCGGGCAACCAGTATGGATTCCCCTATATGTGGGGCACCGCCGGCATTGGCTACAACGTCGAGAGGATCAAGGCGATCTTCGGCAGTACCGACGTCACCCGTTCGTGGAAGCTGTTGTTTGACGTTGAGAACATTAAGAAGCTCAGCCAGTGCGGCGTGGCGATCATCGACAACCCGACGCAGATCCTGCCGATCACCCTCAACTACCTGGCCCTGCCGCACCACAGCCACACGCCTGCGCACTACAAGCAGGCCGAACAGGCGCTGCTGAAGATCCGCCCCTATGTGCAGTACTTTCATGCCTCCAAGTACATCAGTGACCTGGCCAACGGCAATATCTGCGCGGTGATCGGCTTCAACGGTGACGTGGTCCAGGCCGCGGCCAGCGCCAGGGAAGCCAACAATGGCATCGAGATCGCCTATTCGATCCCGGAGGAGGGCTCGACCCTGTGGATGGACATGCTGGTCATCCCCAAGAGCGCGCCCCATGAGAAAAACGCCTACGCCTACCTCAACTACCTGCTCGACCCGCAGGTGATCGCCAACGTCAGCAACAGCATCCACTACGCCAACCCTAACAGCGCGGCGGATGCGTTCCTGGCGCCGGCGGTCAAGGACGATGCGGCGATCTACCCACCCAAGCGCGTGATGGAAAAACTCTTCACCGTCGAAGACCTGCCGCCGGCCATCGCCCGCCTGGGCACACGGCTGTGGACCAGGCTCAAGTCCAACACCTGAGCCCCCGAGGCGCTGTCAGGTCTTGGCAGGCGCCTGCAATGAGGCCATGTCGATGACGAAGCGGTAGCGCACATCGGAGCGCTCCATGCGCTCGAAGGCCTCGTTGATCTGCTCCATGCGGATCATTTCGCAGTCGGGCAGGATGTTCTTCTTGGCGCAGAAATCGAGCATCTCCTGAGTCTGGGCAATCCCGCCAATCGGCGAGCCGGCCAGGCGCCGGCGGCCGAGGATCAAGGGTACGGTCTGTTGCTCGTCGATCGGCCCGACCTGGCCGACGATCACCAGGGTGGCGTCGATGTCGAGCAAGGCCATGTAGGGCGAAACGTCGTGGCGCACCGGGATGGTGTCGATGATCAGGTCGAAGCTTGAACGGGCGCTGGCCATGGCCTTGGCGTCGGCAGACACCAGCAGCTTGTCGGCACCCAGGGCCAGGGCGTCGGCGAGCTTGTCGGCGCTGCGGCTGACCACGGTGACATCGGCGCCCATGCCAGCAGCCAGTTTCACCGCCATATGGCCCAGGCCGCCCAGGCCCAGCACCGCCACCCGGCTGCCGGGGCCGACATTCCAGGTGCGCAGCGGCGAGTAGGTGGTGATCCCGGCGCACAGCAGCGGCGCTGCCTTGGCCAGGTCCAGGCCTTCGGGCACGCGCAGGACGAATTCCTCGCGCACCACAAGGTGCTTGGAGTAACCGCCGTAGGTCGGCGCCCTGGTGATGCGGTCCAGGCCATTGTAGGTCTGGGTGTTGGTCTCGCGGCACAGTTGTTCTTCGCCCTTGCGGCATTGGTCGCACTGCTGGCAGGAGTCGACCATGCACCCCACCGCCACGGCGTCGCCGACCTTGTAGCGTTTTACTGCGCTGCCGATTGCCGTGACCCGGCCGACGATCTCGTGCCCGGGCACGATCGGGTAGCGGCTGATGCCCCAGTCGTCGCGGGCCTGGTGCAGGTCGGAGTGGCACACCCCGCAGTAGAGGATCTCCATGGCCACATCGTTGGCGCGCAGTTCGCGGCGTTCGAACGGGAAGGGGGCGAGGGGCGCGTCGGGCCGTTGCGCTGCATATCCGATGGTGTACATAGGCACCTCTGAAGGTTGCGGACGGAGGGCAAGCTCAGCGCTTCAATATAGCTACCCGGGCGACTTTTGCCGGCCGTAGCCTCAGGCGACCAATGGTGGCGTTATGTCAGTTAAGCGGTTTGACAGGGTATTCACCGTGGCTATGATCCAGAAACAGCCCATGAGCAGGGAGCACAGGGCATGAGCACCGTTTCAGTTGTGCCGATCATCGATATATCGGAAAGCATGAGCCAATATGGGCACGTCGAGCAGGCGCTGATCGACACCCAGGCGTTCCTGCGCTTGCACAAGGCCGGCGACAAGCTCGCGGTGGTCGCCTGTGACCACAAGGCGCGCACAGTGTTCACCGGCAACGGCGGCCTGGCCACGGTCGACCCGCTGCTCAACATCACCGCCAGCGCTGCCACTGCGGTCGCCGGGCTGGCCTTTGACGGGCTGTCCAGCGCCATCGGCCTGGGCCTGCAGCACAGTCGCAGTTTTCTCGACGCCTCGCGGCTGTCCCGCGCCTGCGTGCTGCTCAGCGACGGTCAGCACAATGACGGGCCTCCACCGCTGGAGGTGCTGCCGATCTACCCGGTGATGGCCTGCGCCCTCGGCCCGCAGGCAGACCAACACCTGTTGCAGCAAATTGCCCAACGCACCGGTGGTCGCTACTTCTATGCGCCGCGGGCGGTGGACTTGATGAAGGTCTACAACCAGATCCGCGCCTCCAGTGCCAGGGCGGCGCTACTGAACAACCAGTTGTGCGATATCGCCCAGCATGGCTACCAGTTGATTCCGGTGGTGATCGGCCAGCGCCCGGGTGCTGCGCAGTTGTCGCTGGTGTGGTCGCGCCGCGAAGTCAGCTACACCAGCGCCAGCCCGCGCGGCAATCAGCTCTCAGTAAGCCTGGTCGACCCCAGCGGCGCCGTCAGCCCGCGGGCGCCGAGCATCATCGGTGCCGGTTTTGTCATCTTCAATATTCCCCAGCCGGCACCGGGGCAGTGGTACCTGCAGGTCGAGTTCGCCGGCAGCGGGCAATCGATCAGTTGCACCGCCGGGGCGTTGCAGCACGGGGCAACGGTGCGCAGCGGCCTGGCCGACATCCGCCTGAGCGTGGAGATGGCCGCGCGGCACACGGCCGGCCAGCCGCTGCCGCTGACGGTGCACCTGGAGGCCGGTGGCGAAGTGCTCAGCAATGTCCGCGCCCATGCCATCGTGCAGGGGCCGACCATCAGCCTGGCCGACGCCCTGATCAAATACGACGACCAGCTCTACACCGTGCAGGCGCTGCCGTTCGACCGCGCCCAGGGCATCGCCGAACCCCTGGCGCGCCTGGCTGCGCTGCGTCATACCTTGCTGCCGGAACTGGACATCCTCGCCCATCAGGAACGGGTGGTGCACCTGGGCAGCGGCGCCGGTCAACTCGGTACCTGGCTCGATACCCCGGTGCCGGGCTCCTACAGCGTGCAGGTGGTGGTCAGCGGCGAAAGCCAGGCTTCGGGACCGTTCCAGCGTTGTGAGCTGGTCAGTGTGCTGGTGACTTAAGTAGCATCACTGAGCGCCGTTGCAGGCCCACCAGTAGAAGGCGGCCATCTCTACGTCAGCAGGCGTCCATTGCTGAAGATGCCCGCTAGCGGCGCACTGGAAGTAATGGCCGGTTGCGTTCATGGCAGCGGCAATACCGTCGAGCAGCGGAAGATAAGCGTCGATGTAGTGGTTCAGATTGCGGTTGAGGTCTGGCGCGTTGAATGTTTCCAGGCGGGAACGATCATGGTTTGCGGTGCTCCATCTGCGTAGAAATTCGGTTTGCACACCTGGGGGGGACAAGGAGTTGGTGAAGTAGGAGGCATGGCGGTCGACAGCGGCACCTTTCACTGGCTGGCAGAACCGGTAGATTTTCGACGCAATCACCAGGCTTACTCCCGGCAGTTGGCAAAGCGCGTGCAAGCCAGCGGTTAGAGAGTTTGGTGACGAGCAAAGCTGCAAGGCATTTTGCATCAGCAGTCGCTCATGAGCTGTAGCTTGAGCGATCAACTGGTGAATGTTGGCCTGGTTCCCTGCCCAGGCCGAGACATTCAGGACAATCAAATGTGCTGTTGTTGGGGTAAGCGGATTTAGCCAAGCGGCGACCTGGGACTCCAGGTTGATGATGCGTTGCTGGCTGCAGGCATTACTGTCGTGTAGCGGCCAGGCGTAGCCGTGGCGTGCTGTAAGCAGCAGGTCTACCAACACCGGACTGGGTGACCAAATACCTGCGTTGTGCGTAACAAAACTGCCTGCAGGCAAACTTGGTGCCGAGAGTGGAGGGGGCATTGAAACTCCGCAGTTGAGGCGTGTAGCTACAGATGGATTGATTCGGGGCGGGCTTCGACTGCTCCCGGGCGCTCCCAGGATAGCGCTGGCTGGGTGCGTACCAAATCGAGTCGGGTCCCGCTGAGACGATAGCTGTTCAGATGTTTGAACCAGCGGTCGCCGCCGTCCTTCTCGAAGGTAACGATGAACAGCAACAGTGATTCGTCGGCCTGTTGCCATTCGCTCTGAGCCTTTTCGAGCACAGATTCAAGCGCCGCAGCATTGCAATAGGAGATAAAGGTCGAAAACAGCGGCTGGTCTTTTCGAGCATGCAGTTTGCGGATTTCGTTGACGGTATCCTTCTGCGCTTCGATCCATTCCCATTCAATGTGCGAGACGACCTGACCATTGGGATAGGACATTACTGCATCGAGGCGACCGTTTTTTTCGTACAACGTGCGCGCTCCCAGCAGACTGCCACATTCGCGCACCACGAAGCCCACATGGGCTGTCCAGTTTGCCGGGTTGGTGTACTGGCCTGTGACGACGGGGAAGTCCTTGTACCAGTGGCAATTGAACAGAGTCATGAAGTCTTGTTCGATCTGTTGCATGCAACCCGCTCCATGGGGGATGAAAGGCATAAATGCTACTAAAAGGCCATCATCTCATCCAGAGATGTTTACTCCACTTAATTTATTGCACCTGTCGTTCGTTCTCTTGAAAGCCACCGTACGCCATTGGCGTGACGGGCCCAATCAATCGAGGAGACAGGCAATGACATCGGTATTCGACCGCGAAGACATCGTGTTCCAGGTGGTGGTCAACCACGAAGAGCAGTATTCGATCTGGCCCGACTACAAGGCGATCCCGGCGGGCTGGCGGACCGTGGGCAAAAGCGGCCTGAAAAAAGAATGCCTGGCCTACATCGACGAAGTCTGGACCGATATGCGTCCTTTGAGCCTGCGCCAGAAGATGGCCGAAACCGCTGCGGCGCAGTAAGGGGCGGCCGTGTCTGCATTGACCCTGCTGTGCCTGCCGTATTCCGGCGCCAGTGCCATGGTCTACAGCCGCTGGCGGCGCAAGCTGCCGGCCTGGTTGCAGGTGCGCCCGGTGGAACTGCCCGGGCGCGGCGCGCGCCTGGGCGAGCCGCTGTTGACCGACATGCAGGTGCTGGCCCGCCAGCTGGCCAGCGAGCAACGGCTGGCGGCCAGCCAGCCGTATGCCTTGCTCGGCCACAGCCTGGGCGCCTTGCTGGCCTTCGAGCTGGCCCACGAGCTGCAGGCGCTGGGCTGTCCGCCGCCGGTGGCGCTGTTCGCCTGCGGCACGGCCGCGCCCACCCGGCGTGAAGACTACGACGGCGGCAAGTGGCGCGAGCCCAAGAGCGATGAAGTATTGATCGACGAGTTGCGCACCTTGCAAGGCACGCCGGAAGAGGTGCTGGCCAATCAGGAGCTGATGAGCCTGACCCTGCCGGTGCTGCGCGCCGATTTCCTCTTGTGCGGGCGCTACGTATATCGCCAGCGCCCGCCGCTGCGTTGCCCCGTGCATGTGCTCGGCGGGGAAGACGACAAGGCCAGCGAAGAGCAACTGCTGGCCTGGCGTCAGGAGAGTGTCGGCGACTTCTCGCTGGAGATTTTCCCCGGTGGCCACTTCTTCATTCACGAGCATGAAGCGCGCGTGCTCGGCGTGCTCAGCGCTGCTCTGGAGCCCCATCGGCTGTCGGCTTGAGCATTGACGCAGCGCGGTCTGATGGGCGAGCCTTGGGCTTTACCCGCAACCCAGGGGCAGAGGATGTTGATCAAGCCGAATCAGGCCAGCTTGCTGGTCATCGATGTTCAGGAAAAACTCATTGGCGCGGTCAGCGACCCGGCCGGCACCCTCGCACGCACCCGCTGGCTGTTGGCGGCGACCGCTACCCTGGGCCTGCCGACGGTGTTTTCCGAACAGTATCCCAAGGGCCTGGGGCCGACCGTGGCGCAGCTCAAGGAGGCTTCGCCCGGCGCTGCGGTGGTCGAGAAACTGCACTTTTCCTGCGTGGCTGCCGAGTGCCTGCCGGCAGCGCTGCTGGCCCGCGAGCAGGTGATCGTCTGCGGCATGGAAACCCATATCTGCGTCTTGCAAAGCGTGCTCGGCCTGCTTGAGCTGGGTAAGCAGGTGTTCGTGGTCGAGGATGCCTGCGACTGTCGCGGTGCCCACAACCGTGACGCCGGCATTGCCCGCATGCGCGCCGCCGGGGCGCAGATCGTCACCCGCGAGATGGTGGTGTTCGAATTGATGGGCAGTTCGGCCCATGAACAGTTTCGCCACATCAGCAAGACCTACATGGTGGGCGAACAGCCGTGAGCGCTACACCTTCGATGCTGTATGTGGTGATGCTCGGCGGCAAGCACCCGCGGGCCAGGATCGAGGTGCACGATGTGGCCTTTGTCGTCGGGCCGTCGCTGGCGGCCTGTTACCCGCAGTTGCGCGAGCAGTGGTTCGGCAGCGCCAAGGGCCTGCATATCGACTCCTGGCTTGAGGTCGACGGGGTAGAGGGCTTCAAGCTGGGCTGGTCGGACCTGCAACCGGCGCCGGGCGAGCCGCGCCTGTACTTCATCAACCTTGGCGGTTACGAGCCGGGCTGCTTTGGCGAGGCGCATCGCTACCTGCTGGTGGTCGCCAGCAACAAAGAGCAAGCCAAGGCCAAGGGCAAGCAGCAGATGGCCCGGCACTGGAGCAAACCGCACACTGACGCGCTGCTGGATGTCGACGACTGCGTGGCGGTCGACCAGGTCGGCGGGCGCTATGTGACGCTGCAGCCGGGGCCGCACGCAGCCTTGGCCCAGTACAGCGACTACCTCATCCTGTCCTGAGCCGCAGGTGGTGGTGTTGCGCGCTGCTGTGCATTACAGTGCGCGCCACTTCATTACTTACAGGATGTTCAGATGAAACCGCGTGCATTGCTGACTATCGGCTCGACCCTGGCCCTGGCCTGCCTGCCCTTGTTTGCCCAGGCCCAGGCCACCGTTGCCCAGGTCTTCAATGGTGAAATGCTCGGCACCAACCTCAAGTACTTCGAGTCGGTCGCAGGCATTGCCCGCACCAGCTTCGGTGACAAGCACACCTATAAGGTACAGGGCTGCGAAATTACTGCCGACGCCGCCGGCGGCAGCATCAACGACCTGCGCCTGGAGCTGTCGCCGACCTGCAAGGCCGACCTCAGCTCGTTCATCGGCACCTTCGCGCCAGCGGCCAACCAGCCGCTGACCATCGCCGCCCTGCATGAATCCACCGGTGGCCCGCTGGAGTTCTACGCCGACTGCCTGGAGATGTGTGGCAACGCCGCCGACCCGTCGGTGTATGCCTTGTGGGAAGGGCCGCATGCGGTGGGCTTCACCCAGGTCCTGGCCGAGGTCATGCTCACCGACGACGCAGCCATCGCCGCCTCGAGCAAGTGGGCAGACGAGATGAAGAAGCACAAGGGCGAAGACTTCGTCATGGAAAACCAATACAACTGCGAGCGCAGCTTCGATCCGGCTGCCCTGCAGAGCTTCAAGCCGGTGGCGATCACGGCGGTGACCATCGGCACGCAACTGAGCAAACCAGGCTGCTGATTGCAGTCGTGTCCGCGCGCCGCTACTGTGCAGCTATTGCCCGATGCGGCGGGAGGGCTTATGCAGGTAACTGGTTGGCTGGTTGTGATCAGCGCGCTGCTGGCGCTTCAGGGTTGCGTCACCCAGGGTGAAGCCCCTGAGCAGGACCAGGCCAAGGTGCGCGCGCAGATCGTGCGCCTGCTGCCGGCCAGCGCCAACGACCGTGAAGGTTGGGCGCGGGATATCCAGGGCGCCTTCGCCGCGCAGCAGCTCAGCGCCAGCAAGAGCAACCTGTGCGCGGTACTGGCGGTCACCGAGCAGGAATCAACCTTCCAGGCCGACCCGAAAGTACCGGGCCTGGGTCGCATCGCCCGGCAAGAGATCGACCGCCGCGCCGCCAGCCTGCACATCCCCAAACTGCTGATCGACGCCACCCTGCAGACCCGCTCGGCAAGTGGCAAAACCTACGGCCAGCGCCTTGATGCGGTGCGCAGCGAAAAACAGCTCAGTGACCTGTTTGACGAACTGATCGGCGCCTTGCCCATGGGCAAGACCCTGCTCGGTGGTTTGAACCCGGTGCGTACCGGCGGGCCGATGCAGGTCAGCATCGACTTTGCCGAGCAGCATGCCAAGGGTTATCCCTACACCTATGCCGGAACCATTCGCCAGGAGGTCTTCAGCCGCCGTGGCGGCATGTATTTCGGCATCGCCCACCTGCTCGGTTACCCCACCCACTATGACCGTCAGCTGTACCGCTTCGGCGACTTCAATGCCGGTTGGTACGCCAGCCGCAATGCGGCGTTCCAGAGTGCTCTGAGCCGCGCTACCGGGGTGAAGCTGGCGCTCGACGGCGACCTGATCGCGCCGGGGGCGATCATGCCCGGCAGCACCGAGCAGGCGGCCAGGCGCCTGGGGCAGAAGCTGGACTTGCGCAATGTCAGCATCCGCAACCAGCTGGAGAAGGGCGATAGCCTGGAATTCGAAGACACCCGCCTGTACAAGGGCGTGTATGCCCTGGCCGACGGTGCGGCGGGCAAGGCGGTGGCGCGGGCGCAGCTACCGGGGATCGAACTGAAAAGCCCGAAGATCACCCGCAAACTGACCACGGCGTGGTTTGCCAAGCGCGTTGATGAGCGTTATCAGCGCTGTATGAAACGTTGAGCATCGCGGGTCAAGCCCGCTCCTACAGTAGATCTGCGTACACCGGACCTGTGGGAGCGGGCTTGACCCGCGATGAGGCCCTCAGCTATTGCCCGCCACCAACGCCCCCACCACTTGCTCGACACTGGCCTTCAACCCCGCCAGTGAATCCTGGGCATCGGTCTCCACCACCAGCAGCTTGGCCCCGGAGGCTGCTATCACCTCGGCGACTTCCTTGCTCGGCTGCTTGTGATGCAGCACCAGCGCCACCTCCTGGTTCTTGAGCTCATCGCCCAGGCGCTTGAGCGCCGCCGCATCCCACTGGTCATCGGCCACCTGCGGGTGGTCGATCAGGTCCAGGTTCAGGCCGCTGACCAGGTAATCCAGGCGATCCGACAGGTTGACCACGCTGAGGTTGTCCGCTTCGGCCAGGCGCGCTTCGCTGCCGGCACTGAGCTCGAGCAACTGGCGTTTGAGCGCCGCCAGGTTGCTCTGGATTTTCGGTTGGTCGGCCGGGCTCAAGCGCCCCAGGTCGTTGGCCAGCACATCGGCCATGCGCCCGAGGTTGCTCGGGTTCAGCCACGGGTAGCCGGCAAAGGCATTGTTGCCCTGCACGGCGATGCCCGGCAGGGCGCCATCGACCGGGCGCGCGGCGTCGATCTCGACGATGCGGATATTGCTGCGCCGCGCCACCGGGTACAACGGGTCGTCGCTCCAGATCGAGCGCAGGCCGATCACCGCATCGGCGCCGACAGCAGCCTTTTGCAGGCTGGCACCACCGCGGCCGCTGAAGTACGAGGGCTGGCGCGAGGCCGGAATATTCGCCGGCGCTGCCCGTTGCAGTTTTACCGAGGTGCCGTCGAGCAGGGCGCTGGCCAAGGTGTTGGTCACCGGCAGCGAGGCCAGGACGGTCACCCCGGCCGCTTGTTGTTTGGCCGCCGCCGGGGCGCTCTGGGCCAGGCTCAGGGTCGGCAGGCCGGCCAGGGCCAGGGCCAGGCACAGGTGCTGGAGTTTGAAGGTCATGCCGGGTTTCCTTGCAGGCGTGGAACAAGGCCGCGGGCGAGGGCGGCGAGGGCGAAGCAGCAGCCGGCGACGAGGATGATCGCCGCACCCGAAGGCACCGGCAGGTCGAAGACGATCGGCAGCAGGATGCCTACCAAAGTGCTCAGGGTGGCGATCAGCACCGAAGCCCAGAAAAAGCCCTTGAGCGACTGGCTGATCAAGCGCGCCGCCGCTGCCGGAATCACCAGCAAGGCGCCGACCAGAATTGCACCGATGACTTTCACCGCCGCCACCGTGACCAGGGTCACCAGCACCACGAACAGGTAGTCCAGGCTCTTCACCGCAACGCCGCGC
Source organism: Pseudomonas sp. SORT22 (assembly GCF_018417635.1). NCBI lineage: Bacteria > Pseudomonadati > Pseudomonadota > Gammaproteobacteria > Pseudomonadales > Pseudomonadaceae > Pseudomonas > Pseudomonas sp. SORT22. The sequence goes on from NZ_CP071007.1 coordinate 2,192,730, forward strand.
ACCGCCGCCAGTTGCGGGTTGAAGCTGGCCAGCATGATGCGGTTGTACAGCGGCAAGGCCAGGGCCAGCACCAGGCTGCCGACGATGCCGAGCACCAGCAGGTCCTGGCCGCTGACGGTCAGCACCGAGCCGAACAGCACGTTCTCGAGGATGTGCACGTTGATCTTGCCGGCCAGCATCAGCAGCAGGCTGGCGCCCAGGGCCAAGGATACCGAGAGGAACACGCCGATCAGGGTGTCGGGCGAGAGCCCGGTGCGGTTGCGCAGAAAGTTCAGCAGGATGCCGAACAGCAGGCAGTAGCCAAACAGGCTGCCATAGGGACCGGTGTAGGGTTCGCCAAGCAGGATGCCGATGGCAACGCCGGTCAGTGCCGCGTGGCCGACCGCTTCGGAGAAGAAGGCAAAGCGCTTGACCACCACCAGGGTGCCAAGGCCGCCGAGCACCGGGCCGATCATCAGGCCGGCGAGCAGGGCATTGACCACAAAGCCGTAGGCCAGGGCCTCGGGCAGGTAACCGGCAGTGGCCCAGCCCTGGATCAGCAGGCGAAATTCTTCGTAGTTCATCAGGCGGTGCTCTCGCTGCGCGGGTGGATGGAGAACAGGCTGAGCAGGCGGTCCGGGGTCAGTGCCTGTTTCGGCGGCGCATCGAACAGCACCCGGCGACTCAGGCCGGTAACGCGGTCGGCCAGGCGTGCCACGGCTTCCAGGTCGTGTTCGATCCACAGCACCGTGGTGCCGGCAGCGCGCCACTCGTGCAGCAGGCGCTCGAACACCTGGATACCGGCCTCGTCCAGCGCCGACATCGGCTCATCGAGCACCAGCAATTGCGGCGCCGGGATCAGCCCCTGGGCCAGCAGCACGCGCTGGCGCTCGCCCCCGGAGAGGGCGCCCATGCGCCGCTTGCGCTTGTCGAGCATGCCCACCCGCTGCAGCGCCGCGTCGATGGCCGGCGCCACCTTGGCTGACAGGCCGAGAAAGGCCGGGCGGCGCTGGCACATGGCGGCCATGAAGTCGTCCACGGTCATTGGCAGGCCACGGTCGAATTCCAGGGCCTGGGGTACGTAGCCGATGATCTGCTGGTCGCCCGGCCAGGTCAGGGTCAACTGGCCCTGGTGCGGCATCTGCCCGAGCAGGGTCTTGATCAGCGAGCTCTTGCCGCCGCCATTGGGCCCGACCAGCGCATGCACGCTGCCGGCGGCAACGTTGAAGCTGACTTTGTCGAGGATGCGCGTGCGGCCCAGGGTCAGGTCGACCTCGGCGAAGGCAATGTCCGGCCCGCAGGCGCGGTTGAGCAGCGGCTGGGCCACGGTCATGCCTGGGACTCCTTGATCGCCCGCACCACGGTGTCGAGGTTGCGCTTCATCTCGACTTCGTACTTCTCCTTGCTGTATTCGCCGTAGGAGATGTGCGTCAGCGGGTAGATCTTCACCCCTGACTCACGCTGGATGGTTTCGACATAGGCCGAAGGGAAGTCCATCTCCGAGAAGATCACCTTCACATCCAGGGCCTTGAGCTGGTCGATGGTCTTTTTCAGCTGGCTCGGGCTGGGTTCGATGCCATGGGCCGGTTCCACCACGGCGGTGACCTCCAGGCCGAACTCGCGCACCAGGTAATCGTAGGCGGCGTGGATGGTCGCCACGCGAAATTCGGCGCCCGGCGCTTCGGTGACCTGGGCCAGGGCTTCGGCGCGCAGTTTGCGCAGGCGCTTGGCGTAGGCGCGGGCGTTCTGGCTGTAGTACTTGGCGTTGTCCGGGTCGAGCTTGCCCAGTTCGCGGGCGATGTTGTTGACCTGGGCGATGCTGGCGCTGATCGACAGGAAGGTATGCGGGTTGACCACCTTGCCGGCGCCGCGCGCGGCCACGCCGGTGGCGGCCAGCAGCGGTACGTTGCTGTTCGATTCGATGGTGGCGATGGCGGGTTTTTCGCTGGCGGCGATCATCCGGTCGGCAAAGTCGTCATGGCCGACGCCGTTGAGCACGATCACGTCCAGGGTACCGATGCGCTTGATGTCCTCGGCCCGTGGCTCGTAGGCATGGGGGTTGAAGCCGGCCGGAATCAGCGGCACCACCTCGGCCTTGTCACCGACGATATTGCTTACATAGCTGTAGTACGGGTGCAGGGTGATGCCGATGCGCAGCGGCTTGCCGTTATCGGCCACGGCCAGGGCGGGCAGGGCGCAGGCGAGGAACACACTTAGAAGGCGACGGGCGAGGGTGGCGCGAAACATGGGGCGTCCTTGTGTCAGTGACGATGCTGGCGGGTGACGCCGGCGTCGTAGTGGGCGGCGATCTGTTGCCAGCCGGCGGCGATCAGCGCGGCCTGGCTGAAGTCGGCAGGGGCGCTGGCGGAAGGACTGCGCTGCAGCCAGACATCAGCGACACCATCGTGGGCCTCGGGCACCAGCAAGAGGAAGCTGCCGGCCACCGTGCTGGCCTGGCTCAGGCCCAGGTAGGCGCGTTCCTGCAGCAGTTGCCAGTGGTGCTGGCCGCGGCTGGCGGCGCTGGCATCGGCGACGAAGGGCGGGAAGCCTTCTTCGGCCAGGTCTTCGACGGCCAGCAACTGTGGGGCTTCTTCGCGGCGTGCCTGGATCTCGTCGAAGGCCACCCGCAGGTCGGCATACACGCCTTGCTCGGCGGCCGTCAGGTCGCGGCGGGCATCCAGTTGGTGGGCCTCGATGCTGACCTCGTCATGGCGCTCGCCGCGCAGGGCGACGATGCCGGCGGCCACCGCCAGGATCAACAAACTGACCAGCAGCACGTACAGGGTTTCATGCCCGGCACCGGCCGGGCGCACCACCTGCACGCGGCTCATTGCTCGATATCTGCGTAGTCGATTTCCACCACGTGGCCGGGGCCTGCGTCGAACAGCACATAGAACTCGCCTTCAGGGCGCTTGAAGGTCAGCTTGGAGTTTTCCCCCAGCTTGCCCGGCACCAGGATCTCTTCGTTGTAGCCGATCACGTCGAGGGTTACCCCGGGTGCGCCGCTACCGTCGGAAAAGCCGCCGGTGCATTCGATTTGCCCGCCATCGATCGGCTTGCATTCGCACATCGGGTTGTGGGCCATGGCCTGGCCGCTTGCGCCAAGCAGCAGCAACGCCAGCAGCAGTTTGCGCAACGTCATCATTTGCCTCCTTGTTTGTTCAGCCAGGCGACGGTGGCCGGCGAGGCCTTGCTCAGCGGCACGGCAGCCTGCTGCATGCTGCCGTCCCAGCCTTCGAGGGTGATCCAGATTTCGGCATCGGCGCGGGTCTTGGCCGGCACTGGCAGGCTGGTGCTCATGCGGTACGGGGTGCCGAAGAAAATCGTCCCGGCGGCGCGCAGGCTGCGCGGCTTGCCGATGCGCAGGTAAGCGGCCTTGACCTCGGGAATGCAGGCCTGGCACAGAGCAATGTTGAAGGCCTTGAAGTGACCGGCAGGGCCATCGGCGCGCGGTGCTTCATCGCGCAACTCGGCCAACTGCACGCTCCACGGCCCGACCTTGATCTCGCCCAGCTCGCGCTCGCCCAGGCCGCTGTCACCGCGAAACAGCGCGGCATCGGCAAAGTACTTGGGCATGAAGCCGAGCGGGATCAGCAACAGCAGGATGTTCAGGTGAAAGCGCCACTTGTGCCAGAAGCGGCTCAACGGGCTTTGCGGCGCAACTGCTGCCTTGCTCATAGGCTGGCCTCCGTGGCGGTGTCGGTAGCACTGGCGGTTTGCTTGCGCGGCCGTTGCTCGCGCTTGAGGGCGGCAGCGGTGGCCTGGGCGGTGCGCTTGGTCCAGATCAGAAGGCCGCTCAAGACCATCATCGACAGCACCAGGCCGAAGAACGCCCAGATCAGCTTGATCGCCAGGCCGCCGAAGTCACCGGTGTGCAGCGGGCGCATGGATTCGGTGACGAACTCCAGGGTCGAGCGGTCGTTGATCAGGAACTGCGCCTCGATCTTGCTGTTGTACGGGTTGACGTTGACGGTCTGGAACATCAGCGGGTACCAGCCGCGCCCGCCCAGGTAGACGTGGGCGTAGGCGTTGCCGGGCAGCGACACGAAGCTCACATCAAGGCCGGGGATCTGCTCTTTGGCGATGCGCGTGGCGTCATCCAGGCTGATGCGCGGTGCCGGTGCGCCGGATTCGGTGCGCGGCACGTCTTCGCGGGCAATCACCGGCACCACCGGTTCGGTGGAAATGGTGATGTGGTTGTCACCGAGGATCGCCTGGATCAGGAACCAGGTGCCGGTGATGGAAATCACCGCAATGAACCAGATCGACCAGATGCCGCTGAGGCGGTGGAAGTCGCCCCAGAAGATCCGCGCGCCATGGTTAAAACGCAACGTCGGCTTAAAGAATCCCTTCCAGAAGCGTTTATAGACCACCAGCCCGGTAACCAGCGAGGCCAGCATCGGCAGGCCGAGCAGCGACACCAGATACCAACCCCAGCTGTAGCCATTGGTGAACGGCACCAGCCACCAGCCGTGCAGGGCACGGGTGAAGCCCTCGAAGTTGAACGCCGGGCTCTTGCCCTGGATCGCCCCGGTATAGGGGTTGACGTACAGGGTCGGGGCGCTGCCGTCGGGGAAGGTGACCGCCGCGGTCAGGGCAAAGTGCGAACCGTCCGGCTGGCTGATAAAGCGCACGGCCATGTCCGGCTCGGCCTTGTGCAGGGCATCGAGCACCTGCTGGAAGCTCAGCCGCTCGGCGTCGCCGTCAGGCTTGCTGGCGCGCACATCAGGGTTGGCCAGCCAGACGATTTCCTGGCTGACCACCGCCAGGGTACCGGTGACGCAGACGATCAGGACGAAAAACCAGATCGGCAGGGCGAGCCAGCTATGGACCAGGAACCACAGCCTGGATTTGGACTTTTTCGCTTTCTGGGACATTGCAGGTGTCTTTTCAGAGAAATTGAGGTCGAGCCAATGCTCAGCCTTGGGACTGCAATAGATAAGACGAACGAGAATCGTAAAACCCGCAGGGTTAGTTGAAAGCAAATGTTTCAAAGCTGCTGGGTCATCAGCCCGATGCGCTTAATTTTCATTCGCGGTCATCCGTTTTTCTTGAATTACCGGGCCTGCAGGCTCGTTGTTCCCCTGGATGGATGAAAGTCGATGAATGCCGAAGATGCCCGCAAGCTTGCCCGCCGATTCATAGAGTTGCCGTTGGAAAAGCGCCGCATCTTTCTTCAGGGGCTGGCCCGTGAAGGGGTCGACTTTGCCCAGTTCCCGATCCCGGCCCAGGTGCCGGTGGCCGGGCAGGGCGGCTTGTCCTATGCCCAGCAGCGCATGTGGCTGTTGTGGCAACTGGAGCCTGGCAGCGCGGCCTACAACCTGCCCAGCGCCGTGCGCCTGCAGGGCAACCTGGATGTCGAGGCGCTGGAGCAGGCGTTTGCCAGCCTGGTACAGCGCCACGAAACCCTGCGCAGCGTGTTTGTTCAGCAAGCCGATGAACGCCTGGCGCTGATGCCGGCGGCGCAATGGCCGCAGGTCGAGCACCTGGACCTCGGTGTGCTGGATGCCGCCGAACGTGAACAGCGCGTGCGGACCCTGGCCGAGCAACAGTCGCTGCAGCCCTTCGACCTGGCCCGGGGGCCGTTGCTGCGGGTGCTGCTGCTCAAGCTCAAGGCCGATGAGCACGTGCTGTTGATGACTTTGCACCATATCGTTTCCGACGGTTGGTCGATGAACGTCCTGATTGAAGAGTTCAGCCAGTTGTACGCCGCGCACCTGGGCAAGCAGGTGCCGGCCCTGGCCGCGCTACCCATCCAGTACAGCGATTACGCCCTGTGGCAGCGCTGCTGGCTGGAAGCGGGCGAGAAGCAGCGTCAGCTCGACTACTGGCGCGCGCAGTTGGGCGAGGAGCACCCGCCGCTGGAACTGGCGCTGGATCATTCGCGCCCGGCGTTGCCCAGCTATCGCGGTGCACGCCAGCGCTTGAGCCTGGACCCGCAACTGGCCGAGGCCCTGGGCGCGTTTGCCCGCAGCCAGGGCGTGACCCTGTTCATGCTGCTGCTCGGTGCGTTCAACATTCTCCTGTACCGCTACACCGGTCAGGGTGACCTGCGCGTTGGCGTGCCGATTGCCAACCGCAACCGCAGTGAGATCGAAGGCCTGATCGGCTGCTTCGTCAACACCCAGGTACTGCGCACCCGGCTCGACGGGCAGACGACCGTCAGCCAACTGCTGGCGGCGGTCAAGGACACGGTGTTGGGGGCCCAGTCGCACCAGGACCTGCCGTTCGAGCAACTGCTGGAGGCCTTTGCCCTTGAGCGCAGCCTCAGCCACACGCCGTTGTTCCAGGTGATGTACAACCATCAGCCGCAGGTCGCCGACGTCACCACGCTGCACCTGGCGGGCGGGCTGCAGATGAGCCAGGTCGACTGGCAAAGCCGCACCACCCAGTTTGACCTGAGCCTGGATACCTTTGAGCAGGGCGGGCGTCTGCAGGCTGTAATCACCTACGCCAGCGACCTGTTCGAGGCGCCAACCATCGAGCGCATGGGCCGGCATTGGCAGAACCTGCTGGGTTCGATGCTGGCCGCACCGCACGCGCCTGTCGAGCAGTTGTGCATGCTTGATGTTCAAGAGTTGCAGCGTATCGTCGTCGACTGGAACGCGACATCCGTTGATTATCCGCTGCAGCAACCGCTGCACCGGCTGATCGAAGCCCAGGTCGAGCGCAGCCCCCATGCCACGGCGGTGCTGTTTGCCGATCAAACGCTCAGCTATGCCGAGCTCAACGCCCGCGCCAACCAGCTTGCCCATTGCCTGATCGAAGCCGGCATCGGTGCCGACAGCCTGGTCGGCATTGCTGTCGAGCGTTCGCTGCAGATGGTTGTCGGCCTGCTGGCGATCCTCAAGGCCGGCGCCGCCTACGTGCCGTTCGACCCCGACTACCCGGCCGAGCGGCTGGCCTACATGATCGAGGACAGCGGCGTGCGCCTGGTACTGACCCAGGCGGCGCTGACCGAGCGCTTGCCGCTGCAGGCGGTGCAGGTGATGGTGCTGGACCAGGCCGGTGCCTGGCTGGGTGGCTACGCCACGAGCAACCCGAACATCGTCGTCGACCCGCTGCAGCTTGCCTATGTGATTTACACCTCGGGCTCCACCGGCCGCCCCAAAGGCGCCGGCAACAGCCACGCGGCGCTGGTCAACCGGCTGTGCTGGATGCAACAGGCTTATGGCCTGGAGGCCGCCGACACGGTACTGCAAAAAACCCCGTTCAGCTTTGACGTGTCGGTCTGGGAGTTCTTCTGGCCGCTGCTCAGCGGTGCCCGCCTGGCGGTGGCCGCGCCGGGCGAACACCGCGAGCCTGCGCGGCTGATTGCCACGATCGAGCGTTATCAGGTCACTACCCTGCATTTTGTTCCGTCGATGCTCCAGGCATTTATTCATGAGCCGGGTGTCGAGGGTTGTCGCAGCCTCAAGCGTATCGTCTGCAGTGGCGAGGCGCTGCCGGTGGATGCCCAGCAACAGGTGTTTGCCAGGTTGCCGCAGGCCGGGCTTTACAACCTCTACGGCCCTACCGAAGCGGCCATCGATGTTACCCACTGGAGCTGTGTGGACGAGGGCCGCGACAGCGTGCCGATCGGGGTGCCGATCGCCAACCTGCGTACCCTGGTGCTGGATGCTAGCCTCGCGCCCGTACCGCCCGGTGTTGCGGGTGAGCTGTACCTCGGGGGGCAAGGCCTGGCCCGCGGTTATCACCGCCGCCCGGGGTTGACCGCCGAGCGTTTTGTGGTTGACCCGTTTGGCAGTGGCGAGCGCTTGTACCGCACTGGCGACCGTGTGCGACAGCGGGTCGACGGGGTTATCGAGTACCTGGGGCGCTTTGATCATCAGGTCAAGATCCGCGGCCTGCGCATTGAACTGGGCGAAATCGAGGCGCGCCTGGTTCAGCATGCTCTGGTGCGCGAGGCCGTGGTGCTGGCCCCGGAGGGCAAGCAACTGGTGGCGTACCTGGTGTTTGAAGGTGAGGCGCCAGACGACTGGCAAGCCCGGCTCAAGGCCTGGCTGCTGCAGAGCCTGCCCGAGTTCATGCTGCCCAATCACCTGATGGTCTTGCCGGCGTTGCCGCTGACACCCAACGGCAAGCTCGACCGCAAGGCGTTGCCTGCGCCCCAGGCTGCCCCCAAAGGCGCCTACCAGGCCCCGGGCAGTGAACGTGAACGCGCCCTGGCGCAGATCTGGCAGACCCTGCTGGGGCATGAACGCATTGGTCTGGATGACAACTTTTTTGAGCTGGGCGGTGACTCGATCATTGCCATCCAGGTGGTCAGCCGCGCGCGCCAGGCCGGCCTGCTGCTGGCGCCGCGCGATCTGTTCCAGTACCAGACGTTGCGCAGCCTGGCGCAGGCGGCGCAAGCCGGTACGGTGCGCGAAATCGAGCAGGGGCCGGTGCATGGCGATGTAGCCTTGACCCCGGTGCAACAGGGCTTTTTTGAGCTGTCACTGACGCAACCGGCGCACTGGAACCAGTCATTGCTGCTCAATGCGCGGCAAACGCTGGAGCCTGCGTTGCTGGAAGCGGCGCTCAAGGCGCTGGTCGATCACCATGATGCCCTGCGCTTGCGCTTTGAGCCGCTGGGCGCGAGCTGGCGCCAGTTTCACCAGGCCCCGCCAGCGGCCCTTGAGCTGTGGCAGCGTCAGGCCGATACGCCGACCCAGCTACTTGAGCTGTGCGAGGCTGCCCAGCGCAGCCTCGATCTGCAGCAGGGGCCGTTGCTGCGGGCCCTGTTGGTGCACATGGGCGATGGCAGTCAACGCCTGTTGCTGGTGGTTCATCACTTGCTGGTCGACGGGGTTTCCTGGCGGATCCTGCTCGAAGACCTGCAGTCGGCCTATACCCGGTTGCAGGCCGGGCAAGCTGTTCAACTGCCCGCCAAGACCAGTGCCTATCAGGCCTGGTCTGTGCAGCTGCAGGATTACCTCGAGCGTGCCGGCGAGCAACTGCCATATTGGCAAGCGCAGCTTGAACACGCTGCGGACCTGCCCTGTGACAACCGCCAGGGCACGCTGTACAACCGCGACGCGGCAAGCATTGAAATCCGCCTCGATGTGCAGCACACCCGGCAATTGTTGCAGGACGCCGTGGGCGCTTACCGCACCCAGATCAATGATCTGCTGCTGACCGCACTGGCGCGGGCGGTGTGTCGCTGGACGGGGCATGACAGTGCGTTGCTGCAGTTGGAGGGCCATGGCCGCGAAGATCTGTTCGAACACCTGGACCTGACCCGTACCGTGGGTTGGTTCACCAGTATTTTCCCGCTTCGGCTGGTACCCGAGGATGATCTTGGGGCTTCGATCAAATCGATCAAGGAGCAGTTGCGGGCGGTGCCTGATCGAGGCCTGGGCTTTGGCGTGCTGCGTTACCTGGGGAGCGCGCAGCAGCGCGCAAGCCTGGGCGGCGATGCGCTTGCACCGCGCATCACCTTCAACTACCTGGGGCGCTTTGACAGTCAGTTCGACGAGCGCGCCTTGCTGTATCCGGCCAGTGAGCCGGGTGGCGCCGGGCAGGCCGGCGATGCGCCATTGGCCAACTGGCTGAGTATCGAGGGGCAAGTCTATGAAGGGCAACTGGGCCTGCGCCTGACGTTCAGTCAAGCCATGTTCCAGGCAAGTACCGTCCAGGCCTTGGCCGATGCCTACCTCGATGAGCTGCAAGGCTTGATCGGGCATTGCTGCCAGCTGCCAGGCGCGCAGGCGACACCATCGGATTTCCCCCTGGCCAGGCTTGGGCAGGCGCAACTCGATCAGCTTGCGCCGCTGCTCGGCCAGGTCGATGAGCTTTACCCGCTGTCGCCCATGCAGCAGGGCATGCTGTTTCATGCCCTGTACAGCAACAACGGCGCCGAGTACGTCAACCAGTTACGGGTTGACGTCGACGGCCTGGAGCCGGAACGCTTTCGCCAGGCGTGGGAGGCGACGGTGCAGGCCCACGATATTCTGCGCAGTGGTTTTATCTGGGACGGCGGCCTGGCACAGCCGCTGCAGTTTGTCTGCAAGCAGGTCCGGCTTGATCTGCGCGAGCATGACTGGCGCGGCGATGCCGGGCTGGCGTCCAGGCTCCAGGGCCTGGCCCTGAGCCGGCGTCAACACGGCTTCGACCTGCAGGTCGCGGGCTTGTTGAACTTCGATCTGGTGCGCACCGGTGAGCAGCGGCATCACTTGATCTACACCCACCACCATATCCTGATGGATGGCTGGAGTAATGCCAGGCTGCTCGGCGAAGTGCTGGCGCGTTACAACGACCAGCCTGGCGCCTTGCCGGCAAGCCGCTACCGCGACTACATCGAGCATTTGCAGGGTCTTGATGGACGGGCAGCCCAGCAGTTCTGGACTGCGCAGCTGCAGGCGCTGGACGAGCCGCTGCACCTGGCGCGCTACCTGCCCGAAGCGGGCCGGGCACAGGCCCAGGGCCTGCGTGCAAGCCTGGTCCAGCGCTTCGACGCGCAGCACACCGCGCAGCTAAGTGCCTTCGCCCGTCAGCAGAAAATCACCCTCAATACCCTGGTGCAGGCGGCCTGGTTGCTGTTGCTGCAGCACTATAGCGGCCGCCGCAGCGTGGTGGTGGGCACCACGGTGGCCGGGCGCAGCCTGCCGCTGCCGGGGATCGAGCAGCAGATTGGCCTGTTCATCAACACCCTGCCGATCATTGCCAGCCCGCGGCCCGAGCAGACCCTGGCGCAGTGGCTGGAGCGGGTGCAGGCGCTCAACCTTGCGGTGCGCGAGCACGAGCAAACCCCGCTGTTCGAAATCCAGCGCTGGGCGGGGCATCAGGCCCATGCGTTGTTCGACCATATTCTGGTGTTCGAGAACTACCCGCTGGCCGAGGCGTTGCAACAACAGCAGGGCCCTCGGTTTGGTGCGGTGGCGAACCAGGAGCAGACCCACTACGCGTTGTCGGTGGCGGTGAGCGTGGGCGATGAGCTGCAGCTCGATTACGACTATGCCTGCGACGCCATCGGCGAGCAGGCGCTGCAGGGCCTGGCCGAGCATTTGCGCACTGTGCTCGAGCAATTGCCGCACGCGTTGTCGACGCCGCTGGGCGAACTGCAGATGTTGGCGCAGGCCGAACGCGAGGCGGTGTTGCAGCGGGCTCAACCTGAGCCGCCGGTGGACGTGCCGCCGTTGGCTATCCATGACTGGGTGCGGCAGCAGGCGGCGCGCACACCGCAGGCCTGTGCCGTCGAGTATGCCGGCCAGCGCCTGAGCTACGAGCAATTGAACAGCGCAGCCAACCAGTTGGCAGTCCGTTTGCGTGAGGCTGGGGTAGGGGCCGAGGTGGTCGTCGCCATTGCTGTCGAGCGAAGCCTGGAGATGATCATTGGCTTGCTGGCGATCCTCAAGGCCGGTGGCGCCTATCTGCCACTGGACCCCGGTTATCCGCAGGCGCGCATCCGCTTCATGCTCGACGACAGCGCCGCGCGCTTGTTGCTCGTTCAGCCGGGCCTTGCGCTGGACGTGCCGGCGGGCGTTACCCGCCTGGTGCTCGACAGCGCAGCCTACGCCGGGCCGCCAATCGCCGATGTCAGCACCTGCCTGCACCCGGACAACCTGGCCTACATGATCTACACCTCAGGCTCCACCGGCACCCCGAAAGGCGTGCAGGTGCGGCACGGGGCGCTGGCCAATCACATGCACTGGATGCAGCGCACCCTGCAACTGGAGCCTGCCGACCGGGTTCTGCAAAAGACCGCCCTGAGCTTCGACGCTTCGGTCTGGGAGTGCTGGCTGCCATTGATCTGCGGGGCGCAACTGGTCATTGCCGAGCCGGGCTTGTCAGCCGATATGTCCAGGCTCTGGGCCCGGGTCGAAGCACTGGGCATCACCATTGTCCAGGCGGCGCCTTCGCTGCTGCAGGCGGTACTGCCGGCGGCGACGGCGCAGAGCATGGCCAGCTTGCGCTATCTGATGGCAGGGGGCGAGGCCTTGAGTGCAACCCTGGCCAACCAGCTGTTGCAGCGCTGGCCGGGTACGCTGGTCAACCTCTACGGGCCGACCGAAGCCACCATCGAGGTCACCTTCGCCATGCTCACCGGGGCGCTGGAACGGGTCATGGTGCCGATCGGGCGGCCGCTCGATAACGTCCGGCTGCTGGTTTTGGGGCCGGCCCTGCAGCCAGTGCCTGCGGGCGTGGTTGGCGAGTTGTGCATTGCCGGCGACGCACTGGCGCGGGGTTACCATGCGCGGCCCGGGTTGACGGCCGAACGCTTTGTGCCGGACCCGTTCGCCGCGCAACCTGGCGGGCGCCTGTACCGCACTGGCGATCTGGGCTGCTACGCGGCAGATGGGCAGATCGAGTATGCCGGGCGCGCCGATCATCAAGTCAAGGTCCGTGGCTTTCGTATCGAAACCGGTGAGATCGAGCGTCATTTGCTGGCCGATGCGCGGGTCCGTGATGCGGTGGTTGTGGCCCAGCAAGAGCAAGGTGTACAGCAGTTGGTGGGCTACCTGGTGGGGGCCGACCGGCAGCTGTTCGAGGACGCGGCGCAGGGCCAGCAACTGTGCAGCGAGTTGCGCCAGTCCCTGGCTTTGAACCTGCCGGCGCACATGCTGCCGACACGCCTGAGCGTCATTGCCCATCTGCCCCTGACCCCGAACGGCAAGCTCGACCGCAAGGCCTTGCTGGCGCTGGCCGACAGCAGCGTCGCCAGCAAGCCTTATCGGCCCGCCAGCACCGCGCTGCAGCAGCAGGTCGCCCAGGTCTGGCAGGAGGTCCTCAAGCTTGAGCGGGTCGGGCTCGACGACCAGTTCTTCGAGCTGGGCGGCCATTCATTGCTGGCGACCCAGGTGATCAGTCGACTGCGCCATGAACTGCAGCTGGACCTGCCTTTGCGCGCGCTGTTCGACAGCCCGTCGCTACAGGCATTCGTCGAGCAGTTACCGGCAACCGGAAGCCGACGCGTGCTGCCGGACTTGCATGGGGTCGATGCTTCGCAGCCGCAGCCGCTGTCTTATGCTCAGCAGCGCTTGTGGTTCCTCTGGCAACTTGAACCGCAAAGTTCGATGTACAACATTCCGCGCGCGCTGGAGTTGCTCGGGCCATTGCAGGTCGAGGCCGTGCGCCTGGCCTTCGAAGCCCTGGTTGCGCGCCACGCGGTGCTGCGCACGACGTTCTTCGAGGATCAGGGCGAAAGCTGGCAGCGGGTCCAGGCGCACTTGCCCGTGCCGTTCGAGAGTGTTGATCTGCAGGCCCTGGACAGCGCCAACCGGCAGGTGGTGCTGGCGCAACAGGTGCAGCAAGAGGCCCTGCGTCCCTTCGACCTGCAGCGTGGGCCGCTGCTGCGGGTGCAGTTGCTGTGCACCGAGCCAGAGCGCCACGTGTTGCTGGTGACGCTGCATCACATCGTCGCCGACCACTGGTCGTTTGCCATTTTGATCCGCGAGTTCAGCGCGCTCTACCAGGCATTTGCCACCGGTGTGGCGCCTGGCTTGAGCGCGCCAGGCCTGCAGTACCTCGATTTTGCGGTGTGGCAGCGTCAATGGCTGGCGGCTGGGGAGCATGACCGGCAGTTGCAGTACTGGCAGCAGCAACTGGGCAGCGAGCATTTCTTCACTACCTTGCCGGCCAGTGGCAGCGGCGCATCCGCCGATCAGCAGCAAGACTGCGAGGTGTACGAGTTTGCCCTTGAGCAGGGCTTGAGCGAGCGCTTGCGTCAGTTTGCCAAGGCACAGGGCCTGACCCTGTACATGCTCCTGCTGGCCGGCTTTGCCCTGGTCGTCAGCCAGCGCTGTGGCGCTGCCCGGGTCCGCCTGGGGACGGATGTCGCCAACCGAAATCACGCCGGCGTTGAAGAAATGGTCGGCTTCTTCGTCAATCAATTGGTACTGCAACTCTCGGTGGATCAACAACAGACGATCGGCAGTTTCCTGGCGTCCTGCCGCACCACGGTCATCGGTGCTTCGGACCATCAGGACCTGCCGTTCGATCGCCTGGTGGAGGCGCTGCGGTTGCCGCGTCGTTCAGGCAAGTCGCCGTTGTTCGCGATCAAATTCATCTACCAGGAACAAGGGGCGCAGCCGGTGGCTATCGATGGGCTGCAGATCAGGCCCTGGGCCGCGGGGCAGGCGGCGGCGGAGCTGGACCTGATCGCCGAGTTCGTCAACTCGTCGACGACCATCGGGGTTGGCTTCAAATGCATTGCCGGGCTGTACGAAAGCAATGACATGGCCTGTCTGTTTGCGCAGACGGCCTTGGTACTCGAACAGATGATTCAGGCGCCAGAGCAACCGCTCCAGGCTCTGCTCGACGCCTCGCGGGCCGTGCAGGAGCAGGCCGGCAAGGATCAGGCGCTAGCGCGCAGAACGCAATTGCTGCAGCAGCACCCGATTCGCCGGCGCTCGCCTCAGCGCGCAGGCAGTAACCAGGTGAATTGAAGCAGCGCCCGGACGGATCTATCGGTTGGCTTTGCCGCCAATGTCGAATCAGCGAATGGAAGGTGTTAAATGTCGGATTTCCAGTCTCACGTCATACCGGCACTGGCCAAAGGCAGAAGAAAGAGCCTTGGTGCCAGCGCCCAGCAGTTGGTGGCGTTTTCGCCGCTGCTGGAAGGCGGCTCCATGCCCTTGCTGTGTCGCCCGACCGTACCCGGCGTGGGCCTGGTGCAATGGGCCAGCGAAAACCGCGAACTGATCGAGCAACAGCTGGACAAGCACGCGGCGATTCTTTTTCGTGGTTTCGATGTACAGGACATTGAAACCTTCAACCGCTGTGTCGATGTGATCTCCGGCGGCGCGCTCGAATATTTGTTCCGGGCTTCGCCACGTACCCAGATTACCCGCAAGTTGAATGTCTACAGCTCCACAGACTACCCGGCGGTGGAGAAGATCTTCCCGCACAACGAGCACTCCTATTCGCCAGTCTTTCCCTTGCACCTGTATTTCTACTGTGACCTGGCGTCACAGACCGGGGGCGAGACGCCCTTGGGTGATACACGGCTGATTCTCGATCGGATCGATCCTCAGGTGCGTGAAGCGTTTGCCCGCAAAGGCGTGCTGTATGTGCGCAACTATGGGGATGGCATGGGCTTGCCGTGGCAGACCGTGTTCCAGACCGAAGACCGCGAGGCGGTTGAAGCCTACTGCCGCAAGATCGGCGTCGAGCCGCAGTGGAAGCCCGGTAACCGGCTGCGCACGCGCCAGCGCGGTCCGGCCATGGTCCGTCATCCGCGTACGGGCGAGACGGTCTGGTTCAATCACGCGACCTTTTTCAATGCGCTGACGCTGCCAGACAGTATCCGCACCAGCCTGCTGGCCGAGTTCGCGCCGATGGACCTGCCGCAGAACACCTTCTTCGGTGACGGCTCGGCAATCCCCGAGCACTACATCACCCACCTGCAACAAATCTATCGAGAGGTCATGGTCGAGTTCCCCTGGCAGCAGGGCGACGTGGTGATCCTCGACAACATTCTTACGGTTCACGCGCGCAACGAATACACCGGGCCGCGAAAAATACTCACTGCAATGGCTATCGCGCTGAACAGCGTCGATGTGGCAATTGGTTAAGGATTCCCCATGAACGCTCCAGTCGACCCTTCCGAAGTTTTCCAGGTTTCCGCCCAGCAAGCGTCCATTCTCGATGCCCAGCAAGCCCGCGGCACGATCCTCGGCGCCCAGCTGATCATGACGTTCGATGCCCCCATCGATCGCCAGCGGCTCGAGCAGGCGGCGATTGACCTGAGTGAACGGCACGAGATCCTGCGCACCGAGTACCGAAACATGCCGGGGATGAAACGTCCGGTTCAGGTGATTCATGCCCAGCCGCGCCTGTGCCTGCTGTCGGTGGCGCCGGGCACCTTCGAACAGGCGGGTCAAGCGTGCCTGGCGCAATTGGCAAGCCACAGCCTGGTGCTGGGCCTGGGCAGTGGCGAGGATGCACACCGCTTACGAGTCGCTGCGCCCCTGGCGAGCCTGGATGAGGTTGCCCTGGGCTTGCTGGAGGAGCAATTGCGCGCGCTCTACCAGGGGCAGTCGCTGGCCCCCTTCGACGGGTTGCAATACGCCGACTACGCCGATTGGCAGACCGGTCTTGCGCAGGAGGACATCGGCCGCAAGGGGGGCGAGTTCTGGCGCAATCTGTACCGCGACATGCAGGTCGACTCGCGTCTGCCTTATGAACGGCTCACCCCGTTCATGGGGGCATTGCAGCAACACGAGCAGCATTTGCCAGCGGTTATGCCGGCGCTGCGCACCCTGCGCCAGCAATGGCGACTGGACTCGGACGCAGCATCACTGCTGTTGCTCTGGGGGCTGTTCGTCGGTCGCCTGAGTGGCCGCGAGCATTGGCTGGTGGCCTGCGCAATGAGCGGGCGCAACGAGCAGTTGCACTCTACCCTGGGGCATCTGGCCTGGCGTTTGCCGGTTGCCTTCAGTCGCCAGGCTGATCTGTCCGTGGACGGCTACGCCGAGCACTTTGCCGTGCAGCTGCAGTTGAGCCAGTCCTGGCAGGACTGCTTTAACGAACTGGACATGCTCGGTGGTCAGGGCGCGGGGCTGGACTTCGGTTTTTCCTGGGCTGATCAGCCGCTTGAGGGGGGCCGGCTGGATCGCCCCAGCCTGGAAAAACTCCACCTGCAGGTAGCTCCCAGCGGTGATGATCTGCTGTTGCGCCTGCTGTCGCCGGCCGGCTCGTTCAGCGCCGAACTGGGCCGCGCCTGGCTGGCTCAGTTTGCTGAGTTCGTCACTCAAGCCGTGGCTGACCCCCGGCAAGCAGCACAAAAGGTTGCCCTGGTGGATGCCGCCCAGGCCCGACCGTTGCAGCAGGCACTGGACCGCAGCCAGTCGCTGGGCGAGAGCCCCAGCCGCCAGTTGCACCAGTTGTTCGAGCGCCACGCGCAGCAGCATCCCGAACGGACAGCGATCCAGATCGGCGAGCAGCAGGTCAGTTATGCCCAGCTTGAGCGCCGTGCCAACCAGCTGGCCCGCGTTCTGAACCAGCGCGGAATCGGCCGTGAGGCGATTGTTGGCGTCTACGGCGCACGTTCGGTGGAGATCGTCGTGGCGTTGCTGGCTATCCTCAAGGCGGGAGCGGCGTACCTGCCGCTGGACCCGCAGTATCCGGCGCAGCGCCTGTCCTTCATGCTCGAGGACGCTGGGGTAGAGTGCCTGATTGCCTTGCAGGCGCTTGATCCGGCTATCGCCATGCCGGCGACGACAACCCTGCTCAGCCTGGATGACGAGGCGCTCGATCAGGTCGATGACAGCCCGCTGGCCAGTTGCGGCGAGGCGGATGACCTGGCGTACGTGATCTACACCTCAGGCTCCACCGGCACACCCAAGGGGGTGATGGTCAGCCACGCCAATGCGCTGGCCTCGACCCAGGCGCGGGTGCAGTTCTATCAGCAGCCGGTGCAACGCTTCCTGATGCTCTCGTCGTTCTCGTTCGACAGCTCCGTGGCGGGGATTTTCTGGTCCCTGGGGCAGGGCGGCAGCCTGTGCCTGCCGCTTGAGCAGGCGCACAAGGACCCTCAAGCCATTGCCCAACTGATAGAGCGCCAGGCCATCTCGCACTTTCTCGCCCTGCCGTCGCTGCACGCCCAGGTGCTTGAGCATCTGCAGGCGGCGCCCGCGTTGCGTTGCGCCATTGTTGCCGGCGAGGTCTGTCCTCCCGAGCTGCTGCGCCGCCACCGCCAGGCACTGCCGGGGGTAACGCTGGTCAACGAATACGGGCCCTCGGAGAGCACTGTCTGGTGCTGCGCCTACCAGGTGGCGCCAGAGGATCGCGTTGATCACGAACTGCGCGTCGCCATCGGCGAGCCCATTGCCGGCACTCGCCTGTATGTTCTTGATGATCAACAGCGCTGGGCGGGGGTTGCCCAGGAGGGTGAGTTGTACGTTGCCGGTGCCGGGCTTAGCCGGGGATATCTCAACAGGCCCGGGCTGACGGCCAGTCGCTTCGTTCCGGATCCGTTCGCCAGCGAGCCGGGCCAGCGCTGTTATCGCACCGGCGACCTTGCCTGTGTGCGCGCCGACGGCCTGGTCGATTACCTCGGTCGGCTGGATCATCAATTGAAAATTCGTGGCCACCGCATCGAGCTGGGTGAGATCGAAGCGCTGCTGGGTTCGCAGGAGGGCGTGCGCGAGGCCGTGGCCATCGCCCGCGACACCGCCGCCGGCAAGCAACTGGTGGCTTATGTGGTGTTGGCCGCCATGGCCGATGCGCAGCCGCGGACCGTGCAATTGCTGGGACTGTTGCGAGAGCAGTTGCCTGAGTACATGGTGCCCTCGACGTTGCAGGCGGTGCAAAGCCTGCCCCGTACCCCCAATGGCAAGCTTGACCGGACCGCCCTGGCTGCGCGGGCATTGGACGGTGTTGCCTACGTCGCGCCGGGCAATGAACTCGAGCAATTGTTGGCCGAGGTCTGGCAGGAGGCTTTGCAACTGGAGCGGGTGGGTATCAACGACAACTTCTTTGCCCTGGGCGGGCATTCGTTGCTGGCCACGCGGATTCGTTCTCAGGTTCAGGCGCGGCTCAATGTCACCTTGCCGCTCAAGGTGTTCTTCGAGGGCGAAACCGTGGAGCTGCTGGCCCGGCAGATCGAGATGCACCGTGACGAGGCGGTCAGCGAAGACAAGATCCAGGCGCTCGAAGCGCTGTTTGCCGAGGCTCAGGAGCAATGAGCATGCTTGAGCAACGAATGCTGGCGCTGGCTGAGCGCTTCACCCGTTTTTCCGCTGCTGAACGGCGCGCCTTGCAGGCGCGCATGCTTGAGCAAGGCCTGTCGCTGGAAAGCCTGCCGATTCCCCGGCGCGAAGACCCCAGCGAGGCGACGCCCGCCTCGCATGCCCAGCAACGGATGTGGTTTCTCTGGCAACTGGAGCCGGACTCCACGGCCTATAACCAACTGGCCGTGCTGCGCTTGCGCGGACAGTTGAATGTCGAAAGCCTGCGGCAAAGCTTCGAGGCGCTGGTGACCCGCCATGAAGTCCTGCGCACCCGTTTTGTGCTGCAGGACGGCCAGGTGTTGCAGCAGGTCGAGGCCGTTGCGCGCTTTGAACTGCAACTGCTCGACTTTAGCGGCGAGAACGGCCAGGCACTGGCGGATCAGGAGATTGAACGCCAGGCCCGGCAAGCCTTCGACCTGGAGCAGGGGCCGTTGCTGCGGGCCACGCTGCTCAGGCTGGATGCCGAGCAACATGTGCTGTTGTTCTGCACCCATCACATCGTTTGTGATGCCTGGTCCCTGCCGATTCTGGTCGAAGAAGTGACCCACGGCTATGCGCGCCTGGTCGCGGACGCCGAGCAGGCCGTACCCGCGCCGCTGGCCGTGCAATATGCCGACCATGCACGTTGGCAGCGCCTGTGGCTGGACGCCGGTGAAGCGCAACGGCAGCTGGCGTACTGGAAAGCCAACCTTGGAGAGGAGGCGGTCAACCTCGAGCTGCCCCTCGATTACCCACGCCCGGCGTCGCGCAGTGCACGTGGCGCACGGGTGCCGATTGCCTTGTCCGAGAGCGTTTCGCAAGCGGTGCGCGCATTCGCCGCGAGCATGGGCGCGACGCCGTTCATGGTGCTGCTGGCATCGTTTCAGGCGGTGCTGCATCGCTACAGCGGCGCATCGGATATCCGCATTGGCACGCCGATCGCCAATAGGACACGGGCCGAGGTCGAGCCGCTGATCGGTTTCTTCGTCAATACCCAGGTACTGCGGGCACAGGTCGATGGGCAGATGTCGTTCGTCGAGCTGGTGCAGCAGGCCAAGCAGCGCGTGCTCGAGGCCCAGGCCCATCAGGACCTGCCGTTCGAGCACCTGGTCGATGCCTTGCAGCCGCAGCGCAGCCTGAACCAGAGCCCGCTGTTCCAGGTGATGTTCAACCACCAGGTGGCGCAACCGGCGGTTGACCAGTGGCGCCTGCCGGGATTGACCGTCGAGGCGCTCGATCGAGGCAGCGACACGGTGCGTTTCGATCTGACCCTCAACACCGAGGACCAGGGCGGGATACTCAAGGCGTCGCTGGCCTATGCCTGTGACCTGTTCGAGCCAGCCACCATCGAGCGGCTCGGCGAGCACTGGCGTTACCTGCTTGAGCGCTGCCTTGCCGAGCCGCACCAGCGCCTGGCGGAACAGTCGCTGTTCGACGATGCCCAGACTCGTCAGTTGCTCGACGCCTGCAATGACCCGCAAGCCAGCGTCCCGGCTTGCCTGCTGAGCCTGATCGCCGAGCAGGTCGCAACCCGGCCCCAGGCAACCGCGCTGGTGTTTGCCGAGGCGACCTTGAGTTATACGCAGCTCGACGCCCAGGCCAACCGGCTGGCGCAGCGCCTGCGGGCGTCGGGGGTTGGGCCGGACGTTCTGGTGGGCATCGCCGTCGAGCGTTCGATGGCGTTGGTCGTGGCCGTGCTTGCCGTGCTCAAGGCCGGTGGCGCCTATGTACCGCTGGACCCTGAGTATCCGCGCGAGCGCCTGGCCTACATGATCGAGGACAGCGGTATTGCCCTGCTGCTGAGCCAGGCGCCGGTGCTCGCGCGCCTGCCCGCCGACCTGCCGTTGCCTGTGCAGTTGCTTGACGATCCGTCTCTGGAGCAGTGTAGCGACCAGCCTTTGCCGATTGTGCAGCAGGCCGAGAACCTCGCCTACCTGATCTATACCTCCGGTTCCACCGGCCGGCCGAAAGCGGCGGGTAATCGCTATGGGGCCTTGAGCGGGCGCTTGCAATGGATGCGCGATACCTATGCCATGAGCCCCGCAGACGCGGTGCTACAGAAAACCTCAAGCAGTTTTGATGTCTCGGTCTGGGAGCTGTTGCTGCCGTTGACCTGTGGTGCGCCGGTGGTGCTGGCGCAACCGGGCGACCAGCGAGACCCGGAGCGTTTGCTGGCGCTGATCCAGGCTCATCAGGTCAGTACCTTGCACTTTGTTCCCTCGATGCTCCAGGCGTTCATTGAAACCCCTGGGCTTGAAGGCTGTACGTCGTTGCGCAATCTGTTCAGTGGGGGCGAGGCGTTGTCCCGCGAGCTGCAGCACAAGGTGCTGCAACGCCTGCCCCACGTAGCCTTGTACAACCGTTACGGGCCCGTGGAGGCGACCATCAATGCCAGCCACAGCCAACGCGCAACCGCCAGCGATACACGGGTAGGCATTGGCCGGCCGCTGATTGATACCGCCTTGTACGTGCTCGGTGGCGGTCTTGAGGTGCTGGCCCCGGCGGCCATCGGTGAGCTGTACATCGGCGGCGCGGCGCTGGCGCGTGGTTATCACCGCCGCCCTGGGCTGACGGCCGAGCGCTTTGTCCCCGATCCGTTCGGCCGCAGCCCGGGCGCACGCCTGTACCGCAGCGGTGACCTGGTGCGGCGGGGGGCTGACGGCGAATTGCAGTTTGTTACCCGTATCGATCACCAGGTGAAGATCCGCGGCATGCGTGTCGAACTGGGGGAAATCGAGTCGCAGTTGCTGGCCCTGGCACCGGTGCGCGAAGCGGTGGTGCTGGCCGTTGACGCCAGCCTTGGCAAACAGCTGGTTGCCTACGTGGTCGCCGACGCTGGCACCCCGCCAAGCCAGCTGCGCGAGCAATTGCAGGCAGTGCTGCCGGACTACATGGTGCCCGCGCACGTGGTGCTGCTTGACCAACTGCCCGTGACGGCCAATGGCAAGCTCGACCGCATGGCCTTGCCGCAGCCCGGCCTGGAGCGCGCGCAGGAAGATTATCAGGCACCGGCCAATGAGCTGGAGCAGCGCATTGCAACGATCTGGGAGGCGGTGCTCAAGCGCCAGGCCATTGGTCGTCAGGACAACTTCTTCGAGCTCGGTGGCGACTCGATCATCTCCATTCAGGTGGTGAGCCGCGCACGCCAGGCCGGCATTCATTTCACCCCGCGCGATCTGTTCCAGCAGCAGACTGTCCAGGGCCTGGCCAGTGTCGCCCGGCTGGGTGGTGTGCAGCGCTTCGAACAAGCGCCGGTGGTCGGTGAGGTGCCATTGCTGCCGATTGCCCAGGCGTTTTTCGAGCAGTCACTGCAGGCCCCTGGGCACTGGAACCAATCGGTCCTGCTGCAACCGCGAGCGCCCTTGCAAGCCGAGCTGCTGGAGCAGGTGCTGCAAGCGCTGGTGGTGCATCACGATGCGCTGCGCTTGAACTTCCAGCGCCAGGCCGACGGTAGCTGGCAGGCCACCTACGGTGCGTTGACGCGCCTGCCAGCGGCATTGCTGTGGCAGGCTGACGTGGCGGATGAGCAGGCCCTGACCGCGCGCTGCAACGAGGTTCAGCGCAGTCTGGACTTGCAGCACGGGCCGCTGCTGCGCGGGTTGCTGGCAACCTTGGCCGATGGCTCGCAGCGGCTGCTGCTGGTGGTTCACCACCTGGCGGTCGATGGTGTGTCGTGGCGCCTGTTGCTCGAGGATATCCAGCAGGCATACCAGCAGCTGATGGCTGGCCAAGCGCTGCGCTTGCAGGACAAGACCAGTTCGCTCAAGGCCTGGAGCGAGCGTTTGCAGGTGCGAGCCCGCGAGCGGCGCATGGACACCGAGCTGGCTTACTGGCGTGAGCAGTTGAGCTGCGCCAACGACTTGCCATGCCGTGACCCGCAGGCGAGCCTGTTGGCCAGTCACGCCCGCAGCGTCCAGACCCGGCTCGACAGCACCGCGACGCGCCAGTTGCTGCAACAGGCGCCTGCTGCCTACCGTACGCAGATCAACGACTTGCTGCTGACGGCCCTGGCCCGTGTCATCAGCCGTTGGACCGGCGACCGGCATACCTTGATCCGCCTGGAAGGCCACGGCCGTGAAGCGCTGTTTGACGATATCGATCTGAGCCGGACCCTGGGCTGGTTTACCAGCGTGTTTGCGCTGCGTCTGACGGCTTGCGACGACCTTGGGCAATCGATCAAGCAGATCAAGGAGCAACTGCGCCAGGTGCCTGACAAGGGCATCGGCTACGGTCTTCTGCGCTATCTGGCCGATGAGCCGACGCGCCTGCAGTTGCGTGGCCTGGCGCAACCGCGGATCACCTTCAACTACCTGGGGCAGTTCGATGCCAGTTTTGCCGATGGGCAAGGCCTGTTTGTCCCCAGTACCGAGGACAAGGGCGAGGAGCGCAGCCCGCAGGCACTGTTGAGCAACTGGCTGACCTTGAACGGCCAGGTCTACGCGGGCGAGCTCAGCCTGGAATGGACTTTCAGCGAGCAGATGTTCGACCGCGCGCAGATGCAGGCGCTGGCCGATGAGTATGCCGACGAGCTGCGCAGCCTGATCAGCCATTGCTGTGATCCACGCCACCGTGGGGTTACCCCGTCCGACTTCGCGCTGGCGCGCTTGAGCCAGGCGCAACTGGACCGGCTGGCGTGCAATGGCGCGGATATCGAGGACCTCTATCCACTGTCGCCGATGCAGCAGGGCATGTTTTTCCACTCCCTCTATGAGCAGGGGTCGGGTGACTATATCAATCAGTTGCGCGTGGATATTCGCGGGCTGGATCTGCAGCGCTTCCGCGATGCCTGGCAGGCGTGCCTGCAGGCCCATGAAGTGCTGCGCAGTGGTTTTATCTGGCCTGACGATGCCGACACACCTGTGCAAGTGGTGCTCAAACAGGTCGAGCTGCCGTTTGAGGTCCTTGACTGGCGCGGGCGGCCGGGCAGTGCCCAGGACCTGCAGGAATTGGCGGACACTGAGCGCGCACGGGGTTTCGAGCTGAGCTGCGCGCCATTGCTGCGTTTGCTGCTGGTGCGTAGCGGCGAGCATGACTATCACCTGATCCACACCAGTCATCACATCCTGATGGACGGCTGGAGCAGCTCGTTGCTGATGGGCGAAGTGCTCCAGCGTTACCGAGGGCACGCCGTGCCAGCGCGGCCTGGGCGTTATGCCGATTACATCGGCTGGTTGCAGGCGCAGGATGATGCGCGCAGCCGCGTGTTCTGGGAGGCGCAGTTGTCTGACCTCGCCGCGCCGACCCTGCTGGCACCAGCCCTGGCTGGCGCGCACGGGCAGGCCGCTAGCGGTCAGGGCCAGTACCAGGCGAGCCTGACGCCGGCGCAAAGCGCTCGCTTGAGCGAGTTTGCCCGGCAACAGAAAGTCACCCTCAATACCCTGGTACAGGCAGCCTGGCTGGTATTGCTGCAGCGCTATACCGGCCAGCCTTCCGTGGCATTGGGTGCCACGGTGGCGGGGCGGCCGGCGGAGCTTGCCGGCATCGAACAGCAGGTTGGCCTGTTCATCAACACCCTGCCGGTCATTGCCAGCCCGGCTGCAGAGCTCAGCGTCGGGCACTGGCTGCAACAGGTCCAGGCGCAGAACGTGGCGCTGCGTGAACATGAGCAGGTGCCGCTGGCCGATATTCAGCGGTGGGCTGGACGGGCGGGCGAGCCGCTGTTCGACAGCATCCTGGTGTTCGAGAACTATCCTATTGCCGATGCGCTGCAACAAGGTGCGCCTGAAGGGCTGCAGTTCGGCGAGGTGCAGATGCAGGAGCAGACGCACTTTGCGCTGACCCTTGCGGTGGGGCTCGGCGAGGTGCTGACCTTGCAGTTCAGCTACGACCGGGCGCTGTGCGATGACACTGCGGTGACGAACCTGTGCGGCCATCTGACCCAACTGCTGCAAGGCTTTGTCGAGCAGGTCGATCAGCCGCTTGGCCAGTTGCCGATGCTGGGTGAATGCGCGCAACGCCAGGTTATCGACGGCTGGAACCATACCGCGCAGCACTATGCCGACTCGCGCTGCGTGCACCAGGTGATTGCCGACCAGGCCCAGCGCACGCCCGCGGCCACTGCCCTGGTCTTCGCCGGTCAGGCCATGTCCTACGCGGCGCTGGAGCTGCAGGCCAACCAATGGGCCCAGCGCCTGGTTGGCGCAGGCGTGGGCCCGGAGGTGCTGGTCGGCATCGCTGCCGAACGCAGCCTGGAAATGGTCGTCGGCTTGCTGGCGGTGCTCAAGGCCGGCGGCGCTTATGTGCCGCTGGACCCCGATTACCCCGCCGAACGCCTGACCTACATGATCGAGGACAGCGGTATCGGGCTGTTGCTGACCCAGTCGGCACTGCTCGAGCGCTTGAGCCTGCCGGGCAGTCTGCAGACCTTGCTGCTGGACCGGCCCGAGGCACTGACGCCCGCCAAGGGCATGGCGCCAGTGCCGTGCACGCCTGATGCGCAGAACCTGGCCTACGTGATCTATACCTCAGGCTCGACCGGCAAACCCAAGGGCGCCGGTAACCGCCATGTGGCCCTGAGCAACCGCCTTAACTGGATGCAACAGGCTTACGGCCTGACACCTGACGATGTTGTGCTGCAGAAGACCCCGTTCAGTTTCGACGTCTCGGTCTGGGAGTTCTTCTGGCCGCTGATGTTCGGTGCCCGCCTGGTCATTGCCGAGCCCGGCGATCATCGGGATCCTGCAAGGCTGGTTGCTTTGATCCGCAACCAGGGCGTCAGCACCCTGCATTTTGTGCCGTCCATGTTGCAGGCGTTCATGCAGGACGAGGCGGTGGCCTGTTGTACCTCGCTCAAGCGGATAGTCTGCAGTGGCGAAGCACTGCCGGTGGATGCCCAGGCGCAAGTTTTTGCCCTGTTGCCCGGTGCGGCGCTTTACAACCTGTATGGGCCGACTGAAGCGGCCATCGACGTCACCCACTGGACCTGCCGGGAAGAGCCGGGGGACAGCGTGCCGATCGGTGAGCCGATCGCCAACCTGCAAACCTGGATTCTCGATGCGAGCCTGCAATTGCTGCCGGCGGGGGTGATAGGCGAGCTGTACCTTGGCGGCGAAGGCCTGGCCAGGGGATATCATCTGCGTCCAGGACTGACCGCCGAGCGTTTCGTCGCCAGCCCGTTCGACGCTGCTCAGCGCCTGTACCGCACCGGTGACCTGGCGCGCTACCGTGCCGATGGGGTGATCGAATATGCCGGTCGCATCGACCACCAGGTAAAAATTCGCGGGCTGCGTATCGAGCTGGGCGAAATCGAGGCACGCCTGGTCGAACACGCGTCGGTTCGCGAGGCCGCGGTGCTGGCGGTGGGCGACAACGCCGCCCAACGCCTGGTGGCCTATGTGGTACCGAGCGCGGACTTTGCCAGCGCCCAGGCCGAGCAAGGCACCTGGCGCCAGGCGCTGGACCAGCACTTGAAGGCAAACCTGCCCGACTACATGGTGCCCGCTCGCATCCAGTTGATCGAGCGGATGCCACTCAGCCCCAACGGTAAACTGGAGCGCAAGGCCCTGCCTGCGCCTGACCTGGAACCGAGCCAGCAGTACGTGGCACCGGTGGCGGAGCTGGAGCGGCAGATTGCCCAGATCTGGCAAAGCGTGCTCAAGTGCGAGCGCGTCGGTTTGACCGACAACTTTTTCGAACTGGGCGGTGACTCGATCATTTCCATCCAGGTGGTCAGCCGCGCGCGTCAGGCGGGTATCCATTTCACCCCCAAACAGCTGTTCCAGCATCAGACCGTGCAAAGCCTGGCGGCGGTTGCGGCAACCGGCGCCGCGGCCCTTGAGATCGATCAGGGGCCAGCCAGCGGGCGGGTGCAGTTGCTGCCGATCCAGGCGCAGTTCTTCGAACAAGACATGCAGACACGCCAGCACTGGAACCAGTCGGTGCTGCTCAAGCCCGCCGAACGCCTGCAGGCGCCAGCACTGGAGCAGGCCCTGCAAGCGCTGGTGCAGCATCATGACGCGTTGCGCCTGAACTTCAGCGCGGCAGACGGGCAATGGCGGGCCGATTACCGCAGCCTGCAACAACAGGCGCAGCACTGGCGGCGCGAAGGGCTGCTGTGGCAGGCAAGCGTGCACGACCAAAGCGAACTGGCCGCAGCCTGTGAACGGGCCCAGTGCAGCCTCGACCTTGCACAGGGGCCGCTGCTCAGAGCGTTGCTGCTCGACCTGCCTGACCAGCAGCAGCGCTTGCTGCTGGTCATCCACCACCTGGTGGTGGACGGGGTTTCCTGGCGCATCCTCTTTGAGGACCTGCAGGCAGCCTACGCCAGTGCCCTGGCGGGCACGCCCGGCAACCTGCCGGCCAAGACCAGTTCGGTGCAGGCCTGGGCGGCACGCTTGCAGCGCTATGCCCAAAGCGAGGCCGTGCGCGGGCAGGTCGACTACTGGCAGGCGCAATTGTCGGTGGCGGGCAGCGCGCTACCCTGCGACGATCCGGACGCCAGCCTGCATAGCCGTTACGCCCACAGCGTGGTCACTCGCCTGGATGCCGGGCTCACCCGGCAATTGCTGCAAGTGGCGCCGAATGCTTACCGGACGCAGGTCAACGATGTGCTCCTGGCGGCGCTGGCGCGGGTCATCGCGCGCTGGAGCGGGCAGGCCGATACGCTGATCCAGCTGGAAGGGCATGGCCGCGAAGACCTCTTCGATGACATTGACCTGACCCGTTCGGTTGGCTGGTTCACCAGCCTGTTCCCGGTGCGCCTGAGTGCCCGTGATGACCTGGGCGCGACCCTGAAAACCGTCAAGGAGCAGTTGCGCGCGATCCCCGACAAGGGGCTGGGCTATGGCGTGCTCGGCCATTATGGTGAACCAGGCGATCGCGCCCGGCTCACAGGGCTGGCGGTGCCGCGCATCACGTTCAACTACCTGGGCCAGTTCGACAGCAGTTTCACCGACGACGCGGCACTGTTCACCCCGACTGGTGAGGCGCGGGGGGCCGAGCAGGGCGCTGATGTTCCACTGGCCAACTGGTTGATGCTCAATGGCCGGGTGTTTGATGGCGAGCTGAGTATCGGCTGGACGTTCAGCACGCAAATGTTCGCTGCCTCGACGGTGCAGCGCCTGGCCGATGACTATGAGCAGGAACTGGCAGCGCTGGTCGCCCATTGCTGTGACCCACGCAGCCAGGGCGCCACGCCATCGGACTTTGCCCTGGCGCAACTGACTCAGGCACAGCTCGATCAGTTGGACCTGAGCGCAGTCGAAGACCTCTATCCGCTGTCACCGATGCAGCAGGGCATGTTGTTCCATGCCCTCGATGGTCGCGAGCAGGGCAGTTACGTCAACCAGATGAGCGTCGAGGTTTTCGGCCTTGATGTAGAGGCTTTTGCCGCCGCCTGGCAGGCCACTGTGCAGGCCCACGACATCCTGCGAACCCGTTTCATCTGGCAGGGCGTTGGCGCACGTCCCTTGCAGGCAGTGCAAGCATCGGTGGAGGTGCCCTTTACCGTTCTTGACTGGCGTCAGCGTGCCGACCTGGACGAGGCGCTGGGCGCGCTGGCGGCCAGTGAGCGCAAGCGCGGTTTCGACCTGGGCTGCGCGCCGCTGCTGCGCCTGCATGTGGTGCACTGCGACGGGCAACGCTACCAGCTGATCTACACCAGCCACCATATCCTTATGGACGGTTGGAGCAATTCACAACTGATGGGGGAGGTGCTGCAACGCTATCGTGGCGAGCAACCGGCTGCGCTGCACGGCCGTTACCGTGACTATATCCAGTGGCTGCAGGCTCAGGACGAGCAGGCCAGTGAAGCGTTCTGGAAAGCGCAACTGCAGGACCTGGTCGGCCCAACCCGGCTGGCCGCAAGCACGGCACATGACGCTGGCAACCGCCACCAGCGCGAGTACCGGCACGTGCTGGAAGGCTCGCGCAGCCAACGCTTGCATGGGTTTGCCCGCGAGCAGAAGGTGACCTTCAACACCCTGGTTCAGGCCGCCTGGGCACTCTTGCTGCAGAGTTATAGCGGCCAGCAAACGGTCGTGTTCGGTGCCACGGTAGCCGGACGTCCGGTCGAACTGCCTGATGCCGAACGGCAGATGGGGTTGTTCATCAATACCCTGCCGGTTGCCACCACGCCGCGCCCGGAGCAAAGCGTCGGCAGCTTCCTGCAGGCGCTGCAGGCGAAAAACCTGAGCCTGCGCGAGCATGAACATACCCCGCTGTTCGACATTCAACGCTGGGCCGGACACAGTGCTGAATCGCTGTTCGACAACATTCTGGTGTTCGAGAACTACCCGGTGTCGCAGGCCCTGGAGCAGGGCGCAACCCAGGACTTGCGTTTCGGCCGGCTCAACAGCCACGAGCAAACGCACTACCCGCTGACCTTGCTGGTTTCGACGGGCGAGGAGCTGGTGCTGCAGTTCAACTATGCCTGCGCGTTGTTCAGCGATGCCCAGATCGAGCGTATCGCCACCCACCTGGACAACCTGCTCGAGCAACTCTGCCAGGCGCCGCAACGGGTCCTCGGCGAGTTGGACATGCTAACCGGCAACGAGCGCGGGCTGCTGCTCGAAACCTGCAACAGCAATACCCTGGCCTTTGCTCACCAGCGCTGTATCCATCAGCATATCGAAGCGCAGGCCGCGCGCAGGGCTGACGCAACAGCATTGATCGACGGTCAGGCGCACATCAGTTATGCCCAGTTGAACCAGCGGGCCAATCTTCTGGCCTGTGCCTTGATCGAGCTTGGCGTGGGCCCCGAGGTGCGGGTCGGCGTGGCGATGCCGCGCTCGAGTGAAATGCTGGTGGCCTTGCTGGCGGTGCTCAAGGCAGGTGGTGCGTATGTGCCGCTGGACCCCGACTACCCGGCCGAGCGTGTGGCCTACATGCTTGAAGACAGTCGCGCCCGCGTCCTGCTGAGCCAGCAGCAGGTGCTGGAGCACCTCAGCGTGCCCGCCAGCGTTCAGGTCGTGCCGGTGGAGCGTGGCTATGGCGAGCAGGCGGCGACCACGCCTGGCAACCCGCAGACAGCGGTCTCGGCGCAGAACCTGGCGTATGTCATCTATACCTCCGGCTCCACCGGCAAACCCAAGGGCGTGGCGATTACCCATCGCAACGTCGGCGCACTGATTCAGTGGTCGCAGCAGGTTTACAGCCAGGAAGATATCCAGGGTGTGCTGGCGTCGACGTCGATCTGCTTCGACCTGTCGGTGTGGGAGCTGTTCGTCACCCTGGCCAATGGCGGTCAGGTGATCATGGCGCGCAATGCCCTGGAGCTGCCGACGCTGGCGGCCCGCGAGCGGGTACGTCTGCTCAACAGTGTGCCCTCGGCAGTCGCGGCCCTGCAGCGTGCCGGGCAGATTCCGCCGGGCGTGCGCATCGTCAACCTGGCCGGCGAGCCGCTCAGGCAGGCGCTGGTGGAGCAGCTGTATGCCAGCGGCACCATCGAGCACGTCTACGACCTGTACGGACCGTCGGAAGACACCACCTACTCGACCTGGACGCGCCGTCACCCTGGCGGCACACCGAGTATCGGCCGGCCGTTGGCCAACACCCGCGCCTACGTCGTCGATGGCCGCTTGCAGCCGACCGCCCTTGGGGTGGCCGGCGAGTTGCTGCTGGCCGGCGACGGGGTTACCCGTGGCTACCTGTTGCGCCCGGGTCTTACCGCCGAGAAGTTCGTGCCGGATCCCTTCGGTGTGCCCGGCGCCCGCCTGTACCGCAGCGGTGACCTGGTGCGCTACCGCGACGACGGCGAGCTTGAGTACATCGGCCGCCTGGATCATCAGGTCAAGGTCCGCGGGTTCCGCATCGAGCTGGGCGAAATCGAAGCACGCCTGCAGGCCCTGGCCCAGGTGCGCGAGGCTGCGGTACTGGCGCTGCAGGGGGCGCGGGGCGCGCACCTGGTGGCCTACCTGGTGGTGGATGGCGACCTCGCGCCAAGCGCCTACGCCCAGGCCGGCGAAGCCATCAGGCACGCGCTGCGAGCCGACCTGCCCGACTACATGATTCCAGCCCACGTGCTGTTCCTTGAACAGTTGCCGCTGACCCCCAACGGCAAACTTGACCGCAAGGCGCTGCCGGCAGTCGACAGCCAGGTTGGCAGCAGCGAATTCATTGCGCCAGGCACTGAGCTGGCCTGTCAGGTGGCGCAGATCTGGCAGCAGGTGCTGCAGGTCGAGCGGATTGGCATGAACGATAACTTCTTCGAAATGGGCGGTCACTCCTTGCTGGTGGTGAGCGTCGTGTCGCGAATTCAACTTGAGCTTGGTATGAAACTGACAGCGCAAACGGTTTTTCAATTCCCGGTCCTCGGCGCCTTGGTCGCCGAGCTGGAACAGAGTGGGTGTTCGCTGAACAGTGACAAACTCAGCAGGCTCGATGCGTTGCTCGACGAAATGGAGGCCATCTGATGGATCAGCAGGTCGCCTTGAAGATTGCTCAGCGTTTCATTCTTCTGCCGCTGGAAAAACGCCGGCTGTACCTGGAAAAAATGCAGGCAGAGGGCATCTCGCCCGCCAACCTGCCGATACCGCGGGTGAGCGACGAGTTCGAACAACTGCCACTGTCTTTTGCCCAGGAGCGCCAGTGGTTTCTCTGGCAACTGGACCCTGACAGCGCCGCCTACCACATCCCCACCGCGCTGCGTCTACGTGGCCCGCTGGACATCGCCAGCCTGCAGCAGGCCTTCGACCTGCTGGGCGCGCGGCATGCCACATTGCGCACGCGGTTTGTCCAGAACGCCCAAGGTGGCACTTGCCAGGTCATTGATGCCCAGGCCAATTTGCGCATTGCGGTGCAGCCGTTGAGTGTGCCACCGGGGCAGTCGGCCGAGCAGGCGCTCAGGCAGTTCATCAGCGCCGAAACCGCGCAGCTGTTTGACTTGCGCCAAGGGCCCTTGTTGCGGATCAAGCTGCTGACCCTGGGCAACGACGATCACGTACTGGTGCTGACCCAGCATCACATCGTCTCGGATGCGCGCTCCATGCAGGTCATGGTCGAGGAGCTGGTGGCCCTGTACAGCGCCCGCTTGCAAGGACAGCCTTGCAGCCTGCCGGCAGTGGCGCTGCAGTACAGTGACTATGCGATCTGGCAGCGGCACTGGATGCAAGCTGGTGAGCGCGAACGCCAACTGGCCTACTGGCTTGAGCAACTGGGCGATCAGCAGCCGGTGCTGGCGCTGCCCACCGACCGGCCGCGCCCGGCCAGCAGGAGCTTTCGCGGTGCACGTGTGGAGATACAGCTGGACAGCGACCTGAGCCAGGCACTGCAAGGGCTGGCGCGACAACAGGGTGCAACGCTGTTCATGCTGTTACTGGCATCGTTCCAGGCGCTGCTGGCGCGCTATAGCGGCGAGCGGGATATTCGCGTCGGAGTACCGGTGGCCAACCGCAACCGCCCGGAAACCGAGCGCTTGATCGGCTTTTTCGTCAATACCCAGGTGCTGCGTGCCGAGGTTGACGGGCACCTGCGTTTCAGTGAGCTGCTGGCCCAGGTTCGCGAGCGGGCGCTGGGCGCCCAGGCGCACCAGGACCTGCCCTTCGAACAACTGGTCGAAGCCCTGCACCCGGAGCGCAGCCTGAGCCATAGCCCGTTGTTCCAGGTGATGTTCAATCACCGCAGCGATACCCCGGGCGCGGCGCCTCAGGCCGCGCTGGCCCTGCAGGTCGAGGCGGTTGGCCAGGACAGCCAGGATGCACAGTTCGACCTCACCCTGACCACCCATGAATCCGCGCAAGGCATTGGCGCCAGCCTCAACTACGCTACGGACCTGTTCGACGCGGCCACCATCGAGCGGATGCTCGGGCATTGGCAAGCGCTGCTGCGGGCGGTGGCCGCTGACCCGCAGGCACGTCTGGGCCAGCTGGCGTTGCTCGACCCGGCGCAACAGCAGTCAACGCTGCGCTGCTGGAACCCGGCGCCGCAACAGTTCCCTGTGCGCCACTGCATCCATGAACTGTTCGAAGCCCAGGTCGAACGCAACCCGGATGCGCTGGCGGTGTCGCGCGGTGAGCAGTGCTTGAGTTACGGCCAGCTCAACAACAGCGCCAACCAGCTGGCCCATCGGCTGATTGCCATGGGGGTGGGGGCCGATGTCCGGGTGGGCCTGGCGGCGACCCGCGACCTGCCGATGATCGTCGGCCTGCTGGCCATCCTCAAGGCCGGTGGCGCCTATGTTCCGCTCGACCCCAACTACCCGCAGGACCGCCTGGCCTACATGATGCAGGACAGCGGCATGTCGATGTTGCTGGCGCAGGAGCAATTGCTGGCGCAGCTGCCGGTGCCGGAAGGCGTACCAACCCTGCTGCTGGACGTGGCGGATGACGGTGATTGCAGCAACCCGCAGCTCACGCTCGACCCGGACAACCTGGCCTATGTGATCTACACCTCGGGCTCGACCGGGCTACCGAAGGGCACCTTGCTGGCGCATGCCAACGTCGTGCGTCTGTTCGCGGCCACCGAGCAGTGGTTCGCCTTCAACAGTGCCGATGTGTGGAGCCTGTTTCACTCATTCGCCTTCGATTTCTCGGTGTGGGAAATCTTTGGTGCCTTGCTGCACGGCGGCCGGCTGGTCATGGTCGACCAGGACACTGCCCGCTCGCCCGAGGCGTTCCTGGCGCTGCTGCAGCGCGAGCGGGTCACGGTGCTCAACCAGACCCCCTCGGCGTTCAAGGTGCTGGCCCAGGTTGCCTGCGCCGCGCCCGCCGGGACGCTGGACCTGGCCTTGCGCTATGTGGTGTTTGGCGGCGAAAACCTCGAGGTCAGCAGCCTGGCGCCGTGGTTCGAGCGCTTTGGTGACGAGGCACCGCGCCTGATCAACATGTATGGCATCACCGAGACCACGGTGCACGTGACCTATCGACCGTTGTCCAGGGCTGATCTGGGCAGTGCCCAGGGCAGCCCCATTGGCGAACCGATTGGCGACTTGTCCTGGTACGTGCTCGATGGCGACCTCAACCCGGTACCTCACGGCTGTGTGGGTGAGTTGTATGTCGGGCGCGCGGGGCTGGCCCGTGGCTATTTGAATCGCGGTGGTTTGAGTGCCAGCCGCTTTGTTCCCGATCCGTTCGGCAACCCCGGCGGGCGTCTCTATCGCACTGGAGACCTGGCGCGCTTCACCGCCAGCGGCACGGTCGAGTATGCCGGGCGTGCCGACCACCAGGTGAAGATCCGTGGTTTTCGCATTGAGCTGGGGGAGGTCCAGGAGCGTTTGCAAACCCTGGCAGAGGTCGACCAGGCCCTGGTGCTGGCGCACCAGGGCGTGGCTGGGCAACAACTGGTGGCCTACCTGATCGCTTCGCGCGCGGACATCGCCCTGGCCAGCGCCGAGGATCAAGCTCAGGCCGTGGAGCGTTTGCGCGGCTTGTTGTTGCAGGCGCTGCCCGAGTACATGGTGCCGACCCACATGGTCTTCCTCGCGGCGTGGCCGTTGACCGCCAACGGCAAGCTTGATCGCAAGGCCCTGCCGGGGCCGGGCCAATTGCAGGGATCACGCCGCTATCGCGCCCCGCAGAGCGCGCTCGAGTTGCAACTGGCAGCGGTTTGGCAAGAGGTACTGCAGGTGCCCCAGGTTGGCCTCGACGATGACTTCTTCAGCCTTGGCGGGCACTCGCTGCTGGCCACCCAGGTGATTGTCCGCATCCGTGAGCAGGTGAACCTCGAAGTGCCGTTGCGTGAATTGTTTCAGGCCCGCGACTTCAAGGCTTTCTGTGCGCTGGTGGCAACGCTTCAGGCGCAGAGCTCGCCGCTGGAAGACGAATTGGCTAAATCTCTGCAGGCCCTCAAACGTTTAACTGGAGATGAACTTGAAAAGCTAATTTCCTAATGAGGGTCTGGGTGTGCAAGAGCTGATCGGGGCAGTTGGAGCGCTTTCGTCGAAGGAACGCAAAGCCTTGGCGATACTGCTGAAGCAAAAAGGGATCAACCTCTTCAATGTCGCGCCGATTTTCAAGCGCAAAGCCGACGAGCCCTTGTTGTTGTCCTATGCGCAGGAGCGCCAGTGGTTTCTCTGGCAGATGGAGCCAGACAGCGCCAACTACCATATTCCACTCGCGCTGCGCCTGCGCGGCGAGCTCGACCTTGGCGCCTTGCAGCGCAGTGTCGAGGCGTTGCATCTGCGCCATGAAGCGTTGCGCACCACCTTTGTCGACGACGACCTGCAGGCCCTGCAGGTCGTCCACCCGTCCATGATTGCGGACTTCACCTGCCTGGACTGGTCGAACGAGCCAGCGTCGGCGCGTTCTGAGGCGCGGCTGAAGGCCTTCGTCGAGGAGCAGGTCGGCCAGCTGTTCGATTTACGCCAGGGGCCGCTGTTGCGCATCTGCCTGCTGCGCCTTGATGCCGATGAACACGTATTGCTGCTCATCCAGCACCATATTGTCTCTGACGGTTGGTCCATGGAGATCCTGCTGCGCGAGATCATCGAGTACTACAGCGCCTTCACCCAGGGCCTGGCCCCGGACCTTGCGCCACTGCCGATCCAGTACGCCGACTACGCCCTCTGGCAGCGCCAGTGGATGGAGGCAGGTGAACGTGAACGGCAACTGGCCTACTGGACTGCGCAGCTGGGTAGCGAGCATCCCTTGCTTGAACTGCCCACTGACCGACCGCGTCCGGCTGAGCAAAGTTATCGCGGTGCGCGGCTGGCGCTAAGCCTGCCCGATGGCCTGGCCGATGCGCTCAAGCGTTTCGCCGGGCAGGAGAATGTCACCCTGTTCACCCTGCTGCTGAGCAGCTTCGAGCTGTTGCTGCACCGCTACAGTGGCCAGGCCGAGATTCGTGTCGGGGTACCCTCGGCCAACCGCAACCGGGTGGAGACCGAGGGGCTGATCGGTTTTTTCGTCAACACCCAGGTGATCAAGGCCTGCTTTGACGATCAGCTGACCTTCCGCCAGTTGCTGCAGGCCGTGCACCAGACAGTGCTCGATGCCCAGACTCATCAGGATTTGCCGTTCGAACAACTGGTCGAGGCGTTGCGCCCGGAGCGCAGCCTCAGCCACAGCCCGCTGTTCCAGGTCATGTACAACCACCAGAGCGACGCGCGCAAGCGTCACCAGCTGGCGGGGCAGGGCGGGCCCCTGACGATCGAGGCGCTGGCGTGGGAAAAGCACACCGCTCAGTTCGACCTGATGCTCGATACCCATGACAGCCCGAGCGGGCTTGCCGCCGGCCTGACCTACGCCAGCGACCTGTTTGAACGCGCGACCGTCGAGCGCATGGCTGCGCACTGGCTGGGCCTGTTGCAGGCGATCGTGCAACAGCCCGATCAGCGCGTCGCGGCCATGCCCCTGCTCGACAGCGATCAGTGGCAGCAACAGGTCGTGCGCTGGAACGACACGGCGATGGACTACCCCTTGGCGTGCTGCGTGCATCAGTTGATCGAACAACAGGCGCAGGCCACACCCGACCGGGTAGCCCTGGTCCTGGGCGCTGCGCAGCTCAGTTACCGCCAGCTCAATGAAGTCGCCAACCAGTGGGCACACCGCTTGCTGGGCGCAGGTGTCGGGCCCGATGTGCTGGTGGGTATTGCCGCCGAACGCAGCCTGGAAATGGTTATCGGCCTGCTGGCGGTGCTCAAGGCTGGCGGCGCTTATGTACCGCTGGACCCGGATTATCCCGCGGAGCGCCTGGCCTACATGATGCAGGACAGCGGCATGCGCCTGCTGCTGACCCAGCAATCGCTACGTGAGCGCTTGCCGGTGCCGGCCGATGTCGAATGCCTGCTGCTCGATCAACCTCAGGATGGCTGGCCTGTCAGCAACCCGGCGTGCTACCCGCACCCGCAGAACCTGGCCTATGTCATCTACACCTCCGGCTCCACGGGCAAGCCAAAAGGCGCGGCCAACCGCCACCTGGCCCTGACCAACCGGCTGTGCTGGATGCAACAGGCCTATGGCCTCGGCGAACAGGACCGGGTCTTGCAGAAGACGCCGTTCAGCTTCGACGTTTCGGTGTGGGAGTTCTTCTGGCCACTGATGACGGGGGCACGCCTGGTGCTGGCGGCGCCGGGTGATCACAAGGATCCTGCGCGGCTGATCGAGGTCATCCGCCGTGAGCAGATAACCACGTTGCACTTTGTGCCCTCGATGCTGCAGGTGTTCATGCTCGATGACCAGGCGGGTCTGTGCACCTCGCTGAGCCGAGTGATTTGCAGTGGCGAGGCGTTGCCGGCGGATGCCCAGCAACAGGTTCTGAGCCGCTTGCCGCAAGCCAGCTTGTACAACTTGTATGGACCGACCGAAGCGGCAATCGATGTTACCCACTGGACCTGTCGCGACGAAGGCCGCGACAGCGTGCCGATTGGCCAGCCGATTGCCAACCTTGGCACCTATGTGCTGGACGACGAGCTGACGCCGGTGCCCGTGGGGGTAACGGGCGAACTGTACCTGGCCGGTATCGGGCTTGCGCGCGGCTATCATCGCCGTCCGGGCCTGAGCGCCGAACGGTTTGTCGTCAGCCCGTTCGCCAGCGGCGAGCGTATGTACCGCACCGGCGACCTGGCGCGTCAGCGCAGTGACGGGGTGATCGAGTACCGCGGGCGGATCGACCATCAGGTAAAAATCCGTGGACTGCGCATTGAGCTGGGCGAGATCGAGGCACGCTTGCTGGAACAGGATGAAATCCACGAGGCGGTTGTTCTGGCCGTTGCCACTGGCAATGGCCAGCAACTGGTGGCGTATCTGGTGCCGGCCCGGCGCGACTGGCCTGGCGACGACCGCCAGCGCCAGGCGCAGGCGCGCGAGCTGCTGCGGTCGCGCTTGCTGGCGGCCTTGCCCGACTACATGGTACCCAGCCAACTGATGTTCCTCGACAGCCTGCCGTTGAGCCCCAACGGCAAGCTGGAACGCCGGGCGCTACCGCTGCCTGATGCAGAGCAGATGCAGCAGGCCTATGTAGCCCCGGGCAGTGCCGTGGAAGTGGCGCTGGCGGCGCTTTGGCAAGAGGTGCTCAAGGTTGAACGGGTGGGTCTGAACGACAACTTTTTCGAACTCGGCGGCGACTCCATCGTGTCCATTCAACTGGTCAGCCGCGCGCGGCGCCAGGGCATCGTGTTCACCCCCAAAGAGCTGTTCCAGCACCAGACGGTGCAGAGCCTGGCGGCTGTCGCCCGGTCTCGCGAGGTCGGCGAAGGCGACGCAGTGGACCAGGGCCTGGTCAGTGGCGCGGCGTTGCTGCTGCCGATCCACCAGGCGTTTTTTGCCAGTGACATCCCCCAGCGTCACCAGTGGAACCAGTCGGTGCTGCTCAAGCCATCGCAGCCGCTGCAGGCCGACCTGCTGGAGCGTGCGCTGCAAGCGTTGGTGATGCACCACGATGTCTTGCGTTCGTGCTTCAGCGCCGAACAGGTGCGCTATCTGCAGCCCGAGCGCCTGCTTGCGCACTGGGCGCAGGCCCCGCTGCTGTGGCAAACCGCGCCAGTCGACCTGGCCGCGCTTTCAGTCGACTGCGACGAGGCCCAGCGCAGCCTGCAGCCGGCACAAGGGCAGTTGCTGCGGGCGCTGTTGGCGACCCTGGCCGACGGTCAGCAACGGCTGTTGCTGGTGGTCCACCACCTGGCCGTGGATGGTGTGTCCTGGCGCATCCTGTTCGAAGACTTGCAACAGGCCTACACACAGTTGGCGGCAGGCCAGCCAGTGGCCTTGCCGGCCAAGACCACTTCGGTCAAAGCCTGGGCCGAACGTCTGCAAACCTATGCGCGGGGCGACAACCTGCAGGCGCAACTCGGCTACTGGCAGCAGCAGTTGCAGGGCGCATGCGCCGAGCTGCCCCAGGATCACGCCGACGGCACGCTGCGCAGTCGCGATGCGCTGACGCTGTACAGCCAGTTGAGCCCGCAGCTGACGCGCAAGCTGTTGCAGCAGGCTCCCGCGGCTTACCGCACGCAGATCAACGACCTGCTGCTGGCAGCCCTGGCCAGGGTGTTGCAGCGCTGGACCGGCGCCGACCATTGCCTGATCCAGCTTGAAGGCCATGGCCGTGAAGAGCTGTTCGATGAGGTCGACCTGACCCGCACCCTGGGTTGGTTCACCAGCATGTTTGCGCTCAAGTTGCAGGCCTTCGAGCAGTGGAGCGACACCCTCAAGGGGATCAAGGAGCAACTGCGGGCGGTGCCGGACAAAGGCATCGGCTACGGGGTGCTGCGTTACCTGGGTGATCAGCCGGCGCGTGAAAGCCTGGCGCAATTGCCGGTGCCGCGGGTGACCTTCAACTACCTTGGGCAGTTCGACGCCAGTTTCAGCAGCGATCAGGCACTGTTCGTTCCCGCCGCTGAAAACCGAGGGCTTGAGCGCAGCCTGGACGCGCCG
Organism: Pseudomonas sp. SORT22; assembly: GCF_018417635.1. Lineage (NCBI taxonomy): Bacteria > Pseudomonadati > Pseudomonadota > Gammaproteobacteria > Pseudomonadales > Pseudomonadaceae > Pseudomonas > Pseudomonas sp. SORT22. Next base: position 2,231,587 of record NZ_CP071007.1, read on the forward strand.
CTGGGCAACTGGTTGAGCCTCAATGGCCAGGTGTACGACTCGGCCTTGAGCATAGGCTGGACCTTCAGCCGCAGCATGTTCGATGAGGCGACGATCGCGCACCTGGCCGCGCAGTACAGCGAGGAGCTCGAGCGTCTGATCGAGCATTGCTGCGATCAGGGCGTTGGCGCGGTGACCCCCTCGGACTTCCCGCTGGCGCAGGTTTCGCAGGCCTGGCTTGACCAACTGCCGATTGCCGCCGGCGAAATCGAAGACATCTACCCGCTCTCGCCGATGCAGCAGGGCATGCTCCTGCACACCCTGGAAGACAACGAGTCGGCGCTTTACATCAACCAGGTGCAGTTGCCGGTGCAGGGCCTGGATGTCGAGCGATTCTGCCAGGCCTGGCAGGCGGCAATCGACCGCCACGAGGCCCTGCGTACCAGCTTTCATTGGCCCGATCGGCAGACGCCGGCGCTGCAAGTCGTGCAGCGCCGGGTCAAGCTGCACGTACAGACCCTCGACTGGCAGGATCAACCCTGGGATGAACAGCGCGTCGCGCAATGTGCCAGCGCCGAACGGGCCCGCGGCTTTGATATCGGCGCCGCGCCGTTGCTGCGCCTGTTACTGATTGGTACCGGCCCCGGGCAATACCGGATGATCTGGACCAGCCACCACATCCTGATGGATGGCTGGAGCAATTCACGTCTGCTCGCAGAAGTGCTGCAGCACTACTGTGGCGCGCAGGTTGCGGCGCCAGGCGGGCGCTTTCGCGACTTCATCGGCTGGCTGCAGGGGCAGGACGCCAAGGGCCTCGAACAGTTCTGGAAGCAGCGCCTGCAGGCCTTGGTCGAGCCGACTTCGCTGAGCCAGGCGGTGCATCCGCGGCACAGCAGCAGCGAGCCCGGTCACCGGGCGCTGTACACCCGCTGGGATGCAGCGCGCACTGCACGGTTGCAACAGGTGTGCCGTGACTTGCGTATCACCCCCAACACCCTGATTCAGGGCGCCTGGCTGCTCTTGCTGCAACGCTACACGCGCCAGGACACCGTGGTGTTCGGCGCCACGGTTGCCGGGCGACCGGAGGGCCTGGCCAATGCCGACACCCTGCTGGGCCTGTTTATCAATACCTTGCCAGTCATTCACCGCATCAGGCCGGAACAAGCGCTGGATGCCTGGTTGCGCGACCTGCAAGCCTACAACCTGGACGTGCGCGATCATTCCCATGTGCCGCTGGCGGATATCCAGCGTTGGGCAGGCATGGGCGGACAGGCGTTGTTCGACAGCATCATTGTGTTCGAGAACTACCCGATCGATGAGCGGCTTGGCGAGGCCCGGGACAGCGGCCTGCACTTTGGCGAGTCACGCAATCACGATGTCACCAACTTCCCGATGGACCTGGCCGTCCACCTCAACGACAGCCTGTCGATCGAATACCTGCATTTGCGCAGTGCCTTCAGCGAGCAGGCCGTCGAAAGCATCCGTCACGCCATGGAGGGGCTACTGACCGCCATGCTCGAGACACCGCTGCAGCGGGTGGGTAACCTGCAACGCCTGGATACCGCGCAGTGGCAGCAACTGCAAGCCTGGGGGGCACAGCCGGCGCGGCAGTACCGTCCGCTGTCGGTGGTCGAGCTGATTGACGAACACGCCCGGCGTCAGCCCGGGGCGATTGCGGTGGAATGTGCGGGGCAGCGCCTGGACTATGCCGCCCTGCAGCGCCAGAGCAATGCTCTGGCCGCGACCTTGATGGCGCAGGGCGCGGGCCCTGAAGTTCTGCTCGGGGTGGCCCTGGAGCGTTCGCCGCAGATGATCGTGGCACTGCTGGCCGTGCTCAAGTGCGGCGCGGCGTATGTGCCGCTGGACATCGATTACCCGAGCGAGCGCCTGGCCTACATGATCGAGGACTCGGGCATGGCCCTGGTCATTACCCACAGCGATCTGCTCGGGCGCCTGCCGCTGCCGGCGCTGTTGCCACGGGTAGAGATGGATCGACTGCCGCTCGATGAACAGCGCGTCGGGCCAGCGCTTGCCTGCGGCGATGATCGCAACCTGGCGTACCTGATCTACACCTCCGGTTCCACCGGTCAGCCCAAGGGCGTGGCGGTTACCCGCGGGCCCTTGAGCATGCACTGCCAGGCAATTATCGAACGCTACGAAATGAACGCCAGCACCCGCGAACTGCACTTTATGTCGTTTGCCTTCGACGGTGCCCATGAGCGTTGGTTGAGCGTCCTCGGCAGCGGCGGGGCGCTGGTCATTCGCGACGCCGAACTGTGGACACCGGAGCAGACGTTCAAGGCCCTTGGGCAGCAGGCAATCACCATCGCCTGCTTCCCGCCGGCCTACCTCAAGCAGGTTGCCGAGTATGCCCGCCAGTGTGGCGAGCCTGCGCCTGCGGTGAACATCTACTGCTTTGGCGGCGACGCCGTACCCGAACAGACCTTCGAGCTGGTCAAGGCAGCATTGCGCCCGCAGTACTTCACCAATGGCTACGGACCGACTGAGACCGTGGTCACCCCGCTGCTATGGAAAGTGCCGGCCGATTCGACCTGTGAAGCTGCGTATGCACCGATCGGCCGCGCGGTCGGCTTGCGCGCCTTGCAGGTCCTGGACGATGACCTCAACCCGTTGCCTGCAGGCTTCGCCGGCGAGCTGTACATTGCTGGCGAGGGGGTCGCCCGAGGCTACCATCGTCGCCCGGGCCTGACCGCCGAGCGCTTCGTACCGGACCCTTTCGGCCAGCCAGGAACCCGGGCCTACCGCAGTGGTGACCTGGTGCGCCTGCGTGAGGACGGCATCATCGACTACGTCGGTCGCATCGATCACCAGGTAAAGATTCGCGGCTTTCGCATCGAGCTGGGCGAAGTCGAGGCCTGCCTGCGCCAGCAACCCGGGGTCAGCGATGCGCTGGTCATTGCCCGTGACTTTGCCGCCGGCAAGCGCTTGATTGCCTACGCGGTCACCCCGCACGGCATCGATCAGGGGCCGGCGCTGCTCAGCGGTCTGCGCGCGGTGCTGCCCGACTACATGGTCCCGGCACAGGTAATCTGCCTCGCGGCACTGCCCATCTCGCTCAACGGCAAACTCGACCGCAAGGCCTTGCCAGAGCCGGATTTCAGCGCCGATAGCTACCTGGCCCCGCGCAGCGAGCAAGAACACCTGCTGGCGCAGGTCTGGGCCGAGGTGCTGCAAGTCGACAGGGTTGGCATCAGTGACAACTTCTTCGAGCTGGGCGGCGACTCGATTCTCAGCTTGCAGGTCATTTCCCGCGTGCGTAATCACCCGCAGCTGGACATCAACCTCAAGCTGCGCGACCTGATGCGCTACCAGACCATCGCCGGCCTGTTCGATCAGCAGGTCTTTGCCGGTGCTGCGCAGCAGGAGGACCTGAGCCACCGGGTCAGCGATGGCCGGTTCAGCCTGTTGCCGATCCAGGAATGGTTCTTCGCCCAGAACATGCCAGAGGCGCACCACTTCAACCAGGCATTGATGCTGCGCTCGCGCCAGGCACTCGATCCGCAGGCGCTGGAGCAGGCTTTGCAGGCTGTGGTGCAGCAGCATGATGGCTTGCGCTTGTGCTTTGCCAAGGAGGGCGAACGTTGGTATCAGGCGTATCGGCCACAGCAGGCCCAGGCCGACAAGCCGCTGCTGGAGCAGGTGAGCGTGGCCGATGAGGCGGCGCTGGAAGACTTGACCGCCCGGGTGCAACGTAGCCTGGACCTGCAGCAAGGGCCATTGATGCGCGCCCTGCAAATCACCTTTGCCGGCGAGCAGCGCTTGCTGCTGGTCATTCACCACCTGGCGATTGATACGGTGTCCTGGCGCATCTTGCTGCAGGATTTGCAACTGGCCTACGAGGCTTGCAGCCAGGGCAACAGCCCAGCGTTGCCGATTCGCACCAGCAGCTACCAGGCCTGGGCGACCCGTCTTGAACAACAAGCGCCGCTGTTGGTGGAGCGCGAGCTGGGGTACTGGCTCGAACAACTGCAAGACTCGGGGCAGCCTTTCCCTTGCGATAACCCCCGCGGCAAGAACCTGGTCGGCTTCCATGCGGTAGAGCGCATGGAACTCGACGCCCAGCGCACCAGCGAACTGTTGACCCAGGTGCCGGCGGTCTACCAGACGCAGATCAATGACCTGTTGCTGGCCGCCTTGAGTCGCGTGCTGTGCCGCTGGAGCGGGCAGGATGCGGCGTTGATCCAGCTTGAAGGTCACGGTCGTGAAGACCTGTTCGACGAGCTGGATTTGAGCCGTAGCCTGGGCTGGTTCACCAGCATGTACCCGGTACGCCTGGTGCCCGGTGCCGAGGATGACATCCGCGCCAGCCTGCTCGGGGTTCAGCGCCAGTTGGCGGCAGTCCCCGACAAGGGGCTGGGTTACGGCGTGTTGCGCTACCTGGCGGGCAACAGCCTCAGGCAGCAGTTTGCCGGGCTGGCCCAGGCCAGGGTGACCTTCAACTACCTGGGCCAGTTCGACCAGAGCTTTGACGAGCGTGCCTTGTTGGTGCCGGCCGAGCAAAGCGTGGGGGCGTGCTACAGCCTGCAAGCGCCGCTGGGCAACTGGCTGGAGATTGTCGGCCAGGTGTTCGACGGCCGCCTGGCCTTGCGTTGTGTGTTCAGTACCCGGCGCTATCGTCGTGAAACCATTCGCCAGTTGATGGACGACTATCAGCGCGAGCTGCAGGCGATCATCAGCCATTGCCTGGCCCAGGCCGCCTGAGCCGTCAACCTGTGTGCCGGCAAACCTTTGCCGGCACGATTCGATACACCGTTTAGGAAGCTCAAATGTCTTTGCACCCTGATCTTGCTGATTTCCTCGACCTGGCCGAGGAAAGCCGCGGCCCGCTCGATCTGCCTTTTCATCAACAAACCCCGGAGCAGGCCCGGGCCGCGTTCGAGCAGACTACCCAGCAACTGCGCTGGCCCGTCGAGCAGCGGCTCGACTGTCAGGAACTGACGGTCACCAGCCGCGACGGCGGCGCGGTGCCGGTGCGCCTGTATCGTGCCCGGCAATGCGAGGGGGCCTTGCCGTTGCTGGTGTACTTCCACGGCGGTGGCTACGTGGTGGGCAGCCTGGATTCGCACGATGGCGTTTGTCGCGAGTTTGCCGCAGGCGGCCAATGTGCGGTGCTGTCGGTGGGCTACCGGTTGGCGCCCGAACACCGTTTTCCGCAGCCGCTGCTCGATGGCGAGGATGTCCTGGCCTGGTTGCCCGGCCAGGCCCGGGCCCTGCAGCTGGACCTTGCCCGGGTCGCGTTTGCCGGCGACAGTGTCGGCGCGACCATTGCCACCGTGTTGGCGACCCAGGCTGCCCAGGCAGGGCCGGACGCGGCGCTGCAGCCGCGCTTGCAACTCCTGTGCTATCCGGTGACGGATGCCTCCCGGCGCAGCGCCTCCATGGAGCTGTTCGCCGAAGGCTACTTGCTCGAGAGCCAGACGCTGGAGTGGTTCTACCAGCACTACCAGAGTGCTGCGCAAGACCGCTGTGACTGGCGTTTTTCGCCGTTGCTGACAGATAAGCTGAGCAACGTTGCCCCCGCCTGCATTGCCCTGGCCGGGCTTGATCCGCTGCTTGATGAGGGCCGGGCCTATGCACGCCGGCTGCAGGAGCAGGGCGTACCTGTAACGCTCAGGGAATACCCCGGCCTGACCCATGACTTTTTGCGCCTGGGCTCGGTGGTTGGCCAGGTCACGGACATCTACACGCAGTTATGCGCAGACCTGCGCCAGGCGTTCGAGCGTTGAGGCAAAGGTTTCACCCTGGCCATGAAAAAGGGGCACTGAACCGACGTTCAGTGCCCCTTTTTCCTGTGCCCTGGATCAGAACGAATATTTGAGGCTGGCCATCACATTGCGCGGCTCGCCGTAGAAGGTCGAACCGTAGGAGCCCATGCCGCTGAAGTACTTGCGATCGGTCAGGTTGTTGAGGTTGATGTTGCCGCGCAGGTTGTCACTGAAATCGTAACCGGCCAGCAGGCCGACCAGGGTGTAGCCCTTCTGGTCGAAGCGGGCGGGGATTGCGCCGGGGCCAAAGCCCAGGGTGGTGTCGTAGTAGATATTGCTCTGCCACGAGACGTTGCCACCCACTGTCATGCGGTTGAGCAGGCCGGGCAGGCGATAGGTGGTTGCGAACCGGGCGATCTGTTCAGGCTGGGTGGTGCTGACCTTGTTGCCGTCCTTGTCTTCGGAGGTGCGGTAGGTGTAGCCGCCATGAACATTCCAGTCGGGAAGCAGTTCACCCGAGACTTCGATTTCAAAGCCTTTGGTGGTGGCGCCTGACACCGCCTTGTAAGCCGTGGCGTTGGGAATGTCCACACGCAGGCCGTCGGCTTCGGCGACGTTGTCCTGCTTGGAGGTGAACAGCGCGAGGCTGGCGTTCAGGCGGCCCTCGTAGTATTCGCCCTTGATCCCCACTTCGTAGCTTTCACCGGTCAGTGGCTCCAGCGGCGTGCCGTTGCGATCGGGGTTGAACGGTTGCGGTTTGAAGATATCGGCGTAGCTTGCGTAAACGGTGTGGTAGTCGTCCAGGTCATAGGTGATGCCCGCGTAAGGGGTGACCACGCCACTTTCGCGGGAGTTGTAATGGGTGTTGGGGTTGGGCAGCAACGGGTTGAAACCATCCTGGTTCCAGTAGTGGTCGGTCACCCGTGAACCGAGAATCACGTTCAGCCGGTCCGTCGGTTTGAGGATGGTCGCAAAGTACCCGGCACGCTCACGGGCAACGGTGTCGTAAGGCACGGTGAACAGCAGTTTGCTGGGCTTGACCGGATTGTTGTCCCAGTTGAAAAAGTCATCGATCTTGTAACTGCCGAACGAATGGGTACCGGATTCGTTTTCGTTGCGTGCCCAGTTCAGGCCCATGACCATCTCATGGGTGCGCCCGAACAGCTGGAAAGGGCCGGTGGCGTAAGCCGCTACGTCGACTTCCTTGGAGGTCGAGTAGTACTTGCTGGTAAAGGCGTTGGCCGAGTGGGTGACCGCGTCGATCTGGCCGTTGGCGGTGGCGGTGAGGTTGTCGACGTCATAGCGGCGGAAATTGGTCTCGACCTTGAGCAGCCAGTCATTTTCAAAATGGTGTTCGATGTTGGCGAAGTAGCGTTGGGTTTCGGTGTTGCTGTACGACCATTTTGCCCCGGAGTTGGTCGAACGCGACGGCTTGACCGTCGCGCCGTTGGTGTAGAACGCCGGCAGGTTGGAGTTGGTCGAGCCGTCGGCATTGCCTTTCTGATAGTCCATGCCGAAAGCGAAGGTGGTGCTGTCGGACAGGTCGGCCTCGATGATGCCGTAGAACACGTGGTCTTCACGACGCAGGTAGTCGATGTAGCTTTTTTCATCCTGAGTGGCAGCCACCATCCGGCCACGAATATGCTTGCTGTCGGTCAACGGGCCGGACAGGTCGACTTCGGTGCGGTACTGGTCCCAGCTGCCCGCGCCGGCGGTCACATGCCCCTGGAACTGCGCGGTCGGTTTTTTGCGCACGAAGTTGACCACGCCCGACGGGTAGCCGGTGCCATTGAGCAAGCCGGCCGAGCCGCGCAGGATCTCGATACGGTCGTAAATGGCGGTGCCGATCAAACCGTAGTTGTCGCGCAACGGGGCATTGGTGCTGAGGCTGGGCAGGCCGTCGAACTGAAAGTTGGAAATCTCAAAGCCGCGGGAATAAAAGGTATTGACCTCGGTATTGTCCTGGCTGACCGTCACCCCGGGCGTCTGGTTGAGCACATCGGCGATGCTCAACAGCCCTTGGTCTTCGATCTGCTGACGGGTGATTACGCTGACAGACTGCGGGGTCTTGCGCAGCGACAGGTTCATCTTGGTCGCCGTACTGGTTTCACCGGTGGTGTAGGACCCGGTGCCCTCAGTGGTAAGGCCCAGGGATGAGCTGTTGACCGTGGTGGCATCCAGGGTCAGGTCGGCGCCGCCCTTGTTGCCATGGATGGTCAGCACATCGCCTTGCAGGTTGTAGCGCACGCTGGTCCCGCCGAGCAGTTCGGCAATCGCCTGGGCAGGCTCCTTGGTGCCGTTCAGTGCGCGGCTTCTAAGCCCGGCGACGTCGTCGGGGCTGTAGAGAATCTGGATGTTGGCCTGGGTGCCGAACGCCTGCAGGGCGCTGGCCAGCGATTGCGCTGGAATTGCAAACGCGACCATCTGCGCATGGGCCTGGGCAGTGACAGCCAGGGCGCTGAGGCCGACCAGGCTGCTCAGTGCCAGTGGCCTGGTTAAAGTCCGACGAATCAGCAAAGCCCTGGTGAAGGGTGGCAAGCGGTATGCAGTGGTCAACGGAGGCTCCAGCGCGAAGGCAAACAAGTGAGAATGATTAGTATTTTTTGTAAGACGCTCTAGCAGGCCAAATCCGGAAAACTTTTTTCTTTTTCAAGCCATGGCACGTTCGGCCACGACTTGTCCGTTCTTCATCCGGATCAGTTGATCGGCGATATCGAAGTAACGGTCGTCGTGGGAAATGACGATGATGGTCTTGCCCAGGCGCTTGAGGTCGGGCAACAGCTCGGTGTAGAAAATGCGCCGGAACGTCGGGTCCTGGTCGGCGGCCCATTCATCGAACACCAGCACCGGGCGCTCTTCGATCCAGGCATTGACCAGGGCCAGGCGCTTGCGTTGCCCGGTCGACAGGTCGGTGGTGCTGAAGGCGCCGTCACGGATACTGACTTTGTGAGCGATCTCCAGGCGTTCCAGGTATTGCGAGGCCTGGGCAGGTACCTGCAGGCCGTCATTGACCAGGTCGTCGAACAGGTAATAGTCAGCAAAAATGGTGGTGAAGAGTTGCCGGTAGTCATCGCGGGCGCGATCGTCGATGACCTCGCCGTTGAGGCGGATCTGGCCTTGCTGTGGCGGGTAGAGCCCCAGTAACAGCTTGATCAGCGTGGTCTTGCCGCAGCCGTTTTCGCCGACGATGAAGACAATGTCGCCCTGGCGGATATCCAGGTTGACCGGCCCCAGGTGAAAGGGCGCGCAGCCGTCCCGGGTCGGGTAGCTGTGACAGACATCAAGCAGTTGCAGGCGCTCGACGCTCACTGTCGGCGCGCCCTGGTCGCTGAGCAGCAGGTGCGGCTCGGGCGATGAAAACTGCTCGGACAACTCGGCGATCCGGCGAAAGGCGATCTGCGCCCGGCTGACTATGGGCAGGGTGCTGACCAGATGCTCCAGCGGCCCCTTCATGTACAGCAACACCAGCACGAAGCCACTCATTACCGCTTTGTCGGCGCTCGGCCAGAACGACTGCAGGGCCAGGGCCAGGCCGATGACCACGAAGAACAGCATCGAGCCGAGGCTTTTGGCAATCACGAAAGTATTGATCGAGCGAATCTGGGTATTGCAGATATGCTCGGCAACCTTTTGTATCCCCGCGACGAACATGCGCTGGCGCCGGGGGCGGTGGATGCGCAGCTCCTTGGCGCCCTCGGCGATCGCACTGTAGTGTTTCTGCAGTTCATCCTCGGCTTCGCGAGCGGCCATGAAGCCCTTGATGCCACGAGCCCTGGCCACGTACTGGATCACCGTGCCGATGCCGATTGCCAGCAGCATCATGACAAACATTGGCCAGGACAGCATTGCCAGGTAACCCAGGCAGCCCAGGGTCACGGTCAGGGAAATGGCCAGGGGCGCAAAGGCGAAGGCGAACGAGCTGATGGTATCGATGTCGTGGGTCAGCACCGGAATCAAGCGATGGCTGCGGTAGCGTTCGATCTGCCCGATCGGGGCGCTGAGGACCTTTTCCCCCAGCTCCTTGCGCAGGTTGGCGATGATCTTCTGACCGATGCGGTTGCTGCCGATATCGGACAGAATCGAGCTCAGTAACGCCACCACACACAGCCCGGCGAAACTGGCAATCAGCGACGGGCCAAGGCCTTGCGGGCTGTGCAGGCCATCGTTGATGGTCGCCAGCAAGGCGGTGACACTCAAGCCACCGATCATGCCCAGGACAATCGACACGACCACCTGCGGCCAGAAAGGGCGCAACAGCGCCAACAGCTCGCGCATTGCGCCACGGTATTGCTTGCTCATGAAGGGTTCCTGGCTCAGGCGCTGGTCAGCGCAGTCGGCGCATGGGAAGTGGCAAAAGCAGGTACTGCCTGCTTGCCCAGGGTGTCGTACAGCGACTGGCCAATTTCGGCCGCGCGAATCGGCAGCACCGAGAGCAAGGTGTCGCTCAGGCCATGGGTGGCTTCACAGAAACCCTGCAAGTACACCGCGGCCTGCAGGTCGCTACTGGCCAGGGCGCGGTAGTCGCGGCCGACGCTGTAGTCCTCCAGGTAGTCTTGTAGCGGTGCCAGCAGTTCCCGGTGCGAGCGGCGCTCGTAGCCGGTGGCGAGGATCACGGCATCGTAACGATGGGTCTGCTGTTGCCCGGTCGAGAGGTCTTCCAGGGTCAGCTCGATGCCATCGGCGGTGGCAGTGGCCGCCTGCACCTGGCGGCGGCAGAGCACGGCGTGACGGAACTGATGGGCGACCTTCTGGCGATAGAGGATGCCGTAGATGCGTTCGAGCAGGTCGATATCAACGACCGAATAGTTGGTGTTGTGATATTCGTCAATCAGCTTCTTGCGCTCCGGGCTGCTCTGGTTGAACACCAGGTCGGTGTACACAGGGGCGAAGACTTCGTTGACGAAGGGGCTATCGTCGGCCGGCTTGAGCGCCGAGGCACGCACAATCATGTCGACCTTGACCGACGCAAAGCTGTCATTGAGATCGATGAAGGCTTCCGCGGCGCTTTGCCCCGAGCCGATGATCGCAATGCGCATGGGTTTGCCTTCGGTGCAGGGCAAGCCGGCCAGGCTGCTGAGGTAGCGAGAATGGTGGAAGACTCGCGGGTCGTCCTTGAAGGCCGCAAAGATGCCGGGGACTTTCGGTGTGCCGCCACTGCCGACGACCACCGAGCGGGTCAGGCGGCCATGCTCCTGGCCCTGTGCGTCACGCGAAATGACCTTCAGGTGGCGGATCCTGCCGCTGTCGAGCACCGGCTCAATGCGCAGTACTTCTTCGCCGTAGCTGGCCTGCGTGGCGAAGTGCTCGGCGGCCCAGCGCAGGTAGTCGTTGTACTCCAGGCGGCAGGGATAGAAGGTGCCGAGGTTGATGAAGTCGACCAGGCGCTGCTTCTGGTGCAGGTAATTGACGAAGCTGTAGGGGCTGGTGGGGTTGCGCAGCGACACCAGGTCCTTGAGAAAGGAGATTTGCAGTTCGCTCTGGGTCGCCAGGGTGTTGCCGTGCCAGCGGTAGTCCAGCTGCTTGTCGATGAACAGCGCATCCAGCGCGTGACCATTGGTTTGCGCGAGCTCTTCCAGGGCAATGGCCAGGGCCAGATTGGAAGGGCCGAAGCCCACGCCGACGAGGTCGTGGACCTTCTGGGGGAAATGGATCTGGCTCATGCTATCGGTTCCTTCAGTGTCGGGGCCGATAGCCTCGAAGGCGGCCCCCGGGGCTTGGGGATTACAACGATAGGACGAGTGGCTTGCGGGACAATTTAGCGCCGTTGGCCCGTCACGGTTCGCGGACCAGGCGTACGCCAATCCAGTCTCCGCGGTTGCCTGGCAGGTTGGCGTTGCGGTTGCCGGAGCGCGAGAAAATCGGCGCCTCGCCCCAGTCGTTGCCACGAATCACCACCACCTTGCAGTCGGCCTGCTGCCAGGCACTGCCGTCGTTCGGGGCGCCTTCGTAGCTGTCGTGATAACAGTCGGCGACCCATTCGTAGACGTTGCCGTGCATGTCGTACACACCAAAGGCGTTGGCCGGGTAGCTGCCCACCGGCGAGCTGAAACTGAAGCCATCCTTGGGCCCGTAGACATTGGCGTTGCGGCTGATCTGGTAGTCGCCGTCCGGGTCCATGTCGAACGGGAACGGCCCGTTGCTGCCGGCGCGGGCGGCGTATTCGCGCTGTGCTTCGCTGATCAACTGGTAGCGCTTGCCGGTCTTTTTCGTCAGCCAGTCGGCATAGGCCTGGGCATCGTGATAGCTCATGCACACCGCCGGTTGTCGCGGGCCTTGCTGGTAGCGCGGCTTGCTGGCCTTGCACTCGCGGCCCGGGCGAGTGTCGCCGTCGGCAATCTTGGCCCCGGACTCGCGCAAGTAGGCGTCCCATTCACCGGCAGTTACCTGGTAGCGGCTGACCGCGAACGGCTTGGCGAAGGTCACGGTGTGTTGCGGGCCTTCGTCGGGCTGGCGGCCGACTTCGTCGTCCGGGGTGCCCATGGTGTAACGGCCGGCCGGCAGCATGACCATTTCCGGGCAGCTGCTTTTACAGTCGCGAAAGACCTTGCCCGGTTGTACCGCGTCGGCGGCCTGGGCGCTGGCGATGCTGGTCAGCAGCGCGAGTACGGATAGCGGGTAGAGCAGTGGTGAAGACATGCGAAGGCCTTTTCAGAGTTTTTTGATCAGCAGGGCCATGGCCCGATCGATTTCCTGCTCGTTGTTGAGCAGGCCCGGAGCGAAGCGAATCACCGGGCCGACGTCGCGCGACACGGCGTCGACCATTACCCGGTTCTGCACCAGGTAGGCGGCGATGGCATCGGCGTTGCCTTCCTTGACCCTGAAGAAGGTGAAGCCCGCCGAGTGTTCGCTGCTGAGCGGGGTGACCAGTTCGATGGCCTTGTGCTCTTTGAGCCGCTGCTTGAGCAGGTCGTTGAGCTGGTGGATGCGCGCCTGGACATCGGCCTTGCCCAGTTGCAGGTGCAGCTCGAAGGCCTTGCCCAGTGCCCAGCGGTGCTCGAAGGCGTGGTAGCCGCCGGGGGTCATGATGGTGGCGAAATCTTCGTCCTCGGAGAAGGTGGCGAAGGTCGGGGTCAGGTGCTGCATCTTCTCCGAGGCGGCGCAGATGATCCCGGTACCACGCGGGCCGAACATCCATTTATGGGTGCCAGCGATGAAGTAGTCGCAGTTGAAGTCGGCGAAGGTGCTGTTCTCGACACCGAAGCCATGCACGCCGTCGACCACGTAAATGATCCGCTGGTTTTCATCGCGGTCACGGTTGTGCCGGCGCACCAGTTCGCCGATCTGCCCGACCGGCAGCTTTACGCCGCTGCCCGAGTGCACCCAGGTCATGCCCAGCACCCGGGTGTTGGGGGTGATGGCCTGGTCGATCGTGCTTAGCACCTGGTCGGTGGAAATTCCCCAGGGCTGGCTGAACAGGCGCAGCTTGCGCACCTGGGTGCCTTCGTGGCGCTGGCGAAAGGCCAGGGTGCGGTTTGTGGAATAGTGCTCGTGTTCGGTGGTGAGGATTTCCTGCTGCGGGCTGACCTGCAAGCGCCCGTAAATCATCCCCAGGCCTTCGGTGGTGCTGCCGGTCAGGGCGATCTGCCGGGGCCTGACTTGCAGGTAGCGCGCCGCCCACTGGCGGACCTCGCCTTCACGCTGCCATTCGTACTGGCTCTCCCAGTCCATGCGGCTGGCCGGGTTGCGGTCGACTTCAGCGCGGTAGTAATCGATGGCTTCCTGCACCGGGCGCGGGTGGGCAGTGACCAGGAAATTGGCAAAGTGGGCGTAGTCCGGATCCAGGGGGAACAGCTGGCGCAGGTTGCGCCATTTGTCGCTGCCGCTCAGCGGCGCGGTCGGGGTGGCCAGCGCCTCGGGTAGCAACGGCAGGCTGGCGGCGAGCAGGCCGGCCTGCTTGAGAAAGGTACGGCGATCTGTCATGGCTGGCGGCTTCCGGCTCAAGGGGTGGCGGTGGCGGCAACGGGCTGGGCAGTTTTTTGCACCTGCGCCCACACCCGCAGGAAGTTGCCGGCCCACAGCTTGCTGATGTCGGCCTCGGAGTAACCGCGGGTGAGCAGTTCGGCGGTGACGTTGCGGATCTCGCTGACATCCTTGAAACCCTCCAGGCCGCCGCCGTCGTTGAAGTCGGAGCTGATGCCGACGTGGTCGATGCCGACCTTCTTCACCGTGTAGTCGATGGCATCGACAAAGTCCTTGAGGGTGGCTTTGGGTTCTTGATCGAGGATGCCGTAGAGGCTGCTGGCGTACTCGCCAAAGCGTGCCTCGGGCCAGATGGCGATTACCGCGTCGCCGGGCATCAGGGCGTTGGCCAGGCCTTGCAGCGGTTGCAGGTCGAAGCGCAGGCGCAGGGCTTCGAGCTTGTCCAGGGTCGGCTTGCTCAGCGGTTTGAGGTACTGGCCGAAACCGACCACCTGGATGACGCCGCCGCTGTCCTTGATCAGCTGCATTTCCTTGTCGCTGAGGTTGCGCGGGATATCCACCAGCGCCCGCGGCGCCGAATGCGAGGCCACGAACGGCGCCTGGCTCAGGCGCGCGACGTCCTCCAGGGCCAGGGTCGACATCTGCGACACATCGATGATCACCCCCAGCGCGTTGAGGCGCTTGACCGCCTGCTCGCCCAGTGGCGACAGGCCGCCGAGGGCGTCGGCGGTGTCGTTGAAGAACGGCAGCGGGCGCGAGGAGTCGGCCCAATCGTTGTTGCCGGTGTAGCTGAAACCGAACATGCGCATGCCGCGCTTGGCCCACAGGTCCAGCTGTGACAGGTCGTGGCCCAGCGGGTAGGCGTTGAGCATGCTGATGAACACGGCGAACTTGCCTTCGCCATTGAGGCGCCGGAAATCATCCGGGGTATAGGCAATGCCGACCTGGTTGGGGAAGTCGCGGACCATGTTGCTGATGATCTTGTAGCGCACCTCCTGCTGGTGCCGGGCTTCGTCGACAAAGCCCGGGGTCGGGCGGTGCGGGGCATTGGCGCCGTTCCACAGCTCCGGCCAGCCGAAAATGGTCAACGCCGCACCCGACAAACGCCCTTGCCCGGCCTTGACCAGATCGAACTGGCCGTGGCCGTCCTTGTCGATCTCGTTGCCGGCGTTACCGAAGTTCAGCGGCACAGTGACATGGCTATCGAACGACAGCATGTGCTCGTGCAGGGCATTGGCCTGTTCGACGATCGGGCGCGGGTAGCCGTGCTGGGATTTGAAGTACAGGTAGCCGGCGGTGGCAGCGGCCACTGCCAGGGCCAGGGGCAGGCCGATGTAGAGGGCTTTGCGGGAACGGGATGTGGTCATTGCCATCTCGACGTTAGGCTGATCGGAGCGGTTTGCCCGGTGCACAGGCGTGCCGTGGGCAAAGCTTGGGTATCAGGAGGGACGAGTGGCGTGCGGGCAAATTTATCCGGGCGAGCGCCGGGTTCAAGTTTCAGCGTCTGCGGCCGATAGCCGGGTTAACCCCAATACCATCAGGACGATAGAAACATGGCAGGTTTTAGCGCCGTATCAATCAACGGGACCCCATTGAACAGCGGCATCAACACCGGCATCACCGTCACCGGCCAGGAAAGGCAGGCCGGGATGGAAGCGGCGGGCGCGGTCAGCGTCGACCTGTCCAAGCTGCGTGATAGCGGCAAGGCCGAAGAGGCCAAGGAAAAGGAAGAGGCCAGTGCCGGCGAAGAACCGGCGCACATCAAGCAATTGCGCGAGATGATCAAGAAAATGCAAAAGCAGTTGGCCGAGCAGCAGAAACGCTTGCAGGAAGTCCTGGCCAGCGACATGGAGCCGATCCTCAAGGCTTCCGCTGTCGCTGCCGCGCAATCGGCGGTGGGCGCGACCACGGCGTCGATCGCCAGCGCCACGGCAACGCTGCTCAAGGCGCTGACCGAAGCCGGTGGCAGCAGCTCGGGCTCGTTGGTCAGCACCAACGCCTGAAACGAAAAAGGGCCTGTGCATGCACAGGCCCTTTTGTTTTCAGTCAGCCAGTTGACGGTTCTGCGTGCGCTCTGACTTGTAGCGCATGGCCACTGCCGGGGCCGGCTTGGTGCTGCCGGTCTCAAGCCACTGGCGCATGCGGCTGGCGTCGGCAAAGTGGGTGTACTTGCCAAAGGCATCGAGGATCACCATGGCCACCGGGCGGTTGTCCATCTTGGTCAACAGCACCAGGCAGTGGCCGGCATCGTTGGTGAAGCCGGTCTTGGTCAGCTTGATGTCCCAGTTGCTCTTGTTGACCAGGTGGTCGGTGTTGCGAAAGCCCAGGGTATAGTTGGGTTTTTTGAACGCCACGGTCTGCTCGCGGGTGGTGCTCAAGCTGCTCAGCAGCGGGTAGTTGCGCGCCGCCATCAGCAGCTTGCTGAGGTCGCGGGCAGTGGAAACGTTGCTGGTCGAAAGCCCCGTCGGCTCTACATAACGGGTGTGGCTCATGCCTAATGCACGGGCCTTGGCGTTCATCGCCTTGATGAAGGCGTTGTAGCCGCCCGGGTAGTTGTGCGCCAATGTTGAGGCCGCGCGGTTTTCCGACGACATCAGGGTGATCAGCAGCATGTCCTTGCGGTTGAGCTGGCTGCCCAGCTTGACCCGCGAATACACCCCTTTCATTTCCTTGTTCTGGGCGATGGTGACCGTGAGCATCTCGTCCATGTTCTGCTTGGCGTCGAGCACCACCATGCCGGTCATCAGCTTGGTCACCGAAGCGATCGGCACCACCCGGTCAGGGTTGTTGGCGTAGAGCACCTTGTTGGTTTGCAGATCGATCAGCAGGGCGCTGCCGGAGGCCAGGTGCAATTTCGCTGGATCGCGTTGTTGCTGGGCCGGGGGTTGAGCAGCAGCGGTCGACGTGACAGTCGCAGTACCTGTGAGCAACAGCAGCAGGCTTAGAATCGAAAGGGAAGTTTTCACGTTGAGGCTCACTAGAAGTTGTTATGTCGTTGGCTGTGCAAGGGTTTTCCCCCAAAAACCGCTGCATTTTAGGAGTATGGCCTAGTTGCTGTCGATTGCCCGGACAGCGCTATCGTGCAGATGAAAAAAACTTAATCCAAGTGCCTTTCAGCGGCCCATAAAAAGCCCCGCCAAAGGGCGGGGCAAGGGGCTGTGCGGAGCAACGCACGATAAAACGGTGGGCAGGCCTCAGGCTTGCAGGCCGGGGCCCTCGAGACGCTCGGCGAGGGCCTGGGCGGCCGGCAAGGAGGTCAATGGCCCGGAAATCGCTTCGCCATTGCGCACCAGGTACCAGCAGGCCAGCAAGCCCAACTCCCTGAGCGAGGTGGGGACGGCGCTGCCGATGACGGACATGATATTGATAGGGGCCATTGGGGTTCCTCCCGTGAGTCATGGGCCTACCTTAGCGTCGAGTGCCGGGTGGTTGAAATCAACGCGCTTGATAGTGATCATCAGCCACGACAGTTCATAGCCACTCCTCACAGCACAACGCCGACGTCGGGGATATTTATAAGACTGCGGGAACCGAAAAAATCACACAGGTTCAGAGTAAAGGTTATGTAAGGGCCGATCAGCGGTCTGCGGCGGGCGAGGGCGCAGTGCCAGTCCGTTTCCTGAGGAGATTTCAATGGCAACATTTCCAGGCAAAGACACCCAGCTGTGCATCTCGTTGGCCGGGCGTCCGGGCACCTTTGGCGTGCGCTTTCACAACCATCTGTATCAGCAGCTGGATCTGGATTTCTACTACAAGGCCATGACTACCGACGACCTTCCGGCAGCCGTTGCCGGTATCCGTGCCCTGGGCATCCGCGGCTGTGGCGTGTCGATGCCTTACAAGGAAGCCTGCCTGGCCCTGGTCGACGGCATTGACCCGTCGGCGGCGGTCATCGAGTCGATCAACACCATCGTCAATACCAATGGCCACCTGGAAGGCTATAACACTGACTACCTGGCCGTGCGCCATTTGCTCCTGCGTCACCAGGTGGACCCGTCGACGGCGTTTGCCCTGCGCGGCAGCGGCGGCATGGCCAAGGCGTTGGCCAGTGCCCTGCGCGATGCCGGCTTTAGCCAGGGCATCATCGTTGCCCGCAATGAACAAGCCGGGCGGCAACTGGCCGACAGTTGCGGCTATCGCTGGCAGGCAGAGCTGGGCGACCTGTGCCCACCGATGTTGGTCAATGTCACGCCGATCGGCATGGCCGGTGGGGTTGAAGCCGAACAGTTGGCCTTCGCCCCCGAGGCGATAGCGGCGGCGCAGCGGGTATTCGATGTGGTGGCGATGCCGGCGCTGACGCCGTTGATCGTCGAAGCCCAGCGTCTGGGCATACCGGTGATTACCGGGCTGGAGGTGATTGCCTTGCAGGCGCTGGAGCAGTTCGTGCTGTACACCGGGGTACGGCCAACGGCGGAGCAGGTGGCGCGGGCAGTGGCGTTTGCCCGCGGCTGAAGGGTAAAACCTATCGCGGGGCAAGTCGGGTCGCCGCACCGCCGCTCCCACAGTGGGTCTGGTGGTACACAACCCCGCGATGCTGTTACTCGAACTGCGCCAGGCGCTCTTCCAGCGCCGCAATCCGTGCTTCCAGCGCTTCGATCCGCTCCAGCGATACCGCGCCACCGGCCGAACGCTCCGGCCCTTGCTGGCGCGCCGCCAGGATCGCCTCGATTTCGGCCGGATCGCCCAGCGCATGGGTGTAGCGATCTTCACGCTGCCCGGCCTGGCGCGGCAGGTGCAGGGCAAAACCGCGGGCGATCAGGCGCTCAAGCTGGTGCACCACCTGTTCGGCATCTTCGAACTCATGCATGCGGCTGCTACGGGTCAGCAGTTCGTTAACCGTTTGCGGCCCGCGCAGGAACATCAGCCCCAGCAGGGTTACCTGCGCCGGCACCAGCTCCAGGGCCTTGTCCACGCGCTGCTCCCAGCGGTCGGCGCGGCTGCCCATCTGCAGGCGGGTCAGGCCCTGGCCTTCGAGCGCGCGCAGGGCCTGGCCAACCTGGCCCTGGCTGAGATTGGTGACCGGCTCACGGCTGGTCTTCTGGTTGCAGGCCAGCACCAGGGCGTTGAGGGTCAGCGGGTAGGTTTCCGGGCTGGTGGCCTGTTTTTCGATCAGCGAGCCGAGCACGCGGATCTCGGTGCTGGTGAAGCGGGCGTCGGAAGCGGTTTCGTGTTCGGCGGACATGGCCCTGTCTCTATGCGAAGAAAGGCCTCTAGCCTAGGTGCGCAACAGGGTAAAACACAAGCAGCCGGTGCAGGACGCACCGGCTGCAGGTCAAGCTCAGGCGGCCTGGCGCTCTTTGGCCAGGCAGGCCGCGGCGGTGAACAGTACGTCGGTGGAGGAGTTCAGCGCGGTTTCCGCCGAGTCCTGCAGCACACCGATGATGAAACCGACGGCCACCACCTGCATGGCGATCTCGCTGGGGATGCCGAACAGGCTGCACGCCAGCGGGATCAGCAGCAGCGAGCCGCCGGCCACGCCCGAGGCGCCGCAGGCGCAGACAGCGGCGACAACGCTGAGCAGGATCGCGGTCGGGATGTCGACGGCGATGCCCAAGGTGTGCACGGCAGCCAGGGTCAGCACGGTGATGGTGGTCGCTGCGCCGGCCATGTTGATGGTCGCGCCCAGCGGGATCGACACCGAGTAGGTGTCTTCGTGCAGGCCGAGTTTCTCGCTCAGGGCCATGTTGACCGGGATGTTGGCCGCCGAGCTGCGGGTGAAGAAGGCGGTGATGCCGCTTTCACGCAGGCACAGCAGCACCAGCGGGAAAGGGTTGCGGCGAATCTTCCAGAACACGATGATCGGGTTGACCACCAGCGCCACGAACAGCATGCAGCCGATCAGCACGGCCAGCAGGTGCAGGTAACCGAGCAGGGCGTCCAGCCCGGACTGCGCCAGGGTCGAGGCGACCAGGCCGAAAATCCCCAGCGGCGCAAAGCGAATCACCACGCGTACGATCAAAGTCACGCCGTTGGACAGGTCGGCAACCACCGTGCGCGTGGTCTCCCCGGCGTGACGAATGGCCACACCCAGGCCAATGGCCCAGGCCAGGATGCCGATGAAGTTGGCGTTCATCAGCGCGCTCACCGGGTTGTCGACCACGCTCAGCAGCAGGCTTTGCAGCACTTCAGTGATGCCACCGGGAGCACTCAAGGCAACGTCCGAGGTGCTCAGCGCCAGGTTGGACGGGAAGGCCATGCTGGCAATCACTGCGACCACGGCGGCGGCGAAGGTACCGAACAGGTACAGCACCAGGATCGGACGGATATGGGTTTCGGTGCCGTGACGGTGGTTGGCGATCGAAGCCATGACCAGGATGAACACCAGGATCGGCGCCACCGCCTTGAGCGCGGAGACGAAGACCTTGCCGACGAAGCCGAGGCTTGCGGCGGTCGTGGGGGCGAACACGGCCAGGGCAATGCCGGCGGCGAGGCCGATCATGATCTGGACCACCAGGCTGGTGCGGTTCAACAGGTTTAGAACAGGGGTCATGGCAGGTGTTTCTCTGTCTTGTTCAGGGCGCGGTGGGCGAACCACGGCGCTGGAGCATGGGGCACCTGGCGGGGCAGGGCCGAGAAAAAGGGCGCGACTTTAGCACAGCAGGGCACATTTGGTGTTTGCGCTGCGTCAGACGGTAGGACGCAAGTGTAGTCTGCGCGCCCTTTGCAAACGGCGATGAACCCGCGCCGGCTACCAGTTGAACAGCTCGCGGCGGGCGCCTTCGGTAATGGCGACGATACCCGGGTGCTTGACCTTGCGCTCCACTGAAATGGCATAGAACGACTCGTTGACCGCGTCGGTCTGGCCGATCAGCTCGACGCCATACTGCTTGCAGACCTCGTCGGCGATCACGCTGGGGGCAATGAAAATGCCGCTGCCCGATTGGCCGAAGGCCTGCATCAAGGCGCTGTCGTCGAACTCACCGACAATCCGCGGCTGCAATTGCTGTTCGGCGAACCAGCGCAGCAGGCGGCTGCGCACCACGGTTTCCTGGCCGGGAATCAACAGCGGCGCGTGTTGCAGGCAGGCGGGGAAGTTGCGCCCGTACTGTTCAGCCAACGCCTGTGTGGCAAAAAAGCTGATGCCGCATTCACCCAGCTTCTGGCTGTAGCCCTTGATGTCCAGGTGGCTGGGCATGGGGCTGTCGGAAATCACCAGGTCCAGGCGCTGGATCGCCAGGTCTGCCAGCAGCCGTTCGAGCTTGTCTTCGCGGCAGCTCAGGCGCAGGGCGTCTTCCATGTCCATGGTCGGCGCCAGCAGGCGGTAGACGATGGACTTGGGCACCACATCGGCCACCCCGACCCGGAACAGTATCTGCTGTTCATCCGGCCGGGCCCGCAGCATCGCCTCGAGCTCGCCGCCAATCTGAAACATCTGCTCGGCGTAGGTCAGGGCCTGCCGGCCGCTCTCGGTCAGCTCCAGCTGGCGCCCGACCCGGCGAAACAGCTCGATGCCGTAGGTTTGCTCAAGCAGGGTGATCTGCCCGCTGATGGTCTGCGGGGTCAGGTTCAGTTGCTCGCAGGCACGCACGATGCTGCCGGTCTTGGCCACTACCCAGAAGTAATGCAACTGGCGGTAATTGAGCATGGCGATTTCCCGATTCGTAAAAACCGAAGTATAACCGCTGAAAATACGAATTTTCCTGATGTATCTGGCTCTTTAGAATCCCTTGCCATCCCGGTGCCCCTGAATGCGCACCGATTTAATTGCATGGAGACCCACAGATGCTTCACTTCAAATCCATCGGTACACCTCTGGTGTTGCTGTTGGCCCTGCTGGCCATGAGCGGTTGCGAGCAGGCGGAAAAGTCCGCCCAGCAAATGCTCAACCAGGCGGCGGAGTCGGCCAAGGAGGCCATCGACAAAACCAACGAAGCCGCCCAGCAGGCCCTGAGCGAAGCCACCGGCTCCGAAGGCAGCGACAAGGCAGGCAAACCCGAGCGCGACGCCAGCGCCCAGGACATCTGACCCACCCCTTACCCCGATGCAGGATTTGATTCATGGAATACTTGTTGGAACTCGCTGCAAGCCCGACCGCCTGGGTCGCCCTGGCCACCCTGGTGGCCATGGAGATCGTCCTCGGTATCGACAACCTGATCTTCATCTCGATCCTGACCAACAAGTTGCCTGAAGAGTACCGCTCCAAGGCGCGGCGCATTGGTATCAGCATGGCCCTGATCATGCGCCTGGGCCTGCTCAGCACCGTGGCCTGGATCGTCCAGCTGACCGAGCCGGTGGTCGATGTATTCGGTCATACCTTCTCCTGGAAGGACATGATCCTCATCGCCGGTGGCCTGTTCCTGCTGTGGAAAGCGACCAAGGAAATCCACGAGAGTGTCGACCCGCGCGCCCAGGCTGAAGCCAAGGCGTCCTCGACCATCACCCTGGGCTTTGCTGCGGCGATTGGTCAGATCCTGGTGCTCGACATCGTCTTCTCGATCGACAGCATCATCACCGCCGTGGGCATGACCGAGCACCTGCCGATCATGATCATTGCCGTGATCAGTGCCGTGATCGTGATGCTGGTGGCCGCCGACCCGCTGGCCCGCTTCATCAACGACAACCCGACCGTGGTGATGCTGGCCCTGGGCTTCTTGATCATGATCGGCATGACCCTGATCGCCGAAGGTTTCGGTGCTCATGTACCCAAGGGTTATGTGTATGCGGCGATGGCCTTCTCGACGGCGATCGAGATTCTCAACATCATGTCGCGCCGGGCACGCTTGAAGCGCGAGGCGGTTGAGGGCTGATAAAGCCATCGCGGGGCAAGCCCGCTCCTGCAGTCATTGTGGGAGCGGGCTTGCCCCGCGATGCTTTTCAAAGATTTCTAATGCGCCCCGGCATGCCGGCGGCTGCGCCGTAGCGGTACAGCGTCTTTGCCTTCAGGCTGGATGCGATGGTGCGGGTGATGACGCCGGGCGATGCGCAGCACCCCCCAGAGCATGGCAGCAGCGACGCTCAACCAGGCGCCGAGCAGCAGCAAAATTGCCATTGTCAGGCTCATGTGTGCCTCCTCAAATCCGCGCCAAGGCAACGAGGCTCGCCACGCGGACACGTCTTCAGTCTAGCCCGATGCAGGTTGCAGGCTATTGACCGATGGTCTAGAGGCTTGGGCCGCTTTGTTCTAAGCCTGCAACGGGCTATACCCACGGCGCGCGCCAGCCTATGATCAGCGCTCAGGGCCGGGCAGTGGCTGCCGGCCGTCATCGAGCGAGTGTTCATGCCTGCACCGACTTCCCTAACCGCCTTCACCCCGCGCCGCCTGCTGCTGGCCTGTGCGCTCGGCCTGGCCCTGGCCGGCTGTGCCAGCCAGCCGCCATCCCAGCTGAAAAACCTGCCGCAACGGGTCGAGATCGGCTCGGTGCCTTTCTACCGTGGCGAAGCCAACCAGAGCGCCTCGATGGCCCTGGCGGCCTTGCTCTCGCAACAGGGGGTGCGCATCACTCCGGGGCTGCTCGACAAATCGCTGGGCCTGCCGCAGCACATCGACCAGCTTGAGCAGGCGATCCCGCGGGTGGGCCGCGAGTACGGCATGGTCGTGTATCCGCTCGAACCACGCCTGGACGCCTTGCTGGCGCAGGTAGCGGCGGGCAACCCGGTGTTGCTGCGCTTTCAGCAAGGTTCGACGTTCTGGAGCGAGCCACGCTATGCCTTGCTGGTCGGCTATGACCGTTACAAGCAGCGGGTATTGTTGCGGGCGGGGATGAACCGGCGCCTGCTGATGGAGTTCGATGACTTCGAATCAGCCTGGCAAAAGCAGGGGAGTTGGGCGGTGCTGGTGCAGCAGCCGGGCCAGTTGCCGGCCCAGGTTGACCGTCAGCGCTGGCTGAAAGCGGCCAATGACCTGGCCCAGGCGGGCCAGGAACAAGCCGCCCGGCAGGCCGTCAGCGCCCTGGGGCAGTGACGGCGCGAGCCGGGCAGGGGGCTTAGAAGCCCAGACGATCGCGCAGGCTGTAGTACCAGGCGCCCAGGGCGCTGAACGGTACACGCAGCAACTGGCCACCCGGGAACGGGTAGTGCGGCAGCTCGGCGAAGGCATCGAAACGCTCGGCCTGGCCACGCAGAGCCTCGGCCAGCACCTTGCCCGCCAGGTGGGTGTAGGTGACGCCGTGGCCACTGCAACCCTGGGAGTAATAGATGTTGTCGCCCAGGCGGCCCACTTGCGGCAGGCGCGACAGGGTCAGCAGGAAGTTGCCGGTCCAGGCGTAGTCGATCTTCACGTCCTTGAGCTGCGGGAAGGCCTTGAGCATTTTCGGGCGGATGATCGCTTCGATGTTGGCCGGGTCGCGCGCACCGTACACCACGCCGCCGCCGAAGATCAGGCGCTTGTCGCCGGTCAGGCGGTAGTAGTCGAGCAGGTAGTTGCAGTCTTCGACGCAGTAGTCTTGCGGCAGCAGGCTGCGCGCAAGCTCTTCGCCCAGCGGCTCGGTGGTGATCACCTGGGTGCCGCACGGCATCGACTTGGCGGCAAGTTCCGGCACCAGGCCGCCGAGGTAGGCGTTACCGGCAACGATGATGAACTTGGCGCGTACTTTACCTTGTGGGGTGTGCACCACCGGGTTGGCACCGCGCTCGATGCGGATGGCCGGCGATTGCTCGTAGATCTTGCCGCCCAGCGACTCGACCGCGGCAGCTTCGCCCAGGGCCAGGTTCAGCGGGTGGATGTGGCCGCCGCTCATGTCGAGCATGCCGCCGATGTACTGGTCGCAATCGACCACTTCACGGATGCGCTTCTGGTCCATCAGCTCCAGCTGGGTGTGGCCGAAGCGTTCCCACAGGCGCTTTTGCGATTCCAGGTGGCCCATCTGCTTGGGCGTCAGGGCGGCGAACACGCCACCGTCTTTAAGGTCGCACTGGATGTTGTATTTGGCCACGCGCTCACGGATGATGCGCCCGCCTTCAAAGGCCATGTGGCCCAGCAGTTGTGCCTGCTTGGGGCCGACGGTGCGTTCAATGACGTCGATGTCGCGGCTATAGCTGTTGACGATCTGGCCGCCGTTGCGGCCCGAGGCGCCAAAGCCGACCTTGGCAGCTTCCAGCACGGTGACCTTGAAGCCGCTCTCCAGCAGGAACAGGGCGCTGGACAGGCCGGTATAGCCGGCGCCGATCACGCAGACATCGGTCTGTACCTCTTCCTGCAGCGCCGGGCGCGGCGGAACCGGATTGGCCGATGCGGCGTAGTAGGACTGAGGGTAGGGGGTATTGGCCATGCTGCGAAACCTCTGTTTTATATTTTTTACGACTGTACCGATGCTATCAATAATAATAAACACCCGCTAGTCGTGTGTTGAAAATCCTTTACCCCGGCTTTTGGCAAATACTTTTGATATTCAGTGGCTTAGCGTTAAAAAAAGAGTTGACACCTTTCGGCGATTGGGTAGAATGCGCCCCACAGCAGGCACATAGCTCAGTTGGTTAGAGCACCACCTTGACATGGTGGGGGTCGTTGGTTCGAATCCAATTGTGCCTACCAAATCAAATCCGCCCCTGCTGGCGGTACACAAAAAGGCGATCCGCGAGGGTCGCCTTTTTTGTTTGCGGGCATTTTTTGCCGGCAAAGCAAAGCTGCTGATTTTTTTATGAAATTTCGCTTTACGAAGGTTAAAGACCTGCGTATTATGCGCCCCACAGCAGGCACATAGCTCAGTTGGTTAGAGCACCACCTTGACATGGTGGGGGTCGTTGGTTCGAATCCAATTGTGCCTACCAAACAAATCCACACTGCTGTGTGGTAACAAAAAGGGCGATCCGCAAGGGTCGCCCTTTTTGCATTTCAGCTGTAGGAGCGGGCTTGCCCAGCGATAGGGCCCTAAAGGCCAGCCAAGAATGCTAAAATCCGCCGCTTGCATTCAGGAGATAGACGCGTGCGCAAAGTGGCGGTGGTAATGGCGGTGCTGGCTCTGGCCGGTTGCGAAAACGAAGTCGAAGGCGTGCACAAGCAGGTGGCCGAACACCTGCAGAACCCCAAGACAGCCAAGTTCGCCAACGTGCGATTCGACCAGCAAGGCATTATCTGCGGCCAGGTGCGCGGCAAGGACGACGCCGGCGTGTTCGTGCCGTATCGCAGCTACGTGGCGATCAAGCAGGCCGCGGGCGACTATCAGCTCATTATTGCCGACCAGGGCAGCAACCTGGCCATTCGCGAAAAATGCGGTGGCGCCGACCTGCAGCGCGCCGCCGACGCTGCGGCAGACAAACCTGCGCCCCAAGGCTGGGATGTCGAGATCGTCCAGGGCGCGAACATGGGCGCCCTCAGCGACATGACTGCACGCCTGATCGAAAAGCAGATTCCGTCCTCGGTGGTCTACCGCAACGGCAAGCCGGTGGTGCTGCTCGGCCCTTATCCCGACAAGGCGCAAGCCGAGGCGCAGCAAGCCGATGTCATGGCACGCCTGGGCACCGACTCGATCGTCATCCAGCACGACGCCCCGCGCTAGTTTATTAAGGTTGAGAGTTATGAGGGCGAGGTATTCATTCTCAACTGATTGACTATGCTATGCGTGACGGTGAGTTGATCGATGTCTACAGCATGGCGCGTCTACGACGCCAGCCGCGCTGAGCAGGAGGGCCATATGTCTACGCTGGAGCGGGCCATTGCGGTTGCGGCGAGGGCACATGAAGGGCAGTGCGACAAAGGCGGAACGGCCTATATCCTCCACCCGTTGCGGGTGATGCTGAGGGTGTCGACGGCCGAGCAGCGCATTGTCGCGGTGCTGCACGACGTGCTCGAGGATTCACCGATGACCCTCTCTGACCTTGCCCGCGAAGGCTTCGCCCTGAAGATCCTGGCCGCCGTGCAGGCGCTGAGCCGGCGCGATGACGAAAGCTACGAAGCCTTCGTGGTGCGGGTCGGCGATGATCCGCTGGCGCGGGTAGTCAAGCTGGCTGATCTGGCCGACAACAGCGACCTGTCGCGCATCCCCATGCCCGGCCCCGATGACATCGCCCGCCTGGCCCGTTACCAGCAGGCCAGCGCCTACCTGCAGGCGCTGGCCTGAGCCTCAACCGCAGGCGCTGAGGTTGACCGGGCCGACGAACTCGTTGCCATGGCCCATCACGCAAGCCACCCGCTGGTTGCGCTGGCGCTCCCAGGGCTGCGGCGGGTAGGTCTTGTTCCAGGCTTCGTACAGCTGGCGGTCCTGTTTCGACAGCTTGAGGCTGTACTGCTTGCTCATATAAAAGTAGGTGCGCGCAATCATGCCGCGAATGGACGGCCGCGGCATGACCTTCTTGGCTTTGAAGTCCACCTGGGTCAGGCATGAGCCATATTGCCCGCGCTGCTCGGGCAGCCAGCCAAAACTGAAGTTGCTGCGATCGCCATTGACCTCGCCAATGCTCGGCACCAGGTTGTGCAGGTCGGCCTCGGCGCGCTGGTAGACCTTGTCATTGCGCGAACAATTTTTGCGCCCGCCGCTTTGCCAGCACTGGCGCTGGTGGCCGATCTGCCAGGCCGGGACGATATGCTCCCACTCGATGCGCGAGGCGCGGTTGGCATTTTTGCGCGGCACATACCCGCAGGCCTGCAAATCGACCTTGTTGCCGTTGTATTTGCAGCCGCAATAAAACTCGGTGGACTGCGGCGCATATAAGCGCCAGGCGACCTTCTTGGCTTCGCTGAAGGTGCGCGGTGCATCGGCGTGGGCGGTGGTGACACTGAACAACAAACAAGCTACTGCAAAAACCGGAAATCTCATTCGCTTTCAATCTTCCTTCGGCACAACCCAGAAAATCTGCACGCCACCGTCATCGCGGTAGGCGAGGGTGACGTTGTCGTTCTCGGCGATTTCGTCGAGCAGGGTGGCCCAGTCTTCAGGCGTTTCGTGCTCCAGGCGGAAGATCAGCGCGGCCCGGGCTTTTTGTGCGGTGGGGGAATTGATGATTTTCTGGATGCGGGTGCCCAGTTGCTCGTAGCTGCTGGCAGGGGCGGAAGTGGTGGCCACAAAGCGTTCCTTTTTTAGCTGTATGCGCATACAGTATTTTACTGTAAGCAATTTCGCAACAGCTCGTCGGTGAAAGAGCGCATGTGACCGCAAACCGCGCGGTTTGCTGCGGTCTGTTTAAAGTATTTTTTGCCAGGGTAGGGGAAGCAGACTTGCCCGTCCTACAGGGCGGGCAAGCGCTTGGGGGCTACTTGATCAGTATTCCCAGAAGATCCGCTGCAGCTCTTTGCTGTCCTGGGTCTTGGTCATTGCAACCATGGCCAGGATCCGGGCTTTTTGCGGGTTCAGGTCGTGGGCGACGACGAAGTCGTTCTTGTCGTCAGGCTGCTCGGCGTTGCGCAGCACGAAGCCGCCGGCATTGACGTGGGACGAGCGAATGATCTGCACGCCTTGCTTGCGCAGGTCGATCAGGGTCGGGGCTACTTTAGAAGACACCGAGCCATTGCCGGTACCGGCGTGGATGATCGCCTTGGCGCCATTTTGTGCCAGGGCCTTGTAGGCGGTGTCGGTGACGTTGCCGTAACCGTAGGCGATGTCGACCGCAGGCAGGCTGCTGATTTTCTTGATGTCGAATTCCGAGTCTACGGTGTGACGCTTGGCCGGCAGGCGGAACCAGTAGGACTTGCCTTCGACGACCATGCCCAGCGGGCCCCATTGGCTCTTGAAGGCTTCGGTCTTGATGTTCACCGATTTGCTGACGTCGCGACCCGACTGGATCTCGTCGTTCATGGTGACCAGCACGCCCTTGCCGCGCGAGTCCTTGTTGCTGGCAACAGCCACGGCGTTGTACAGGTTGAGCATGCCGTCAGCCGACATGGCGGTGCCTGGGCGCATCGAGCCGACTACGACGATTGGCTTGTCGGTTTTTTCGACCAGGTTGAGGAAGTAGGCGGTCTCTTCCAGGGTGTCGGTACCGTGGGTGATGACGATGCCGTCGACATCCTTGCTGTCGGCAAGCTCGGCAACGCGCTTGCCCAGTTGCAGCAGGTTTTCGTTGCTGATGCTTTCGGAAGCGATCTGCAGCACTTGTTCGCCGCGCACATTGGCCAGGGTGGCCAGTTCCGGAACGCCGGCGATCAGCTTGTCGACACCGACCTTGGCGGCCTGGTAGGTGGCGCTGTTGGCGGTGCTGGCGCCGGCGCCGGCGATGGTGCCACCGGTGGCGAGGATCACCACGTTGGCCAGTTTCTGTTGGTTCTCGACTTCCTTGGCGTTGACGCCTGCGGGCATTAACAGCAGCAGGGCCAAAGCGCCCGGAACGAAGGAATTAAGCGCAGCTTTCATCGTTGATCTCTCTTGTGTCTGGAGTTCGCTGTGTAACGCGCTAACAGAGGCAGATTCCGTACCAGAACAGCCGTTCGTCGGTTTTCATCTTCAATCTATTGATTTTCATGGGCTCAGAGCGCTCGGGAAAACGTCGGTAAAGCATTTTCCTATTCGGAATTCCGAATATTGTGTACAAGAGGTGTTCGGTTTTCCGGTTATTTTTAGGATAATTCCTACGTGCGCTTTCCAAATGGCCTGCGGCAGCGGATTTGACAAAGTTTGGTTACGTTTTCATAGTGAGTTAACGCAAACGTTTGCGGCCCGATAAAAATCATAAGATCCGGAGTAAACCCATGAAGCTGCCCTTTGCTGGACGCCTGCTGGCGCTCGCCGTACTTTCCTCACTGTCCCTCGCCACACCCGTTTCCCACGCCCTGGCCGACGACGCCAAGCCGAAAGTCGCGCTGGTGATGAAATCGCTGGCCAACGAGTTCTTCCTGACCATGGAAGACGGCGCCAAGGCCTACCAGAAAGACCACGCCACTGAATTCGAGCTGGTGTCCAACGGCATCAAGGACGAGACCGACTCCAGTAACCAGATCCGTATCGTCGAGCAGATGATCGTCTCCGGGGTCAACGCCCTGGTCATCGCTCCGGCCGATTCCAAGGCCCTGGTGCCGGTGGTGAAAAAGGCCATGGATGCCGGCATCACCGTGATCAACATCGACAACCGCCTCGACCCCGAGGTGCTCAAGAGCAAACACCTCAGCGTGCCGTTCGTAGGCCCCGACAACCGCAAGGGCGCGCGTCTGGTCGGTGAATACCTGGCCAGGCAGAAGCTCAAGGCCGGCGATCAGGTGGCCATTATCGAAGGCGTCTCGACCACCACCAACGCCCAGCAGCGCACCGCCGGCTTCAAGGATGCAATGGAAGCGGCGCAGATCAAGGTGGTCTCGGTGCAATCGGGCGACTGGGAAATTGCCAAGGGCAATGCCGTCGCCGCCTCCCTGCTCAACGCCAACCCCGACCTCAAGGCTCTGCTGGCCGGCAACGACAGCATGGCCCTGGGTGCTGTATCGGCGGTGCGCGCCGCAGGCAAGGCCGGCCAGGTGCAGGTGGTCGGCTACGACAACATCAACGCCATCAAGCCGATGCTCAAGGACGGTCGCGTGCTTGCCACCGCCGACCAGTACGCCGCCAAACAAGCGGTGTTCGGCATCGAGGCGGCGCTGAAGATGCTCAAGGGTGAGAAAACCGATGTCGACGCCGACAACGTCATCCAGACCCCGGTCGAGCTGGTTACCCAACCCTAGTCGCAGCGTGCGCGCCTGCCACGGGGTGGGCGCCAGGAGAACAGGCAATGTCAGCGACTGCGGATGTCGTACTTTCAGTCAGCGCCATCGGCAAGACCTACGCGCAGCCGGTGCTCGGTGATATCGAGCTGAGCCTGCTGCGGGGCGAAGTGCTGGCCCTGACCGGTGAAAACGGCGCGGGCAAGAGCACCCTGTCGAAAATCATCGGCGGCCTCGAACGGCCCACCACCGGCCATATGCTTTA
Source organism: Pseudomonas sp. SORT22 (assembly GCF_018417635.1). Taxonomy (NCBI): domain Bacteria; kingdom Pseudomonadati; phylum Pseudomonadota; class Gammaproteobacteria; order Pseudomonadales; family Pseudomonadaceae; genus Pseudomonas; species Pseudomonas sp. SORT22. The sequence goes on from NZ_CP071007.1 coordinate 2,261,972, forward strand.
CCAGGGCCAGCCGTACCAGCCCGGTAGCCGCGCCGCTGCCGAGCGCTTGGGCGTGCGCATGGTCATGCAGGAGCTCAACCTGCTGCCGACCCTGACCGTGGCCGAGAACCTGTTTCTCGACAACTTGCCCGGGCGCGCCGGCTGGATCAACCGCAAACGCCTGCGCCAACTGGCGGTGGCGGCCATGGCCCAGGTCGGCCTGGATGCCATCGACCCGGACACCCCGGTGGGCGAGCTGGGCATCGGCCATCAGCAGATGGTCGAGATTGCCCGCAACCTGATTGGCGACTGCCATGTGCTGATTTTCGATGAGCCGACGGCGATGCTCACCGCCCGCGAGGTGGAGCTGCTGTTTACCCAGATCGAGCGCCTGCAGCAGCGCGGCGTGGCCATCGTCTACATCTCCCATCGCCTCGAAGAACTCAAGCGCATCGCCCAGCGCATTGCCGTGCTGCGCGATGGCAAGCTGGTGTGCGTCGAGCCGATGCAGCGCTACAACAGCGAGCAACTGGTCAACCTGATGGTCGGTCGCGAGCTGGGCGAGCATATCGATTTGGGCGTGCGCAACATCGGCGCGCCGATCCTCAAGGTCAACGGCCTCGGCCGTAGCGACAAGGTCAAGGACGTCTCGTTCGAGGTGCGCAGCGGCGAGATCTTCGGCATCTCCGGCCTGATCGGCGCCGGGCGCACCGAGCTGCTGCGGCTGATTTTCGGCGCCGACAGCGCCGACAGCGGCACTATCGAGCTGGGCAATCCTTTGCGCGAAGTGCGCGTCGATTCGCCGGTGGCGGCGGTGCGTCAGGGCATTGCCCTGATCACTGAAGACCGCAAGGGCGAAGGGCTGCTGCTGAGCCAGTCGATCAGCGCCAATATCGCCCTGGGCAACCTGCCGGCGATTTCCCGCGCCGGCATCGTCAACAGCGGCGCCGAGCGCGAACTGGCCGAACGGCAGATCGCCGCCATGCGTATCCGCAGTTCCAGCCCCGAGCAGGTGGTCGGCGAGTTGTCGGGCGGCAACCAGCAAAAGGTGGTGATCGGCCGCTGGCTGGAGCGCGACTGTTCGGTGCTGCTGTTCGATGAGCCGACCCGCGGCATCGACGTCGGCGCCAAGTTCGACATCTATGGCCTGCTGGCCGAGCTTGCGCGCCAGGGCAAGGCGCTGGTGGTGGTGTCCAGTGATCTGCGCGAGCTGATGCTGATTTGCGACCGCATCGGTGTGCTCAGTGCCGGGCGCCTGATCGACACCTTCGAGCGCGACAGCTGGACTCAGGACCAACTACTGGCCGCAGCCTTTGCCGGCTATCAGAAACGTGATGCGTTGCTGCACGAAGCGGCGCCCAGGACGACCCCATGAAAACCACCCAACTGGACACCGCTGCCCCCAGCGCCAAGCGCAGCGGCAGCTACTACGGCCTCGGCACCTACCTGGGCCTGGCCGGCGCCTTGCTGGCGATGATCGTGCTGTTCTCGTTGTTGAGCAGCCACTTTTGGTCTTACGCCACCTTCAGCACCCTGGCCAACCAGATCCCCGACCTGATGGTGCTGGCGGTGGGCATGACCTTTGTGCTGATCATCGGCGGCATCGACCTGTCGGTGGGTTCGGTGCTGGCCCTGGCCGGTTCCGCGGTCAGTGTGGCGATGCTCGGCTGGGGCTGGAGCGTGATGCCGGCCGCCTTGCTCGGCATGGCCGTGGCGGCGCTGGCCGGCAGCATCACCGGCTCGATCACCGTGGCCTGGCGCATTCCGTCGTTTATCGTCTCGCTCGGCGTGCTGGAAATGGCCCGGGGCATGGCCTACCAACTGACCGATTCGCGCACCGCCTACATTGGCGATGCCTTTGCCTGGCTGTCCAACCCGCTGGCTTTTGGCATCTCGCCGTCGTTCCTGATCGCCTTGCTGGTGATCATCCTCGCCCAGCTGGTACTCACGCGCACGGTGTTCGGCCGCTACCTGATCGGCATTGGCACCAACGAAGAGGCGGTGCGCCTGGCCGGCATCGACCCGCGCCCGTACAAGATCCTGGTGTTCTCGCTGATGGGCCTGCTCGCAGGGCTGGCTGCGCTGTTCCAGATTTCCCGCCTGGAAGCCGCCGACCCCAACGCCGGCTCCGGCCTTGAACTGCAGGTGATCGCCGCCGTGGTCATCGGTGGCACCAGCCTGATGGGCGGGCGCGGCTCGGTGATCAGCACCTTCTTTGGCGTGTTGATCATCTCGGTGCTGGCCGCAGGCCTGGCGCAGATCGGCGCTTCGGAGCCAACCAAACGCATTATCACCGGGGCGGTGATCGTCATCGCCGTGGTCCTCGACACCTACCGCAGCCGGCGCGCGCGCAGGCGGAACTGAAACAATGGCAACCATCAAAGATGTCGCGGCACTGGCGGGGATTTCCTACACCACCGTGTCGCATGTACTGAACAAGACCCGCCCGGTCAGTGAGCCGGTGCGCCTCAAGGTCGAAGCGGCGATCGCCGAACTCGACTACGTGCCCAGCGCCGTAGCGCGCTCGCTCAAGGCGCGCAGCACCGCGACCATCGGCCTGCTGGTGCCCAACAGCGTCAACCCGTATTTCGCCGAGCTGGCCCGCGGCATCGAGGACGGCTGCGAGCGCAACGGCTACTGCGTGATCCTCTGCAACTCCGACGACAACCCGCAAAAGCAGCGCAGCTACCTGCGCGTGCTGCTGGAAAAACGCATCGACGGCCTGATCGTCGCCTCGGTCGGTGAAGACAACGACCTGCTCGATAGCCTGGCCAGCGTGCGCACGCCGATGGTCATCGTCGACCGCGCCCTGGAAGGCGTGGCCGCCGACCTGGTACGTATCGACCACGAGCAGGGCGCTTATCTGGCGACCCGCCATCTGCTCGAGCTCGGCCATCGCGACATCGCCTGCATCGGCGGCCCGGCGACCACCAGCGTCGCCCAGATGCGCCTGGCCGGTTTCCATCGGGCGCTGGCCGAAGCCGGGGTCTGCCCGCGCCAGGAGTGGCTGCTGAATAGCGAATTTACCAGTATCGGTGGCTATAGCGCGGCAGCGGCGCTGCTCGAAGGCGAGCGGCCGACGGCGATTTTTGCCGGCAACGACATGATCGGCATCGGCGTATTGCGCGCTGCCGCCGAACGCAACATCTGCGTGCCCAGCGAGCTGTCGGTGATCGGCTTCGACGATATCCAGATCAGCCAGTACGTATTCCCGGCGCTGACCACCGTCGGCCAGTCGATCCGCGAGCTGGGCGAGAGCGCCGCCGAACTGCTGCTGCGGCGCATCGCCGAACCCCTGCGCGGCGCGCCAGAGCAGCGCATTGTTGCGCCGAGCATCGTCCTGCGCGAATCCACCGCGCCGCGCCCCGACCTTTTCAATGATTACCGCTGAGAACGAGCCCGCACATGCAAGCCAATGTAGTAGTGGTAGGTAGCCTGAACATGGACCTGGTGACGCGTGCCCAGCGCCTGCCGCGCGGCGGCGAAACCCTGGTGGGCGAAAGCTTCGTCACCGTGCCAGGCGGCAAGGGCGCCAACCAGGCGGTAGCGGCGGCGCGCCTGGGCGCGCAGGTGGCGATGGTCGGCTGCGTCGGTGACGACGCTTACGGCCAGCAACTGCGCCAGGCCCTGGCTGATGAACAGATCGACTGCCAGGCAGTGAGCATCGCTGCCGGGGTGTCCAGTGGCGTGGCGCTGATCGTGGTTGATGCCGCCAGCCAGAACGCCATCGTCATTGTTGCTGGTGGCAATGGCCAGTTGCTGCCCGAATCAGTACAGCGCTTCGACGCCTTGTTGCAAAACGCCGAGGTGATTATCTGCCAGCTGGAAGTGCCGATGGCCACCGTCGCCTACACCCTTGAGCGGGGCAGGGCGCTGGGCAAGACGGTGATCCTCAACCCGGCACCGGCCAGCGGCCCGCTGCCGGCCAAATGGTTTGCCCATATCGATTACCTGATCCCTAACGAAAGCGAAGCCGAAGCCCTGAGCGGGCTGCCGGTCAACGACCTGGACAGCGCCAAGGCGGCCGCCACGCGGTTGCTGGGCATGGGCGTTGGCAAGGTCATCGTCACCCTCGGTGCCCAGGGCGCGCTGTTTGCCGATGGCCAGGGGTTCAGGCATTTCCCGGCGCCAGTGGTGCAGCCGCTGGACACCACGGCGGCCGGCGACACCTTTGTCGGCGGTTTCGCCGCGGCCCTGGCGCGTGGCGAAGCGCAGGGCGCGGCAATTGCCTTTGGTCAGCGTGCAGCGGCCCTGTCGGTTACCCGCGCCGGTGCGCAGCCTTCAATCCCGCACTTGAGCGAGCTGCAGCCATGAAGAAGACGCCCTTGCTGAACATTGCCCTGTCGCGCCTGATCGCCTCCCTCGGCCATGGCGACATCCTGCTGATTGGCGATGCCGGTTTGCCGGTGCCGGCGGGGGTGGAGCTGATCGACCTGGCGCTGACCCCGGGTATTCCGGATTTCGCCAGCACCCTGCGCATTGTGCTGACGGAAATGCAGGTCGAAAGCCACGTGCTGGCGAAGGAAATCCTTCAGCATCAGCCGCCGGGCCTTACCGCCGTCGAGCAGTTGACCGCCCAGGGCGAACTGGGCGCCCGACGCCTGCTCAGTCACGAAGAGTTCAAGCAGTTGAGCCGCAGCGCCCGCGCCATCGTGCGCACCGGCGAGTGCCAGCCCTACAGCAACATTGCCTTGGTTGCCGGGGTGACCTTCTAGCTGTTCCATCTGATCATAAGGACGTGTCTTATGTTGAGCTGTGCCAAACGTTTGCTCCAAGGAGTGTTGCTGATGTCCGTGCTTTCGGCTGGCGCCCAGGCGGCGCCCATTGACCTGATTATCGATACCGACCCCGGCGCTGACGACGTGGTGGCGCTGTTCCTGGCCATGGCTTCGCCAGATGAACTGAAGATTCGCGCCATCACCACCGTGGCCGGCAACGTGCGACTCGAGAAGACCTCGCGCAATGCCCGCCTGGCTCGCGAATGGGCCGGGCGCGAAGACATTCCGGTATACGCCGGCGCGCCGAAACCGCTGGTGCGTACACCGATCTACGCCGCCGATATCCATGGCGAAGAAGGCTTGCCCGGGGTAACGGTCAGCGAGCCGCAGAAGGGGCTGGCCAACGGCAGTGCGGTGCGTTACCTGATCGACACCTTGAGCAGCGCCAAGCCGCACAGCATCACTATCGCCATGCTCGGCCCGCAGACCAACCTGGCTTTGGCGCTGATTGAAGCGCCGCAGATCGTCAATGGCATCAAGGAAGTGATCGTCATGGGCGGTGCCCACTTCAATGGCGGCAATATCACCCCGGTGGCCGAGTTCAACCTGTTCGCCGACCCTCACGCTGCCGAAGTAGTACTCAATAGCGGGGTCAAGCTCACCTACCTGCCGCTGGACGTCACCCACAAGGTGCTGACCAGCGAGGCGCGGCTCAAACAGATTGCCGACCTCAACAATGGGGCGAGCAAGCGCGTGGTGGATATCCTCAACGCCTACATCAAGCAGGACATGAAGCACTACGGCATGCCTGGCGGCCCGGTGCATGACACCACGGTGATTGCCTACCTGCTCAAGCCCGAGCTGTTCCGCGGCCGCCAGGTGTTCATGCAGGTCGACAGCCGCGACGGCCCGACCTTCGGCCAGACCATTACCGACTGGTACGGCACCCTGAAAGAGCCGGGCAACGTCACCTGGATTACCGAGGGGGATGCCCAGGGCTTTTTTGATCTGCTCAGTGCCCGTCTGGCACGACTGCCGTAGCTTCCTGAGGGGTGTAGCGTTCAAAGACCTGGTCGACGAAGCTGCGGGCGTTGCCTGAGCCAAGGTCTTTGACTAGAAGATCGATCGCGATCAGCATCAGTTCCTCGGCGCTGGCCGGGCTGTAGGCGCTCTGGCCCTCGGGCCATTTGACCTTGATGTCGGCATCGATGATGTGGCTTGTCATGAACATTCTCGAGTGAAACCTGCGCGCGCTGTCGGTTCAAATGCCGGGCCCTGGCGTTTGAAGGGGAGGCTGGCCTGCGCTCCGCCGATAGCTGCAGTAAATCATGGCCGCCGCCTGCATCGCACTGCGACTTAGGCATAAGCGCAGGGGCGTGGCAAACTATCGGTGTTTTAGCTTGCCGGGACAGCGCAGTGCAGATCGACCTCAACAACCCCAACGACTTTACCCTCGACAACGTCCGGGCCCTGCTGGTGGCCGGCAATGGTGCGGTTCACAACCAGCTGCGGGTCAATCACAAGGGCATCGCCTGGTTGTCCCAGGTCACCGGTGGCCGCGAACTGCAGGGCCTGTCCTTTCGTCTGGAAACCTGGGCGGCGGGCTCCGGTTGTGTCGGCCCGCAGGTGGCCGATGACGAGCGCTGGATACGCCAGGTGTACAACGCCCTGAGAAATAACTGGCCCAAACCTGCCAGCGATTACATCGACCTGTATTGAGCTTGCGCAAAATCCGGTCACGATTAGCCTTGGCCTAGAGCGCTCTGGCTCGGGCACAATGGTCCGGTTTTGCAACGAAAAACCAGGAGTGCTGTCACATAGGCAGCATTCAAGTATTTAAGGAGGATTCATGTTCCGCACGCGTGCATCATTGGTAAGCCTGTTGGCTGTCGCCGTATTGGCAGGTTGCAGCAGCACTGGCGGCTCTTCGTCGAAGGCCCCGCAGGCTACTGCCAACACCGATGGCCGTTGCCAGGCCAGCGGCGCCGAGTTCGCCATCGGCAAGCCGGCCACCCCCGAGTTGCTCGAGCAGGCGCGTAAAGCCAGCGGCTCGCAACTGGCCCGTGTGCTCAAGCCTCACGACGTCATGACCCTGGAATACCGCTCCGAGCGCCTGAACCTCAACGCCGACGAACAAGGCGTGATCACCCGCGTAAACTGCGGCTAAAACGGTCTCTGTGGGAGCGGGCTTGACCCGCGATAGGGCCATTACTGGTTCTATCGCGGAGCAAGCCCGCTCCCAAATCCCAGGCACAAAAAAACCCGCCACAAGGACGGGTTTTTTTATTCGGTCAGATCTTACTCTGGACGAACTTGTGCAGCCTGCATGCCCTTCTGGCCTTTTTCGGCAACGAAGGAGACAGTCTGGCCTTCCTTCAGGCTTTTGAAACCGTCGGTTTCGATAGCCTTGAAGTGAACGAACAGGTCGTCGCCGCCACCTTGTGGAGTGATGAAGCCGAAGCCTTTCTCATCGTTGAACCATTTTACGGTGCCGGTTTGGCGATTAGACATGGGTGTATCTCCAGGAAACATGATTTTCAGTAGTGCGGTGTTGCCGAGGCCAACAGGGTGCACGCCGACCATCATAGTCTAATTATGGGCTTGTAGCCCCTTTTACCTTCGCAGATTGCTGATCTGGAGCAAATTAGCGATGGATAACTGGCCAAAGGCCCTATTATTTCGGGTTTTTCGGGCCGCAGACCGCTGCAATATTTTTTTGCGCGCGCTCCATTACTGCCGCATCAACGCCATCCTCCAGGGTATCCAGGTCTTTCATCTCTTTGTCGCTGAGATTTTTCTGGAGCACGTCTCCGGCGCATTTGCAGTGCTGTTCGGCTTTATCCTTTGCCAGGCCTTGCTTCTGCGCCTGCGCTACGCAGGTCGACTGGTAGTTGCCGGGCAGTTTGCCAGCATGGGCTCCCAACGGCAGCAGCAGGGCAGAGGCAGCCGCCAGGGCCAGAAGAGACTGAAGTCGCATAACCAAACACTCCTTGGGGTCGAGTCTCACAAGAGTAGGACGCTTCACAAACTCTGAGCGGAAAAAATCCGCGCAAGTTCACCGCCAAAGCTCAATTTGCGAATATTTCTGCCCAGCCGGTCAATCTGCCCGCAATCGCCCGAAAGCTTTGTGCTAGCATGCTGGCCTTGAGCTCGCCGCCGGCTGTTTCTTGCAGCTTGCAGCTTGCAGCTCCCAACTGTTTTTTACTATTCCAGTCACTCTGGTTCGTTCCCTGGCAGGCCTTCGGGCTTCTGCCACTGTGAGGCAGGCTTTGCTTGTGCAAAGACAGGGGCGGATCGCGTACTGGCTCATCCCAACCCACGTGACCTTTGGTAGGGGTCACCACTAGGAGAGGAGGCGCCATGCCCATTATTACTCTTCCCGATGGCAGTCAACGTTCATTCGACAAGGCAGTTTCGGTTGCCGAAGTCGCCGCATCCATTGGTGCGGGCCTCGCCAAAGCCACCGTCGCCGGCAAGGTCGACGGCAAGCTGGTCGACGCCTGCGACCTGATCGAGAACGATGCCAGCCTGCAAATCATCACGCCCAAGGACGAAGAGGGGCTGGAGATCATCCGTCACTCGTGCGCCCACCTGGTCGGCCACGCGGTCAAGCAGCTGTACCCGACTGCGCGCATGGTCATCGGTCCGGTCATCGATGAAGGCTTCTATTACGACATCGCCTACGAGCGTCCTTTCACGCCCGAAGACATGGCGGCGATCGAACAGCGCATGCAGCAGCTGATCGACACCGAATACGACGTCATCAAAAAAGTCACTCCGCGCGCCGAAGTGATCGAAGTGTTCAAGACCCGCGGCGAAGACTACAAGCTGCGCCTGGTCGAGGACATGCCGGATGAACAGGCCATGGGCCTGTACTACCACGAAGAATACGTCGACATGTGCCGCGGCCCGCACGTGCCGAACACCCGTTTCCTGAAATCCTTCAAGCTGACCAAGCTGTCCGGCGCCTACTGGCGCGGCGACGCTAAAAACGAGCAGCTGCAGCGCGTCTACGGCACCGCCTGGGCCGACAAGAAGCAGCTGGCTGCTTACATTCAGCGCATCGAAGAAGCAGAAAAACGCGACCACCGTAAAATCGGCAAGCGCCTGGGCCTGTTCCACCTCCAGGAAGAAGCGCCGGGCATGGTGTTCTGGCACCCGAACGGCTGGACCCTGTACCAGGTACTCGAGCAGTACATGCGCAAGGTTCAGCGCGACAACGGCTACCTGGAGATCAAGACTCCGCAGGTTGTTGACCGTTCGCTGTGGGAAAAGTCTGGCCACTGGGCCAACTACGCCGACAACATGTTCACCACCCAGTCGGAAAACCGCGACTACGCCATCAAGCCGATGAACTGCCCATGCCACGTGCAGGTGTTCAACCAGGGCCTGAAGAGCTACCGCGAGCTGCCGCTGCGTCTGGCCGAGTTCGGTGCCTGCCACCGTAACGAGCCGTCGGGCGCGCTGCACGGCATCATGCGTGTGCGTGGCTTTACCCAGGACGACGCGCACATCTTCTGCACCGAAGAGCAGATGCAGTCCGAATCCGCTGCCTTCATCAAGCTGACCATGGATGTCTACGCCGACTTCGGCTTCAAAGACATCGAAATGAAGCTCTCGACCCGCCCTGAAAAGCGCGTCGGTTCCGATGAGCTGTGGGATCGCGCCGAAGCCGCACTGGCCGCCGCCCTCGACAGCGCCGGCCTGCCGTACGACCTGCAGCCGGGCGAAGGGGCCTTCTACGGGCCGAAGATCGAGTTCTCGCTGAAGGATTGCCTTGGCCGCGTCTGGCAGTGTGGTACCCTGCAGCTCGACTTCAACCTGCCGATCCGTCTGGGCGCAGAATTCGTCTCCGAAGACAACGGCCGCAAGCATCCGGTGATGCTGCACCGTGCAATCCTCGGTTCGTTCGAGCGTTTCGTCGGAATTCTCATCGAGCATTACGAAGGTGCATTCCCGGCCTGGCTCGCGCCAACCCAGGCGGTGATCATGAATATCACCGACAAGCAGGCCGAATTCGCCCAGAATGTTGAAAAAACTCTCAATGAAAGCGGGTTCCGTGCCAAGTCCGACTTGAGAAATGAGAAAATCGGCTTTAAAATCCGCGAGCATACTTTGCTCAAGGTCCCTTACCTTTTGGTTATAGGGGATCGCGAAGTCGAAACGCAAACCGTCGCTGTGCGTACTCGTGAAGGCGCTGACCTGGGCTCGATGCCCGTCGCTCAATTCGCTGAATTCCTCGCTCAAGCGGTTTCCCGGCGTGGTCGCCAAGAATCGGAGTAATTACTATTAAGCGTGAAATGAGAAACGATAAACGAGCTGCACCGAAGGCCCCGATCAACGAGAATATCTCGGCACGCGAGGTTCGGTTAATTGGCGCTGACGGCGAGCAGATTGGCATCGTCTCGATTGATGAAGCGCTTCGTATCGCTGAAGAAGCGAAGCTGGACCTGGTAGAGATTTCTGCCGACGCAGTACCGCCTGTCTGCAAGGTCATGGACTACGGCAAGCACCTCTTCGAAAAGAAGAAGCAAGCTAACGAGGCCAAGAAGAATCAGAAGCAGGTCCAGATTAAAGAAATCAAGTTTCGTCCAGGGACGGAGGAGGGGGATTACCAGGTAAAACTACGCAACCTGGTACGTTTCCTGAGTGATGGGGACAGGGCCAAGATTTCCTTGAGATTTCGCGGTCGTGAGATGGCCCACCAGGAGCTGGGTATGGAACTGTTGAAGCGGGTCGAAACTGACCTTTTGGAATACGGTTCCGTCGAACAGCATCCTAAGATGGAAGGACGCCAGCTGATCATGGTCATCGCACCCAAGAAAAAGAAATAACCACCAGGGCACGGCAGGCCTTGCGGTTATGTTTATCAACTGAATGCGGAGTATCCGAACATGCCAAAAATGAAAACCAAAAGCGGTGCGGCCAAGCGTTTCTTGAAAACGGCTAACGGCATCAAGCACAAACACGCTTTCAAGAGCCACATCCTGACCAAAATGTCGACCAAGCGTAAGCGTCAACTTCGTGGTAGCAGCTTGCTGAACCCGTCGGACGTGGCAAAAGTCGAGCGCATGCTGCGCCTTCGTTAATTTTTGGTTCTAGATAGAGGAAGTTACTCATGGCTCGTGTAAAGCGTGGCGTCATCGCTCGTAAGCGTCACAAGAAAATTCTGAAACTGGCTAAAGGCTACTACGGCGCTCGCTCGCGCGTATTCCGTGTTGCCAAGCAAGCGGTCATCAAGGCAGGCCAATACGCCTACCGCGACCGTCGTCAGAAAAAACGTCAGTTCCGCGCTCTGTGGATCGCTCGTATCAACGCTGGTGCGCGTATCAACGGTCTGTCCTACAGCCGCCTGATCGCTGGCCTGAAAAAAGCGTCGATCGAAATCGACCGCAAGGTTCTGGCCGATCTGGCAGTGAACGAAAAAGCGGCGTTTGCTGCGATTGTCGAGAAAGCTAAAGCCTCGCTGGCTTAAGTACCCCCGACAATCACCTGGCGTCATTTCCGGCGCCTGGTGTTAAACGTCTTAATAGGGGAAGAGCCTGCGCTCTTCCCCTATTTCGTATCTGGAGTCTGTACATGGAAAACCTGGACGCGCTGGTCTCCCAAGCCCTGGAGGCCGTGGAACGCGCTGAAGACATCAATGCCCTGGAACAGATCCGGGTGCAATTCCTTGGCAAGAAAGGCGAACTGACCCAGGTGATGAAGACCCTGGGCAACCTGCCAGCCGAAGAGCGGCCGAAAGTCGGTGCGCTGATCAACGACGCCAAGGAACGCGTCACCGAGGTCCTCAACGCGCGCAAAGCGGCGTTTGAAGAGGCCGAGCTCAGCGCCCGACTGGCCGCCGAGTGCATTGATGTAACCTTGCCGGGCCGTGGACAGACCTCCGGTGGTCTGCATCCGATCACCCGTACCCTGGAACGCATCGAGCAGTTCTTCACCCACATCGGCTACGGCATTGCCGAAGGCCCTGAGGTCGAAGACGACTACCACAACTTCGAAGCGCTCAACATTCCCGGCCACCACCCGGCCCGGGCAATGCACGACACCTTCTATTTCAATGCCAACATGCTGCTGCGTACCCACACCTCGCCGGTGCAGGTGCGGACCATGGAGTCCACTCAGCCGCCCATCCGCATTGTCTGCCCGGGCCGCGTTTACCGCTGCGACTCGGACCTGACCCACTCGCCGATGTTCCACCAGGTCGAAGGCCTGTTGATCGATCGCGACATCAATTTCGCCGACCTCAAAGGCACCATCGAAGAGTTCCTGCGGGTGTTCTTCGAAAAAGAGCTGGCGGTACGTTTCCGTCCGTCGTTCTTCCCCTTCACCGAGCCTTCGGCTGAAGTCGACATCCAGTGCGTGATCTGCAGCGGCAAAGGTTGCCGTGTGTGCAAGCAGACCGGCTGGCTGGAAGTCATGGGCTGCGGCATGGTTCACCCGAACGTGCTGCGCATGTCCGGCATCGACCCGGAAGAGTTCCAGGGCTTTGCCTTCGGCATGGGCGCCGAGCGCCTGGCCATGCTGCGTTACGGCGTCAACGATTTGCGCCTGTTCTTCGACAACGACTTGCGGTTCCTTGCGCAATTTCGCTAGGTCGCGCACCCGTAACGAATCTTTCAGGAGAGCAGGATGAAATTCAGTGAAAAGTGGCTGCGCGGTTGGGTCAACCCGCAGGTATCCCGTGACGATCTGGTCGCCCGTCTGTCGATGGCCGGCCTTGAGGTCGACAGCGTCACCCCGGCCGCCGGCCAGTTCAGCGGCATCATCGTCGGTGAGGTGCTGAGCACCGAACAGCACCCCGATGCCGACAAGCTGCGCGTGTGCCAGGTCAGCAATGGCAGCGAGACCTTCCAGGTAGTGTGCGGCGCGCCCAACGTGCGCCCTGGCCTGAAGATCCCGTTCGCGATGATCGGCGCCGAACTGCCGGGCGACTTCAAAATCAAGAAAGCCAAGCTGCGTGGCGTTGAATCCAACGGCATGCTCTGCTCGGCGGCCGAGCTGCAGATCAGCGAAGAAAACGACGGCCTGCTGGAACTGGCGGCTGACGCCCCGGTTGGCACCGACATTCGCCTGTACCTGGACCTGGACGACGCCAGCATCGAGATCGGCCTGACCCCGAACCGTGGCGACTGCCTGTCGCTGGCCGGCCTTGCTCGCGACGTCGGCGCCCTGTACGACGTACCGGTGACCCGTCCGCAAGTGCCGGCTGTTGCCGCCACTCACGACGAAGTGCGCCCGGTTGAAGTGCTGGCACCGGCTGCCTGCCCACGCTACCTGGGCCGCGTTATCCGTAACGTCGACCTGACCCGGCCGACCCCGCTGTGGATGGTCGAGCGCCTGCGTCGCTCCGACCTGCGCAGCATCGACGCTGCCGTCGACATCACCAACTACGTGATGCTCGAGCTCGGCCAGCCGATGCATGCCTTCGATCTCGCCGAAATCAACGGCGGCATCCGCGTGCGCATGGCCGAAGAGGGCGAGAAGCTGGTACTGCTCGACGGCCAGGAAGTCACCCTGCGCCCCGATACCCTGGTCATCGCCGACCACAGCCGCGCCCTGGCCATCGCCGGTGTGATGGGCGGTGAGCACAGTGGCGTTGCCGCGGGCACCCGCGACATCTTCCTCGAGAGCGCTTTCTTCGAGCCGATTTCCGTGGCTGGCAAGGCCCGTTCCTACGGCCTGCACACCGATGCCTCGCACCGCTACGAGCGCGGCGTCGACTCGCAACTGGCCCGCGAAGCCATCGAGCGCGCTACCGGCCTGCTGCTGGAGATCGTCGGCGGCGAAGCGGGCCCGGTGATCGACGTCACCAGCGAAGCGCACCTGCCCAAGGTGGCCCCGGTCACCCTGCGTGCCGAGCGCCTGACCCAGATGCTGGGCATGGAAATGGCCAGCGCCGAGGTCGAACAACTGCTCAACGGCCTGGGCCTGAAAACCACCGCCGGCGAAGGCCAGTGGCAGGTTGAAGTACCAAGCCATCGCTTCGACATCAGCCTGGAAGTCGACCTGATCGAAGAACTGGCGCGCCTGTACGGCTACAACCGCCTGCCAGTGCGTTACCCGCAAGCGCGCCTGGCCCCGCAAGCCAAGGCCGAGGCCCGTGGCGAACTGCCAGCGCTGCGCCGCCTGCTGGTGGCCCGTGGTTACCAGGAAGCCATCACCTACAGCTTCATCGACCCGAAACTGTTCGAGCTGTTCAGCCCGGGCGTCGAGCCGCTGCTGCTGGCCAACCCGATCTCCAACGACATGGCGGCCATGCGTGCCTCGCTGTGGCCGGGCCTGGTCAAGTCGCTGCAGCACAACCTCAACCGTCAGCAAGACCGCGTGCGCATGTTCGAAAGCGGCCTGCGCTTCGTCGGCCAGCTGGGCGACCTCAAGCAGCAGCCGATGCTCGCCGGTGTGGTCTGCGGCAGCCGCCTGCCGGAAGGCTGGGCCAACGGCCGTGACAGCATCGACTTCTTCGACGTGAAAGCCGACGTTGAAGCGGTACTGGGCTTCTCTGGCTCGCTCGCCGAGTTCACTTTTGTTGCGGGCCAACACCCGGCGCTGCACCCGGGCCAAACCGCACGCATCGAGCGCGACGGTCGCGAAGTCGGCTACCTGGGTGCCATCCACCCGGAGCTGGCCAAGACCCTGGGCCTGGATCGTCCGGTGTACGTGTTTGAGCTGGTGCTGGGTGAAGTGGCCGAAGGCCGCCTGCCGAAGTTCAGCGAACTGTCGAAATTCCCGGAAGTGCGTCGTGACCTGGCCTTGGTCGCAGGACGTGATGTTGCTTCGAGCTCGGTGCTTGAAGTAATTCGTGACAATGCAGGCGAATGGCTCACAGACCTCAGGCTGTTTGATGTTTATCAGGGTAAAGGCATTGATCCTGATAGAAAAAGCCTGGCCGTCGGCTTGACCTGGCAGCATCCATCGCGCACTCTTAATGATGAAGAGGTGAATACTGCAACCCAGAACATCCTCACCTCGCTCGAACAAAGGTTGAACACCACGTTAAGGAAATAGCGTATGGGTGCTCTGACGAAAGCTGAGATGGCCGAACGGCTGTACGAGGAGCTGGGCCTGAACAAGCGCGAGGCCAAGGAATTGGTCGAGCTGTTCTTTGAGGAAATCAGGCACGCTCTTGAAGACAACGAGCAGGTCAAATTGTCCGGATTCGGCAATTTCGACCTGCGCGACAAGCGCCAGCGGCCGGGCCGCAACCCCAAGACCGGGGAAGAAATCCCGATCACGGCGCGTCGGGTCGTCACCTTTCGTCCAGGGCAGAAGTTGAAAGCCCGAGTTGAGGCCTATGCTGGAACCAAGTCATAACGACGAGCTTCCGCCGATTCCAGGCAAACGCTACTTCACCATTGGTGAAGTGAGTGAGCTTTGCGCGGTAAAACCGCACGTGCTCCGCTACTGGGAGCAGGAATTCCCGCAACTCAACCCGGTAAAGCGCCGCGGTAACCGGCGGTACTATCAGCGCCAGGACGTGCTGATGATCCGCCAGATCCGCGCGCTGCTGTACGACCAAGGCTTCACCATCGGCGGGGCGCGTTTGCGCCTCTCTGGCGACGAAGCCAAGGACGACACCACCCAGTACAAGCAACTGATCCGGCAGATGATTGTCGAGTTGGAAGACGTGTTGGTGGTGCTGAAGAAGTAGCCCTTATCGGGCCCGGAATTTTGGAAAAAATGCTTCCATAATTCAAAAGGTTAGGGTACATTCTTCAACGTTCTCAGCAACCAGGGGAACATGCTTCAAGCCCAGTCGGGGCGTAGCGCAGCCCGGTAGCGCACTTGCATGGGGTGCAAGGGGTCGAGTGTTCGAATCACTCCGTCCCGACCATTATTTAGAACGACTAAGCCACCTTCGGGTGGCTTTTTTGTTGCTTAAATTTATGCTCAGAAAATAGTTCACAGTTTTTTGCTATCTTTATCTCCCATTCGTGGGGTCAAAGCACCGGTATCTTTCTCTCGATCGCTAGCTGAGCGTCACCTAGCTTAAGAATGTGCCTTCTCTCGGTCTTGAGTTACCAGAAAAATAATGGCACTTTGCTCTTATGAGCTCGTCTGGCATTTTGATAGCCTACGGTTTGTGCATCCTGTGGAATGGATAGTCTTGGATGTGTTGATGTGGGCGAGCTGGTTTTTGTTAAGAGTGCCATTCTGGAGCTGGCC
The DNA here is from genome assembly GCF_018417635.1 of Pseudomonas sp. SORT22. NCBI lineage: Bacteria > Pseudomonadati > Pseudomonadota > Gammaproteobacteria > Pseudomonadales > Pseudomonadaceae > Pseudomonas > Pseudomonas sp. SORT22. The sequence continues at coordinate 2,277,835 of NZ_CP071007.1, forward strand.
AGAGGTCGCCAATCTAGAGTGGTTAACTTTGATAACTATCGAAATTATTGGTATGCCATGGATATTGTAAGGAAAAAACTGAGCCCAAATGATGTGGGCGCTACTGGTGCTCATCAAAGCGGTATTTTAATACCAAAATCTGATGCTAGAGGGGCGTTGTTTCCTGAGCTGGATCTCAGTGTTAAAAATCCTGATTCCATCTTGCTGTGTATAGATGAAGATGGAATAGAGCGAAGCTTTCGATTTGTTTATTACAATAACAAACATACTGATAATGGGACTAGGGATGAGTATCGCATCACTTGTGTTGCCGAGTATTTTCAGGATGTTGCTGCTAAAGAGGGTGATGTTTTAGAAATCTCTAGAGATAAATATTCTTCGGTTTATGAGATTAAAATATTGAGGGGGCTTATTGTGGGTGAGGTTTTTGAGTTTGATAATACTGAGATTCCTGAGTCGGAAGAGCAGGATATTGTGCAGTATCAGATTACGAGTTATCCGGCTGATATGACAATCAGTGGGTATCTTGAAAAGGACAGGCAGGACCAGTTGATAATTCCAGATTTTCAACGAAACTACGTTTGGGATCAAGTAAAGGCAAGTAAGCTCATAGAGTCCTTCATGCTTGGTCTGCCTGTGCCTGGCGTTTTTCTTTATAAGGATAGGAAGAGTAACAAGCTGCTGATAATTGACGGGCAGCAACGGATTACATCTGCGCTAAGGTTCATGAAGGGGGCTTTCGGGGAGAAATTGTTTCGCTTGAAGGGGGTGCATAGTAAATGGGAGGGGAAGACATTTGAAGAGTTGGAAGAGTCAGATAGATTTCAGATAAGTGACACTGTCTTGCGCGCTACGATCATTCAGCAGCTGGATCCTCATGATGATTCGAGTATCTACTATATATTTGAAAGATTGAATACCGGGGGGATAAACCTGAACCCTATGGAGGTTCGTCGCTGTGTCTATTATGGTGATTTCATTCGGCGGTTAGAAAATATGAACTTGAATTCGTCTTGGAGGAAGATTCTCGGTACGGATGAGCCAGATAAACGAATGCGAGATGTTGAGCTTGCTTTGCGTTGCGTAGCGCTATGGAAATCTTGGCGGCAATATGAAAAGCCTATGAAAGGTTTTCTTAATAAGTTTCTAATAGATCTGAAGAATAAAGCTAAGCTTGAGTTGGTTGCTGAGCTTGATGAAATCGAAAGTGGTTTTAATAGAGCCTGTGAGGATATTGTTGATGCACTTGGAGAGAAACCGTTCAATGTGTATGGGCGTCTAAATTTTGCTTTACTTGACTCTATGTTTGTTGCAGTTTCCCAAGGGTGTGACGCGAATTCTTTAAAAGAAAAATTTGATAGCCTTTTGGCGAACATTGAATATGAGGCAATGTGTCGCATGAGCACTAGCGATGAAAAAAATGTGCATGGTCGTATTAATTTGGCACTAGAAGTAATTGGTAGGTAGCCGAATGTCTAGCCGATTACTGAAAACTACCTTGGCCTACGAGAATACAAAGCAATTTCTTGACGGTGCCGCCGATGTGGGTTGGGAGATATCTTCATATCTAACGCAGCATATCTTGATACTTCTAAGTGCTGAGGTTCAGCAGGAGATTTATAAGATCGCGGATGAGCGCAGTCAGGTGATAAGTGATGATAGTATTAAGAGTTTCATGTCCTCAACGACAAAGCAATTGATTCGAAGTGTTGGCAAGACCGATTTGTCCAAATTTATTGGATACTTTGGTCAAGGTGCAAAAGACGAATTTAATCGGGCGTTGGATGAGAGGGCCGTAACTGTTTATGCTAGTGCTTTGTCAAAGAGGCATGATATTGCTCATAAAGGTACTTGTAATGCTACATTTGCTGAGCTTGAAGAAACAATAAAATGCGCTGATCAGGTTTTGGTTGCGTTAGAGAGTGCAGTGCATAGAACAGCTGCGAGATAGGTTTATTTGACGTTTCTATATGGGCGCCACTCGTGTCTTTTGGATGTGTTGTTAATTGTGAGTTAGAGCGCCGGCTTCGTGAAAAAGATAGTTCGCTTTGTTTTTTTGTCGTGGGCAGGTGTGAGAGGTTAATGTAGGGTGTTAGCATTTGTTAGAATAAGAAATATGTTCAAGGTGAGGCACTCGAATCAGTATGCGTGCGAACCTGTAGGGCAAACGTTACTTCGATTTCTATACTGGTCAGAACCTTTACTATGACAAGCTTTTCTCAATGGATTGACGGCAAGAGCCGTGACGACTGGTGGATCTACGTCAAACGACTTTCTGCCAATGATACTGGGTTGACTGGCGGCCATGGGGTTGGCGTTTATCTGCCAAAGTCTATCGTTAACGTAGTGCTGCCCTCAATTTCCGTTACTGGATTTCTAAATCCCGATTGCAATGTCAAGGCTCAGGTTACCTCCCATAGTTTTCCGGAGCAGACGCTGCGCGGAATCTATTACAATAATTCCTTTTTTGGAAAGTCACGCAATGAGCACCGCCTGACGAGGTGGAACACGGACGTCAAGGACAACCCTGTCCAGGACCCAGAAAACACAGGGGCACTGGCGTTCTTTGCCTTCTACACTCCCAGTGTCGCTAAAGATGCAGAATTTCTGGATGTTTGGATATGTAAGAACCTCGAGGAAGAAGAGCTTGTAGAGCACCAGATTGGAGAAGTAGTTCCCGGTACTTGGCTTTTCGACAGAGGAGACAATTTGTTCGCGGGTGTCGTTAATTTCCCAGATATAGAGCCTAGCAGTGTGATCATTCCACCAGCTTGGGCGAGCGATTTCCCAAGCGCGGAGGAAGTTATAGTCCACTTATTAACTGCATTTCGCTTTGTAAAAACGACGCCTGATGAGCTTATCATCGAAAGGCGCTATAACGAGTACAAGCTATTTCGTCAGATTGAAGAACTTCATATACTCAGTCAGGTGCGGAAAGGGTTTGGCTCGGTGGATGAGTTTATGCGACTGGCAAATTCGGTTAGTAATCGCCGCAAGTCAAGATCGGGGAAGTCGCTTGAAATTCATCTAGAGCATTTATTTCGAAAATTTGGTCTCACGGCGTTTAGTGCGCAATGTAAAACAGAAGGTAATAAGCGCCCAGATTTCATCTTCCCTTCCTGCTCTGCCTATCATGACCTCGATTACCCTGGTCAAGATTTGCGTATGTTGGCTGTAAAGACGACCTGCAAAGACCGCTGGCGTCAGATTCTGAACGAAGCTGACAGAGTGGAAAAAATCCATCTGTTCACACTTCAAGAGGGAGTATCTCCTCACCAATTTTCAGAAATGACAGGTAAGAATGTTGTTTTGGTTGTTCCAGAGCCTTTGCATAAGAAGTACCCTGAACAAGTGCGGCCCAATTTGATGACTCTTAACAGATTTATCGCCGAAACAAAAAATCTTGACCCCATAGGCTAAGAACTTTCAAAGTTGGTCATGAGTGCATCAATAACTCAGATTCTTGGTTTTGGTCCCCAGGAATGGTTGCTAATGCACGACTTTTTGTAACGGCTTATCTTAGACTGTGACCAGTCGTCCTATGCAGGGCTATTGGTCCGGTTGCCATGCCGAGCGCTGTGGCATTGAACTTGATGCGCTTGGTCGTCCCAACCGAATCTAGGACAGTTTCCAGTGCGGGGCGGATCTGTTTTTCGAGTGTGTCGACACGACTCTGGTGTCGATTATGCTGTGATCCCACCGTCCACAGCTAGCAAAGAGGGCACGTGTTCTCCAGCCATCCTATCCTGGCTCCTATTTATCCCAGATGATCCCGGTGCAGCCCAGCTTTAAGAAGCAACGATGTAATCAACGTCTAACTGATCGTGCCCAGCGTTGGTGCTTATGCGTCACGGTAGATACAAAGTTCTCGACCAATCAGTGGTGCTGAGCGCTTCACTGTGTTTATATACAGTTATAGGTCCGCTATGCTCCCAGTGAGGTCGTGCATTCAGATTTTGCGCGCTTTTTTGGGGGGAAAGGGATAGACTAGTGATCGCTTGTCACAGATTTGACCCAGAGAAAATGCCGTGAACACATTGACGTCCCCTAGCCACCCAAACGACTCGTCCGATCTGGACCTACTCCACAAATTGCTGGAGATCTATGACCAAGGATTCATCGCCGAGACGCTGAACTCGGTGACGCCGGGGCATTGGTGCAGAGAAACCGTGAATCGGTGGTCAAAAGGCAAGGCGTCCCCCAAGCTCTCACACATTGAGTTCGACCGGTTAAGTGGTCTGCTGCCGAAACCAAAAGGTGGTGAGAGGGCTTTCAAGTTTATTGATCTGTTTGCCGGAATAGGCGGCATTCGCAAAGGCTTTGAAGCTATCGGAGGGGAGTGCGTATTTACCTCAGAATGGAACGAGTACGCTGTCCGAACCTATAAAGCCAACCATTACTCTGATCCGGATCGGCATACATTTAACCGGGATATCCGTGAGGTTACTCTGTCGGGCAATCTCGAAGTTGCTGAGGACGAGGCCTACAGGCACATCGACGAACACATCCCCGATCACGACGTCCTTCTGGCCGGATTTCCTTGTCAACCGTTTTCATTGGCGGGGGTCTCGAAGAAGAACTCATTGGGAAGAAAGCACGGTTTTGAGTGTGACACGCAAGGTACGCTCTTCTTCGATGTTGCCCGGATTTTACAGGCCAAGCGCCCGGCAGCTTTTTTGCTTGAGAATGTTAAAAACCTCAAAAGTCACGATAAGGGCAATACATTTCGCATTATCTGCGAGACCCTGGAAGAGCTCGGGTATGTAGTTGCGGATGTTGACGCACCGAAAGGCAGCGACCCGAAAGTTATTGATTCAAGGCATTTTCTTCCACAACACCGTGAGCGCATTGTGCTAGTAGGCTTCAGGAAGGACCTTGATGTTCACCAAGGCTTCACCCTCAAAGCTATTGAGCAATACTACCCTGCGTCACGTCCTTCCTTCGGAGACCTGCTCGATAAAGATGTGAACAGTAAGTATGTGCTGACACCCAAGCTGTGGGAGTATTTGTATCGCTACGCCCAGAAGCATCGCGAGAAGGGTAATGGCTTCGGTTTTGGATTGACGCGTTCCACAGATGTAGCGCGGACTTTATCGGCACGCTACCACAAGGATGGTTCAGAGATTCTGGTTGATCGGGGCTTCAATGATCTGGCAGATTTCTATTCCCCAGAGAACCAGATGAACCGGCCTCGGCGCTTGACTCCTACGGAATGTTCCCGCCTCATGGGCTTTGACAAGCCGGGTGAGAGTAAATTTGTCATTCCTGTCTCTGATACTCAGGCTTATCGACAATTTGGTAATTCAGTTGCTGTGCCGGTGTTTGAGGCTGTTGCCCGATTAATGAAGGGCCGGATCATGGCTGCTAAAGCCAAGACAGACGAGGCTGAAATAGGCCAGATGAAACTTGATATAGCGGAGTAGTCCATCATCACCTTGCCTATGCTGGTTACTCGGCTAAGGGTACGGTGAGTTCGATTCTGTTCACTTTGCACGGATCACGGGGGATGTTTGGTAGACGTAGTTGGCCCAGCAACGCGCTCCAGAATGATGGCCGGTATTAAAGGGAAGGATACCAGCCCCGAAGTGCTTATCCGGAAAGGACTACATGCACGCGGTTTTCGTTTCCGCCTTCATGCAAAGGAATTGCCGGGTCGACCTGATTTGATATTTCCGAGGTATAAGGTTGTGATACTTGTCCACGGCTGCTTTTGGCATGGCCACACCTGCAGGTACTTCAAAGTACCCAAAACTCGTCCTGAATTCTGGCTCGACAAAATTGGCAAAAACCAGGCACGAGATGCATTGCAGATTGGCCTTCTAAGAAAAGCGGAGTGGAGGGTGCTGGTGATATGGGAGTGTGCGGTGCGACTTATGGTCAAAGAGAAGACCTCAACTCTGATCGACGAAATATCGGACTGGATCAAGGTGGGGGGAGAGTACGCCGAGTTTGATGAGCTAGTACGAAAACTCTCGTAACCGCTTTAAAAATTATACCTGATTCTGACCAGTCATCCGCATATAGAAAGGCTCCTGGTGATTGGATGAGGATTCGCCGTTGTAGCTCAAGACAGTAGGCATCGGTACATTCGCTGAAGGCGAGAGCGGGGCAGGCGCTGAGCGGTTGTTTCGAACCGGGGCACGGTGCGGCGTTTGTGCTGGAGCAGGTTTCGATCATGATGGGCTGTGCGCACCAACTGACGTTGCAAGCCGGCCTTGAGCAGGAAGGTACGTCTACGCGAGCAGCGCATTATCTGGCGGGGATACCCAATGCGCTGTTTGAGGATGTGGCCCATTGCATGGTCGTTGAGTCGGGGGCCGGACAGGGCGCAGGTTGATCTCGCGAGTAGCACGCTGCGTAGTCCTGCGGTCAGTACGAGGGTTTGCATCAGGCACGGAAAGCCTTGGGGATCTTCGCGCCTGATGGACGAACACTGAGCTAAAGGTTCAATTACAGGTGGAAATCGCCCGCAGCCTCCGGCTGGTAAAGCACTTTCCTGATCCCGATCCGGCGGGTGCGGTCAGAAACTCGCCAGTCGATGGCGTCCCCCTCCTGGTAGCCGAGGATGGCGGCGCCGATGTCGGAGCACACGGAGTACTTTCCGGCGCTGCTGTCGGCGTCTTCAGGGTAGACCAGGGCCACTTCGATCTCTTCGTCGTCCAGCTGCAGCAAGGCCCTGGAGTTCATTGTGACGACATTGCGCGCCACCTGCTGCGGTGTGACGACGATGGCTCTCTCAAGCTCATGTTCGAGCTCAACAACGGCCGGGCCTTGCTCGAGCGCGATCAGGCTCTCCAGCCTGGCCTTGTCGATTTCGGTGATGTAGATCTCCGTGGAGTCGGCCACGGCACCTTCGCGCAAGAACTGCAGATAGCGCGCCGCCGTCATGGAAAATGACTGCAATGTCGGTGTTTCGCTTTCAAGCAGAAAACCGCTGCGCACAAAGGCTTTCAGCGAGCGGGTGTTGTCGGGGTGGATCTTGGCGATGAGCTTCTCGGCGCGCATGTCGAGGAAGGCCAGTTTCATGCCTTCGCGGATTGTGCGGGCGCCAAGGTTTCGGCCCCATTTGTCGCTGTCTCCGATGACCAGGACGATTTCGCAATTGGAGCCGGTCTTGATCAGGCGGACAAAGCCCACCGGGGCGTCATGCCGGTCGTAGGCCATGAAGAATCGGCCGCCCCGGTTGAATAGATGGGTCAGGATCGGCAATTGGGTCCGATCGATAACTTGCTCGATGGAGCGGGAGACATGACGCGAATCGCTCAAGTAGCAGGTAACGCGCTCATCTTCCAACCAATCCATGAGCGTCAGTGCGTGTGCCCGAGTAATTTCCGGGCACAGCGAAATGAAAGGCTTGTTCATCTTCACCACAGTTATTTGGAAAGAATGAAAGCCCTTCATGGCTATGGCCATGACGGTTCTTTCGGCAACCGGCCATTTTATGGCAAAACGCTAGTGAATGGCGAACAGCCTGCGCACTCTGGCAGGCGCTGCCGTTCTTTTCGATGACCTTGCCGATGAACATCCGCCCCTCAAATTCTTCAGAATTTCCTGATTCCCTGTAGTCCATTTCCCAATCATACTCGCACCGCCTTTAAGCCATTGCAGTGGTTCCTTTGGCGCTCTAGTCTCCGCCAGTCGTTGCCAATTCAACGACCGGTTTTGACAGACCGAATTCAAAGTGAATCCGCATGTGCTCGCGTTATGGCGGCTGTACGTGGGGCACCTTCGTGTGCGCCGGGTTTTCCTTTGCTTTGCCGGTCTGTCAACCCACGTATGGCTGCCACCTTTTGTTTGACAGCAAATGTGTGGCGGCTCCGTAAAGCAAAGGAGTTCGTAATGTTAAAAATCGTCCCCGACCCACCTCACCACCCCAACCAGTCCCTCGAAGACCTCCTGGTCCAGACCTCCGAATACCTGGTCCGCGCCCAGACCATCGCCCGACAATCCGTCCTGCTTCATCCCAAAGCTCCCGACCAGGTCCTCACCTTGGCGACCCTGCATGAAATCGAACACGCCTGGGCTCTGGTCGAAGTGGCCTTGAGCAAGGTGCAGTCGCGCCACAGAGTTGCCAATCAGCAGGCGCCCGCGTTGCTGACGAAATCCCTTGGCAACGCGGGCTAGCGATTTCAGCAGGAGGACCTGTCAATGGATGAGGACTTGAAAGCAGCCAGCACCTATAAGACCGCTGGCATCGCGGCCTTCGGTGAAGGCGAAAGTGGGCATTCCACACAAAGGCTGTTCCGCGTCGAGCCCGGCCACAGTGCGGCGTTCGCTCTGGAGCAGTCGTCGCTGCTGATGGGCTGCGTAAACCGGCTGACCCTGCAAGCCGGCATCGAGCACGACCCCAAGCTGACCTGGGCGGCGCATTACCTTAGCGGCATGGCCAAAGCTCTGGTGGAGGATGTGGCTCACGCCATGCTGGACCGGCCGCAATGATGCGCTGATTGGCGCCAATCAAGGTGTGCTTGCATAGATGGCTAGCAATTCGCCATTTCGCGGGAACGCCTTGATTTCCAAGCCATTGTGAAAGGACCTCTCATGCCTAGTGCCAACCAGACCATTGCCGACGCGGTGGCCAACGCCCAGTCGATTCTTGCTCAATGGGTTCCGTCAGAGGGCATAAGCGCCGAGCAGGCGCTGGATGAGTTGTTGGGGGTGCTGGACAACCGTACGTTGCTGGCCGCGCAGCGGGTGCAGGCAGGGCCGTATCACAAGGGGGTCGATCCGCAGCTGTTGGACCAGCGCTCGAAGGTGACCTTCGATCTGCTTTACAAGTATGGCGTGCTGGTTGATCCAGAGTCGTTGAGCGATGAGGTGGTTGAGCGTCTGTATCCGCGTGTCAATTACCCGCGACTGGCCTACGGCGCCACCTTGCGCGACTGGAGCGATGCGGTGTTGGGCGAAGGCGAGCAGGTGCGCTTCTTTCTGCCGCAGTCGCCCAAGCGCAACACCCATTTGGCCACGGTGCAGTACCTCAGCGGTGAGGCTAAAAGCTTTATCGGCGAGTTGGTGCGGGCGGTTGAGATTGAGGGGGAACCAGGTTCGGACGCGGCCTCTACAGAGGTAACGGCCAGGGTCGAGGATGAAGACTTCGCGCCAGAGTTTTTGGCCGAAGCACAGCCAGCGTTTGCGCTGACCGAAGAGGCCGAGGCGATTACTGCGGGCGGGCAGCGCGGGCTCAATACCTTGCATTCACTGATAGAAATGGGTGAAGAAGATGCGCGCTGGTCGCCAGCGGTGGTGGAGTGTATCGGCAAGCTGCTGGACAAGCATGACGGTGATGAGGAGATGGACACCCTGGAGGCGATGATCCAACTGGTGGACCGCTTGGACCCGATGGTACGCAAGGCTCGCGAGGTGCTGGATAAGGCTCGAGCTGAGTCGGCCTGAGTGTTGGGAGGACTGACGAGCGCGAATTCGTGATGTAGGGGCGGGTGTCCGAGCGCTCAGTGCTCGGTCACCCCTGTATATCGTTAACTCAGTCCTGCGCCTCGTCTTCAAGCAAACGCAGCACCAGCGGCTCGATATCCAAAGTGCCTTTATCAGTAGCGTCCAGCAACTCCAGGTTCAACACCCAGTGTTTTTTCCCACGGCTCACTAGCTGAATCACCCCGAGGTCCTCAAGGATCGCAGCCAGGCGGCTCGACTCCGGCACCCGCTGTTGCCGGTTGATTGCCTGGTAGTAAGCGGTGCCGATGCCTGCTTCGCTGGTGCCAGCCGGCACGCCGTCGGCACTGTTGGCCAGGGGGAATTGCCCGCGACCGAACTGCTGCCACAGGTAGTTGAGAGTGTCGTTGATTACCTGCAGCGGGTAGCGGGTGATACTCGTGCCGCGGGCTTCGAAGCCCTGATCGGTTAGGCGATAGAGAAAAGCCTTGCGCTGTTTGGGCGTCCAGCCTTCAGTCCAGCCGACCGTTGGTGCGATCATCGCGCTCTGGCTGGTAGCCTTTGGCTGCGAATTTGTCACCGTACCGCCGCCCAGGTCGTAGCCGATCATGAACAACGCCGCTTCCAGGCGTCGCAACGGGCTGCTGCCTGTACCGTCGTCTTGGTTGAAGCCGCTGTGCTTTGCATTGTCATGGGCAAGTACCGCCGCGAGTATCTGGCTGGCGCGGATGTTCCACTGCGCGTGCAGCGTACCGCCCTGCAGCGGCGGGAACTGCAAGTTGCCCTGGGACGGATCGCGCTGTTTGGAGATGCCCTTGTTCGGCCTGGCCGACGCCCAGGGGAAGGCCAGGTGGGGCGGTACCTGGGTAAGTTCAGGCTTGACCTGCTTGCAAAACTTCACCACTGCCCAACCCAGCGCGGCAGCAACGCGGCTGTCGTAGATCACCAACTGCTTGCAGATCAGCGAGTAGACCTTGGTCATGCCGGCGTTGAAGCGCAGCTCGGGGTCCAGTAGCAGTTGATGGTGCAGAGCACCGCTGTCGATTGCGTCGCGGGTGTCGATCAACAGCTGGGCCAAGCCCTCGGCATTGTTGGTCAGCCAACTGACGTTACCGTTTTGTACGCCACCCCAGATCATCACATCAATGGCTGCGCGGCTGGCGGCGAGGTCTTCAGGCGCGGGCGCCAGGGCGCGTTGCAGTTGCTGCTCAAGCGCCGTCAGTGCGCGGGTGTTACTGGTGATGTCGCTGCCCTTGTCGATGTCCAGGTGCGCAATCGCCGGGTGCGGCCAGTGGTAGGTTTCATAGGCGTTGAACAGGCTGCTGCAGTGCCAGGGCTCGCCACTCATGCGGTTCTGGTAGCCGTGGGCGAGGGTGGCGTTGTCCAGGTTGGCGCTCATCCATGCAATGAAGGCGTCGAGCAGGGGCTGGGCCATGGCGGTTTCCTTGTAGGGCGGCTTGGGCGTGCAAGGGGCGGGATTTTGGGCTAATCGGTTGATAGTGGCAATGTAGTATTGTCGGCAGAGATTCGTACAAGGAAGCCGACGATTGAAGTTCACTAGCAATATTGTGCCGCTGATAAAAGAACAGCTGCAAAACGACAAGGTTGATCTGAAGATTTTCTCGCCGTACCTGACCGGTTCGGCCGCGCTGGAAATTGCCCAGCTGGGTAAAAGCGCCAAGGTTTATACGTTGGTCAATGTGCAGGTGCTTGCCTCGGGCGCTTCGAATTGCGACACCATCAAAACCCTATTGGACAATGAGATCCCGGTCTACGTATTGCCCAAACTTCACGCGAAGATGGTCGTTGCCAAGGACCGCTTTGTGACCTTGGGCAGCCAGAATTTTACCGAGCGGGGTGCGACTGCAAACCTTGAAACCAACATTCGCGTTCGTGGGGTCAGCAAGGGCGTGCAGGCGTTGGTGGCGAAGATGGAACGCCAGGCCACCTTGCTGACGCCAGGCTTTTTGGAGTCGGTGAATAAAGCTGCGCAGGCGCTGGCTGGCGAATACAAGGCGTTGCGTGAGCAGGCCGACAAACTGGATCGCGACTTGATTGCTGCCGAGAAATCGCGCGCAAGTGTGCAACGCGGCGAGCGGGCAATCGATGCCGAGGTTCGCTCGGAGTTGGCCAAGCGGCCGCAGTCCAACCCCAGAAAGTGCACCATCGTTTCGCGCTACGATGAAAAAAACGCCAAGCTTCAACACTCGTTGAAAGGCGAAGAGCTGTTGACCTGGTCCGTCGGCAAGGCCCCCCACGAGCTCAAACCTCAGCACCGCTATTTGTGTATATCCGGTGCCGGCAAGCTCGGCTGGGTCAGGGTGAACAGGACGGTGTACTCGTTCATCGAAAACCAGATCGATATGGAAAAGGGCGAAATCAGAGGTCAGGTGCAGTGGGAGGTTGGCGTTGATGCAACCGAGCAGGCGTGCAAGGCGAGGAGGGGCGGGTACAACTTGCGTGTGGCGGTTGCTGACCACCAGGGTAATGAGCTGTGCCATGTGTTCATGCGCTACAACACCGAAGACCTTGATATTGATCCTGCCGTCTTGCTCAGGAGCACAGACACGCCCAAAGCGCCGATTGCCGAGCGACGCAAGGCAGCCGAATGGATCAACGCCAATACGCAGAGCTTCAAGGAAGATATCAAGCGAATTATCACGACACCGTTCAAGTTCCAGGAAAAACTGACCGGCGATCGAGCGGACAAGTTCTTCGGCGGTGATGGAACTTCGCACCTGCTCTGCCTGGTCGAACTGAGCTCAAACGTAGCGTTACAGGTGATTGACCCGGTGGAAACAATGGCTGGGTAACAGGTCTACAAGCGCTCTCAGGGTTTCTTCCTACAAGGTATTGTTTTCATTCTTATTTTGAGTTTGTAGGACGACATAACCGGCAAAAATACACTTCTGAAACGTTGATTTTTAGCTGCTAAAACTAGGCCGCTCAAGCGCCTGCAACCTTCGGGTTTGCAGGCGCTTTCACGTTTCAGGAGACCCCATGAACGACTCAAGGATAAGCGGGCTTGGCGCGAGCCCGTCGCAGTACTTTGGGGGAAGCAGTGCTGTACAGTCAGTAGCGCTTAGTCTAGTCGAGGGAAGTGAATCGTGATCAGTCAGGCCCAGATGTGGGTATTTATTCGTCGATTCTACCCGTGTTTGATCGGTACATACCTATTGGCACTTTTCGCTACGGCAATGGCTACATTAAGCGTAATCAATACCTATTTTTTGAAGCACGCCTACGAGTCAGAGCTTGCGATGGGCATGCTGGCGGTCGGTACGCTGGCGATCACGTTAGGGACCTTCATCCTGATTCGTGGTTGCACTTGGGCGGTATGGATGATTGTTGTGCTGCTGTTTGTTTGCTTCCTTGCCACGCTCTCAACCTACGGTTGGTCATCTCATATGCTTCTGTTTGTGGCCTCATTGACTGCATCCTTGCTCGGCTTGCTAATCATCAACAGCCGACGTTACCGCCAAATGTGCAAACGTGTGTTGGTCATACGCAGGATGCGGAATCGATGGCTAGCAAGCGGTGATACAGTATGATTGGCAAGGTAAGCAGTACAGGCTTGATCGCGGGGCAAGCCCGCTCCCACTCTGGCCGACAGCGGTTAGAGGGAGAGGGGATGGCCGTTCCTGGAGTTGTTACTCGGCGTCATTGCCCAGCCATGAGGTCAGTCCTTTGAAAGCGCCAAGCTTGCACGCCAAGAAAGCCCATTGCGCCAAGACACGTCAGTCCAATTATTCGGCCAGCCTGCGTCTCGCAGGCATCGATGTCACACCGGATGATGCTGAACGCAAGCTACCTGCCCGTGAAGCGATCCTCGAAGCCTATCGACAACAAGCCAAGGGCTAATTCTGGATCAGTATGGGGTAGGTCAGGATCCATACCGCTATACCGGTATGACGATTCAAGACGGCACTCTGCTACGCGCTTAAGATTTGTTCGAGTGTCTGGCATGACTATTGGCACGACTTAAACCGTGTGCATAGCAGACGTTTGTCGTATCACTCGTGTACACCGGTCCAGGATATCGGCAACTAGCAATCTGATGGGGCACGATCATTCAAGCATAAAAAGATGCGTCCTACGCCCCCTTCGTTTACTTCCTCTTTTGAGCGTGTAGGACGACACACACAGCAAAAATACACTTCTGAAACGTTGATTTTTAGCTGCTAAAACTAGGCCGCTCAAGCGCCTGCAATCTTCGGGTTTGCAGGCGCTTTCACGTTTCAGGAGACCCCATGAACGACTCAAGGATGAGCGGGCTTGGCGCGAGCCCGTCGCAGTACTTTGCGCGCCAGCGGATTGAAAGCCTGGTCAACGTGCCGAGGCTGTTTGCAGCGATTGATGCCGATCCTGGGATCGTCGGCGCAGGGGTGGTGTACATCGATGCGGACTACAACGTGGTGACGTTGCGGGAGTTTCGGCCGATTTGTAGTGTGTTGACTAAGCGGGTGGTGTTGCAGGAGGTGAAGCGGTATTTGACGCCTGAGCAGTATGTAGACCAGGCCATGCGCACACCTCGGGAGTCACGGGTGTGGTGGGAGGCGGCAGGTGCGGCGCCAGCGTGTATAGGTCTGATTATCAGTGCCGTGGTGATACTCAAGGGCGGCATGATGACAATGTTTACGGGGCCTTTGGGGTTAATGGTGTCCGCTGCCGGTATTTCAAGTATTGTCGCAACCGGGCTCCAATGTGGGATCGGTCTTCACAGGGTTTATCAGGAAGTGGTCAACCCAGAGCTCAATGACCTGCTTGATCAGCAAGGTTGGTATCGTACAGCCGTACCCATACTTGATGTGGTTTCACTACTTGGCGTGGTATCAAACGCGCTGAATACGGTGAGATTTCTCCTGGTGCGCAAAGCAGCAACGGGCGTCAACTGGTATGAAATCACCAGAACCTTGAGTCGACAGCAGCGCAAGGCGTTGACTACCGAGCTGTTGTTAATCAAACATCCTTCTCTGACGGCTAAACAGCTCAAGCTGGCCCAACATATGGGTACTATTCAAAAGCGCTACACACCGACAGAGCTCAAACACTCGACTACAGCAATGATCCGAGACTCGATTTCAGGTGCTCTTGGCGTTGCGGGCAGTAGTAACGTTCAAACCATAGCATTGAGCCTGTTTGAGGAGCCTGAACAGTGAGACCTGTCGTAAACATACGAACCTTCATGCGCCGCTATTTTCCTCTACTGATCACGGCATATTGCCTGACCATTTTTGCGTGCTCTATAGCATCAGCCAATGTAATCAACGCTCATTTTGTGGCTCATCCACAAGTGTCGGGAATCTCGCTTGGCATTATTGCCGTGGGGGCCTTGGTCACCAGTGTGGGGAACTTCATTGTGATTCGGGGGTTGTCGTGGGGCATCTGGATCATCGCTGTTTTATTGGTAGTATGCTTGCTGACGACGCTGGTGACTTTTGGCGGCTCTCCTTACAAATCTGTAGCTCTGGTGTCGGGTTGCATTCCTCTGCTCGCGTTGTTCCTGATTAATAGCCGACGATATCGACAAATGTGCAAACGTCTGGCTGTTGTCAGGCGCCAGCGAGCGCGTGGCGCGTGGCCGTTACTTTGAGCCGTGTGGTAACTGAGAAGAAGTATATGATCAGCGCCGAGCTATGGAACGCATTCGTGCGTCGGTTTTTTCCAAGGATGTTAGCTGCTATGTTTTCAACGATCGCTTCCTTCACGTTGGCAACGCTCAATGTCTTTGATGTCTACCTTTCAGGCTTTCCACATAAAGTGGAATACGCCTTTATCCTGCTTTCCGTTGGGGCCGTTCTACTAAGCATCGGGCAATTTTTTGTCATCCGAGGGCGTGTTTGGGGTGTGTGGGCAATGGTTGCACTTTTGTGCGGTTGTCTACTAGCGAGCCTTTCAACCTACTATCGTTCCTCGTATAAGCTGTTAGTGACAATCTCCGTTTGCTTTCCACTATTTTCTTTGCTGCTGAATAGCCGGCGCTATCGTCAGATGTGCAAACAGTTGGTAGCTATACGCCGGATGCGGATTCAAGGAGCCGCTAGTAGGGGCGTCTGTGAAAAATTATGACGACTGTATTCGCTTCACCAATTCCTGCTCGTACGTTTTTTGGGGGGCTGAAAAATTAATTCATTCGTGAATGTTCGTACCTTTAGGCGACTCTATTTCCCGCGACTGATCTCAGCAATCTTGCTAGCCACCGCTTCCTTCTCGTTTGCCACTTTGAATGTAACGTATGCCTTCTTCCATAATCATCCCTATGAAAATGAATACGCTGTCGGCTCGGTAGTGACTGCCGCATTTTTGCTGTCCTATGGCAGCTACGTCCTTATTCGGGGGCGGGTATGGGGAGTCTGGGTGATCGTCGGGCTTCTATTGGCTTGTCTTCTCGCCGTGATTTCAACTGTTGAGAGAACGCCTCATAAGCTGTTTTCCGTCTTTTCTCTATTGGTTCCGCTGTCGACGCTGCTCGTGATCAACAGCCGAAGATTTCGCCAGATGTGCAAGCGTGTGGTGGTCATACGCAGGATGCGGAACCGATGTGTGGCGGGCGGTGCTAACGAATGAATGACGAGGCAATTTTTGCTGGTCGCATCGCGGGGCAAGCCCGCTCCCACCGTGGCAGGTTGGAGGTGGCGAGGTGACGCTCCTCCCTGCCGTCGTTGAACGGATGAAGCGATATTTTTCCCGTTTCGTCACCGGGTTTTTTCTTACAGGTTTTTCCATAACATTTGCAATGGTGCACGTCCTTGGCGTTTACGTGCATGACATCAAACGATTATTGCTTGTGTTACTGGCAGCTACATTCGTGTTGTGTGTGGGCCATTTTATGTTGCTACGCGGCTTTACTAGCACGGTCTGGATCAGCGTCACATTTGTTGTGATCAGCCTGCTGGCAACGCTCTCGACATACGGACCCTCCACCCACCGGATGTTTTTCGCGGTGTCGTTGGCTACCTCCTTGTCTGCCCTGCTCACGATCAACAGCCGCCGTTACCGGATGATGTGCAAACGCCTGGTGGTGATACGTAAGCAGCGTAAAAAGTGGAGAGTCCGCTGAGATGAGCATGGCTTCGCGGTTTTCACAGCGCTACTTCCCCGTATACGCCGCAGCATTGATGCTGAGCTGTTTTTCCTTCTCACTGGCGATAGCACTCGCGAGCCTGCTTCATTTCAAGACCCATCCCGACTTACCCGAGTACATCATTTCTTCACTCGTGGTCTGCTCTTTGCTGCTGAGCGTGGGCAACATGCTTCAGCTTCGAGGGCGGCGCTCCGGCATGTGGCTTGTCGTCATGGTGCTTGGCGCGTGCATGTTACTAACCCTTTCCACCTATGGTCCCCGCACGCCCATGCCACTTTTTACCCTAGCGCTGTTGGCACCTTTGCTGGCTCTGCTTTTGTTCAACAGCGAGCGCCACCGCGAGATGCGACGGCGGCTGATGAGGTTGCGGCAGAGGGAAAACCGATGAAGAGACGAGTCCGTTTAGCAGGTCTGGCAAGGAGAGCGACCCTGTGCTAGATCTAGCGCAATTGCCGGCCTTCATACGGCGCTACTACCCCACGCTGTGGAGCGGATTTTTCCTAGCAGTCATATCTCTCACCAGCGCATCCATCCGCGCAGGTGAGACCATCTTCGTAGGCAACCCCGCCGAGCCCGGATACATCGTCGCTTTTATCATGCTGGGATCATTCACCCTCGGCATCGGCCAATTCGCTGTAATACGCGGCTACTCATCCGGAAACCGTGCAGTAGTCGGGCTGTTGCTCGTTTGTCTGATTGCCGGCGTGCTGACCTATCCCTTTGCTCACGATGCACTCCTGGCAGTGGCTTCAGTAATTGCCCCCTTGTTGGCGCTGTTGGCGTATAACAGCCGCCGTTATCGAGAAATGAGCAAAACCCTGTCGGATATCCGGCGCAATCACTTAAATCCTGTGTCTGGCAACCGATAAAATCGAACCCTCACCCTCAAAGGTTCACGGATGAATCACCAAGAACAAATCAACGCCTGCCTGCGCCGCAATTTCCCGCTGCTGACTTTAAGCTGGTTGCTGTCAGTTGCTTCCCTCATGAGCCTGATGCTGGTGATTAACGGCGCACACTCTCTGAGCGCCATGAGTTCATCCGACATCCTGCGCGGCGTGAAGAACGGCGTGGTTATCCCGACCCTGCTGCACCTCTTGCTGGTGTGGGGGAGCACGCGGTTGATCTGGTGGTTGGTGGCACTGCTGGTGTGCTGCTTGCTGGTCGCTTTGGGGATGTATGCCCAGCGTCCACCTGGGCTGGTTTGTTACCTGGCGCTTTTCTGTCCCCTGGCCGGCCTGCTGGTGTTCAACAGCCAGGGCTATCGGCGGCTATATGCAAGGTTTGTCGAGATCAGCAAGGCTCCGCGGGCCAAGCGCTTGCCGGGGCAGCCTGTGGATGTGTTGCGGTATCCGGGGATGGCGGCGTTTTTAAGGCGCTACATGGGCCGATCTTTCGCCGCGTTTTTCTTGACCATGGCCTCTATTGCGCTGGCAACGGTGCAGCTGGAGTACGCCTACTTTGCCGGGCATCTCGAGAACATGGGGTATGTGCTGATTGTGATTTTGCTCGGGGCGGCGGTGTGTGGCGTAGGCGCTGGTCTGATCGCTAACGGTTTTGCCTGGGGGGTATGGTGTCTCGTTGCGGTTGCGGTGACGAGTCTGCTGATGGCCATCGCCAGTTTGGGAGCCGGTCTCCATCTGTTTTTTTCCGCGACGTCGATTGCACTGCCTGCGGTGGCGCTGGTTTTGTTGAGCAGTCACCACCATCGGCAGTTTTGTAAGCGTTTTGCTGTGGTTATGCGGTTGCGTAAGGCTGGTCGGTAATGTGCTGGCCTCATCGCGGGTCAAGCCCGCTCCCACACGGTTCGGCGATGCTGGTGGCGGCTGCGCCCGCCTGATCGTCAGCGCATCTGGAACAACTCCTGATGGAAGTCTTTCGGCTTCAGCCCATGGGCTACCAGGTCGTCACGCAGGGCCTGGCCAAAGTCGGCAGGGCCGCAGTACCAGAAGCTCGCCTGCTGCCAGTCGGCAATTTCCTTGCGCAGGCGTTCGCCACTGAGCCGGCCATTTTGGCCAGACACACACAGGTGCAAACGCACGCCGGCCGCGGCCGCGTCGGCGCGCAGGTTGTCGATGGCGTCGGCAGCATCCGCGCCGCACGGGTGGAACAGGTCGATACTGTGTTGCCGGTCCGGCTCCAGCGCCAGTTGCTTGAGCCGGGCCACGAAGGGGGTGATGCCAATGCCGGCCCCAATCCAGACCTGCCGGGGCTTTTGGTCTTCGAAGGTGAAGCAGCCGTACGGGCCTTCCACTGTCACCGGGTCGCCTTCTTTCAGCCGCGTTGGCAGCCGGCGGGTGTGGTCGCCCAGGCCTTTGGTGATAAAGCGCAGTTGCGCCGCTTGCGGGTCCCAGGCCGAGGCGATGGTGTACGGGTGCGGCCCCTCCGACTCGGACGAGGTCACAAAAGCAAACTGGCCAGCCTGGTGCCCGGGCCAGCCCGCTTGCAGGGCGATGTGGGTTTCCAGCAGGTTCGCCTGCGGGTAGTGGATCAGGGTCTGGATCTGGCCCTGGACCTTGCGCTGCTTGCCGATGCGCTTGAACAGTGCCTGGAGCGCTGCCAGCGTGCCGCCGACCAGCAGCAGTGCGGTGACGATGCCGATGGGTTGCAGCCAGTAGTCGAACTTGAGCAGCACCACGGTGTGGAACACCAGCACCAGATAGAGCGCCGCCAGCACCGTGTGGGTCTTGGCAAACCAGTGGTACGGGAAGCGCTTGACCAGGGCCAGGATGATCAGCACGCCGATGGCGTAGAACGCCCATTCCCCCAGGGTTTCAGCCAGGCCGCGCTGGCTGCGCAGCGCCTGCTCGATCGCGCCGAGTTCCGGCGCCGCGCCGCCGCCCTTGGCCGGCTTGACCAGCCAACCCCAGCCGACCGCCCACTTGGTGCCCTTGGCCCAGACCCAGTGCACGCTGGCGAATATCAGGGCGCTGATGCCGAGCCATTTGTGCAGCCGGTACATTTTGTCGAGCCCGCCCAACAGCGGTTCCGGGCGGCGCGGGCGCACGGCCAGCATCATCGCCACGCTCATGGCGGCGATGGCGATGACGCCGGTGTATTGCACCAGCACTGAACGTAGCGAGAAGTAAGTCAGTGGGGTGGGCACAAAGGTATCTGCCAGTGCCCATAGCAGGGTCAAGCCGATGAACAACGACCACAACACTATCTTGATGCGCTTCAACTCTACTCTCCACCGTGAATGGTGTAGACATTCTCGGCATTAAACGGGCAGTTGCGGGCATCTGTTGATAGGTTAACTGGTTAAATATTGATATAGATCAATCGGTTAGCGATTAAAGTGAGATTTTCCGCTGGACTTTGCTGTGAACGTTACTCATTACGCCTTTAGCGGATCGCCACCGGGTTGATAGTCGACGGGGACAATCAGCTTTGCCCTGGGAGCACGGATGGCCGGGTTTTGCTGAGCTATGGCAACGCTGATAGCATTCGGCCATATTCTACGGAGGGAATGCTGTGGCACGTTGTTTTTACGGGCGGCTAGGGTTGGCCCTGGTACTGGTGTTGGCGGCGTCCACGGCGTTGGCGGGCAACACGCCTTGCTCCGGGCGCAAGGGGGGGATTGCTGGATGTGATGGCGATCTGTTTTTGTGTAATGACGGGTCGATCAGTGCTTCTAAGAAAAGTTGCTCGGCGACCATGGGTGGCAGGGCGGCTCGGCCCGCGCTACAGCCGTTGCGCGGGGCAAGTGAGGGCTGTGGCTGTGGGACCGGGAGCTTCTGCACGGGGCCGCGGGGTGGGGTGTACTGCCTGACGCCCAGTGGCAAGAAGAGTTATCGGCGGCGGTGAGATCGTGCATTGGCTGCTGGTCTCATCGCGGGTCAAGTCGAGTCGTCGCACCGCCGCTCCCACAGGGGAGCGCTACACCCGGAACATCTGCATCAACCCCTGCTGATGATTGGCCAGGCGGTTCAGCGCCTGGCTGATCTGCGCCGATTCTTGCGCCTGCCCCGACAGCGACTCGGTCACGTCGCGAATCCCCGCTACGTTGCGGTTCACTTCTTCGGCCACCGCGCTTTGCTCTTCGGCCGCCGAGGCGATCTGCAGGTTCATGTCGGTGATCACCGTCACCGCTTCGCCAATTCGCTGCAGCGCCGGTAGCGCCTGTTCGGCCTGGGCGACGCTGTCCTGGGCCTGGCGGTGGCTGCTGTGCATGGTGTCGACCACTTCGCGGGTGCCTTGTTGCAGGCCTTCGATCACCACGCGGATTTCGTCCACCGAGTCCTGGGTGCGTTTGGCCAGGTTGCGCACCTCATCGGCCACTACCGCAAAGCCGCGCCCGGCCTCGCCAGCGCGGGCCGCTTCGATGGCGGCGTTGAGGGCCAGCAGGTTGGTCTGCTCGGCGATGGCGCGGATCACTTCCAGCACCGAGCCGATCTGCTCGCTGCGGCTGGACAGTTGCTGGACTTCTTGCATGCCGGCGGTCATTTCATTGGCCAGGCGTTCGATCGCCTGGGTGGTGTTGCGGATCATGCTCAGGCCTTCGCGGCTGGCAAGGTCGGCGCCGCGCGCAGCTTCGGCGGCTTGCGCGGCGTTGCGGGCGACATCCTGGGCGGTGGCGCTCATTTCCTGGGAGGCGGTGGCCACCTGGTCGACTTCGCGGTATTGCTGCTGCATGCCGGCGCTGGTCTGGCTGGCAATCGCCGCCGATTGGTCGGCGGTGCTGCGCGCGTCCTGCACCGAGGCTTTGACGTCGGCAATCACCGGTTGCAGCTTATCGAGAAAGCGGTTGAACCAGTGGGTCAATTCGCCGAGTTCGTCCTTGTTGGCGTAGTCCAGGCGCCGGGTCAGGTCGCCTTCGCCGCTGGCGATGTCCTTGAGCATCGCCGCCACACTCAGGATCGGCCGGGTCACGCCACGGGCGGTCAGCCAGATCACCACCAGGCCCACCAAGGCCGCCGCCAGGGCCATCAGCAGGCTGCTGAGGTTGGCACTGCTGTTGTGCGCATCCAGGCGCGCGTTGAGTTCAATCGCCGGCGCTTGCAGTACCTGTTCGGGCACTTCCAGCAGCACGCTCCACGGTTGTGCGCCGGGCACCGGGGCGAACGACTGGCTGACCTGCAGCACGCCGTTGTCGCTGAACTCAGCCGCCTTGCCGGCGTGCATCTGCGCGGCCACGGCGCTGGCCTGCTGGCCGAACACTTGCTCGAATTTCTTGCTTAGCTGCGCGGCATCGCGGCTATGCCCTGCGAGCAAACCGGCGGGGCTGACGATGCTGACCTGGCCGTTGCCGTCGAACAGCTCCTTGCGCCCGTCCAGGCTCAGTTGCTGCAGGTTGTCGAGGCTGATGTCCAGGCCCATGACGCCGACGATCTTGCCGTCCTGCTTGAGCGGGAAGGCGATGCTGGTCATCAATGGCGTACGGTCGCCGACGCTGTCGAAGTACGGATCGACTACACAGGCTTCACCGGTTTCCAGCGGGCAGGTGAGCCAGCGGTTGTAGGCCGAGCCGTTGGCCGACAGGCTGGTGTCGGCAAGCATCGACTCGGGCATGGCTTCAGACTCCAGCTCGCCGGGCTTGGGCTGCGACCAGTACAGCGAGAAGCGTCCGTTCTCGTTGCTGCCGACCGCGGCCTGATCGCTGAAGGCGCTGTCCTTGCCGTCCAGGGCGTTGGGCAGGAACACCAGGTACAGGCCGAGCAGGTCGGGGTTCTTGCCCAAGGCCTTGCGGGTCTGTTCGGTCAGGTCGTGGCGCAGGTTGTCGTTGCCTTGGGCCTTCAAGAACATCACCAGTTGCGCGACGCCATCGCCATACAAATACGCATCGCGAAAGTAGCGCTGGATATTCGCCGCCTGCAGTTGGGCCGAGGTGTGCAGGCGCAGCCGTGCGTTGTGGTCGAGCATCTGCGTGTTGGCAGTGTTGACCAGCGCGGCGCTGCGGCTCGACTGCATCAGCGTGGCCGCCATCAGCACCACCACGATAGCCAGCAGGCACAGGCCGGCGAGCAAAGTGATCTTCCATTGAATCAGCAGGCGGCGCAGCAGCATGAGGGCGTCCTTGTTCTGTCGGGTTGTTGAATGCACAAAGCCCGTCAGTATCGACGGGCTGTTTCCTACGGGCAGTTACTCGGCAATGAAGCTGGGCGGTGCAACCCTGAAGGCTTTGGTCAGGTACGCCAGGTACAACACCCCCAGCGTCGCCCACACCCCGCCGAACAGCAGCGAGTGGCTGTCCAGGTCCAGCCAGAGGATGGCGATGATACAAAAGCCGATGGTCGGCACCACCAGGTACTTGAGCTTGTCCAGCCAGGTCTTGTTGCAGCCCTCGCGCAGGTAGCAGTGCACGATCACCGAGAGGTTGACGAAGCTGAAGGCCACCAGCGCGCCGAAGTTGATCACCGAGGTGGCGGTCACCAGGTCGAAGAAGATCGCCGACAGCGAGATCAGCCCGACGATGGCGATGTTGATCACCGGGGTTTTCCATTTGCCGTGCAGGCGGCCGAAGTAGCGCCGCGGGATGACGTTGTCGCGGCCCATGACGTACAACAGGCGCGACACACTGGCTTGCGAAGCCAGGCCCGAGGCCAGGGTGTTGATGAAGGTGCAGCAGATGAAGATCGACTGGAACAGCTTGCCGCCGACATACAGGGCGATTTCCGGCAGGGCCGCTTCGTGGTCCTGGAACCGGTCCATGGTCGGGAAAAACGCCTGGATGTAGTAGGACACGACGATGAACACCAGGCCGCCGATCAAAGCAATCAGGAAGATCGCCCGTGGGATGACTTTCTGCGCGTTCTCGGTTTCTTCCGACAGGGTGGTCACCGCATCGAAACCCAGGAACGAGAAGCAGAGGATGGTGGCGCCGGCGACCAGGGCGTTGAAGTGCGTGCCTTGATCGGCAAACGGCAGCAGGCTCCACGAAGTGCCGAGTCCTTCGCCGCTGTGCAGGCCGCGTATGGTGAGGTAGATGAACACGCCGATGATCAGCGCCTGGATGGCGACGAACAAGGTGTTGAAGTTGGCCACCAGGTTGATGCTGCGCATGTTGATCAGGCTCATCACCGTGACGAAGCCCACCACCCAGACCCAGGCCGGCACCTCGGGGAACATCACCGACAGGTAGAGCTTGGCCAGCAGGGCGTTGACCATCGGCAGTAGCAGGTAATCGAGCAGCGACGACCAGCCGACCAGAAAGCCCACGTGTGGGTTGATTGCCCGGCGCGTGTAGGTATAGGCCGAACCAGACTCGGGAAAGCGCCGAACCAGCACGCCATAACTGACCGCGGTGAAGAGGATGCCCAGCAGCGCCAGCACGTAGGCGCTAGGCACATGCCCATTGGTGATGCCGGAGACGATGCCGAAGGTATCGAACACGGTCATCGGGGCGATGTAGGCCAGGCCAATGATGACCACCTGCCAGAGTTTCAGGGTCTTTTTGAAGTGTGCGTCCGCTGCGGAGTCGAGAACCGTTCCTGTGTTCTGCTGGTGTGCTGCACGCGAAGAGACTGGCATGGATGGCGCTTGCCCGTAGGGTTTGAAATTATTTTTATGAAGGTGAGGCAGGGAGGGAAAATAAGAAGAGTGACAGAGGTGTGTCAATTAAATTTTCACAAAGTGTTTCGGGGTTGCGCCGGTTTTTTGCCGGGAATCTACTTTTTAAGGCTCTATTTCAATGATTTTTGCGAGGCGCGTCTGTTGATAAAAACAGACGGTTTTACGTTGAGTATTGCAGATCACCGATTTTTATCGGTGATCTGCAAGGCCATTACTCAGGTAGTAGCAGCACTGAACTGCCCACGCTTGCCACGCCAAACCAGCCAGGCCAGCGGCAGGTGCACCAGCACCGCGGCGGCGACACCAGCCCAGGGCGTCAGAGCCAGCTGGCCGTGGGTCACCAGGTAGCTGCCGGCGGTTTCGCCCAGGGTGATGCCGAGGTTGAACGCCGAGATGTTCAGCCCCGAGGCGAAGTCGACGGCCTTGGGCGTGTAGCGCTCGGCGGTGCTGAGCATCCCGGCCTGAAAGCCCGGGGTCATGCCAAAGGCCAGCACGCCCCAGATGAACAGCACCACGACCATGGCCACTTGCGATTGCAACGACAACGCCAGCAGCACCATGATCCCGGCCAGCAGCACGAACAGCAGGCGCAGGGCGCGCTGCCAGCCGAGTTTGTCGGCCAGGCGGCCACCGGCCAGGTTGCCGATCAGGGTGGCGATGCCGAACACCACCAGCAGGCTGCTGGCCGTGGAGGAAGAAAAACCGCTGATGTCGGTCAGAATCGGGGTGATGAAGGTGAAGGCCGCAAAGCTTGCGCCAAAGCCAAGAATGGTCACCAGCATCATCGCCCAGATCGCCGGCTGGCCCAGCGCCGCCAGTTGCGTGCGGATGCTGCCGGCGTCACCGGCCTTGAGCGCCGGCAGCCACAACACTGTGGCCAGCAGTGCAACGGCGCTCAACCCGGCGACGGCGAAAAACGGCAGGCGCCAGCCCATGGCGTTGCCCAGAAAGCTGCCCAGCGGCACGCCAATGACCATGGCCAGGGTCAGCCCGGCAAACATGATCGCAATCGCCTTGCTGGCCTGGCCCTTGGGCGCGAGGCTTGCGGCCACGGTGGCGCCGATGGCGAAGAAGCTGCCGTGGGCCACGGCGGTGACAATCCGCCCGATCAGCAGCGTGGTGTAGTCGCTGGACAACGCCGACAGCAGATTGCCGCCAAGGAACACCGCCACCAGGGCGAACAGCACCGGCTTGCGCGGCAAGCGGCCGAGCAGCAGGACGATAAACGGCGTGGCGATGGCCAGGGCCAGGGCATACAGGCCCACCAGGCCACCGGCAGTGGCCAGGGGTACGCCAAGGTCTGCGGAAATCGCTGGCAAAATGCCGACCACGATGAACTCGGCCACGCCAATGGCAAAGGCCGTCATGGCGAGTACGAACACCCCGGGATGGATGCGTGTAGAAGCGTTGGAAGTCATGGGAAAACTCGCAAGTGGGATCAATGGCGCCCACGATACGAGTACAGGCTGCTGTGATGTAGACTGGTGGAATTCAAATCATCTGTGAATTGAGTTCATGTATAGCCGTATCAAGGACATCAACCGTTCCGGCGAGATGCAGGTGTTCAGCGAAGTGGTCGGCGCCGGGACCTTCTCCGAGGCGGCGCGGCGCCTGGACATGACCCCATCGGCAGTCAGCAAGCTGGTCGCGCGCCTGGAGCAACGCCTCGGCGCCCGGCTGTTGTTGCGCTCGACCCGGCGCCTGGAGCTGACTGCCGAAGGCGAGCGCTTCCATGCCGACAGCCTGCGCATTCTCGAGCAGATCGATAACGCCGAACGCGATGTGGCCAATGCTTCACGGCCGAGCGGGCTGATTAACGTCAACAGTAATCTGCCGTTCGGTTTGCATTGCCTGCTGCCGCTGGTGCCGCAGTTTGTCGAGGCTTACCCGCAGATCATCCTCAACATCGAGCTGACCGATACCGTGGTCGATTTGCTTGAGCGACGGGCCGATGTCGCCATTCGTTCCGGGCCGATGAAGGCCTCGAGCCTGGTGCAGCGTCATCTGGGGCGCAGTCGCTTGCGCACTGTGGCGGCGCCGGCCTATCTGCAACGCATGGGCACGCCGCAAACGCCGGAGGACTTGCTCCGGCACAACCGCCTGGGTTTTGGCTTTCATCGCCAGTCACAGGCGTGGGTGTATCGCGATGGGCAGGGGCAGCGGATTGAGGTGGAGCCTGAAGGCAACCTGCTGCTCAACGATGGCGAAAGCATGCGCCAGCTGGCCCTGGGCGGCGCGGGGATTGCGCGGCTGGCGGACTTTCATGTTGGCGCCGATATCGAGGCGGGGCGCCTGGTGCCGCTACTCGAAGCGTTTGAAAGCGCAGAGGTCGACACCCTGCACGCGCTGTTCTTCGGCCCCGGCCGACAATTGCCGCAGCGGGTGCGGGTGTTTATTGATTTTCTCGTGGAGAAGCTGGATTCGCGGTTTTTCCAGTGATCGACGGCAAAGCGGTAGCAGGCATTACTGTCCGCGCCGCCCATGCTTGACCAGCAACTTCTCAAGCTTCTCCCACAACGCAGGCTCGGTACTGAACGCCACGTTGAAGCGCATCCACCCGGTCGCTTGTGAGTCGACCATGAACAACTGCCCAGGGCCGAGCATGATGCCTTGCTCCAGGGCGTCGTCGACCAGCGCCGCGCTGTCGGCGATGGCCGGGTGGCGGGTCCACAGGTACATGCCTTCATCGCCTTCGATAAAGCGCTCGAAACCCAGCCGCGTGAGCTGTTCGCTGACCTGCTGCTGCGCATCGGCCAGGCGCTGGCGCAGGCGTTTGAGGTGCTTACGCCAGCGGCCGTCGGTGATGGCCGCGTACACCACCCGTTCCATCACCTGCGAGGTGGTCAGGCCCGAACGCATTTTCAGTTGCAGCAGTTGCTGCATCAGTTCGGGGTTGGCCAGCATGAAACCGACCCGCACATTCGGCGAGATGCTCTTCGAGTAACTGCCGACGTACACCACCTGCTGCAGGTGATCGAGGCTGGTCAGGCACGGCAGCGGCTCGTTGATCATGTCGGCGTAGAGGTTGTTTTCCACCAGGCGAAAGCCGTGGCGCGCAGCCAGTTGCAGCAGGCGGTGCAGTTGCGCCAGCGGCGTGCGCGAGGCGGTCGGGCTGTGCAGGTGCGGCTGGGTGAAGAACACCGTCGGCCGGTGGTGTTCGAGCAGCCGTTCGAGGTGGTCGAGGTCGTAGCCGTTGGGCGTGCGCGGTACGCCCAGAAGGGTCGCGCCCTGAAAGCGCAAAATGCTCATCAGGTTGGGGTAGCCGGGGTCGTCCACCAGCACCACGTCGCCCGGGCGCACCAGGGTGCGCACGGCCAGGTCCAGGGCCTGGCTGGCGCCGTGGGTGAGCATCAGCTGGTTGGGGTTGGCGACGATGCGCAGGTCCTGTTGCAGGTTCTGCGCGGTGAGGGTACGCAGTTCCAGCAGGCCCATGGGGTCGCCGTAGCCGCTCAGTTCCAGCACGCTGCTGGCGACCTGGCGCATGCCCCGGCGCAGGCCGTCTTCGAACATCCAGTCGTTGGGCAGCCAGCCGCAGCCGGGCTTGAACGCAAGCTGGCGGCTTTCGAAGATTTGCTGCAGGTACCACTCGGAGTTGAATTCCGGCTTGCCCGGCGCCGGCTCACTGGCCTGGCTTTCGATCAGCTCGACGGCCGAGCGGTTGACGAAGAACCCGGCATTGCCGCGGCTGACCAGCAAACCTTGGGCGACCAGGCGGTCGTAGGCTTCGACCACGGTGAATGTACTGACCGAATAGGTGGCGGCGAAGGCCCGGATCGAGGGCACCTTGGCACCGGGTTTGAGGGTCTGGTTCTCGATCAACTCCCGCAGCCCGTTGATGATCTGGTTGACCAGCGGGGGCGATGCGTCGGGTCGTAATTCAAGCATGGGGAAGCTGTGCCTTCAGGTGTGCGTAACGCCGGGCGCCTGCAGGAAAACGCGGTGTACTGCATCGGCGGCCTGTACAGTGCAGTGGATTTTTCATCGCGCTGTGCATGGCTCTATGTGTCGGACATTTTTACATTAGGGGTCTGTTATCGCTAGCTAAAGCACGTTGAAGCAGTATGAATAATCACAATGACACACATGCTTTCACCCTTGGGCACCGCCCAACCGCTCCTTGCGCACAGGTGGCACTGACCCGCCATCGCGCCATTGCACCGTTCAATCCGACCAGAGGTAATCCGCTGGCCCTGTGAGCAGCGTCGCCGACCCATGACTTGGGCCGGGCGATTGCGGCTGCCCGCACCTTTACCGATTCGAATGGGTGAGACCGCTGTAGCAGGCGGTGTCACGAGTTTCCTTGCATAAAAAGAACACGAGGTAGCTACTGATGGACGCAACATCCACATCCACTTCCACAGCGAAGGTGGAGCACGAGAGCAAGCTCAGCGCTTCGCTCAAGTCTCGCCACCTGACCATGATGTCGATCGCCGGGGTTATCGGCGGGGCATTGTTCGTCGGCTCCGGCAGTGTGATACACAGCGCTGGCCCTGCGGCCATCCTGGCCTACCTGGCCGGCGGCATCCTGGTGGTGCTGATCATGCGCATGCTCGGTGAAATGGCGACTTCATCGCCCGACACCGGCTCGTTCTCCACCTACGCCGAGCGCGCCATCGGCCGCTGGGCGGGCTTTACCATCGGCTGGTTGTACTGGTGGTTCTGGGTGATTTTGATGGCCTGGGAAGCCTACGTCGCCGGCAAGATTCTGCACGGCTGGTTCCCGTCGATCAGCGTCAACGTGTTCGTCCTGGCCACCACCCTGGTGCTGATCAGCGTCAACTTCTTCAACGTCAAGCACTACGGCGAGTTCGAGTTCTGGTTCGCCTTGATAAAGGTGGTGGCGATCATCTGTTTCCTGGTGGTCTGCGGGTTGGCGGTAGTCAACCTGTGGCCCACCGGTGAAGTCCACGGCCTGAGCAACCTCACCGCCCAAGGCTTCATGCCCAACGGCATGGAGGCGGTGGTGGTGGCCATGCTCGGGGTGATGTTCGCCTTCCTCGGCGCCGAAATCGTCACCATCGCTGCCGCCGAGTCGAAGAACCCGTCCGAGCAGATCGTCAAGGCGACCAACTCGGTGGTCTGGCGGGTGTGCCTGTTCTACGTCGGCTCGATCTTCCTGATCGTCGCCCTGGTGCCGTGGAACGACCCGCTGATGGGCACCTCGGGTTACGGCTCGTACCGTCGTACCCTGGAGCTGCTGGGTATTCCGGGTGCGGAATTTGTGATGAAC
Source organism: Pseudomonas sp. SORT22 (assembly GCF_018417635.1). NCBI lineage: Bacteria > Pseudomonadati > Pseudomonadota > Gammaproteobacteria > Pseudomonadales > Pseudomonadaceae > Pseudomonas > Pseudomonas sp. SORT22. The sequence goes on from NZ_CP071007.1 coordinate 2,307,051, forward strand.
TTCGTGGTGCTGACTTCGGTAAGCAGCTGCCTGATCTCGGCGCACTACACCGCCTCGCGCATGCTGTTCTCGCTGTCGACCCGTGGTGATGCGCCGTCGTTCTTCAAGATCACCCGTGCCGGTACCGGCGTGCCGGTGTTCTCGATCATCGGTTCGTGCTCGGTGGCGGTGTTCGTGGCCCTGATCAACTTCAGCGAAACCCTGCGCCCGAAAGACGTGCTCGACGTGCTGATGAACACCACCGGCATGATCGCCTTGCTGGTGTACCTGGTGATCGCCTTCTCGCAACTGAAGATGCGCCGCAAGCTCGAAGCCGAGGGCAAGCCGATCCGCCTGAAAATGTGGCTGTTCCCGTGGCTGACCTACCTGGTGATCGTGTTCATCATCGGCTGCCTGGTAACCATGGCCTTTGTCCCGGACTACCAGGTGCTGGTGTTCTCCACCGGTGCGGCGGCGATTGTCGTGGCCCTGATGGGCGCGGTGTTGCACGTGCGGGCGGCGAAAAAAGCGCTGTCCTGAAGCACCCGCGATTTGGCCCTCAAGTTACCCGCAAAATCTCCCCCACCAACCAGCCCAGCGCGCGGTCCTGCCCGCGCTGGGCCAGGTGCACCAGCTCAAGCTCGAACGCCTCCAGCGCAAACGGCAAGTCATGCAGCTGCAACGGCAGCAGCGTGGCGAAGTGACGTGCCAGTTGCGTCGGCAGCACCACGCACAAGTCCGACGCCGCCACCAGGTGCGCCGCCTGCAGGTAGTTGGGCGTGGTGTAGACGATCTGCCGCGCCAGGCCTTGTTCCCCCAGCCATTGATCGACCATGCCGCGGGTCTGCCCGCCATGCACCCAGAGGTGGCGCAGACGCAGGAAGGTGTCCAGATCCAGTGCGCCGTTCACCAGCGGATGATCCTGGCGCAGGGCAATCTGCAAGGTCTCGTTGCGCCAGTGATGACGGGCAAAGCGCGCCGGAATTTCATCGAAGCGTCCCAGCACCAGGTCCAGCTGGCCACGGTCGAGGGCATCCACCGGCAGGCTTGGCGCCAGCGGGGCGATGTCCAGGCGCAGGTTCGGCGCGCGCTCCTGCAGGCGGCGCAGCAGGCCGGGCATGCACAGCTGTTCGACGAAGTCGGTCATGGCAATGCGAAAGGTCTGCCGGCTCAGGTGCGGGTCGAAGCTTTCACCGACATTCAGCGTTTGCTCGATCTGCTGCAGCGCCGAGCGGATCGGGCCTTCCAGGGCCAGGGCCTTGGGCGTCGGTTGCATGCGCCGGCCGATGCGCACCAGCAGCGGGTCGTCGAGCAGTTCGCGCAGGCGCGCCAGGGCGTTGCTCACCGTCGGCTGGCTGAGGGCCAGGCGCTCGGCGGCGCGCGAGACATTCTGCTCGCGCAGCAGCACGTCGAGGATGCGCAGCAGGTTGAGGTCGAAGGTGGATATATTCATATTGCAAATATCACACATATGAAAATGAAATTTCTCAAATAGTAGGCAGCTGCTTAGGGTGTCGGCAATCCTTCTTTTCGACTTAGGGGTGCCGGTGTGAGCAACGACTTCGATGTGCAGCAGGCCGCAGTGATAGGGGCGGGGACCATGGGCCGGGGGATTGTCATCAGCCTGGCCAGTGCCGGCATTCCGGTGTTGTGGCTCGATGCCAGCGCACAGATGGTCAGCGCCGGCCTGAAGATGGCTGCCGACACCTGGGCCCATCAGGTGGTCAAGGGCCGTATCAGCCAGGCGCAGGCCGAACAGAACCTGGCGCGCATTCGGCCGGTGGACGACTACGCAGCGCTGGCCGATGTCGACCTGGTGATCGAGGCGGTGTACGAGAACCTCGAGCTCAAGCAGGAAATCTTCCGCACCCTGGACCGCACCCTCAAGCCCGGCGCGATCCTCGCCAGCAACACCTCGGCGCTGGATATCGACGCCATTGTCGCCGTCACCCAGCGCCCGCAGCAGGTACTGGGCCTGCACTTTTTCAGCCCTGCGCACATCATGAAACTGCTGGAAATCGTTCGCGGCCAGCACACCTCGGCGGCCGTGCTCGAGCAGGCCAAAATCTTGGGCCAGCGCCTGGGCAAGATCGCCGTGGTGGCTGGCAACTGCCGCGGCTTTATCGGCAACCGCATGCTTAAAACCTATGCCGACGAGGCGCGCAAGATGCTCCTCGAAGGCGCGCTGCCCCACCAGGTCGATGGCGCCTTGCAGGCGTTCGGTTTTGCCATGGGCCCGTTTCGCATGTACGACGTGGTCGGTGTCGACCTTGAATGGCGCGCGCGCCAATTGGCCGGGCAGGGCATGGACAGCCCGCTGGTGCAGGTCGACAACGCCCTGTGCGAGCTCGGCCGCTTCGGTCAGAAGGCCGGCCGTGGTTACTACCAGTACGCCGAGGGCAGCCGCGAGGCCGAGCACGACCCAGAGGTCGATGCCCTGATCGAGCGTGTTTCTGCCGGCCTGGGCTATCGCCGCCGGCTGATCAGCGCCCCGGAAATCGTCGAGCGCAGCCTGCTGGCGCTGGTCAACGAAGGGGCGAAGATCCTCGAAGAGAACATTGCCGCCAACAGCCACGACATCGATCGGGTCTACCTCAATGGCTACGGCTTCCCGGCCGCGGTTGGCGGGCCGATGCGCTGGGCTGACAGCCAGGGCCTGGCCTCGATCCAGGAACGTCTGGAGCGCCTGCAGCGCATGCTGGGTGAACATTGGCGGCCAGCGCCGCTGATTGCCCGCTTGGTCGCCGCCGGCAAAGACTTTGCCGTTGTCCAGGAGGGCCGGGCATGAGCTATCAGGCACCGCTGCGCGATATGCGGTTCGTGCTGCACGAGCTGTTCGATGTCAGTGGCCATTGCCAGCAACTGGGCAACGGCCTGGACCGCGAAACCATCGATGGTGTACTCGAGGAGGGCGCCCGTTTTGCCGCCGAAGTGGTCGCACCGCTGAACCGCAACAGTGACGAGCAGGGCTGCCGCTTACAGGACGGTCAGGTGACCACGCCCGATGGCTTTCGCCAGGCCTACAAACGCTACGTCGAGCAGGGCTGGGCGAGCATGACCGGGCCGCTGGATTTCGGCGGCCAGGGTTTTCCACAAATGGTTTCGGCCAGTTTTCACGAGATGCTGATGGCCGCGTCGCTGTCTTTTCGCATCTACTCCGGGCTCACCGAAGGCACGGTGCTGGCGCTGGATCGCCATGGCAGCGCCGCGCTCAAGCAACGCTACCTGGCGCAACTGGTCAGCGGTGAATGGACCGGCACTATGTGCCTTACCGAGCCCCAGGCCGGCACCGACCTGGCCCTGTTGCGTACCCGCGCCATGCCCCAGGCCGACGGCAGCTACCAGCTCAGTGGCAGCAAGATTTTCATCAGCGGCGGCGAGCAGGACCTGAGCGCCAACATCATCCACCTGGTGCTGGCGCGTTTGCCCGACGCACCGCCCGGGGTCAAGGGCATCAGCCTGTTCCTGGTGCCCAAGCGGCTGGTCAACGCCGACGGCACCCTCGGCGCGCGCAACGCTTTGAGTTGCGGCGCGCTGGAACACAAGATGGGCATCAAGGGCGCCTCCACCTGTGTGATGAACTTCGACGGCGCCAGCGGCTGGCTGGTGGGCGAGGCCAACCAGGGCCTGGCCTGCATGTTCACCATGATGAACGACGCACGCTTTCAGGTCGGCCTGCAGGGCCTGGGCATTGCCGAGGCGGCGTTCCAGGGCGGCCTGGTATATGCCCGCGAGCGCTTGCAGTCGCGGGCCATCGGCGGCGCCAAGGCGCCGAACAAAGCCGCCGACCCGATCATCGTCCACCCCGATGTTCGGCGCATGCTGCTGACCCAGAAAACCCTCAGCGAAGGCTGCCGCATGCTCGCCGCCTACACCGCGCGCCAGCTCGATCTTGAACACCATTGCAGTGCTGCAAAACGTCGCGCCGCCTTGCTGATCCCGATCGTCAAAGCCTTCTTCACCGACTGCGGCCAGGAAGTCGCCAGCCTCGGCGTGCAGCTCTACGGCGGGCATGGCTTTATCCGCGAGTGGGGCATGGAGCAGTTGATGCGCGACAGCCGCATCACCCAGCTGTACGAGGGCACCAACGGCATCCAGGCCCTGGACCTGGTTCGCCGCAAGCTGCTCGGCGATGGCGGCAGTGAGCTCAATGCGCTGATCGATGAGCTGGCAACGCAGGTAAACCAGGCTACCCGTCAGGCGCAGATGGCCGAGCGGGTAGGGCAGTGCCTGCAGCAGTGGCGGGCGCTGGGCGAGTCGGTGTTGCAGGCCTGCCGCCACGACCCGGAAGAGATCGGCGCGGTGTCGGTGGATTTTCTCGCCTACTCGGCCTATGTGTTGTTGGCGGCCTTGTGGCTGCAAGCGGCAGAGCGCGCCAGCGCGGCCCTGGCGGCCGGTAGCAGCGAGGCGGCGTTCTACCAGGCCAAGCTGCAGGCGGCGGACTTTTACCTGCGCAGAGTCTTGCCCCGTGCTGGCGCCCACCGTGAAGCCTTGCTGGCCGGTGCTGGTTGCCTGATGAGCCTGCCGGAGTCCGATTTCGCTTTCTGATTTACCTGCGGGCATCACAACAACAACGAGGGACGCCGCATGCACTCATTCAGTTTTGCTACCACCGCGCAGATCCTCTGCGAAGCCGGCGCCGCCTTGCGCCTGGCCAGCCTGTGCCGCGAGCGGGGGGCGCGGGCGGTGTTGATCGTCACCGACCCGGGCATTGCCCGCCTGGGTTTGCTCGAGCCGCTGCTGCCCGCTTTTGCCCAGCACGGCCTGGCCGTAGAGGTGTTCGACCAGGTGCAGGCCGACCCGCCGCAAGCCTGTGTGCTGGAGGTGGTGTTGCAGGCGCGGGCGATGCACGCCGACCTGATCGTCGGCTTTGGCGGCGGCAGCTCCATGGACGTCGCCAAGCTGGTGGCGCTGCTGGCGCACCCGCAATGCCAGCAACTGCTCAGCGATATCTATGGCGTCGACCAGGCCCGTGGCCGGCGCTTGCCGTTGATCCAGGTACCGACCACCGCCGGCACCGGTTCGGAAGTCACCCCGATTGCCATCGTCACCACTGGCGAGCACAGCAAGATGGGCGTGGTCTCCAACCTGTTGCTGCCCGATCTTGCGCTGCTCGACGCCGACCTGACCCTCGGCCTGCCGCCAGCCGTTACCGCTGCGACCGGCATCGACGCCATGGTTCATGCCATCGAAGCCTACACCAGCAAGCTCAAGCGCAACCCGTTGTCCAACCTGCTGGCCCGCGAGGCGTTGAAGTTGCTGGCGGGCAATCTTGACCAGGCGGTGCACAAGGGCAGCAACCGCGAGGCGCGCCAGGCCATGTTGCTGGGCGCGTGCCTGGCCGGTCAGGCGTTTGCCAACGCGCCGGTGGCGGCGGTGCATGCGCTGGCCTATCCGCTGGGCGGGCATTTTCATATCCCCCACGGGCTGTCCAACGCCCTGGTGCTGCCCCATGTGCTGCGCTTCAACGCTGAAGCGGCGGCGCCCCTGTATGCCGAGCTGGCGCCGCTGCTGCTGGGTGAGCGCCTGCGCGCCGGCGATGTGCACAGCCTCACCGCGCAGTTGATCGATGAGCTGGCGGAACTGAGCCCGCGTTGCGGCCTGCCGAGCCGTTTGCGCGATGCCGGTGTGCCTGAGGGCAGCCTCGAACAGCTGGCCCGCGATGCCATGCAACAGCAACGCCTGCTGGTCAACAACCCGCGCGAGCTCAGTGAAGCCGATGCCCTGGCAATTTATCGGGAGGCGTTCTGATGGAGCAGCCCGGGCGCGAGGCCTTTAGCCACTTCCAGCCGATCACCACGCGCTGGCACGACAACGACGTCTATGGCCACGTCAACAACGTCGTTTACTACAGCTTTTTCGACAGCGCGGTGAACAGCTACCTGATCGAGCACGGCGGGTTGGATATTCACCAGGGTGAAGTGATCGCCTTGGTGGTCAATTCCAGCTGCGATTATTTCGCCTCAGTTGCCTTTCCCGAGCGCATCGAGGTCGGCCTGGCGGTGAGCAAGCTGGGCAACAGCTCGGTGCACTACCGCCTGGGCATTTTCAAGGCCGGGAAGCCGCAGGCCTGCGCAGTGGGGCGCTTTGTTCACGTATTTGTCGAGCGCGCCAGCAACCGCCCGCTAACCATCCCTGAACCCCTGCGGGCGGCATTGGGCCGTTTGCGTTGTGACTGACTGGAGTACATCGCCATGCAAGACGCCGTAATTGTCTCAACCGCGCGCACGCCGATTGCCAAGGCTTTTCGCGGCGCCTTCAATGACTTCAAGGCTCCGTCGATGAGCGCCGTGGCCATTCGCGCGGCGGTCGAACGCGCCGCCATCGAGCCCGGCGAGATCGACGACCTGGTGCTGGGCACCGCCATGCAAAGCGGCACCGCTGCGACCAACCTGGCGCGCCTGTCGGTGCTGGCGGCGGGCTTGCCGCTGTCGGTCAGCGGCCAGACCATCGACCGCCAGTGCGCCTCGGGGCTGATGGCGATTTCGATTGCCGCCAAACAGATCATGGTCGACGGCATGCAGGTGGCGATCGGCGCCGGCCAGGAGCAGATCAGCCTGGTGCAGAACGCCCATATGCAGGCCGCAGCAGCCGAGCAGGACGCAAGCGTAGTGCGCATGGCCGAGCATGCCTACATGCCCATGCTGCTCACTGCCGAGCTCGTCGCCAAGCGCTACGGCATCAGCCGTGAAGCCCAGGATGCCTATAGCCTGCAATCCCAGCAGCGCACGGCAGCAGCCCAGGCAGCGGGGCTGTTTGCCGATGAGGTCGTGCCGGTCAGCGTGCGCAAGAAAGTCGTCGACAAGCTCAGCGGGGCGATCAGCTACCAGGACGTGCAGCTGACCCAGGATGAAGGCAACCGCCCGCAAACCACCTTGGCGGGCCTGCAAAACCTGACGCCGGTGCGCGAAGGCGGCTGCATCACCGCCGGCAACGCCAGCCAGTTGTCTGACGGTGCCAGTGCCAGTGTGCTGATGAGCGGGACGCTGGCGGCGCGTAGCGGGGTCAGGCCACTGGGCCTGTATCGCGGCATCGCCGTGGCCGGCCTGGCCCCCGAGGAGATGGGCATCGGCCCGGTGCTGGCGATCCCCAAGTTGCTGCGTCAGCACGGTTTGCGCGTCGATGACATCGGCCTGTGGGAAATCAACGAAGCCTTCGCCTGCCAGGTGCTGTATTGCGCGCAAATCCTGGGCATCGACCCGGCGCGGCTCAACGTCAATGGTGGCGCCATCGCCATCGGCCACCCCTACGGCATGAGTGGCGCACGCATGGTCGGCCATGCCTTGCTCGAAGGCCGGCGCCGTGGCGTCAAGTACGTGGTGGTGAGCATGTGCGTGGGCGGCGGCATGGGCGCCGCCGGCTTGTTCGAAGTGCTCTGAAACCCTCAGCGCCCGCGATAGGCCCCGGGCGCGCAGGCGAACCAGCGCAGGCAGGCGCGGTGAAAACTCTGCACGTCGCTGTAGCCGAGCTGGTCGGCGATCTGCACCAGCTCCAGCTCACTGCCGTGCAGCAGGTCTTCGGCGCGGTAGCGGCGGTATTCGTCCAGTAGCTCGGTATAACTCCAGCCCAGTGCTTTCAGGCGCCGGGCCGCGGTGCGTTCGAGCAGGTGCTGGTGGCTGCAGAATGTCGCCCAGCGCTCGCTGTCGGCAAGGCTCACGGCCAGGTGGTCGCTGGCCAGTTCCAGCAGGGTCGGCTGGCTGTTGCGCTGGGTTTGTTGCAGCAGCTCCACCAGCAACTGTTCCAGTGCCTGGTTGCCCGGCGTCAGCGCCTGTTCGAACACCTCTGGGTCAAGGCCGATGCTATGTTCGGCGTGGCCCCAGCTCACCGCCGTGCGCCAGGCGTGCGGATGCACGCGGGTGTCGGCCGGCGCCGGGTGGGCCAGCTCGATGGCGATGATCGGGTCCTGCTCCAGGCCGCTGGCCAGCAGTTTGCGGCGCAGCAGGCTGCACAGGCTGGTGAGCATGTAATCGGTGATCGGTGCTGTGGCCTTGAGGCTGCCGCAGTCCTGCAGGCGCAGGCTGACCTGGCCATTTTTACGCTCGATGCGGGCACGGAAATGGCCGTTGAAAAACGGAAAGTACTCGACAAAGTAGGCGCAGGCGCTGTCCAGCGAGGCGGCGACATCGAACAGGTAGGTCAGGCCGTTGGTGGCGGTGGAAACAAAACGCCGGCCGGCGGCCAGGCCGATAAAGGGGTCGTGGCTTTCGCTCAGGGCCAGGGTCCAGAAGCGCCGCGACAGCAGCAACGGCACGCGCAGGAACGGCGTGCGCAACTCGAACAGGCTGCGGCGAAACACTGCCTCGATCAGCGTTTGGCTCACCCCGCGTTGCTGCAGTTCCTCGATGGCTGGCAGCAGGGTCGGGGCGTAGAAGGCATTGGGCGGCACGGGCTTCATGAGCGGCTCACCAGCAATTGTTGATCGACACTGAGGATAGCCGCGATCATCGCCTGCGCCGCGGGCGTCAGGCTGTCGCCGGCGCGGCTGACGATGCCGTACTGCAGCTGCAGGTCAGGGTCGTTGGCATCCACATCGACGAAGCTCAGCAGCTGGATCTCACCGGCCTCGACCCGTTCGTGCAGGGCTTCGGCGGTGGCCAGGCCAATGGCGTCCGAGCGCATCACCACCCGGCGAATGGCATCGAACTGCGCACATTCGACGCTGGTGACAAAGTCTTGGGTACCCTGGGCGCGGGCGAGGATCTTGCGGATCATCGGCGGGATGCGCGTGCCGGCGATCGGGTAGTCGAGCAGGGCCCTGAGGGTGAGCCCGGCGCGCGCGGCCAGCGGGTGCCCGGCCCGGCAGAAAAACCGCCCGCGCCGTGGCCGCAGCGCCTGCACCTGGTAGCGCGGGTCGTCCTTGAAGTAGCGCGAGTCGGCCACCAGGAACTCGATCTGCTGCTCCTTGAGCCAGCTGCCCAGTTGCTCCCAGTCGCCCTGGTGAAAGCGCGCGCGCACCAGCGGGTGGTCGTGAATGAACTGCGCCAGCGCCTCGGGCACCAGCAACTGGGCCGGGTAGGGGCCGCTGCCGAAACTCAGCTCGCCGCCTTCCAGGCCGTTGTATTGCAGCAGCTCGTTGTGCAGGCTCTGGCTGCTGGCCAGCAGGCGCCGGGCGTGTTGCAGCACCAGTTGGCCCTGGCCGGTCAGGCGAAATTCACGGCTGCCACGCTCGACCAGGGCGCAATCCAGATCGCGTTCCAGGGTCTGGATGCTGCGGCTGAAGGCCGGCTGGCTAAGGTTGACGGCATCGGCAGCGCGCACGAACCCGCGATAATCGGCCAGGGCCACGAAGTGGCGAAGTTGTCGAAGGTCCATCATGCGCCCCTTGCATGCTACGGATACTTTTTATGCATTTGATCGATAGTGTAGCCGCTGGCATAACTCAGGGCCTGATCATTTTGCGTGACCTGCCATGCTTGCTTCGCCCTATGTCTGCGCCGCCTTGACCCGCACCCTGGTCGCTCATGCCCAGGGCTGCGGGCTGCCTGTGAACCTGCTGTTGCAACGGGCCGGCATGGAGCCTGCGCAGTTGCACGGGCAAAGCCGGATAGGGGCGGCGCAGGTCGAGCAGCTGTTGCGCGAATGCGAGGCCGCTGGCGCCGGTCATGAGTTCGGTTGCGAGCTGGTCCCGGGCATGGCCACCCATTCGCTGCAGGGGTTGAACATCCTGCTCGACTCGGCCGCCACCGTCGGCGACAGCCTTGAGTGTTTTATCCGCTACCTGCCACTGGTGACCAACTGCCTGCTGGTCAGCCTGGAGGCGTCGAGCCTGCACCTGCGCCGCTATCAGCAGCAACCCCATCACTACATGCTCGACGCCGTGGTACTGAGCCTGGTGCGCAACATCGCCCGACGCGCCGGGCGCATGCCGGCGCAGGTGTTCACTCAGGTCAGCGTGCTACCGCAGCAGGCGGCAGGACGCTGGTTGCAGGGCTGGGGCGTGGCGGTGGTCAGTGGCCCATGGTTGAGCCTGCAACTGGCGCCGGGCGCGCTCGAACTGGCGTTGCCCGGTGCCAATGCTTTTCTGCACCAGGGCATGCTGCGCCAGTGGCAAGGCGCGGGCCTGGCCGAGGTACGCGAAGACAGCCTGCACCTGGCTCGCCACTGGCTGGCGGCGGGCGACCAGCCCATCGAGCGAATTGCCGAACGCCTCGGCTACCGCCAGCCGAGCAATTTCATCCGGGCCTTTCGCAAGCAGTTCGGGGTCACGCCCAAGCAGTTTCGCCTGAGCGGATTGCAACCGGCCTAGGGGCATTTTTCGCAACGCCTTGATGATCGTTTTTTGTCGTGCGCCGCTTGCGTGTGGCGGCGGGCGCTTGGGCATCTTGATCGGGCTTGATCCCTATTGGAGCTCGATAATGACAACAACAAGCTCAACCCCATCACCTTTGCTGCTGACCTTGTTGGCGGCCTGCGCAGTACCGGCACAGGCCGCCAGTTTCGACATCATTGAAGACTGGAGTTTCACCACCCGCAGCACCTTGAGCCTGGGCAGCAGCTGGTCGACCCAGAGCCCCGACCGCCACCTGATGACCCGCGCCAATGCCCTGCAGGCCCAGGGCGTGAACGCCGATGGCACGGGCGTGAGTGCCGACGACAACCGCCTGAACTTCAAGAAGGGCGACCCGATCTCGCAAACCTTCAAGGGCCTGACCGATTTCAGCCTCGACGGCCAGGGCCAGGGCGCCTTTGTGCGCCTGAAGTACTGGTACGACCATGCCTATGAAACCGGCGACGGCCGCTTCAAGGATTTCGACGACAGCGGCTGGGATGACCTGGCCAGGTTCCAGGGCCTGCAAGTGCTCGACGCCTACCTGTGGAAAGACTTCGAGCTGGCCGGTCATCCGCTGAGTTTCAAGCTTGGCAAGCAGGTGCTGTCGTGGGGTGAGGCGCTGCTGATCCAGAACGGTATCAACGTCATCAACCCGCTGGACATCACCGCCTTCAACCGCCCCGGGGTCGAGATCAAGGAAGGCCAGCTGCCGGTGGAGATGCTCTCGTTCAGCTTCGGCGTATCTGACACTCTCAACCTTGAAGGTTTCTACCAGTACAACTGGCGCCCCAGCGTGCTCGATGGCTGCGGTACCTTCTTTGCCGGCAGCGATGTCATCCAGCCGGGCTGCGGGCCGCTGTACCTGGGCCAGGTGCTCACTGACCAGCAGATGCAGGCCAGCGGCCTGTACGCCAGTGCGCGTGGCAACGAGTCGCCGTCCGACAACGGCCAGTTCGGTTTTGCCCTGCGCCAGATGCTGCCGGTGCTCAATGATGCCGAGGCGGCGCTGTACTTCATCAACTACCACTCGCGCCTGCCGTACCTGACCCTCGATGCGCGCAACACCGCGCTGCCAGGGAATTTTCCCGGGGGCGGGCAGGGGCCTTCGTACGCTGCGGCCTTCCCCGAGAACATCCGCCTGTACGGGCTGAGCATCAACGGCGTCGAGCCCAACAGCGGCATATCGCTGGCGGCCGAACTCAGTTATCGGCCGAACATGCCGCTGAGTTTCAACGCCCCGGATGTCACCACCGCGGTGGTCTCCGGAGCGGCCGGCAACTCGTGGGTGCAGTTGCCCGAGGGCTTCAACATCCGCGCTGGCGATCGCCTGGATGGCTGGGAACGCAAAGGCGTGTGGCAACTGACCAGCTCGGCGACCCAGGCCATCGACAACGTGCTCGGCGCCACCCGCCTGAGCCTGTTCGGTGAAGTCGGCGTGGTGCATATCGACGGCCTCGGTGACGAGCGCCTGGGCCGCAATGCCGCCTTTGGCCGCAGCGCGCCGCGCAACGGCAGCACCTGCAACAGCGTCGCCTCTGGAGTGACCAACCGCTACTGCACCGACAAGGGCTTTGCCACCGACTGGTCCTGGGGCTATCGCCTGCGTGCCAGCCTTGAATACAGCGATGTGTTGCCCGGCGTGAACCTGATTCCGGCGGTCAACTGGCGCCATGACGTCGAGGGCTATTCCTACGACCCGCTCGGGCCGTTCCAGGAAGGCCAGCAGGCCCTGGGCCTGAGTCTTACCGCCAACTACCTCAACGATTACAGCGTGGAGCTGGCTTACAACAGCTTCTTCGGTTCCAACCACTACAGCACCCTTGATGACCGTGATTTTGCCTCGGTCAGCTTCAAGGTCGATTTCTAAGGAGAACAATAAAAATGCGTATCTATCCCCTGTTGTTGGCCCTGACCTGCGTCAGCGCCCTGGCCCAGGCCAAGAGCACAGACCTCGGCCCGTTGGACAAGACCCTCACACCCATGGGCTCGGAGCGCGCCGGCAATGCCGACGGCAGCATCCCGGCCTGGACCGGCGGCCTCGACAAAACCGCCGGCAGCCTCGATGGCAACGGCGGCTACAGTGACCCGTTCGCCAGTGAAAAGCCGCTGTTCACCATCACCGCGCAAAACCTCGGGCAGTACCAGAGTGCGCTCAGCCCCGGCCAGATAACGATGTTCAAGCGCTACCCGGGCAGCTACCAGATGCCGGTGTACCCGACCCATCGCAGTGCGCGCTTGCCCGCTGCGATACTTGCCGACAGCCGCAGCAACGCCAGCAAGACCACTCTCGCCGATGGCGGCAACGGCCTGCACGACTACACACGCGGTATTCCATTCCTGCTGCCGACCGAAGGCATGGAGGTGATGTGGAACCACATGACCCGCTGGCGTGGTGGCAGCTTTGAGCGCTTCAGCAGTATTGCCCTGGTGCGTGAGAACGGTGCGGTCAGCTATATCCGCGCGCAGTCGCTGGTAAGTTTTGCCCAAGCGGTCACCGGCCTTGAACCCAACGCCAATGTGCTGTTCATGTTCAAGAGCCGGGTGCTGGAGCCGGCGCGCCTGGCCGGCGAGACCGTGCTGGTGCACGAACCGCTCGACCAGGTCGTCGAGCCGCGTGCGGCCTGGCAATACCTGCCGGCGCAACGGCGAGTGCGACGGGCGCCGATGCTGGCTTATGACAACAGCGCGCGCTACAGCAACGGCCTGATCACCGCCGACAATATCGATGGCTTCAATGGCGCGCCGGACCGCTTTGACTGGAAGCTGATCGGCAAGCAGGAGTTGTACATTCCCTACAACAGCTATCGCCTGGGCAGCCGCGCCGTGAGGCTTGATGAACTGGTCAAGCCCAACCACATCAACCCGGCCTATACCCGCTATGAAAAGCATCGGGTCTGGGTGGTCGAAGCCACGCTCAAGCCCGGTGCCCGGCATATCTACAGCAAGCGCAGGTTTTATCTGGACGAAGACAGCTGGCAGATCGCCCAGGTGGATCAGTACGACAGCCGCGGCGAGTTGTGGCGCAGCTCGGAGCTGCATGCGATCCAGCACTATGATCACGACTTTACCTACAACGTGCTGGAGACTTCGTACGACCTGATCTCCGGGCGTTATTACGCCGGTGGCTTGAGCAACGAAGAGAAGGCGCCGATGCGCGTAGGGTTTACTGCCAGGACTGACGATTACACCCCTTCGCAATTGCGTCGCTGGGCCAAGTAGCACACGAGCCCTGCGGGCTCGATCGCCGGCAGGCCGGCTTCCACAGGTGCGGTGTACTCAGACCTGTGGTAGCTGGCTTGCCAGCGATGAGGGCCCTCAAGGCGTAACGATATTGAACTGCGGGCTGAAGCTGTCGAGGGTGCCCAGCAGTTCGGCGATTTTCTTGCCGTTGCCTTCGACCTTGATCAGGCCTTTTTGCATCGCCGTCGGGAAGTCCAGTTGCTTGAGGCTGATCTGTTCAAGGGTCGCCTTGTTCATGCTCAAGCTGGCATCGGCCTTGGGGTTCAGGCCCGCGCGGTGGGTCAGCACGCCATTGCGCAAGGTCAGGTTGTAGGCCTGGTCCGGGTCGGTAAAGCTCCAGTTCAGGTTCAGGTCATGGCCCACCGCCTTGTCGACATCGACGCGCACCGCCATGTAGTCGAAGAACATGTCCGCGGTCAGCGCCCGCACCATGTCCACCGACACCGAACTGCCCGCCTGGCTCGGCGGGCCATCGCGCAGTTCCATGGCACCGGTCAGGTACATGTTGCGCCAGGTGGCGTTCTCGCTCTGGTAACCGAGCTGTTCCAGCGCTTGCGCCTGAGTGCTGCGCGCCTGGGCGTTGTCGGGCTCGGCAAACAGCAGCTGGTTGCCCAGTTGCACCGCCCAGCGATACTCGCCCTTGTCCATCGCCGCATGCACCTTGGCCAGCACCGCCTCGCCGCCGCCCATGGCCTGGACATAGTGCCGGGCGCTCTCGACCGGCGGCAGCGGGTTGAGGTTGGCCGGGTTGCCGTCGTAAAAACCCATGTAGCGCTGGTACACCGCCCGCGCGTTGAAGCTCAGCGAGCCGTAGTAGCCACGGGCGTACCACTTGTTCGCCAGCTCCCCGGGCAGGGTCTGCATGTTCTGCGCGATTTCCATCGGCGTCAGGCCCTGGTTGAGCAAGTGCAAGGTGCGGTCGTTGAGGAAGGCATACATGTCGCGCTGGTCGGCGATCAGCGTACGCACTTGCTCTACGCCCCAGGTCGGCCAGTTGTGCTGGCCGAACAGCACCTCGGTCTTGTCGCCGTAACGGCTCAGGCTGGCGTCCAGGTACTGCGACCAGGCCTTGGCGTCACGTACCTGGGCGCCGCGCGGGGTGAGAATGTTGTGCAGGGTCTGCACCGCGTTTTCGGCAATGCCCAGGGCCTTGAACTGCGGCAGGTACAGGTTCATTTCCGCTGGCGCTTCGGTGCCCGGGGTCAGCTGGAACTCCAGTTCGATACCGGCCACGGTGCGGGTCTCGTAGGGCTTGCTGATCAGCTCGGTGGGTTCGATCAGGGTGATGGTGCCACCGGTGGTCAAGCCCTTGCCGATCCCGGTGTCGACCTGGCCCTGGGGCCCGCGCGGCAGGTACAGGCCGAACTGGTACTGGGCGCGCCGGCTCATGGCGTTGCCGGCATAGACGTTCTCGCTCATCACGTGTTCCATGAAGCCGCTGGGGGCGAACACCTTGACCTTGCCGGCCTTGACGTCGGCCTCGTCGATGACCCCGCGCACGCCGCCAAAATGGTCGGTGTGGCTGTGGCTGTAGATCACCGCCACCACCGGTTTTTGCGGGCGGTTCTGGTAGTACAGCTGCAGCGCGGCGCGGGCGGTTTCGGCGGTGGTCAGCGGGTCGATGATGATCAGCCCGTCGTCGCCTTCGATGATCGTCATGTTGGCCAGGTCCAGGCCGCGCACCTGGTACAAACGTGGCGCGACCTCGAACAAGCCGGCATGGGCGTTGAGCTGTGCCAGGCGCCAGAGGCTGGGGTTGACGCTGTCGGGGCTGTCTTGGGCGGCGAGAAATTTGTAGTCCTCAAGGCTCCATACCGGCTTGCCGGCGGCATCGCTGATCTTGCCGGTGAACGGCGCAACCAGGCCACGGGTAGCGGCCTGGTAGTCGGCGCGGTCGGCAAACGGCAGTTGGCTCAGCACTGCGGCATTGCTGCTGCGCGTCGGTTCGCTGGCGCTGGCCGGGGCCTGGGCGGCGTGCAGGGGCTGGCTCAGGCACCACGCTGTGATCAGGCAGGCCAGGCGGGTACGTGGGTGCAGGGTTGGGAAGGGCATGGCAACTCCATTTTTTGTCGTTATGGCACACCCTTTCGAGCCTAAGGCTCGGGTGCGGGCCGCCAACAAGCCGCGGACGACAAAAACCATGCAGGGCGCTGTTCAGGGCGCTGAGCCACCCTGGCGCTCGGCCACCGCGCGCAAGGTGCGCAAGGACACGCTGGGGGCATCGAGGACGAACTGGTTGGCCAGCCACGAGGGAATGTCGCCGGCCGGATCGGCCTGCAGTTGGTAGGTCACTTCGGTGAGTTGCTCGCCCTTGGGCACGAAGGTCCACAGGCCCTGGAGCTGGCGCACGCGGATCTGCCCCGGCACATGCTTGACCATGCCCGGCACGGCCTTGATGCGCCGTACCAGGCTGCCGTCGTCGCGGCGCTCGCTCTGCACCTGGATGACCATGTCGCGGGTGCTGGCCGGCCAGGGCAGGGCGGTGGTCAGGTAGACCCAGGTGCTGTCGCCCTCGACCTTGAGCAGGCGCATGTCGGCGCAGCCGTACAGCCATTTGCAGGCAACCCGCAGGTTTTCCTGCAGCTCGCTCAAGGTCGACACGCTGGCCTTGATCAACGCCACGCCGCGAAACTGCTGGTAGGGCGAACCCGGCACCTCGCTGAGGTACACCTGGATGCCGTCTTCATCCTGCGCCAGGTGCCACTGTTCAGTGGCGCTGGCGCCGCTGCTGAGGGCCAGCAACAGGCACAAGACAAGGCGAAGGCGCATGAACAGGCTCCAGCGGTTGGGCGACTGTTCAGAGCATAGTGCCTGGGATCAGATCTGGACGAGCCGGCCCTTGTGTTCGGCCTGCAAACGGTCACCGCGGCCGAACAGCTTGTGGCGCAAGGTTCCGTCTTCATATGCCGTGCGATAACGGCCGCGGCGTTGCAGCTCGGGCACCACCTGCTCGACCACCGCGTGCAGGTCGTCGGGCATTACCGCATAGGTGAGGTTGAAACCGTCGATACCGGTGTGGTCGAGCCAGTCTTCCAGTTGATCGGCAATCTCTGACGCTGAACCGAGCAACACCGGGCCGCGGCCGCCGAGGCTGACGAACTCGGCCGCTTCGCGCACGGTCCAGCGCCGGTTCGGGTCGGCCTTGGTGAACACCGCCAGGGCAGTGCGGCCGGCGTCGTTGTCGATGTACTCGATCAACGCGTCGGGGTCGACCCCTGCGAAGTCGATGCCGGTCCAGCCCGACAGCAGGGTCAGCGCCGCCTCGACGTCCACGTACTGGCGGTACTCCTGCAGCCTGGCCTCGGCCGCCTGGCGACTGTCGGCGACGATCAGCAGCGCCTGGGCGTAGATCAGCACGTCCTGTTCAGGCCGGCCGGCGTCGCGGGTGGCCTTGCGGATGCCTTCTACATAGCCGCTCAGCGCCGCCTGGGTCGGCGCACTGATAAACACGCATTCGGCATGGTCGGCGGCAAAGCGCAGGCCGCGCGGCGAGGCGCCGGCCTGGAACAGCACCGGCGTGCGCTGCGGCGAAGGCTGGCTCAGGTGAATGCCGGGCACCTGGAAGTGCGCGCCCTGGTGGTTGATCGGGTGCACCCGGGCCGGGTCGAGGAACTGGCCGCTGGCGCGGTCCTGCAACACGGCATCGTCGTCCCAGCTTTTTTCCCAGAGCTTGTACAGCACCTGCAGGTATTCCTCGGCCAGCTCGTAGCGCTCGTCGTGGCCCAGTTGCCGCGCCAGGCCGAGGTTGCGTGCGGCGCTGTCGAGGTAACCGGTGACGATGTTCCAGCCCACCCGCCCGGCGCTCAGGTGATCGAGCGTGGACATGCGCCGGGCGAAGGGGTACGGGTGCTCGTAGGTCAGCGAAAAGGTGATGCCAAAGCCCAGGTGTTCGGTGACCCCGGCCATGGCCGGGACGATCAGCAGCGGGTCGTTGACCGGTACCTGCACGCCGCCGCGCAGGGCGCCGTCGGCGCTGCCCTGGTAGACGTCATAGATACCCAGCACATCGGCAATGAACAGCGCATCGAACAGCCCGCGTTCGAGCAGGCGGGCGAGGTCGGTCCAGTAACCCAGGCGATTGAAATCGACGCTGGTGTTGCGCGGATGGCGCCACAGCCCGGGGGACTGGTGGGTGGCGGCGTTCATGCTGAAAGCGTTGAAGCGGATGGTCTTGGACATGGTCTGTACTCAGGGCAGGACCGACACCGGGTAGACCGCATCGGCCACCTTCAGCGCTTTGGGGATCAGGCCCAGGCCCTGGAAGGTGTCGGCAAGCTTCTGCTGCTCGGCGGTGATTTTTGCGTCAATGGCCACGGCGTTGTAGTTGCGCCGCTCGCTGGCCACCTGCAGCACATCGGCGCCGATACCCAGTTGCGGTGCCAGCAGGGCAGCGACTTCGTCGGGCTTCTGGTTGGCCCAGTTGCTGACCTTGGCCAGTTCGCTGAAGAAGGTCTTCAGCAGCGCGCGGTTGTCGTCGGCAAAGGCCGCCGAGGACAGGTAGAAGGTGCGGTTGTTGGACAGCCCGCTGCCGTCGCGCAGGTTCTTCAGGCCCGGTTGTTGTTCGGCGGCGGCGAGGAACGGGTCCCACAGGGTCACGGCCTGGACGCTGCCGGACTGCAGTGCGGCCACGGCGTCGGCGGCATTGTTGACGTAGGCCGGGGTGATGTCCTTGTAGCTCAGGCCGGCATCCTGCAGGGCCACGGCCAGCAGGTACTGGGCGTTCCAGCCGCGACCGGTGGCCACGCGCTGGCCCTTGAGGGCGGCGACGTTGGCGATGTGGTCCTGGTCGCGCACCACCAGGCCGATGCCCTTGGGGTAGGGCTGCTCGGCGGCCAGGTACACCACCGGCTTGCCGGCAGCCTGGGCAAATACCGAGGGTGCATCGGCGGCATGGCCAAGGTCGATGGCGCCGGTGCTCAGCGCTTCAAGCAACTGCGGGCCGGCGGCGAATTCGTACCAGCTGACTTTCACCCCTTGTGGCTCCAGGGCTTTTTCCAGGGCGCCGCTGCCTTTGAGGATGTTGATGCTGTTGAACTTCTGGTAGCCGATGCGCAAGGTCTTGCTCGCTTCGGCATGGGCCAGCGGGGCGGGCAGGATCAGCGCCGCCAGGGCGGCAAACAGGCCGCCGGTGAGCAGGCGACGCAGAGGGGAATGGGGCGTGTGCGACATGGGCGGACTCCTGGGATTCAAGGGCAAGGCATGCCCGAAAATATAAGGAGCCCGCGCAGGCCCTTCAATTTGTTTATTCCAAATTGTTAGATTGTTTTGTTATTTTTATATCCTTTTATTCCTGTGGGAGCGGGCTTGCCCCGCGATTGCGATATGACTGACAGACCGCTATCGCGGGGCAAGCCCGCTCCTACAGGGTTAAAATTGCCATTGCACGCCCAGGGAATAGCCAGCCTGATTACCTTCGCTATGGGCAAAGCGGCTGTTGACCTCGGCAAACACCCCCAACTGCTCGGTGAACATCAACTGTGCGCCCACTTGCGCGCGACCAAAGTTCTTGTCGACGCTGCCCATGTCCGCTACCCGCACACGGCCGTCGGCATTGCTGGTGAGGTCGATCTGGTCCAGGCGGCCATCGGCCAGTTCGCGTACCCAGCGCACGCTGGCGTAGGGTTGCAGGGCCATGTTCGCCCCCAGGCCGACGCTGCCATGCAGGCGCCAGCCGAGGCTGGCTTCGAGGGCGTCGTAGTTCTGCTTTTCGTAGCCCAGGGCAGTGCGCAGGGCCTGGTCTTCGTGGAAGTCATCGATGCGGTAGTGCATGTAGTCCAGGCCCGCCACCGGGCCGGTCTTCAAGGCGCCGAAGCTGAAGTCGTAGCCGCCGTCGAGCCGCGCGCCCCAGAACCACGCCGAGGTGTCGCCGGACAGGCGCTGGTCGAGCAGCACCGGGCCGTTGCTGGCCTGGATGTACACCGAGCGCTTGGTATCAAAGCTTGTATGCCCGGCGCTCAGCTCGCCGGCCAGCCATTGCGGGCCGCCGTCGTTGAGCAGGGCAAACAGCCCGGCCTGCCAGGCGTCGCCTTCGATGCGCCCGCCGTGGTCGAGGGCGTCGCGGCTGCGCTGGAAGCTCAGGCTGGCACCGACAGTCAGGGCGTCATTGAGACGGTAATCGCCAACGCCATAAACGCCCACGCGTTTCGACTCGGGGTTGCCCGGCGCATCGAAACCGCTGTCTGGCGAAACTTCGCCTTCGACACCCACTTCACCATCAAAGCTGCCGACCGCCCGTGTGGCGTCCAGCAGGCTCAGCCAGCGGCGGTCATGCAGGCGGGTCAGGGCCTGGTGCTGGCGTTGCAACTGGTCTTCCATCTGCCGCGCCATAGCGCCGCCGGAGGCGGTAGAGGCGAGCAGGTCGGCGTTGGTCAGTTCCAGCACCAGGCGTGTCAGCAACCGCGAGAAGTCGCTCAGGCGCTGGTCGATGCGCTGCTGGCCGAAGGCGTTGGTCAGCACTTGCTGGTTGTCTTCAGCCGGGTCGTGCCAGGTCGAGCCGCCGGGGATCGCCGGGTTGTCGGTCTGCTCGTAGCCGTCCAGTTCACCCAGCTCCCAATTGGTGGCCTCGATGAACAGCACCGGCACGTTGAGGCTGTTGAAGCTTTCGCCGTCGCTGCAGCAGCCGGTGCCGGCCGGGTATTCGGGGTTCAGGCCGGGGTTGGTGAACAGCGCGATGTTCATCTCCTGGGCGATGCGCAGCAACTGGTCGCGGTAGGCGCCCAGGGCCGGGTTGGCGATGCTGTTGCTGGCGGCGTGGGCGTACATCTTGTCGCCGGTGATCAGGCTGTCGAGGTTGATCATGCCCAACAGGTTGGCGCGCTGGCTGTCGCTCAATGATGCGACATAGGCGCGCGAACCGCGCAGGCCTTCTTCTTCGGCACCAAAACCGACCACTTCCAGGCCGTTCTCCAGGGCCACGCCGCCCAGGTTGCGGGCGATCTCGGTGAGCACGGCGGCGCCCGAGGCGTTGTCGTCCAGGCCTTGCAGGGTTGGGCGGCCGAAGTAGGTGTCGTAGTGGGCGCCGAGCACCACGTAGGTGCTGTTCTGGCCCGCGGCGGAGGCGATGACGTTCTGCGAACTGCGGTTGCCGGCCCAGGTGAAGTCCTGGCGGCGGGTCTGGTAGCCGAAGCCCAGTTGCGTTTGCATCAGGGCGGTAGCACCTTCGAAACTGGCGGTACCGCGGTAACGTCCGGGGTAGTCGTTGATCAGACGGTCCAGGGTCTGCCCGGCATATTGCCCATATTCATAGGCGCTGGCGCCGGAGGACAACATTGCACAACCCAGGCTTACAGCGACTGCTAACGGTTTGAACACGGCACTTTTCCTTATGTGTCGTTACGAAAGGCGCATCATAGGATGCGTCGCCTCGCAGTAAGCAGGATGTGTACCGTTTTGTGACTGATGTAGGAAATTTATCCGGTTTTAGGCGTTTATCACTCCACGCAGCAACAGTTGCGTGAGGGTCTGCGCGCCCGCTTCCAGCTCGCTCTCGTTGATCTTGCCGACACCGCCGGCCATCAGTTGCGAGCCGAAATTAGCGTAGGCCAGGGTGGTTGCCCACAGGCTGATCAGCAGGTGCTGCGGGTCGAGCGCCGCCAACTGGCCACGGGCAATCCACTGGCGCAGGCAATCGAGGCTGCGCTCGACCTCACCCTGCAGATGTTCGATATGGCTGCCAGGCAACTGCCGCGCGCCGTGCAGCAATTCAGCCGCCAGCACTTTCGCCGCCCAGGGCTGCTTGCGGATCAGCCGCAGGTTGGCGCGGATCATGCCGCCCAGGGCGGGGCCGGGTTCGCTGTCGGGCTGCAGCAGGGCGAAAGCCTGCAGGTAGGGCACGGCGACCATCTCCAGCACCTGCTGGTAGAGGTTCTGCTTGGAGCTGAAGTAGTAGTTGATATTGGCCTTGGGCAGCCCGCTCGAGCGCGCCACATCGCCAATGGTGGTGGCGGCGAAGCCCTTGCAGGCAAAGCTTCTGGCCGCCTCGCGCAGGATCCGCGCACGGTTGCGCCGCCCGGTACTGTTGGGCTTGATCGGTGCCGGGCTGGCCGGCTCGTAGACCTCGAGGTGCGAAGGGTCAGGGGCGCCCGGGTAACTTGACTGGTCCATCTGCGGCCTGCTGATCGCGTACAATTTTCGTAATATACAAAATTATATAGCGATAGGCGCAGGCTTTCCCAGTCAGGCGACCGTGGCGAAAAAAAACGAGGGGGTTTTAGCTGCCCAGGGTCGCCAGCAACGCGGCGATCGCCACCTTGGCCACCTGCGCATCCTGCTCCGACCTGACCCCGGAAACACCCACCGCGCCGATCACCTGACCGTCCACCCGCAGCGGCACGCCGCCTTCGAGGGTGGCGTTGAGCACCGGCACCGAGAGAAAGGCCGTGCGCCCGCCGTTGATGATGTCTTCATAGACCTTGCTGTCCTTGCGCCCCAGAGCCGCGGTGCGGGCTTTTTCCTGGGCGATGTAGGCGCTGATCGGCGGGCAGCCGTCCAGGCGTTCGAGGGCCAGCGGGTGGCCGCCGTCATCGACCACGGCGATGCTCACCGGCCACTGGTTGGCCTGGGCTTCGACGCGGGCGGCGGCAAGCAGTTGCGCGACTTCGTGTTGGGTCAGTACGGCCTTGCTGAGCATGGGGAGGGCTCCACGAGTGAGAGGCGAGCAGGATGCGTCATTATTACCGTAGACGTTGCCGGATGTTTCTTGTCACTGCCTGCGACAACAGGCCGCACCCCGTAATTACTGGGATACAGACGTACGGGGCGCTGCGCGCTGGAACCTGCGTCCGCCACCATGACAAAATGCGAAGGTTTCTCGACATGCCCTCTATCCAGGGGCTGGCACCTTCCCGAAAGGATGGTTACATGACTGATTTACTGACCCGGCGCCAGGTTGTTGCCGGGATCAGCCTGCTGGGCCTCGGCGCCCTTGCAGGTTGCGACCCCCGTTCCGGTGGCGCGCTGGACTTCAAGTACGGCAAGGACATGAGCAACAAGATCCTCGGCCGTTCGTTCAAGCTCAAGGATACCCAAGGCAACGTCCGTACCCTCTCGAGTTTCTGGGGTTCGATGCCGATGGTGTTCTTCGGTTTCACCCAGTGCCCGGCGGTGTGCCCGACCACCCTGGCGCGCGCGGTGCAGATCAAGAAGCTGATGGGCCGCGATGCAGGCTTTTTGCAGGTGGTGTTCATCAGCCTCGACCCCGAGCGCGATACCCCCGAGGTGCTCGACGCCTACGTCAAGGCCTTCGACCCCTCGTTCGTGGCGTTGTCCGGCACCCTCGAAGAAACCGCGGCAGCCGCCCGCGAGTTCGGTGTGTTCTACGAGAAGGTGCCAGCAGGCGATACCTATACCATCTCGCACACCTCGACCAGCTACGTCTTCGATTCCCGCGGCCAACTGCGCCTGGGCCTGTCCCATTCGCTCAATGCAAAAGAGTGCGCAGAAGACCTGCTCACTGTCATGGAGGTGTGTTAATGCTTCGCAACCCTGTCAAACGTACCCTGGCCGCGCTGGCCCTGATCGGCCTGGCCCTGCCGGCCATGGCCGAAACCACTGTCAGCGACGCCTGGGCGCGTGCTACCGTGCCCAACCAGAAGTCCAGCGGTGCTTTCATGACCCTCACCGCCAGCACCGACAGCAAGCTGCTCAGCGTCGCTTCGCCGGTGGCCAGGACCGTGCAGGTGCACCAGATGACCATGGAAAACGACGTGATGAAAATGGGCGAGGTCGACAGCCTGGCGCTGCCGGCCGGCAAGGCGGTGAGCCTTGACCCCAACGGTTATCACGTGATGCTCATGGACCTCAACCAGCAACTCAAGGAAGGCGAGCACGTGCCGCTGACCCTGGTGGTCGAGGATGCCAAGGGCGTCAAGCAGACCATCGAAGTGAAAGCGCCGGTGCGGGCGTTGAATGCGCAAGTCATGCATGGGCATGATCACCAGCCTATGCAGCACTGATAGAGGGCTGCTGCGCAGCCCATCGCTGGCAAGCCAGTTCCACAGTTCGGTGGATGCTGGCTTGACCCGCGATCGTTTCAGCGCCGCCGGCGCCTGCCGGTGACCATCGACAGCGGCAGGTTCTCCCTCAGCCGCCAGCTCTCGAACAGCGCCGCCGCAATGTGCAGGCACACCAGCGCCAACAGGGCATCGGCCATCAACTCGTGAATATCGCGCAGGCCGTCGTCGCCCCAGAAGTAGTAGATCTCTTCCATCATGAAGCCGCTGACGCCAAGGCCGGCCATCAGCAGCAACATCAGCACCATCACCAGCGCGCCCAACGGCGAATGGCCGAGGCGGTGGTAGTCTTGGCCGCTGAACAGGGCCTGCAAGTGCCACTTCAAGCGCGTGGGCGTTGGCCAGAAGTGCGCCCAGCGCGCCGCCGGGCTGCCGACAAAGCCCCAGACACTGCGCAGCAGTACGATCGTCAGGCCGTAATAGCCCAGCCAGCGGTGCCAGCCATCGCCTTCTTCGGTGAGAAAATAGCCGCCGACAAACACCACCACCAGCGACCAGTGGCACACGCGCACCAGTGGGTCCCAGAGGCGCAGGCTATCGTCGCTCACCTCAGTCGATCTCTTCCTTGACCTTCTTGCCGGTGACCGGGTCGAAGTAGATCTCGACTTTTTTACCGTCTTTGTTCTTGCCGTAGATCTCGTAGCAATTGCCCTTGGTGACCTTGAACTCCTTGATCTCGTAGCCCTGCTTTTTCAGTTCTTCCTGAAAGTTGTTCTGGTCCTGCCATTGGTTCTTTTCAGCAGTGCTGCATTCGGTCTTGGCCAGGACGGCGGGGCTGATGACCAGCAGTGAGACAAGCAGAAGATGACGCATGACGAGTCCTCGGGTTGTCGAACAGGGGTGCCCGTTTGAGCTTATGCCAGGCTTGGCGACTTCGCTAGCGCCTCGTCCACCAGCTCGATCCAGTGCCGCACCGGGGTGCGCCCGGCGCCATCGAGGTGGGTCTGGCAGCCGATATTGGCGCTGACGATGACATCCGGCCGGCCGCTTTCCAGGGCATCGAGCTTGTTGTCGCGCAGTTGCCTGGCCAGTTGCGGCTGGGTCAGCGAATAGGTGCCCGCCGAGCCGCAGCACAGGTGGCCGTCGGGCACATTGCTGAGGTTGAAACCCAGGCGCTTGAGCAGGGCCTCGACGCTGCCGCCAAGCTTCTGCGCATGCTGCAGGCTGCACGGGCAATGCACTGCCAGCAGCTGGCCGCTGTGGCAGGTCAGTTTATCCAGGGGCTCGGCCGCGACGACCTCGACCAGGTCCCTGGCCAGTTCGCTGACCCGCCGGGCTTTGCTTGCGTACTGCGCATCGCCGTGCAGCAGCTTGGCGTAGTCCTTGACGAAGGCGCCGCAACCGCTGGCGGTTTGCACGATGGCTTCGGCGCCGGCCTCGATGGCCGGCCACCACGCGTCGATGTTGTGCCGGGCGCGTTCAAGGCCACGGGCTTGGGCATCGAGGTGATAGTCGACGGCGCCACAGCAGCCGGCTTGGGGCGTGGCGGTAACGCTGATACCCAGGCGATCGAGCACCCGCGCCGTGGCGGCGTTGGTGTTGGGCGACAGGCCCGGTTGCACGCAGCCTTCAAGCAGCAGCACCCGCCGCTCATGGTGCGCTTGCGGGCGCGCCTGGGCCGTGGCTGGCGAGCGCGGCAGCTTGCCCTTGAGCGCTGCCGGCAGCAGGCTGTCGACGCTGCGCCCCAGTTGCACCAGGCGCTTGAACGCTGTCGGGTGGCTGGCCAGGTTACGCAGGCCGCTGCGCAAGGCCCGCTGCAGCGGCGGGCGGGCCACCGCCTGGTCGACCACGGCGCGGCCGATGTCCAGCAGGTTGTGGTAATCGACCCCGGACGGGCAGGTGGTTTCGCAGTTGCGGCACGACAGGCAGCGGTCCAGGTGCAGTTGGGTCTTGGCGCTGGCCGGCTGGCCTTCGAGCACCTGCTTGATCAGGTAGATGCGCCCGCGCGGGCCGTCCAGTTCGTCGCCGAGCAATTGATAGGTCGGGCAGGTGGCGTTGCAAAAGCCGCAGTGCACGCAACTGCGCAGGATGCGCTCGGCCTCTTCGGCGCGGGCCAGACGTTTGGCGGCATCGCTCAGGGTGGTTTGCATGGCTCAGATCTCCGCGTACATCCGCCCGGGGTTGAAGATCCCTTGCGGGTCGAGGCGCTGCTTGAGTTGTTGGTGATAGCGCAGCAAGGCCGCGGGTAGCGGCTGGAACGGGCTGTCGCTGGCGCTGTAGCAGGTGGCATGGCCGCCCAGTCGGCTTGCAGCCGCGCGAATGGCCTCGGCCGGGGCCTCGGACTTGAGCCAGCGCTGGGCACCGGCCCAGTCCAGCAGTTGCTCGCCGGGCAGCTCCAGCAGCGGGCTGTGGTTGGGCAAGGATATGCGCCACAGCGGGCGCGGGTCGGCGAAAAACCCCAGACGCTGGTGGTTCAGGTCTTGCCACCAGCAAGCCTTGAAGCGCTCGCCGCCGAGCCGGTCGCGGGCGGCCTTGACCGAACCTTCACCGCCTTCAAGGCGCAGGCGCAACACCGTGCCGTCATGGCAGGCGGCGCTGATCGGCAGCGGTTGCTGGCCCCATTGCGCCAGTTTCAGCAGGGCTTGCTGCGGGTCGAGCTGCAGGGCGATGTGCGCGTCGCAGCGCGGCTTGGGCAGTACTTTGAGCGACACCTCGCTGATCAGCCCCAGGCAGCCGAAGCTGCCGGCCATCAGCCGCGACAGGTCGTAGCCGGCGACGTTCTTCATCACCTCGCCGCCAAAACGCAGGTGCAGGCCCAGGCCGCTGATCACCCGGATGCCGAGCACGTAGTCGCGAACCGAGCCGGCCCAGGGCCGGCGCGGCCCCGACAGCCCGGCAGCGAGCATGCCGCCGAGGGTGGCGCCGTCGTCACTGTGCGGCGGCTCGCAGGGCAGCATCTGCCCGGCGGCCTCAAGCGTCGCTGCCAACTCGCTCAGCGGCGTGCCGGCGCGGGCGGTGATCACCAGCTCCGTCGGGTCGTAGTTGACGATGCCGCGGTGCTCGCGGGTATCGAGCTCGATCCCGGCTACCGGGCGGCCGAGATAAGCCTTGCTGGCGCCGCCTCGAATGCGCAAGGGCGTGCCCTCGGCGCGGGCCTGGTTGACCTGTTCGAGCAGCGCCTGACTGGCATCGTTGTTGTGCGCCAGCATCAGAAACGCTCCAGCTCGGGGAAGGGCAGTTGCCCGGCGTGTACATGCATGGCGCCAAACTCGGCGCAGCGCTGCAGGGTCGGGATGTTCTTGCCGGGGTTGAGCAAGCGATGGGGGTCGAAGGCGGCCTTGACTGCGTGGAACAGGGTCAGCTCGTCGCTGCTGAACTGCGCGCACATCTGGTTGATCTTCTCGCGGCCGACGCCATGCTCGCCGGTGATGCTGCCGCCGACACTCACGCACAGTTCGAGAATCTCGCCGCCAAAGGCTTCGGCGCGCTCCAGCTCGCCGGGCTGGTTGGCGTCGAAGAGGATCAGCGGGTGCATGTTGCCGTCGCCGGCATGAAAGACGTTGGCCACCCGCAGATCGTATTTATGCGATAGCACGGCGATGCGTTGCAGCACATGGGGCAACTCGCGGCGTGGGATGGTGCCGTCCATGCAGTAATAATCGGCTGAAATTCGCCCGACCGCCGGAAAGGCGTTCTTGCGCCCGGCCCAGAACTTCACCCGCTCCACCTCGTCACGGGCCTGGCGTACTTCGCTGGCACCGGCCTGTTCGAACAGGGTACGTACCCGCTCGCAATCGTCGTGCACATCGGCTTCGACGCCATCCAGCTCGCACAGCAGAATCGCCTCGGCGTCGACCGGGTAGCCGGCATGAATGAAGTCTTCAGCGGCGCGGATCGCCAGGTTGTCCATCATCTCCAGGCCACCGGGAATGATCCCGGCAGCGATGATGTCGCCAACCGCGCGCCCGGCTTTTTCCACCGAGTCGAAAGCCGCCAGCAGCACCTTGGCCACCTGCGGCCTGGGCAGCAGCTTGACCGTTACTTCGGTGATGATCCCGAGCATGCCTTCGGAACCGGTGAACAGCGCCAGCAGGTCAAAGCCCGGGGCATCGAGGCTGTCGGCGCCGAGGGTCAGGCATTCGCCTTCAACGGTAAGGATCTCGACCTTGAGCAGGTTGTGCACGGTCAGGCCATATTTCAGGCAGTGCACGCCGCCGGCATTTTCGGCGACGTTGCCACCGATCGAGCAGGCGATCTGCGACGACGGGTCAGGTGCGTAGTACAGCTCATAAGGCGCGGCGGCCTGGGAGATCGCCAGGTTGCGCACCCCCGGCTGCACCCGCGCGGTGCGCGCGGCGGGGTCAATGGCGAGGATCTTGTTGAAGCGCGCCATCACCAGCAGCACGCCTTTTTCCAGGGGCAGGGCGCCGCCCGACAGGCCAGTGCCGGCGCCACGGGCGACCACCGGCACCTTGCGGGCAAAACACAGCCTGAGGATGCCTTGCACCTGCTCGAGGGTATGCGGCAGCAACACCAGCAGCGGCAGTGTGCGGTAGGCCGAGAGGCCATCGCATTCGTAAGGCTTGAGGTCTTCCTCGGCGTGGAGGATATCGAGATCGGGCAGTTGTGCCTGCAAGGCCTGCAGCAGCGCCTGTTTGTCGACGGCGGGCAGGGCACCATCGACGTTTTCGTCGTAAAGGATATTCATTGACAGCCAGTCACCGGAATGTGCCAGAAGTTGCTGGAAATCGTAGACGATAAACAGCACCTGGCACTGGCGACCCAGGCTCTTGGGCGATTGACCTCACGCGTGTCGCGCACCCGCCACCCGCCTTTGCGGGCTAGCGGAAACGCGGCAGCGGGCGTTCGACGCTCAGCGAGGTGAGGGTTTTTCTGACCAGCTGATCATCGGCTTCGACGGCCTTGAGGGTGTCGCGGATCTTGCCGGCCACCGGCACATCGCCCTGGCGGTCGATCCAGTCGGCAATCTCCTTGCACGCCGAAGCGAGCCGGGCCTGGCGCTGGTTGATCAGGTTAAGGGCTGTGGTGATCTCTTTATCGGACATGAGGGAATCCTCCATCTGCGCGAATAAAGTGTAGCAGCGCAGAAAAATCCTGCGCTGGGCCCTCAGCCAGCCAGGCGCTCGCGCACGCGCATCAGCGCATAACCGAGCAGGTTCAGCCCTTGCCACTGGCGTGGATCGGCTGCTTGCGCGGCCTTGGCGTCCAGGCCGATGCCCCAGATGCTGTCCAGCGGGCTGGCCTCGACCAGCACCTGGCCGGCGGTAGAGAGTAGAAATGTGCGCAGCCCCGGGTTCTGTTCGAACTTGAGCAGGTTGGCCTGCTCGACGATCGCCGAGCGCTCGGCCACCCAGGCGGCGTCATCGTAGCCGGCGACTTCGCGGCCCAGCTTCTTGGCCTCGGCCGGCGTGCGCGCGGCGAGAATTTTCGCCAACGTTGCCTGGTCGTCGAACAGCCGCGCCTTGCCGGCCATCATGTAGTGCTCGGCGCTGGGGTAGTGGAGGCCTTGCTCTTTGAAGCCGGCCTCGAACCACTGGCTGAAGCAGCTTTTGTCCGGCTTGCCCTCGACCTTTTGCCGGTGGCCCCAGAAGTACAGGTACTGCGGCGCCAGGCCCTGGTCGATAGCGGCGATCAGGCTGTCATTGTCGAGGATGTTGGCCAAAGCCTGGGAGGGTTGCGACATAGCGGGGAGTCTTCCATGAACGAATCGGGCCATGGTACTCCACGCCTGCGCGGTTGTGACAGCTTCGGTGCTGACGTACTATCCTTGCCAGCAAGCGATACCCCGCATACTTATAAATCTTTCCTCAGCGCACACGCTTCACTCAGGCCCGACCGGCATGAGTGTCTGGCGCTGGGCGCGTTTTCGTTCCCGGCAATCGCAAACGACTCGGAGCAAGGCTTTACTCATGAATACATCCGTGGATGCGCGAACCGGCAGTTGGCTGAGTGTCATCGCCCTGGCCCTGGCGGCCTTCATTTTCAACACCACTGAATTCGTCCCGGTGGCGCTGCTCAGCGACATCGGCCGCAGCTTCGACATGTCCACCGCCCAGGTCGGCCTGATGCTGACCATCTATGCCTGGGTGGTGGCCCTGGCCTCGCTGCCGATGATGCTGCTGACCCGCAATATCGAGCGGCGCAAGTTGCTGATCATCGTCTTTGCCTTGTTCATCCTCAGCCATTTGCTTTCGGGGGTGGCGCAGAGCTTTGGCATGCTGCTGGTCAGCCGTATCGGCATCGCCCTGGCCCATGCGGTGTTCTGGGCCATTACTGCCTCGCTGGCAGTGCGCGTAGCGCCGCCGGGGCAACAGGCCAAGGCCCTGGGGCTGCTGGCAACCGGTACCACCCTGGCGATGGTCATGGGCATTCCGCTGGGGCGGGTGGTGGGCGAGGCCCTGGGTTGGCGCACCACCTTCCTGGCGATTGCCGGGGTGGCCTTGGCAACCTTGTTGTGCCTGGTCAAATCGCTGCCGCTGCTGCCGAGCCAGAACTCCGGCTCGTTGCGCAGCGTACCGGTGCTGTTCAAGCGCCCGGCGCTGGTCACCGTGTATGTGCTGGTGGCGCTGGTGATTGCCGCGCAGTTCACTGCCTACAGTTACATCGAGCCGTTTGCCCTGAACGTCGCGCAGATCGGCGGCGAACTGACCACCGTGCTGCTGTTGCTGTTTGGCGGCGCCGGGGTGTTCGGTTCGGTGCTGTTCAGCCGCTACAGCGAGCGATTCCCGCAGGGCTTTCTGATCGGCGCGATCGCCATGCTGGCGACCTGTCTGCTGCTGTTGCTGCCGTTGGCCGGCGACTTCAGCCTGCTGGGTACCTTGAGCGTGTTCTGGGGTGTGTCGATCATGTGCTTCAGCCTGGCGTTGCAGTCCAAGGTGCTGATCCTCGCCTCGGACGCCACCGACGTGGCCATGGCCATGTTCTCTGGCATCTACAACATCGGCATTGGTGCCGGGGCGCTGATCGGCAGCCTGGTCAGCGTGCACATGGGCCTGGGTAACATCGGCTATGTCGGCGGATCGCTGGCCCTGGCGGGGTTGCTGTTGTGCGGGGTGACGACCTACAGGTTTGCTCGCGCCTAGGGGCTGCTTTGCAGCCCATCGCCGGCAAGCCAGCTCCCACACGGACTGCGCAAAACCTGTGGGAGCGGGCTTGCCCCGCGATCAATCGCGAATCTTCAGCAGCCCATCGCAGCCCAGGCAACGCACCTTTTTCAGCTTGCGCACTTCGCTGAAGCCGACCCGGCGTGACAGCGCGGTGCCAACCTCATCCTTGTACAAGTGCATCATCGCTGCGTTGCACAGTGGGCAGCGCACCAGCATCGACAATGGAAAGGTCAGGCAGCCAAGGCCCAGAACCACCAGGATAATGGTGGTGCCCAGGCTTTTCGGCATCCAGTCGAACAGGGTCAGCACCATCAGCGGCGCGCCGATATAGATGATGAAGTCATTGATGTAGATATTCAGAAACGCCACGCGGCGGTAGTCGAGCTGGGGCATTTCAGTTCATCGAGTCATAGGGCAGCAGGGCGGTGTCGACCACCATGTCCGCCGGCAGGGTGACAATGGCAGCCACCGGGCAGACGATGGTCACCCAGCAGAAGATCGTTGAATAACCTTCGTAGCCGCTGGCGCCGATCGTGGTCAGTAACTGGACGTTGGCCTGGGTGCCTTTGTAGTAGTCGCCGCTGCCGTAGCTGTTGGAGCCGCGCGCAAGAAAAGTGCCGCAACTGGCCAGGAACAGGGTCGAGGCCAGGAGCAAAGAGGTGAGGATTCTGATGATGCCATTCCTTAGCAGATAGAGAGGCGAAACCTGCGCGCATTCTCGCACAACAGCGCTAGTATCCGCGCATCCCGCGTGCACTGAAGTACTCTTCGAGCACCTCTGGCCCGGCGCCGACCTGGGCCAGCGCGACGTAGCTGTCCGGGCGCAGCAGGTACACGCCGTCCCGCTGCAAGCCGGCCGCCTCGTGGGCATCGCACCATTCGAACACTTCCAGCGGCATGCCGCGGTCGCTGCACCAGGCCACCAGGCTGCCGCTGGCCGCACCATACACCTGAACCTGCCAGCGCATCCGCGCCAGCCCGGCAAAGTTGTCGTGGGCGCCGTCGCTGACCCACGGCAGGCGCTCGCCACCATGTACCTGGCCGGCGCTGCCGACGCTCAGGGGCATGTCGCGGTAGTTCAGGGTGATTTGCGAAGCGGTGCGGAACAAAAACGTCCGCGCAGCTTTGAGCGCCGCCACCCGCGGCAGCAGCACGGGGGCCAGGCGGGTGCGCAGCAGGGCGGCCAGGCGGCCGTCGGCGGTGATGAAGTTGAACACCTGGTCGGTGGTCGCCACCAGCCGCTGGGCAAAAGCACTGCGCTCGATTTCGTAGGTTTCGAGCAGGGCCTCGGTGGCGCTGCCTTGCAACACCGCCGCCAGTTTCCACGCCAGGTTGATGGCATCGCCGATGCCAGTGTTCATGCCCTGGCCACCGGCCGGGCTGTGTACGTGGGCGGCGTCGCCAAGCAGGAAGGCGCGCTGGTGGCCAAACTGCTCGGCCACCCGGTGGTGCACGCGGTAGGTAGAGAACCAGTTGACCTGATGGATCTCGACCTTCAGGTGCTCCATGGCGCGCTGGCTGACATCCTCGAAACGCAGGTCGCGGGGGTGTTCGGCACGCGCGTCGCGCACCGTGCCGATCAACCGCGCGCGGCCGCTGCCGGCCAGTGGGAATACGGCGAGAAAGTCGGCCTCGTCGAGGTCGACGTGCAGCTCGCCATTGAACGCCGGCCCCGCGCCATCGACATCGGCGACATAAAACACCTGCTCGTAAGTGCCGCCGGGAAAGCCGATGCCCAGGACCTTGCGCACCGTCGAGCGGGCGCCGTCGCAACCGGCGATGTAATCGGCTTGGCAGACTTCCTCGACGCCGTCGGCATGGCGCAGGCGGGCGGTGACACCTTCGGCGTCCTGGCTGAAGCCGAGCAGCTCGGTTTGCCGTTCGACGGCCACCGCAAAGCGCTGCAGGCGCTCGATCAGCAGTTGCTCGTGCTGGTCCTGCGGGTAGATATGCAGGAACGGGTAGG
The DNA here is from genome assembly GCF_018417635.1 of Pseudomonas sp. SORT22. Lineage (NCBI taxonomy): Bacteria > Pseudomonadati > Pseudomonadota > Gammaproteobacteria > Pseudomonadales > Pseudomonadaceae > Pseudomonas > Pseudomonas sp. SORT22. The sequence goes on from NZ_CP071007.1 coordinate 2,339,583, forward strand.
GCGTAAGTTCGGCGCCAATGCTGTTGAACGGCAGCCGCGCGGCGGTTTCGCCCTTGACCCACAGGTTGGCCGCCGGCACCTGGTGGCCCTGGGCGAGGACTGCCTCGGTCAGGTCCAGCTGGCGGTACAGCTCCAGGGTCCGCGCCTGCACCGCCAGGGCCCGGGAGGTGGTGCCGGGGCCGCTGGTCCTGTCGATGATCCGCACCTTGATGCCCAGCTTGCTCAGCCACAGCGCCAGCACGAGCCCGGTGGGGCCGGCGCCGATAATCAGTACGTCACAGCGGTTCATCGCAGGCGCTCCTCAGCGCTGGGCGAACGCCAGGTTCAGGCCCAGGCCGGCAAAAGAGGCAGCAAAACTGCGGCGCAGCCAGTTCTGAACCCGCGGCGATTCAATCACCGCGCGACGGAACAGGTTGGCCAGCAGGCCATACAGCACAAATACCACGAAGGTCATGAGCATGAACACTGCGCTCAGGCTGAGCATCTGCCCGCTCACCGAGCCCGCCTCGGCGCTGATGAACTGCGGCAGGAACGCCAGGAAGAAAATCGTCAGTTTCGGGTTGAGGATGTTCAGCAGGCAGGCCCGCAGGATCAGGCTGCCAGCGCTACCCACCGCGCTGTTGCTGTCGACGGCGAAGGCCGAGCGGTCGCGCCAGGTGGCGTAGGCCAGGTACAGCAGGTAGGCGACGCCGGCGAACTTCAGGCCCTGGAAGGCCAGGGCACTGGTGTGCAGGATCGCCGACAGGCCGAGGATCGAGGCCAGCAGGTGCGGGACGATCCCCGCCGTACAGCCCAGCGCGGTGTAGAGGCTGGCGCGCTTGCCGGCCACCAGGGCGGTGGAGATGGTCAGGATCACGCCGCTGCCGGGAATCAGCACGACGATCAATGAGGTAATGAGAAAATCCAGGCTCGGCATCGCGACAGGCTCCATCTCGTCTAGGTTGGCTGCAAGCATGTCTACAGACGTCAACCGTTCAGATCAAGTGTAAGAGCCCTGGCAGCTTTTGCTAGTCAGTCGTCGGCGCATGGCCTGGCTACTCGGCCTTGCCACGCACGATGCGCCCGACCTTGATTTCGTCGGCGTAGGCCTTGAGCTTGTCGGAGTCTTTGTACAGGCGATTCATCAGGTGCAGCACGGCAACCACGTCGACGCCGTCGATGCGCTCGGCCAGCTTGCTGATTTCACCGGCGGTGCGTTCCAGGTTGCCGGCGACGGCCTTGAGGTCGCGCTTGAGTTCGGCGGAAGATTTCTTGATGCCCATGGGGGTTCCGGGTGTGGGGTGAAAAGGGGGCATCGCGGGGCTTGCCCCGCGATAGCTTTATCAGCCGGGAAACAGAAACGGGCTGACACCACTGCGCCCATAACCCTCGCGCTCCACTTCGGCGTCCAGCGCCAGGGAAGCGAGGTCATCGGCCAGCACTTCCTGGTCGCGGTCCTTTTCCGGGTACAGCACTTTCAGGTAGCTGTGGCAGTCGTTGCAGCTCTCGGCCTTGATCGCCGCATCCTGACGCTCCAGCGACCAGTAGTCGAGGGCGCCGGTGGCTTCGCAGTTGCTGCATTTTACCCGAACCATGTGCCAGCGGCTCTCGCACAAACTGCAATGCAGGTAACGCAGGCCGGCCTGGGCGCCGTTCATGATCACGCTGGCCACCGGCGCGCTGGCGCACACCGGGCAGTGCTGGCGCTGTTCGCCCAGCGAGGCCCTGGCCGAAGCCGGCAGGGCATGGGCCAGCTGGGTGAAGTACAGCGACAGCGCGCTCCAGAGAAACAGCGCCTGGCCGCTGTCGACCTGCTCGTAGCTACCGGCCAGCAGGGCGCTGGCGCGCTCTTCCAGTTGCACCGGCGAGTAGCCGCGCAAGGCATCGAGGGTGCTGCGCACCGCTGGCGTGGCGTCGCCGTACAGTGCCTCGATCAAGGCGCCGAGCAGTTGCTGCCAGTAAGCGTCGCGCGGGTACTCTGCGCTTGCCAGCGGCGCCCGGCCAGCGTCCAGGCGCGCCGCCAACCCGGCCGCCAGCGCTTCAGGCAGCGCCAGGGTGGCAAGCAGTTGCTGCTGAGCCTCGGCGATACCGGCACAAAACCCCAGGTAATCGCCCATGGCGTGGCCGTCGGCCAGCTGGCGCAGGCGCGCCGCGCGTTTTGAGTAACGGTCCTTGAGCGACGGCAGCAGTACCGCGACGATCTCGTTGACGCCACCGCTGGGCGTCTGCACCGGGGTCATCTGGATGCTGCTCATTTGTCGCTCCCGGCTTTGCCTTGCTTGCTGTTCAGCTGGCGGTACCAGCGGTCGTGGTGGGTCTTGGCCCAGCTGCGGCTGACGTAGCCGGTGAGCATGCCGCGGATCGAACCCTTGACCCAGAATGCCAGGTAGGCATGGCCGATGATCAGCAGAATCAGGCTGATGCCGGCCAGTGCATGTACCAGCAAGCCGATGCGGATGGTCGGGATACTGAACAGCGGCGCGAAGTACGGCCGCCAGATCACCACGCCACTGAGCAGCAACAGGCTGATCAGGGCCATGATGCCCCAGAACAGAATCTTCTGCCCGGCGTTGTATTTGCCGATGTTCAGCGCCGGCTCATGCTTGCCGGCCAGCACTTGCTTGACGTTCTTGAACCACTGCAGGTCTTCGCGTTCCGGCAGGTTGTAGCGCACGAAGCGCACGAACAGAAACATCAGCAGCAAAAACACCACCACGCCGAAAAACGGGTGGAGGATGCGCGCCAGCTGCGGGGTGCCGAACACCGCGTTGAGGCCGTTGAGCGAGGGGAAGAACCACGACAGCCCCGACAGCGCCACGGCGAAGAAGCAGATCACCATGAACCAGTGGCTGGCGCGCTCGATGAAGCGCGTTCGCAGGATCAGTTTGTCCTTGTTCATGCGTGGGTATCCTCTTCGATCTTCTGGTCCTGTTCATCGACCTCGTTGGGGCCGACGCCGATGTAATGGAACAGGGTGCCGGCCAGGGTGGCGAAGAACGCCGCCGCGGCCACCGGTTTCATCCAGCCTTTCCAGCCCTGGATGGCGTTGCTGATGCGCGGGTCGGTGGGCAGCTTGTGGTACAGCTGCGGCTTGTCGGCATGCTGCAGCACGTAGACCACGTGGGTGCCGCCAACGCCTTGCGGGTCGTAGATGCCGGCCCCGGCAAAGCCGCGGCCCTGCAGCTCGGTGACCCGTTCGCTGGCTTGGTGCAGCATGTCTTGCTTGCTGCCGAAGTTGATTGCCCCGGTGGGGCAGGTCTTGACGCAGGCCGGCTCCTGGCCGACCGACACGCGGTCGACGCACAGCGTGCACTTGTAGGCCTTGTTGTCCTTCTTGCTGATGCGCGGCACATCGAACGGGCAGCCGGCGATGCAGTAGCCGCAACCGATGCAGTGCTCGGACTGGAAGTCGACGATGCCGTTGGCGTACTGGATGATCGCTCCCGGTTGCGGGCAGGCTTTCAGGCAGCCGGGGTCGGCGCAGTGCATGCAGCCGTCCTTGCGGATCAGCCACTCGAGCTTGCCGCTTTCATCTTCGACTTCATCGAAACGCATCAGCGTCCAGGTTTCGGCCGACAGGTCGGCCGGGTTGTCGTACACGCCAACGTTGTGGCCGACCTCGTCACGCAGGTCGTTCCACTCGTTGCAGGCCACCTGGCAGGCTTTGCAGCCGATGCAGATGCTCACGTCGATCAGCTTGGCCACTTCGGCCTGGTGATCGCGGGTGTGCGGCGCCGGGGTCAGCACGTTGGTGGCTGAGCGGCGGACGATGTCTTGGGATTGCATGGACATGGTATTCGCCCTCAGACCTTTTCAATGTTCACGAGAAACGCCTTGTACTCCGGCGTGTGGGTGTTCGACTCGCCGATGCCCGGGGTCAGGGTGTTGGCCAGGAAGCCCTTGCGCGTGCTGCCTTCGTAACCCCAGTGGCAAGGAATGCCGATGGTGTCGACATCCTGGCCATCGACGGCCAGGCGGCGGATGCGCTTGGTCACCACGGCCTTGGCCTTGATGTAGCCACGCTTGGTGCTAACCTTGACCAGGTCGCCCTGAACGATGCCCTTGTCGGCGGCGAGCTTCTCGCCGATCTCGATGAACTGCTCGGGCTGGACGATGGCGTTCAACCGCGCGTGCTTGGTCCAGTGGCGGAACAGCTCGGTGATCGAGTAGGTGGTCGCCACGTAGGGGAACTCTTCGCGCTTGCCCATGCGCTGGCGGTCGCTTTCGTACAGTCGCGCGGTCGGGCTGTAGGTCACGTTCGGGTGCAGCGGGTTGCTCGCCAGCGGGCTTTCGGTCGGCTCGTAGTGCTCGGGGAACGGCCCGTCGTTCATGGCGCCGACCGAGAACAGCCGGCCCAGGCCTTCGGGCAGCATGATGAACGGGTTGACCTTGCCACCGGGGGCGGCGCTGACGGCGAAGTCGGGCACGTCGACGCCGCTCCAGCGCACACCGTCCCAGCCGATCAGCTTGCGTTTCGGATCCCACGGCTTGCCCTGCGGGTCGGCCGAGGCGCGGTTGTAGAGGATGCGCCGGTTCTGCGGCCAGGCCCAGGCCCAGCCCGGGGTGCAACCCAGGCCGCTGTCGGCGTTGTCGCGGCGGGCCATCTGGTTGCCCTGTTCGGTCCAGGAGCCGGCGAAGATCCAGTTGAAGCACTGGGTCGTGCCGTCGTCACGCAACTGCGAAAAGTCGCTGAGCAACTGGCCCTTGCGCAAAATCAGCTTGCCTTGCTCGTCGTGCAGGTCGGCCAGGGCGCGGCCGTTGGACTCCTTGGCCACTTCCTCGGGCTTGGGGTCCAGCGGGTCGGCGTAGTCCCAGGCCATGTTGAGGATCGGTGCCGGGTTGGCGCCGCCTTCCTTTTCGTACAGCTCGCGGATCTTCAGGAACAGGTGGCCGAGGATCTTGCCATCGTGCCAGGCCTCGCCCGGAGGCGCCGCGCCGGCCCAGTGCCACTGCAGCCAGCGCCCGGAGTTGACGATCGAGCCGTCTTCCTCGGCAAAGCACGAGGAGGGCAGGCGGAACACTTCGGTCTGGATCGCCGCGGTGTCGACGTCATGCTGCTCGCCGTGGTTCTGCCAGAAGCTCGAGGTCTCGGTGGCCAGCGGGTCGATGATCACCAGGAACTTGAGCTTGGCCAGCGCTGCCTGGGCCTTGTTCTTGTCGGGGAAGGCCGCCACCGGGTTGAAGCCCTGGGCGATGTAGCCGTTGACCTTGCCTTCGTACATGCGGTTGCTGAAATTGAGCACGTCGTAGCTGTCGTCCCACTTGGGCAGCCAATCGAAGCCCCAGTCGTTGTCTTTGGTGGCCTTGTCGCCCCAAAGGCTTTTCATCAGGCTGACGAAGAATTTCGGCGTGTGTTTGTAGTAGTTGACCTGATCCTCCAGCAGCGCCACCGGCGTCACCTGCTTGAGGTAGGTGGCCATGTCGGTCTGCTCGTCGGACGGCAGGTTCATGTAGCCAGGCAGGCGCAGCGACAGCAGGCCCAGGTCGGTGTAGCCCTGGATGTTGGAGTGGCCGCGCAGGGCGTTGACGCCACCACCGGCCATGCCGATGTTGCCCAAAAGCAGCTGGATCATGCCCGAGCCGCGGATCATCTGCGCGCCGTTGGTGTGGTGGGTCCAGCCCAGGGCGTAGAGGAAGGTCGCGGTCTTGTCCGGGGCGCTGGTTTCGCCAAGGATCGCGCAGATCTTCAGGAAGTCGTCCTTGGGCGTGCCGCAGACGTTGGTGACCATCTGCGGGGTGTAGCGGCTGACGTGGGCCTTGAGCAGGTTCCACACGCAGCGCGGGTGCTGCAGGGTCAGGTCGCGCTTGGCGTAGCCCTTGCTGTCGAGCTCGTAGGTCCAGGAGCTGCGGTCGTAGCTGCGCTTGTTGGCGTCGTAGCCGCTGAACAGGCCGTCGTCGAAATGGTAGTCCTCGCGCACGATCAGGCTGGCGTTGGTGTAGTGGCGTACGTATTCGTGCTGGATCTTGTCGTGGCTGATCAGGTAGTTGACCACGCCCATCAGGAAGGTCACGTCGGAGCCTGCGCGGATCGGCGAGTAGATGTCGGCCACCGCGGCGCTGCGGTTGAAGCGCGGGTCGACGACGATGACCTTGGCGCCGTTGCGGATCTTCGCCTCGATCACCCACTTGAAGCCCACCGGGTGCGCCTCGGCGGGGTTGCCGCCCATGATCAGCACAACGTTGGCGTTCTTGATGTCGACCCAGTTGTTGGTCATGGCGCCACGGCCAAAGGTCGGCGCCAGGGCCGAAACCGTCGGCGCGTGGCAGACCCGCGCCTGGCTGTCGGTGCCGAGAATGCCCAGGGCACGGGTGAAGCGCTGGTCGAGCGAGCCGGTTTCGCTGCTGGCCGCCGACGAGCAGAGCATGCCGGTGCTGAGCCAGCGGTTGACCGTGGTGCCCTTGGCGTTCTTCTCGATGAAGTTGGCGTCGCGGTCGTCCTTCAGCAGCCGGGCGATGCGCTCGATAGCGTGGTCCCAGCTGATGCGTTGCCATTTGTCCGAGCCCGGTGCGCGGTATTCGGGGTAGAGCAGGCGCTGTTCGCTGTGCACATAGTCGACCAGGCCGGCGCCTTTAGGGCACAGCGAGCCACGGCTGACCGGATGATCAGGGTCGCCTTCGATATGGAAGATCCGCGCCTTGGCGTTCTTGGCGCCGTCGCCGAGGCTGTACATGAGAATCCCGCAACCGACCGAGCAATAGGTGCAGTTGTTACGGGTTTCCTTGGCGCGCAGCAGCTTGTACTGGCGCGACTGGGTCGCCTGGGCCACGCCCGGGGCAAAGCCCAGGCTTGCACAGGTGGCGGTGGCGACGCCGGCGGTACACAGCTTGAAAAACTGTCGTCTGCCAAGTCCCATGGGTATCTCCTCATTCTTATCGGCTGCACAAAGCTGCGGGCATAGGCATGCCCGGCAACAAGGCGTCGCAAGCGCAGTTGGCTGGGGTGTCGAAGCACGGTGTGTCGCAGGTCCCTGTCTGGCGCAGGGTTTTAAGCGGACGTATGCGCGCTAGTGTATTCCCGTACGGAATGTGGGACTAATCGACCTTGTTGATAGGTCTATCGACAGGATCTATCAAGGCCTGGGCCATGATCAACTGTTCGCCAGGCAACAGCAGTTGGACAGATACCCGCAATTCGAACAATTGTTTAAACCGTTGAAACCGCTCAAACCCAAGGATTTCAAGGGATTTTGTGGTTGGCACGGACGCTGCAACAGCTCCCTTCGAGATTGACTATACCAATAGAAACTCGCCTATTTTTTAATCAGGTGGGGAGCAAGACCTTGAATTTCGTGCCTCGGGCAACATCCGTTTTATCCAAATCTTCGACCAAAGTAGTAGGCAAGGACTGGAAGCTGGCCAGCGTCGGCGCCGCCCTGTTGAGCCTGGCGCCGCTGGCCCAGGCCGAAGACGCCACACAGACTGAAAAACGCCTGGAGACGGTTACCGTCCAGGCCGCCAAAGCCACCCCGGTAGAAGCGGCGCAGGCGCAACTGGACGAGATCCCCGGCGGTACCGGGCTGGTCCAGCAGGCCGAGGTGGAGAAGGGCCGCTCAGCCACCCTCGAAGACACCCTGGCCTATCAGCCGGGGGTGTATGCGCAGGCGGCCGGCGGCAACGATGCGATCAAGATTTCCATTCGCGGCTCGGGCGCCAACACATCGCCTGGCTACTTTCGCGAAGGCACCAAGTTTCTCTTCGACGGCCTGGCCCTGACTGGCGCCGGTGGCACGCCCTACGAGCTGCTCGACACCCAGGGCCTGAGCTACACCGAGGTACTGCGCGGTGCCAACGCCTTCGAATACGGCGCCTTGTCGCTGGGCGGGGCGATCAACTTCGTTACCAACTCCGGCCTCACTGCGCCGGGCAACCGCATCAAGGTCGAAGGCGGCAGTTTCGGCTGGCAGAAGCAGACCCTCAGCACCGGTGGCGTGGCTGGCAATGCCGACTACTTCATCAGTGTCGACAACTCCAAGCGCGACGGTTACCAGGACTTCACCTTCACCAAGGCCAAGGGCGTGGTGAGCAACTTCGGCTACCGCTTCAACCCCAAGCTGGAAACCCGCCTGTACATCCGCTACCGCGAGGAATACCACGAAAACTCCGGGGCCCTGACCCTGGCGCAACTGAAGAAGAACTCCTCGCAAACCAACCCCAGCACCCGCGCCACCCGCGGCGACTCGACCAAGGAAGGCTCGACCTGGGTCGGCAGCAAGACCACCTACACCTTCGATGACGATTCGACCCTGGTGGCCGGGCTGGTCTATCACAACTACCCGCAGATCCTCAGCAAGAAGAGCACGGTCAACCCCAACTACTGGGACTGGCGCGACATCAACTACTCGCTCAAGTACACCCGCAGCGACCAGCTGTTTGGCCTGCCGAGCACCACCACGGTCGGCTGGAGCAGCACCCAGCACATCCGCTCCGGGGTGCGCACCTACAGCGGCGACAAGGACCTGGGCCGGTTGCAGAAGCAGGTCGAGTACGACGGCTCGTTCGACCATGTGTTCTCGCTGGGCAACGACCTCGGCCTGACCGACAACCTGTACCTGTCCACGGGCCTCTCGGCCATTGAGGTCAAGCGCAATGTCGATGTCAATTTCAGCGACCGGCCCAACACCAGCGGCATCCCCAGCCACTATCGCTATCAGCAATGGAAACTGGCGCCACGGCTCGGCCTGCGTTACTACCTGACCCCGGACGTGCAGGTGTTCGGCAACGTCAGCCGCTCGATCGACCCGCCCAGCTCCTGGTCCAGTTCCGGCTCGGGGGTGACCACCAACTTCGCCAAGACCCTGGTGCCACAAAGCGCCAACACGGTTGAACTGGGGATTCGCGGGCGTTCGGAGATTTTCGACGGCAGCCTGACCCTGTACAAATCGTGGATCAAGGACGAGCTGCTCAACGTCGAAATCCTCCCGGCCACCAACACTTCGGCTGCCGTGGTCTCGACCTCCAACGCCAGCCCGACCATCCACCAGGGCATCGAGGCGGGGCTGACCACCAAGCTCTGGCAACGCGATAACGGCGATGTGCTGAGCTGGCGCCAGGCCTACACCCTCAACGACTTTCACTACCGCAACGACCCGCTGTTCAGCAAGAACGAGCTGCCGGGCCTGCCCAAGCACATCTACCAGGGCGAGCTGTTCTACCAGTACGCCAACGGCTTTTACGCCGGGATCAACGTGCGCTCGGCATCGAGCACGGCGGTGGACTACGCCAACAGCTTCTACGCGCCGTCTTACACCCTGTGGGGCGCACGCTTGGGCTATGACGCGCCGAACAAGACCTGGCAGGTGTACCTGGACCTGAAGAACCTCACCGACAAGGACTACGTCACCGCCCTGGTGCCCAGCTACGACGCCAAGGGCCAGGACACCGCCTCGCTGTACCCGGGTGACGGCTTCGGCGCCTACACCGGGATTGCCTACAACTTTTGAGCCAGGGGCGGGTGCCGTTCGCGCGGCACCTGCAGGAGAACCGCATGAGAGTAATCGCAAGGCTGGGCGCGCCCGCCGTGCTTGGCGCGCTGCTGGCCCTGGGCGCCTGCAAGCCGGTGGAGCAATCGCCGGGGCAGGGCAGCAGTGGCATCGACGGCACGCTGCACAACGGCACCCTCAGCTATGGCGCGCAGGACTATTACGAGGCCGCCCCGGGCAAGCCCGGTGGCACCCTGCGGGTGTCGACGGCCTCCGACACCACGACGCTGGACGTGCATTCGATTTCCCACGGCAATGTGCAGTGGCTGGGGCGCATTCTGTTCGACTGCCTGCTGTACCAGGACGAGCAGGGCAATATCTCGCCGTGGCTGGCCAAGTCCTGGGAGATCTCCGACGACGGCAAGACCTACACCTTTCACCTGCGCGACGACGTGACCTTCAGCGATGGCGAGAAATTCAACGCCCGTGCCGTGCAGGTCAACCTTGAACACATGCGCGACCCGGCGACCAAGTCGCCGCTGGCCGCTGCCTACATCGCCCCATATGTCGACGGGCGCATCGTCGATGAGTACACCTTCGAAGCGCACTTGCGCGAGCCGTATTCGCCGTTCCTCGATGTGCTGGCGCAGTCGTGGCTGAGCATGATCTCGCCCCGGCAGATCCTCGAAGCGCCGAAGACCATCGCCGAGCACCCGATTGGCTCCGGGCCCTTCGTGCTGGAAAGCTACACCCGCGACCAGGGCGCCAACTTCGTCAAGCGCAAGGGCTACAACTGGGCGCCCGCAGTCACCCGCCACCAGGGCGAGGCCTACCTCGATCGCCTGGAGCTGAGCATCGTCCCCGAGCCGATGATCCGCTTCAGTACCCTGGAAGCCGGCCAGTCGGACTTCACCGTCGACGCCCCGACCCAGAACGCCCGGGCTATCCGTGACAACCCGGACTTGCAGATGCGCAGCCGCATTCGCAAGGCCAACCCGTTTCGCAGCCTGACCTTCAACGTCGAGCGCTTTCCCTTCGACGACGTGCAGGTGCGCCGCGCCGTGGCCAAGGCCATCGACCGCGACGGCCTGGCCTGGATCACCGGTTTTGGCGAGTACCTGGCCAAGGGTGATTTTCTTGCCGCCAACACCCGCTACTACGACCCGGCATTCAAGGATGTACTGGCCTATGACGTCGCCGAGGCCAACCGCATTCTCGACCAGGCCGGCTGGAGTGAGCGCGACGCCGAGGGTTACCGGGTCAAGAACGGCCAGCGCCTGGCCGCGCACCTGCTGACCTACGAAACCGCGGCCTACCCGAGCAGCATCGCCGTGGCCATCCAGGCCGACCTGAAGAAGATCGGCCTCAAGATCGACATCGACCTGCTGCCCCTGGCCCAGGTCACCCAGCGCCGTTACGCCAGTGATTTCCAGCTGATCGGCGGCGGTTACTGGCACACCAACACCCCCGATGGCCTGTACATCCTCTATCACAGCCAGGCAATCAGCACCGCCAAGCTGATCGGCCAAAACGCCGGGCGCTTTCGCGATGCCGAGCTCGACCGGGTGCTCAGCGCAGCGCGGCAGACTACCGACCCGGTGGCGCTGAACGACCTCTACCGCATTGCCCAGCAGCGCCTGGCGCAGACCATCCCGGCGGTGCCGGTGTTCGAGAGCCATGTGCTGCTGGCCTACCGCAAGCAGGTCAAGGGGCTGATTTTCGACACTTCGCACAACACCCCGTTTTTCACCAGTGTCTGGCTCGACCCGGAGGGCAAATGACTAGCTTGCAACGATTGGCCTGGCGCCTGCTGGCCGGCATCGGCGTGCTTTGGGGCGCGGCGACCCTGACTTTCCTGGCCATCAACCTCAGCGCCGGCGACCCGGCCCTGGCGATTCTCGGCGGCCCCGACGCCATGCCCAGCGCCGAGCTGATTGCCCAGGTGCGCGCCGAATACGGCCTCGACCAGCCGTTGTGGGTGCAGTACGGGCAGTACCTGGCGCGCCTGGCCCAGGGCGATCTGGGCGAGTCGTACCGTTTGCGCATCCCGGTGCTGCAGGTGATCGGCAGCCAGCTGGGCGCCACCGTGCAGCTGTCGCTGGCCGCCGCCTTGCTGTCGATTGTGCTGGCGGTGAGCTGCGCGGTGCTCACCGCCAACCGGCCGCGCTGGGTGCGCTCGCTGGTGTCCGGCACTGAACTGGTGCTGTCGTCGGCGCCGTCGTTCGTGATCGGCATCGTGCTGTTGCTGGTGTTTTCGTTCGGCTGGCACCTGCTGCCGCCATCCGGTTCCAACAGCTGGCAGGCGCTGATTCTGCCGAGCCTGGCCCTGGCCCTGCCGATTGCCGCGGTGCTGACCCAGGTTCTGCGCCAGGAGCTGGAAGACATCCTCGAACAGCCGTTTATCGCCATGGCCCGCGCCCGCGGCATGTCCGAGACCGGCGTGCGCCTCAAGCATGCCTTGCGCCATGCCCTGGTGCCGCTGGTGACGTTGTCGGGCTTTGTTTTCGCCAGCTTGCTGGGCGGTGCGGTGATCATCGAAATGCTCTTCGCCCGCCAGGGCATCGGCCGCTTGATGCTCGACGCCGCAGTCACCAAGGACATGCCCTTGCTGCTGGGCATCACCCTGCTGGCGGCGGCGATTTATGTGCTCGTCAACTTTCTCGTCGACCTGATCAACCACTGGGTCGACCCGCGCAGCAAAAGCCTATGAACCCGAATTTCAAGGACCAGCCATGAGTGCCCATGAACTGCCAACAGCCCTGGCTGCGAACTACGCAGGCCAGGACTACGTTAACCTGCAGGCGCGTTTTGCCCCGGTGTTTGCCCGCATTGCCGAAGGTGCGGTCGAGCGCGAGCAGCAGCGCACCCTGGCCCATGAGCCGGTGGCCTGGCTACGCGAAGCCGGCTTTGGCGCCCTGCGCGTGCCCCAGGCATTGAACGGCGCCCAGGCCAGCCTGCCGGTGCTGTTTCGCCTGCTGATCGACCTGGCCGAAGCCGACTCCAACCTGCCGCAAATCTTTCGCGCCCACTTCGGTTTTGTCGAAGGCCGGCTGTCCAGTGGCGATGCCGCTTCGCAACAGCACTGGCTGGCCAAGGTGGCGGCGGGGCAGTTGTGGGGCGCGGCCATGGCCGAACGCACCGACACCACCGGCAATTCGGTGCGCCTGCGCGCTGCCGACCCGCAGGCGCCCGAGGCCGGCTGGCTGCTGCACGGTGAGAAGTACTACTGCACTGGCGCCATCTATGCCGACTGGGTGGCGGCGGTGGCCATGCTCGACGAGGATTTTGTCAGCGTGGTGGTGCCGACCACGGCGCCAGGGGTCAGCCTGGAAGATGACTGGGACGGTTTCGGCCAGCGCCTGAGCGGCAGCGGCACTACCCGTTTTGCCAATGTCGCGGTGCCGCCGCAGCAGGTGCTGCGGCGCTTCAAGCCCGGCGAGCTGCGCGCCGAATCCTACCTGTCGGCCTTCTACCAGCTGTACCACCTGGCGACCCTGGCCGGTATCGCCCGCGCCGCGCAGCGCGATGCCGTGGCCTTCGTCCAGGGCCGCACCCGCGCCTTTGGCGTGCCGGGCCAGTCCAGCCCCAAGGACGACCCGCTGGTGCAGCGGGTGATCGGTCGTCTGTCGAGCCTGGCCTATGCCGCCCAGGCCCTGGTGCTGGATGTCGCCCAGGTGCTGCAGACCGTGCATGAAGCCGAGCTCGACGGTTCGATTGGCGAGGAGCACTACGTCGAGGCCGACATTCGCACCTACCAGGCCCAGCAGATCGTTCTCGAGCAGGTGCTCGAAGCCACCACCTTGCTGTTTGAAGTCGGCGGCGCCTCGGCCACCAGCCAGGCCCGGCGCCTCGACCGGCATTGGCGCAATGCCCGCACCCTGGCCTCGCACAACCCGGCGATCTACCGCGAGCGGGCGCTGGGCAATTACTACCTCAACGGCATCAGCCCTGGTGCCGCCTGGCGCCAGTTGCACGCCCAGGACAACGCCGCCCGCGATGAAGCCAGCGCGGTCTGACCCCACTCAAGGAGTTGCCATGAGCCAGCCTGCAAAACACATGAGCATCGGCATGAACATCCTCGGTTTCGGCGCCCACTCCGGTGCCTGGCGCCAGGCCGAGGTGCCGGCCAATGCCTATCTCGATCACCAGTACTACAGCAACATCGCGCGCATCGCCGAACGCGGCAAGCTCGATGCGATCTTCCTCGCCGACGGCCCGGCGCTGATCGGCGATGTTGGCCAGCATCCGGCCGGGCGCCTGGAACCTACCGTGCTGCTCACCGCCGTGGCCCTGGCCACCCGCCATATCGGCGTGATCGCCACCGCTTCGAGCAGCTATAACGACCCGTATAACCTGGCCCGGCGCTTCAGTTCGCTGGACCATATCAGCGGCGGCCGCGCGGCCTGGAACGTGGTCACCAATGCCGGTGATGCCGCCGCGCAAAACTTCGGCCTGGCCGGTGCGCCGCGGCACGTCGACCGTTATGCCCGGGCCGATGAGTTCATCGATGTCACCCTCAAATTGTGGGACAGCTGGGAAGATGACGCGGTGATCGGCGATGCCCGCCGTGGGCGTTTTGCCGACCCGGCCAAGGTGCATGCCATCGACTTTGTCGGCGAGCACTTCTCGGTCAAGGGCCCGCTCAACCTGCCGCGCTCGCCCCAGGGTCGGCCGGTGCTGGTGCAGGCCGGGTCTTCCGAAGGCGGCAAGGCCCTCGGCTCGCGCTATGCCGATGCGATCTTCACCACCCAGACCACCCTGGTCGACGGCCAGGCGTTCTATCAGGAAATGAAACAGCGCGCCCGCCAGTGGGGGCGCAACCCCGAGCACCTGAAAATCATGCCGGGGCTGTCGACGGTAATCGGCAGCAGCGAGGCCGAGGCCCAGGCGCGTTTCGACGAGCTCAACGCCTGGTACGGCGAAGAAGGGCTGATCAACCAGGTGGCGGCGCGGGTGGGCCTGGCGGTCAGCGAGCTGCAGCTGGATGCGCCGTTGCCCTGGGAGCGGATTGGCCCGGTGGCGGATTTCGAGCGCGGCTCCCACGGTTTTCTCGAAGCTCAGTTGAACCTGGCGCGGCGCGAGAACCTGACCATCCGCGAACTGTCGCGGCGCATCCTGGTCGGCCACCGGCTGATCGTCGGCACCCCGGAACAGGTCGCCGACAGCCTCGAGCACTGGTTCCGTGCCGGCGCTGCCGATGGCTTCAACATCATGCCGGACATGTTCCCCTCCGGCGTCGAGGTGTTCGTCGACCAGGTGGTGCCGCTGCTGCAAAAACGCGGGGTGTTCCGCCATGAGTACCAGGGCAGCACCTTGCGCGAGCACCTGGGCCTGCCGTACCCGGCCAGCCAGTACCAGCGCGCCGCCGAAGCGGTTTGAGCTTTTTACTTTCGATACGGAGCGAGCATGATCAAACGTAGATTGGGCCACAGCGACATTCAGGTCAGCGTGCTGGGGCTGGGCAGCATGACCTGGGGCCACCAGAACAGCGAAAGCGATGCCCACCGCCAGCTCGACGCGGCGCTGGCCGCTGGTATCAACCTGATCGATACCGCCGAGATGTACCCAACGCCGACCCATGGCGAAACCTGGGGCAGCACCGAGCGCTTCATCGGCAGCTGGCTGGCGAACAGCGGGCGGCGTTCCGAGGTGGTGCTGGCCAGCAAGATCATCGGCCCGGCACGCCAGCCGGGGGCCGGCGCGCATATCCGTGAGGGGCTTACACGCCACGACCGGGCCAATATCGTCGCCGCCCTGGACGGCAGCCTCAAGCGCCTGCAAACCGATTACCTGGACCTCTACCAACTGCACTGGCCAGACCGCACCACCAATATTTTTGGCCAGCGCGAATACCCCTATGTCGAGGATGACCGCGAAACCGTGAGCATCGCCGAGACCTTGCAGGTGCTGGCCGATCAGGTCGCCGCCGGCAAGATCCGCCATATCGGCGTGTCCAACGAAACCCCGTGGGGCGTGGCCGAGTTTTTGCGCCAGGCGCGTGAGCAGAACCTGCCGCGCATCGTCAGCATCCAGAACCCCTATAGCCTGCTCAACCGCCTGTACGAGGGCGGCCTGTCGGAGTTCAGCCAGCGCGACAACATCGGCTTGCTGGCCTATTCGCCGCTGGCCTTCGGCGCCCTGACCGGAAAGTACCTCAACGGCGCCTTGCCGCAGGGCTCGCGGCTGTCGTCGGTGTACCGCACCTTCAACCGCTACGACAGCCCCGGCGCTCATCAGGCCATCGCTGCCTATGTGGCGCTGGCGCAGGAGCTTTCGATCAGCCCGGCGCAACTGGCCCTGGCCTATGTGCTCAACAAGCCGTTTGTCAGCAGCGCACTGACCGGGCAGACCAGCCTGGCGCAACTGGCCGACAACCTCGGCGCATTGCAGGTGAAGCTGGGTAGCGAAGCCTTGGCGCGCATCGAGCAGATCCACCGGCAGATCCCTAACCCGGCTCCCTAACGTTCAGTTCATGGAGGTGCCCGATGGCGCCGATCAATTCAACGGCAGCGGTGCTGCCGGTCAGCGGCCTGATCCCGGCCCCGGCGCGTTTTGCCAGGCGCCGGCCACTGGCGGTACGCCCGGGTCTGGTGCTGGCGGCGCTGTTCGTCGTCTTTTTGCTGCTGGCAGCGCTGCAGCCAGGCTGGCTGGTGGCCGCCGACCCGCTTGATGCCAACGCCCGCCAGGCGTTCCAGCCACCGGCTAGCCTGCACTGGCTGGGCACTGACGAGAACGGCCGCGACATCCTCGCGCGGCTGGTCTACGCGGTGCGCCCGTCGCTGGTACTGGGCCTGAGTGCCACGGCGCTGGGATTGCTGCTGGGCACCGTGCTGGGGCTGCTGGCCGGCCTCGGCCCACGGCTGGTCGACGGCGCGGTGATGCGCCTGGTCGATGTGCTGCTGGCCTTTCCCGACCTGTTGCTGGCGCTGGTGATCATCACCTTTTTTGGCCAGGGCGCGCTCAACACCATCATCGCCGTGGGCATCGCCAGCGTGCCGCGCTATGCGCGCCTGGTGCGGGCGCAAACCCTGGTGGTGCGCAATGCCGGCTACGTCGAGGCGGCCACGACCCTGGGCCTGCCACGACGGCAGGTGATCTGGCGGCACGTGCTGCCCAATGCGATCAAACCGATTTTGATTCTCGCCACCATCGGCATCGGCAGCACCATCGTTGCCGGCGCCGCCCTGAGCTTTCTTGGCTTTGGCGCGCCACCGCCGCAGCCGGAATGGGGCGGCATGCTCGCCATCGGCCGCAACTACCTGGCCAACGCCTGGTGGCTGGTGGCCTGGCCGGCCCTGGCCATCACCCTCACCGTGGTTTCGATCACCGCCATCGGCCGCGAACTGCTGCGCCGCAACGAAGGTAAACGCCTATGAACGCTGTTCTTCAACACCCCGCGCCGCTGGTCGAGGTCAGCGACTTGCAGGTGCGCTTCGGCCAGGGCGTGCCGGTGCTCAAGGGCATCAGCTTCACCGTGCAGCAGGGCGAATGCCTGGCGCTGGTGGGCGAGTCGGGCTCGGGCAAGAGCGTCACTTCGCGCACCCTGGCCGGGCTCACCGGAGCCCATGCGCAGTTGCAGGCCAGCCGCCTGGCCTTTGCCGGGCAGGACCTGCGCCAGTTCGACGAGCGCGCCTGGCGCCGGGTGCGCGGTGCGCAAATCGGCTTTGTCATGCAAGACGCCCTGGGCTCGCTCGACCCCCTGCGCCCGGTCGGCAAGGAGATTGCCGAGCCGCTGCAACTGCACAGCGCGCTGAACCGCGAGCAGCGTCAGGCGCGGGTGCTGGAACTGCTGCGCGCGGTCGGCGTGCCGGAACCTGAGCTGCGCGCCCGCCAGTACCCCTGGCAGCTCTCCGGCGGCTTGCGCCAACGGGCGCTGATCGCCTCGGCGATTGCCTGCAACCCGCGCCTGCTGATTGCCGACGAGCCGACCACGGCGCTGGATGCCACGGTGCAGGCCCAGGTCTTGAGCCTGCTCGAATCCCTGCGCGGCGACAGCACGGCGATGCTGATTGTCAGCCACGACCTGGCGGTGGTCTCGCGCCTGGCCAACCGCGTGGCAGTGATGCACAACGGCGTGATCGTCGAGCAGGGTAGTGTCGAGGCGGTGCTGCAAGACCCGCAGCACCCCTACACCCAGTACCTGCTCAAGGCCGGTGCCGCCGTGCATTTTCGCCGGCCGCAGGCAGCAAAACTTGCGGCCGTGGCGCCGCCGGTGGTGGAAACCAGCGCGCCGCTGTTGCAGGTGCAGCAACTGAGCAAGGCCTTCAAGGGCCCGGACGGCGCCTTGCGCACCGTGGTCGACAAGGTTTCGCTGCAGCTGCACAAGGGCCGCACCTTAGGCATTGTCGGCGAGTCGGGCTCGGGCAAGACCACCCTGACCCGGATGATCCTCGGCCTGGAAACCCCCGACAGCGGCGCGATCCAGATCAAGGGCCGGCCCTGGCTGCAACTCGATGACCAGGAGAAACGCGCGCTTCGCCGCAGCATCCAGGTGGTGTTCCAGGACCCGCTGAGCTCCTTCGACCCGCGCTACACCGTGCAGCGGGTGTTGTACGAGGCGCTGCAAGTAGCCGGGCACCTGCGCGCGCAGTGGCGCCCGCAGGCCGTCGAGTTGCTCACCCTGGTGCGCCTTGACGAAAGCCTGCTGGAGCGGCGCCCGATCGAGCTGTCGGGCGGCCAGCGGCAACGCATCGCCATTGCCCGCGCCCTGGCCGCGCAGCCGCAGATCCTGGTGTGCGACGAGCCGGTGTCGGCGCTGGATGTGTCGGTGCAGGCGCAGATCCTCGAACTGCTCGACGACCTAAAACAGCGCCTGGGCCTGGCCTGCCTGTTCATCTCCCACGACCTGGGGGTGATCAACCACGTCAGCGACCAGGTGCTGGTGATGAAAGACGGCGTGGCGGTGGAAAGCGGCGCCGTGCGCGATGTTTTCGACCGTCCGCAACACCCCTATACCCGTGCCTTGCTTGACGCCATTCCACACCTGGAAAGCGGTCGCAAGGTCAGTTTCGAATTTCTCCGCCTGGCGATCTGATCGCCTGATTTGCACAAGGAAAGTCCATGCCTGGTTTATCCGCAGTCCCCCCGATTGAGCGTCGCAACCTCGACGATCTCAAAGGCAATACCGAAAACCTGCTGGCGCTGATTGCCGCCGGCGCCGCGCAACGTGAGCGCGAACGCCAGCTGCCCTATGAAGCGGTGCGCCAGATTGCCCAGGCCGGGCTCTACACCTGTCGCATCCCCGAGCAGTATGGCGGCCCGGGTGGCAGTGTCAGCGATGTGATCGGCCTGCTGCTGCGCATCGCCTCGGTGGACTCCAACGTCGCCCAGGCGCTGCGCCCGGGCTTTGGTTTTATCGAAGGCTTGTTGTCGTCAACCGCCGACGGCGCCGAGGCCGAGCGCCAGCGCTGGTTCGCCCGTTACCTGCAAGGCGCGGTGCTGGGCAATGCCGGTTGGGAAGTGGGCGGCGCCAATGGCGCGATCAGTGCGCGCATCGTGCGTGACGGCGAGCATTACCGCGCCAGCGGCAGCAAGTACTACAGCACCGGCTCCCTGTACGCCGACTGGGTCAGCGCCGTGGCTCTGGATGAAAACGATCAGCCGGTGTCGTTCGTGCTGCCGCGCGAGCGCCAGGGCCTGGAGTTGCTCGACGATTTCGACGCCATGGGCCAGCGCCTGACTGCCAGCGGCACCACGCGCCTGAATGATGTCGTGGTGTACGCCGACGAGATCCGCACGCGGACCGTGGAGGAGGGCAAGCGCACCATCGTCACGCCGTTCCTGCAGTTGTTTCTGGCCACGGTGCAGGCCGGCATCGCCCGCAATGCGCTGGACGACGCCAGCCGCTTTGCCCGCGAGCACGCGCGGCCGATCAAGCACAGCAGCGCCGCGCGTTCGGTGGATGACCCTTACGTGCAGCTCAGCGTCGGCGAGATCGCCGCCCGTGCCTTTAGCGCCGAAGCCGTGGTGTTGCGCGCGGCGGCGTCGATCGACCGCGCCTGGGCCAGCGGGCTTGACCCGCAACAGGTCGACCAGGCCGCCATCGACGTCGCCCAGGCCCAGTACATTGCCGCCGAGTCCGCGCTCAAGGCTGCCGAGTTGCTGTTCGACGTCGGCGGCGCCTCGACCACCGGCCGCAGCCACAATCTCGACCGCCACTGGCGCAACGCGCGCACGGTCGCCAACCACAACCCGCGGCACTGGAAGGCCGCAGCGGTGGGTGCCTGGCAACTGACCGGCACGCCGCCGCCGACGTCGGGCTTGTTCTGAGGTGGGCAGTTTGCAGGCGCCGCTGTTGACCCACAGCACCGGGCAATCACGGCGGGTACCGATGATCATCGGCTGTGCGTTGCTGATGGAGCTGATCGACTCCACCGTGGTCATGACCGCATTGCCACAGATGGCCAGCGAGTTCGGCGCGCCGAGTGTGCGCATGAACCTGGTGGTGTCGCTGTACATGCTCGCCGCGGCCCTGGCAGTGCCGGTCAGCGGCTGGGCGGCGGACCGCTACGGGCCGCGGCGGGTGTTCGTGCTGGCGATAGTGTTGTTCACCCTGTCGTCGCTGGCTTGCGCCCTGGCCGGGTCGTTGCTGCAACTGTGCCTGGCGCGCCTGTGCCAGGGCGCGGCGGGGGCGATGATGGTGCCGGTGGGCTTGATGATCCTGCTGCGCTGGTCGCCGCGCGAGCAACTGCTGCGCAACATGTCCTACCTGACCATCCCGCCACTGGTGGGGCCGATGCTCGGGCCGCCGCTGGGCGGTCTGCTGGTGACGCTGCTGTCGTGGCAATGGATTTTTCTGGTCAACCTGCCCATCGGCGTGCTCGGGGTGTACCTGGTGCTGCGGCATATTCCCGATTACCCCGGCGACAGCCAGCAACGCCTGGACCTGCACGGCTTGCTGCTGGCCAGTGTGACCCTGGCGTCACTGGTGTTCGGCTTCGAGGCGCTCGGCCATGGTTTGCTGGCGCGGCGCTGGGTGCTGCTGTTGCTGCTGATCGGGCTAATAACAGCGCTGCTCTATGTGCGCCATGCCCGGCGTTGCGCCCAGCCGCTGCTGGACTTTTCGCCTTTGCGCGTAGGCAGTTTTGCCGTGAGTTTCTGGGGTGGCAACCTGTTTCGCCTGGGCACGGCGGCGCAGCCGTTCTTGATGGTGTTGTTGTTCCAGCTGTGCTTTGGTTTAAGCCCTTTGCATGCCGGTTTGCTGACCTTCACCGGGGGTGTCGGCGCCTTTGTGGTCAAGCTGCTGGCGGTGCGTATCGTGCGCCGCTTTGGCTTTCGCCGCACCTTGAGTATCAATGCATTGTTCACCGGTTTGAGCCTGGGCGCCTGCGCCAGTTTCAACCTCGACACGCCGTACTGGCTGGTGGTGTTGATCCTGTTCGCCAGCGGCCTGATCCGCTCCTTGCAGTTCAGCGCCATGGGTGGCCTGACCTATGCCGACGTGCCCGCCGAACTGCACAGCCGCGCCAGCAGCCTGTCGGCGGCGACGGTGCAGTTGACCATGAGCTTGTCGGTGGGGGTGGCTGCTTCACTGCTCAGTGTGTTGATGAGCGTGAAAGGTGAGCAGCAAGTGGCGGTGGCGGATATCGCCCTGGTGATTGGCGTCGGGGCGCTGCTGTGCATGGCTTCGGCGCTGGTGTTTCGCACGCTGGCGGCGGATGCGGGGAGTGAGATCTACTGCTGAGCTTTTCTCGACTGGACTGCGACCGCTGCACGCTCGATCGCGGGTCGAGCCCGCTCCCACAGGATGGGTACAGGGCCTGCGATAAGGCCATTAGATCGACAAATTCAGCACCCGCTCGCCCTGGGTACTGCCCCCGGGCTGCCGGCGATTCACCGCCAGTTCGCCCATCTTGATCAGCCGGGTGCGGGTGACGTTGCGGCTCAGGCCGAGCAAGTTGGCGGTGTGCACCTGGTTGTAATGACTGAAGCGGTAGGCCGCGCGCAACAGTGCGTCCTCGACCTTCTCGTGCAAGGCGCCGCCAGGTTGTTCGAAGAGTTTCTGGAAAGCCCGCGCCAGCAAGCCTTCCGCCGAATCATCGCTGCCGGGGCTGTCGTCGGCGCGTTCGATGCGCATGTTCGACAGGCGCAGGTCCTCCTGGCGGATCACGCCGTCACGGCAGATCAGCAAGGTGTGATGGATGACGTTTTCCAGCTCGCGGATGTTGCCCGGCCAGCCGTAGCTGCGCAGCTTGGCTTCGGCCTCGCTGCTGAGGCTGACCTGGCCATAGCCCAGGCGCTGGCTGTAGGCCTGGATGAAGTGGCGGGTCAGCGGCAGGATGTCGCCCGGGCGTTCACGCAGTGGCACAAGTTCCAGGCTGACGACGTCGAGGCGGTAGTACAGGTCTTCGCGAAAGTGCCCGGCGTTGATGGCTTTTTCCAGCTGCACGTTGGTAGCGGCCAGTACCCGCACATCGATGGCAATGCTCTTGCGCGAGCCCAGGCGTACCACTTCGCGCTCCTGCAGCACGCGCAACAGCTTGACCTGGATCGGCATCGGCAGGTCGCCGATCTCGTCGAGGAACAAGGTGCCGCCGTTGGCTTCTTCGAACCAGCCGGCCTTGGCACTGAGGGCGCCGGTGAACGCGCCTTTTTCGTGGCCGAACAGTTCGGCCTCGACCAGCGACTCGGAAAACGCTCCGCAGTTGACTGCCACGAACGGCTTGTCACGCCGGCCGCTGAGGTTGTGGATGTGCCGGGCGACCAGCTCTTTGCCGGTGCCGGTCTCGCCGATGATCAGCACGCTGGCTTCACTCGGCGCGACCCGCTGCAGGTGCGCCAGCAAGGCCCGTGACTTGGGGTCTTCGAACACCTGCGCGGTGGCGCGGATCGAGGTGGCCAGGGCCGGGGAGGGCGGTAGGGTCAACAATTGCATGGCGGTCACACTATGAGTAGAAGGTCGGAGTCGGCAATTGCCCGCGCAGGGCCCATTCACCGAGTTCGTGCAGCTTGTAGTCGAGCGGGTCGTGCAGGCTCTGGGTGCGCAGGTTGCGCCAGTGCCGGTCGAGGCCCACCGAGGCCTGGGTGGCGCGGGCGCCGGTGACTTCAAACACCTTGCTGCAAATCTCCAGGCCATCGCGGCTGGCGGCGACCTTGGCGGTAGCGATGCTCACCGCCAGGCGCCCGCGTTGTTCGGCGCTCAGCGCCGCGCCTTTGGCCCAGGCCTGGTCCAGTTCCTGGGCGGCCTGGTCAACCAGCAGCCGCGCACCCTGCAGGCGCACCCAGAAGTCGCCGAAATGCTTGAGTACATACGGGTCGGCGCTGCTCTGTTCGGCGAGCGATTTGAACCATGGCCGCGACTCGCGCAGGGCATAATCCCGGGCCTCTTCGAAAGCGCCCTCGGCGATGCCGAGGAAGATATTGGCGAAATGCAGCTGGGCAATCAGCGGCCGCAGGCAGGCGAACGGCGTGCTCAAGGGACCGGGGTCGAGCAGCAGGTCGCTTTCTTCCACCCGTACCCGTTCGAAGCTGGCGCTGCCGCTGTCGGTCTGGCGCTGGCCCATGTTGTGCCAGTCGTTGTGCAGGGTGATGCCGGTGCGCCCGCTGGGGATCGCCGCAATCAGCAGCTTGCCGCCGGCGCTCTCGTCCACCGCCGAGGCGATGAGCATCTCTGAATCGCTGGCGCCGGAGCAGAAGCTTTTTTTACCGGAGAACTCGCGAAAGCTGCCACGGTCCTTGACCACCGTGCGGGTGTCCAGCGGGTTGAGGGCATTGCCCCAGAACCAGCTCTTGCGCGCGGTCAGTTCAAACCATGGCTGCCACTGCGCGGGCGTGGCAAACAGGCGCACGGTGGCGAGCATCAGGTGATGAAAACCAAACACGTGGGCCAGGGAACTGTCGACCCGGGCGAATTCACGAACCACCTCGAACGTTTGCCTCCAGCTGGCGCCCAGCCCACCGAACTCGCGGGGGATGCTCAAGGCCAGCAGGCCGCTGCTGCGGATGGCATCGCGTTCAACCTTGGGCGTGCCGCCCTGGCGGTCGCGCTCGACGGCGTTGCGGGCGAACTCGCTGGCCAGTTCCCGGGCGATGTGCAAAGGGGTCGATGGAGTGCGGTGCAAAGGTGGCGCTCACTTGCTCGATGAGGGTGGTACCGATGCTAAAGGATCTAAAAAACTGAAAATAAATAACTTGTAGGTCTTTCGATATGTCGATTTGTATATTTCGTTTTGTTCTATATTCGTAAGTATTTATTCTTTTTAATTTTATTCGCTCGAGCGCAATCTGCACCTCAAGCACTGCGCGGCAGTGCACCCCAGGACGAGGAAGCAGCACATGACCATCAAGGCGATCAACGTACGCAATCAGTTCAAAGGCACGGTCAAGGAGATCATCGAAGGCCCGGTGGTATCGGAAATCGACGTACAGACCTCCGCCGGCATCGTCACCTCGGTGATCACCACCCGCTCGGTGCACGAGCTGGAGCTGCGGGTCGGCAGCGAAGTGATTGCCTTCGTCAAATCCACCGAGGTGTCGATCGCCAAGCTATGAAGGGCAGGAACAAAAACAGGCCGAGCCCCGGTGATGGGGCTCGGCCTTTTTGTTTCAGGACTGGCTGGTTTGCGGCAGGATCATCTGCGCCGGGGCATCGGCAGCCTTGCGCCGCGCCACCAGGTAATACAGCACACTCGGTACGATCAGGCCGATGATCCACGACAGGTCAACGCCGCCCAGGTGGGCAACCATCGGGCCGGTGTAGAGCTTGGTGGAAATGAACGGCATCTGCACCAGCACGCCGATGGTGTAGACGATGATGCCAGGCAGGTTCCAGCGCCCGTAGCGGCCGTTGGGGTCAGCCAGCGCCGGCACGTCGTAGCGCTCCTTGGTGATGAAGTAGTAGTCCACCAGGTTGACCGCGCTCCAGGGCACGAAGAAGGTCAGCAGGAACAGGATGAACGACTTGAACGCGGCCAGGAACGAATGCTGGCCGAGCAGGGCGATCAACGTCGAAGCGCCAACGATGGCGAGGACGAAGAACAGCCGCTGACGGCGGGTGACTTCGATGTGCCCGCGAAAGCCACTGATGATGGTGGCGATGCACATGAAGCTGCCGTAGGAGTTGAGGGTCGAGATGGTCACCTTACCGAAGGCGATGCTGAAGTACAGCAGCGCGGCGGTGGCGCCGGTACCGCCCAGGCCGACGATGTAGGCCACTTCACGGCCGGAGAACTGGCCGTTGGCAATCGCCGCGGCAAACACCCCGAGGACCATCGACGCCTGGGCGCCGACCACCGAGCCCAGGCCTGCGGCGAGGAAGGTCTTGAACGATGAGGTGTTGCTCGGCAGGTAGCGCGAATAATCCGCGACATAAGGGCCGAACGAGATCTGCCAGGACGCCGACAGCGACACCGCGAGCAGGAACGAGGCCCAGGTGAAGTGGCGGTTCTCCAGCAACTGGCCGATGTCGCTGATGACCATGATGCGGCTGAACAGGTAGACGAAGGCGATGATTCCCAGCACGCTGGCCACCCGGCCGATCCAGTGGATCATGCGGTAGCCGAACACCGTGGCAAGGACGATGACCCCGGCGAAAATCAGAATGCCGGCGCTGTCGCTGACGCTCAGCAACTGGCCGATGGCCTGGCCCGAGAGCACCGTGCCGGTGGCGGTGAAGCCCAGGTACATCAGGCACACCAGGGCAATCGGGATGGCCGCGCCGTACACCCCGAACTGCACGCGGCTGGAGATCATCTGCGGCAGGCCGAGTTTCGGCCCTTGGGCGGCGTGCAGGGCCATGACCGCGCCGCCGACCAGTTGCCCGAGCAGCAGGCCGATCAGCGACCAGAACACATCGCCACCGAGCACCACGGCCAGGGCCCCGGTGACGATTGCGGTGATTTGCAGGTTGGCACCCAGCCACAGGGTGAACTGGCTGTAGAGGCGTCCGTGTCGTTCGTTTTCCGGGATGTAGTCGATCGAGCGCCGCTCGATCAGGGGCTTGCTGCGCGAGGCATTGGCCTGGGTCATTGCTCGGGATCTCCGCCTATTGTTGTGTTGTCGCGGTCGGGTCGCCAGCCGAACGCAGGCGGGCGACTGAAACAGATATGAGCATGTATATACAAATACAGTCAAGTGGAGGTGTCGGCTTTGCGGCGTCCATCCGTCGCGATGGATGCTGCGATGATTTCGTGCATAAGGTTATGCTGTTGCGAAATATTACAAAGCCGTTGAGGGAAGCATGCCGTTAAAGGATTTACTGCTGGCGCTGGTGGTGATTGTCGCCTGGGGCGTCAATTTCGTGGTGATCAAGGTCGGCCTCGATGGCTTGCCGCCGATGTTGCTGGGCGCCTTGCGCTTTGCCCTGGTGGCGTTTCCGGCGGTGCTGCTGGTCAAGCGCCCGCAGTTGCCCTGGCGCTGGCTGATTGCCTACGGCGCGACCATCTCCCTGGGCCAGTTCGCCTTTCTCTTCGAGGCCATGGGCAATGGCATGCCGCCGGGGCTGGCGTCGCTGGTGCTGCAATCCCAGGCGTTCTTCACCCTGTTTTTTGCCGCGATCTTCCTCGGCGAGCGGCTGCGCGCGGCCAGCGTACTGGGCCTGCTGGTGGCCGCCGGCGGCCTGGCCCTGATCGGCAGCGAAAACGGCGCCAGCGTGCCGTTTTTTGCCTTGCTGCTGACCCTGTGCGCCGCCGCGATGTGGGCCATGGGCAATATCATCACCCGGCGTTTCGGCAATATCGACCTGGTGGCCCTGGTGATCTGGGGCGGGTTGGTACCGCCGCTGCCGTTTCTGGCGCTGTC
This sequence comes from Pseudomonas sp. SORT22, assembly GCF_018417635.1. Taxonomy (NCBI): domain Bacteria; kingdom Pseudomonadati; phylum Pseudomonadota; class Gammaproteobacteria; order Pseudomonadales; family Pseudomonadaceae; genus Pseudomonas; species Pseudomonas sp. SORT22. Next base: position 2,365,718 of record NZ_CP071007.1, read on the forward strand.
GTGGTGGCTGGAAGGCCCCGAGCGGATCGAAAGCTCGCTGCGCGGCATCGGCTGGAGCTCGGTGCTGGCGCTGGCCTATCTGGCGTTTATCGCCACCATGCTCGGCTACAGCCTGTGGAGCCATCTGCTGTCGCGCTACCCGGCCGGCAAGGTGGCGCCGTTTTCGTTGCTGGTGCCGGTGGTGGGCCTGAGCTCTTCGGCCTTGCTGCTGGACGAGCGCCTGACCCCGCTGCAAGGCTGGGGCGCGCTGCTGGTGATGGCCGGGCTGTTGATCAACGTCTTCGGCCCGCGCCTGCGCCAGTTGTTGCTGGCGCGGATGGCCTAGCCGTGGGTGATTACGCCGGCATAACCCGGTAGACACAACGCCGATCACCGCTCAGCAGGTGTTCGCAGCGCTCCACCTGCGCCTGCTCACCGAGCGCGGCCTGGAACACCTGCAGCTCCGAGCGGCAAAACCCCTGGCAGCGGCTGGCGGCCACGCAGATCGGGCAGTGGTTTTCGATGATCAGCCAGCCGTCGCCGCAGGCCTGCATCTGGGCCATGTAGCCGGCCCGCTCACGCAGTTGCACCAGCACCCGCACTTTGTCTTCCAGCCCCTGGGCCTGGTTGCAGGCCTGCTGGTATTCGGCGCGGCTGCTGGCTTCCATGCGGCTGATGAGCTGGTCGACCCCCTCGGGGCCGAACACCTGTTCGACGCTGTCGATCAGTTGCAGGGTCAGCACACTGTGGGTGTCGGGAAAGCGCCGCTGGGCGGCGTCGGTCAACATCCACTTTTGCGAAGGCCGCCCGGCGCCAGTGCTCGGGACACTGATGCCATTGATTTGCCCGGCGGCCTGCAGCTTCTGCAGGTGCTGGCGCGTGGCCTCGAAGCTGATCTGCAGCAGGCTGGCCAGGTCGGTGGTTTTCAACGCGCCGCGGGTCTTGAGCAAGAACAGGATGCGCTCGGCGCTTGAGGCGCTATCGAGGTTGCTGAGGCTCATCGGGCCATGACCTTGGGTGCAGTGCCAGTTAGGCGCCAGACCAACAGCCAGGTCAGCAGTGGCGCGATGGCAAACACCGCGAACAGCCAGGTCGCGGCCTGTTGCGCGCCAGCGACGCCGCCCGGCTCGACCAGCCCGGCACTGTTGCTGACCACCCCGGCCAGGGCTGCCGCCAGCGCCGTGGCGTAGAGCTGCACGGTGGTGATCGATGCCGAGGTCAGGTTTTCTTCACCGGGTGGCGCGGCGCTGAGCACCTTGGTCAGCAGGTGCGGCCAGCCCAGGCCGATCCCCAGGCCCACGCCGGCCAGCGCCAGGCAATACACGGCCAGGCCGCCAGTGCTGCCCAGCCAGGCCTGCTGGCCGGTCATCAACGCCAGCCCCAGCAGGGCCGCAAGGACGATGCCCGGGCCGACGCGGATCATGCGCTCGGCGGCCTCACCGGTGCGGCTGGCGCTGCACAGCGCGGCCAGGGTCCAGCCCGCCGCCATGGCCGCGGTCATGTAGCCGGCGGCCAGCGGGCTGAGGCCGTGAATGGCCTGGAGGAAGTAGGGGACGAAAATTTCCGTGGTCACTGCCGCAATCAACAGGCACATCACCGCATACAACTTGCCCAGTGAGGTGCCCAGGGAATAAGCACCAGAAGGCAGCAAGCGGCGCTCGGGCTGGTGGTCGAGGCGGGCGATGAGCACTGCGATGGCCAGGCCCGCGCCAATCCCGAGCAGGTTCCACAGCAGTTGCTGGGCCAGGCTGGCGGCAGAAATCGCCAGCACCGAGGCGACCAGGCAAGCAATCAGGCCATAGGGTGGGCGAGTGGCCCGGGTGCTGGCAGCCACCTTGCCGTGCAACTGGTTGATGACGATCAGCGCCAGCAGCGCCGCCACTGGCAGCAGCGACCAGAACGCCCAGCGCCAGTGGCCGCCCTGGGCAAAGATACCGCCTACCGCCGGCCCGCACAGGGTGGCCACGCCCCACATGCCCGAGACCATGGCCATGGCCCGGGGCCACAGGCGCTCATCGAAGATCAAGCGGATCAGGGCATAGCTCAGGGCGAACAGGATACCGCCGCCCAGGCCCTGGACGCTGCGACCGATCAGCAGCACCGGCATGCTCGGCGCGGCGGCGCAGATCACCGAGCCCAGGCTGAACACCGCCAGGGCCAGGAGAAATGCCGCCCGCGCGCCCAGGCGCTCGATCAATTGCGCCGAGAGGGTCGAGCCGATGATCGAGGTGGCGACAAACAGCGTGGTGCTCCAGGCATAAAAGGCCAGGCCGCCGATATCCGCGATCACTGTGGGCAGGATGGTGGTGACGATATAGACGTTGATTGCATGCAGGGCGACGCCGCCGGCCAGGGCGATCGAGCGCAGGGCATTGCGCCCGTGGAGCAGTTCGGCCCATGACGCGGGCTGAGGGTGGGCGGTGTTCATCGGCGACTCCTTCGCAAGTAAGGCGGCAATGGAAGGGGAGTCTAGGTGGTTGGCATGTATTACACAACCAATTGCTTGTATAAATGGCCACGCAGCGGCCGACGGTTTTGTTACCATCGCGCTTTTTCCGCCCGCTCAATTGCGGGCGGCTGACAGGCAAGGCCGAAGGAGAGCAGCATGATCATTACCACCACAGGGACCATCGAAGGCCGGGAAATTTCCGCCTATCTGGATGTGGTCAGCGCCGAGTCGGTTCAGGGTATCAACGTGGTTCGCGATATGTTCGCCAGTTTCCGCGACTTTTTCGGTGGCCGTTCGCAAACCCTGGAAAGTGCGTTGAAAGAAGCGCGCATCCAGGCCACCGACGAAATCCGCGCCCGCGCGCGCAGCCTGCAGGCCGATGCGGTGGTCGGCCTGGACTATGAAATCAGCATGCCCTCGGCCCGTGGCGGCATGGTCGTGGTGTTCGTTACCGGTACCGCAGTGAAGCTCAGGTAAACGCCAGGGGTGCGACAAAACAGCCCGGCCATTGGTCGGGCTTTTTTGTCCTTGCCCGTGCGGTCCACAAATGACCGGCTAGTCTCAGAGTCACCAGGGTCAGTACTTTTCTGGGCAATCATCTGCTTGCCGGTACTGGTCCGCCATCGGAGGGAGACTGGGGCATGATTGAATCCTACATTGAGGACCAGGGCGACGAATTTCCCATCAACAGTGTGGTGCGCTGTGGCCAGAGCGGCTATCGCCTGGGCTTTGCCAACATGACGCTGGATGATGCGCAGGTGCGCCTGAACGCGCTACAGCGCAGCAAGAAGGGTAAGTTCACCCCGCGCTTGCCAGCGAAGAAGTAAACGAATCGACCACCACCCCGCCCAACGGCGGGGTTTTTTTTGGTTCTTCACGGAATCCCGGGGGCTATGATTCTTGGGTTGGGTTGCGGGCTTATCCATTCGGTGTGGCGCCGCTGTTGGCCCCTTCCGCCCTTACGGCGGGTCCCTTTTGTTCTTGGCAAAAGGAACCAAAACCGCTCGCTCCAGCATACGGCCCTACGCTGCGCTCCGGGTTCCTTCGCTACGGTGCCTTCCAGGGGCATCGCGGCCTACGACTTGCTTCGCCAAGTCTACGTCTCGCGACTTCGGCTGCCGCCGAAGGGTGCTACGCACCAGCCCCCTCCAGACACCTACGCTCAGCCTCCTGAAGTCGCGAAGTTACGGGCGGCGCCTGCACTGACGCATCTACGAAAGCAGATGTTGGCGAAGCCATGCTGACGCAGGGGCGGGACAAGCCCGCTGATAAAACGAGCACCAACTTGTTTGGTCTTGATCTTGATGTTCATGCACGTACTTCCAGGCGCCGCGAAAAGCGACTTCAGGAGGCCGAGCGTAGGTGCCTGTAGGGGCGGTGCGCAGCACCTTCGGCGGCAGCCGAAGACGCGAGATGTAGACTTGCAAAGCAAGTCGTAGGCCGCGATGCCCCGGAAGGTGCCGTAGCGAGGGGACCCGGAGCGCAGCGTAGGGCCGTATGTAGGAGCAAGCGGTTTTGCCTACTTCTTCCCAAGAGAAAAGTAGGCCGCCGTAAAGGCGGAAGGGGCCAGCAGCAGCCCCACACTGAATGGATAAACTCGCAGCCTCAACATCCCAACCCGGGATTCCGTGAAGAACCTTTTTTTTGCATTGTTTGACCTTGCGCAAAGGTTGCGCGGCTGGCGCTCGCCTGATGCCGGGTTGTGTGCCTTACTAATGCCGCTATCAATACAGGAGCCATTCGATGCGTATCAGGGAAGAGACCTACTGGAACTGGGCTGACGCACAACTGCACAGCCGCAGCCATGACGAACAGCTCAGCGACGGCACCAGTATCGACGTTCAGGTGAGGCTGTCGCGCACCGGCGCCACTCAGTTGTTCCTCGGCATCTATACGCGCCAGGGCAAGGCGCTGGTCGAGGAGTACCACGACAATCGCCCCGGCGAGACCATGACCCGCGCCATGGTCTGGGGCGTTGACCGCGCCAGGGCGCTGGCCACCGGTGCCTTGCCGCTGGAGAAGGCGCCGCTGCGCCGTCAGGCCTGAGGGTGACGGGCGCGGCTGGCCTGGACGATGCGTTCGGCCGGCACGCGCAGTTGGCGCAACAGGTACTCGGCAAATTCTGCAGAATACTCCTGCAGGTTAATCGCCTGTTGCATACAGCCCAACCAGATAGCGCTGTGGCTTTCATTGATCGGCCATTGGGCATGGAAGGCCGGGATGGCGATCGGGCCATAGCGCTCACTGAACAGCCGCGGGCCGCCGAGCCAGCCACTGAGAAAACACGCCAGCTTGTCGCGCGAAGCTTCCAGGCTTTGCGGATGCATCTGGCGCACGGTCCGTGCCTCGGGGTTTTCATCCATCAAGCGGTAGAAGTCATCGACCAGGCGGCGCAGGCCGTCGATGCCTCCGGCGGCCTGGTAGGAGGTGTCACCGGTTCCGAAAGCTGGCTGGGTCATAAGCGGGCTCTTGGCGCAAAGGGGGGCATTCTAGCCCTGTACCGCCATAAATAAAAAAGCCCAATCCGCGTGGATTGGGCTCAAGCGTGGCTGGGGCAATGCCGCACCCCAGCGACCCTTAGCAGAGACGGTCGATCACCGCGACGCCAGGCTTGTTCTGCAGCGCAGCCCACTCGCTTTGCAGGGTCTGCAGAACCCGGCCGACATATTGAGTGTCGGCGGCGGCCTTTTTGCCAACGTAGCCCTGGCCGCGACGGTACATCTTCAGGCGGGCACGCATGTTCGGCTTGCGTTCTTCGAACTCGGCTTCGTCGCTCATGGTTTCCAGGCTGTCCAGGTGAACTTCACCGGTTTTGCAAACCCAGAGGATGTGGCTGTCGAGAGTGTCCTTGCGCGCGGCGAACAGCCGGGCCAGTTCTTCAACAGTCGGTTGATTGTTCAGATTCATCATAAAGCCCCCTTGATCATTCGTTGTTTGTTCGCACTTGGCGCATAACATGTAGCGTTAAATGAAAGCTGCTACAGCAGCGTCACAACTGGGGGCTTCTACACGCTGCCTTTTGGGCAGTACCCATCCGCACACAGCTCATGGATCTGTCGAGCTGCCTGGAACACCCTTGCCAGTACCCCCGATCGGGGAGACGACCTCATCATGCAAGGGGCGACGAACGGCGTCAACAGGTTTTGTAGTGTTTTTTTCAAGGCACTACATCTTGTCGGACAATGCCTCGAATTCGGGGCATTGATGCGTATCAGTCTGCGCAAAAGCGATCTGCGCGATCATGGCCGCACATGTTCTAAAGGGAGTTACCGATGAATTCGCCGGCCAATGTGCCTGTCTCACAAACCGCCAGAGCCCGCGTGCCGATTGGCCTGCTGGTCGGTATCGCAGCGCTGGTCGGGGTGCTGTTGCTGCCGATGCCCGCCGACCTGCCAGTGGCCGGCCACCGGGTGCTGGCGATTCTGGCTTTTGCCGTGGTGGTGTGGATCAGCGAAGCGGTGTCGTACGAAGCCAGCGCGATCATGATTACCTCGCTGATGGCCTTTTTGCTCGGCACGGCGCCGACGGTGGCCGACCCTTCGGTGATCTACGGCTCCTCGGCCGCCATCACCCTGGCCCTGACCGGTTTTTCCAACAGTGCCCTGGCCCTGGTAGTCGGTGCCTTGTTCATCGCCGCGGCCATGACCCACACCGGGCTGGACCGGCGTATCGCCCTGGTGACCTTGTCGAGCATCGGCGTCAGCACCCGGCGCATCCTTCTGGGGGCGGTGGCCGTCACCGTGCTGCTCAGCCTGGTGGTGCCCAGCGCCACCGCGCGCAGTGCCTGCGTGGTGCCGATCATGATGGGGGTGATCGCTGCCTTTGGTGTCGACAAACGCTCGAACATCGCTGCCGGGATCATGATCATCGTCGCTCAGGGCACCAGCATCTGGAACATCGGCATCCAGACTGCCGCGGCGCAGAACCTGCTGACCGTCGGCTTCATGGACAAGATGCTCGGTGCGCGGGTGTCGTGGATCGACTGGCTGATCGCTGGCGCGCCGTGGGCAGTGATCATGTCGGTGGTGCTGATCGTCCTGGTGCTGAAAATGCTGCCGCCCGAAAGCGATGCGATTCCGGGTGGCAAGGCGGCAGTAAGCAAGACCCTGGCCGAGCTCGGGCCGATGAGCGGCGCGCAGAAACGTCTGTTGGGCGTGTCGCTGTTGCTGCTGCTGGCCTGGGCCACCGAGGGCAAGCTGCATCACTTTGACACCACTTCGACCACCTATGCCGGGCTGGTGATCCTGCTGCTGCCACGGGTAGGGGTGATGACCTGGAAAGATGTGCAGGCGCGCATTCCCTGGGGCACGGTGATTGTCTTCGGGGTGGGCATCAGCCTGGGTACTACCTTGCTTACCACCCAGGCCGGGCAATGGCTGGGCGCGCAAGTGGTGGCCCATACCGGGCTGGATCAACTGGGTACCCTGGGGGTGTTCTCGATCCTTGCGGCCTTTTTGATTCTGATTCACCTGGGCTTTGCCAGCGCCACCGCCCTGACCTCGGCGCTGCTGCCGATTTTGATTGCGGTGTTGCAGACCTTGCCGGGGGACTTCAGCCGCCTGGGCATGACCATGGCCCTGGGCTTTGTGGTCAGCTACGGCTTTATCTTGCCGATCAACGCGCCGCAGAACATGGTCTGCCTGGGCACCGAGACCTTCACCGCCAAACAGTTCGCCCGGGTGGGGATCATCGTCACCCTGATCGGTTATGGGCTGATGCTGGTGTTTGCCGCGACCTGGTGGCAGTGGCTAGGCTGGATGTAGCAGCAAGGTTCATCGCGGGGCAAGCCCGCTCCTACACAGGTCCTGTAGGAGCGGGCAAGACCCGCGATCGCACCATCAGAAGTTCGCCGGGGTGTTGGCGCTGATGATCTCGGCCTCATCCTGGCCGATATTCTTGAAGCTGTGGGGCAGGGTGGTGGGGAAGTAGTAGCCGTCACCGGAGTTGAGGATGCTGACCTGGCCATCGACCCGCAATTCGATGGTGCCACGGGTCACCAGGCCGCACTCTTCGCCCTCGGCGTGCACGATCGGCTCGCCGGAGTCGGCGCCCGGCGCGTACAGCTCGCGCAACATGCGCATTTGCCGGCCTTCGACACTGGCCCCGACCAGCAGCATGCGCAGGCCGCTGTTGCCCAGGTCGGGCTGTTCGGTCGAGCGGAACACAAAGCGTTCTTCGCGGATCGGCTCGTCAAAACTGAAGAACTCCGCCAACGACATCGGAATGCCTTCAAGCAGCTTTTTCAGGGAACTGACCGAAGGGCTGACGCGATTCTGCTCGATCTGCGAGATCGTCGAGTTGGTCAGGCCACTGCGCCGAGCCAGCTCCCGTTGGGAGAGTTTGTTGCGTTCACGCACCAGTTTGAGTCGTGTCCCCGTGTCCATAGCCGCCTTATGTGTCAAAAATTTTGGGCGAGGCATTAAAACACATTCGAACCGGCTTTAGCGGCCCACCTGTTAGGCGGGCTTTTTCGGCTGCGGCCACAGCCCGACCAACAACAGCAGCGCCGCAACAATCAGGTACGGCAGGCGCGGATCGACGGCGTAGATCAGGGTCCCGGCCAGCGGCCCGATGACCACTCCCAGGCCCTGCACGGCGCCGATGGAACCGGCCGTGGCGCCTTGCTCGGAGGCGTCCATGGCGTTGGCCGCCAGCGCCGAAAACGCCGGGAACACCCAGCCCATGCCGCAGGCCGAGAAAAAGAAGCACGCCCACAGGCCCACGGCGCTGGTGGCCAGGGCGCTGGCGGCAAAGCCTGCGGCGGCGATGCTGGCGCCGACGCGGATCATCCGCAGCGGTGGCCATTCGAGCTTGCGCACCAGGATCTGCGCCAGAATCAACGCCACGCCGACCATGGTCAGGGCGACGCCAGCGGTTTGCGCAGCATCGGCCGGGGCCATGCCCAGGCGGTCGAGGGCGAAGAAACCGACGGTGATCTGCGCCACCGACACGCTGAGCATCGCCACGAAGGCCACCAGCAGTGGCCGGCGCAGGCGCGGGTCGGCCAGGCGCACCGGGCGTGGCGGCTGTTTGAGGTGCAGTTCCTGGCGCTTGAGCTTGAGCAGCAGCACAAACGCCAGCATCGGCAGCACCGCCATTACATAGAACGGCAGGCTCAGGCTGAAGCGCGCCAGCACCGCCGCCAGGGCCGGGCCGATGACCAGGCCGAAAGCGTTGGCCGCCCCCAGCGAAGCCATGGCCCGGGCGCGGTGCCGGGGTTCGATATTGTCGGCGATCAGCGCCGCGCCACCGACCGGCAACGCCGCGTAAAAAGCGCCGATCAGGCCGCGGCCCAGCACCAGCCCGGCAAAGGCCAGGGCGGCGCTGGGCAGCAGGTGCAAGGCGGTATCGATGAACAGGCACAACGCCCAGTAGGCGACGGTGAAACCCGCGGTGCCGAGCAGCAACACCTTGCGCCGCCCCAGGCGATCACTGGCACGGCCCCAGGGGCGGGCCAGGAGCATCCAGATCACCCCGGCAACCGTTACCGCCGCGCCGGCTTGCCAGGTGGCCAGGCCGAGAGTGCGGGCAATCGGGCCGATCAACGAGACGAACGCCATCATCGCCATGGTGCAGGCCATGTTCGCCGCCAGCAGCGGGCGCAGGTCAAAGGGGGAGCGCTCGCTATGGTCGAGCACGGCAGGGTCCGTTGCGGTGGTCATGGGCTATCCAGGGCAGGTGAACATACTGGGTATTGTGCCGTAGGAAAGCCCTTGGCAAAACAGTAAGGCTGCAAATAATAATTATTTGCAGCTCGTTATGTACTCTCGCACTTTTGCTTCGACAACCATGGACCTGGCATTTTTGCCAGTTTACTGATGAGTTTCACCAGACCTACCCTGACGCTGTCAGCCACCTGGCCCGGCACTCAGAGGATTACGTGATGAAAGACTCAGAGTACGCAGCAATTGCTTCGGCAACCGAACTTGAGATGCAACCTCCTGCTCCGCAGAGTACTTCCTATTTACAGGCTTCACTGCATATCTGGGATGAGACATATGAAATTCGGGCCCAGACCTTCGAGTTTCTCTATGGTTTCAAGGGGGTCTTTTTGATCGCCGGGGGGGGATTGCAAACGGTCATGATCAGCATCCCGTTTGTCTGTATTCCAAACGCGGGACATTACCAGTTCAATTTGCATCGAGGCTCGGACGTTAGTATCTGGATGGGCGGCGCCCAAGTGCCCATCGAGCAGGGCATGTTGACGGTCGATGTAAAGTTGACGGACCAGGCATTGATTGGTTTTTATGCTGGACGTTTTTCCAGCGTGTTGATCGATGGGAAATCAACGTTTGAATGTCCTGATTTTCTCTTCACCAGCCGAGAACGCGAGGCCGCGCCGGCCAACGCATCGCTTGCGGGCAGCCGCTCGGGTAATGAGTTCAAGGGCACGTGGCGGGTGGGTTACAACGAAACAGCATTGGTTGCCGATGCGTTCTCAGTGACCATGGGCTTGGAAGGCGTGTTCTTGGTGTTTCAGGCCCGGGTGCCTGTTTCGATATTCATTCCCCACCGTCGCATTCCGGTCTCGGGATCGTACTCTTTTGATCTGGCGAAAGTAGACGACATTCGGATAATTCAAAGTGGCGTTTTACGTCTGCCCTACGGCACGCTAAATGTCACTGTCGACAAAGGCGACGATTCGCAGTATCTACGGGTGGAGGGCAGTTTTCGTGCGCGCTATGCCGACCTGATTTCCTCAATTGTCTGCGACCGTTTCGCTATCAGTTCGCGTGAGCGGTAGTCGGCGACGGGCGCTTGATTCATCGCCGCCGACTGTTTAACTGCCTTTTTAGAAATCGCCCTTCAGGGTCACCATGAAGTTGCGCGGCTCACCATAGAAGTTGCCCCAGGCCAGGGCGCCGACGCTGGAATAGTAGTGCTTGTCGAACAGGTTGTTGCCGTTGACGGCAATGCTCCAGTTGTCGTCCAGTTTGTAACCCACGCGCGCGTTCCAGATCGCATAGCCGGGCTGTTCGGTTTTCGCCGCGCGGTCCTGGTAGTGGTTGTCGCTTTGCGCATTGACCCCGCCGCCCAGGCTCCAGCGTTGCAGCGGGCCGTCCAGTTGGTAGTCGGCCCAGACCCGCAGCAGATGGCGCGGTACGTAGCTGGCGGTGAAGGTGGCGTCCTGGCTGGTGCTGTTGGTCTTGAGGTACTCAAGCTCGGTGTAGGTGTAGCCGGCCAGCACCTGCAGGCGTTCGGCCAGCTCGCCGCTGAGCTCGGCTTCGAAGCCCTGGGCGCGGACCTTGCCCTTGTCGCTGTAGCAGTAACCGTCGGAGGAGCCGGCGCACACCGAGTCGTAATCGGCTTCGGCGCGGTGCGCCTCGATGGTGCGGAACAGGTTGAACGCCGCGTTCAGGCCGCCATCGAGCCATTCGCCCTTGATCCCCAGCTCGTAGTTGGCGCCGGTCTTGGGCTGCAGCGGGCTGCCCTGGGCATCGGTGTAAGTGCCTTGGGGCTGGAAGATGTCGGCGTAGCTGCCGTACACCGACCAGGTCTCGTCCAGATCGTAGATCAGTGCGGCGAACGGTGTGACCTGGCCGTTTTCCTGGCTGCGGTCGTGCTGCCAGTAGTCCCAGGCCTGGGTGTAGGAGTCGCGCTGGCTGCGGTACCAGCTGACCCGGCTGCCGAGCACCAGGGTCAGGGGTTCGGCCAGTTTCAGGCGCAAGGTTGCATAGGTGCCGATCTGCCGGGTGTCGCTTTCCACCGGCAGCGGGCCGCCACGGTAGGAGGCCGTCTGGTACAGGCTGTCTGGCGGCTTGGGAATGTCGCGGTCGGGGGCGAAGGGGTTCATGGTCACGCCCATCAGCTGGGTCATGTTGATCAGCGCGTAGCTGTCGCTGCCCTTGGCCCGGCTGGCGTTGGCGCCGACGATCAGCTCGTGCTCCAGGCCCCAGGCGGTGAATTTGCCGTCCAGGTAGGCATCCATGCCGTAGTCGTGCTGGTCGTAGTCGAACACGCCGGAGTACAGCTGGCTGTTGGCCGAAGTGCTGCCGACCGGCACGCTGCCCAGGGTCATGGCGTACTGCATGTCCTGGGTGTTGTGGCTGTGCATGGCGGCGACTTTCAGCAGCCACTGGTCGTTGAAGTGGTGGGTAAGGTCGGCGAACAGGTTGACCCGCTGGCTTTCCCAGCTGTTCCAGGTCGCGCCCAGGCAGGTGGAACGCGACAGTTTCAGGTCCGAACCATCGCTGTAGCGTGGCAGGCCCTGCCAGCAGGGGGTGGCATTGAGCTTCTCGTAGGCGGCGCCGATGCCCAGGGTGGTGGCGTCGTTGAAGTCGTAGTCGAGGGCGCCGTAGACCACCTGGTCGTCGCGCTTGCCCATGTCGTAGAAGTACTGGCGGTCCTGGCCGGCGACCACCAGGCGGCCGCGCAGGCTGCCGGATTCGTTCAGCGGGCCGCCGGTATCGAGCTGGGCGCGGTAGTTGTCCCAGGAGCCGGCTGAAAGGCTGACACTGGTGGCGGCCTTTTCCTGCCCGCGTTTGCGAATGAAGTTGACCCCGCCGGCGGAACTGCCCGAGCCCTTGAGCATGCCGGCGGCGCCGCGCAGCACTTCGACGCGGTCGTAGTAGGCCATGTCGCTGGCGAAGCTGTTGGCCTGCACGTAGTTGCCACCCAGGTCCAGCGGCACACCGTCGTACTGGTACTGGCCGGCGAGCATGAAACCGCGCGAGTAGAAGTATTTACCGCCCATGGGCGAATCGTGCACGGTGATCCCCGGGGTTTTCTCCATCACCTGTTCGAGGGTGGTGAGGTTCTGCTCATCCATCATCTTGCGGGTGATGACCGTCACCGATTGCGGCGTTTCGCGCAGCGAATGCTCGCCCTTGGCGAAACTGACCTGGCGCGCGGTGAAGCTGTCGGTGGTTTCCATCGGCGCCTGCAAGGTGCTGGCGCCAATGGTGGTTGCACCCAGCTCCAGCGCACCGTTGCTGGCCGGCAGCGGGCGCAGCGAGTAGCTGCCATCGACCTGGCGATAAGCCTGCAGGCCGCTGCCGGTGAGGATCCGGCTCAAGCCTTCGAGCACCCCGAAGCGGCCCTGCAGGCCCGGGCTGTGCAGGCTGGCAGTCAACTGCGCGTCATACGACAGGTTGACCCCGGCGGCTGCGGCAAAGCTGCCCAGCACCCGGCTCAGGGAACCTGCTTCGATGGCAAAGACCTGGCCGCTGCTGGTGCTGTCGCTCTCTGCCGCCTGGGCAACAGTGACGGGCAGCAGGGGCAGGGCCAGGGCGGCAGCCAGCAGATGGCGGCCAATCAACTGGGGAAGGGGGGCACGGGGGAAGCGGGGTTGCATGGAAATCCTCTTCGTTCGCAAATGAGATTATTTCCTACAGAGGCGGACGAACGAAAAAAAACAGGCACCCCCTGGCTGAAAAAATTCAACTCAGGTCGACACTGACCCAGAAGCGGTTGTAACGACGCACCTTGAGCTTGAACGAAGTGGCCAGGGCCGACAGCGCCGCATCGCTGTCGGTGAGCGAGAACGTCCCGGAAACCCGTAGCCCTTCAAGCTCGCTGGAGTAGGACAACAGCCCAGGGCGGTAGCGGCCGAGTTCGTCGAGCAACTCGCCCAGGCGCCAGTCCTCGACGATCAGGTGCCCACCGGTCCAGGCCGCTTCGCTGCTGGCGACGGCCTGCGCGGCCTGCACCGCATGGCTGTCGAACTGGCAACGCTGGCCGGCCTCGAGGCGTCGTGCCGGGGCCTGGCGCGGGTTGATGCGCACCGCATGCTCGAACACTTCGACCCGGCTGGCGGCCTCGCGCTGATCAACGCTGAAGCGCGTGCCCAGGGCTTCGACCAGGCCCTCGGCGGTTTCCACCCGCAACGGGCGCTGGCGGCCGTCTTTGCCGCTAGTAAGAAAAATCCGCCCGTGGCGCAGTCGAATCAGGCGTTGCTGATCGTCGAAGCGGATGTCCACGGCGCTGGCGGTGTCGAGCACCAATTGGCTGCCATCGGCGAGGCGCAGGTGACGGATTTCGCCGGTGGCGCTGTGCTCATCCGCCAGCCACTGCTGCGCCGGCTGGCTGCGGTAGCTGGCCCAGCCACCAAGGCCAAGGCCGCTGGCCAGCAGCAGGCCTTTGAGCACACTGCGCCGGGGCAGGCCCTGGGCTTCGCTGCGTTGCAAGGTGTCGAAGGCCAGCGCCCCCGGCACACTGGCCAGGCGCCCTTGCAACTGCTCGACCCGTGCCCAGGCCCAGCGATGCTCGGCGGCGCTGGCCAGCCACACCTGCCAGGCCTGCTGCAGTTCGGCCGGGGCATCGCCGGCGGCCAGTTGCACATGCCAGCGGGCGGCGGCTTTGAGGGCCTGGCGTTGGCGTTCGCGGTCAGTCATGGCTGGGCATCGAAGGCGAGCAGCAGGCAGCGCTCGGTGGTCTTGATCAGGTATTTTTTCACCGTGGTCAGCGACACGCCCAAGGCAGCGGCGATTTCCACGTAGGTCATGCCCAGCCAGTTGGCCATCAGAAACGCCTTGCGCGCCTTGGCGCCACAGCCGGCCAGCAGTTGGTCGATTTCCCGCAGGGTTTCCAGAATCAACACCTGCTCTTCGGTGGAGATCTGCTCGGCTTCCGGCTGCGCGGCCAAGGCTTCGAGGTAGGCGCGTTCCAGTTGCTGACGGCGGAAATGATCGATCATCACCCGCCGCGCCACAGTTACCAGGTAATTGCGCGGCTCACGCAGCAGGCGCACCAGTTCCAGCGCCTCGGAGGAAGCGAGGATGCGCACGAAGGTGTCCTGCATCAGGTCGGCGGCGCGCTGCGGGCAGCTCAGGCGCCGGCGCAACCAGTGTTGCAGCCACACGTGATGGTGCTGGTAGAGCTGGCCGAGCTCGGCATTGGGCGGTGACGGCGGTGCGCTCATCCTGGCTGCATCCCGAAAAAATGATGCAGATGATAAGCATTCCCAAAAAACTAATAAAGGGTTGTTTTCACACTGCCGCCACCCGTGTTTACCAGAGGGCCAGGGTATAGCCGACGATCAGGCGGTTCTCGTCGATATCGGTGGTCAAGCCGCCGCTGGAGCGGAAGGTGGCATTGCGCAGGCGCACACTGACATTCTTCAGCGGCCCGCTTTGCACCACGTAGGCAATGTCGGTATCGCGCTCCCATTCCTTGCCGCCGCTGACACTGGCGGTCTCGATATGGCTGCCGTTGACGTAGCGCGTCATGAAGCTCAGGCCCGGCAGGCCGAGGGCGGCGAAGTTGTAGTCGTAGCGCGCTTGCCAGGCATCGGTCTCGGCCTTGGTGAAGACGTTGACGGTGACCAGGTTGACCGAATAAGGGTCCAGGCCCGGGTAGGCAAAATCGCCGTCGCCAGAAAGATTCTGGTAACCGAGGCCGAACTTGTGCGCGCCCACGCCCAGGGTCAGCATGCCGTTGAAGAAGCGGTTGTCGATCTTGCCACCATCGACCCGTGAGGTTGCGCGCAGGTTGTGGCTGCCCTGTTCGCGGGTGTCGAAGTAGCGCAGGTCGCTGCGCAGGTTGATGCCTTCGGCCAGGGGCAGGTCGTGGACCAGTCCGGCGTAGTGCTGGCGGTAGATGTCCTGCATTTGTGCGTAGTAGTAACTGACGGCCAGGCGCGGGTTGATCGCGTAGGTGCCGCCGGCCAGGTCCAGGTGGTTGCTTTCGACCCCGGCATAGCTCATCTCGTCGTTGCTCGAGGAGTCGCGCAGGTTCTGCTTTTCCAGGCGACCGAGGTTCAAGGTCAGGCCGTCGATGTCTTGCGAGGTCAGCAGGCCGCCGCTGTAGGTCGAGGGCAGCAGGCGTACGTCGTTGATCGCCGCCACCGGCAGCATCGGTTGCAGGGTGCCGAGCTTGAGGGTGGTCTTGCTGACGCGCAGCTTGGCGGTCAGGCCCAGCTCGCTGTAGTCGTCGACCGGCTCCTGGCTGGCGCCAAAGGGCAGCAGGCCGGTGCCACGGCGGTCGCGGCTGGAGTCGAGCTTGACCCCCAGCTCACCCAGGGCATCGAGGCCGAAGCCTACGGTGCCTTCGGTAAAACCCGACTCCATTTTCAGGATAAAACCCTGGGCCCACTCCCGCGCCTGGCTCTGCGGCGCACCGCTCTGGCGAAAGTCGCGGCTGAAATAGAAGTTGCGCGTCTCAAGGCTGGCCTTGCTGTCCTTGATGAACTCGGCCTGGGCCAGGTAGGGGGTGAATGCGGCGCACAGGCCGGCACTCACCGTCAGCGAACGGGGCAGAAGCATTAGGGCTACCTTTCTTGTTGTTGTGTGTGGCGGGTGCCAGGTGTCTCTGCCTATATTGTTAACATATTATCTTTATTTTTGAATAGACCTCTTTAGGGTGGAAATGGCCAGGAATGAAAAATAATTAAGATATTAATCCTTGGGTAACGGCCCCGGCCACATGCTGCGCAGCACGCCATCACGTCGGATCAGCCCGTGCACCAGCGCTGCGCCCAGGTGCACCAGCACGGTGGCAAACAGCACATAGGCCAGCCAAGCGTGGGCCTGGCGCAGCAGGGCATACAGCTGCAGGTCGTGGGGCAGCAGCGCCGGCAGTTGCAACGGCAGCGGGTAGCCACCGGCAGACTGCATGCCCCAGCCCAGCAGCGGCATCGCCAGCATCAACCCGTACAACAACAGGTGCGAAGCCTTGGCCGCCCAGCGCTGCGGTGCTGGCACGTCGGCGGGCAGCGGCGGGTGCGGCAGGCTCAGGCGCAGGCCGATGCGCACAATCACCAGCAGCAACAGCGCAAGGCCAATGGCCTTGTGCAGGCTGATCAACCAGGTATGGCGCGGCGACAGGTCGCTGACCATGCTCACGCCCACAAACAGCATGGCCAGGATCAGCACGGCCATCAGCCAGTGCACGGCGCGGGCCAGGGGGTGGAAGGCAACAGGTTTCATGGGCGGGCTCCCAGCTGCGCGGCTTCACGGGCGCGACGGTTGAAGGATTCCGAGTAGGCCGCCGAGCGGGCTGCGAGGATCGGGTCTGCGGACGGCCGGATGCCGCTCGGCAGAATCAGCGGGTCGAAGTTCAGGTCGCGACAGGCGCCTTGCTCCGCGGCATCGACCTGGTCGATCACCAGGGTGCCGGCGTTCACCGTGGGCCGTTGCGCGGGCCAGGGCTGGCTGGGGTCATCGACGGCATCGCCGGCTTCGGCCAGGGTCAGTTGCAAGGTCCAGCGCAGCGGGCCCAGGCCCAGGCGCTGGCGCAGGTCGTGTTGCAGGTAGTCGCGATCATCGACCTGGGCCGGCAATGCGGCGAACGGCGTTTGCGGCAGCAGGCTCCAACGCACGAAGCGGGCACTACCAGCGGCGTCGATCAGGGCAAAGGCATTGATGCTGTTGTAGCTTGAGTTGGCGAAACTGTCCGAAGCTTTGTAGTCCTTGGCCCATTGGCGAAAGGCGGCGCTTTCCGGGTGGGCGGCGAAAAACGCCTGCAGGCGCGCTGGGTCCGGTTTGCCGGTGGCCGGGTCCGGGGTCATGGCCAGTACCTGCTGGTAGAAGGCTTCGGGCGTGCCTACCGCCAACACCGGCGGGGTATTCATGCCGGTTCGCCACAGTTGGCCATCGTCGCTGCTCAATTGCAACGCCAGGCTACGGGTCGGCACGCTGGCATCGGCGCTGTGGGGGTTGGCGCCGCCGATGGCGAAGCGGCCGATCACCGGCACCCGGGCCTGGCTGAATGCCCGCGCGGTGGACAGCTTGGCCGCCGCGCCGCTGCTCTGGAAGTAGCCGCTGACGCACAGGCCCTTGGCGTGATTCTTACGGTAGCCGGGATAGTGCCCGGCCTGGTCTTCGAAGGTGTCGATAAAGCGCTTGGGGCTCAGGCGTTCGGCGCCGATCCAGCCTGCGGTGTAGGCAAAGCCAGCGGCCAGGGCCGCCAGCCCGAGGCCAATGGCAGCCAGGCGCAGGGCGCGGGGGCGGCCGTGTAACGGAGTGCTCATGGCGGTGATCCGGGTCAGTGAATGAGCCGGTACGACGCCGGTCGCAGAAATTTATTCCAACGCCCGGGAATAATTCTTCACCGCCAGCGTCTGCCTCGTACACTGATCGCCTACAGGCCAAGACTGCGGCAATGAACGAACTAGACGACGAGCAATTGCGCGAAATGCTTCAGCGCCTGCGCCGCTTCGCCCTGTGGCTGACGCGCGAGGCCAGCAGTGCCGATGACCTGGTCCAGGCCACCGTCGAGCGCGCCTTGAGCCGCCGCGGGCAACAGCGGCAAGAGGGCAGCTTGCGCGCCTGGTTGTTCTCGATCCTGTACCGGCAGTTTATCGACGGCAAACGCCGCGAACGCCGCCAGGCGCGCTGGCTGGCCTGGTTCGGCCGTGGCGAGGAGGCGGGCAGCAACACCGAAGACATCGTTGTTGCCCAGTCGGGCCTGGCGGCGTTTGCGCAGTTGCCCACCGAGCAGCGCGCCTTATTGTTGTTGGTCAGCGTCGAAGGCCTGAGTTACAAGGAGGCCGCGCTGGCCCTGGATGTGCCGATTGGCACGGTGATGTCACGCTTGTCGCGCGCCCGTGCGGCCATGCGCGAACTGGCCGAGGGCAACACCCCGCCCGCGGCGCTGCGGAGGTTGAAATGAGCTTGATCCCGTCTGATCACGAATTACACGCCTATGTTGACGAGCGCCTGGACAGCGAGCGGCGCCGGGCGGTGGAGCTGTACCTGGCGGCCAACCCCGAACAGGCGGCGCGGGTCGAAGCCTGGCGCAACGATGCCCGCCAGTTGCGCGCGGCGCTGTCCGGCTTTGCCGGGCAGGCGCCCAACCCGCGCCTGGACCCGGCCAACGTACGCCGTGAGCTGCGCCGTCGGCGCCAGCGGCGCTGGGCCAGTGCTGCGGTGCTGCTGGTTACCCTGGGCATCGGCGGCCTGGGCGGCTGGCAAGGGCGCGAGGCGATTCTGCTGGCCAGTAACCCGCCGATGGCTGATGCCGTGCAGGCCCATCGGTTGTTCGCCGACGCCAAGGCCCTCGACCTCAGCGCCCAGGACCCGGCGCGCCTGCAGGCCTGGCTGGGCCAGCACTTTGCCCATGTCGGCAACCTGCCGGACCTTTCGGCCTACGGCTTCACCCCGGTGGGCGCGCGGCTGCTGAGCAACGAGCAGGGGCCGGCGGCGCTGCTGCTGTTCGAGGACGCCCAGGGCCAGCGGGTCAGCCTGTTCTTGCGCTCGCCCGGTGAGCACTACGCGCGCATGCCCAGTGGTGAACGCACCGACGGCCAGCTGCAGGCCCGCTACTGGTCGCGAGGTGACTACAACTATGCCCTGGTCAGCGCCGCGTCTGACAGCCGCGGTGAGCAATTGCGTCAGGCCCTCGGTATCACTTTGTAGCTGGAATACCATTAGCGGCGTAAGCTCGAAACCGTTGTTCCTGTTGTCATTTCACTTCATTCGAGGTATCCGCCAATGAAGCGCATGCAAGGTTTGGTAATGGCCGCAGTGGTTCTGCTGGCCGGCCAAAGCGCGCAGGCTTCGGCACCAGAGGTAAAGGATGCGCGTCTGGTTGCCCATGAGCAGGCAGTGCAGGCCTATGCAGCAAGAACCGGCAAGACTGCCCCCACTATCCAGGACTTTACCTACGGCAAATCTGTGGATGTCGCCCGTCTGATCGAACAGACGCCCATGGCCCGCGGCTGCGAAGCGGCGCCGATGCTGATGACCTTCGAGGACTCCAGTGGCCAGCTGGTTACCCTGCGTTATCGGCTCGAAGGTCAGTGCCCGCGTTTTCAGTCAACGCGATAAAGCGCCCCGGCAGCGGCGAGGGATCGTCGCTGCGCCACATCAGGTACAGCCCCAGGCGCGGGCTGGCCTCGCGCAAGCGGCAAAAGCGTAGCCCTGGCTGGGCATTGGCCTGGGCGGCTGCGGCCGGCACCAGGGCGATGCCGAAGCCGCAACCGACCAGGTTGATCAGCGTTTGCAGTTGCGCCGCCTGCTGGCTGATGCGCGGGTAAAAACCCGCGCTTTGGCACAGGTCGAGCAGTTGCTGGTGATAGCCTGCGCCCAGGGCTTGTGGGGTGAAGACAAAATCTTCATCGGCAAAATCCGCCAGGCTGACAGCCGCTTCGCCAGCGCGCGGATGTTCACTCGGCAGTGCCAGCAAGATCTCTTCTTCCAGCAACAAACGGCTGCTCAGGCGTTCGCTCATCAGTGGCAACTGGCGGACCACGGCAATATCCAGTTGATCATCGAGCAACTGTTCGACCAACTGCGCCGACGACCCCTGTTGCAGCTCCAGCTGTACCTTGGGCCAGTCGCTGCGAAACTGCTTGAGCGCCTTGAGCAGCAGCGGATAGCCCGCCAGCGCCAGGCTGCCGATACGCAGTTGGCCGGCGATGCCTTCGGCGACGTGGCGTGCCTGGACGATGCCGTGCTCCAGGGCTGCCAGAGTCGCCCGCGCGGTATGCACAAAGCTCGCGCCGGCGGCCGTCAGCGCCACGCCTCGGGAGTGTCGGGTAAACAGGGCAAAGCCCAGGCGCTGCTCAAGCCGGGCGATGGCCTGGCTCAGCGGCGGCTGGGCCATGTGCAGGCGCTCGGCGGCGCGGTGAAAGTGCAACTCCTCGGCCACGGCGATGAACTGGCGCAGCAGGCGGGTTTCGATCACGGAGCGTGTCCTTGAATCAGAGCAGTTTGCGATTATGCCTCACTCGCAAGAGTGTCATATTGATGGCATGCGAGGGTTTCTCTAACATCTGTCTATTTTGGCCGGTGCAGAGAGAGGGTTGATGAAAGCTACAGGGAGGTCGCTGAGCGATTTCGTCGATTTGAACTCGGCGGAGGAATCTTTATTGGCAGCGTGCCGCGACGGTGAGGTTGTCCGCATTCTCGAGCATCGTCCTGTCAGTGCTGAAGATGGCCAGTGCGTACGCGCAGAACTACTCAGATTCCTGTTGTTGGGTGGGGATGCTGCTGCACCGGCTCATGAACGCGGTGTTCGTCTTGAGGGCGTGTGCATCGAGGGGCAGTTGGATCTGAGCGGAACTACGCTGGCGTATCCACTGAATTTGGAGGATTGCTTGTTTGAGCACGCCCCGGATTTCACCGACGCCCAGGTTTGCGGGACGCTGGTACTGGCCAACTGTCAAAGCCCGGGCCTGCGGGCAGACCGACTCATCACACGCGGTGCCTTGGATCTGAGCGGGTTTCGCTCCAGTGACAGAATCGATCTTGAAGATGCCCAGATCGGTGGCGGCTTTTGCTTGAGCGGCGCCGACCTGAATGGCAATGGCGCTGATGCCTTGCTGGCCGATCGGGTGGATGTACGGGGCGCGCTATCAATGGACGACGGTTTTAAAAGCCGTGGCTGCGTGTCATTTGAAGGGGCGCGTGTCTCTGGGCAGATCAACTGTCGAGGGGGGCGATTCAATGGCAAGGGCGGGGTTGCCCTGGTCCTCGATCAGGTTGCCGTGAATGCGGATGTGTACTTCAGCGAAGGGTTTCGCTCTAAGGGAACGGTCAGATGCGTTTCGATGAAAACCCAAGGTGCCTTGGATTGCTCCAATGCCAAGTTTGACGGCAAGGGCAATGAAGCATTGATCCTGGACTCTGCGCACATCAACGGTAGCCTGTTTCTGACACAGGCTGCTCATGCAAAGGGGACCATCCGTTGTCTCGGGGCCAGGATCGAAGGCCAGTTCCAGCTCACCGGGGCCAGGCTGGACGGTCGCGGTGGGTATGCGCTGGGCGCCGATGGCCTGCAGGTCAAAGGCGATATCACCATCGGTGAGGGATTCACCGCGAACGGCGCAGTCCGTCTGGTTTGCGCGCGTATCGAAGGGCAACTGAGCTGCAGGGGCCACTTGAAGTCTACTCACGGAACTGCATTGTCTGCGGACGGAATAGTCGTCCGCGGAGGAGTGTTTCTGGTCGATGGATGCGTGATGGTGGGACAGGTACGGTTTATTGCCGCGCATATCATCGGGCAATTCAACTGCAGGGGGGCTGAATTTGACGGCAATGGAGGCGTTGCCCTGACTGCCAGCAATCTTGTATTGACTGGAAATGCATTGCTCACCAGCGGGTTCAAGGCAAAAGGTCTGGTCCGCTTCAATAGCGCACAAATTGAAGGTGACCTGATCGCCAGGGACGCTGTTCTCGAGGGTGACAAGGGGCATTCTCTCATTGCCTCCGGTGCGGTGATTACCGGGACAGTCAACCTGGGGAAAGGGTTTGATGCACGGCGCTCGGTAAACTTCTCCCGTTCCAGAATTGCCGGCGACTTCAATTGCGAGGGGGCTTGCCTGAGCGCAGAGCAAGGGCGAGCGCTGATCCTTGATGGCGCACAGATAGAAGGCACTCTGGCACTGCGTAACATTGCCAGGAAGCTTTGCAGTTCCTCTTTCGTGGGGGCCAGAGTAGGGGAGTTGGATGATGACGAGAATAGCTGGGGGGAACACATAGCGCTCAACGGCCTGGTCTATAAAGCCCTTTCTGCACGAGCACCTGTTTGCCCTGTGTTCAGGGCTGATTGGTTGAGTCGTCAAGTTCCGACCCTGCGGCGGGTTGGGGATGTGATGGATGCCGAGAGCAGTTTTCGCCCGCAGCCCTGGCGGCATTTGCAGAAAGTACTGGGGGAAATGGGGCATACCGAGCAAGCGCGGGAAATGGGTATTGCCTACGAACAGAAACTACGAGAAATCGGCCATGTCAGCCAACCTGCGGCACACTGGTATCCTTGGGTCCGCACCCTGTATTCCGGCTTTGGTAGAGGCTTGCATTTTCTTTACGGAAAGCTGACCGGTTTTGGCTACAGGCCCATGCAGCTGTTGATCTGGTTTGTCTGCATTTGGTTGTTCTGCGGGGGTATCTACTGGTATGCGGCTTTGCAAAAAGGGGTGTTCGCACCCAGCAATCCGATAGTGTTCCAAAGCGACAGTTATCTTGAATGTCGGCCTGATCGCGCAGATGCCTGGCGCAAGCTAAATCCAGGCAGTCCACTCCCAGCCAGTTACCGTGGTGAAGGCAACTGGTACCTGTGCCAAACCCTGCGTGAGGAATACACCGGCTTCAGCCCCCTGGCCTATTCCCTGGATGTACTGATGCCCCTGGTCGACCTGCAGCAGGAGTCGGACTGGGCGCCGCTGGTGCCGACACCCAAGCAAGGGTATTGGGACGAGTTCACATCATTTGGCTGGAAGCATTTCGTGCGCCTGCTGATCTGGTTCGAAATTCTGGTTGGCTGGGGTATCAGCTTGCTGATGGTTGCCATCGTCTCCGGCCTGGCGCGCCGCAGCGAGTAGTGCCCGGGAGCCGCCGATATCCCACGGATATCGGCGACCCTGTTCGATAGTATTCAACTTTGCAGCGCTCACTGGCTAGGCTGAACGGCCATCAGGAGACTGCTTGTGACCCCATTCAGAACCGTACTCATCACCGGCGGCGCCCGTGGCCTGGGCCTGGCCTATGCCCGCGCCCTGGCACAAACCGGTGCGCAGGTGGTAATCAGCGACCTTGGCACCGACCGCGAAGGTTGTGGCCACGATGCTTCGATTGCCGAGGGCGCCGCCGAACTGTTGCGCAACGAAGGCCACCAGGTGATTGGTCACAGCGCCGACCTTGGCGATGAGCAAGCGTGCCGACAGTTGATCAGCAAGGTGCTCGACACCTTCGGCGGCCTCGATGCGCTGATCCATAACGCCGGCTGGGTCGGTTACCAGAACATCGAAGACTGCAGCAGCGAATTCATCGAGCGCGCCCTGGCCATCAACGTCCACGCGCCGCTGTGGTTGAGCAAGCACGCCTGGCCGGCGCTCAAGGCGTCTGGCAGCGGGCGCATCGTGCTCACGACCTCGGACCGGGCCATGTACCTGCGCCATGCGCAAACCGGCCTGGGTGCCTACGCCGCCGGCAAGATGGCGCAACTGGGGATCATGAACGCCCTGGCCGCCGAGGGCGCCGAGCACGGGATTGCCGTCAACGCGATTTCGCCGGTGGCGCGCACGCGCATGTGGGGTCAGCAGGGCGAGCCCGAAGACCTCAAGCCCGAGTGGGTTGTGCCCGGGGTGTTGTACCTGGCCTCGGCAGACTGCCAGGACAGCGGCTACATCCTGCGTGCCAGCAACGGCCAGTTCTGCGCCACGCGCTTCGAGGAAAACCCGCAGGTGGACTATCCACGCGAGCTGCGCGGGGTGTCGGCCAGCACCGTGCGCGAGGTGCGGCAACGCTGGCAGATGATAAAAGCCATGTAATAGCGCTTGGTTTGCATCAGGGTATTAATTAGAATCAATCTCATTTGAGTCTAGTCCATCCAGGTGCGTTGACATGAGCGAAGCGACGGGCCCCACCGAGCAGACCCTGCAGGGCCTCTACCGAGAGCATCGCAGTTGGCTGGAGCGCTGGCTGTACCAGCGCCTGGGCAACCGCTGGGATGCCGCCGACCTTAGCCAGGATACTTTCCTGCGCGTGTTGGGCAGCCCTCAGGTGTTGAGCGAGTTACGCGAGCCACGGGCCTATCTGCTGACGGTCGGCAAGCGTTTGCTGGTCAACTTCCACAAGCGCCGCAGCCTGGAGCGGGCCTACCTCGAGGCTCTGGCCAGCCTGCCCGAGGCCCTGATGCCTTCGCCAGAGCAGCGTTGGTTGCTGCTGGAAACCCTGCAAGCCCTGGACGAACTGCTCGACGGTTTGCCGGCGGCGGTGCGTCGGGCGTTTCTCTGGTCGCAGCTTGAAGGCCTGAATTACGCACAGATCGCCGAGCGCCTGGCTGTCAGTGAACGTACGGTCAAACGCTACATGGCCCAGGCTTATGAGCATTGCCTGCTGGTTGAACTATGAACCGCACCTTCAGCCGCGAAGCCCGGCAACTGGCGCGCACCGCCGCGCACTGGCTGGCCTTGCTCGATTCCGGGCAGGCCAGCGCCGAGGATTTGCAGCGTCTGCAGCACTGGCGCGCGGCCAATGCCCAGCACGAGCAGATCTGGCAGCGCGCCGAGGGCTTGCGCCAGCGTTTCCAGGATGTGCCGCCAACCCTGGCCATGGCCAGCCTCGACCGTCCCGAAGCCAACCGTCGAACCCTGCTCAAGCGTGGCCTGGCTTTGGCGCTGGTGTTGCCCGCCGGCTGGCTGCTCAGCCAGCAGGTGCCGCTGCAGGCCCTGCGCGCCGACCTGCGCACCGCTGTGGGCGAGCGCCGTGGCGTGCGTCTGGCCGATGGCAGCTTGTTGCAGTTGAACACGGCAACCGCCGTCAACCTTGACCTTGCTCACCAGCGCCTGACCCTGGTCGAGGGCGAAATCGCCCTGAGCGTCAGCCGCGCCCAGGCGCTGCACGTTGACCTTGGCATGGCCCGGGTGAGCGTCGGCCAGGCCCAGGTGTGCCTGCGGCGCGACGCCGAGCAGTGTCGCATCGCCGTGCTCCAGGGCGCAGTGCAGGTGCAGCCGCGCCAGGGCCCGGCGCTGGCCTTGCAGGTCGGCGATCAGCTGACTATCACCGCCGACGGCAGTGGCGCCATGGACCGTTTCGACCCCCACCAGCCGGACTGGCGCGATGGCGTTCTGAGTGTCAACAACCAGCCGCTGGCGCAGTTTTTGCGTGAGCTGTCGCGTTACCGACCGGGCTGGCTGCACTGGGAGCCGGCGCTGGAAACGCTGCGCGTCACCGGCACGTTCCGCCTGGATGATACCGATCGGGTGCTGGCCCTGCTGGCGGCCAGCCTGCCGGTAGCGGTACAGGCGCGCAGCCGCTACTGGGTGACCCTGGTGGCCCGCGAGAAAACCGTGTGAGCGGTGCCGTGCTGTTGGTCGCCTGACATTTTTACCAGTAGCGCGCTGCCTTGCGGTTGGTGATGATGCCGGTTCAAAGGCTGGAGCCATACCGACATGGACGAGAACAACAAAGAGCGCCTTCGCCTGTATCAACCTGGAGACACTGTGGTGCTGTATGGCTGTTTTGCCGCCGAGTACGGGGTGATGGAAACCCAGTCAGGCGTGGTGCGCAGCATCGACTGGTGCACCCACCAGTTGCAGCTGTACTTCGCCTGCGATGATGAATGCCGCTGCATTCCATTCGCCAGCATCACTGCGGTGCTGGCGCCGGGTCGTTGCAGCGTCGCTGCAGGTGATCAAGGCTGAGCTTGCCTCAGGGCAGCTCGATCTGCGCGCAAAGGCCGCCGCCGTCGCGGTTGCTCAAGGTCAGGCGGCCGCCGATGGCCTGGGTCAGCTGCGCGGCGATGGCCAGGCCCAGGCCGGTACCGCCGGTGCTGCGGTTGCGCGAGTTCTCTACCCGGTAGAACGGTTGCAGCACCGCGTCGAGCTCTTCGGCGGGTATCCCCGGGCCCTGGTCGAGCACGCGAATCAGCGTGCCGTTGTTGGCGCCGCTGCGCACCTCGAGCTGCGCCGCGCCGGCAAACTTCAGGGCGTTGTCGATCAGGTTCACCAGCACCCGGCGCAAGGCTTGCGGGCGGGTTTCGAGCAGCGCGCCGGTCTTGCCGTGCAGCTCGACCTGCTGGCCGCTGTCCTGGTAGTCGAACACCAGGCTGTCGAGCAAGGCATCGAGGTTGACCCGGCACGGTGCCTCGCTGTTGCCATCGATGCTGCGGGCGTAGGCGACGCCTTCACGCACCAGGTGTTCCATGGCCTCCAGGTCGCTCCAGAGCTTGTCGCGATCACTGCTGCTGTCCATAGCCTCGACCCGCAGCTTCATCCGCGTGATCGGCGTTTGCAGGTCATGGGAGATCGCCGCCAGCAGTTGCATGCGCTCTTTCAGGTAGGCGCCGATACGTGCCTGCAAGGTATTGAAGGCCACTGCGGCATACACCACTTCCCGCGGGCCGCTTTCGTCCAGTTGCGGCCCCGGGGCATTGGGGTCGAGCTGGTCGACCGCTTCGGCCAGGCGGGTCAGCGGGCGGATCGCGGTTTTGACCGCCAGCCAGGTGCACAGCAACAGCAGCGCCAGCTGGATCAGCAGCACCACCGGCAGCCAGCTCGACATCGGCACCGGCGCCGGGGTGACGTCGACGCTCAACGGTGCGCCGTCGGCCAGGCGCAGGTGCACCTGGAAGTGCGGCGTGGGCCCGGGGATGCTCTGGTAGTCCAGGGCGTACTGGCCGCCCAGGGCCTTGCCGATGGACAGTGCGGCCATGGGCGCGTCATCCATGCTCAGCCGCTGGCCGGGTTCGCCGGCATCCAGGCGGTAGCGATAGGTGCGCCGCTCCAGGCGCGGCAGCCAGGCGGCGCGTTCGGCGGCCGGCAGGCGGTCGAGAATGGCCACCGAGGTAGCGACGTCCTGCTCGAGGTTACTGAGCATCATCGAGCGCGAGCTCTGGTAGCGCTCGTAGAACTGGAAGCTGAACGACAAACCGTAGGCCAACACCAGGCCGGTGAAGAAGATCAGCGCCAGGCGCGAGGCGAGGGTGCGCGGCCAACGCAGCAGGCTGCCCATGTTCAGGCCTCGACCCGCTGCACGGGCAAGGCGAACACGTAGCCCTCGCTGCGTACCGTCTTGATATAGGCCGGCTCGCGGGCGTCATCCTGCAGGCGCTGGCGCAGGCGGCTGACCAAGAGGTCGATGGAGCGGTCGAAGATATCCGCCTCGCGGCCCTGGGTCAGGTTGAGCAGTTGCTCGCGGCTGAGCACCCGTTGCGGATGGTCGAGGAACACCCGCAGCAGCCGGTACTCGGCGCCGCTCAGGGCCACCAGGGTGGCGTTGGCGTCGAGCAGGTGGCGCGCGGTGGTGTCCAGGCGCCAGTGGCCGAAACCGAGCAGGCGGCTGCTTTCGCTGATGCTCAGGTTTGGCGGCAGCATGCGCGTGCGGCGCAGCACGGCGTTGATCCGCGCCAGCAGCTCGCGGGCCGAGAACGGCTTGCTCAGGTAGTCGTCGGCGCCCATTTCCAGGCCGATGATGCGGTCGGTTTCATCGTTGCGGGCGGTCAGCATCAGTACCGGCGTGGCCTTGTGCTTGCCGGCGCGCAGCTCGCGGCACAGCAGCAGGCCATCGTCACCGGGCATCATGATGTCGAGCACGATCAGGTCGACCACATTGGACTCGAGAAAGGCGCGCATCTGCCGGCCATCGGCGACGATGGTGGTGCGCAGCCCGTTCTTTTTCAGGTAGTTGCCTACCAGCTCCCTGATCTCTCGATCGTCGTCGACGACCAGGATGTGATCGACATGCTCCATCGTCCGGCTCCCGCTGTGGTGGTGGCGGCAAGTGTACAGAGCCCGGCAGGGCTTGCCTGCCGGGCTTTGTATTGCAGTGTATCTGCTGCGGCCATAGATACCTGGCGAGGCAAAGCGGGCCGATCCGGACACATTGGCGATACCTGGCGGGCCTGAAATAGCCAGCAACGGGTGGCAGCCGCCACCTCTGTGCAAACTGACTCGGGAGTACCGCCATGAACCTCAAGACCCTTGCCACTGCCAGCCTGTTGACCCTGTTCAGCCTCGGCACCGTTGCCGCCCAGGCTAGCGACCCGGTGGTGGTACAGCAGTATCGTTACGGCCAGCAACTGGATGTGCACAAGGTCCTGGCCTTGCACGAGGACAGCAGCATGGGCTGCGGCGTGGTCAACGCTCAGATGGACTACCTTGATTCCCAGGGCAAGGAACACCGCCTGCAGTACCAGAAATTTGCCAGTGACTGCCATGAAGGCGGTTAAGCCATCGATCAGGGAGGTTCGTCCATGAACATCAATTTCAACACAAGTCGCCGTCGGGCCCTGGGCATCGCCGCACTGCTGGCCGTGCTGCTGGCGCTGGCGGGCCTGGGCAACCGCCTGTTCGCCGGCACGCCGGCAAGCCTTGAGACACTGGGGCCGATGCCGGAACTGGCCGGCGCCGTGCAGTGGCTCAACTCGCCACCACTGGACCGCGCAGCGCTCAAGGGCAAGGTGGTGCTGGTGGACTTCTGGACCTACGAGTGCATCAATTGCCGGCGCAGCCTGCCGCACGTCAACACCTGGGCCAAGCGTTACGCCGACCAGGGCCTGGTGGTGATCGGCGTGCATACGCCGGAATACCCTGAAGAGCGGGTAGTCGACAATGTGCGTGCGCAAGTGACGAAACTGGGTATCGGCTACCCGGTGGCCATCGACAACGACTATGCGATATGGAACGCCTTCGGCAACCAGTTCTGGCCGGCGCACTACATCGTCGATGGCAGCGGCCAGGTGCGCTATGTGCACTTTGGCGAAGGCGCCTACGACACCCAGGAGCAAGTCATCCAGCAACTGCTCAAGGAGCGTGACGGGCAAGCGGGGTGAAGATGTTCGGGTGGCGCTGGCCTCATCGCGGGTCCAGCCCGCTCCTGCAGAGGGCCTTGGCCAGTTGCCGGATTGCGGTTTCGATTTCACTGGCTGTCAGCGATGAATAGCCCAGCAGCCAGCCCTGCTGTTTATGTTCACCGGCATACAAACGGCTGAGCCCGGGCAGTTGCACGCCGGCGCGGGCGGCCAGATTCATGGTGTGTTGCTCTGTCCAGCCTGGCTCGAGCACGCAGGGGATCTGCAGGCCTCCCGGCGGGCGCATGGCGGTGACGACGCCCGCCAGGTGCTTGCCAATCGCATCAAGCAGGCAGGCCCGGCGCCCGGCGTAGAGTTTGCGCATGGCGCGGATGTGGGCGTTGTAGTGGCCGTCGTCCATGAAGCGCGCCAGGGTCAGTTGCAGCACCTGCGGGGTGTGCCCGTCGATGATGCTGCGCGCCGCGCTGAAGGGCGCTACCAGCTCCGGCGGCAAGACCATGTAGCCGATGCGCAGGCCGGGGTAGAGGGTCTTGCTGAAGGTGCCGATGTAGAGGGTGCGCTGCTGGCTGTCCAGGCCCTGCACGCAGGCGGTGGGCAGGCCGTCGTAGTGGAACTCGCTGTCGTAGTCGTCCTCGATGATCCACTTGCCGTTCTGCGCCGCCCAGTCGATCAGCTCCAGGCGTCGCGCAAGGCTCAGGGTCGCGCCTGTGGGGTACTGGTGCGATGGCGTGACGTAGACGCAACTGGCGCCGCTGCGGTCGGCGCGCAGCAGGTCGGTGCGGATGCCGTGGGCGTCGACGTCGATCGGCACGATCCGCGCCTGCGCCGCTTCAAAGGCCTTCTTCGCGCCGAAGTAACCGGGGTTCTCCAGCAGGATCGGCTTGCCGGCATCCACCAGCATTTGTGCGCACAGGAACAGCGCCTGGCGGGTGCTGCTGAGCACCAGTACCTGCTCGGGCATCACCTTGGCGCCACGTTCGAGGTTCAGGTAGGTGGCGATGGCCTTGCGCAGGGCTTCGCTGCCCTGCGGGTCGCCGTGCAGCAGGACGTTGCCGCGATGGTCCTTCACGGCCTGGCGCTGCAGGCGTTCCCAGACTGCAAGGGGGAACGAGCGGGTTTCTGGCAGGCCGGTGGCAAAGGCCTTGATCACCTGCTGGTCGCTGACGCCGCCGTTGTCGAACAGTGCCCGTCCGCGCAGGCTCAAGCCCTGGCCGGGCTCGAGATCACTGCGTTTTTGCGCCCCGGCCTTGATGCGCCGTTGCCCGCTGCCACGCAGTTGCGCGCCGAGGTTGTCCGGCACATAACTGCCCGAGCCTGCGCGGCGGACGATATAGCCGTCGCGCTGCAGCTGCACGTAGGCGTTCTCGACGGTGTCGCGGGCGACGCCCAGCGATTTGGCCAGGGCACGGCTGGCCGGCAGCTTGACGCCAGCGGACAGCGCCCCTTCAAGGATCAGCGCGCGCAGCGCACGCTGGATGCGCTGGTGCAGGTCCAGCGCTGCGAACTCGGCGTCATTGACACGCATCTTCAGGGTTTCAAGCTCGAACGTGGTTGCCATGTGGTCTGCCGCAAGTGAAGAAACTGGCCTGAACGGGCAGGCCAGTCTATTCGTACACTCGGTCGCTCGTCACTGCCTCTTCGCAAGGAACCCTGCCGCCATGTCTACTTCAGCACTACGCCCCGGCGACCTCATGCCCCCGCTCATTGCCGGTCTCATCTCGGTTATCGTCAATTACGGCGGGACCTTCATCCTGGTTTTCCAAGCGGCCAAGGTCGCTGGTTTGAGCCCGGCCCTCACGGCTTCCTGGGTATGGTCGGTATCCATCGGCGTGGGGCTTACCGGGCTGTTGCTCAGTTGGCTCAGCCGCCAGCCGATCATCACCGCCTGGTCGACACCGGCCGCCGCCTTCCTGGTGGTGGCCCTGGCCAGTACGCCCTACGCCGAAGCGGTGGGCGCCTACCTGATCTCGGCAGCCGCGTTTGTGCTGCTGGGCTTATCGGGCTGTTTCGACAAGCTCATCCGCCTGATCCCGCCGGGCATTGCGGCGGGGCTGCTGGCCGGGATCCTGCTGCAGTTCGGCATCGGTGCCTTTGCCGGGCTCAGCGTCGACCCGTTGCTGGCCGCGCTGCTGATCGTGGCCTATCTGCTCTTCAAGCGCTTCAGTGCGCGCTATGCAGTGGTCGGCATCCTGCTGTTGGGGCTGGGCTTTTTGCTGATGCGCGGGCAGGTCGAGCTGTCAGGGCTGCGCTTGCAACTGGCGACGCCGGTCTTCACCGCGCCGGCGTTTTCATTCAATGCCATGCTCAGCGTGGCCCTGCCGCTGTTCCTGATTACCCTGACCGGCCAGTACATGCCCGGCATGCTGGTGCTGCGCAATGACGGCTTCAAGGCCAGTGCCAACCCTATTGTCGCCGTTACCGGGCTGGGCTCGTTGTTGATGGCGCCGTTCGGCTCCCACGCCTTCAACATCGCCGCGATCACCGCGGCGATCTGCACCGGCAAGGAAGCCCACGAAGAACCTGCCAAGCGCTGGATCGCCGGGGTGGCGGCGGGCGTGTTCTACATTCTTGTCGGCGTCTTCGGGGTAACCCTGGCCGCGCTGTTCATGGCCTTCCCGGCCACTTTCATCAGCACCCTGGCGGGGCTTGCGCTGCTGGGCACCATTGGCAGCAGCCTGGCCAATGCCATGGCCGATGCGAAAACCCGCGAAGCGTCGTTGATCACCTTTCTGGCTGCGGCCGCCAATATCAGTTTGCTCGGTATCGGCGGGGCGTTCTGGGGGCTGGTGATCGGCCTGGGCGCTTATGCCGTGCTCAATGGCCGCTTGCCGCGCCGGGAGCGGGCAGGGGTGATCGGTGCCAGCAATGGCGAGGGGTAAGGCCGCGATCAGCGCTTGGCCGCCTTGGCGCGCTGATTCTCGTCGCTGCGCGCCCGTGCCGGGATGTTCTCCAGCGAAGTGGGCTTGTCGGCGATGTTGATCACCGTCCACTCCCAGAACGCGCTGGTCCAGTAGGTCAGTTCACCGTCTTCGAGCAGCAGGTCGTGGCGGCCACTGCTGTGCGGCGCTTCTTTGGCCTGGCGCATCAATGGCACCAGTTGCATGGCGCGTTCGCCGTCGGTGGTCTCCAGTGACAGCGAAACCTGGCGCAGGCGGTCATCCTTGTCGAAGGCCGCTTCGATGCGGCTGACCTCGACACCGCCGAGTTTGTAGGGTTCGATGCCCGGTACCGGGTCGACAGCCTGGTAGTACTGACGGGGCACGTTGTAGTGCACGCCGTTGATCAGCCAGACCCGGGTGAAATGCCGCTCCATTACCTCCACGACCTGCGCGCGCGGCATGCCCAGCGTGAACTCGCCAAGGCTCAGCGCCGACCAGGCGGTGGTCGGGAACAGGGCACAGCAGAGCAACAATGTCAGCATCCTTGGCACGCGGGGTCCTCCTTGAAATGAGCGCAAAGGGTACTGCAGCCCTCGCATCCGCGCTAGGATCAGCAGTCCTGCACTGACAATGAGGTCACCTGTGAAATACGCCATTGCCCTGCTACTGAGCCTGATGCCGTTGCTGGCTGGCGCCGCCGAAGTCGGCGAACGCCTGGCGCCCTTTACCTTGCTTGACCAGCACGACCAGCCCTACAGCCTCAACGCGCAGACCCGCGTACTGCTGGTGGCGCGCAACATGGACGGTGCCAAGCTGGTCCAGGCCGCCGTCGGTGAGCAGCCCAAGGGCTACCTGCAAGCACGCGAGGCGGTGTTCGTCGCCGACATCCAGCGCATGCCGGCGCTGATCAGCAAACTGTTCGCCATCCCGGCCATGCGTGACTACAACTACCGGGTGCTGCTGGACCGCGACGGCAAGGTGGTTGCGCGTTATCCGGGCGCTGAAGGCCAGGTGCTGTGGATTCAGTTGGAGCAGGGGGTTGTGGCGGGGCAGAAGGAATATGCCAGTGCCGAGGCGTTGGCCACAGCGCTCAAGGCGTTGCCGCAGCCATAGTGGATTTGAATGCAGCGCAACGCTGTGGGAGCGGGCTGGACCCGCGATCGAGCGCGAAGCGCTCGCAATCCAGACGCCACCTGATGGGGAGGCTGTACTGACCCCATCGCGGGGCAAGTCGGGTCGCCGCACCGCCTCTCCCACATAGCCAGTGCAGGCAGGCGCAGATCTTACAGCGGCACCTGCAAGGTCGTCTTGACTCGATCCAGCACCACGATGGTGCGAAACCACTTCACGTTCGGGTTGTCATGAAACAGCCGCTGGGCGATGTCCTGGAACACGGTCATGCTCGCTACCGTCAGCACCAGCAAAAAGTCGGCGTCGCCGGTGACGTAGTAGCACTGCTGAATTTCAGGTCCCGAGAACGCACGCTTCATGACTTCCAGGTCCGCCGACTGGGTGCGGTCGGCGTGCACCTCGACCATCAGGGTAATCACCTGGCCGACTTTGTCCGGGTTGATCACCGCGGCATTGGCCTGGATTACCCCGGTCTTTTTCAAGCGCTGGATCCGCCGCTGCACCGAGGCGCTAGACAAGTGCACCTGCTCGGCCAGCTCACGCAGGGGCTGGCTGTTATCGCGCTGCAGGGCGGCAAGCAGGGCAAGGTCGAATTCATCCAGGTCCATGCAAAAATTTCTCATCTTGAGGGGTGAAAACGAGGGCACTTATCAGTGGCTGCGGAATAAATTATCACCCTCTGCTGGTCCTCATTAAGGAATTTGCAATGACCGCGCATAACTCCACGTTGGGCGTCGTGCTCAATGTTCTCGCCTCGGTGCTGTTCGCGGTGATGTACGCCTACACCAGCCTGCTCGCGCCCCTGGACGGCGCCGAAATCTATGGCTGGCGGATCCTTCTGACCGTGCCGTGCCTGACCCTGATGGTGATCGCCAGCGGGCACTGGCCGCAGGTGCGGCGGATATTCCTGCGCCTGTTCGAAGAGCGCTGGTTCTGGGCGATTCGCCTGGTTTCGGCGGTGTTGCTCGGCGCGCAGTTGTGGCTGTTCATGTGGGCACCGATCAACGGCTACGGTCTGGACGTGTCGCTGGGCTACTTCCTGATGCCGCTGGTGATGGTGATTGTCGGCCGCCTGGTGTTCAAGGATTCGATCAGCCGCCTGCAACTGCTGGCCTGTGCCTTGGCGGCGCTGGGCATCATTAACCAGATCGCCATCGCCAAGGCGATTTCCTGGCCGGTGCTGGTGGTGTCGCTGGGCTATCCGCTGTACTTCTGGCTGCGCCGGGTGACCGACACCAACAACATGGGCGGGTTGTGGTTCGACATGAGCCTTAGCCTGCCGGTGAGCCTGTATTTCGTGCTCAAGGGCGGAGTAGTGCTCGGCCTTGCCGGCGCAGCCTCAAGCCTGCCTTGGCTGGTGCTCGGCTTGGGCGCGATCAGCGCCGCAGCCCTGGGCCTGCAGGCGCTGTCGGCACCACGGCTGAACCTGACCCTGTTCGGCCTGCTGATTTATGTCGAGCCGGTGCTGCTGGTGGTCGCCGCGGTGCTGCTGGGCGACAGCATCGCCCCGGCGCAGTGGCCGACCTATATTGCGATCTGGCTGGCGGTGCTGGTGCTGGTGGTGGAGGGCGGTTTGAGCCTCAACGGCAACCGCCGCGCTTACTCGCCCAGCCGCTGCTCGCGTGAAGGCGGGTAGCCGAAGTAGGCGCAGTAGCATTTGCTGAAGTGCGAGACCGAGACAAAACCGCAGGCAATCGCCACGTCCATCAGCGGCAGGTCGGAATACTGCAACAGGCGCCGGCTTTTGGTGATGCGCAGTTCCATGTAGTAGCGGCTCGGCGAGGTGCCCAGTTGCGCCTGGAACAGGCGGTCGATCTGCCGGCGCGAACGGCCGCTGTAGGCCGCCAGTTGATCGAGGCTGAGGGTTTCTTCAAGGTTGCTTTCCATCAGCTCGACGATGGTGCGCAGTGGCGCGCTCATGGTTTTCTTCTGGCTGCTGTCGACCCGGCGAAAGCGCGCGCTGGAAAACGCCAGGATCTCCTCGACGCCCTCGGCCAGCGCTTCGCCATGTTGCAGCTTGAGCAGCGCCAGCATCATCTCTAGCGCGCCGTTGGGGCTGGCGGCGGTCAGGCGCTCGCGGTCAAGCACAAAGCTTGCCGGGGTGATGGTGCACTGCGGGCTGCGCTCGGCCAGGCTTGCCCGTTGTTCGGGGTGGATGGTGCAGTTGTAGCCCTCCAGCACCCCGGCACGGCCGAGAAACCAGGCGCCGTTCCACAGCCCGCCGAGGGCCAGTTGGTGGGCGGCAGCATCGCTCAGCAGCTTGTCCAGCTGCGGGTACTTGAGAGGGGTACGCAGGCCGCCGCAAACAATCAGCATGTCGAGGTTGTCCAGCGCTGCGCGGTCCAGGTGCGCGGCATAAATCTCCAGGCCCAGGTCACTGGTGACCCGCTCGCTGCCCAGGGAAAACGGCGTGCTCAAGAACAGGTTGCTCTTGAGCAGGTTGGCCGTCACCAGTACATCCATGGCCACGGTAAAGCTGGCCATGGAGAAGTTCTCCAGCAGCAAAAAGCCCACCTGGTACGCCGGGGTCGAGGCAGCCTCGGGGTGCTTGAGGTTGAGCATGTTACTGGTGCTGGATTTCTTGCTGAACTGGCGAGGGGTGGGCAAGGCGCGGCTCCGCGAACTGGCAGGTTGAGGCGATGATGCCAGATATTGCCCGGCCCGCAATGGCAATCAGAATGAACCCCGGCTGGCTGCGCGCACCTAACCTTCAGAACCCCTCTGGAGGCTACCCATGGAAAACGGTCATATCTGGATCACCCTTGCCGTATTGCTCACCCTGGTCGAACTCTGGGCCATCAAACGCATCATCGGCAGCAAGAGCCGGGCGGATCGCAAGATGTTGTGGATCGTGTTTATCGTCTTTGTACCCGTGCTGGGCCTGATTGCCTGGGCCGTGGCCGGGCCGAAAGCCAGCGCGGGGGTGCCGATTTCGCGGGAGGGTTGACCCGGCGGCTGGCGACAGGGATTGTAGGGGCGACGGCGCATCGTCGCGCCTGCATGACCCAAGGAAGCACTTCATGCCGCTGTTTGAAACCCCACGCCTGCTCGTGCGCGAACTCTCGCGTCAAGACCTGCCCGCCCTGACCGCCATTCTCAGCGACCCTGAGGTGATGAAATTCTCGGTGCGCGGTGTCTGCGACGAACAGATGACCGGGGCTTTTATCGACTGGTGCGTGCAGTGCTACGCCAGCTACG
Organism: Pseudomonas sp. SORT22; assembly: GCF_018417635.1. Lineage (NCBI taxonomy): Bacteria > Pseudomonadati > Pseudomonadota > Gammaproteobacteria > Pseudomonadales > Pseudomonadaceae > Pseudomonas > Pseudomonas sp. SORT22. The sequence goes on from NZ_CP071007.1 coordinate 2,401,484, forward strand.
GCATGGGCCAATGGGCGCTGATCGACAAGGCCAACGGCGAGCTGGTCGGTTTTTGCGGCGTCAGCCCGGAGCAGGTCGAAGGGGTAGAGCAGGCCAGCCTGGGCTATCGTCTGGCTACACGCTATTGGGGCCAGGGACTGGCCAGCGAAGCGGTGCGCGGCGTGCTTGAGCATGCGTTCAACGAGCAGCGGCTGGCGGCAGTGATTGCAATTATTGAAGCGGCCAACATTGCCTCCTTGCGCGTGGCGCAAAAAGCCGGCTTCAATGCCTTCGATACTGTGCAGTTTCACGAGCGGCCGGTGCGGGTGTATCGGCTGACGCATCCGCACTGGAAGGCACCATGACCACCAGCAGACACCTCGACCCGTTGCGCCAGGTCATCCGCCAACAAGCGGTTGCACCCGCACCTGCGCCGTGGCGGTTGACTGGCCAGTTCACCGTCGCCGGCCTGCTGGAAATCGGCTTCGACCGTGACAGCGAGCGGCTGCTGGTGGCTTCGAGTTCAGGCCGCAGTGTGATCGACTGTCGCAGCGGCGAGAAAATCGCCCGCGACCGCACCGACAACCTGGGCAGCGACCATTATCTGGAAACCCGCGGCATCGGCCCGCTCAACGAGCGGGTGATCCGCATGTCCGGCATCCAGGGCGGCGGCCTGCCGATCAGCACCAGCGATGGCTGGGTGGTGGAGAACATCACCCTGGCCTGGCCTGAGCAGCACCTGCTGCTGGTCGAGCCGGGTTCCTGGCTGCATGGCGCGCGCTACAACCGGCCCGCCAGGTTTCATACCCTGGCAATCGAGACCGAAGTGCGTGCCTTCGGGTTTTCCTATACCGGTTTGAGCCTGGTGATCGCCACCGGTGGCGAGTTGCTGATCTATGGCCGCGCGGCGGCTCTTCGCGGGTGAATCGTGTTGCCCGGGTTACGACCGCTTCGCGCTCGATCGCGGGCAAGTCCCGCTCCCACAGATTTTGGTATACAGACCCAATGCTGATGACTACCCAACCTTTCCATCCCTGCCAAGCCCTCGCTGACCTGCTGTTGCCGCACCTGCCGGCGGACAACGGCGATGGCTCTCACGACCTGACGCATATCCACCGGGTCTGGAGCAATGCCCGGCGGATTCAGGCCCGGGAGGGCGGCGATCTGTCCATCCTGCTGGCCGCCACGCTGCTGCACGATTGCGTCGCGGTCGAAAAGAACTCGCCGCTGCGCGCCCAGGCCTCGACCCTGTCTGCGGAAAAAGCTGCCCGGATACTCGCCGATCTTGGCTGGCCCGGCGAGCGCATCAGCGCTGTCGCTCATGCCGTCGCTACGCACAGTTTTTCAGCCGGCCTGGCGCCGGAAACCCTCGAGGCAAAAATCCTTCAGGACAGTGACCGTCTGGACGCCATCGGTATGGTCGGTGTGGCTCGCTGCTTCTACGTCGGTGGGCGCATGGGCTCGGCCCTGTACGATTTCACTAATCCCAGCGCGGCAGGCCGCGACTACCTGGACCACCAGTTCAGCCTCGAGCACTTTCACACCAAATTGCTGAAACTGGCCTCGGGCTTTCAAACCGGGGAGGGCGCACGTCTGGCGGCCGAGCGGCATCGGCGGCTTGAGCTGTTTGTGCAAGGTTTCATGGATGAGATTGGCGGCCCTCAAGACTGATGCGGGCAGCGCTGGAATCGTGCATTCTCGGCTGCCGAGCAACTTCAGCGAGAGCCACCGATGATCACCTGCTACCTGCGCTACGTCCTCGACCCTTACAAACTCGCCGAGTTCGAACACTACGGCAAACTCTGGATCCCGCTGGTGGAGCGCTTCGGCGGCCAGCACCACGGCTACTTCCTGCCTTCGGAAGGTGCCAACAATATCGCCATGGCGATGTTCACCTTTCCAAGCCTTGCCGCGTACGAACGCTACCGCCAGGACTCGATGAACGACCCCGAGTGCCTGGCCGCCTTCCAGTACGCCCAGGACACCCGTTGCATCCTCAGCTATGAGCGCTCGTTCTTGCGCCCGGTGTTCGGGCAGGACTGATGAGCACGCTTTTCGACCTGGAACTGTTCGTGCGGGTGGCCGACGAGGGCAGCCTGTCTGCCGCCGCGCGTAGCCTCGACATCACCCCGGCAGCCGCCAGCCTTGCGCTCAAGCGCCTGGAAACGCGCTTGCAGGTGCGCCTGTTTGCCCGTTCGACCCGCCAGCAACGGCTCACCGACGAAGGCCGGCGCTACCTCGACAGCGTGCGCCTGGCCCTGGGCGCGCTGGCCGAAGGCGAGCAGGCCCTGCGCGAGCAGGCGCTGGAAATGGGCGGCCTGCTGCAACTGGCGGCGCCCTCTGACTTTGGCCGCAGCGTGCTGCTGGCCTGGCTCGATGCGTTCAAGCGCGAATACCCGCGGGTCCAGCTGCAACTGCTGCTCAACGACCAGGCCAGCGACCTGTACCGCGAACCAGTCGACGTCGCCCTGCGTTTTGGCGTGCCGGCCGATTCCGACATGGTCGCCTTGCCGATTCTGCTCGATCACCACCGCGTGGCCTGCGCCAGCCCCGAGTACCTGGCGCGCCACGGCACGCCCTCGATGCCCCAGGAGCTGGCTGACCATCAGTGCGTGATCTACCAGCGCAACGGCCGGCCCTATGACCTGTGGCGCTTTGCGCGTGGCAGTGAAGTGAACGAAGTGCGGGTGCACGGCGAATACCGCTGCGATGACGGTGAAGTGGCCCGGCGCTGGGCCCTGGCCGGGCATGGCGTGGTCTACAAGGCCTGGCTGGACGTGGCCGCGGACGTCGCGGCCGGGCGTTTGCAGCGCTTGTTCGGCGACTGGCAGGGCGAGCACGCCCCGGTGTACCTGATGTGCCCGCACCGGGCGCAGGTGACCGAGCGGGTCAAGGCGTTGCAGGGCTTTTTGCAAACACGCTGCCTGCAGTGGGCGGCCAAGGGGCTATAAGTAGGATATTTCCCACTCAATGGGAATCGAGTTTCACCTATTGAGAAAGACTGTGCACCATGGCGCCAAGGAGCACATATGACCTACACCACGCCCACCGATCGCCTGCTGCAGATCCTCGTCGCCCTCGGCCAGGCCAACGAGGCCGTGTCGGCCAAGGAGCTGAGCCTGCAACTGGACCAGCCCCTGAGCAGCACCTATCGGCACCTGAAGACCCTGCTGCGTTGGGGCCTGGCCGAAGACAATGGCCATGGTCGCTACCTGCCGGGCCCGGCCTGCCTGCAACTGGCGAAGAAGTTCGACCGCGAAGCACTGCTGGTGTCGCTGGCCAAGCCCGAGCTCAAGCGCCTGGCCGAACTCAGCCAGGAAAGCGTGGCACTGATGGTGCCGAGCAACGGCCAGGCCATTTGCATCGAACTGATCGACAGCCCGCAGCCACTGCGCTGCTGTTACCAGAAGGGCCTGGCGCAACCGCTGCGGGTCGGCGCGTCGGCGCGGGTGTTGCTGGCGCACATGGAGCCGGCGCGCAGCCTGGCGATTCTTGAAGAGCAGGGCCTGGAAGCCGAAGCACTGGACAGTTACCGCCAGAGCTTCGTGCAGATCCGTGACCAGGGCTATGCCATCAGCCTCGGTGAAGTCGACGACGGCATCTGGGGCGTCAGTGCCCCGGTGCTCGACAGCCGCAACCGCCTGCATGGCGCAATCAGCCTGATGGCCCCGGCCATTCGCGCCCGGCAGAACAGCGAGCGCCTGACCCGCTGGACCTGCGACGTGGCCCTGCGCATTGGTGCGCGGCTGGACTGAATCTACTGGAGTACCCGCATGAACAGCACTACCGCACTGCCGCTCTGGCAGGGCCGCGTCGACGCCGCAGAAGGCACGGCGGCCCTGCGCTGGCACCAATGGGTGCAGCCCTGGGCTGATGACCAACCGGCTGGCAACGCCCTGGTGGGCCTGGCCTGTGACGAAGGGGTGATCCGCAACCAGGGCCGCAGCGGCGCCCGCCAGGGGCCGCCGGCCCTGCGCAAGGCCTTGGCCAACCTGGCCTGGCGTGGCCAGCGCCCGGTCTATGACAGCGGCGACTTCGTCTGCCTCGGTACTGACCTGGAAGGTGCCCAGCAGGCCTATGCCAAGCGGGTGACGCAACTGCTGGGGCAAGGGCATCTGCCGTTGGGCCTGGGCGGCGGGCACGAAATCGCCTATGCCAGTTTTCTCGGCCTGGCTGGCCATTTACGCCAGCAAGAGGCGCAGCCGCGCATCGGCATTCTCAATTTCGATGCCCACTTCGACCTGCGCCACAGCGCCCAGAGCAGCTCCGGCACGCCGTTCCGGCAGATTGCCGAGTACTGCCAGCAGGCCGGCATGGCCTTTGAATACTGCTGCCTGGGCGTCAGCGAGCTGAACAACACCCAGGCCTTGTTCGACCAGGCCCAGCGCCTGAATGTGCGTTATCGCCTCGACCGGCAGATGCAGCCGTGGAATATCGCCGCGCTGGAAACCTTCGTCGATGACTTTCTCAGCGGCATCGACCACCTGTACCTGACCCTCTGCCTGGACGTCCTGCCGGCCGGCCAGGCGCCCGGCGTCAGTGCGCCCTCGGCCCATGGCGTCGAGCTGATGGTGGTCGAGCACCTGGCGCGGCGCGCCAAGGCCAGCGGCAAGTTGCGCATGGCCGACATCGCCGAACTCAACCCCGGTCTTGACCAGGACCAACGCACCGCGCGCATCGCTGCACGGCTGCTGGCCAGCCTGGTCGACTGAAGCCCACAACCCCTATCCAACTATAAAAAGAAGAGTGTTAACCATGCTGACCCTGCAACTCGATGCTCTGACCACCGTCGCCCTGGCGCTCCTGCTGCTGGCGATGGGTGCGCAACTGAAGAAGCACAGCTACTGGCTGCGCCAGCTCTGTGTCCCGGCGCCGGTCATCGGCGGTTTTGGCTTTGCCCTGGTGGTGTGGCTGCTGCGTGACCAGCAGTGGCTGGACATCAAGCTCGACACCGCCATGCAAACGCCGCTGATGGTGGCGTTCTTCACCACCGTCGGCCTGGGCGGCAGCCTTGGCCTGCTGCGCCAGGGCGGCAAGATCCTGTTCATCTACCTGGGTGCCTGCTGGGGCCTGGCGCTGCTGCAGAACCTGGTCGGCGTGGGCATGGCCAAGGCCCTGGGCATCGACCCGCTGCTGGGGATCATGGCCGGCGCCGTGTCGCTGGAAGGTGGCTTTGGCGCCGCCGCAGCCTTTGGCCCGATCGCCGAGAGCCTCGGCACGGTCGGCGCCACTACAGCCGCGCTGGCCTCGGCGACCTTCGGCATGGTTGCCGGTGGCCTGCTCGGCAGCCCGGTGGCGCGTTACCTGATCGAACGCAAGAAACTGGTGGTACAGGCAGACCAGGTCGATGCCCTGCAAGCCCTGGAAAAAGCCAATGAAACCCCCGTTGTCAGCATTGATACGCCGGTGCTGCTGCGCTTGCTGACCTGCATGTTGGTGATCATGGTGCTCGGCTTCTGGATCGGCGATGCGCTGAAGGCGCACCTGGGTATCGTCCTGCCGGTGTACGTCGGCGCCATGTTCGTCGCCATCCTGGCGCGCAACTTCAACGACCGCGCACGGGTCATCGAGATTCCCGACAATGCCGTCAGCACCCTGGGCGACATCAGCCTGGGCATGTTCCTGACCATGGCGATGATGAGCCTGAAGTTCTGGGAGCTGGAGCAACTGGGCCTGCCGCTGCTGGTGATCCTGGTGGTGCAAGTGCTGATCATGGTGCTGCTGTGCATCTTCGTCTTGTTCCGCCTGTTCGGCGGCAACTACGACGCGGCGGTGCTGTGCGCCGGCTACATGGGCCATGGCCTGGGCGCGACGCCGAACGCGGTGGCCAACATGGGCGCGATCTGCGACCACTACAAGGTGTTCTCGTACAAGGCCTTCATCATCGTGCCGCTGTGCGGGGCGGTGCTGATCGACATCGTCGCCTTGCCGCTGATTACCTGGTTCATCAACGCCTTCAGCTGAGGGTGCGAGGCGGGGCGCAAGGCCCCGCCGTGGCTATCCCAGCACCGCCAGCCAGGCTGAGGCAATCAGCAGCAGCGCCAACAGCTGATTGAAGCGCCGGGCCTTTTGCGGCGAGCGCAGCAAGCGTGCGCTACCGACGCCCATCAGCGCCCAACTGGTCATGCACGGCAGGGCGATGAGCAGAAACAAGAGCGCCAGTTGCAGCCTGTCCTGCAACGGGTTCGCGCTGGCGCTGCTGAAAACCCCGAGCACCGCGACCGCCATCAACCACACCTTGGGGTTGATCAACTGCAACAGTGCCGCGTCCCGGGCCCGCAGGTCTCGGGGGCTGTCGGGGCTGGCCAGCGGTGCTGCGCCAGCATTGAGCAATTGCCAGCCCAGCCAGCTCAACCAGGCCACGCCGAGCCAAGTCATCAGTTGCTGCACTCGCGGGTAGGCCAGCAGCACTTCACCCAGCCCCAGGCCGACCAGCAGCACCACTAGCGCGGCGGCCAGGCAGGCGCCGAGTATCAGCGGCAGGGTCGCGCGCAAACCGAAGCGCGCGCCATGGCCGAGGATCAGGATATTGGTCGGCCCAGGCGTGATACTGGCGACAAAAGCGAACAGGGCGAAAGGCAGCAGGTTGGGCAACATGATCGGACTCCAGTGCAGGGGAGCCCCATGTTCCCGGCTGGTGGGCTTTCAGTCTGGAAGCTTTGCGCAGCGGCGGCGGTAATCGGCAGGTGTGAGCCGGTAGGCGCGGCGAAACCAGCGGCCCAGGTGGCTCTGGTCGGCAAAGCCGAGGGCGGCGGCGACCACTGCCGGGCTGTCGCCACGGGCCAGCCAGCGGCGCGCCTTGGCCAGGCGCAGCTGGATCAGGTAGGCATGGGGCGCCAGGCCAAAGGCACTCTTGAAGGCACGGTTGAGGCGAAAGCGATCGACCTGGCAGGCCTCGGCCAGCTCCACCAGGCCAATGTCCTCGGTGTAATGGGCGTGCAAATACTCGCGGGCGATGCGCGCCACCTGCGGCAGGCGTGGGTCGGGGTCGATGCGTTTGCGCCACAGGGTGTGGCGGGTCATGCAGCCGAGCAGCTCGTCCATTGCCGTCTGCCGGAGCATTTTCAGCTCCCCCCCATGCAGCGCCTGGAAGGCCCGGGCAATGGCCCCGCACAGCTGCGGGTCGGCGCTCAAGGTATCGGCAAAGCTGGGCTGACTAGCCGCTGGTGCCTGCTCGAACAATGCTTGCAGCTCGCGCTCCAGCCACTGCGGATCAAGGTAGAGCATCGAGTAGGTGAAGCCGTCCGCGGTTGGCGCATGGCCGTCGTGCAGTTCCCCAGGTTCGAGCATGAACACCTTGCCCGGCGTGCTGAGGTGCTGCAACTGACGGCAATGGAACTGCTGCACGCCCTGCTCGGTGACCCCGATCAGGTAACTGTCATGCCAGTGCGGGTCATAGGCGTGGCCTTTGAAATGCGCGCGCACCGACTCGATGCCGGTGTCGGCGTCCTGGGCGAGATCGATCCAGTTGTGGCTGGGCACGGCGGGCTCCGGGCAGTGAGGCATGCACGACCATAACCCGTTTATGCGGCGGGGTTTAGAACAATTGTGCGCGCAGCTTACATCGGCAACGAGCGGTTCTCGATCACCCGTTTCATCACCAGGGTCGAGGTCAGGCGCTGCACATTGGGCAGGGCCGACAGTCGCTCGTCGTACAACTTCTGGAAGGCTGGCAGGTCGCGGGTGACCACCTGCAGCAGGTAGTCCGGATCACCAAACAGCCGCTGCGCTCCGACGATCTGGGCAATCTCCTGCAGCGCTGCTTCGAAGGCGCTGACCGCCTGGCGATCACCTTCGCGCAAGGTGACGAAGACCATGGCCGAAAAATTCAGCCCCAGGGCGCCCGGCGCCAACTGCGCGCGGTAGCCCTGAATCACCCCGGATTGCTCCAGCGCGCGCACCCGGCGGTGACAGGGCGACAGGCTCAGGCCCACCCGGTCGGCCAGTTCGGTCAGCGACAGGCGCCCGTCGTTTTGCAGCTGCGCAAGGATCTTGCGGTCAATCCTGTCCATGGGGAAGAACCTTTCTGTTCTGGCCGTTAGTTCTGGAATATTAGAAAGATAATCCTATCAGCTTTTCTCTAATCTCCCGCTCAACGTCAGATCAGCGAGCGGAGGCAAGCATGCAGGCAAGAAAATTCCAGATTCAGCACCCGGAGCTGTGGCCATGACCTTGAACATGCTGGCCGCGTTCTGGGCGGTGTCGTTATTGTTGGTGATTACCCCGGGGGCGGACTGGGCCTACGCGATTTCCGCCGGGTTGCGCGGGCGGGTGGTGGTGCCGGCAGTGGCCGGGTTGCTGCTCGGCCATCTGCTGGCAACCCTGATTGTCGCCGCCGGGGTAGGGGGGCTGGTGGCCAGCAACCCCATGGCCCTGACCCTGCTGACTGTGGCCGGTTGCGGTTACTTGCTGTGGTTGGGCATCAACATGCTTGTTCATCCTTCAGCGCCGCAGGCCGGGCTGGCGCAACAGTCGGCGTCGTGGGCACGCTGGGCGTTCAAGGGCGTCTGCGTCAGTGGTCTGAACCCCAAGGTGTTCCTGCTGTTTCTGGCTTTGCTACCGCAGTTCACCGATGCCATGGCCGCCTGGCCCGTGCCGGTGCAGATCGTCACCCTGGGCCTGGTGCATGCTTTTAGTTGCGCGGTGGTCTACCTGCTGGTGGGCTTTGGCTCCCAGGCGGTATTGCAGGCGCGGCCAGCGGCGGCGCAGGTGATCAGCCGGGTGTCGGGGCTGGCGATGGTGGTGATTGCTGCGGTTTTGCTCCTCGAGCAATGGCTCGGTCACGGGTGAATGCACCGAAATTGACCGCCGATCCAGGGAAAAGCGCTTTTGCTCTTTCGACTTGAGACAAGGGAAGGCACAATGCGTGTCCTTTTTTTGGCCGGCCTGGCCGGGGGCCTCGAAATGATCAAAACGCCGTACTACCTCATCGACAAAACCAAGCTGCTGCGCAACATGGAAAAGATCGCCTACGTGCGCGAGCAGTCCGGGGCCAAGGCCCTGCTGGCACTCAAGTGCTTCGCCACCTGGTCGGTGTTCGACCTGATGGAGCAGTACATGGACGGCACTACCTCGTCGTCGCTGTACGAGCTCAAGCTCGGCCGCCAGAAGTTCGCCGGCGAAGCCCACGCCTACAGCGTGGCCTGGGCCGACGATGAAATCGAAGAGATGCTCGACAACTGCGACAAGATCATCTTCAACTCCATCGGCCAGCTCGAGCGTTTTGCCGAACAGTCTGAAGGCAAGGTCCGCGGCCTGCGCGTCAACCCGCAGGTGAGCAGCTCCGACTACCTGCTGGCCGACCCGGCGCGCCCGTTCAGCCGCCTGGGCGAGTGGGACCCGGTGAAGGTCGAGGCCGTCATCGAGAAGATCTCCGGTTTCATGTTCCACAACAACTGCGAGAACGGCGACTTCGGCCTGTTCGACCAGATGCTGTGCACCATCGAAGAGCGCTTCGGTCACCTGCTGCACAAGGTCGAGTGGGTCAGCCTTGGCGGCGGTATCCACTTCACCGGCGAAGGCTATGCAATCGACGCCTTCTGCGCGCGCCTGAAAGCCTTCTCCGAGAAGTACGGCGTGCAGGTTTACCTGGAGCCGGGCGAAGCGGCGATCACCCAGAGCGCCTCGCTGGAAGTTACCGTGCTCGACACCCTCTACAACGGCAAGCACCTGGCCGTGGTCGACAGCTCGATCGAAGCACACATGCTCGACCTGCTGATCTACCGCCTGAACGCCAAGCTGGCGCCAAGCGAGGGCGAACACACCTACATGGTATGCGGCAAATCCTGCCTCGCCGGCGACATTTTCGGCGAATACCAATTCGATCGTCCGCTGGCCATCGGCGATCGGCTGTCGTTTGTTGACGCAGCGGGTTACACCATGGTCAAGAAAAACTGGTTCAACGGCCTGAAAATGCCGTCCATCGTAGTGAAACAACTCGACGGTAGTGTCGAGCTGGTTCGTGAGTTTGGTTTCGAAGACTACTTGTCCAGCCTGTCGTAAGCTGGCAGTAAAGGAGAGCAAGAGAAATTGAAGAAGAACGTTCTTATCATTGGTGCAGGAGGTGTCGCCAAGGTGGTGGCCCACAAGTGCGCGCAGCACAACGACGAACTCGGTCGTATTGCTATCGCGTCGCGCAACATCTCCAAATGCCAGGCCATCATCGACAGCGTCAAGGCCAAGGGTAGCCTCAAGCAGCCCGCAGAAATCAAGGCCTTCGCGCTGAATGCGCTGGACGTCGAAGCGACCAAAGCGCTGATCCGCGAAACCGAATCGCAAATCGTCATCAACGTCGGTTCCGCTTTCCTCAACATGTCGGTGCTGCGTGCCTGCATCGATACTGGCGTGGCCTACCTGGACACCGCCATTCACGAAGAACCGGGCAAGATCTGCGAGACGCCGCCCTGGTATGGCAACTACGAGTGGAAGCACCTCGAAGAGTGCCAACAAAAGAACGTTACCGCCATTCTTGGCGTGGGCTTCGATCCGGGCGTGGTCAACGCCTATGCCGCCCTGGCCAAGCAACAGTATTTCGACAGCATTGATTCGATCGACATCCTCGACGTCAATGCCGGATCCCATGGCAAGTACTTTGCCACCAACTTCGACCCGGAAATCAACTTCCGCGAGTTCACCGGGCAGGTGTGGAGCTGGCAGAACAGCCAGTGGACCAGCAACACCATGTTCGAAGTCAAGCGTACCGACGACCTGCCGGTAGTCGGCTCGCAGAACCTGTACCTGACCGGCCACGACGAAGTGCACTCGCTGTCGAAGAACCTCGACGTGCCGAACGTGCGTTTCTGGATGAGCTTCGGCGAGCACTACATCAACGTCTTCACCGTGCTGAAAAATCTTGGCCTGCTCAGCGAGCAACCGGTCAAGACCGCCGAAGGCCTTGAAGTGGTACCGCTCAAAGTGGTCAAGGCCGTGCTGCCGGATCCTGCCTCGCTGGCTCCGGGTTACACCGGCAAGACCTGCATCGGCGACCTGGTCAAGGGCACCAAGGACGGCCAGCCGCGTGAAGTGTTCATCTACAACGTAGCGGACCACGAAGAGGCCTACGCCGAAACCGACAGCCAGGGTATTTCCTACACCGCAGGCGTACCACCCGTAGCAGCAGCGCTGCTGGTTGCCCGTGGCGAGTGGGACGTGCAGCGCATGGTCAACGTCGAGGAGCTGCCAGCCGAGCCGTTCCTCAAGGCGCTGGATGTGATGGGCCTGCCGACTCGGGTCAAAGACGAGAACGGCGACCGTCCGTGGAACTGAGTTTCTTGCGGCGGTAAAACACCGGTTGCGCCTTGTCGGGCGTAGCCGGTGAACGGTCGAGGCGCCGACCTGGCGCCTCGATTCAGAGTAAGTGGCTGTTTTAACAACAATTTGTTTGCCTGGGGGCTTCCCAGATGCAATCAAGTTTGTTAAATTGCCGGCCATTCTTGCAACGGCCTTCACCGGCTGGCAGCGCAGGCCCGCAACTTTCCAGGTTGCACCACGCTGCATCATCGCAAGCGAGTGCCAGGCACTCATCGCTACAATTACAGGGGCGTCGCCAAGCGGTAAGGCAGCAGGTTTTGATCCTGCCATGCGTTGGTTCGAATCCAGCCGCCCCTGCCATTTTCTCGTTGCAAATTCCCAATACTTAAGAACTTCCTGGCAAGCCCGATCAGAAATGCCGCAGGGCGCCCATGCTGACCAGCGCCGCCATCGCCAACAGGCAGACGATTGCCACGGCGTAGGCGATCGTGCGCCACGGTTGCCAGCGGGCCAGAAAGCACAGCGTGTGCAGCAGGCGGGCGACGGTGAACAACAGCATCAGCCCGGCCGTGAGCATGAGCGGTGGGTTGAATACCAGGCACAGCGCGCCGAGCACGAAAAACAGCGGAATGTTCTCCAGATCGTTGGCCCAGGCCTGAGCCGCACGGGCGACCTGCGGCAGTTCCTCGGCGCTCGGCGGGCGGCCGACCAGGCCGGCGTCTTCGGGGTTCTTGAAGGTCAGGCGGCTGATGCGATAGAAGCCCTGGTAGCAGGAGATCGCCAGCATCTTCACAAACAGCACGACCACGCACAGCGCGTAGATGGAAAGCAGCGTATTCATCTTCAATCCTTGAAAACCGGGAGCGCGATCATCGCCCGGATTGCCCGGGCGCGTATAGACCAACCGGCACTCACCGGTATCAGCAAGGCTCAGAACGTGGCTTTGACCTGCAGGCCGAACACCAGCGCGTTGTCGATGTTGTCAGCGGAAAACGCCCCCGGCTCGATGATGTATTGCACATCCGGGCGCAGGGTCAGCCACGGGGTGGCCTGGTAGCCGTAGCTCAGTTCAATCAACTGCTCGGCGCTGTCCAGGTTGGGGTAGGCAACCCCTGCGGCCACGGCGGCGTCTTGCTGCACATCACGGCTGCGCGGGTTGGGCACGGCGCGGCCATAGCCGAAGGCAAGCGTGTCACGCGGGCGGCCTTCGAACGGCTTGTACAGCACCACGCCTGCGCCATACCACTTGCTGAATGGCGAGGCGGCGGCGCTGGCGGCCGAGTACTGGCCGAAGGCATGCAGGCTGCGGCCCTCGGAGCTCTGCGAGGCCCAGACGGCCTGGTCCACCAGCAGGTAATGGCCGCTGCGGCCGGACACCTCTTTGTCGCTGCCAATGCGTTTCACATCGGAGCTGTCGTAGTAGTAACCGAGCTTGTACTCACCCGGCAGTTCGCCGGCAAGCTTGTACACCAGCTCCACCGGAACCACGGTGCCGGTGGTGTGCTTGGGGCCCAGGTGCCAGGCGCGGCTGGAGTTGCCGTTGCTTTCGGGGTCGACGTTGAACGCCGCCACGCGCAGTTGCCAAGCCGGCGACAGGTCGTATTTGACCCGCACGCCCAGGTGCGCGTTGGGGTAGTTGGTCCAGCCGCTGCCGCCGGACATGTTCAGCGGATGGCCGCAGAAACCGGCGTTCATGAAGTTGCAGAGGATGCCGCTGTCGAGGCCGCCGAGGTCGTTGCCCATGGCCATGTAGCCGAGCTTTACGTTCAGCGCCGGGGTGAACAGGCTGCGCTCGTAGCTCAGTTCAGTCAGGCGGGTGTAGAGGCCGCCGTAGTTTTCCTGGATCGGCAGGCGGTTGCCCACCAGGTCTTCGGAGGCGCTGTTGCCGCGGCGGTCGTTGATCGTCAGCTGGACTTTGCCGCCGTTGTCCAGGCCGTACAGCTTGCCCAGGTCGAACTGCACGCCCAGCTTGAGGTTCTGCGAGTAACGCGCCGAGCGGTGCAGGCCGCCATCGGCGTTGTAGGCGGTTTCGCCGCTGTAGTCGCCAGTGAACTTGATGCCCTGTTCGTCGAGCTGATGGCGCAGGCCGCCCCAGTCGCCGGTCAGGGTGTTGCGGGTCATCAGGTCGTCGGCCAGGGCCGTGGTGCTGGCCAGGGCCAGGAGCAGGGCAGGGGTGATGCGAGAAGCGCGGGGCATTGCGGGGTATTCCTGGGAGTTCGGTAAAAGTCCCATCGCGGGTCAAGCCCGCTCCCACAGCTTCTGTGGGAGCCGGCTTGACCCGCGATGGGGGCGATGCGATTTACGGCAGCGCGTAGGCCATTACATAGTCGCCACGGTCCGTCGACTGACGCGCACCACCGGCGGTGATGACCACATACTGCTTGCCGGTTTTCGGCGACACATAGGTCATCGGGCCGCCCTGGCTGCCGACCGGCAGGCGGGCTTTCCACACTTCTTCACCGTTGGCGCTGTTGAACGCGCGCAGGTAGAAGTCCTGGGTGCCGGCGATAAACACCAGGCCGCCCTGGGTCGACAGGGTGCCGCCGAGGGTCGGCAGGCCAACCTTGATCGGCAGGTGCATGCGGATGCCCAGTGGGCCGGTGTCTTCGACGGTGCCGACCGGCACTTGCCAGGCAACCTTGCGGGTCTTCATGTCGATGGCAGTGAGGGTGCCGAAGGGCGGCGCCTGGCACGGAATGCCGGCCACCGACAGGAAGCGGTTCTTGTTCACCGCATACGGCGTGCCCTTGAGCGGTACCGCGCCCATGCCGGTGTTCAGCGCTTCACCCCCGGAGGCGGCCTGGCCTTTGTTCTGCGACGGGATCATCTGAATCCACAGGCCCAGGCGCATGTCGTTGACGAAGATAAAACCATGCACCGGGTCGGTGGAGATGCTGCCCCAGTTCATGCCGCCCAGCGAGCCCGGGAAGCTCAGCGACAGGTCGGTGCCCGGTGCGGTGTACAGGCCGTCGTAGCGCATCTTCTTGAAGTCGATGCGGCACAGCAGCTGGTCATACGGGGTGGCGCCCCACATGTCCGACTCGGTCAGTTGCTGGGCGCCGATCTGCGGCATGCCCACCGATTTAGGCTGGGTCGGCGAGTACGGCTCGCCGGGGATGTTGCCCGGCTTGACCGGGGTCTCGACTACTTCGGTCAGCGGCTTGCCGCTGGCGCGGTCGAGCACGTAGATCTGCCCGGCCTTGGTGCCGATGACCAGCGCTGGCACCGACTGACCGTCGGCCTTGGTGAAGTCGATCAGGCTTGGCTGCATCGGCAGGTCAAAGTCCCAGAGGTCGTTGTGCACGGTCTGGTACACCCACTTCTCTTCGCCGCTGGTCGCGTCCAGGGCCAGCACCGAAGCGCCGTACTTGTGGTTCAGCTCGGTACGCTCGACGCCATAGATGTCGGTGGACGAGCTGCCCATCGGCAGGAACAGGGTGTTCATCGCCGGGTCATAGGACATCGGTGCCCAGCTGTTGGGGGTGCTGCGCACGTAGGTGTTGTCGCCAGTCGGCGCATTGCGATCTTGCGGGTTGCCCGGGTCGAAGGCCCAGCGCATCTGCCCGCTGATCACGTCAAAGCCGCGGATCACGCCGCCTGGCATGTCGGTCTGGACGTTGTCGGCAACCCGGCCGCCGACCACCACCGTGGTGCCGGCCATCAGCGGCGCCGAAGACAATTGGTAGAACGCGTCCGGGACATTGCCCAGGCCGGCCTTGAGGTCGACCTGGCCATTGTTGCCAAAGCCCTGGCAGAACTCACCGGTGTCGGCGTCGACCGCGATCAGGCGGGCGTCAATGGTGTTGGTCAGCAGGCGGCGCTGGCAGTTGGCACCGGCCGGCACGCTGGCGGCGATGATCGGGGTGCTGTTGGGCTGGGTCGGTTGGGCGATCGGCGCGCTGGCATCGAAATAGGCCATGCCGCGGCAACGCTGCCAGACTGCCGACTTGGCGTTGATCGGGTTCTTCCACAGCTCTTTGCCGGTGTCGGCATCAAGGGCGATCAGGTTGTTGTGCGGGGTGCAGATGAACACCTTGTTGCCAACCTGCAGCGGCGTCAGCTGGTCTTCGGCACCGTTGCCATCGCTGATGGCGACGTCACCGGTGTGGTAGGTCCAGGCCACTTTCAGCTTGTCGACGTTGCTGCGGTTGATCTGGTCCAGGGCGGCGAAGCGGCTGCCGCCTTCGCTGTTGCCGTAGTGGGCCCAGTCTTTTTGCGCGTTGGCCGGGTCGACCGCGGTCAGGCCCGGGCCGTCACCGGTGGGGGCAACGCCTGGGTGGGCGACGAACATATTGCCGGCCGCCACCGCCAGGGCGATTGCCAGCACTGCGGCCAGGCCATAGGCACCACGGCCTGGGGTGGCGCCGGCGGCACGCTTGAGCAGCGGGTACACCAGCGTCACCGCCAGGCCCATCGCGGCGAACATGAACAGGCGCGAGAACAGCGGCCAGAACACCAGGCCGACATCGGCCACGGCCCAGATCGCGGTGCCGAGCACAAAGGCGGCAAACAGCCAGGCCCCGGCCAGTTTGCGGCGGGCGATCAGCAGCCCGGAAAGCGCCATCAGCAGGCCGCCGAGCAGGAAGTACCAGGAACCACCGAGGCTGACCAGCTTCACGCCACCGGCGGCGAGCGCAAGGCCGAGCAGGGCGATGATCACGCCCAGGCCAACCAGGATGAATGTTGAGGCGCCGTTGGCGCGCGGTGAGTGCGTCATATCGAAAAGAACTCGAAGGGGGGAGTGGCCGAATGTTATACCCTTAGCAAGCTAATTAACAAGTTGGTACATAATTCGGCAAGGGCTGCATTGGCGCTGAAATCAGGGCAAATGCCCTCTCCCGCTGGGGGAGAGGGCGGGTATCAGACTTAAGTATCAGTGATGTCGCGGTCCTTGGTTTCCGGCAGGAAGAAGGTGCCGAGAATCGCCGTCATCACCGCGATGACGATCGGGTACCAAAGCCCGTAGTAGATGTCGCCGGTGGCGGCGACCATGGCAAAGGCCACGGTTGGCAGGAAGCCGCCGAACCAGCCGTTGCCGATGTGGTAGGGCAGTGACATCGAGGTGTAGCGGATGCGCGTGGGGAACAGCTCCACCAGCCAGGCGGCGATCGGCCCGTAGACCATGGTCACGTAGATCACCAGGATGGTCAGCAGCAGCAACACCATCGGGTAGTTGGTCTTGGCCGGGTCGGCTTTTTCCGGGTAGCCGGCATCTTTCAGGGCCGTGCCCAGGGTGGCGATGAAGGCGTCGTTCTGCGCCTTGAAATCGGCGGCCGGCATGCCGGTGCCTTCAAAGCTTTGCAGCACCTTGTCGCCGATATGGATCTGCGCGACGCTGCCCGGCTCTGCCTTGACGTTGGCGTAGGGGATGGCTTTTTTCGCCAGCACGCTCTTGGCCAGGTCGCAGGAGCTGGTGAATTTGGCCTTGCCCACCGGGTCGAACTGGAACGAGCATTGGTTGGGGTCGGCCACCACCGTCACCGGGTTCTTCTCCTGGGCGATGAACACGTCGGGGTTACCGTATTCGGTCAGCGCCTTGAAGATCGGGAAGTAGGTCAGCGCGGCGATGATGCAGCCGGCCATGATGATGCCCTTGCGGCCGATGCGGTCCGAAAGGCTGCCGAACAGGATGAAGAACGGCGTACCGATCAGCAGTGAGCCGGCAATCAGCAGGTTGGCGGTCTGCGGGTCGATCTTGAGCATCTGCAACAGGAAGAACAGCGCGTAGAACTGCCCGGTGTACCACACCACCGCCTGGCCGGCGGTGCCGCCGAGCAGGGCCATGATGACGATCTTGAGGTTGTCCCAGCGGGCGAACGACTCGGTCAGCGGCGCCTTCGAGGCCTTGCCCTCGGCCTTCATCTTCTGGAACACCGGCGACTCGCTCAGTTGCAGGCGGATGTACACCGAGACGATCAGCAGCAGGATCGACAGCAAAAACGGGATCCGCCAGCCCCAGGCCTCGAACGCCTCGGTGCCGAGAATGGTTCGGCAGGCGAGGATCACCAGCAGCGACAGAAACAGCCCCAGGGTGGCGGTGGTCTGAATCCACGAGGTGAAGTAACCGCGCTTGCCCTTGGGCGCATGCTCGGCGACGTAGGTTGCCGCACCGCCATACTCACCGCCCAGGGCCAGGCCCTGGAGCAGGCGCAGGGTGATCAGGATGACCGGCGCGGCCACGCCGATGGTGGCGTAATCGGGCAGCAAACCAACCACGGCGGTGGAGATACCCATGATCACGATGGTGATCAAAAAGGTGTACTTGCGCCCGATCATGTCCCCCAGCCGGCCGAACACAATCGCGCCGAACGGCCGTACGGCAAAGCCTGCGGCGAAGGCGAGGAGGGCGAAGATGAACGACGTGGTCTCGTTGACCCCGGCGAAGAAGTGCTTGGCGATGATCGCGGCGAGCGAGCCGTAGAGGTAGAAGTCATACCACTCGAACACCGTGCCCAGGGAGGAGGCGAAAATCACCTTGCGCTCTTCCTTGGTGATCCCGCGTTTGGGCGCGCTGCCCGTGGTTGTATTGTCGATTGCCGCCATGAGTCTTCTCCGTCTTGTGCTTGTAGGCCGGAGTTCCCACTGTCCTTGCCGCACCCAGGCCTTAGGGTGATGTCATCGGATTGCGCAAATCATGAACACAGACTGACGGCCTCGCATTGCTGCAAGGTTTCTTGAAGCATAATCAGGTTTGTCTGGATATCCACTCGCCAGCATCAGCGAGTGTGGGGATCACTCACTCGAACAGCACTTCAGAGGCCATCTGCGGATACTCGGCCTGCAGCGTGGCCAGGCACTTCTGCATCAGTTCGGCGTCTCTGGGCAAGTGCCTGGCAAAAGCCTCCCAGCCACTGAGCTGCAACTGTTGAGGCATCTGCACAAGCCCGCTGATCGCATCCCAGAAGGCATCCCAGTTACAGCCATACCATTCGGGAAAACCGAGGGAGTCCCTTAACAGGTGATGCAATTGCCTGGCGCTGGTCACCTGGCCCAGATCAATCCTTACCACCCGCACCCGGCTCAATTGAAATGCCCCAGGTAGGTGAGCGTGGCGGTGCTTTGTGGCTGGCGCGAATGGGAGTGATCTGCTGAGCGGCGGTCGCCGTAAATGGCGTTGTCGCCGACGATGATGAAGTGACTGAAAGCGTCCAGAGACCGGGAACACAATTGCGCTTTCTGCGCCTCGTCGGCCATCAGGCTCTGCACATATTCCAGCGACTCATCCAGCTCGACGAAGTCCGAATCCATGAACCACTCAAGCTCCTGGGCAAGCTGCCAGGACGGATTGCGATCCTCCCAGGCGGCGAATTCGGCAGCACTCGCGCTGGCGGGCGGCTCGGGTTGCCATTGCTCGAAAGCGAACTGGCGGGCGTGCGTTTCGCTTTCGAAGGTGGCGGCGAAGAGGTGGAAGGGGTAGTAGTCTGGATTGTCCATAATCTGCCTTGCGGGCTGGCCGGAAAGGGGCTGCAGGTTACCAGTGATCGATGTTCAGGATTACGACCGCTGCGCGCTCGATCGCTGGCAAGCCAGCTCCTAAAGCCAACGAAAATGTCTGGCCAACAACTAAACCTGCATATTCAACTTTGTCAGGGTGACGTTCTTGAACAGATCATCCTCTATCAACTCCGACACACCGCCTGCAGACATTTTGAACGAGATAAACGCCATGCTCTCGACCGGCACGCGTTGTAACGCGCTAATCAGGAAACTGGCGGCAAAGCCGTGGGTTACGATAATTGCGCATTCAACCTCAGCATCCAGCGTTGCGACAAAGTCGTAAATTCGACGTGCGAATTGCCGACGGGTTTCAGCCCCGTCGCAGATGGCATGGTCCATGCGCTCGCCGGGTTTCTCGGCGCAAGCTTTCATGATGCTGTCATGCAGCGCCTGCTCCATGCCCTCATGACTGCCGAACGACATCTCGCGCAACCGTGCGTCGAGGTTCGGCTCAAGCCCCAGGGCATCGGCAACTATTGTTGCGGTCTCTTTACAACGCAGCAGGTCAGAAGAGTAAATTGCCGGGCTTTTTGAAAACCCCTGGGCCGTAAAAAAACTGGCCAGGGCCTTGGCCTGTTCGATCCCTTTAGGCGTTAGCCTGGAATCAAACCAGCCGCCGACAAGGTTATCGATGTGATGTTGCGCCTGTCCGTGGGTAACAATGTAATACCGCTTCATAGGTAGTTCACTTTTCTTCCATTCGTAAGTGTTCGCTGACAGGCCGGCGATTGTGCCAGAACTGGCAGTTTGCAGCGATAAAACGCCGCAAGTACGACGCAATACGGACAAAAAACGCATGCCCCGGACAGATCGCGCAGCGATTCGCCAATCCGGGCTTTTTGCAATATTAAGTCGCAGGTCAGCCCGCAATAGTAGCCAGCCCAACGTGACTTCCATGAGGCTGCATCGTGTATCAACGACTGTTGTGTTCGCTGTCCGTTTTGAGCCTGTCCATCGCCGCCGCCCAGGCCGCAGAAAGTGTGCCGCTGGATACCCCGCGCCTGGCGCGTATCGACAACTTTCGCGATATCGCCGGCACCACCCATGCCTATTCCACTGCCCACGACGGCACGATGCGCAGCGGCGTGTTCTACCGCTCCAACGCCCTGACGCCGTCGGCCGCAGACCTGGCCACGCTCAACGGCCTGGGCATCAAGGCAATCTACGACCTGCGCACGCCGGATGAGATCGCCGCCACCCCCGACACCCTGATCGAGGGCGCGCGCTATCGCAACATCGACATCATCGGCAACAACACCTCCGGCGCCGACATCACCCGCGTCAGCTTCACCAGTGCCGCCGATGCCATTGCCATGATGCAGGAGACCAATCGCGCGTTCGTCAACGATGCCGGCATGCGTGGCCAGTTCACCACGCTGTTCAATGAGCTGGCGGCGGGCGATGGTGCGGCGCTGTTCCACTGCACCGCCGGCAAGGACCGCACCGGTTGGACCGCCGCAGTATTGCTGAGCATTGCCGGGGTCGACAGCGCGACGATCATGGACAACTACCTGGCCACCAACGACTACACCGCCGCACGCGTGGCGGCGACCCTGGCGCACATGCCGGCGAGCATGGCGGCGATCTATGCGCCGCTGCTGGCAGTGGACGCCAGCTACCTGCAAGCCGGCCTCGACCAGGTCACCGCGCAGTACGGCAGCATGGACAACTACCTCAAGGAGGGCCTGGGCTTGTCTCAGGAGACCCTCTACGTACTGCGGGCCAAGATGGTGTCCTACAACAGCCTGCCCGGCCAGTTGGGCTTGCTCGGCAACGCCGCGGCCGGCGCGCAGCTGTTGCAGCAGTTGCAGGACAGCAGCCTGTCGGGCACCTACAGTGCCTACAACTATTACTTGCAGTCGGCCATCGATGCCGGTGACCTGGCTGGCGTCGAGTCGACCGTCGGCGGCCAGGTGCATGCCGACGCCGCCAGCTACCTGTTGCGCCAGGGCGCGCTGATCGACCGCGCCGCCGCGCCTTACAGCCGCGGCATTGAGCTTAAGGTTGGCCAGTACCGGTTGTGGAGTACTGCCCTGGCCAGCTACCTGGGCACCGACGGTTCAAGCCATGCCGCCAGCAGCAACGAGCACAGCCAGGGCCTGATGATCGGCCTGACCCAGCGCTTTTCCGAGCAGTTCAGCGGCCACGCCGGTTTTGGCTACAGCCGTGGCAATGTCGGCGGCGCGGGCGGTGAGGCGGACACCGACCTGACCTTGTTCAAGGCCGGTGCGCGCTACGCTCCGGCGGGGCTTGAGCGTGGCCTGTTCGTCGATGCCGGCCTCAGTGCCGGCTGGCTCGATTACACCAGTAAGCGCGAGCTTGGCGGTGGGCTGGGCGCGGCCAAGGGCGACAGCCATGGCACCCTCAGCGGCGCCAGCCTGGCCCTGGGCTATCGCATGCCATCCAGTGCCATCATGCTGGAGCCAAGCCTGGGCCTGCGCATCAGTCACCTGGACCTCTCGGGCTTTAACGAAAAAGGCAGCGAACTGGCCCTTGAGGTCGATGGCATCCAGCAAACCCGGCGCAGCGCATTCGCCAACCTCGATGTTGCACTCGGCGCCATTGACCTGGCGGGCTGGCAACTGGTGCCGGGCGTGCAGCTGGGCTACGAGCATGTGCTGGACGATCACCAGGTCGACAGCCAGGGCCACTTGCTGGGCCTGGACATCGAACAGCGCGCCGCCTTCGACAACCGCGACCAGTTCACTGCCGGGGTCAACCTGATGGTCAGCCTGGGGGCGCTGAGCTTCGCTGCCGAAGCCGGCGCCAGCAGCGGCGGTGACAGCCACGGCGCCAGTGGCAGCCTCAAGGCCAGCTACTTGTTCTGACTGCCAGCCGGGCCAGCCCTGCGCCGCTGGCCCGCGCCGTTGCGCACCTCGGCAGGGCTGACGCCGAAGGCACTGTGAAAGTACTGACAGAACCTGCCGACATTGCTGAAGCCAGACGCCAGCGCCACCTCGGTGACCGACGCCGCGCCGCGTTGGCGCAGTGCATGGTGCGCGTGTTCCAGGCGCAGTTGGCGCTGGTAGGCGACGATCGACAAACCCATGAAACGCCGAAAACCGTCCTGCAAGGCACGCAGGCTGACGTTGCACATTCGCGCAAGCTCGGTGCCGCTCACCTGGCTGTGCGGATGGGCCTGAAGGTACTCGATGGCCAGCTTCACATGTCGCGGCGCGATCATCGGCGCCGGGCGCTGCAGGGCCTGGCTGAAGTTGTGCGGCCAGATTTCGAGCAGCGCATCGACGAGCATTTCCTGCAGGCGCGCCGGCATCAGCGCCCCGGCGTGCAGCAGCAGGTCGAACTGGCTGCCGGTGGCCAGCTCCACCAGGGCCCTGATGCCCTGCAGGTGGGCCAGCGGCACCACAGGCTCAAAATACAACCTGCCGAGAATCGGCTTGCCCAGCAGCGTTGCCAGCCGCTCGGTAAACAGCGCCCGGCGGATCGAGATACCGCACTGGTCGTGATCATCCATCAAGCGCATCGAGCGTACATCGGCCTTGTCGATCGCCAGGCCCATGTGCCGAAAACCCGCCGCGTCACGATCGGGGTTAAGGATCAGGGTCCCGGAGGAGGGAATGACGAAGGTGATTTCATCCTGTGACTCGGGAAAGCAGAAAGTGAAGTCACCGCGGTAATGCATGCGCCGAAAACTCACGCCGTCATGGCGGCCATAGACGCCACCGATGTTGATGTTACCGGGCAGCGGTGGGGTATCGGCGTACAGGTTGCCGAACAGGCTGCTGAACACTGCGCCGAAGTCGTCGCTGTGCATGCTGTCTGAGCGCAGGATGATCTGTTTGCGGGTCATGCTTGAGTACACCTTCGGGGTCACCTGGCGTGCGAGAGGTTTCGGGGCAGCAAAACATCAAGAGGCTAGCAGCTGGACGTGACAGCGGCGTGACCCATATGGGGGATAACAGGGTGCTTTACCCAGGCTGGCCAACCATTTGTCGGACATAATGCACTTTTGCCACCACCCTCTGGCCAGCCCGTATTTCCCTGCTTAACTGATCTGGGCTGCCAGGCAGGCAGCTATGCGCCCAGGGAGGGTTTCATACCCGTTGCACCTCGGTAAACCGTGCCCAATCGGGCATGGCCGTACCGGACCGCAGCGTCTTCGCCGCAGGCAATCTGCGCGTGACGCAGCGCGGAGGTTGCGACGCCGTTCGCCTGCATCCAACTGTGCGCCAAGGAAGTCGCCCGCCAGAAACAGCCACGCGCTTGTTTCCACTCATTGTTTGCAATGGAGGCACCATGACTGACTCACTACAAGCACCTGTAATAGGACTCTTCCCCCTGTCCTACGTCATCGGAACCGATGCACCCGGCGCCCAGCGCCTGGTTCTCGATTTGCTGGTGCATCCGTCTGACCGCACCCTGCGCGGCAGCGCCCAGCTCACCCAGGCCACCAACCCGCCACTGGACCTGAACCTGGACGTCTGGGGCACCTACAGCTACCAGCTGTTCCTGCCGCCGAGCCCGAGCAATATCCTTATCACCCTGCAAGGTAACCACGGCGGCCCGACGGCCAATTCGCCGATCATCTTCAGCCTGCACCTGGCGGTGGGCTCGGACTGGCAGAAAGGCCAGGCCGGTTACCGCTACCTGAATAACCAGGGGCAATGGATCGTGGTCGAGGCGCCAGCGCACCGCGAAGACACCCGTATCAAGGCCTTCGGTAATCAGGACATCCAGGCGCTATTGCACACCGCGACCCTGGAGGCGGCCATTGCTACCGGCGATGTCGCCCACCTCAAGGCCCTGGCGGCCGGTGATGCGGGCGTAGCCCTGAACACCGCCATCGATTCGACCAAGAGCGCTTCCGGCAAAGCCGGCAAGTCCAGCCGCGCCTGACCAGACAAGGAGTCGTACCATGCCCGCAATCGGACTGTTCCACACCCGTCTCAACGTACGCACCGGCCTGCTCGGCGCCCCCGTGCTGACCCTCGATCTGTTGGTCAACACCGTGCACAAGAAGATCACCGGCGTGGCCAGCATCTTTGCTGCCACCTACCCGCCGCTGAACTTCCATGCCGATGTCTGGGGGGATTACTCGGACCTCAAGCTCGGCCTCAAAGGTGAGGGCCATATTGTTATCAACCTCACCGGCAGCCCCAGCGGCCCGTTCAGTACCCTGGAGCAGACTTTCCATCTGCACGCAATCCTTGATGCCAAGTGGGCCAGCGGCACCGCCAGCTATCGCTACCTGCGCCTGGATGGCGGCGGCTGGCAAGTGGTAGCGCATGCCAACGTACGCCAGGCGCCGACCGAGACTCACCAGAGCCAGAAGGACGTCAGCGAACGTAGCCGCAGCCGCCTGCAGGCGGCGATTGGTCAGCTGGAAAGCGCGTAAAGGCGCGTGACAAGAGGGCAGCCCGGTAGCCCGGGCTGCTTATCGACTGCATCCAGGCGCTGCCAAACAAGGCTGCATCGGCGACAACGCTGACGATGGCTGCCGATTCAGCAGGGCGATGACTTTGAGTGCTTCGTGGCGGGTTTGCCCGAGTAATTGCGTCAGGCACAAGACTTCCCGGCGAAAACCCGGATAATGGCGGCCAAATCGTTTTGCTCGTATGGTATTCCCGCATGGAAATCAAGGTTAACTTTCTCGACAACCTTCGACTTGAAGCCAAGTTCGATGACTTCACGGTGGTGGCCGATCAACCGATCCGCTACAAGGGCGATGGCTCGGCACCGGGGCCGTTCGATTACTTCCTGGCTTCGTCGGCCCTGTGCGCGGCGTACTTCGTCAAGCTGTACTGCCAGACCCGCGATATCCCCACCGATAACATCCGCCTGTCGCAAAACAACATTGTCGACCCGGAGAACCGCTACAAGCAGATCTTCAAGATCCAGGTCGAGTTGCCGGCCGATATCAGCGAGAAAGACCGCCAGGGCATCCTGCGTTCCATTGACCGCTGCACGGTGAAAAAGGTTGTGCAGACCGGCCCCGACTTCGTCATCGAAGAAGTGGAAAACCTCGACGCCAACGCCCAGGCGCTGCTGATGCTCGACCCGTCCTCGGACACCAGCACCTTCATCGCCGGCAAGGACCTGCCACTGGAGCAGACCATCGCCAACATGTCGGGGATTCTCGCCGGCCTCGGGATGAAGATCGAGATCGCCTCGTGGCGCAACATCGTGCCCAATGTCTGGTCGCTGCACATTCGCGATGCGCAGTCGCCGATGTGCTTCACCAACGGCAAGGGCGCCACCAAAGAGGGCGCGCTGGCCTCGGCGCTGGGCGAGTTCATCGAGCGGCTCAACTGCAACTTCTTCTACAACGATCAGTTCTGGGGCGAAGACATCGCCAACGCCGAATTCGTCCATTACCCCGACGAGCGCTGGTTCAAGCCAGGCCGTAAAGATGCGCTGCCGGCGGAGATCCTCGACGAATACTGCCGCGAGATTTACAACCCCGATGGCGAGCTGTGCGGCTCGCACCTGTACGACACCAACTCGGGCAATATCGAGCGTGGTATCTGCTCGCTGCCGTTTGTGCGCCAGTCCGACGGCGAGGTGGTGTACTTCCCCTCCAACCTGATCGAGAACCTGTACCTGAGCAACGGCATGAGCGCCGGCAACACCCTGGCCGAGGCCCAGGTGCAATGCCTGTCGGAGATCTTCGAGCGCGCGGTCAAGCGTGAAATCCTCGAAGGCGAGCTGGCCCTGCCGGACGTACCGCAGGAGGTGCTGGCCAAGTACCCGGGCATTCTCGCCGGTATCCAGGGCCTGGAAGAGCAGGGTTTCCCGGTGCTGGTCAAGGACGCCTCGCTCGGCGGCGCCTTCCCGGTGATGTGCGTGACCTTGATGAACCCGCGCACTGGCGGCGTGTTCGCCTCGTTCGGCGCCCACCCAAGCTTTGAAGTGGCGCTGGAGCGCAGCCTCACCGAGCTGCTGCAGGGCCGCAGTTTCGAAGGCCTCAACGACCTGCCGCAGCCCACCTTCGAAAGCCACGCGGTGACCGAGCCGAACAACTTTGTCGAGCACTTCATCGACTCCAGCGGTGTGGTCTCGTGGCGCTTCTTCAGCGCCAAGGCCGACTTCGAGTTCGTCGAATGGGACTTCTCTGCCGAGGGTGAAAACGCCAACGCCGAAGAAGCCGCGGCGCTGTTCGGCATCCTCGAAGACATGGGCAAAGAGGTGTACATGGCGGTGTACCAGCACCTGGGTGCCACCGCCTGCCGCATCCTGGTGCCGGATTACTCGGAAATCTACCCGGTGGACGACCTGATCTGGGACAACACCAACAAGGCGCTGTTCTTCCGTGAGGACATCCTCAACCTGCACCGCCTGGATGACGAGCAACTGCAGTCGCTGGTCGAGCGCCTGGAAGAAAGCGAGCTTGATGATTACACCGACATCACCACTCTGATCGGCGTCGAGTTCGACGACAACACCGCCTGGGGCCAGCTGACCATCCTCGAACTGAAGCTGCTGATCCACCTGGCCCTGCAGCAGTTCGAGCCGGCCAAGGAGCTGGTCGAAACCTTCCTGCAGTTCAACGACAACACCGTCGAGCGCGGCCTGTTCTACCAGGCGGTGAACGTGGTGCTCGAAGTGGCCATGGACGACGAGCTGGAGCTGGCCGATTACGAAGCCAACTTCCGCCGTATGTTTGGCAACCCGCGCATGGACGCGGTGCTCGGCTCGGTGGACGGCAGCGTGCGCTTCCATGGCCTGACGCCGACCAGCATGAAGCTCGAAGGCCTAGACCGTCACCAGCGTCTGATCGACAGCTACAAGAAACTGCACGCGGCGCGGGCCAAAGTGGCCAATTTGTCGCGCTAAAAGGCGCCAGCAAAAACAGCACCTTCGGGTGCTGTTTTGGTTTATGCGCACAGGTTATAGCCATGTAGCCAACCGGTCTTGCCGCTCAAACGCTGGCGCTTGCCGCAGGCGGGGGTTGGCGTTTAGCTGAGCGTTCGTGTGAACAACCTCATCAGGTGCAGACCATGAGCACACCCCTGGATTTGCATGCGTTAAAGGCGCGCCAGCAGGCGGCGTGGGCCAGCGGCGACTACGCGGTGATTGGCACCACCTTGCAACTGGTTGGCGAGCGCCTGGCCGAAGCCTGCGACCTGCGCTGGGACGAAAAGGTCCTGGATGTCGCCGCCGGCAACGGCAATGTCACCCTGGCCGCCGCCCGCCGTGGCTGTCAGGTGACCTCCACCGACTACGTGCCCGAACTGCTCAAGCGCGGCGAGGAGCGCGCCCGGGCCGAGCACCTCAACGTGGCCTTCCAAGTGGCCGATGTCGAAGCCTTGCCGTTTGCCGATGGCGCCTTCGACGCCGTGGTCTCGACCTTTGGCGTGATGTTCGCCCCCGACCAGGCGCAGGCGGCCAGGGAACTGGGTCGCGTATGTCGTTCGGGCGGGCGCATCGGCCTGGCCAACTGGACCCCGCAAGGTTTTATCGGGCAGATGTTCAAGACCCTCGGCCGTCACGTGCCGCCACCGGCCGGTGCACAACCGCCGTCGCGCTGGGGCGATGAAGAGCAGTTGCACAATTTGTTCGGCGACGACATCGGTGCGATCAAGGTCAGCCGCGAACACTTCAACTTTCGCTATCGTTCGCCGGCGCACTTCATCGACGTATTCAGAACCTGGTACGGGCCGGTGCACAAGGCGT
This sequence comes from Pseudomonas sp. SORT22, assembly GCF_018417635.1. Lineage (NCBI taxonomy): Bacteria > Pseudomonadati > Pseudomonadota > Gammaproteobacteria > Pseudomonadales > Pseudomonadaceae > Pseudomonas > Pseudomonas sp. SORT22. Next base: position 2,428,844 of record NZ_CP071007.1, read on the forward strand.
TTGCCTCGCTCGACAGCGACCAGGCCCGCGCGCTGGAAAGCGACTTGACCCAACTGCTGAACGACAACAACGTGGCGGGAGGTGCATCGCTGGTGGTGCCGAGCGAGTACCTTGAGGTGGTCATCAGCCGCCGCTGAAATCATCGCGGGTCCTGCGCGCAAGCTGTGGGAGCGGGCCTTGCCCCGCGAAACGGTCGGTTGTGTTGTTTCATGGTCGAGCAAAGCAAAACCAGTAGTAGTAAATGAATGAGAAGTATTACCATGCACGGCTTTCCTTAGCTGCCAGGAGATCCCGTCCATGCCCCCGTCCAGCCCTCACGATGTTGGCGCGCTGTATCTGCAGCATCACAGCTGGGTGGTGGCGATGCTGCGGCGCAAGCTGGGCAATCGCGAGCAGGCGCTGGACCTGGCCCAGGACACCTTCGTAAAGCTTCTGCGCAGCGAGGTGCCGCCACTGCTGCGCGAGCCGCGGGCGTACCTTGGCACCATCGCCAGCCGCCTGTGCCTGCAGCATTTTCGCCGCCAGGCGCTCGAACGTGCCTACCTGCAAAGCCTGGCTCAGCTTGAGCCGCAGCATCAGCCGTCGGAAGAAACCCGGGTGCTGGTGCTCGAGGCGCTGGACGCCGTCGGCCAGGTGCTCGATGGCCTGGCCAGCCGGGTGCGGGAGGTGTTTTTGCTGTCCCAGCTCGATGGCCTGACCTACCCGCAGATCGCCGAGCGCCTGGGCCTGAGCGTCAATGTCGTGCAGAAGGCCATGCTCAAGGCCTATCGGCATTGCTACGCTGCCGTGCACGGCGAATGAAGCCGATGCCCGCAGCCGAGCCGCGCCTTGACCCGCACGTTCTGGAACAGGCGATGCTGTGGATGGTGCGCCTGCAATCGGGGGTGAGCTGCGATGCCGAGCAACTCGCCTGCCAGCGCTGGCGCCAGGAAAGCGCGGCCCATGAACTGGCCTGGCAGCGGCTCAGTGGTATCGGCCAAGGCCTGCGAGAAGGCACCTGCGGTTTGTCGGCGGCGGGCGCGCGCAGCCTGCTTGAGGCGCGTTCGCTGCCTTCGCGCAGGGCAGTCCTCAAGAGCCTGGTCGCCGGTGGCGTACTGATCGCCAGTGGCTACGGGGTACAGCAGCGCAGTGTGCTGCCGGGCCTGTTCAGCGATTACGCCACTGCCACCGGCGAGCGCCGCAACTGGACCCTGGCCTCGGGGCTGGCGCTGCAACTGGATACCCGTAGCGCCCTGGACAGTGATTTGCTCGATGGCGTCCGGGTGCTGACTTTGAACCGTGGGCGGGTATTGCTGGAGGTGGGGCAGGGCACCAGCGTCAGCCTGCGCACGGGCGAGGCCCGGGTACGGCCAGCGGCACTGTCGCGCCTGGTGGTCAGCCGGCAACCCAGCGCGACGCTGGTGCAGATGCTCAAGGGCACCGTGCAGGTCGAGCATGGGCAGGACTCAGGCTTGACCCTGCAGGCCGGCTGGCAACAGCTTTACAGCAGCACCCGGGCCGGGCCGTTGCTGCCACTGGCAGCGGGCGCGCAGGCCTGGACCCAGGGCCTGCTGGTGGCGCAGCGCATGCCGCTGGCCGAACTGCTGGCCGAGCTCGACCGCTACCGCCCCGGCGTGCTGCGTTGTGATCCGCAGGTTGCCGGGCTGCAGGTCAGCGGCTCGTTCTCCCTCGATCAACCCGATGCCAGCCTTGAGCTGATCACCCAGGTGTTGCCGGTTCGCGTGCAGCGGCTGCTGGGTTACTGGGCCAGCGTTGTCCCGGCCTGAAATAATGTTCATTGGCGTTGGCAGGTTTTCTTGCTTCGCGCATCAAGACAAGGGAAAGCGCTGAACAGCCAGCGCCATGCCCACCTCTGCTCTCCAAGGACTGTCTCGATGCGTTGTCGCCTTACCCCCCTTGCCACTGCCGTTCGCGCCCTGATGCTGGGTGTTACCCTGGTCACCTTCAACCCAACCGTAATGGCTGCCCAGGCGAGCGCGGAGCAGGCCGGTGTGCGCAGTTATGACATCGCCCCGGGGAGCCTGGACAGCGTGCTCGGCCAGTTTGGCCAGCAGGCCGGGGTGATGGTCGCGGTGGACTCGCAGGTGTCCAACGGCCTGCACAGCCCCGGGCTGCGCGGCCAGTTCGCCGTCGACCAGGCACTGGCGCAAGTGCTGGCCGGCACCGGCCTGCAACCTGTGGTCATGGGCCAGGGACGTTACCGGTTGATACCCCGCGCCGCGGATGCCGGTGCCCTTGAGCTGGGAGCGACCAGTGTCAGCGCCGCCGGCCTGGGCGCCACCACCGAAGGCACGGGCTCCTACACCAGCGGCTCGACCAGCACGGCAACCAAGATGAACCTGTCGATCCGCGAAACACCGCAATCGATCAGTGTCGTTACCCGCCAGCGCATGGACGACCAGCAGCTGCGCAACATGTCCGATGTGCTCAACCAGACCCCCGGCGTGACCATGTCCCAGGACGGCGGCGAGCGCTTCAACATCTACTCGCGCGGCAGTGCCATCAACACCTATCAGTTCGACGGCGTCACCACCTACCAGGAAAACCAGACCCGCACCATGCCCAGCACCCTGCTGGACATGGCCATCTACGACCGGGTAGAGGTGGTGCGCGGTGCCACCGGGCTGATGACCGGGGCGGGCGACCCCAGCGGCGTGGTCAACGTGATCCGCAAGCGCCCGACCCGCGAGTTTCAGGGTTATGTGCAAGGCGGCATCGGGTCGTGGGATTTCAAGCGCCTGGAAGCAGACGTCTCCGGTCCGCTGACCCCGACCGGCAACCTGCGTGGGCGCATGGTGGCGGCCAAGCAGCTCAACGACACGTTCATGGACTGGTACCAGCAGGACCGCGACATTCTTTACACAGCGCTCGAAGCCGACCTCAGCGACACCACCCTGGTGCGCCTGAGCATCGACCACCAGCGCTACCGGCCCACCGGCGGCCAGGGGGTGCCGATCCTGTTCAGCAACGGCCAGCCAACGGATTTCTCCCGTGATGCCAGTTCCGGCGCGCGCTGGGCGTCAGATCGCTTCGACACCAACAACTACAGCCTGGCGCTCGAACAGCAGCTGGCCAACGACTGGCAGTTGAAGGTCGCGGGTACCTTCATGGATGTCGATCGCGACACCCGTAGCGGCTCCTACCAGAGCTCCACCGGTATGTCGTACATCACCCCCGAGGGCAATGCCACCATCAGCCAGGGCTGGTCCGAAGCCACCCAGCACCAGAAAGCCGTCGATGCCACCTTGCAGGGGCCATTCGAGCTGTTCGGGCAAACCCATGAACTGATCGTCGGCGCCAACTACCTCGACTACGTCAACCACCACTACGCCACCAGCGGGCGTTCGGCCATCGTCGACTTCAATACCTGGAACAACGAACTGCCCAAGCCCGACAAGGACAGCTTCGCCCCGGCGCTGGACTACGACGTCGACACCCGCCAGAGCGGCTACTTCGTCGCCGGGCGCTTCAACCTCAGCGACAGCCTGCACCTGATCCTCGGCGCCCGGGCCAGCAACTACCGCTATCACTACTATTCCAAGAGCCTGGCTTCCGGTTACGTGCTGGACTACAGCATGACCGAACGCGGCGAAGTCACGCCCTACGCCGGGGTGGTCTATGACCTGACGCCCGAGCAGTCGATCTATGTCAGCTACACCGATATCTTCAAGCCACAGTCGAGCCAGGACCGCAGCGGCAAGGTGCTGGAGCCGGTGGTCGGCAAAAACTATGAACTGGGCTGGAAGGGCGAGTTCTACGACGGCCGCCTCAACGCCAACGTCGCCGCCTACGTGATCAAGCGCGATAACGTCGCCGAGCTGGATGCCGGCTACACCGTGCCGGGCACCGACCAGGACGCCTACCGCGCGGTCAGCGGGGCCAAGACCAAGGGCGTTGACCTGGAACTGGCCGGTGAGCTCGCCCCGGGCTGGGAGCTGCAAGCGGGCTTTAGCCACTCGCGCACCGAAGACGCCGAAGGCCAGCGCCTGACCAGCCAGCTGCCGCTGGACACTTTCCGGTTGTGGACCACCTACCAGTTACCCGGCCAATGGCAGCGCCTGACCCTCGGCGGCGGCGCCAGCTGGAACTCCAGCAACTCGCTGTACTTCAGCCGCTACAACAGTCGCGTCAGCCAGGATGACTACGCGGTGTTCAACCTGATGGCGCGCTACCGGCTCAGCGATCATCTTTCTACCACCCTCAACCTCAACAACTTGCTGGACGAGAAGTACTACGCCGGGTTTTCCGGCAGCTACGGGCACTACGGGCCGCCGCGCAATGTGATGATGAATGTGCGTTACGACTTCTGAGGTTTGCAGTCGCAATGGATCTGCATGCTCTCTGTTTCGTTTCGATGGATGTCAAAGCCGCATTGTTTCAATGCGTCTTTGACCCTGTCGATAATCACCAGGTAGTGCGCTGCGCGTGCGCGCTGGCGAGTCAGCGAGGTAAAGACGCCAAAGGGCAGAAAGCGCAGCCTTTTTCCCTTTAACACAATGGAGACATCGACATGTGAGCCATCCACGTCATGTCCATTGGCGCCAAATATCTCGCCGACTTCATCCTTGCGACCGGGGTAGCAGGCGCAGAACACCTTGATGCCCAGCCAGCGTGAGAGTGTTCTGAACGAACCCAGATGGCTGTTTTTGTTTTCATACCCACGCACCAGCAACAGCTCAATGTCGGGTGGCAGCGTTGATTGGGCCTCAATCAATTTATGGAAAGTTTCTTCATCGATGGCTACTTCAGAGGACGGCCAGCGCGGGGATACTCGTATCCCGTGGCGCTCTCCCTTTGGCAATACAAGCATGCTGGGCGTTCTCAAATGGGGCTATCCGGGGAGAGGGGGCTGGTCAGATCAAGCACATCGACGACTGCACCGCTGAAAAAGTCCACGACCTCCAGACGGTGGGTCAGCAATTGATCGCCAAACCAGTCAGCGGCGAGCCGGCCGGGTGGGCCTTTGTGGCGTACAACCGTGGTTTCGATCTGGCCGCTGTCAGCCGCAAGGATGATGTCTTCACCCCAATTCGAACGCTGCGTCGCCGAGATCGGCAGGCACAGGTGAGTAGCGGATTCATTGAACAGGATTGTCCCGGCGCCTACCTGACCATATTCGTCGATGTCCCTGGACCACAATGTCGCGCCGTTGCGATCGCAGCACAGCAGGCGGTTGTTTTCACCGGTGACAAACAGGTATTGACCATCACGGGAAAAGCGCAGGCTTCTGACCTTGGCGTCCAGCACCAGGGTGATCTTGTTGATCTCGCCACTGGCGCAATCAACCGTCAGCACACTGTTGCTGGCCCGCTCATCGGGTGCCCAGAGTTTGCCTTGCACGGGGTCGATGCAACCAAACCGGGCATCGACATTACGGGCGATCGGTTCGCTGCATTCGCCGCTGTCCAGGTCGATGACCACCGGGCGCTTTTTATCGTTGCCGACCCCGACCAGCGCGTACCGGCCGCTGGGGTCCAGGTGCGACCAGTACGCCAGGAACCTGTCGGTTTCATGCAGCGCCGTGCGATCTTCAAGAAAGCTCAGGCGCGAGCGACTGGCGCCACGCACCACCCGCCAATCGGTGCCTTGCAGGGCCATGCGCCGGCCATCGTGGGAGATGTCGCAAACCCTGTCGTCGGCCTGGGTACCGACGGGGTGGGTCAATGCACCGGTGTCCGGATCGTACTGGGTCAGGCAGGCGGGGCGAATACTGTCGCTTTTATCGAAGAACACCAGGCGGCGGGGTACATCAATGTACATTGCAACTCCGAAGGCCATTGGGCAAAGAGGCGCAAGGATAAAGCGTGTGCCGGCTGTATGGCGAGCGCTGTGCACTCGATCGCGGGTCGAGCCCGCTCCCACTGGTCCGGGGTGCACAGATCCATTGTGGGAGCCGGTTTTGCCGGCGATGAGGCCAGTAATGTCACGGCTATTGCTGGGGATCCTGCGGGCGGATCAGCGCCGGATCGGACTGCAACTGCCACTGGCTGCGTTGCGACTGCAGCTGTGCCTCCAGGATCGATACGCCGCGGTCACGCTGGGAGATGCGCTCGCGTTCGAACAGGTCAGTGAGCAGGCCAAGCAGGTTGCGTGATTCGGAGACCGACGCCGGTGTGCTCACGTCGCTTTGCAGCACGCCATCGGCGTAAGAGCGCACACGTTCATTGCGACTGGCCTGTTGGCTGACGCTGGCTTCGACCAGGCTGTTTTTGTCGTAGCGCAAGCGCGTGCTGGTGCTCGATTGGTCGCTGATCTCGTGGTAACGGTAGTTCTGCGTCGCCAGGGCGTCGACCAGCGCCATCTGCGGGTTGAGGCTGGTGTGGTAGGCGGCCGACAGGTTCGCTTGCTGATCCTGTTGCACCGCGCGGTTCGCCGGCGATGCACCACTGATCGTGGTTGACTGGGACACTTTGTAGTCGAAGCGATCCAGCTCGGTGGGGCGCAGCGGGTTGGGCTGCTGGCTGGTCTGGCTGATCGAGGCGCTGAAGTCGGCCAGGCCACTGAGCAGGGCGGTGTCTTTGGCTGCCAGCAGCGGGATGCTGCCGGTCGCTGGCCTGGCGATATCGTCGGCGCTGTTGAGCTGAACGAAGGCGTCCTTGAGCAGGCCCACCAGGTTCTCGTCGCCTTTGCCGCGGCTCTGCGCCGCATCGAACTGGCTCAGGTAATTACTGATCGCCGCCTGGCGCTGGGCGCTTTTACCCAGCAGCGAAGTGTCGCGGGTATCGAGGTTCAGTTGTACGTTACCGGCCGGGCCCTGCAGGCTGAGCTTGCGTGCGCTGTCATCCAGGGTCAGGTCGAACGTCAGCTGCTGGCCATTTACCGTGTCCAGCTTGGCGTTCATCTGCAGCGCGCTGAACAGGGTCGAGTCGAGCGTGGCCAGCTTGCCCAGTTGCAGGCGTGGTGGTTGCTCGCTCAGGCCGTTGATGGCGCCCTGGAAACTTTCGGCCAGCGACGCCAGGCCCTTGAGCTCATCGCTGCTGAGCTGGCCGCCCTGTACTTCGGCGCTGACCGCCAGGCCTTGCTCATTGCTGGCCAGGGACAGGTTCACGGTGGCACCGGAAGCGGTGGTCAAGCTCAGGTTTACCGCATTGGCCGGGTGCTGGCGCAGGTTGTTGCTCTGCACCTTGAGTGCTTCGGCGCTTGGCTGGGCGCCGTCGGCGAAGGCGAACACCGATTGCGTAAACGACTGGCCGCCGTTGGCTACCAGTTGATTTACCAAGGCTGCGCCGAGCCCGTGGAAGCGCGAACCGATAGCGCTGGCCTGAACACCCACCATCATGTTCATGCTCAGCTTGTTCAGGTTGTCGTTTTCCAGCACATAGCGCAACGGCACCGCGAGGGTCCCGCGCGACGAATAAGTCGCTGCATCTTCGCTACGAGGGCTTTGGCCCAGGTTGACGGAGGTACTGGGCGGCGTCGCGAGCTGATCGGTGCGACTGCTGACAGCGTTGGCCGGTGTCGCCTGGGGGGCGGCGTATGCAGGGGCAATGCGCAGTCCTGCGTTGATTGGGTTCATGGTCGGTACCCGTGGTTTCCATACGTGTTCAGGGATATCGGCGGTGGATTTCAAAGCTTTAGTGTGCAGGGGCCGGCCTGCCCCGGGATGCGACCAACGCGCTGCCGTCGGCGTGCGCCAAGACCAGCACTTTGCGGCGCAGTGGGTTAGGATCAGCGCACGCTGCACTGCAGTCTCTGAACCCAAGGACGACACCTCAATGCACAGCCACTTCGCTCACATCAGCGAGCGTTTGCACAATCGCCGCTTCGCCGTCGCCAACAATGCCCAAGGGCTCTCCGGCACAGGTACGCTGTTCCACTATCAGGTTGAAGGTACTGCCATTTCGAGCACCTACCAGGGCGGCCGGATTCGTGTGGGGCATCAAGTCGGACGTGCCACGGGCGCCGATACCATCGAGTTGCTGTTTCACTGCCTGACCACCGAGGGCGAGCTGCTGTCCGGCTGGTCGCGTGGCACGATAGGCGTTGACGATGCCGGGCGGACCACGCTGAGTTTCGTCTGGGGCTGGTTGTCGGGGGCGAGCGGGGGCGGGGAGTCGAGCTACGTCGAGGTCGCCGAGCAGCCCTAACGACGATAGTAGCGGCGGTCGTCCTCGTAACGGTAACGCATGGCCCGGTCATGGTGGCGCTCCCAATAACGATGGCGCTCGGCCTCGCGTCGGGCTTGCTCCCTGCGCCATTGTTCTCTGCGCCAGTTTTCCCGGCGCCAATCATCCCTGCGGTCGTGCCAGCGGTGGTCATCGCGGTAGCGGTCGTCATGGGCCAGCAATGGCCCAGGCTGTTGCTCGGTCATGCTCGCCAGGCTCGGCCAGGGGCTTGGTGCAGGTTGCACAGCGCGGGCTTCGGGGGCCAGCAGCGGGGTGGACGTCTTCATCTGAGTGGCTGATGCCGAGCCCGCTGCCGCGAGTGCGAACAGGGCAGCGAGCAGCATCCGTGGGGCATGGAGTTTCATGAGCGAAGACAACCTCTGAATGACGATTGAACGTATCCCAATAGACCGGTAAACAGAGAAAAGTTCTATGGCTGCGCGGCTAAAGCGCTGGCGTATGATGCGCAGCCCTCTTTGCCGACAAGGATATCGCCATGCTCCCCAACAAGGCCTGCGCCGTGGTTGTTGCCGCCACCCCGAACCCCAGAATCCTCTTGTTTCGTCATCCGCTGGCGGGTGTGCAGCTAGTAAAGGGCACGATTGAACAAGGCGAAACGGCGGGCCAGGCAGCGCTGCGGGAACTGGCCGAAGAGTCTGGCATCAATGCCGCGACCCTTGCCGATGATCTTGGCTGTTGGGACGCCGGGCATCTGGGGCAGGTCTGGTCGTTCCACCTGTGCCAGGCGAGCGGACCTTTGCCGGAGCAATGGACGCATCAGACGCTTGACGACCACGGCCACAGGTTCGAATTCTTCTGGGCTGCGCTCGAGCATTTGCCCCTTGCCGATTGCCATCCGGTCTTTCAGCGCGCGCTGCAGTTTTTATCGGCAAGCCTGAAAGCGCGCGGTCATTGGGCAGGCGAACAGCCGTTGCAGGACGATATACTCCGCGCCATTGATTGATGCTCAAGAGAACGTTATGCGCCAGGTTTTGCTTATCGTAGATGTCCAGTCCACCTTCAGCCCGCCCGAGTGGCTGGTCGATGGCGTGCGGGCGTTGTCAGAACGGATCCTGACGATTGCCTCGGTCGAGTTGCACGATGAGCAGGTGACGCCGTTTGAACAGCAACTCGGCTGGCACCCTGCGGCCGAAGACGAAAGCCTGGTCGAGGCCGATAAAGTGTTTATCAAGCACGGTTACGGGCAGACCGCTGAAACCATCGAGTACATCAGGCAGCTCGGTGTCGAGCGCGTGCTGGTGTGCGGCATCCAGACCGAAACCTGCGTACTCGCCGCCGGCTTTGCGCTGTTCGATGCCGGGCTCTCGCCGACGTTGGTGACCGACCTTACGGTGGGCTCATCGCTGGACCGCTCGGGGCAGTTGGGCATCAGTTTGTGGAAGCATCACTTTCGTCAGGTTACGACCCGGGCAGAGGCGATTGCTGAGCTTGATGCTTGAGTCTGTAGCAGTAGTCGTTGCCTATGCTTCGGGATACGCAGCTCTCACTCTGAAGGCGTGACAATAGCTTCGCTGGCCTCAGCTTCCAGTTTCAACCGGTCAGCCTTGCTGATGTATTTAGGCTTGCTCTTGGGCGCCAGTTTGGCGCTGGCCTTTTTCGCGTGGGCCTTTAACAGCTGCTTGATTTTCTTTTGACGGTTCACGTTGTCACTCGACTGGTAATTGCTTGAGAGCTACCCGCTGCGCGGCGCGGTGCTTCTTGATCCGGTACATATCGCCATCGGCATGGCTGAGCAGGGTATCGGCATTCTCCGCGTCCTGAGGGTAAAAGGCTACGCCGACACTGCACGACGGCATCGAGACAGCGCCGAACTCGGCACCCAGCGGCTCGGCCATGGCCGCGAGAATCTGCCCCACCTTGGCGTAGACGGCTTCCTGCGACGCGATACCCGGCAACAGCACGGTGAATTCATCGCCACCAATCCGCGCCACCGTGCCAGCCTCGCGCACACAGTCTTCAAGGCGCCGGGCAATCATGCAGAGGATGCGGTCACCCATGGCATGCCCATGAACATCATTGATCCCCTTGAAATCATTGACGTCGAGAAACAGCAACGCCAGTGCGCTTTGCTGGCACTGCGCCGTGCGCACGGCCGACTCCAGCCGATCATTGAACAGCGCGCGATTGCTCAGCGCCGTCAACGGATCATGATGGGCCAAAAAGCGTAACTCCGCTTCGGCCTCGTGCAGCGCTGTCACGTCCCGCGCCACACCGATGCGCGCACCCACCTCCTCGGACCAGAACGCCGCCCAGAGGATGTGCACGATGCCGCCATCCTTGCGGATGTAGCGGTTACGAAAATCGACGTGGGATTGGCCGTTCATGACCCGGACAATGGAGGCCTTTGTAACCGCAAGGTCGTGCGGATGAATGTAGTCGGTGATCGGCGTGCCGGTCAGCTCGCCAGCGCGGTAACCCAGCAGCGCCTCGCAGGCATCACTGACAAAGACAATCTGGTGATCCCTGTCGACCACGAAGACCGTGTCCAGCATCAGGTGGATCAGTTTCGGGTACAGCGCTTGGAGGTCAACGGGCATAGGCTGGCACGTCCGGTGGGTGTCGGTGAATCGTAGCGCGATCGCCGCATTGCTAGTGCAGTTACGCTGCGCTTGCCAGCGTTTGTACATCAACCCTGGGCGGCTAGAAAAGCCCCGACGCTGTCTTCGAGCAAGGCCACCAGCTCCGGGTCCATGTACTGAAAATCGTCGAGAATATCCAGGGTATGGAGCGGCTTGTGTTCAAGCAGCCGCGCGTACTGCGCCTGCAGACGATTGTGGTGCTTGCGTTCCATGACGAAAATCACATCGGCCCAGCGAATGTCCGCCGGGCCGATGGGTTTGCGCGCATTCGGGCTGGTGCCCGCCGACCGGGCATCGAAGCCTGGGCGGCGGCGCCAGAGCGCTTCTGCGGTAGGGCTGCGCCACTGGTTGCGGCTGCAGACGAACAGGAGGTTAGTCACTCTTGATCCAACAGTTGGCGGGTGGAGCGAACGGGATAGCTCAGGCCGAGCTGGCGTGCCCGTAGCAACTTGTCGCCACGGGTGTAGAGCAGCTTCCAGTTCTTTTCAGGCTTGAACAGCAGCGGGTCTGGCGCTTTGCTCTTGCCGTTTTTGCGGGCCTGGGAGCGTCTCCAGGCGCGGGTTCTGTGCATGATCATTTCCTCGTGAGTACCGGGTTCAGCAGCCGCGGTAATACGAGTTGGGCTTATAGTAAGCGCGAATCAGCGTTGCGGCTAGCTAGTCGCTGGTTTTCATGTAGGAGCGGGCTTGCCCCGCGATCCAGTCGGCGGATACAGGAAGTACTCAATGAACACACCGCAATGGCTCGCCTTGTTCGAGCACGCTTTTCGCAAAATGGAAAAGAAACTTGAGCAAGTCGTGCAACTGAACAGCTGCCGCGAACACTGGATACAGGCCGAAATCAGCCTGCACGCCTGGTTTGAACAGAACATTGAAATCTGGACAGAGCTGCCGATAGGCGAGCGGCGTAAAGCGGACCTGTACGCGCTGGATGCCAGTGGCGCCCCGGCGATGGTTGCTGAAATCAAATGCCTGGGCGATGTATCGCAAGCCAAGTGCCTGGAAGGCGATTGGTCGGTCCGTGCTGATGTCGACCGGTTGCGCTCGTTCGAGTGCCCGACCCGGTTGTTTGTGCTGGTGATCGCTAATGGTGAGCGGGAAACCACTACCGGGCGCCGTCTTCGTGAGGACGAATGGGTGGATGGGCGTGAGTGCGTGAGCGTGGACCTGGAGTTTGCACGGGTGCGGATGTGGGCACTGTGATCGACCTCAGCGGTTGGTAAGCCGGGGTTTGCAAATCCATTGCAGGAGCGGGCTTGCCCCGCGATCAGGCCAGCCCAGCCAGCACATAAGGCGGCGCCTGAGTTACGACCGCTTCGCGCTCGATCGCGGGGCAAGGCCCGCTCCCACAGGCCCCGATACACCTCTCTAGCGTAACGGCACGTAGATATCCGTCTGCCACTGCGCCTGCGGCGTCTCTGGATACACGCTCAGGTAATGAAAAAACAGCGGCTGATCGCGCAGCTCCTCACCACTGTCCGGCAACCAGTCGCGATAGATCGGATAGATGGATTCACCAATATGGTCGGGCGAACCCACATGCCGCACCACGGCATAGCGCCCGCCAGCAATCAGTCGTTCGTGCACGCCGGCTTCATTCGCCGCCACCGCCTCGTCGATCTCGCCACAAATGGCGAAACGAAAATCCTCCGCCGGCGTGGTATCGGGGTTGCCATAGGGGATGCCAAAAGTACGGCTCGACGCCACCGGCGACTGCCCGCTGGCCATGCGCCAGGCAATGAACCGGTTCACGCTCTGGCTGACCTGCGCGGGCGGCCCGCAGTGCTCCAGCGCCGCGACCCGGGTTTGCGCAAACTCGACAATACGTACCTGCATGATGATGCTCCTGGAAAAGTGAGGGATAGCGAACACCGCATTCCAGGCCTGCCAGTTCGGCTGCCGGCGAAAGCCGCTCGGCGACATCCCCAGCGCCCGCCGAAACGCCCGGCTGAATGCCTCGGGGCTTTCAAAACCTGCCGCGAGGGCGGCCTCCAGTACCGAAAGATCTGCATTGGCCGCCAACCGGTGCGCCGCCTGGCGCAAGCGCATCAACTGCACATAACGCGAAACCGGCACGCCGACGTACGCCGTGAATTGGCGGTGAAAGTGAAACACCGAAAAGTTCGCCACCTGGCTCAGGTTTTTTACCGACAGATCACCCTCGAGGTTGGCGTCGATGTAGGCCAGTACAGCGCTGAAGCGCAGGGTGTAGGCGGCGTTGGGCGGCAGGTCGGGCACGGCTTCAGGCTCTTGGAAGTACGGTCGGCATAGAATCGACTATACCCGCGTGGCTGCGCCTAGCCGGGTTTGCTCAAGATGAATTTTCAGCGGATGAGCATGAGCTCGGTGGGCCGCGTCGGCGGCCCGGGGTTAGCCTGCAGTCTTCACTTCAGCGCAGCTTGATCCATCTGCGCAACACGCCGCTGCAAGGCTGCAGTCATGGCGTGAGCCTCGACTTCGTCCAGGCAAGCTTCGACCAGCGCAATGCTCATTTCCAGCGAGTGCTGAGTAGCCCAGAGCAGGCCGCGCACGTCAGGGTCGACCTTTTCACAGGCCTGGGCGTTGGTCTGGTAGGCGCTTTTGAGCAGAACGGTGGCATGCACCAGGGCGTCTTCGGCTGAAGCGCCTGTGCGCACGGCGAACAGAGGGGCGTGGCTGCCGTTGCAGGAGCCGAAGGTGGTGGCGGTTTTGGTGACGAGGGGTGGGTCGGGGACGGGCTTTGTCATTGTTGTGCTCCTTGATTGGTAAATCGGAGCCGCCACAAACCGTGACCAAACGATGGGTGGCGACTGTACGCAGGTTGGTCAACCGGGAATCAAGGAACCCGGCGCGCACGAATGCGCCCCACGCACAGCCGCCATAACTCGAAACAACAGGCATGAAAAAAGCGCCGGCTGAATCGGATGGGGCGCTTGTGCGCCTTGATTTCTCACAGGTGACCAAACCTGTGTCGCTGGATTTACAGCGACTGGGGGGAAGGTTAGCGGGAGAATTGCTAGGAAGCAAGATCCTGAGTGGCGGGAGTGATGCAAGTGATGTATATAGGGTTGATACATGGTAGATGGCATAACACACCCTTTAGTCGGCTAACATGCAGCAGATATTTACGTTGGAGGGGCTGGTTTAGTATTGCGTTGCTAAAGGAGAGGGTTTTAGGTGCGTTGCGTAGAAGGCTTCTTACGATTTTATAATCACTGCAGGTTAATCTTGGTGCGGTTATAATGGGCTTAAATGACTGATAGGGATATTGTATGGATTTTGATGTTGTTTATATTAAAAGGGTTTCTCTGAAGGGGATTCATCAGAGATATGATTTGGACGTCAGTTTCAACAAAACTTTGAATGTTCTGCATGGGCATAATGGGACTGGGAAGTCTACCCTTATTCATATTATTGCTAACATAGCTAATCGTGATTTTTTACGATTTGCATATTTGAGTTTTGATGAGGTGCTCGTTGAATATTCTAATCGGTGCAAAATTGAAATTCTTCGGCATGGCGCTGAGCCGGCGGTGTTGGAGGTAAAGTACTTTGACTCTGAGGGGCGTGGGAGTTTCTTTGAGTTCTTAGAGTCTGATGCATTTAAATCGTTCGCGGTAGTTGATGAGGAAAAGTGGGAGGGGCGAGAGCCAAGAACTGAGTTGACAAGCCTGATGAGGGGGTTCTTGGAGGGTAATAATGTTCCCGAAATTAACAATTCTTATTTTCCTGCATTCAGGGCGATGCTAGAGGCTTGGTCTAGTCAAGTTGATGAGGAGATGCGGCGGTTTCGTGGTATAGCTGTAAAGAGGATATCTGTTAAGAAGGTGACCTCTTTTGCTCGAGGGTTGTTTGGTAAATTTTTGCCGGAAATTAACTACCCTTCACCGTTGAGTATCGAGAGTAATGTAAAGGAAGAGATTAGAGAGGCGCAGCTGAAAATCGCCCAGTATGAAAGTTCCGTATTTTCTAATTCTTTTGTTAAAGTGTTCTCCGCAATTTTGCAGGATGGTACTAGTTCTGATTTGCATGCGGAAGACCTCTTGAGAGAGATTTCAGAGCTTACTACTGAGTCGGCAGTTAATAAGTTGGTTAACTATGAGGGGCCCTCCAATGCTTACGCCCAACTGCAGCAGTTAGTAGGGGCTAGTCGAGCGTCTCGTGATCTAGCAAGCTCTGCTACGGGGGCGTTAGTAGTGTATAGGGATGCTCTGAGAGAACGAAGAAGTTTTCAAGAGTCTATATTTGAAGAGCTGGATAAATATTTTGCGGCTGTTAATAATTTCTTAGAGCAGAAAACTCTTCGCTACGTTCCTGATACTCATCGACGAATTCCACGCGTAGGTCTTCAGTTTCCTGACGGATCATGGAGTAGTATTCGAGTTATGTCATCGGGTGAGCGTCAGCTGCTTACGATGCTTTATGCTGTGACCAAGATGAGTGCTGATACTTTAGTTTTGATTGATGAGCCTGAGCTTTCTTTGCATATTGATTGGCAGGAAGAGCTGCTGGAGAAGATGATGGATCAGCTTGGGAATCGTCAAATTATAGTTTGTACGCACTCTCCTGCAATCGCTTCCAGTTATCAAGACTGCATGATTGAAGTAGTGCCAATACTTTCTTCAAAATACGCGTCCGGTGTCGATTCAGTTGATGAGGACGAGGAGCTGATCTGATGGAGCTCAAATATGATCTCGCTCAATACTTAACAATGACAAAAATGAGTTCAAAGATTAGAGTGTTGGTTGAGGGGAAAGATGATCGCTCTCATGTGCATAATTTAATAAAAGTCGCTGCTCCAGGCTTGAGATTTAGAGTGGATACTGCAGTGGAACTAGTCGGTGACTGCGATGAGACTCGCACAAACAATAGAGCGAAGATTGAGAAGGTTCATTCATGCTGTAAAGGTAAAGGTACTCATAAGAAACTGTTCTTTTTTTGCGATCGCGAATTTAGGCGGTTTGTAGTTGGTGACTCTATTGTCGATGAGTTGTTAGAGCATGAGGTTGATGGGAATCTATCTTGGAGTTTGGGGCATTCAATTGAAAATTATTTTTTAAGTTCATCTATGCTTTGTGAAGGCTTTCGATACTTAACGGCTTCCGCGCAAAAAAATGAAGCTATCGATATGTTTGTAAGGTATTTCCCTTCTGCCATAAGGTTAGTTGCGTCTCTAACAGTTGCTGCCAAGGATTTAAGGTGTGCAGGATATCCGGGTGGATTGTTAAAGTGGCAAAACATTGAGTTTAATGATGCGGGCATTGTTTTGAAGTTTGAGCCCTCGGATGATGTGTTTAGAAACAGATTTTTAAATGCTGTGGAAGAGTCGGACTCAATCGTCAATGCCACTGATGTAGATGTTTGCTCTAGATTTTGTCGGGGGCACACAGCGGTATTGGTGTTGCAGAGGGTTTTTGCAGCATGCCTATTTTTCTGTGGTCAGAGCAGCGATGCAATAGCCGCAAAATATGACGCGGATGCCTTCAATAATCTCTCCGAGGCCACTATATCTTCGGCGCTGTCTGAGGCATGGATCCTGAGAGTTCGACAAGGTGAACCACAGTATCCACTGCCTCTCGTCGCTTCCATTTTAGCATGTGCTTAATGATTTCTTATTTGGCCGGACAGTAGTCCGGCTATCTCAGTCGAAAATAATCCGTGAATAATGTTGAATTGCGCTACAGTGCAGGGTGCTTGTTTGAAATTAACTCGGGAGCCACGACCTTGTTGATAGAATGTTATTGGTTATCAGTTTCGAGGTGTAAAGCAAGAAACTCAAGATTCTGTCGGCTCGCTACTGACCCTATCGACTACTATCAGTGAATAATTGCTGGTACTCAAGCAACCCATGCTGCATCGCTGCTGACCCCGCAGCACTTCCCTCATGCTACGGCCAAATAAACTATAAAAATCAACCAACTACCCACCTGGCACAACCATTGCGAAGCCCCCCGTCTCTTTCCCCTTTGTGGAACATTGACGTTCATGACCGCTCCCTTCGCCCGCGTGCCCCTGTTACTGGCCATCGCCGCTGCCTTGCCCACGCTCCCCGGCTTCGCCGCCGAGCCAGCCCCCGAAGCCCTGCCCACCGTTACCGTCACCGCGCAAAAGCGCGAAGAGTCGGTGCAGGACGTGCCCTCGGCCATTTCTGTGGTCAGCGCCAGACAGATCGCCGACAGCGGCGGCGGTTTCAGTGCCGGCAAGGCGTTGCAGAACGTGCCCAACGCCATCGCCCCGGAGTTTGCCGGGCACCAGCGGCCGCGCTGGTACATTCGTGGCATGGGCTCGGGGGACATGGCCTCGACCACGGTTTACCCGGTGGGCATCTACACCGATGACGTGTATATCGACCCTCACGTAGCCACCGGTTTTCCGCTCTACGACATGGAGCGCGTCGAGGTGCTGCGCGGGCCGCAGGGCACGCTGTGGGGCAAGAACACCACCGGCGGGGCGATCAACTTCGTTTCGCGCAAGCCGGATTTCGAGAAAGCCAACGGTTACTTCAAGCTCGACCTGGGCAACTACAATTCGCGCCTGTACGAAGGTGCCTATGGCGATACGCTGATCGACAACAAGCTGGCCGCACGGGTGGCGTTTGTCGACCAGAGCGCCGATGGCCAACTGGAGAACCAGGTCGATGGCCACACCGTCGGCGATATCCACGACCAGGCCCTGCGCCTGCAGTTGCTGGCGCAGATCAACGACGACCTGCAGGCCACCCTGCAATTGCATGGCCGCGACTACACAGGCCAGGGCATTGCCACCCGCGCCTGGGGGGCGGGGCCGGGCGGCAGCACGCTGTTTGGCCCGGCACCCAAGCCGGATACCGATGAGGCCGCATTTACCGGCAAGGCCGAAGACCGCATCGAGCACAACGGTGTGCAGTTGGCGTTGAAGTGGGACCTGGGCGACCTGCAACTGGATTCGATCACCGCCTTCGACGATATTCACGAAAAAGCTGAAAGCCCGAACATGAGCATCTACGAGTTCGGCCGCGGTTTTAACGATGACCGCTGGAAGCAGGTGTCTCAGGAGTTGCGTTTGTCTTCGGCGAAGAACCAGCCGCTCAGCTGGATCGTCGGCACCCATCTGTTCCATGAGCAGCTCGACAGCCGCAACGACAACGGCCTGTTGCCCAAGTCCTACAACCAGGCCTTTGGCGTGGCCGATTATGGCCGTACCGATATCGACCAGCGCACCGACAGTTTCGCGATTTTCGGCAGCAGCACCTGGCAGGCCACTGACAACCTGAGCCTCACCGCCGGCCTGCGCTGGACCCGCGAAACCAAGGACATCGACCTGCACCGCGTCGCAGCGCCGGATGCCGACGCGGTCAGCTACAGCAGCGAACGCGACTGGTGGAAGCACTACAGCGGCGACCTGGTGACCCGCGTTGAACAGGACGAAAAGCGCACCTGGAACAAGCTCACCTACGACTTCACCCCCGAGTACCAGCTCAACGACAACGCGCGGGTGTATTTTCGTTATGCCAAGGGCTTTCGCTCCGGTGGTTTCAGCGGCGGTGCACAGGTGCAGGCCGAGGCCTCGGTGGTGGCGCCGGAGAACGTCGATGCCTATGAACTGGGGGTCAAGAGCGAGTGGTTCGACGAGCGCCTGATCGCCAACGCCAACGTCTTTTACTACGACTACTCGGACATCCAGGTCAACGCCGTGTCGGTGCGCGACGGGCAGGTGGTGTCGCTGCTGACCAACAGCGGCCAGGGGGTGATTCGCGGCGCCGAGTTCGAGCTGCAGGCCTTGCCGTTCAGCAACCTGGAGCTGCATGGCTCGCTCGGCTTGCTGCATACCGAATTGCAGGACTTCGAGTCGGGTGGGGTGGATTACTCCGGTAACCGCATTGCCCGCTCGCCGTCGCGGACCCTGGCGGTGGGCGGCAGTTACCGGATACCGCTGGAAAATGGCGATGAAGTGCGCCTGGGCACGGACTGGCGCTACCAGAGCCGGATCTTCTTCCTGCCCACGGCGCAGCAGGATCACAGCGTGTCCCAGGGCGGCTATACCTTGGGCAATGCCAGTGCCACCTATCACCTGGGCGGGCGCTATGACCTGGACCTGACTGCTTACGTGAACAACCTGACCGACAAGCAGTACAAGACCGACAGCGTGCCGCTGCCGTTTGATATTGCCTGGGATGCGCGCGGGGATCGGCGTACCTTCGGGGTGAGTGCGACGACGCGGTTTTGAGCCGGGGCTGCCGGCCTCATCGCTGGCAAGCAGCTCCCACAGGGTGCGATGACCATCGGTCGGGCTTGCGTGCAAGCCTGTCGATCCACCCCCGGCCCAATCGACCATCCTGCACATACCCCACGTGCAGGAGTGCCCCCATGTCCTATGTAGACGGTTTCGTCCTCGCAGTCCCCACCGCCAACCGCGACACGTTTAAAAAGCACGCCGAAGCAGCAGCCGTAGTGTTCAAGGAGTGCGGTGCCTTGAAGGTCATCGAATGCTGGGGCGACGATGTGCCGGATGGCAAGGTCACCTCGTTCCCCATGGCTGTGAAGCTCAAGGGCGACGAGACGGTGGTGTTTTCCTGGATCCTCTGGCCGTCGCGCGAGGTGCGCGATGCCGGGATGCAGAAGATGATGCAAGACCCGCGCATGCAGCCTGACAAGAATCCGATGCCGTTTGATGGCATGCGAATGATTTTTGGTGGGTTCAGGATTCTGGTGGAAGTCTAGATGTATCGCGGGGCAAGCCCGCTCCCACTGTAGGAGCGGGCTTGCCCCGCGATAGGCTCCCCGCTAAACCCTGAACCGCGCCACCAGCGCCGTCAGCTGCCCGGCCAACCCCGCCAGCGCCTGGCTGGCTTCGCGGGTTTCCTGCGCCCCGGCCGCCGAGCGGGTCGACAGGTCGCGAATGTTCAGCAGGTTGCGATCCACTTCCCGCGCCACCTGCGCCTGTTCCTCGGCAGCGCTGGCAATCACCAGGTTGCGCTCGTTGATCTCGCCAATGGCGCTGTAGATCCCCTCCAGCACCTGTCCCGAGGCCTGGGTGATGCCCAGGGTTGATTGCGCCCGCTGGGTGCTGGCATGCATCGAGGCCACCGCCGCTTCGGTGCCGTGCTGCACGCGGCCGATCATCTGCTCGATTTCCTGGGTCGATTGCTGGGTGCGGTAGGCGAGGGTGCGTACTTCATCGGCGACCACCGCAAAGCCACGCCCGGCTTCACCGGCACGGGCCGCTTCGATGGCGGCATTGAGCGCCAGCAGGTTGGTTTGCTCGGACACCGAGCGGATCACTTCCAGCACCTGGCCGATATCGCGAATCTGCCCGGCCAGTTGCTCCAGGTGCTCGCTGCTGGTTTGCACTTCACGGGCCATGGCCTGGGTGCCGTCGAGGTTGTCGCTGACCTGGCGGCGGCTCTGTTCGGCCAGGTCATTCGAGGCGCTGGCGGCCTGGGAGGTGGACACGGCATTGCGCGCTACTTCTTCCACCGCGGTGGTCATTTCAGTGACGGCGGTGGCAGCCTGTTCCAGCTCCTGGTCCTGCTGGCGCAGGCTGTGCGAGCTCTGTTCGGTGATGCCGTTGAGCGCACCGGCAGCTTCGGCCAGTTGCGTGGCGCAACTGCTGATCTGCCCCAGGGTGTCGCGCTGGCTGTGCTGCATGCGCTGCAGTTCGCTGAACAACTGGCCGATCTCGTTGCTGCTGTGCACCGCCACCGGCACGCTCAAGTCACCGCCGGCAATGCGCTGAAAGTGCTGCCCGGCTTCACGCAGCGGGCGCAGCACGCGCTGGGCGATAAAGCTCCAGCACAGTGCGGCAAGCAGCAAGGTCAGCAGCCCCAGCGCCACGCTCAGCACCTGGGCGCTGCTCAGACGTCGATCGGATTCGAGCATGATCTGCTGGCTGCGCTCGTTCAACGCCGCCACCAGTTGCTGGCGCAGCGCCTGCAAGCGGCCCATGGCGTTGCCAGCGTCGGTGTTGACCCTGAAGTAATGCTGCAGGTCGTTGTTGCCGGTCGCTTCACGCTGGCCGGCCACGGCCTTGGCGTAGTCGCCGAAGGTGGTTTGCAGCTCGACGGCGAGGCCTTTAAAGGTGGGCTCCTGGGCATTGCTGACCAGCTCGCTGATCAGTTGCGCGCTGTTGCCCAGCAGTTCTTGCGAGAGCTTCAAGCGTTTGTTGGCGCTGTCGCTGTGGCCGCCGCTCTGTTCGATAAAGCCCGAAGAGACATTGGCGCTGGCGCGGATCGCCATCAGCAAGGCGTTGTTCAGGCGATCCGACTGGTGCGCGGTCTGGTCCAGTTCGCTGATCTGCTGGTCGCTGCCCACCGCCACGCGCCAGGCGCTGACGGTGGAAAACAGCAAGGTCAGGCTGAACAGCGACAGCACCCAGAACATACCGGTGCGGATTTTCAGGTCGGCGAACATGCGGGCAGTACTCCTTGAGTTGTTATCAGCACCACGCTTTGCCGCGGCAACGGCGGTGGGTGGTCTGCTATCGGAGTCGCCGGCGGCGGACTTGAGGGCGCTTAGCCTGCTTGTGTTCGATTACCGCACGCTGTTTGCCTCAGCGCCCCTCATGTTGGCGCCGATAGGCCCCCGGCTGCACGCCGACGGCCTTGCTGAAGGCGCGGGTAAACGCGGCAATCGACTGATACCCCACCGCTGCGCACACCTGCTCGACGGTGTTGTTGGCCTTGAGCAACTGGCAGGCATGGCGCATGCGCAGGGCCAGCAATACCTGCCCCGGCGATTGCCCGGCCAGTTCGCTGAAACGCTTGAAAAATGCCGAGCGCGACAGCCCGGTGCAGGCCGCCATGCTTTCCAGCGACCAGGGCTGCTCGGGGTGTTCGATCAACTGCTCGAGCAGGCTGGCAAAGTTGCCGTGGCGGGCCAGGGCGACCAGGCCGCGGATGCCCTGGTCGTCACTGACCCGCTGGCGCAGCACGTACAAGAACAGCAAGTGGCTCAAGCGTTCGAGCAAGGCCGAGGAGGGCGCAGGCAGGCGTTGGCACTCGGCCAGGATCAGCTCGAACAGCGCCCGCGCCGCGCTTAGCGCCGGGTCGCCGGCGCGCAGGATGATCCAGTCGTCCAGGCCTTCGATGATCAGCGACGACAAGCCCGGCTGAAAATGAAAGAAGCCGCACACCAGGCCCACGCCATCGGTGGCTGTACTGTCCAGCGGTTGCATGACCTGGCGTGGTTGCTGCTGGGCCAGCTCGCACTCCTCGGCGTTGGACAGCCGATAGTTGAAGTCGCGCAGCAGGAACACCGCATCGCCCGCTTGCAGGCGAATGGCCTCGGCCTGGCCATCGATATGCAGCCAGCAGTGGCCCTGGACGATCAGGTGGAAACTGGCCCGCGCCAGGCCATGGGTGCTGGCGTGCCAGCCACCGCAGTAACGCCCGACATGGAACAGGCTGGCGTCTAGCTCAAGGCTTTCTAATAACCAATCGACTACTGGGCTGGATGAAATCATCTAATGAAAAGACTCAGGAGCAAGTAATAGCGACTGCAGAATATGGCAGGTAATTCTTATAACCAACAGACTTGTGGCACACCCTCAGTCAGCAGGAGTCCACTCCATGTCGCGCGTCACTGTCCATACTCTGCAAAGCGCCCCAGAGGCTGCCCGCCCTTACCTGGAAAACGCCCAGAAGGCTTCGGGCTTCATCCCCAACCTGCTCGGCGTGCTGGCCAGCGCCCCGGCGGCGCTGGAAACCTACGTCACCGTCTCGGCACTCAACGGCAAGGCCGAGCTGAGCCTCGCCGAGCGTGAGGTGGTGCAACTGGTGGCCGCCACCAATCATGGCTGCGACTTCTGCGTGGCCGGCCACACCGCCGTGGCACTGAACAAGGCCAAGCTGGCGCAGGAGGTGGTCGACGCCCTGCGCGCCAAGGGCGAGCTGCCAGAAGAGAAGCTCGAAGCCCTGGCGGCGTTCACCCGCGAAGTGATCGCCACCCGCGGCAATGTCAGCGAAGCCGGCTACGGTGCGTTTCGCGAAGCCGGCTACAGCGAAGGCAATGCCCTGGAGGTGATCCTCGGTGTCAGTCTGGCAACCCTGTGCAACTTTGCTAATGTGTTCGCCCAGACGCCGCTCAATGACGAGCTGAGCAAGTACCGCTGGCAGCCTTCGGCATAACGACCCTCGGCGCCAGCGCAAGCTGGCGCATTGTTAAAGGAGTAAACCCTATGCTCGATCCCGCATTGGTCGCGTGGCTGGATGCCCAGGCCGAAGCCCTCGACCAGGGCCACGGCGACCCGCAGGCGGTACTGGGGCAACTGGCGGCGGCGCAGGTGCTGCGCGTCGGTATTGACCAGAACCTGGGCGGCAGTGGCGGCACGGTCGCCGACGCGGTCGAGACGCTGGCCACGGTTGCCAGCCATTCCCTGGCGGCAGCCTTCGTGTTCTGGGGCCAGCGCGCCTTTATCGAATACCTGCTGCACAGCCCCAACGCCGGGCTGCGTGAACGCCTGCTGCCTGAGCTGCTAAGCGGCCAACTGGCTGGCGCCACCGGCCTGTCCAACGCCATGAAGTACCTCTCGGGTATCGAAGCGCTGCAGGTCAAGGGCCTGCGCGACGACCAGGGCTGGACCCTGGCCGGGCGCCTGCACTGGGTCACCAACCTGCGCAAGGGCGGTTTCGTGGTGGCGGCGGCGATTGAAGAGGAGGGCGCCTCGCCGTTCGTGCTGGCGATCCCCGATCACGCTGCAGGGCTGAGCCGCTCTGACGACCTTGAGTTAATGGGCCTGCAATCGAGCAACACCGCAGCCTTGAGTTTCGAACAGGTGTCGATCAGCCGTGACTGGCTGCTGCACGACAACGCCAAGCAGTTTCTGCCTGCCGTGCGCCCGTCGTTCCTGGGCCTGCAATGCGGCATGGCCATCGGCCTGGCGCGGCGCTCGTTGAGCGAGGTGGAGGGGCATCTGCAGGGCATGCGCTCGTTCCTTGGCGAGGCGCTGCAGGTGCTGCGCGAGCGCCTGGAAAACACCGTGGCCGAACTGAAAAAGGGCTTGCTCGACGGCCGTTTCCTGAGCCAGCCGGCGGCCTTGTTCAAGCTGCGCATCACCCTTGCCGAAACGGCTGCCGATGCCGTGCAGCTTGAGTTGCAAGCCAGTGGCGGCAAGGCTTACCTGACCGCCTACGGCGCAGGTTTTGCCCGGCGCTGGCGCGAGTCGGCGTTCGTGCCGATCGTCACCCCAAGCCTGGTGCAACTGCGCGCCGAGCTGCAGCGCCAGGCGTCGTCAGCATGACCGAAGTGTTGCTCGAAGCGCGTGGCATCAGCCTCGGCTACCCGCGTGAACAAGGCTGGCAAAGCGTGCTGGAAAATTTCGACCTGCAACTGGCGCCGGGCGAGGTGATCACCATCCTCGGCCCCAGTGGCGTTGGCAAATCCAGTCTGTTGCGGGTGCTGGCCGGTTTGCAGCAGTCCCGTGCCGGCAGCGTCAGCCTGCTCGGCGAGCCGTTGCAGGGCCCGCACCCGCGCCTGGCGGTGGCCTTCCAGGACCCCAGCCTGCTGCCCTGGCTGAGCCTGGAAAGCAACGTTGCCTTCGGCCTGGACTTCGCCCGCCAGCCCAAGCTCGCTGCCAGTGAGCGACGGGCGCGCATCGACCATGCCATCGAGGCGGTCGGCCTGCAGCATGCGCGCGAGCAGTACCCGGCGCAGCTCTCCGGCGGCATGGCCCAGCGCACCGCGCTGGCCCGCTGCCTGGCGCGCCAGCCACAAGTGCTGTTGCTCGATGAACCCTTCGGCGCGCTGGATGAAGTCACCCGCGCCGACATGCAGCAACTGCTGCTGCAACTGATAGCCCGGCACAACACCGCGGCCATCCTTATTACCCACGATATCGACGAAGCCCTGCTGCTGTCCGATCGCGTGCTGCTACTGGGCAACCACCCGGCGCGCACCCTCGGCCAATGGCTCATCGACCTGCCGCAACCGCGCGAGCAGCGGGTCGAGGAACTGGGCGCGCTGCGCATCGACATACTCAAAACCCTTCGGCGGGCCAGCCGCACACCCGAACCTTCTTCTGAACCTATGCCGCTGCCGTCGGAGACTGCCCATGTGCCTGGACGACTTCACCCACACTCGTCGTGACTTCATCAAACTCAGCGCCTTGCTCACCGCCGGCGGCGCCATGCCGCTGCTCGGCAGCCTGCAGGCCCGCGCCGCGAGCGACCCGGACGCCCCGGTACGCATCGGCTACCTGCCGATCACCGACGCCACGCCGTTGCTGGTGGCGCACAACAATGGCCTGTTCGAAGCCGAAGGCATCAAGGCCGAGCGGCCGGTGCTGCTGCGCAGTTGGGCGCAGGTGATCGAGGCGTTCATCTCCGGGCAGGTCAATGTCATTCACCTGCTGTCGCCGATGACCGTCTGGGCCCGTTATGCCAGCAAGGTGCCGGCCAAAGTGGTGGCTTGGAACCATGTCGGCGGCTCGGGCCTGACCGTGGCCCCGGGCATCACCGAGGTCAAGCAACTGGGCGGGCAGACCGTGGCCATTCCGTTCTGGTATTCGATCCACAACGTGGTGGTGCAGCAGCTGTTTCGCGACCACGGCCTGACCCCGGTGTCCAAGGCCGCCACAGCCCAGCTGGCCGCCAACGAGGTCAACCTAGTGGTGTTGCCGCCGTCAGACATGCCGCCGGCCCTGGTCAGCAAGCGCATCGCCGGCTACATCGTCGCCGAGCCGTTCAACGCCCTGGCCGAAGACCTCAAGGTTGGCCGCGTGCAACGCTTTACCGGCGACATCTGGCGCAACCATGCCTGCTGCGTGGTGTTCATGCACGAGCACGACTTGAACAACCGCCCCGAGTGGTCGCAGAAGGTGGTCAACGCCATCGTCAAGGCCCAGCTGTGGACCCGCGAGCACCGCGCCGAAGCCGCCGCGCTGCTGTCCAAGAGCGGGCCGAACAAATACACCCCGCACACCCCGCAGGTGCTCAGCCAGGTGCTGGCGCCGGCGGCCGCGGCCCGCGACGCCTACATCGCCAGCGGTGCGATCCAGCATGCGCAGTGGGACGAAAAGCGCATCGATTTTCAGCCTTATCCGTTCCCCAGCTACACCGAAGAACTGGTGCGTCGCCTGCAGAACACCCTGATCGAGGGCGACAAGGGCTTTCTTGCCGGCCTCGACCCGCAACAGACCGCCCGCGACCTGGTCGACGACCGCTTCGTGCGTAACAGCATCGCCGCCGTTGGCGGGCTCAAGGCCTTCGGTTTGCCCGAGAGCTTCGAGCGTAGCGAGGAGTTTTCGATCTGATGGGCAAGCATGCAATCCATGGCGCCCTGGGCGTCGCCGGCCTGCTCGGTCTGTTGTTGCTGTGGTGGCTGGGCGTGCAGGTGTTCGGCCAGGCCGATGGCCTGTCGGCGCGTTTTTCGCCGCAGGCGACCCTCAGCAGCCTGATCGAGCTGCTGGGCCAGGGCGAGGTGTACGAGCACATCTGGGTCAGCCTCAAGCGCATCCTTGTCGGCTTGCTGCTGGCCTTGCTGATCGGCGTGCCGCTGGGCTTGCTGGTGGGCAGCTATCGTCACCTGGAGGCGGCGACTACCCCGGCGTTCCAGTTCTTGCGGATGATCTCACCGCTGTCGTGGATGCCGGTGGTGGTGATGCTGATGGGGGTGGGCGACCAGCCGATCTACTTCCTCCTGGCCTTTGCCGCGCTGTGGCCGATCCTGCTCAACACCGCTGCGGGGGTGCGTCAGCTCGACCCGCGCTGGCTGCAGTTGAGCCGCAGCCTCAGCGCCACACGCTGGGAGACCCTGTGCAAGGTGATCATCCCCGGCGTGCTCGGCCATGTACTGACCGGCGTGCGCCTGGCCATCGGTATTCTGTGGATCGTGCTGGTGCCGTGCGAGATGCTCGGAGTCAGTGCCGGGCTGGGCTACTTCATCCTCGATACCCGTGACCGGCTGGCGTATTCGGAGCTGATGGCGATGGTGCTGCTGATCGGCGTGCTGGGCTTTATGCTCGATGCCATTGCCCGTGGCCTGCATCGGCGGTGGGTGCATGCCTGATCGTGGAGGTAGGAGCGGGCTTGCCCCGCGATGCAGACAGCGCAGTTTTGAAAGCTCAGGTGCAGCACCGAACTCAGTTGGATAGACTTCCCGACTGGTTCAACTGCACGGTCGAAGGATCACCCCATGACAGCACCAGCAAACCCACGGCGTAGCGGCAAGGGCCATGACGCGGCGATCAGTCAGCAACAGGATGACGACCTGCAGCGCTGGGCAATCGCCCGCTCGGTGCTGCGCTCGATCGAGTCGGCGCCAGACAGCTGGTCGACCCGAATCGGCTTGTATGGCAAGTGGGGTTCTGGCAAGACCAGCGTGCTGAACTTCATTGAAGAGCAGGCGCGCATGCGCAATGAAAGCAAGCCGGACGGTATCACCTGGGTGGTCGTACGCTTTTCGGCGTGGGATGCCGAAGGCCGTGACGGGGTGATCCAGCGATTTTATCAGGCGTTGTTGGAGCAACTTGAAAAAGGCGCCTGGTCGGGCAAGTCATTCAAGGATCTGGGGCGTGGAATTGCCAGGCTACTGGGCAATGTTGCCGAGATTGGCAAGTCAGTTGTTCAAGTCATGGACCCTGTATCCGGGATGATGGTTAGCAAGGGTACCCAGATTGCCGAGCAAACGGGCCAGCTGCTGAGTTCAAAGCTGGCCTTCAACCGAAAAGAACTCGAAGCGCTGTGTGCCGAACTCGAGCGCACGCGCATCGTGGTGTTCATCGATGACCTTGACCGCGCCGACCCGACCGCAATCCCCAAGGCCATGCTGGCGTTGCGCGAGTTGCTCGACTGGCCCAGCTTCGCCTTCGTCCTGGCCTTCGACCTGGATGTTGTGAGCAAAGCACTGAGCCTGTACTCGGCCGCCTATGGTGAGAACGGCCAACGCTTTCTCGAGAAGATCATTGATATCTCCATTACCCTGCCGGAGCCTACCGAGGAGCAAGCCAGGCGCCTGGCCTCGCGAGCATTTGGCGAGTGTTGCCCTTTCATTCCCGAGGAATCTTTCAAGCAAGTTGCTCAGTGGTTTCCTCGCAACCCTCGCTTGGTCAAAGCTATAACCCGTGATCTGGGTCAATTGAAATCAGTTGCGTATCGCCACGGCTATAACGAGCTCGCGTGGGATGCAATTATTTTGCAGACCATCATCAGGCATGAAGCCCCGAAGACTCTGGAGCGTCTCGAGCCCTCCCTACTGGGCCGGGACCGTCAGACGCTACGTGGCGAAAACGAAGAAGAGCGGGAGACGTTTCTGCGCGAAGCTATTCAACTTACGCTGGGATCAACAGTGCCTGATCATGCGCCGGCTTTTGTTCGGCTAAAGAATCAGCTCGAAGCCCTGCAGGACCTGCGTAAATCAACCTCTCGCGCCAATATCCGATACGAGATGGGATTGTTGGCACAGGAGCCGGGTATCACCGCTCATGAACATCGTCTTTTTCTGCGCGAATGGGCCGGGGATTTCGACAATCTTCGAATTGATCAGCTTCTTGCGAACGGGGCTGACGCTGCTCAGACCGAAATGCAGGAGGTTGCCTCTAGATTGGTTTGGTTGACCATCGGCTCTTATTGCCATGGTATCCGCGAGTCGGCTTCAGAGACCGACCAACGCATCTATGATCAGCAGATGAAGGAACTCGAGGTACAGCTCAAACTGCTAGAGAAAGTCTGGGGGGATACGCCGCACGAAAAACTCCACCAGGTGTCTGGCCATTACGGCTTGTGCAGCAATCTGATCGATAGTTTGTTGTCCCTGGGTGAGGCGGGAGCCGACCAACTAAGGCGAGCACAGTTCCAGCGGGAAGTAGCACTTGTGACGGGTGCGGCAATCACTTGCAATGATCGTGTGCGGTTATACGACTGGGTGATGGAAAATCTGCGCTCCAGGTTTTTGTTTGACTCGCACAAAAAGGCACTGCTCAAAGATGTCGCCGACATACTCAAGGAGAATGCGGTAGCGGATTTGCTGGCGTTGTTCAGGGTGCCAAAGGGGATCGAACGGTTGTTTCAGGACCGCTCGCCAGCCGCCATTCAACGGCTGTGGCGTTTGTTTGATGTCCAGTCACCTTTTTACCAGCAGGAGGGTCAGGCCAGGCTGGTCGCATGGCTGCAAAGCATTGCCGATGACAGGCTGGCCGAAGGCGTCGTCGCCGCTAACATGCTTGATTATCTTGTGGGATTGGTGGTTCACAACCATACCAGCGTCGAGGTTGAGCGCCATGATCTGCAAAGGCTGCAGTCGCTGATTGCTGTTGCTTGGGAAGCGGCGATGAAGGGTAGCGAGTACCACCGTTCCCCCAAGCAATTGCTCGATAAATGGGACACGCTCGTCAATGCCGGCATCGACAAAAGCTGGATTGAACTGCCAGCAAACCTGGCAGAGCTGGACAGGCAACGACGCCGCTGAGTCATGCCCGTGGCTGGTATAGAGCCGCTGCGCCAGCGGTGCAAACGGAGCAGCAGACCAGCGCCGCTCCCAGCGCCTGGCTCCAGCCGGCCAGCGCCAGGCCCGCGCCAATTAACGCGTAATACAACAACCCGAACAACGCCCCCGCCGTCCCCCGGCAATCGCCATACTCGATCAGCGCCGAACCCAGTACCAGCGGAATCGCCATGGCGAAGGCGCCGAGCATGAAGGCCATGGCCACCGCGATCAGCCAGTGCTCGCCCAGCAGCAGGATCGCCAGCGCCGCCAGCAGGTTCACCGCGCATGCCAGGTTGAGCAGGGTTGCCTGGCTGACACCCCGTGCCAGCAATCGCGCATTGAGGCGCGCGCCGAGCAGCGAGCCCAGCGCCAGCAGTACGCCGCTGTAGCCAAACAGGCTGTGCAACTGCAAACGCTGGAAAATGAACGGTGCTAGGCTGTACCAACTGAACACGCCGATGTTGAACAACGCCACCAGCAGCGTCGCCAGCAGCACCCGGCGATCACCGAGCATGCGCCGCAAGGTGCCGATCACACTGGCGTGGTGGGGCGTTTGCGGGCGGGTTTCCGGCATCAGTTGCCAACTCCACAGCCATAACGCCAGGGCCATCAGCAACTGCGCGGCGAGCACGCCACGGTAACCCAAGGCCTGGGTCAGCAGCGAGCCGCTGAGCACGCCAATCGCCGGGCTGATGGCCAGGAACATGCCTATCAGGGAAAACACCCGCGCCAGTTGCGCACCGCTATATGCATCGCGTAGCGCGGTTTGCGTCACCACCGAACCGACCGCTGCGGCGAACGCGGCGACGATGCGCGCGCCAAGCAGGCCGGCGAAATGT
The DNA here is from genome assembly GCF_018417635.1 of Pseudomonas sp. SORT22. Classification (NCBI taxonomy): domain Bacteria; kingdom Pseudomonadati; phylum Pseudomonadota; class Gammaproteobacteria; order Pseudomonadales; family Pseudomonadaceae; genus Pseudomonas; species Pseudomonas sp. SORT22. Next base: position 2,458,761 of record NZ_CP071007.1, read on the forward strand.
GTGACCAACAGGGCCGCCAGCGAAGCCAGGCCGTACAGCAGCAAGCCTGCGAGCAACGCCGGGCGTCGGCCCCAGAGGTCGCACAGGCGGCCCCAGACCAGCACGCCGACGGCAAAGGCGGCGAAATACAGCGACAGGGTTTGCCCCGCCTGTGCAGGCGTTACCCCAAAGCCCTGGCCGATATCCACCAGGGCGGGGCTGTAGAGGGTTTCGCCGATCTGCGGGAACATCAGCAGGGCCGTGGCCAGGGGCAACCAGGTGCGTTGGGTCATGAGCAGGGTCCCGTGGGTAAAAGGGCGCTCATGGTAGGCGGCGGGCGATGGGTGTATTGTCGCGGTCTGGTCTAGAAATAGTGAAAATCGGACAACCTGCATGGCCTGGCTGGAACCTACCGCCCTCTTCAACCCCGAGCACGTCGATGCGCCCATCGTCGGTATCTGCTCGGCCCTGGGCGAGCACGATTCCGGCGTCCATCAGCACCGTATGGGACAGGTGCTGTTCACCCGCCAGGGCTGTGTGCGCATCGATGCCCAGGCGCCGGACCTGCTCTGCCTGCTGCCGCCGACCCGCGCGGCGTGGATTCCCGCCGGCGTAGCCCATCGGGCGCGGATGCGGGCGACCGTGGACTATCGCTCGGTGTACCTGGACACCCGCCACTGGCCGCGTTTGCCGGATGAAGTGGTGATCCTCGACGTCAACCCGCTGCTGCGCGAACTGCTCGAACGCATCGCCCTGGCGCCGTTCGAAACCGACTGGAGCCAAGGCGCCGCCGCGCACCTGGCCGGCCTGTGCATCGCCGAACTGCAGGCTGCCGGGCAGCAGCCGATGCGCTTGCCGCTGCCCAGGGACCGGCGCCTGGCGCGCCTGGTCGAGAACCTTGAGCAGTTACCGCCGCCGCTGCAAGAGCTGGCCCGCACAGTGGGCGCCAGCGAGAAAACCATCGGTCGCTTGATTCGCCGCGACACTGGCATGTCCTACCAGCAATGGCGCCAGCAGTGGCGGCTGGTGCGGGCGGTGGAGCAGTTGGCGATCCATCAGCCGCTGACCCAGGTGGCGCTGGAGCTGGGCTTTGCCAGCGACAGTGCGTTCATCGCCTTCTTCAAAAGCATGACCGGCAGCACGCCGCGGGCGTATTGCCGCTGAGCAGAAGAGCAGCCCAGGCTCAATCTTGCAGGTCGTCCTCGCTCATCCACTCCACGGCATCGGCCAGCGCCACTTCGGCCACCCACTCACTGAAACTGCGGGTCACCTGTTCATAGCTCAGCCGCGAGCGTAGCTCCAGCTTGTCGGCGAACGACAGGTGCGCGGTGATTACCTTGTCTTCGATCACCCCGTCGCGCACCACGAAGAAGGCAAAGTCTTCCCGGTCCTGGCGGCGGGCGAACAGGTAGACCTCGAAGTCCGCGCCGGTCTCCTTGGCAAAGGCCCGGGCGGCGAAGGCGTTTTTGCTCAGGTCCGGGCCTTGTTGCAGTGACGCCGGGGTGTCGCAGAAATACCACGGCTCCCAGTCGGTCAGGCCTTTGTGGATGAACCAGCGGTAGGCAAGCGGGTAGGGCATGGGGTTGGTCCGTCAGTGAATACAGGCGCGCCGGTACTCGCCCGGCGTTACGCCATAGGCTTGCTTGAACTGGCGGTTCAGGTGGCTCTGGTCGGCAAAGCCCAGGGCGAAGGCGACGTTGAACGGCAGGCAGTCGTTTTTCAGCAGTTCGCGGGCGCGACTCAAGCGCCGTTGCTTGAGCCAGGCATGGGGCGGCAGGCCGGTGGCCTGGCGGAACACCCGGGCAAAGTGGAAGGGCGAGAGGTTGACTGCCGTGGCCAGTTCTTCCAGCGATGGCGGGTAGGCCAGGCGGCTGTCCATCAGTTCCTTGGCCCGGGCCACGGCGCAGGGTTCGTTGCCGGGCGTGCGCGCGGTGCCGGCGCGGGCATGGCGTTGCACCAGCAACAGCACCGCTTCGCGCCAGGCGGTTTGTTGTTCCAGGGCACTGGCGCCGTGTTCGGCCGAGCAGTGCAGCCAGCTGAAGGCTTTGGCCAGTTGCGGGTCGTGCAGCACGCTGGCGTCAAAGCGCGGCAGGCCGTCGCGCTTGAGCTCCAGCTCGTCGAGCACGCCGGTGATGCGCTCGCTGTCGGGGTAAAAACCGCGATAGCGCCAGCCATCTTCGCTGGCCTTGGCACCGGTGTGCAGCTCGTCGGGGTTGATCAGCACCATGCTGCCCACCGGCGCCAGGTGTTCGCTGCCGCGGTGCCAGAAACGCTGGGCACCGGACTCGATGATGGTGATCACGTAGCCTTCGTGCACATGGGGAGCGAAGCGCTGCTGAAAATAACGCGCGTGCAGCATCTCGGTATCACCGAGCGCCGAGGCTTGCCAGAAGCGGGTCTGTTCCTTGTGTGCAGGGTTCATGGGCTGCCGTTCAACCACCAACGAAAGACAAAAAAGAAGGCCATGCTCAGCAGCATGCTGATCAAGGTGCTGCGGGTCAACAGCACCAGCACCACCGCCACTACCGAACCGACCAGGTAAGGGTTGCTCAGGCTCAGGTCGAGCTGGTGCCCGGGCAAGAACACAATCGGCCCGCAAATGGCGGTGAGCATGCCCGGCACGGCAAAGCCGAGGAACTGCCGGGCATTGGAGCTCAGGCGCAAGGGCAGGCGCGGTTCCAGGAAGGCATAGCGGTTGAGGAACACCAGCAGGCCCATGCCGATAATCAGGGCGAAGATCATGCGCGTGCTCCACTGAATTTCTGGCAGACAAAGCCGGCGCTCATGCCCAGCAACCCGGCGGCCACCAGGCCGATGTCCCAGTGCCAGGCGCTGAACAGCACCGAGCAGAACAGCGACACCGCCACGCACACCACGGTGGGCAGGTTGCGCACCAGCGGCGCGATCAGGGCGACGAAGGTGGCGACGATCGAGAAGTCCAGGCCTAGCTGGTCGAGGTGCGGAATGTTCTGGCCGAGGATGATCCCGGCCAGGGTGAACAGGTTCCAGGCAATGTAGAACGTCAGGCCGACCCCCAGGGCGTACCAGCGATTGAACTGCTGTTGGTCGTACTGGCTGGTGAGGGCGAAGAACTCGTCAGTGAGCAAAAAGCCCAGGCCCAGCCGCCAGCGGGTCGGCAGGCCCGACAGCACCGGGCGCATCGACAGTCCGTACAACAAGTGCTGGGAGGTCAGCAACAGGGTGGTCAGCAGGATCGAGAACAGGTTGGCGCCGCCCTTGAGCATGCCGATTGCCACCAATTGCGCGGCACCGGCAAAGACGATCGCCGACAGGCCCTGGCCTTCCCAGGGGCTGAGGTTGGCTTCGATGGCCATGGAGCCGGCCAGCAGCCCCCAGGGAGCGACGGCGAGGGACAACGGCAGGATGGCGATGGCGCCACGGATGAAGGCCTGGCGGGCGAACGGCGGACTGGACATGGACGGCAGCAACAACCAATGAACAAGGTTGTACAGCATGCCAGAGGCGGGCGCCGCTGACTTGAACGATCTTGCTGTCAGCGGCGCGGCAGAGGGCTTGGCGCTCAGTAGTGGTTGCTGGCCAGGCGGCGCTGCGCGGCGATGCAGCCATTGATGTCCACCGCTTTTTGCCAGTAGGCCTTGCTCTGCGCCGGGTCGGCGCTGGCCAGCAGGCGGTAGACCTCGGCCTGGTAGTCGCGCTGGCGGCCCCACTGCATGGCCAGGCCCTGCGGTTGCTCGCGATGGCACAACAGGCGCACGGCCGGTTGCGGGTAGTAGGGGGCGTACAGGCTGGCCAGGTTCGGCACGCTTTCGAGCGCGTTGCGGTAGTCGCTACGGCTGTAGTTGGGGCACCAGTTCTCGATGCCCAGGGCCGCCGGGGCAAAGCCCTGGCCCATGCTGGCTTCGAGCAGCGGGCAGGCGGCAGCGGAAATCTGTGCTGCCGGCAGGTAGGTGATGTAGTAGAGCGCCAGGCGATACTGGGCAGCCGGGTGGTCAAGCTCCACGGCTTTTTTCAACAGGCTCACCGCAGGCGCCAGGGTGCGGCCCAGGGCCTGGCCTTGCTGGGCAAGATCCTGGTCGGTGGTGCTGGTCTTGAGGGTGAAGCTGGCGCTCTGGTTGTCGGCCTGTTCCAGCAAACTCACGGCCTGGCGGTACAGCAGGTCGGCATGCGGGTCGATCTGTACGCCGGCAGCCAGTACCGAAGTCGGCAGCACGACGGCGAGCAGGCCGTGCAAAAGGGGCGAGCGGATCAAGGAAGTGCCTCTGGAATTCGGGGCCGGGCGGGTATGCATGTTGGCTTGGAGACGACTGCGCTGTTCAGGGTTCAATCCGACTGTCCATAGTGTGGCTGGCCTGGGTGATAGCGCGCCATTCTAACCGCTCCGGGCCCGCGCCCGAAAGCGTAGCCCGTCAGGGCAACAGTTGCCGGATGTTGTAGGCCAGCCCGACGGCGGCGATGGCCAGCAGTACCACGGCGCTGATGGCGCTGATCAGGCGCCTGTCGAGGCGCTCGGCGAGGCGGCCGATGACCAGGATGTACAGGCCCAGAATGCCCAGGTCGAGCACCAGCCAGACCAGCGCCAACAGCATCAGGCTGTGGCTGAACTGCTCGGTGACCTGAATGAACTGCGGGAAGAAGGCGACGAAAAACAGGATGTCCTTGGGGTTCGACAGGCCAATGGCAAATCCTTGCCACAGCCCGCCCTGGCGCACCGCAGGCGGCGCTGCGGCGTGCGCGGGCCGGCGCAGTTCGGCCAGCGCGCCGAGGCCCAGAAAGCCGATGAACAGGCAGCCAAACACGCTCAAGGCGCTAAGCAGCAGCGGGTTGATCGCGGCACTGCTGAAGATCAGCAGCGCCGCCAGGGCGATCAGCACCAGTGACGCGCCGTTGGTGCCCAGGGCGGTCAGCAGTGCCTGTTTGCGCCCGGCGCGAGCGGTGGTGTTGACCACCAGCGCCACCACCGGGCCGGGGCTGGCGATCAGCAGCACAACGGTCAGGGCGTAGGTAGCAAGCAGGGCACTGTTCACGGGCGGGTCTCGAGGGCGTTTGGCGGGAGCGCAATTCTCGGCAGGCCCGGTCCGGTTGTAAAACGCCTGTTACTGTGGCCTTCTATTAGTTTGACTCATGCTAGAGGCGGCCATGACCGAACGCATTCCCGCATTGCAGGCGCTCAGGGCGTTCGAGGTGGCCGCGCGCTACGGTTCGTTCACCCGCGCCGGCGAAGAACTGGCCCTGACCCAGGGCGCCATCAGCCATCACATCAAAACCCTCGAAGGTCTGTTCGACTGCGCCCTGTTCGAGCGCCGCGGGCCGAAAGTGGCGCTGACCGAAGCGGGCCGGCTGCTGGCCCAGGAGCTGAAAATCGGCTTCAAGATCATCGAAAGCGCCTGTGGCCTGCTCAGACAGGACCGCCAGCAACTGCGCCTGAAGGCGCCCTCGACCCTGACCGTGCGCTGGTTGCTTGGCCAGTTGGCGCTCTTCAAGCAATGTGAAGAGCACGCTCAGGTGCAACTGAGCAGCGTGTGGATGGACATCGATACGGTGGATTTTTACAGCGAGCCCTACGACTGCGCGATCCTGTTGGGCGACGGACATTTCGGCGCCGGCATCGCCAGCCTCAAGCTGTTTGACGAATGGCTGGTACCGGTGTGCCAGCCCGGTTACCCGGCAGACCTGGCCCATTGCGAGCTGCTGCACCCATCTCCCGACCGGCGCGACTGGCGGCGCTGGTTGCAGCGCACCGGGGCTGCGGCCATCAGCCTTGAGCGCGGCCAGCTGTTCGACACCCTTGACCAGGGCATCTCGGCGGCTCAGCAAGGCCTGGGTGTGGCCGTGGTCGACCTGTTGCTGGCCAGCGCCGAGCTCGCCGCCGGGCGCCTGGTCACGCCGTTTGCGCAGGCGGTGGCCACCGGCGAGGGCTATTACCTGGCCTGGCTGCAGGCCAGCCCCAAGGCCCGCCAGGTGCAACAACTGGGGGCGTTCCTGGTGCAGCAGGTGCCACAATTGCCTGCCCAAGGCTTTGATTATTTATATGACTAATACTGCGGCGCGCCAGCATCGGGCAGCAGCCGCGTGCTCATGAAGTCGATGAACACCCGCAGCCGTGGCGGCACTTGCCGCCCCGAGGGCCACAGCAGGTAGAAGCTGCCGCGGCGCTCCATGTAGTCATCGAGCACGGTCACCAGGTCACCGCGCTGCAACTGCTGGCGCACGGTGAAGTCGGGAATGCAGGTGATGCCGCGATCGCGCATGGCAAAGCAGATGCGCGTGTCGACGTGGTTGCAGACCATCGACACCGGGATCTCATAGGCGTGGCCGGCGGGCTCCTGACGCAGCGGCCACTGTTCGAGCTTGCCGGTGCTCGGGAAGCGGTAGTGCAGGCAGGTGTGGCGGGCCAGTTCGGCGGGGTGTGTGGGGCTGCCATTGCGCGCCAGGTACGCCGGCGAGGCCACCAGTACATGGTGAAAATGGCCAAGAAAGCGCGCGCTCAGGCGTGAGTCGCTGGGCGTGCCGCCGCGCATTACCACGTCAAAACCTTCGCCGATGATATCGACCATGCGGTCGTCGAAATCCAGGTCCAGCTCGATCTCCGGATACTGCGCCATGAACTCGCTCAAGGCCGGCATCACCAGCGCAGTGACTTGCGGCAGGCTGATGCGCAAACGCCCGCGCGGCACTTCACTGGCCTGGGACAGCTCAAGCTCGGTGGCCTCGATCTCGGCAAGGATGCGCCGGCTGCGCTCCAGAAACTGACTGCCCTCGGCGGTGAGGGTGATGCTGCGCGTGCTGCGGTGAAACAGGCGTACGCCCAGGCGGCGCTCCAGGCGCGCCACGCGCTTGCCAATGGCCGAGGCGCTGACCCCCAGCGACTGCGCAGCGCCGACAAAACTGCCGGTTTCTGCCACCCGCACGAACACCACGAAACCGCTGAGGCTATCCATCTGCATTTCCCGATTGCGGACACCCGTGTCCGTTATGAGCGGAATTGTACCCGGCTTTTTCCGCAGTGCGCGCAGGCTTAAGGTTCGCCCATCTTTCCTACAGGAGTTTCACCATGACCCACATCAGCTGCAGCGCCGATGGGCCGGCCGCACTGGAGCAGCCCTTGCCGGTCAGCGGCCTGCTGGCCCTGGCCATGACCGGCTTTATCGCCATCCTCAGCGAAACCTTGCCGGCCGGGCTGCTTGGGCAGATCTCCAGCGGCATGCAGGTCAGTGAGGCGATGGCCGGGCAGATGGTCAGCGTCTATGCCCTGGGCTCGCTTTTGACCGCCATCCCGCTGGTGACCCTGACCCAGGGTTGGCGCCGGCGGCCGGTATTGTTGCTGGCGATTATCGGCTTCTTGCTGTTCAACACGGTGACGGCGTTGTCGAGTTCGTACTGGCTGACCCTGGTCGCGCGCTTCATGACCGGTGTTGCCGCGGGCCTGGCCTGGGGCGTGATTGCCGGGCATGCGCGGCGCATGGTCAGCCCCGAGCAGCAAGGCCGGGCCATGGCGGTGGCGATGATTGGTGCGCCAGTGGCCTTGTCGCTGGGGGTGCCGGCCGGCACCTGGCTGGGCGAGTTGCTGGGCTGGCGCATGACCTTTGCCCTGGTGTCCGGCGCGACCCTGGTGCTGGTGGCCTGGGTGCTGTGCAAGGTGCCGGATTTCGACGGCCATGCCCCGGGCCAACGCCCCGGTATCGCTCAGGTGCTGCGCACACCCGGCGTGCTGGCGGTGCTGCTGGTGATCCTCACCTGGGTGCTGGCGCACAACGTGCTGTACACCTACATCGTGCCGTACCTGGCCTCGGTGGGCCTGGCGGCGAGCACCGGCATGGTCCTGCTGACCTTCGGCATTGCCGCCCTGGCCGGCATCGGCGTGGTCGGTGCGCTGATCGACAAGCACCTGCGCAACATGGTCCTGCTGAGTTTGTTCGGTTTTGCCGTGGTGGCGCTGGTGCTTGGTTTTGTCAGCCAGTCGGCGCCGCTGGTGTATGTCAGTGTCGCGCTCTGGGGCCTGACCTACGGCGGCGCGCCAACCCTGCTGCAAACCGCCAGCGCCGATGCCGCCGGGGAGGGCGCCGATGTCGCCCAGTCGATGATCGTCACGGTATGGAACTCGGCCATTGCCGCCGGTGGCCTGCTTGGCGGTGTGTTGCTCAGCCAGTGGGGCGTGGGCAGTTTCCCCTGGGTGTTGCTGGCGCTGATCGCCCTGGCCCTGTTGATTGCCGGTCGCGCCCATGGCCACGGTTTCGCCCCGGGCGCACGGGTGCCGAGCTAAGTTCGCCAGGCCGCCGCGCAGACGGGTAGAATCGGCGCATACACAGGCGTTTTCGAGGTTGCAGCGGTGGAGTTACAGCAGGGCTTTGTCCTGACCCGGCATTGGCGCGATACCCCGGCCGGTACCGTTGTCGAGTTCTGGCTGGCCACCGACCAGGGCCCACGGCGCTTGCGTCTGCCGCTGCAGACTTCAGTGGCGTTCGTCCCCGCCGAGCAGCGGCGCCAGGCCGAGGCGGTGTTGCGCGGCGAGCGCGAGGTCGAGTTGCGCGAGCTGGCCCTGCGCGATTTCGAACAACGGCCGGTGCTGGGCTTGTACTGCCGTCAGCACCGCCAGTTGATCCAGCTGGAAAAGCGCCTGCGCGCCGCCGGCGTGCAAATCTACGAAGCCGATGTGCGCCCGCCGGAGCGCTACCTGATGGAGCGCTTCATCACCGCGCCGGTCAGCTTCAGCGGCACGGCGGATGCCAGCGGCGTATTGATCGACGCCCAGCTCAAGCCCGCCGCCGATTACCGCCCCACGCTCAAACTGGTGTCGCTGGACATCGAAACCACCGAACGCGGCGAGCTGTATTCGATTGCCCTCGAAGGCTGTGGCCAGCGCCAGGTGTACATGCTCGGCCCGGCCAATGGCGACGCCGCAGGCGTGGATTTCGACCTCCAATACTGCGACAGCCGCGCTCAATTGCTCGAACGCCTCAACGACTGGCTGGCCGTGCACGACCCCGATGCGATCATCGGCTGGAACCTGGTGCAGTTCGACCTGCGCGTACTGCAGCAGCACGCCACCCAGCTCAAGGTGCCGCTGCGCCTGGGCCGTGGCGGTGAGGCAATGGACTGGCGCGAGCACGGCAGCCGCGCGCATTTTTTTGCCGGGGCGGCCGGGCGGCTGATCATCGACGGTATCGAAGGGCTGCGTTCGGCGACCTGGAGCTTCCCCTCGTTCAGCCTGGAGAACGTCGCCCAGACCCTGCTCGGCGAAGGCAAGGCGATCGACACCCCGTACCAGCGCATGGACGAAATCAACCGCATGTTCGCCGAGGACAAGCCGGCCCTGGCCCGCTACAACCTCAAGGACTGCGAGCTGGTGACGCGGATCTTCGCCAGGACCGAACTGTTGACCTTCCTCCTCGAACGGGCCACGGTCACCGGTTTGCCGGCTGATCGCAGCGGCGGTTCGGTGGCGGCGTTCTGTCATTTGTATATGCCTTTGATGCACCGCCAGGGCTTCGTCGCGCCCAATCAGGGCGAGCGCCCGGAGGAGGCCAGCCCGGGCGGTTTTGTCATGGATTCGCGACCGGGCTTGTACGAGTCGGTGCTGGTGCTCGACTACAAGAGCCTGTATCCGTCGATCATCCGCACGTTTCTGATTGACCCGCTGGGGCTGGTCGAAGGCTTGCGCGAGCCGGGCGATGAGACCTCGGTGCCAGGCTTTCGCGGGGCGCGTTTTTCCCGCAGCCGGCATTGCCTGCCGGCGATTGTCGAGCGGGTCTGGCAGGGCCGTGAGACAGCCAAGCGCGAGCACAATGCGCCGCTGTCCCAGGCGCTGAAGATCATCATGAACGCCTTCTACGGCGTACTCGGTTCCAGCGGTTGCCGCTTCTTCGACCCGCGCCTGGCTTCATCGATCACCATGCGCGGCCACGAGATCATGCGCCGTACCCGCGAGTTGATCGAAGCCAAGGGTTATACGGTGATTTATGGCGACACCGACTCGACCTTCGTCTGGCTCAAGCGTGCCCATGACGAGGCGGACGCGGCGCAAATTGGCCGCGAGCTGGTGCAGCAGGTCAACCAGTGGTGGCGTGAGCACCTGCGCGACAGCTATGGCCTGGACAGTGCCCTGGAGCTGCAGTACGAAACCCACTACAAGCGCTTTTTGATGCCGACCATTCGCGGCGCCGAGGAAGGCAGCAAGAAACGCTATGCCGGCCTGGTGCAACGTGGCCAGGGCACTGAAGAGATGATCTACAAGGGCCTGGAAAGCGTGCGCACCGACTGGTCGCCGCTGGCCCGGCAGTTTCAGCAGGAGCTGTACGAGCGCATCTTCAAGCGCCAGCCTTACCAGCAGTACCTGCGTGAGTATGTGCGCAAGACGTTGGCCGGTGAGCAGGATGAACTGTTGATCTACCGCAAGCGCCTGCGCCGCCCGCTGGCTGACTACCAGCGCAACGTGCCGCCGCATGTGCGGGCGGCGCGCATGGCCGATGACTTCAATGACCGTCAGGGCCGGCCGCGGCAGTATCAGAATGGCGGCTGGATCAGCTACGTGATAACCGTGGCGGGGCCGGAGCCGCTGGAGACGCGGCATTCGGCGATCGATTACGACCACTACCTGACCCGGCAATTGCAGCCGGTGGCGGATGCGATCCTGCCGTTCGTGGAGGATGACTTCACGGCGCTGATCGATCGGCAGATGGGCTTGTTCTAGCCGGACCTGCATGCACCGACACTGTGGAAGCTGGCTTGCCAGCGATGGCTGCGTAGCAGCCGCTATTGAGTCCACACCACCCGCAGCAAGGCCACCATCAACCACGCCGTCGCCGCCAGGGCGGTGATGGTGCGCACATGGTTCCAGCGGTTCCACACCCGTGCATAGGTGGGCCAGGCACTGGCCGCTTCGCTGCTGGCCGGGTCCAGGCGCGCCAGGCTCTGGTTGCGCGGCACGTTGAAGAGCAGGGTCACCAGTACGTTGCCGAGCAGGTACAGGCCGCTGCCGATGCCGATGCACAGGCTGCCCGGCAATGGCCAGCGCAACCAGGCCCAGGTCAGCAGAATCGCGCAGGTCACGGCGGTGCCGAGAAACAGCGAGAGGAACAGGCGGTTGAGCACCACCTGGTTGATCGATTGCATGGCCGTCACCGCACTCTGTGCCGGAATGCGCTCCAGGGCCTGCATGACGAAGTTGGAGAAGGCGAAGAACAACCCGCCCATCAACCCACAGCCCAGGGCGGTAACAAGGATCAGCAGCAACAGCAGGGTATCGGCAATGCTCATGGTTCAGGCCTTTTTCCAGGGTGGTCGACGGGCATGGCTGGCGGCCTTCAGCTATCCTCAGAATCGGATGACAGACCTTTCGGTAGGTATCCAAGGTCGCACTTGGTAATCGGAAGTTACCTTTGCTTTGCCCACTCATCTGGCCCTGTAGTTTAGGCTCGCAACCCGGATCTTTCGTCGCGATTTGTAGTCTTTGATGCATGGAAATTGAAAGGAGATGCGCATGCTTGTTCGGTCACTGACCCTCGCCGCCTTGCTGGCCTTCGTTGCCGGCCCCGCCCTCGCTGCCGATAGCGATGACCCTCTGGCCCGGGATCTGAACAAGGCCCGTCCCTTGGTAGTCCTTGCCCCCAGCACCGCCGACCCGACTCTGCGCGAATTGAACAAGGCCCTGGAAGACCCGGCCAGCAAGGCGGCATTCGAGGAACGCAAGCTGGTGCTGTACAGCGTTGCCGGCATGATCGGCAAGCGCGATGACAAGTTCATGGATCAACAGGAGACCATGGCCCTGATCCGCCGGTTCAAGTTCAGTGCCCGGGATACGATGGTCACCCAGGTGGTACTGGTAGGCAAAGACGGCGAACAGCATCGGATCGAACACACCGGCACCCTCGAGCCCAAGGCGATTTTCGATGCGGTCGACCAGTTGCCAGCGGCAGAGAAAGCCATCGTGCCGCCGACCGTTGCCGACCTGAAAACCGACGCCACGAAGGACAAGGACGCCAAGCCCGGCAAGGATGGCAAACCGGCCAAACCGGCGAAACCTCCTAAGCCCCTGCCTCCACCCAAGCCGCTGGAGGATTGAGGCTCAGCGGTCGCCGAGCCCCCTTCGGGCAACTAACTGCCGGTCTTGACCTTGCTCCACACCCGGGTGCGGATGCGTTCGTACTTGAGTGGCAGCGGCTCCAGGGCGAACAGGGTGTCGAGCACCGCCTGGGGCGGGTATACCGACGGGTTGTCGCGGATTTTTGCGTCTACCAGCGGCGCGGCATCCTTGTTGGCGTTGGGGTAGCCGAGGTAGTTGGTCGAGGCAGCGATTACCTCGGGGCGCAGCATGTAGTCGATGAAGGCCAGGCCTTGCTGCGGGTTGGGCGCGTCCTTGAGCAGGACCATGCTTTCGAGCCAAAACGGTGCGCCTTCGTGCGGAATGCTGTAGCGGATGTCGCGGCCATTGTTGGCGTTGTTGGCGGCAAGCTTGGCATCGAACACCCCGCCAGACCAGCCGAGCACCACGCACACGTTGCCGTTGGCCAGGTCGGAGATGAACCGCGAGGAGTCGAAGTAGGCGATGTGCGGGCGCACCTTGAGCAGCAGCGCCTCGGCCTTGCGGTAGTCCTCGGGGTTCTTGCTGTTGTAGGGCAGGCCCAGGTAGTGCAGGGCGATGGGGATGATCTCGCCGGGTGCATCGAGCATGGCCACGCCGCAGTCGGCCAGCTTGGCGAGGTTTTCTTCCTTGAAGATCAGGTCCCAGGAGTTGAGCGGTGCATCCTTGCCCAGGCGCGCCTTGACCTTGTCGACGTCATAGCCCAGGCCCGTGGTGCCCCATAAGTAGGGGGCGGCGAAGCGGTTGCCGGGGTCGTTGCCCTGCAGTTTGGCGAGGATCTGCGGGTCCAGGTGCGCCAGGTTGGGCAACTGGCTGCGGTCGAGCTCGGCCAGCACCCCGGCCTTGATCAGGTTGGGCAGCAGGTCGGCGCTGGCAAACACCACGTCATAGCCGCTGCGCCCGGCCATCAGCTTGCTCTGCATGACATCGCTGTTGTCGAACACGTCATACACCGGGGCGATGCCCGAGGCCTGCTGGAACTCCTTGGTGGTGTTCGGCGCGATGTAGTCATACCAGTTATAGATGTGCACGCTGGGCGCGGCGGCCTGGGCGGCGGCCAGGTTGAGCAGCGCGGCCAGGGCCAGGGGCAGGCGACGGATCGACTTCATGAAGGGCACTCCGGATTCTTGTTGTAAGGGTAGCGCTCAGGGGATCAGCAGTTCGCGGCGGCCATCGGCGTGTTCAAGGCGCTGGCCAGGCAGGTGCAGGCGCCGGTCGGCCAGGTAGTCGTAGTCGCGGCGAGCCAGTTCGAGTTGCCCAGGGTCCAGTTCGATGAGCTGCCGGCAGGGCTCGCGCCCGGCCTCGAACAGCAGGCGCCCGTGCGGGTCGACCACGGCGCTGCCACCGGCGAACACCAGGTTGTCATCGCCTGCACCGACGCGGTTGACCATCAGGGCGAAGGCCTGGTTTTCCTGGGCGCGGGCCATGATCGCGGTGCGGTGCACCGGGCCGTAGGGGTCCATGTTGCCGTTGCTGACCACGATCAGCTCGGCGCCTAGTTGCGCCAGGGCGCGGCTGCTTTCCGGCAGCTCGATGTCGTAGCAGATCAGCAGGCCGAGACGCAGGCCTTTGAAGGTGGTGGTGGCGTAGCGATCACCGGGGGTGAACAGGCCGCGCTCCGAGGGCCACAGGTGGGTTTTGCGATAGCGCAGGGCGATGCCTTCGGGGGTGAGTAGTAGCGAGGTGTTGTAGAAGCGGCCGTCGGCTTTTTCGGCCAGGCCGATCACCACCGCCACGTCACGTTCACGTAGCGCCTGCAACACCGCCTGGACGCTGGGGCCGTCCACCGTTTCGGCAACCTTTGGCAGCTGTTCGGCGCTGGCAAAACCCATCAGTTGGGTTTCCGGGAACACCAGCAGGTCGGTGCCGGCCGCACAACTGGCGATCGCTTCAAGGGTGCGTTGCAGGTTGTAGGCAGTATCGCCGTCGCGGCCGGCGAGTTGTATCAGTTCGATCTTCATCGGGGTTCCTTGCGGGGGGCTGGAACCGAGTATGCGGCGCGACGGCGTGGGCGTTAATTACGTTGATGGAGTAACCCTGAATGGGTAATGGCGCTCAGATCTCGCGTTCGACAAAGGCAAAGTCATCGTCGATCAGTTGCTGCAGGTACTGATCGAAACTGTCGGCGATCACTTCATAACTGTCCGGGTCGTGCAGGTAGCGCACCACCTGGCCGACAGTGCCACCGGCGGCGGGGTTGAAGTCGATGTACAGCTTCGAGCTGCCGCCGTTGTTCATGCAATGGGAGAAACACAGGCGCTGGTTCATGGCCAGGTCGCTGTCGATGCCCGCGCCGACGGTTTCCGGGTATTCCTCCAGGTACTCGCCGTACATGCCGCGAATGCTGTCGGTGTAGCTCCGGGCGTCTTCGAGGATCTGCTCGCTGGCGCTGAGGTAATAGGGGTATTCGAACACGTCCGAACCGAGCACCAGGACGATGACCGTGCCGCCCGGGTAATCACGAAAATGAGTGCCGTCGATCTGCCCGAGCAATCGCAGCAGGCTGTCGGGGCACAGCGGGTAGTGGGCGCTGAGTTTTTGCAGGTCTGCGGCCGAAGCGCCGTGGGCGAGGTTCAATTGTTCAAGCTCTTCGCTTGGCAGCGCCTGGCGCAGGCCGCTGAGGTAGGTTTCGACGAGTGACATGGGGCGGTTCCTTCCTGAAAGCGCAGAGGTGTGTGGCAGGCTGACTGAAATTCACCGGGATTGCCAGTGCTATGGGCGCGGCGGTGCGACGACTCGACTTGGCCCGTGATCAGCCTGACGCCGCGCTTCCACCGGCGTCCTACATTCGCATAGAATGATAGAAATTCTCATTTACTTTTTCGAGTCATCATGAGCGATTCCAACCCCGCCCTGCGCCAGCAGGTCAGCCACCTGTACCAGGCTCATCACCGCTGGCTGACCGGCTGGCTGCGCCCGCGAGTGGCGTGCCATGACCTGGCCGCCGACCTGATGCAGGACGTGTTTGTCCGCGTGCTCAGCGCCGACGATGCCGTCGACCGCCTGCGCGCCGTACGCGAACCGCGGGGCTACCTGGCGACCATCGCCCGGCGCTTGATGATCGACCATTTTCGCCGTGCGCGGCTCGAACGCGCCTGGCTGCAGGCGTTGGCCGAGCAGCCTGAAGCCCTGGATATTTCCGCTGAAGCGCGGGCGATCCTGCTGGAAACCCTGTGCGAGCTGGATGCCATGCTCGCCGGCCTCGGCGCCCGGGTGCGCAAGGCTTTTCTGCTCTCGCAACTGGACGGCATGACCTACAAGGCCATCGCCGAAACCCTCGGCATCTCGGTGGTCACGGTCAATCGTGACATCGCCAAGGCCCTGCACCATTGCACGCTGTATAGCCTGCAACACGAGGCTGACTGATGGCCGCCCTCGATTCGCGCCAGCTCGCTGCCCTTGAGCAGGCCGCCGCCTGGCGTGCACGCCTCGGTGACGAAAGCGCCGGCAGCGCCGAGCACGCCGCCTGGCACGCCTGGCTGCAGGCCGACGAGCAGCACCGCTGGGCCTGGCAGCAGGTCGAGCGGGTGCAGCAACGCCTGCAGCAAATGCCCACGCGCCTGGCCGGGCGCACCCTGGAACTGGCCGGCCAGCAACCGGCGCTGGGCCGTCGCGGTGTGCTCAAGGGGCTGGTGCTGGCGGCGGGAGCCGGTGCTGTGGGGTGGGGCGGTTACCAGCAGGCGCGCCAGGGCCCCTGGGTCGCTGATTATCACACCCGCACCGGCGAACGCCTGAACCTGACCCTGGACGACGGCAGCCAGGTGCAGCTCAACACCGCCAGCGCCGTGGATGTGCGCTTCGACCCTCAACAGCGCCTGCTGGTGCTGCGCGATGGCGAGGTGCTGATCACCACCGCCAAGGACCCGGCCAACCGGCCCTTCCTGGTACAAACCCGCCACGGCACCGTGCAGGCATTGGGCACACGCTTTTCGCTGCTGGCCGGCGAAAACACCACACGCCTGGCAGTGTTCGAAAGCCGCGTACAGGTGCTGGCGGGCGAGCAGGGCGGCGGTGCGCTGCTGGAGGCGGGCGAGCAATGCCGCTTCGCCAACCCGGCGCTGGTGCTCAGTTCGCCACTGGAGGGCAACCTGGATGCCTGGAGCAAGGGCCTGCTGATCGCCAACGAGCAGTACCTGGGGGCCTTTATCGCTGACCTGGCGCGCTACCGCCGCGGCTGGTTGCGTTGCGCGCCGCAAGTGGTGGGGCTGCGCATCAGCGGCACCTTCAGGCTCGACGACCAGGCACAGATCTTCCGCGCCCTTGAAAGCACGTTGCCGGTGCGGGTCAGCCAGCGCACGCCGTATTGGGTGACGGTAGAGGCACGCAAATAAAAGTATTTTTCATGCAAATGATATTAATTCGTCTTGTCGTTCGACTTATGGAAGGCAGGCCCACTGCCTGAATGCCAACCAGAAGAGAACGCATCGAATGAGAACCCGCCCGATTCACCACGCCCTGCGCTGTTGCGCGCTGTTGTTGCCCTTGAGCATGGCCCAGGCCGAATCGGCCGCGCGCAGCTACGACCTGGCCCAGGACGATCTTGGCCAGGTGCTGACCCGTTTTGCCGCCCAGGCCGGCGTGGTGCTGTCATTTGACCCGGCGCTGACCCGGGGCCAGCGTAGCGAAGGTCTGCACGGCCAGTACGGGGTCGAGGAGGGCCTGCGCGCCTTGCTCGCCAGCAAGGGCCTGGCGCTGATCAAGGAAGCCGACGGGCGCTACAGCCTGGTGCGCGAAGTGAACGAGGCGGGTGCGATCAACCTCAGCGCCACCGAGGTCACCAGCAACCAGCTGGGGACCATCACCGAAGAAAGCCGCTCCTACACCCCCGGCACCATTGCCACCGCCACACGCCTGGTATTGACCCCGCGCGAGACGCCGCAGTCGATCACCGTGGTGACCCGCCAGCACATGGATGACTTCGGCCTCAACAACATTGACGACGTGATGCGCCACACCCCGGGCATCACCGTCTCGGCCTATGACACCGAGCGCAACAGCTACTACGCCCGCGGCTTTGCCATCAGCAACTTCCAGTACGACGGCATTCCCTCGACTTCGCGCAACGTCGGTTACTCGGCTGGCAACAGCCTCAGCGACATGGCCATCTACGACCGCGTCGAAGTGCTCAAGGGCGCCACCGGCTTGCTCACCGGCGCAGGCTCGCTGGGCGCGACCATCAACCTGGTGCGCAAGAAACCCACCGCCGAGTTCAAGGGCCATTTTGATCTGGGCGCCGGCAGCTGGGACAACTACCGCAGCGAACTGGACGTCAGCGGCCCGTTGACCGACAGCGCCAACGTGCGTGGCCGGGCGGTGGCGGCCTATCAGGACAAGCACTCGTTCCTCGACCACTACCAGCGCAAGACCAGCGTCTACTACGGCATCCTCGAGTTCGACCTCGACCCCGACACCCTGCTGACCGTCGGCGCCGACTACCAGGACAACAACCCCAAAGGCTCCAGCTGGTCGGGCACCGTGCCGCTATACGATGGCAATGGCGACACCAACAATGTCTCGCACCACTTCAACAACGCAGCGAAATGGAGCAGCTGGGAGCAGTACACCCGCACCGTGTTCGCCAGCCTTGAGCATCACCTGGACAACGGCTGGGTGGCCAAGGCCCAGTTCGATCACAAGATCAACGGCTACCACGCGCCGCTCGGCTCGATCCAGGGCTACCAGCCACGCAAGGACGGCACCGCCGGCATCTATGCGCAGAAGTACACCGGCGAAACCGTGAGCGACTCCCTCGACCTGTACCTGAGCGGGCCGTTCCAGCTGTTCGGTCGCGAGCATGAACTGGTGATCGGCAACTCCTATACCGCCTCGCGCTGGAAGGGCAACGACTACCGCGACGTTACCCATGCCAATAACAACATCCTCGACTTTCCCAACTGGGACGGCGACATCGGCGAACCTGACTGGGGCCCGGTGTCGGCGCGCACCGACGACAAGGTTCGCCAGAACGGCACTTACCTCACCGCGCGCCTGCACCCGATCGACGACCTGACCCTGCTGCTCGGCGGGCGCCTGGTCAACTACAGCTACGACGGCATCGACGCCGACAACAAGGAAAACGACCGCCTGATCCCTTACGTAGGCGCGGTCTATGACCTCAACGACACCTATTCGCTGTACGCCAGCTACACCGACATCTTCATGCCTCAGGACAGCTGGTTCCGCGACCGCACCGACCGCCTGCTGGACCCGGACGAAGGGCAGAACTACGAGGTGGGGATCAAGGGCGAGTTCCTCGATGGCCGGGTCAACGCCAGCCTTGCCTATTTCGAGATCCACCAGAGCAACCGCACCGTCGAGGACAACCAGTACAACGGCGACCCGACCAACCCGGCGGTGGGCTTCGCCTGGATGGGCGTCAAAGCCAAGACCAAGGGCTTCGAAGCTGAAGTCTCGGGTGAGCTGGCGCCGGGCTGGCAATTGCAGGGCGGTTACACCCACAAAGTGATTCGCGATGACGAGGGCCAGAAGGTGTCGACCTGGGAGCCGGAAGACCAGGTCAGCTTCTACACCAGCTACAAACTCAAGGGCGCGCTTGATCGCTTGACGGTCGGCGGCGGCGCGCGCTGGCAGGGCAAGGGCTGGCAGGTACTGCGCAACCGCCCCAAGGGCATCGACGAGGAGTTCGCCCAGGACCCGTTCTGGCTGGTGGACCTGATGGCCCGCTACCAGTTCACCGAGCGTTTTTCGGCCACGGTAAATGCCAATAACCTGTTCGATAAACGTTATTACACCAACATCGGTTTTTATAACTCGATGTCGTACGGTGACCCGCGCAATTTGATGCTGACCACGCGCTGGGATTTCTGATCGGTTAAATAAAAAACGCCCCCTTGATCTATAAAAAAGGGGGCGTTCTGTTATTCCGGCTTATATATGCTTATCGAGCATCAGGCCCGGCTTCTACGGGCGGCTTCAGGATCAGGTAGGCTTTTAGCGCAAGGGCTGCAAAGCAGAAGGCCATGCCGGCAATGAATTGAAATGTAGTCATAAACTGCCCTCCAAAACAATTAACTGACGATTATAACATCTATAAATAATATAACTAGGCGTGGCGTTCGTGTTGCAACAACCAGCGCTTGCGTTCAATACCGCCTCCATAACCTGTCAGTGCGCCATTGCTGCCCACCAGCCGATGGCAGGGAATGGCCAGGCTCACCGGGTTCAGCGCATTGGCCAAGCCCACTGCCCGTGCAGCTGCCGGGTTACCCAGCTGTGCAGCAATCTGCCCGTAGGTGCGGGTAGTGCCTGGCGGAATTTCCCGTAACGCCGCCCACACCCGTTGCTGGAACGGCGTGCCGCCGGCATCAACTGCCAGCGCATCAAACGCCTGCAACTGGCCTGAGCAATAAGCCTGCACAGCATCGGCAAGCGCCGTCAGCCCAGCGGTTTCGCGTAATTGCACAGCGGCGCCAAAACGGGTGCGCAGCAACCGCAGCAGGCGTTTTTCTGGCTCATCGAATTCCAGCGCCAACAGCCGTTGGTCATCGCCGACGATCAGCACCTGGCCAATCGGCTCCGGCAGGTGCAGGCGGCGCAGCAGCAGTTCGCTCATGGGCAGTCCTCGTTTCAGGCGTGTTCGAT
This sequence comes from Pseudomonas sp. SORT22, assembly GCF_018417635.1. NCBI lineage: Bacteria > Pseudomonadati > Pseudomonadota > Gammaproteobacteria > Pseudomonadales > Pseudomonadaceae > Pseudomonas > Pseudomonas sp. SORT22. The sequence continues at coordinate 2,478,400 of NZ_CP071007.1, forward strand.
CAGCATCACCGCCAGGGTGTCGGCGGCCAGGGCCTCGAACACGTGCGGGGCGTCGGCCGAATAGCTCATGTAGTCACCGGCCTCCAGGGTCACCGCTTGCTCGAGCGGGCCGACCCGGGCGCGGCCGCTGCAGAGGATCACGTGCTCAAGGGTACCCGGTGGATGCGGTTTTGACCGCCGCGGTTCACCCGGCTGCACCCGCAGCCGGTAGATATCGCGCTGCGCCCCGGCCGGGCAGGCGGCGAGCAGGGTGGCGGCGTAATGGGCCTGCTCGCTATGGCTGGCGGCGCCTTCAGCGGCGCGAATCACCTGCACGTGCTGGCGCGGCTGGCCCATCAGCCGGCTGACCGGCACCTGCAACGCAGTGGCCAGGGCCCAGAGGGTTTCCAGGCTGGGGTTGCCGACCCCGGACTCCAGTTGCGACAGGGTCGACTTGGCCAGGCCCGCGCGCTTGCCCAGCTCGGTCACCGACAGGCCCAGGCGCTCGCGCTCACGGCGGATGGCGCTGGCCAGCAGCAGGATAGGGGAATGGGCTTCGATCATGTGTTCTCTATACCGGTCATTTGTTCGTCTTGACGAACGCTACTCATCTGTTCAGCATAGCGGACCTTTGTTCGATATGACAGGAGTCGATTCAGCATGCAGCTGAAAACACGTGGCACCCTGGAGATGACCGCGGCCATGGTGATCTCCGGCACGGTGGGCTGGTTCGTGCTGGCCGCAGACCAGCCGGCAGCGGCGGTGGTGTTCTGGCGTTGCCTGTTTGGCGCGCTGGCGTTGCTGCTGGCCTGTGCCGGCCTGGGCTTGCTCCGGCGCAGGGTGATTAGCGGCCGCCAGGCGCTGGCGGCGGTGTTGGGCGGGGTCGCGCTGGTGCTGAACTGGGTGTTGCTGTTCAGTGCCTATACCCATGCTTCGATTGCCGTTACCACCGTGGTTTATCACACCCAGCCGTTCATGCTGGTGGGTTTGGGCATGCTGCTGTTCGCCGAGAAGATGACCGTCAACAAGGCCGGCTGGTTGCTGGCGGCGTTCGCCGGGATGCTGCTGATCGTCATGGCCGGATCGAGCGTTGACAGCGTTGCCGGAGACTACCGCCTGGGCGTGCTGATGGCCCTGGGCGCGGCGTTTTTCTATGCCGTCGCTGCCGCTATCACCAAGCGTTTGCAGGGGGTGGCGCCGCACCTGATCGTGTTGATCCAGATGCTGGTCGGGGTGCTGCTGTTGGCGCCGTTTGCGCAGCTGCCGGGGTTGGCCCTGGCGCCCGCTACCTGGGCACTGCTGGCCACGATCGGCATCGTCCACACCGGCTTGATGTCGACCCTGCTGTACAGCGCCATCCAGAAAATCCCCACCAGCCTGGTCGGCGCCTTGTCGTTCATCTATCCGGTAGTGGCGATCCTGGTCGACTGGCTGGCCCTGGGGCATCCGCTGAGTGCGCTGCAACTGGCCGGTTCCGGCTTGATATTGCTGGCGGCGGCGGGGATGACCTTTGGCTGGATGCTACGGATCACGACCGCTAAGTAGCGCTCTTGTGGGAGCCGCCCTTGCCGGCGATGGGCTACGCAGTAGCCCCGCAATCAGCCATCAGAACCAGCGGTCATTCTTTTTGCGCCCACGGCTCAAGGCCGGCAAGATCAAGCCCGCCAGCAAACCGGCACCGGCGATGCCGCCGCCGTACACCATGTAGCGCATCAACACCTGTTTGTTCTCGTCACCCAGGCGCGCCTGGGTGCTGCGCAGTTCCGACTGGGTGTCGCTCAGCTCGGCATTGAGCGCCTTGCTGCGTGCTTGCAGCTCGTCGATCAGCGCCTTGCGCGAGTCGAGGGTCTCTTGCATGCCTTGCACGCGGGTCTTCCAGCTGTCGTCGATGGTCTTGAGCTGTTCGCTGAGCTGGGTCACCTGCTCGGTCAGTTGCGGCAGGCGCTCGGCCTGGCCGGGCACGGCCTGCAGGTCGCTGCTGGTGATCCACACGGTGTCGCCGGATTCGCCGCGCACCTGGCTGTAGTTGCCCTGGGTGGTCAGTAGTGTGACCTTTTGCCCGGACTTGAGGTTGCCGACAATGCGGTGGCCGTCGGTAGGGCCGCTACGCACGTAGGTGCTCAAGCTATCGCTGACCCAGCGCTCGCTGCTGGGCGCTGCCTCTTCGGCATGCAGCGGGTTGGCCAAAACCAGCAGGGCGCCTATCAGGCTGCCGGTCAGCAGGCGGCGCGCGCCCGGGTTGCAGGAGGAAAACAGCGCGGGCGCCGCAGAAACGGGACGAGAGATAGGCATGATGGTCTTCGCGTGAAATAAACAATAAAAGCCCGATGACTGGGCCGGTGAACAGTCGGCGTGCGCGCAGGCCGCCTGCTGAAAGACCATATTTCTGCGGGCAGGTTCACTGAAGGGGGTAGGAAAATAGCAGCAAATGTTGCGGGCACAGGCTGTGCCCGCAAGCGGGGGCGGGGCTTGAATCAGCTCACGACGCGGTAGCAGGGCACGTATTCGGCACCGCCCGGCAGTTTCATCCGGTGCTGGTCGACGAACGCCTGCAGCAGGTGGCCGAGGGGTTCGAGCACGGCGCTGTCACCTTTGATTTCGTACGGGCCTTTCTCTTCGATCAGGCGGATGCCCTTGTCCTTGACGTTGCCGGCGACAATCCCGGAAAACGCCCGGCGCAGGTTGGCGGCCAGTTCGTGAGGCGGTAGCGCGCGGCTGAGCTTGAGCCCGGCCATGTTCTCGTGGGTCGGGTCGAAGGGGCGCTGGAAGCCTTCTTCAATCTTCAGCAGCCAGTTGAAGTGGAAGGCGTCGTTGCGCTCGCGGCGAAACTGCTTGACCTCCTTGAGCCCGTCGACCATCTGCCGGGCCACTTCGGCCGGGTCGTCGATGATGATCTGGTAGTGCGCCTGGGCCTCGTCGCCGAGGGTCGCGCGCACGAAGGCATGCAGTTGCTGCAGGTACGGTGCGGCGCTCTTGGGCCCGGTGAGGATGACCGGGAACGGCAGGCCGCGGTTGTCCGGGTGCATGAGAATGCCGAGCAGGTACAGGAACTCTTCGGCGGTACCGGCGCCGCCAGGGAAAATGATGATGCCGTGGCCGACGCGCACGAAGGCTTCAAGACGCTTTTCGATGTCCGGCAGGATCACCAGTTCGTTGACGATCGGGTTCGGCGCTTCGGCGGCGATGATGCCAGGCTCGGTCAGGCCCAGGTAACGGCTGCCGCTCATGCGCTGCTTGGCGTGGGCGATGGTCGCGCCCTTCATCGGGCCTTTCATCACGCCTGGGCCGCAGCCGGTGCAGACGTCCAGCTTGCGCAGGCCGAGCTCGTGGCCGACCTTCTTGGTGTACTGGTATTCCTCAGTGCTGATCGAGTGACCGCCCCAGCACACGACCATTTTCGGCTCCACGCCAGGGCGCAGGGTGCGGGCGTTGCGCAGCAGGTGGAAGACGTAGTCGGTGATGCCCTGGGAGCTTTCCAGGTCGATGCGCTGGCTGGCCAGTTCGCTTTCGGTGTAGACGATGTCGCGCAGGGCGCTGAAGAGCATTTCACGGGTGCTGGCGATCATTTCGCCGTCGACGAAGGCATCGGCCGGGGCGTTCAGCAGTTCCAGGCGCACGCCGCGGTCCTGCTGGTGAATGCGTACCTCGAAGTCCTTGTAGGCTTCGAGGATGGTCTTGGCGTTGTCGACGTGCGCGCCGGTGTTGAGGATTGCCAGCGCGCACTGGCGGAACAGGGTGTACAGGCTGCCGGAACCGGCTTCACTCAGTTGCTGTACTTCACGTTGAGACAGTGTTTCCAGGCTGCCTTTTGGGCTGACAGATGCATTGATAACTTCACGTTGGGGCATTCTGGGTTTCCTGTGAGCGGGTAAACGTCCATCTTCAGAACACCACCATACCGACAAATTGTCGCAGCAACGAGTGCCTTTCGCTGTCAGGCCTTCCAGCCGACCGCCTGCAGGGCCTCAAGCAAACGCTCGGGGCGCAGCGCCAGGACCTTGCTGCCATGGGCCTCGAGGTCGGTGGCAGCCAGCAGGGCATTGACGATGGCTTCCTCGACGGCGTCCGCCGCTGCACTGAACAACGCCGAGATATGGTCGTTGTTGACCATCTCAACTGTGCTGGTCGGCGCGCCGGGGTGGCCGAAGTTGGCTGCCGGCAGGCTGTTGCCGGTAGAGAAGGCGATGAAGATGTCGCCACTGGAGTCCTCGGTGCCGCCGCCGACCCGTGCCAGGCCGACGCTGGCCCGTTGCGCCAGGCGCGTGCATTGGTGCGGCAGCAGCGGGGCGTCGGTGGCCAGGGTGATGACAATCGAGCCCATGCCCGGCTCGCCGACATTGCGCGGCGCGCTGAACGGCGAATGCACCTCGCCCAGCACCTGGCCGACCGGGTAGCCGGCCACCCGCAGGGCGCCGCGTACGCCATAGTTGGCCTGCACCAGGACGCCGACGGTCCAGCCGCCGGCCGCGCGGTCCAGGACCCGCGACGAGGTACCGATACCGCCCTTGAACTCGTGGCAGATCATCCCGGTACCGCCACCGACGCACCCTTCGGCCACCGGCCCCGATTGCGCCGCGGCCAGTGCGGCGTGGACATGCTCGGCCGTTACGTGCTGGCCCCAGATGTCATTGAGCACGCCGTCGTAGGTTTCCAGTACCGTCGGCATGCACCAGTAGGTGCGGGCCTTGGCCATCTCGCGCTCGGCCGCCACCAGCGCATCGCGGACCACGCCGACGCTGTGGGTGTTGGTGTAGGCAATCGGCGTGGTCAGCAGGCCGGCTTCGCGAATCCACTCAAGGCCGGTGGCATCGCCGTTGCCGTTGAGCACGTGCACACCGGCAAAACACGGCTGCAGGCTGGCGGCCTGGGCCCGTGGTTCGATCACCGTGACGCCGGTATTGACCGCGTGGTCGCCGCTGCCGCGCTGCACGGTGTGATGGCCGACACGCACGCCCGGCACGTCGGTAATGGCGTTGAACGCGCCAGGGGTGCCGACGCCGATACGAATGCCCAGATCACGTACACGCATTGATTCACAGCTCCTGTTGGAAGGTTCGAGGGGCGCGCAAGGGCCGTTGTTCGCAGCGCATGACAAGTGCTTGAGCAACGGCAATACTGCGTGCCGGTGTGCAGAGTCTAGGAGCCCGACCTGCCGCTGGCGATTCCCCCCAATCGTTACCCCCTAGGAGTTACCGGTGAACCTGCTATTCGAAGCCGCTGCCCACCACCATGGCCTGGCCCGGGTCATCGACCAGTTGGGCAAGCCGGGGTTCTGGCATCAGCTGATCGTGCTGCTCGATCAACTGCTGCCGTGCGACACCGCCCTGGCCTTGCTGGTGGAGCGCGAGGGCGCGCCGCAGGTGCTGGAGGAATTCGACCGCGGCTTTCGCGATGCGCCGGCGGCAGCGCCCCTGTACCTGGGCGGTCTGTACCTGCTCGACCCGTTCATCCAGGCCATGCGCGACGGCCTTGCCGATGGCGTGTACCGCATGGAAGAGGTCGCCCCGGACGAGTTTCGCAAGAGCGACTACTTCAACAACTACTTTCGTGCCCTGGTCGGCGAGGACGAGCTGCAACTGATCCTCAACCTCGATGCGGGCAAGGTCCTGGCCATCTCGCTGGGCGCCAACCAGCGTTACAACACCGCGACCATAGGCCAGCTGAGCCTGCTGGCGCCGTGGCTGCTGGCCTTGATGCGCCAGCACTGGCACCAGCAGCATCCCCGGCAGGTTGCCGAGCATTCGACCCCGGTCGAGCGGGCGCTGGAGCATTTTGGCAGCGACACGCTGTCGGCGCGTGAGCTGGAAACCGCCCGCCTGGTGCTGCGCGGCAACTCCAGCAAGGCCATCGCCAAGCGCCTGGACATCTCCCAGGAGACGGTCAAGGTGCACCGGCGCAACCTCTACAGCAAGCTTGGGGTCTCGTCCCAATCGGAGCTGTTCAGCCTGTTTTTGCAACACCTGGGACAACATGACCATCAGGAGTGAATGATGCTACGGATACTCGGCAAGGCTTCATCGATCAACGTGCGCAAGGTGCTGTGGACCTGCGCCGAATTGCAGTTGCCGTTCGAGCGCGAGGACTGGGGCTCGGGCTTTCGCTCGACCGAGGATGAGGCGTTCCTGGCGCTGAACCCCAACGCCATGGTGCCGGTGATCGTCGACGGCGATTTTGTCTTGTGGGAGTCCAACAGCATCATCCGCTACCTCGCCGCCCAGTATGGCGGCCAGGCGTTGTACCCGGCCGAACCGAAGGCGCGGGCGCGGGTTGATCAATGGCTGGATTGGCAGGCCACCGACCTCAACGGTTCGTGGAGCTACGCCTTTGTCTCGTTGGTGCGCAAGGCACCGACCCACCAGGACCCGCAAGCGCTGGCGGCGGGTTGCGGCAACTGGGCGAAGCACATGACCATCCTCGAACGTCAGCTGGAACGTACCGGGGCCTATGTCAGTGGCCAGGACTTTGCCCTGGCGGACATCGCCATCGGCCTGTCGGTCAACCGCTGGCTGCAGACCCCCATGGAGCGCCCGGCGTTGCCGGCGGTCGAGGCTTACTATGAGCGCCTGAACGTGCGTGAAGGCTATCGCTTGCATGGGCGCAACGGGTTGCCGTGAGGCCTACTGGCCTCATTGCGGGTCAAGAGCCGTGAGGATCTGATGCGCCACCTTCACCCGCTCGGCAATCGGGTAGTTCTTGTTCGCCAGCAACACAATGGCGATGCGTTTTGACGGCACGAACGCCACGTAGGCACCAAAACCATCGGTCGAGCCGGTCTTGTTCAAGAAGGTGTCGGCTGGCAGCGGCCGCGCCGGTTTCAGCCAGCTCACAGGTTGCGGCTCCAGCACCATCGACGGCGCATTGCCGGCCTGCAACTGCTCAAGGCTGACCGGGTAGGCATATTGCTCCCAACCCAGGCCCTGGGTCATGGCACCGACCTGGTAATAGCCGGTCTGGGTGGTGGCGATGGCCCGTTGCAGCGGTTTGCTCAGGCTGTGCGGCTGCATGTTCAGGTCCAGGTAGTGGAGCAGGTCCACGGCGGTCACTTTCAATCCATAGGCCTCGCCATCCAGCGGCCCGGGGCCGACGCGCACCGCTTGGTCCTGCTTGTTGTATCCCTGGGCATAGTTGCCCATCTGCGCGCCAGGCACTTGCAGGTAGCTGTGCTGCAGGCCCAGTTGCGGCAGCAGCTGTTGTTCCATCAACTGGGCGAACGGCGTTCCCAGGCTTTTCGCCGTGAGGTAGCCGAACAGGCCCAGGCTGGGGTTGGAATACAAGCGCTGAGTGCCCGGCGCGTAGTCGGCTTTCCAGTGGCCGTAGTAGCCGGCCAGGTCGGCTTCGCCCTTGACCGCGTCAGGGAACTGCAAGGGCAGTCCGCCCGCGCTGTAAGTCCCAAGGTTGAGCAGGGTGATGCCATCGAACGCGGTGCCTTTGAGTGCGGGCCAGTGCTTGCTGGCCGTATCGCCAAGGCTCAGCTTGCCACTGGCCTGGGCAAAGCCTGCAAGGGTGGCGGTGAAGGTTTTGCTCACCGAGCCGATCTCGAACAGGGTGTCGGCATTGACTGGCTGGCCGCTCTGTTTCGAGGCCACTCCGTAGTTAAAGTAGTGCTGCTGGCCATCGATGCTGATGGCCACGGCCATGCCGGGGATTGCCTGTTGCTGCATCAGCGGGCGCACGGCGGCGCTCACCGTTGACTCCAGCGGCGTCTGTGCAAGGCTTTGCCCGGCAACCAGGCAAAGGGTAAAGGCAGCCAGAATCCCTGGCTTGAGGTTGGTTTTTTGGTGCATGATCGGCAACCTTTCCTTAAGTGGACTGTTGTGAGCCTGGCTGCAGCAGGGAGCGCCAATCTAGGCGCTTTGCCCAGGTTGCACAAACGATGATATTTCGCAGCAGCCATTAGAAAAATTTGGGAGTCTGCATGATCCGACCACACCTGCCCCTGAATGCCCTGCGTGCCTTCGAGGCTTCGGCCCGGCACTTGAGTTTTACCCGCGCGGCCATCGAGCTGTGCGTGACCCAGGCGGCGGTCAGCCATCAGGTCAAGAGCCTCGAGGCCCAGCTCAAGGTCGCCCTGTTCAAGCGCCTGCCGCGCGGGCTGATGCTCACCCGTGAAGGCGAAACCTTGCTGCCGGTGTTGCGCGAATGCTTCGACCGCATCGCCCAGACCCTCGACTGCTTCGATGGCGGCCACTACCGCGAAGTACTCACCGTCGGCGCGGTGGGCACCTTTGCGCTCGGCTGGCTGCTGCCACGCCTGCCCGAGTTCCAGGCCCTGCACCCGTTTATCGATTTGCGCCTGTCGACCAATAACAACCGCGTCGATATCGCCGCCGAAGGCCTGGACTACGCCATCCGCTTTGGCAGCGGCGCCTGGCATGGCATCGATGCCATGCCGTTGCTGGAGGCGCCGCTGTCGGTGTTGTGCGTGCCGTCGATTGCCGTGCAGTTGCACAGCCCGGCTGACCTGCTGCAACACACCCTGCTGCGTTCCTACCGCAGCGATGAGTGGGCCGAATGGTTCCAGGCCGCTGGCCTGCCGGGCGCGGTACAGCCGTCGCGGACCATGGTCTTCGATTCGTCGCTGGGGATGATGGACGCCGCCCTGCAAGGCGCCGGTGTGGCCCTGGCGCCACCGCTTATGTTCGAACGCCTGCTGGCCAGCGATGCCATTCGCCAGCCATTTGCCCTGGGCATCAGTACCGGCAGCTACTGGCTGACGCGCCTGCAGTCCAAGGCCGAAAGCCCGGCGATGGCGGCGTTCAAAGCCTGGCTGTTGAAGGCAGCTACAGGCTGAAACGCGAAGGCCGGCAGCCTTGCAGCTCGGGCGCCAGTCGGCTGTCGATCAGCTCTTGCGCCACCAGCCGGCCGACCACGGCCGCCAGGGTCACGCCCGAATGCATCACCGCCAGGTACAGGCCGCTGACAGTTGGCAAGGCACCGATAATGGGGATGCGATCATCCGGCATGGGTCGCAAGCCAACCTCGGTACTGATTAGCTCAAGGCCCTGGCCGCCGTGCAAACTGTTGCGGATGGTATTGCGCGCCCGCTGGGCAATGCCCTGGGGACCGTCTTCGCCGTCGGCGTCGAGGTAGTCTTCGGCGGCCAGGATCAGCTCCGGCGTCGGTTGGCGGATTTCCAGTTCGCTGCTGGCGATCAGGGTGTGTACCAGCCGCCGTTGCGCCCGCAGGCGGATCAGGATCGACGGCGACGGATGCAGTGGCAAGCTGACGCCCAAGGGCTGCAGCAAGGCCTTGCACGCGGTGCCTGCCGCTACGACCAGGCGCTCGCAGCTGATCCGTCCCTCTGCGCTGACAAGCGCGGCGACGGCGCCGTCCCGGCATTCAATCGCCAGCACCTGTGTGTCGCTGAGCACCCTGGCGCCGTTGGCCTGGGCGCGTTCCAGCAGCAAGCGGGTCATCGCCAGCGGGTCGATTGAGCCTTCCTGCGGTGCAAACAGCGCCTGCTGCAGTGGCGCTTTGAACTGCGGCTCAAGCTTTCGCACGCGAGCCGGGTCGATCGGCTCGACGCCAGCGGCGGGCGAGGGCGCTGCACTGAACGACAGTGCGCCGCTCCAGTTGATCGGCGCCGTGCCCAGCTCGTCTTGCAGGCGGTGATACTCGCCAATCGCCAGATTGCGCAAGGCGGCGAATTCGCCAGGCTGCGGCGCCGTGGTGTTGATCCAGCCAAAGGCTCGCGAGGTGACCCCCAGGCCCGGCTGGCCCTTGTCGATCACTGTCACCTGGGTGTGCTTGCTCAGGTGATAGGCAATCGAGGCACCGACGATACCGGCGCCGATGACCACCACGTGCGGGCGCTCGGCCTCTGCTGTCATTGGCGATTCTCCGGCCAGGTGGCGGTCGGGAAGTAGCTTTCCATGCCCGGCTCCTTGTGCTCGACGCCGTCGCGTTGCCAGTAGCAGGTCAGGCGCGCGTAGTTGTCCAGGTCGCCGTGGATCAGGCAGGTCGAACGGTGACCGGGCCAAGTGAAACGCAGCACCTTGGCCTTGGCAATGGCCGCGACCTCGACCTGGCCGATGGCGGTGCGGGTCTTGCCGTCAATGGTCGTTGCCAGCAGCAGTTGCCCGTCCACATAGCGCAGCGTGGCCCGGCCCGAATACGTGGCGCCGTTGTCCGGCGCTTTGCCGATCAGTGCATAAGGCCCGACTACAAAGCCGTACAGCGGGTCCGGGTAGTCTTCGTCATCGGCCACGCAAGCCGTGCCGACCAGTAACAGACTCAGCAGCAACAGCCTCATAGCGGCAATGCCTGCAGCACCACTGCGCTGACAAACAAAAGTAGCGCCAGGCTTATGCCGATCAGCGGAATTCTGAACCAGTAACGCCCGGCAAGCACCGCCATGCTGGCCAGGAACAGCATCCCCACGCTCAGCAGGAAACCATCACGTAATAGCGCCAGCGGCGCTGCCAGGGCGAGGTAGCCATACACCAGACCAAACAGCATTGCGCCCAGGCTATGGCTGGCATTGAAGCCGACCCAGGCCTTCCACACCGTAGTCTGGCGGGTAATCACCGGAGCGACGTTTTGCATGTGCTCGGCCAGGGTCGGGTCGCGCGGCTGGAACTTGTTGCTGGCGAAGGTGTAGAGCAGATGTACCGTCCCCAGCAGCAGGACGATGGCGGCACTGGCACAGATCAGCAGTTGGGCGATCATGGGCGGACCTTAGCTTGAAGTGGTAAGGGTAATTGCGTTTCTACTGGGTTGGCACCAGATTGCTGGAAATCAATTGGATGCAACCGAAGCTTGGTTTTACCGCCGCAGGATCGAGTGGAATAAGCACTGAGCCGCTAGTCAGCCCCGACCCAGCACGCCGTGTGCGATCCTTGGTAACAATGGGGGCGGGCCAACCCATCCTTGCATGATTGGCAAGTGCCACGGGGCTGGGATGGTGATGGGTATTGTCTTGACCAAGCGACAGGGTCAGATGTGCCGGCACCAAAGTGCTCGCTGCCGGCGGCATTCCGGCTCGTCCACCATGGTGGCTGGCAACCAGGGAGACCAAATCGGGCCTAGGGTCCGGCCAGCGAATCTTGTCATACTCGATGTCACCAGGCAGCAGAGTGGCCGCTGCGCAGTTCGGGTAGTCCATCACAAACCAGGCTAGCCCCTGGTTGTTGCGATTGTGCGGAGTTCGGCTAGGGTCAGTGCGGGTGATGGTGCCAGCGCTGAAAGTGATCTGCTCGAGTGAATTGGGCCATACCAGAGGGTAGTACAAGTGCGCAAAGAAGCGCAAATGAGAGGGCCCCAGCCCTGAGTTGTTACGTGGCGGTGGCGGCTGCGGAACAATCCAGGGCCGGTTCACAGCTTCAGGCTTGAACACCATGTTGGCTGCCCGTAGGCCGAAGTTGTAGTCCATGTTGCCTACAGCGTAGCCCCAATGGTCGAAGTCCCAGTGAGACAGCACTACTGGAGCGAAGAGCTCGCCATCGTTGCAGCATCGATGATCAATCAGCAACGCTGGGCGATCGGCGGGGCGTGTGCAGGCATTGCTGCTCGTTGGCCAGCCCAGGTCATAAAACAGGCAAGGGTGGCCATGGACATCAATCAAGGCATTGGCATTGCCTTGACCGATGTCGTAGGCCACTACCCAGCGGGACGTACCGGCCTGGCGGGCGGCGGCATCAAGTACGCTATGGAGGGTTGCTTCATCTGCTGATAAACCGTGCAGATAAGCGAGTTGTTGAAGCTGGGGCTGTGCTGCGCGGATGCCGGTCAACGTAAATCGATGAGACGTTTGTTCCTGCAGCTCGGCCAAACTCAGAAACTCGGCAATCACCGCATTTTCAGGTGGCGGTGTGTTTGTGTGGTCAAGCGTGAATTTCAACCAGAAGCCGCGATAGAGCGGAGTGGGCTGGTTGCGCCATACGATTGATTGAGTCAGATCCTGAATATCGACTGTTAGCAACAATGTCTGCTGCAGATACTCATTGTTGGGCCCCACGTTTGACCAGGTTTTATAGCTCAGCTGATCGACGGCGTTCCTAGTTATACAGTCAAGAACCGCTAGCATTCTCGAGCCATCCAGCACAATATCTTCGATCATCGCGTAATGGGTGAACGTCATTCACTTTCCTTCCTTGGTAGTTCCTGCATAAGCGCCGATCAGTGTCTGTTCGGGTTCACTTCAAAGCCAACTGCCGGGTAATGGTCGGGTCGCTGATCTTGTCGTCGTCAATCAGCAGCAAGGCCTTGGAGAGGATGATCGACAGCAGCGCGTCGCCCTCGAACGGCAGGTACTGCGGGGTGTTTTTCTGCCGCGCCTTGGCGTCGGGGACGATGCACAGGTACTGATCGTTGGGCAGCATCAGGATGTTGCCCGAGCCCAGGTGGATCTTGTAGCTGCGCAGCTTGCCGGTGACCTCCAGGAAGCGCCCGTGCAGGGTCCATTTGTCTTTGAGGCGGGTCATGCGCGGCAGCAGTTTTTCCAGCAATTGCTTGCGCGTTTGCGCGGTGGCGCCCAGCTCGCCGAACGAGTGGTTGTGCCAGTAATCGCGGTAGCGGCCGTCCGGCCCGCCGTCGGCCCACAGCGGGTCGTTGGCCAGCGAGGCGACGCCGACAAACAGGTCGACATCGCGCATCACTTCGCTGAGCACCAACGGCGGCACCTGGTCCAGCGGCAAGGGCGCAGCGTCCACGGCGTTATCCCAGCGGTTCAAGGCATAACCGCCGCCACCGGCATGGGCGCTGCGCTGGGCGGCGTCGATCGGGTAGAAGCGTACCTGGTCGCTGCTCAGGCGCAGGAAGGCGCCGGCTTCGTTGGTATCGACGCCATAGTCGTCGCCCACGCCCTCGATCCAGAACTCGGCGCGCAGGCCCCAGGCCGGCAGTTCGCGGCTGGCCGGCGGGTAGGTGTCATCGACCATCAGCCGCAGCTTGTTGCGCCAGCCGCGGGCGGCGGCCAGGGCGTGGAACTGGTGCTGGCGCAAAATGTGCGCGGCGAAGCGGTTGGAGTAGCTGGCGGTGTTGCGCTCGGCTTCGGTCAGCAGGTAGACCTCGCGGTGGGCCTGCTTGAATGGCTGGGTGATCTGCAGCGCTTCAATGCGCTCGCGCCAGGCCAGGACCTCCTCCAGCGGGCGGCCGATCGGGTGCCAGAGGCGCACTTGCGCCGCGCTGGAAGGGCTGATGGTTTTACCGTCCAGGGTTTGCAGGCAGCCTTCGTTGAACACCACGGCGTGCTGCTGGCCGCCGTCGCTGATCACCCAGATCAGCCGCCGCGCCAGGGTGCCGATCAGCGGGTGGTCGAGGTAACGCTCCTGCCATTGATCGTACGGCCAGTGCTTTTCCAGCAGGAACAGGCTGTCCAGGCGCTCGGCCTGGGCCGGCAGCATGGCGCCGATGTCCTTGAGCGCGCCTTGCAGCTCCTTGAGCTCGTCCTTGTAGTCGGCCTTGACCTTGGCCGGCACCGATTTTTGCGGCGTGCCGTCGGCGCGAAACCAGCTCAGGGTAGCGGCCTTGCCATCGACCTTGAGCTCGGCGACAAAGGCGCCGTCATCAAAACTTTCGCGGCGCAGGCCGACCTGTTCCAGGCCGTAGGTCGGCACGCCGAGTTCTTCGATCTGGTCACGGGGCAGTTGCAGTGCTTCGGCGGCGCTGGTGAAGGCTTTTTCGATTTCCTTCTGCGCGGTGCCGAACTTGACCCGCACCTTGAGCAGGGCCAGTTGCCCGACTGCTTCGCTGGTTGGGATCGACGACAGCGCGAACACCGCCGCGTTGCCGACCTTGGGCGCCCGTGGGCCGATGCCGCGCACCTTGCGGTAGGCGCTCAGGGCCAGGCGGGCGATGGCCCGGGTCAGTTCGCTGTCGGCCAGCGGCGCGCACATCCACAACAGGCCGCGCAGCACCGTGGCGTTGCCATCGTGCATGCGTGCGCGGTCATCGGTGCTTTCCCAGCCGACGTTGAGCAACGCGCCGCAGCGCCCGGCATCGACCCGCGCAAACCAGCGCAGCAGTGCCGCCCGCAGCGGTGCTTCACCGACCTTGGCCAACAGCGCCTGGGCGTTCTTCAGCCATTTCGCCGAGGGCCGCGCCGAAGTTGCCGCAGCGGCCTGACGCAACAGCGCCAGCCAGTCTTCGCGCACCTCGGGGCTCAGTTGTTCGAGGTCTTCCAGGGCCAGTTGGGTCCAGTGTTCGCACGGCGCCAACACCTGCCAGGCGCCGCTGCCCAGCAGCGGGTCGAGCTTGGCCAGCAGTTGTTCGCCGAAGTTGCCGTAGTGGCCCAGGTCGGCGCACTGGCTGCGCAGCATGATCAGCAGGTCACGCAGGTCGGTTGGCACTGTGCTGAAGTGTTGCGCGATGACCCAGTCGGTCACCGTCAGGGTCGGCAGGGTGCCGTAATAGGCGAAGCGGTAGCTGGTGAACCACTGCAGCACAGGCTCGGCCAGCTGGCCGACGTCGGCGCCGTTTTCCATCAGCCAGGTCATCAGCGCCGGCAGTACGCCGTAGTCGAAAATGTGCGAGAAGGCATGCCCGGCACTGGCGGTGCTCAGCTCACCGTTGTAGGCCACCACCCGTTCGATCAGCGCCAGCACCAGGCGCGTGCGCAGCGCCGGGTCAGGGCTCAGGGCCATCACCGCCGGCAATTTGCCCAGGGCGAAGACCATGGCGTCGGGGCGGCCGTGAATTTTTTGCAGCAGCGGCAGCAGTTCGCCGATCAGCTCATGCTCGTGGCGCAGTTCGGAGCCGGCCAGCAGCGGGTAGCCGTCCGGGCCGATGTGCTCGACCGGGCCCAGTTCGGTTTGCGCGCGGTCGTGGCGAAACGCCTGAAGTTGTTCCAGTGCCATGAGGTTCAGCCTCCTACCAGCGGGGTCAGTTTGATGAAATTGACCACGCTGTCGTGGCGGATGGTCAGGACTTCGTCGAGGCTTTCGGCCTGACGCTCGTCGAGCAGGATGAAAAAGCCATTGCGCTCGAAGGCCTCACAGGCGATGTCGACCTGCTTGCGCCAATCGATGGTCTGGCGCTCGATGACAGGCTCGCCATTGAGCGCAGCTTCCAGCGGTTCGGGGTTGACCAGGCGCTGGCGCCGACTGTGGCCGGTTTCAGTGCTGCGCTGCAGGACTTCCTGATGGACCCGTTCGCGGATCAGTTGGCGCACGGTGATGGTGTCGGTGGCAAAGTGCAGGGCGAAATCGTCGAAGACTTCGCCCGAAACCGACTCGTCGCGGACGGTGAGCGTTGCCATGGGAACTCCTTTTCTGGCAAGAGGCAAAACGAATGGGCGCAAGAGTATCAGGCTGGTCGGCGGATTTCGACGTGCAGGCGCTCAACCATCACTGCCGTTGCGTGCGCGAAAGAACTCCCCCGGCGGTAGGCCGAACTGCTTGCCGAAGGCGGCGATAAACGCCGACAGTGATTCGTAGCCGCAGGCCAGGGCCACGTCGGTGACCCGCTCGCCGCGCTCAAGGGCCGGCAGGGCGCAAAGCAGGCGCATGCGCTGGCGCCAGAGGCGAAAGCTCAGGCCGGTTTCGCGTTGAAAACGCCGGCTCAGGGTTTTCTCCGACACGCCGGCTTGCCGCGCCCAGTCGGCCAGCCCGGTCGGCGAATCGGGTTGTGCCTGCAGGTGGCTGCACAGGGCGCGCAACTCAGAGTCCAGTGGCAGCGGCAGCATCAATTGCTGTTGTTCTGCATTGTCCAACTGGTCGAGCAGCACCTGCACCAGGCGCCCGTCGGGGCCCTCGCTGTCGTATTCCACCGGCAGTTCGCTGAAGCTGCGGATCAGCTCGCGCAACAGCGGCTTGACCGCGACTACCCGGCATTGCGGCTCGCGCCAGCTTGCCGGTGCTTGCTCCAGGTACAGGCTGCGCAGGCAGGTGTCGTCGGCGCAACTGACCCGGTGCGGCACGTGCGCCGGCAGCCAAACTGCGCGCTGCGGCGGCACCAGGTAGAAACCCTGGTCGGTGTGCACCTCCAGCACGCCGCGAATGGCATAGGACAACTGCCCCCACGGATGGCTATGGCGGTAGCCGAGCACCACGTTGGGCAGCGCCTGCACATGGCCATACACCGGGCGCGGCAGTGCCGTCAGCTGCTCCAGTGACTGCGGGGTGAAGGCGGGCGGTTGTCCTTTTGGCGACACTGGCGGGGCGCTGGCGTTAGTCAAGATCGGGCAAAGACCTTAACGTCTGCGGCGCCACAATAACAAGCCGGGAGCGGCCATGAAGTACCTGCGGATGCTGTTCGACAATTTCACCCTGGCGCTGCTCGGGATCATCCTCATTGCCACGCTGCTGCCCTGCGAAGGCAGTGGCGCCGTGCTGTTCGGCTGGTTGACCAACCTTGCCATCGGCCTGCTGTTCTTTTTGCATGGCGCCAAGCTGTCGCGCGAGGCGGTCGCCGCCGGTGCCGGGCACTGGCGCCTGCACCTGCTGGTGTTTGCCTGCACCTTTGTGATGTTTCCGCTACTGGGCATGCTGCTCAAGCCGCTGTTGCTGCCGCTGGTGGGCGATGAACTGTACCTGGGCGTGCTGTACCTGTGCGCCTTGCCGGCCACGGTGCAGTCGGCCATCGCCTTTACCTCGCTGGCCCGTGGCAACGTACCGGCGGCGATCTGCAGCGCGGCGGCGTCGAGTTTGCTCGGCATCGTCTTGACGCCGTTGCTGGTGGTGCTGCTGATGGGCGTCGAGGGTGACAGCGGCTCGAGCCTCGATGCCGTGCTGAAGATCGTTGTGCAACTGCTGGTGCCGTTCGTGGCCGGGCAACTGGCGCGGCGCTGGATCGGCGCCTGGGTGGCGCGCAATGCCCGCTGGTTGAAGAGCGTCGACCAGGGTTCGATCCTGCTGGTGGTTTATACCGCCTTCAGCGATGCGGTGGTCAGCGGCCTGTGGCATGCAGTACCTGCGTCGCGCCTGCTGGGCCTGGCGCTGGTCTGCTGCCTGCTGCTGGCGCTGGTGCTGTGGCTGACCGGCGCGCTTGGGCGCTGGCTGGGCTTCAACCTCGAAGACCGCATCACCATTTTGTTTGCCGGCTCGAAAAAAAGCATGGCCACCGGCGTGCCGATGGCCCAGGTGCTGTTCGTCGGCGGCGGTATCGGTGCAATGATCCTGCCGCTGATGCTGTTCCACCAGATCCAGCTGATGGTCTGCGCGGTACTGGCCCAGCGCTATGCCGCGCGTACTGAAGAACCCTCGCTTACAACAGAACCCCTTTGACCGGTTGCAGTGGTGCCGGCGCCGCCTCATCGGCCAGCTCGCGCACGGCGATTTCCAGGTTGCGGCACATGGCGTCCAGGGCCAGGTCGTTGGGCTGGGTGTCGAACGGGTCGGCGATCTGGTCACCCAGGGCATCCAGGCCGAAGAAGGTATAGGCCAGCACGCACACGGCAAACGGCGTGAACCAGCCGATGCTGTCGACCAGGCAGAACGGCAGCAGGAAGCAGTAGACGTGGACGATGCGGTGCAGCATGAGGATGTAGGGGTAGGGGATGGGCGTGTTTTTGATCCGCTCGCAACCGCCAAGCACGTACGACAGCCGGTTGAGCTGCTGGTCGAGGTTGGCCTGGATCACCTCGCCGGCGCCGGCATCGCGGGCCTGGGCCATGAAGCGCTGGCCGAGCAGGCCGAGCAGGCGGCTGGCAGGCGCATCGCTGCTGGCCAAGGTGGTGCGCGTCGGCGTGTCGAGCAGGCGTTGGCGGTCGGCGCAGGCCGGGGTGCCGCGCAACTGGTCACGCAGCACGTAGGCGAATGCAATCAAGGGGTCGAGCAGGGCGCGGCGCTGGTTGGCGTCGAGGTCGGGCAGCAGGCTCAGGGTCTGGCGGGTCAGGTTGCGGCTGACGATCAGCAGCTCGCCCCACAGCGTGCGCGCTTCCCAGAAGCGCTGGTAGGCCACGGTGTTGCGAAAGCCGAGGAAGATCGCCAGGGTCAGGCCCCAGAGGGTAAAGGGCGTGGCGGTGAGGATCACCTTGTACTCGAACAGGGTGCCATGGGTGGCTACCACTGCCGAGCTGATCAGCACGGTGTACAGCACCTTGCGCCAGATCGCCGGGATGATCGAGCCCTTGAGCGAAAACAGCAGGACGCGGATGGAGGGTTTTTGTGGCTGGATGATCATGCAAGGCAGGCCCTGTACAGTAACGCGAGTATTGACGCGCGTTACTGTAGGGCAAAGCCGGACCGGGATACAGTCTGATGGGGTCAAGCGCTGGTGAAGGTGAAGAAGTCCAGGTAGGCAAAGTCCTGGCTTTTGACTTCGAGGCTGGCAACTGGGTTGTCTGTCGGGGCAGTGAACTCTATCCACAAGTGGCGGCCAGCGGGTGGCTGGACGTCACGTCGTTCAAGCAATTCACCTTTGGCGTTGAAGAACGCGACTTGGCCAGGGTGGTCATGCCAGGTCCAGGCAAACTTCAAGGATGCATAGATACCGACCAAGTCAAATCGTAGTACTTGTGGTTGCTGAATACCCTGGTTGCGGCATATTGCCAAGCCTTCCTTTTCCTGCAGGCCGGGCACTTCGCCGGTATGTTTTTGAATGGCGGCTTCTCCTGTAGAACCGGGCAAAAGCGTCACACGCAAGGTGCTCAGGTCGATATGTTGGCCGGCCGTTATGATTGTTTGCGGGTGGCCATTGAAATCCTCGTGAACGATGGCGGGCTGAATACGGATATCATCGAAGCTGAAATCAGCACCGTTATCACTGCCGTTGCCGGTATCGTCACGCCCGATCAGCTCGAGGGTGTGAGAGTGCTCCTGGGCGCGGAACTGCCAACGCAAGGTCTGCCATTCAGGCGCGGTGACGGCAAACTCGCCTTCGAGTAGGGTGCCATCGAGCTCAAATGACAGGTGAGGGGTCTTGGAGCTGTTGCCGTTGCGTTTTACCCGCATCGACAGGCGATAGTCGGTGCCGGGTGTCAGGCCTGCCAGTTCCTTGCGCATCACCCTGCCCAGCAGGTTGCCCGCAAAGCCTTCGAAGTACGCCCAGTGGTTGCTGCCATCGGAGGTCAGCGCCAGCGCCTGGCCATTAGGGCCTTTCTGCCAAGCATTCCATGGGTCATTGCCGGGTTCGAAATCGGTGTGATCGATGAACACAGTGTTGAGTGTTGTCGCGGCCTCGTCGGGTAGTTGAGAGAAAGTGAAAAAATCGAGGAAGGCGTGGTCGCGCGAGGTAATCACCAGCGAGGCGATCGGGCGATTGGCTGGCGCTTGATACTCCACCCAATGGTGTTTGGGCTCCCCGTCAAAGCTCAATGTTTCAAGCAGCTGGCCTTGCTCATCGTAGAACTCGACTTCGCCCGGACGTTGTCTCCAGGTCCAGGCGAACTTGATTCTATCGCACGGTACAATGGGGGCGATCCGCAGCCGTTGAGCTGAAGCAGGGTTACTCACGCCGCGTTGCAGGACGATCGCTTCACCCTCCAGCAAACCTGCCTCTGGATAGGCGTAGCGCTCGATACCGGCCTTGATGCCAGCAGGACCTTCGAGCAGGCTAATGGTCATGGTCGGCAGTTGAATGCTTTGCCCTGGGTCGATCAGTTGATTTGCCCGGCCGTCGAATTTTTCCGTGATGGTGGTGGGGTGAATGCGGATATCGTCAAAGCTGATATCCCCACCTGTTTGGGCTGTGCCGTCACGGCCTAGCAACTCCAGGTGTTGCGTGATGCTGGTGGCTTGAAAAGTCCAGCGAAGGGTTTGCCATTGCTTGTCGACTACCGCAATTCGCCCCTCCAGTTCATTACCGTCCAATTCGAACCACAGGCTGGGCGTCATCGACGTGTCTTTCTGGCGTCTGACGCGCATGGAAATTGTGTAGTGCGTTGCGGGTGTCAGCCCCTCGAGCGTTTTGTTGAGAATGCGCCCATTGAGGGTGCCCTGGAAGTTTTCAAATCCGGCAAAGTGATTTCCTTGCTCTGTCTTGATCGTCAACATGCTGCCATTGGGCCCTTTCTTCCAACCATTCCAGGGATCAATGTCGGATTCGAAATCGGTGTGGTCGATGAACAGTTCCATACGCCCTGCCTCCGGGGTGGGGCCTGTCGGTCGACAGGCCTCGGTGCATTCGAGCACCGCCAGGGCGTGCTGGCTACTGGCAAAAATACCAGGTAGTGCGGCTATTCATGGCAGCAGTGGGGGGGTTGGGCGAGGTCTTGGTAACGGTCATGATGGCGCACCCAGTCCATGGTGCCTTCCTCGTTGCGGCCTTTGGGCATCAGGTCGAGAAAGTTGTAGGTACCGACCAGCATGTCCAGGCCGCGGGCGTAGCTTGAGTAGGTGTGGAACAGCGTGCCGCCGGCATCGCGGTAGAACACGCTGAGGCCCGGCAGCTCGGTTTCCTCGCCCGAATACGGCTCATAGTTGTACTGGTCGCTGCCCTTGGCGCCGACGCCGAAGTCCTGGTTGAAGCTGCTGGCATGCGACGAGACCCAGGGAAACTTCCAGCCCATGCGTTGTTTGAACGCCTGGAACTGGACGTAGGGCGCGCGCGACACCGCCACCAGCGACACATCGTGGTGGGCCAGGTGCAGGTTGGCGCCGTCGAAATGATCGGCCAGGAACGAACAGCCCGGGCAGCCTTCATCCCAGCCTTCGCCGAACATGAAGTGATAGACCAGCAGCTGGCTGCGGCCGGCAAACAGGTCGCCAAGGCTCAGGCGGCCCTCGGGGCCTTCGAAGCGGTAGTCCTGGTCGACCCGCACCCATGGCAGGGCGCGGCGGGCCTTGCTCAGTTCGTCGCGCTGGTGGGTCAGGGCCTTTTCATGCAGCAACAATTGGCGGCGGGCGCTGAGCCATTCGCTGCGCGAGACCACCTGGGGATTTTGATGGTTGTCCATGGGTACGACTCCGCTGGGGGAATGTACTCATGGTCGATTGTCGGGTGGGGGATTCGACAGAGGTGAGTGCAGGGCTGATGAACGGTGGTGAATTCATCGCGGGTCAAGCCCGCTCCCACAGTGGGTCTGTGGGGGCTTAAAGCCAGCCACAAAGGGTTGATGCAAGACCCGCGATGAGGCCAGTACAGCCAACCCATCAAGTGGTGCCCGGATTACGACCGCTTCGCGCTCGATCGCGGGGCAAGGCCCGCTCCCACTTTCAGCCGGACATCCGCCCGATCAACGCCCACAAGCGCTCATCGTCGAAATCCTCCACCACCAACTGCGCACCAGCCTCCAGCAAGGCTTCAGGCCGCTGGCTGGTCGATAGCCCGACGGTAAAGATCCCCGCGCCGCTGGCCGCCTTCACCCCCGGCAGCGAATCCTCGAACGCCAGCGAATGCGCCGCCCGCGCCTGCAGGCGTTCAAGGCCGGTGAGGTAGGGCAGCGGGTCGGGCTTGGCCCGGGCCAGTTCTTCGGCCACCAGCACATGCTCGAAGCGTTGCTCCAGGCCCATGGCGGCGAGCATGTGCACGGCGTTGGCCCGTGGCGCGTTGGTGACCACGGCAATACCGATGCGCTGGCGTTCGGCATGTTCGAGCAAACGCAGCAGGCCGGCGGTGGGCTGCAAGGTTGGCGACAGGGCGCGAAAGCGCGCCTCCTTGCGCTCGGCGAACAGCTGGTGCTCGCTCACCGGGCGGTCGGGGAACAGGTAACGGCACAGGTCGGCATTGGCCCGGCCGCTGACGTGGGCATCGAACTCGGCTTCGGTGAACACCCGGCCTTCTTCGAGCAACAGCTGTTGCATGGCCAGCAGGTGGAGTTTGTCGGTATCGGTCAGGGTACCGTCGAGGTCGAACAACAGGGCATCAAGCATGGTCGGCTTCCGCTGCGGTGGCCGGCCATGATAACCGGATCAGCGGGGCTGGTCAGATGCGTAGGAAAAGAGTACAAATGTACTCCATGAATAAACTATCGCCCAAACGCCGCGCTATTCTCGATTTCATTCGCCAGCGCATCGCCGATCAGGCCCAGCCGCCAAGCCTGGCCGACATCGCCACGGCCTTCGGTTTTGCCTCGCGCAGTGTCGCGCGCAAGCACATCCAGGCGCTGACCGAGGCCGGTTTCATCGAGGTCACCCCCAACCAGGCCCGTGGCATCCGCCTGGCCGGTGCCTTGCGCCGCCCCGAGGTGCTGGAGATCCCGGTGCTCGGCCAGGTCGCCGCCGGCCGGCCGATCGGCCCGGACGTGGATATCCACGAACAATTGATGCTCGATTCGCACCTGTTCAGCCGCTCGCCGGACTACCTGCTCAAGGTGCGCGGCGACTCGATGATCGACGCCGGCATCCTCGATGGCGACCTGGTCGGCATCAAGCAGCAGGCCGAGGCCCGTGACGGGCAGATCATCGTCGCGCGCCTGGACGGCGAGGTGACCATCAAGCGCTTCGAACGTGCCGGCGGGCATTACCGCCTGCTGCCGCGCAACCCGGCCTATGCCCCCATCGAGGTCGGGCCGGAGCACGACTTCGTCATCGAAGGGGTGTTCTGCGGCCTGGTGAGGCGCGGCTGATGGGCGCGGTGGTCAGCCTCGACGGCCTGCTCGACCAGCAACGGCTCTGGAAGGGCCGCCCGCAGGCCTTGCCCCAGGGCCTGCAGCCCAGCGGTCATGCCGCTCTGGATGCGGCACTGCCCGGTGGCGGCTGGCCGCCCGGGGCGCTGACCGAGCTGCTGCTGGCGGCCGAAGGCTGTGGCGAGCTGCAATTGTTGTGGCCGAGCCTGGCGCGCCTGACCCAGGCCGGCGAGCGGGTGGTGCTGATTGCGCCGCCGTTCATTCCCTACCCGCCGGCCTGGCAGGCGGCCGGGGTCGACCTGCAGTGGCTGGCAGTGGTCCAGGCCACTGCCGGCGAAGTACTCTGGGCCGCCGAGCAGTGTTTGCGCTCGGGCAGTTGCGGCGCCGTGCTGTGCTGGCCGCACAAGGCCGATGATCGCGCCTTGCGCCGCTTGCAGGTTGCCGCCGAAAGCGGCCAGACCCTGGCCTTTGCCTGTCGCCCGCAACAGGCTGCGCTCAACCCGTCACCGGCGGCGCTGCGCATTGCCGTCGATGCCCAGCCGGCCCAGTGGCGGGTGCTCAAGTGCCGCGGCGGCCTGGCTCCGGCCACGCCCATTGCCTGCCCCGGGCGAGGCTGATGGATCATGCTCTGGGCCTGTATCCTGCTGCCGCAGCTGGCACTCGACGCCGTGCTGCGCGCCCGCGACGACGCCGACACGCCATTGGTGTTGCTTAGCGGCCCGGCCCAGCGCCGGGTCTTGCAGGCGGTCAACCCGCCAGCCGCTGCCCTGGGCCTGCGCGCCGGGCAGGCGCTGACCACCGCCCAGGCCCTGGCCGGCAGTTTTACCTGCGTCGAGCACGACCCGGCAGCTATCGAGCAATTGCAGCAGTTTCTGGCCGCCTGGGCCTATCGCTTCAGCTCCCAGGTCAGCCTGCATTACCCACGGGTGCTGTTGCTTGAAGTCGAGTCCAGCCTCGGCCTGTTCGGGCCCTGGCCGGCCTTTGAAGCGCGGCTGCGCGCAGAGCTCAAGGCGCTGGGTTTTCGTCACCGCATCGTCCTGGCCAGCAACCCGGTGGCGGCGCGCATGCTCGCCAATGCCCACGACGGCCTGGCCCTTGAGTGCCCGCAGCAAACCCGCGCGGCGCTGGAGCAGATGCCCATCGACCGCGTCGGCCTGCCCGCCGAGGCCGCCAACGCCTTGGCGCGCATGGGCCTGCGCCAGCTCGGCCAGGTCCTGGCCTTGCCCCGTGATGCCCTGGCCCGGCGCTTTGCCGCAGCGGTGCAACTGCACCTGGACCGCCTGCTCGGGCGCCGGCCCATGGCCCTGGAATTCTATTTGCCACCGGACCGCTTCGATGCGCGCCTGGAGCTGAACTTCGATGTCGAATCCCATCAAGCCCTGCTGTTCCCCCTGCGCCGGCTGATCAACGACCTTGCCGCCTTCCTCGCCGGGCGCGACAGCGGCGTGCAGCGCTTTGCCCTGCACCTGGAGCACGGCGAAGGGCCCGACACCTGCGTGCCGGTCGGCCTGCTGGCGGCCGAGCGTGATCCGTCGCTGCTGTTCGAGCTGGCCCGTGGCCGCCTTGAGCAACTGCAGATTGCCGCGCCGGTGCGCAACCTGCGCCTGCTGGCCGAAGACCTGCCGGCCTTCGTGCCGCAGCGCGCCGAACTGTTCGACCCGCGCCCGCAACAGAACCAGCCCTGGGAGCAACTGCGCGAACGCCTGCGCGCGCGGCTGGGCGACGAAGCGGTACGGGGGCTTGCGGCCCAGGCCGATCACCGCCCCGAGTGCGCCTGGCAGGCGGGCGACGGGCCGCGGCAGGCGCTGGCGCTACCAGGTGCGCCACGCCCGGGCTGGCTGTTGGCCGAGCCCCAGGCCTTGCCCGGCGTCGGCGTGCAGTTGCTGACCGGCGCCGAGCGCATCGAGTCCGGCTGGTGGGACGGCGGCGATGTGCGCCGCGATTACTACCGGGTGCGTACCGCCAGCGGTCTGTACGGCTGGGCCTACCGCACCCTCGGTGAAGACGGCCGCTTGTGGCTACAGGGCTGGTTCGCATGAACACCCCGGGCTACGCCGAGCTGCACTGCCTGTCCAACTTCAGCTTCCAGCGCGGCGCTTCCAGTGCCCAGGAGCTGTTCCAGCGTGCCCGCCAGCAGGGCTACCAGGCCCTGGCGATCACCGACGAGTGCACCCTGGCCGGTATCGTCCGCGCCTGGCAGGCAGCCAGGGCGGCGGGCCTGGCGCTGATCGTCGGCAGCGAAGTGCGCCTGCACGACGGCCCCAAGCTGGTGCTCCTGGCCGAGAACCTCGGCGGTTACCAGCACTTGTGCAAACTCATCACCCTGGGCCGGCGACGGGCGAAGAAGGGCGAGTACCAACTGCTGCGCGAAGACTTCGCCACGCCCCTGGACGGCCTGCTGGCGCTGTGGGTGCCGGACGGCAGTGAGGCTGACCAGGCCAGCGGCCACTGGTTGCGCGAGGTGTTCGCCGAGCGGCTGTGGCTGGCGGTCGAGCTGCACCGTGGCGCCGATGACCCGCGGCGCCTGCAACAGTTGCTGGCCCTGGCCGAGCGCCTCGATATTCCGGCCGTGGCCAGCGGTGATGTGCACATGCATGCCCGTGGTCGTCGTGCCCTGCAGGACAGCATGACCGCCATCCGCCATCACTGCAGCGTGGCCGAGGCCGGCCAGCGCCTGTTCGCCAATGGCGAACGGCACCTGCGCCCGCTGGCGCAACTGGCCGAGCTGTACCCGCCGGCATTGCTCGAAGAAAGCCTGCGCATTGCTGCGCGTTGCCAGTTCGACCTGGGCCAGTTGCGCTATCAATACCCTCGCGAACTGGTGCCCGAAGGCCAGACGGCCAGCGCCTGGCTGCGCCATCTGTGCGAGCGCGGCCACCGTGAGCGCTGGCCCGGGGGCATTGGCGACAAGGCGCGCCAGTCCCTGGAACACGAGCTGCAGCTGATCGCCGAGCTCAACTACGAAAGCTACTTTCTTACCGTCCACGACATCGTCAACTACGCCCGGGGCCAGGGCATTCTCTGCCAGGGGCGCGGCTCGGCGGCCAACTCGGTGGTGTGTTTCGTGCTCGGCATCACCGAGCTCGACCCGATGAAAAGCCACCTGTTGTTCGAGCGCTTTTTGTCCCGCGAGCGCGACGAGCCGCCGGACATCGACGTCGACTTCGAACACGACCGCCGCGAAGAAGTCCTGCAGTACGTGTTCCGCCGCTACGGTCGCCATCGCGCGGCGCTCACCGCCGTGGCCAGCACCTACCACGCTGCCGGTGCAGTGCGCGATATCGCCCGGGTGCTGGGCTTGCCGGTGCAGCAGATCAACGCCCTGGCCGATTGCTGCGGGCGCTGGAGCGACCGCCTGCCGCCGCCCGAGCAACTGCGCGAAGCCGGTTTCGACCCCGACAGCCCGTTGCTGCGCCGGGTGCTGGCGTTGACCGGCGAGCTGATCGGCTTTCCCCGCCACCTGTCCCAGCACCCGGGCGGTTTCGTGATTTCCGAGCAGCCGCTGGACAGCCTGGTGCCGGTGGAAAACGCCGCCATGGACGAGCGCACGGTGATTCAGTGGGACAAGGACGACCTCGACCTGGTCGGCCTGCTCAAGGTCGATATTCTTGCCCTGGGCATGCTCAGCGCCTTGCGCCGCTGTTTCGACCTGCTGTATCGCCACCGTGGCCGCCGGTTGACCCTGGCCAGCGTGCCAGCCGACTGCGCGGCGACCTACGCGATGATCGGCCGCGCCGACACCGTCGGTGTGTTCCAGATCGAGTCGCGGGCACAAATGGCCATGCTGCCGCGGCTCAAGCCGAAGAACTTCTACGACCTGGTGATCGAGGTGGCTATCGTTCGCCCCGGGCCGATCCAGGGCGACATGGTTCACCCGTTCCTGCGCCGGCGCCAGGGGCTTGAGCCGGTGAGCTATCCGTCGGATGCGCTGAAGCAGGTGTTCGAACGCACCCTCGGCGTGCCGTTGTTCCAGGAGCAGGTGATGGAACTGGCGATGGTCGCCGGCGGTTATTCGGCCGGCGAGGCCGACCAGCTGCGCCGGGCCATGGCCGCCTGGAAGCGCCACGGCGGCCTGGAGCCGCACCGCCAACGGCTGACCCAGGGCATGCTCGACAACGGCTACAGCGCAGAATTTGCCGAGCGCATCTTCGAGCAGATCAAGGGCTTTGGCAGCTATGGCTTCCCTGAGTCCCACGCCGCCAGCTTCGCCTTGCTGACCTATGCCAGTTGCTGGCTCAAGTGCCACGAGCCGGCAATCTTTGCCTGTGCGCTGATCAACAGCTGGCCCATGGGCTTCTACAGCCCCGACCAGATCCTGCAGGACGCCCGCCGTCATCACCTCGAGATCCGCCCGGTGGATGTCTGCCACAGCGACTGGGACTGCAGCCTGGAGCCGGGGGCAGGGGACGCCCTGGCCATTCGCCTGGGCCTGCGCCAGGTGCGCGGCTTTCGCCAGCAGGACGCCTTGCGCATCGAACAGGCGCGGGCCGAGTGCGGCTGGCGCGATGTCAGTGACCTGTGCCTGCGGGCGCAGCTCGATGCCCGTGCGCGTGAGCTGCTGGCCGATGCCGGGGCCTTGCGCGGGCTTGCCAGCGACCGTTACCGGGCGCGCTGGAGCGTGGCCGCGGTGCAGGCGCAACTGCCGTTGTTCGCTGGCATCGAGGCGCCAGTGGAAGCACCGGTGGATTTACCGCAACCGTCGCTGAGCGAGGACATGTTTGCCGACTACGCCAGTGTCGGCACCACCCTCGGCCCGCACCCGCTGACCTTGCTGCGCCGCCGCCTCAATGCCCTGGGGTGCCGCAGTTCGCAAGCGCTGGAGCAGGCCGAACACAACGATCGGGTCAGCGTGGCGGGGCTGGTGACCGGGCGCCAACGACCGGGGACCGCCAGCGGGGTGACCTTCGTCACCCTTGAAGACGAGTTCGGCAACGTCAACGTGGTGGTCTGGCGCGACCTGGCCGAGCGCCAGCGGCGGGTGCTGGTGGGCGCGCAACTGCTGCGGGTGAGCGGAAAGCTGGAGTGCGAGAGCGGGGTACGCCACCTGATTGCCCAGCGCCTGGAGGATCTGAGCCCGCTGTTGCAGGGGCTGGATGTGCGCAGTCGGGATTTTCACTGAACAGCATCGCGGCCCTCATACCATCGACAGATGCTGCTTGCGTGTCGGCGGCGCAAAGGCCCGGTCAATCGCGCGCAAATCTTCACTGCTGAGCACCAGGTTGGCTGCCGCCGCGTTAAGGCGCACATGCTCAAGGTCCACCGCCTTGGGAATGGCAATCACGCCGTCCTGGCGAATCACCCAGGCCAGGCTCACCTGCGCCGGCGTCGCACCATGGCGCTCGGCAATCTCGGCCAGGGTCGGGTGCTTGAGCAAGCGCCCGGCCTGGGCCAGCGGGCAGTAGGCCATGGTCGGCAGGTTACGCTTGTGGCTCCAGGGCAGCAGGTCGTATTCGATGCCGCGCTGGGAGGGGTTGTAAAGCACCTGGTTGACCGCGCAATCACCGCTCAGCCGATACAGCTCGCGCAGGTCGTCGACATCGAAGTTGGACACGCCCCAACGGCCGATCTTGCCCTCGACGCGCAAGCGCTCGAAGGCTTCGACGGTTTCCGCCAGCGGGTACTGGCCGCGCCAGTGCAGCAGGTACAGGTCGATGTGTTCGGTGCCCAGGCGCTTGAGGCTGCGTTCGCAGGCCGCGGGAATGCCTTTGAGGCTGGCGTTGTGCGGGTACACCTTGCTGACCAGGAACACCTGCTCGCGACGCCCGGCAATGGCCTTGCCAACGACCTTTTCCGCGCCGCCTTCGGCGTACATTTCGGCCGTATCGATGAGGTTCAGGCCCAGCTCGATACCGTGCTGCAAGGCGGCGACTTCGGCGTGCTGGCGGGCCGGGTCTTCGCCCATGTACCAGGTGCCCTGGCCAATCCTGGAAAGCTTGTGGGAGGTTGTTTGCAATCGTGCGAGGGGGGGCTTCGTGTCAGTCATCAGCAATCGAGTCCGTAGTTCTTGAAAATGGTGCGGGCAACGGCCAGAAAAGGCTCGTTTGGTGCCAGGTGGCTTCTGGCATCTTCGAGCAATTGCCGGGCGTGATCCCTGAGATTTTGCTTGAGCGCCGGATGGGTAGCCTGGCGCATCATTTCAATGGCTTTGAGCGCTCGTTCCAGCGCCGCCTTGACGCGCTTTTCCTTGAGCTGGCGCTGTTCGACGAGGTCGCGACGCAATAAACCGTACACTTCAATGGAGACTTGCCCCTTCGGGCTGGGCACCAGGTTGGCAGCTATCTGGATTGTCCTGGGGCGGACCAGGCCCTTGGCAAGAAACTCCAGGTGCTGCTCGGGGTCGTCCACGCAAGGATTGAGCAGCAACTCAATTTCATTTTTTTGCGCGGCGTGGTCGCGCCAGCGCAGCGTTTCATTGACCACAGGGAACAGATTGGCTTTGCCGGACATGCCGGTGCTGTCATCGGCAAAGGTCTTGCCGCGTTTGCGGTTGCAATCGATACACGACGGTAGCAGGTTGTCCCAGTCGGCAGCGAGCCAGTAATAGCCGGGTTTGCTCATTTTGCCATTGATCACCACAGCGCCTTTGGGGCGAAAGTGCTCGATGTCTTCCGGGCCACCGGCGGCGTAATTGAATTCGCAGTAGGCACATTTCTTGTGGAACAGCACGCGCAGGGCCTCGACGATTTCCGGGTCTTTGTACACGCTGAACTCAAAGGGCGGAGGCGGGGTTGCAGGCGTGGCATTGACGATATGCGCGATCGCGCGCCGGGTCTCGTCCTGGCCGGCAGACTGCGCCCCATCGAGCACGGCCGGAGCGGCGCTGCGTTGTACCTTGATCATGATTCAGGCCCTTTCCCGTCGTGCGCCACAGGCTGGGCCGGTTCAAGCTGGATTTCCTCCCACAGGCTCTTGAGTTCGATGAGCGCATCATGCTCATCCTCCGCCGGCAGCTCGCGGGCACTGGTCATGCGCTCGGCCAGGAACTTGTCGGCCGCTTCAAAAACCATGTGCTCCCGAGGCGTCAGGCCCATCTTGTTGTTGCCCCGCAACTGCTCGCTGATGGTCTGCAGGCGATCCTGCTGGCCAGGGCTGCGTTGCTCCATGGCCAGCAGGCGGTAGTACTCCTCGAACAGGCGATCGATCTCCACGTCCTCGGTCGAATGCAGGCCGAAGTATTCTGACGCCAGCAGTTGATCGACGCGCATGAAGCGTGGGGAGGGCAGTTCAGTGTTCTTGGTGGTCATGGCCGTGACCGGGCCATCGAGAATGCGGGTCAGTACGGCGATTTCACTGCTGTCCAGCCCCCTGAGGGTGAGGGGTTCATGGCTGGTGGCAATGAACTGTACCCGCGGAAACACTTCGCGCAGGCGCTGCACGATACGCATTCGCCAGCGCGGATGCAGATGGGCGTCGACTTCGTCGATCAGCACAATGCCTTCCGCCGAGGACATATCCTGCCAGCCCAGGCGCATGATGCTCATGATATCCATGGCCAATGCCAGCACGGCCTGGTAGCCACTGCTGACGGCTGTCAGGGTATCTTGCCCGGAGGGGCTCTTGACGATGATCTGATGATTGCGCCGAACCAGTTGGACGCCGTCGGCGCTGGGCAGCAACGAGGTCAGAGAGCGGGCGAAGCGATTGAATTCTGCCGAACTTGCGGTGTTCAGCCAGGGGACTCCGTTGTCGAGGAAGCGTGTCGGGTCGAACAGGTTTTCCACTTTGCTTCTGGCCGCAGCTGACGGGTCGGCTGGCTGCGGTTTACCCATTAAACGAGTCGCGCCATAAGCCAGTACCATGACTTTCGGCTCCGCTGGCTTGATGCTGATTTTGTTGCCGCGCCGGGTCAGGGTCATGACGATAGGTTCCGACATGCCAGACAGCTCGACGCTGACTTCGCCGCGGGCTGCGCCTTTTTGCAGCAGGTCGGTGGCCTGCACGCCCAACCGTTCAACGCCACTCTGGCCAATCAGCGCGCACGCCAGTGCCTGGAGCAAGGTGCTCTTGCCCGTGCCGTTCTCACCGAGCAGCATGTACCAGGAGCCGATCTTGCCATCGCTGAACGAGGGTTCGAGTTGAAGGTGGTCAACCGCGCGGATATGCCTGAATTCCATGCGCTCAATGTACTGAGACATCCGATACAGTTGTTCGGGCGGCTGCGATTGCTCGATCGAGAATGACTCAAGCGCCTTGGTTCGTTGTGTCAGGTCTCTGGACGCATCGCGCAGCGCCTTGCTGTTACTCGCGCTGCTCGAGGCACCCAGCGCGGTGTTGAAATTGAGGAAATCCGTCATGCGCTTGTGGCTACTGGGGAACTGCGCGACCACTTGTTCCGCCCAGGCCCGGACAAACTGGCGGCGCATGGCGCAGAACGGGCTCTGCGGCCTGACCATTTGCGCCAGGTATTCCAGGCTCTTTGTGTCGGGGCGCTTGTTTTTCATCAGCGCTTGCAGATGTTCGAGATTGCGCAGGTCATCCGACCGGGCCTTGATCAGGTTGCTGCGGTTCAGGCCCAGCACATCGATGGTGGCCTGGCCGCGTTCGGTTGCGCTGGTGATCTTGCCGTCGCTGAGAAACAGGAATACTCCATCAAGATCATCTTCAGCGGGATCGAGCAGCAGGTTTTTTTCCTGGCGCAGGGCTTCCCCGGTGGTCCCCATTTTGGCCCGTGGCCCTTGCACCGGAAAGCGCGGCCCCTTGAGTGCATTGCATTCGGCGCAGCTGGGCAGGTAGTTGCTCCATTCGAACGTCAACCACCAATAGTGGTCATCGGAGACGCCACCGCTGAAGTCGGTGCTGCCGTAGCGCGGTCTGAACAGTTCGATTTCCGGGCGGCTGACCAACTGCTCGCAATAGGCACACTTATTGACCTGGCGTTCACTCCAGAGCAGACGAATATCCGGGTGCAAGCGTGCGGCGATGCGTTGGAAGCCAAAACGCGCCTGGGCACGTTTCGCCGCAGGCTGGCGATAGAACGCCTCGGCTTCACTGCGTAGCCGGGTAAACGCCGCGGAGGAAAACACCTCTGGGATTGGCCCGCGTTCGATCCTGATCATCGGGTTAGACTCCAGTGAAGAGGGAGTTGCGACTGCGCGTGATGTGCTGACTATAGCTGTTGCAACGCAGCTGATGGCGATAAAGCATCATTGACCTATAGTCAAAGCGTCAGCACAGGAGGCTCTGCACATGGCGCGGCAACTGGTGATATGCCTGGACGGCACCAACAACCGTTTCAGTCAGCAACCGACGCATATACTGCGCCTTGTGCGGGCACTCAATCCTGACCCGCAGCAAGTCCTGTCTTACTATGATCAGGGCGTCGGTACCTTCGGCCTCAAGGAAACCCTGTTCGAATGGCAGAAACTGCCGGCGCGGATCTTTGGCCTGGCCTTCGGCTGGGGGCTCAAGCGCAATGTTGAAGGGGCGTATCGTTTTCTTGCCGAGCAGTATCAGCCGGGCGACCAGGTGTTTGTTTTCGGCTTCTCGCGCGGCGCTTACGCGGCCAGGGTGCTCGCCGCCCTGGTGCATGGGCTGGGGTTGGTGCCGGCCCATCAGACTCATCTTTTCGATTATGCCTGGTCCATGCTGCTGGCCCGAGACCAGGACAAGACCCCTGATTTTGCTCTACAGCGCCAGTTCAAGGAGACGTTTGGCCGCGACCTGGAGATCAGCTTTCTTGGCCTGTTCGACACGGTGAAATCCCTGGGCTGGATCTATGACCCGGTCAGTATTCCCTTTACCGCCAGCAACCCAAGTGTGGCGAAGGTGCGTCATGCCGTGTCGCTTGATGAGCGTCGTTGCTTCTTTCGCCAGCACTTGTGGCGGGCCAAGCCGACAGATCCGACCGATGTCAAAGAGGTGTTTTTTCGCGGCGTGCACTGTGATGTCGGTGGCGGTTATGCGGTTGCCGAGTCGCAGTTGGCCCTGGTGGCCCTGCGCTGGATGTTCGCCCAGGCCGGTGCCGCAGGTTTGGCCCTGGACGCCCAGGCCTGCCAGGCACAATTGAACCCGTTGGCCGGCGTAGCCCCGGACCCTCTGGCGCAATCCCATGACTCGATGAACCGTGCCTGGCGAATTGCCGAATGGGTCCCGCGGCTGGTGTGGAGCAAGGGCAGGCGCAAACTGGTCATTGGCGCCATGCCGCCGTTACGCCAGCCTTACCCGCGGGTATTGCCCAACGCATTGCTGGTGCATGAATCGGTTGATGCACGAATCAAGGCAGGCGGTTATGCGTCGGCAAGCATCGTCAACGGTGTGACGCAAGTGACCTATGTCGCCGATCTGCCTTGAGTGAGTCGGCAGTTCATAGCAGGTTGCCGGCGTTGCACTCCTGCAGCACCTCCAGCAGCGCCTGCGCCGCTGCCGAAAGCTTGTGGTCGGCCAGCAGGGTCACGCCAATACGCCGTTCTATACTCGGTTCTATCAGCGGCACGCAACGCGCACCCAGCTCCTGCATCTGGCCGATGCACAGCGCCGGCACGGCACTGACGCCCAGGCCGTTGGCAACCATGCGGCCGATGGTCGACAGCTGATGGCTTTCAAAGGCTACCGCCAGCTTGCCGTGTTCGGCGGCCAGGTGTTGCTCCAGCAGCAGGCGCACCGCCGAAGGGCGTTGCAGGGCAATGAAGTCTTCGCCCAGCAGTTCACGCCAGCTTACCTTTGGCTGTTGCGCCAGCGGCGAGTCGGCTGGCACCACGGCGACGAAGCGGTCCAGGTACAGCGGCGTGAAGCGCAGCGGCTCGCTGGCTTCGGGTTCGAAGCCGATGCCCAGTTCGACGCGGCGGTGGCGCACCAGTTCCAGCACTTGTTCGTTGATGACGTCGTGCACCGTGACGTTGACCCTCGGGTAGCGCTGGCGGAACACCTTCAGCGCCGCCGGTAGCAAGTTGCCGGCAAAGGCCGGCATGGCGGCGATCGACACCCGCCCAAGCTGCAGGGTAAAGCGCTGGCGCAGCAATTCTTCAGTGTTGTCCCAGTCGGCCAGCAATTGCCGGGCCAGCGGTAGCAGCACTTCGCCCTCCGGCGTCAGGCTGACGCTGCGGGTGGTGCGGCTGAGCAGGGCGCCGCCGAGGTTGTCCTCCAGGGCCTTGATGGTCAGGCTCAGGGCAGGCTGCGACAGGTGCAGGTGTTCGCCAGCCTGGGCAAAGCTCTGGTATTTGGCGACGGTGACGAAGGCGCGCAGCTGTTTGACGTTCATCGGGCTAGGCTATTCTTTTGAAAAGTTAATCAATCGATCATAAAAACAAAATTAACAAATAAGTGCTCAGGGGTGAAGATGGTTCAAACGCTCGCCGACACCCCTGTCGGATCAACAACTACAAAAGGCGGATCAGCATGGCCGGACTGGACAAGCGCGTAGCAACCTATGAACAGGCCCTTGAAGGCCTGACCGACAACATGACGGTACTGGCCGGTGGTTTCGGCCTGTGCGGCATCCCGGAAAACCTCATTGCCGAAATCAAGCGCCGTGGCGTCAAGGGCCTGACCGTGGTTTCCAACAACTGCGGCGTCGACGGCTTTGGCCTGGGCGTGCTGCTTGAAGAGCACCAGATCCGCAAGATGGTTGCCTCCTACGTGGGCGAAAACGCCGAGTTCGAGCGCCAGCTGCTCAGCGGCGAACTTGAAGTGGAACTCACCCCGCAAGGCACCCTGGCCGAGAAAATGCGCGCTGGCGGCGCCGGCATCCCGGCCTTCTTCACCGCCACCGGCTACGGCACCCCGGTCGCCGAAGGCAAAGAGGTGCGCGAATTCAACGGCCGCAAGTACATCCTTGAAGAGTCCATCACCGGCGACTTCGCCATCGTCAAGGGCTGGAAGGCCGACCACTACGGCAACGTTGTGTACCGCAACACCGCGCAGAACTTCAACCCGCTGGCCGCCACCGCCGGCAAGATCACCGTGGTCGAGGTCGAAGAGATCGTCGAGCCGGGCGTGCTGCTGCCGAGCGAAATCCATACCCCGGGCATCTATGTCGACCGGGTCATCGTCGGCACCTTCGAGAAGCGTATCGAAAAACGCACCGTCAAAGCCTGACCCGACCCCAGAACAATAAAGAGATCCTGACCATGGCACTTACCCGCGAACAAATGGCCCAACGTGTAGCCCGTGAACTCAAGGATGGCTACTACGTCAACCTCGGCATTGGCATCCCGACCCTGGTGGCCAACTACGTCCCGGCCGATATGGACGTAATGCTGCAATCGGAAAACGGCCTGCTGGGCATGGGTGAATTCCCCACCGAAGCGCAGCTGGACGCCGACATGATCAACGCCGGCAAGCAGACCGTCACCGCCCGCACCGGCGCCTCGATCTTCAACTCGGCCGAATCCTTCGCCATGATCCGCGGCGGTCACGTCGACCTCACCGTACTCGGCGCCTTTGAAGTGGACGTGCAAGGCAACATCGCCTCGTGGATGATCCCCGGCAAGCTGGTCAAGGGCATGGGCGGGGCGATGGACCTGGTGGCCGGTGCCGACAACATCATCGTCACCATGACCCACGCCTCGAAGGACGGCGAGTCCAAGCTGCTGCCGCGTTGCAGCCTGCCGCTGACCGGCGCCGGCTGCATCCGCAAGGTGCTCACCGACCTGGCATACCTTGAGATCGAGAACGGCGCCTTCATCCTGCGCGAGACTGCGCCGGGGGTGACGGTTGAAGAGATCATCGAAAAGACCGCGGGCAAGCTGATTGTGGCGGATGATGTTAAAGAAATGACCTTCTGAGTCGTACTTTCGGGCCCCATCGCGGGTCAAGCCCGCTCCCACTGTTGGAGCGGGCTTGACCCGCGATGGGGCCTTGTGCTGTTCCAATAAAACCAATAAAAGGAAAATCCCGTGGCCGCTGATATCCAAGACAGCCGCTCCGCCCGTTTTGCCCTGCGTTGCTCGAACTGGGCCGAACGCTGGTTCCCCGACTCCTGGGTGTTCGCCGCCCTGGCCGTGGTGCTGGTGTCGGTCGCTGCCCTCGCCATGGGCGGCAAGCCCACCGATACCGCCAAGGCCTTCGGTGACGGTTTCTGGAGCCTGATCCCGTTCACCATGCAGATGGCTTTCGTGGTCATCGGCGGTTACGTGGTGGCCAGCTCGCCACCTGCGGTCAAGCTGATCGACCGCCTGGCGCGCCTCCCCAACAACGGTCGTTCGGCGGTGTGCTGGGTGGCGTTGATCTCGATGGTCGCCTCGTTGCTCAACTGGGGCCTGTCGCTGGTGTTCGGCGGTTTGCTGGTGCGCGCCCTGGCCCGGCGCACCGACCTTAAAATGGACTACCGCGCCGCCGGTGCCGCCGCCTACCTGGGCCTGGGTGCGGTGTGGGCCCTGGGCCTGTCGTCTTCGGCCGCGCAACTGCAGGCCAACCCGGCCAGCCTGCCGCCGTCGATCCTGGCGATCACCGGGGTGATCCCGTTCACCGAGACCATCTTCCTCTGGCAGTCGGGGGTGATGCTCGCCGCGCTGGTGGTGGTTTCGCTGGTCGTGGCCTATGCCACTGCGCCGGGCCCCAACAGCGCCCGCAGCGCCGAAGCCTGCGGCGTCGACCCAAGCTTCTCGGCACCGCCAACACCGCAGCGCACCCGCCCGGGCGAGTGGCTGGAGTACAGCCCGATCCTGATCCTGCTGCTGGTGGCGCTGGCCGCTGGCTGGCTGTACAACGAGTTTTCGACCAAACCTGCGATCACCGCGATTTCCGGGCTGAACACCTACAACCTGCTGTTCATCATGGCCGGTGCCTTGCTGCACTGGCGCCCGCGCAGCTTCCTCGATGCCGTGGCCCGTGCGGTACCGACCACCACCGGGGTGCTGATCCAGTTCCCGCTGTACGGCTCGATCGCGGCGATCCTGACCCAGGTCCAGGGCGCCGATGCGCAGAGCCTGGCGCACCACATCTCGACCTTCTTCGTACAGATCGCCACCCACGACACCTATGCCTTGCTGATGGGCGTGTACTCGGCGGTGCTGGGCTTCTTCATCCCTTCGGGCGGCGGCAAGTGGATCATCGAAGCGCCGTACGTGATGCTGGTGGCCAACGATCTGCAGTACCACCTGGGCTGGGCGGTGCAGATCTACAACGCCGCCGAGGCGCTGCCGAACCTGATCAACCCGTTCTACATGCTGCCACTGCTGGGTGTGCTGGGCCTGAAGGCGCGCGACCTGATCGGCTTCTCGTTCGTGCAGTTGCTGGTGCACGTGCCGCTGGTGCTGTTCCTGCTGTGGATCCTTGGCACCACCTTGCAGTACACGCCGCCGGTGATGCCGACCCCGGCGGGTTGATCAGCCAGGAATCATCGCAAAGCCGACGCCGAAGCGGTTCCAGGCGTTGATGGTGGCAATGGCCAGGGTCAGGTTGACCACTTCGGCTTCGCTGAAGTGTTCGAGCAGCGCGCGGTACTGGTGCTCCGGGGCGCGCTGGTCGGGCAGGCGGGTCAGGCTTTCGACCCAGGCCAGCGCCGCCCGCTCGCGCGGGCTGAAGAATTCGGTTTCGTCCCAGACGCTCAGGGTCTGCAGGCGCGCTTCGCTTTCGCCGCTTTTGCGTGCATCGTTGGCGTGCAGGTTGACGCAGTAGGCGCAGCCATTGATTTGCGAAGCACGCAGGCGCACCAGCTCCAGCAGCGAATTCTCAAGCCCCGATTTACCCAGGGCCATTTCCAGGCCGACCATGGCTTTGTAGGCTTCAGGCGAGTGTTTGGCCCATTCGATACGATTGCTCATTGCTGCTCTCCGCTAAGGTCCGCCACAGGCGGCGATGGCGCTACCTTAGCGCCAGGTACGGCGTACTCGAATAGCCAATTTTGCCCTTTGTCAGGAGGCCAATCAGTCAAGGGCCTGGAGCACGTCGCGCAGGCGGTCCAGGGCCGGGTCGATGTCCAGCCGTTCGATGGCGCCAAAGCCCAGCAGCAGGCCCTGGCGCACCGGCACGCGGGCATGGAAGGGCGCCAGTGAATACAGGCCGACCTCGACCTTGCGCGCCATGCTGATCAGAAACTCCACGTCCAGCTCGCCCCGGGCCAAGGCGCTCAGGTGATAACCGGCAGTGGCCGGCACTACCTCGAACCAGGGCGCCAGGTCACCCTGCAGGCGGGCCAGGATGCATTCGCGGCGCGCGGCATAGACCTCGTGCACGCGGCGGATGTGCTTTTGCAGCGAACCTTCGCTGATGAACTGCGCCAGTGCCCACTGGTTGAGGGTCGGGGTGTGCCAGTCGGTCAGTTGCTTGGCGATGCAGATCGCCTCGCGCAGCGCTTCGGGGACGATGCAGTAACCCAGGCGCAGCTCCGGCAGAAGTGTTTTGGAGAAGGTCCCGACATAGGCCACCAGGCCGTGGCGGTCGAGGCTTTGCAACGAGTCGGTGGGCCGCCCTTCATAGCGGAACTCGCTGTCGTAGTCGTCCTCGATGAGGATCGCTCCCAGCGCGGCGGCACGTTCGAGCAAGGCCTGGCGGCGCGCCGGGCTCATCGGCATGCCCAGCGGGAACTGGTGCGAGGGGGTGACGTAGATCAGCCGCGTACCCTCGGCGATCTGCTCGACGCACATGCCCTCGGCGTCGACCGGCACGCATTGCAGCTCGGCGCCCTGGGCCAGGAACAACTGGCGCGCCGGGGTGTAGCCGGGGTCTTCCATGGCCACCTGGCAACCGGGTTCGACCAGCACCCGGGTGATCAGGTCCAGGGCTTGCTGGGCGCCGTTGCAGACCACCACGTCCTGGCTGCTGCAACGCACGCCGCGGGCGAAGGCGATATGCCGGGCGATCGCCTCGCGCAACTCCGGCAGGCCCTGGTGGGCGCTGTAGCGGGCGCTGCTGTGGCGGATCTGGCGCAGGGCGTATTGGCTGCAGCGGCGCCAGTCATCGAAGGGGAACTGCACCTTGCTCGAGGCGCCGCCGATAAAGTCGTAGCGCAACATCGGCAGTTTGAGGTCAGCCAGCGGGTTGGCCCGGGCCTGCCATTTGGCCAGGGTGGCGGCGCTGGCGAGGGGGATGCTGGTACTGGGGGGTGGGTTGCGGGTGGCGGCAGGGGTGATAAAGCTGCCTTTGCCGACCTGGCCGCTGAGCAGGTTGTCGTAGGTCAGGCGCGAATAGGCTTCGGCCACGGTCTTGCGCGACACCCCCAGTTGCTCGGCCAGCAGGCGGCTGGGGGGCAGTTGCGTGCCGGCCGCCAGGCGGCCGCTGTCAATGCCGTCGCGCAACTGCTGGTAAAGCTGCTCGGCCAGGCCCTTGCGGCCTTGCAGGCTGATGTGGAGTTCCATAGTGAGGGGCGTATCCGCAGGCGTTTGTCTGGCGTTCAGGTTACCTGATTCGCTGCCGTTGATCCCCTGGTGCAACGCCTATGCCCGCAGCGCGCCACACTCAACGGGTCGAGGTTCGCCGGCACTGCGGCGAACCGCTTGCGTGCACAGGAGAATCACCATGAGCCTGCGTTATCTGCCGGGTTTGAGCCTGTTGCTGGCGGCGACGGCCCAGGCCGCCACACCGGTGCCGGTCTATCACTATGGCATGCCCGTGGATGTCGCCCGGGTGCTGCAGCTGAGCGAACCGGCCAGCGACACCTGCGAGGTGGTGCTGGCCAGCATGGTCTATGTCGACTCCGCGGGCCGGCAACACAGCCTGCAGTACCTGAAACTGGCCCGGGTCTGCACCGACCGCGGTTAGTCCCAGGCTGGCGCCAGGCTCTCGGGGCTGGTCAGGCGCAGGCCGCTGTCGAGGGCGGCGATCCTGCCCATGTCGTCAGCGCTGAGCTTGAGTTCGCGGGCCTTGAGGTTGCCGGCCAGGTTCTCGCGCCGGGTCGAGGACGGGATCACCGCATAACCCAGCTGCAGGGCCCAGGCCAGGGTCACCTGCGCCGGGGTGGCGCCGTGCTGCGCGGCGATCTGCTCGATCACCGGGTCGTGCAGGACCTTGCCGTAGCCCAGGGTCATGTACGAGGTCACGGCAATCCCCTGGCGGTGCATGAAGTCCACCAGCGTGCGGTTCTGCAGGTACGGGTGCAGCTCGATCTGGTTGGTGGCGATGGCGTCCTTGCCGACCACCTCAATGGCCTGGCGCAGCAGGTCGATGGTGAAGTTGGATACGCCGATCTGACGGGTCAGGCCCTGCTTTTGCGCTTCGGCCAGGGCGCCCATGAACTCGCTGACCGGCACTGCGCCCTGGGGCGATGGCCAGTGGATCAGGGTCAGGTCGAGGTAGTCGCTGCGCAGCTTGTGCAGGCTGTCCTTGAGGCTGGGGATCAGCTTGTCGGCGGCCAGGTTCTCGGTCCAGATCTTGCTGGTGATGAACAGCTCGTCACGGTCGATGCCGCTGGCGGCCACGGCCTGGCCGACCTCGGCTTCGTTGCCGTAGATCTGCGCGGTGTCGATGGCGCGGTAACCGAGTTCGAGGGCGGTGGCCACCGAATCGATCACTACCTGGTCCTTGAGGCGGAAGGTGCCAAGGCCAAGGGCGGGAATAGTCATGAGCGGGTTCCTCCGGTGCGAGCGTTGATAAACAAGACGTGCAGTATTGCGACTGTGCCCGCGCAGAAAAATGCCCGTTGCCGCACAAGCTTTTTGCTTGCAGCGCACGAATGCTCCGGCAGTGGTAGCCTTGCAGGGTCAGTCGCAACGGATTCGGCCATGGCCCAGCACAAGCTCAGCATTCGTCAACGCAACGTTGACAACATCCTTCTGGCAGCGGAAAAGGTCTTTGCCGAAAAAGGCTTCGCCGGCACCGCCATGGCCGACATCGCCGAGGCCGCGCAGCTTCCACGCAGCAACGTGCACTATTACTTCAGCACCAAGGCCGAGCTGTACCAGGCGGTGCTGTTCGGCCTGCTCGATGTGTGGAAGCAGGATGCCCTGTGTTTTGAACTGTATGACGATCCGCGCATCGTGCTGAGCAGCTACATCCGCGCCAAGATGAACCATTCGCGCACCCGGCCCCATGGCTCCAAAGTCTGGGCCAACGAGATCATCCATGGTGCGCCGAACCTCGGCGCGGCGCTGGACGACCCGCTGTACGACTGGGCGAAAATGAAAGAAGCGAAGATCCGCCAGTGGATCGAGGACGGGCGGATCCTGGCGGTGGAGCCCTCGGGCCTGCTGTACATGATCTGGGCCTCGACCCAGCACTACGCCGACTTCAGCCACCAGGTCGGGCTGCTCAACGATCACCAACCGCTGTCGGAGCTGCAGTTCGAACGGGCGGTACAGACGGTGACCAGTGTGATCCTCAGGGGGATCGGGCTTGAGCCCTGATCAAAAGCATCGCTGGCAAGCCAGCGATAGGGCCCTGATCGTCAAAAGCTGAACTCGATCTCCTCGTACAAGCTTCCCGGCTCCAGGCCATCGGTGCTGTGCAACTCGCTCTCCTTGCCCAGCGCTTCCAGCAACGGCCGCCTTGGCACTTCGGTGCCGGCCTCGGGGTTGCCGTGCTTGCCGGGCATGGTCGACAGAACGCTGGTCAAGCGTTGTGGCGTGCCGGCCTTGCCGCGCTTGTTGAAGCCGCCCCAGAGGCTTTTTGGCGTGGCATTGAGGCTGCCGTGGTGGCCGACCTTGTACAGGTCGACGTCTGCCAGCAATGCGCGAATGTCCGCCTGGCTCAGTGCGTAACTCCAGTTCTCGATCTGCGCATCGCCCGGGAACAGCAGCTTCTTGCCCGCCACTTCAAACAGCAGGATCAGGCTGGTGTTGTTCATTTGCTTGTCCAGCGCGGTGACGATCTGCAGCAACTGCTCGCCACGGGCTTCGCGCACCCGCCGGGCGATCCAGCGGGTGCTCATCGGCAGCTTGCTGCCACGGGTCGCCGGGTAGTCGGCAAAGGGCCCGGGGTCGTCGTCCGGCGCAGTGACCTGGGCATCGACCAGTTGCCGGTGCAGGTGCCAGAACTCGGCCGGATCACGGCTGCGCTGCTTGCGGATCGAGGTGCTCTGCTCGACCGTGGGCGGGCCGAGAACATGGGTACGCACACCGGGCAACAGTTCGGCCAGGGCATCTTCGCTGCCAAAAAAGGCATAGGCGTTGCGCTTGCCCATGCTCGCCAGGTTGTTCACCGCGCTGGCGTTGGAGATGTTGTCTTCGCCGATAAACCCCAGGCGCCTGGCCAGCTCTGCGGACAACCCATGCTTGCCCTGGTCGAGCAGCTTGACCACGGCGCTGGCCAGGGCATTCATACTCTTGAGGGTCTGGGCCATGCTGCGCGCGCCGCGCAGGCCCGGTTGCTCGGGGGCAATGGCGTCTTCGGCCAGCTCCAGCTGTTCGGTCCAGGGTTGCAGCACCAGCTCCGGCGCCAGGCTGCGAATCACATCGCCACTGGCGGTGCCGGCGCGATTGCTGGCAAAGCCGCTGATGTGGTCGGCGTGCCGGTGGGTGGCGACCACCGCATCGAGCTTGCCCGCGCACTTGGCCTTGATGTCTTCGGCGATTGCCAGCAGGCGCTGGCCCTGGGCAACGCCCTTGGGCATGCCCATGGAGCCGAAGTCGATCAGCACATGGCGGCGTACGTCACCGGGGTAGTTGAAACGCAGCAAAAAGCAGTCGCCAAAACCGACCTGGTAGGCATAGAGGGTCAGGCTGGTCGGGTTCATGCTTGCTCCTCGCGCAATGGGCCGACCTGCCAGGCGCGCTGGCGGTGCAGTTGCGCCAACGGGTTGCGCAGGTCCAGCTCGCTGGTATCGAGACCTGCCAGGTAGCTCAAGCGCCGCAATTGCCACTGGCCGTCGTTGAGCGGGCGCTGGACGTGATACTTGATGCGCCCGTACTGGTCGAAAATCAGCGTGCCGGCGCCGTAGACGGTGAGCGCGTCGGTGGTCTTGATCCAGGCCGGGCGCGGGCTGATGTTGCACACGCTCTTGAGCTCGGCGCCAAAGATGTTGGCCTTCATGATGTATTCGCACACGCTCTCGCGCAGCAGCAGGCCGTCGGTGCCCAGGCGGATGCTCGGGCGCACCGACACCACTTCGGTGTAGGCGCGCTCGTCGATGCCCAGCACCGCACGGTTCTCCCAGAGAAAACGGAACACCTCTTCGTCGTCGCGCAGCATCGAGTCGAAGTGGCTGTTGCGGTATTGCACCTGGCCGTTGTCGGCAAAGCCGTGCCAGCAGCCGTCGCTGTCGGTGCGCGCTGGCGGCGGATTGATGCCGAAGGCTTCGAAGGTGGTGCGGATGATCAACCGGTAGTCGTAGCGCGAATCGTCCGGGGCCACCTGGGCATCGACGGTGAGCAGGGCGGCCAGGTAGTCGCCGAACTCCAGGTCCAGCGGCGGGCAGTAGTCCAGGGCGCGGATGGCGATGGTCAGCAACTGGTCGGCGGCCTTGGCGCCTTCTTCAACCACTTCGCGCAGGTTGTACAGGTTGTCGCCAAAATTGCCCAGCTCGCCCAGGCGCGCCACCCACAGGGCGAGCATGCTGCGAAGCATGGCGGCGGCGAAAACTTCGCCACGGTTGTGGGCTTCGGCGAACTGCTCGTCGCTCAGGTAATCCGCCGACGGCGGCAGCATCACCGAGCGGCGCAGGGCATTGGCGCGCAGGCCTTCGAGTTGCTGGCCGAACTCTTCGCCGATACCGAACAGCAGCGACTCGGCAAGGTTCTGCGGGCTCAGCTGGTCGCCGTTGAGCAGCCGGCGATCGCCCTGTACGGTGAGCTCGATACGCCCGCCATTGGTCAGGGCGTACTCGATGATTTCGCGCAGGGAAAACACCGACAGCAGCGCCACCACGTCGGCAAAGCCTTCGTGGAAGGCTGCCTGATCGGGCCCCGAGGCATTCATGAAGCCGCCGCGCAGGCCGTCGAGAATCGCGTGGGTGGCCTCGTGGGCGACGATGTCGTGGGACAGGCAGGTGAACACGTGCTGGCCGTCGAGGCCCTTGAAATAACCGAACATCAAGGCGCGGTCGGCCCGCGAGTAAAAGGCATTGGCCTCGACGAAAGCATGCGGCACCACATGCAACTGGTGGCCCTCGAAGCCCCAGCCGACCCGGCGCCCCAGGGCCATCTCGAAGCGCGCCAGGGTGCGCATGACCACCGCGTAGACGTGCTGACAGTGGAACGCCGGGTTGCCCAGCAGCGCCTCGCCGGGCTGATCGAAGGGGTCGATCATCGCGCCGCTGGTGGCGTCCTGCTGGTAGGAGTGGGCGTGGTACAGCTGGTTGCGCGAGGCGTCGAAGTCGACCACCTTCAGGCGGTAGCCGGTGGGGCCCAGGCCGAGGGTTTCCAGCGGCACGCTGACCCGGGCGAACAGCAATTGGCCGCGGGCATCACGCACCGCCGGGTCCTGGGCGAGGATGGTGAAGGTCTGGCTATTGGCTTTGACGACCATGGGCAGCACTCCTGTGCACCAGGCTTACATCATTGGAAATACTCTCAGGGTAGCTTCAATGGCTCGTATTCCAAGGGCGTTTCGTTGCCCTTGCGGTCGATCCGGTAGTGCTTGCCGTCGCGTTGTACGATGGCCTGGCCGTCGCGAAAAAAACCGGGTCTGTCATAGATATAGGGCAGGACCACCTTGCCCTTAAGGTCGATAAAGCCCCATTTACCTTCTTTTGCCGCGCTCAGCAGATTGTCGTTGATCAGCCGTCCGCCCCAGGTATTGTAGGCGAAGCCGTC
This sequence comes from Pseudomonas sp. SORT22, assembly GCF_018417635.1. NCBI lineage: Bacteria > Pseudomonadati > Pseudomonadota > Gammaproteobacteria > Pseudomonadales > Pseudomonadaceae > Pseudomonas > Pseudomonas sp. SORT22. Next base: position 2,522,326 of record NZ_CP071007.1, read on the forward strand.
GTATTCGAAAGGCAGCACCACTTTGCCGGATGTGTTCATCAGGCCGCTTTTTTTGCTGGCGCTGTCGTTCAGCAGCACATAGCCCTTCTCGGTAATGGGCCGCGAGCTGAAGCGCAGGGGGATCACCTGCTCGCCCTTGCGGTTGATCATGCCGAACAGGTTGCCTTTGGCGACTACCGCCAGGCCATCCTTGGCGTCGTCGAAACCCTCTACCCAGTCATACTCGAACGGCACCACGGTGCGGCCCCGGGTATCGATGTAGCCACACTCGGAATACGTCAGGCAGACGCCTGCCAGGCCATCGCTGAACGGCCCGGGGCGCTTGTAGAGGGTCGGGATGAGCAACTGCCCCTTGCGGTCCATGTAGCCCCATTTGTTGTTGATGCGAACGGCTGCCATGCCTTCGTGGTAAACCGGTTGCAGCTCGATGGACGGCGCAACGATGACCTTGCCGCTGGGGTCTTTAAGGCCATACAGGTCATTTTCCTTGAAACTGACCGGGTCGGCGGGGGTGGCGCTGCAGGCCGCCAGGGCAGCGCCCAGGCACAGTAACGGGAGGGAGCGAAAGAGGGCCTTCAATTCAGTGCATTCCTTGGCAAGGCGAGGTAAGGGCAAGGCGCGCACCTTAGCCGATCGCGCCGCACTTGCCCAGCCATTCAACCGCGGGCGAAAGCCTCAAGGCCGGCGCCTTCGAGGCGGTAGCGCACCCATTCATCCTGGGGCAGGGCGCCCAGGGATTTATAGAACTGGATGGCCGGCTCGTTCCAGTCGAGCACGCTCCACTCCAGGCGCCCGCAGCCGTTGGCCAGGGCTTCGACGGCGATATGACGCAGCAACTGCTTGCCGGCACCGCCACCGCGTTGCTCGGGGGTGATGTACAGGTCTTCGAGGTAAATGCCGTTGCGCCCCAGCCAGGTCGAGTAGCTGTAGAAGTACACCGCATAGCCAATGGCCTGGCCGTCGCGCTCGCAAATCAGGCTCAGGGCCTTGGCGCCGTCGTCGAACAAGGTGCGTTCGATGTCGGCCCGGGAGGCGATTACTTCGTGGACGGCGCGCTCGTAGTCGGCAAGCTCGGTGATGAAGGCGAGGATCTGGGCGGCGTCTTCGCGCCGCGCGGGGCGGATGGTCAGGCTCATGGCAGGCTTCCGGCGGGTGAGGTAATCGCCCATGTTAGCCGGAACCGGCCTTGAGCGTCATCGCTTCGCTGCGCAGCCATTTGAGCACCAGGGCAAAGGCCAGGCTGGCCAGCGCAGTCATGCCGGCCAGGGGCCCGGCGCTGCCATCGGAGAGCTGGCCGATGACCAGGCTGCACAGTGCAGTGAAGGCCATCTGGATGAAAAAGAACAACCCCGAGGCGCTGCCGGCGATGGCCGCATAAGGCTGCAGCACCGCCCACTGGCAGGCCGGAATGGCCAGGCCCACCGAGAGCATGATCAGCAGCATCGGCAGGACGATCGCCAGCAGCGCGTCGGGCCACAGCCGGGTGGCGAGCATCAGCAGCAGCGCGCCAGCCAGGTTGAGCACCAGGGCCTGGCCGAGCAAGGCATCGGCGCTGTAGCGGCCACTGCGCCGGCGAAACAGCTGCGAGCCTACCAGGTAGCCACCGACGGTGACGGCGAACACCGCGGCGTACTGCGCCGAACTCAGGCCCAGGCGGCGTTGCAGCAGGGTCGAGGACTCGGCGATGAACGGGAAGTAGGTGCAGTAAACGCAGGCAATCGCCAGTGAATAGCGCATGAAGTAGCCGTCACCGAGCAGGCGCAGGTAGACCTTCAGCACCGGTTGCTGACGCTGCCCGTCCACTTGCGGCGGGCGGGTTTCCGGCAGGCGCAGGGCGATCAGCAGCAGGCTCAGGGCAGCGCTCAAGGTCAGCAGCAGGAAGATCCAGCGCCAGCCCAGGCCGGTTTCGATCAGGCTGCCCAGCACGGGCGCGATCATCGGCGACAGCGCCATACCCATCGACAGGTAGCCGAGCAACTGGCCCTGTTGCTGGCGGTCGAAGTGATCGCGCACCATAACCCGGCCAATCACCGCCCCGCAGCAACCGCCCAGGGCCTGGAACAGGCGCGCGGCAATCAGCACCTCGACACTGCTGGCCAGGCTGCAGGCAAGGCTTGCCAGCAGGTAAATCGTGCCGCCGAACAGCAACAGCGGGCGGCGGCCAAAACGGTCGCACAGCGGGCCGCTGATCAGCATGCTCAGGGCGTAGCCGAGCATGTACAGGGTCAGGGTCAGGTGCAACTGAGCGTCGCTGGCGTGCAGGGCGATGGCGATGTCGGGCAGGGCGGGCAGGTAGATGTCCAGGGCCACCCGCGGCAGGCAGACAATCATCAGCAGCAATAGAAGCCAGGTTCGCGGGCCGGGCGAGGAGGGGGTGGGCATTGAACGGTTCCTTGTGATCGATGCGCAGACCTTAGCGGCCAATGTGGTTTAATCGGCAGCGCCATTAAGAACAAACCTGATTGGACCACTATGCGCACAGGCAAAGCCGCCATCGCCCTCGATCTCCCGCTGCCCACGGCATTGGCCCAGGGCAAGCAGCAAGGCGCCTATGCCGCCCTGCGCGATGCGATCCTCGACAAGCGCCTGGCGGCCGGCAGCCGCTTGCCCTCGACGCGCACCCTGGCCGAGCGTTGGCAGCTGTCGCGGGGCACCCTGGAGCTGGTGTTCGAGCGTCTGCGCGATGAGGGCTATGTCAACCGGGTGGCCGGCTCCGGTACCCGGGTGTGTGCGGTGGTGCCTGACGCCTTTATCGCTGCTGGCAGTGAGCCGGCAGCGGCGCCGGCGTGCCAGCCGCTCAGCGCACCGAGCACGGCCAGCGGCGCCGGTGTGCAGGTGGGTGTGCCGTTTGTCGCGCGCCTGGCCGACCCGGCGCTGTTCCCGCTCAAGGCCTGGTCCCAGGCGCTGGCCAAGGCCCTGGCGACAGCGCCGGCAGCCTTGCTCAGCTCGCCGGATGCGGCCGGGCTGCCGGCCCTGCGCGAGCAGATCGCCGACTACCTGCGCCGCTATCGCGGCATCCGCTGCACTGCCCAGGACTTGATCGTCACCAGCGGCATCCGCCAGTGCATCGACCTGTTGGCGCGCAGTGTGATTCGCCCGGGCGACAAGGCCTGTGTCGAAGACCCCGGCTACCGCACCGCCAGGTCGCTGTTTGCGCGGGCCGGGGCGCAGGTGGTGGCGGTGCCGGTAACCGCCGAGGGCATCGACGCGCAAGCGCTTGAGCGTCACCTGGATGCCCGCCTGGCCTGCGTGACCCCGGCGCACCAGTCGCCGTTGGGCGTGACCCTGTCGGTGTCGCGGCGGCTGATGCTGCTGGACTGGGCCAAGCGTGCCGAGGCGTGGATCGTCGAAGACGACTACGACAGTGAATTCAACTACAACAACGCACCGCTGCCGGCGCTCAAGGCGCTGGATCACGGCGACCGGGTGATCTACTGCGGCAGTTTCAACAAGACGCTGTTCGCCGGCCTGCGCGTGGGTTTCATGCTGGTGCCGGCGAGCCTGCGCGCACCGTTGCTTTCGACCCTGCAGGGCACCGGCGGCGCGGTCGGGGTTACCGAGCAACTGGGCCTGGCCGAGTACCTGGCCAATGGCAGCTTCGTACGCTACCTGAGGCAGGCGCGCCAGGCCTATCAGCAGCGCCGCGACCTGCTGCTCGCCTGCCTGGCCGAGCATGCGCCGGGCTGTTATGAGGTCAGCGGCCAGCAAGCCGGTTTGCACTTTGTCCTGTGGTTGCCGGTAGGGGCGGATGAGCAGGATTTTTGCCAGCGCGCCGCCGACCAGGGCCTGCAACTGCAACCGATCGGCAGCTTCTGCCAGCAGGTGCAACTGCGGCCTGCGGTGATGATCGGCTTCACCGCCCTGAGCGATGCGCAGCTGCGTTTTGCCGGGCGCAAACTGGCGGCATTGCTGTGCGAGGTTTCTTAATCGGCGGGTAACCGGCATGCTAGGACACGCTCGATTTCCCAAGGCCACTAAAGGAACCTGCGATGACCTGGTCAGCTGCGCAATACAGCACCTTCGAGAACGAACGCACGCGCCCGGTGCGCGACCTGGTGGCGGCGCTGCCCAACCACACAGTCGCCAGCGCCGTGGACCTGGGCTGCGGCCCGGGCAACTCCACGCAAGTGCTCGCCAGCCGCTATCCCGAGGCGCAGGTGACCGGCCTGGACAGCAGCGAAGACATGATCGCCGCCGCCCGCCAGCGTTTGCCGCAGCTGGCCTTCGAAGTGGCTGATATCGCTAGCTGGAGCGTCGATGAGGGTGTCGATGTGATCCTCGCCAACGCCTCGCTGCAATGGCTGCCCGACCACGCGCTGCTGTACCCGCAGCTGGTACGTCAACTGAGGGCCGGTGGCAGCCTGGCGATCCAGACCCCGGACAACCTCGACGAACCGGCCCACCGCCAGCTTCGCGAGATCGCCAAACTGGGCAGCTGGGCCAGCAAGGTCGGTGACCTGAAACTGCCGCCACGGCACACTGCGGCCTATTACTACGATGTGCTCAGCCCCCATTGCCGGCGCGTGGACGTCTGGCGCACCACTTATTACCACCCGCTGGCAGGCGGCGCGCCGGCGGTAGTGGAGTGGTTCAAGGGCTCGGCATTGCGGCCGTATCTGGCGGCGCTGGATGCCCAGGAGCAGGCAGATTTTCTGCAGTATTACCTGCAAGCGATGGAGCAGGCGTATCCGCCTGCCGCCGATGGCACGGTGCTGTTGCCGTTTCCGCGCCTGTTTATCGTTGCTACACGCTAGGCTTTGTACGAAAAGTGCCTGCGCGACGATCATGCTGCGTTGAAAACAGGCTCGGAATGCTCATTTACAACTCGTAAACTCCGCTTCCTCGCCTGTTCTCGCCTTGCCTGATCGCCGCTCGGCGACTTTTCGTACAAACCCTAGGCAATGCGCTGCTGACGCCGCGCCTGCCACTGGCGCATTACGCGCAGGTAGACCAGGCCGTTGACCAGCACCACCACCGAGCCGAGCACCAGCTGGATGCCAGGCGTCAGCCCCGCCGGGTAGATGATCGGCCAAATGTAGTGCTCGATGAAACCGCCTTCATAACCGGCCAGGCCCGAGGCCTGGCGCAGGCGGTTTTCCCACTCGGTGAGCGGGCAGGTGAGGTGCAAGAACTCCACGGCCATGCCCCAGCTCATCGCCGGCAGATGCCACCACATCGCACCGCGCCATTTGAGCACCAGCAAACCGCCAAACAGCACGAAGACAATGAACAACAAGTGAAACAGCACCAGACCATCGGCGCCCAGGCGGTAAAGCATGACGATTCCTTCCTCGCGGGGATATTCCTGTAACCGTCATGATATAGGCATTCGCGGGATGGCACGATTGCCATGATCAGTCTGGCCGAGGCATGCTTGGGCCTTTCTGCCCGCGGAGCCCGCCATGGAAGCCTCGACCCTGCTGCTCTACGTTATCGCCGCCAGCGCGGTGATGATCACCCCCGGCCCGGCGATGCTGCTGGCCCTTAACAATGGCGCTTCCCACGGCATGCGCGTGGCCGGTTTCGGCATGGCCGGGGCGATGCTCTCCGACCTGGTGTTGATTGCGGCGGTGGGCTGTGGCCTGGGGGCGTTGCTGCAGGCTTCGGAGCAGCTGTTCAGCGTGGTCAAGTGGGTGGGCGCGGTGTACCTGCTGTACCTGGCCTGGGTGCTCTGGCGGGCGCCGAGCGGGGCCTTGCAACGTAGTACGGTGAGCGCTGGCGCCACGGGGCGTTCGGCCTTCTTGCGGGCCTTGTTCGTCGGCTTGTCCAACCCCAAGGGCTTGCTGTTCTTCTCGGCGTTCCTGCCGCAGTTCATTCGCCCCGAGCAACCGGTGGCCGAGCAGTACCTAGTGCTGGCGATCACCAGCGCGGCGATCGACGGGCTGATGATGGCCGTCTACGCCTATGGCGGGCGGCACGCCATGCGGCGCTTTTCGGCGCGCACCATGCAGTGGATCAACCGCAGTTGCGCCGGCATGCTGGCGGCGCTGGCAGTGGGCTTGAGCCTGTACCGGCGCAGTGATCTACGCTGAAACTGCGGTACCCACTTGAACCGAATCTACAGGAACCACCATGAATGGACTCACGGTAGTGAGCGCTCAGGCGTTGTGGCGCGAGCTGCTCAGTGGCGCAGGTATTGAACTGAAGCTGAAGCGGCGTCCGGGGCGTGATGTACAGTTTGACCATCAGGTACAGCAGGCGCTGCTGGCGTCGGTACCTTCACTGGTTGCTCACCCATCGGTGGAGGCCCTGTTGAAGGCAGATGCGCGCAGTGGTTTGGCTCAGGTCAGCGTCGAGACCTTGCTGGTGGCCGTACTGACCTCCCAGCGCGATTTCGGTGTGATGATGAAGGATATCCTGCAGACCTTGGCCCTGGCTGAGGCGCAGGGGCAGCAGCCGCTGAGCGTGTCTTTTCGCTTCAAGAATGTGAGCAATCCTATCAAGTCGACGCTGGAGGCATTTCGTCAGAGTGTTGAGCGGCTGGAAAGGGTATTGGTTTCGCGGTATGAGTTAGCTTCGGCCGTTCAGCTCTGGGAATTAAGGAATAGCTTGAAATCGTTTGTGCCGGGGGTCGGCAGCACGAAATGCGAGGGGTTTCCCCAGGTGCTGCCTATGCCGGCTACTCAGCATGCCGAATTTGATCATGTAGTGCTGCGTCTTGCGCAATTGCTGAATGATCTTAGAAGCTGGTGTGGGAGCATGGCTTCAAGCAGGGATGGTCTAATGGCCTCTCGGTTGCCCAGCTTGTCAGAAGTGGATCGTGCACGGATCTCGGCAACCCACGATCAGGTAGATGCCGGAATCGAGTTCTACCTCAGGTCGATTGTCGAGGGAGTCCGCCAGGGCAGGCTCGCCCCCCAGGATATTGTGGCGAGCGTCACACCAACACTCGACGCACTGACAACACGCGAGCAATGGGTCGATCGCACCCGCAAGGAGTTGCTTGACCTGCTCAACCTGCCGTTATGGCGCAAGCGCCACGAGCTCTATTCCGTATGGGTTGGCAGCGTTCTGCTGCAAACTGCAGCGCGGCGTACCGAAAGCCTGCAATTCCATCCCGATGCAAATGGGGTCTTGTCTTTCGCGTTTGGGGGTAGCCGGCTGGCGTCTTACCAGTGGCAGGGTGAGCAGTATGATGTCTGGGCAGAGTTGCGCTCCGACCTGATAGGGACCAGTAAAAAACGCAAAGTCGGTATTCAACCGGACTTTCGCATCCTGCGCGTCGATTCTGCCGGCGACCGTAACAGCAACACCCGTTTTGTCCTTGAGTGCAAACATTACCTGAACGCCAGCCGCGGCAACTTTACCGTTGCCGCCGATGACTATGCGCGCAGTTGTCCGCAGGCGGATGTGTTCGTGGTCAATCACGGTCCGGCAGATCACGCCGCTCTTGTGGCGGCCAATGAAGTCCTGGCAGTCAGCCGCATTCGTTACATCGGCGAAGCGACTGCAGAAATGGAGCGTCTACAGCCGAAGCTGGCCACCCAGATCGAAAACGCACTATTCGTTGAAACGCTTGACGTTGCTGCACAAACACTAACAAAAGACACTGGCCCTCAACTTACAAGCGGCCGGGCAGGAAAAGTATGCCTGAGCTGGAGCGCCGCACTCGGAGATCTGGATGTCGCCCTGAACATGCCGCAGGCGTCGCTCAATGAACAGCCAAGCGTGAGTTACGCAAACAGGGGCGATCTGGAAAGGTCGCCTTACGCCCGTCTTGTCCAGGATGTAATGACGGGCCCGGGAATGGAGGTCATCGATATCTCTTATTGGTACTACAGGCGCTACGATATCGTGGTAACCAACTATTCCAAGGTTGGCGAGCTCACCGCCGAACATGTCTGCTGCACAGTCACACTGGGCACGAATGTACACACGTTTTATCCCAAGCCTGTTCAGCTCGAAGCCAACCGGTGGCAGGTTGGCCGAATTGAGCTGATCAACGGCAAGCCTACGTTGTTTGAGTTCGAGCCCGAGTAGCTTTGTGAGCAAGGCGACCTTGGCGCTTTGCAGCGCCAAGGTCGTAACCTTATGCCTCAGGACGCTTCGCGATAGGGGTTGCGCGGGTCATGCAGCCAGTCGAGGAACGGCTTGCCAGTGTCCTGCGGGACCATCTCGATGCAGTCCTGTACCGGGCAGGTGATCTGGCACAGGTTGCAGCCCACGCATTCGGCGTCGATCACCTCGTAGCGGTGGCTGCCGTCGGTCTGCTTGAGGTTGGCGATGGCCTGGTGCGAGGTGTCTTCGCAGGCGATGTGGCAGCGCCCGCAACCGATGCACGCCGCCTGGTCGATCCTGGCCACCACCTGGTAGTTGATGTCCAGGTACTTCCAGTCGGTGGTGTGGCCCACGGCGCGGCCCTGGAACTCCTTGAGGCTGCGGTAGCCCTGGCTGTCCATCCAGCGCGAGAGGCCATCCTTCATCTCGTCGACGATGCGAAAGCCATGCAGCATCGCCGCCGTGCACACCTGCACCGCGCCGCAGCCGAGGGCGACGAACTCGGCGGCGTCACGCCAGCTGCCGATGCCGCCAATACCGCAGATCGGCAGGCCGTGGGTGGCCGGGTCGCGGGCGATTTCGGCAACCATGTTCAGGGCAATCGGCTTGACCGCCGAGCCGCAATAGCCGCCATGGGTGCTCATGTCGCCGACAATGGGGTGGGCAACCATGCGTTCGAGGTCGACGCTGGTGATCGAGTTGATGGTATTGATCAGCGACACCGCGTCGGCGCCACCACGATGGGCGGCGCGGGCCGACTGGCGGATGTCGGTGATGTTCGGTGTCAGCTTGACGATCACCGGCAGCGAGCAGTACGTCTTGCACCAGCGGGTGACCTGTTCGACGTACTCCGGCACCTGGCCGACCGCCGCGCCCATGCCGCGTTCGGGCATGCCGTGGGGGCAGCCGAAGTTGAGCTCGATGCCGTCGGCGCCAGTGGCTTCGACCAGCGGCAAAATGGCTTTCCAGGATTCTTCGACGCAGGGCACCATCAGCGAGACGATCAGTGCGCGGTCTGGCCAGTCCTTCTTCACCTGGGTGATTTCGCGCAGGTTGATTTCCAGCGAACGGTCGGTGATCAGCTCGATGTTGTTGATGCCCATGACCTCGCGGTTGGCCCCGTAATGCGCCGAGTAACGCGACGAAACGTTGACTGCGGCGGGGTCTTCGCCCAGGGTTTTCCAGACCACGCCACCCCAGCCGGCCTGGTAGGCACGGACCACGTTGTAAGCCTTGTCGGTGGGCGGTGCGGAGGCCAGCCAGAACGGGTTGGGCGCCTTGATGCCAGCGAATTCGATCGACAGGTCAGCCATTATGCAGCCTCCACATTGAGCATCAGGTGCGCATGCATGGCCTCGGCGGCCAGCTTGCCGTGCTGCACGGCCTGGACGGTAAGGTCCTGGCCGAGCTGGGTGCAGTCGCCGCCGGCATACACGCCGGGCAGGCTGGTGCGCAGCTGCTCGTCGACGCGAATGCGCTCGCCCTCGCGGGCCAGCTGCTGGCCGCTGCTGTCGCTCAAGGCACTGGCATCGAAGGCCTGGCCGATGGCTTTGAAGATCGCGTCGGCAGCCAGTTCGAAGGTCTCGCCGGTTGGCTGCAGGCGGCCATCGCTTAACTGCGTGCGGGCAAAGCGCATGCCGCGCACCCGGCCCTGATCGTCGAGCAGCACTTGTTCGGGCTGGGCCCAGGTCAGCAGGCGTACCTGGTTGTCCTTGGCGATGTGTTGCTCGTGCGCGGTGGCGCCCATGTCCTCGACGCCACGGCGATACACCAGGTTGACGTCGCGGGCACCGAGGCGGGCCATTTGCACGGCCATGTCGATGGCGGTATTGCCGGCGCCGAGGACGATGCAACGGTCGGCCACCGGCAAGGCGCTGAGGTCATCGGCCTGGCGCAGTTCGCGGATGAACTCGGTGGCGGCGAGCATGCCCGGCGCCGCCTCGTTGGCCAGGCCCAGCTGGCGCACGGCATTCAGGCCCAGGCCGAGGAACACCGCGTCGAACTGCTGTTGCAGCTCGGCCAGGCTGAGGTTGTCGCCCAGCACCTGGCCGTGACGAATCTCGATGCCGCCGATCTGCAGGACAAAGTCCAGCTCGCGCTGGGCGAAATCGTCGACCAGCTTGTACTTGGCGATCCCGTATTCATTGAGGCCGCCGGCTTTGTCCCGGGCTTCGAAGATCACCACGTCATGGCCGTGCCAGGCCAGGCGGTGGGCGCACGACAGCCCCGCCGGGCCGGCGCCGACCACGGCAATGCGTTTGCCGGTGCTGGCGGCGCGCTGGAACGGGTGTTGGGCAAACTCGGCATGGTCCACGGCATAGCGCTGCAACAGGCCGATCAGCACCGGCGCGCACTCCTGGTGGTTGTTGCGCACGCAGGCCTGCTGGCAGAGGATCTCGGTGGGGCACACCCGCGCGCAACTGCCGCCGAGGATGTTGGCCGAGAGAATTTTCTGCGCCGCGCCCTGGACGTTCTCCTGGTGGATGTTGCGGATGAACGAGGGGATGTCGATCTCGCTGGGGCAGGCGTTGACGCAAGGCGCGTCGTAGCAATACAGGCAGCGTGAGGCTTCAAGCGCGGCCTGGCGGGCGTTCAACGCTGGCGCCAGGTCGCTGAAGTGTTCGGCGAGGGTGGCGTTGTTCTCGGACGGTCGGGGGAGGTGGTTGAGGGAATCGATCACGGTGGGTTCCTCATTTTTTTATTTTTTTTGGGGAAGGCTTTGCCTTCCATCGCGGGTCAAGCCCGCTCCCACATGTGGGAGCGGGCTTGCCAGCGATGCTCTTCAGCGCTTAACGGCGACCGGCCGGGAATGCCCGGCCCGCTTGCTGAGCAGGTCGAACACCGCCGGGTACGCCGGCCGTTCTATGTAGCGCCCGGCGCCGCGCTCGGCGCGCAGGTCGCCGTTGGCCCAGACCAGCTTGCCCTGGCTGATGGTGTGGCTGGGGATGCCGCGCACGGTCTTGCCTTCGAAGATGTTGAAGTCCACCTGCTGATGGTGCGTGGCCGCCGAGATGGTCCGTGTGCCTTGCGGGTCCCAGAGCACCAGGTCGGCGTCGGCACCGACGCGCAGGGCGCCCTTGCGCGGGAACAGGTTGAAGATCTTCGCGGTGTTGGTCGAAGTCAGGGCGACAAAGTCCTGCATCGACAACTTGCCGCTGTTGACCCCTTCGTCCCACAGCACTGCCATGCGGTCCTCAATGCCGGCAGTACCGTTGGGGATGCGGCTGAAGTCGTCGCGCCCGGCGGCTTTCTGTTCGGCGCAGAAGCAGCAATGGTCGGTGGCGGTGGTGTGCAGGTTGCCCGATTGCAGGCCGTGCCACAGCGCCTCCTGGTGGCCGTCCTGGCGCGGGCGGAACGGCGGGCTCATGACGTAACCGGCGGCGGTTTGCCAGTCGGGGTGGCGGTAGACGCTGTCATCCAGCAGCAGGTGCCCGGCCAGCACTTCGCCGTAGACCTGCAGGCCCTTGTTGCGCGCGTAGGTGATTTCATCCAGGGCTTCGCGGGTCGAAACATGCACCAGGTACAGCGGCGTGCCGAGGGTTTCGGCGATGCGAATGGCGCGGCTGGCGGCTTCGCCTTCAACCTGCGAGGGCCTTGATAGCGGGTGCGCTTCCGGCCCGGTAATGCCCTGGGCCATCAGCTTGCGTTGCAGGTGATAGACCAGTTCGCCGTTCTCGGCATGCACGGTCGGCACCGCGCCGAGCTCCAGGCAGCGCTCGAAGCTGGCGACCAGGGTGTCGTCGGCGGCCATGATCGCGTTCTTGTAGGCCATGAAGTGCTTGAAGCTGTTGACCCCGTGCAGGCGCACCAGTTCGCCCATCTCCTCGCGCACCTGCTCGCTCCACCAGGTCACGGCGACGTGAAAGCCGTAGTCGCTGGCCGACTTCTCGGCCCAGCCACGCCACTGGTGGAAGGCTTCGAGCAAGGACTGCTGCGGGTTGGGAATCACGAAGTCGATGATCGAGGTGGTGCCGCCGGCCAGGCCCGCGGCAGTACCGCTGTAGAAGTCTTCGCTGGCCACGGTGCCCATGAAGGGCAATTGCATGTGGGTGTGCGGGTCGATGCCGCCGGGCATCAGGTACTGGCCGCTGCCGTCGAGCACTTCACAGCCGGCCGGCACTTCAAGGGCAGGGCCGATGGCCTTGATCACGCCGTCGGCACACAAGACATCGGCGCGGTAGCTTTCTTCATGGGTAATCAGGGTGGCGCCACGAATCATAAGCGTCATCAGATGCTCCTCGCAGGCTTGACCGGTTGTTACCGGTTCTAGGTTTTGTACTTTTTTCAGCGTAGGCGAAAACCTGTCATCGCTGTCAGGAAATGAATCTAGTCGGCGATTTCAGATAGGGCAAATATTTAATTTATATGCATGTAACAAGGTTAACTTACTGATTTATAAGAGTTATATGATTTGAGCGGTGCTGAGGGAAAACGACCAGTGGTCCTGTCGTTCTTGACAGGTTGTAGAAATGGTCAAGATTTCTCATGGGCAACCGTGATTGCCCACATGCCCGTGCAATGCAACCAACTCCCAAAAACACAACAACAGTGGAGCGGCCATGCAGCAGACCAGATCGCAGGTGAGCGAACGCGACGGCTTGTTCGAACTCGACGCCGGCAGCGACGTCCTCGACAGCCCCAGGTATAACCACGACATCGCCCCGACCAAGGTGCACGAGCGCACCTGGAACAAATGGCACATCACCGCGCTGTGGGTCGGCATGTCGATCTGCGTGCCGACCTACACCCTGGGCGGCGTGCTCACCGCCTATTTTGGCCTGACCGTGGGCGAGGCGCTGCTGGCGATTTTGCTGGCCAACACCGTGGTATTGATCCCGCTGACCTTGAACGCTTTTCCCGGTACCAAGTACGGCATTCCCTTTCCGGTGCTGCTGCGTTCGTCCTTCGGCATCATCGGCTCCAACGTACCGTGCCTGATCCGCGCCCTGGTGGCTTGCGGCTGGTTCGGCATCCAGACGATGTTCGGCGGCCTGGCCATTCACCTGTTTCTCGGCTCGCTGTCGGCGGACTGGAAAGCCCTCGGCGGCACCGGCGAGGTGATCGGCTTCATGCTGTTCTGGTGCCTGAATCTGTGGGTGGTGCTGCGCGGCGCCGAGTCGATCAAATGGCTGGAAACCCTGTCGGCGCCGCTGCTGGTACTGGTGGGAGCGGGCCTGCTGGTGTGGGCCTTGCCCAACGTTTCGATCAGCGAGTTGATGGCCCAGCCGCCCAAGCGCCCCGAGGGCGCCAGCGTCTACGGCTACTTCTTTGCCGGGCTCACTGCGATGGTCGGTTTCTGGGCCACCCTGTCGCTGAACATCCCCGATTTCAGCCGTTACGCGAAAAGCCAGAAGGACCAGATCCTCGGGCAGATCTTCGGCCTGCCACTGACCATGTTCCTGTTCGCCGCCCTCGGCGTGGTGCTGACCGCAGCCTCTGCCTCGCTGGTGGGCGAAACCGTGTCCGACCCGGTCAGCCTCATTGGCCATATCCAGAGCCCGATGTGGGTGGCGCTGGCCATGGCCCTGATCATCATCGCCACGCTGTCGACCAACACCGCGGCCAACATCGTCTCGCCGACCAATGACTTCCAGAACCTGGCGCCCAAATGGATCGGCCGCACCACGGCGGTGCTGCTCACCGGCCTGGTGGGCTTGCTGCTGATGGGCCATGAGCTGCTGAAAAAGCTCGGCTGGATCGTCAGCGACGTCAGCCTGGAGAGCGTCTATTCCAACTGGCTGCTGGGCTATTCGAGCCTGCTCGGGCCGATAGCCGGGATTATGGTGGTCGACTACTTCATCACCCGCAAACAGACCCTGGACCTCGCCGGCCTGTACCGCGACGACGTCTACCCGGCCTGGAACGCCGCTGGCTTCATTGCCTTCGGCGTGCCGGTGGCGCTGACCCTGCTGTCGCTGCACAGCAGCGCCTTCAGCTGGTTCTACGACTTTGGCTGGTTCACCGGTTCTGCCCTGGGCGGGCTGATCTACTACGCCCTCGGTAGCTTCAGGGCCGCCCGCACGGCCAACCTCAAACCCACCGTGTAAGCCCATGGCCCGCAGAGGCCAGGCACGTGATGCAGGAGACGCACATGCAAACCGCTCAGGATGTTCTGCAATCGACCCAACGGCATATCAACGGCGAACGCCTGTGGCAGTCGCTGATGGAGCTGGCCCGGCTTGGCGCCACGGTCAAGGGTGGCGTTTGCCGGCTGGCTTTGACCGACCTCGATCGCCAGGCCCGCGACCTGTTCGTCAAATGGACCGAAGAGGCCGGCTGCACCGTCAGCATTGATGGCGTCGGCAACATCTTCGCCCGCCGCCCGGGGCGCAACCCGCAATTGCCGCCGGTGATGACCGGCAGCCATATCGATACCCAGCCCACCGGTGGCAAGTTCGATGGCTGCTTTGGCGTGCTGGCCGGGCTGGAAGTGCTGCGCACCCTCAACGACCTCAAGGTCGAAACCGAAGCGCCGCTGGAAGTGGTGGTGTGGACCAACGAAGAGGGCTCGCGCTTTGCTCCGTGCATGATGGGTTCGGGGGTGTTTGCCGAAAAATTCACCCTGGCCCAGACCCTGGCCAAGACCGACGCCGAAGGCATCAGCGTCGGCGAGGCGCTTAACGCCATTGGTTATGCCGGGCCGCGGGCGGTCAGTGGTCATCCGGTGGGCGCCTATTTCGAAGCGCATATCGAGCAGGGGCCGATTCTTGAAGACCAGCACAAGACCATCGGCGTGGTGCTTGGCGCGCTCGGGCAGAAGTGGTTCGACCTGACCCTGCGCGGCGTCGAGGCCCACGCCGGGCCAACGCCGATGCACCTGCGCAAGGACGCCCTGGTCGGCGCCAGCGCGGTGGTGGCGGCGGTCAACCGCGTGGCGCTGGAGCACCAGCCCCATGCCTGCGGCACGGTCGGTTGCCTGCAGGCTTATCCCGGCTCGCGCAACGTCATTCCTGGCGAGGTGCGCATGACCCTGGATTTCCGGCATCTGGAGCCGGCGCGGCTCGACTCGATGATCGCCCAGGTCAAGGATGTGATCAGCAGCACCTGCCAGCAGCATGGGCTGACCTACAGCCTGACGCCGACCGCAGACTTTCCACCGCTGTACTTCGATGAGGGTTGCGTGCAGGCGGTGCGCAGCGCAGCCCAGGGCCTGGGGTTGTCGCACATGGATATCGTCAGTGGCGCCGGGCATGATGCGATCTTCGTCGCCGAACTGGGCCCGGCGGGGATGATCTTCGTCCCCTGCGAGGGCGGCATCAGCCACAACGAAATCGAGAATGCCGCGCCGCAAGACCTGGCCGATGGCTGCGCGGTGCTGTTGCGCTCGATGTTAGCGGCGGCCCAGGCGGTGGCGCGGGGCAGGGAGGCGGCTTAGGCCCTGATCGCGGGTCAAGCCCGCTCCTACTGTAGGAGCGGGCTTGACCCGCGATGGGACTAAAGGCTGTCCTGCACCATCTGCAAAAACGTCGCCACCAGCCGCCGTGAGCTCTGCTCGCGCAAGCACACCAGGGTCTCGGTCAAACGCCGCTGGCAATCGACAATCGGCAACGCACACACCCGCGCATCGGCGCCGAACTCGGCGGCCGACACCACGCCCACACCAATCCCCACCACCACCGCCTCGCGCGCAGCTTCGCGGCCTTCGACCTGGATCGCCGCGCGGATGCGCAGGCCGGCGCGGGCCATTTCTTCTTCCAGGGTCTGGCGGGTGACCGAACCCGGTTCACGCAGCACGATTGGCGTGTCGTCAAGGTCGGCCAGGCTGATCGAACCACGGCTGGCCCAGGGGTGGTTGTGCGAAACGAAGGCCACCATCGGGTCGCTGCGCAGCGGCACGCACAGCAGCCGGTCATCATCAACGTCGCGGCCGAGCAGGGCCAGGTCGGCCTGGTAGTTGAACAGCCGCAGCAGCGACTCGTCGGTATTGCCGGTCTCGACCTTGACGCTGATCCCCGGGTACTGCTGGCAGAAGCGCGCAATCTGCGGCAGCACGTGCACCGGCGCATCCACCGCCAGCACCAGGGTGCCGGTCTGCAAGGCGCGCGAATCCTGCAGCAGCTCATGGGCTTCGGCCTCGCAGACGAACAAGCGCTGGGTGATCGCCAGTAAACGCTCGCCCAGATCGGTCAGTTGCACCGAACGCTTGTTGCGGTGAAACAGCAAAACCCCGAAACGTTCTTCGAGTTTACGCACCTGGTCGGAGATCGCCGGCTGGGTCAGGAACAACCGTTCGGCGGCGCGGGTGAAGCTGCCGTGCAGGGCAACTGCGTGAAAAGCCTTCAACTGAGCGTGGGACACCGACATCGCAGCACCTGTTACAAGCTGAGCTTATTTGTGAAATACGATAAATCGATTTTATTTATCAGTCAGTAATTGTTTCTATCTGAGCAGGTGACGGGTTCGACCGGCCGTCACGCAGTGCGCAACACAACAACAAGACAGGCGTTTTTTTTTTTCAAATTCTGCCGGCACACTCAGCTCTCGAGGTCAGATCCCACCATGAACAAACACGTTGCAGATATCAAACGTTGGCGCGTGCAGATTTTTGCCATCACCTGGCTGGCCTACGCCGCGTTCTACTTCACCCGCAAAGCCTTTTCGGTGGCCAAGCTCGGCATCGCCGAAGACCCAAGCTTCACCCTCGACAAAATGGCCATGGCCAACCTCGACGCCATCTACCTGACCGCCTACGCATTCGGGCAATTTACCTGGGGCATGCTCGCCGACCGCTTCGGCCCGCGGGTGGTGGTGCTCGGCGGCCTGGTGATTTCTGCCGCCGCTGCCGTGGTGATGGGCAGTTACGCGACCTTCCCGATCTTTGCTACCTGCATGCTGGTCCAGGGTATGGCGCAATCGACCGGCTGGGCCGGGCTGTGCAAGAACATCGGCAGCTTCTTTCCCTCGTCCCAGCGTGGGCGGGTGCTGGGGTTGTGGAGCTCGTGCTATGCCTTCGGCGGCCTGGTGGCCTCGCCGTTTGCTGGCTGGTGGGCCTACACCCTGATCGGCAGCTGGCATGCGGCGTTCATCTCCAGCGCGGCGGTGGTGGCGCTGGTAGCGGTGCTGTTCTTCATCTTCCAGCGCAACAAGCCTGAAGACGTCGGTTTGCCGGCGGTGGAGCCCGAGCCCGAAAGCATGGTGCCGGGCTCGACGATTTGCAGCATCTGGGCGCCGTTGCGCGAGATCCTGCGCAACCGCACGGTGCTGACCCTGGGGCTGGCGTACTTTCTGTTAAAACCTGCGCGCTACGCGATTCTGCTCTGGGGCCCGGTGATCGTCTTCGAACAGATGCCGTCGGTGGGCAAGGTTGGTGCGGCAATCATCCCCACCGCCTTCGAGCTGGCCGGCTTGCTCGGCCCGATCATGATTGGCCTGGCTTCGGACAAACTTTTCGGCGCCCGGCGCATGCCGGCCTGCGTGATCAGCCTGGTGGTGCTGACCGTGGTGCTCGGGCTGTTCATGGCCGCCCTGCATACTGGCAGCGTGTTGCTGGTGGTGGCCTTGCTGTTTGTCATGGGCCTGACCCTGTACGGGCCAGACTCGATGATCAGCGGCGCTGCCGCCATCGACTTCGGCACCGCCAAGGCCGGCGCCACTGCCGCAGGCTTCGTCAACGGCTGCGGTTCGGTCGGGGCGATTCTCGGCGGCCTGCTGCCGGGTTACTTCGACAGCGTCACGGTGTTCATCGTCTTTGCCGGTTGTGCGCTGTTTTCCGCCCTGGTGCTGCTGCCGCACTGGAACAGCCGCCCGGCCAGCCCCGAGCACACCCCGGCCGTTGCCCCCAACACGGCCATGGCGATCAAACCGCTGCGTACCTGAACCTATAAGGAAACCGACATGAGACCGTTCTGGCTGCAACAGGCGCTGGACCAGGAAGTTGCACCCGCGTGCCCGCCGCTGGCGGCTGATACCGACTGCCAGGTGTGCATCGTCGGGGGCGGCTACACCGGCCTGTGGACGGCGCTCATGCTCAAGGAGCACAACCCGGCGCTGGATGTGGTGCTGATCGAGGCCGACATCTGCGGCGCCGGCGCCAGTGGGCGCAACGGCGGCTGCGCGCTGTCGTGGTCGGCCAAGTACTTCACCCTCGAACGCCTGTTCGGGGCGCAGGAGGCGGTGCGCCTGGTCAAGGCTTCGGAGCAGAGCATCTACGCCATCGGCGAGTTCTGCCAGGCCCATGGCATCAACGCCGACTACCGCCTGGACGGCACCTTGTACACGGCCACCAATCGCGCCCAGGTCGGCGCCACCGATGGCGTGATTGCAGCGCTTGAGCGCCAGGGCATCAACTCGTTCCGGCGCCTGGCGGTTGCGCAGGTGCAGCGTCTGGCAGGCTCGACCAGGCACCTGGAAGGCTGGTTCTCGCCGGCCGCTGCCACGGTACAGCCGGGCAAACTGGTGCGCGGCCTGCGCCGGATCGCTTTGCAAAAGGGCGTGCGCATTTATGAGGGCACGGCCATGAGCGGTTTGCAGCAAGGGCCGCAGGCGCTGGTCGAAACCGCCCGTGGCAACATCCGCGCCGGTCGCGTGGTGCTGGCCCTCAACGCCTGGATGGCGCGGGCCTTCCCGCAGTTCGAGCGCAGCGTGGCGATCGTCTCCAGCGACATGATCATCACCGAGCCGCAACCGCAGTTGCTCGAACAGATCGGCCTGACCAGCGGCATCAGCGTGCTCGATTCGCGGATCTTCGTGCATTACTACCACAACACCAGCGATGGCCGGCTGATGCTCGGCAAGGGCGGCAATACCTTCGCCTACGGCGGGCGGATGCTGCCGGTGTTCGACCAGCCTTCGCCCTATGAGCCGTTGCTGCGCCGCAGCCTTGGCGAGTTCTTCCCGGCCCTGGCCCAGGTGCCGGTTGCCGCGACCTGGAACGGGCCGTCGGACCGTTCGGTGACCGGCTTGCCGTTTTTTGGCCGGCTCAATGGCCAGGGCAACGTGTTTTACGGCTTTGGCTACTCGGGCAGCGGCGTCGGCCCCTGCCACATGGGCGGGCAGATCCTTTCGTCGCTGGCCCTGGGCCTGGACAACCCATGGACCCGCTCGCCGCTGGTCAACGGCCCGCTGGGCTACTTCCCGCCGGAGCCGATCCGCTACCTGGGCTCACTGATGGTGCGCAATGCCATCCGTCGCAAGGAGCAGGCCGAAGACAACGGCCGCCGCCCGCGCCACCTTGACGTGCGCCTGGCGCGTTTTGCCGCTGCTGCGGGCAAGGCCGACAAGGGCTGAAGGGTTTTTTTGTCGATGGCCTGCGGAGCGTATAAACTGCTTGCCACTTTGGCCGGTCGCTACCTGAACCGGCACCTGAAACAAGAGAGTCGAGATGGGCGCACAGTGGAAAGCCAAGCATAGAGAAGTCGCAGCCAACGCCAAAGGCAAGATCATGGGCAAGCTGTCCAAAGAGATCCAGATCGCTGCCAAGTCCGGCGCCGACCCGGACATGAACCCGCGCCTGCGCCTGGCCATCGAGCAAGCCAAAAAGGCTTCGATGACCCGCGAGACCCTTGAGCGTGCCATCCGCAAGGGTGCCGGCCTGGACGGCGACGCGGTGCAGTACACCGCCGTCACCTACGAAGGTTTTGCCCCGCACCAGGTGCCGCTGATCGTCGAGTGCCTGACCGACAACGTCAACCGCACCGTGGCGCAAATCCGCGTACTGTTCCGCAAGGGCCAGCTGGGCGCTTCCGGTTCGGTGGCCTGGGACTTCAACCATGTCGGCCTGATCGAAGCCACGCCGGCCAGCCCTGACGCTGACCCGGAAATGGCCGCCATCGAAGCCGGCGCCCAGGATTTTGCCGAAGGCGAAGAAGAGGGCGCGACCCTGTTCATCACCGACACCACCGACCTCGACGCCGTGCAGAAAGCCCTGCCGGGTCAAGGCTTCACCGTGGTCTCGGCAAAAATCGGCTACACCCCGAAAAACCCGGTCAGCACCCTGAGCGATGAGCAGATGGCAGAGGTTGAAGCCTTCCTGGAAGCGATCGACGATAACGATGACGTGCAGAACGTCTATGTAGGTCTGGCGGGTTGATGTAAACCGTAAGGGCCTCATCGCGGGTCAAGTCGGTGCGACGCCTCGACTTGACCCGCGATTCAGACGCCGCGAAGCCGCTGACAAACCTCGGCAAACCCCGGCCGCAGCATCACCTCATCCCGCACACACTCGCGCTGCACCCCCCGCAACACCTCGCAATCGCCCTCGCAACACGCCAGCAACTCCCCCAGCAACACCCCGAACGCCAGCACCTCGATCCGCTGCAGCGCTTCAGTCGCCACGCTGCCATCCAGCGGATGGAACGACGCCGCGCCAAAGTCCCCCAGCAAGCAGTCGCCATGCTCGTCACACAGCACGTTGTGCGCATACAGGTCGCCATGGGTGATGCCGTGCCCGTGCAAATGCGCGCCTACCGCTGCAATGGCAGCGGCCAGGCGCCGCA
This sequence comes from Pseudomonas sp. SORT22, assembly GCF_018417635.1. Lineage (NCBI taxonomy): Bacteria > Pseudomonadati > Pseudomonadota > Gammaproteobacteria > Pseudomonadales > Pseudomonadaceae > Pseudomonas > Pseudomonas sp. SORT22. The sequence goes on from NZ_CP071007.1 coordinate 2,542,758, forward strand.
CGCTGGCAAGGCGCAAACGCCGCTCGGGCGGATAACAGTCGCGGGTGCATGAATCCAGGCTCGGCGGCCCGGCCAGGTTGAACCAGCTCGGCTCGATCAACTGCATCACCAGCGCCGGCAGTTGCTGCGGGCGGTTGTCGATACGCCCGGCCAGGCGCACCAGTTGCGGGTGATCGCCAGCGGCAATGCAGGCGCTCATTTCGTTGAGCGGCAAGCCGTCGCTGGTGATCTCGCCCTTGTACAGCTTGACCGCCACTGGCGCGCTCTGCTGCTGCCAGCGCGCCTGGTGAATGACCCCGGACGCGCCCTGGCCCAATACCTGTTCAAGGTCGATCTGCTGCCAGTCAATCACCTGGCAATGGCCAGGATCTTGCGGTGTGCAGTAGCCCGCCGCCATGGGGTTGCCGGCGTAGGCCAGCCAGGCCAGGCGCGGCATCTGCAGCAACCAGTCGGGCAGGGCCGGCAGCCGGTTGGCCGAAAGGCGCAGCAGTTCAAGCCTGGTGCAGCGCGCAAGGCTTGCCGGCAGTTCGCGCAGGCGGTTGCCGGCAAGCATCAGCTTTTGCAGGTGCGGGCAATCGCCCAGGGCTTCGGGCAGGGTTTCGATGCGGTTGTCGGTCAGCACCAGGGCCCGCAGCCGTGGTGGCAGCGCCGCGCCGCTGACCTGCTCGATCTGGTTGCTCTTGAAACCGACCATTTCCAGCATCGGGCACTGGCCGATGCCTTCGGGCAGGTGGCGAAAGCGGTTTTGCGAGCAGAACAGCACCTTGAGCTGGTGCAGCCGGCCCAGGTCCTCGGGCAGGTCGCTTAGGTTGTTACCGGTCAGGTTGAGTACCTGCAGGCTGTCGGCCAGGTCGAAAATTTCCCGGGGGAAGTGTTCCAGCCCGCAGGCCAGGTCGAGGCGGGTAATGCCCGCCAGACGGCCGGCTTTGAGGTCTTCAAGGGTATGCATGGGGGGGCGGCAGGCTCGTAAATAAACGCCGGTCATCATACCGGCAAGATGCGACTTAAGTCCCATGGCAGACTGACAACTGCGGTCCATACTCGAAGCTCGCCCTTTATTAATAACAACAAGTTCAGGGTTCTACATTCGATGACATACCAGCACAGCTACGCCCGCTCCATCGCCGATCCTGCCGCCTTCTGGGCCGAACAGGCCGATCACCTGGCCTGGTACCGCAAGCCCCTGCAAACCCTTGTTGAAAATGCCGATGGCAGCCACCAGTGGTTCGCCGACGGCCGTCTCAACAGCTGCTACCTGGCCCTCGACCATCAGATCGAACAGGGCCGTGGCGAGCAGACCGCGCTGATCTATGACTCGCCGGTAACCGGCAGCCAGCAGCAGTTCAGCTACAACCAGCTGCGCGATGAAGTGGCGCGCCTGGCCGGCTTGCTGCGCGAGCTTGGGGTCGAGAAGGGCGACGGGGTGATCATCTACATGCCCATGGTGCCCCAGGCGGCCATGGCCATGCTCGCCTGCGCGCGTATCGGCGCGGTGCATTCGGTGGTGTTTGGCGGCTTTGCCGCCAACGAGCTGGCGCTGCGCATCGACGATGCCCGGCCCACCCTGCTGCTGACTGCTTCGTGTGGGCTGGAATTCGACCGGGTCGTCGACTACAAGCCGCTGGTCGACCGCGCCTTGCAGCTGGCCAAACACCAGCCGCGCCAGGTGCTGGTGCTGCAACGCCCGCAAGCCACCGCAACCCTGGTCGAAGGCCGCGACCTCGACTGGCTCGAAGCGGTGGCCACGGCCAGAGCAGTGGCGCCGGTGGAACTGGCCGCCGCTGACCCGCTGTACATCATGTATACCTCGGGCACCACCGGCAAACCCAAGGGGATCGTGCGCGAAAACGGCGGCAACGCCGTGGCCCTGAGTTTTGCCATGCGCCACATCTATGGCATGCAGGCGGGCGACGTGTGGTGGGGGATTTCCGACGTTGGCTGGGTGGTTGGCCATTCGCTGATCGTCTACGGGCCGCTGATGAATGGCTGCACCACGGTGTTCTACGAAGGCAAGCCGATCCGCACCCCGGATGCCGGCGCCTACTGGCGGGTGGTCGAGCAGTACCGGGTCAACGGCCTGTTCTGCTCGCCCACCGCCATGCGCGCGATCCGCAAGGAAGACCCCGACGGCGAATTGCTGCGCCGCTATGACCTGAGCTCCCTGCGCCAGCTGTTTCTGGCCGGCGAGAAGCTTGATTCCAGCACCCATCAATGGCTGGAGGCCACCAGCGGCAAGACCGTCCACGACCACTGGTGGCAGACCGAAACCGGCTGGCCGGTGACCGCACCGTGCGTGGGCATGGAGGGCAGTGCAGCGCGGCCGGGCTCGAGCAACCGGGCGGTGCCGGGCTACAACGTACAGGTACTGGATGATGACGGGCATCTGCTCGGCGCCAACCAGCAAGGCTCGATCGTCATTGCCTTGCCGCTGCCGCCTGGCTGCAGCCAGACCTTGTGGGGCGACCACCAGCGCTACCTGGATGCCTACCTGAAGACCTACCCCGGCTATTACCACACCGGCGACGGCGGCTATCTGGATGAAGACGGTTTCGTCTACATCATGGGCCGCACCGACGACGTCATCAACGTCTCCGGCCATCGCCTGTCTACCGGCGAGATGGAAGACCTGGTGGCCCGCCATCCGGCGGTGGCCGAATGCGCGGTGATCGGCGTGCACGACGAGATCAAGGGCCAGGTGCCGCTGGCGCTGGTGGTGCTCAAGGACGGCCAGGACATTGCCCAGGCGCAGTTGCAGAGCGAGCTGGTGGCCAGCGTGCGCGAGCAGATTGGTGCGCTGGCCTGTTTCAACCAGGTGCGGGTGGTCAAGCGCCTGCCCAAGACCCGCTCGGGCAAGATCCTGCGCGCGGTGCTGCGCAAGATTGCCGATCAGCAGCCGTATACACCGCCTTCGACCCTGGATGATCCGGCGGTGTTGGTGGAGATTGAAGCGGTGTTGGCGAGCCTGGCGCGGGTTGGGTAGGGCTTTCATCGCGGGTCAAGCCAGCGCCCACAGAACTCAGCAGCCTGCCTGGCGCAACTGCCCCAACCGACTACGGGTGCGGGCCAGGTCGCTGGCGCTGCCGCTGCCGCCCAGGCTTGCGGCCAGCGGCAGGCTGCCGATCAGCACCAGGTGCTTGTCCTGGTCGTAGAGCACGTCCACCAGGTTGACGAAGCGCTGCTGGGCGGCAATCGAGCAGTCTTCAAGGTTCGGCAGGCAGTCGATGATCCAGTGGTCAAAACGCCGCGCCAGCTCCAGGTAGTCGATCACCGCGGTGGGTTGCTCGCACAGCTCGACAAAGTCAAAGCCCACGGTGCGCTGCTCGCTCAGGCGGGCGCGCAGTGTGCGCTTGCCTACCTCCAGTAAAACCGGCGCGTCACCCGGCTCGGGCAACTGCAGGGCCTGGCGCTGTTCGCGGCTGCCCGGCCACAGGTAATGGCCCTGGGTAAAGCGCTGCTGGCCAGCCGCGCCGGGCAGGCTGCGAAAGTCTTGCTCACCGCCGACTTCCAGCACCTGCATGCGGCTGTTGATCAGGCGGATCACCGGCTCGAAACGCTGGTGATACAACGGGTTGGGCAGCAAGCCTTGCGGCGCGTAGTTGGAGGTTACCAGGAGAAAAATCCGCCGCTCGAACAAGGCCTGAAATAACCGGGTGATGAGCATGGCATCGCCGATGTCATGCACGTGGAACTCGTCGAAACACAGCACCTGGCAGTCGTCGAGCAACTCATCCAGGGTGCAGGCCAGGGCGTCGTCCTGCTGGCGATGATCAAACATGCCCTGGTGCAGGCGGGCGAAAAAGTCATGAAAGTGCAGGCGGCGCTTGCGCGCCTGGGGCAGGGCCTGGAAGAAACCGTCGAGCAGCCAGCTTTTGCCGCGCCCGACCGCGCCGTACAGGTAAAGGCTGCGCGCCTGGCCACTGTCGAGCCGCGCCGCCTCGGTAGCCATATGCTCGATGACCCGCAGCTGGCCGGCGCTCAGGGTGTAGCCGCGGGCCTGGGCCTTGGCGGCAAAATGCTGACGAACGGTCGCCGCCACGCTGTTGTCTTCGGCCACCGGCGTGCGCAAGCGACGCCAGGCGCGCAACGGCGAACGTATCCAGAAAGGGGGCAGGGCAGGCAAACCGGGCTCCTCGGGGCAACGGCACTCAAGGGCCAGCTTGAGCGAGGGCGGCTAATTTAACCAATATGAATAAGGCCGGCCAGCGATCTCTGAGCGGGATAAGTGATGGCTTCTATCGCGGGGCAAGCCCGATCCTACAGATAGATCTTGTACGGGGCTTATACATTTCCCTGCAAACTGGCAGGTTTTTCCTTCACTGCTACCCTCAAGGTCAGATCACTCCTGCGTTGAAGGATGACAAGGTGAAGGGACGCTCTTTGGCGACGCTGCTCGGGCTGAGCATGGCCAGCACGGCAGGCGCCGCCGATTTCATGGTTGAAGTCAAAGTGCAAGTGGAGCGCGGCTGCCTGCTCATCCACCAGCCCCGCGATGCCGGCGCCCAGGCCTTGGGTGTGCTCGATTTCGGCCGCACGGCGCGGCTGGACGACCCGGCCGGCCCGCTCAGCAGCCAGTTGCTCGCGCTACGCCCGCCACGCCTGGAATGCAACCCAGACACCGCTTACCAGGTGCAGGTCGATGGCGGCCAGCACGGCGGTATCGGCGAGGTGCGTTACCTGGCCAGCAACCAGCCTGCGGCGAAACCCATACCCTACCGTTTGTACCAGGACCCGGCCTGGCGCCTGCCGCTGCCGGTCAATGTTGCCCAGCATGCGCGGGTGCCCGATTCGGGCTCGGTGGCGCTGCCGTTGTATGCGCGTATCGAGCGCCTGGCCGAAGTGCCGGCGGTGGGGCGTTATTCGGACCTGCTCAAAGTCACCGTCACCTGGTAACCGGGGCGGCGCCTGCTAAAGGAACTGGCAGTATGAAAGGGATAATGCTGTTGACGCTTGGCCCGCTGCTGTTGCTCAGCCCCGATGCTTTCGCGGCCATGAGCGGGCATATCCAGGCGCGCCTGGTGATCAGCAGCGCCTGCCAGATCAGCGGCGGGCCGGGCACCCTGGAAACCCCAGGCGGCGGTGTACTGGATTTTGGCAGCCAGGGCCCGAGCTGGACCAACCCACTGCGTTCCGGCATCGAAGAGGCCACCGGTGACGGCCGCCTGCAGGTGCGCTGCAACCCGGCGGTGCGCGCCTTTACCGTGAGCATCAACGGCGGTGCCAACGGTGATGGCGCCACCCGGCGCCTGAGCAATGGCCGCGAGCTGATCCCCTATGAGCTGTCTGCCGACCCGTCGGGCCGGGCCCGTTACAACATCGGCCAGACCCGCAACTTTTCGGTCAGCAGCGCCGCGCAGATTCCGATTCCAATCTACGGTGCAGTAGTCGCCCATCCCAAGGCGCTACCGGCCGGCATTTACCGTGACACCCTGATGGTGACCCTGGACTGGTAATACGCAAGGAGTGACTCATGCACCCGAACCTCTCACGCTTGATTTTCGCAGGCCTAGGCCTGGCGCTCGCCACCCAGGCCCAGGCGGCCACGGTAACCGGCAACATCACCGCCACCCTGACGCTGATCGCCAGTTGCCAGGTCAACGGGGGCGGCGGTGCCAGCGGCCTGAACTTCGGTACGCTGAACTTCGGTACCCAGGAAGCGCTGTTCACCACTGCCGGCGGGCAGGTGCTGGGCGGCGGCGGTGGCGCCATGAGCATCCTCTGCTCGAGCGGCACAGTGCCGGTGATCAAGGTGCGTGCCGGCGCCCACGACAGCCAGTCGCCCGGCGGCAGCCGCGCGCTCTACGATGGTGTGGCCAATTACGTGCCCTACGACTTCTACACCGATTCAGGGCATACCCAACTGCTGGTCATCGACGGCACCATCACCTTGCCGACCAGTACCGGCGTGGCCCAGACGGTTAACCTGTATGGCCAGGCCAAGGGCAAGGCGGGCCTGCCCGCCGGGGTGTACACCGACACGGTGGCGGTCGAGCTGAGCTTCTGAACCGTGCCCCGCGCCTTGCCTGCGCTGCTGGCCCTGGCCGCCTTCAGCGTACCGCTGCCCTTGGCGGCGGTGCTGACCAGTACCTTTCAGGTCAGCGCCACGGTGGCGGCCGGCTGCCTGGTGGTGGGCGGCGTGAGCAACTACGGCAACCTCAATTTCGGCAGCTATTCGGCGCTGTCGACCAGCAGCGTCACCACCGCCCTGGGCGGCACCACGGTGACCCTGCAATGCACGCCAGGAGTGAGCTTGAGCATGAGCGTCGATGCCGGGCTGAACAGCGCCAGCGGCACGCGCAACCTCAAGCGCAGCAGCGGCACCTCGCTGGTGGCCTACCAATTGTTTCGCGACGCCGGCTTCAGCCAGAGCCTGGGCATCAACCAGAGCGTGGCGGTGAGCTACAGCGATCCGACCACGATCAAGTTGCCGGTTTACGCCCGGGCCCAGTTGACCGGCAACCTGCCGGCCGGCAGTTACACCGATGTGGTGCAGGTGGTGCTGACCTTTTGAACGGCGCCGCCGGATGAATATGACAATAAGGAGAGTGTGCATGGAAGTAGGCGCCGGCAGTTCGCGCTTGAGCTACACCCTGTTGAGCTGCGCCCTGGCGCTGTTGTGCAGTGCGCCGTTGCAGGCCGCCACCTCGGTACTGATCTGGCCGATCGATCCGGTGCTGGAGGCCAATCAGAAAGCCGGCGCGCTGTGGCTGGAAAACCGTGGCGATGCGCCGGCCAACCTGCAGGTACGGGTGTTCGCCTGGCGCCAGGGCGAGTTCGACGACCAGTACCAGGCCCAGCGCGAGATTATCGGCAGCCCGCCAGTGGCCAACATCGCCCCGGGGCAAAAGCAGCTGATTCGCCTGACCCGCACCGGCAGCTCGCCGGTGGGCCAAGAGCAGGCCTACCGGATCATCATCGATGAAATTCCCCCGGCCTTGCCGGCCGCGGCCAGCGCCGACAAGGCCCAGGCGGCGATCCGCTTCCAGATGCGTTATTCGGTGCCGCTGTTCGTCTATGGCGAAGGCTTGTGGGGCAAGCCTGACCCCAGTGGCCAGCGCGGTGACAGTGCGGTGGGCAAGCCGTTGCTGAGCTGGCGTCAGGTCTCTGTACAAGGCAAGCCCTATGTGGAAATCCGCAACAGCGGCCCGGTGCATGCGCGCCTGACTGACGTGGTGCTGCAGCAGGGCAGCCAGAGCCGGCCGCTGGTGGAGGGTTTGCTCGGCTATGTGCTGCCCGGCGCCAGCATGCGCTGGCCGGCGCCGCAGCCGCTGGGCGCCGCTTCAGTGCTCAAGGGCCGGGTCAATGGCCAGGAGCCTGCGCAAACCCTGAGTCAGGGGCAATGAACGACAGCTAGCAGCACTACAGGGGCCAGGGAGGACCCGGTAATGGTCGGATACTGTGTGTGAGCATCTCTTCGGCGCTGCGGGCCTGTGGCCTGACCGTGCTGGGCTGTGGTTCGCTGCTGGCTGGCGAGCTGCCGCCGCCCCCGGCCAGCCTCGAGGCGGTCGCCGATGCGCCGTTGTTCCTGGAACTGCTGGTCAACCAGATGAGCAGCCCTGAACTGGTGGCGGTGCAGCAGCGCGCCGGGCGCCTGTACATGGCCACCGCCGACCTGCAGGCGGCTGGCATCGAGCTGCCCGGCGAGTACGGCGACGAAGTGGCGCTGGACAGCATCCCCGGCCTGCACACCGACTACGACAGCCAGGGCCAGCGCCTGGTGCTGCAGGTGCCACCGGCCTGGTTGCCGACCCAGCGCATCGGCAGCCGCCAGTTGTACCCGGCCAGCGAAGCGCGCAGCAGCTTTGGCGCCTTGCTCAACTATGACCTGTATTTCAACGATACCGACGACGGTGGCCGCTATCTCGCGGCGTGGAACGAGCTGCGCCTGTTCGACAGCTGGGGCACGCTGTCGACCACCGGCCAGTGGCGTCAGTCCCTGGGCGGCAACGACTACGCCGACAGCCAGGAAGGCTTTCGCCGCTACGACACCACCTGGCGCTACACCGACGAGGCGCGCCTGCTGACCCTGGAAGTCGGCGACGTGCTCAGCGGCGCCTTGCCCTGGACCAGTTCGGTGCGCCTGGGCGGCCTGCAACTGTCGCGTGACTTTGCCGTGCGCCCGGACCTGGTCACCTACCCATTGCCGGCCTTTGCCGGGGAAGCGGCGGTGCCGTCCTCGGTGGATCTGTTCATCAACGGCTACAAAAGCTCCAGCGCCGATTTGCAGCCAGGCCCCTACACCCTGACCAACGTGCCGTTCATCAACGGCGCCGGCGAGGCGGTGGTGGTGACCACCGATGCCCTCGGCCGGCAGGTGTCGACCACCTTGCCGTTCTATGTCACCAGCAGCTTGTTGCAAAAAGGCCTGGCGGATTTCTCGCTGGCCGCCGGCAGCCTGCGCCGGGACTACGCGCTTCGCGACTTTGCCTATGGCCCGGGGGTGGCCGCCGCCAGTTTGCGCTACGGCCTGAGCGACAGCTTCACCCTCGAAAGCCACGCCGAGGCGGCCGAGTCCCTGGCCCTTGGCGGGCTGGGCGGCAACTGGCAGGTGGGCAACTGGGGCGTGGTCAATGCGGCGCTGAGCCAGAGCAGCTTCGACAGCCGCAGCGGCCAGCAACTGAGCGTCGGCTACCAGTACAACAGCCAGCGCCTGGGCTTCAATTACCAGCGCCTGCAACGGCGCGGCGACTATGCCGACCTGTCGCTGGTCGACAGCCCCTACACGCGCCTGAGCCAGCGCAGCGAACAGGTGACCATGAGCGTCAACCTCGAACGCTACGGCAGCCTCGGCGCCGGTTACTTCGATGTGCGCGCCGGTGACAACTCGCGCACCCGTTTGCTCAACCTCAGCTGGAGCAAGCCGTTGTGGCGCAACAGCAGCCTGTACCTGTCGGCCAACCGCGAAATCGGCGACAGCCAGTGGGCGGTGCAGGCGCAACTGGTGATTCCGTTCGACCTGCGCGGCACCCTGAGCTTTAGCGTTGAGCGCAACAAGGAGGGCCAGAACCAGCAACGGGTCAACTACAGCCGCGCGGTGCCCAGCGAAGGTGGCTTGGGCTTCAACCTCGGTTACGCCGACGGCGACCGTGAGGCTTACCGTCAAGCCGACGTCACCTGGCGCCTGCAGTCGGTGCAACTGCAGGCCGGTGCCTATGGCAGCAGCGACAGCATGACCCGCTGGGCCGATGCCAGCGGTTCGCTGGTGTGGATGGACGCCGGGCTGTTCGCCGCCAACCGTATCGACGATGCCTTCGTGGTGGTCAGCACCGAGGGTTTTGCCCAAGTGCCGGTACGCTACGAAAACCAGCTGGTCGGGCGCACCGACAAGAACGGCCACCTGCTGGTGCCCTGGAGTAGCGCCTACTACCGCGCCAAGTACGAGATCGACCCCATGGAACTGCCGGCCAACGTCCAGAGCCCGCAGGTCGAGCAGCGGGTGGCGGTGCGCCGGGGCAGCGGCTACCTGCTGGAATTCCCGCTGCAACGGGTGGTGGCGGCGAGCATCGTCCTGGTCGATGGCAACCATAAGGAACTGCCGCTGGGCAGCCAGGTGCGCCATGAGCAGAGCGGGGCGCTGGCGGTGGTCGGCTGGGACGGGCTGGTGTACCTCGAAGGGCTGGCTGCGGACAACAGCCTGCAGGTGCAGATCGCCAACGGCGGCAGTTGCCGGGTGCAGTTCAAGCTGGCGCCCGAGCAGGACCAGGTGCCGCTGATCGGCCCGCTGGTGTGCCAATGAAGCGCCTGCTGATGCTCCTGGCCGTGCTCGCCAGCCCCCAGGTGCACGCGTTGTGCTCGGTGATCGATACCGCGCCGGCAAGCTTTGGCAGTGTCAGCTCGACCCTGGTGCGCACCACCGTGCAGTCGGCCTCGACCCTCAATGGCGGGCTGCAATGCACCGGCTCGCTGGTCAGCCTGCTGGCCAGCGACGATCACTTCTACGCCACTTTCACCCCACCGGCCGGCAGTACCGGCCTGCTCGGCCCCACGGGCGATGTGATCGGCTACACCCTGTACGCCAACAACACCACCAACTACCCGATCGCCCGCAGCCTGCCTTACGACTTCGCCCGCAACGGCATCCTCGATGCCTTGGGCCTGCTCAACGGCACCACGCCCAAGTCGGTGCCGCTCTACCTCAAGAGCCTGAGCGGCAGCAACGTCGCCGCCGGCCTTTATCAGGAAGTCCTGACGGTGTACTGGAACATCAGCTACTGCTGGGGCATTGGCGTCGGCAGTATCTGCCTGGGCCGGCAGAACCTTACCGGCACCACCAGCCTGACCGTGAGCCTGACAGTCACCAATGACTGCCAGATCACCAGCCCCAACATCAGCTTCGGCAGCGCGCCGGTGGTCGGCGGCTTCAGCACGGTCAACAGCAACGTCAATGTCTCCTGCACCAAGGGCAGCAACTACACCGTGGGCCTGGACGATGGCCAGAATGTCTCCGCCGGGCGCCGGCGGATGAAGTCGGCGGCCAACAACTATATGGCCTATGACATCTTCAAGAGCGCCGGCAGCGTGCGTTGGGGCAGCGTCACCACGGCCCGGCGGGCCAGCAGCGACGCCGATATCAACCCCGGTGTGGGCACCGGCACCGGCAGCCAGATCTTCAACTACAACGCCAAGGTCTACACCGACCAGGCCACACCGCCCGCCGGCACCTACCTGGACAACGTGATACTCGACGTGCAGTTCTGAGCCCGTGCGCCTTCGCTCAGCCACCAGTAACCCAGGGCCACGGCATTGAGCAGCGCGCCATAGGCACACACCAGCAGCCAGCCGCCCCAGGCATAGGCCAGGGTCGAGGTCAGCGCGCCGAAGGCACTGCCCACCGAGTAGAACAGCATGTAGGCAGCGGTCAGCCGGCTGTGGGTGGCTTCAGGCAGGTGGTAGATCAGGCTCTGGCTGGCGACGTGCACGGCCTGCAGGCCCAGGTCGAAGACCACCACGCCGAGCAGCAGCGCCCACAACGAATATTCAGTCAGGGCGATGGCCGCCCAGGACGCCAGCATCAACACCAGCGAGCCGCCGCTGACCCACTGGCCCAGTCCGCGATCCACCAGCGCCCCGGCCCGCGCCGCCGCCAGTGCGCCCGCCGCGCCCGCCAGGCCGAACAGGCCCACTTCGCTGGTCGACAACGACAGCGGCGGGGCGCTCAGGGGCAACACCAGCGGCGTCCACAGCACCATCGCCGAGGCGAAGCTGAGCAGGGCCAGCACTGAGCGCCGGCGCAGCAGCGGTTCATCGCGCAGCAGCAACGCCAGTGAATGCAGCAGCTCGCGGTAACTGCCCGCCGCCTGCACCGGTTGTTGCCGAGGCAGCACGCGCCAGAGCAGGGCGGCAATCACCAGGGTCAAGGCCGCCGACAGCCAGTAGATCGAGCGCCAGCCGGCGAGGTCAGCCATGGCCCCGGACAAGGTACGCGCCAGCAAAATGCCAATGACGATGCCGCTGGTGATCACCCCCACGACATGACCGCGTTCGCTAGCCGCCGACAGCGTCGCGGCATAGGCCACCAGTACCTGGGTGACCACCGCCAGCAGGCCGGTCAGGCCCATGCCCAGCAGCAGCCAGGGCGTGCTCGGTGCCCAGGCAATCAGCACCAGGGCCAGGGCCGACAGTAGCGACTGGCCGACGATCAGCCGCCGGCGGTTGAGGCGATCGCCCAGCGGCACCAGCAACAACAGGCCCAGGCCATAGCCGACCTGGGTCAGGGTCACCACCAGGCCGACCAGGCCGGGGTCGATGGCAAATTCCCGGACCATGGCTTCGAGCAAGGGTTGCGCGTAGTAGACATTGCCAACCGCCAGGGCGCAGGCCACGGAGAACAGCAAGATGACGGCGGATGACATTCGGTGTTGGGGCTGCATGGGCTCGATCCTTCTGGTTGCATAATGAAACCAGTTGTACGCTAGAGAAACTGGTTTTATATTGCAACCACTTTCACTGGCGAGATTTCCCATGGTCCAACGTACCCGCCTGCAAGACGCCGAATGCCCGGTGGCGCGTTCCCTCGATGCCATTGGTGACTGGTGGTCGCTGCTGATCGTGCGTGACGCCTTCGATGGCCTGAAGCGCTTCAGTGAGTTCCAGCGCAACCTGGGCATGGCCAAGAACATCCTCAGCACCCGCCTGCGGCAACTGGTCGAGCACCAGATCTTCGAGCTGGTGCCGGTGTCCGAGGGCAGCGCCTACCAGGAATACGTGCTCACCGAGAAAGGCCTGGGACTGTTCCCGTTGATCGTCGGCTTGCGCCAATGGGGCGAGGCGTTCTACTTCGCCGAGGGCGAGGCCCATTCGCAACTGGTCGACCGCGAACACGGCAAACCGGTCAAGGCCCTGCAGTTGCGCGCCGCCGACGGCCGCCTGCTCGGCCCGCACGACTGCGTGCGCCTGCCGGCCCGGGGCTGAGCCTGGCAGCCAGCTACAACCTTCACGGCAGCCACGGGCAAGACGGCCATTGCCAGCGCGCGCAGAGTAGGACCACTGTCATCCTTCTGCTCGAGGTCTTTTGCCATGTCGCTCAACGACACGCTCAGTGCGCACCTGAATCGCGGCACGGTCGGCTTTCCCACCGCCCTTGCCAGTACCATCGGCCTGATCATGGCAAGCCCGGTGATCCTCACCGCGACCATGGGCTTCGGTATCGGCGGCAGTGCCTTCGCCGTGGCCATGCTGATCGCGGTGGTGATGATGCTGGCGCAGGCGACCACCTTTGCCGAGGCGGCGTCGATCCTGCCGACCACCGGCGCGGTGTACGACTACATCAACTGCGGCATGGGGCGCTTTTTCGCCATCACCGGCACGCTCTCGGCCTACCTGATCGTCCACGTCTTTGCCGGCACCGCCGAGACCATGCTGGCCGGGGTCATGGCCCTGGTGAACTTCGAGCACCTCAACACTCTGGCCGAATCGGCCGGTGGTTCGTGGCTGCTGGGTGTCGGCTTCGTGATCATCTTCGCCATCCTCAATGCTTTTGGCGTCAGCGCCTTCGGCAAGGCCGAGATCATCCTCACCTTCGGCATGTGGACCACGCTGATGGTCTTCGGCGTGCTCGGCTTGATGGCCGCGCCGGCGGTGGAGCTGGAGGGCTGGTTCGGCGTGTCGCTGGTCGGCACGGACCTGGTGACCATCCTCTCGCTGGTGGGCATGGCCATGTTCATGTTCGTCGGCTGTGAGTTCGTTACGCCGCTGGCGCCGGATTTGCGCCAGTCGGCGAAAAGCATGCCGCGGGCCATGGCCCTGGGTCTGCTGGGGGTGGCGACGTGCATGTTCATCTATGGCGCGGCGATGAAGCGCCAGGTCGACAACGTGCTGCTCGATGCCGCCAGCGGCGTGCACTTGCTCGACACGCCCATGGCCATCCCGCGCTTTGCCGAACAGGTGATGGGCGATATCGGCCCGCTGTGGCTGGGCATCGGCTTTCTGTTCGCCGGTGCGGCGACCATCAACACGCTAATGGCCGGGGTGCCGCGGATCCTCTACGGCATGGCCGTGGACGGCGCCTTGCCCAAGGTCTTCACCTACCTGCACCCGCGCTTTAAAACGCCGCTGCTGTGCATCCTCGTCGCCGCCTTGATTCCATGCCTGCACGCCCTGTGGCTGGGCGGCAACACCGACCGCATCATGCACCTGGTGCTGGCGGCGGTGTGCGCCTGGAGCACCGCGTACCTGCTGGTGACCCTGTCGGTGGTGATCCTGCGCATCCGTCGCCCGGACCTGCCACGGGCCTATCGCTCGCCATGGTTCCCGCTGCCGCAAATCCTCTCGAGCGTCGGTATTGTCCTGGGCATGTGGTTCATCACCCCGCCGGGCATGGACCCGGCCGACATCTACGTGCCCTTTGGGTTGATGCTGGCCGGCACCGCGGTGTATGCGCTGTTCTGGACGCTACTGGTGCAGAAGGTCAACCCGTTCAAGCCGGCTTCGGTGGAAGAGGTGCTGGCGCGCGAATTCGCTCATCAACCGGGGACTGCACATGGCTATTGCCCTGCGCCAACTGTGGCAAAGGCTGTCTGATCGGGCGCCGGCCGGCTATCGGCCGGGGCTGACCCTTGAAAAGCTGCAACGCAACCTCGGCCTGGACAGCTTCGAGGTGCTCGGCCCGGGCCTTGGTCGCTTCAACTGGGCCGGGCAGGCGGTGCAGGTGCGCGAGCGCTGCGAAGCGCAGTTGCTCATGCACCTGGTGCTGAGCGAATTCAGCCTGAGCCTGCCTGCCACAGGGCAGGGCAGCGCCCACCTTGAACTGCACCACAGCGGGTCATTGCGCCGCAGCGGCCTGCGGGTTCAGCTGCGTCAGGGCGAGCCGGCGTTGCAGGCCGAACTGCAACGGCGCCTGCTGGCCGATAGCGCGTTGCTGCAGGCACTGATGCCCCTGGACTTCAAGCGCCTGCGCCTGCACAGAAGCGACGGCCAATGGACCCTGACCCTCGAACACATCGGCGCCAGCGAGGTGGTCAACCGCCTGCCGGCCTTTCGTCGCTACATTCGCCTGAGCCCCGAACAACGCCAGCACCTGCTGGCCACCCTGCAAGGCGTGCCGGGGCTGTTGGCCGGGCTCTGAGCCGGCCATCTGGCATCAAACCTGCTTCCACTCTGGCTGCTTCACGCAAGTTGCGCGCACATAGATAACATGTTAACTATTGCCCAACAAAAACAAGATGCCATTGTGGAGGTACCCATGAGTATCCATCACGCCAGCAGCCCTGCGCTGGAACGCTGGAACGCAACGATGCAGAACATCTGCGGGGTGTACGAGACGGAACTGGCGTTCAACCCCTCGCTGTTCATCGGCGAGATTTCCACCTGGTCGCGCGGCGGCCTGGCCCTGGCCAACCTGCGTACCAACGCCGGGCTGATCCGCCGCAAGGGCCTGAACAGCGACCGCGACAACGACCAGCATTGCTTTCTGGTCAGCCAGCGCACCGGCTTCTCGCAGATCACCCAGAACGGCGTCAGCATCCAGCTGGCGCCCGGCGAAATGCTCCTGATGGACGCCGCCGGTGCCTGCGAAATCATGCCCTTCGGCCTGATCGAGCACGCTTCGCTGTCGTTGTCGCGGGCCGAGGTGTGCAAGCAGTTGGGCAGCGACAGCCGCACCTTCGGCAAGATCTCCCAGACCCGCGCCTGCGGGCGCATGCTGCACCTGCTGATGGACCAGCTGTGCAAAGAGCAAAGCGCCGGCGAAGACGAGCAGAGCGAAGGTCAGGCGCTGCACTGCGCCTTCCTGTCGCTGCTCGGTTCGGCCCTTGAAGGCAGCGACGACCTCTGCGCGTTGCCGGCCTCAATACAGGGCGCCAACCTGCGCAGTTATGTGCAAAAAGTCATCGATGACTCCCTCGGTCAGGCCAACCTGACCCCGGTCAACCTCGCCAACCGCCTGAACATTTCCGTGCGCCACCTCTACCGCCTGTTCGAAGAGCAGGGCGACAGCGTCTGCCGCTACATCCAGCGCGCGCGCCTCAAACGCAGCGCCGCCGACCTCGCCAACCCGGTGCTCAAGCGCGAGTCGATCACCACCATTGCCTACAAATGGGGCTTCACCGACTCGGCGCACTTCAGCCGCTCGTTCAAGAAGCAGTTCGAGCAGTCGCCCAAGGACTACCGCGCCAGCAGCCTGGCCTGATCAGCGTTTGATCGTTGCTGGCTTGACCGCAGGATGCGGTCTGTATAGGCTCGTCCGACCTGGCTACCTACCGATAGGTAGGTAGAGCGCCAAGCGCCAGCCAGGTCCCGTTTTTATCTGGAATCAAGCCTATGCACAGTGCAGCCTCCACGCCGACCGCCCGGGTCGGCTTCGCCATTTCCCTGGCCCTGATCGGCGCCCTCGGGCCCTCGGCGGTCGACATGTACCTGGCCAGCATGCCAAGCATCGCCAGCGAGTTCGCCACCTCTTATGCCGGGGTGCAACTGACCCTGACCGTGTTCCTCCTGGCCATGGGCGCCGGGCAGTTGTTGTTCGGGCCGTTGGTCGACACCCTCGGTCGGCGCCGGCCGTTGCTTGCCGGTTTGCTGGTATTCGTCTTGAGCTCGCTGGCCGCCGCTGCCGCGCCCGACCTCAACAGCCTGCTGCTGGCGCGTTTCATCCAGGGCCTGGGTAGCGCCCTGACCCTGGTGGTGATCATGAGCATGGTCCGCGACGTTGCCGAAGGCGCGCGGGCGGCGCAGATCTTCGCCTTGCTGATGACCATCGAAGGCCTGGCGCCGGTGATCGCCCCGGCATTGGGCGGCTTTGTCGGTGCGCACTTTGGCTGGCGGGCGATCATGCTGGTGCTGGCGGCATTGGGCGTGCTGGTGCTGATCAACTCGGCGCTGATGCTCAAGGAAACCTTGCCCGAGGACAAGCGCATGGCCTGGCAGCCTCGGGAGTTCTTGCGCACTTACGTACGGATCGCCCGTGACCGCCAGTTCCTGCGCCCGGCCCTGGCCTTGTCGGCGGTGTTCTTCTTTCTGTTTGCCTACATCGGCGGGGCCGCTTTCGTTTACCAGCATCACTTCGGGCTGTCGGTCGAGGCGTTCGGCACCCTGTTCGGCGCCACCGGCGTGGCCATTCTGCTCGGCGCCATCACCGCGGGCCGCCTGGTGGCGCGCAAGGGCCTGGTGCGCCTGGCCCGCTGGGGCGCGGCGTGCATGCTGGTCGGCGCCGTGCTGGTGCTGCTCGGGGCGCTGAGTGCGGCGGGGCTGGTGGGTATCGTTGCCGGCATGGCGGTTGCCATGTTCGGCCTGGGCATTGCCGAGGCCACGCTGATGTCGCTGGTGATGTCTTCGCAGAGCACCGCGCTGGGCTCGACTGCTGCGTTGCTCGGTGCCTTCCAGTTGATCATTTCGTCGTTCGCCACGCCATTGTCGGGCATCATGGCGCCTTTGGGCGCGGCGCACTGGGCGTTGTTGCTCGGCCTTTCGGCGCTGTGCGTGGCGCTGCTGGTGCACATCAGCACCCGCCATGCCGAGCCGCAGGTGCACAGCCTGGCTGGGCATTGATCCGTATTTGTTGGGGGAGACACCGCTATGAGAAGCCTGACGCCGTCGGCGGAAAAGATCTGCGCGATTGCCGTCGAGCAGTTTGCCGAGCTGGGTTATGACGCCTCGTCGCTCAACGATATCGCCGCGGCGGCGGGCATGCGCAAGCCGTCGTTGTATGCGCATTTTGCCGGCAAGGACGACCTGTTCCAGGTGGTCTATGCCCGGGCCCTGCACGCCGAGCACGAGTACCTGGAGGCGTGCTTTGCCGAGCAGGTGCCGACCGGCGAGCTGCCGGGGCAACGTTTTGCCGAGCGCTTGAACGCGCGCTACCAGGCCTCGGCGCATTTGCGCTTCATGCTGCGCACGGCGTTCTTCCCGCCCAGTGAACTGCGGCCGGTGATCTGTGCCGGCTTCGAGGCCTACCTGGCGAGGCTGGGCGAGTTGTTTGCCCAGGCGTTGCGCACGTTCGCGCCGGGGCTGGAGGAGGGGCAGCAGCGCTTGTATGGCGATGCCTACCTGGGGATCGTCGACAGTTTGAATGTCGAGTTGATCTATGCGGGGGCGGAGGCGTTCGAGCGGCGGTTGGCGGCGCTTTGGTGGATGTTCGGGATGTCGTTGGCCAGGCTCTAGGGCCTCATCGCGGGTCAAGTCGGGTCGCCGCACCGCCGCTCCTACAGAGTGGCTCTGTGTGAGCGGCGGTGCGGCGACCCGACTTGCCCCGCGATGCTTTCAGTCAGACCACCGCAAAGTAATGCTTCACAAAGCTCTCGCTGAGAATCTCCCAGAGCACCGGCGTGCCCTTGGTCACGAACCAGCTGTCACCCACGTTGTAGGTGCGGCTCACACCCGTGGCTTCGTCGGTCAAGCGCACCTGGCCGGTGACTACCACGGCCTGTTCGTTGAACGGGTAGACCATGCGGAACTTGCCGGTGGTGGTGCCAAAGTAGGCGCTGCTGACCGGGTCGGTCGGTGCGCCGAAGGTCATTTTGCCGAAGGCGCGTACTTCGCCTTCGAGTATCTGCGAGCCCAGGTCGGCAACGGTGCCCCAGGCGTCGAGTTGGCTGAGCTGGAGGTTCGGGGTGACGGCAGTCAGGGTCATGTCAGTGTTCCTTGAGGGTTGAAAGAGTTGGGGCTTAGCGCCGGCCATTCCAGTAGCCGGACAGCTGGTGCCAGGATTTGCCGGCGGTCAGCAGCACCGAGCGCAGTTGATCCTTGGCCGGGATGGTCGGGCGTGGCACCGAGCTGATCAGGTCATAGCGCGCCGAGCCTTCGCTCATGCCTTCGGCCAGGACCTTGCAGATGATGTGGCTGGGGGTGACGCCAAAACCGGAATAACCTTGCACGTAGAAAGCGTTGCGCCGACCGGGCAGGGTGCCGATCTGCGGGAACAGGTTGGGGCTGCAGGCCATCGGCCCGCCCCAGGCCAGGTCGATTTTCACGTCCTTGAGGTAGGGGAAAATCTTCAGCATCAGGTTGCGGTTCCAGGCCTTGAGATCGCCCGGGATGTGTTCGACTAGCGGCGTGGCGGCACCAAACAGCAGGCGGTTCTCGTTGGTCACCCGGTAGTAATCGATCACCGGGCGGATGTCGCTGTAGGCCCCGCGAATCGGGCTGATGCGCTGGATCAGCTCGTCCGGCAATGGCTCGGTCATCATCTGGAAGGCGTAGGTGTTGATGGTCGAGCGGTGCAGCTCCGGCTCCAGCTTGTTGAGGAAACTGTCGCAAGCCCACAGCAGCTTGCTGGCGGTCACCGAACCGCGCCCGGTGCGCACGCGGATGCGCTCGCCGTACTGCACCTGCAGCGCCGGGCTGTTCTCGAAGATGCGCACGCCGTGTTCGCTGAGCGCCTTGGCTTCACCGAGCAACAGGTTCAGCGAGTGCACATGGCCACCGCCCATGTGCAGCAAGGCGCTGCTGTAGGCGTCGGAGCCGATGATCTGCTTGACCTCGCTGCCACCGAGAAATCGGATCTCATGCTGGGAGTTGACCGACTTGAAGTCCTTTTCCCAGGCGCGCAGGGTTTTTTCCTGGCGGGCGTTGAAGCCCATGTAGCCATAGCCGTGACAGAAGTCGGCGTCGATGGCGTACTTGGCAATGCGGCTCTTGATGATGTCGGCGCCCAGGTCGCTGATCTCGAAGATCTGCCGCAGGCCATCGTCGCCGACGTGCTGTTTGATCTTCTCCAGGTCATGGCCGATGCCGGCCATGATCTGCCCGCCATTGCGCCCGGTGCCACCAAAGCCCAGGTAGCGGGCTTCGAGTACGACGATGTTGGTGATGCCTTTTTCCGCCAGCTCCAGGGCCGTGTTGATCCCGGAAAAGCCGCCGCCGATGATGACCACGTCGGCGTCCACGTCCTGTTCCAGGGTCGGGAAGCTCAGGTTGTATTTTTTGGTGGCGGTGTAGTAGGTCGGCGTTTCGATGTTGATCATGGCGCAGCCTGAAAAGTGAAGTACTGATGGGCTCTATTAAGGCCTTGCCCGGCGCCTGCGTCTTGACCCTGCGTGCCGCCGAGCTTGACTGCCGGTGCCAGGGCTGTGGCAAGGCGTTGATTTTGTTAAAGTGTTAACAAAATAGCCTGATGATTAGCCATCCCATGCCCCAGCCGCGCCCGTCGTTGACCCTGACCTTGTTGCAAGCCCGCGAAGCGGCCATGCGTTTTTTTCGCCCCTCGCTCAACCAGCACGGGCTCACCGAGCAGCAGTGGCGGGTGATCCGTATCCTGCGCCAACAGGGCGAAATGGAGATCTACCGCCTGGCGGAACTGGCCTGCATCCTCAAGCCGAGCATGACCGGGGTGCTGGTACGCATGGAGGCGGCCGGCCTGGTCAGCCGGCGCAAGGCCGAACAGGACCAGCGCCGGGTGCTGGTCAACCTGGCGCAAAAGGGCGAGGAGATTTTTGCCTCGATGAGCCAATGCATGGAGAGCAATTACCGGCGCATTCAGGAGCAGTTCGGCGAGCAGAAGCTGCAGGCGTTGCTGGGCTTGCTGGAGGAGTTGAAGCAGGTGGGGCGGTGACCGCATCGCGGGGCAAGCCCGCTCCTACGGGATGTGCAGGAGCGGGCTTGACCCGCGATGAGGCCAGTACAGTCAATACACAGAAGGCCCAGACGAGCCCACTACCACATCCCCCTTGAACTTACCCGCCAACCCCTGCAAGCCCTTCATCAACACCGTGGTATCGACCCCCACCGCGACGAAGCCTGCGCCCAGCTCCAGGTAGCGCCGTGCCAAGGCTTCATCGGCACTGAGAATCCCCGCCGCCTTGCCGGCCTTCTGAATCTGCACGATCGCCTGTTCAATCGCCGCCTGCACCTCGGGGTGCCCGGGGTTGCCGCGATAGCCCATGGAGGCACTCAAGTCCGCCGGGCCGATGAACACCCCGTCAACGCCCTCGACCGCTGCAATCGCCTCAAGGTTGCGCAGCCCTTCAAGGCTTTCGATCTGCACCAGCAGGCACATCTGCTCATCGGCCTGGTCGAGGTAGCCGGGGATGCTGTTCCAGCGCGAGGCCCGCGCCAGGGCGCTGCCGACACCGCGCATGCCCTTGGGCGGGTAGTGCATGGCGCGCACCAGTTCGCGGGCCTGCCCGGCGCTTTCGACCATCGGCACCAGCAGGGTTTGTGCGCCGATATCCAGCACCTGCTTGATCAGCGCGGTGTCGCCGATCACCGGGCGGATGATCGCCTGGGCCGGGTAGGGGGCGATGGCCTGCAACTGGCCGAGCATGCCGCGCAGGTCGTTGGGCGCGTGTTCGCCGTCGATCAGCAGCCAGTCGAAACCGGCGTTGGCGGCAAGCTCGGCACAGTACGGCTCGGCCAGGCCAAGCCACAGGCCGATTTGCGCCTCGCCGCGTTGCAGGCGTTGTTTGAAGCGGTTGACGGGCATGTCCATGGGCAATTCCTCAAACGAAACGGCAGGCAATCGAACCGAGCATGTCGTAGTCGACATGGAAGGTATCGCCGGGGTTGGCCGCCACCGGGCGGGTGAAGGAGCCGCCGAGAATGATCTGCCCGGCTTCAAGGGTGACGTCGTACGGCGCCAGCTTGTTGGCCAGCCAGGCGACGCCCTTGGCCGGGTGGTTGAGCACCGCCGCCGAAACCCCGGACTCTTCGATCACGCCGTTGCGGTAGAGCACCGCCGGCACCTTGCGCAGGTCGATATCGCCCGGACGCACCGCGCGCCCGCCCATGACCACGCCGGCGTTGGCGGCGTTGTCGGAGATGGTGTCGAAGACCTTGCGGGTGGCCTGGGTCTGCGGGTCGATCTGCTGGATGCGCGCATCGATGATCTCCAGCGCCGGGATCACCCACTCGGTGGCATCGAGCACGTCGAACAGGGTCACGTTCGGGCCCTTGAGCGGCTTGCCGAGGACAAACGCCAGCTCCACCTCGACCCGCGGCACGATAAAGCGCTCGAAGGGAATGTCGCTGCCTTCGTCGAAGAACATGTCATCGAGCAGCGCGCCGTAGTCCGGTTCGGTGATGTTCGACGACACCTGCATGGCCCGTGAGGTCAGGCCGATCTTGTGGCCGACCAGCTTGCGCCCGCCCTCGATTTTTTGTGCGACCCAGGCGCGCTGGATGGCGTAGGCGTCCTCGATGCTGATGCCCGGGTGCTCCAGGGAGAACTGCCGCACCTGTTCGCGGCTGCGTTCGGCGCGCTCGAGCTGGGCGGCGGCGTGCAGGATCTGGCTGTGGTCAAGCATGGCGAAATCTCTTACTGAGGGTTGACGATGGCAGCCTTGGTGCGCAGCACCAGCAAGCCGCCGAGGGTGATGAACAGCGCCAGTACGTACAGGGCCAGGCTGGCGCTCTGGGTGGTGTCGCGCATCCAGCCGATCAGGTACGGGGCGAGGAACGAGGCGATGCTGCCGAACGAGCTGATCAGGGCGATACCGGCGGCCTGGGTGGTGTTCGACAGGAATGCCGGCGGCAGTTGCCAGAACATCGGCAAGGCAGCGCTGGCGCCCATGCCGGCGATGATCAGGCCGCCCAGCACCATCACCGGGTTGCCGGGTGCCAGGCCGGCCACGGCGATGCCGGTGGCCGACATCAGCAGCGGCACGCACAGGTGCCAGCGGCGTTCACGCTGACGGTCGGAGGAACGGCCACAGGCGATCATGAAGAAGCACCCGGCCAGGTACGGCACGGCGCTCAAAAGCCCGACGCGGCCATCGCTGCCGATGCCGGCGCCGTGGATCAGGGTCGGCATCCAGAACGCCAGGGTGTTGACCGCCAGCATCACCGCAAAGTACACCGCCACCAGCAGCCAGACCTGGCTGTCACGCAGGATGCCGGCAAACGAGGTGATGGATTTGCGCTGCTCTTCCTGGTTCAGTTGCTCGCGCAGTTGCTGCTTTTCAGTGCCGTTCAGCCAGCTGACACTCTCGAAGCTATCGGGCAGGCACTTGAGCACCACCAGGCCGAGCAACACCACCGGCGCGCCTTCGATCAGGAACATCCACTGCCAGCCACGCAGGCCGGCGGCGTCGTGGAACAGCTCGAGGATGCCGCCCGACAGCGGCCCGCCGACCACCCCGGCCATGGGCACGGCGATGGCGAACAGCGCGGTGATCTGCCCACGACGGCGGGCCGGGTACCAGCGGTTGAGGTAAACCAGGATGCCGGGGAAGAAGCCGGCTTCAGCGACGCCGAGCAAAAAGCGCAGGACATAGAAGCCCGAGGCCGATTCGACCCAGAGCATGCTGGTCGACAGCGTGCCCCAGACCACCATCAGGGTGGCGATCCAGCGCCGTGGGCCGACGCGGTCCAGGGCAATGTTGCTGGGTACGCCGAACAGCGCGTAAGCAATGAAGAACAGCCCGGCACCAAAGCCGTAGACCGTGTCGCTGAAGTGCAGGTCGCTGCTCATCTGCATCTTGGCAAAACCAATGTTGATGCGGTCCAGGTGAGCGAACAGGTAGCAAATCAGCAGCAGCGGCATCAGCCGCCAGGTGATCTTGCTGTGGGTCGAGTCATGTTGGGCAAGGGCAGCGTGTTGGGCAGTATTGGCTGTGCTCATGATCTTGTACTTTTTGTCAGAGGGCCGTTGGGGAGGGCGGGTGGCTGTGATTCAGCCCGCCTGGTTTTGCAAAAAGGCGTGAACGTTGTTCTGTTTGAAATTCAGCTGCGGGTGCAGCTCGATCATCTCGAACGACAGCGCCAGCAGGCGTTGGCTTTGCAGCTCGGCAAAGTGCGCGGTGATCACCGCGAACAGCGCCTCGGCGACCTCGGTGCGGGTTTGCAGATCGCGGCCGTGGCCGACCTTGAGGGTCATGTGGACGAAGGCGTAGTCGTGCTTGCCATCGGCCATGCGCCAGCTGTCCAGGCGCACGCCACGGCTGCGGATGCCGCCCAGGGGGAACACGCCGCTGGCGCCCAGGCTGGCGTGGACCTTGGCGAACAGGCCGGGCAGGTCGGCCTGTTGCTCGATGTTGTCGGTGTACTCGGCGATGAAGTGTGGCATGAAGATCTCCGTTTGAACGGCGGCAAGCGGCAAGCTACAAGCGGCAAGAACGCGTGCTCTTCGCTTGCAGCTTGTGGCTTGAAGCTTGTGGCTGCTGCCTTCGCGCTACAGCGGGAAGATGGCGTTGATTTGCCCGGTGCCGGAGCTGCCGAACGGCTCGGTCAGGACCTCGACCGGCTTGTTGTAGCCGGCACCGCCAAGCAGGCCCAGGAGCATCGCCGTGTCGTGCATGCCGCCTTCGCCGTAGCAGTGGTTGGCGTAGTCCGGGAGCATCGCGCAGAACTCCTTGAAGCGGCCCTGCTTCCACAGCTCGACCACGCGCAGGTCCATCTGCTTGTCGAATTCGCGGGTCCAGTTGTGGATGTTGGCTTCGGCGTTGCGGTCATCGGAAAAACGGTGCGACAGCGAACCGGAGGCCAGCACCAGCACTTTGCGGTCGCTCTTTTCGATGGCCCGGCGCACCGCGGCGCCGAAGGCGAAGCTGTCTTCCAGGCGGTGCCAGGCGCACCAGGCGGCAATCGACACGACCTTGAGCTTGTGCGCGTCGGGCACGTCCATGTGCATGTAGCGCATCGGCACCAGGGTGCCGTATTCAAGCTCAAGGCTTGGGATGTTGTGGGCCAGGGTGCGCACGTCGGCGGCGTTGGCTTCAAGGCCGATCAGCTCGCCCAGTTGCGGGCAGCCGGGGTACTCGAAGTCCATGTTCTTGATGAAGTGCGGCAGCTCGTTGCTGGTGTAGGTGCCCTTGAAGTGTTCGCCACAGTTGATGTGGTAGCCGCTGTTGACCAGCCAGTGGACGTCGAACACCACGGCGGTGTCGGCGCCCAGTTCGCGGGCGCGGCGGCCGATTTCCTTGTGCCCGGCGATCGCCGCCTCGCGGCAGCCATGGTGCTTGCCGGGCAGTTCGGACAGGTACATCGAGGGTACGTGGCAGACTTTGGCTGCCAGGACGACTTCGCCCATGATGGAACTCCTGGAAATTGTTGTTCTTGTGTGCGATCGGTTGCGCCTCATCGCCGGTCAAGGCCGCTCCCACAAGGCAGTCTCAAAACCTGTGGGAGCGGGCTTGCCCCGCGATGCTGTCAGACGCCCCAGCGCGGAATATGGTGACTGCCCATCGAGATACATACGTTCTTGATCTCGGCAAACACCTCGAAGCTGTACTGCCCGCCCTCACGGCCGGTGCCCGAACCCTTGACCCCGCCGAACGGCTGGCGCAGGTCGCGCACGTTCTGGCTGTTGATGAACACCATGCCGGCCTCGATGCCGCGGGCCAGACGATGCGCCTTGCCGATGTCCTGCGTCCAGATGTACGAGGCCAGGCCATACTCGGTGTCGTTGGCCAGTCGCAGCGCCTCGGCTTCGTCCTTGAAGGGGATCAAACACACCACCGGGCCGAAGATTTCTTCCTGGGCGATGCGCATGTTGTTGTTCACGTCGGCAAACACCGTCGGCTGAATGAACTGCCCGCGGGCCAGGTGCGCCGGCAGGTTGGCCGGGCGCTCAAGGCCGCCAGCGAGCAGGGTCGCGCCTTCTTCGATGCCGATCTTGATGTAACCGCTGACCTTGTCATAGTGGGCCTGAGTGATCATCGAGCCTACCTGGGTTTGCGGGTCTTGCGGGTCGCCGACGATCAGGCGCTTGGCCCGCGCGGCAAACTCGGCGACGAACTGCGGGTAGACGCTCTGCTGGATGAAGATACGGCTGCCGGCGGTGCAGCGCTCGCCATTGAGCGAGAAGATGGTGAACAGCGCCGCATCCAGGGCGCGCTCAAGGTCGGCGTCTTCAAAAATCAGCACCGGCGACTTGCCGCCCAGCTCCATGGAGTACTTTTTCAGGCCCGCGGTCTGCATGATCTTCTTGCCGGTGGCGGTGCCGCCGGTGAAGGAGATGGCACGCACGTCCGGGTGGCGCACCAGGGCGTCGCCAGCGGTGGCGCCGTAGCCCTGGATGACGTTGAGCACGCCGTTGGGGATGCCGGCTTCCACCGCCAGGCGCCCCAGTTCGTTGGCGGTCAGCGGCGACAGTTCGCTCATCTTCAGCACTGCGGTGTTGCCCAGGGCCAGGCACGGCGCGGTCTTCCAGGTGGCGGTCATGAATGGCACGTTCCACGGCGACACCAGCCCGCACACGCCCACCGGCTGGTACAGGGTGTAGTTGAGCATCTGGTCGTCGACCGGGTAGGTATGGCCGTCCATGCGTGTGCAGACTTCGGCGAAAAAGTCGAAGTTATGCGAGGCCCGCGGGATCAGCACGTTTTTGGTCTGGTGGATCGGCAAACCGGTGTCGAGGGTTTCAAGCTCAGCCAGGTGCGGCACGTTCTGCTCGATCAGCTCGCCGAGCTTGCGCATCAGCCGCGCGCGCTCCTTGGCCGGGGTGTTGGCCCATTTCGGGAACGCCTCTTTCGCTGCCGCTACCGCCTGGGCCACTTCTTCTGCGCCGCCGCTGGCGACTTCGCCAATGGCCTCGCCGGTGGCCGGGTTGTAGTTGACGAACACGTCTTTGCTTTCGACCTCACGGCCGTTGATCCAGTGTTTGATCATGCTGCTCATGCCTCTTGGCGGTTGAGGGCGAAGAACTCGGCTTCGCTGACAATACGGTTGACCAGGCGCCCGACGCCTTCGACTTCGACCACCACTTCATCGCCCGGCACCACGTCGGCCAGGCCTTCGGGGGTGCCGGTGGCGATCATGTCGCCCGGCTGCAGGGTCATGAAGCTGGACAGGTATTCGATCAGGTAGGGGATGTCGAAAATCATGTCCTTGGTGCTGCCTTGCTGCTTGAGCTCACCGTTGATCCAGGTGCGCAAGGTCAGGTTGGAAGCATCCGGCACATCGGCGACATCGACGATCCACGGCCCGACCGGGGTGGTGGCGTCGCGGTTCTTCACCCGCAGGTTGGGCCGGTAGTAGTTCTCCAGGTAATCGCGAATCGCGTAGTCGTTGCACACCGTGTAGCCGGCCAGGTACTCCAGCGCATCCTCGCGCTTGACGTTGCGCGCAGGCTTGCCGATCACTGCCACCAGTTCGCACTCATAGTGCATGTAGGCGACGTTGTCCGGGCGCCAGCTGACCTGGTTGTGGCCGGTGTAGGTGCCTACCGATTTGACGAACGCCAGCGGTTCGGTGGGCGGTGTGAAGGCAAGCTCGGCGGCGTGGTCGGCGTAGTTCAGGCCCAGGGCGAACATATTGCCGGTGGCCGGTGGCAGCCACTCGACCTGCTGCTCGGCGAGCAAGCGGCCATCGGCCAGGCGCACGGCGTTGTCGGCCTCGACGGTGACGGCGTGGACTTCGCCCTGGTAACGGATACGTGCGTGTTTCATCAGCGCTTCTCCTGCGCGGCAACGATGCTGTTGGTCAGGCGCCCGAGGCCGCTGATCTCGACTTCAACCTGGTCCCCGGGCAGCACATCGACGCGGCCTTCGGGGGTGCCGGTAATCAGCACATCGCCTTCGTGCAGGGTCATGAATTCGCTGATCTCGGCGATCAGCTGGGCGACGCTGCGAACCATGTTGGCGGTGCTGTTGTGCTGGCGCAGGGCGCCGTTGACGAACAGCTTGATGCTCAGTTGCTGCGGGTCGGCGACCTGCGCGGCCGGCACCAGTTCAGGGCCCAGGGCGCAGAAACCGTCGCGGCACTTGGCCTTGACCGCCGGGCGGTAGTAGCTGTCTTCGGGCAGGCTGAATTCGTTGACGATGGTGTAGCCGGCGACATGGCTGAGGGCCTCGTCGACGCTGACCCGGGTGGCACGCTTGCCGATCACCACACCCAGGGCCGGGCCCGGTTGCAGGTGCTCGATGCCTTGTGGGTAGACCACCGGCTGGCCATGGCCATTGCGGGTGTTGGGGGTCTTGATGAACAGCACCGGCTTGACCGGTGGCTTTTGATAGGGCGGCTGTTCGAATTCGGCGAGACGCTGGTCAAGCAGGCCCTGGTAGTTCAGCGCAACGCCGAACAAGGTACCGCTGGCAGCATCGTGCAAGGCACGGCTCATGGGGTTCTCCTGGCTGGGGCAGGGGCAGGGTCCCTGCTCGAATAATTGTTAATGTGTTAACGTTATAATTAAGATGTTAACGAAATGCAAGCGGCTTGCAGCAGGAGTAAGCTGGCCGCATAACAACAAGCGTGAGCAGGGCCATGCGCGAGCAACAACCAATCCCCAACATCAACATCGGCCAGGTCTACGATCAGCGCTACAGCGATGCCGAGGTGCATTACGACAAGCTCGGCAACCTCGCCGGGTTTTTCGGCCGCAATATGCCGGTGCACCGCCATGACCGGTTTTTCCAGGTGCATTACGTCAAAAGCGGCACGGTGCGGGTGTACCTGGACGATCAGCAGTACGTCGAATCGGGGCCGATGTTTTTCCTTACGCCACCGACCATCCCGCATTCCTTCGTAACCGAACCCGATGCCGACGGCCATGTGCTGACCGTGCGCCAGCAACTGGTCTGGCAGCTACTTGAAGCCGATCCCGGGTTGGCGCCGGGGCCGCAGGTGGCGCCGGCCTGTGTGGCCTTGAGCGGCCTGGAACCAAGCTACGCCGCCGAGGCGCGGCGCCTGGCGCTGCTGTTCGATGAGCTGCACAGTGAAATCAACGCCAGCGCCGCCGGGCGCGGGGCGGCGCTGGAAAGCCTGACGCGGCTGATCATGACCAGCCTGCTGCGCCTGTGCGCGCGCTCGCTGCCGGCGCGGCAAACCCGTCATGAAGACTTGCAGGTGTTTCATCGTTTCAATGAACTGATCGAGGCCCACTACCTTGAGCACTGGCCGCTGGCGCGCTATGCCCAGGGCATCGGCGTCACCGAAGCGCGGCTCAACGAAGTGTGCCGGCGCATCGCCGACCTGCCGTCCAAGCGCCTGATTCTCGAACGCCTGATGCAGGAAGCACGGCGCCTGCTGCTGTACACCGGCAGCTCGGCCAACGAGATTTGCTACCGCCTGGGCTTCAAAGACCCGGCGTACTTCAGCCGGTTCTTTTTGCGCTATGCGCAGCTGACGCCGGGGGAGTACCGTCAGCGTCAGGCTGGATTGCGCTAGGCCTGGCCGCGCAGCCAGAGGTTGTCGAAACGCCAGGTGCTGAACAGTGTCTGCTCGGCTGCGGCGCCGCCGACCTGGCGCGAAAACGCATCGAGCAGATTCACATAGCCCCAGATCAGCAAGCCGCCGCGCTCATACTGAATCTGCTGGGCCTGGTGCACCAGCGCGCTGCGCTTGGCCAGGTCCGGCTGGGCCATGGCCTGGAGGAACAGTTCGCTGAACTGCGGGTCGTTGAAGTGGGTCTTGTTGGCCACGGCGAAGGGCGCGTCGATGTGCATGGCGCTGGCCAGAAACGGTGCGCCGATGGTGCCGCCAGTGCTCAGTTGCCACTGGTCGTGCTGCGGGCCGTCGAAGGTGGCCTGGTCGACCTGGCGCACCTTGAGGTTCACACCGATGGCCTTGGCCTGTTCGGCGAACACCAGCGCCGAGGCCAGGGCCGGGCCGCTGGTGGTCACCAGCTCGACTTGCAACTGCTCGTAGCCGGCTTCGCGCAGCAGTTGCGCCGCCCGTTGCGGGTCATGGGGGCGCGGGCCGAGGCTGTGGTTGAAGGTCGGGTCATCAGGTGCGTACAGGTCGTTGGCCACCCGGCCCTGGCCGTTCAAGGCACGGCGCACCAGCTCCGGGCGGTCGGCGAGCAGGCGAAACGCCTCGCGCACCTTGGGGTTGTCGAACGGCGGTTTGCTGGTGTTCATCTCGAACGACAACCAGTTGCCGCTGACCGAAGTCACCAGTTGCAGGCGCGGGTCGCGTTCGATGATCTGCAGCTGCTCGCTGGGCAGGCCGTTGGCCATGTCGATCTGCCCGGCGCGCAAGGCCGCCAGGCGCGAGACCTGGTCTTTGAAGTCGATGATCTCCAGTTCGTCGGCGTAGGGTTTGCCGTCCTTGTAGTAGTTCTCGAAGCGGCTGAACACCGAGCGCTGGCCGGGGCTAAAGCTTTTCAGCTTGTACGGCCCGGCACCCACCGGGTTGGTCACCGGGTGGTAATCGACCGGGACGATGCCGCCGAAGTTGACCCAGGTTTCGGCCAGCGGCAGGTAGCTGCGCCCGTCCTTGAAGCGGATGCGCACGGTGCGCGCGTCGAGTTTCTCCAGATTGTCGCGATCGACCCAGTGCAGCAGCGCGGCGTAAGGCGACGCCAGTTGCGGGTCGGTCAGGCGGCGAATGGAAAAGATCAGGTCGTCGGCATCGATGCTCTTGCCGTTGTGAAACTCAAGGCCCTGACGCAGGCGCACGGTCCAGCTGCTGGCGTCGGCGCTGGCTTCGGCTTCTTCAGCCAGGGCCAGGCGCGGCTGCATCTGCTCGTCCCATTCCCACAGCTTGCTGTACAGGGCAAAGCCGCGGACGATGCCGCTGCCGATCGGCTTGTGGGCATCGAGGTTGCCGACCTGGCCGCCGGCCAGCACGCCCAGGCGCAGGCGCCCGCCGTGGCGCGGCTGGTCGCTGGCCGGGCTGCTGGCGGCCGGTGCGTCAGGGCCGCAGCCGCTGAGCAGCAGGCCGCTGCCCAGCGCCAGGCTATAGCCGAGAAAGCGTCGGCGCTGCTGATCGAAAAGGTCCATGGCCTCAGGCTCCTGCTGCACGCAGGGCTGGCGCCTGGGTGTCGATGCGCTTGAGCGGCGCCCGTTCGCCGCGAAAGTGCGGGAGGATGTGCTCGCCCAGGCGGTAGGCTTCTTCCAGGTGCGGGTAGCCAGCGAGGAAGAACAGGTCGATGCCCAGCGCGTTGTACTCGCGAATCCGCGCCACCACGTTGGCGTAGCTGCCGACCAGCGCCAGGCCCGGCGGAATGCCGATGTAACCAAAACCGGCCCAGACGTTGGGGTAGATGAAAAAGTCGTCGAACGGCCGGGTTTCGTCCTTGGCCGCGTACTCGTTTTCGTAACTGAGCTTGCGCGCGGTGCGCAGCCCGGCATGGGCGGCCACAGCCTTGACCGCACCTTTGGCCACGCCTTCGTCGAAGAAGCGCCTGGCCTCGGCCAGTGCCTGGGCTTCGGTCTCGCGGGTAATCACATCGATCGACAGGCCGAAGCGGATATTGCTGCGGCCATGCTTGAGCGCGCGCTCGCGAATGTCGGCTATCAGCGTGCGGATCTCGTCCGGGTGCTCGGCGCGCATCAGGTAGAAGTCGGCGTGGCGGGCGGCGAATTCCCGCGCGGCGATCGACGAGCCGGCGGTGCAGATCAGCGGCAACTCGGCCTTTTTCTGCGGACCGCGCAGGCCGCCACCTTCGGCCTTGTAGAAGCGCCCCTGGTAGTGGAAGTTCTCCGAGTGCCAGTAACCCTTGACCACGTCCATGAACTCGGTGGCGCGCTCGTAACGTTCATCGTGGTCGCTGAAGTCGCCAACCTGGCGCTGCACGCTATCCGAGCCGCCATTGATGATGTTCCACACCAGGCGGTTGCCGCTGGCGCGCTGGTAGGTCGCCGCTTGCTGCACCGCGATCCAGGGCGTGTAGTGGTAGGGCTGGAAGGCGGTGACGTAGCTCAACGTGCGGGTTTCGCGGGCCAACAGCGAGCACACTGTCCAGGGCTCTTCGCCGGACGGCGCGTTGACCATCAGCGCGCCACCGAAGCCGTTGATTTCGGCGGCGCGGGCGATCTGCCCGAGGTAGTCGATGTAGGTGAAGTGATCACCCACGGCAAAGTTCGATACGGCGCCGGTGCTGTCGCCGCCGGCATGCCAGTCGCCGCGGTTGCGCGGGTCGCCGGGGAGGAACTGGGTTTCGCCGTGCAAGGGCAGGCGGGTGAAGAATTCAATGCTCACGGTCAGCGTCCTTATTGCACGGTGGGGTTGCAGAGGGGGGTGATGGGCTGGTCGTTGAACACCTTGCGGGCAAACGGCAGCGAGTCCTTGAGCGAGGCGTTGACCGTCTCGCTGTGGCCCAGCCCCTTGTACAGGTGGCCTTCGACGATCGAGCCGGTCTTGCAGGCGTCCTGCATCAGCGCCACCTGGGTGGCAGCCGCCGGGGTCTTGTCTTCGGCGCCGGTGCCGATGAAGATCGGCTGGGCGAGTTTCAGGGTCGGGTAGGAGACTTGCGCCAGCCACGGCTTGAGCTGCTCGCCGTTGTTGGCCTTGCGGGTGTTGGCCGGGGTCAGGCCGGTGCCGAGCACATCGGCCACCAGCGACGACAGGCAAGTGCTGCGCGCTTGTTCGAACAGCGGCAGGGCCTTGTCGGTGTAGAAGTCGCGTGGGTCGATGCTCGGGTCGTACTGCTGCGCCGCCAGCAGGGTGTAGAAACCGTAGGCCAGCGAGGCGTCGACCTTGTCCTGGTCCTGTTCGCCGACGTTCTTGGCGCCGACGGTGTAGATCACCCCGGTGCCGACGCTGCCCTTCAGGCCCAGGTCCGGGGCATAGGTGGGCGCATAGGCGGCCGAGGCGAAGGCGCCGGCGCCGCCCTGGGACTGGCCGACCACCAGCACCTTGTTGGCCAACCCCGGCACCCCGGCGATCACCGCGCGGGCGGCATCGAGGATGCCGTAGGCGGCCATGCGGTTGTTCAGCAGCGGATGGCCGCCGGGCACGCCCAGGCCCTGGTAGTCGGTGGCGACGATGGCGTAGCCCTCGTTGAGCCAGCGCGTCAGGTACTGCACGTCGCGGTAAGAGCGCCCGGCCCAGGACGGCGCGCAGACATCCGCCACGCCCACAGTGCCATGGCCCCAGGTCACTACTGGCCAGCCGCCTGCCGGCGCCTGGCCTTTGGGGATGAACAGCGCGCCGGAGACCGCCACCGGGGTCTTGCCGTCGATGCCGTCGGTAGAGCTGTAGAGAATGCGCAGTTGCGAGGCGGCGCCAGGCAGGCTCAGGGTCTTTTCCAGCGGTTCGCTGCGCAGCAGTTTGCCCGGTTTGCCAGGGATCGCCTGGCTCCAGCTGTAGAACGCCGAGACCCGGCCATCACCTTGCAGCGGGTCGGGCTTTGGCGCGAAGGTTTCTGCGGCCACGGCGCTGAGCGACAGGGCCAAAAGGCTCAGGCCAAAGGCGAAGGTTTTTTCCAGTTTCATCGAGAGGTCCTTGCACGGTGCGTTTGCCAGGCCTGAGCGAAATGCGTGCCAGGGCGCTGCAGGGCCCGGTTTTGCGGGGCCGAAATGCCTTCAAGGGCAATCCTGGCGGCGCGTCGATGCTGGCTGGCAGCCACGGGTTGCTGGGCGACTGCTGCTGTGGCAGCAGCGTCAAGTGCATATCTCTAACTGGAATATATAAATACTAATTAATAATTATTTGTTCTAATTTGTTTCGGGCACTATGGCCCTGCGCTTTCACTGCCAGGAATGCACCATGTCGCTGATAACCCATCCCCATGCCCGGGAACTGACCAAATCCGTACGCGCCACCGTTCTGGTGTTCAAGGACCCGCGCTCCCAGGAACTGCTCAGCCGCATCGAACGCCTGGCGCCGAGTGAAGCCAACACCCTGATCATCGGCGAGACCGGCACCGGCAAGGAGCTGGTCGCCCGCCATATCCATCAACTCAGCCGCCGCGGGCGCGAGCCGTTCGTGGCGGTCAACTGCGGCGCCTTCGCCGAAACCCTGGTCGAGAGCGAACTGTTCGGCCACGAGAAGGGCGCCTTTACCGGTGCCACCAACAGCAAGGCCGGTTGGTTCGAAGCGGCCAATGGCGGCACGCTGTTCCTCGATGAAATCGGCGACCTGCCGTTGAACATGCAGGTGAAATTACTGCGCGTGCTGCAGGAGCGCGAAGTGGTGCGCCTCGGTTCGCGCACACCGATCCCGATCAACGTGCGCCTGGTGGCGGCGACCAACGTCAACCTCGCCGATGCGGTGGTGGCCGGGCATTTCCGTGAAGACCTGTTCTACCGCCTGCACGTGGCAACCATCCGCCTGCCGCCGCTGCGCGAACGGCCTGGGGATATCCTGCCGCTGGCTGAGTTTTTCCTTGAAGAGCACTGCCAGCGCCTGGGTTACAGCCGCGCCAGCCTGAGCCTGGAAAGCGAACGCAAGCTGCTCTCGCACAGCTGGCCGGGCAACATCCGCGAGCTGGAAAACGCCATTCACCATGCGCTGCTGGTGTGCCGGCAACAGCTGGTGCAGCCGGCCGACCTGCACCTGGTGGACATGCGCTCGGTGGGCATCCGCCAGGAAGAACACAGCCAGCCGCTGCGCATCGCCAGCGAGCCGCCAAGCCTTGAAGCGGCGCTGACGGCGCTGTTCGAGCAGAACATTCCGGACTTGTACGAGCATATCGAGCAGACGGTGTTTCGCAGCGCGTACCGCTTCTGCCATGGCAACCAGTTGCAGACCGGGCGCTTGCTGAATATCAGCCGCAACATCGTGCGCGCGCGGCTGGAGAAAATTGGTGAGTTGAAGCGCACGGACGGTGTCGCCCTTTAGGGCCTCATCGCGGCGACCCGACTTGCCCCGCGATGCTTAAAGTCCATCTGATCCGTATAATTACCGCCAACCTGAATCTGTAACTCAGTACACCCAAAAGCCATAGTAACGGCCTCCCTGATGAGGTCCGAACCATGTATCAGTATGACGAGTATGACCGTGCGCTGGTGTTCGAGCGCGTGGCGCAATTTCGCGATCAGGTGCGCCGGTTCATCGCTGGCGAACTGAGTGAAGAAGAGTTCCTGCCCCTGCGCCTGCAAAACGGCCTGTACCTGCAAAAGCATGCCTACATGCTGCGCGTGGCCATTCCCTACGGCACCTTGGGTGCCCGGCAACTGCGCACCCTGGCGCAGATCGCGCGCGAGTACGACCGTCGCTACGGCCACTTCACCACGCGCCAGAACATCCAGTTCAACTGGATCGAACTGGCCCAGGTGCCGGACATCCTCCAGCGCCTGGCCGAGGTCGAGATGCATGCGATCCAGACCTCCGGCAACTGCGTGCGCAATATCACCACCGAGGCCTTCGCCGGGGTGGCCGCCGACGAGTTGCTCGACCCGCGGCCGCTGGCCGAGATCCTGCGCCAGTGGTCGACCATCAACCCGGAATTCCTGTTCTTGCCGCGCAAGTTCAAGATCGCCATCTGCTCGGCCATCGAAGACCGCGCAGCAATCATGATGCATGACATCGGCCTTTATCTTTACCGCGACGGCCGCGGCCAGATGTGCCTGCGGGTGATGGTCGGCGGCGGCCTGGGGCGCACGCCGATCCTCGGTTTGCAGATTCGCGAAGGGCTGGCGTGGCAGCACCTGTTGTCCTACGTCGAAGCCATCTTGCGCGTGTACAACCGCCATGGCCGGCGCGACAACAAGTACAAGGCGCGGATCAAGATCCTGGTCAAGGCGCTGGGCATCGAGGCGTTCTCCCGCGAGGTGGAGGAGGAGTGGCAACACATCAAGGACGGCCCGGCGCAACTGACCGAGGACGAATTCCAGCGTGTCGCCGCCGCCTTCGAACCGCCGGCCTACGACAGCGTCATCGATGATGAGCTGGCCTACGACACCCACCTGGCCCAGGATCACGCCTTCGCCCGCTGGGTGGCCTGCTGCGTCAAGGCGCACAAGGTCCCGGGTTATGCCAGCGTGGTGCTCTCGACCAAACCGGGCGATGCCTCGCCACCGGGCGACCTGACCGATGCGCAGATGGATGCGGTGGCCGACTGGTCGGAGCAGTTCGGTTTCGGCGAGATCCGTATTGCCCACGAGCAGAACCTGATCCTTCCCGACGTGCGCAAGCGCGACCTGCACGCGCTGTGGCGCCTGGCCTGCGAGCGCGGCCTGGGCACCGCCAACATTGGCCTGCTGACCGACATCATCGCCTGCCCGGGCGGCGACTTCTGCGCCCTGGCCAACGCCACCTCGATCCCGATTGCGCAGTCGATCCAGCGCCGCTTCGATGATCTTGACTACCTGCACGACCTGGGTGAGCTGAGCCTGAATATCTCCGGCTGCATCAACGCCTGCGGCCACCACCACATCGGTAACATCGGCATCCTCGGCGTCGATAAAAACGGCAGCGAGTGGTACCAGGTGACCCTCGGTGGCGCCCAGGGCAAGCACAGCACCTTGGGCAAGGTCATCGGCCCGTCGTTCAGTGCCGCCGAGATCCCCCAGGTGATCGAGCAGATCATCGCTACCTACTGCGCTTATCGCGAACTGGACGAACCCTTTGTCGACACCGTGCGCCGGGTCGGCCTGGAGCCTTTCAAGGAACGTGTCTATGCCAAGCGCCCGGAGGAGCTGATATGCGTAATGTGATTGGCCTGCGCAACGGTGAAGCGCAGTTGATCGAGGACGATCCCTGGCAGCTGTTGCGCGAACCCGGCGAGCTGCTGCCTGACGGCCTGGTGATCTTGCCCCTGGCCAGCTGGATTGCCCGCCGTACCCAGCGGCCCTTCGGCCGTGATGGCGTGTTGCTGGGCCCGGACGACGAGCTCGAGCCGCTGCGCCCGTGGCTGCCCCAGGTGCCACTGATTGCCGTGGATTTCCCGAGCTTTCGCGATGGTCGTGGCTACAGCCAGGCCTACCTGCTGCGCAGCCGCCTGGGCTGGCATGGCGAGCTGCGCGCGGTGGGCGATGTGCTGCGTGACCAGCTCAGCCATATGCGCCAGTGCGGTTTTGACAGCTATGCCGTGCGCGAAGACAAGTGTGCCGAGGATGCCCTCAAGGGTCTGGCCGGCATGAGCGTGCTGTACGGGCGTTCGGTGATCGAACCACGGCCGCTGTTTCGTCGACGTTGATCAACAAACGGCATTCCGACCAATGGTTAAGGCCCTGTGCACGGGGCCGCGTGTGGATCCAAGCGCCGGGGTAACATCTTGAATAAACATGTAAATTGCAACTAAAGGAGGACGTATAGATAACAGCTAAATGTCATAAGCTGTTATCGCCGCTTGGCCAATTAGCGATAGTCTGGCTGTACTGTTGCGCGCTTGAAACACCTGCGCCGGGCGGTAGTTTGCGTGGCGCATAGCGCCTGCTATACCAAGGGAACGAGGTGTTGTCAGGACGCTGAATATCATGCCGAAGAATGAATACTGTGAATTAGAGTTACGCTTGGCCTGGCATGATGAAAGCAGTTATCTGCTGGATGCACGGTTCATGAACCCAAGTAGTGATACGGAGAATGAACTGGTTGCGCCGGTGCGAATAACGTTTGACATGGCGCAACTTCGTGATGCCGTGCTTGATGCCGAGCGCTACGGAACATTATTGACCCACCTGTTGTTTTCCGGCGCCGGAAGTCCCTTGCGGGAAGCGTATGTCCATGCACGTATTGCCGCCGCCAGGCAACATGGATTGCGCGTGCGTTTGAATATTCAGAGCAGTGCGCCGGAACTTCACGCTTTACGTTGGGAAACCTTGCAGGATCCGGATGATAACAGCCGGCTGCTGGTGCAGGAGAATGTATGGTTTTCGCGCTTCCTCAGTGCCCGGGACTTTCGCTGGCAACCGCGTGCCGACAGCGGGGAAATCTCCACCTTGGTGGTGGTGGCCAACCCGGATGACTTGAACACGCGCTGGAACCTTGCGGCCATCGACAGTGCTGCCGAGCTGGCGCGGGTCACGAACGCGGTGAAGCTGGGCGAAGCGCGTGCGTCAACCAGCATACAGATACGCACCCTGGATAAACCCGCCTCGGTGTTCAATATTGCCACTGCCCTGAAGCACAAATACGCCGACGTCCTCTACATCATTTGCCACGGAGCGATTACCAGCGATGGCAAACCCCGGCTATTGCTCGAAAAAGAAGACAAGACTTCGCATTTCATCGAAGGCAAGGAGCTGGTCGAACGTATTCGAGACATGGATGAGCGGCCTCGCTTGATCATTCTCGCTTCCTGCGCCAGCGCCGGCGACGAACACGCCGGCGCATTGACCGCCATCGGTCCCAGCCTGGCGGCAGCGGGGGTGCCGGCGGTGATAGCCATGCAAGGTGCGATCACCCAGCGCACCAGCGCCATGTTCATCAGCACGCTGTTCGAGGAACTCGCCTGCCACGGCCAGATCGACCGTGCCGTGGCCGCTGCGCGCAGCCAGGTGCGCGGTGAAAGCGACTGGTGGATGCCGGTGCTGTTCATGCGCTTGCGCTCCGGGCGGTTGTGGCCGGCGTTTGCCCAGCCCGACGCCCAGTTCGACAGATGGAAAAGTATCGTCACCGATGTGGCCAAGGAAAAGTGCGTACCGATTCTGGGGCCCGGACTGGTGGAGTCGACACTGGGCAGCATGGGTAACATTGCCAAGAAGTGGGCGCAACTGTATGAGTTTCCGTTGGCCCCTCAACACCGCGATCGGATCGAGCATGTCGCCCAGTACTTGAAGTACCGGCAAAGTCCGAATGTGGTCGTGGCGGAACTTCAGTCGTATTTGATATCGCACATCCGTGAACGCTACAAGGAACAGCTGGCAATAGTGGAGGATGATCAGGGTGAACGGTTGCGCAATGGCAAGGACTCGGATCAAACCCTCAATGAGTTAATGGCTTTTGTTGGCCGTCATCAGCGCCAGCAGCATAAAGAAGATGTGCATCGATTATTGGCCAGGTTGCCAGTGCCGATTTACATCAATGCCAACCGGGATAATTTTCTCAGGGATGCTTTGATTGAAGCAGGTAAACAACCGCAGATTGCATTGTGTACCTGGGTGACCAATAACAATACGCCGCAGTTCAATGGCCCGTCGCTGCCGAAGAAATACAAACCCAGTGTCGCCGAACCGTTGATCTTTTATGTGTATGGCAGCCTCGAATATACCAACAGCCTGGTGATTACCGAAGATGATTATTTTGATTTCCTCATGGCGGTCACCCGCAATGAGCGCTCCCAGCTGGCCAGTATCCCGGGGGCGGTGTCCAGCGCGTTGGCGTCGCAAGGTGCACTGTTACTGGGATTTCAACCCGATGACTGGGACTTCCGGGTGCTGCTCAAAGGGATCCTGATGCAGCCGGGAAGCTCGCTTAACGGTACCCGCGTGGCGGTGCAGGTCAGCCCGCGTGAGGGCCTGATCATCGACCCGGACCGCGCCAGTGATTACCTCGCCAAGTATTTCATCGATGCCCACCAAGGCAAGCTTCACGTGTTCTGGGGCAGCGCCC
Source organism: Pseudomonas sp. SORT22 (assembly GCF_018417635.1). NCBI lineage: Bacteria > Pseudomonadati > Pseudomonadota > Gammaproteobacteria > Pseudomonadales > Pseudomonadaceae > Pseudomonas > Pseudomonas sp. SORT22. The sequence continues at coordinate 2,581,218 of NZ_CP071007.1, forward strand.
AGGCGTTTATCCAGTCACTGACGGAACGTTGTATCGAACAAGGTGTAATCCCTCCTGACGCGTAACGAGGTGGCACCATGACAGACCATGCCAACCCCTATATTGGTCCGTTACCGTTCACTGAAGGCAAAACCTTGTACGGTCGGGAGCAGGAAACCCAGGTGCTGTTCGACCTGTTGATCAGCAAGCGCATCGTACTGCTGATTTCACCCTCCGGTGCCGGCAAGACATCGCTGATCCAGGCCGCCTTGCTACCGCAGCTCAGAGAGCGCCTGTGGCCATTGCCGATTATCCGCCTGGACAGCCTGAGCCCGCCTGGTGCGGGCGAAAGCGATTCGTTCAATCCGTACCTGAGCGCGACCCTGCATTCGATGGAGGCCGGGCGCGGCGATGAGCGCTTGAGCGAGGGCGTGCTGGCGCAGCAAACACTGGCAAGCTACTTGAAACTGCGCATGCGCGATGCAGAGCAGGCGCAGCCCAATGGGGTGTTTCCGGTGCTGGTCCTCGACCAGTTTGAAGAGCTGTTTACCCTGGATCGATACGACTGGGAGCGCAAGCAGGCATTCATCCAGCAACTGGGTAAACTGCTGAGCGAAGGCATTGACCTGGGGCCCGGCGAGGATGGCACCCCCCGGGTGCAGCAGGTCTGGGCACTGTTCTCGATGCGTGAGGACTATGTTGCCGAACTTGAGCCGTATCTGGACCTGATTCCGACGGCCCTGACTTTCCGTTATCGGCTCGAACCACTGGACCGCACGCAGGCAGTGGAGGCGATCGTTGGCCCGGCAGCGGGGTGGTTTGAAGCCGCTGCCGCCGAGCGCCTGGTCAGCGACCTAAGCGGCACCGGCCAGCCGGGCGAGCGCAATACCAAGCAAGGGCGCTATGTCGAACCGGTGCAACTGCAGGTCGTCAGCTTGCGCTTATGGGACAAAGTGGTTATCGGCGAACAGCGGGCAATCACCGCGGCGGATATCAATGCCGATGGGCAAAGCAACGAGGTCGACACCGCGCTGGAGGAGTACTACCAGGTCGAATTGAATCGGGCCAGCGCCGGTCGCAAGATTCGAGAACGCACTCTACGCGACTGGATCGAGAGCAAGCTGTTGACCGACAGCCAGGCACGTACTCGGGTGCTGCGGGAAATCGGCGTTGATCCTGCTCTGGATGAAGCGGTGGACTCATTGATCGACGGCCACCTGTTGCGTGCCGACACCTCGGGTGAGCGCACCTGGCTGGAGCTGTCCCATGATCGCCTGGTCAGGCCGATTCTGGACAATAACCAGAAGTGGCGGGAGTCGCACCTGCAGTTGGTGCAGAAGCGCGCCATGCAGTGGATCAAGGAAAACCGCGCGGAAAACCTGCTGCTCAATCCTGCAGAGTTACTAAAAGCCCAGGAATACGTGGAGGAGCATCCTGGCGAACTCAACCCGCTCGAATGCGAATTTCTCCAGGAGTCCCGGGACTTGCAGGCCGAGCTGCAGGAGCAGGCACGGCGCAATGAACAGATACGCGCTGACAATCGCCGATTGGGCAAGCGCCTGGGGATTGCCGCGGGGTTGATTGGCAGCCTGGTCTTCGGCCTGGTAATCGTGGCAATTGCCTGGATCAGTGCAAACGATGCCAAGGATGCGGCAGAGAAAGCAAAAATCGCTGCGGACCAGCAACGTACTGAAGCCTTGCAGGCCAAGTACCAGGCCCAGGAACGGCTGCTGCAGGCACGAATGATGGAAGCCAACGTGCAGACTGACAGTGGCCGGTCGTTGAGCAGCTTGTCGCTGCTGGAGCCCGGCACGAGTGTGTCGATGCAGGCGATGTATTTTCGAAGCTTGCTCAAAGCGTTGGGGTCGAGTCCGCCGCTGACCCGGGTGGTCGGCCAGGGCCATGTGGTCAAGGGCTTGCAGTTTTCCGCCGATGGCGGGCAGTTGTACTCCGGCGACTGGAACGGGCAGACCTTCGCCTGGCCGCTGGCCGGGGACGAGGCGCCCGGCCAGAGCCTGGACAACGATGCAGGGCAGAGCATCCAGTCGCTGGCCTACAACCCGCTGCGCAAGCTGTTGGTCAGCGCCAACCGCATCGGTGCAATGGTCCTCTGGCAGGAAGGTGGCGCGGCCCCGGTGGAGCTGGCGCGGTTTAATGCTCGGGATGTGAGTGTCGACCGTGGCGTGCTGATGAGTGCGCAATTCGATGCCAGCGGCCAGTGGCTGGTAACCCCGGGCAATCGCCGCAGGCAACCGTCGTTGTCGGTCTGGTCGCTGGCCGACCTGGCCAAGCCGGCCGTGGTCGCAACCTTGAGTGGCTACCACACCACCAACATTTCCAGGGTTACCTTCGTGCCGGCCGGAAAGTATGCCGGCTACCTGGTCTCTGCCGATACCGAGGGCAATCTGGCACTGTGGAAACTGCCCGCAACGGCCACGGCACCTGTCGTTACCCTGCACACCCTGGACGTCATTCGCAAGAAAGTCGGTGTCTTTGCCGCAACGGTCGACCCCTCCGGGCGCTGGCTGGCAGCAGGCACAGCCGACGGCAGCCTGCTGTTCTGGGATCTGTGGGCGCAAAAGCCGGGCGACAGCGGAGTGGTAGTGCCCAGTTTCATGCATCACGGCCGCGTCACAGCCATGGCTTTTTCCCGCAAGGGGGACAAGCTCTATAGCGTTGGCGGCGACAAACTGTTGCTTGAGTGGACGCTCCCTGAGCAAGCAGCCAAACCGCTGGATACCCAACAGTTGGCATCCGCCATCCAGGTCGTGCGCGTCGATGGCTGGGGCGAGAAGCTCTACAGTATTGCCCTGCACCCGCAACAGGAAGGCATTGTCGCAGTGGGGGGCGGTACCCAGATCCGCATGCTCGATCTCAACCGCATGACGCCTTTGACCAGCCGCATGACTGGCAGTGAAGGCCCCTGGCGGGCAATGAGCGCTTCGCATGATCAGCAGGTGGTGGTCGGCCTGTCGGCCAATACGCTGAGCGTCAGGCGTTGGTACCGGCGCGAGGCCAACGCACAACCGCAGTCCCTGGACTTCCCGGGCCCTGAACGGCGGCTGACGACCCTGGCATTGTCGGGCGACGGGCATACCCTGGCAGACCTGACCTGCGATGGCTACTTGCAAGTCTGGGATGTGACGGGCGATACACCGCAACGCAGGCTGGAAAGCAGGGCCGGCCGGCAGGAGCTGCAATGCCGAAGTGAGCGCGATGAGTCCGTGGCATTTCAGCCCGGCGGGCAATTGCTCGCCAGTGCCTTCGGTAATCAACTCAAACTCTGGGCGCAAGACACCAATGGCGGCTGGTCACTGGTGGGCCAGCACGCGCTGGCCGAGCAGCAACGGATCAAGGCGCTGGCCTTCAGTCCGTCTGGCAAGCAATTGGCCATTGCAGGGGACTGGGGCGTCATCGAACTATGGTCTACCGACGGCGGCGCGCTGAGCCAGGTCAATCAGGTCAGTGCGGGAGCCCAGGTATTGATCACTGCTCTGGCCTTCAGCAGCAATGGCGAGCGCCTCGCTTCCGGTGGTGATGATGCATCGGTTATCGAGTGGCGGGTGGCCGACCTGCAGCTCCTGGGTTCCAGCCAGTGGCACAACCGGGCGGTGTCGAGTATTGCCTACCTTGCCCAGTTCGACTCCACCCTGCTGGTCAGCGGTGATCGCGAAGGGCAGATGGTGCTGTGCGCGACGCCGGTCAGTGAAGACCAGTGCTCGCCAGTGGGCAGCCCCCGGGGGACGCCGATCAGCGCAATGGCCGCCGTGGCGGACGAACTGCTGGTATCGAGCAACGCGCTCTGGCAATGGCAACTGCAACCGCAGGTAATGCGCGCCGCTGCGCAACGTCTGGCGCGCAGGCCCACGGCAGTCGTCGAGGTGCCTACCCAGGCGCAGGCGCAATGAACAACCAGACGGTTGTCTTCAACGGTATCAACGGTGCCGACGGCAATTACCTGACTGCACCGTTAACGCCTGAGTGTCTGGGGCAGCGCCTGATGCAATTGAACGACCCTGCCAGTGACCTTGAATCCCTGAAGGCGCGTGACCTGAAAAGGCAGGCGTGCTTCGGTCTGCCATTGGACATGGATGGCCAGGCATTGGCGCAAACCGGTTGGGCGGTAATCTTTGCCCGCTCGGCGCGCGCCGAGGTACGCCAGGCCCTGGCTCCGCTGCTGGCGTTGCGGGCCCTGGAGGCCGGGGCGTTGTACCGCGAGTTCAGCGGCGAAGCGGGTTACTGGCCAGGCGATACCGCACGTGCATGGCTGGCTCGCCAGCCCCGCGGCAAGTCACCGGGTGTTGTCGCTCCGCAGAAGGTGCCCTACTACCTGATGATCGTTGCTGACCCGCAGGACATTCCTTTTCGCTTCCAGTATGAACTGGCCGTCAGCTATGCAGTCGGCCGAATCCATTTTGACCATCTGCAGGGCTACCACAACTACGCCCGGTCGGTTGTCGCGGCGCAGGCCGCCGAGGTCGCATCGACACGCCGGGCACTGTTCTTCGGCCCCTGCAACGAGGCGGATGCGGCCACTCGGCTAAGTTGCGCGCTGCTGGTCGAACCCCTGGCACAACAACTCGCAAAGCTTTCGCTCGAACATTGGCAGGTCGAGCAGTGCGTGGCAGACCAGGCCACCAAGGCCAGGCTGCTTGGGCAACTGTCGGGGCAGCCGCCGTCTCTGCTGTTCACCGCCAGCCATGGCATGGGCTTTCCTTGCGGCGATCCGCGACAACTGCGCCATCAGGGCGCGTTGCTGTGCCAGGACTGGCCTGGGCCGCAGCAGCACCGGGGGGCGATCCCCGCTGACTACTACTTGAGTGCCGATGATCTGGACGACCATCTGTGCCTGGCCGGCAGCGTGATGATGCATTTCTGTTGTTATGGTGCCGGCACGCCACTGCAGGATAACTTCAAGCACAGCAACGAGGCCTTGCGCCAGCTTGCATCGCGGCCATTTCTGGCCGCTTTGCCGATGCGTGCGCTGAGCTTGCCGGCCGGCGCTGCGCTGGCGGTGATCGGACATGTCGAGCGGGCTTGGTCCTACTCGTTTGACTGGCCCGGTTGCGGCGATGACCTGGCCACCTTCAAAGGTACCGTACAGGCGTTGATGAAGGGCAAGCGCGTGGGGCTGGCAATGGATCATTTCGCCATGCGTCACGCCGAAGTGGCGGTAGCGTTGAATGGTGAACTGGATGTGCTCAAAGACCCGATCGCCAAGCGAGATGACCTCGCGCTTGGCGCGCTGTGGATTGCCAGCAACGATGCACGCAACTATGTGATCCTCGGCGATCCGGCAGTCAGGCTGCAGGTAGAGGTCTGACCGGCAGTGGTCTATGGTTTCTGTCTGGTGAGTACATCCTGCCTGAGAGAGGCCTTATGACCGAGCCCAGCAACAGCCGCCGCTTTATCGCCGCCAGTTCCGTGCTCGGTGCCGCCGGGGCCATGTACTCGACGGCGCCACTGGCCGCCGGAGCCCTCCTGCGCGGGACCGAAACGGCCGTGCCGGCCGAGCTGATCCTGCACAACGGCCGGCTGCACACGGTGGACCGCGAGCGGCCACAAGCCAGCGCCGTGGCCATCCGCGACGGGCGCTTCGTGGCGGTCGGCGATGACGCCCAGGTCATGGCCCTGCGCGGGCCGGCGACCCAGGTCATCGACCTCAGGCAACGCACAGTGATCCCCGGGCTCAATGATTCGCACCTGCACTTGATCCGCGGCGGCCTGAACTACAACCTGGAACTGCGCTGGGAAGGCGTGCCGTCGCTGGCCGACGCCTTGCGCCTGCTCAAGGACCAGGCCCTGCGCACGCCGGCGCCGCAGTGGGTGAGGGTGGTCGGTGGCTGGAACGAGTTCCAGTTCGCCGAGCGCCGTTTGCCGACCCTTGATGAGCTGAACCAGGCCGCGCCCGACACCCCGGTGTTCGTCTTGCACCTTTACGACCGTGCCTTGCTCAACCGCGCCGCCCTGCGCGTGGTCGGCTATGACCGCAATACGCCCAACCCGCCGGGTGGCGAGATTCAGCGCGACGCCAACGGCAACCCTACCGGCATGCTGATCGCCCGGCCCAACGCGATGATCCTTTACTCGACCCTGGCCAAGGGACCGAAGCTGCCACTGGAGTACCAGGTCAACTCGACACGCCAGTTCATGCGCGAACTCAACCGCCTGGGCCTGACCAGCGCCATCGATGCCGGTGGCGGCTATCAGAACTACCCCGACGATTATGCGGTGATCGAGCAACTGGCCAAGGCCAGGCAGTTGACCGTGCGTATCGCCTACAACCTGTTTACCCAGAAGCCCAAGCAAGAGCTGGCCGACTTCAAACACTGGACCCGCAGCGTCAAGTACGGCCAGGGCGACGACTTTTTGCGCCATAACGGCGCCGGCGAGATGCTGGTGTTTTCCGCTGCCGACTTCGAGGACTTCCTCGAACCACGCCCGGACCTGCCCGCCAGCATGGAGGGCGACCTGGAGCCGGTGGTACGCCATCTGGTCGAACAGCGCTGGCCGTTTCGCCTGCACGCCACCTACGACGAATCGATCTCGCGCATGCTCGAGGTGTTCGAGAAGGTCAATCGCGACATTCCCTTCAACGGTTTACCGTGGTTCTTCGATCATGCCGAAACCATCAGCCCGAAGAACATCGAGCGGGTGCGGGCGCTGGGCGGCGGCATCGCCATCCAGGACCGCATGGCCTTCCAGGGTGAGTACTTTGTCGAGCGCTACGGTGCCAAGGCCGCCCAGCACACACCGCCGATCCAGCGCATGCTCGCCGAGGGCATCCCGGTGGGGGCCGGTACCGACGCCACCCGGGTGTCCAGCTACAACCCCTGGACTTCGCTGTACTGGCTGGTCAGCGGCCGTACCGTCGGCGGCCTGGCGCTGTACCCGCAGGGCCTGGACCGCGACACCGCGCTGTCGCTGTTCACCCATGGCAGCGCCTGGTTTTCCAGCGAGCAGGGCAAGAAGGGCCAGATCAAGGTTGGCCAGCTGGCAGACCTGACAGCCTTGAGCGCCGACTACTTCAGCATCGACGCCGAAGCGATCAAACACCTGGAATCGGTGCTGACCCTGGTCGACGGCAAGGTGGTATACGGCGCAGCCGAGTTTGCCCGGCTTGACCCGCCGGCGTTGCCGGTGTTGCCCGACTGGTCGCCGGTGGCCAAGGTGCCTGGGCATTGGCGCCAGGGTGCGCCGCTGAGCGCCCAGGTGCATCAATGCGTCGGGGCCTGTGCGGTGCATGCCCACCAGCACCAGCACGCGCGCCAATCGTCGGTGCCGGTCAGTGATTTCCAGGGCTTTTGGGGTGCTTTTGGTTGTTCCTGTTTTGCCTTCTGAAGGTTCGGGCTACCATGCCGGATCGCCCGTTCGACAGGATGTTGCTGCATGCCATTCACTACCCGCGTTGCCCGGCCCAGTGATGCCGAGGCGCTGAGCATCATCGCTGGCCAGACCTTTGCCCTGGCCAGCCCGCCAGACGCTGCCGCCCCGGCATTGCAGGCGTACATCGACACGCAGTTGCAGCCCGAGCACTTTGTCTTGCACCTGCTCAATCGGCGCAAGCGCCTGCGCGTGCTCGAGCACCTGGGCACGGTGGTGGGCTACAGCCTGCTCGACAGCACACCCGAGGTATTGGGAATTGCTGAAGCGGACGGCTTGCCGGAGCTCAGCCGCTGCTACGTGCTACCCGAGCACCATGGCCACGGCGGCGCCCAGCGGCTGCTCGACGACACCCTGGCGCAGGTGAGCGGCGCCATTCGCCTGACCGTCAACGAACAAAACGCCCGGGCGATCCGCTTCTACCAGCGCAATGGCTTTAACAAGGTCGGCGAGGCCGTGTTCGAATGCGGGCCGGAGCGTCATCGTGACTGGGTGATGGTCGCGCGGCGTTGATAAAACTGGTTAAAGTGTCGTTCACCTCTTATTGCTCAAGGTTCTGTTCATGACTGATCTCAGCGCATTTCCGATCACCCGCAAATGGCCGGCCAAACAGCCCGAGCTGCTGCAGCTGTATTCGCTGCCCACGCCCAACGGCGTCAAGGTGTCGATCATGCTCGAGGAGATCGGCCTGGCCTACGAGGTGCACAAGGTCAGCTTCGAGAGCAATGACCAGCTCACCCCCGAATTCATCTCCCTGAGCGCCAACAACAAGATCCCGGCGATCCTCGACCCCAACGGCCCGGGCGGCCAGCCGCTTGCGCTGTTCGAGTCCGGGGCGATCCTCATCTACCTGGCGGAAAAAACCGGCAAGCTGCTGCCGGCCGACCCGGCCAAGCGCTACCAGACCCTGCAGTGGCTGATGTTCCAGATGGGCGGCATCGGGCCGATGTTCGGCCAGCTAGGGTTCTTCAACAAGTTCGCCGGCAAGGACTATGAAGACAAGCGCCCGCGTGACCGCTACGTGGCCGAGTCGCGGCGTTTGCTCGGGGTGCTCGACAAGCGTCTTGAAGGGCGCGACTGGGTGATGGACGAGTACAGTATTGCCGACATCGCCATTGTGCCCTGGGTGCGCAACCTGATCGGTTTTTATGAGGCGGGCGAGCTGGTGGGCTTTGACGACTTTGCCAACGTCAAGCGCGTGCTCGCGGCGTTTGTCGCGCGGCCGGCGGTGGAGCGGGGGTTGAAGATCCCTGCTTAGCGCCCAATCGCGGGGCAAGCCCGCTCGCACATACCTGTGGGAGCGGGCTTGCCCCGCGATGACTAAAACACCTGCCGAAACACCCAGTACAACCCCCCGGCCAGCACAATCGCCGCGGGCAAGGTCAGCACCCAGGCCATCAGCAGGTTGAACAGGGTGCGCATCTGCAAGCCCGAGCCATTGGCAACCATGCTCCCGGCCACCCCGGACGACAGCACGTGGGTGGTCGACACCGGCAGCCCGTACATGTCCGCCGCGCCAATGGTGCACATCGCCACCAGCTCCGCCGAGGCGCCCTGGGCGTAGGTCAGGTGGGTCTTGCCGATCTTCTCGCCGACGGTCAACACGATGCGCCGCCAGCCGACCATGGTCCCCAGCCCCAGGGCGATGGCCACGGCGATCTTCACCCACAACGGAATGTAGCGGGTGGCGCTGTCGATCTGTTGCTTGAACAGCTGCACCTTGGCCTGGGTATCGGCATCGAACTGCGCCAGTTGGTGCTTGTCGATCAGGCGGATGGCCTCGGAGGTCAGGTACATGTCGTTGCGCACGTTGGCCATGGCCTCAGCGGGCACCCGGTTGAGCGAACCGTAGCCTTTGACTTCGCTGCCGATCATCCCGGCCAGCGCCGCCAGGGCCGGCAGCAGTTCGTCGCTGGCCTGTGGCTGGCGGATGAAGGCGCTGAGGGTCTGTCGTGGGTCCGCCGGCGCTGCTTGCGGGGCGCTGCGCTGCAAAGCCTGCTGGGTGACCTCGGCGACGGCGGCGAACTGCAGCGACTGGTCGGCCGGCATGGTCCGGTTCAGGGCATAGGCCATGGGCAGGGTGCCGACCAGGATCAGCATGATCAGGCCCATGCCTTTTTGCCCGTCGTTGGAGCCATGGGCGAACGACACCCCGGTGCAGGTGAGGATCAGCAGCCCGCGAATCCACCAGGGCGGCGGCGTGTTGCCGACCGGCGCCTGGTACAGCTCGCGGCGCTTGACCAGCATGCGCAGGGCCAGCAGCAATAGCGCCGCGCAGGTAAAGCCCACCAGCGGCGAGAGCAGCAGCGAATAGCCGACCTTGCTGGCCTGGGCCCAGTCCACGCCGCTGGTGCCGTCGCGCCCGTGCATCAGTGCGTTGGCGATACCAACGCCGATGATCGAGCCGATCAAGGTATGCGAGGACGAAGCCGGCAGGCCCAGCCACCAGGTGCCCAGGTTCCAGATGATCGCCGACAGCAGCAGGGCGAACACCATCGAGAAGCCGGCCGAAGAGCCAACCTGCAAAATCAGCTCCACCGGCAGCAAGGCGATGATGCCGAAGGCCACCGCGCCGCTGGACAGCAGCACGCCAAGAAAATTGAAACAGCCAGACCACACCACGGCCACCGACGGCGGCAACGAATGGGTGTAGATCACCGTGGCGACGGCGTTGGCGGTGTCGTGAAAACCGTTGACGAACTCGAAGCCCAGGGCAATCAGCAACGCCAGGCCGAGCAGCAGGAAGGGGGTCCAGGTGGTGACGACGGTGCCGGTGGCGTCGATGTCGCGCAACACGCTCCAGGCGGTATATACAAGGCCGGCCACCAGCAGGCCGAAAAACAGGGTCAGGGTGGTACGGCCGGGTTTGTGATCCAGACGTGGGCGTGGATCGTGGTTGGCCAGCGATGGGCTGCCAGCCAGGGTCGGGGTGGTCATGATGACGGGTCCGGGTTACCAGAAAGGGTCTAGCCTTGCCCGGCCATGATAAAAACAATCGGTGACAGCACCGTGACCTCGGTCAAGGAAAGTCCTAGGATCAAGGGACCTGCCGATGGAGGATAACGATGATCCGCTGCAAACGCGTTTATGACCCGCAGGACGCTGCCGATGGCCAGCGGGTGCTGGTCGACCGCCTGTGGCCGCGCAACACGCGCAAGGACCAGCTGCAGGCCCTGTGGCTGCCGCAGGTGGCGCCGTCAACGGCGTTGCGCCAGGCGTTTCATCAGGGTGAAGTGGACTTTGCCGGCTTTGCCCAGCGTTACCGCCAGGAGCTGGCGGCGCAGCCGGCACACTGGTGGAAACTGCTGGGCATGGCCGGGCAGGGCGATCTGACCTTGCTGTATGCCGGCAAGGACACCGGGCACAACAATGCCACGGTGCTGGCGCAATGGCTTGAGGATGAGCTGGAGCGCCAGGGGCCGGGGAGTTCGCCGGTGTGTTATGCCGACGAGTTCAAACCTTGACCCGCGAAGAGAACCACTATGACTGTGCAACTGACCCCCGCCACCGACCAGCACCGCACCTTCGCCCGCGACCTCACCCGGCGGGCCATGCTGCCCTATTACTGCGAGTTCGACCTGCTCTGGCAGGAAGAAGCCTTCGACCAGGCCTGGGGGTGGCGCGAGCAATGGCTGATCAGCGACGCCGAACAGCCGCTGGGTTACTTCAGCCTCAGCCAGGACCGCCAGGCCCTGTTCATCCGTGAACTGCACCTGCTCGAAGGTTTTCGCGGCCGCGGCATCGGCAGTTGGGTATTAACGCAACTGGCCGACTGGACCGGCCAACGGCACTTGCCGCTGCTGCGCCTGATGGTGTTCAGGAGCAACCCGGCACGCTTGCTGTACCTGCGCGAGGGCTTTGTCTGCGTCGGCGAAGACGAGTGCTTTTTGCGCATGCAGCGGGCGATCACTTAGCTCGACCCGTACTATGCAGCCCTGGCGTTGGGTCGCCTCGAGCAGCAGGCCCTGCACCGGCAACAGGTCGCCAATCAGCAGGTTCTGCAAAATCGGCTTGCCCTCGAAGGTGTTCGGCCCCAGCACCACCTGCTGCACACCCTCGACCCGCACCACCGCCTTGCCGACCTTGCCCAGGGTGTTGCCGCTCAAGGTCAGGGGGCCGGCCAGCGGCGTGGCATTGCGCAGGCTGACGGCGTATTCCGGGCTGTTGCCGATGCGGTTGCCGATCAGGCTGACGGCGCCGACCTCGCTGGCATCCACGGCGCTGCCCTGGCTGTTGCCGATCAGGTTGTCGCTGATCAGCAGCGGTGCGGCTGCGCTCGGCGTCAGGTTGCGCAGCTGGATGCCGTTGCCCCGGCTATCGCCAATCAAGTTGCCGCTCAGTAGCAGGGCACCCTGTTGCTCGCTGACTTCGATGGCCGCCTTGTGCGCGCCAAGGATCAGGTTGTGCTCGATACGTGCGCGGGTCTGGCCACGCAGGCGGATGCCGCTGTTGTTGTCGATGCCGCGTAGCTGGTTATTGCGTACCACGACCTGGCTGTCGCGCACGTCGATGGCGTACTGCTGGGACTGGCCGAACTGGCTGTTGTCGATCTGCGCCTGGCTGTGTTGCAGCTCTACCGCGCTGGACAGTTCATTGAACTGGCTGTCGCGGATGATCAGCGTGGCCGGGCGGGTAGAGGCTGCCTGCTGGCTGCTCAGGGCGGTGCTCAGGCCGCGCGAGAGGTTGGCGTTGTAGCCCAGGCGGTTGAGGGTCGAGCCGATCACCTGGGTGTGGCTACCGGCCCAGGCCACCACGAACGGCCGCCAGGCGCGCTCGGTGCTGCCGGGCTTGTCGCCGGCGACGCTCTCCAGGCGCGATTGGTTCAGGCCCAGCCAGCCCTGGTTGATCAGCGCCGTGCCGGAGTAGCTGTACAGGTACAGGCTGGTGCCTTCGAGCAACAGGCCGCCGTCGCTGGCGATCACCAGCGGGTAGCTGAGCAGGTAGCCGTCCTTGTAGCGCTTGATGATCTTCGGGTCGTTGAGGGCATCGTGCAGTTGCGCCAGGCTGATGCTGCCGCCGCGCACCATTACCGCTTGCGGGTGATGCGCCTGGTAGCCGGCGATGGCGCGGAACAGGCCGTTGTTGACGAACGGCTCGAACGGCCAGCTGCCGGCCTGTGACGAGAACATCGGTTGCAGGCTGACACTGGCGCGGCCGGCCGGGCGCGGACGTTCGCTGACCTGCAGTTGCACAGCCTGGCTGACCTGTTGCTGCAACTGCTGCAGGTCGCGCTGGTGTTCGACGCTGTCTACCGGGCTCAGTGTTTGCTGCAGCGGCAAGCTCTGGCTGGCAGCCTGGGTCAGGGCGCTGAACAGCAGCGCCAGGCAGGAAAGGGTAAGCGGGCGGGCAAGCATGGCCATGACGGTTCGTCCTTGGGTTACGGCAGTGTGGGATAGAACGGCTTGAGCGGGCCGCCGATCTGGCTGTAGTTGTCGACCTCGCCATCCTCGCTGTCATACAGCTGGCGGGCCAGGCGGTTACCCGGGGCGCGCTGCAGGAAGGGGATCAGCCAGGCCAGTTTGTACGGGGCGACGTCGCTCTGCGATTTGCCCTTGAGCTCGGGCAGGCCGTCGGGGTCGAGGATGCTGCGGGCGGCGAAGTTGGCCAGCAGCTCCAGGGTCTGCTGATCGTCGCTGCTCCACGGCAGGTCGTTGGCCCGCGCCGACTCGGCCAGCAACACCAGCGGCACCAGGGCGTACTGGCTGTAGGTGGCGGCCAGTTTGCTGCGCGCCACTTCCAGCGGCAGGTAGGCGTAGCTGCCGTCAGCGGACTTCACCGCCTGCTGCAGGCCGCGGCGCAGGTTGCCGTCGGCCCACTGGATGAAGTCGTCGCGCTGCACCAGCATGCCGGTCGCCGCCACCGCCCAGGCCGCCCAGTAGTCGTGGTTGTTGAACCAGGTAAAGCCCGGGGTGCGGCGCGGCTGGTACTCGGCGATGATGCGCTCGCCCAACTGGTTGAACCAGGCCTGCTGCGCCGGTGACAGTTGCAGCTTGGCGTCACTGGCGGCCTGGGTCATCAGCAGGGTCGAGGCCATGGCCGCCACCGCCCATTTGCGCGCGGCCATGCCGGTGCTGCTGGCGTCGGGGTTGAGCAGCGCACCGGCCTCGGCCCAGCGTTCCAGCCACTGGTCCTGGCAAGCCAGGGCCATGTTCGCCTCCTGCGGATTCTTCGCCCGCTGGAAGCGCTTGCTGGCGTAGATCAGGCCGCCGATGAACTGTTTGACCTGCTTGCCGATCTGTTCGCTGTTGGCGTCCGGGCTGCTGCGCAGGGTCGACTTGCTGGCGTCGCGCTGGTCGTACTTGCTCTGTAGCTGCAGGCTGCCGGTGTAGGGCGGCGGTGCTTGTTTGCTGCAGCTTAAGGTGCGGTAGTCGGCGATCATCGCCGATTGCGCGGTGGCCCGCGGTGGCCAGATCGAGCTGGCCGCCAGGCTGTCGGCCAACTGCAGGCTGGCGCACAGGCCCAGGCCCAGCGCGGTCCAGGTCTTTACAGGCATACGCGGGTTTCCACTTGGGTGGCGGCGGTGCCGGGCTTGGTCGGCTCCATGAACACCGACAGCAGGTTGGCCCCGGCAAATTCCTTGGCCCGGCTCAGCTCAAGGTAGTACTGGCCGCCGCTAACCACCGCCTCGCGGCGAAACCAGACCTTGTCGCGGGCGCCGTTGTCGTAATAGACGATCACGTAGAAATCCTTGACGTTCTTGTCGCTGATGCGGATATCGAGAAAGCCCTGGCCGTTACCGAGGTGCTTGCGGTTTTCGCCTGCGTTGCTGAGCAGTTCGATGCGCTCGTTGACCCGCAGCGGCGGGCGCTCTACCCGGTTGGCCAGGACTTCGGTCGACACCGGGCAACCGCCTTTGATCGCCGGGATCAGCTGGCGGTACATCTGCTCGGATTCCAGCTGGTAGTTGGCCGGCAGTTCCCAGATGATCAGCTTCGGCGGTGCCTTGGGCTTGTAGTTCTCTGACAGCAGGTATTCGAGCAGCGAGCCGTCCTGGCCGACGCCGGGCAGGGCGTAGTTGAGGATGTCGACCTCAAGGTACTGCTTGAGGTAGCCGTCGAAGTTGAACTGCTTGCTCTCGTCTTCACGGGCGGCGGCGTTACTGTCGCCAACCAGGATCACCTCTGGGTCCGGCGCGTCGTCGAACAGCGCATCGGCACCAGCGGCCTCGGGGATGGTCTGGTAGCCGCGCACGTACTGGAAACCGTAGTTGTTGCCGCAGATATAGCTCAGCGCCAGGTTCAGGGTGCCGTCCTTGGGCACCATGACCCCGGGTTCGGTGCGGTAGCTTTTTTTGCTCAGGTCGGCGTAGAACGGCTGGCGACGGATTTCTTCGGCAACCAGCCGCGCCGTAGCTTGGGCACCGGCCGGGGTCCAGTGGTGGTCACGGCGAAAGAAGAACTCGCCCTTGGGCGGGGTGTGCACCAGTTGCATCAACGGCGGCACCACCGCGCCACCGGCGCGCAATTGCTGCAGGTAATTTTCCAGGTTGCCGCTGGCGCGGGCAAAGTCGAAGCCATGCAGCTTGTCGGCGTAAAGCTTGTCGCGGTGCATCAGGCCACGGGTCGGTTGCACCGCCATGGCCACATGGATGCCCTGTTGGCGAAAGGCGGCCATCAAGCGCGCAAACTCCGGGCGCATGGGCGCCGGGATGCCGAAGTCGTTGGTCAGGTCGACCGCCGAGCGGAACAGCCAGCGGTCCTTGGCCGGAACGATTTCGCGCATCAGCTTCATGCGCCCTTCGGCGTAATTCTGCGGGTTGCTCAGTCCCGGGCAGACCATGCACTCAAGGCTCGTGCAACTGGCCTTGGCGGGCTCTGCGGCCACGCTCGGGGCGCTCAGCAGAGGGCCCAGCAGCGCCGCCAGGCCAAGGGGAAGAATGCGCTTCATGATCACTCGCTCGGGTCGATGCTGTTGGCCAGGCTCATGCTCTGGTAGCCGGCGCCCTTGGGCAGCAGCACATAGCTGTAGGAGCGGCCCTTTTTCAGGAACAGTTCGTCGAACTGGGCAACGTTCTGCTCATCGACGTAGGCGGCAAAGCCGATCTTGATCTCGTTGACCATGCGGCTGCCGGTCTGGTCCTTGCCCAGCGGGTCGACGATCACGTGCTTGCCATCGACGGTTTTCAGCGCTGCCTGGGCCGGGGTCAGGTTGTAGAAGGCGACCTGGGCCTTCTTCGGCTCGTTGACGTACTTGTCGGCGATCAGGGTCAGCTTGCTGCCATCAAAGACTACAGTGCTGGCGGCGTTGGCCTTGAGCTGCGGCTCGATGGCGGTGCCGCCGACGGCGATCTTGTGCGCGCCGGCCGGGGTGAAGCGGTAACCGCTGAGCTGGCCGGCGGCGACCCGTTGCGCGGTAATCTTGCCGCTCAGGGTCACATCGATGTTGCCGCCGGACAGGTTGAGCACGCGCACGAAGGCCGAGTCGGCCGGGGCCACGGCGTCATAGAGGTCGGCGTTGCCTTCGGCGGCATGAACGGCGGCGCTGCCCAGCAGCAGGGCGGAAGTGGCGAGCAGGCGTTGCAGTGCAGTGTTCATCAGTCTCTCCTTAGAAATGTTGGGTCTGGCCGGGGCGGCTCAGCGAGCCGAGGCGGTGGGCGAGCAGGGTGCGCAGGGGGAATTCCCAGACCACGGTGTCGATCTCGGGGTTGCTCAGCTGGTCGCTGGCAAGGAACTGGCTCATGGCCTCGAACGGCCCGCGGGCTTCCACCGACACGCTCAGCAGGTCGCGGTTGAGCGCCTCCTTGAGAAAGCCGACGAAGTTCCAGTCATCGATCTTGCTGTAGCTGGTACCCACCAGCATCAGGCTCTGGTTTTCGCTGGCGAACAGGTCGCTGGCGCTTTGCTCGGCCTTGAGGGTTTCGTACAGGGCGATCTGGTTGGGGCCGAACTGCGGCGCCAGTTGCGCGTGGTTGAACTGGATGTAGTTCATCAGGTCGCCCTTGACCGTCTTGTCGGCGACTTTGTGCGACAGGTAACGCTGGTCACCGAGCAGTTCCGGGTGCTGGCGGGCCAGCTCGTAGGCACTCAGGCGCGCGCCTTGCGGGCTCCAGTGGGTGTCGGACTTGAGGAACAGCTCGGGGCCGGCAAGGTTGGCCAGAAATGCCGAGCGCAACGGCGTGACGGCAATCTCCTGCGCCTGCAGGCGCTCGACGAAACGGTCGTAGAGGCTGATCGCCCGTGGGTCGACGGCGCGTTGGGTGTGCGCGGCATAGACATCGACTTTCATCGGCAGCGGCAGCACGATCAGGCGCTTGTTGTGGGCCTTGAGCTGCTGCTCGACCTCGGCGATCCGCTTGAGCTGGCCGTCGAGGTTGGCCTCAAGGTTGTTCGGCACGCGGTATTCCTGGTTGGTGTAGAGCCAGCCGTCCTTGCCCAGCACCACGCCCTTGGTGCCTTCGTCGAACAGCCGGTACTGGGCGTTGGCCCACAGCTCGACCGACGGCTCACGGAGGAAGAAGCGCTTGTCGTAGACCTGCTCGAATTTGCGCAGCAGCTTGCCGTCGACGAACAGGTTCCAGGCGTCGGTCTGGTTGCGGGCAAAACTGAACACCGGGGGCAGCGAGTAGACGAACATGCCCGCCAGCAGGACGCCGAAGGCAATGCCGTTGACCTTGCTGGCCGAATTCATGACCGGGTACATGGCGGTCTCCTAGAACTGAAAGTACAGAAAGGGCGAGAACGAATGCGCCGCCAGGCTGCTCAGCGCCAGGGCAAAGCCGGCCCACAGCAGCAGGGCCTTGAGGCCGCCGACATGGCGCATGAAGTACTGCTCCTTGTTGCCGGCGTAGAAGCGCACGTTGTTGCTGCCGGCCAGCACCAGCCAGCACAGGGCGATGGCGGCGAACGACATGGCCATCTTCGAGGCGCCAAGCACGTACAGGTCCAGCGAACCGAGGCCGTTGAGGCCGAACAGCGCCTGGTAGATGTCGATGCTGTGGCGCAGGTCGTTGGTGAAGAACAGCGGCATGCTCAGGATGATCAGCACGAAGGTGCGCAGGTTGCGGCCCAGGTGGTAGGGCGTGGTGATCTTGGTCGCCAGGTTGAATTTGCGCTCGATGACCATGCCCAAGCCGAAGAACAGCCCCCAGCAGATAAAGGCAAAACTGGCGCCGTGCCACAGCCCTGACAGCAGCATGGTGTAGACCAGCGCCGGCAGCGCCCCGGCGATGCGCTTGCGCACCAGCGGCATGTACACGTAGTCGCGCAGAAAGTGCGCCAGGGTCATGTGCCAGCGCGCCCAGAACTCGGTGATGCTCTGCGACACATACGGCTGGTTGAAGTTTTCCGGAAAACGGAAACCCATCATCAAGGCCAGGCCCAGGGCCATGTGGCTGTAGCCGGCGAAGTCGAAGTACAGCTGCAGGGTCGAGACCACCAGGCCGAACCAGGCATCGCTCAATTGCAGGGTGCCTTCGCTGATGAACAGCACGTTGATCGGCGCCAGCTGGTCGGCGATCAGCACCTTCATGATGAAGCCGAGCATGAACCGGCACACGCCCAGCGAGAACAGCTCCAGCGAATGGGTGCGCTGGCGCAGCTGCGGTGCCAGCTGGCTATAGCGCAGGATCGGGCCGGCCACCAGGTGCGGGAACAGCGCGACGAAGGCGGCGAAGTCGATGAAGTTGTTGGTCGGCGTGGCGTCCTTGCGGTAGATGTCGACGATGTAGCTCAGGGCATGGAACACATAGAAGGAGATACCCAGCGGCAGGAAGATCGTCTCCAGGGTGAAGGTGTTGATGCCCAGCGGCGCGAGCAGGGCGGCCAGCACCTCGGCGCCGAAGTTGGCGTACTTGAAGTAGCCCAGGGTCGACAGGTTGCCGATGATGCCGATCCACAGCAGGCGGAACGCCCAGCGCTTGTCGCCGGCATCCAGGCGCGCCTTGATGCGCAGGCCGAACCAGTAGTTCCAGTAGGTGATGGCGACGAACAGCAGCAAAAAGTCCGGCCGCCACCAGGCATAGAAGATGTAGCTGGCGGCGACGATCACCGTCGAGCGCCACGGCGCCCGGGCGAGGAAGTACACGGCCAGGAACAACGGCAGGTAGAGGAACAGGAAGACGTTGGAGGCGAAGATCATCTCGGGTTCCGTCCTTAGTAGCTGACCACGACGCCGAAGGTCAGCTGGTAGTCATCACCACTGTCCAGGGCGTTGCCGGCGTTGAGGTAGCTGGCGCTGACCAGGGCGTTGACGTCCAGGTGCTTGCCGTCGATGGCCACCGGAAACATCTTCCAGTAGTAGTTGAGGTCGAGCATCTGCCCGACGTCCTTGCCGCCGCCGTGGTTGCCCTGGGCAATGGCGCGGTTGCGCTCGCTGCGCTGGTCGCCTTCAAGGCGAATCGGCAGGGTGCCGTTGGCATCGCGCAGCTTCAGTTCGGTGAGGCGAAAATCCAGGGCGCTGCGCGGTGTTGGGTTGGTTTCCAGGGCGATGCCGTAGTAGCTCAGATTGCGCAGGTCGAGGCTGACGAAAGAGCTGGCCAGGCGCGTGCTGTAGCTGCCCTGGCGGGTGATGCGGTCGGACTGGATGGCATTCAGGCGAAAGCCGTCGTTGTCGTTGCTCGGCTTGTCGGTCCGGCCGCCGCGCAGGGCCACCCGTGGTGTCCATGGCAGGTCGTGGAAGCGCTTGCCGATTTCGCCCAGGGCCGCCCAGCCGCTGGCGTTGTGGCCGCTGCTGGTGAGGCCGTTGACATCGGTGTTGTCGACCTTGCCGTCCAGGCCCGCGAGTTCCAGGTGGTAGTCGCTGAACAGCGGCGTCAGGTCAAGATCGTCAGCCTTGAAGAACAGCCCGTAGCGCATGCCCTTGAAGTCGTAGCGGTCTTCGGCGTCGTGGCCGCTGTGGTCATTCTCGTGCATCAGGCGCACGCCGGCCCAGTTGTGCTCGCTCCAGCGGTAGGCGTACTCGCCCATCAGGTAGGTGGTGCGCTCCTCGCTGTCGGCCAGGCGATTGACGTCGCTGTTGTAGTTGTAGAACTTCTGCGCCACGGCGACAAAGCCACGGGAGAAGGTGTCGTTGTAGTTGAAACGCAGCGACTCGATGCTGTCGTCCCACCAGATGCCGTAATCGTCGAAATAGCGCTGGCGCCCGGCCGACAGCGAAAAGCGCGGGTCGTCGCCGAGCAGGTTGCGTTTCACATACAGCTCGCGCAGTTCGGCGTACCAGCCTTCGGGCTGTTCGCGGTCGAGGTTGTTGGCGTTTTCGTTCTGCACGCTGGCCGACTCGCTGGAGTCGTAGTTAAGCCACAGGCGGCCATAGACCATCCACTTGGCCCAGCGTTTTTCCGGCGAGTACCAGGCGAACGACGGCTCGTAGCGCAGGCTGTAGAACATCTCGCGGCTGCGGCCGACTTCGGCGTTCTCCGGGCCGTAGCCGGTTTGCACGGTGAGCTTGTTGAAAAACTCCGAGGTGATCACCGGCTCGCTGCCATTGGCGACCCGCACCGGCTCGCTGCTGTCGGCCTCGGGGCCGGTGACTTCTTCCAGGGCGTGCGCCGGGTACAGCGGTGCCAGGGCCAGCAGGGCGCCGAACAGGGTGTGGTGGGCTTTCACAGGGTTGCCTCCTTCAACAGATCGTTGCGTGCCGCCAGGGCGCGCGCGATGTCATCCTTTTTCAGGGTCTTTTCCAGGCGCGTGACCAGGCTGCGGGCACCGTTCTCGCCCAGCGCCACGGCCACCTGGGCGTAGGTGTAGGCCTTGACCGGGTCATGGCAGATGGCACGGCCGTAAGCGTGCAGGGTGGCCATGCGGTACCAGGCGGCGGTGGAGCCGGCCCGGGCCTGGGCCTGGAAAATCTGCAGGGCCTTGTCCTGGTCGGGCTGGTCGGCCACGCCCTTGCTGTAGTACTCGGCCAGCAGCAGCTCGGCGTCGGGGTAGCGGCTGGCAACCAGCTCGTCGATCAGCGCGCGGGCCTTGTCCGGGTCCAGGGTCAGCCAGTTGTTGACCATGTAGAACGAGGCCTGCAGCGCCTTGGCCCGGGTCGCTTCGCGGGTCCGCACCTGGTCGATCAGCGCCTGGGTCTCTTCGGCGTTGTGCTCGGTGGGGTTGGAAATCATAAAGTTGGCCTTGGACACCATCGCCGGCACGAAGCCGCGCTCGACGGCGTTGTCACGCCAGCGATGGGCTTCGCCGCGGGCGAGGTCCAGGGCATCGCTGCGCTGTTTCTCCAGGGCCAGTTGCGCGGCGTCCGGCTGCACCCGCGCCGGGCCCATGGCACTGGCCTGGCGCTGGTAGCGGTCGGCTTCCTGCTCGGCGCGCTGCACGCTGTTGATGCTGTCGAGCAGCGAGCCGATGCGGTGCACGATTTCAACCGCCAGGGTCGGGCGCAGCGCTTCGAGGCTGCGGGCAAAGGCCGGGAAGGTGCGGTCCTGGTCGTCGCCGAGAAAGCGGTAGTAGCGGTCGATCGCCCGCACGTCGACGCGCACTGCCTGCTGGTACCAGCGCTCGGCGCCGGCGCGGTCGCCCTGGCGCTCGGCCAGCACCGCCTGGTACAGCTCGGGACGGCAGTTGAGCAGGCACGACTGTTGGTACAGCGCCAGCAACTGCGCCGCCTGTTCGCTGGAGACCAGCTGCGGGTACACCAAGAACACCTCCAGGGTGGTACTGGCATTGCGCGGGTCGAGGGTCGCCGGGTAACGCGTCAGGGCCTGGGCCATCCACTGCTGTTGGCCCTTTTGCAGGCTCGGGGTGCGGTCCAGCAGGCGCGCCAGCGAGGCCAGCGCCGGCACCTGGCCGCGGCCGTCGGCAAACGCCTCCTTGTACAGGGCGATGACGTCTGCGCGGCTGGCGCCATCGCTGTTGGCCAGCACATCACCGAGCAACAGCTTGGACGCCAGGTCACCGCGCTCGGCCAGGATGCGCAGGTCGGCACTGACATTGGCGCTCGGGTCCTTGTACAGCGCGTAGCGGATCTGCTCCAGGCTTTGCCCGGCCAGGGCATTGCCGGCACAGGCCAGGCCAAAGCCTGCCAGCAGCAGGCGGGAGGGCGTCTTCGCATTCATTGCCTATTCCTTCCTTGGGGGTGCTTAGCGCGACGCCGTGAACGGCAGGCCCAGGTACAGGTCCACCGCCACCGGCTTCTGGTACGCAGCGCGTGGCAGCGGGCTGTCGGGGGCGATGGTCAGGGCCAGGTTCTTGTTGGCTTCATCGACGCGAGAGTCGATGACCTTGCCGCTGAAGGTCTCATCCAGGCCGAACACCTTGAGGTCCACCGAGGTCACCCGGCCGATGTCGGCGAGCTTGTCGAACGGCACGTTGGCGGTGACGAACAGGCCTTCATCCCTGGGCAGCAGATGCACCAGTGGCGCCTGCTTGTAGCCAAAGCCGTCGAGGGGCTTGCTCGGGAAGTACAGCTCGCAGTCGCACGGGCTGTTGATCACGGTTTCGATGGTGGCGCGCCCGAGCAGGGTCTGCAGGTCGCCGGGCGAGAGGTCGGCCACCGCCTTCATGTCGGCCGGGCTGGTGAAACTGGTGGCCAGCTGGGTGGAAATGCTCGCCACCGGCGCGCCGGCCTTGACCTCGGTCTGCCCCGGCGCCAGGAGGAACTTCACATAGCCGTTGTCGGGCATGCTGATGACCTGGGCATTGGCCGAGACCTGGGCCTGTACTGCCGGGATACGGAAGAACAGCAGGTAGCACTTGTAGGCGACAAAGCCCAGCGCGGCGAGGCCGGCGGCGGCATACAGCAGGGTGCCGAGGGTGGCCTTGAGGCGCTCGCTGGAGCTGCGCGCACTGGCGTACTTGTGCTTGCGTTCCTTGATGTAGTTTTCCCGCTGCATCACGTTGAACAGGCCATTGATGTCGGCGATTTCGCCCGACAGGTAGGCGCTGATGATGTAGCGCAGGATGTCGCGCTTTTGCGAATCGAGCTCGACGAACTGGGCGCCGACTTCCTGGCCGCGCTGGGAGACGATCTTGATCTGGCTGTCGATGTTCAGGTCGACCTGGTTCAGGCGCAGCTGGATCGAGGCGTGGTACAGGCTGCCGATCTTCAGCGGCTCGGGGTGGACCAGGCCGATGCCGCCCAGGGAGATGTCCTGCAGGGTGCTGTCGAACGGCGGCTGGCCGGCCGCGCTGAGCTTGACCCGGGCATTGAGTTTGGTGCGCACGTACTGGCGTTCGTCGATGGCTTCGTGGACTACGTTGGCCGGTACTGCGGGTGTGCTTGAGCTACTCATGGCAGGCGCCTTTCCTTAACGTTGCGTGAGTTCGAGAAGAACCGAGATGACCCCGAAGAAAATCGCGATGGATGAAAACAGCATCGCCTTCGAGGACCAGCGGTTCAGGGCGGCATCGAAGTTGACGGCGCCGTTGCTTAATGTGGTTTTTTGCCGGGTCCAGCTCTGCTGGTCCATGTGGAACAGGGCGTAGACTTTCATCAGCGAGCCGATGATCTGGTTGTAATAAAGAACGAACGGGTACACCGGGCTGACCGGGTGGCCGGCGAACAGAAACAGCACGGTGACGATGCTGCGCGACAGCAGCACCCAGAACAGGTACACCAGCAGGTACTGGATGCCGAACAAGATGCCGGCGACCACCGAGGCGGTCAGGCCCATCAGGCAGGTCCACATCGACACCCGCTGATCGAGCAGCACATACAGGGTGAACAGGCCCAGGCGAGCGCGGCCGAGCAGGGCGGTGGCACGAAAGTTCTGGCGCAGCGAGTTGCCGTACCAGCGGAACATCAACTGGCGGGTGGCGCGCCAGAAGCTGTTGTCTGGTGGATGCTCGACGGTCAGGGTGTTGCTGTCGGGCACGTAGAAAGTGTCCCAGCCGGCGCGCATCAGGCTCAGCCACGACGACTTGTCGTCCCCGGTCAAAAACTGAAAGCGCCCCAGGCGCCAGTGCTGGAGAAAATCCGCCTCGACGTCGCGGATGAAGTCCGGGTCGGTCATGACGCTGGCGCGAAAGAACGACAGCCGTCCGGTCAGGGTCAGCACCCGGTGCGACAAGGCCATCGAGCACATGTTGATGTGCCGCTGGACGAAGCGCATCGAGTGCCACTGGCGCATCAGGCTGCTGCCTTCGACTTCGCAGAACTCGTTGGTGGTCAGGCCGCCGACGTTGGGCAGGTAGGCAAACAGCTTGACCGCACGCTCGACGCAGCCGGGCAGCATCATGGTGTCGCCATCGACCACGCCGACCACCGAGTCTTCCAGTGGCATCTGCCGTGACAGGGCGCGAAAGGCATGGGCCAGGCCGTCACGCTTGCCGGTGCCACGGGCGCGGACGATGACCAGCTTGATGTCATCGCGGTCCTTGACCTCGTTGCGCATGATCTCTTTGATGAACTGCTCGTCGCCTTTCTCGACGATCGAGGCAATCACCGTGCACGGCACCTTCAGCCGCTGCACCTCCTGGAACACCGACTGGTAAACCTTGAAGGTGGTGTGGGTGGGGATGCGAAAACTGGTCACTACCATGAACATGTGCGCCGGCAGCGCCGCATCGCCCATGCGCTCGACCGCCTTGCGCATGCGCGGGAACTTCCAGTGCAGAAAGTACATGCCGCGCAGGTAATGGACGATGGCGTTGCCATAGCGCCACATGCCCAGTGCACCGATGATGAAGATGAACTTATGGTGCGCAGGGTCGAGGTACTGCGGCGCGACCATCTCCGACGCCAGCGCAATCAGGCCGAACAGGCAGGCCCAGGCGCAAAACCGCGCGCCTGCCTGCAGGTAGTCCGGCCGGCCCGAGGGCGGCTGTTGCTGTCGTTCCATGTAGTCGTTGCTCCTGTGTTCGGGCCGCACCCGGCTGAATGACATGCGCACTGTTCGCGCCTGGCCAGGACAAGGCCGGCCGGGCAGGAGGCAGGTGGGCAGTCAGTCAGGCGGGGCGCCTGGGTCAATCGCCGGGTACTCTCTGGATGGAGTACTTTCTGGCTGGAGTGCTCTGTGCTGGAGTACGGGGCCTTACCAGCAGATACCTTCACGCCGGGCATCGCTGCCGTGGGCCATGAAGCCGACCAGGTCGATGATCTGCTTGCCATCGCTGGCATCCAGGGCTTGCGCAAAACGGTCATCGTTGTTGCCCAGCACCACCACCTCGGCGTCGCGGATCACCTGCTGCAGGTCGTTGCACAGCAGCGACGAAACGTGGGGGATCTTCGATTCGATGTATTCGCGGTTGGCACCGAACACCCGCGCGTACTCGACGTTGGCGTCGTAGATGGTGAGCTCGTAGCCTTTGCCGATGAGCATTTCCGCCAGCTCCACCAGCGGGCTTTCGCGCAGGTCGTCGCTGCCGGCCTTGAAACTCAGGCCCAGCAGGCCGATGCGGCGCTTGTCCTGGCGGGTGATCAGCTCGAAGGCGTTCTTCACCTGGTTGCGGTTGCTGGCCATGATCGAGGCCAGCAGCGGGTGCTCGACGTCCAGCTGGCCGGCGCGGTAGGTGAGGGCGCGCACGTCCTTGGGCAGGCACGAGCCACCGAAGGCGAATCCGGGGCGCAGGTAGTAGCGCGACAGGTTGAGCTTGTAGTCCTGGCAGACCACATCCATCACCTCGCGGCCATCGACGCCGGAGGCCTTGGCGATGTTGCCGATCTCGTTGGCAAAACTGACCTTGGTCGCGTGCCAGACGTTGCAGGTGTACTTGATCATCTCGGCGACTTCGATCGACTTGCGAATCACCGGGGCGTCCAGGCCCTGGTACAGCGACTGCAGCAGGTCGCCCGATTGCGCGTCCAGTTCGCCGATCACGGTCATGGCCGGAAAGTCGTAGTCCTGGATCGCGGTGCTTTCGCGCAGGAACTCGGGGTTGACCGCCACGCCGAAGTCGATGCCGGCGCGCTTGCCGGAGTACTTCTCGAGGATCGGAATCACCACGTTCTTGGCCGTGCCGGGCAGCACGGTGCTGCGCACCACGACGGTATGACGGCTGGCCTTGTCGCGCATGGCGGTGCCGATTTCGCGGCACACCGCTTCCATGTAGACCAGGTCCAGGTCGCCGTTTTTCTTGCTTGGGGTACCCACGCACAACAGCGACATCTCTGTAGCCAGTACCGCAGCCTGGACATCCGTGGTACCGCGCAGGCGGCCATGGCGCACGCCATCGAGCAGCAGTTGCTCAAGGCCCGGCTCGACAATGGGCGACTTGCCCTGGTTGATCATGTCGATCTTGGCCGGCGAGATATCCACGCCCAGCACCTGATGGCCCCGTGCAGACAAACAACCGGCACAGACAGCGCCTACATAACCCAATCCAAAAATACTGATATTCATAGTTCCCTCTCCCAAGGTGCAGCGAAAGCTGACCGAGATACTCAGTTAAACGGCATGGTCGACGCGGCAGACGCGCAAGAAAAAGCAGCGCGCTAAAAGGAGGCGATGCAAGCGTTTTTTCGTTGTCTTATTACATCCTAAGGGAGTTTTTTTAACTTCGGCAAGCAGTCTCTAACTCTTGCTTGGATAAAGTTTAAATCTGCTCTGTTAAAGTTTAAAAACCCTTATAAATCAATAAGATAAAGTTTGTTGTTAGTTCGACGTCAAAAATCCGATATCGGCATTTTGCCGAGAAAATGGCGCCAGAAAGCCGTTGCATCTGTGGCTTTTGACGATTTTCACGGTTTTTTTGACGGGGCTTTTGCATGCGCTATGGAACTTCTTTATTCTCCCCGCGCTGTTGTATTAGTGGCTGTTGATTTCGTCGGTGATGGCACTTTAGCTATTAAGCAAAGTTGTTGGCTTATTAGCGCCTTGAGTAACAAGTGTGGGGCAGAGTTGCAGGTTGTCCAGACAACCCCGGACAGGTAGGGCGGGCTTTGACTTGTGCCGCGCGGCTGATCGCGGCATAGTTCGGGCTTCGTTCGAGGCACGCCATTGACGGCTGTGTGCTCATCCATCCGGATGCTGGATAAAGGACGCCAAGCAAATGAACGGAATCGGTTCGCGTATCAGGGAAGAAAGAGAACGGCTGGGCCTGACCCAGCGCGCCTTTGGCGACATTGGCGGGGTAGAGCCCAACGCCCAGGGCAAGTATGAAAGCGGCGAGCGCACGCCCAAGGCCGACTACCTGGCGGCAGTGGCGGCGCGCGGGGTCGACGCGTTGTATGTATTGAGCGGAGTGCACACGCCGGTCGAACACAGCAGCCTGAACACCCAGGAAGAACAGTTGCTCAATAGTTTTCGCCTGCTGCAAGAGGCCGACCAGGCTGCCGTCCGGCAGTTGCTCGGCAGCCTTGCCGAGCGTGCCCAGATGCCGCCGGCGAGAGCGGGCGGCTATGAGCGCGGGATGTACGGGCGACTGTCGGGCAAATAAAAAAATGACGTCAGGTAAATGACGTCTTCCGTTAGGTCTACGGCTGTATTTTTTGCTAAGGTGGCGGGATCCAATTACCGCCGCAGTGCGAGGTGTCTGCTTGATTAGGGTGCTGGTGGTCGATGACCACGATCTGGTGCGTACGGGCATCACGCGCATGCTGGCCGATATCGATGGCTTGCAGGTGGTGGGCGAGGCCGACTCTGGCGAGGCATCGCTGAAGGTTGCGCGCGAGCTCAAGCCCGACGTGGTCCTGATGGATGTGAAAATGCCCGGTATCGGCGGCCTGGAGGCGACGCGCAAACTGCTGCGCAGCCACCCGGACGTGAAAGTGGTGGCGGTGACCGTCTGCGAAGAAGACCCGTTCCCCACCCGCCTGTTGCAGGCTGGCGCCGCCGGCTATCTGACCAAGGGCGCCGGGCTGGACGAAATGGTCCAGGCCATTCGCCTGGTGTTTGCCGGCCAGCGCTACATCAGCCCGCAGATTGCCCAGCAACTGGCGCTCAAGTCGTTCCAGCCGCAAGGCTCGCCGTTCGATGCGTTGTCGGAGCGGGAAATCCAGATCGCACTGATGATCGTCGGTTGCCAGAAGGTGCAGATCATCTCCGACAAGCTGTGCCTGTCACCGAAAACGGTCAATACTTACCGTTACCGGATCTTCGAAAAACTCTCGGTCACCAGCGACGTCGAGCTGACGCTGCTGGCGGTCCGCCACGGCATGGTTGACGCCAGTCTCTGAGCGCATTCATGACACCTGTGTTCGATTCAAGCGCATTCCTGGCGACCTGTAGCGGTCGCCCGGGCGTCTACCGGATGTTCGACGCTGAGGCCCGGCTGCTGTATGTGGGCAAGGCCAAGAACCTCAAGAAGCGCCTCGCCAGTTACTTTCGCAAAGCTGGCCTGGCGCCGAAGACGGCTGCCCTGGTGGCGCGCATCGCCCAGGTCGAAACCACCATCACCGCCAACGAGACCGAGGCGCTGCTGCTCGAGCAGACCCTGATCAAGGAATGGCGGCCGCCGTACAACATCCTGTTGCGCGACGACAAATCCTATCCTTATGTGTTTCTTTCCGACGGCGACTACCCGCGCCTGGGCATCCACCGTGGGGCGAAGAAGCAGAAGGGCAAGTACTTCGGCCCGTACCCCAGCGCTGGCGCCATCCGCGAAAGCCTGAGCCTGCTGCAAAAGACCTTTTTCGTCCGCCAGTGTGAAGACAGCTACTACAGCAACCGCACCCGGCCGTGCCTGCAGTACCAGATCAAGCGCTGCAAGGCGCCTTGTGTCGGCCTGGTCGAACCCGAAGAATACGCGGTGGATGTGCGCCACTCGGTGATGTTCCTTGAAGGCCGTAGCCACCAGCTGACCAACGAGCTGAACGCCGAGATGGAACAGGCGGCCATGGCCCTGGAGTTCGAGAGGGCCGCCGAGCTGCGCGACCAGATCGCCTTGCTGCGCCGCGTGCAGGACCAGCAGAGCATGGAAGGCGGCAGCGGCGACGTCGATGTCGTCGCCGCCTTCGTCAACCCCGGCGGTGCTTGCGTGCACCTGATCAGCGTGCGCGGCGGGCGGGTGCTGGGCAGCAAGAACTTCTTCCCGCAAGTGGGCATCGAGGAGGAGGTGGCCGAGGTCATGGCCGCATTCCTCTCGCAGTATTACGTGGGCAACGCCGAGCGCGAACTGCCGGGCGAGCTGATCGTCAACGTCGTCCACGAGGATTTTGCCGCCATCACCGCCGCGATCGAAACCCTGCGCGGCCGCGAGCTGACCATCAGCCACCGGGTGCGCGGCACCCGTGCGCGCTGGCAGCAACTGGCGGTGACCAATGCCGAGCAGGCACTGGGCGCGCGCCTGGCTAACCGCCAGCACATGGCCTCGCGCTTCGAGGCCCTGGCCCAGGTGCTGGCCCTGGACGAAACCCCGCAGCGCCTGGAGTGCTACGACATCAGCCATTCCAGCGGCGAAGCCACCGTCGCCTCGTGCGTGGTGTTTGGCCCGGAAGGGCCGCTCAAGTCCGATTACCGCCGCTACAACATCGAAGGCGTAACCCCGGGCGATGACTATGCGGCCATGCATCAGGCCCTGACCCGGCGCTTTGGCCGGCTCAAGGACGGTGAGGGCAAGCTGCCCGACGTGCTGCTGGTGGACGGCGGCAAGGGCCAGCTGAACATGGCCCGTGAAGTGCTGCAGGAACTGGCGGTGCCCGACCTGATTTTGCTCGGGGTGGCCAAGGGCACCACGCGCAAGGCCGGTTTCGAAACCCTGTACCTGAACGACGTGGCCCATGAGTTCACCCTCAAGGGCGACTCGCCAGCGCTGCACCTGATCCAGCAGATTCGCGACGAAGCCCACCGCTTCGCCATCACCGGCCACCGCGCCCGCCGCGGCAAGACCCGCCGCACCTCGACCCTTGAAGGCGTCGCCGGGGTCGGCCCGAAACGTCGCCGCGACCTGCTCAAACACTTCGGTGGCTTGCAGGAGCTGACCCGCGCCAGCGTCGAAGAAATCGCCAAAGCACCGGGAATCAGTAAAAAGCTTGCCGAGTCGATTTATGCCAACCTGCATAGCGAGTAGAATGCCCGCTCACTTTGCAGCCAGTTGTGCCGATGAATATTCCAAATCTGCTTACCGTTCTTCGCGTCCTGCTCATTCCGATCTTCATTTTGCTGTTCTATGTTCCGTATCACTGGAGCTATATCGCAGCGAGCAGTGTCTTCGCCATCGCCGCGGCCACTGACTGGCTGGACGGTTACCTGGCCCGTCGCCTGCAGCAGAGCACGCCGTTCGGTGCCTTCCTGGACCCGGTGGCCGACAAGCTGATGGTGGCGGTGGCCCTGGTATTGCTGGTGCAAGTGCACGCCAACTTCTGGCTGACCCTGCCGGCGGCGGTGATCATCGGCCGCGAGATCGTGGTCTCGGCGCTGCGCGAGTGGATGGCCGAGCTTGGGGCGAGGGCGCACGTGGCGGTGTCGAACCTGGGCAAGTGGAAGACTGCAGCGCAAATGCTCGCCCTGGTGATCCTGCTGGCCAACCCGCCGGTGCTGACCTTCTGGGTGATTCTTGGCTACGCCTTGCTGATGATTTCTGCCGGCCTGACCCTGTGGTCGATGGTGCACTACCTGCGCGCCGCCTGGCCGCACCTGCGCGAAGGCTCGGAGCAGAAATAAAGCTTTTTTGAATCAAGGGCTTGACGAGATTTATTGAATCGTTACAATAGCCCCCATCACGACGCGGGAATAGCTCAGTTGGTAGAGCACGACCTTGCCAAGGTCGGGGTCGCGAGTTCGAGTCTCGTTTCCCGCTCCAAATATGGCGCTACAGCATTCAGCAGAGTGCTGTGGTGATAGAAAAAAGGCCCTTCGGGGCCTTTTTTCGTTTCTGCTGTTCGGTGCTGGGCAGGTGTCTGGTCCAGGGCACTGACGCATCGTTGAACCATCAGTGCCTTGAGATGAATTCACCATCCGTGTCTACGGCAATGCGGTCCATCGTCTTCTGCGTGTCTTTGACGATTTCGCCAATTCGGTGCGCTTCCTTGGCAAAGCCTTTGGCTGCCAAAAGTGGCAGGCTTTCTTGCAGGGCCTTCAGGGTTTGGCGGATATCGGCAGCGGCCTTGAGGTTTCGGTGCGGGTTGTCCATTGGCTCTCCATTGACGGTCTGTGAAGTGGCAGTGCCCGCCCACGCAGGGCGGGGCAGCCGCTTCAGGGTTTGCGCGAAGTAACCGCCGTCAGCGACAGCGTCACGGGACCGGTCGGTACGGCAGAGGTTACGGGGGCTGTCAGTTGCATCCCCATCGCACCTTCCTCGCGGGTGTGCATGTAGGGCGTGTGCTCCAGCTTCTCGACCTGCAATGAGGTGACACTGGCCTGATCACGGTGACCGCCAAGGATGGCGTGCTTGAGAACGTCCGTGTCGGGTGTTTGCCCACGGTCGATCACGCTCAACAATCCGCCGGGACGCAGCACTTCATCGGCCAGTTCATAGACGCTGTTCTGCACGAAAATTCGGTGCTCGAAGGCGGTTGGCATCAGGCGAGTGTCCACCGCGACGTTGTGGCCTCGGGCGTTGTGGGTGCCGAGCAGCCAGCAGGCCACTGCGTCGAATCGAGGTTGGGCCTTGAGCCACTGCTCAAGCTGCGGGTCACCCAGGGCATCGCCTTCGATCAGCAGGCAGTCGGCCTTGGGCGCATCACCCGGCGCGCAGTAGTCGAGTCGGTAGGCGTTGTCGTCCAGGCTTTGGGCAGATTCGCGTGCAATGACCGCGACCGAGTAGCCGTGTTCTGAGAGCAGGGCCTGAGTGGCTGCAATGCAGTGGGGGTTCTCTTCCACGCAGACCACGCTGTGACCATTTTTCAGCAGCGCCAGGGTGGAATGGCCGACGCCGCAACCAATCTCCAGGAGGCGCAGGTAGCCCTCAACCTGAGCGGTCATCCAGGCATAGTGTCCCTGGTTGCGGTGGCTGTTGGCATTGACCCGCCAGTTGCGAGTGTACTCGCGGCGAAACTGCTCCAGCTGGTGCAGTGCGCGCGGCATATGGGTGGTCCAGGGCGGTGAGAGGCTGTCGCCTGAGTTTGGCGATTTCTTGTTGTTCACGGTAAGTCCTTTGCCTGAGTTGTTTCGACGATCTGCTATCGCCAGGCTGGATCTTCGGGCAAGGAGCGTGCACAGGGCAAGCGGCGGGATGGGGAGAAATCGCAAGTGGTCAGGGCGCGAAGCATGGCGCTTTTGCTTAATGCTTTCAGCCAAGGCTCTGGTACGCGCCTCAACGACATTTCATACACTCGACTGACCGGTCGCCTGGACACATTGTCTTGCAAATTGGTTGAGTGGTCACCCGAGGTTGCCGCGTTCGTCGTAGGCGTAGTGCTTGGCGCAATAGTCGCGCAAAAGGTTGTCGAGGATGTTCGAAGAACAGCTCGCTGGCGAGGATTTCAACCTGCTCGACCAGGGTACGGGTACGTTCGTCCGTGGCGCAGAAGAACAGCACGCCGCTCCAGTGGTCATCGTCGTCCGGGTTGTGGACGTTGTGCTCGACAAGCTGTTGCAGGGCTTGCTTCGGCTCGGCAATTCGGGTTTTCAGTTGGCCCATGGCCTCATCCTCCGTTGACGCTGAGGTGTGGTCGCAATCCGTGCGAACAAAGTGCTCTTTGGTTTCGGGTTATCGATGCACGCTGCCGTGAGAGGCGCTGGCAATCAGGCTGGCGCCACAGGCGGTTTTCATGCCGTCGAGCGCGACCGGGATACCGTTGATGCTGTAGGTGCTACTGCCTTCGATGATGGGGAAGATGCCTTTGCAGAGTGGGCAGGAGACTAGGTTGCCTTTGCCGGCTATTGGTTTGCCGTTGAGGTTGGTGGGAGATAAGGACTCAATGACTGAGCCTCCGTGATCTGTGGAATCTCCAAGGCGAACTATCTTTCTCATTACGCGCTGCCCAACTGAGTGTTATTGTTCGGAGGAATTGCGTCGCGCAATTCATTTACTTATCAAATAAATGCAGGCAAATCGCTGCACTAATATGCACGACAAACGTGGGTCATGTGGTCATCTCTCGAGCAATGGAGGACAGGTTCGTCGCTACACCGTAAATTTTTCTAGCTTGGTCCTTATTGTTTAGTTCGTTAAGGTGTCTATCCCCACAAGTAATTAGGCTGGACTGCATGTCAATTAATGTATTCACAATTTTCATTGGGATGCCTCTCTTTCCTTTGTATTTGTGACAAAGCTCAATTGTGCATTGCAGTGCTTGGTCAATCCTGTCTTGGGATACACCCGCGTTGGTTCTTGCGGCTAAAGTTAAAGAAACTATGGCTTCTTCCCATTTTTCGTCAATGTCCATTGTGGTCACCTTACTAACCGTATCGCTGATGGTGGGACGTTTCCAATAATCAAAATCTCTTGAGATGCGTTTGCGTATCTCTTTGCAGTGGTTCCCTTTAGGGGGGAGCAGTTATCCGGATAAATCGATGGACTTTCCTGGTATTTTTGACAAATCTATCCGGGCGATCCTTTGCGATGAGTTTCCATAGGTAGCCCTATTGGAAATTGCTGATTCCAGTGATCTCGAGGCGGAAATATATTGTGTTTTAATTTTCGAACCATGTAAAACGTGGCCTTCCATTTCGTAGTTTGCATTTGGGTCCTTCGCGGAGAGTCCGCTTGCGATACTTTCGTCGTCGCGTAGAACTCGATATGCGAAGCCTTCATTGCACGAACAGCATGGTGAGTGATTGGCCGCTGAGGGTTTGGAATCCTTGCTTCTTCTCGCTAAGCCTAGTGCGTCAGTCCACTGAGTCGGATTCGGCGCATAAGCAAATACATTCAACCCACCCGCAAACCCGATCGGATCCTTCCCAACAAACCGCCCGACCCCCGGATCATAGTACCGATACCGGTTGTAATGCAGCCCTGTCTCGACATCGAAGTACTGCCCCTGAAAGCGCAACGGATTGTGGATGCCCGCGCGTTTGGCGGTGTCGCTGCGTTTCTCCTGTGCCGCGCCCCAGGCCTTGTAGGTGCCGCTCCAGGCCACTTCGCCCTGTTCGTCGGTAAGCTCCATGGGCGTGCCCAGGTGGTCGCACTGGTACCAGGCAAACGCATCGAAGGGCGCTGGCGCGGGGTTGTGCTGCCAGACGGGATCACGCTCGATGTCATAGGGGAAGTCGTAGACAGGCTCGAGCAGCAACTTGATGGAGCGGTGCTCCACCGCTTGAGCAACGGGCACGAAGGTGCCGGGCTCGTACACGTAGTGGGTCAGGCGGGCGCCAAGGTCATGGGTGCGGTTCTCGAAGGCCAGGGTGTCGCCATCCCAGCCGTAGAGGGTGTTGCCACAACCGTACTGCTGATCGAGCTTGCGCTGCTCGTTCTGGTTCCATGCGGGACCGGCCTCGCGGCGGTGCTGGTACTTGGCGCGGTTGCTGGCCGGGTCGAAGGCCAAGTATTCAAGCGGTAGCCCTTACTCCCTGGCTGCACTCACAGTGATACGACCTGCTTGTAACACCTCGATGCGGATAACCGTTTCATCGCCGCGGGAGGGCATTGACTCCTGGATGATGACGCCGTCAATGCAGGCGGTGCGCATGCGGTGGCGCAGGGCCCTGCCTTGAGGGTCGAAGAACAGCTCGCTGGCGAGGGTTTCAACCTGTTCAACCAGAGTGCGGGTGCGTTCGTCCGTGGCGCAGAAGAACAGCACGCCGCTCCAGTGGTCATCGTCGTCCGGGTTGTGGACGTTGTGCTCGACAAGCTGTTGCAGGGCTTGCTTCAGCTCGGCAATTCGGGTTTTCAGTTGGCCCATGGCCTCATCCTCCGTTGACGCTGAGGTGTGGTCGCAATCCGTGCGAACAAAGTGCACTTTAGTTTCGGGTTATCGATGCACGCTGCCGTGAGAGGCGCTGGCAATCAGGCTGGCGCCACAGGCGGTTTTCATGCCGTCGAGCGCGACCGGGATACCGTTGACGCTGTAGGTGCTGCTGCCTTCTATGATGGGAAAGATGCCTTTGCAGAGCGGGCAGGAGACTAGGTTGCCTTTGCCGGCTATTGGTTTGCCGTTGAGGTCCGTACGAGGGATGGAATTACTCACAGTACCGCCGTGGTCTGTCGAGTCGTTGAGGCGAACAATTGCTCTCATGTTGTCTCCAGCATCGCGTGTAACTATGTCGCTATTTTTCGGGTGCCCTCTGTTGGGGGCATGAATACTATAGGATGTGAATGTTTTCAATTTGTATTTGTATGCCATCCCCATTTCTTAATGTAACGGTGACCTCTAACGTGAGATCTGATTCTCCTTCTTCCTCAGTCCAGAGTGGTAGTTGAATTGACCAGGCTTCTTTGTTGCTGCAGTTAATTTTTATGGCGTCAATACTTGAGTTGAGCTCTTCGGATGTTGGTGTGGTTAATTTTTGTCCATAATCATCTATCGCTCTGCGCATTTCGTCGGCAGTCAATCCGCCTTTTGATGTAAGACTCTCAATTTTCTGATACTGGCCGTTTGTGAGCAAGGTAATGATGCTAAGCAATTCTTTGGACGCTTCGTGTGGGAGAACTCTCATCGTTGTGATCCTCGTCTGTTTTTTACAGTGCGTGTTGGAGTTGATTTGTTAACTCCAATAGACTCGAAGTATTGATCAGCTCTGTGAATGTTGGCTCTAGCATCAACTTGCGATACTCCTGCTTGTCTCATGGCCTTGTAGCCGATTCTTCTTTCTGCGCCGTAAGTTCCTCCGCCTGCTTGTCGTTGGACTTGCGTGGCGGCGTAGTGAGGTGTACCAATTCTATTGGATGGGCCTTGCAATTGAAGGCCGGGGGCTTCGTTCGTGTTGTAATTTGGCAGCTCTCTTACGGCAGCATCTTGGATAATGTGATGCGCGTCCTTTTTCTCGGCCGCTCTCAAAGCACCTACTGAGCCTTCCGGGAACTCGCATGGGCACTTCTTCGCCAACCCCAGCGGGTCAACCCACTCAACCGGATTCGGCGCATAAGCAAATACATTCAACCCACCCGCAAACCCGATCGGATCCTTCCCAACAAACCGCCCGACCCCCGGATCATAGTACCGATACCGGTTGTAATGCAGCCCTGTCTCGACATCGAAGTACTGCCCCTGAAAGCGCAACGGATTGTGGATGCCCGCGCGCTTGGCGGTGTCGCTGCGTTTCTCCTGTGCCGCGCCCCAGGCCTTGTAGGTGCCGCTCCAGGCCACTTCGCCCTGTTCGTCGGTAAGCTCCATGGGCGTGCCCAGGTGGTCGCACTGGTACCAGGCAAACGCATCGAAGGGCGCTGGCGCGGGGTTGTGCTGCCAGACGGGATCCCGCTCGATGTCGTAGGGGAAGTCGTAGACAGGCTCGAGCAGCAACTTGATGGAGCGGTGTTCCACCGCTTGAGCAACGGGCACGAAGGTGCCGGGCTCGTACACGTAGTGGGTCAGGCGGGCGCCAAGGTCATGGGTGCGGTTTTCGAAGGCCAGGGTGTCGCCATCCCAGCCGTAGAGGGTGTTGCCGCAGCCGTACT
The DNA here is from genome assembly GCF_018417635.1 of Pseudomonas sp. SORT22. NCBI lineage: Bacteria > Pseudomonadati > Pseudomonadota > Gammaproteobacteria > Pseudomonadales > Pseudomonadaceae > Pseudomonas > Pseudomonas sp. SORT22. The sequence continues at coordinate 2,616,827 of NZ_CP071007.1, forward strand.
GCTGATCGAGCTTGCGCTGTTCGTTCTGGTTCCATGCGGGACCGGCCTCGCGGCGGTTCTGGTACTTGGCGCGGGAGCGCTTGCACAGGCGCCGGCCGAGGGCGTCATAGGCATAGTAGACAGTCAGCCGATCATCCTCGTAGTGCGTCAAGCGGTCGTAGAGGTCCCAGCTGAAGGTGGCTTTCTTGCCGTTCTCGATGCGCTCCTTGAGGTTGCCGCGTTCGTCGTAGAGGTAGTGCTTGCCACAGTAGTCGCGCAGCAGGTTGTCGAGCAGTTTGCTGCGCGGGTAGCCGTTGTGCTCCTGGGGTGCCTGCGGGTCGAGGAGGTTGCTGGCCGGGTCGAAGGCGAAATGTTCGCTATTTGCCAAACTGCCTGCTTCGAGCAGGCGGCCAACAGGATCGTAGCGGTAGTTGATGGCGCCACGGCGCAGGTCCTGGATGTTGGTGAGCTGACCGGCAACGTCGTAACGGTAGTTGCGCACTGACAAGCGGCTTGACTCACCGCGTCGAGCGACGGTCTGTTCCTGCAAGTGACCGTTCGGTGTCCAGCTCTGGCGTTGTTGCAGGCCGTTGCCTTGCTCGCGGCCAATCTCTCGGTGCAGGTCGTCACGCTGATAATTCAGCAGTTCCCGATCGTCCAGCTTCAGCGCCAGCAGGTGGCCGCTGCCATAGGTCAACCAACTGACCCGATGGCCATCGGGACGGACCGTGGCAACCCGCTGGTTCAGCGCGTCATACTCGTGCCGCCAGATGGCAACATGGGGCTTTTTCAGGTAACGCAGGTACTGGTGTTCGCGCGTGTTGTTGCCAGCGCTATCGTAGAACCATTGCAGCTTGCAGGCGTCGTTCTCGGCGAGCAGCAGATTGCCGTTACCGTCGTAGGCGAACGTTTCGGTTTGCCATTGCTGCGCCGTCCTCTGGCCTGCCTGGCGCATTAGCAGTCGGCCCAGGGGGTCGTATTCGAAACAGGTGACGCGATCGCCATCAAGGCGGCGGGTAGGCTGGTTGCTGCCGTTGTCGTAGAGGTAGTGGGTGGTTTGCTGGTCGAAACCGGTTTCCTTCAGCAGGCGGCCAACCGGGTCGTACTTGAAGGTAGCCGTGCTGTTGTTCTCGTTGCGCAGCTCGACAAGCTGGCCAAGCCGGTCCCAGCGGTAGTTGAGGATGCTGCCATCGGCGTTCCGGCGTTGCTGGATCAGCCCCGCTTCGTTGTATTGCCAGACGGTGCGGCGCTGCAGGGCGTCGATGTGGTCGAGAAGACGGCCTTCGGCATCGCGCTCGAAACGCTCCTCGGTCTTGTCCGGGTGAACAATACGGCTGAGCTGACCTGCCTGGTAATGGTAGCTGGTGACCATGCCCGCGGCGTCGGTGACTTGGGACAGTTGCCCCAGCGCGTTGTATCGCCATTGGCTGGTTTTGCCGGAACAGTCGGTGTAGCGGATCAGCTGGCCGTCGGCGTTGTAGGCGAGTTTTTTCTCTGCGCCGTTGGCGTCGATGATGGCAACGGGCAGGTTGTCGCTGTTGTATCTGTACTGGGTCTTGTGCTCCAGCGGATCGAGGGTTTCGATGATGTTGCCACGCGGGTCGTAGTCGTACTTCCACAGCCCGCCCTCGGCATCGCGGGTCTTGAAGCGCAGGTCCTGGTCGTCGTAGGCATGGTGGACGCTGGTGCCGTCGGGGCGGGTGTGCTGGACCAGGTTGCCGCGCTCATCGTAGGCGTAGCTGTCGACACTGCCGTCGGTGTGGATGTGCTGGGTGAGGTTCTTGGCGTCGTCGCGATAGAACCACTCCTCGTTGCTATCGGGATGGATGATGCGGTAGGTGTAGCCGAGGACATCGTAGTAATACAGCGTCTCTTGACCGTTGGCGTCGAGCAGGCGTGTCAGGCGGATGTCCGGGTCCCAGCTCAGGCGGGTGTCCTGGCTGCCATCGTCGGCCCATTCTCGAACCGCTTTGGCATCCGGCCCGTTGCCTTGCCATTGCAGGTTCATGCCGCGACCGGTGCGGTCGGTGTAGCGGGTTAGCAGATGGTGCTGGTAGTCATAGTTCCATTGAGCATCGTGCTCGTCGCGGGCGGCGCGCAGGTCACCCTGGTGGTCGAACTCATAACGTGCCAACTGTCGAAGCGCTTGGCCGTCATGCATGAGCCAAAGTGCCTTGATTCGGCCCTGGTCGTCGATCTGGGTATGGATGTGCTGGTGCGGGGTGTCGTTCTGGTAGGTGAGCAAATCCGAGAGCACGCTGTGTTCAGCGTGTTGGTGCTCGTAGTGCAAGGCAATGCGGGCACCGCCGCGCAGGCTGATGGCTGTCAGGCGGAACTGATTGCTTACCCGTTCGTAGTGCTCCTGGCTGTCATGCCCCCGCAGCAGTACCAATCTGTTTTTGCTGGTGCGCGCAATGACCAGGTTTTCAATCGGGTCGAGATGGTGATGGTGAACGTCGGGAAGCGGGTAGTGGTGGCTACGCCCATCGGTCGCATGGTAGGTGAGTTGATCTTCGCTCAGATCCAAGCGGCTGGAGAACGGCGTGATCCAGCGGGCACCGAACGGGTTGTTGTCAAAGGCTGAGAGTGAGGAACGGTAAGTCCTGTTCCACACCAGGGGGAAGGTGCCGGGAAGCTCGAAGTCGGTATGGACAATTGTTTCGCTGCCCATGGCGAAGCTGATGCTGCACTGGGTGCCAGCTTTGCTTCCCTGCTTTTGGCAGTTACCGTCAGCACGGGCAGAGCGCTGGGCCGGACTGGCTTGAGTGCCATTTTGCGGCTGTGGCCTTCTGGCTTCGTTGGTTCTGCCAGGCGCCATATTCGCCTGGCGTGGGGCATTCTTGCGTCGCTGCAAGGCACTGGAAAGCGCCCTGATGATGCTAAGAAGGCTGTCCGGATTGGTTTCACTGCCTGTCTGGATGATCTTGTCGCTGGCGATATTGCCAATCTGCTCGATGCTCGCCGCAACGGGCTCAAGGGTTTTCTGCAACTGTTGCTTTTGTCTGTCGCCTAAGCCGATATCGTCTTTTCCAAAGCCGAATCCGGTGCGTCTCTTGAAGGCATCGGCCGCTTCAACTACCAGGCTGATTCCGGGAAAGAGCACGGTCAGTGCCACGTCCTGTACAACGCCGCTTGCCACCGAGCGGATGAGGTCAGCAAGGAATTTACAAACCTCGATGACCTTTTGTGCAAAGGCCTTGAGGATGCTGTGCAGGGTGGCTTCAACCTCCTTGACGAATGCCTCGAGATCGCCGGGGCAGACATCGGCCAGCGCGCTTTCTATGGTAGTCAGCAGCGCCTGGCTGATGTCGCCTTTGGTGGTTGTGAGGGTCTTCAGTGAAGGGCGCATGACCGCTCGGGCTGCTCCGACTCCAGGAAGCGGAACCAGGCCGAACAGGTTGATCCCCAGGCCGACCCAATTGTAGAGATCGGCCCTGTAGGTGGCGTCGCCCTGGGCCAGCTCAATGATGTCGCCGATCGCATCGGCCGCAGCGAAGATCGAGCCCGCGACGGGTAGCAGTTCACCGACAGTAATAACAGTGCGCCAGTTGACGGCATCACCGGTGAGCCCGGTCAGCCACTGCGCCAGTTTGTCGGTGCCAGCCCTTACATCCTCTTCGGTAAAAGTATTCTTGGGCGCGACCGCACCTTCACATCGAGCCATTCGGGCCGCCTCCGTTACTGGTTCGATTTGCGGGAATAGCGGGAAGGGAGAGGGGCAGTCCTTTATCAGCGGACTCCATTGCGAAGAGGCGGTCCAGCGTCTGCTGGATGACCTGCGACGGCCGCAAGGTAGTCATGGCGCCGGGTGTCGCTGCTGATCGTGCTGCTTGCTCTGCAAATGGCGCTGCCGAGGCGGCGCGAGTCTTGTCTGTGCCGAACAGCACCTTGACCGGTCCTGGCGCCAGGCCTGCCACCGCCGCAAAGCCGTTGTCATCCAGCGTGCCCTTGAAAACCTGCCCGAGTGCATCCTCGACCTGATACTCCGAGCCCTTGAACGCAAAACCATTGGCGTAGTGCTGGAACAGCTCAAGATTGCCTTTGCCGGCTTTTGGCCCTTCAGGAAAGGCCGCCGCCTGGCTCTTTGCGCCTTTGTAGAGAAAGTCTGTGGCGTGGGTTGTGTACACGCCGCTGGTGGCGTGGCTGATGCCGCCGGCGTTGTAGGTGGTGCTGCTGCCCGCCGCCTGGATCACCAGCTCCTCCTTGGCGCTGAGGATGATGCGTTCGGCGCTGACGGTGACCTTGAGTTTGGCCAGCAGGTTGATGCTGTCTTTCAAGGCGCGGATGTCGATATCGCCGGAGGCTGCGACCAGGCGCCAGCCGAGGCTTTGCACGAAGGTGCGCAGGCCTCGGCTGACACTGATCAGCAGGCGCTTGCCGACGGCCAGGCTGGTGTGCCCGCCACTGCTCAGGCCCAGGTGTTCGCCGCTGGCCAGGTGGGTGGATTGCGGCGTGCTGCTGGCGATCCCGGCCGGGCTGTCGAGGACCAGGAAGGGTTCACTGAACTCGGGGTATTGATTGGCATTGGGGTTGCCGGTACCGCGGCCGCGTATGCCGTCGTGCTGGGCCTGAAGCGCATCGGCGACTTCGTCCTGGTCGCCGCTTTCCTGGGCCAGGTGGTCGCGGGCTTCGCTGGCGAAAGTGGCGTGGTATTGCTGGGCGGTCTTCAGGCGTTCGGCGGTTTGCGGCAGGTCGGTGTGGTGGGAGGCGGCGCGGGCGCGCAGTTCGCTGGTCAGCAGCAGGCCGCCGCCGGCACGCACCACGCCGTGGGCGTCGGTGCGCAGTTCGAAGCCTTCACCCCGGGGCTGCCCGCCACCGGGCCGGGGATGGGTCAGGTAGCCCAGGTTCAAGGCACTGGCGGCGTGATCGCTCATCAAGGTGGCGCTGATCTGCCCGCTGGTGTCGTCCAGGCGCAGTTCGTTGTGGCGCTGGCCGTGGTGCTCTTTGCTGCGCAGCGGGCTCAGTGCCTTGAACTCGGGCAAGCGGTACGGTGGGCGGTTGATCGCGTGATAGCTGCGGCCCATGATCATTGGCTGGTCCGGATCGCCGTGGAGAAAGCCCACCACCACTTCCTGGCCGATCCGCGGCAGGGCCACATGCCCCCAGCCCGCCCCGGCCCAGGTCTGGGCGACGCGCACCCAGCACGAGCTGCGATCGTCTTCGCAGCCTTCGCGGTCCCAGGGAAACTGCACGCGCACGCGGCCATGCTCGTCGCAGTAGATTTCCTCTTTGGCCGGGCCGACCACCATGGCGATCTGCGGCCCTTCGATGCATGGCTTGGGGCGCGCCGGGGCATGCCATTCAACGGTATCGGGGATCAAGGTGGCGGTCAGGCTGTACCAGGTGCCGTGTTCGCTTTCGGCAGACTCTTCTTCCAGGGCGGTGTGCTGGCGGCCTTGGTGCTTGATCTGGATTGGTCGCCAGCCGCTGTTGAGGTCTTCGCGCGGATGGCCACTGAGGGTGAAGGCCTTGCCCGGCAGCAGACGCGCATCGTCGCCTTCGACCTCGGCGGTGCGCGCATCACCGCGCAGGGCCTTGAGGCGGGTCTGGGTGAAGGGTTTGCCGGCGTCGTCGTGCTTGTAGCGACCGGGGTAGTCGTAGCGCTCGTAGTCGACGGTCTGGCTGCCCATCTCGGCGGCCAGCACGTTTTGCTCCAGGTTGTAGCGCGGATGGCTGAAGGTGTAGTCACGCTGGGTCTGGCAGCTGGTCCGTACCTGTTCGCGGTAGGTGAACTGGCGCAGGGACGGTTGCCAGGCTTCGCCCCCCGGATTGGCCTCATACAGTACCGGCCCGCCCTCGATGGCGCCGAAGGTCGCGATATGGTCGGCCTGGATCAGCCGATGGCCGGCTTCGCTGTGCTCGAAGCTCGACAGCAAGCCTTCCTCGGCCGCCAGGCGCAGGTAGAAGTCCAGGTCCAGTTCGCCCGCCTGCACGCAGTACTCGCGGGGCAGGTGGGTTTCGCTCAGGTGCTGGCTGGCCTGGCCCCATTGACGCTCCTTGCACAGTTGCTCAAGGATCTGCGGCACGCTGCGTTTCTGGAAGATGCGCCAGTCGGAGCGCAGTTGCGCGCGCGCCAGCTGCGGTTCGATCTCGGCGCGGTAGCGGGTGCGGCGAAAGCCGGTCTGGCCCTGTTCGAAACGACTGATCAGGCCATGCACATGGCGAACGGCCTGGTTGCCCTGCCAGAGGGTCAGAGCCGCAGGCTGGTCGAGCAGGGTGGCAAAGTCGGCGTCGGCGGTTGCACTGACCAGCTCGATGGTCAAACGATAGAGTTGGGAAATACCCTCGTTCAGTTCAAAAGACACCACATCAAAGTCAATGTCAGCCGTCGAGCTGAAGGTAAAACGCACATCGCGCTGGCCGGGCATGGCAACTCCTGCTGTTCATTGCGTCGGGCAGGTCGAATGGACGTGGATGGAACGTCCAACAAGATTTGTTCTTACAGAGGGGGGAGACAGTAAGAGGTAACTTACTGCCTTGTCTTTGTTGGGCTTCCTAAATGCTTGTGGGAAAAGTCACTTGTTGTTTTTGGGGTGTTTTTTGCAGGCGTAGTAGTTTGCTCTGCTGATTACAGAGCGGTTTAAGTGCACGTTATTGAACGCAACTCAGCGCATCGCACGCGTAGTTTTTCCCGGCTCATACTCAGGTAGTGGCGGCCTGCCGGGTTCACATCACCGGCTGCTGGCCGGTGCGTGCGGGCCAGACGAAGCTGGTGTTACGCACGCTGTTGATGATTTCCAGCTGGTGAAAGGAGTTGCTGCTGGCATACAGCGCCATGAAGTGCGAGAGCACGCTGCCAAACAGCTGCAGGTCGCCCTCATTGTCGAAGGCGTTGGGGTTGACCCTGAGCGTGGTGAGCATGCCGCGCACGGGCAGGCCCTTGATCAACCAGTCAGTCGGCGCCGTGCTGGCGTGTTCGATAGCGTTAAGGCGGCGCTGGGTGGCGCGCTTGTGCTGCAGGTCATAGGGCGCCACGAAGTCATAGACTTGCAGCACCGCCTTGAGCGCGTCGGCGCAGGACAGCGACAGGTCATTCAGGGCCAGGTTGGAAAGCAGTACCCACTGCACATCCCCGTGCAGGTCGTCATCCAGCGCCGGTGGGTAACAGCGGGTCGGGCGGGTCAGGTTGCGGTAGGTGGCAAACGAGGGCGTGGCCTGGGTGGTGAGGTTGATATCGCCGATGTCCAGTTGCAGGGGCAGGTTGCCATTGCAGCAGGTGAGGTCGATGTTCAGGGTCTGCTGCTGGCCCCGGTAGGGGCGTTGATCACCGTGCAGCAGGCGGATGACATGGCGCGCCCGCTCTTTGATCAGGTCTTGTTCGAGCGTCACGCTGTAATAGTGTGCGCTACGCTCTTCGGCGCGTTCGACACGCCGGGGCAGTGCTTCGTAGGGCGCGAACTCCAGGCTTTGTTGATCCTGCGAGGTCTGTGTGTCCCGGCGTCGGGTAGCGACCTTGTCAACGCTGAAAATCTCATAGGCCTGCGCTCGCCGCCCGCTGGGTTGCACGGCTTCGCAGACGGCCTGCCCGTCAAGCGGGATGGGCCTGGCCGGGTGGTTGAAGAGGTTGATGGCCGGTGTGCAGTACAGTGAAAGGCTGTCGCGGTCGAGCTGGAAACCGTTGGGGAAGGGCGCGTCAAAACGCAGTTCCAGGCGGATATGCTCGGCTGCGGCGTCCGGCCAGTAGCGGCGCAGTTCGGTCAGGTTGAAGCCGTGAAAGCGCTGCGGGAAGTAAAAGTACTCCTGTATCAGGCGGTAGCCATCCAGGTGCTCGCCCGGGCTTGGCAGGAGTGCCTCGCCGGGTTCGAAACCGGCAAAGGTCAAGGTCGCGGGCGGGAGGGAATAGCGATGGTCGTTGATGTGCAAAACCACCTTGTGCAGGTGCTGTGACAGCCATTGGTAGAGCGTCAGGGCGTTGCTTGCAGCGCCTCCCAGATGAAAGCTCAACCGGTCGCAGTCGAGCTGGCGCAGCGGTTGCTCGGTCAGCGCGCCAAGGTCGATGTGGACGATGGATTTGTCGGCACTGTCGATGTGGCAGATCTCATCGATGACCAAGGGGTAGAGGGTCACGTCGGTACAGGTGCGAAAGGTACAGTTCACGCCGTCGACCGGCCTGGAGAACAGCGCGGTACCCTTGGGGATCAGCTGGCTTTCGCTCAGCGCATGATCGATCGGGTCGAAGCGCACCAGGGTGACGCTGGGCAAGGGCCGAAGGAAATTGGGATAGACCAGTTGCAGCAGCGGCTGGGTGATTTCCGGCAGGTGGTCGTCGATCTTCATCGCAAGCTTTGCAGTCAGGAATGCAAAGCCTTCCATCAATCGCTCGACGTCGGGGTCAGAGGCTTCGCTGCCGAGAAAGTGCGCCAGGCGCGGATCGTCTTCGGCAAATTCGTCGGCCAGTTCGCGCAGGCGCCGGCGTTCTTCCATATAACGACTTTTTAATGACATGTGCGGCCCTGCGTGAACGTTTGCTTTCAACGTATTGGGGGAAGTTGTTTAATGTTTTTTATTGTTTGTAGGAAGCATCTTTAATGTTTGCTTTTCAAACTTCTGTGTATCGCTCGGTCTGGGTTTATTGTTTTCGCCAGAGGGGCTGAAGCGTCAATGCAAATGTTTTGACAAGATGTAAGTTCGTATTTTATGGAGTCTGTATTCAGACGTGTTTGAGCGTGCTGCTGGTAGAGAACCGTGCGCAAAAGCAGCATCGTTCTCATCGCTGACGAAGGCCAGCTCGCCGGGCCAAAAAAAATATAGTGTTTACCCCCTCGCACCCGCTACCGCGCCTCGAAAAACACTGATAGCATCCTGCCACTTACCTTGATTGCAGTTCGCGCATTTCATCGCGCATGTTCCCCGCTACTACACTTGCCATGCCACCTGTGCCTGGCACGTAGGGCGGTGCCTGGGTTGCCAGCCAGCGGCTGCTGACCAACGGTAATCAGGTTCGCGCCGCTGCAACCGATACACAACGCATACAACCAATAATGAAAGGATGCAGCGAGATGAAGCACGGAGCCTGGTGCCTGGCGTTGGTGATGGTCGCAAGCCTGGCGCAGGCGGCTGCCGACAGCGATCCGCTGCTCGAGGGCGCGACCTCGAGCGTCAGCGAAGTGCGCGGCGTGCTGCGCGCGCGCTCGCAGGCGGTGCTGGCCAGCGAGCTGGCCGGGCGGGTGGTGGACATGCCGTTCGCCGAAGGCCAGTCGTTCAGCAAGGGCGATGTGCTGGTGCGTTTTGATTGCAGCGCTTACCAGGCCCAGCAGAATGCCGCCGGCGCTGCCGTGCGTGCGGCCCGTGAAGAGCTGCGCAACAAGCAGCAACTGGCGGCGCTCAATTCGGTCGGGCGCTTCGAAGTGACCCTGGCCGAAGCGCGCCAGGCGCAGGCCCAGGCCGAGGCGCAGGTTTATCAGGTGCAGGTGCAGCGCTGCCAGGTCAAGGCCCCGTTCGACGGCCAGGTGGTTGCCCGTAAGGTCCAGGCCCACGAAAGCGTGGCCAGCGGCGCGCCGTTGCTGGAAATCGTCGACAACCGTTCGCTGGAGGTGCACCTGCTGGTGCCTTCGCGCTGGCTGGGCAAGCTCAAGCCGGAACAGACCTTCAGCTTCGTCCCCGATGAAACCGGCGCGCCGCTGCAGGCGGTGGTCAAGCGCCTGGGCGCGCGCATCGATGAAGGCAGCCAGACCCTGCTGCTGATCGGCACGCTGCCGGCCGACAGCCGCGGCCTGCTGGCCGGCATGAGCGGCACCGCGCACTTCGCCGGCCAGCCATGAACGCGCCCGTAGCCAATGGCATGGAGCAGCTGCTGGCGCATTACCTGCGCCTGGAGCATCAGGCCCGCGCCGCGAGCACGGTCGAGGCGCTGGCCTTCAGCATGGTCAACGACCCCCAGCCGCTGTTCGCCTTTCGCCACGCGGCATTGCTGATTGCCGGCAAGGTGCGGGCGTTGACCGCGATCAGCATGGTCGAGGCGAACGCGCCGTTCGTGGCCTTCATCGAACATGCCGCCGCGCAACTGGGCAACAGTGCCCGCCTGGACACCAGCGGCCCGCTGAACCCGGACAGTTTCGATCAGGCCAGCCGCGATGACTGGCAGTCGTTGTCAGCTGCCCACGCCTTCTGGCTGCCGCTCAAGGACCGCCAGGGTGTGGTTTTTGGCGGTTTGTGGCTGGCCCGCGACAACCCTTGGGTCGAGGCCGAGCACAGCTTGCTCAACCACCTGGGCGAGTGTTACAGCCATGCCTGGCTGGCCTTGCAGCCGGGCAAACCATGGCGCCTGCGCTGGCCGGCACGCAGCCGCTGGGCGATCGGCGCCGCAGCCCTGCTGGTGCTGCTGGTGCCGGTGCGCCAGTCGGTGTTGGCGCCGGCCGAAGTAGTGCCACGCAACGGCCAGGTGGTGGCCGCACCGCTGGATGGGGTGATCGCCGAGTTCCTGATCAAGCCCAACCAGGCGGTGCAGGCCGGGCAGGTGCTGGTGCGCTTCGACGCCACCAGCCTCAAGGCCCAGGCCGATGTTGCCGAGCGCACCCTCGGGGTCGCCGAGGCCGAGCTCAAGGCCAACACCCAGCGAGCCTTTTCCGATGCTGAATCCAGCGCCCGGCTTGACCTGCTGGCCGCCCGTGTCGAGCAGAAGCGCGCCGAGCGCGATTATACCCGCGAGCTGCTGGCGCGCGCCGATGTGCGTGCCGAGCGTGCCGGTATTGCCGTGTTCGCCGACGCCCAGCGCCTGACCGGTAAGCCATTGCAGACCGGCGAGCGTCTGCTGGAAATCGCCGACCCGGCCCAGGCCGAGCTGCGCATCGAGCTGCCGGTGGCCGATGCCTTGAGCCTTGAGCCTGGCGCCGAAGTGGCGCTGTTTCTCGACAGCGACCCGTTGCACCGTCATGGCGCCGAGCTCGAACGCGCCGCCTACGAAGCGCAGAACACTCCGGCCGGGCAACTGGCTTATCGCCTGGACGCACGCTTTACCGACGCGCCGCCGCGCATCGGCCTGCGTGGCACCGCCAAGCTGTTTGGCCAGCGTGCACCGCTGGCGCTGTACCTGCTGCGCCGGCCGTTGGCGGCCCTGCGCCAGACGGTGGGCCTTTGATGCTGCCGGCACTGCGCCCGGACCTGCAACTGTCGCCCGCCGCGCCAGGGCTGGACGGCGCTGCGCAATGGACCCTGGCCGACCCGCTGCGCGGGCGCTATTTCAAGCTCGGCGCGCCCGCCATGCGCCTGTTGCGGCACTGGGCGCTGGGCGATCCGGCGCGGGTGCTGGCCGCAGCCAATCGCGAACCGGGCATGCCGCTGCCGGGCACGGCCATTGAGGAGCTGTTGCGCTTTTTGCGTGGCCATGACCTGGTCACCGCCAGTGATGACGAGCAACGGGCCAGCTACGCCGACAAAGCCGCCCGCCAGCGACAGGGGCTGTGGACCCAGTTGCTGCACAAGTACCTGTTCTTTCGTATCCCGTTGTGGCGCCCGGATGCCTTTCTCAACCGTACCTGGCCGTGGCTGGCGCGGTTCGGCCCGAACCTGCTGCGCTACGGCCTGCCCACGGTACTGTGCCTGGGGCTGTTTCTGGTCATGCGCGACTGGCAGCGTTTTCTCGCAACCTTTCCCCACCTGTTGAGCCTCGGCGGTGCTGCAGCCTTTGCCATCGCCCTGGGCTTTGCCAAGTTGTGCCACGAATTCGGCCACGCCTACATGGCCAAACGCGCCGGCTGCCGGGTGCCGAGCATGGGCCTGGCGTTCATGGTGCTGTTGCCGATGCTCTACACCGATGTCAGCGATGCCTGGCGCGTGCAGGACCGCCGCACCCGCCTGTTGATCGGCGCCGGCGGGGTGCTCGCCGAGTTGCTGCTGGCCTGCCTGGCCCTGCTGGCCTGGTCGCTGTTGCCGGACGGGGCAGGGCGCACGGCGGCGTTCATGCTGGCCAGCGCCACCTGGATCACCACCCTGGCGATCAACCTCAATCCGTTGATGCGCTTTGACGGCTACTTTCTGCTCAGCGACCTGTGGGCGGTTGACAACCTCCAGGGCCGGGCCTTCGCCCTGTGCCGCTGGCGCTTGCGCGAGGCGCTGTTCGGTTATGGCGAGGCGGCGCCCGAGCCGTGGTCGGCGGCCATGCGCCGGCGCTTGTTGAGCTGGGGTTACGCCGCCTGGCTGTGGCGCGCAGTGCTGTTTTTCGGCATCGCCCTGGCGGTGTATCACTTGTTTTTCAAGGCGCTGGGCATCTTTTTGATGCTGGTCGAGCTGACCTGGTTCATCGCCTTGCCGGTCTATAAGGAGGGCCAGCACTGGTGGCAGCAACGCCAGCGAGCGCAACCGCGCAAGGTGCTGGGCCTGGGCCTCGGCCTGCTGGCGGTGCTGCTGGTGCTGGTGTTGCCGTGGCGCAGCGATGTCGAGGTGCCGGCGCTGCTCGAAGCGTCGCGGGTCAGTGCCCTGCATGCACCGACCGCAGCGCGTATCCGCGAGGTGCATGTGCAGGACGGCCAGCGCGTGGCCCGCGATCAGTTGCTGGTGGTGCTGGAGTCACCGGACCTGGAATCGCGCCTGCAGATCGTACGGCGCGAAATCCAGATCCTGCAGCTGCAATTGCGTCGCCAGGCCGGGCGCAGTGAAACCGCCGCCGACAGCGGCATCCTCGAGCAGCGCCTGGCCGAGGCGGTGGCCGAATACCGCGGCCTGGCCGCCCAGCGCGAGCGCCTGAACCTGCGCGCGCCGCACGCCGGGGTGATACGCGACCTGGCCGTGGGCCTGGCACCGGGCCGCTGGATTGCCGCGCAGTTGCCGCTGGCTGCAGTGGTCGAGGAGGGCCTGCGCCTGCGTGGTTACCTGGCCGAAGCGGACTTGTGGCGGGTCGAGGCCGGCGCGCCCGGGCATTTTGTTGCCGATGATCCGCTGCGCGATTCGCTGCGGGTCAGCCTCAGCGATATCGACACCACCGGGGTCAGCGCCATCGATCAGGAGGCGCTGGTTTCCGAGCACCAGGGCCCCATCGCCATCCGCCGCGACGAGAACCGCCGGGCGCAGCCGCTGCAGGGGCAATACGGCGTACGCTTTGCCCTCGAAAACAGCCCGCCTGGGGGCCTGCAACGCCCGGTTCGCGGGCTGGTGGTGCTCGAAGGCAAGGGCCAGTCGCTGCTGGCATCGGCATGGCGACGAATGGCCGCGCTGGGGGTAAGAGAAAGCGGATTTTGATAGTGCGATTGTCAGACAATTAGAATAAAATGCCATCACAATGATCTCACGCCCGGCGTGGGGCATTGGGGCGGACGGATCAATGCTCAGCATCTCGCAGGGACGCTACACACGATGAACCCACTCGGTTTGAGTTTCCGCCCCATCGGCCAAGGCGACCTGCCTTTCCTTGAGCATTTGTACGCCACCACCCGCGCCGGCGAAATGCGCCACAGCGGCTGGTCGGCCGAGCAGATTGCGCAGTTTCTGCGCCAGCAATTCAATGCCCAGCACCAGTATTACCAGGCCCATTACCCGGACGGTGAGTTCCTCCTGGTCGAACGCCAGGGCCAGGCCATCGGCCGCCTGTACCTGTTCTGGGGGCAGACTGCACTCAACCTCATCGATATCGCCTTGTTGCCCGCCTGCATTGGCCACGGCACTGGCAGCGCCATTCTCGACGACTTACTGCGCCGCGCCGACCAGCGCGGGCTCGCCTGCGAGCTGTGTGTCGAGCACTACAATCCGGCGCAACGGCTGTATGCAAGGCTTGGTTTTATCCCGGTCGGCGAGTCGGGGGTCTACCGCCGCCTGCGGCGTGAGCCGGTGCCTGGCTGCCTGATGGCGCAGGCCTCATGAGCGCCGCCGGCCAGTTCCCCATGCCCACCTTCGCCGAGCTGCAAGCGGCCGACCGCCATGCCTTTGCGCTCTGGCTGGGGCCGGAGCAGCGCGTAGCCGTCGAACGCGTGCAACTGAGTGAGGGCGTGGCCATGAGCGCCCGCCACGAATGCTTCCTGGTGTTTTTCGCCTTGCCCGCCGGCCTGCTGCCGCAGCAGGGCGTGTACCGCGTTATCGGTCCGCAGCAGCAGGAATGGTTGCTGCTGATGACCCCGGTGCAGCCCGAGCCCGATGGCCGCCATGTGCTGCAGGCGGTGCTGCACCGTGAGCGGGAGCCGCAGGCCTGAGCGCCCTGAACTGATCTGTTCACACCCACAACCCAAAAACAGGTAATGCCAGATGAGTGATCCCTTCCTCGGTGAGATCAAGATGTTCGGTGGCAACTTTGCGCCCCGTGGTTATGCAATGTGCAGTGGGCAATTGATGGCGATATCGCAAAACGCCGCGCTGTTTTCGATCCTCGGCACGATCTATGGCGGCGACGGCCGGGTCACCTTCGGCTTGCCCGACCTGCGCGGCCGCTCGCCCGTCGGTTGGGGCCAGGGCCCGGGCCTGGGTGAAGTCGATCTCGGTGAAACGGGAGGTAGCCAGAACACTACGCTGACCGTGCAGCAAATGCCGATGCACAGCCATCCGCTAATGGTCTCGACGGAAGCTGCCGGCGCCGACAAGGGCACGGCAAGCCTGGTGCTGGCGCAGAGCGGCGATGCCAACCTGGGCACGGTCAACATCTATGGCAACCCCACGGCGCTGACCAACCTGGCAGCGCAAAGCTGTGGCGTTGCCGGTGGCAATCAGCCCTTCAACAACCTCAGCCCGTACCTGGGCCTGAGCATGATCATCGCCACCGAAGGCATCTTCCCTTCGCGCGGTTGATGAACCGGCGCGGTGGCGCGTGATGCGCGCCACCGCTGCCATAGCCGTTCCATAGCAGTTTTAGGGCAACAACCCGTACAGCCTGAGGTGCAACATGAAGTTCATCGACCGATTCAAACGCCAGGGCCGGCCAGTGCCCACCCCTGCCGTTCAGGCACCGCTGTTGTTTGCCCTGGAACCGCGGATCATGTTCGACGCCTCGGTTGCGGTGGTTGCCCAGGAGGCAACTGCCGAGGCCGCCAAGGACACCGGCAAAGACAGCGCAAGCGATACCGCGCAGGCCGACAAGGCCGCGCTGGCCACGGCCGATACGCGTGGCGCCAGTGCCAGCGAACGCCATGAAGTGGTGTTTGTCGATGGCCAGATCAGCAACCCGCAGGAAGCCCTCAAGGGCCTGCCGGCGGGCAGTGAAGTGGTGGTGCTCGACCCGGGCAAGGACGGCCTGCAGCAAATGGCCGACTACCTCAAGGGCCGCAGCGACCTGGATGCCATCCATGTATTTTCCCACGGTGCGTCGGGTACCGTGCAGTTGGGCAATGTCTGGCTGAGCAGCAGCAACCTTGCCGATCACGGCGAGACGCTGCAGTCCATCGGCCAGTCGCTCAAGGCCGACGGCGACCTGATGCTGTATGGCTGCCAGGTCGGCAAGGACGATGCTGGCCAGGCCTTTGTCAGCCAGCTGGCAAGCCTGACCGGTGCCGACATCGGCGCCTCCAGCGACGACACCGGTAGCGGTGCGCTGGGCGGCAACTGGACCCTGGAGCGCAGCAGCGGCCCGCTGGCAACCACGGCCCTGGCGCTCAACGATTACCAGGAGCTGCTGGCCACCTCCTGGAGTACCGGCAGCGCGCCGCTGAGCGGCACCACCATCGCCGCCGGCAGCCGGGTGGTGGTGGGCGATTTCGACAACGACGGCGACGCCGACATCCTCTACCAGACCGGGGGCAATGGTACGCTCTGGGCATTTGCGCGCAGCAACGGCAACGGCAGCTTCACCCTGCAAAGCCTGGCGCAGTCGCCCTTTGCCGGGTTGTCGCTGCCGGACCATACCGGCTCCAACTACCACGTTGCCGACTTCGATGGCGACGGCGACCTCGATGTGCTGGCCGGGGTCAACGGCACTACCGGCACCTACCTGCGCAACGACGGCGGCAGTTTCAGCAGCCAGTCGACGGCAAGCTTCCCGGCGCCAGCGGCCGGCTCACGGATGCTCGCCGCTGACTTCGACAACGATGGCGACGCCGACCTGCTGTACCAGACCGGCGCCAACGGCACCGGCTTCGCCTATGCGCGCAGCAACGGCAACGGCACCTTTACCTTGTTGACCCTGGCGCAATCACCCTTTGCCGGGTTGACGCTGCCGGACCACAACGGCAGCAACTACTACGCCGCCGACATCGACGGCGACGGTGACATCGACGTACTGGCCGGCAGTAACGCCACCACCGGGGTCTACCTGCGCAATGACGGCGCCTCCTTCAGCAGCCAGTCAACCGCCTCGTTCCCGGCCCCGGCAGCGTTCGGCCGCATGGTGCTGGCCGACTTCGACAGCGATGGCGATGCCGACATCCTCTACCAGACTGGCGGCAACGGCACAGCCTTCGCCTATGCGCGCAGCAACGGCGACGGCACCTTCACCCTGCAGACCCTGGCCCAGTCGCCGCTGGCCGGCCTGAGCCTGGTCGATCATACCGGCACCACCTATCGCGCCGCCGACTTCGACGGCGACGGCGATATCGACCTGTATGGTGGGTTCAACGGCACCGCCGGCAACCTGTATGTACAGAACGACCGCCCACCGATCGTGGTCAGCTCGACGCCCAGCGACAACGCCAGCAACGTCGACACCAACGCCAACATCGTGCTGACCTTCAACGAAGCGGTGAGCAAGGGTAGCAGCGGCAACATCTACATCGTGCGCACCTTCGACAATGTCGTGGTCCAGACCATCGCCATTGGCAGTGCGCAGATCAGCGGCTCCGGCACCACCTGGACCATCGCCCTGCCGGTCCCCCTGGCACTGGGCACCGGCTATGCCATCCGCCTGGACGCCAAGACCTTCGTCGATGGCGATGGCGCGATCTTCAAGGGGGTGAAGAACAACACCACGCTGAACTTCACCACCAAGTCCAATGACCCGCCGGTGCTGAGCAACCTCAATGGCGACAGCAACACCTTTATCGAGGGTGGGGCGCCGGTGCTGCTCGATGCCGGCGGCAATGCGCTGCTCACCGACCTGGACTCGGCGGACTTCAACGGCGGCAACGTCACTGTGGCGATCACCGCCAACCGGGTCAGCGGCGAAGACCTGCTGGGGATCTTCAACCAGGGCAGCGGGGCCGGGCAGATCGGTGTCTCGGGCAGCAACGTGACTTATGCCGGGGTGATCATCGGCAGCTTTGCCGGCGGCAGCGCCAGCAGCAACCTGGTGATCTCGCTCAACAGCAACGCGACCGCCGCTGCGGTGCAGGCGCTGGTGCGCAACCTGACCTACAGCAACAGCAACAATGGCGATATCTCAACCGCGGCGCGTACGGTGCAGGTCAGCATCAACGATGGCGACAGCGCCAGCGACGCCAGCGCCCTGGTCAGCGTCAATGTCAGCGCGGTCAACGATGCACCGACGGTAACCGCCAGCGGCGGCACCCCGACCTTCACCGAAGGTGGCGCGCCGGTCGACCTGTTCAGCGCGGTGGTGGTGTCTACCGTCGAGGCCGGGCAGGGCATCAAGCAGCTGACCTTCACCGTCAGCAATGTCAGTGATCCCGGCAACGAGCGCCTGACCCTCGACGGCAGCAACATCGACCTGGTCAACGGCGCCTCGGGCACCACGGCCATCAACGGCTTCAGCTATTCGGTGACGCTCAGCGGCGCGACCGCGACGGTGACCCTGACCAAGGCCGCCGGCATCAGCAGCGGCCTGACCCAGACGCTGATCGATGGCGTGCAATACAGCAACCTCAGCCATGCGCCGACAATCGGCACCCGGGTGATCACCTTGAGCGGCGTGGCGGACACCGGCGGCACCGGCAATGGCGGTGCCGACAGCACTTCGCTGGCCATCAGCGCAACGGTCACGGTGCAGGCCAGCAACGATGCGCCCAGCCTCTCGGGCGGGCCGTTCGTGCTGCCGGGCACCGATGAAGACAGCAGCTCCAGCGGCCAGCTGATTGCAAGCATTCTTGCCGGGCTGAGCCATGGCGATGTCGACGGCGCCGGTTCGCTGAGCGGCGTCGCCGTGATCGGCAGCAGCGGTAATGGCTTCTGGCAGTACTCCAGCGACGGATTCAGTTGGGCCGACATCGGCGCGGTCTCCAGCAGCGCCGGCCTGCTGCTGTCGAGCACCACGCAAGTGCGTTTCGTCCCCGATGGCGCCAATGCCGGTAGCGCCAGCCTGACCTTACGGGCCTGGGACCAGACCAGCGGCACGGCCTCCAGCAACTCAGTACGCCGCACTGGCGACACCACCATTAACGGCGGCAGCAGCAGCTTCTCGGTCGGCACCGCGCAGGCGCAGATCACAATCAGCGCGGTCAACGACGCGCCGCTGCTGACCCCGACTGCACCGGTGCTCATCGGCATCACTGATGGCCAGCTGAACAACCCCGGGCAAACCGTTGCCAGCTTCCTCAGTGGCGTAACCGATGTCGACACCGGCGCCCTTGTCGGTATCGCCATCACCGGCCTGAACAGCGGCACCGGCACCTGGCAGTACAGCACCGATGGCAGCACCTGGAGCGATATCGGCGCCGTGGCCGGCAACAGCGCCTTGCTGCTGCGCGGTAGCGACAAGCTGCGCCTGGTGCCCGACGGCGCCCACGCCATGGTGGCAACCCTGACCTACAAGGCCTGGGACCAGACTGGCGCCTCGGCAGGGCAGCAGGGCAGCAAGGTCGACACCACGGCCAGCGGCGCCAGCACGGCGTTTTCCATCGCCAGCGACACTGCCAGCATCACCGTCACGGCGGTCAATGACGCGCCGAACCTGAGCACCAGCGCTGGCAGCGCGCACTTCGTCGAGGGCAACAACGGCCCCTCGACCCCGGTAGTCATCGACAGCGGCCTGACCCTGAGCGATTCCGACAACAGCACCCTGGCCAGCGCCAGGGTCAGCATTATCGGTAATTTCCAGGGCGGTTTCGACGTGCTGGCATTTACCAACAACCCGGCAACCATGGGCAACATCAGCGCCAGCTACGACGTTTCCACCGGCGTGCTGACCCTGACCTCCGCAGGCGCCGCTGCCACCCTTGCGCAGTGGCAGGCGGCATTGGCCTCGGTGACCTTCAGCAACCAGAGCGAATCGCCCAGCACGGCTACCCGGACCCTGAGTTTCGTGGTCAACGACGGCACCCTGGACAGCCCGGCCGCGACGCGCACCTTGACCGTGGCGACAGTAGACGACACGCCGGTGATCGCCACCAGCGGCGGCAGCGAAACCTACTTCGAGAACGCAGGGCCCGTGGCAATCGACAGCGGGCTGACGCTCAGCGACATCGACAGCAACACCCTGGCCAGCGCTACCATCAGCATCACCGGCAACTTCCGCGCCGGCCAGGATGTACTGGAGTTCAGCTCCGGTTCGCCGATTACGGGCAACATCAACGCCAGTTACAACGCCGCGACCGGCGTCCTGACCCTGACGTCGGCGGGGGCCACCGCGACCCTTTGGCAGTGGCAGGTCGCCCTGCAATCGGTGGGCTATCGCAACGTTTCCGACAACCCCGACACCTCGACGCGCACCGTGTCGTTCTCGGTCAATGACGGCAACAGCGACAGCGCCGTCGCCAGCAAGGCCGTCAACATCCAGGCCGTCAACGACGCCGGGATCCTCAGCGTACCGAGCAGCCTGAACTTCAATGAAGATGCTTCTGGCACGGTGTCGGGCATTTCCATCAGCGATGCCGATGCCGGCAGCGGGCAGGTCACCCTGACCCTGAGCGTGGCGCTGGGCCAACTGCACGCCAACAGTGGCGCCGGCGTCACGGTCAACACGCTGGGCAGCGGTCTGATACTGGTCGGCTCGGTATCGGACATCAACGCCTTTATCGCCGCCAACGGGGTCTCCTACATCGGCGCCGCCAACGGCAACGGCAACGTCAACCTGACGGTGACCTACAACGATGGCGGCAACACGGGCAGCGGCGGGGCGCAGCTCACTCAGCGGGTGGTGACACTGGCCATTGGTGCGGTCAACGATGCGCCGGTCAACCAGGTACCGAGTAGCCAGAACGTCCTTCAGGACGGCTCGCTGACCTTCAACAACGGCAACGGCAACCTGATCAGCATCAGCGATGTTGACGCCGGCAGCGCCGCCTTGCAGGTGACCTTGACCGCCAGCAATGGCCTGCTGACGCTGTCGAGCCTCAGCGGCCTGGTGTTTACCGTCGGCAGCGGCACGGGCGATGCGAGCATGACCTTCACCGGCTCGCAAAGCGATATCAATGCCGCGCTCAACGGCCTGGTGTTCTCCCCGGTGGCCGGCTACCACGGTTCGGCCAGCCTGCAGATCACCACCAGCGACCTGGGCGGCAGCGGCAGCGGCGGGGCGCAGACCGACACCGACACCGTTAGCATCAACGTCGCCTCGTTGAACCCGCGGGTTACCGATGTCTCGGCGCAGAGCGCCAATGGCAGCTACAAGACCGGCGACAGCATTACCCTGACCCTGACCTTCGACCAGATGGTCAGCGTCGACACCACTGGCGGCATCCCGGCCTTGCTGCTGGAAACCGGCCTTATCGATCGCTATGCCACCTATGTGGCCGGCTCGGGCACTAACACCCTGACGTTCCAGTACACCGTGCAGGCCGGTGATACCAGCGCCGACCTCGACTACGCCGGCAGCGCCGCCCTGGCCCTCAATGGTGCAGTGATTCGCAACGCCACCTTCGACAATGCCGTTTTGACATTGCCAACGCCGGGCTCCGCCCATTCGCTGGGGGCCAACCACAACCTGGTCATCGACGGCATCGCGCCGCAGGTTACCAGTGTCAGCGTGCCGGCCAATGGCACCTACGTCGCCGGCCAGCAGCTGGACTTCACCGTCAACCTCAGCGAGGCAGTGACGGTGACCGGTACACCGCGCCTGCAGATCACCCTGGACACTGGCGGCACCGTGTTCGCCGATTACCTTTCCGGCTCCGGGACCGGCGCGCTGGTATTCCGCCTGACGGTCAGCAGCGGTCAGCTCGATAGCAACGGCATCACCCTTGGCAGCAACCTGGTGCTCAACGGCGGATCGGTTCGCGACCAGGCCGGCAATCTGGCAGGCGCGACACTCAACAACGTCGGCAGCACCACGGGCGTCAATGTCGATGCCGTGGCGCCGGTTATCGGCAGCGTCGCGGTACCGGCTGCGGGCAGCTACAAGGCCGGCGACGTGCTGAGCTTCACCGTCAACGCCAGCGAAGCGCTGATCGTCGATACCTCCACCGGTACGCCGCGCCTGCAACTGACCATTGGCGGGCTGAGCCGCTATGCCAGCTATGTGTCCGGCTCCGGTAGCGGCCAGTTGCTGTTCCAGTACAGTGTCGATGCCGGCGTCAACGATGCCGACGGCATTCAGCTCGGCAGCACCCTGGACCTCAACGGTGGTACGCTGCGCGACGCCGCCGGCAACGGCCTGGTGCTGGCCCTCAATGGCCTGGGCAGTACCGCCGGCGTGCTGGTCGATACCCTGGCACCCAGCGCTGGAGCGCTGCTGGCCATCGATGCCAGCCCGAGCAATGCCGGCAGCGTGCGCTACAACTTGACCTTCAGCGAAGCGGTCAGCGGTGTCGATGCCAGCGACTTCAGCCTGGTGTTCAGTGGCACGGCCAACGGCAGCATCAGCAGCGTCACCTCGCTGGACGGGCGCACCTACAGCGTACTGGTGTCCGGCCTGAGCGGCGTTGGCAGCCTGCGCCTGGACCTCAACAGCAGCGCCACCGGCATCAGCGACGCGGCCGGCAACAGCCTGAGCAATGGGCAGAGCGGCGCCAGCTACCAGATCGACCGGGTGGCACC
Organism: Pseudomonas sp. SORT22; assembly: GCF_018417635.1. Classification (NCBI taxonomy): domain Bacteria; kingdom Pseudomonadati; phylum Pseudomonadota; class Gammaproteobacteria; order Pseudomonadales; family Pseudomonadaceae; genus Pseudomonas; species Pseudomonas sp. SORT22. The sequence goes on from NZ_CP071007.1 coordinate 2,638,520, forward strand.
GACGGTCAACAGCGTTACGGTGCCGGCCAACGGCAACTATGTCGCTGGCCAGCACCTGGACTTTACCGTCAACCTCAGCGAGGCGGTGATGGTCACCGGTACACCGCGCCTGCAAATCACCCTCGACACTGGCGGCACAGTGTTTGCTGATTATCTGTCCGGCTCTGGCACTGGCGCGCTGGTGTTCCGCCTGACGGTCAGCAACGGCCAGCTCGACAGCACCGGCATCAGCCTGGGCAGCGGCCTGGTGCTCAATGGCGGTGCACTGCGCGACAGCGTTGGCAATGACGCGCTGATCAGCCTCAACAACGTCGCCAGCACCAGTGGCGTACTGGTCGACGCTGTGCTGCCGACGGTGGCCAGCGTGTCGGTACCGGCAGCAGGCAGCTACAACGCTGGCGACGTGCTGAGCTTCACGGTCAACGCCAGTGAAGCGCTGATCGTCGATACCTCTGCCGGCACGCCGCGCCTGCAGCTGACTATTGGCGGGCTGACCCGCTATGCCAGCTATGTGTCCGGCTCTGGTAGCGGCCAGTTGGTGTTCCAGTACAGCGTGCAAGCCGGTAACAACGATGCCGATGGCATCCAGGTCGGCAGCACCCTGGATCTGAACGGTGGCACAGTGCGCGATGCGGCAGGCAACCCCCTTAACCTGGGCCTGAACGGTCTCGCCAGCACCACAGGGGTGCGTATCGATACCGCAGCGCCACAAGTGGCGGATATCGTTCGCGTCGATGTCAGCCCGAGCAACAGCGGTTCGCTGCGCTACACCGTGAGCTTCGACGAGAGCGTCAGCGGCGTTGACCTGGCCGACTTCAGCCTGGCGTTCAGCGCCAGCGCCAGCGGGCGGATCAGCAGCGTGACGCAGCTTGACGGGCGCACCTACAGCGTCCTGGTCGACAACCTCAGCGGTGTCGGCACCCTGCGCCTGGACCTGAATCCGACCGGCACCGGCATCACCGATGCGGCCGGCAACGCCCTTGCAGGGGGCCTGCAAGGCAGCAGCTACAGTATCGACCGCGTGGCGCCAAGCGTGACTGCGGTGGCGGTGCCGGCGGCGGGCAGTTATGTCGCCGGGCAGGGGCTGGAGTTCAGCGTGCAGCTGGACGAAGCGGTGCTGGTCGATACCGCCGCTGGCGCGCCGCGCCTGGCGGTCACCCTGGACAATGGCCGGGTGGTGTATGCCGATTACGTTTCCGGCTCCGGCAGCAACACCCTGGTGTTCCGCCTGACCATCAGCCCGGGCCTGCAGGCCAGCAATGGCCTGAGCGTGGCGCCGAGCCTGGACCTTAATGGCAGCACCGTGCGTGATGCACGCGGCAACGATGCCGGCACCGGCCTGAGCAACGTCGCCAGCACCGCCGGCATCCTCGTCGATGCCCGGGCACCGCGGCCTGCCGAGATCGCCGTGCAAACTCCGGCAACGCCCGGCGAGCGGACGCTGAGCTACACCTTGAGCTTTGACGAGGCGGTCAGCGGCGTCGATGCCGCTGACTTCAGCGTGCTGTCCAGCGGCAGCGCCACGGGGGTGGTGCAGTCGGTGCAGCAACTGGATGCGCGTACCTACCGGGTAACCCTGGGCAGTATCAGCGGCCAGGGCGGCCTGGGGCTGAGCCTCAACGCGCTGAACAGCGGCATCCGCGACGGCGCCGGCAATGCCCTGGCGGTGTCGATGAGCAGCCCGCTGTATCAGTTGCCGAACCAGGATGTCGGCGATCTCGAATTCCGGGTCAATCCGCCCGTCAGCAACCCGGCGGTGAGCGTACCGCTGCTGCAGCCACAAGTTCCGCAGTTGCCGTCGGTTGCCAGCACGTCGCCGATGCTGCCCGCGCCGCTGTTCGAGGAGCGCACGCTGGGCAGTGGCATCGACACCCTGGGCAGCATTTTCATTCACAACGGTCTCAGCGCGCCGAGCTTCATCGCCCAGGTATTTGCCAGCAGCGATGGCAGCGGCGACGGATCGGGGCAGGGCTTTCTCGGTTTTGGCGGCGGTGATGGGGGCGTGTTCGGCACCAGTACCTTTGCCGCCCTGTTTGCCCGCGAGGCGGCGCCGGAGGGCGAGTCGATGCGGGTTTTCGACGGCAAGCAGTGGCGCACCACCGACCCTGCCCAAGGCTTGCGCGCAGTGTTTGGCGCCGCCTCGCTGGAGCAGCAGTTGCAGGACATCAAGGACGCCGAACAGCGTCCCGTACGCGAATTGGCCATGGCTCTGGCACAGCCGACACAGATCGGCAACCGGACCTGAAACGCCAGCACTTATTCAGAGATGATCGAGCCGTACCAGGGGGCGGCCCAAGGATGAAAAAAAGTCAGAAACTGTTCAGCGCCAGCTTGCTGGCGCTGGCAATCAGCGGATGTGCGGTTACCAGCGAACCGATCGAGCGCAGCATCAGCGAGGAGCGCGCGCGCACCGACCTGGTCAGTATGTTCAAGGACCAGGAGCCGCTCAACGGCCCGCTGACCCTGCACCAGGCCATGGCCCGGGCGGTCAAGTACAACCTCGAATCACGCCTTAAGGTCATGGAAGAAGCCCTGGCCAAGCGCCAGGTCGACCTGGCGCGCTTCGACATGCTGCCACGCATGGCCATGGAAGCCGGCTACGCCGGGCGCAACAATGTCAGCGCTTCGAGCAGCCAGAGCGTGCAGACCGGCACCCAGTCCCTGGAGCCGTCGACCTCCCAGGACCGCGACCGTGAAGTGGCGGACCTGACCATGGTCTGGAACGTCCTGGATTTCGGTGTCAGCTACGTCAGTGCCAAGCAGCAGGCCGACCAGCGCCTGATCCTCCAGGAACGGCGCCGCAAGGTCATCCACACCATCACCCAGGACGTGCGCTCGGCCTATTGGCGGGCGGTCGCGGCGCAGCGCCTGCTGACCCAGATCGACAGCCTGATGGGCCGCGTGGCCCAGGCCCGGGACAACAGCCAGCACATGAGCAGCCAGCGCATTGGCGACCCGGTGCAGTCGCTCAGCTACCAGCGTGCGTTGATCGAGGCGACCCGCCAGCTCGAAGAGCAGCGCCGCGCGCTGTCGCTGGCCAAGACTGAACTGGCGGCGCTGATCAACCTGCCGCTGAACACCGACTTCAGCCTGGCGCCGGAAGAGGGCTACACGGTGCCGCAGTTCAAGGGCGACTTCACGCGCCTGGAGCAACAGGCCCTGGCCAGCCGTCCGGAACTGCGCGAGCAGGACTACCAGGCGCGGATCAGTGCCGCCGAAACCCGCAAGGCCATGCTGCGCCTGCTGCCGGGGCTGGAGTTCTCGGCCGGCGGGCACTACGACAGCAACTCCTTCCTGGTCAACCAGAGCTGGGCGGATTACGGCGTCAAGGTGACCTGGAACCTGTTCAACGTGCTTTCGGCCCCGGCGGCCATCAAGGTCGCCAAGGCCGGCGAAGACGTCGCGGCGGCGCGCCGCCAGGCGATGTCGATGGCGGTGCTGGCACAGTTGTACGTGGCCAACGCCAACTACAACGAGGCCGCGCGGCAGTTTCGCACCAGCGAAGAGCTGGCGGCACTGGACGGGCAGATCGCCGAGCAACTGCGCAACCGCTACCAGACCCAGAACATTGGTGAGCTGGAGCTGATCCAGGGCGAGCTGAACAACCTGCAGACACAGTTGAAGCGCGACCTGTCGTATGCCGAATTGCGTAATGCCTATGCGCAGTTGTACGTCAGCTCCGGTACCGACCTGTTGCCGGACACCCTGCCGGACGGCAAGTTGGCGACCATTGCCTCGGCGCTACAAAACAGCGAGGCGCGCTGGGCACAGTGAGGCGATGCCTGGGTTCAGGGGCAGGGTCCGATCGCCTGGCCTTGCCAAAGCGCCCAGGCTGTCTCCCAACCCTGCTCGTGGGTTGCAGCCGGGATGATCACCCGTTGATTGCACCGGCTGGATGCCTGCGTGCCGCGAAAACTGGCGCTGATCTCGGCGCTGATCACCTGGTCGCGGCCGCCCAGCAGATGGCGCTGGGGTAATGCTACAAGGCGTTGGCGATAGACCATCGGGTCGAGCGAACCGTTCAGGGGCGACAAGCCTTTGAGCTGTACCCATAAGCCTGGATCAAGATTGCCGGCAAGGGTCTGGATCTGCGCGACATCGTCCCGTTGCGCGGCCAGCAGCACGGCCAATGCCGCACCACCTGAATAGCCCACCAACTCGAACTGGCGATTGCCAACGCGCTGCTTGAGCCGGTCCAGGGCCTGGCTGAGGCTGGTCACCACCTCCTGGGAAAAACGCCGATCGGTCCACAGCGCCGCCGTGCAGCCTGCAGCCGAGACAAACTGGCAGGGCCGGGCAAGGTAGGCGTTGGGGGCTGGATCATTGATCGCCAGGCGCGCCACCAGCAGGTTGCGCGGGCTGGGGTCGAGGCTCGGCTGGCTAGCCGTGGCCCAGGCATGGCCGTCGCCCTCCAGGTACACCCGCAGGCGCTCGCTGGGGCGTTGCTCAGACGGCGGCAAGAGGACCAGCGGGAACGCCTGGCCCGGCACGATTTGTACGTGGCGACCGTGCTGTTCAGCCAGCTCCTGCAGCGCTTGAAAGGGGGATTGGCAGGCACCAAGAAGGGCGCTGACCAGCAGCGCCCCCAAGGTTCGACCGACGCCGGCCCACGGGTGTGGGCCGGCAAGGTGTTGACTCATCAGAAGTCGTAACGGACTTTCGCCGAGAACACGTCGGCATCGAAGCCCGACTTGCCGATGTAGTCGTAGTTGACGCCCAGGGTTACCGCGCCCAGCTTGTAGTCGGCGCCCACGCCGGCTTCATAGCTGTCACGCGCCGCCTTGGCACCGCTGGTCACGAACGGCGTGCTGCCGAGCAGGAAGGTCGAGGTGCTTTTTGCTTCGTCAGCGGCGAAGTCGTGATACGCCATCAGCTTGGCTTGCGGCTCCAGGGTCCCGGCGCCCAGGGCGACGCTGCCGGCCACGCGCAGGCCGGCACCGAGCTCGATGGCTTCATAGCGCTGGTCTTCGACTTTGAGCGCTGCCGAAGAGCCTTTTTCACGGTAGCCGTCGATGTTGACCAGGCTGTAGCGGGCCGCCAGGCGCGGTTCGACCAGCACTTGCGGGTTGATGTGATAGGTGTAGCCACCGACCAGGTTCAGGCCCAGCAGGTCGCTGTCATAGTCGGCCTTGGCTTGGGTGCCGGCAATGCTGCGCTTGCTCTGGTTGTCGTTGAAGCCGTAGGTCAGGCTGGCATCGACGAAGTAGTTGCCGTGCTCGAAACCGCCGTAGAGGGTGAAAGCATGGCTGTCGACTTCGGTCTGGTTGCCGCTTTTGCCGTTGACGTCGGTGTTGATGAAGCTGTACGCCAGGCCCAGGGTCAGGTTGTCGTTGAGCTTGCCATCGGCACCGACGGCGATACCGCGGCTGTAAGCGTTGTAGCCGGCCACGCCGTCACGCAGGTCCTGGCTGGCATCGCTGTACAGCGACTGCACCCAGACGCCAGCTTCCTTGAAGCCTTCACCCGAGGAGGCGCCGCGCAGCGAGCTGGTGCGGCTGCCAGTGACGTTGCTGACCAGGTTCTGGCTGGTGGTGGCCGCCTGGGTCGCGCCGCCGTTGGTTTCCGGGGTCAGCTCGGAGGCCAGCTTGGCGACCTGGGCTTCGTCGGCGTTGAGCAGCGCCTGCTTGAACGGATCGTTGTTGGCCAGCTTGGCGATCATGCCGTCGGCGGTCAGGCTGCCCAGGGCTTTCTGGCTGTTGGCCGAGCCCCCCTGGTTGGTGATGATCTGTTCGACTTCTTCCTTGCCCTTTCCGGTGACCACGGCCACCACCTGGTTGTTGTCGACGGTGAAGCTGTCGACCTTGAGCAGCGCCGAGCTGCTGACCAGGTTGAGTTTGCCATTCGGGTCGACTGTTTCGCCGTCGGCGCCCAGCAGTTCGATCTGGCCGGCCTGGAGCAGGGTGTAGCGGCTGCCATTGGCGTTGAAGTCTTCGCCCTTGGCCGCCAGTTGCAACTGGGCGCCCTGGCCGAACTGAGTGGTGCCGCTGACCTTGAGCACGGCGCGGTTGGCGTCGGTGGCGCTGCTCAGGTTCAGGCCCAGGGCCGAGTTGCCGGCGACGTACAGGTTACCGTCGATGCTGGTGTGCGGGGCTTCGAAGGTCAGGGTGGTTTTCAGGTCGTCGCTGAGGCTGCCGACATCGATCCAGCCGCCGTCTTTCATGCGGATGTTGGCGCCGTCAGCGCGGCTGTCGGTACCGGTGAAGGAGGTGTCGCCTTCGATCTCGATGTTGCTCAGGTCGATCAGGTTGCCGACGATGACGCTGCCTTTGCGCAGGATCAGCTCGACCGGGCGGTTGCTTTGCGAGGCGTCGATGGCCTCGTCGGCAGAGATGATCGAACCGCTGTTGAAGATGTTGAAGTCGCCTTCGGCTTTGTACCAGGGCTGGGCACCCGGGCTGTCGAAGTCGCTGAAGCCGATGGCGATGGCGGCGTCTTCGGCGCGGATGGTGCCGGTGTTGACCAGGTGGTTGTTCATGCCGGTGAAGCTGGCGCCGTCGATGCGGATGCCCTCGGCGTCGTCGCCATTGGCAATGATGGTGCCGTGGTTCTCGATGCCGGCCAGGTCGACCATGTCGGTGTACATGCCCGAGCCGCTGGTGGTGGCGTCGATGCCGGTGGCGCCGGCGCCGGTGACTTCGATCAGGCCGCGGTTGATGACCTTGCCGACGATCTCGCCGCCTTCCAGGTTGATGCCTTTGGCATCTTCGCCCTTGGCGATGATCTTGCCGCTGGCGGCGTTGAGCAGGTCGCCCTTGATCACCGACGAGCCGGAGAAATCCACGGCGCGGGCAACATCACGGCCGCCGTCGTCGCTCAACGGCGCACCTTCGGCGTACAGCAAACCTTCGTTGATGACGCTACCGCCGATCTTGGCCGGGTCGATCATCAGCGCGTTGGCGCCACCGCCGATGGCAGAAATACTGCCCTTGTTGATCACGTCGCCACCAACGCTGTTGGCCACCCACGGCTGCGTACCTTCCCACACGTCCATATCGACGCCGCCGGCGAAGTCGCCGGTGCTGTTGATGGTGGCGTTGAGAATCAGGTCTTTCTCGATGCTCGAGCCATTGAGCTCGATGGCATCTTCGTCGCTGCCGCCGCTGTAGGCGCCGTTGATCTCGAGGTTGCCGCTGTAGCGCTGGTGCTCGCTTTTGAAGCCGGCGTTGGTCAGTTGCACGGTTTCAGCGAGGGCGGGCAGGGCGGTGGCGGTTACGGCCAGGGCGAGCAGGGTTTTGCGGAACATCACGGGGGTCACGGTTCATTCCTTTAGCGGCGTTTTAAGTGCTTCGCTTCCGTGCGGGGCTGGACCTTGCGCTGACAAAAAGACAGGGCCACGCAGAAGAGCGCGGCGATGGTAAATTAGTTGACGTCAAAATGATATCACTTGGCTGTACAAGTGCTATTTGACCCGGAACGGTTGCGCCGCCATGAACGCCACCGGCAGCAGCGGCACGGCGAGGATCATCAACACGCCATCCGCAGTGACAGTGACCGGTGTCAGCAGCACCTGGGTGACCTTGCTCTTTTCCCTGTAGGCCGAAACCTGAAGGGTGTAGGTGCTGTTCAGCGTGTTGCCCTCCAGGGCGCTGATGTCCTTTCTCGCCTCGAATCGGCTGCCTTGAATTTTGTAGCGACGCACCAGGGCGTCCTGTTGCGTTGAGACCACAAAGCCCAGCGCTTTTGCCTCGTTGATCTCATGTGCCTGGAGTTGCGCAAGCCCGGGAATCCTGAGCTCGAACTCGCCGTCCAGGGTTTCATACATGCTGACGTGAACCGGCAGAAACTCGGCCTGCATCCTGGCATGCAACCCTGAGCGAATCGCCTGCAACAGCGCGGGTTCGACGAGGATGAAGTAATGGTACTTTTTGCCCAGCACCACAAAGCTCTTCTGGTCTGCCGTCACATAGAGCTGGCCAACCTGCTCGGTATAGACTTCATCGCTGGCTCGCGGCTCGTACAACTTGCTGGTCAGGCAGCCACTGATGCTGGCGATGGCCAGTGCAGACACTGCGGCCCTGAGCAATCGTGACCTGGGTGGGGGCTTGTGCATGTTTTATCCATTCCATGGAGGGACGTTGGTGGATCATAACCTGCAAGTTGTGCGATAGCGTCTAACAAACTGCGCAAGGCAGGCCCGCCACAACAGCGGGCCTGCTGCATGGGTCAGAGCTTGGGCAGTTGCCCGACACGCCCCATCATTTCCGTCACCACCTGCAGGTCCAGAAGGAACTGCTCCACCGTCTTGAATTCGTTGTCGTTATGCCCGGTGTACTTGACGTCGGGCATGGCCAGGCCGAACTGCACGCCGTTGGGCAGTTCATGCACCGAGGTGGCGCCTGCGGAGGTGCCGAATTCGTGCCTCATGCCCAGGTTCTCGCTGGCAACCGCCAGCAGCGCCTTGACCCACTCGCCCTCGGGGTTGCGGTACATCGGCTCGGCGATCGAGTAGTCGAAGGTCGGGCTGATGTGGCTCTGCTTGCTCCATGCATCCAGCTTGCCGGCGATTTCGCTCTTCAGGGTTTGCGGGCTTTTGCCCTTTGGCACCCGCAGGTTGACCGCCAGTTTCAAGGCTTTGTCATCGAGGCCAACGTAGGTCAGCGAGGTGGTCAGCGGGCCCATGAAACTGTCGGAGAAACCCACGCCCAGTTTGCCGCCCAGGTAGTCCAGGCCCCAGTTGTCGGCGGCGTAGCGAGCGGCGTCGGTGATGTGGTTGTGTTTGAGCGCAACCTTGCCATCAAGGCCGTTGATGAAGCCGAGCATCCGCGCCACCGGGTTGACCCCGGACTCAGGTTCAGAGGAGTGCGCCGAGACGCCAGTGACGGTCAGCTTTACATCCTTGCCGTCGACCTTGGCGCTGACCTCGAAATTGCCGCCATTGGCCTTGACGTACTCAGCGCCGGCTTTTTGCAGGCTGGCTGCCAGTTCGGCGGGCTTGTCGGTCACCAGGGTCGCCACCGAAGTCGAAGGGATCTGGTTGGTGGCCAGGCCACCGCTCAGGGTGGTGATTTCAGCGCCGTTGCCTTCGCCTGCGCGGCGGGCAAAGCTGGCCATGACCGTGCCGTAGCCTTTCTCGGCGATCACCACCGGGTAGCCACCGTCCAGCGCCAGGTTGTAGTTGGGCGTGGGGTTGCGTTCGAAGTAGTAGGGGATGGCGTCGCCAGTGGTCTCTTCGGTGGTGTCGACCAGCAGCTTGAAGTTGCGCGCCAGTGGCAGCTTTTCTTCCTTGATGATCTTCATCGCGTACATCGCCACGACGATGCCGTTTTTGTCGTCTTCGGTGCCGCGGCCGTACATGCGATCGCCAATCAGGGTGACCTTGAACGGGTCAAGGCGGGTGCCGTCCTTGAGTACCCAGTTCTCTGGCGTCACCGGTACTACGTCGGCGTGGGCGTGGATGCCGACCACTTCATCGCCTTTGCCTTCAAGGGAAATCTCATAGACACGGTTGTCGATGTTACGAAAGTTCAGGTTGAAAGCCTTGGCCAGACCTTTGATCTTCTCGGCGATCTTGATGAACTCGGGGTTGTCGTGCTGCTCGACGCCGTCGACCCGGAAGGTCGGGATGGCCACCAGCTCACGCAGGGTCTGGGTGGCCGCATCGCCGTACTTGACCCGCGCATAGATGCCCAGCAGGCGATGGATTTCGTTCTGTTGTTCAGCCGTCAGCTGCTGGTTGGCGAGGAAGGCGGCGATGCTCTGATCGAGTTTGTCGGCCTTGCCGAGTTCGCTTTTCGCCAGGCTGGCGAGGAACTGGCGGAAGTCCTTGACCGAAGTGTCGCTGAAGCTCTTGAGAATGGCCGCGCTTTGCTGTGGGGTGAGGTTGGCATAGGCAGGCGTGGTGATTGACGCCAGGCCAGCCAGCATCAAGGTGGCCGCAGCCAGTTTTTTCAGGGCGAAATTCATTGCGGGGGGCATTCCTTTGCAGGCAAATAATGAGAAAGGATGGGTGCAACAAAACATTTCCAAGCTACCACCATGAGGGCCTGGTACGGGAGTGCCTGAAGTGGGATGTGTCGCACAGAAACGTAAAAGCGACGCAGAAACGAAAAAGCGTCGGGAGGGAATGGCGTGGAGTTTTCAGTCAGCCGCGCACGGCTCGGCTTCGAAGCAGGCCTCCAGTGCCTTGATGTCATCCGGGCGGGGCAGGCTGATCCGGTGCGTCAACGACAGGGTCATGGCATCGGTATCGATGTGCAGGGTGTCGGTGAACAGGGGCAGCGCCAGGACTTCGCCACTGCGCAGGTGCATCAGCACGAAGGGCCGGTGCGCGGGCAGTTCGACGCAGAGTTGGCCGTTGTGGCCCAGGGCTGGAGCCGTGAGGTTGAACAGTTCGATGCGCAGCCTGGCGGGAAGAAAGTCAATTTGCTGGTCGATAGGGGCAGCGTTCCAGTAGGCAAAGTCGAAGTCGGCGGGTAGCCCGGGCCAGGGCTTTGCCTGCCAGGCTTTGTTATAGGTACCGGCCAGGGCCAGGCGTGGTGCCCAGTCCCGGCCCACCACCCCGAAGCCTGCCGGGCAGTAACCGTAGGTGGCCGACAGCTGGGCCATGTCGGCCGCACTGATGTCGCCGTCCGGGTGGTGAGTGATGTGCAGGTGGGTCACCGGCCGCTCGAGTGTTTCGATTTGCGGGGCTGCCAGGCGTTGCAGTGGCGTTTGCAGGGACCAGGCGTGTTTTTCGTGACGCTTTTCGATCCAGCCCCGGCCCAGGGGGTTGCTGTAGCAGACCTGATGGAGCAGGTAGGGCTCGGCGCTGGTGCCCGGGTAGCCGGGGTTGGCCAACACGCTGCTGCCGCCAAAGGCATACTCCCAACGCAGCGGCACACAGGTGGCCGGTTCCGCGGCAGACAGGCGCCAGCCGCTGAACAGACCGTGTTCAAAGTAGCGCGGGCCGCTGAAACGCAGCTGTTTGTCGAGCAGGATTTCGCCCGCGGTTTCGCCCTGGGGCGCACTCAAGCGGATGCCGGCGGTCCAGGACGTTGCCGGTTCGCCGCCGGGGGCGTGGGCATGGCCGTTGACGATCACATCGCAGCGCGGTTTGAACGGCGCCAGGTCGCTTTCTTCATAGACACTGCTGCGGCCTTGTTCACCGAAGTAGCGATCGGCGGCGCAGAGCAGGGCCGGTTCCTCAGCCATCACTTCGGCACTGCAGTGCCCCGGCTGGCCGGCAATCGGCAGCAGGCGATAACCAACCTTGATGGCCACCACGGGATGTTCGTTGCCCCGCGGGTCGAGTGCGCTGAAACACAGCGCGGCAAAGGGCGTCTGGTTGTGAAATTCCATCGTGGGTCCTTGAATTGATGTCGACATCCTTGCCGTTGATTGGGGTAGCGCCCTGAGCCTGAGCCTGAGGCTGCAGGGGACGCGTCAGGGGAATCTAGGTGGGTGGGGCTTCGTGCCTCAAGAGACGAGATGGAAATCAGACACGTCCTATATAGCTCTTTGCCTTTGTCTGTCAGATATGTCGGATGAGATCTGGATTTTGTTGACTAGGGGCTGTTTCTTTTACGGGCATCAAGGGGCCGTCCGTGATTCCAGGTCCAGATCTTCCGGCCATTTCACCTTGGGCGCGAGGCGCCGGGCGAGATTGAAGGTGACCTTTTCGTTGTTCCAGTCCCGGGGCGGGCGAGGGAAGGCAGGGAGCGCCTGCGGTCCCTGCTGCATGAATAGTTGGGCCATGGCCCGGTACATTTCGCCTTGTAGAATGTCACAGGAAAACGGGAAGCGATCTAATACCTCGTTTGTACCTGGCTTAAGAACACTAATTGTTATGTTCTCTACTCTGGCTGTTCCAGGAACATAGCCTCTACAGGCTTCTGCGTGGAGGTCATCCCAATCGTATGCTACCGGGAGTACCCCCCCCAGGCAACTCGGCTAAAAGGAAGAAGACCATTATGGAAAAAACGGTATACATAGACTTTGCGACGGAGGCGGTTGAACCGAATAGGTTCGTCTCGGGGGGCTTCGGTGTCCATTCTCCAGATATAAGCGACTAGCCACAATCCAATGAGCGTAATTCCTAGTTCTGATATATATAAAATTGGAGGTAGGGCGGTGGGGCACTAAAGCTGATAAGGACAAAAAAATAAGCCTGTGCAATTGTTGTTGCAGCCATACACGCTGCACACCAAAGCCCGATTCCACGAATCCACGCCGTGGAGCTGGCAAGTTCCAGATATATGTCATTTACGTGATTTGGCGAATTCGCCAGCAATAGAGGGGAAGGCTCCATAGTTGGTGGCTGGTTCGGACGTGGCAGGTCGTACTTGCGCCCTGGAGCGGGGTTGTCGAGAAAGGGTGGACTATATTTCATAGCGTCGTCGAATATGTACATTGGAACGTGCTCTCTATGGCGTTTTGGTCGCGGCTTGTACGTTCTGCTTGGGCTGTAGCGAGTGGTTGTTGCAGTCAATGATCACCAAGTAGCAAGTCTCACAGGGGCGATATGGTCAACCAAAACCAGACGACTTTTTCGCCGTCGATGGTCGGCATAGGGGCCTCGTATTCGAAAAAGCGCTTGCTGCCAGTTTTGTACTCACATACCCATGTTCCAGGATATGGACACAGTGACCCACTGAGTACACGAAGCCCGAAGCCAAGCCAGCGCCAGCGCACAATCTGATCTGCATGAAGCGGGAGCAGATCATTCACGCGCAGTTCGCATGACACGCACGGGTCGCTCTCAAGTTCCCAGCGCCCTGCGCGAGGAGCTGGCTCATGGCTGTTGGCGTAACGAGCCGGTTCCGGCGGGGTCTGGTCGGGGTCGCGCTGCCAGATAACAAAGCCGTCATCCGACTCATTGCTCAAGTGGGGCAGGATGTCCCCCTGTTCAAACACTCGGCGGCTGTCCGCCTGGCCGACCATGCGCCAAACCCCGGCTTGGAGGCATGGCATACCGGCGACGGCGCATGCCGGTGCAGGGGGTAGAGTGCACGTCTTCGTCGGCAGCGCGCCAACGCGCATGAAGGGTGTAGGCCAGTCGCTGTCGGCATCAAAGCGGCCCATCCAGCGACGGCCGTCCGCGTCGGTGAAGCGCTCGTTGGGATCGCCGTCCCATTGACCAAATCCCAATAAGCCCAAGTCGTCGTAGCGAATGGGCTTTAACAATTTGTTCAACAGCATTGGCAACTCAGGCACGCCATACTCGGCGGGATAGAGCTCCGGTTGTTCGCCCAGTTCGATCCATAGGCCGCATTGCAATTCGGTGATACTGATGCGCGGATGCGCCAGGGCGTTGTGCACTTGCTCACGCGTCAGGTCAAGTTTTTCGCGCCAGGGGTCGGCGAGCAAAAAGGCCCACGTGGGTGGGCGAATGCCGTCGAGTAACTCGTTGTCCATCCCGTACGGGTAATCGATATCCAAGCCGTAGAACGCAGGTGTCAAGGCGCGCTCCCAGGTGGTGACGGCGGCACGTGTGCCGAACTCCAGCGGGTTGGCCATGGCAAAGCCGCTATAGACCTGGTCGGCTTTGAGCCGGTCGATGGTCTTGAGCACAAATGTGCGCCACGCCTCGCGGTTGTCCAGCCACCATTGCCAGCGGTAGTAAAAGACAATCGATGAATAGGCTGTTTTCCAGTCGGCCGCTTTGAACTTGCTGCGCCAAAAGTAGCCGGCCGTCGTCGGTGAAGAGGCATGGTTTTCTTCATCGGTGAACTCGAAGACAAAGTATTCGTACGGCTCAGTCTTGCTGGCCAGTTTTCTAAGGTCAGGGCGGTGCAATGCATCATAGCGACGAGGGCGTGCAGCGGCGCCGTGCATGAAGATGCTATAGGGGTACCCGGCCAGCTGTTCAAACTCCTCGTGAATATCAACTAACAGTGCTGAAATTTCTTTGTTTTCTTCTTCTTTTGGCAAGAAGTAAAAGGTGATAAATGGTGTAACGCTATAGGTGGCTTCTGTGTTGCCAGATTCCGAGTTTGGCCATTCTTTTAGTAGTTTGACAAACAGGTCCCGCTCTTCGGAGGTGAATAGTTGGTGAGTAGTGCTCATGGCTATCTTTTCTTCCGTGTTTGTGCTGATGGGATTTTTTTCTTTTCTTCCGCTTCGAAGCCAGTGCAATCTTCCGGAACCCGCAGCAGTGCTACTTTTTCTTTGCCGATCTTCTCTCGATTCACCCCGGATTTTGGCGTCATGAGGTCGACGTATTCCTTTATCTGTATCGCCTTGGCCCAATCCCTGGGGAACTTGATTTCGACTGCCGCAAAAACGTTTTCGATTTCAAAGGGTTCTTGTCGGTGCTCGACTACCACCAAGTCCGGTGCAAGGCTTCCCCGAGGTCGCGGCCAGAATGACGTCACCTTGCCAAAGCGCTTGGGCCGTGTCGGTGGTTCACCTAGCAGAGCTTTGCTGCTAGCACGGTTGTAATTGGGTTCAGCCTTGAGTGGGCTGTGCCAGTCCAGCGCTTCGTCAATGGCTTCGAAAAACAATGAGGCAGTGAGTTGCTTGAGTGCGATCTCGATTGTGCTGTTGACCAATTCATCACCCATCTTCTTGCGAATCCGTCGAGGTGTTTTGATGGGGATTTGCAACGCAGTGGTACACACCTGGCTAATGGCAGGGCGAAAGGGAACCTTGCGCTCAATGAACTCCTTGAACGTTATATTTTCATTGCCTCTTCTGGAGACGGTGCTATTGCCACCGTGGTCGACTTGAGCAAAGGTTGAACTCTTAGTGTCAACTTCCTGCGCCATCTTCTCTATGGTGGTTTGAAGAACTTGCTTGATCTTGTTTCTGCGTTCAGTAATCTCGTGCGCGAATTCGGCCAGATCTGCTGCGCTCTTTACTGCCTCAGAAACCTGATGCGCCCTGTAGGCGCGATAGGCGGCCTCGATTACACGCGCAATAGCGGCGGGGGCTGGCATCAGTCATCTACTCCCATGTAATAGTCAATCAATGCGTCCGGAAACAATTCATCGGCACTGTACTCAGCAGCTTGCCAGTCGATCGCAGCCACTTTTGACTGCCAGTCCTCGGTGATCCGTTGGTCTTCACGCATGACGGCCTTATGGACCTGCACGGCTTGGACGTTCTCGGTTGTCACCCAATCGGTTTCGCCTGAAGTGCGGGTCAAGCCTTCGGCGAGTACGCTCGCGCCAGTGCTGATGCGGTACCGGTAACCTGAGAAGGCGCGTTGATCGTTCTTCACCAGCGTGTAGCGGCCCAAGAAATTGCCGAGTGGAGCGGGAGAGGGAGGTGCATGGGTAAACGAATTACCCGATCCGTTTGCATCGCTGGTCACCGTTCCCTTGAAATGGATGGTCAATCCGTCGAGGGTGATGCCCCTGGAATCGATGGTGATACTCCCGCCAGCGGCCTTGAGCTCGATTCGCTCGCCTGCGGCAACTTCGAAGCGGGTAGTCTTTTGCTCGATACTGTGGCGGGCAGACAGCTGATAGGCGTTTCTCACCGAATGTTGGGCGTTGCCTCCAACTTCGGAGTGATAGTCAGCGGCAATCTTCTCTAATCGATTGTTGGCTATCTCCTCGATACGATCGCCACCGATGTTGAGCGAGTGGTTGCGGCCAATGGTCTGAAAGCGATCACGCCCCACCTGCAAATACTGATCCTGCCCAACCTCAACCCGCTCATCGTTACCGACCCGTTCGCTGCGGTCGTGGCCGATCTCGATCTGCTCATCGCGCTCGACCTTCTCACTGCGATCATTGCCAACAAACACCCCATTGTTGTGTTTGATATGAACGTTCTTGTCCTTCTGGGCATGGATGAACACCTCTTCCTGCCCCAGCTCATCCTCAAAGCGCAGCTCGTTGAAGCCCTGGCCCTTGTGGCTGCGGCTTTTGATGGTCATGCGCGTTTTGTGCTTGGGCAGTTGATACGGCGGCAGGTTGGTTTCGCGGTAGGCGCGGCCGGTGGCGATGGGCTGGTCGGGGTCGCCGTCCAGGTAGCTGATGATCAGTTCCTGGCCGACCCGGGGGATGGCCATGGCGCCCCAGGTGGCGCCGGCCCAGCCCTGGGCGACGCGGATCCAGCAGGAGCTGTGGTCGTCCTGGTGGCTGTCGCGGTCCCAGGGGAAGCTGACTTTGACCCGGCCCCATTCGTCGCAGTAGATCTCTTCGCCCGGCGGGCCGACCACGCTGGCGATCTGCGGGCCGTCGATGCGCGGCTTGGGCCGTAGCGGCGCTTTCCAGTCGGCGTCCCAGCGGATGGCGCTGGCGCTGAGCCGGTAGGCGGTGCCGCTGTCGCTGCCGAAGGCCTCTTCGAGCAGGCTGCTGTGCTGCGTGCCGTGGTGCTCGATGGCGATGGTGCGCCAGCGGTCGTTGAAGTCTTCGCGCGGGTGGTCGTTGAGGTCGAAGGCCAGGCCCGGCTGCAGACGCGCGTCATCGCCTTCCATGTGGGCCAGGCGGGCGTCGCTGCGCAACGCGGTCAGGCGGGTTTTGGTGAAGGGCTTGCCGCTGGCGTCGCGCTTGTAGCGGCCGGGGTAGTCGTAGCGTTCGTAGTCGCTGTGCTGGTGGTCGAGGTCGCTGGCGCCGACGGCGTTGTGCTGCAGGTTGTAATAGGGGTGGGTGAAGGTGTAGTCGCGCTGCACCTGGCGCGCGCTGCGCACCTGTTCGGTGTAGTGAAAGCGCTGCAGGGCCGGCTCGGCGCTGTCGCCGCCGGCCAGCGGCTGGTAGAGCACCGGGCAGTGCTCGTGGGTGCCGATGGTGCCCAGGCCGCCGACGCGGTCGGTGAGCCACAGGGTATGGCCGTCGGCACGGTGCTCGAAGCTGTACAGCAGGCCCTCTTCGGCGGCCAGGCGGGCGATGAAGTCGAGGTCGCTTTCGCCGGCCTGGACGCAGTATTCGCGCGGCGGATGGTCGAAGCACAGGTAGGTTTTGACCTCGCTCAGGCGCTGGGCCTCGAGCACCGCGAGGATGATCTCGGGCACGCTCTGGCCCTGGAACATGCGCCAGTTCGAGCGCAGGCCGGCGCGTGCCAGGCTGGGTTCGAGCACGGCGCGGTAGCGGGTGCGGCGAAAGCCGGTGTCGCCCTGGCTGAACAGGCTGACCAGGCCGTGCACGTAGCGCACCGGGGTGTCGCCCCGCCACAGGGTGAACAGCGCGGCCAGGTCGAGCACGCGGTTGAAGTCGACGGCCGGGTCGTGGCTGGCCAGCTCCAGGCTCAGGCGAAAGGGCTGGGACAGGCCTTCCTCGAGGTGGAACTCGACCACCTCGAAGGCGTCGCCCTGCAGGGGCTCGAAGGTGAAGCGCAGGTCGCTTTGGCGGGGCATGGGGGGCTCCTTGTAGGGTCAGTCGACCAGCCAGCTGGCGTCGCCGTTTTCCAGGGTGCCGCCGTGGTCGGTGGTATCGCCGACCCGGGCCACAGAATGGCCGCCAATGGTCATCGACGACGAGCCGCTGGTGATGCTGGCGCCGCAGCCGAGGGTGTCACCAACCCGGGCAATGGCGCGGCCGTTGACGGTGAAACTGTCGGCGCCACTGTCGACCGTGGTCGGGCCGCAGGTGGGGCAGTGATGGTTGTGGCCAAGCAGTACGATGGCAGGCATATCGCCTCCTGATCGGTGCAGCAGGAAAGGGGTGCGCCACAGGCGAGCCGTGGTGCAACGGTACGGGCGCAGCGGTTAGGCCGGTTTGCGCCAGTCGTCAGAGGCCTCGGTGCCGGCCACTTCATGGCTCCAGCTGACCTTGCGGTAGGCCAGGCTGGTCTTGATCAGCTGGGTGTAGTTGGCGTTGTCGCTGTCCTGGGCATGGGGCAGCACGGTGTGGATGTCGACCACGGTGGCGTCTTCCAGCTTGGTGGTGAAGAAGTGCTCCTGCTTGCCGTCTACCGAGGTCCGAAACCACTTCACCTCGACAGTCGGCAGCATTTCGCCGGTGGCCAGGGCCTGGTAGAGCATCGGCGAGGCCTTGCTCAGGGCGCTGGTGAAGATCAGCGGCTTGTGCACCCGCTGGCCTGACGGCTGGCCGCTCTGCGGGTCGGTCGGGGTGGTGATCTGGTGATCGATTTCCTGGGCGAGGATCTCGTCCTCATGGCCTTCGACATAGACGTTGCCGACCGAGTCGGCGGTGAAGGCGCCCTTGGTGATGTGGCCCTGGTTCTGGCCGTGGATGCTGATGTAGGCAGGTGTTGGCATGACATGCTCCGTGTCGCGTTCGATTGAACGACCCGCAGGTCGCCACCGTCGCCATGACGGTGAGTGTGTTGGCCCGATGGGCCAGGCTTTGCAGGCGCCCGGGGGCGCGCTGAAAATCGTTCAAAGGCTGAGAATCCGTTCCAGCGACACCAGCACCTGTTCGCTGATGCTGTTCAGGCGCAGGGCGTAGGCGCTGTAGGCGCCCACCAGGACCACGGCGGCCAGGGCCCAGGGTGTCCACAGCGGCAAGCTGCGCTTGAGCCGGTAATTGCGTGGGGCAATGTTGCGCAGCGGCTCGGTCAACTGCGTGGGCGTTTCGCCCCTGAGCGGGCGCAGCACGCCGTGCAACTGGGTGATGATCTTCTGCACCTCGACCTCACCGTTGGCCTGCTTGCCGTACTTGCCCTTGAGGCCCACGCACAGGCACAGGTACATGAACTCCAGGACGTGCTGGTACTTGGCCGCTTCGCTGGACATGCGCGCCAGCAGGGTGAAGAACTTTTCGCCGCCCCAGGATTCATGGTGCAAGGCACTGAGCAACGGCTGCTGTCGCCACTCGCCATGAAAGCCCCAGGCGCTGCTCATGACCACTTCATCCACCAGCAGGCAGAGGCTGTAGGAGTAGGCCTTGAGAGTGCTGGGTTGGTAGTCGAGCTGGGCGACTTCTTCCATTACCGTGACGATCTGGTTGTGAATGCTCTGGCGCAAGGCCAGCACCTCATCGTGCGCGTCCAGGCTATGCAGGCGCAGGACCAGCCCGATCAGCGGCATGGCGGCATCACAGAGGGGGTTCCACGACAGCCCGCGCAAGTCGAACTGCGGGTCGCAGCGCAGCGGCCCGGGAGCGCCGGCGGGGTTGCCGGTTTTGTGCGGCACCGCGTCAAAGTGGAGCTCTTGATTGCTCGGCTCCTGGCTGGCATCACGCATCTTTTTCACTCCTGATGGCCCACAGCTGCAGCTCAAGCTCAGGGAAGTCACCGGCGATGTGTAAGCCAAAGCCGCTGGCGCTGTGCAGGCTTTGCCAGGCCGGGTCGTGGCGGTCGAGTTCGAAGTAGCTGAAGCCGGCGTGGAACGGCAGGTGGCGTGGCGCCACCGGCAGGGGGATCAAGGGGATGCCCGGCAGTTGCAGGCTGATCAGCCGGCCCAGGGTTTCGCTGGAACTGATCTTGATCTGCCGCGGCAACTGCTGGCGCAAGGTCTCCAGCGGCAGGCTGGCGCGTACCGCGAGAATGAACTCGGCGTTGTCCAGCAGTCGCTTGTCGCCCAGTGCGGCGCTCATGACGCCGTACTCCAGGGTTTCAATCGGCAGCGATACCGCCCGTGGTTGCAGCACCGTGCCCAGGGCCCGGCGCAGGGTAAGTTCCAGGGGCTTGAAGCACTGGTGCAGGCTGTCGTGCTGATAGGCCGGGCATTCCTCGGGCAGGTGGCTTTGCTCGGTGAAGGTCACCAGCTCGCCGCAGGCCTGGGCAAAGGTGATGTACAGGCGTTCGGGGTGGATGTGGCGTTGCCGGTTCAGGTGCTGGAACAGCGGGTACCAGCGGTTGAGGGTTTGCAGCAGGTTGAAGTCGGTGACGTCGGCCACCCCGGACTGCCCGGGCGAGCCGATGCGTTCGGCCAGGTTGCGCGCCCGTTCACGCATCAGCCCGGTGATTTCGCCCAGGTAGCGCTGCAGCGCCGGCACCGCCTGCAATGACAGGCTGGTGGGATAGAACTGCTCGTCCATCACCAGGCTGCCGTCGGGGCGCTTGTCGTGGATCCTGCCTAGGGCAATGCTGGTGAAGGCGCTGCGGTCATCGCGTTCGAGCATCAGTTGCAGGTTGGGGACCGCCAGGTTCATTTCCACCTGGTCGCCGCTTTCGCTGTGGATGTCATGCACCGGCTTGCGCTGGGCGATGTAGCGGCTGTTGGCGTACTGCTCGGGCCAGCGCACCTCCAGGCCTGCGGCGGATTTGAGCGGGAGTGTCAGGTAGACCACCTGGTTGACCAGGCCGCTGTCGCTGATTTCCAGTGGCGCTGGCGGGGCCAGGTCGCCGGGGATGTCGAAGACGCTGCCGTCAGGCAGGATGCCCCGCGCACGATTGATCGCCACCTTGGCAAAATTGAGGAACTCGTTGTTCAGCTCCAGCTCGCTGAAGCCGTACGGCGCCGGGTTGAGGCTCTCGACCCGCTGTTGCGCGGCGGCCTCCATAGCGCGTGCCTGTTGCTGGAAGTGCTGGGGTTTGACGAACAAACCCTCGTGCCAAATGACCGGGTTGCGTGAACTCATTGTCGGGCTCTCTGAAGGTAAGGGGCGCAAGCTGGCGTCATCGGGTTTCACCCTTGAGCTCGACTTGCGCCTGGCCAAGCTCGACCAGCAACGCGTAGCGCCGGCCCTTGGGTTCGACGCGCAGCAGCTGCTTCCACTGGCTGACCTCCTCGTTGTGGTAGTCGGCGATCACCGCGACGAAGCGCGTCTGCTCATCAAGGGGCTGTGGGTCGATGAACTTGAACTGGCCGGGCCGCAACAGGTAGTCGTCGACGCGGATATAGGTGCTGCCCAGGGCGTGTTTCAGGTCGAGCGCCAGGGCTTGGGCACTGGCGCTGATCAGCAACGAGTCGTCGCTCAGTTGCAGGACCCTGAACGCCACCGGCGTGGCAATCAGTTGCGGGGCAAGGTGCTGTGCCGAGGTAGCCAGGTGGACGCCGGCAGCCTGGTAATCGCCCAGGGGCGACTCCTCGACCCAGGACGCCTGGGGTTCAGGCGCAGGTTCTTCACGCACGGGTGATTGCGCCGGGGCGTTTTCGTACAGATGCTCGAGCACCGCTTGCAGCTTGTCTGCCAGGGCCTGGGGGCTGCTGGCCTTGATGTCCAGGCGGTAGGGCGCCTCGGCGGGGTGTTCGGCGGCCATTGGCGCGTTGCCGGGGGTGACCAGGCGGCGGTTGACGTCATCGCTGGCGTGCAGGCTCAGCGAGTAGTAGCTGGGTTGATCATCGGGGCCGCCCACCGGCGTCGAAGGGTCGACGATCACCTGGCCGAGCTTGCCCAGCAGTGTGCAGCCTCCGAGGGTCAGGGCTGCCAGCAGCAACAGGCCCAGGCGCAGTGAGCTGGCCGCTGCCGGGTGTTTCCTGCCACGCGCAACAGGCGGGTGGCGGTGGTTGGGTGCGGGCTGGCGATGGGCTGTTGCCAGCGGCATCGACGGCGGCGCGCCCAGGCCCAGCAACGGGTCGTGCTGTTCGCGCGGATCCAGTGGCCGGCACAGGCGATCGAAATCCGCGCACAAGGCCGGGGCAGGCACAGGCGCTGGCTGCAGCGGGCGGGTATTGGCGTGCCAGTCCTCCAGGCCGTCCTCGTGCCCGCTGAACAGCTCGGCCAGCGAACGCTGGCTCAGGTGGCGTGGGTCATCGTCGGTACAGGCAGCGCTGTGCAGGTGCACGACGATCCGGTAGACACCGACCTTAAGCCAGTCGCCTTCGTTCAGGCGAACGGTGGCGCCGCGGCCCAGGGGCAGGTCATGGCCATTGAGGTAAGTGCCGTCGCACAGGTCGGTGACACAGAAGCGGCCTTCATGCCAGTGGATCCGGCAGTGCTGCGGGCGCACGCGGCCAGAGCGGTCACGCAGCAGCCAGTCGCAGCCGTGGCTGCCGATCAGGCCGCCGCGGTAATCCATGCCCCGGCTGGGCAGGCAGCCATGCAGCAGCTGCGCCGGATTGCCGATCACCAGGGTCAGTTTCATGCGCGCCCCCTGATCCGTACCACGGCAGGGTGGCGCTGTTGCTGGTTCTCGATGAAGCTGGTCCAGCCCAGGTGGGTACCGCCCTGGCGCTGCAGGTTGAACGGCGGTACGTCCTCTGCGCACAGGCGCAGCTCCAGATCGTAGGCGGTCACGTCGCGCAGCAGAAACTCCAGCAACTGGCGCAGGCGGGCGAACTGCGTACCACTGGGCAGAAACTGGCGAAAGCGCGCCTGGGACAGGTTGGGGATCACCAGGGTGAACTTGCTGGCGCGGGTCCGGGTGCGCTCGCCGAGCACGAAGCTGTTGCCCAGCTGGCCGTTGCGCTCGCCCAGCACCAGGCGCTGGCGCGAGGGCACGGGCACGGTGCGCCGTTCGAACTCACGTAGGTAGACGCCCTGTACATCGAAGCAATGCTCGACGATGCCGGACACCATCGACGGCGGCCGGCTGCGGCTGGCGATCAGCCCGGCAAAGCTCAGCAGGCGGCCCCAGGGCAAGGGCGTAGCACCCCGCAGGTCGTTGTCGTTCAGGCCGATCAGAGAAAACACATAACGCGAAAAACGGTCGCGGGCCCCGGGCTGGAAGCGGATGTAGTAGCGGTACTTGCGCCAGCTCTGGTGCAGCAGGGTCAGCAGGCGATGATTGAAAAAGTCCAGGAATGCCGGGCGAATCCCGCGCTCCTGGGCCTGCTCGTAAGCCAGGCGGTCGAGGTAGTAGGCGGGCAGGGGCGAGTCGCTGCCCTGCAGGCCGAAGAAGCTGGTCTGTACCCGATAACGCTGGTTGCCGCTGCCGTCGTCGGCCAGCACGCCCGCCTGGGTTACGTCGGACGCCGGAAAGCCGAGGCTGGCCTGGCTCTGCAGGCGAACCCGGCGGCGCGTGGCCAGGGCCGCGGGCAGCGCTTCGAGGTCGTCGCCGTGCAGGGCGTGCAGGTGCTCGAGCAGGCGATGGAACGAATAGTTGCGGGCGTCGGCCAGCAGCGCTTGGGCTAGATCAGGGGTTGCCTGCCGGTCAACAGTGGCCATTCATAGTGCTCGTTGTTGGTGGTGTTGATCACTTCCAGGCGATGGAAGGAATTGATGCTGGCGTAGAGGGCAAAGAAGCGTGACAACACGCTGGCGAACAGGTACAGGTCGCCCTCGCAGAGAAAGGCCTGCTGGTCCAGGTGCAGGCAGGTCTGCAGGCCGCGCACCGGCAGGCCCTTCATCAGCCAGTCGACCGCGCAGGTCTGGGCCTTTCCAATGCCATTGAGGCGCTTGCGTGTGGCCCGGGCCTGCTGCAGGTCATGCAGGGCGGCAAAGTCGTAGGCGCGAATCACCGCCTTGAGCGGCTCGGCCGACAGCAGCGACAGGTAGTTGAGCGACAGGTTGGAAATCAGCGTCCAGTGCAGGCTGCTGTCGAGTACCGGCCGGTAGGCGCGGGTCGGCGCGATCAGGTTGGTATAGGTGGCGAACGAAGGCGTCGCCTCGGTCGACAACGACAGATCGCCGACACCCAGGGCCTGGGGCAGGTCGCGGTTGCTGCAGGTCAGCTCGATCGAGGCGGTTTCGCGCTCGCCGATGTACAGGCTCTCGTCGCCGCGGACAAAGGCGATGCGATGGATCAGGCCATCACGGCCATGGGATTCTTCGATGTGGGTGCGAAAGTACAGGGCGGTGCGCCCGCGGGCGAGTTCGATCTCGTGCTGGAACGACTCGAAAGGGGTGAAGGTGCGCAGCGGCTCGCCCTGGCGTTCCTTGTCGCTGGCATCCCAGCCGGCCACCCGGTCGACACTGAACACCTCATACGCTTCAGGGTGCTTGCCCGCAGGCCGGATGCGCCGCTCCAGCTGGCGTCCGTCGAGGGCAATGGGCTCGGCATCGTGGCTGAACAGGTTGACCGCCGGTGCGCAGTACAGCTGCAGGTCGCGGGTGCACAGGCGCATGTTGGCCGGCATGGGTCGGGAGAATTCGAACTCGAAGCGAATCTGCCCGCAGCTCAGCGCCGGCCATACCCGGGCAAGGCCAGTGAGGCTGAAGAAGTGAAAGCGCTGGGGGAAGACGAAGTACTCCTGCAATATCCGGTAGCCGTCGAAGACATTGCGCGGGTAGGGCAGCAGCGCCTCTTCGGCGCTGAACCCGGGAAAGCCGATGTTCTCGGCCGACAGCCCGTAGGTGTTGCCATCGATATGCAGGGTCAGGCGTTTCAGGTAGTGGGCAATCCACAGGTACAGGGTCTGGGCCGTAGCGTCGTCACCGCTGAGGTGAAAATCCAGTTGCTCGCACTCCAGGCTGTTGAGCGGTTGCGGGGTCAGCACCTTGAGA
Source organism: Pseudomonas sp. SORT22 (assembly GCF_018417635.1). Classification (NCBI taxonomy): domain Bacteria; kingdom Pseudomonadati; phylum Pseudomonadota; class Gammaproteobacteria; order Pseudomonadales; family Pseudomonadaceae; genus Pseudomonas; species Pseudomonas sp. SORT22. Next base: position 2,662,618 of record NZ_CP071007.1, read on the forward strand.
TCGATGCGCAGCATTGAGGTCTCGCGGCTGTGCGCATCACTGACCTCTTGCATGGCCAGGGGGAACAGGCTGACTTCGGTACAGGTGCGAAACTCGCACGACACACCATCCACGGGCTTGGCGAACAACCGCGTGCCCTTGGGCAGCACTTTGCGCCGGGTGATCGCGTCAGGCCGCGGCTCGAAGCACACGATGGTGGCGCTGGGCAGTGGGCGCAGGTAGTTGGGCCAGAGCATCTGCAGCAACGGATGGGTCAGCTCGGGCAGGTCGTCGTCGATCTTCATGCCCAGCTTGGCGGTGAGAAAGGCGAAGCCTTCCAGCAGGCGCTCGACGTCCGGGTCGCCGGCCTGATCGCCGAGAAACTGCGCCAGCTGCGGGTTGTCTTCGGCAAACTCGCGGCCCAGCTCGCGCAGGTAACGCAGTTCATCGGCAAAGCGTTGTTTCAAGCTCATGGTCTTCTCACTTCACCCGGGTGTAGCCGTCGTGGCCATGGATGGCCACTTCCAGTTGCACCTGTTCTTCCCTGTGCTCGAGCCGTACCTGGCAGTCGAGGCGAAAGTTGAGCTCCAGCGGCAGGTCCGGGTCAGGCTGATAACGCACACCGGTGACCTTGATCCGCGGCTCGAATGCCTCGACCGAGCGGCGAATGTCGGCGCTGATGGCGATCAGCAGGTCGTTGCTGCCCTGGGCGGCACCGTTGAAATCGCGCAGGCCCAGTTCAGGGCTGCTTTGCGAGCAGCCCTGGCGGGCGTTGAGCACCTGTTCAAGGTGCCGCTTGATCGCTTCGATCGCCTGCCGGGCCTGGCTCTGCGCCGTGCCCGGGCGGTAGTGCGGGGCGTCGGGCTCGAGGCGTTCGAACAGGCTGTTGACGCTCATCTACTGGGTGTCCAGGCGGCCAACCAGCGAGATCTCGAAGTTGGCGCCCATGTACTTGAAGTGCGGGCGCACCGCCAGCGAGACCTGGTACCAGCCCGGGTTGCCGGCCACCTCCTGGACTTCGATCTGCGCGGCGCGCAAGGGCCGGCGGCTGCGTACGTCGGCGGACGGGTTGTCCTGGTCGGCAACGTATTGCTTGAGCCAGGTAGTCAGTTCGCGCTCGACGTCCTGGCGCTCCTTCCAGCTGCCGATCTGCTCGCGTTGCAGCACCTTGATGTAATGGGCCAGGCGATTGACGATGAACAGGTAGGGCAGCTGGGTGCCCAGCTTGTAATTGGTCTGCGCTTGCTGGCCTTCGCGGGTCTTGGGGAAGGTCTTGGGTTTTTGCACCGAGTTGGCCGAAAAGAACGCCGCGTTGTCGCTGTCCTTGCGCATGGTCAGGGGGATGAAGCCGGCTTCGGACAGCTCGAATTCCTTGCGATCGGAAATCAGCACTTCGGTGGGGATCTTGGCCTGCAACTGGCCCATGGCTTCGAACAGGTGCACCGGCAGGTCATCGACCGCACCGCCTGATTGTGGGCCGATGATGTTCGGGCACCAGCGGTAGCGGGCAAAGCTTTCGGTGATGCGCGAAGCCATTAAAAACGCCGTGTTGCCCCACAGGTAGTGATCGTGATTGGCGTCGATGCCCTCGTCGTAGCAGAAGCTGCGAATCGGGTTCTCGGTGCTGTGCCAGGGCGAGCGCAACAAAAAGCGCGGCAGGGTCGCGGCCAGGTACTTGGCGTCTTCCATGTCCCGCAGACCGCGCCATTTGGCATGCGCCGGGCCTTCGAAGATGTCGTTGACTTCCTTGACCGCGGCCAGCTCCTGGAAACTCTTGAGGTTGAAAAACTCAGGCCCTGCGGCCATCACGAACGGCGCATGGGCCATGGCGCCAACCGCTGCCACGTAGCCGAGCAACTTGATATCCGGCGACGACGGGCCGAAGGTGTAGTTGCCGATCATCGCTGCCACCGGCTCGCCACCGAACTGGCCGAAGCCTGCGCTGTAGACGTGCTTGTACAGGCCGCTGCGGGTGATGTCGCCGGCATTGTCGAAGTCGTCGAGCAACTCCTCCTTGGTGACATGCAACACCTCGAGCTTGATGTTCTCGCGAAAATCCGTGCGATCGACCAGCAGCTTCAAACCGCGCCAGGCCGATTCCAGTTGCTGGAACTGCGGCTGGTGGAGGATCTGGTCGATTTGCCGGCTCAAGGCCTGGTCGATTTCGCTGATCATCTGGTCGACCCGGTGTTTGTTCACCGGTTGCTGGTGATCACCGCTTTGCAGGATCTCGCTGATGTAGGCGGCCACCCCCTGGCGGGCGATGGCGTAGCCTTCCTGGGCAGGGCGGATCGTGGTGTTGGCCAGTAGTTGATCGAGCAGCGAGGCGTGTTCATCGGTCGTCAGGACCTGGGCTGCAGCGCTTTCCTTGGGCATGGTGGGTTCTCCGTTCATAACTGGGATGCAGGGCAGGGGGAGTCAGTGTTAGTTGCGCGGTTGTTATGCGTCGGTAACCGTATTTGTTGCATCCAGTACCAGGTCGAGTTCCTGGGCCAGGCGCTGGCGAGTGGCTTCGTCACTGAGCAGGCTTTGCAAGTGCTTGCGAAAGGCCGGTACATTACCCATCGGCCCTTTAAGGGCGACCAGTGCTTCGCGAAGTTGCAGCAATTTGTTCAACTCCGGTACTTGCCGGGCGATGGCATCCGGGCCGAAGTCATTGATCGAGCGAAAGTGCAGGTGCACGTTCAAGTCATTGTCGCGGTCGGCGCACAGTGTTGACGGTACTGCCATCTGTAAACCCACCTCAGCCTCGGCCAGCACGGCGTTGAAGCTGTCCTTGTCAATGCGCACCGGGCGGCGCTCCTCGAGGCTCGAGGTATCGCCGCGGCCCAGGAAATTCCCGGTGACCAGCAATTTCAGCGGCAGTTCGACTTCTGCCTGCTGATCACCGGTAGCGGGCACATATTTGATATTGATGCGCTCTTTGGGGGCGACGGAACCGTGCATTTTAGACATGGGAATATCCATTTCAGGCTGTAGGTCATTTATATTAGGAGTGGATCCAATACCCTTTGTCATGTCGGATGTTTCCTAAAATGTTCTGATTAATGCGTAGGACAATTCGCCAATGTTCTGATTTGCGTTTAAGACGGTGTTTATATTTCTTACTTGCTCTTCCTGTATTTGGCGATTTGCTGATTTTTTACCTGTTGCAGCTTGCATTTCATTTTTTAATTGAGTGATGCTTTAAATGCGTTTTATTCGATTGAACAACTATCGGCAAACTTGCATGAGTTGCAGCTGAGGAGTGGCGATGGGCGCTATGGGCAAGGAGTGGCAATACAGGTGGCTGGGCCTGTGCGTAGCGGTATTGCTGCCAGCCAGTGCGCTGGCGGCGCCGGACTGCACCTCGATCGTTTCGCCGCTCAAGCGCCTGGCCTGTTTCGACGAAGCCGCCGGTACGCCACCGGGCCCGGCGCCGGTGGCGAGCCCGGCTTCGCGGGTAGGCCTGGTACCGGCTGTCGTCGACCTGGTGCAGCGCAATGAGCAGCGCCGCGCCGCGGACGACTTTCGCTTCCTCGCATCGCTCTGGCCCGAAGCCGATGATGACAGCCGCCAGCGGATGATCATTTCCGCGCCGGCGCTGGGCGTCGCGCCGCCGCGGCCTTACCTTGCGATCAGCTGCGAGGCGAATATTTCCCGGGTGCAACTGGTGCTGGATGAGCCGCCCGGGCCCAACCGTATCCGCCTGCAACTGCTCAAGGACGGCCAGCCGGTGGCCGATGCCTACCCGTGGCAAGTACTCGACGATGCCGGTTTGGTGGTTGACGCCGGGCGCGGGCTGCAAGCCATTGCCCTGCTGCGGCGCATGGGCGGCGGCCAGCGCCTGAGGGTGAAAAGCGATTACCCGGCACTGGACGGGCTGGTTTTCGATGCGCAAGGTTTGGGTGAGCTGATCGAGCAGGAGCGCCAGCTATGTCGCTGGTGATCGACCTCCCGGCCGGCGCTCTCACGCAGTTGTTGGCGCCCATCGAGGCCGACCGGCCCGCCGGTTATTTTGATGTGGAAGATGAAACCTTCCAGGCCATCGACCAGGAAATGGTCAAGCTGGGCGGCCTGCGCGAGAACACTATCGACTGGCCATACATCGATGAAGCCTCGCGTCAGTACCTTGCCACTCAGTGCAAGCACCTGCGCATTCTCGGCCATCTGCAGGTGGTGTGGCTGCGCACCGCAGAGTGGGGGCACTGGAGCGCTGCCCTGACGCTGCTGGCGGGCATGGTCGAGCATTACTGGGACAGTGCTCACCCGGTGCCAGGGCCGACCGGCTACCTGAACAAGCGCAAGCAGGTGCTGCGCCTGCTCGAGGGGCTCGGCCAGGCCCTGCCGAGCCTGCAGCGTAGCAGCTTTGCCGAGGTTCACCAGACCGACGCCGAACAGGCCCTGGCCAGCTTGCTGGACGGCATCGAAACCACGCGGCTCGAGCCCGCAGCGATCGAAGCGCTGCAATTGCAACTGGGCAAGTACCGCGAACGCTGCCTGCCGGCCCCGGCAGGTCGCGCGGTAGCTGCCGATGCCGGCCTGAGCCCGGCGTTCTTCGCAAGCACGGCGCCGGTGGGCAATGAGCGTGAACAGCGCCGGGCCTTGCTGAACATGGCTGAACAGATCAACCAGCAGGACCCCTACGACCCGGTGGGCTATCAGTTGCGGCGCTTCGCCTTGTGGACCCCTGTGCGCACCGCGCCGTCGGTCACCCGCGAGCGGCGCAGCGAACTCAGCGCGGTGCCCCGGGATATCGTCGACAGCTACCACGACGCCCTGGCCGCCAACAACGTCGAGCCCGCGTTGCTGATGCGCATCGAGCGCAGTGTTGGCGCCTCACCCTACTGGTTGCGCGGCAGCTTTTTGGCGGCCAGCGTGGCTTCGCGCCTGGCCATGGACGAAGTGGCGGGTGCCATTCGCCAGGCCTGCGAACGCTTCGCCTGCCGTTTACCGGGTTTGACCAGCTTGTGCTTCAGCGACGGCACGCCGTTCGCCGATGCCCAGACCCTGGCCTGGATCAGCGGCGCCGATCAGCCCGAGGCGGCGCACAGCCCGGTGCAGGAGTTCGCCGGGCTGCGCGACGAACTGATTGCCCAGCTTGATCGCGAAGGCGTCGAGGTCGTGCTGTTGCGCTTGCAGGAACTGCAAGCCGAGCAGCAGGCCCCACGCCAGCGCTGCTATGCCACGGTGATTGCCGCCGACCTGTTGGCCGCCCGCGGTCTGGCGTGGCTGGCGGACGATCTGTATGCCGGCGTTGCCCGGATGATGCGCGAGACCAGCGCACAGGGCTGGGAGCCACAGTTGTACCTGAAGGTGGCACAGCGCTCTGGCGCCGACCCGCTGATCACTGCAGTCAAGGAGTAGCGAAAATATGGATAGGGTCTGGAGTCACCTCAAGCGTTGGCGGCTGCCGATGCTGCGCCAGTTCAACCGGTCACTGACGTTGCTGGTGCTGCTGGGCGTGCTGCTGGTGCTGGGCGCAATCTGGTGGCTGGGCCCGCAACTGGTCTGGAATGACCATCGACCGCTGGCGCCACTGCCCATGCGCGTGGCGGCCAGTGTCGTGGTGCTGGTAGCGCCGCTGCTGGCCTGGGCCTGGCGGGTACGCCGGCGATACCAGGCGTTTCAGGCCGAGCGCCAACAGCAGGCGGCGCGCCAGGCCGACCCCTGCCTGCCCCATGTACAGGCCCAGGAGCGGGCGTTGGCGCGCAGCCTTGATCACCTGCTCAACAACATGGAGCGCCGCCGCTCGCTGTACCAACTGCCCTGGTACCTGGTGCTCGGGGCGCAGAATGCCGGCAAGACCAGCCTGATTACCCGCTCCAACCAGAGCTTCGCCCTGTCCCAGGTCACCCGCGCGGGCGCCAGCGCCCAGCAGGATCCCGATCTGGCGTACCCGATCGACTGGTGGATAGGGGACGAGGCAGTGCTGTTCGACCCGCCGGGCGAACTGCTCAGCCAGCCTGAAGAGCCATTGCCCCACCAAGCCAGTGCCGAGGGCGAAGACAGCGTTCAGCAGGGGCTCCCCGTCGGTACTCACCAGCGGCTGTGGCTGCACCTGCTCGACTGGCTGGCCCGCACCCGCAGCCGTCGCGCCCTCAATGGCGTGGTGCTGGTGATTGACCTGCAAAGCTTGCTGACCCAGGCGCCGGAGCAGCGCAAGGCCCAGGCGAACCTGCTGCGCACACGCTTGTATGAACTGACCCGGCAGTTGGGCACCCGCCTGCCGGTGTACGTGACCCTGAGCAAGGTCGACCTGCTGGAAGGTTTCGAAGAGTGCTTTGCCCGGCTTTCGCCGAGCGGGCGTGAAGCATTGCTGGGCTTCACCTTCAGCCTGGCGGCAGTGGACGACTTCGATGCCTGGCAGCAAGAGCTGGCCAGCCGTTACGACAGGTTTGTCGAGCTTCTGGGGGCGCAGGTATTCGACAGTTGCGCCCAGGCCCATTCGTTGAGCGAGCGTCAGCGGCTGGTGGCGCTGGTGCGCCAGTTATCCGGCCTGCGTCCGGCACTGCTGGGTTTTTTCGCCGAGATGCTCGGCAGCGACCGCTTCACCACGCCGGCACTGGTACGGGGGGTGTACTTTTCCTCGGTGTACCAGCAGGGTACGCTGAGCAACGCCTTCGTCGACGAGGCCGGCAAATCCTATCAACTGCCGTCGCCGGCAGCCGAGGTAAAGCCTGCCGGCGGCAAGGTGGTCTATTTCGCCCAGCAGCTGTTCCAGCGCGTCATCTACCCGGAGGCGGGGCTGGCCGGCGACAATATCAAGGTCGCCCGCAGCAAGCGCCGGCTGTTGCTTGCCGGGTTTGCCGTCGCTTCATTGGGCTGCTTGCTGGCGGTGGGGCTGTGGCAGCTGTACTTCAGCGTCAACCGTGGCAAGGCGGCCAGCGTCCTGGCCAAAAGCCAGGAGTTCAGTGCACGGGATATCGATGCCAAGGTCGACACCACTGGCCGTAATCTTTTGGCGCCGCTGGACCAGATTCGTGACGCGGTGTCGGTGTACGGCGACTATCGTCAGGCCTGGCCGCTGCTGTCCGACATGGGCCTGTACCAGGGCAAGAAGATTGGCCCGACGGTGGACGAAGCCTACCTCAAGCTGCTGTCCAAGCGCTTTTTGCCGGCCATCGCCAGCCGCGCCCTGGAAGCTGTCTTTGCTGCGCCTACCGGCAGTGACGAGCAACTGCAGGCGTTGCGCGTGTACCGCATGATTGAAGATCGAGGCAATCGCCAGGCGGCCATTGTCGAGCAGTGGGCAGCTCGGCAATGGCAGCGCGCCTACCCCGGGCAGGGGCAGGTGCAAGCCGACCTGATGCGCCACCTCGACTACGCGCTGAAGTACGCCGACGCCGATCTGGCGCAGCACCACGAAAAAATCGCCCAGGTGCAACAGGCCTTGCGTCAGCGGCCCATGGCCGAGCGGGTTTATCTGGCTCTCAAGCGCCAGGCGCAGGCGCGTCTGCAGCCGGCGCTGGACCTGCGCAGCGAAGTGGGCCCGGCCTTTGACATCATCTACCAGGTGCCGTCCGCCAGTGAGGGCGACAGCCTGTTACTGGCTCCGCTGCTCACGGCCAAAGGCTACAAGGCTTACTTCGAGTCGGGTAGCCGTAACCTCATCGAGCTGGCAATGATCGACCAATGGGTACTCGGCGAGCGTCAGCGCCTGGATTACTCCGAACATGACCGCGAGGTGCTCGGCCAGCGCGTTCGCGCCCTGTACCACGCCGACTATGTGGACAGCTGGCGCCGGGCACTGAGCCAGGTTTCGATCGTCGATTTTCGTGACCTGGGCCACGGCGTGGCGGTGCTGGAGCAGGTGACCGGGCCTGGCGCACCGGTGCGCCGCCTGCTGGAAACCCTGCGCGACAATACGGTGATCTTTGCATCACTGCCGGTGGCCGAAGTTGAGCCGCTAACCGGTGCGCAAAGGGCTACGGATGGGCCGCCCCAGGCGGTGGCGATCCGCCGGGCATTTTCCGGCCTGACGGAGTTGATCACGGCCCAGGCTGACCGGCCGTCCTACTATGACGAAACCCTGCGTGCGGTCAGTGCGGTGTACGACTACGCCAAGGCTGTGCACGACAGCCCCGACCCGGGCAAGGCGGCATTGAAAGCGGTGTTGCAGCGCTTCTCGCTGGGCGCCGCCGACCCGATTGCCAACCTGCAGCGGATCGCCGCCGGCTTGCCCGAACCGCTCAACCAGCAGGCCAGAAAGCTTGCCGACCAGACCGCGCAGGTGTTGATGATCGCCGCTCTGGGCGAGCTGGAAAAGCGCTGGGACAGCGAGGTCTACAGTTTCTACCATGAGCGCCTGGCCAATCGTTACCCGTTCAGGCCTGCTGGCGAGGATGCCTCGCTGGAAGACTTCGAGAGCTTCTTCGGCCCCAAGGGGCGCTTGCAACAGTTTCAGGACCAGTACCTGAGCGTATTCCTCAAGGACAACCTCGACGCCCTGTACTCCGATGCCCTGGGTGGCTACCTGGTGCGCAGCGATGTGCTGGAGCAACTGCAGCATGCCGAACGCATCCGTGACACCTTCTTCAACAACCGCGGCCACCTGGCGGTGCAATTGAGCATCGAACCCCTGGCCTTGAGCAGCAGTCGCCTGAGCAGCCTGCTGAGCATCGATGGCCAACTGGTCCCGTACCGCCATGGCGCGCCGCAGCGCACCGGGCTGGTCTGGCCCAATGACCTGGGCAGTGCCAGTGCCAGCCAGCTGACGCTGGTGAACAGCAGCGGTAACACCGCCAGCCTCAGCTATCGTGGGCCCTGGTCGCTGTTTCGCCTGCTCAGCCGCGCCCAGCTCAACGGCCGCACCGACACCAGCGTCGATCTGACCTTTGCCGTCGCCGATGGCCTGATGCGCTACCGGGTCGAGGTACAGAAGGCCAACAACCCGGTGACCCAGCGCAGTTTCGCCGGATTTGCCTTGCCCAGGACCTTGCTCGAGGCGCGCCGCGGCCTGGCGGTCGATGATGAGTCATAGCCGTGCGCCCCGCGCCGCGCTTGATGCAAATCAAGGCCTGTGCGCCGCTCAGGGCAGACACTGAGGCTCCGCAGCCCGCCTGGGAGCCCGCCATGCCTGATTTACACCATCGCCACCCGCAGCCCGTCAGCGTGCACGGGCAATGGCCGGGCGAGCCCGGCGGGCATGCCGATACCCGCAGGTTCCACACCGGCATCGGTTCGCTGGACGTGTTGCGCGCCTTGCGCGCGAGCCGCAAGCAGCACCGGCCATTGTCGCTAAGCGTGCAACTGGCGGCCGGGCTCGATGAGCTGGAGCAGGACGCCTACCTGCGCGGCCTGCAACGGGAGATCGCCCTGGTCGGCTGCCACCTGGGGGCCGACCAGAGCATCGAGCAGTTCCGGTTGAGCGGTGCCACTCCAGGCCTTGAGGTGTTGCAGCGGTTGATGGAGCAACTGCGCCAACGCTTCAGTTTTTTGCCACACGAACTGGGTGACTACGCTGTTGAAGTCGATTTGCACCACACCCGGTGGGCGACCATGGGGCTGTTGCGCGACCTGGGTTTCAACCAGGTCAGTATCGGTGTGCCCGATTGTGGCCAGGGCGGTGTGCTGTCGGCTGCCGACTGGCAGAACCCGGCGCCGATCCATTCACTGATCGATGCCGCGCGCACCTTTGATTTTCGCTCAGTGAGTGTCGACCTCGGCTATGGCCATGCCTGGCAGACCCCGGACAGCTTTGCCCGCAAGCTTGCCACCCTGATCGAGCTTGAGCCCGACCGCCTGCAGGTTTTCGACTACAGCCAGCCGCCGGCGCGCTACGCCCAATGTGCCCGGCAGGCACCCTGCAGCGAGCAGGACAAAGCGCTGATGCGGCGCCTGTGCTTTGCCCAGTTGCTGGCTGCAGGTTACCAACACATCGGCCTCGGCCAGTTCGTGCGCGCCGACGACGACCTGGCGATTGCCCAGGAGCGCGGGCGCCTGCGGCGCAATTGCCAGGGGTTTACCCGTCACGGCTATTGCGACCATGTCGGTCTGGGCCTGGGCGCGATCAGCCAGTTCGACGCGCTCTATGCGCAGAACGCCCTGACCCTGACGCACTACCTTCAGCCGTTGCGCAACGATCAGTTGCCTACGTGCCGCGGCTGGCGCTGCGAGGCCGATGAGCAACTGCGCCAGGGCGTCAGCGAGCGCCTGGCCTGTGACCTGGAGCTGGATATCGAGGCCATCGAGGCCCGCTACGGCGTGGATTTTCGCCAGTACTTCGCCAGTGCCTGGCGCCAGCTGGAGGCCATGCGCCGGACAGGGCTGGTGGAGGTCTCGGCGCGCCACATCAGCATATTGCCCGCCGGGCGGGTGAACGTGGATGCCATCTGCCAGCTGTTCGAACAGCAGCAATGGGTCGATCACGATGCCGGTCTTTGAGCCTGGCCAACTATTCTTTTGAGGGTCGAAAATACCCTGGATGACAAGGGTAGAAACAACCATGGCAGGGTCATTGTTACCCCGAATTCAGCCCATGGCCGAGCCCGCGCCCCGCAAACCGCGAGGGGCATGGCTCTTGCACTACCTTGCTCAAGTCCGACGGGTCACGCTGAGCTGTCGGGAACAAGGTAAGGAGAGGCTTGATGCAAGTACTTGATCGGCGTAAAGCGCTGGCCATCGCGCCGCTGTTGCGCCTGGCGTTCCGCCCGTTGTTCCTCGCGGGCTGTGCCCTGGCAGTGCTGGCGATACCGCTGTGGCTGGCGGCCCTGAACGGCACCCTGGGCAACTGGCAGCCGGCCGGCGGCTGGCTGGCCTGGCACCGGCATGAACTGGTGTTCGGTTTTGGCCTGGCGATCATTGCCGGCTTTGTGCTCACGGCGGTGCAGACCTGGACCGGCCAGCCGGGCCTGAGCGGCAAGCCGCTGGCCGGCCTGGCGTTGCTCTGGCTGGCCGGGCGGGTAGCATGGTTGGTGAATGCGCCCTGGCCGTTGCTGGCGCTGCTGGAACTGGGCTTCCCGCTGCTGGTGGCGGTGCTGATGGGGCGCACCCTGTGGCAGGTGCGGCAAAAACGCAATTACCCGATCGTGATGGTGTTGCTGCTGTTGACGGCGGTCGATGGCCTGTCGGTGTATGGCCTGGTGCAAGAGCACGACGGTTGGCAGCGCCAGGGCGTGCTCGGCGGCATCTGGCTGGTCGGGGCGATGATGGGCCTGATTGGCGGGCGGGTGATTCCGTTCTTCACCCAGCGCGGCTTGGGCCGCACCGCGGCGGTAGTGCCCTGGCCGTGGCTCGACGGGCTGCTGCTGGCGGGTTCGGCACTGGTGGCGCTGTTGTATGCGGCGGGGCCGGCGCTGACCACCAATACCGGGATCGGCGCGCTGTTTGCTGCCCTGGCGTGCGGCCACGGGCTACGCCTGTGGCGCTGGTATGACCACGGGCTGTGGCGGGTGCCGCTGCTGTGGTCGCTGCACCTGGCCTATGCCTGGTTGGTGCTGGCCTGCCTGGGCATGGCCCTGTGGCATTTCGGCGTGGCGCTGAATCCGAGCCTGGCGGTGCATTGCCTGACCATCGGCGCCATGGCTGGGTTGATCCTGGCGATGATCGCCCGGGTCAGCCTTGGCCATACCGGGCGGGCGTTGCAGCCGCCGGCGGGGATGACCCTGGCGTTCATCCTGCTCAATCTGGCCGGGGTCAGCCGGGTGTTGCTGGTACTGTGGCTGCCGCTGGGCGGTTTGTGGCTGGCGGGCGTGTGCTGGGTGCTGGCGTTTGCCTTGTATGCCTGGCGCTATGCGCCGATGCTGTTGCGCGCCCGGGTTGACGGGCACCCTGGTTAAGCGCCTGGAGGCGAAGGATGCTGTATCCGTATTTGTTGGTGGTTCATCTACTGGCAGCCATCGCCTTTATCGGCACGCTGTTTTTTGAACTGCTCATCTGGCAGGCGGCGCGCCGCCACGTGCCGGCTGCGGCGCTGGCCGGGGTAGACCAGGCGCTGTCGGTGCGTTCACGCAAGGTGCTGCATGGTGTGGTGCTGTTGTTGTACGGCGCGGGGCTTGGCCTGGCCTGGCATCACCGCGCGGCGCTGAGCCAGCCGCTGGCCAGCAGCTTTGCCAGCCTGCTGAGCCTGAAGATCGTCCTGGCCCTGAGCATCATTGGCCATTACCTGTTGCTGGCGTACTGGCTCAAGCGCGGACGCTTGAGCGAGGGGCGTGCGCGTTGGATTCGCTGCAGCATTCTTGGCCATATGTTGGTGATCGTGGTACTGGCCAAGGCGATGTTCTATTGGCATTAGCCTGCGCCGTACTCAGGCGGGCCCTTGCCTGGATTACAACTGCTGCGCGCTCGATCGCGGGTCAAGCCCGCTCCCACAGGTTTGGCGTACACAGACCCATTTGTAGGAGCGGGCTTGCCCCGCGATGAGGCCAGTGCGTTAAGCCAGGGCTTTGACGAACAGCACATCGTTCTCCAGATGAATATGCTGCAGCAAATCCTCGCGAAATTCCGCCAGCCCACGGTACAGGGTACGCCATGTGTTGCAGGCACCTTCCGGCGCGCTGATGTCGTTGGTCAACAGGCTCAAACGCTCCAGCGCCTCACCATGCTGGTCGTGCTCCATGCGCATCACCTGGATCGGCGCACCCGCCTGGCGACCCATGCCCCGTTGCAACATCGGGAACAGCACCTGTTCCTCCTTGAGCATGTGCCCTTCAAGTTCCTGCTGCATGTCCTGCAGGTGGTCGGCCAGGCCGTTGGGGCACTGGGCGTGGCCGCCATGGACCTGCTCGACGCGTCGGGCCAGGCGGATCAGTTCCGGCAGTTGCTCACGGTGACGATCGTGGTAGCGGGTGAGGATATGGGCGATCAGTTCGGTCGGGTTCATCAGGGGGCCTGCTCTGCTGGCAAAGTGTCCCAGGGTGATTGCATCGCCCATGCCAGCTTTACTTGCCCGAAATCAAGGTCTGGCGCCGGGCTTGTGGTGAAATCTACCTGCCTGCCTGCGGGTAGCGATAACCATAGAGGGTAGTAACTACCATGCTGCGTGAAAGCCTGGCCGCCGACCTGATCGTCGAACTGCCCAATGCCGTGCGCTTGCAGCGCCTGGTACAAACCCTGCGCGAGTACTTCAACTGCGGCGCGGTCGGCCTGTTGCGCCTGGAGGGCGACAGCCTGCGCCCGCAGGCCAGCGTCGGGCTGGTCCACGAAGCCCTCGGCCGGCGCTTCGTGATCGCCCGGCATCCGCGCCTGGCAGCGATCATGGCTTCGCGCGAGCCGACCTGGTTCGAGCCCGACAGCCGCCTGCCGGACCCTTACGATGGCCTGCTCGACAGCGCGCTGCATGAGCCCTTGGCTGTGCACGACTGCATGGGCGTCAGCCTTTACGTAGAAGGCCAACTGTGGGGTGCGATCACTCTCGATGCGTTGCAGCCGGGGACCTTCGACAGCGCTGCCCGCGATGAACTCAAACGCTGCACCTTGCAGATCGAAGCGGCCCTGCGGGTCACCCGCATGGAGCAGGAGAACCGCAGCCTGCGCCTGTCACGCAGCGAACCCCAGGACCTGCGTGCGCCGCTGGAAGCGAGCGAGATTCTTGGCCATAGCCCGGTGCTGCAGCAGTTGCTCAACGAGATCGAACTGCTCGCCGACGCCGAACTGCCGGTGTTGCTGCTGGGCGAGACCGGGGTCGGCAAGGAGCTGTTCGCCCGCCGCTTGCATGGTTTATCGCGGCGCCGCCACAAGCCGCTGATCCAGGTCAACTGCGCGGCCTTGCCTGAGTCCCTGGCCGAGAGTGAGCTGTTCGGCCATGTCAAAGGTGCGTTTTCAGGCGCCAGCAGCGACCGCGCCGGGCGCTTCGATGCGGCCAACGGTGGCACGCTGTTTCTTGATGAAGTCGGCGAACTGCCGCTGAGCGTGCAGGCCAAGCTGCTGCGCACGTTGCAGAACGGCGAGATCCAGCGCCTGGGCGCCGACAAGCCGCTGCACGTGGATGTGCGCATCATCGCCGCGACCAACCGGCACTTGCCCGACAGCATCCGCGACGGTCTGTTTCGCGCCGACCTCTACCATCGCCTGTCGGTGTATCCGCTGCCGATCCCGCCGCTGCGCGAGCGCGGCGACGATGTGTTGATGATTGCCGGGCAGTTCCTTGAGCTCAACCGCACCCGCCTGGGCCTGCGCGGCTTGCGCCTGTCGCCGGCGGCCGAGCGGGCGCTGCTGGCTTACCACTGGCCGGGCAATGTGCGCGAGCTTGAGCATGTAATCAGCCGCGCCGCGCTCAAGCAACTGAGCCGCGAGGGCAGCCGCAACCTGATCATTACCCTGGAGCCGCAGGTGCTCGACCTCGACAGTGCGCCGGCTGCCGCGCCAGTGGCAGAGCAGGGGGCACCACCGGCGCTGGCGTTCAGTTCCCTGAGCGAAGCCGTCGACGCCTGCCAGCGCCAGGCCATTGCCCAGGCCCTGCGCCTGAGCGGCGACAACTGGGCCAGCGCCGCGCGGCTGCTGGCGCTCGACCCGAGCAACCTGCACAAACTGGCCAGGCGCTTGCGTCTCAAGTAACGCCGCTGGCGTTGATGGCGGTCAAGGTGCGGGCGTGGCGCTGCTTACAGACTGCGCACACCTAACCAGGAGATCATCGCCATGCCGTTGTCCCTTGCCCAGATGCGTCGCAACTACACCCTCGGTGGCCTGCAGGAAGCCGAAGCGCCGCTGGAGCCTCTGAGCCTCTTTGCCCAGTGGCTGCAACAGGCCCGCGAAACCGAACGCGAGCCGGTGGAGGCCAACAGCATGCACCTGGCCACGGTGGACGCCACTGGCCGCCCGCATTGCCGGGTATTGCTGCTCAAGGGCGTTGACGAGCAGGGCTTTACCTTCTTCGGCAACTACCAGAGTGCCAAGGGCCAGGAACTGGCAGCCAATCCCTATGCGGCGATGACTTTCTTCTGGCCGGGGCTGGAGCGCCAGGTTCGCATTGAAGGGCCGGTGGCGCGGCTTGACCCGCAGCTGTCCGATGCCTACTTCGATTCGCGCCCCGAAGCCAGCCGCCTGGGCGCCTGGGCGTCGCCGCAAAGCCGGCCGCTGGCCGACCGCGACGCGCTGCAGGCAATGCTCGCGCAGACCATTCGCCGCTTCGTCGAACAACCCCTGCGCCGCCCCGAGCACTGGGGCGGCTACTGCCTGAAGCCTGAACGCATGGAGTTCTGGCAAGGCCGTGCCGACCGCTTGCACGACCGCCTCGACTACCGCCATCAGGGCGGGCAATGGACGCGCCAGCGCCTGGCGCCCTGAGTCCGAAGAGATACCTCCAAGGAGGAATAGGTTCGCCCAGGCTTTAGGTTCAGGCTTGGGCCCATCCCTATCTCACCGGAGCCCAGGCCATGGCCCATCTGGCGCAACGCACGTTTGAACCCCTGAACATCGCTGTGCTGACCATCAGCGACACGCGCAACTTTGATACCGACAGCTCGGGGCAGACCCTTGTCGACCTGCTGCAGGCGGCCGGGCATGTGCTGCTTGAGCGCGACCTGGTCAAGGACGATATCTACCAGATCCGCGCCACGCTCTCGCGCTGGATCGCCGACCCCAAGGTGCAGGTGGTACTGACTACCGGCGGCACCGGCTTTACCGCCCGCGACAACACCCCGCAGGCGGTGCTGCCGTTGCTGGACAAACACGTCGAGGGCTTTGGCGAGTTGTTCCGCCAGGTGTCGCTGGCCGAAATCGGCATGTCCAGCCTGCAGTCGCGCGCGCTGGCCGGCATGAGCAATGGCGTGCTGGTGTGCTGCGTGCCGGGCTCGCCCGGCGCCTGTCGCACGGCCTGGACGCAGATTCTCGACAGCCAGCTCGACAGCCGCACCGGTCCGTGCAATTTCGCCCCGCATCTCAAGGCTCAATCCGAGCAGGCCATCGACGCCTGTGGGACGCGGCCATGAGCGGGCGCGTGTGCGACAGCGGCAAGTTGATCCCGGTCGACCAGGCCATCCGCCATTTGCTCGAACAGGCGCCGCCACCACCGGCGGCGCAGATGGTTTCGCTGGAGCAGGCCCTGGGCCGGGTGCTGGCGGCCGATATCCACGCCCCGCGCAGCCTGCCGGGCTGGGATAACAGCGCCATGGACGGTTTTGCCTTCAGGGCCGCCGACCTGCCTGCGGCGGGCGGTTGCCTGACCCTGGCCGGGCGCATCGCCGCCGGCCAGCAGGCCAGTACTGCATTGCAGCCAGGCCAGGCGCTGCGCATCTTTACCGGCGCACCCTTGCCGCCAGGCGCCGACACGGTGGCCCCGCAAGAGCTGTGCCGGGTTGACGGCGAGCAGGTCTGGCTGCCGGCCGCAAGCCTTGGCGCGCATGTGCGCAAGGCCGGCGAAGAGGTGCGCGAAGGTCATCTGCTGCTGCAGGCCGGCAAGCGCCTGCGCGCCCAGGAGCTGGGCCTGCTGGCCGCCTCGGGGCTGGCCTGGGTCGAGGTCCATCGGCCCTTGCGCGTCGCTTTGCTGAGCAGCGGCGACGAACTGCGTGAACCCGGCCAGCCGCTGGCCCCGGGGCAGATCTACAACAGCAACCGCTATTGCCTGACGGCCCTGTTGCAAGGCTGGGGCGTGGAGGTGCATGACTACGGGGTGATGGCCGATGAGCTGGCGGCCAGCAAGCACGCGCTGAACCTGGCGGCGGCCGAGTGCGACCTGCTGCTGACTTCTGGCGGCGTGTCAGTGGGCGAGGAAGATCACCTCAAGCAAGCCATCCAGGCGCTGGGCCGTGTCGATTTCTGGCGCCTGGCGATCCAGCCGGGCAAGCCCCTGGCCTTTGGCGAGGTGGCGGGGCGGCCGTGGATCGGCATGCCGGGCAACCCGGCCGCGGCGCTGATCACCGCGCTGGTGGTGGTAAGGCCCTTGCTGCTGCGCGCCCAGGGCGTGCGTGACGTGCTGCCACAGCCCGTGGCGCTGCCGGCCGGTTTTGACTGGCTGCAGCGTAACAAGCGCCGCCAGTACCTGCGGGCGCGCTTGTTGCCCGAGGCCAACGGCCAGTCCAGCGTGCAACTGCACCCGCAGCAAAGTTCGGCGATGCTCAGCGCCGCCTGCTGGGCCGACGGCCTGGCGCTGGTGGAGTGCGAGCAACAGGTGCACAAACACGACAGCGTACAGTTTTTGTCATTTGCCGAGCTGATGCAGTGAGTGGCCTTGATTGCCGTCAAGGTTCTGCTGGAGGCGCTGGCTAGACTGGCAGCGCTTTTTCCAGTGCTCCGGGCCTGTGTCAACCGCGCAGGCCAGTGGAGATAGGTTTCTTTGATGAGGAAAACCCATGCAACTGGTCTGCCCGGCAGGCAACCTGCCTGCGCTCAAAGCCGCGGTGCGCCAAGGCGCCGATGCGGTGTATGTCGGCTTTCGCGATGACACCAACGCCCGCCATTTCGCCGGCCTGAACATGGACGACAAGCAGTTCGACGCCGCCGTCGGCCATATCCGCCAGCACAATCGCAAGCTCTATGTCGCGGTCAACACCTACCCGCAACCGCTGGGTTGGGAGCGCTGGCAGCGGGCGGTGGACCGCGCCGCCGACCATGGTGTCGATGCCCTGATCGCCGCCGACCCGGGGGTGCTCGGCTACGCCGCCGAGCGCCACCCGCAGCTGAACCTGCACCTCTCGGTCCAGGGCTCGGCCACCAACGCCAGCGCCCTGGCTTTCTACGCCCGGCACTACAACATTCGCCGCGCCGTGCTGCCGCGGGTGCTGTCGCTGGCCCAGGTGCGTCAGGTCGCTGCCAGCACCACGGTACCGATCGAGGTGTTCGCCTTCGGCAGCCTGTGCATCATGGCCGAAGGGCGCTGCCACCTGTCCTCGTACATCACCGGCGAGTCGCCGAACCTGTGCGGCGTGTGTTCGCCGGCCAAGGCGGTGCGCTGGAGCGAAGATGCCGATGGCCTCAGCGCGCGCCTGAGCGAGGTGCTGATCGACCGCTATCAAGCTGACGAACCCGCCGGCTACCCGACCTTGTGCAAGGGCCGCTTTATGGTCGGCGGCAAGCGCTTCCACGCCCTGGAAGAGCCCACCAGCCTCGACACCCTCGACCTGCTGCCAGAGCTCGCCGCCATGGGCGTCGAGGCGGTCAAGATCGAAGGCCGTCAGCGCAGCCCGGCGTATGTCGAGCAGGTCACCCAGGTCTGGCGCGCCGCGCTCGACGCCCACCGCCTGGCGCCGCAACGCTTCACGGTCAAGGCGCAGTGGCGCCAGGTGCTGGCCGGTTTGTCCGAAGGCAGCCAGACCACCCTGGGTGCTTACCATCGATCATGGCAATGAGGGACTGCACATGAAGCTCAGCCTGGGACCCGTGTTGTACTACTGGGACAAGGAACAATTGGGGCGTTTCTACAGCGAAATGTCGGCTTTGCCCCTGGATGTGATTTACCTGGGGGAAACCGTCTGCTCGAAACGCCGGGCGATGAACCTCGACCACTGGCTGGGCCTGGGCCGCGAGCTACAGGCCTGCAGCCCGGCGCAGATCGTGCTGTCGGGCCTGACCCTGATCGAAGCTGCGTCCGAGCTCTCCAGCCTGCGCCGCCTGTGCGATAACGGCGAGTTGCTGGTGGAGGCCAACGACATGGGCGCGGTGCAGTACCTGGCCGAGCGCAAGCTGCCGTTCGTGGCCGGGCCGGCGCTGAACCTTTACAACGGCCATGCCCTGGCCAAGCTGCTCGAGTGCGGGATGATCCGCTGGGTGCCGCCGGTGGAGTGCTCGGCGGCACTGATTCGCGCGGTGCTCGACCAGGCCGTTGAACTGGGCCGTGAACTGCCCGAGGTCGAGGTCTTTGCCTATGGCCACCTGCCGCTGGCCTATTCGGCGCGCTGCTTTACCGCGCGGGCGGAAAACCGGCCCAAGGATGACTGCCAGTTCTGTTGCATCAACTACCCCGATGGCCTGGCCCTGAGCAGCCAGGAAGGCCAGGCGCTGTTCACTCTCAACGGCATCCAGACCATGTCCGCCGAAGTCACCAACCTGCTGGCCGACTATGCCGGGTTGCAAGCCTGCGGCGCCGACCTGCTGCGCCTGAGCCCGCGCGCCCAGGGCATGTCCGAGGTGATCGAGGCCTTTGCCCGGGTGCGCCAGGGCGAGGCGCCGCCGCTCTGTGTCGACGGCTGCAACGGCTACTGGCATGGCCAGGCGGGCATGTTGCGGGTCGAGGAGGTTGGCCTGTGCTGAACCGTACGCAATGGCTGCTCAAAGGCGCCGACAAGGTCCTGCCCTTGGTGCGCAAGGTGCCCTTTGTGATCCAGCGCGTGGCCTTGCAGCAGGCGCTCAACCGCTGCCTGGCCGAGCCCTTGCGCGACGGCGAGTTCGACCTGTTGCGCGGGCGCTGGCTGTGCCTGCGCATCCCTGACCTGGACCTGACCTGGTACCTGACCCGCAACCGCGAGGGCCTGCAGATCGCCGAGCGGGCCAGGGCCGATGTGACCATTCGTGGCAACTGGCGCGAGTTCCTGTTGCTGGCCAGCCGGCAGGAAGACCCGGACACCCTGTTCTTTCGCCGCCGCCTGGTGATCGAGGGCGACACCGAGCTGGGCCTGACCCTGAAAAACCTGATCGACAGCCTCGACCCCGAGGTGCTGCCGGTGTGGTTGTGGCGCAACCTGGAACGCGCCGGCAAGGGCCTGGCGGCAAGCTCTGGGCAGCGCCGGCGCGCGGGCTAGCCCGTGTAGCCGGCCAGATCATCGGTGTTGAGGATCTGGATGCTGCGCCGCTCCATGGCGATCAGGCCGCGTTCCACCAGGCGGTGCAGGGTGCGCGAAAAGGTCTCCGGCTGGATCCCCAGCTTGGAGGCCACCAGGCGCTTGGACACTTGCAACTCGAGCCGGCCGCTGTCCGGGTCGCACTCCTGCAGCAAAAAATTGATCACCCGCCGGCTGGCGCTGGCCGAGGTCAGGGTGTCGATGTCCTTGAGGCGCTGATGCAGGTGGATGCTCATGCTCGCCAGAATCGCCAGGCACACCTGCGGCTGGTCTTCCAGGGCATTGCGGTAGTGGCCGCCGTCGATGCTGATCAGCAGGCAATCCTTGAGCGCTGTGGCCGTCACCGGGTAGCTGCGCGCCTGGCTGAACAGCAGCGCCTCGGCAAAGGTCTGGCCCGGCTGGATGATCTCCACCAGGTGCTCCTGGCCCTCGGCGCTGAGCCGGTACAGCTTGATCTGGCCGCTGACCAGCAAGAAGAAGCGCTTGGCCGGGTCGCCCTGGTGCATGAGCGTGTCATGACAGCCCAGGCGCCGGAGCATGGCCAGGCTGCAGACGGCTTCGAAGACTTTCTCCGGCAGTTGGCTGAACAGGTGATGGCGACGTAAAAGCAGAACGCTAGAAGGGTGGGTCAGCATGGCGTACCTCCGCTGACGCCTATGGTAGAACCCGTGGCGCCGGCGGCCTATGCCTCTGCCGGTCTACCTCCAAAGGGGCAGTCGCCGGCTCAGGCACTGTGGCGCAGGTGCTCAAGGGCCCACACCGCCGCCTCCACCCGCGAGCGCAGGCCGAGCTTGTGCAGCAGATTCTTCACATGCACCTTGACCGTGCCTTCGGTGATCCCCAGCTTGTGGCCGATGACCTTGTTGCTGTAGCCGCTGGCGATGGTTTTCAGCACCTGGCGTTCGCGTTCGGTGAGCTCGACGTCGGCCTGGCGTGGCGGTGAGCGCAGGGCCTGGGCCATGACCCGGGTCAGCCCCGGGCTGATCACCAGGGCGCCGTTCATGGCATCGCGGATGTACTGGATCAACAGCTCCGGCTCCATGTCCTTGAGCAGGTAGCCGTCGGCGTCCAGGCGCAGGGCAGCGCGGATATCGTCTTCGGCATCGGACACGGTAAACAGCAGCACCTTGCCGGCAAAGCCCTGGCTGCGCAGATGGCGCAGGGTTTCGATGCCGTTCATCTGCGGCATGTTGTTGTCCAGCAGCAGCAGGTCAGGTTGCAGCGGCGCGATCAGGGCCAGGGCTTGTTCGCCGTGGCTGGCCTCGCCGACGATCTCGAAGTCGTCTTCCAGTTCAAGCATCTGGCGAATGCCATGGCGCATCATCGGGTGGTCGTCGACCAGCAGTATCCGGTAGCGCGGGGAGGGGTTCATACAGAGTTACCTTCGTTCAAGTGCCCGAGAAATTCCGGGCGAAATTCCATCTGTACCCGGGTGCCTTGCGGCGCCCGGCCAACAATCTGCAACTGGCCGCGCAGGCTGCGCGCCCGCTCGTCCATGATGTTCAGGCCATGGTGCTCGCGCAGGTCGTGGGTGGCGCTGAAACCACGGCCATCGTCCTCGATCGACAGGCAGACCTGCTCGCCGTGCTGGCGCAATTGCAGCCAGGCGTTCTGCGCATGGGCATGGCGCAGGCAGTTGGACAGCGCCTCGCGGGTGATCTGCAGAATGTGGATCTGTTCGCTGGCCGACAGCTCGAAGGCCAGGCTGTCGACGTGCAGGTGCACCTGGAACTCGCCCCGGCGGGAGAACTCCTCGGCGGTGTCCTTGAGTTCCTGCACCAGGCCTGCGTCATGGATCTGCAGGCGAAAGGTGGTGAGCAGTTCGCGCAACTGCCGGTAGGCGTTGTTCAGGCCTTCGCGCAGCTCGGCGGTGACGTTCTCAAGGGTTGCCACCGGCTCGCCACGGCGCATCAGGGTTTGCATGCGGCTGACCTGCAGCTTCATGTACGACAGCGCCTGGGCCAGCGAATCGTGCAGCTCGCGGGCGATGATCGCGCGTTCTTCGAGCAGCACCAGGCGATGGTCCTGTTCGCGCTGGCGCTTGAGCGACAGCGAGGTGCCGATCAGGTTGGCCAGGGCCTGGATCAGCTCGGTTTCCCAGGCTTGCGGCTCGTGGCCGTCGATAAAGTGCGCCTTCAATTCACCGAGGGTGCTGCCCTGGTTGCTGATGCTGAAGGTATGGCGCAGGGTGCGCTGGTGGCGCTGGCAACTGGCGCAGTCGCTGCTGGCGCAGATCTTGCGGCTGGCGGCGCCATGCAGGGCCAGCAGTTGCTGGGCCGGGGCCTGCAACTGGCCTTGCAGGCACAGCGACAGGCGCAGGCCCGGCAAGCGCTGCTGAAAGCGCCGGATCAGCTCATCCAGGCCCTCGGCGTTGGCCAGCCGCGTGGCCAGGCTGCGGCTGCTCTGGTACAGCAGTTCAAGGGCGGCATTGGCCTGCTGCAGGTTGAGGGTTTTTTGCTGCACCTGGCTTTGCAGCGTGCGGTGCGAGTGTTCGATGGTTTCGGCCATGGCGTTGAAGCGGGTGGCCAATTCGCCGAGTTCGTCTGCCGACTGATGATTGACCCGCGCCTGGAACTCGCCACGGCGAAAGCGCTGGGTGGCGTCGACCAATTCCTTGAGCGGCGTGATGACGTTGTACTGCAGCTCGTACAGGCCGAACAGCAGGACGATCATGGTGGTGAACAGCGCCGCGCCCTGGATCACTTGCTGCCAGCCCTGCTTATGCTCGCTCTGGCGCTGCAGCAGGCTGACAAACTGGTTGAGCTGGTTGACGAAGGGCAGGGTGCTGGCCTGAAACGTGGCGGCGTCGCCGCGCTGCAAGGCTGGCAACAGGGTGTGCTGCCAGTAGTCCTGCAAGCGCTGGTAGCTGGCCTGCAGTTCAAGGTTCTTGCCGTCTTCAAGCACCGCTTGCAGGGCCGGGCTGTTGAGCCGTTGCTGCAGGCTGTCGCGGATGCGCTCAAGCTCGGCAGGCTCGGCACCGGCGGCGAGCTTCCAGCTCAGGTGGTAGGTCTCCATGCGCACCGAGCCTGCGGTATTGATCGCCGCCGCATCGCCCTGGCTGAACCAGGCGATCAGGCCGGCGCTGAGCGAGCTGGCCAGGGCTAGCACGGCAATCAGGATCACCGCCAGGCCGGCGCGCGCGGGCAACGAGCTGCGCAGCCAGCCGATCATGGACGGCGGCCGGGGGCGATGAGTGTAAAGCGGTACATGGAGCACTCCAGGGTGTTGCAGCTGATCGTTTCGCAGCCTTCCCTGGCGCTCTACCTCTAAAGAGTTTGCAACTGTCAGATTTCTTGCGATGGCGCTGAGAAACTTGACAAGGCCCTGATAAACAAAGGGTTTAGAGGTTTTTCGGCGCTACCTCGTTGGAGGTAGGCAGTACAAGCATAGGCCCAGGGGCGCCAGGGCTTCTTTGATCGGGGTCAAGTTTTATCGGGGTTTGCCTCTCTAGTCTGCCGGCCATGGCTACCTGACTGGAGACCCGAGATGACTCAACCGCGAATACGCCAAGGCCTGGTATTGGGCATGAGTACGCTGGCCTTCACCGTCTGCTTCATGGTCTGGATGATGTTTGCCGTGCTCGGCGTGCCGATCAAGGACCTGCTTCAGCTCAACGAAACCCAGTTCGGCCTGCTGGCCGCCACCCCGGTACTGACCGGCTCGCTGGTGCGCCTGCCGCTGGGCATGCTCACCGACCGCTTTGGCGGGCGCAGCGTGTTCTTCCTGTTGATGCTCGCCTGCGTGCTGCCGCTGTACCTGATCAGCCACGCTACGGCGTACTGGCAGTTCCTGGTCCTGGGTTTGTTTGTCGGCCTGGCCGGTGGCTCGTTCTCGGTGGGCATCGCCTATGTTGCCAAGTGGTTCGAGCAAGACAACCAGGGCCTGGCCATGGGCATTTTCGGTGCCGGCAACGCAGGCGCCGCGGTCACCAAGTTCCTCGCCCCGGCACTGATTGCCGCCGGCAGCTGGCAGCTGGTGCCGAAGGTGTTCAGCGCCATCCTGTTCATTACCGCGCTGCTGTTCTGGTTGCTCAGTGCCGACAACAAGGCCCATCGCAGCGCCAGCGGTGCGAGCCTTGGCGAGCAGCTCAAGGCCCTGGCCGAGCCTGCGGTGTGGCGCTACTGCCAGTACTACTCGATCGTCTTCGGCGGCTACGTGGCCCTGGCGCTGTGGATGACCAAGTACTACGTCCAGGAATACGGCTTCAGCCTGCAAAGCGCGGCGCTGCTGGCCGCCTGCTTCTCACTGCCGGGTGGCGTGCTGCGCGCCGTCGGCGGCTGGATGTCGGACCGTTGGGGCGCACAGAGCGTGACCTGGTGGGTGCTGTGGGTCAGCTGGATCTGCCTGTTCCTGCTCTCGTACCCGCAAACCCAGCTGCAGGTGCAGACCATCAACGGCCCGCTGGACTTTCACATCGGCCTGAACCCTGCGCTGTTCACCGTGCTGCTGTTCGTCATGGGCATCGCCTTCGCCTTCGGCAAGGCCTCGGTGTTCAAGTACATCGCCAACGACTACCCGCAGAACATGGGCGCGGTGTCCGGCATTGTCGGCCTGGCCGGCGGCCTGGGCGGCTTCATTCTGCCGATCCTGTTCGGCGCGCTGGTCGACCTCACCGGCGTGCGCTCCTCCTGCTTCATGTTGATGTACGGCGTGGTCTGGGTCTCGCTCATCTGGATGTACCTCAGCGAAATCCGCAAGCGCCCGCTGCTGGGCAGACAGCCCGCAGCCGTAATGCCCCCGTTTTCCAGCATTGCCCAAGGAGAAGACCATGTCGGTTCTTAAACAGCCTGACCAAGGCCCGGTGATTCACGACTGGCGCCCGGAAGACCCCGCGTTCTGGGGGCAAAGCGGCAAGCAGACCGCCACCCGCAACCTGTGGATCTCGATCCCCGCACTGCTGCTGGCCTTTGCCGTGTGGATGGTGTGGAGCACGGTGATCGTGCGCCTGAATGCCATCGGCTTCAGCTTCAGCACCGACCAGTTGTTCTGGCTGGCCGCCTTGCCCGGGCTCTCGGGGGCGACCTTGCGGGTGTTCTACTCGTTCATGGTGCCGATCTTCGGCGGCCGGCGCTGGACTGCCCTGAGCACCGCCTCGCTGCTGGCACCATCGCTGTGGATGGGCTTTGCCGTGCAAGACCCGAACACCCCCTACAGCGTGTTCGTGATCATCGCGCTGCTGTGCGGCTTTGGCGGCGGCAACTTCGCTTCGAGCATGTCCAATATCAGCTTTTTCTACCCCAAGTCGCAGCAGGGCACCGCCCTGGGCCTGAACGCCGGGCTGGGTAACCTCGGCGTTTCGGTGATGCAGTTCTGTGTGCCGCTGGTGATCACCTTCGGCCTGTTCGGCGCCCTCGGTGGCCAGCCGCAGGCACTCGCCGACGGCGGTCAGCTGTGGCTGCAGAACGCCGGTTTCATCTGGGTGCCGTTCATTGTCCTGGTCACGGTGCTGGCCTGGTTCGGCATGAACGACCTGTCCAGCGCCAAAGCCTCGTTCAGCGAGCAGGCGGTGATCTTCAAGCGCAAGCACAACTGGCTGATGTGCTGGCTGTACCTGGCAACCTTCGGCTCGTTCATCGGTTTTTCCGCAGCCTTTCCGCTGCTGATCAAGACCGCTTTCCCGCAGGTCAATGCCCTGACCTTCGCCTTCCTCGGCCCGCTGGTCGGCGCCCTGGTACGCCCGCTCGGTGGCTGGCTGGCCGACAAGCTCGGCGGCGCGCGGGTGACCCTGTGGAACTTCGTGCTGATGATCGTCATGGTCTTCGGCGTGCTGGCGTTCATCCCCGCCCAGGGCGAGAGCAGCAACTTCTACGGCTTTCTCGGCATGTTCATGCTGCTGTTCATCACCACCGGCATCGGCAACGGTTCGACCTTCCGCATGATCCCGGTGATCTTTCGCACCCTGCACGAACAGGCCGCCAGCGGCAAAGGCGCCGCCGCCCGCGAACAGGCGCTGAAGAACGCCGGCAAGGAATCGGCCGCAGTGCTGGGCTTCAGCTCGGCGATGGGCGCCTTCGGCGCGTTCTTCATCCCCAAGACCTTCGGTACTTCCATGGCCCTGACCGGTGGCCCGCAGATGGCCTTCTACCTGTTCGTCGGCTTTTACCTGAGCTGCATCGTCGTGACCTGGTGGTGGTACGCACGCAAAGGCGCTGCGACCCCCTGCTGACAGAACCCCGAATTCACACCTTGCCCGGGCGGGGCGCAGAACCCCGCAGCCGCAAGCCTGAGAGGAAAGCACCATGAGTCATTTACTGGATCAACTGCGGTTCTTCAATCGCAAGCAGGGCGAGTTCGCCGACGGTCATGGCGAAACCCGCAAAGAGTCGCGCGACTGGGAGAACGTCTACCGTTCGCGCTGGCAGTACGACAAGATCGTGCGCTCCACCCACGGGGTCAACTGCACCGGCTCCTGCTCGTGGAAGATCTACGTGAAGAACGGCCTGATCACCTGGGAAACCCAGCAGACCGACTACCCGCGTACCCGCAACGACCTGCCCAACCACGAGCCGCGCGGTTGCCCGCGGGGGGCCAGCTACAGCTGGTACATCTACAGTGCCAACCGCCTGAAGTACCCGAAGATCCGCAAGCCGCTGCTCAAACTGTGGCGTGAGGCGCGCCAGAACCTGGCGCCGGTCGAAGCCTGGGCCAGCATCGTCGAGAACCAGGCCAAGGCCGACAGCTACAAGAGCAAGCGCGGCATGGGCGGCTTCATTCGTTCCAGCTGGGATGAAGTCACCGAGATCATCGCCGCCGCCAACGTCTACACCATCAAGCAATACGGCCCCGACCGGGTGGTGGGCTTCTCGCCGATCCCGGCGATGTCGATGGTCAGCTACGCCGCCGGTGCCCGCTACCTGTCGCTGCTGGGCGGCACCTGCCTGAGCTTCTACGACTGGTACTGCGACCTGCCGCCGGCCTCGCCGATGGTCTGGGGCGAGCAGACCGACGTGCCGGAATCGGCCGACTGGTACAACTCCAACTACATCATCGCCTGGGGCTCCAACGTTCCGCAGACCCGCACCCCGGATGCGCACTTTTTCACCGAGGTGCGCTACAAGGGCACCAAGACCGTGGCCATCACCCCCGACTATTCGGAAGTGGCCAAGCTCACCGACCTGTGGCTCAACCCCAAGCAGGGTACCGACGCCGCCCTGGCCCAGGCCTTCAACCATGTGATCTTCAAGGAATTTCACCTCGACCGGCCCAGCGCCTACTTTACCGAGTACGCCAAGCGCTACACCGACCTGCCGGTGCTGGTGCTGCTCAAGCCGATGCTCGGCACCGCGCCGGGCAACGGCTATCAGCCGGACCGCTTCCTGCGCGCTTCGGATCTGGCAAACAACCTTGGCCAGGACAACAACCCCGAGTGGAAAACCATTGCCCTGGATGCCGACGGCGAGCTGGTCTCGCCCCAGGGTTCGATTGGCTACCGCTGGGGCGAGCAGGGCAAGTGGAACATCCTTGCCCGTGAAGGCGGCGAAGGCCGCGAGATCGACCTGACCCTGAGCCTGATCGGTGGCGACGTCGCCGAAGTGGCCTTCCCGTACTTTGCCGGCGAGAGCCACGAGCACTTCCAGCATGTCGCCGGCGACGCCGTGCAGTACCGCCGCGTGCCGGTGCGCAGCTTGACCCTGGCCGACGGTAGCCAGGTCAAGGTGGCCACGGTGTTCGACCTGTCGGCGGCCAACCTTGCCATCGACCGTGGCCTGGGCGGCGCCAATGTGGCCCGCGACTACGACGACGCCAGCGTGCCCGGCACCCCGGCCTGGCAGGAGCAGATCACCGGCGTCAGCCGCGAGAAAGCCATCCAGATCGCCCGCGAGTTTGCCGACAACGCCGACAAGACCCGTGGCCGCTCGATGATTATCGTCGGCGCGGCGATGAACCACTGGTACCACATGGACATGAACTACCGCGGGCTGATCAACATGCTCATGCTCTGCGGTTGCGTCGGCCAGACCGGCGGCGGCTGGGCCCACTACGTCGGCCAGGAAAAACTGCGCCCGCAGTGTGGCTGGCTGCCGCTGGCCTTTGGCCTGGACTGGAGCCGGCCGCCACGGCAGATGAACGGCACCAGTTTCTTCTACGCCCACAGCTCGCAATGGCGCCACGAGAAGATGAGCATGCACGACGTGCTCTCGCCGCTGGCCGACAAGCGCGAGTTTCCCGAACACGCCCTGGACTACAACATCCGCGCCGAACGCGCCGGCTGGCTGCCCAGCGCGCCGCAGCTCAACACCAACCCGCTGCACATCTGCCGTGACGCCGCCGCGGCCGGCATGGCGCCCAAGGACTACGTGGTCAAGGGCCTGCACGAAGGCAGCCTGCGCTTTGCCTGCGAGCAGCCGGACAACCCGGTCAACTTCCCGCGCAACATGTTCATCTGGCGGTCCAACCTGCTCGGCTCCTCGGGCAAGGGCCACGAGTACATGCTCAAGTACCTGCTCGGCACCCGCAACGGGGTGATGAACGAAGACATCGGCCAGGTCGGCGACTGCAAGCCGCAAGAGGCCGAATGGGTCGACGACGGCGCCATCGGCAAGCTCGACCTGGTGACTACCCTGGATTTCCGCATGTCCTCGACCTGCGTGTATTCCGACATCGTCCTGCCGACCGCGACCTGGTACGAGAAGGACGACATGAACACCTCGGACATGCACCCGTTCATCCACCCGTTGTCGGCAGCCATTGACCCAGCCTGGGAATCGCGCTCGGACTGGGAGATCTACAAGGGCATCGCCAAGGCCTTCTCGGCTATGGCCGAAGGGCACCTGGGCGTCGAGCAGGACCTGGTCACCGTGCCGCTGATGCATGACAGCGTCGGCGAGCTGGCCCAGCCGTTTGGCGGCACCGACTGGAAAACCGCCGGCGTCGCCCCGCAGCCGGGCAAGAACGCACCGAACCTGCAGGTGGTCGAGCGCGACTACCCGAACATCTACAAGCAGTTCACCTCGCTGGGCCCGCTGCTGGAAAAACTCGGCAATGGCGGCAAGGGCATCAACTGGAACACCGATGAAGAAGTGAAGTTTCTCGGTGAGCTGAACTACCGCGAAGTCGAGGCGGGCATCAGCCAGGGCCGGCCGAAGATCGATACCGCGATCGATGCGGCGGAAGTCATCCTCTCGCTGGCCCCGGAAACCAATGGCCACGTGGCGGTCAAGGCCTGGGCGGCGCTGTCGCAGTTCACCGGCATCGACCACAGCCACCTGGCGCTGTCCAAGGCCCACGAAGCGATCCGCTTTCGCGACATTCAGGCGCAGCCGCGCAAGATCATCTCCAGCCCGACCTGGTCGGGGCTCGAGGACGATCACGTCAGCTACAACGCCGGCTACACCAACGTCCACGAGAACATCCCGTGGCGGACCATCACCGGCCGCCAGCAGTTCTACCAGGATCACCCGTGGATGCAGGCGTTCGGCGAGCAGTTGATGAGCTACCGGCCACCGGTCAACACCCGCACCATCGCCGGGGTAAAAGACAAGCGCAGCAACGGCGAGACCGAGATCGTCCTGAACTGGATCACCCCGCACCAGAAGTGGGGCATCCACAGCACCTACAGCGACAACCTGCTGATGCTCACCCTGAGCCGTGGCGGGCCGATCGTCTGGCTCTCGGAGATTGATGCGAAGAAGGCCGGCATCGAGGACAACGACTGGATCGAGTGCTTCAACGCCAACGGCGCGCTGACTGCGCGGGCGGTGGTCAGCCAACGGGTCAAGGAGGGCATGGTGATGATGTACCACGCCCAGGAACGGATCGTGAACGTGCCTGGCGCCGAGACCACCAAAACCCGCGGCGGCCACCACAACTCGGTCACTCGCGTGGTGCTCAAGCCGACCCACATGATCGGCGGCTACGCGCAACAGGCCTATGGCTTCAACTATTACGGCACGGTCGGCTGCAACCGCGACGAATTCGTCGTGGTGCGCAAGATGGCCAAGGTCGACTGGCTCGACGGTTCGCGCGGCGATGAGCTGCCCCGTCCGCTGCCGACCGAGATGGAATAAGGAGCACTGTCATGAAGATCCGTTCACAAATCGGCATGGTCCTCAACCTGGACAAATGCATCGGCTGCCACACCTGTTCGATCACCTGCAAGAACGTCTGGACCAGCCGCGAAGGCATGGAATACGCCTGGTTCAACAACGTTGAATCCAAGCCCGGGGTCGGCTACCCGAAAGAGTGGGAAAACCAGGACAAGTGGAAGGGCGGCTGGCTGCGCAACGCCAACGGCTCGATCAACCCGCGCATCGGCGGCAAGTTCCGGGTGCTGGCGAACATCTTCGCCAACCCCGATCTGCCGAGCCTGGACGACTACTACGAGCCGTTCGACTTCGACTACCAGCACCTGCACACCGCGCCCCTGGGCGAGCACCAGCCGACCGCGCGGCCGCGCTCGGTGGTGTCCGGCAAGCGCATGGAAAAGATCGAATGGGGGCCGAACTGGGAGGAGATCCTCGGCACCGAGTTCGCCAAGCGGCGCAAGGACAAGAACTTCGACCAGATCCAGGCCGACATCTACGGTGAGTACGAAAACACCTTCATGATGTACCTGCCGCGCCTGTGCGAGCACTGCCTCAATCCTGCGTGCGCGGCGTCCTGCCCGAGCGGGGCGATCTACAAGCGCGAAGAGGACGGCATCGTCCTTATCGACCAGGAAAAATGCCGCGGCTGGCGCATGTGCATCAGCGGCTGCCCGTACAAGAAGATCTACTTCAACTGGAAGAGCGGCAAATCCGAGAAGTGCATCTTCTGCTACCCGCGCATCGAAGCCGGCATGCCTACCGTGTGCGCCGAAACCTGCGTCGGGCGCATCCGCTACCTCGGCGTGCTGCTGTATGACGCCGACCGCATTGCCGAGGTGGCCAGCACCGCCAACGAGCACGACCTGTACGAGAAGCAGCTGGAAATCTTCCTCGACCCCAACGACCCGGCGGTGATCCGCCAGGCCCTGGAGGACGGCGTACCGCAGTCGGTGATCGACGCCGCGCAACGCTCGCCGGTGTACAAGATGGCCGTCGACTGGCAGCTGGCGCTGCCGCTGCACCCGGAATACCGCACCTTGCCGATGGTCTGGTACGTACCGCCGCTGTCGCCGATCCAGAACGCCGCAGCTGCCGGCACCGTGGGCATGAACGGGGTAATCCCGGACGTCGACAGCCTGCGTATCCCATTGCGCTACCTGGCCAACCTGCTCACCGCCGGTGACGAAAAGCCGGTCAAACGCGCCCTCAAGCGCCTGCTGGCCATGCGCGCTTACAAGCGCGCCGAGCAGGTCGAGGGCGTGCAGGACCTCAAGGTGCTGGAGGACGTCGGCTTGAGCGTCAACCAGGTCGAGGAGATGTACCGCTACCTGGCCATCGCCAACTACGAAGACCGTTACGTGGTACCGAGTGCCCACCGCGAAGAGGCCATGAGCGATGCCTTCGCCGAGCGCTCCGGTTGCGGCTTCAGCTTCGGCAGCGGCTGCAGCGGCAGCTCCGACACCAACCTGTTCGGGGCGAAGAAGGCCAACCGCCGCGACATCCTCAAAACCGTACAGCTGTGGGAGGAATGAGCATGCGCATCCTGAAAGTGATTTCGCTGCTACTCGATTACCCGAACGAAGCCCTGGTGGCCGGCCGCGACGAGCTGGAGCAGGCGATCATCCAGGCGCGGGAAATCAGCCCGCGCCAGCGCGGCGCGCTGTTCGAGCTGCTGGAGCTGATCTGCAACAACGACCTGATGGATGGCCAGGAGCATTACGGCGCGTTGTTTGGCCGTGGCCGTTCGTTGTCGCTGCTGTTGTTCGAGCATGTGCATGGCGAGTCCCGCGACCGCGGCCAGGCCATGGTCGACATGCTCGCCCAGTACCAAGCGGCGGGCTTTGCCATTGGCGTCAAGGAGCTGCCGGACTACA
Organism: Pseudomonas sp. SORT22; assembly: GCF_018417635.1. Classification (NCBI taxonomy): domain Bacteria; kingdom Pseudomonadati; phylum Pseudomonadota; class Gammaproteobacteria; order Pseudomonadales; family Pseudomonadaceae; genus Pseudomonas; species Pseudomonas sp. SORT22. The sequence continues at coordinate 2,694,127 of NZ_CP071007.1, forward strand.
TCCCGCTGTACCTGGAATACCTCTCGACCCGCGAAGACCTCGAGGCCCGCGAGGGCCTGGCCGATGTCGCGCACCTGCTGGCGCTGCTTGCCGCACGCCTGGAGGAGCGTGAGAGCGCCTACGCCAGTTGCTTCCGGGCGTTGCTGCAGATTGCCGGCGCCGAGCCGCACCAGGCGGTGGCTGATTTGCGCGAGCAAGTCGCCGCCGAGCAACGCGATGATTCTCTCGAAGCCCTGGACAAGATCTGGGAAGAGGAGGCGGTGGACTTTCTCAAGGCCGAGCAGCAGGAGCGTTGCAGCTCACTGCCAAGCGCGCCGGGCAAGGCCCGGGAAGAAAGCGCGGTACCGCTGCACTGGGTCGATTTTCAGCATCAAGGCCAGGCTGCTGCGCCGGCCGGGGAGGTGGGTAATGTCTAAGTGGAACCTGTTGATGTTCGGGGTCTATCCCTATGTCGCCCTGGCGATCTGCTTGCTCGGCAGTTGGGCACGGTTTGACCTTTCGCAGTACAGCTGGAAGGCCGGCTCCAGCCAGATGCTCGACAAGCGCGGCATGCGCGTGGCGAGCAACCTGTTCCATGTCGGCGTGCTGTTCGTGTTGGCCGGGCACTTCGTCGGCCTGCTGACCCCGGCGTCGGTCTATCACCATGTGCTTAGCACCGAGCACAAGCAGCTGCTGGCGATGGTTTCTGGTGGTTTCTTCGGCCTGCTGTGCCTGATCGGCCTGATCATGCTGCTGCACCGGCGCCTGACCGAGCCACGGGTGCGGGCGACTTCCAGCACCTCGGACATTCTCATCTTGCTGGTATTGCTCGCGCAACTGGTACTCGGCCTGCTGACCATCGTCGCCTCCACCGGCCATATGGACGGCTCGGTGATGGTCATGCTCGCCGACTGGGCGCAGAACACCGTGCTGCTGCGCCCGGTGGATGCGGCGGCGGCAATCGCCCCGGTGAGCCTGGTGTACAAGCTGCACGTGCTGCTGGGCCTGACCCTGTTCGTGCTGTTCCCCTTCACCCGCCTGGTGCACATCGTCAGCGCGCCGGTGTGGTACCTGGGCCGGCGCTATCAAATTGTCCGGCAGAAAGCCTGAGGAGGTCGCCATGACGCACGCAAGCGAAGCGCACCTGATTGCCAGCAGCGAACAGCAGTGGCCGGTCATCAGTGTCAATGACGTGGTCATCAGCCAGCAGGCCCTGGCCCAGGAGCTGCAATACCACCCGGCCAGCGATCGCGAGGAGGCCGTGTACATGGCCGCCCGCGCCCTGGTGATCCGCGAGCTGATGCAGCAACGCATCGCCGAACTGGGGCTGGCGCTGCAGGTGGGCGCCGGCGAGAACCCGGAGGAAGCGGCCACGCGGTTGCTGCTGGAGCGCGAAGTGCAGGTGCCAAGCTGTGACGAGGCCACCTGCCTGCGCTACTACCACAGCAACCGCGGGCGCTTTCACAGCGCGCCGCTGCTCGCGGTACGGCACATCCTGCTCGAATGCGCGCCGGACGATGCCGAGGCGCGCAGCCTGGCCCTGGTGCAGGCCGAGATCCTCCACGAGCGGCTGTTGCAGTTCCCCGAGCAGTTCGCCGAGCTTGCGCAAAAGTACTCGGCCTGCCCGTCGAAGGCCCAGGGGGGTGAGCTGGGGCAGATCAGCAAGGGCCAGACCGTGCCGGAGCTTGAGCGCCAGCTGTTCACCCTGGCGCCGGGCCTCGCGCTCAAGCCGCTGGAAAGCCGCTACGGCTGGCACCTGGTCAGTGTCGACCAGCGCATCGAAGGCCAGGCCTTGCCCTACGAGGCAGTGGCCACGGCGATCCGCACCCAGTTGCAGCAGGGCGTGTGGCAAAAGGCGCTGGTGCAGTACCTGCAAACCCTGATCGGCGCCGCCGATATTCGTGGCATCCGCCTGCAGGGCGCCGATTCACCGCTGGTGCAATAAGGGGACGCTGATGAGCACTGTGATGCAGGACGGCTTCGGGCGGCAGATCGATTACCTGCGCATGTCAGTGACCGATCGTTGTGATTTTCGCTGTGTGTACTGCATGGCCAAACACATGACCTTCTTGCCGCGCCAGCAGGTGCTGACCCTCGAAGAGTTGCGGCGCCTGGCCACGCTGTTCGTCGGCCAGGGCGTGGGCAAGATCCGCCTGACCGGCGGCGAGCCGCTGATTCGCCCGGGTATCGTCGAGCTGTGCCGTGACATTGCCGCCTTGCCCGGCCTGCGTGAACTGGTGATGACCAGCAATGGCTCGCAGCTGCAGCGCCTGGCCCGGCCGCTGGTAGAGGCCGGGGTCAAGCGCATCAACATCAGCCTCGACAGCCTCGATGGCCAGCGCTTTCGGGCAATTACCCGCACGGGCGATCTGGATCAGGTGCTGCGCGGCATCGAGGCGGCGCGCGAGGCCGGTTTCGAAGGCATCAAGCTCAATTGCGTGGTGATGAAGGGGCGCAACTTCGATGAGGTGTTGGCGCTGCTGCAGTACGCCATCGACCAGCGCATCGACATCACCTTCATCGAGGAAATGCCCTTGGGCGAGGTCGGCCGTGCGCGCGCTGAGTCGTTTTGCGCCAGCGACGAGATACGGGCGCTGATTGCCAGCCGCCACGCTTTGCTCGATAGCGCCGAGCACAGCGGCGGGCCGGCGCGCTATGTGCGCCTGGCCCGGCACCCGGCAACGCGCATCGGTTTTATCTCGCCCAACAGCCACAACTTCTGCGCCAGCTGCAACCGGGTGCGGATGACCGTGGAAGGGCGCTTGCTGCTGTGCCTGGGGCAAGAGGATTCGCTGGATTTGCGCGGCTTGTTGCGGCGCTATCCGCTGGATGACCAACCGATCATCAGCGCTCTGCAACAGGCGTTGCGCCGCAAGCCGTTGCGCCATGATTTCAACCCGCAGGGGGAGGTGCAGATCTTGCGGTTCATGAACATGAGCGGCGGGTGAGGGTGGCCGTCAGGGCCTTATCGCGGGGCAAGCCCGCTCCCACCCTGTAGGAGCGGGCTTGCCCCGCGATTCTTGATATCGATCAATTTCTTTCACCCGCTTTACCCGTAGCCTGCACTGCATATTGTGTTTCCAAATCAATAAACGTCTATATGTAGTGTCAGGAGGGCAAATGCACAGCACGCTGATCAGGGTAGGGCACAACCGGTTGCACAAGCGCGATGGCAGCCTGGTGGCCTTTGACGCCGACAAGATCCGCCAGGCGTTGATCGCCGCCGGCAAGGCCACTGGCGAATATGCCGAAGCCGAGGCAGACGGTTTGCTTGAAGCAGTCCTTGCCCACCTTGAGGGCTACTCCAAGCTGCACGTCGAGCAGATCCAGGACCGGGTCGAACGGGTGCTGATGGACGCCGGGCATTTCCTTTCGCTACGCGCCTATATCGTCTACCGCGAACAGCACGGACGCCTGCGCCGTGACCGCAAGACCCTGGTCGAAGTCGCCACCTCGATGAACGAATACCTCAACCGCGAAGACTGGCGGGTGCAGGCCAACGCCAACCAGGGTTACTCCCTTGGCGGCCTGGTGCTCAACGTTTCCGGCAAGGTCACTGCCAACTACTGGCTCGACGAGGTCTACAGCGAAGCCATCGGCCGCGCCCATCGCGAGGCCGACCTGCATATCCACGACCTCGACATGCTCGCCGGCTACTGCGCCGGCTGGTCGCTGCGCAGCCTGCTGCACGAGGGCCTCAATGGCGTGCCCGGGCGGGTCGAGGCCGGCCCGCCCCAACACCTGAGCAGCGCCCTGGGGCAGATGGTCAACTTTCTCGGCACCCTGCAGAACGAGTGGGCCGGGGCCCAGGCCTTCAGCTCCTTCGACACTTACCTGGCGCCCTACGTGCGCAAGGACCGGCTGAGCTATGAAGAGGTGCGCCAGGCCCTCCAGGAGTTCATCTACAACCTCAATGTGCCGTCGCGCTGGGGCACGCAAACGCCGTTTACCAACCTGACCTTCGACTGGGTCTGCCCGCAGGACCTGCGCGAGCAGATCCCGGTGATCGGCGGTGAAGAAATGCCCTTTGCCTACGGCGAGCTGCAAGCGGAGATGGACCTGCTCAACCGTGCCTACATCGAAGTGATGCAGGCCGGCGACGCCAAGGGCCGGGTATTCACTTTCCCGATCCCGACCTACAACATCACCCACGACTTTCCCTGGGACAGCGACAACGCCGAGCGCCTGTTCGCCATGACCGCGCGCTATGGCCTGCCGTACTTCCAGAACTTCCTCAACTCGGACATGCAGCCCAACCAGGTGCGCTCGATGTGCTGTCGCCTGCAACTGGATGTGCGCGAACTGCTCAAACGTGGCGGCGGCCTGTTCGGCTCGGCCGAGCAGACCGGCTCGCTGGGGGTGGTGACCATCAACTGCGCGCGCCTGGGCTACCTGTACAAGGGCGACATCAGCGGCCTGTTGCAGCGTCTGGATGCGCTGATGGAGCTGGCCATGGAGAGCCTGGAGGTCAAGCGTAAGGTGATCCAGCACCACATGGATGCGGGCTTGTACCCCTATACCAAGCGCTACCTGGGCACCCTGCGCAATCACTTCTCGACCATCGGCGTCAACGGCCTGCATGAGATGCTGCGCAACTTCAGCGACGAGCAGATGGGCCTGCACACCGCCCAGGGCCGGCGCTTCGCCCTGAACCTGCTGGACCATGTGCGCGCCACCCTGGTGCGCTTTCAGGAAGAAACCGGCCACCTGTACAACCTCGAAGCCACCCCGGCCGAGGGCACCACCTACCGCTTCGCCAAGGAAGACCTCAAGCGCTTCCCCGACATCCTCCAGGCCGGCTGCAGCCAGGCGCCGTACTACACCAACTCCTCGCAACTGCCGGTGGGCTATACCGACGATCCGTTCGAGGCCCTGGAACTGCAGGACGAGCTGCAATGCAAGTACACCGGCGGCACCGTGCTGCACCTGTACATGGCTGAGCGGATCTCCTCGGCCCAGGCCTGCAAGCAACTGGTGCGCAGGGCCCTGGAGCGCTTCCGGCTGCCGTACCTGACCATCACCCCGACGTTTTCCATCTGCCCGGTGCATGGCTACCTGGATGGCGAACATGAGTTCTGCCCCAAATGCGACGAAGCGCTGCTGCTGGCCCAGCAGCAGGGCAGCGTGCATTGACCCGTTTTACCCTCAACAGCAAGGAGCTTCATCATGACTGCACAGCAAACCCTGCCGACGGCGCAACGCCAACGGTGCGAAGTCTGGACCCGGGTCATGGGTTATCACCGCCCGGTGTCGGCGTTCAACCCCGGCAAACAGTCCGAGCACCACGAGCGGCTGCACTTCAATGAGGGCGCGGCAACGGCCGGGCATCCATGAGCCGAGCGCTGCGGGTCGGGGGCATGGTGCCCCTGACCACCCTCGATTACCCCGGCAAGCTCGCCTGTGTGCTGTTCTGCCAGGGCTGCGCCTGGCGCTGCCGTTACTGCCACAACCCGCAACTGATCCCGCCCCGGGGCCGTGATGAACTGCCCTGGGCGCAGGTGCTGGCGTTTTTGCAGCGTCGCCGCGGCCTGCTCGATGCCGTGGTGTTCAGCGGCGGTGAGGCAACCCTGCAGGACAGTCTGCCAGAGGCCATGGCCCAGGTGCGGGCCATGGGCTTTGCCATCGGCCTGCACAGTGCCGGGATCAAGCCTGAGGCGTTTGCCCGGGCATTGCCTGGGGCCGACTGGGTCGGCTTTGACGTCAAGGCGCTGGCCGAAGACTGCCAGTTGGTTACCGGCGTGCGCGGCAGTGGCCAGGCCAACTGGCGCAGCCTGGATTCCCTGCTGGCCAGCGGCGTCGACTACGAATGCCGCACCACGGTGCACTGGCACCTGATCGATCCACCGCGATTCCTCACCCTGGCCCGGCGCTTGAATGCGCTTGGGGTCCAACGCTTCGTCGTGCAGCGGGTACGCACGGCACGCATGCTCGACCCGCAGCTGCCCGGTGCTTCGGCACACAGATTGCTACCCGAGCTGTGGGACACCCTCCACACGCTGTTTCCCGCGTTTGAAGTACGCGACTAGTAAGGCTTTGAAATGACCAGATTGACCACAGCACAACGTATCCTCATCGGTTTTGCCATCGCGCCCCTGGCGCTTCTGGGCCTGGCCTTTTATGCATTGCATGACCTGGCCACGCTCAAAGAGCAGGCGGTGGTGATCGTCAAACAGGACTGGCCGAAGATCGAACCGATCATGGTCATCGCCACCGGGGTGCGCGACAACGCACGCAACACCCGCGACCTGTTGCTCGACAAGGACAACCTGCAGGTGCAGCAGGCCATCGACACCACCAAGCAGCGCATCAGCCAGGCCCTGGCAACGCTTGAGCCGCTGTTCTACCTGCCCGAGGGCAAGGCCGCCTACGCTGCGCTGAAAGCCAGCCGCGAAACCTATGTCGCGGCGTTTACCCAGGTACAGACACTGATCCGCCAGGGTGACGCGCAGGCGGCAATGACCCAGCTCAAGCAAAACGTGGTACCCGCCGAGCACGAGGTATACCAGCACCTGGAAAGCCTGATGGCCTTGCAGGGGCAGATCTTCGTCGAGCGCGAACAGGCCGCCCAGGCCCTGTACAACGACGCCCGGCTGAACATGCTCGGCCTGGTCGTGCTGTGCCTGCTGGCGGTGATCGCCGCTGCGCTGCTGGTGACCCGCAGCGTCACCCGGCCGCTGGGCGGCGAGCCGGATACCGCCGCGCGGGTGCTCAGCCGGATCGCCGAGGGCGACCTGACCATCGCCGTGCCGACCTATGGCAGTGCCGACGGCAGCGTGATGCTCAACATGCAGCAGATGCAGCAGAGCCTGAACAGCATGGTCAAGCACATCGCAGCTTCGGTGGAGCGGGTCGCCAGTTCTTCCGAGGAACTCAGCGCGGTCAGCAGCCAGACCAGCAGCAGCCTGCAGCTGCAGGGCCTGGAAATCGAACAGGCGGCAGCGGCGGTCAACGAGATGACCGCCGCGGTGGACGAAGTGGCGCGCAACGCGGTGAGCACCAGCGAAGCCTCGAAGGTCTCCGAACAAACCGCCCAGCGTGGCCGTGAACAGGTACGCGAGACGGTCGCCTCGATCAGCACCCTGGCCGACGGCGTCAGCGATACCTCCGCGCGCATCCAGCAACTGGCCGGGCGTGTGCAGGACATCAGCACGGTGCTGGATGTGATCCGCAGCATCGCCGAACAGACCAACCTGTTGGCGCTCAACGCCGCCATCGAGGCGGCCCGCGCCGGTGATGCCGGGCGCGGCTTTGCCGTGGTCGCCGACGAGGTGCGGGCCCTGGCCCATCGTACCCAGGTGTCGACCCAGGAGATCGAGCAGATGATCGGCAACATCCGCCAGGACACCAGCGAGGCGGTGACCGCCATGCTCAGCAGCAGCGAGTTGGTGCACACCACCCTGGACGTGGCCCAGCGTGCCGGCGAAGCGTTGGAGGCGATCACCCGGTCGATTTCGCAGATCAACGAGCGCAACCTGATGATCGCCAGCGCCACCGAAGAACAGGCCCTGGTGGCCCGTGAGGTGGACCGCAACCTGGTGGGCATTCGCAACCTCTCCGAACAGGTGCTGCTGGGGGCGCAACACACCGACAGCGCCGGCCAGGACCTGGCGCAGATGGCCGGCAGCCTGAGCCAGACCGTGGCGCGCTTCAAGGTTTGATGCCCGTCTGGATCAGCGCCCTTGATCTGTATCAAGGGCAAGCCCGGCACTGGGCGCTAGCGTGAACGCTCGCCCATTGCCGCCTGAGGCACTTCATGGCCAAGCCCTTTCCTGTCAGCCCCAAGCACCCCGAGCGCATCTGCTGGGGCTGCGATCGCTACTGCGCGGCCAACGCCCTGGCTTGCGGCAACGGCGCCGACCGTACCATGCACCCGGCAGAGATGTTCGGTGACGACTGGAACGAGCAGGGTGACTACGGGTTGGCGTCGCCGGCCGACTACGAAGGCGCAGCGCAGCGGGCCACACTACTTAAATAGCACCCGCGCAGACCTTGGCCAGGGTCTGCTGCTGACTTTTCCAACACCAGGAAGTCAGCATGAACGACCACGACGATGCCTCGATCGACAGCTTTATCGCCCAACGCCTGCCAGGCTGGTTGCGGGATGCGCCTTTGGCCGCGGTGCAAGCCTTGCAGCAGAGCATGGGCGACAGTCAGCGCGCCCAGGTGCCGATGCAGGCACTGCTGGACTCGCTGCAGTCTCCTGAAGATTTTGCCGCGCCACTGTTGAGCGCAGCGCTGAGTGCGCGCTTTGCCCAGCGGGTAAATGTGCGCACCTGGCGCTTGCGCCTGGTGCGACGCATTCTCGACGGCCTGCCGCAAGCGTCACTGCCGCCGGTTTTTCGCGTGGTGACCACTTACCAGAGCCTGTTGCATGCCGCGCTGCACAACTTTGCCGCTGAAGAAGCCGTCGAAGGCAGTCATGATCAACAGACCGCGATCATCGACGAGCACGGCACGGTCCAGCCGCTGTCGGTGGCGGCTTTCGCCCGCCTGTGCCGGGAGCTGGATGTGGGCGGCAAGTACCAGGCCCATATTAAATCGGTGTTCAGCCCGGCCGCCGAGGGCGCCCGGCAGGTCAACAAGACCCTCGAACAGAGCTGGCGCAGTGGTCTGGCCGTGGCGCTCAATCAGGCCTGGATCAAGGGCGATCTCGATGACGCCAGCCACCAATGCCTGTTGCGCACCCTGGCGCTCAGGCCGCTGGTGCCCAATGCCACCCTGAGCAGCTTTGCCCATCACCTCAACCTGCTGGGTAAGCGCCTGGTCGGCGTGGTGGCTTTCGAGTTGCGCGAGCAGTTGTTCGAACCCAACGGTTACTCTGATGTGTTGAGCGTGGTGTTGTACATACCCGATGACCCGCTCAAGCCGCTCAAGCAATACACCTCGTGGGACGCGGCCTATTCGGCGCTCGCTGCACGCTTTGCTCAGGCCGGCTATGCACGCTTCTTTCAACGCTTTGTCAGTGAGCGTGATCGCGGTGCCTTCTTGACGACCCTGAGGCGGCTGCTCACGCAAGGCTCAACGGGCTCGGCGATCGAGCTTGATGGTCGTCACTTTGCCTTTGCCGGGCCACTGCTGGCCACGCTGTCTGCTGCGCGCATCGCCAAAATCGAGGATGACGCCCGGGTACTGGCAGTGCCCACCGATGATGAAGACCGCACAGAGCGCAGCCAGCGCCTGCAGGAGTACCAGGAGATTGGCCTGACCCTGGCCAACCTGGCAGCCTTTTTTGTCCCCGGGCTCGGGGAAGTGATGCTCGGGGTTGCCGTCGCGCAGCTGCTGGGCGAGGTTTATCACGGCTATGAAGACTGGCAGCAGGGCGACCGTGAAGGCGCCATGAACCACTTGCTCGGGGTGGCGGAAAACCTGGCGGCCAACGCCTTGCTGCTGGCGGGCGGCAAGGTGCTGGTCAAGGCGCTGCAGCGGTCGGGTTTTGTCGATGGCCTGGTGCCGGTCGAACTGGCTGACCAGCGTCAGCGCCTGTGGAACCCCGACCTGCAGACGTACCGGGACAATGCCTTCGCCCATCGCCTGGAGACGGTCGGTGCCACGGGCTGGCGCCCGGCCTGGGACAGCCCGCAGCACTGGCAGGGCAGTGAGGCAATGCTCAAGCGCTTCGGCGGGCAATGGCAGCAGGCCTCGGACGCGCAACTGCAGCGGGTGCTGGCAATCACCGGCACCGAGCAAGCACAGATCAGGCAGTGGCAGGTGCACGGTGAAGCGCCACCGGCGACGTTGGTCGATGCCCTTGAGCGAGTTCGGCTCGATCATCAGCTTGCTTCAACGCTCAGTAGCCTGAGCGTGGGTAACGTCGGCCAGCCGGCGCCTGTGCTGCTGCGGGCGTTGACCGCCCTGGAAGGCTGGCCTGAACAACTGCTGGTGACCCTGGGCGAGGAGCGCTTCGGCCAGGCAACGCCGACGTCGCCGCGGACCATCGAATTGAGCCCTGTGCCTTCGGCCAGTGGCGACTGGCTGGACCAGGTTCTGCTGGCGCTGGAGGAGACTGACAAGCTGGCGTTGCTGACAAGCCCGGGCGAGGGCCTGAGCGAGCGCCAGCAACTGCTCGCGCGCCTGTCCAGGCACCTTGAACAACGCCGTGCCGACGCCTTCGACTTCCTCTATGCCCATTCGCGCCAGGAGCCGAGCGCCGGGGCGCAGATCCTCCAGCGCAACTTTCCCGGGCTACCGCTGGTGGTCGCTGAAGAGATCTGCAGCCACGCCCGGGCCGATCACCTGCAGAGCCTGCTGGACACCTCGAAAGTGCCCTTGGCGATGCTGGAAGAGGCTCGCCTGCTGATGCGCGAAGTACGCATCAACCGCGCCCTGGAAGCTGTCCACCTGCAGAGCCCGGGCCGGGCCAGCAGCGCTACGCTGGCGGCCCTGAGCGGTGCGCGACGCGAGGAGGTGGCTGGCATTATCGGCCTGAGCGAGCCGGGGCAGTGGTTTCACCCGCCGCAGCGCCTGGCCGACGGGCGCATTGGTTACCCCTTGAGCGGGCGTGGGGTGGGCGGGCGGCAGGCAGTCAATCGCGCCGTGCGTGAGTTGTACCCCACGTTCAGCGACGCCGAGGTTGGCGAGTTCCTCACCGAGTTGCGGGTGTCTGGCCGCGAGTTGTGGAGCGGCTTGCAGGCGCTGCATCAGGAGCTGGCAACCCTCAACGAAACCCTTTACAGCTGGCAAGCGGCCGACCCGATCCGCGGCGCTGCCCGCGAACGGGTCGCCGCGCGCTTGCGTCGCTGCTGGCGCCGGCAGACGGCGCGGGTGCGCAATCGCGGCGCCGACTATCGCCTGCTGCTCGAGCACGAGCCGATAGGTGCATTGCCGCAGTTGCCAGAGAGCATCAGCTTCGCTCATGTGGCGGAGATTACCCTCAATGACTTGCAGATCACCGAGTTGCCGCCAGGCTTTCTCCAGCGCTTTAGTGCATTGCGCTGGCTGGATGTGGTGCACGGTGATCTCGCCCGAGTGCCTGAAGGCATTGACGGGTTGAATCATCTGACCTGGCTGAACCTCAGTCACAACCGGATTGCCTGGACCCCGGCCGACAATCGACTGCTGGCATCGCTGGGCCGCCTGGAGGTGCTCGACCTGGATCACAATCCGCTGGCGTCCCCGCCGGATGTGACCGCGTTGTCGCGCTTGCGCTTGTTGCGCCTGCGCAATACCGCCATCACCACGGTACCGGCCGGCTTGCTCAGCCGCCCGGCGCTGGAGAGCGCCGACCTGCGCGAGAACCCCATTGTGGTGTTGCAGGAGGGCCTGTTCAACGCGCCGCGGCGCATCCTCGAACGCATCAACTTCCACGACAACCCGCTCAACGCCGAGAGCCGTGAACGCTTGCTGGCGTTCGAGCGCGCCGGGTTGCTGCCGGCGGTCGCCGGCTTCAGTCACGCGCGCTTCGACAACCTGCAGGAGGAGTGGCTGTCTGGATCGCAAGACGAAGTGCGCGTGCAGCGCGCCCGGCAATGGCAGGCACTGCAGGGGGAGGAAGGCTCCGCCGACCTGTTTCGCCTGTTGGGTGACCTGCGTGAGACGGCCGACTTCAGGCGTCGGCGCCAGGACCTCACGCGCCGTGTCTGGGAGGTGCTTGAGGGTTGTTATGACGATACCGGCTTGCGCAACGAACTGTTCGCCCTGGCCGGCGCACCGCGAAGCTGCTCGGACAGCGTCGCCCTGAACTTCAGCGCCCTGGAGGTGCGCGCCCATGAACTCACCGCGACCCGTGGCCTTAGCGGAGCCAGTCGCCAGCAACCGTTGCTGAACCTGGCCCGTTCGCTGTTTCGCCTGGATGAAGTGGACCGCCTGAGCGCCGAGGAAATCCAGCTGCGTCGCGCGATGGGCATGGCCCCGGACGAAATCGAAGTCCTGCTGGCTTTTCGCACCGGGCTTGCCGACGAACTGGAACTGGTCGGGCAGCCACGGAGCATGGCTTACCGCTTTGTCGCCGGCGTCGATCGGCATGCCTTGAACACCATGCGCGACCAGGTCCGTATGGCCGAGCGCACGCCACGCCTGGCGGCATCGGTGGCGGCACGGGGATTCTGGGTCAGGTTTATCGAGGCGCATCAGCAGGCGGCGTTCGATGCGCTCGACCAGGCGTTCTTCCAGCAACTGGAATCGCTGCAGGCGATACACGCCGAACTCACCGACCAGCAGTACCTGCAGCGCAGCAATGACATCGGCGCAGCCCGGGAAGCGGCGCGTGGCGAACTGGTCCTGCAGTTGACCACCCTTGCCCTCGGGCTCCACCCCGCGGCCAGCGCCGGCGTCATGAGCGAGGAGGGGCTATGAACATGCCAGGCCCGCAGGCGCACGTGCCAGTGAACGACAGCCAGGTCCATGACTACCTGCCTCAATGGCTGCTGCAGGCGCCGGCCGAGCGCCTGCTGGCCCTGAGCCGAGCAATGCAGTTGAGCCAGCAGCAACGTACCCGGGTTGCTGGCGTACTGTCGAACATTCAACCACTCGATAGTTTCGCCCGCACCTTGCTGCGGCAACAATTGCGCAGGCAGACCGGCGTGGACCTTGACGTCGAGCACAACCAGCTGGTCCACACCCGGCACCTGAGCCGGACCTCGACCTTGCTGTCGCTGCCGCGCCAGGGTTCAACCGCCGTGGTCTCCAGCCACAGCCTGTTACAAGCGGCGCTACAGAACTTCAGCGCGGCCGAGGCGGCCAATGGCGGGCTTGCGGGCAAGGCCCGGCTGCAGTTCGTGCGACCGCTGGCAACCTTGGCGCAATTGACCCCCGAATCCTTCGCCGGCTTGTGCCGCACACTCGACCTGGGTGGCCGCTACCAGCTGCATCTGGATCAGGTGCTGACGGACGAGTTCACGCAAATGCTGCGGCGCAGCCACTACCACGACCTGGAAGTCGCCGCGTTGCTCGCGGTACTCAGTGGCGCGCTCGATGAGTACGGCTTCACGGCACTCCTGCAGCATATTCATGCAGATTTTCTGCAGCCAGGCGATGATCCGGTCATCCGCCCCCTGCAGGTGCGGTTGGGTGGGGTGAGGCTCAATGGCATGGTGGTCTTCGAGCTACTGCCGGAGTCGGCCTTCGATACATCGCCGGGCGTGGTGCGCCTTGGTCAACTGAACTGGCTATTGTACATCCCCGGTGACCCACAACGTCCGTTGGTTCAGTTCAGTGCCCGGGAGGATATGCTGGGTGAGCTGGGGGGGCGCTTGAAATCGCCCGGCTACGCGCGCTGGTTCACGCGCTTCGTGCCCCAGGCCGAGCAACTGGCATTTGCCGCGAGCCTGGGTGAACAACGCCAGCGCGCTGCGCCGGGCGCGCCGCTGGCAATAAGCATGGGCTTGTCGGCCTTCGCCGGGCCGTTGTTCAGTACCCTTGCCAGCCAACAGTTGGCGAAGATCCGCAACGATGCGCGCACCCTGGCCGTGCCTACCGATGACGAAGATGAAAAACAGCGGGTGGAACGCCTGCATGCCTACGAGAACGCCGGCCTGTTGTTTCTCAATGTTGCCGGTTTGTTTGTGCCGGTACTGGGCGCGGCAGTGCTCGGCGTGGCTGCTGCGCAATTGGCCTCGCAGTTGTTCGAAGGCTTTGAGGACTGGCTTCAGGGCGACAGCGACAAGGCGCTCGAACACCTGACCGACGTGGTCGAGAACCTGGCGTTGTTTGCGGCCGCTGGCGCCGGCGTGCACCTGGTGAGCAAGGCGCTGCGCCACGCAGCCTTCATCGAGGCGCTGGTACCGGTCAGTAACCGGCAAGGCCAGGCGCGTTTGTGGAAGCCCGACCTGGCGGGTTACCAGGCCCGGATCGAACCGGGTACGGCTGATGCCCAAGGGGTCATTGGCGGCGACCCGGGCCCTTATCTCACCCTGGACGACCGGGTTTACGCAGTGCAGCACGACAGCGCTCTGGGGCAATGGCGCATCGTCCATTCCGAGGGGGGCGAACGCTATTCGCCGGTCCTGCAGGGCAACGCTCGGGGAGGGTGGCGCCATAGCGGGGAGAACCCGCTGCAGTGGCAAGACACGCGGTTCATGCTCAAGCGCCTGCTACCTGAGCTGGCAACGCTGGCGGAGCCTGCGCAAGAACAGATTCTGACCATAAGCGGCCTTGATGGCGGGCAGTTACGCCGCTTGCACCTGGACAACCTGGCGGCTCCAGGCCTGCTGCGCGACTGCCTGTTGCGCTGGCGTCTGGATCAGGACATCGAGCGCTTTATCGAGCAACTTGCGGCTGGGGCACCGCTGGACACCACAGAGGCGCAGATGCGTGACTACCTGGTGTCGCGCCTGCCCGCTGACACTACCACCAGCCCTGCGCTCGGGGTGCTGGCCCGGCACGCAAGGATGCTGCGCCAGGCGCTGTTCAGCCATTGCTATGGCCTGCGTACGCGCCTGGCGGGCATCGCCGGGTCCGTGGTCCAGGTGGATTTTCCCGAGCTGCCCAGCAGCCTCGTCGGTGATCTGCTCGAGGCGGCCAGTGACGCTGAACTAGGACGCCTGGTGGAGCAATGGCGGGTGCCTCTGGCGATGGCCAACCGCATACGGGCGCCGTTGCACGATGTACGGATCAGCCGCGCCGTCGAAGGGCTGTACCTGCAATCGGTGCGCAGCCGCGACAGCGACAGGTTGATCCTGGCCCTGCTTGGGCAACTGCCCGGCTGGCCGCAGGCGTTGGCTATCGAGGTGTTCGAAGGCAGCCTGTCAGGGCCCAGACTCGGCCCGGCCGCGCCAGCGACCGGCAGCCGTCGCGTACAGATCGTCAGGCTGGAGTCGGGATACCAGCTGTATCGCCAGGCTGGGGAGCACACGGGCGAGTTTTACCCTGATCTGTTCAGTGCCTTGAGCAACGCGCTGTCTGCCTCGGAACAGGCGGCGCTGGACACGCCGCTGCGCAGCCGCCTTGGCGAGCTGTTGCACCTGCACCGCGGCAAGGTTGGGCAGTGGCTGCAACCGACGCCCAGGCAACGCCCCTGGTTCAATCCGCCACAGCGCTTGGCCGATGGGCGTATCGGCTATCCCTTGAGTGGTCGCGGCCTGTTCGGTGGGCGCCGCGCGGCCCAGGTGCGGGATATCCGCCAGCTGTACCCGGGGCTCTCGGATACCGACGCCGATGCCTTTGTCGACGCACTGCTGCGCAATGGTGTCGACGTCGCGGCGCGCATCAAAGCCTATCAGCGTGAATACCAGTTGCTCGACGGCACCTTGCGGGCCTGGAGCCAGTCAGTAGCCGCCGATGAAGTGGGCCAGGCCCTGCGCCGCAGCCGTCAGCAGGCGGCGCTGCTGATCCGCCGTGCCTGGCGCAAGCTGTCGCCCAAACGTTGGTCCAACCGCAGCGTCATCGGTTACAGCCTGAGCCTTGAAGGGCTGTACACCGGCGACTTGCCTGGCTGGCCGGCCGAGGTCGATTTTGACCATGTGGTCGATCTACAGTTGCACAACATGGGCCTGGGCGACGCTTCGGCGGCTTTCCTGCTGCCCTTCAAGCGCTTGCGCGAGCTGAACCTGGGCAACAACGCCCTGACCCGTTTGCCCGACGCCCTGAGTGCTATGCCGGCGCTGACGCGCTTGTTGGCGCCGGGTAATCACATCGAACTCGACCAGCAGGCGGCCCGGCAACTGGCCGGGCTGTCGCAACTGCGCATCCTCAACCTCAATGACAATCCTGTGGGGCCCTTGCTGGACCTTGAACGTTTGTCGCGCCTGGAGGAGGTGCAACTGCGCAACACCGGGCTGCAAGCCTGGCCGCACGGGCTGTTGAACCGCTATCACGGCTACCGCCTGGACCTGCGCAACAACCAGATCGACAGCCTGCCGCAAGCGGTGCTTGACGCCCCGGGCTGGATCAACCGCGGGCTGGCGCTGCATGACAACCCGCTGTCGCAGGCAACCTTTGAACAGCTTGAGCAGTACCAGCAGCGCACCGGTATTCGCCTGGCCAGCCGCCGTAGTCATCAGTCGCCAGTGAGCAAGGCGCGGCGCCTGTGGCTGCAAGCGGCGCCGGCCGGCGACAGCGCCCAGGCGCTGACTACCTGGCAGGCATTGGCCGACGAGCCGCAGGCGACAGGTTTGTTCCAGCTGCTGGCCGACCTCAGCGCGACTGCCGAGTTTCAGCGCACGCCTGCTGACCTGGGGGGGCGAGTATGGGCTTTGCTCGATGCCGCCAGCAAAGCGCCCGAACTGCGCGAGTCGCTGTTCGAGCTTGCGGCCTCACCAATCACCTGCGGTGACAGCGTCACCCTCAATTTTGCCACCCTGGAAATCCGCGCGTCGGTGTACATCGCCTCGCACCTGGCGACCGACCAGCCTCTGGCACAGCGGCTATTGAGCCTGGGTCGGCGGCTGTTTCGCCAGGAGCAACTAGACCTGCTGGTTGCCGAGCAGGCGCAGGCGCCAACAAACGCGGTGGCAGTTGTCGATGTCGTCGAGCTGAACCTGGCCTACCGCATTGCCCTGGGCGAGGCGCTGGACTTGCCGAGCAAGCCACAGAGCATGTTGTTCCCGGCCCTGGCGCCGCTGGATGAGGGCGAGATCGCCAGCGCCCGCCAGCGCATCGAGGGCCTTGAACAGACGCAGGCGTTGCAGCGCTTCATCGGTAGCCGGGACTTCTGGCTCGACTACCTCAAGGCGCAACACAAGGCGCAGTTCGAAGCCCTTGACCTGCCTTATCGCAACCAGCTGGAGGCGATCATGGACAGCCAGGGCGAGCTGCGCGATGACGATTATCTTCAGCGCATGCGGGCATTGGCCAGTGCCCGCGAGCACGCCGAAGCGAACCTGGCGTTGCGTTTGACCGAGGAGGCGTGGGCCGCCTTCGTGGTCCAGGCGGCCGAACCGTGAAGGGGCCTCAGAACAGCTGCTGGCGCCTGTCCAGTTGCTGATCGACCAGCCACTTGCCGTGGGCCAGCGCCGCATGCTGGGCGTTTTCCAGGTCGGCCAGGTAGGCCATCTTCACCGGCAATGACAAGCGCCGGCTGGTGTGGCCTTCGGGATCGGTGATCAGGCAGCCGGCGTTATAGGGCGTGGGGATGCCGGGGTGGGTTTCGACGCTGGCGGTGATGGTGTGGTTGCGATGCTCGCATTGAAGGGTTCTCATCGTCCTTACCTCGCTGCTGTGGTATCGAAAGCGCCTCAGTCAGGGTGCTTTTTCGGGTATACCACAGCAGCGGCGCGGTTGGATCCGGGCCGACGAACGTCAGCTTCAGCGAAACGCCGGCAGCAATCCGTTGATGGGGCGTGATCCTCGGAAGCTAGACCGTAATACGTGATTTGCAGGTGTAATAGTTGGCTGCGAGCGCTGCGCGCTCGATCGCCGGCAAGCCCGGCTCCCACAGCTCTGGCGCACACCGTGGGAACCGGCGAGAAGGATCAGAACTCGGTCGGCTGGATGATCTCGACCCAGTAGTCATCCGGGTCCTTGATAAATGCCAGGTGCTTCATGCGGCCGTCGCTCAGGCGCTTCTGGAAGGTGACGCCCAGTTGCTCGAAACGCTCGCAGGCGGCGCGGATGTCCGGCACCGAGATGCAGATATGACCGAAGCCACGCGGGTCGGTGTTGCCGTTGTGGTAGGCAAACCCGGCGTCGTTTTCAGTGCCGTGGTTGTGGGTCAGTTCGAGAATGCCCGGGATCGATTTCATCCACTCGGTGCGCTTGGCAGCATCGGCCGGGATCTGCGCCTTGTCGACCAGGGCGAGGAAGTACAGGCTGAACTCGGCCTCGGGGAAGTCGCGCTTCTCGACCAGGCTGAAGCCCAGCACGCGGGTGTAGAAGTCCAGGGACTTGGCAACGTCCTTGACCCGCAGCATGGTGTGGTTGAAAACGAATTTGTGGGTCGCGGCATCCGGTTGCGCGGTGACACCAGGGAGGGTGTCGAGATGGTTCAGGCTCATGGGCTCTCCGCATTTGAGGCTGGCAACAGCGCTGCCAGCAAAACAGTCAGGGCGTCATGATACGGAACTGAAGCGATTGCGCAAACGATTTGCGCCCCGCCTTTGTGGGGCGGGGCGCAAGAATTAGAAGCCCGCCGAAGCGGGCGTATGGGGCGCTAGTCCGTTAGCAGTCTTCATCCTGAGCCAGTCGATGTGAAAAAAGTGTGAAGGGTTTTTTCACCTGCGCAACCAGCTGTCGACAGTCTTGGCCCCGTACTGCTCCTTCCAGGCCTTGAGGCCGCGGTGGTTGCCACCCTTGGTTTCGATCAACTCGCCGGTGTGCGGGTTTTCATAAACCTTTACCACCCGCGCACGGCGTTGTTTAGGTGCGCTGGGCGGGGCTTTGTGGGTAGCCTTCGGGTCGAGGATCGCGACAATATCGCGCAGGCCCTTGTCGTAGTGTTTCATCAGGTCGACAAGTTTCTTCTCGAACTCGATTTCACGCTTCAGGCCGGCGTCCTTTTTCAGCGCCTCCAATTGCGCCATTTGTTCCTGAAGGGCCTTTTCGGCGGCGCGGAACTCTGCAAGTCTGGACACTGTCATCACTCCTTTAAGTCTGCAGTGGCCCGGCATGCGTGTAGATAGCAACATTCTGTATAACGCAGCCGCCACCGGGTTGGGCACAACATCGCACTAATAAAGAGTGTAGTAGTCGTCGCGCAGTGGGTAAACATTAAACTTTTATATTGTGTGTTATGGAACTTTCTTAATTGCCACCAGACCTTGACCAAAGAACTAGTCAATATTCCGCCAGCGGCCTTAGACCATGGTCCAATGGCCCGGAATAGAGCGGTTGCGAGATCATGATCGGTCACCGTCGACTGCCATCGACGCTGGGAGCATTGTCGGCGCCGGGATCGGCGCCGGTTGTTTTTTGCCTTTCTTTCGGATTTCGCTTCTCATGTTTGCCCCATACCCTCTCGCGCCCGGGCGCAGCCTTGTCGGCCTGCTCGCGATGTTTGCTGCTGTCTCGACACAGGCCGCTGGTTTTCTTCAAGACAGCAGCGCCAAAGTCGAAGCACGCAACGTCTACTTCAATCGTGACTTTCGCGATGGTCATACCAGTTCCGACCAGGGCGCGTCGAAACGCGAAGAGTGGGCCCAGGGCTTTATTCTCAATGTGCAGTCTGGTTATACCGAAGGCACTGTAGGATTTGGTGTAGATGCCATCGGCATGCTCGGCTTCAAACTCGACTCCAGTCCGGCCGATAGCAACAGTGGTCTGTTGCCCTCCAGCGGACATGATCCGCGTGGTTCGGTAGACCAGTACGCGAAGATGGGCGTAGCCGGCAAGATGCGTTATTCGCAGACTGTGCTCAAGGTCGGTTCGATGATGCCGGACATGCCGCTGCTCAAGTACAACGACGGCCGCCTGTTGCCGACGATGTTCCAGGGCGCGATGCTGAGTTCCGAAGAATTCAAGGACCTGAAGTTCACCGTGGCGCGCCTGGACAAGTACACCGCGCGGGACTCGACCGACCGCGAGGACATTCGCGTTCACTGCAAGAACAAGCGCTACGCCTGTGGTACCACGGCCGATCATTTCGACATGGCCGGGATCGACTACAAGTTCAATGACCGCCTCAGTGCGCAATACCAGGTAGGCAAACTTGAAAACATCTACCGCCAGCACTTTTTCGGCCTGGTGGCCAGCCAGCCGCTGAGCGTCGGCAGCCTGTCGGCCGACCTGCGCCTGATAAAAAGCGATGACATTGGCCGTGCCCGCGCCGGTGACATCGATCACCGCGCCTTCAGCGGTATGCTCGGCTACAGCCTTGGTGGTCACAAGGTCAGCGCCGGCTGGCAGCGCATGTATGGCGAGAACGCCATGCCGTACCTGGATGGCAGCAACCCGTACCTGGTCAACTACGCCCAGGTCAACGACTTCGCGGCGGCCCAGGAGCGTTCCTGGCAGCTGCGCTACGACTACGACTTCAAGGCCATGGGTGTACCGGGCCTGAGCTTCTTTACCCGCTACATCAACGGCGACCATATCAAGGTTCCGGGCAGCCTGGCCGAGGGCAAGGAGTGGGAGCGCGACAGCGAACTCAAGTACCAGGTCCAGAGCGGCACCTTCAAGGATGTCAGCGTGCGCCTGCGTAACTCCACCTACCGCAGCAACTATGAGAAGTATGCCCGCGACATGGACGAAACCCGGGTGATCGTCAGCTACAACTTCTCGATTTTCTAAAGCGCAGTACGTTGCCATTGTGCTTCGGCCAGCCGACTATGAAGGCTGGCCGAATCATGGAAGCGACGCGCAATGAAACAACTGCTGTTGATTGGTATCGGGCCGGGCAATCCGCGCCAGATCACCCTGCAAGCCATCGACGGGCTGAACCGGGCCCAGGTGTTCTTCGTGCTCGACAAGGGTGCGGTCAAGGACGAATTGCTGCAACTGCGCAAGCACATTCTCGAGTGTTACATCGATAAGCCCGGCTATCGCCTGGTGCAGGTCGAAGACCCCCTGCGCGATGGCGCTGCCAGCGATTACGTTGGCGCCGTCGAGGACTGGCACCAGCAGCGTGCGGCGTTGTACGCCAACCTGATCGAAAACGAACTGGCTGACGGCGAATGTGGCGCTTTCCTGCTCTGGGGCGAGCCGACCCTGTACGACAGTACCCTGCGTATTCTCGACCTGGTCCAGGCCCGTGGCGTGGCTTTGGCGCTGGAAGTGATCCCCGGCATCAGCAGCGTCCAGGCCCTGGCCGCCGCTCACCGTATTCCCTTGAACCGTATCGGCGAGCCGCTGACCGTGCTGCCTGGCCGGCGCCTGGCTGAACAGCCGTGCATCGACAACCTGGTGGTGATGCTCGACGGCCAGTGCGCCTTTGCCGCGCTGGACGATCCGCAGTTGCATATCTACTGGGGCGCTTACCTGGGTAGCGCCGATCAGGTCCTGATCGCCGGGCCGCTACTGGAGGTCAAGGCGCAGATCCTCGCCGCCCGTGAACAGGCACGGGCGCGCAAGGGCTGGATCATGGACACTTATCTGCTGCGTCGGCCGCTGTAGCCAGGCGGTTCTTGGCCTCGATCCACTGCGACATGTACTGGGTACTCTTGTGCTGGTGGTGTCGGAGCATGGCGCCGGTGAAGTTGAACAGCCGGTGCTGGTCGAGGTCGGCCAGGGCGTACTCGATACGCTCGACCAGGGCGCTGGCGTGCTGGCGCCGGTCGTAGCGTGCGCCGAGCAAGCGCAGCGCGTCCTGCTGGGCGCGGTTCCAGCGTGCTTCATCGCTGTACAGGGCGGCGGCGGCTTCGGCCAGGCCTTCGGCGGTTTCGGCGATTGCCCCGGGCCAGGGCAGGGCGCCGTGCATGGCTTCGGCGCCGATGGGAGTGGTGACGCTGGGGGTACCGCACTGCATGGCGTCGGTGAGCTTGCCCTTGATCCCGGCGCCAAAGCGCAGCGGCGCCAGGCAAATGCGCGCGTTGCTCATCACCTCCAGGGCGTCTTCAGCCCAGTTCATGATGTGAAAACCCTCGGCGGGTTTGTGCAGCGCCGTGGCCTTGGGCGGGGTGTAGGCGCCGTAGATGTGCAGCTGCGCCTGTGGCAGGCGCCGGCGGATCATCGGCCACAGGCTGTTCTTCATCCACAGCACCGCGTCCCAGTTAGGCGCATGGCGAAAGTTGCCGATGCTGAGAAAATGCGCGCGCTCGGCAAATGGCTTGAACGGCTCGCTGGGGGCGTCGAGCATCAGCGGGCACCAGTGCAGCAAGTGCTCGGGCACGCCGAAGCCGTTGATCAGCAGGTCGATCTCGACATCGGAAATCATCAGGCTCAGGTCGCTGCGGTAAATGGCGGCGAGTTCGCGCAGGGTCAGGTCGGCGCTGGCCATCTGCCGATAGAGGTCGGGGCCGGAGGTGTTGAACAGCGCGCGAAAGTCATTCGGGTCCAGCCCTTCGATCAGGCGCCGGCGCAGCAGTTGCTGGCGGGCATCGCGCAGGCTTTGCAGGTCGGAGGTTTCCAGCACGCGCAGGGCGTTGGGGCAATGTTTTTCGACGCGCCAGCCGAACTGCTCTTCCATCATGAAGCGGTCGAACAGCACCACGTCCGGGGCCAGTTCGCTGACAAACGCGTCAAAGCTGCTGTCGTTGAGGGCAATGGCCTGTTCGCCGATGCCCAGGCTCGCCAGGTCGGCCTTGTGCTCACCGATGGCTGCGGGGCTGCTGAAGGTGACGCGCCAATCGCGCTGCACGAAGCTTTCAAGGATCTGCATCATGTGCGAGCCGGCGGCCGAAGAGCGCGGTTCGGGCCACACGTAACCGATGACCAGGACGTTGAGGGCAGGGGCGGGCATGGGCATCGGGGACCTTGGCAAAAAGTGCGTATTAAAGCAGATTCCGGGCGGGCCGGTAGGTGCACTAAATGGCCTGGAGAATACCCTGCACCTTGTCACGCAACTGGTCGATGCTGAACGGCTTGGTTATCTGGTGCATGCCGAGCGGTATGTCAACGTCGCCATAGCCGCTGGCAAACAGCACCGGCAGCTCCGGCCGCAGTTCCCGGGCTTTGACGGCCAGGTCCTTGCCGTTCATGTCCGGCAGGCCGACATCGGTGAGCATCAAGGCCAGGGATTGTTGCGTGTTTTGCAAAACCACCAGCGCCGTGTGCGCATCAGCCGCTTCCAGCACCTGATAGCCCAGCTCTTCAAGCACCTCGACCGTCAGCATGCGCACGATATCGTCATCTTCAACGACGAGCAGGGGCGGGGATGTCTGCGGCATGGCGGTATTCCTGTACAAAAGTCTGTTCATTATCTGTAAGCCGGGCACGCCCTGAAGTTCCCTCTGCGCTGAAAAAAGCCTCCCGAATGAACAGCATAGCGGTCATTGAAAAAGCAGGGAACGTTTGCGCGCGACACCTCTCAAATGCTGGCTAAATGCCCTGCCAGAATGGCCAAAGGCGTTTAGACTCGGAGTAGGAAGGGCTGGCAGAATGGCCGTTCCCGCGGAAAATAGAACGATTACTCGAAAATTCCGCCACACTCTTTCGTTTGCTTCCTTAGCTTGGGCGTCTTGAGATGATTCAACCAGCCTCAATCGATCAGCGCAGCTTTCGCAAGCTGCTGACCCGCAACATCGGCCTGCCCCTGGGGGTAGGGCTGCTCAGTGCGGTGGTGTTCGTGACGATCATCAGCTACCTGCTGTCGGCCATTCAATGGGTCGAGCACACCGACCGGGTGATCAACAACGCCAACGAGACGGTGAAACTGTCGATCGACATGGAAACCGGCATGCGCGGCTTCCTGATCACCGGCGAGGAGCGCTTTCTCGACCCCTATGAGGTGGCCAAGCCGCAGGTGATTGCCGGCATCAAGGGCCTGGAACAACTGGTGGCCGACAACCCGCAGCAGGTTGACCGCCTGCAGCGCCTGCTGGGCCTGCAGGATGAGTGGAACACCTTCGCCGCAAACATGATCAGCCTGCGCCGCGACAACGGTAATTTCCGCGAGGCCGTCGGCTCCGGACGGGGCAAGCGCCTGACCGACGAGATCCGCAAGGAGTTCGACGCGTTCATTGCCATGGAGCATCAACTGCGGGTGGCCCGCAACGACACGGTGAATACCACCACCATCGTGTCGATTTCGGCATACCTGGTGTTTGTCATCCTGCTCAGTGGCCTGCTGGCCTACCTGGGGCGCCGCGACCTGCTGGCGCTGTCGGGCAGCTACGCCAGCAGCCTTGAGTCGCAGCAACGGGCCAACCAGCGCCTGGAACGCCAGGCCTGGCTGCGTACCGGGCAGACCGAGCTGGCCAGCCAGGTGCTCGGGCAACTGACCCTGCCGATGCTCGGCAACAACATCCTGCGTTTTTTTGCCGGTTACCTGGGCAGTGCTGTCGGCGCCATGTACGCCCGTGACGAGCACGGCGGCCTGCGCCGGGTGGCCACTTACGGTATGTCGGCCGAGCAGGCCGGGCAAGAGCAGCTGGTCGGCAGCCACGAAGGCATTCTGGCCCAGGCGGTGATGCAGGAGCGCCTGTTGCGCCTGGACGAGTTGCCGGCTGACTACTTCAAGGTCAGCAGCGGCCTGGGCCAGGGCTTGCCGCGCAGCGTGCTGGTGATGCCGACCAGCAACGACGGGCAGATCAACGGCGTGGTCGAACTGGGCTTCTTGCGCAGCCTGGATGAACGCGACATCGAATTCCTCGAGCTGGTGGCCGGCAACATGGGCACTTCGATCGAGAGCGCCCGCTACCGCCAGCGCCTGCAGGAAGTGCTGGCCGAAACCCAGCAGCTCAACGAAGAGCTGCAGGTGCAGCAGGAAGAGCTGAAAACCGCCAACGAAGAGCTCGAAGAGCAATCGCGGGTGCTCAAGGAGTCCCAGGCGCACCTGGAAACCCAGCAGGCCGAGCTTGAGCAGACCAACGAGCAACTGGCCGAGCGCACCGAAGCCCTGGCCGAGCAGCGCGACGTGCTGGACCGCAAGAACGGCGAACTGAACCAGGCCCAGGTCGAGCTGCAGGAGCGCGCCGAAGAGCTGCAGCGCTCGAGCAAGTACAAGTCCGAGTTCCTCGCCAACATGTCCCACGAGCTGCGCACGCCGCTCAACAGCTCGCTGATCCTGGCCAAGCTGCTGGCCGAGAACGGCGAAGAGAACCTCACCGGCGAGCAGGTCAAGTTTGCCGAGTCGATCTACTCGGCGGGCAACGACCTGCTCAACCTGATCAACGATATTCTCGACATTGCCAAGGTCGAGGCCGGCAAGCTTGAAGTGCGCCCGGAAACCACCCACGTGGCGCGCCTGAGCGAAGGCCTGCGCAACTTGTTCGAGCCGCTGGCCAGCGAGAAGCAGCTGAGCTTCACAGTGTCGGTCGAGCCGCAGGTGCCGGCGACCCTGTACACCGATCGCCAGCGCCTGGAGCAGATCCTCAAGAACCTGTTGTCCAACGCGGTGAAGTTCACCGAACGCGGCGAAGTCAGCCTCACTATCGGCTGGCAGCCCGGCGCCGGCATTGTCTTCTCGGTGCGCGACAGCGGCATCGGCATCGCCGCCGACCAGCAGCAGAGCATCTTCGAAGCCTTCCACCAGGCCGATGGCACCACCAACCGCCGGTATGGCGGCACCGGCCTGGGCCTGTCGATCTCGCGTGACCTGGCGCAGTTGCTGGGCGGGCAGATCAGTGTCGACAGCAGCCTGGGCCAGGGCAGTGTGTTCAGCCTGGTCCTGCCGGAGCGCTACGAGCCGATTGTCGACCAGAGCCCGGTGCAGATCGTTCATCAGCCAGCGCGCCTGGTCAGCGCGCCGTTGCCGGCACCCGTTGCGCCTGCGCCGCTAGCACGCCCGGCGCCGAGCTTTGCCGACGACCGCGACAAGGCGCCGTTCAGCAACCGCTTGATCCTGGTGATCGAAGACGAGCCGAATTTCGCCCGTATCCTCTTCGACCTGGCCCACGAACTGGGCTACAGCTGCCTGGTGGCCCAGGCTGCCGACGAGGGCTTTGAACTGGCGGCGAGCTTCATTCCCGATGCGGTGTTGCTGGACATGCGCCTGCCGGACCATTCCGGTCTCACCGTGCTGCAGCGCCTTAAAGAGCAGGCCAGCACCCGGCACATTCCGGTGCATGTGATCTCGGTCGAGGACCGGGTCGAGGCGGCGCTGCACATGGGCGCCATCGGCTACGCGGTCAAACCTGCCACCCGCGAAGAGCTCAAACAGGTGTTCGCGCGCCTGGAAGCCAAGCTGACCCAGAAGCTCAAGCACATCCTGCTGGTCGAGGACGATGACCTGCAGCGCGAAAGCATTGCCCGCCTGATCGGCGACGAAGACATCGAGATCACCGCGGTGGGCATGGCCCAGCAGGCCCTGGACCTGCTGCGCGAGAATATCTACGACTGCATGATCATCGACCTCAAGCTGCCGGACATGCTCGGCAATGAGCTGCTCAAGCGCATGTCCGACGACGACATCCGCGCGTTCCCGCCGGTGATCGTCTACACCGGGCGCAACCTGACCCGCGAAGAAGAAGCCGACCTGCTCAAGTACTCGCGCTCGATCATCATCAAGGGCGCGCGCTCGCCCGAGCGCCTGCTCGATGAAGTGACGCTTTTTCTGCACAAAGTCGAATCCAAGCTGTCCCATGAAAGACAGCGCATGCTCAAGACCGCGCGCAGCCGCGACAAGGTCTTCGAGGGCCGCAAGCTGCTGCTGGTGGATGACGATGTGCGCAATATCTTTGCCCTGACCAGTGCCCTGGAACACAAGGGCGCGATTGTCGAGATCGGGCGCAATGGCCGCGAAGCCATCGAGCGCCTGGAGCAGCACGAGGACATCGACCTGGTGCTGATGGACGTGATGATGCCGGAGATGGACGGCTACGAAGCCACCCGCCTGATCCGCAAGGACCCGCGCTGGCGCAAACTGCCGATCATCGCCGTCACCGCCAAGGCGATGAAGGATGACCAGGAGCGTTGCCTGCAGGCTGGGGCCAATGACTACCTGGCCAAGCCCATCGACCTTGACCGGTTGTTCTCGCTGATCCGTGTCTGGCTGCCGCAACTGGAGCGAATTTGAGTATCGAACGCAACACCGACATTGAAATACGGCTGCTGATCGAGGCGATCTACCTCAAGTATAGCTATGACTTTCGCGATTACTCCGGCGCCTCGATCAAGCGCCGGATCCAGCACGCATTGCGCCAGTTCGACTGCAAGACCGTCTCGGCCCTGCAGGAGCGGGTGCTGCACGACCCGGGCATGTTCATGCAGTTGCTGCAGTTCCTGACCATCCCGGTCAGCGAGATGTTCCGCGACCCCGAGCACTTCCTTGCAGTGCGCCAGGAAGTGGTGCCGCTGCTGCGTACCTGGCCGTCGATCAAGATCTGGATCGCCGGTTGCAGCACCGGCGAGGAGGTCTATTCGATGGCCATCCTGCTGCGTGAAGAAGGCTTGCTGGAGCGCACCATCATCTATGCCACCGACATCAACCCCAGCTCCCTGGAGAAGGCCAAGCAGGGCATCTACAGCATGCACAACATGCGCCTGTACGGTGACAACTACCGCAAGGCCGGCGGGCGCGGTGAGCTCAGCGACTACTACACCTCGGCCTATGGCAACGCCATCGTCGACAGCAGCCTGCGCGACAACGTGACCTTCGCCGACCACAGTCTGGCCACCGACAGCGTGTTCTCCGAAACCCAGTTGATCTCCTGCCGCAACGTACTGATCTACTTTAACAAGACCCTGCAGGACCGCGCGTTTGGCCTGTTTCACGAGTCATTGTGCCATCGCGGCTTCCTGGTGCTGGGCAGCAAGGAAACCCTGGACTTTTCGGCCTATGCCGACAAGTTCGAGGCGCTGGTCAAGCCCGAACGGATCTACCGCAAATCATGAACGGCGTTCAGGCGATTACCCTGGGCGCTTCGGCGGGCGGCGTCAGTGCCTTGCTCACGGTGTTTCATGCTTTGCCGCCGGCGTTTCGCATTCCGCTGCTGTGCGTGCTGCACTTGCCGGATGACCGGCGCAGCCACCTGGCCGAGGTCCTTGCCCGCAGGCTCAAGCGCCCGGTGCGCGAAGCGCGCGACAAGGAAGACATCGCCCCCGGCACCATTTATGTGGCCGGGCCCGGTTATCACCTGTCGGTGGAGCGTGACCACAGCCTGTCGTTGAGCCAGGAAGAGCGCGTGCATTTTTCCCGGCCTTCAATCGATTTCCTTTTCGAGTCGGCCGCCGATGCCTACGGCGCGAGCCTGCTTGGCGTGCTGCTGACCGGTGCCAACGAGGACGGTGCCCGCGGCCTTGCCTGCATTAAGCGCCAAGGCGGTCGGACCATTGTCCAGGACCCGCTTGAAGCGCAAGTGTCGACCATGCCGCGTGCGGCGCTGGCCCTGCATCGGCCCGACTACATACTCCCTTTGAATGGCATCGGGCAACTGCTCGCCAGCCTGGAAGCCCCAGAATGCTAAGGCACATACAAGCAAAACTGCTGATCGTCGACGACCTGCCGGAGAACCTCCTGGCCCTGGAGGCGTTGATCAAAGGCGAAGACCGCGAGGTGCACCAGGCCCAGTCCGCCGACCAGGCGCTGGCGCTGCTGCTCGAGCACGAATTCGCCCTGGCCATTCTTGACGTGCAGATGCCCGGCATGAACGGCTTCGAGCTGGCCGAACTGATGCGCGGCACCGAGAAGACCAAGAACATCCCCATCGTCTTCGTCAGCGCCGCCGGGCGCGAAATGAACTATGCCTTCAAAGGTTATGAAAGCGGCGCGGTGGACTTCCTGCACAAGCCGCTGGACAGCCTGGCGGTGAAAAGCAAGGTGGCGGTGTTTGTCGACCTGTTCCGCCAGCGCAAGGCCCTCGGCCAGCAACTGGAAGCCCTGGAGCGCAGCCGCGAAGAGCAGGAACTGCTGTTGGCCCAGTTGCAGGTGACCCGCCGGGAGCTTGAGCACGCGGTGCGCATGCGCGATGACTTCATGTCGATCGTTTCCCATGAGGTGCGCACGCCGCTCAACGGCCTGATTCTGGAAACCCAGTTGCGCAAGCTGCACCTGGCCAAGGACAACGCCGATGCCTTTACCCTGGACAAGATGCGCGCCATGGTCGAGCGCGACGAGCGGCAGATCAACAGCCTGATCCGCTTGATCGAAGACATGCTCGACGTGTCGCGGATCCGCACCGGCAAGCTGTCGATCCGCCCAAGCCAGTTCGACCTCGGGCAACTGGTCGGCGGCTTGATCGAGAACTTCCAGGCCCAGGCCGCAGCTGCCGAGTCGCATATCGAGTTCAACGCCGGCGTGCCGCTGGCCGGCGTATGGGACGAGTTTCGCATCGAGCAGGTGGTCGCCAATCTGCTGACCAACGCCCTGCGCTATGGGGCGAAAAGCCCGGTGCAGGTGCGCACCTTCGAGGAAGGCGGCATGGCCTGCGTCGAAGTGCGCGACCACGGCATCGGCATCAGCGAGCACAACCAGCAGCGGATTTTCCAGCAGTTCGAGCGGGTTGCCTCCAGCCAGAGCAGCGCCGGCCTGGGCCTTGGCCTGTATATCTCCGAGCAGATTGTGCTGGCCCATGGCGGCAGCATCAGCGTGCACAGCATTGAGGGTGCGGGCGCGACCTTTACCGTGCGTCTGCCGCTGCCGCAATCGCTGCGGGAAAATGACCGGCACCAGGCAACCTCTGCCTGAGGCCGGGGTCGTATAGCCAAACAGCTGAATATTTTATCGAACAAGGCATTGGCATGAGTGAAGATGCGCAAGACGTAGTACTGGTGGTCGAAGACGAGCCAGTGATTCGCATGATTCTCGAGGACTACCTCAAGGGCGAGGGTTACCACGTGCTGGTGGCGGAGAACGGTGAGCAAGCTTTCAAGATTCTCGCGAGCAAGCCGCACCTGGACCTGATCGTCACCGATTTTCGTTTGCCGGGAGGAATCACCGGGGTGCAGATCGCCGAACCTGCGGTGAAGATGCGCCCGGACCTGAAGGTGATCTTCATCAGTGGCTACCCCGCGGAAATCCGCGAATCAGGCAGCCCGATCGCCTTCAAGGCGCCGATCCTGGCCAAGCCGTTCGACCTGAACAGCTTGCGCGAGCAGATTCAGGAGCAATTGCGCTAGGAGCCTGCTGACTCTTCCCACGCCATCCAGCATGGCTGGCTGATATTCCCCGCCGAGTAAAAAGCGTCCGATAGCATCCTTGTGAGTCGCCACAGGGAGTCGGCGCATGCGCTTTATCGTTCGCCAGGGAGACGCCACCAGCACCGGTGGTGAAGTACGCAATGGTTGCGCAAAGCATCCGCTTGGCGGTCGGCCCATCGCCCGCATGGGCGACCCGGTGTATTGCCCTCGCTGCCAGCGTACCGGCGAAATTGCCCAGGGCAACCCGGCCTACCGGGTAAGCGGCCAGGCGGTGGCCGGCGAAGGTCACCTGGTGCGTTGCGCCTGCCCTTATGGCAGCCACGCGCTGATTGCCAGCCAGCGGCGCGCACGCATGGGCCTGACCACCACCGGGCGATCGCTACCGCCCGCTATTGCCCTCGAAGAAGAGGAGGAAGAGGTCGAGGCAGACAATGGCGTCACCCTGCGTATTGGCGTGTTCTTTGATGGCACGGGTAACAACCTCGCCAACAGCGCCACCGTCGCCCAGTGTTTTGCCCGCGATGTAGAGCTGGCAGAGGAGGCCGAGGAAGTGCGTCGCCATTGCGCCAGGTATGGCTATGACGGCCAGGGGAGTGTGCCGGATGACAGCTACGGCAATGACATGACCAATGTCGCGCGGTTGTATGAGTTGTATCAGGATCGGGTGTGGGGTGATGAACAGCAGGGCAGGCGCCAGGTGGTGCTCAAGGTCTATATCGAAGGGGTCGGCACTACGAGCGGGGGCAAGGATTCCGCTCTTTCTCAGGCAACCGGTCGATACGGGACAGGGGTGATTGCTCGGGCAGAACAGGCACACGCCGAGGTCTTGAATCAGGTCAACATTTGGTTTGATGAAAATCCTCAGGCAAAAGTATCCGAACTGCAATTTGACCTGTTTGGCTTCAGTCGAGGCGCTGCCGCGGCGAGGCACTTTGCTAACAGTCTTCACAGGGGCAAGCGCGGCGGTCTGGCTGCACGCTGGCCGGTGCGCGTCAAACTTTCTGATGACTTCGACTGGAACTCAAAAAGTCATTTGAGCATTCAGTTTATTGGCCTGTTTGATTCTGTTGCAGCGATTGTTGCGGTTCTTCGCGGTAACTTCAGTCCGGCGAACGCTAACTACTCTGGTGTGGAAATGGGCCTCAAGGCAGGTGTTGCCCATAAGGTCGTACAACTGGTGGCAAGGGATGAGTGGCGCAAAAATTTCCCTCTGACCCGAACCGATAATGATATCGAGGTGCCTGGTGCGCACTCTGATGTCGGTGGAGGTTACCTGCCACGTATGCGAGAAAAAGTCTTGCTGTCCAGGCCGCGTAGCAGTGTCGAGCTACGTAGCCTGGCCAACGAACGGAGCCAGTCCTATCTAAAAGTACAGGAAGATTACTTGCGCAATCGCTCGAAGTGGGAACGCCTGAAGTTGCAAATGAACATAGTTACATGGTCGGTGGACCTGCCCTTTATTCCCAATCGAGACGCACACCCGTACAAGCGTGTATTTGCCTTTATTCGATGTGAGCGCGATGTGTTTGCCGATTTATCGTGGGTCTATTTGCGCATTATGCGCGAACTTGGCATACGAAGTGGTGTGCCGTTCCATGAAATTGGTGATCAACCGGACTTGCCCGATGAGCTTCAGGGGATTGCAGCGAAACTGACCGCTTATGCGCTAGGCGATCGGGCCAGTACTGGGCTCACCCCTGATGAAGAGACATTATTGCGTACTCGATACATTCATCTGTCCAGCCATTGGAACCCCCTGGGTTATCTAGTACGCGACAGCACAGAAGTGGTGTTTATCCATAGGCCGAATGCAAACGGTCAACGCACGGTATTACCCAATGAGTAGTACCTGGCGAGTCGTGCTGCTGCTCACTGCTTTGCTGCTTGCAGGGTGTGCAGGTCAAGACAGTATTCGGCTGCCTGCTGGCCCATGGTATTTGGGTTTTGTGGCGCCTACCCACATGGCCGTGTGGATTGAGACTGCCGATGTGCTGGACATCAAGGACCGCGGGTTCAGACGAGTCATGGGCGGGAACGCCAGAATGGATTTTACATTCAAGCCTGAGGATGGTTGGTCAACGCGCACGGGAGTGGGGTCGGGAAAATATGTATCGGGCAGTGATCTGCCCAAGTTGATTTATGTTCGCTGGCAATCATTGGCCGAAGCACAGACCTACGAAGTAGTCATTGAGATTCCTGAGGCAACGCGCCACAGCATGTTGAAACCTGAGCGCGCCTATTGTCGTTTGAATGATCGAGTCATCGATAACTACCGTACATACGTGACCATCGGCCTGGCCCCTGGCGGTGTCGCCCAAACCTGGCTGCGTGGAGTTTGCCTTGAGCGCATCAAGGTGATTCGAACGGTCGGTCGCATAGTGCCACTGGGACCGGACCTGGGGCGCTCCAGCGTTGGCTACCTACCCCTGGAACCCAAATCCCAAGCCTACATCGACGCCCACGGTATCCCCTATGGCGCCTGGTAAGTCAGGCCATCGAGTTCAGGCTTTCACCGCGCAGGGTCCGCTCGATTCCGCCCAGCAGCATGCTTTCCATCAGCGCCAGGCCCTGGGCCTGGGGCAGTTGCGAGGCTTGCAGCCAGCCGGGCAGGCTGTTGAGCAGGTTGGCGATGACATGGGCGGTGGCTTGCAGTGCCTTGCCGTGCAGAGTTGCCTTGGGCGCCAGCAGGCGCAGCAGGGCGCTTTCATACTGTTGACGCAGTTGGCCGATGCGCGCTTGCTGCTCGACACTCAAACAGCACAGGTCACGCTCGGCCAGGCGAAACTGCAGCGGCCGCTCGGTATGCAGGCTCCAGTGCGCGGCAATCACCTCGCCGAGGGTCTGTTGCTGGCTGCGCCGCCCCGGGTTAAGGGTGGCCAGCAGCTCCTCGAACAACTCCTCGATGAGGTCGAACAGCAAGTGCTGCTTGCTCGGGAAGTGGTGGTACAAGGAGCCTGCAGTCAGGCCCAGGTGGGCGGCCAGTTCGCGCATGCTGACCTGGCCGAAACCCTTCTCGGCGAACAGCTCCAGGGCCTTGTCACGCCGCTCTTCAAAGTTCGCACAACGCAAAGCGGCGTCCATGGCAGGGCTCCCTAGTAGGTGAAAAAGCCGCGACCGCTTTTACGCCCCAGGTAGCCGGCGGCAACCATTTCCTTGAGCAGCGGCGCAGGGCGGTACTTGCTGTCGTTGTAGCCTTCGTGGAAGGCTTCGATGATCGCCAGCAGGGTGTCGAGGCCGATCAGGTCGGCCAGGGCCAGCGGGCCGATCGGCTGGTTGCAGCCAAGGCGCATGCCGGTGTCGATGTCTTCGGCGCTGGCCAGACCTTCCTGGAGCACGAAGATCGCCTCGTTGATCATCGGCACCAGGATGCGGTTGACCACAAAGCCCGGGCGATTGCCGGCGCTGATCGGGGTCTTGCCGACCTTTTCGGTCAGGGCCAGGGCCTTGGCGTAAGTGGCGTCACTGGTTTGCAGGCCGCGGATGATCTCGACCAGGGCCATCATCGGCACCGGGTTGAAGAAGTGCACGCCAACAAAGCGCTCCGGCTGGCTGACCGCCGCGCCCAACTGGGTGATCGACAGCGACGAGGTGTTGGTGGCGATCACGCACTGCTCGCTGACGCTGGCGGCGATCTGCTTGAGGATGCGTAGCTTGAGCTCGAGGTTCTCGGTGGCCGCCTCGATCACCAGTTCGGCCTGTTGCAGTTGCGCGTAGTCGGTGCTGGTGCGGATGCGTGCCACGGCGGCTTCGGCATCTTCCGCGGCCAGGGTCTGCTTGCTGACCTGGCGCTCGAGGTTCTTGCGCAGGGTGGCCAGGCCGCGCTCCAGGGCGGCGTCGGAAACGTCGATCAAGGTGACCTGGTAACCGGCAACCGCACAGACCTGGGCGATGCCATTGCCCATGGTGCCGGCGCCAATTACTGCAATGTTCTGAATACTCACTTTTAAATCCTTGCTCAGACGCGTTCGAAGACGATGGCGATACCCTGGCCGCCGCCGATGCACATGGTTGCCAAGGCGTAGCGGCCCTGGATGCGCTGCAGTTCATGAATGGCCTTGGTGGCGATGATCGCCCCGGTGGCGCCGACCGGATGGCCGAGGGAGATGCCCGAGCCGTTGGGGTTGACCTTTTCCGGGTCGAAGCCCAGTTCACCGGCAACCGCGCAGGCCTGGGCGGCAAAGGCTTCGTTGGATTCGATCACGTCGAGGTCGGCAACGCTCAGGCCGGCCTTGTCGAGCACCTTGCGAGTCGCCGGTACCGGGCCCAGGCCCATCAGCTCAGGTTCGACGCCGGCGTGTGCGTAGGCCACCAGGCGTGCCAGCGGCTGCAGGTTGTGGCGCTTGACGAAGTCACCTGTGGCCAGCACCAG
The DNA here is from genome assembly GCF_018417635.1 of Pseudomonas sp. SORT22. Taxonomy (NCBI): domain Bacteria; kingdom Pseudomonadati; phylum Pseudomonadota; class Gammaproteobacteria; order Pseudomonadales; family Pseudomonadaceae; genus Pseudomonas; species Pseudomonas sp. SORT22. The sequence goes on from NZ_CP071007.1 coordinate 2,727,956, forward strand.
GGCGCCGGCGCCGTCGTTCAGGCCGCTGGCATTACCGGCGGTGACCGTACCGTCCTTCTTGAACACCGCCTTCATGCCGGCCAGTTGCTCTGCGGTGACTTCGCCGCGCACATGTTCATCCACCTCGAAACGCACCGGGCCTTTGCGGCTGGGGATCTCGATCGGCACGATCTGGCTGGCGAAGCGGCCCTCGGCGATGGCGCGGGCGGCGCGGCGCTGGCTGGTCAGGGCCAGTTCGTCCTGCATCTGGCGGGTGATGCCATTGCGTTCGGCGACGTTTTCCGCGGTGATACCCATATGAAAGCCGGCGAACGGGTCGTGAAGGATGCCGAGCATATAGTCGATGCCCTGCAGGTCACCCATGCGTGCGCCCCAGCGGGCTTGCGGGAGCAGGTAAGGGCCGCGGCTCATGGATTCGGCGCCAGCGGCGACCACTGCTTCAGCGTCGCCCAGCAGCAGGCTTTGCGCCGCCGAGACAATGGCCTGCAGGCCCGAGCCACACAGGCGGTTGACGTTGAACGCCGGGGTTTCCTTGGGAATGCCGGCGTTCATGGCCGCTACCCGCGCAAGGTAGGCGTCGCGCGCCTCGGTCGGAATCACGTTGCCCATGACCACATGGCCGATCTGCTCGGGGGCAACGCCTGCACGTTCGATGGCGGCACGGGTCACGCTGCTGGCCAGGTCCGCCAGGGGCAGGTCCTTGAGGGCGCCGCCGAAGCTGCCGATGGCCGAGCGTACAGCGCTGACTACATAGATGTCCGGGGTATTCATGATCGACTCCAGTGTGCGAAAGCGTGGCGGGGCAGGCCCGGCGTCTGCCAGAATGCTGCCCGCAGCCACCTTCAGGTTGGCTTCGAGTCTAGGCAAAGCCTGCGTACGGGCCTATGCCATAACTGTCCAGTGACACTGGTATTTTTTGCCACACCCTTGCGGAATCCGCCATGCGGGAAAACGATACAGTTGCCGTCTATTTCGTCCATACCATGCTCCATGCCCTGCGCGCGCAACCGGCGCGGGCGGCGGCGCTGCTGGTCGAAGCCGGAATCGACCCGGCGGTGCTCCAAGCGCCTGGCGCACGGGTGCCAGCGTCTGCGTTTGCACGCCTGTGGTTGCTGCTGATCGAGACCCTTGACGACGAATTCTTCAACCTCGACAGCCATGGCATGCCGTTGGGCAGCTTTGCCCTGATCTGCCGCGGGCTGATCCAGGAGCCGAACCTGGAAAGGGCGCTGCGCCAGTGCCTGAACAACTTTGCGTTGTTCCTGCGCGATATCCGCGGGCAGTTGACGATCAAGGGTGGGCGCGCGGTGATCAGCCTGCGCACTGGCATCGAAGATCCGCTGTCCCGGGTCTACGCCGAGGAAACCTTTCTCGCCCTGGTGATCAGCCTGGCGTGCTGGCTGGTCGGGCGACGCGTGGTCATCGATCGAACGGCACTGGCCGACACACGCCCGGCCCAGGACGATGACCCGTTGCTGTGGGGCGCCAACGTGCAGATGGGCGGTGGCCGTACCGAGATCGAGTTTGCTGCCGATTACCTGCGCTTGCCGGTGGTCCAGGACCTGGCGGCGCTGAAGACCTTCCTGCGCAGCGCACCGCAGTGGCTGGTGATTCGCTACCGCAACCAGAATGGACAGGTGGCTCAGGTGTACCGTTATCTGCGTGCCCGTCAGTACGGCCAGTGGCCGACCCTGCTGGCCATGGCCGAACGCCAGGGCCTGAGCCCCAGCAGCTTTCGCCGCCAGCTGGAGCGCGAGGGCCGTTCGTACCAGCAGATCAAGGATGAAGTGCGTCGGGCCATGGCCTTTGAGTGCCTGCGCCAGACGCACCTGAGTATTGCCGAAGTCGCCGAGCACACCGGCTTCCAGGAGCCCAGTGCGTTCCACCGGGCGTTCAAGAAGTGGACCGGCGAGAGCCCGGGCAGTTACCGCCAGCGCATGCTCAGTCCGGTAATTGCGCCGCCAGCTGCTTGACCCTGACCAGGTCGCCACCGGCAACCTTGGCCACGCCCTTGCCATAGGCAGGGTCGGCCTTGTACAGGTACGCGAGGATGAGGTGCTTGCTTTCGTCGTCGCTGCTGGCCAATGAGCCACCGAAGCTATTGATCAGGTCGCGGCGGTCGTTGGCGCTATAGGAGCGGAACAGCTCGCCGGCCTGTTTGAAGTTCTGCTGACGCTCGATGCCTTGCTGCTGGGTGCTGCCGCTCAAGGGTTGCTGGCTGTAACGTGCCGACTCGGTCGGGGGGCGTGGCATCAGGCGGCTGGGCTCGTAGTTGACCCCGCTGACACTACGCGCGCTGTTAAGGGCACCATCCTGATTGGCGTTATTGATCCTGACCCTGGGCTGATTGATTGGCAAACCGGCGGCATTGGCGCCGACCCGGTACATCTGGGTGTCGGCATAGGAGAACAGCCGGCCTTGCAGCAGGCGGTCTTCCGAAGGCTCGATGCCCGGCACCAGGTTGGAGGGCGCCAGGGCCACCTGCTCGGTTTCCTGGAAGAAGTTGCCGACATTGCGGTTGAGTACCATCTGCCCGACTTTTTGTTCAGGCACATCTGGCCAGATCTTGGTCGGGTCCAGTGGGTCGAAGTCAAAACCGGCGAGCTGCTCGGGCTTGAGCGTCTGGATATACAGGTCCCACTTCGGATGATCACCACGATTGATCGAATTGACCAGGTCGTTGGTCATGTGGCTGAAGTCATGCCCCTGAATCTTGGCCACTTCGCCAGGGCTCAGGTTTTTCTGACCTTGCAGAGTTTTCCAGCGAAACTTCACGTAGGTGATTTCGCCATCGCGGTTGACGAACTTGTAGGCATGCACGCTGTTGCCATCCATGTGCCGGTAGCTCAGCGGCGTGCCTTCGTTGGAGTAGAGCAACGTCAGGGTGCGGGTGGCTTCAGGCATGTGCGAGAGCAGGTCGAAGCGGCGCGCGTCGTTGCCAAGGTTGGTGCGCGGGTCGGGCTTGAAGGCGTGAACCATGTCCGGGAACTTGATGGCATCACGAATGAAGAAGGTCGGGAAGTTATTGCCGACCAGGTCCCAGTTGCCATCGGTGGTGTAGAAACGTGTGGCAAAGCCGCGCGGGTCGCGCAGGGTTTCCGGGGAATGAAGGCCGTGCACCACCGAGGAGAAGCGCACGAACACCGGGGTTCGCTCCCCCGGGGTGAATACCTTGGCCTGGGTCAGTGCGGAAATATCGGCGCTGGCGGTGAACTCGCCATGGGCACCGGTACCGCGGGCATGCACCACACGCTCGGGCACCCGCTCGCGATCAAAACGCTGCAGCTTCTGGATCAACTGCACGTCCTGCAGCAGGGTGGGGCCGGTACTGCCAGCGGTCTGCGAGTTCTGGTTGTCGCCCACCGGGGCGCCATTGTCGCGAGTTAGCGGGGCGGCGAATGCCGTGCTGGCAATCAATACGGCCGAGGCGAGTACGCCCAGCGTAAAGCCTGAAAAACGTCGGGTGCTCATGGTGACTGTCCTGTCATGGGTTAGAGCAGCCGATGATAGAAACGGCAGGACAACAGCCCCAGATGGGCTTTCTTCAAGCAGTGTCGGACTTCTCCGGAACTGCTGGGTGACTCTGCACCGGTCCCCGGCACTGTTGCAGTGCCGGGTTGTTACGGTCGTCCTACAGCATTTGTTTGAGCAGTTGTTGCAAGTGCGCCTGACCTGCGTTGTCGAGGGCAAATACCGGCCGCCGCGGCTCACCCACCGGCAAACCGGTCATGCCCAGACCGGCCTTGATGGTTGCCGGCAGGCCACCTTTGAGGATGAACTCCAGCAGCGGCAATTGACGGTAGAACACCGCCTTGGCTGTGCCCAGGTCGTTGGCCTGGACGGCCTGGTAAAGCTGCTGATTGAGGGCCGGGATCAGGTTCGCAGCGGCGGTGCACCAGCCGCTGGCGCCGGCCACGAAGGCTTCCAGGGCCAGCGGGTTGCAGCCGTTGTAGAACGGCACCTTGCCTTCACCCAGTAGCTGCAGCTTGTGCATGCGCTGGATGTCGCCGGTGCTCTCCTTGACCATGGTGACGTTTTCGACCTCGCGCACGATGCGCAGGATCAGCTCCACCGACATGTCGGTACCGCTGGTGGCCGGGTTGTTGTAGAGCATGATCGGCAGTTCGATGCTGGCGCCAATGGCCCGGTAGTGCTCGAGTATCTCCTCCTCGGTGAGCTTCCAGTAGGCGGCCGGCAGCACCATCACCGCGTCGGCGCCGTGTTCCTGGGCAAAGCGCGCGCGGCGAATGGCACCGGCGGTGGTCAGGTCGGAGACGCTGACGATGGTCGGTACTCTCCCTGCGATCTGGCGCAGGCTGAAGGCGGCTACCTGCTGCCATTCCAGATCGCTCAGGTAGGCGCCTTCGCCGGTGCTGCCCAGTGGCGCAATGGCGTGAACGCCACCCTCGATCAGGCGCTCGATCGAGCGGCCCAGGGCCTCGAGGTCAAGCTGTTCGCCGTCGGCGCTGAACGGGGTGATGGTGTAGCCGATGATGCCGTGAAAAGTCTTGGACATGAAATCTACTCCGCAAGGTCAGTGACAGGCTTGGTTCAGTTCAGGCAGTCGCCATGTACCCGCAGGCATTGGCGCGCATAGTAGTTGAAGGCGGCGCTGTGGCGCTTGGGCCGGGAGATCCAGTCGTGGGCTTCACGACCCAGCTCAGGGGCGATCGGCTTGATGCTGCCGGCGGCCATGGCCAGCAGTTGCAGCTTGGCGGCGCGCTCGATTAGCTGGGCAATCACGCAGGCTTCCTCGATGCTGGCACCGGTCGACAACTGGCCGTGGTGCGACAGCAGGATGGCGCGCTTGTCGCCCAGTGCGGCGCTGATGATCTCGCCTTCTTCGTTGCCCACCGGCACGCCGGGCCAGGCCTCGAGGAACGCGCAATCGTCGTACAGCGGGCACAGGTCCATGTGCGAGACCTCAAGTGGCACTTCCAGCATCGACAGGGCGGCGACGTGGGTCGGGTGGGTGTGGATGATGCAGTGCACATCCGGGCGGGCACGGTACACCCAGCTATGGAAGCGGTTGGCCGGGTTGGGCATGCCCTGGCCTTCGAGCACGTCCAGGTCTTCGTTGACCAGCAACAGGTTGCTGGCGGTGATTTCGTCGAAGCCCAGGCCCAGTTGCTGGGTGTAGAAGGTGCCTGGCTGCGGGCCGCGGGCGCTGATCTGCCCGGCCAGGCCGGAGTCGTGGCCGTTGTCGAACAGAATCCGGCAGGTCAGTGCCAGCTTTTCGCGCACAGTCCACGTATTATCGGCAAGCGAGCCTTGCATCTGCTTAAGGGCCTGCTGGATCAGTTGGTCCTTGGGGAGTGCCATTGTCTTGGCCATGGGGCTATCCTCGGTGGCGTGATGGAGTGTCACGGCTGGCCCACCCCGGTTGCTTGGAAGGTGACGGGGTGGTCAATTGCATGACACAATCAAGGCTATATGACACAAGGTGTCATTAGCAAGAAAATACTTGCCCATGGCATTGGGAAAATCGCGTCACATGTCTATCCGATTGAAACTGTTGAGAAAAAAACTGGGTATTACCCTGGAGGCGCTGGCTGAAACGGCTGGCATGACCAAGAGTTACCTGTCCAAGGTCGAGCGCGGCTTGAATACGCCCTCCATCGCTGCAGCGTTGAAGCTGGCGCGTGCCTTGAACGTCAATGTCGAGGAGCTGTTTGCCGAAGACCAGCCAGGCCAGGCCCGTTACAGCCTGGTGCGCAGCCATGAACGCCAGGCGGTGTCGGGGCAGGGGCCGGGTTATTCGGTGCTGGCCAAGCAGATCGGCAGCCGCAGCCTGCTGCCGTTCATCATCAGCCCGCCGCCGGAGTTCAGCGATGCCTCGTTCAAGGAGCACCTTGGCGAGGAGTTTCTGTTCGTCCATGAAGGCCAGGTCGAGGTCGACTTCATGAATGAGCGAGTGATCCTCGAGCGTGGCGATGCCCTGTATTTCAACGCCCAGACCCCGCACCGCCTGCGTTCGTTGGGGCCGGTGCAGGCCCAGTTGCTGGTGGTGGTGCACGACGCCGAGGGCTGAAGCCTATGCACGCAAATTCGCGATTCTGGCGTGACCCGGCGCTGCCCTTCGTTGAAGTGCGCAGCGTCGCTGATGGTCGCAAGGTCTGTTACGCGGCGCATTCGCACGAGAGTTTCTCGATTGGTGCGATTACCGCAGGGCGCAGTACCTACATCAGTGGCGATCGCCAGCAGCAAGTGGCTGCCGGCACCGTGGTGCTGATGAACCCCGCAGTGGTGCACACCTGCAATCCCATCGCGGGCGAACCCTGGTCCTACCTGATGCTGTTCATCGACTGGGCCTGGTTGCAGGGCCTGGGTTTCTCGCCGCTGGCGGCTGTCAGCAGCACCGAGGCGGGGCTGTTCGATGATTTGCTGCAGCTGTTTGCCGTGCTGCTGGATGAGCAGCAGCCGCCAGTTGGCAAAGAGGCGGCACTGCGAGTGTTTTGCAGCGCACTGAGCCTGCGCCTGGGCGAAAGCGCAAGCGCGCTGGGCCAGGGCGACCCGCGCCTGCTGGCCGCAGCCGAATTCATCCGCGCGCACTGCACCGAGCCTTTGCGCCTTGAAGACATCAGCCGCGCTGCCGGCTTGTCCGCGTCCTATCTGATCCGTGCGTTCAAGCAGCAGTTCGGCTTGACGCCCCATGGCTACCTGCTCGATCAACGGGTGCAGTATGCCCGTGCCCAGTTGCGCCGCGGGCGGTTGATTGCCGAGGTGGCACTGGAGGCAGGTTTTGCCGACCAGGCGCACTTGCAGCGTGCCTTCAAGCGCCACCTGGCGGCGACGCCTGGGCACTATCGTTCAGCCCACTAGCAGGTACAGCGCGCTAGCCAGCAACAGCAGTGCCAGGCAGCGGTTGAACCGGCGCATACGCTGGGCATTGCTCAGGGAGTGGCTGATTGCACTGCCGGCCCAGGCCCAGCTGGCAATCGACAGAAAACAGATTACCAGGTAGATCGCGCTGAACTGCCACAACCGGCGGCTATCGCCCTCGCCGACATAGGCGCCGATGCCGGCCACGCAGGCCAGCCAGGCCTTGGGGTTGAGCCATTGCAGGGTGGCACCGGCGAGCACCGAGGGTGCGCTCGTAGCGCCGCCAGCGCCCAGTTCGCCGTTGTCGCTGGCCAGTTTCCAGGCCATGTACAGCAAGAACACCACGCCGGCCCAGTGCAACACTTGGGTCATGGCCGGCCAATGGCGCAGCAACTCGTGCAAGCCAAGGCCGATCAGCACCAGCAGCAGGACAAAGCCGAGGGTTGCGCCGCTGACATGCCGCAAGCTGGCGCGAAAGCCGTGGCGGGCGCCGGCGCTCAGGGCGACGATATTGACCGGGCCGGGGGAGATTGAGGCGGCCAGGGCGAAGGCGGCCATTGATAACATCAGGCTCATGGGGGGTATCCAGCAGTGGAAGACCGACACAGCCTAAGGCGCGGCGAATGGCCGGGTATTGAAGAAAATTACCCTGGATATCTTCAAGCAATGGTTACAGGTGCTTGGCGTACAGCCTGGTTTTTCCCTGATTGCTCGCAGAGCAAGATGTAATCACTTTCAAGCACAGGCAGTGATCATCATGTACAACGCTCATCAATCCTTGTTGCACCAGACCGTGCTGGTGCTCGGCGGCGCCAGCGGTATTGGCGCGGCGGTAGCGCGCCAGGCCAGGGCACGTGGGGCACGGGTCATCGTTGCCAGCCGCCAGGCGGTAAGCCCGGGCGAGGGGATCGAGGCATGTGTTGCCGATATCACCGATACCCGGGCGCTGCAGGTGCTGTTTGCCGGCGTTGGCACCGTCGATCATCTGGTCATCAGCGCTGGCCCCGCCGTGCAGGCCAGGCCCCTGGCGCAGAGCGACCTGCAACTGGCGCGCGAGGCTTTCGAGGTGAAGTTCTGGGGCGCCTTGCAGGCGATCCAGCTGGCGTTGCCGCACCTTTCTGCGCACGCCAGCATCAGCCTGACCTCGGGGTTGCTGTCACGCAAGTTCGTCGCCGGGCAGATGATCAAGACCACCCTCAATGCGGCGCTCGAAGCCCTGGCCAGGCAACTGGCCAAGGAGCTGGCGCCACGCCGGGTCAATGTTGTCAGCCCGGGGCTGACCGAAACCGAAGCCTACGCCGGGATGGACGCCGAGTCGCGGCAGGCGATGTTCGCCCGCGCCGGCGCGGGCCTGCCGGTCGGACGGGTGGGGGCGGCGGATGAAGTGGCGGCCGGGTATCTGCTGGCCATGGAGAACGGCTTCATGACCGCCAGCGTCATTGATATCGATGGTGGTGGGTTGATCTAGGCAGTTGTGGGAACGGGCGGGTACAGAATTTGAAATAGTTTCGCGCTGTGAGAAAAGCCTGCTGCAATTGTAGGATCACATCCCCAATTGATTTCAGGTTGATATGACTTCGTTCTCGGAGCCTCCCAGTACCCGGCCGTCCCGGCCATTCTCCCGTCCTTGCGACGTTTCCCGCCCGTTCTCGCACATGAGTAATCGCCCATGGAATGGCTAGCCGACCCCACGGCCTGGCTGGGCCTTGCCACGCTGATTGTGCTGGAACTGGTACTGGGTATCGACAACCTGGTGTTCATCGCCATCCTCGCCGACAAACTGCCGCCCCATCAGCGCGACCGCGCGCGGGTGATCGGCCTGTCGCTGGCGCTGATCATGCGCCTGGGCCTGCTGGCCAGTATCTCGTGGATGGTGACCCTCACCGCGCCGCTGTTCGAGGTGTTCGGCAAGAGCTTCTCCGGGCGCGATCTGATCATGCTCTTCGGTGGTGTGTTCCTGTTGTTCAAGGCCACCATGGAGTTGCACGAGCGCCTCGAAGGCCACGTTGCGCAGAACACCGGCAGTGTGCGCCATGCCGCGTTCTGGCCGATCGTCGCGCAGATCGTGGTGCTCGATGCCGTGTTCTCCCTCGACGCGGTGATCACCGCCGTGGGCATGGTCGAAGAGTTGTCGATCATGATGATCGCGGTGATCTTCTCCATCGGCATCATGATCGTTGCCAGCAAGCCGTTGACCCGCTTCGTCAACAATCACCCGACGGTGATCATGCTGTGCCTGGGCTTCTTGATGATGATCGGCTTTAGCCTCACCGCCGAGGGCCTGGGCTTTCATATTCCGAAAGGCTACCTGTACGCGGCCATTGGCTTCTCGATTCTGATCGAGCTGTTCAACCAGCTGGCCCGGGCGCGGCGCAAGCGCAGCCTGCAGCAACACCGGCCGCTGCGTGAGCGCACCGCCCACGCGGTCCTGCGCCTTTTGGGCGGGCGCCGGGTCGAGGCTGATGATGTCGGCGAGGAAATTGCCGATCTGGTCGAAGGTGGCGAAGAACAGGTGCTGTTCGACCGCCGCGAACGGGTGATGATCAGCGGCGTGCTGAACCTGGCCGAACGGCCGATCAAGACGGTGATGACGGTGCGCGCCGAGGTCGATGCCATCGACCTGGCGCAGCCGGCCGAGGCGATTCGTACCGCACTGATGCATTCGTCCTACTCGCGCCTGCCGTTGATTCGTGACGGGCGTATCGAAGAACCGCTGGGCTTCGTGCACAAGAAGGAGCTGCTCAAGGAACTGCTGGCCGGTAATCAGCCTGACCTCGAGAGCCTGGCCCGGGCGCCGGTGAACCTGCTGGAGAGTTTCAGCATCCTCAACGCCCTGGAGCAGATGCGCAACCAGTCGACGCACATTGCCTTCGTGGTCAACGAGTTCGGTGATTTCACCGGGGTGCTGACCATGACCGACATCCTTGAGTCCATCGCCGGTGAACTGCCCGATGCCAGTGAGGTGGAAGGCCCGGGCATCGTCGAGGACGGCCACGGCTTTGTCGTCAGCGGCGCCCTTAACCTCAGCCAGATCCAGGCACGCACCGGTTTTGCCGCCAAGCCCACCGAGGACTACCAGACCCTCGCCGGCCTGGTCATGAGCCTGCTCGATCGCTTGCCGATGGTCGGCGACAGCCTGGTGTGGAACAACTGGCAAATGACCGTGGTCGCGGTGGAGGAGCGCCGCGTGCGCCAGGTGCGCCTTACACCGAACGCCGCCGTTGACGCAGCAGGTGCCTGACGCCTTCGGCGATCAATACCAGCACCGCCAGCCAGATCGGCAGGTAGGTCAGCCACTGGTCGGGGCCGATGGTCTCGCCCAGCAGCAGGGCCACGGCCACCAGCAGCACCGGCTCGACATAGCTGAGCAGGCCGAACAGGCTGAAGGCCAGCAGGCGGCTGGCCAGCACATAGCAGATCAGCGCCAGGGCGCTGATCACCCCAAGCAGCGGGATCAGGCCGTACAGCCCCGGATGCGCGGCCAGGTCCTCGGCTGACAGCGGCCCCTGGATGACAAAGTACAGCGCCGCCGGCAGCAGCAGGCACATGTCGGCCCACAAACCGCCAAGGTGATCGGTCGCGCATTTGCGCCGCAGCACGAAGTACAGCGGGTAGCCTGCGGCGACCAGCAAGGTCTCCCAGGCAAAGCTGCCGTGTTGGTAGAGCTCATGGCCGACACCGGTCATCGCACAGGCTACCGCGACTTTCTGCAGCCGCGACAATTGTTCGCCATACACCAGGCGGCCGGTCAGGACCATGGTCAGCGGCAACAGGAAGTAGCCCAGCGACACTTCCAGGCTGCGTCCGTGCAACGGCGCCCAGAGGAACAGCCAGAGCTGTACGCCCATCAATGATGAAGTACCCAGCAGGCCGAGCAACAGCAGCGGCGTGCGCCTAACCCGCGCGAGCAAGCCGGTGACCAGCGGCCAGTCGCGGGTAAACAGCATGAACAGGGTAACGCAGGGCAAGGTCAGGAGCATGCGCCAGCCGAACACCTCCTCGCCATCGAGCGGGGTGAGCAGCGAGGTGTAGTAGTACATCACGGCAAACAGGAACGAGGCCGTGACCGATGTAATGATGCCTTTTGACACAAATGCCTCGGTTACAGAAGAAAACAGAGCGGGGAACCCGCCATGATCTCAGGGCGCAGGCCTAACCGGCAACCTTCGCGACCTGCGGCGCGGTTTCGGCCTGGGCTGCCAGGGCGGCGACAAAGTCCTCGATCGGCATCGGCCGGGCAAACAGGTAACCCTGCTGGAAATCGACATTGTGGCGCGCCAGGTAATCGCGCTGGGTTTCGTTCTCGACGCCTTCGGCGACGATGCCCAGCTCAAGCTTGGCCGACAGTTCGATAATGCTGTCGAGAATGTGCAGCGACAACGCATCGACCCCGATCAGGGCGACGAAGCTTTGGTCAATCTTCAGGTAATCGACCTTGAACTGGCGCAAGTAGCTGAGGCTGGACTGGCCGGTGCCAAAGTCGTCGATGGCGATCATCACCCCCAGTTCGTGGAGTTTGCCGAACAGCGTCTGGGTAACTTCGCTGGGGGCAATAAGCTTGCGTTCGGTCAGCTCCAGGGTCAGCAATACCCGGCCAGGCGGGAAGGCGCCGAGAAAGGCCCGGCAGTCGTCGTACAGGGCCAGGTCCTGGCAATGATCGGCGGTGATGTTGATGCCGACATGAAAACCCTCGCCCATCAATGCGGCATGCGGCGCCAGCAATTGCGCAGTGCGCTGCATGAGCATGCGCGTCATCGGTACGATCTGGCCGCTGTGCTCGGCGTAGGGAATGAACAGGTCGGGGCGCACCAGACCGTCGCGCGGGTGCTGCCAGCGCATCAGCACTTCGGCGCCGGCCCAGCGGTAGTCGCCCTTGCGCACCACCGGCTGGAAGTACGGCAAGAACTCGTTGGCTTCCATGGCCCGCTGCAGCTCGGCCCGTGGGGAGCTGGCACGGCGCAGCATCCAGCGGCATACGGTACCGGCAATCACCCCGAGAAACACCAGCAGGCCGAACAGGGCAGGATATTCATCGCGCATTACCTGGCCGACCTTGCCTGGCGCATAACCGCTGTGGATCGAGAACGGGTAGTGGCTGGAGGTCAGGCGCACTGGCGCAACCTCAGCGGCGGGGGCGATCCCTTCATGGACCAGGCCGTCCTTGCCCATCCAGTAACGGCCCACCTGTAGCAGCAACTGGGTCTGCGGGCCGATCAGGCGCAGGGCGGTCAGCAGGTGGTCACCATCGACGGTAGTGATGGCGCCGCGCTCGCCTTCATAGACCCGATACACCAGCAATGGGTGGCCAGGAGTCACCGAGTTGCCGTTCATCAGCCAGAGCTTGCCGTCGACATAGTCGCTGGCATTGACCGGTTCGCTGTAGGGGCCGAACAGCGAGCTGCAATACAGCTCGTTGCGGTACACCAGGTTGGTCGAGCGTACGAACGAGCGGCGGGTGACCTGGTCGCGCAGGGCCAGTTTCTCTTCCACGCACGGCATTCCGGCCAAGGGCAGCAACGACCTGGCTGCGCCAGAAATGTTGTCGAGGATCAGCTCTACCTGGGCCACCACCTGCTGCGCCGTGGCGCGGCTGCGGGCGTCCAGCTCACGCTGGGCCTGCAGGTGCATGATCAGCAGCCCGCACAGCACCGGTAGGGCGCCAACCGCCCAGGGCAGCAGGGCACGCAGGGTCCAGCGTCCGGGGCGTTTTACCGTGAGCGGCATGGCGGCTAACCTGTACAAGCGGGGGAATGAAAACGGCTGTGTGCCTAGGATAGCCGTTCGTCGCCGCTCGGGCGTCAACTAAAGTGCGGACAAAACGGTTTACGCACTGTAGAATCCCGTTACGCATACAATAATAAGGTTCTCCACCTTCGGGGAATCAACCCGCCGAGAATGGGTCCATATGAAGTGTCATGGGTTCAAGCTGATCTATGGTGACTACCTCGCCAGAAGTGTGAGGGGCATCTCTTGCGCGCCACCACGCCTGCTCGACATCGATAGCAATTAACGACCGTTATTTACCCGCTTTGATGATGAGGAAACGAGCATGGCTGATATCTTTGAAAACCCGATGGGCCTGATGGGCTTTGAATTCATCGAGTTCGCATCGCCGACCCCGGGCGCCCTGGAACCGATCTTCCAGATCATGGGCTTCACCAAGGTGGCTACCCACCGTTCCAAGGACGTGCATCTGTACCGCCAGGGCGGTATCAACCTGATCCTGAACAACGAACCGAAAAGCGTCGCCTCGTACTTTGCCGCCGAGCATGGTCCGTCGGTGTGTGGCATGGCCTTCCGTGTGCGTAACGCCCACGAAGCCTACGCCCGCGCCCTGGAACTGGGCGCCCAGCCGGTCGAGATCGAAACCGGGCCGATGGAGCTGCGTCTGCCGGCGATCAAGGGCATTGGCGGTGCGCCGCTGTACCTGATCGACCGTTTCGAGGAAGGCAGTTCGATCTATGACATCGACTTCAACTTCATCGAAGGTGTCGATCGTCACCCGGTCGGTGCGGGCCTGAAGATCATCGATCACCTGACCCATAACGTTTATCGCGGGCGCATGGCCTACTGGGCCGGTTTCTACGAGAAGCTGTTCAACTTCCGCGAAATCCGTTACTTCGACATCAAGGGCGAATACACCGGCCTGACCTCCAAGGCCATGACCGCGCCGGATGGCATGATCCGCATCCCGCTGAACGAAGAGTCGTCCAAGGGCGCCGGGCAGATCGAAGAGTTCCTCATGCAGTTCAACGGCGAGGGCATCCAGCATGTGGCCTTCCTCAGCGACAACCTGCTCGAGAGCTGGGATGCCCTGAAAAAGCTCGGCATGCGCTTCATGACCGCGCCGCCAGACACCTACTACGAGATGCTCGAAGGGCGTCTGCCGGGCCATGGCGAGCCGGTCGGCGAACTTCAGGCCCGTGGCATCCTGCTCGATGGTTCCTCCGAAGCCGGTGACAAGCGTCTGCTGCTGCAGATCTTCTCCGAAACCCTGATGGGCCCGGTGTTCTTCGAGTTCATCCAGCGCAAGGGAGACGACGGCTTCGGCGAAGGCAACTTCAAGGCCCTGTTCGAGTCGATCGAGCGTGACCAGGTCCGTCGCGGTGTACTCAGTACCGACTGATCCGGACCGTCACTGAAAAAGGCCATTGAGCAAACGCTCAATGGCCTTTTTTCATGGTGGAGCTCACGCTGTTTTTCGTCGTTGCCTGAACAGCCCCCAGTAGGCCACGGCGCAGGTGATAATGCCGACCAGAAGCAATGACGGCGCGGTAGAGCTCATGGCCTGGCTGAGCATCTTGCGGGTGTGGCCATCGGGGTAGCCGGCGTGGACGGTGTAGCCGTACTTCTCCGAGACCATGCGCTGGCTGTCTTCTTCATGGTTGGGTACCTGCTCGGCGCTGCCACTGCCGGTTGCCCAGACAAAATCGCTGCCGAACTGCAGGGCCAGGACAATGGCGTTCTTGAAGCCCTGCAGTTCTGTTTGCAGGGAGCGCGCATCGCTGATGGCGATGACGCCCATGGGATATTCCTGCAGGCGGTAGTGCAGCACCGGCATGTCCGGGGTGATTTCGTTGCGCGAGTCCAGGCGCAGGCGCTGGTTGAAGTAGCTGCCCGGGTCGATTGCCGTGTCGATGCTGCCGAGCAGGGTGCTGCAGTAGGCACGGTTTTCCCGGGTCAGCACCAGCGAGCGCACGCTTGGCTGCCTCAGCGCTTCCTGGCGCAGAGTCGGGAGGATTTTCTCGCAGGGTTGCCCGACCAACCCGAGCACAGCATTGCTGGAGCCGTGCATGGCATCGAAGACCCGGTCGATAGCATAGATAGCCTCGACCACAGACACCTCGGCGGTTTCTTCCTGCTTGCGCTCGACCTGCAGGGCCAACACCAGAAGGCCACAGGCCACGGGCGCCAGGCCAATCAGCAGGGTTATCAGAAACTCGAGCAGGCTGCGGCCGGCAAGACGGGTTGGAGCCATGAGTGCACCTCTATGCTGAACAAGAGCCCGACCTTCCTGGTCGGGTGACACTCGTCAGCATAAAGAGCGCAATCAGCGGCGGATGTAGGCCGCGTTTACCCTCGGCGAAGTACCTATCGGCAAGCCAAGTAGGCGCCTCAGCGCTTTTTCAGTGCGGCCAACACCAGGTCAGCCACCGCGCCCCCGGAGGCGGGATTCTGTCCGGTAATCAAGCGTCCGTCTTTCTGGTCGGCGATGGCGAAGGCCTGCCACGGCTCTTCTGCCTTGCGGTACAAACCGCCGCGGGCCTTGAGCTCGGTTTCGGTGAGGTAAGGCACCACTTTGTCCAGTTCGGCCAGTTTCTCTTCAGTATCGGAAAAACCGGTGACCTCGCGGTCCTTGACCAGCAAGGTGTTGTCACTGAGCTTGATATTGAGCAGGCCGACCGCGCCATGGCACACCGAGGCCACCACGCCGCCGGCCTCAAAGATGCGCCGGGCCAGGTCCTGCAGCCCGCTGTTGTCGGGGAAGTCCCAGATCACCCCATGACCGCCGGCATAATAAATGGCGCTGTAGTCCTGGGCCTTGACCTCGCCGGGGCTCAGGGTCTTGCCCAGACGGTTCATGAACGCTTTGTCCTGGTACCAATGCCAGTCGATATCCGCGGCCATCTGCAGGCTGTGCGGGTCAATCGGCACGTAACCGCCGCTGGGGCTGAGGTAATCGACCTTGTAATCGGCCTTTTCAACCTTGTCGACAAAGTGCACCGCCTCGCCCAGCCACAATCCGGTGGCGCGCTTGAGCGTCGGGTATTTGGCCGTATTGGTCAGCACCACCAGTATTTTCTTGCTCATCGCAACGCTCCCTATACTGGAACGGACCCGGACTGCCCAGGTCGCAGAGGAGAAACCTGTACAGCATAGTAGCGACTGGCATGGATGCCATTCCTTGCTGGCGGTATGCTAGCCTGCGAAGAAAACCGCTTTGCCACAGGGAGTCGACCAACCGATGAGCACGTTGAACCAAGACGTAGATGCGTTCATGCAGGCTGCTATCGATGAGGCCCAACTGGGCCGTAAAGAAGGCGGCATACCGATCGGTTCGGTGCTGGTACACAATAACCAGATCATCGGCCGTGGCCACAACCGCCGGGTACAGAAGGGCAGCGCGATCCTGCACGGCGAAATGGACGCTCTGGAAAACGCCGGCCGCCAGCCGGCCAGGGTTTATCGCGAGGCGACCCTGTACACCACCTTGTCGCCATGCCCGATGTGCAGCGGGGCGATCCTGCTGTATGGCATCAAGCGCGTGATTGTTGGTGAAAACCAGACTTTCATGGGCGAGGAAGCGCTGCTCAAGGCCCGCGGCGTCGATGTGCAGGTGCTGCACAATGATAACTGCGTCAAGATGATGCGCGCTTTTATCAAGGACAGCCCCGAACTCTGGAACGAAGATATCGGCGTTTAGGTCCGATTGTTCAGGCCCCCACCGTCAGCCGAGCTTGCCCATGCCAGGATCAATGAGTGTAAAGGTGCGTAACCACGACTGGGCCAGTACCGCCCTTGGGCCTTTGCACCTGTGGCCGGCGCCCTTGCGCATTGCCGTGGACATGCTGCTGGCGTCCAAATTCCCCGGTTGCCTGGTCTGGGGGCCGCAGTTGGTGACCATTTACAACGATGCCTTCAAGCCGATCCTCGGGGCCAAGCCCGAGGCACTGGGACGCGGCTTTGACGAGGTGTGGAGCGAGGCCTGGGAGAACATCGGCGCGCTGGTCTTCCGTACCCTGTCGGGGGAGGCGATCTTCATCGAGAACTTCCCGTTGATGATCAATCGCAACGGCAGCCTCGAACAGGCCTATTTCACTTTCTGCTACAGCCCCATTCGAGACGAGCGCGGGGCGGTGGCCGGCTTTCTCGACACGGTGATCGAAACCACCGCCAGCGTCGAGTCGGCGCAGCAGTGGCGTCACCTGGCCAATACCTTCGAGCGCCAGGTGCAGGAACGCACCTCTGATCGAAACCATTTCTGGGACTTGTCCGGCGACATCATG
Organism: Pseudomonas sp. SORT22; assembly: GCF_018417635.1. Lineage (NCBI taxonomy): Bacteria > Pseudomonadati > Pseudomonadota > Gammaproteobacteria > Pseudomonadales > Pseudomonadaceae > Pseudomonas > Pseudomonas sp. SORT22. Next base: position 2,744,785 of record NZ_CP071007.1, read on the forward strand.
GTGATTGTCCTGCCGGATTTGCGCATCAGTGCGGTCAACCCGGCCTGGAGCCAGATCCTTGGCTGGGCTGCAGACGAGGTGCTGGACACCTCGATCATGGATTTGCTGCATGCCGACGACCAACCGCAAGTCGCCTCGGTGGTTGAGCGCCTGCGCGCCGGCCAGCGCACCGAGAACACCATCAGCCGCTTGCGCCACAAGGACGGGCACTACCGCTGGTTCAACTGGGCAGCGGTACCCTCGGAGCTTGGTTTTACCGCCGTGGGCACCGACATCAGCCAGGAGCGCGAGCGCGAAGAGGCGCTGCGCCATGCTGAAGAACTGTTGCGTCAGAGCCAGAAGATGGAAGCCATCGGGCAACTGTCCGGCGGCATGGCCCATGACTTCAACAACCTGTTGACCGGCATCAGCGGCAGCCTGGAGTTGCTCGAACGACGCATTGCCCAGGGTAATCTGGACAACCTGCAGGTCTACCTTGATGCCGCTCGGGGTGCGGCCAAGCGCGCCGCCACGCTCACCCACCGCTTGCTGGCCTTTTCCCGGCGCCAGGCGCTCGACCCCAAGCCTGCCTGTGTCAACCAACTGGTGCAGGATATCGAGCAGTTGGTCCAGCAGACCGTGGGTAGCCATATCGATCTGCAGGTCCAGGTGGAGCCGGCGCCCTGGTGGGTACTGATTGATGCCAACCAGCTGGAAAATGCCCTGATCAACCTGTGCATCAATGCCCGCGATGCCATGGGCGCCGGTGGCTGCCTGCGCATCACCACCGCTAACGAACGTCACGAGCTGGCCCTGGAGGGCGAAGACAGCCTGGGCCCGGGTGATTACTTTGCCTTGCAGGTGCAGGACAACGGCCACGGCATGAACGCCGATATCGTCGCACGGGCCTTTGACCCGTTCTTTACCACCAAGCCGGTCGGCCAGGGCACCGGGCTTGGCTTGTCGATGGTCTATGGCTTTGTCCGTCAGTCAGGGGGCCGGGTGTGGATCGATTCGAGCCCTGGCCAGGGTACCCGGGTGAAGGTCCTGCTGCCGCGCTATGTGGGCGAGCTGCCGCAGCCGCTGGCCGGCGAGCCGGGGCGTAAGCGCTACCCACGCGCCAATGGCGAACGCATCCTGCTGGTCGACGACGAGAGTACCTTGCGCTTGCTGATCAAGGAGGCGCTGGAGGAGGAGGGCTTCGAGGTGTTTACCGCCGCTGACGCCAACAGCGCGCTGCAGCAGTATCGCCAGTTGGGCACGGTTGACCTGGTGATCACCGATATCGGTCTGCCAGGCGGCTTCAGTGGCCGTCAGGTGGCCAATGCCCTGCGCATGCTGCAGGCGCAGCAGAAGGTGCTGTTGATCACCGGCTTCGCCGAACAGGAAGTGACCGACCAGGAGGTGCTGGAGCCCGGCATGGCCCTGATGACCAAGCCCTTCGCCTTGCAAGACCTGGTGCATCAGGTTCACCAGATGCTCGAGCCGGTTCAGCCGGTGGTTTGCGAACTTTCCCCGCTGGCGCGCTGACTGGCCAGGCGCTCGAGCATCAGGTAGGTCAGCGTGGCTACCAGCAACGGCAACAGAAAGTAGATCGCCCGGTAGCCAATCAGCGCCGCGAGCAGCGTGCCCTTGCCGTAGGTGCCTTGCAGCAGGGTCAAAAACACCGTCTCGAGTACCCCAAGCCCGGCCGGAATATGAGTAATGACCCCGGCAATGCTGCTGATCATCAGTACTGCCAGCACGGTCGGGTAGCTAGCCCCCTTGGGCAGCAGGATGAACACCACCAGCGCCATCAACGACCAGTTCAGAGCGCCCATCACCACTTGCAACGCTGCCAGGCGGATGCCTGGCAGGGTGATCTGCTGCTTGCGAAAGTGCCAGGTGCGGCGAGTAGCGAAGGCGCACGCCAGCAGGTAAGCCATGACCACCAACAACAGCGCTGCACCGATCAGGCGCAGGCCGGTATTGCCGATCTCCATGCCCGCTGGCAACTTCGGCAGCCCGCAGACGAACAAGCTGCCGGCCACCGCGAAATAGCCTGCCCAGTTGGTCAACAGCCCCAGGCTGAGGATCCGGGTGATGGTCGCGACCTTGAGGCCGAGGCGGCTGTACAAACGGTAGCGCAGGGCGATGCCGCCGACCCAGGCGCTGAGGTTTAGGTTGAATGCGTAGCACACGAAAGCCAGCGGCAACACCTGGCGCGCCGGCAAATGATGCCCGGTGTAGTAGCGCCCGAGCAGGTCGAAGCTGCTGAACAGGGCAAAGCTGCACAGGGTTACGCCTGCAGCCATTGCCAGGGTGCGCCAGCGATAGGAGGCCAGGGCCTGGTACACCTCTTGCCAGTCGAGGTTTTTCAGCACGCTGAACAGCAGCACCGGCACCAGGATGAAGAACGCCAGGGTCAGCGCCTGGCGGGCACGGCGCCAGTGCTTGTGCTGCTTGCTCATGTCGGCTTGCCCGCAGGTTGCTCGCCGTCATACAGCGGCTTGAGCCGTGGTACATGGGCCGGCAGCCAGCCGATCACGGCCGGGAATCGGCGGATGAAGTGAAAGGTCAAAAAGATCAGCGGCGCCCGCCACCAGTAGCCACGCAGTGCCCGCTGCAGGCTCACCGGTTTGCAGCGGTGGGCGGTAAGCTCCTGCAGGTGTTCATGCAGGCGGCTGTTGAAGGTCTGGTCGCGGATGACCAGGTTGGCCTCAAGGTTCAGGGCCAGGCTCAAAGGGTCGAGATTGCTTGAGCCGACCGTCGACCAGTGCCGGTCCACCAGTGCCACCTTGCCGTGCAAGGGCCGTTCGCAGTACTCGAAAATGCGCACGCCGTCGCGGATCAGGTAGTTGTACAGCAAGCGCGAGCACAAACGCACCCAGGGCATGTCGGGCATCCCCTGCAGCACCAGGGTAACCTTCACGCCCCGGCGCGCGGCGTTGCGGATCGCCCGCAGCAGGCGGTAGCCGGGAAAGAAGTAGGCATTGGCAATGGTGATCCGCTCGCGGGCGCCGTTCAGCGCCCGCAAGTAGTGCTGTTCGATGTCGTTGGGGTGATCCTGGTTATCGCGGATGCACAGGGTTATGCTTGCCTGTTCGCTGTCGGCGGCGATCGGCACCCGGGGTTGCCACCAGCGCCGGGTTCCGGGCTTGAGCGCGCTCTGTTGCTCCAGCAGGGTCAAGGTGGCGCGCTGCAGGTCGGCGACGATCGGCCCGCGCACTTGTACCGCGTAGTCCTGCTTGGCCATCGGTCCGAAATCGGCCAGGTGATCGGCGCAATAATTGATGCCGCCAACAAAACCGACCTCGCCATCGACCACCAGGATCTTGCGGTGCAGGCGGCGAAACAGATTGGTGCGCATGCCCAGGCGTTTCGGGCTCGGGTCGAAGGCCTGCAAATGCACGCCGGCGTCGCTGAGCTCGCGCAGGTAGTCAAGGCTCAGGTCTGCGGTGCCATAACCGTCGACCAGCATCTCGACCTTTACCCCGCGCCGGGCGGCGGCGATCAACAGTTGCTGCAACTGCTTGCCGACCTTGTCTTCAAAGATGATGAAGGTTTCCAGGAGGATTTCCGCCCGGGCCTGCTCGATCGCGGCAAAGGCGCTGGCGAAATAGTCCTCGCCGTTGATCAGCAGTTGCACCTGGTTGTCAGGTCGCCATTGGCTGTTCACAAGAGCACCTCCACTGCCAATGGCAGGTGATCGGACAGGTGGGTCCAGGGCTTGCGCGCCATGACCTTGGGCGCCTGTGCGCGGGCATTGCGCAGGTAGATGCGGTCCAGGCGCAACAGCGGCCAGCGCGCCGGAAAACTGCGTGCCGGGCGACCATGGGCCTGGCTGAACACTTCATTCAGGCCGCATTCGGCTAGCACTGCATCGGCGCGCTGGCGCCAGTCATTGAAGTCGCCGGCGACGATCACCGGCGCGTCGTTCGGCAGGCTGTGCAGTAATTCGCAGAGCAGGTGCAACTGCTGCTGGCGCTGGCGCTCGTCCAGGCCCAGGTGCACACAGACGGTATGCAGCTCGCACTCGGCGGGCAAGGCCAGTACCGAATGCAGCAAGCCGCGCTGCTCGGTGCCATGGACGCTGACATCGAGGTTGGCGTGGCGCCGGATCGGGTATTTCGACAGCAGGGCATTGCCGTGTTCGCCGTCCGGATACACCGCATTGCGGCCGTAGGCGAATTCTGGCCAGAGGCTGTCGGCAAGAAACTCATATTGCGGCACATCCGACCAGTTGCGGTGGCGCAGAGCGTGCTGGCGGTGGCTGCCGAGCACTTCCTGGAGGAACACCAGGTCGGCGTTTTCGCTGCGTACCGCCTCACGCAGTTCTGGCAGCACGTAGTAACGGTTAAGCGCGCTGAAGCCCTTGTGCGCATTGACCGTCAGCACCCGCACCCGCTGCACGGCCGGCGCCGCCGCCAGGGCGGCGCTGGGTTGCACCTGGCTCATGAGGTGCTGCCCTTGCCGAGCATCTGCGCGACCTTGGCGGTCAACTGGGCGAACTCGAAGGGTTTGCAGATCATCTGCATGCCGGGGTCAAGAAAGCCGCCGCGGGCCACCGCGGTTTCGGCGTAACCGGTGATGAACAGCACCTTGAGTTGCGGGCGCAATTGCCGGCCGATTTCCGCCAGTTGCCGACCGTTCATGCCTGGCAGCCCGACGTCGCTGACCAGCAGGTCGACCGCTTCTCCGGCCTGCAGAATGGCCAGGGCGACATTGGCATCCTCGGCCACCTTGCACGGGTAACCCTGGTCACTCAGCACCTGATGCACCAACTGGCGCACAGCGGGGTCGTCCTCGACAATCAGCACCGTGTGGCTGTTGCCGCAAGGTGGCGCCGGCGTTGCTGGCTCTTCGCTTTCACGGTTGGGTGCGGCGTGGCGCGGCAGGTAGACATCGACCCGGGTGCCGTGGCCGATGCGGCTTTGCAGCGCCACATGGCCCTGGGACTGCTTGCTGAAGCCATACACCATCGACAGCCCCAGGCCCGTTCCCTGGCCGATTGGCTTGGTGGTGAAGAACGGGTCGAAAGCGCGGTCCAGGGTACTTTGCGGCATGCCACAGCCATTATCGTTGAAGCTGATCAGCACATAGTCGCCAGCGGCCAGCGAGTGGCCACCGAACAGGCTGCCGTCCTGGCGCTGATTGCTGGCGCTGACGGTCAGGCGCCCGCCGTTGGGCATGGCGTCGTGGGCGTTGCTGAGCAAGTTGCCGAGGGCTTCCTGCAGCTGCGCCGGGTCGGCTTCCACGGCCCACAGATCCGCCTCGATATGCAGTTGCAGCTTGATCTGCGGGTCAAGCAACGGCTGCAGGCGCTCGGCCGTGAGCAGGGTGGCAACTTCCACGGGCTGGGCATCGAGCGATTGCCGGCTGGAAAACGCCAGCAGGCGGTGGGTCATGCTGGCGGCGCGTTTGACCGCCGCCTGGCTGAGGCTGAGCAGGGCGGGCAGGGCGTCGTGGCGACCCTGCTGCAGGCGTTTGCCGATCATTTCCAGGCTGCCGCCGATGCCGGTCAGCAGGTTGTTGAAGTCATGGGCGACGCCGCCTGCGAGCTGACCGATGGCTTCCATTTTCTGCGCCTGGCGCAGGTACTGTTCTTCTTCGCGCAACTGGCGCAATTGCTCTTCGACCCGTTGGCTCTGGCGCTCCAGTTCCTGGCCCTGGTTGCGTGCCTGGTACTGGCGCCGCCGCGCGCGCAACGAGGAATGGGTCAGGGCCAGCAGGTTGTCGGGTTCGAATGGATACTGCAGCAGGAACAAGTTGCCGAGCGCGGCGTGCTGGCTTTGCGGCGGGCTCTGGCCCTGGACTGGCGGCCCCGTCAGCAGCACCACCGGCAAGTCCGACCAAACCGGCTGCTTGCCAAGGTAAAGGTGCAAAGGCGAGCGTACGCTGCCGTCCAGGCAAGTGTCGGCAATGATCGCCAGGCCCACGCCTTGCTCCAGGGCAAGGCCCAGGTCTTCCATGCTGGCCGCTTGCAGCGCCTGGATGCCGGCCTGGTCGAGCAGGCGCTGGGCCAGCTGGCTAAGCTGGGCCGGGGCCAGGATCAGCGCTCGTTCGGCATTGGCTAACGCGTCGCCCACGGGTGTTCTCCTTTGATAACGCTCAGGCAAGCACCGCCGGTGCCTGCCGTGTTCGCACTATCTCTGGACCACAGGCTGGGTTGAGGGGTTCAACCGGGTTGTCAGACGGTCGTTTGCAAGCCTACAGGCCTTGCTGCACCAACGGATCGTCGGGATTCTGCTGCTCCAGCTGGGCTAGCAGCACCTGCACATTCTGCAACTGGCCGGTCTCTTTCCAGTACTCGATCAGCAGCACCCGGGCCTTGCGGTTGGCCGGTTGCCGGGCAAGGATGGTTTCCAGTTGCTTTTGCGCGGCGTCGACCTGCTCCAACTGATGCAGGCTGGTGGCCAGGGTGTAGCGGTAGTCATTGTTGTCCGGCTCCAGCTCCAGGGCCCGGGCAAAGGCCAGCAGGGCGTATTCGTCCTGGCCGTGGCGCAGCAGCCAGCGGCCCAGTTCATGTTGTAGAAAGGCCGAGTCGGGACGTTGTTGCAGGGCCTTGGCCAGCACCTGGCGCGAGGCGTCGGTCTGGTTCTGGCGCTCCAGCAACTGCACCTGCGCGGCCAGTGCTTCGAGGTTATCCGGCGCCAGCTGCAAGGTGCGCTCAAGCGCCTGCGCGGCCTCCTGGTAGCTGTTTTCATGCAGGTACAGCTGCGCCAGGTGCAACTGCGCGCTGGCATCGTCGTCGCGCTGCGCCAGCACCTGCTGATAATGCTCCAGCACCTCTTGCAGCGGGCCGAAGTACAGGCCGATGTCATCGGCGCTGAGCCCCAGCAGGGCATCGACCACGGCAAAGCGTACGCTTTGCTCCTCATCATCGAGCAACGGCCCGAGCACCAGGCTGCGCTGGGCGCCGGGCAGCATCGTCTGGATACTGGCGATGGCCGCGCGACGCACCAGCGGCTCGTCATGCTGCAGGTCGCGGCTGGCCAGTTTCAATGCCAGCGGCGAGGGGTAGTTGGGCAGTGCGGCGTACAGGCTGGCGCGGCGGATCGGCGACAGGTCATTGCGCCCCAGTTGCTGGTAGAGCACCCGGGCGGCGCCGGGCTGGCCGTCATGGGCCATGGTCAGGGCCTTGGTGTAGCTGTGCTTGAGGGCAGGCGTCGGCGCCGGGCTGTCGTCACGCCAGAAATAGCCACCCAGGCCGAGGATGATGAGCAGGGTCAGGCTGATAAGCGTGTACTGGCGCTGTTTCGACATGGTGAATCCGAAGCGTGTCGCGGCTGCAAAGGCTTGAGCTTGGGTCACGAGGGCCGGTGACGTCAAATGTAAAAGGGGGGTGGGTCCCTATCGCGGGGCAAGCCCGCGCCTACAGATATCGCAGCGATGCCAAACCTGTAGGCGCGGGCTTGCCCCGCGATCGGCCATAAAAAAGCCCCGCAAGCGGGGCAAAAGGCCGGTCAGAAACCAACCAAAGGAGCCGTTGAATCAGTTCGCCGCAGCCACGCTTTCGGCCTGCCAGCCGCCACCGAGGGCCTTGTAGATGGCGACGATGCCGCGGTACAGGTCGACTTCGCCCTGGGCCTGGGCATCTTCGGCGCTCAGGCGTTCGCGTTCGGCGTCGAGCAGCACCAGGTAGTCGACCGTGCCTTCGCGGTAGCGAATCGAGGCGAGATCGGCCGCCTTGCGGCTGGCTTCGCTCTGGCGCAGCAGGGCCAGCAGCCGTTGCTGGCGTTTGCTGTAGTCGCTGAAGGCGTTTTCCGATTCTTCCAGGGCCAGCAATACCTGCTGCTCATAGTTGGCCAGGGCGCCCTCGGCATCGGCGTTGGCGCCGCGCAGGCGGGCGCGCACGCTGCCCAGGTCGAAGGCCGCCCAGGTAATACTCGGGCCCAGGGCCCAGGCCTTGGCGGCCGAGGAGCCCAGTTGCGAGCCGCGCCCGGCGGTAAAGCCGAGAAAGCCGCTGAGGCTGACCCGGGGGAACAGGTCGGCGGTGGCCACGCCGATGTTGGCGGTTGCCGCTGCCAACTGGCGCTCGGCGCTGCGGATATCCGGGCGGCGCTTGAGCAGCTCGCCGGGGTCGCCCACCGGCAGCGCCTTGGCGATGGCCGGCAGTTGCGCCGGCGACAGGTCAACCGCCAGGGCGTCCGGGCGCTGGCCGAGCAGGGTGGCGATGCGGTTGCGCGCCCGTACCTGTTCGGCCTGCAGTTGCGGCACACTGGCCTCGACCGCCGCCAGGCGGGCATCGGCCCGCACCACATCAAGGTCGTTACCGACCCCGGCGTCACGCAAGGTTTCGGTGATACCCCGCGAATCCTGCTGGGTCTTGAGGTTGGCCAGGGCGATCTTCTCGCGCAATTGCGCACCGCGCAGCTGGCCATAGGCATCGACCAGTTCGGCGATCAGGCTCACCTGCAGTTGCTGCAGGTCGGCCTGGGCGGCGGCCTGCTCGGCTTCGCTGGCTTCAAGTTGACGCTGGATGCGGCCGAACAGGTCCAGCTCCCAGGCCATGTCCAGGCCCAGGTCATAGCGTTCGCTGTTGACCCGATCTTCGCTCTGGCCAGGCACCTGGCCCTTGCCCAGGTCGGCGCTGGCGCGGCTGGTGACGGTGGGCAGGGCGTCGTTGCTGACATCGTCGCGAATCGCCCGCGCCGCTTTCAGGCGGGCGAAGGCCACGCGCAGTTCGCGGTTGCCGTCCAGCGACTGGCTGACCAGTTTGTTCAGCACCGGGTCGTCGAACTGCTTCCACCAGATGCTTTCAAAACGGCTGCGGTCGAAGGCGGCCTTGGCGCTCGGTTCGTTGGCCGCGCTCAATTGCGCCGCCGCGGTGTCCGGGGCCTTGTAGTCCGGGCCCACCGCACAAGCGGCCAGGGCCAGCACCAGCAGGCTGGGCATAAAGAATTTCACACTGCGGTTCATGCATGAGTCTCCAGCTTCAGCGCACGCGCCGCTTTGCGGGCCTGGCTGCGTTCCACGTAACGGCGGATCAGGACAAAGAACACCGGCGTCAGCAGCAGACCGAAGAAGGTCACCCCGATCATCCCGGAGAACACCGCCACACCCATGGCATGACGCATTTCAGCACCGGCGCCGGAGGAGAACACCAGCGGCACCACACCCATGATGAAGGCGATCGAGGTCATCAGGATCGGCCGCAGGCGCAGGCGGCAGGCTTCCAGTACCGCGGCCAGCGGGTCGAGGCCTTCGGCCTGTTTGTCCTTGGCGAACTCGACGATCAGGATGGCGTTCTTGCACGCCAGCCCCACCAGTACGATCAAGCCGATCTGGGTGAAGATGTTGTTGTCGCCACCGGACAGAATCACCCCGGTAATCGCCGACAGCAGGGTCATCGGCACGATCAGGATCACCGCCAGCGGCAGGCTCCAGCTTTCGTACTGGGCGGCCAGCACCAGGAAGGCCAGCAGTACGCAGAGCGGGAAGACGAACAGCGCGGTGTTACCGGCCAGGATCTGCTGGTAGGTCAGTTCGGTCCATTCGAAAGTCATGCCGTTGGGCAGTTCTTCCTTGAGCAGTTTCTCGATGGCCTTTTCCGCTTGCCCGGAGCTGTAGCCCGGTGCTGCGGCACCGTTGATCTCGGCGGTGATGAAGCCGTTGTAGTGCATGACGCGGTCCGGCCCCGAGGTGTCGCTGACCTTGATGAAGGTCGCCAGCGGGATCATCTCGCCCTGGTTGTTGCGCACCTTGAGCTGGCCGATCTGCTCGGCTTCAAGGCGGAACTGCTGCTCGGCCTGGACGTTGACCTGGTAGGTGCGGCCAAAGCGGTTGAAGTCGTTGGCGTACAACGAACCCAGGTAGATCTGCAGGGTGTCGAAGATATCGCTGATCGCTACACCGTGGGTCTTGGCCTTCTCGCGGTCGATGGCAGCATCGACCTGCGGCACGTTGACCTGGTAGCTGGTGAACAGCCCGGCCAGCTCCGGCACGTTGTGGCTCTTGGCGATGATGTTCTGGGTTTCCTTGTACAGCGCTTCATAACCCAGGTTGCCACGGTCTTCGATCTGCAGGCGGAAACCACCGATGGTGCCCAGTCCCTGTACCGGCGGCGGCGGGAAGATCGCGATGTAGGCGTCTTCGATATCGGCGAACTGCGCGTTCAGCGCGGCAGCAATCGCTGCGGCCGACTGGCTCGGGTCCTTGCGCTCATCGAAGGGCTTGAGCGGGGTGAAGACGATGCCGCTGTTCGGGCTGTTGGTGAAGCCGTTGATCGACAGGCCCGGGAAGGCCACCGAGTCAGCCACGCCCGGTTGCTTGAGGGCGATCTCGCTCATCTTCTTGATCACCGCCTCGGTGCGGTCAAGGCTGGCGGCATCCGGCAGCTGCGCGAAGGCGACCAGGTACTGCTTGTCTTGCGCCGGTACAAAGCCGGTAGGCGTCGACGAGAAGCCCAGCCAGGTCATGATGATCAGGCCGCCATAGACGAACAGGGCGATGCCGCTGCTGCGGATGACCCGGCCGACAGCGCCGACATAGCCATGGCTGGCACGGTCGAAGAAGCGGTTGAACGGGCCGAACAGCCAGCCACCGAGCAGGCGTTCGAGCACTTTCGAGAAGCGGTCTTTGGGTGCGTGGTGCTCCTTGAGCAGTACCGCGGCCAGGGCCGGCGACAGGGTCAGGGAGTTGAAGGCCGAGATCACCGTGGAGATGGCGATGGTCAGCGCGAACTGCTTGTAGAACTGCCCGGTAAGGCCGGAAATGAACGCCGCCGGCACGAACACCGCGCACAGCACCAGCGCCGTGGCGATGATCGGCCCGGTCACTTCGCCCATGGCCTTTTGTGTGGCTTCCAGGGGCTTGAGGCCCAGGCCGATGTTACGCTCGACGTTTTCCACCACGACGATGGCGTCGTCCACCACGATACCGATGGCCAGCACCAGGCCGAACAGCGACAGGGCGTTGAGCGAGAAGCCGAACAGGTGCATTACCGCGAAGGTACCGATCAAGGAAACCGGAACCGCCACCAGCGGGATGATCGAGGCGCGCCAGGTCTGCAGGAACAGGATGACCACCAGCACCACCAGGATCAGCGCTTCGAACAGGGTGTGGACCACCGCCTCGATCGAACCGCGAACGAATACCGTTGGGTCATAGACAATGCTGTAGTCCATGCCTTCAGGGAAGTCCTTCTTCAGCTCGGCCATTTTCGCTCGGACCTCGTCGGAGATCTCGATGGCGTTGGAGCCTGGGCGCTGGAAGATCGGGATGGCCACGGCCGGCTGGTTGTTCAGCAGCGAGCGCAGGGCGTACTGGCTGGAGCCGAGCTCAACGCGGGCGATGTCCTTCAGGCGGGTGATCTCACCATCGGCGCCGGAGCGGATGATGATGTTCTCGAACTCTTCTTCACTGACCAGGCGGCCCTGGGTGTTGACCGACAGCTGGAAGCTGGTGGCCCCGGGTGCGGGTGGCGCGCCAAGTTGACCGGCGGCTACCTGACGGTTCTGCTCGCGAATGGCGGCGACCACGTCGCTGGCGGTGAGGTTGCGCGAAGCGGTCTTGTTCGGGTCGAGCCAGACCCGCAGCGAGTAGTCGCCCATGCCGAACAGTTGCACGTCACCGACACCGCCCAGGCGCGCCAGCTCATCCTTGATGTTGAGGATGGCGTAGTTGGACAGGTAGAGCATGTCGTAACGGTTGTCCGGCGAGGTCAGGTGCACCACCATGGTCAGGTCGGGCGAAGCCTTGTCGACGGTAATACCGATACGCGTGACTTCCTCGGGCAGCTTGGGCTGGGTGCGGGTCACGCGGTTCTGCACCTGAACCTGGGCGTTGTCCAGGTCGGTACCGAGGGCGAAGGTGACGGTCAGGGTGACCTTGCCGTCGGCGGTGGACTGCGAGGACATGTAGAGCATGTTCTCGACCCCGGTAATCGCCTGCTCAAGCGGCGCGGCGACGGTTTCGCCGATCACTTTCGGGTTGGCGCCGGGGAAGTTGGCACGCACCACCACGGTGGGCGGTACCACTTCCGGGTATTCGCTGATCGGCAGCTGGAACAGCGAGATGCTGCCGGCGATCAGAATCAGCAGCGACAGCACCGCGGCGAAGATCGGCCGGGTGATAAAAAACTTGGAAAAATTCATCGGACTGATCCCTTAACCGCGCGGTGCCGAGGCACTGGCGAGTTTTACGCTGGGGGTGGCCACTGTTTTGCCCTGGATACTGGCTTCGAGCGCCTGACGTTGTTGGGCGAGGGCGGCGATGGTCGCGTCACTGGCCATTGGCGTGTCCTGCGGGTCGACCGGCGAGCCCGGGCGTACCCGTTGCAGGCCCTTGACGACGATGCGGTCATCCTTGCTCAGGCCGTTGCGCACGATGCGCAGGCCTTCGAGTTTCGGCCCCAGCTCGACGGCGCGGTAGGCGGCCTTGTTGTCTTTGTCCATGACCAGCACGAACTTCTTGCCAAGGTCGGTACCGACCGCTTCGTCGTTGATCAGCACCGCCGAGTAGGTGGCGCTGCCGACCAGTTTCAGGCGTGCGTACAGGCCCGGGGTGAACTGCCCGTCGCGGTTGTCGAACACCGCGCGGCCACGGATGGTGCCGGTCTTGGGGTTGACCTGGTTGTCGACGAAGTTCATCTGGCCCAGGTGCGGGTTGCCGTTTTCGTTGGACAGGCCCAGGTACACCGGGGTGCTCTGGCCGCGCTGGCCGTCGCGCGCCAGCTGGGTGTACTTGAGGTACACGCGTTCGTCGGCGTCGAAGTAGGCGTAGACCTTGTCGGTGGAGACCACGCTGGTCAGCGGCGTGACGTCAGCCGTGACGATGTTGCCGGCGGTGAACTGCGCGCGGCTGACCCGGCCGCTGATCGGCGCGGTGACGCGGGTGAAGCTTAAGTTCAGGCGCGCCAGGTCCAGTTGCGCCTGGATCGCGGCAACGCCGGCGCGGGCTTCGGCAGCGGCACTGGTGCGCGACTCGGCAAGCTCGGCGGAAATCGCGTTGCTGCTGCGCAGGCGCTCGCCGCGCTGGGCTTCGTTTTCGCTGCGGATGGCGGTGGCGCGGGCTTGTTGCAGTTGGGCTTCGAGGCGGCGGACCTCAGCCTGGAACGGACGCGGGTCGATCTGGAACAGCAGATCGCCTTTTTTCACCTGGGCGCCTTCGGTGAAGGCCACCTGGTCGATCTGCCCGGAGACGCGCGGACGCACCTCGACGGTTTCCGGCGCCTCCAGGCGGCCGGTGAACTCGTCCCATTCGTTGATTGGTTGTTCCAGCACCTTGGCCACGCTGACCTTGGTCGCCGCCGGCGCCTGCACGGCCTCCGGGGTGCGACCGCAGGCACTCATCACCAATACAGCCAATAGAGCAAGGGGGTAACGCAAAGGTTTGAGTGACTGTTCCATGGGGAGTCCGCCAATTTATTGATAGTGGGCGGATTCTGCGATTTGAAACTATCAACGACGAATCGAATGGGGCGAAGGTTATTATCATTGGGAATGATATGAGGGCATCTGGCCCGCGATTGAAATTACAGCGACCGCAAAAACGCCCGCAACGCCCGGCGGTCATCGGCCACCAGCGCCTTGAAGCGCTCGCGCGCCACTTGCGCTTCCCCGCCATGCCACAACACCGCCTCCTCAAGCGTACGCGCCCGGCCATCATGCAGGTACCCGGCACCGGGGTTGATCCGTTCGAGCAAGCCCAGGCCCCACAGTGGCGGGGTGCGCCACTCGCGGCCGGTGGCCAGGTAATCGTCACGGCCATCGGCCAGGTCCGGGCCCATGTCATGCAGCAACAGGTCGCTGTAAGGCTCGATCTGCCGCGCTGACAACAGCGGGTAGAGCGGATGCTGGCCCGTGCTCAGGTGCGGACGGTGGCATTGGGCGCATCCAGCCTGGCTGAACAACTGTTCGCCACGCTGCACCTCGGGCTTGCTCCGGTCGCGGCGCGGCGGTGGCGCCAGGTGGGCCAGGTAGAAGTGCAGGTCGCCCAGCTGCACGGCATCGAGCTCCGGTTCGCCGCCGCTGGCAGCCTGGCGACAGGCCGTTTGCAACGGCGTGCAGTTTTGTTGGGGATACAGTGGCGAAGTGATCCCCAGGTCACCGTGCATGGCGCCGGCAATCTGCTGACGCAGGTCCGGCTGGTTGGCTTTGAGGCCAAAGCGCCCGGGCTCAAGGCGCTGGCGTTCGACGCTCCATACCTGGTTGACGCGGCCCTTGACGCCATCGGGCTTGGGCGCGTCGGCCAGTGCCTGCAGGGTGCTGGCCTCGATGGCTTCGAGCAGGCCCAGGCCGAACACCGGCGAGCCGACCCGCATCGAGGTGCGCACGTTACCCAACGGGCCGTAGGCCAGTTCGCTGAAGCTCAGGCGCGGCGAACGCAGGCCGATGCGTTCGCCATCGGTCAGGGTGACCCATTGCTCTTGCCAGCGCACTTGCGCCCGACCTTCAGCGGCCACGCCGGGAACAGCCGATTCGCTGAGCTGATCACCATAGACCGGATGCGCCAGCGGTCCGCCGTGGGCATCGTGCCCGGGTAGCGACAGGCGCACCAGCATCGTGCGCAGCGGTTGCTGTTCACTGGCAGGTGCCTGCCCGCGACCATTCTTGGGGTGGCAGGCAATGCAGCTGATGCGGTTGTACAGCGGCCCCAGGCCATCGACCGCTTCGTCCCGCGAAGGCGCCACCACCCAGGCCTGGCGGAACAGGCTGCGGCCGTGAAAGAAACGCTCCAGCTGCTGCGCATCGTCCAGCCCCGGCAAGGGCTGGGCGAAGGCTTCACGGCTGACGGCGGCGCTGGCGGGCGTGCTCAGCAGCGTGGCGAGCAGCAAGCAGATAGCGCGCTTCACAGGCCCATGGCCGACAGCAGGCGCTCGGCTTGCGCCTGTTGCCGGGCGCTATGGAACTGCCAGGCGATTTCCTCGCGGCCGAGGGCATCCCGGTCGCTCGCGGGCTGGCGCTGCATGCCATGGTCCTGGCGCTGGGCAAACAGTGCCAGCAACGGCGCCGACGCCGCTTGCTCTTCGTCGATAGGCGGCACGCTGAGAAACTCGCGCACCGCGGTCAGGTCGCGGCCCTGGGCTTCACCGGCATGCACCCGCGCCCACAACACGGCGAGGCGTTCATGGGGTTGGCCGAGCCATTGCTCGAACAGCGAGGTGATCAGCGCCAGGCGTTCGCGCGAGCTGTCGTCGGTGTAGGCATAGGCGCCCTGGCGGGCGGCGGCGAAGGGGTCGTGATAGCCCGCCGGCAAGTCGGCATAAATGCTGGGGCGCACCGGCAACTTGCGAATGTCCGGGTCGGCCAGCAGGCGTTGCCCTTCAGGCGACAACACGAAGCGCACGAAGGCCCGCGCTCCCTCGACCTGCCTGGCCTGGCGAGGGATGGCGATATGCGCCGGGTTGAGCCCGCCGTGGGCCGGGTAGACAAACTCGACCGCTTCGCCGTTACTCACCGCCGAAGCCACGAAAAAGTCGATCGACACACCCACTGCCGAACGCCCGCTGGCGACCTCGTCACTGACCAGGGTGCCACCGCGACTGACCAGCCGCGATTGCCCGGCGAGCTCGCTCCACAGCGCCCAGCCTTGATCCCAGCCGTAGGCCTGCAAAACGATATCCAGCAGCACTGGGGCAAAGCCGACGTGCGCAGGGTCGGGCAAGGCGATGCGCCCGCGCAGGCGGGCATCGAGCAGGTCCGGCCAGTCTTGCGGGGCAGGCATGTTCAGCTTGGCCAGTTCTTCCGGGTTAATGGCAAAGCCGTAACCGGCAAGCTCCGTGGCCTGGTAGCGCGCCGCGCGATCGCGCAGGGCGATGCCGCCAATGCGCGGCGGCAAACCGTCCAGCTCGACCCCTAGCGGCTGCCAGCCGGCGTCCTGGGCCAGACGCTTGAAGTTGCCCGGTGACGGCGCCCAGTAGACATCGACCCCGCCCTGATCGGCCTGACGCAGATAGGGCAGGGCATCGAAGCCCTGGCGCCAGAGGATCTGCAGGCGATAATCAGGGTTGGCGCGCTCGAAGGCCTCTTCGAAGCGCGTCATCATCTCCTCGGGGTAGCTGGTCAACACCACCACCGGCTGCGGCGCGCCCGCCCGGGCACTGGCTGCGCCCAGCAGCAGCGCCAGCAGCCAGGCCTTAGAGCGGCACATTGAACTGTACGAAGTAGCTGCGGCCAATTTCCGGGTACCCCTCGCTGTATTCATAAAGGCGATCGAACAGGTTGCGGATGCCCGCTTCGATGCGCACGTCATTGCTCAAGCGATAGCCGCTTTTGAGGTTGTACAGCGCATAGCCGCCGCTCATCTGGCTGCCATCGGACATGTTGTAACGCCGCGAAGCGGCTTCGACGCTGGCGGTGTGGCGCCAGGCGTCGAGGTTCAGGCTGGCCGAGGCGAACAGGTTGTGGCGCGGTGTATCGATCGGGCGCAGCTCGGGATTGCTGCGGTTTTCACGATCGAGGTAGGTGTAGCTGGTGTTGAATTCCCAGTTGCCCAGATCGCCGCGCAGGCCCAGTTCGACGCCCTGGTTACGCGCCTTGGCGATGTTCTGGTATTGGCCGCAGGGCGCTGCGCAACCGGCGACCGGGGCGACGGTGACCTGCTGGATGGAGTCTTCGATGTTGCTGACGAACAGCGCCGTGTCGAGGGTCCATTGGCGGCTGATCGCGCCGCTGTAGCCCAGCTCGTAGTGGGTGGCGCGTTCGGACTTCAGATCGGGGCTGGGGATCACCGTGCCAAAGCGGGTCGAGTAGCGGTCCTTGATGGTTGCAAAGCGGCTCTTGCGCGCCACGGTCAGGCGCACCTGGCCGTTGTGGTCGATGTCCAGCAAGGGGCCTGTGTTGATGAACAGGCCCAACTGGCTGTTGACCGCATCGTCGCTGCCGGTCGGCTCGTCATACAGGGTCTTGACCCGGGGCGAGGCGGCGCTGGTACCGAAGTTTTCGGCCTCAAGGCTCTTGCGGTAGTTGTACGACACCCCGCCGACCACGCTGAGGATGTCGTTCAGGCGCAGGGTATCTTCCAGGGCGATGGACTGGGTCTGGTCGCGAAAGTGGGTTTGCGGGTCGCTGCCATCGCGCGAGCGGTGCACGTCTTCCTTGAAGTGATAAGCAATGCCCAGGCGGTTGCCGGTGCTCAGGGCCAGGTCGCCTTCGACCGAGAAGCCGGTGGACTCGTCATCGTATTTGCTCGGGAACCCCGGCTGCATCGCGCCATGGATACCGTTGTTGTAGACAAAGCTTTCCAGCGAGTTCTTGAAGGTGTCGCGGAACACCCGGGTCTTCAGGCCGTGCTCGCCGAAGCGGGTGTTGGTGGCCAGGAACAGGCTGGTCTTGTCCCACTGCGGCCACTCCCACCAGCGCTTGCGCTGGCCGCTGGCGGGCAGGTCGCCGGCGTAGGGCGGCTGGCCCTTGCGGCCTTCCTGCTGGACATAACCGAGCACGTACTCGTCGGTATCGTTGGGGGTGAAGCCGAGCTTGAAGCTGAACTTGCCGTCGCGCTTGTTACTGTTTTCCCGACGGCCCTTGCCTTGCTGGTTGTTGGTTGGCTCGAAGTCGTCGGGCAGCATCGTGTAGTCATAGTCGACATACGATACGCCACCCTGCATCCACCAGTTGCCCTGGTTGGAACCCAGGTTGGCGTAGCTGCGATAGGCGTTGACGTTGCCGTGGTCGGTCAGCTCCAGGCCGCCACCGACTTCACCTTCGAAGGTTTCGGTGGGCCGCCGGGTGATCAGGTTGATCGCCCCGCCCAGGGTATTGGGGCCGTACAGCAGCGAGGCGAAACCCTTGGCCACTTCGATGCGCGACAGGTCGTAGGTGGTGAAACGTCCCAGGTCGATGTTGCCGTCATAGGGCACATAGGTGGGAATGCCGTCGATATACACCGGCACCTGCAGGCGGTCAAAACCGCGCACGTACACCACCTGCTCGGCGCGCCCGCCCATGTAGGCGAGGTTCACCCCAGGCGCCAGGGCCAGGGCGCGGTCGACGGTCTCGCGGTCATGCAGGCGCATGTCTTCGAGCTCGACGACGCTGCTGCCGGTGGCGAGCGCCTCATCCTGCGGGGCCCAAATCTGGATTTCACCGAGGCTGAAGGTTTTCTTCTGCTCGGCCACGGCAGCCTCGGCGCTGATGGCGGCCAGGGCGAGCAGCAGGGTACGGGGGGCGAACGGGGTCATGACGCTCCTTGGTCGGTATCGTTATATATTATTTTATATAGCGCGTGGCGCAAAACGACCGACAGCTCCCTCCCCGGAGCCGTCTGATCGCATCGATCAAGCGGGTACGCGCAACGGCAGAACGCCGCCGATACTAGAGCCAGGCGAGCAAGTTGACAACGCTATATAAGAATTTATATAGCGTATGGCTTACATGCGGATCAGCGTTTGCACTCGGCCAGCACCACCTTGCAGGTCCTGGGCTGGCCGCCGGAGCGCCCGGCGTAGCGGATGCAGTTGTTCATGGATTTCTGCCGGGCGATCTGCAAGGTCGGGCCCCACGCCAGGCCGCCTTCGCCGGCTGTGGGCACGGCTTTGGCGTGGCAGTTGGAACCGGCGTTGGCGGCCAGGTATTTGGCCTTGGGTTTGCTCGAGCAACCGGCCGTGAGTGCCAGGCAGAGGGCGAGCAGGCAGGTGGTGAAGAGGGTAGTGTTCATGTCAGAGGCAGTCCGGATCGCCGAAGGGGGCTGTGCCCGGGTTGGCTACCGGTCAACTCAATTATAGGTTCTTGGCGCAAACCGGGGAAATTGATCCTTGGGTTTGGACGTTGGGGCAGCGGGCTTATCCCAACCCCAACCGCACTCACGCCTGCAACGCCAACTGCATCCCCGCAAGCTTGATGCAGGTCTCCTCGTATTCACTGGCCGGGTCCGAGCAGGGCACGATGCCGCAACCGGCGAACAGACGGGCCTGCTCGCCGTTCAACAGCGCCGAGCGCAGGCCGACGATGAATTCGCCGTTGCCCCGCGCGTCCAGCCAGCCCAGGGGCGCGGCGTACCAGCCGCGGTCAAAACCTTCGCAGTGGCGAATATGCGCCATGGCCTGCTGGCGCTCGTGGCCGCCGACGGCGGGTGTCGGGTGCAGGGCTTCGACCACTTGCAGCAGGCTTGTTTGCGGGCGCAGGCGACCTTCGATCACTGTACTCAGGTGCTGGACCCGACTCAGGCGTTGCACCGACGGGGTCGCCGGTACCTGCAACTGGCTTGCCCATGGCGCCAGGCCGCTTTCGATGATCTGCACCACCAGTGCATGTTCGTGGCGGTTTTTCTCGCAGTCCAGCAGCGCCTGTGCCAGTTGCGCGTCTTGTTGCGGGTCGGGGTCGCGGCGGCTGGTGCCGGCCAGCGCCAGGGTCTGCAGGCGGCCGCCGTCGAGCTTGACCAGGCGTTCCGGCGAGGCGCCGATAAAGCAGCTTTGCTGGCGGCGAAAGGCGAACAGGTAGGCCGCCGGATCGTTGCTGGCCAGGCGCGCCAGGGTGCGTCCCGGGCTGACGGCCCGGGAAAACTCGCTGAGCACTTCGCGCGCCAGCACCACCTTTTTCATCGAGGTATCGCGCAGCGCGTCCAGGGCCTGGACGATTTTGCTCTCCCAGCAGGCGCGCGGCAGGCTCTGGTCGCGGCGGTGCTGCGCGGGCGGCGTGACAACCGGCGCCGACAGGTAGCGATCCATCAGCCCGTGCCACTCATTGAGCACCTGCTCGCAGCGGCTTTGGGCAGTGTCCGCAGGGCCGACCAACTGCTGGCACAGCAGCCAGCAGGCGTCGGCGTCGCGTATCAGCAGCAAGGTCATCAGTCGCATCGAGGCGTCGCCAAAACCCTGCCAGGCGCTGCTGGCCTGGACCTGGTGGTCGAAGCGAAACCCCCCGCACAGCAGCGGCGGCTGCGGGCCGTGGATCACCGCGCTGCGCAGCCAGTGCTGCCACTGCTGGTCAACGCTGGCGAAACGCTGCTCGCCAGCACCGCTCAGCTCTGCAGCCACGCCCCAGCCGAACAGGCTCCTGCCGCCATCGGCGGCGCGCCAGAACACGGCCTCGGCGCAGGGCTGGTCGACCCGGCAAAACAGCTCCAGCAGGTCCACCGCATCGATTGCCAGGGCGTAACTGGCCAGCACCGGCTCAGCTTGCAGCACCGCGCTCTGGCGGGCCTGCTCGAACACCTGGGTCAGCTCGCCGAGGTGCTCTTCCAGTCGGGTCAGGGCTTTCATGCCGGCACCCTCATGCTGCGCCAGTGCACGACTTGCTGGGCGATGTACCAATGAATGATCTGGGCAAACAGGGTTTCGATAAAGTGTGCATCGAGCCCGGCGTCCTCGGCCCACTGGCGCCGTTGCGGGAGCATCTGGGCGACGCGCTCGGGCGCGGCGATGCTGTTTTCGGTCGGTTTGAAGCGGGCGGCGGCTTTGACGTAAGCCATGCGTTGGCGCATGAGTTCGATGATCTGGTGGTCCAGTGAATCGATGGCGATCCGGATGTCCGGCAGGCCTTCACAAGCGTCAGGGGATTTCATCAGAGGGCTTCCTCAAGGGCAGGTGATGTCAGCGGGCGACGGCCGAGCAGGCTGGCCGCCAGGGCATCGAGCAGCGCCTGGCGCTGTTCGATGAGGTAGAAGTGCTCGCCCTGCCAGCGCTGCAGGTGCAGTGGCTGGAGGCTGGCGGCTTGCCAGGCCAGGGCTTCGTCAAGGTCGATCTCCGGGTCCTGCTCGGGGTAGAACACGGTGATGCGGCTGTTGAGCGGCTGCGGCGCGGCGCGGCTGTAGGTTTCGACGATCTGGTAGTCATGGCGCAGGCTGGGCAGGAACATCTGGCACAGGGCCGGGTCTTCGAGCAGCGGGTTGGGCCGGCTCGACAGCCGCCGCACATCGTCGAGCAGGGCCTTGTCGGGGCCGCTGTGCAACTGCCCGCCACGCTGGCACTGCGGCGCCGGGTGGGCGGAGACGAACAACTGCTCGACGGCGATTGTCTGCTGCGCCAGGCGCACCGCCACTTCATAGGCGACCACCGCGCCGAGGCTGTGGCCGAACAGCGCCAGCGGCCGGTCGGCATAGCCACGCAGCGCAACGCTCGCGGCCTCGGCCAGGCTGGGCATGTCGCTCAGGCAGGCTTCGCCGAAGCGGTCTTCACGGCCCGGGTACTGGATGGCCAACAGGTCGATATCGGCGGGCAGGGCGCTGGCCCAGTCGCGGAAAAAACTCGCACTGCCGCCAGCATGGGCAAAGCACACCAGGCGCCAGCGCGGCATCGGCGTCAATCGATAGGGGCGCACCCAGCGCTCGCCCTGGGACAACAGCCCGGCCATCACGAGGCGACGCTCCCACAGTTGGCATCGAGCCAGGCCTGGCGCAGGGTTGCGCGCAGGTCCTTGCGGCTGACCTTGCCGACTCCGGTCTGCGGGAACTGCGCCACGAACTCGATGCGGTCTGGCACCTTGAACGCGGCCAGGCCCTGGCTGCGCAGGTGCTGCTTGAGGCCAAACGCCGAGGGCGCCGGATCGCGGGCGACGATAAAGGCGCAGGTGGACTCGCCCAGCACCGCGTCGGGCATCGCCACCAGCGCCGCGTCATGCACCTGGGGATGGTTGATCAGCAGGTTTTCCACTTCTTCGGCGGCGACCTTTTCGCCGCCGCGGTTGATCTGGTCCTTGTCCCGCCCCTCGACCACCAGGTAACCCTCGGCGGTGCGCCGCACGCGGTCGCCGCTGCAATAGAAACCATCAGCAGTGAAGGCCTTGGCGTTGTGTTCGGGCAGCCGGTAGTAGCCGCGAATGGTGTAGGGGCCGCGCACTTGCAGCTCGCCGACTACACCGTCGGGTACAGGCTGGCCCTGTTCGTCGACGATGCGCAGCTCGTCATCGGCGCACAGTGGCCGGCCCTGAGTGTGCAGAAGCAACTCCTCGCGATCGTCCAGGCGGGTGTAGCAGAGCAGCCCCTCGGCCATGCCCAGCACTTGTTGCAAGGTGCAGCCGAGCACCGGTTTGACCCGCGCCGCAGCAGTGCTGAGCAGCTTCGCGCCGCCGACCTGGAGCAGTCGCAAGCTCGACAGATCGGCCTGGCGCTGGGCCTGGGCGTCGAGCCAGAGCATGGCCAGCGGCGGCACCAGGGCGGTGACGGTGACCCGCTCGGCGCTGATCAGGGCGAAGCAGGTGTCCGGGTCGGGGCGGCGGCTGCACACCACCCGGCCACCGGCGAGCAAGGTGCCGATCACCCCGGGGCAGCAGAGGGTGAAGTTGTGCGCCATGGGCAGCGCGGCAAGGTACACGGTCTGCGCGTCGAGCCCGCAGACCGCGCTGCTGGCGCGCACGTTGTAGAGATATTCGGCGTGCCGGCGCGGAATCAGCTTGGGCGTGCCGGTGGTCCCCCCCGACAACTGGAAGCAGGCTACCGCCTCGGGATCGCCGGCGTCCTGCTCCATTGCTTCGCCGCCGTACAGCGTGCCGAGGGCAATGAATTCTTCGGCGTCACCGTCGATCAGCACATGCCGCAGGTGCGGGTTGGCAGTGCGCAACTGGCGCGCCATCTGCCGGCAGTCGAAACCTTCGAGCTGCTCGCAGCCGATGTAGGCCGTGGCCTGGGCGAAGCTGCAGAAGCCGCCGATCTCGTGCTGACGATGAGCGGGCAGGGCCAGGATCGGCCGCGCGCCGAGGCGAAACAGGGCAAAGCACACTTCGACAAAGGCGCTGCCATTGGGCAGGTGCACCACCACGTTGTCACCGGCGTTGAGGCCAAGGGCGCGCAAGCCGCCGGCCAGGCGCTGGCAGCGTTCTGCCAGGCTGGCGTAGCTCAAATGCAGGGCGCCGTCGCTGATGGCGATCGCTGCCGGGTTGCGGGCCGCGGCGGTGTCGAGGGCCTGGGCAAAGGTCTGCGCTTGCCAGTAGCCGGCCTGGCGATAGCGCCGGGCAAAGGCCGGCGGCCAGTCGGGAGCGTCGCCTACGGCATCTGGCAGGGGGGTCGAAGTGTTCAAGGACATGAAATCTCCTATTTGTAGAAAATAATTGGCTACAAATGGCTTAATGAGATCTATTATCATTATCCTTCGCCGAGCGCTTCTCAACGCCAAGGCTTTCGGTGCCGCGACTTTTTCATTAGATGAAATACGCAGTGGCTTCAAACAGGGAGGTTGAGGGTTTACAAACCTCCCGTTATTTCAGGTCAGGCCCTACGTAATGGCCTCAGGAAAAGGGAAAACCCAATGACTATTACGATCATCGCCCCCACTCACCCAGAGAAGCAGGCCGACCCCAAGGGCAACCAGCCCGGGACGGTCTACCTGGAACCGCACATGACCCTGGTTACCGGCACCCTCTGGTCCGAGAGCGAGGCCTGGGTCGAGGACCCGCTGGAGCGCGGTCTGAAGCTGATCCTGGTGCAGAGCGGCGAGTTGTCCTGCCGGATTCCGGGGCACGCCGAGCAATCGATCCGCGGCCCGAGCCTGTGCACCATCGTCAATGACGGCGAGTTCACCTCGTCGCAGATCTACGGCACCTCGATGCCGTTGCGCTACACCATCGTCCAGCTCGACCTGGAGTCGCTCGACCGCCACCTGGGCATGGCCCCGCGCAAGCTGCTGGCGGCCAGGGGCGGCGACCCCTACATGATGGTGCGCCCGGCGCCGCGGGCAATGCAGGCCCTGGCCACGCAGATCGCCACCTGCCCGATGCAGGGCCCGAGCCGCTCGCTGTACCTGGGTGGCAAGGCCCTCGAGCTGACCGCGCTCAGTGCCCAGTTTTTACTGGATGAACGCGCCCAGCCAGAGCAGAAACTGCGCATCACCGCCTCGGATGTCGAGCGCGTGCACGCCGCCCGTGACCTGCTGGTGCGCTCGCTGCTCGAGCCGCCGAGCCTCAATGCCCTGGCCGCCCATGTCGGCATGAGCCCGCGCAAGCTCACCGCAGGCTTTCGCAAGGTGTTTGGCACCAGTGTGTTCGGCTACCTGCACGAGCATCGCCTGAGCGAAGCGCACCGCATGCTCAGCGATGAAGAGAGCAACGTTTCGACCGTCGCCTATGGCGTGGGCTACAGCCCGGCGCATTTTTCCATTGCCTTTCGCAAACGCTATGGCGTATCGCCCAGCGAGATCCGCTGACGCGCGCTGACTCTGAATCGAATAAAAAGGCCTGTGCATCTAAAGCCTTGAGCGCTTCCTGAAAACCCACCTGCGATAAAGTCTCATTTGATAATGGCTTGCATCTTGGTGAGCCACGCAGACTTTATTCTTACGGGCTACAGGAAGCTTTTCATGCGCGAGCTGACAACAGCAGACACCCCCTCGGCCAACCCGTTGCGCCTCTGGCTGATCGAACACCTCGCCCAGTTGCTGGGCGCCTCGGTGGCTGAAATCGACAGCCTGGGCGACGAGCAGAACCTGCTCGGCTGCGGGCTTGATTCGATCCGCCTGATGTACCTGCAAGAGCGCCTGCGCAGCCACGGCCTGCAGGTCGAGTTTGCCCAGCTGAGCGCTGAACCGAGCCTGGCCGCCTGGCTGGCGCTGCTGCACGGGCAAACCTTGCAACCTGCGCTGGCGCCTGGCGTTGCACCGGCATCAGTTGGCGAGCAGCACTTCGAGCTCAGCGCCGTGCAGCAAGCCTATTGGCTGGGCCGGGGCGCCGCCGAAGTGCTGGGTAATATCAGTTGTCACGCCTGGCTCGAGTTCGACTGCCAGAGCATCGACCCGCAGCGCCTCGAAGCAGCGGTGAACCTGGTGCAACGTCGCCACCCGATGCTGCGCGCCCGTTTCAACGACGGCCAGCAACAGATCCTGGCGGCGCCGACCGCGCAGGTCTTCGACCACCAGGACTGGCGTCAGCAGTCGCCCCATGACGCGCAGCAGGCCTGGGCTGAACTGCGCCGCTGGCGCTCGCACCAGTGCCTGGCGGTGGAGGCGGGGCAGGTGATGCTGGTGGGCCTGGTGCAACTGCCGGGTGGCCGCGACCGGGTCTGGCTGAGTGTCGACCTGCTGGCCGCCGACGTAGAAAGCCTGCGCCTGCTGATGGCCGAACTGGGCCAGGCTTACCAAGCGCCGGCGTTGCTGCCGGCGCCGCCGGCCCTGCACTTTGCCGACTACCTGAGCCGCCGCCAGCAACGGCGCGCCGAGGCTTACGGCCGCGACCGCGAGTACTGGTGCCAGCGCCTGGCGCAATTGCCCGATGGCCCGGCGCTGGCGCTGGCCTGCGCCCCCGAGTCAATCCGCGAACCGCGTTTCAGTCGCCAGGCGTTTGTCTTAAGCGCCGCTGAAGCCGAGCGTTTGCAGCGCCAGGCCAGCGACCATGGCCTGACCTTGTCCTGTGTGTTCGCCACTGCTTTCAACGCAGTGCTGGCGCGCTGGAGCGGGCAGTCGAAGTTCTTGCTCAACGTGCCGTTGTTCGACCGCCATGATGACCATCCGGACATCGACCGGGCGATCGCCGACTTCACCACCTTGCTGCTGGTGGAATGCCAGGACGCGCCGCAGTTGCCCTTCGCCGAGGCGGTGCGCGAGTTTCAGCGCAGCCTGCACGGCGCCATCGACCGTTCGGCCTTTGCGGCCCTGGAAGTGTTGCGCGAAGGCCGTCGCCAGGGCCATCCGCGCTCAGCGCCGGTGGTGTTTTCCAGCAACCTCAACGAGACGGGGTTTGTTCCGGCAAGCTTTCGCCAGGTGTTTGGCGACCTCGACGACATGCTTTCGCAAACCCCGCAGGTATGGCTCGACCACCAGCTGTACCGGGTTGACGACGGCCTGTTGCTGGCCTGGGACAGCATCAGCGAACTGTTCGCCGAGGGTGTGCTGGCGGCGATGTTCCAGGCCTACATCGAATTGCTGCAGCGCCTTGCCGACAGTGACTGGAGCCTGCCGCAACCGGTGCTCCTGCCGCTGGCGCAACAGGCCCGGCGCGAGCGCCAGAACAGCGTACCAGCGCTGGCCCCGGGGCGCGGCCTGCTGGACGACTTTTTCCGCCACGCCAGCCAGCGCCCGGATGACCTGGCGCTGATCTGTGGCGCCCAGCGTTGCAGCTACGGCGAACTGGCCACGCGCGCGCTGCGGGTGGCTGCCGGCTTGCTGGAGGCCGGCATGCGCCAGGGCGAGGCGGTGGAAGTCTGCCTGCCGCGCGGGCTCGGGCAGATCGTCGCGGTGTTCGGCGTGCTCGCGGCAGGCGGCTGCTATGTACCGGTCGACACTGCGCAACCGCCAGCGCGCCGTAGCCTGATCGAATCGGCGGCGGGCATCAGCCTGGTGATTGCGGAGCAAGCACCAACGCCCACGGCGCATAGCCCGTCATTGCGCTGGCTCAACCTGGCGCAGCTGGAACAGTGCGCAGCATTGGCAGCGCCGCGGGCGGTGGCGGCGCAGGCCAGTGCCTATGTGATCTACACCTCCGGCTCCACCGGTGTGCCCAAGGGTGTCGAGGTCAGCCATGGCGCGGCGATCAATACCATCGACGCGCTGCAGGCCGAACTTGGCATCGACCGCGACGACTGCCTGCTGGCAGTGTCGGCGCTGGATTTCGACCTGTCGGTGTTCGACCTGTTCGGAGTGCTGGGGCAGGGCGCGCGCCTGGTGTTGCTGGAGCCCGAAGAAACCCGCGATGCGGCGCGCTGGGCGCAGTTGATTGCCGAGCACCGGGTGAGCCTGTGGAACTCGGCGCCGGCGTTGCTGGAAATGGCCCTGGGCATTGCCGCCAGCGACTGCCACTACCAGAGCCTGCGGGCAGTGTTGCTGTCCGGCGACTGGATCGCCCTGGACCTTGCCGCGCGCCTGCGCCGGCATGCCACGGCGCAGTGCCGGGTGTATGGCCTGGGCGGCGCTACCGAGGCCGGAATCTGGTCGAACCTGCACAGCATCGACGAGGTGCCGGGTCATTGGACCTCGATCCCCTATGGCAAACCTCTGGCCGGCCAGGCCTATCGGGTGGTCGACGACAGCGGCCGCGATGTGCCCGAGCAGGTGGTCGGGCAATTGCTGATCGGCGGCGCCAGCCTTGCCCGTGGTTATCGCAACGACCCACAGTTGACTGCCCAGCGTTTTCGCAGCGACGAGCGCGGGCGTTGGTACCACACCGGCGATCGCGGGCGTTTCTGGGGCGACGGCACCATTGAGTTTCTCGGCCGTATCGACCAGCAGGTCAAGGTGCGTGGGCAACGCATCGAACTGGGCGAGATCGAGGCGGCGCTGAGTGCCCATCCTTTGATCGACAACGCCTGCGCGGCGGTGCTGCCAGGCACTGTCGCTAGCCTTGGCGCGGTGCTGGTGAGCAGCCCGGCGCCGGTGACTGTGGCCACGGATGCCCTGCAAGGCGGCTCAATGCTGGACGACACCCTGCAAGCTGAAGCACGGGTTAGCGCCGAGCTGCTGCAACGCCTGCTCAATGGCCAAGCGTTGCCGGCGCCGGCGCTGCTGGACACCTGGCGCCAGTGGTTGGGCGAACAACCCAGCCAAGCCATGAGCCTCGGTGATGCCCTGGCGCAACTGGGCTGGCGCGAGGCCGACCTGCAGGCCATGGTCGCTTCGCTGCAGTCGCTGTTGGCGGTCGAGGGTGGCGCTGCCCAGGTGCTGTTCGATCCGCTGCTGGCGCCCCAGGCCATGGCCCTTAACCTGCCGGCCGGGCGCCAGTTGCTCGATGCCATGAGCCAGGCGCTGCAGCAGCAGTGCAGCGCCCAGGTCGGGCCGCTGAAGGTCGCGGTGCTGGACGTGCGCGGTGGCCAGTTGCTGGATCAATGGCTCGACCACCTCGGCCAGCGCGAGCTGCAATTGACCCTGTTCGACACCAGCCCCGGCCTCTTGGCCGCCTCTGCCGGCAAGCGCCCGGGCGTTGCCAGCCAACTGCTGGTGGATGGCCTGCTGCCCGTCGAGCAGTGCGCGCAGTACGACCTGGTGATCAGCTTCGCCGCCTTGCACAGCTATGCGCAGCCAGCCGATTGCCTGAACCTGGCCCAGGCGCTGCTCAAGCCGGGCGGGCGCCTGCTGCTCGCCGAGCTGTTGCGTGACTCGCCGCTGAGGCTGGTCAGCGCAGCGCTGCTCGACAGCCGCAGGCCAGTGCTGGCTGACCCTGCGCAGATCGCCCAGCTGCTTGGCCGCAGTGGCTTTGCCGAGCTGCACAGCCTGTGGCAGAACCCGGCGATGCTGTTGCTCAGCGCCAGCGCCACGGCCGATGCCCTGAGCGCCGACAGTCTGCAGCACTGGCTGCAACAACGCCTGCCGCAAGCGATGCGCCCCGAACACCTCTGGTGCCTGCCGCGCCTGGAGCTCAACGCCAACGGCAAGATCGACCGCAAGCGCCTGCAAGCCTGCATGATGCAAGCGCTGCAGCGCCAACAGCCGGCCAGCAGCGAGGAGGGCGAGCTCAATCCTGCGCTACAACCCCTGGCCGGGTGCTGGGAGGCGGTGCTCGGACGCCCGGTGCGCAGCGCCCAGGGCAGTTTTTTCAGCCTCGGCGGCGACAGCCTGCTGGCGACCCGGCTGCTGGCCAGCGTGCGCGAGCAACTGGGCATCAGCCTGCGCATGAGTGACTTCTACCTGCAGCCAACCTTGGCCGGCATGGCCGCGCTGCTGGCCAGCAGTGCCGCAGTAGAGGAGGGCGTGCTATGAGCCTGAATGACCTGTTGCACATCTGCCGTGAGCGCCAGATCGAACTCTGGGCTACTGAAGACCAGTTGCATTTTCGTGCGCCGCAAGGGGCGCTGGACCCGGCCCTGGCCGAACGTATCCGCGCCCAGCGCGAGGCGCTGATGGACCATCTGTTGCCGCGTTCGCAGTGGCGCTCGCAACCCGAACAGGCGCTGCAGCCCTTTGCCCTGAGCGCGGTGCAGGGCGCCTACGTGCTGGGGCGCAATCCGGCCTTCGACTATGGCGGCAATGCCTGCCACTTGTATGTTGAATACCCCTGGCCGGCTACTGTCGACAGCGAGCAACTGAACCAGGCCTGGAACGCCCTGGTGCAGCGCCACCCGATGCTGCGCGCGGTGGTGCAAGACAACAGCCGTCAGTGCGTGCAGGCCCAGGTGCCTTGGCAATGCCTGCCGTTGCATGACCTGCGCCAGGCTTCGGCGCAAGCCTTCGATGCGCACCTGCAGCAGGTACGCGAGCGCCTCGATCATGCCTGTCATGCCCTCGACCAGTGGCCGGTCCTGCTACCGGAACTGAGCCTGGGCGCCGATCGCGCGGTTCTGCATTGCTCGGTGGATTTCACCCTGATCGACTACGCCAGCTTGCAACTGCTGCTGGTAGAGCTGAGCCAGCGCTACCTGGAGCCAAACCGGCACTGGCCGGTGCTGGAGGCGACCTTTCGCGACTACCTGCAGCATGAACAACAGAGCCGTGAAAGCGCTGCCTGGCAGAGCGACAAGGCCTGGTGGCTGGCGCGCCTGGAGAGCCTGCCGGGGCGTCCGGACCTGCCCTTGAGCGATGACGCCGGGATCACCTCGCGGCGCTTCCAGCACCACCATGCCAGCTTGAGCGTGGCCCAGTGGAATGCGCTCTGTGCCCTGGCCAGCGCCCAGGGTTTGAGTGCGGCGGGGGTGACCCTGGCGGCGTTCGCCGAGGTCATCGGGCGCTGGAGCCAGAGCGCTGACTTTTGCCTCAACCTCACCGTCCTCAACCGCCCGGACCTGCACCCGCAACTGGGCCAGGTGCTGGGCGACTTCACCGCTTTGAGCCTGTTGCAGGTCAATGGCGCCAGTGGCGCCAACTTCGTCCAGCGGGCACGGCGCATCGGCGCGCAGTTGTTCGACGACCTCGACCACAGCCGCTTTACCGGGGTCGAGGTGTTGCGCGAACTGGCACGGGTCCAGGGCCGTGGCGCCGACCTGATGCCGGTGGTGTTCACCAGCGGCATCGGCAGCGTCGAGCG
Source organism: Pseudomonas sp. SORT22 (assembly GCF_018417635.1). NCBI lineage: Bacteria > Pseudomonadati > Pseudomonadota > Gammaproteobacteria > Pseudomonadales > Pseudomonadaceae > Pseudomonas > Pseudomonas sp. SORT22. The sequence goes on from NZ_CP071007.1 coordinate 2,774,496, forward strand.
CCTGCTGGGGGATAGCGGGCGCTTGTTGCAGCCGCCAAGCTACATGATCAGCCAGACCCCTCAGGTGTGGATCGATTGCCAGGTCAGCGACCAATATGGCGGCTTGCAGATCGGCTGGGACGTGCGCGTCGGCGTCCTGCCAGACGGCATGGCGGCGCAGATGTTCGAGGCCTATGTCGCGTTGCTGCAGCGCCTGTCTGCGGATGCACAGCTTTGGCAGCAGCGCGGCGATATCGTCCTGGCGCAGCAGCGGGTCGCGCATCTGTCGGCGGTTAAAGCCGAGGACCGCAACATCGCCAGCGGCTTTGCCGGTCAGGCGTTGCGCAGCCCGGATGCGCCGGTGATCAGCGATCGCGACGGCGTTTACAGCTATCGCCAGGTCGCCCGGCACGCCGACGCCGTGCGCGCGGCGCTGGAGGCCCTTGATGTTGCCCCCGGGGCGCGGGTGGCGGTGATGCTGCCCAAGAGCGCCTGGCAACTGATGGCCGTGCTCGGCATCAACCAGATGGGCGCAGCCTATGTGCCCATCGACATCCGCCAACCGGCTCTGCGCCGCGAAGCCATTTTGCGCGATGCCGGAATTGCTGCGCTCATCTGCCTGGAAACCGAAGCCTTGCCTGCAGGCCTTGCGCTGCCGCGCATTGCCATCGACAGCCTCACCGCCGCCAGCCACTGGCCGCCGCGCGAACCGCTGGCGGTGCAGGCTGGCGACCTGGCCTACATCATCTACACCTCCGGCTCCACCGGCACGCCCAAGGGCGTGATGCTCAGCCATGGCGCGGTGGTCAACACCCTCGACGACATCAACCAGCGCTACGGCGTCAATGCCCGGGACCGGGTGCTGGGGCTGGCGGAGCTGAGTTTCGACCTGTCGGTGTACGACTTTTTCGGCGCAACGGCTGTGGGCGCGCAGGTGGTACTGCCAGACCCCGAGCGTGGCGCCGATCCTTCGCACTGGGCGCAACTGATGGCCGAGTACGGTGTGACCCTGTGGAACTCGGTGCCGGCCCAGGGGCAGATGCTGATCGATTACCTGGAAAGCGAACCGGCAGCCATTCCCGGGCCGCGTTGCGTGATGTGGTCTGGCGACTGGATTCCCACCACCTTGCCAACCCGCTGGTGGCAGCGCTGGCCCGACAGCCAGCTGTTCAGCCTCGGCGGTGCGACCGAGGCGGCGATCTGGTCGGTGGAGCACCCGATTCGCCCCGCCGACACGGCCTTGCCGAGCATCCCCTACGGCCTCGCCCTCAACGGCCAGACCCTGGAAGTGCTCGACAGCCTCGGCAGGCAATGCCCGCCGGGGGTTCGCGGCGAGATTCATATCGGCGGCCTGGGCCTGGCATTGGGCTACGCCGAAGACCCGCAACGTACCGCCGAGCGCTTCATCACCCATGCCAGCGGCCGGCGCTTGTACCGCACCGGCGACCTCGGCCGCTACCTGGACGAGGACGGCCTGATCGAGTTCCTCGGGCGCCAGGACGATCAGGTGAAAATCCGCGGCCATCGCATCGAGCTTGCGGAGATCGACGCTGCCTGGCTCGCTCACCCACAGATCGCTGCCAGCACCACGGTACTGGTGGGCGAGCGTCACGAGCGTTCGCTGTGCAGCTTTGTCACTGCACAAACTTCGGCTAACGATCCACAACGGGTTGGCGAGGAATTGGCCGAGGTTATGGCCAAGGCGCGTGACACCCTGGAACAGGCCGATTTCGGCCCGCGTGAAGAGATTCAGGCCGCCCTGGCGGCGCTGGACCGGGCGGCCGATGCCTCGCTGCTGCACTGGCTGGCCAGCAGCGGCCTGCTCGCAGCGGGCGAGGAGGTGGCTTTTGCCCCGCTGTGCCAGGCGCTCAAGCTTGAAACCGGTCAGCAGCGGCTGCTGCAGCATTGGCTGATGCTGTTGACCGACAGCGGCTATCTGCAACGTGCGGGTGCAGGCTGGCGCTGCCTGGTAGACCCCGGCGCGTTCGATCAGGCCCAGGCCTGGGCGCATTTCGCCCAATTGGCCCCGGCGCCGTTGTGGCCGGTGGAACTGGTGGATTACCTGCGTGGCAGCGCCATGCGCCTGGCCGAGCAACTGGATGGCCGGCTGAGCCCGGCCAGCCTGATGTTCCCCGAGGGCTCGGCGCATATTGCCGAGGCCATGTACAGCCGTGGCCTGCATGCCCAGGTGCTGCACCAGGCCATGGCCGAGGCGGTCAGGGCGATTGTTGCCCGTGAAGGCATGCGCAACTGGCGCATTCTTGAAGTCGGCGCCGGCACCGCTGCCGCCAGTGCCTCGGTCATTGCCGCGCTGGCGCCTTTGGCGGCAGCCGGGGTGCAGATCGACTACCTGTTCTCGGATGTCTCCAGCTACTTCCTCAATGCTGCCCGGGAGCGCTTTGCCGAGTACCCGTGGGTGCGCTTCATGCATTTCGACATGAACAAACCCGCCTGCGAGCAGGGCCTGCAGCCAGGCTCGGTGGACCTGCTGCTCAGTTCCGGGGCCTTGAACAATGCCCTCGACACCCCGCGCTTGCTGGCCGGGCTGCGTCAGCTGTTGCAGGCCGATGCCTGGCTGGTGATCCAGGAGCTGACCCGCGAGCACCGGGAAATCAGCATCAGCCAGAGCCTGATGATGGAAACACCGCAAGACCTGCGGGCGAGCACCGGGCAATTGTTCGTGCACCGCCAGCAGTGGCTGGACTGGCTCAACGCTCAGGCCGGCGACCATGCCCAGGCCCTGGGGTCAGCGGACAGCGTATTGTCGTTGCTGGGCTATGACCTGCTGGTGGCACGGATGAAAACCGACCGCCCCGTGCTCGCCAGCAACGACCTGCTGGCGTTTATCGCCGAGCGTGTGCCGCGCTACATGGTGCCGGCCCAGGTGCGGGTGCTGGACGCGCTGCCGGTGACCGCCAACGGCAAGATCGACCGCCGCGCCCTGACCCATCAGGCCCAGCAGCGCCAGCTGGAGCCGGTGCGCCAGGTGCGCAGCGAGGTCAGCGATGAGTTGGTCCAGCGCCTGATCGGGCACTGGCAGCGGGTGCTCGACTGCAACGAGCTGTCGGCCGATCAGGACTTCTTCGCCGCCGGTGGCGACTCGCTGCTGATCGCCCAGTTGATCGCCGGCCTGCGCGAGCAGGAAGCGCTGGCCCGTGCACACCCCTTCGATCGCCTGTTGCGCTGGGCCCTCAGCCAGCCGACCCCGGCCGGCCTGGCCCAGCGTTTGCGTAGTGAGTCAGGGGCTGAGGCGCCGGCCGCTGAACAGCCGGCAACGCCTGTTTTGCAAGCCACCCGCGCGCCGCTGGCCGGGCGCGTACGGGTCGACGCCTTGAGCGAGCTGGCCGCAGGCGAGGGCATCGCCCGGGTGCTGGTGCATGAAGGCCTCGGCACGCTGTTGCCGTATCGCCGGCTGATTGCCGAGCTTGCCGGCAGCGGCCCGCTGCTGGGGCTGGCGGTACACGACAGCGAGGCCTACCTGCGCCTGGCGCCGCAGCATGTCAATGCCACCCTCGGCAAGCGTTATGCCCAGGCTCTGTGGGACAGCGGCCGGCGCAGCTTCGATCTGCTGGGCTACTGCTCCGGCGGGCTGGTGACCCTGGAACTGGCCAAGGCGCTGCTGCAACTGGGCGCCGAGGTGCGCCGGGTGGATATAGTCTCCAGCTACCGCATCCCGTATCGGCTGGATGACGAGTTGCTGATCCTCTACAGCTTTACCGCCACCCTCGGCCTGGACCCGCAGGCGCTCGGCTTGCCGTCGGCCGAGCAGTTGCAGGCGGCCCTGGCGCCGCTTGTGCAGGCATCCGTGCAACACCTGCCGGCGGGCAGCTTGAGCGCAGCCTTGCCGGCCTTCGACGTTGCCCAGCTCAAGGCCCGGGTGCTGAGCGCCGCCAGCGGCATCGCCGATGAACAGCTGTACCGGGTGTTTGCCCATTCGGTACGGGCCAGCCACTACAGCGACAGTGCGCCGTACATCGGTGCCGTGCGCCTGTTCGTGCCCAGTGTCGGCAACCCCTTGATCGCCAATCACCAGGCCAGCCTGCAGGCCTGGTGGCAGGCCGCGTCGCTGGCGCCGCTCAGTGTCCAGACCCTGCGCGGCAATCACTTCGATTGCCTGAACGCCGGGCTCAGTCGTTACTTGCTGGAGGAACAGCGCCCATGAACACTCCCGTCAAAACCCTGGTAGTGGGTTCCCGATTCGGCCAGTTCTACGCCGCCGGTGTCGCCGCTGCCGAGCACCTGCAGCTGGTCGGCGTGCTGGGCCAGGGCAGTCGCCGTTCACAGGCCCTGGCCCGGCATCTTCGTGTACCGTGTTTCGCGGCCCTCGAACAGCTGCCCGACGACACCCGCCTGGCCTGCGTGGCGGTGGGCGGCGCGGCGCGCGGCGAGCAGGGCCCGGCCCTGGCGCAAGCGTTGATGGCGCGCGGTATCGATGTGTTGATCGAACACCCGCTGTTGCCTCAGGAGCTGCACGAGCTGTTGCGCTGCGCGGCACGCTTGCAGCGCCGTTGCCTGCTCAACAGTTTTTACCCGCAGTTGCCGTGGGTGGCGCGCTTCATCGAGCTGGGCCGGCAGTTGCATCGTCAGCAGGGCATCCGCCATATCGAGGCCAGTTGTGCGGTGCAGGTCAGCTACGCCACCCTCGACATCCTGGCGGCGTTGTTGGAGTCGGTGGGGCCGTGGTCGCTGGACAACCTGGCACCGGCGCTGTCGCCGTGGCGCGATGTCAGCCTGGTGATGGCCGAGGTGCCGGTGTCGTTACGGGTGCTCAATGAACTGGCGGCGGCCGATGACGGGCGCATGCAGATGCTCCAGCGCATCAGCCTGGCCACCGACAGCGGCACCTTGCTGCTGGCCTCACCGCACGGGCCGCTGCTGTGGATGCCAGCGGTGCGCGCGCCGCGCGAGGACGAGGACGGCCTGTTTGTGCTGAGCGGCGGCGCCTTGCCGTGTGCCGAAGTGCTGATGGACGCCGCCACGGACTGGGGCCAGGTCTATCGGCAGCTCTGGCCACAGGCTGCGGCCAGGGCCTTGGAGCCGTTGCTCGACGGTGCAGGCCTGGTGCGCCGGCAACAGCGCAGCCTGGAAGTGGTCGCGCTGTGGCAGCAGGTGACAGCCGCCATCGGTTTTCCGCAAACGCCCGCACAGGCCTTGCCGGCAGCCACCCTGGCGCAGGCGCTGGAGGGGTGCCAATGAACCTGCTCGGGCCTGAACTGCGGGCACTGTTGCGCCCGTTCCGGGCGCGTTTGTGCCTGGCGGTGGTGGTGCAGGCCATATCCGGGGTCAGCTCGCTGTTGCCGCTGATTGCCCTGGCGCACCTGGCCGACAGCCTGCAACAGGCGCCGCCGCTGGCGCCCGGGGTGATGAACTGGGTGCTGCTGGCGGTGCTCGGCTCGGCCCTGTGGCTGTGTGGCCAGACCCTGGCCCTGCACCTCACCCACGGTGTTGATGCCGACCTGTGCGAGCGTTTGCGCGTGCGCCTGGCCGAGCGTCTGCAACGCTTGCCGCTGGGCTGGTTCGCCCGGCTCGGGCCCGAGGGCGTGACCCGCTATGCCGAGCAGGACGTACGTGCATTGCACCAGTTGGTCGGCCATGCGCCGACCGATCTGGTCAACCTGCTGCTGATCCCCCTGGCCATCTTCGGCTACCTGCTGTGGAGCGACAGCGCCCTGGCGCTGTGGTGCCTGCTGCCATTGGCACTGGGGGTGCTGGGGTACTGGCGGCTGGGCTCGGCGCACTACCGTGAAGATGTCGAGCAGCGCAATGCGGTGGTGCAGCAGTTGTTCAGCGACTACAGCCAGTTCGCCGCCAACTTGCGCCTGGTGCGCCAGTTCCCGGGGGCCGGCGTGCAGCGCAGCCTGCAACAGGCGGTGCAGCGTTTTGATCAGCGTTTCAGCCACTGGGTGAGCCGCGCCGGTCAACTGGCGGCGTTGGTCCAGGTGCTGCTCAGTGCGCCCTGGCTGCTGGCCTGGGTGGTGCTTGGCGCGTTGCTGCCGGGGCTGAGCGAAATCGGCGCGGCGCAGTTGTGCGCCTTTGTGTTGCTGGTCCGGGCCATGGCCGCGCCGGTGCTGGCCATGGGGCACGGCCTCGATGCCCTCAATAGCGCGCGGGTCAGTGCGCAGCGCTTGCAGGCAGTGTTGAGCACGCCGCCGCTGGCCGAGCCCGACGCGCCGCAAGCGCCCAGGGACGCCAGCGTGGAAATGCGCGAGGTGTCCTTCGCCCATGGCGAGGTGCCGGTATTGTCAGCGATCAACCTGCGCCTGGAGCCAGGCACCACCACGGCCCTGGTGGGGCCGTCGGGCGCGGGCAAAAGTACCCTGGCCGGCTTGATTGCGCGGTTCATGGACGTCGACAGCGGCCAGGTGCTGGTCGGCGGGGTGGATGTTCGGCAGATCGCCAGCGCGCAACTGCAACGGCATCTGGCGCTGGTGTTCCAGCACGCCGGAGTGCTGCGCCTGTCGCTGGCGCAGAACATCGCCCTGTACCAGCCCGACGCCAGCCTCGAGCAGATTCGCGAGGCTGCACGGGCGGCCTGCCTCGACAGCCGGATCATGGCGCTGGCCAAGGGCTACGCGAGCATAGCCGGTGACGATGTGCAGCTATCGGGCGGCGAACTGCAGCGCCTGGCCATTGCCCGGGCGCTGCTTTCGAGTGCGCCGATCATGCTCCTCGACGAGCCGACCTCGGCCACCGATCCGCACACCGAGCGGGCCTTGCGCATGGCCCTGCACGAGGGGGCGGCCGGGCGTACGCGGTTGATCGTTGCCCACCGCTTGCAGAGCATCTGCCATGCCGAGCAGATCCTGGTGTTGAACCAGGGCCGGATTGTTCAGCGTGGCAGTCATCAGCAGTTGCTGGCCATGGACGGCCTTTACCGTCAGTTGTGGCGTGAACAAATGTCCGATGCCGAGCAAATGGAGCCTGTGTCATGAGTGTTTTTTCGTCCTTGCGCCAGTTGCCGCAGCGCACCTGGCTAGCCCTGCGCGCGGCGCTGATATGGATGGTGCTGGCCGCGGTGCTTGATGGTCTGGCGGGGCTGGCACTGGTGCCGCTGGTGCTGGCCTGGTTCGACCGCGCAGGCGCCGATGTGCTGCAGCCGGTGGGGCTGCTGCTGGGCCTGACGCTGCTGCAGGCCCTGGTCAGCTATATCGCCCAGCGGCGTGGTTACCTCGCTGGGGCAGGGCTGGCAGCGGGGCTGGTGTCGCGCTTGCTGGAGCATTTGCCACGGCTGGCGCGGGGCCGCCAGCGCCATCTCGACGACCTGGTGCGCGGGCCGGTGTTCAGCAGCATGAGTATCCCGGCGCACCTGTTGGCGCCGTTGATTACCGCGTTGGTGACGCCAACGGTGGTGGTCCTTGGCTTGTTCGCCCTGGCGCCATCCGTGGCGCTGGCGTTGGCCGTGGCCTACCTGCCGTTGTTCGGCCTGCTGCGCTGGGCCGGGCGGCGCAGCCTGGACCTTGAGCAACAGCGCCAGGCGGTTGATCGGCATGCCGGGCAACTGCTGCAAACTTTCGCCGAACAACAGGCGCTGATGCGTAGCAGCGCCGTTGCCAGCCAGGGCCAGGTGGCCCTGCGCGAGGCCCTGCAGCAGCAACATCAGGCGACCCGTTCGCTCAACCGCCAGGCATTGCCCGCCAGCCTGGGCTTTGCCAGCGCAGTGCAACTGGTGTTTTCGGCGCTGCTGGTCGGCGGCGTGCTGGCGGTCGCCGCCGGGCATTTGCCGGGGGCGCTGCTGGTGGCGGTGCTGGTATTGCTGGTGCGCTTTGTCGAGCCGCTGTCACAACTGGCGCAACTGGACCAGGCCCTGCGCATGGCCTGGCAGGCCTTGGCACAGGTGCTGGGGGTGTTGGCGCAACCGATCCTGCACAGCCCGCAACCCGGCTTGCAACCCCTGGACGCCAGCCTGCAGGGCCAGGGCCTGAGCAGCTACGGCGAACATGGCGAGCACCTGCTCAAGGACCTCGACCTGTACTGCGCGTCTGGTACCTTCACGGCCATTGTCGGGCCGTCGGGCGCCGGTAAAAGTACGCTGCTGGCGTTGCTGGGGCGGGGCATGGATGCCCAGGCCGGCGAAGTGCGTCTGGGCCAGGTGGACATCCGCCAGTTGAGCGAGCAAACCCTTGCCGCGCACTTGACCCAGGTGTTCCAGGACAGCGGCCTGTTCGCCGGCAGCCTGCTATGGAATGTCAGCATGGCGCGGCCACAGGCAACGCCTGGGCAATTGCAGCAGGCCGCTGAAGCAGCGGCGCTGGATGAGGTGATCGCCAGCCTGGCCGAGGGCTGGCACAGCGAGGTCGGCCCGGGCGGCGCCTTGCTCTCCGGTGGCCAGCGCCAGCGCGTAGGGCTGGCGCGAGCGCTGCTGTCGCCGGCGCCGATCCTGTTGCTCGACGAGCCCACTGCCAGCCTCGATGCGCGCAGCGAGGCGCGGGTCAATCGCAGCCTGCGGGCATTGCGCGGCCGGCGCACGCTGGTGTTGGTGTCGCACAACCCGGCGCTGGTGCGCGACGCCGATCAGATCCTGGTGCTGGAGGCCGGGCGCCTGAGCGGCAGCGGCAGTCATGAGCAACTGCTGGCCACCCACCCGTGGTATGCGCAGTTCGTCGAGCAGCACGGTGTCGTCGATTGAATGCACCGGTGCCGGGCATCAATTGAAAAAGTCCCTAAATCGAAAAGTTCGCCCACTCGTTTGAAGGATACTAATGAGAATTATTATCGAAATTGGGGCGGGGCAATGTTACATCAGGGAGTCAAAAAGGCAGGACGGATGGGGCAACGCAGCCGGGCGCACTTGGCGATGGTCCTGGTACTGGGCCTGAATCCGTTGGCGCTGGCGATTGCTGCAGAGAACGGCAACGGCACGCTGCAACTGGGCAACATCGAGATCATCGGCAAGGACAGCGCCAGCAGCGTGACCGCACCCGGGGTCACCACCATCGGCAAGATGCCGCTCAAGCTGCGCGAGACGCCGCAGTCGGTGAGTGTGATCGACCACGAACGCATCGAGCAGCAGAACCTGTTCAGCCTCGACGAGGTGATGCAGCAAGCCACTGGCGTCACCGTGCAGCCGTTCCAGCTGCTGACCACCGCTTATTACGTACGTGGCTTCAAGGTCAACTCGTTCGAACTCGACGGCGTGCCGGCCTTGCTCGGCGACACCGCCAGCTCACCGCAGGACATGGCGGTGTACGAACGGGTCGAGATCCTGCGGGGCTCCAACGGCTTGCTGCACGGCAGTGGCAACCCGGCAGCCACGGTCAACCTGGTGCGCAAACGCCCGCAAAAAGAGTTTGCCGCCAGCACCACCTTGAGCGGTGGCAGTTGGGACCGTTACCGCGGCGAGGTCGATGTCGGCGGGCCGTTGACCGAGTCTGGCAATGTGCGCGGGCGCATGGTCGCCGCCTACGAGGACCGCGACTATTTCTACGACATCGGCAAGCAAGACACTCAGCTGCTGTACGGCATCAGCGAGTTCGACCTGAGCCCGGACACCCTGCTGACCCTGGGCGCGCAGTACCAGACCATCGACTCGGTGACCAACATGGCTGGTGTGCCGATGGCCAAGGACGGCTCGAGCCTGAACCTGCCGCGCTCCACTTACCTGGATGTCGACTGGGACCGCTTCAAGTGGACCACGCGCCGGGTGTTCGGCTCGCTCGAGCAGCAACTGGACTACGGCTGGAAAGCCAAGGTCGCCGCCGAATACCAGGACGCCGACTCCAGCCTGCGTTATGCCGGCGCCTACGGTGCGATTGACCCCGTCACCGGTGACGGCGGCCGTCTGATGGGCGCGGCGTACAAGTTCGAAAGCACCCAGAAGAGCGTCGATGCCTCGGTCAACGGGCCGTTCTCACTGTTCGGCCGCAGCCATGAACTGCTGCTGGGCAGCAACTACAGCCAGGGTGAAACCGAGCAGCGCACGGCGGACTTCACCACGTCGTTGAACGTGCCGGTCAACGTCTATCGCTGGGACCCGCACAGCGTGCCCAAGCCGGGTATCGGCGCCTACACATCGCCGGGTTCGACCACCACCACCTCCAAGGGTGTCTACGCGCTGACCCGCTTCAAGCTGCTCGATCCGCTGACCCTGGTGGTCGGTGCCCGGGCCAGCTGGTGGGACCAGGATGCACCGAGCGATCACTTCAAGCCCGGGCGCGAGATCACCCCGTACGGCGGGCTGATCTGGGACTTCGCCCAGGACTGGTCGTGGTACGCCAGTTACGCCGAGGTGTTCCAGCCGCAAACCGGGCAGACCTGGAGCGGCGACCTGCTCAAGCCAGTGGAAGGCAAGACCTACGAGACCGGGGTCAAGGGCGAGTTGCTGGAGGGCCGCCTGAACGTGTCGCTGGCGGCGTTCCGCATCGACCTGGAGAACAATCCGCAGGTCGACCCGGAACACCCCGGCGCCGGCCCCAACACCTACTACATCAGCGGCGGCAAGGTGCGCAGCCAGGGCTTCGAGCTGGAAAGCACCGGCTATATTACCCCGGACTGGAGCCTGTTCGCCGGCTACACCTACACCACCACCGAATACCTCAAGGACACCCGCAGCAACTCCGGCGAGCGCTATGCCGAGTTCACCCCGCGGCACATGCTGCGGTTGTGGAGCCAGTACGAGCTGCCTTGGCAGGAGCGGCGCTGGAGCGTCGGTGCCGGGGTGCAGGCGCAGAGTGATTTCTCTGCGCAGTCGGGCGCCGTATCGATGCAGCAGGGCGGCTATGTGTTGCTCAATGCACGGGTTGCCTATCGCATTGACGAGCACTGGACGGCCTCGCTCAACGGCAACAACCTGGCCGACCGCAAGTATTACCAGAGCCTTTCCAACCCCAACTGGAACAACCGCTACGGGGAGCCGCGCAGCCTCAACATGACCCTGCGAGGCACGTTCTGATGGCAGCCCCGGGCCTTGGGCCATGGTGGCTGCGCATCAGCCTGGCGCTGGCCGGCAGCGTGCTCAGCAGCCTGCAACTGGCGGTGCTGCTGGCCCGCCACTACCCCTTGGGCGACGGGCTTGAGCGGCTTTATGCGGCGATCTTTCTCGGCCTGGGGTTTCTCGTCACGGTGCTGTTGTGGGCGCTGCTGGCGCCGGACTGCAAGCGCGTGGTCTACCGCTCCAGCGCCTGGTTGCTGCTGTTCAGCCCTTGCCTGGCATGGGCAGGAGCCGGGTCATGATGGGCGCACCGCGGGCGCTGGTGCAGCGCGTGCATGCCGGTGCCGGCGGCGTGTTCGGCGTGCTGCTGTTGGTGATTCTGCTCAGCGGCGCCTGGAGCATGGCCCATGAGGACCTGCGCAGCTGGTTTCGCGGCCCGGCAGCCTTGGCGCCAGGGCCGCTGTTGCCCTTGGCGCAATGGCTGCCGGTGGCCAGCCGCCACGGCCTGGCGCCCGAGGCGTTGCAGATTCGCCTGCCCGACGGCGAGCGCGCGGTGGTCGAGCTGTGCGCGCCTGCCAAGCCGTGTAACCTGGCCCTGGACCCGGCCACTGGCCGGGAGCTGGCGGCAGAGAACGCCGCCGATATCCTCTTCAACCTGCACAAAAGCCTGTTTGCCGGCTTCCCCGGGCGGGTGCTGATCAGCCTGCTGGGGGTGGTGCTGTTGCTGATGATCTGGGCCGGCAGCGTGCTGCACAGTGGCCGCTTGCAGGACCTCACGCGCTTGCGCCGTGACCGTGGCCCGCGGCTGCTGGCCCACGACCTGCACAGCCTGATCGGCCGCTGGGCCGGGCCGTGGCTGCTGTTGTTCGGGGTTACCGGGGCGATGTCCGGCCTTGGCGCCCTGGGTACCCTGACCCTGGCCGGGCAGGCGTTTCCCGGGGCCCCGCAACAGGCGTTCATGCAGCTGCTGGGCGCACCACCGCAGGTCGATCCGCAGGCGGCGCCGGCCCAGCCGTTCGATCTCGATCAACTGCTGAGCAACGACGCGGCGGTGCACCCGGGCTTCACCGCCCAGAGCGTCACCCTGCATCACTGGGGCGAGCCCGGAGCCTGGCTGGAAGTGGCCGGCATCGAGTCCGGCCTGCCCAGCACCGCAGTGTTCGAACGCCATGCCTACCGCGGCGATGACGGTAAGCCGCTGGCCACCAGCAGTGCCAGTGGCCGAGGCTTCTGGCTGCAGGCGTTTATCGCGGTGCAACCGCTGCACTTTGCCGATTATCGCTGGCTACCCCACGCCGGGCCGCTGTTGCGCGTCGTGCATTTCAGCATGGCCCTGGGCGCCGCAGTGCTGGTGCTCAGCGGCCTGTACCTGTGGCTGGAGCGCCGGCGGCTGAAGGGCGGGGCAGGCTGGCAAGTGCTGCTGCGCCTGGTGGTCGGTGGCGGCGGCGGGTTGCTGGCGGCCAGCGCCGTGCTGCTGTGCGCCGGGGCGCTGGCCAACCTCGGGCTGTTGCCGCGCAGTTCACTGACGGCGTGGTTCTGGGGCTGCTGGATCGCCAGCCTGCTGCTGGCCGCGCTGATGCCGCCGCAGCGCCAACCGCTACGCCTGCTGTTGAGCGTGGCCGGCCTGGCCTTCCTGAGTGCTGGCGCCTTGCACCTGGCTGGCAGCCTGGTGCACGCCAACCTGAGCCTATGGCCGATTGACCTGGTGCTGTTGCTCGTGGGCGCCAGTGCCCTGTGGGCGGTGCGCCGCCTGACTGTTTTTTCGCGTACGGCACGGGCTGCCGACGCCAACGCTATCTGAATGGAGACTCGCATGCTGGATCTGTTGAAACACTGGCGCATGGTGCTGACCTTCGCCCTGTTGTACCTGTCCCAGGGCATCTGCTTCGGCATCGCCATGGACGCCTTGCCAACCCTGCTGCGCCACGACGGCGCGGCCCTCGATGCCCTGGCCTTCCTGCCATTGGTGGGCCTGCCGTGGGTGGTGAAATTCATCTGGGCGCCGCAGGTCGACAACCACTGGAGCCCGCGCCTGGGGCGGCGGCGCAGCTGGATCATACCGATGCAGATCCTTGTGCTGCTGTGCCTGGTGACCCTGGCGAGCATCGGCCTGAGTGTCGATACCGCCGGCTGGGCCGTGGGCCTGCTGATCCTCGCTTCGTTCGCCAGCGCCACCCAGGACATCGCCACCGACGGCATGGCCGCCGAGTATTTCAGCGACAACATGCTCGCGCGGATCAACGCCATCCAGGTCGGCGGCACCATGTTCGGCTTCTTCGTCGGCGGCGCCGGGGCGCTGCTGCTCAGTGGCCACTTCGGGCAAACCACGGCCTTCGGCCTGTTGGCCCTGGTGCCCTTGGCGAGCCTGTGCTGCGTAGCCTGGCTGCACGTGGCACCGGCGAAAGAGAAACAACCCGACGTCGCCCACGCCAGCCTGTTGCGCTTTATCAAACGGCCCGGGGCGCTGTCGCTGGTGGTGCTGGCATTGCTCTCGGCGATGACCGCGGTGTCTGGCTTCGGCCTGTCGAAACTGTTCCTCAACGATGCTGGCTGGTCGTTGCAGGCCATCGGCCAACTGGGCATGAGCGGCGGCGTGGTGACCATCGTGCTCGGTTGCGGCGGCGGTGCCTGGCTGATCCGTGTGCTGGGCTTGTGGCCGGCGTTCATGCTGGCGGTGGCCATGGCCGGGGTGGCGGCGCTGGTCTGGCTGCTGCAGGCAAGCGGGCTAGTGGCGCCCCGGGTCGAGTTGATCTGGCTGGCGGTGGGGCTGGGCTCGTTTGCCACCGGCGCGACCTCAGTGGCAATCATGACCGCCTCGATGGCGTTTGCCGGGCAAAGCGACCAGGCCGGCACCGACATGACCGCCGTGCAAAGCACCCGCGACCTTGGCGAAATGCTGTCGTCCTCGCTGTTGCTGGGACTGACCGCGCAGGTCGGTTACAGCGGCGGGTTCCTCACCGGGGCGCTGATGGCGGTGGTGGCGCTGCTGGTGGCGCTGAATTTGGCGCGGTATCGGGTTATTGCGCAGTAGGGGGGGGCGTGCGCTCGAGCACGCTCTTTCGGTGAAGCTGGGTTCGTTGGACATCTTCGGTTCTGAAGATGGGCTGTTTCGTTGATGGTGCTGGCAGATTGCTGCTATGTTGGAGCGCTGGGAACCCCCTCTCACGCGCTGCTGGGACAGCCGGTTTTTTGTTAAGGCGAAAGGTCTATGTTAAGAGTCGGCGATTTTAATGAGTTCTGCTCATTGAAAAGAGTTTTTGTTGACGGGAAAATCGAAAAGCTCAAGCTGAATAATTTCTTGACCCGCGTTGATCTGAAGATCATGGCGGAGGATGACTGTCTGGTTTTTCTCGATGATAGTTTTTTAGGGTTGTGGGGCGAGGGGGTTCTTTTTACAAAAAATTATCTGGTGTATAACCTGCTGGGCGAGCGCGGGCATATTCCGCTTTGCAGTATTTCAACTATCGAATTCGTGGGTTCGGATGTGGTCATAAACGCATCGCTCGCGTTGACCTTCAGGAAAATCCCTCTGGGATTGGTTTTTGATGTTTTCAGGGTGGTGTATGCCTCGTTGAAAAGGAATGATGCATCCCTCATTGATGTGCGTAATCATGTTGGCGGAAGAGGAATTCTCAGCAATATTTCGCTGAAAGATGAGGTGGTAGGTTTTTTCCTTTTTGTTAAGGCAAATCAAAATAAAGAGAAGATTGTAGCGCTTATAGGTGAGCATAACTTCAAGGACAAGGAGCATATTCGCGAGTTCATTGTGCATGATGATAACTTGAAGGCGCTGTCATCGGCCCTGGTAGGGTGTTCGGGGCTGGAGGGCGATGTGCTCGCAAAAACCACCGATTTCTTTTACATGGCGTTCAAATACTATTCGTCATTTTTCTATGATGAGTTGAACTATTACAAAGAAGATTTGGCGCGGGCCGAAGCCCGGGAGCTGGAACTGCAGCGCACGGAAGATCTTGCAAGAAGTAAAGCAAAGGCCGAAGCGCAAGCAGCAGTCAAGGCTTCAAGGGTATGCTCATTTATCAATGTGTTCGCCGTCAAGGGCGAACCTGCGTCGGATTTCATGGACGCCTTTTTGTCAGTGGTGAATGGCTATTCCAGAAAATACCAGATGAACGAATCTGCGTATTGGTTTGTCTTCACTGCCCATCTTGATTTTTATCTTTACACCCTGGCGACCCGCAAGCTGTTGCAAGCGTCTGGGCTGAACCAGGTTTTCCTTGCGCCCTTTGTCTTTTTGCTTGAGGGTAACAAGGATCGAATGCAGGAACTGTCGGGCTTGATGAATGACGAGGTGGTCAAGGATGCGCTGGTGAGCATGTTTATCCTGATGGCTAACCAGAAGGCCGGGAATAAAGAAGGTAGCTTTAATTTTCTCTATGAGAAGATCCTGCTGTGTGAAAAAGATATATCGGAAGGCGAATTCATGCAGGGCCTTAACGTTGTCAAGCAAATAACTGAAAGGCTGGTGCTTGAGGTTTTGCGACCTGAGATGGAACGGTCCGCAGGAATAGATAATTTGTTCTGATGGATTACCCCTCGCAAGCGGGGGGGGGCGCTTGCATGCTATTTACCCTGATTTTTGCGAGATTCCGAAACCGGCACCGAGGATTGCCCCGCGATTCGCTTGACCAGCGCCGCATGACTGCTGGCTTGGTCGCTGCGGGAAATGACCTGGATGACCGCCATGCGCTCGCCGGAGCCTGCGATAAAGGTGCTGTTCAAGGTTTTGCCGCCGCCCAGGGTCGCCGTGCTGTCGATTTGTCGCACGCCAAGGCCGTTGCGGTTCAGGCGCGCTTCGCCGGTTTGTCGAAAGTCTGGCAGCCCGGCACTCTGGCGTTCGACGAAACCGCTGACGGCGCCGTCGAGGAAGGCGTCGTCGTTGTCACCTGGGCGCGACGCTTCGGGGAGCGGTTTTTCGACCACCATGACCACGCGCTTTTCCTGCGCATTGGCATACAGGGTGCCCACGGCGCCGGCGCCTTCGCTGCTCTGTTCGTCGGCGCTCAAGGGGCTGGCGATGAAGCCTGCCGGCAGGGTGAAGCTGAACTTGCCGCCGAGCACCGCGACCTTTACTTCAGCTTTCGTCTGGCTGCCGGCTTTGCTCGCGGCATGCAGATTCGGTAGCGCCAACAGGCCGACAACGGCCAGGGTCAGCGTCAGGGCGGTTCTGTGGAAAGTCGTCATACAGCCTCTCGTGGGGCGCGGGGCAGGGCGGGGTGGCTATGCTCACATAAACCTGCGTGCTCGGTAAGCCCCGGGTTAGCCGTCGGCCAGACGGTCATGGCAGATCGCCTTGCGGGGGCTATCGTTGCTTGTCTAAACAGCAACTACCGACCGAGGGCGGTGCTATGAACACCAGTGATCTACTCGAACAGCTACTTCGCGCCGGGCAGGGCTCGCAAGCGCAACAAGGGAGCAGCGGCAGGTCCGCGCAAGACGGCCTGGGCGGTCTGGGCGGCTTGCTGGGCGGTCTGCTGGGCGGCGGCAGTGCATCGGCGGGCAATGCTGGCCTGGGAGGTTTACTGGGCGGCCTGTTGGGGGGCAGCGCGGGTGGCGCTAGCCAGGGGCGCTCCGCCGGAGGCACCAATTACGCGGCCCTGGCGTCGTTGGGCATGATGGCGTTCCAGGCCTATCAAAGCTGGCAGCGCAGCCAGGCGGCGGCCCCGCAACAGGCGCTGCGTACGGTCGATCAATTGTCCGGCGCCGAGGCCGAGGGCCACAGTCATGCAATCTTGCGCGCGCTGATTGCGGCAGCCAAGGCTGACGGTCGTATCGATGAGCAAGAACAAGCGTTGATTTACGCTGAAATCAAACGTCACACCAACGACCCGCAACTGCAGCAATGGCTGGATGAGGAAGTCAGCAAGCCACTGGATGCTGGCGAGGTGGCGCAGTCGGCCCAGGACCCAGGCATGGCCGCGGAAATGTACCTGGCCAGCGTAATGCTGGTGGATGACCAGCAGGACGCAGAGCGGGCCTACCTTGACGAACTGGCCGGCGCGCTGCAGATCGATCCGGCCTTGCAGGTGCACCTGGAACAGCAGGCCAAGGGAAACGCCTGACGCCGCTCAACTGATGAAGATGATCTTCGACACCAGCTCTGCGCTGTTCTTGGCCTGAAGCTTCTTCATCAGCCGGGCGCGGTGGACTTCCACGGTGCGGTGGGAGATCCCCAGCTTGCGCGCCACTTCCTTGCAGGTCAGGCCGTTGACGATATGCAGCGAGATCTCGCGTTCGCGCGGGGTCAGCTGGATGGTCGGCGCCGGCTGGCGGTCCAGGCGCTCGAAATGCCAGACCATCAGTTTGAACGGGTCCTCGACCGTCAGCGAAAAGCCGTGGGCCCGGGCCCAGAACACCTCGCCATTACGATGCTGCATGAAGCGCTCGTCGGAGTAGAAGGCGCCGGGGCCGTTGCGCAGCCAGTGCTCGCTGCGTTCGCCGATGCTCTGGTAGTCGGCGTGGGAGGGGTACAGCAACAGGGTCAGGTTGCCTTGCAAATGCTCGCGCTCGTAGCCGAACAGGCGCTCAAAGGCCTGGTTGCAGTCGAGCATGCGCCGATGGCCGGTGATCATCTGCGGCGCGGGGGAAACCTGGAAGGCCAGGCGCTCAAGGTCCTGGAAGTGCGGGGCGTCTTCGATCATCGGGCGTCCTGCCTCGGGTTTGTCGGTGTGCACCGGGTTGGCGGACACTACTTACTGGCGTAAGTAGTTGCCCCAACTAGCGTGGGATTCGGGCGCTGAATCATTGTATGGAATACGCGCTTCAAGGACAGAAGAAAATCACCATGACACACGATTCCGTATCCATCGTCGCGGCTGCCCACAGCCCTTTTGGTCGCCTGGATGGCCTCAACCTCGAAGACCTGATCGTCAAGGTCACCCGCGAAGCCCTGGCAGACGCCGAGATCGACGCCGGTGAGATCGACGCGCTGTTTCTCGGGCACTTCAACTCAGGCCTGGTGGCCGATGGCTTTCCTGCCTCGCTGATGCTTCAGGCCGACCCGCAACTGCGCTTCAAGCCCGCCACCCGCTGCGAGAACGCCTGCGCCTCGGGCTCGGCGGCGATCCAGGCCGGCATCAACGCGATTCGCAGCGGCGCCGCCGACCTGGTGCTGGTGGTCGGCGCCGAGAAAATGACCGGCAACAGCACCGTCGAAGTCACCCGCGCCCTGGCCGGTGCCGGCTACCAGAACGCCATGCAGGAGGCCGGCCTGAGCTTCGCCCAGCTGTTTGGCCAGGTGGCCCAGCAGTATGCCGAGCGCTACCACAGCCCGTTGGCCTCGATGGCCGCGATTGCGGTAAAGAACCACGCCAATGCCATGGCCAACCCGTTGGCGCAGATGCACCGGCTGATGGATTTCGAACACTGCAACAATGTTTCCTCGGGCAACCCGCTGATCGCACCGCCCCTGCGCCTGACCGACTGCTCGCTGATCAGTGACGGCGCGGCGGCGATCATCCTCGCCTCGCCGCAGCGTGCACGTTCGATGCGCCGCCAGGTGGCGATTCGTGCCATGGTCCAGGTCAACGACTTCCTGCCGCTGTCGCGCCGCGATGTGCTGGCCTTCGAGGGGCCGCAGCGGGCGATTCAGGGTGCCTTGCGCGAAGCCGGGGTGACCCTAGGCGACCTGAACTTTGCCGAGGTCCACGACTGCTTCACCATCGCCGAGTTGCTGATTTACGAAGCCATGGGCCTGGTCCCCCGCGGTGAAGGCCATCGCGCCCTCGACGACGGTATCGTGCGCCAGGGCGGGCGCCTGCCGGTCAATCTGTCGGGTGGGCTCAAGGCCAAGGGCCATCCAGTGGGCGCCACCGGGGTTTCGATGCATGCCCTGGGCTTTGCCCAGCTGACCGGCGAACCCATCGGCCTGGGCGTACCCGGCGCCGAGTTCGGCTTGCTGTTCAACATGGGCGGCATGGCTGTGGCCAACTACGCCAGTGTCCTGCAAGCGGTCAAGGCCTGAGGATGAACATCGCCCATTGGCTGCGCGATGCGGCCCAGCGCTGGCCGCAGCGCCCGGCGTTGTTCGAGGGGCAGCGCCAGGTTGCCGACTACCAGGCGTTCGCCGCCCAGGCCCGGGCCCGCGCCGTGCAACTGCGCGAGCAATACGGCATTGCACCGGGCGAGCGGGTGGCGCTGTTGATGAAGAACAGCTGCCGCTATCTCGAACTGCTGTACGCCATCTGGTGGAGCGGCGCGGTGGCGGTGCCGATCAACAGCAAGCTGCACGCCCTGGAAGCCGCCTGGATTGCCGCCAATGCCGGCGCCCGGCTGGTCTACACAGATGACGGCCAGGTGTTCGCCAGCAGCGCTTTGCCGAGCGGCTGCCAAGAACTGGCGGCGCACACGCCGAGCCCGCAAGGCCCCTTGGCGGATGAGCAACTGCCCGAGCCGTACCCGCGCCAGGACAGCGACCTGGCCTGGCTGTTCTACACCTCCGGCACCACCGGGCGCTCCAAGGGCGTGATGCTGTCCCATGGCAATTTGATCGCCATGTCCCTGTGCTATCCACTGGACGTCGATGCGGTGGCCGCTGGTGACGCGGTGGTGT
Source organism: Pseudomonas sp. SORT22 (assembly GCF_018417635.1). Taxonomy (NCBI): domain Bacteria; kingdom Pseudomonadati; phylum Pseudomonadota; class Gammaproteobacteria; order Pseudomonadales; family Pseudomonadaceae; genus Pseudomonas; species Pseudomonas sp. SORT22. Next base: position 2,793,911 of record NZ_CP071007.1, read on the forward strand.
ACGCCGCGCCGATGTCCCATGGCGCCGGCCTGTACAACTTCATTCATGTGCGCTGTGGCGCCCGCCATGTGGTGCCGGCCTCGCGCGGCTTCCAGGCGGCGGAGCTGTTTGAGCTTGCGCAGCAACTGGGCCAGGTCAGCCTGTTTGCCGCGCCGACCATGGTCAAGCGCATGGTCGACCGGGCGCGCCTGCAGGGGTATGCCGGCGAAGGCATCAAGACCATCGTCTACGGTGGCGGGCCAATGTACCTGGCCGATCTTGCCCAGGCCCTGGACACCTTCGGCCCGCGCCTGGTGCAGATCTACGGCCAGGGCGAATGCCCGATGACCATCAGCGCGCTGTCGCGCCAGGCCATCGCCGATCGCGGGCACGCCGACTGGGCGCAGATCGCCGCCTCGGTGGGGCGTGCCCACGCCTGCGTCGAGGTGCGCGTGGTGGATGCCCAAGGCCAGCCGGTGGCCGCGGGCGAGCCGGGGCAGATCGTGGTGCGCGGGCCAGTAGTGATGCTGGGCTACTGGGACAACCCGCAAGCCACCCAAGAGGCCCTGGTAAACGGCTGGCTGCTGACGGGCGACATTGGCTTTTTCAACCAGCAGGGCTACCTGACCCTCACCGATCGCTGCAAGGATGTGATCATCTCCGGCGGCAGCAACATCTACCCACGCGAAGTCGAGGAAGTGCTGATGCAGCACCCCGAAGTGTTCGAGGTGTGCGTGGTCGGCGAGGCCGATGCCGAATGGGGCGAATCGGTGGTAGCCTTCGTGGCCTTGCGTTCACCCGATAGCCTCGATGCGCAGGCCCTCAACCAGTGGTTTCTGGCGCGCATGGCCTCGTTCAAAAAACCGAAAAAGTTCGTCTTTTGCCCCGAGCTGCCGAAGAACAGCTATGGCAAGATTCTCAAGACCCGCTTGCGCCAGTGGCTACAGGAGCCTTCGCAGCCTCTGATCAACCTCTGAAGCGCGGTATTTCATGGATAGCACTACGACAGGAGTCCCCACTATGGGTGTGCCAGCTTCCAACCCCCAGCGCCAGCGGCGCCGGGCCTTTATCGGCGCCACCTCCGGCCACTTGATCGAGTGGTACGACTATGGCGTCTACGGCTTTCTCGCCGTGTACATCGGCAAGGCGTTTTTTGTTTCTGACGACCCCACCAGCAGCCTGCTGGCAAGTTTTGCCGCCTTTGCCCTGAGCTTCTTCATCCGGCCCCTGGGCGGGCTGTTCTTCGGCCCCCTGGCCGACAAGATCGGCCGGCGCAAAACCCTGATCACCGTGCTGGTGATGATGGCCGGCTCGACCTTCCTGCTCGGCCTGTTGCCAACCTACGCCAGCATCGGCATCGCCGCGCCGATAATCCTCGTGTTGATCCGCTGCGTGCAGGGCTTCTCGGCCGGTGGCGAGATCGGCACCATCACCAGCTTCATTTCCGAATACGCCGGCCCCGGCCGCCGCGGCTTTGCCACCTGTTGGCTGATGGTCACCGCGGTGCTCGGCCTGCTGCTGGGCGGCGCCGTGGCCAATGGCATGACCTGGGCCCTGGGCGCCGAGCTGATGCAGGAGTGGGGCTGGCGTATTCCGTTCCTGGTGGCCGGCCCACTGGGCTTCATCTCGATGTACATCCGCCTCAAGCTTGAAGACAGCCCGGAGTTCCTCGCCCTGGTCGAGGCCGGGCAGACCTCCAAGGCGCCGCTGCGCGAGGTCTGGCAGTGGAAGCGGGCGATTGCCCTGGTGTTCTTCATCATCACCCTGCACAGCTCGATCTTCTACCTGGTGCTGACCTTCGCCTCGACCTACATGTCCAACACCCTCAAGTTCGACAGCGGCACCACCTTGCTCTACGTCTTCGTCGCCAGCCTCTCGGCGGCGCTGGTGATGCCGCTGGGCGGCGCCTTCACCGACCGTTACGGGCGCAAGCCGTTCTTGCTGGTGATCGGCACCCTGGCAACCCTGGCCATGTACTGGTTCTTCAAGACCGCGCCGGGCGCCACGCCTGCGACCCTGTTCTGGCCGCTGATGGCCGTGGCGATTTTGTTCGGTTTGTACGCGTCCTCGACCTACGCCTTGATGAGCGAGTTGCTGCCCACCCGCATCCGCTCCACCGGCATCGCCGTGGCCTACAACATTCCGGTGGCGGTGTTCGGCGGCAGTGCGCCGCTGATTTCTACCTGGCTGATCAAGCTGACCGGCGACATCACTGCGCCCTGGTATTTCTATGTGGGCACCGGGGTGGCGTCGCTGCTGGCGCTGGTGGTGTTGCGCAAGGAGGATTTTGTCGCGGGTGGGCATGCGGTTGGCAAGGAGGAGGGGGTGCCTGTTTTAGTCTGAGCGGGTTATCGATCCGTTTACTGCTTAAAATCAGTTTCTCGCGAACCACGTGGGCAGCCACTAATTTGCAGGGTTCATGGCCAACTGCTATTAGTTGTTAAAGCCTGCTAGGAGCGAGTCATGGCCAGAGCACTCATGCTTCATCAGATTCCCCTATCGTTTTTCGTTAAAGGCGGGGGAATCGCCATAAGCATGGCATGTTGTGTTCTGGCGATCAGCCCAGCTTACGCTGCCGAGGGATCGCTGCAGACCCGTGTAGTCTGGCAGTCAACGTGCCCCAGTGACCCTCCCCCTCCCATCGTGAAAGACAGTGATCGGTCCGGAGTGATCGCCCTGATTGCTGCAGCTATGGCCCCGAAGCTGATAGAGGGGGCAGTTGATATGGCTGCCGAGGCATTGAAGGCTGCTGGTCAAACAAAGACTACGGCATCGACAGCGAAATCCGCGGACTATTTTTATAAAGTCAGCCAAGAGGCTGACATACTCAGCCGAACAAACTGCCTAGTGGTTGTTCGTGGTGAATTTGAGCCGAAGTCGATAACCCGGCATGAGTTTGCAGCCAAAGTCGAGGCGTTCCACGGCTTAACGAAATTACATTTTTACTACGAAGCAAAACTTAATCGCCTGAGAGGACTGCAGTACTTTCAGCTGACGCCAAACTATCTGGAGGTAACCGAGTTTGACCATTGGCGATTATTTGGTACCAGGAAACGCGACTTCATCGTCGCCGTTACCTTGACCGTTCCTGGGGGCGCTGCGCCGTTTGGTTCCGCTGAGATGACGTTCAAGGACATTCGTCGGGGCGAGAAAATAAAGGCAGGCGATTGGCGCCTGAGCTCAGCGTCGACGCTTCCCATTGCATTCCCACCAGCGTCCGCAGATGCCACTAAGGCTAAGGAAAAACAGGAAGCCAGGGTGGCTCGCTATTTGTTGGCGCTCGATATTCTAAACCCCAAGGACCCAACACCTTCTCAGCCGGAAAGTGTCTACCTGGACAAACGTGTTGTCGCGGCGGTCGATACGTACTGTGCGGCCATGAGCGCCCAGAACCTCAAGCTGGGTAAAGACCATCAGTTGCATGATGATCGATGCAATTACTCATTGACGGCTGATCGTGAACGCCTGGACAACGCCATTGAGGCTGCCAACTCAAATAAACACCGCAAAAAGTGGGCTGGAACGGTGTGTGATTATAGACCCGCGCGCACAGCCGATAAAAAACCCGCTACGTGTGAAAGCATGGGCGAAGACGTTGATCTTGAAGACAAGGTCTTCACCTACTTTGTAACGCAGCTAACGTTAAGTGAGACCAGTGAGGGAAGCAAGTTCGCGTTGTATCTGGGCAATGCCCTATCCTCTTCAAAGGAAGAGGTAAGTACGGTGCTTAAAGGCTATTTACCTAAATCTGCAGACGCTAAAGATGCGGATAAAGCATCCCGGCGAGCGGCGCGCGAAGATGCTTTGCTTGCCGACCTCGAAGTGCAGAAGGCAGAGGAAGCCCTGGCTGATGCGTTGCTTCCCGAAACCCCTGTGGCGGTGGACGTTACGTCGGCTCGAATTGCGTTGCTGAAGGCCAAGATTGCTGCTAACGAAGCACATCGCAAAGCGGGAACCAGTGTTCCATTTCCGTTGATACCTGGCGTGTAGGTCTGCGCTAATGAACTGCGTTCGAGCGTGGGCCGTGATTGCCGTTGTCGCACTGGCGACGGTTGGCTATGGCAACACATCGGCAGGAGCGTTGAAACAGATCAGCGACGAATTAAAAGCCTGGATAGAAAAATACGCTGAGCCGACGATCTATAACGGTAAGCCGGTCAAAATTGAGTTTTCGCCCTGGCAGGTTGCGCTGCTGCAGTTTGGTGCAGCCGATACCAGGTCTGCAGTCGTCTGTGGTGGGGTGTCGATTGATTCGGTTTGGGTATTAACAGCTGCACACTGCTTTTTCGATCCGACCACAAAAAGTAGAAAGCCGGATTCGAAGTTTTATGTGGGGTACAACGCTGACGACCTTACAAAAGCTGTTGCGAAGGTCAAGATAAAGAGAGTGGTGGTGAATGAGAAGTATGATCCCAGGGGGAAAGAATTTGATGTGGCATTAGTTCGCTTGGACACACCCATACCGGTGCGAGGATTTATGCGCTTGCCCAGTCAGGCAGAGGCGACGGCCCTGATCAAGCCGGGGACGCGCCTAACGACCACCGGCTGGGGCTTGACCGAGGCTGGCGTTAAATCAAATCTGCTGTTGGAAGTTGAGGTGCCGGTTGTAGGCTTTAGTGATTGCAGCAAGCATTACAACGCTACATTACCGGCAAATGCTATTTGTGCGGGAGAACAGGGTAAAGATGCGTGCTCGTGGGACAGTGGTGGGCCACTTTTCAAGCGGGCTGAAGATGGGCAGTCAGTCCAGATTGGAATTGTCAGCTACGGCAATGTGTGTGGACGCGAGTCGCCGGGGGTTTATACGCCTGTAGCTGCGCATCTCGACTGGATTGCGAAAACACGTTCTGCAAAATGATTGACCACGCACTATGCGCTGTCTGCCTCGGGCGCACGCAACGCCTTGCTGTAGTAGCCGGACGAATCGAAACAGCACACCTGCTTCTTGCCGGATGCAAGCATATCGCAGGCATCGCTTATGCGTTTTGCCCGGGTCTTGAGTTGCTTGGCTGACGTGATCCAGTGGATCCAGTCGACGCGTGCGAGGGTGGTCGTACTGTTCCAGACTTCACGCGCCTCGCCAGCGCTGGCCAGGGCCTGCTGAAAGTCGGCCGGGATGTCGGGCTCGGGCTCCTTCTTCACCGGGGTCAGCTCCAGTGTAACGACATCCCCCACGGCCGCGCCTGCGGCTTCGAGCAAGGCGCTGTCTACCTGCAGCCAATGGCTCAGTTGGCCATCGGGCTCAAGCGTTGCCTGGAAAGGCTGCCCGTTGATGGTGCCGTCAACGCTGGTCCGGCCGCGCCTGGGAAGCTGTTCGCTTGCCTCTCTTGGCAGGACGACGAACGCCCACGAGGCATCGTCGCCAGGCTTTGCCGGGCGCAGAAGCTTTGCTTTGAAGCGGGATTTAGCAGCGATTGTTGTCATTGCCACGCCTTCCTATCCACTCACTGTCGCGTTTGAACGCGACAGTGAGAATAGATTCAGTACAGAAGGTCTAGCTATTGGCCACGGGTCTGTCCAGCGGCTAGGCGGGTTGGGCTGCCAGGCGATTGCTGACGTTACGCCCCAGCACCAGCACCGTGACGAAACCGCAGCCCACCAGGGCCGTGGCCAGGCTCAGCAGCACCGAGCTGCCCAGCTGGTCGACGATCTGCCCGCCGAAGAACGAGCCCAGCGCGATGATCACCTGGAACATGGCGACAAACAGGGGCATGCCGCGTTCGACATCCTTGGGTGCGACCACAAACATCCAGATGCTGGCACAGGCCGGGAAGGCGCCGAAGGCGAAGCCCCAGAGCGCGATCAGCAGCGCTGCGCCGGTCATGCCGGTGGCGAAGTAGGGGAACAGCGCGGTGCTGATGGCGATCATCAGGGCGACCAGCATCAGGGTGTGACGCACGCTGCGGTTGGCGGCGAAACCGGCAAAGATATTGCCCGCCACCCCGGCCACACCATACAGCAGCAACAGTGAGCCAATGGTCGGTCCATCGAAGCCGGCACTCTGTTTGAAGAACGGTGCGACGTAGGTGTAGGCGGCAAAATGCGCCAGGCCAATCAGCAATACCGCAATCAAGCCAACCCGGGCCTGTGGATTGATAAACAGGGCCGGCAGGTCACTGATGCGAATGGCCTTGTCGGGATTGAGCCGCGGCAGCAGGAAGACCTGCGCCAGCAGCACCGGCACGCCGACCAGCGCAGTGACCAGGAAGGTCATGCGCCAGCCCATCAAGCCACTGAGCCAGGTGCCGACGGGCACGCCCAGCACGGTGGCCAGGGTCACACCGACCATGATGATCGAAGTGGCCTGGGCCACGCCCACGCCCTTGGGCGCCAGGCGGCCGCTGAGGGCAATGGCCGTCGCCCAGAAACCGCCGATACTCACGCCTAGCAGAACGCGGCCGAACAGCAGCAGACTGAAGTCGCTGGCGTAGGCCACCACAGCGTTGGCGATGATCATGATCAGCGTCAGGCCGATCAGCAGATAACGCCGGTCCAGCGCGCCAATGCCCACCGACAGCAAGGGCGCGGCGAGGGCGGCCATTATACCGGGCAGGGTAACCATCAGCCCGGCCTGGCCGGCACTGATGCCCAGGTCGCTGGCGACATCGTTGAGCACGCCCACCGGCAGAAACTCACTGGTTACCAGGGCGAAGGCACCCACGGCGACCGAGAGAATCGCCAGCCACTGCTGCTTGACGCTCTGTTGATTATGTTCGGGAAGGCCGTGACGGCCTTGGCTTGCGCTTGGCATGGTGCGGGGTTCCAAGGGGGGATATCGCCTGGGGCAGGCGAGGGGAGCGGGGGAAATCTGCAGGCGATTATAGGGGGTGGTTGTGGCAAGCAGACAGCTGGGGTACTCGATAGTAATCATCAGTGTGATTGATGAGGGCGTCGTTCAGGCAAGGCTTGGCCTTGTACTCACTCGGGTTGCGAGTGCGTTGAACAGTTGGCGCAGGTTCTGAAGTGCTTTCAGAGGCTGTCCGGATCGCCGAAGAACATTTGAATCCGCGACCGCAACCACCGCTCCCCCGGATCATTGTCCTGCGACCCGCGCCAGGCCATGTGCAGTTCGAAGGTCTGCACCTCGAGCGGCGGGTCTTCGGCGCGCAGGCCGCCGGCGGCGGTCAGCACTTCGGCGGTGTAGTCGGGGACGGTGGCGATGATGTCGGTGCCGGTCAGCAGGCTGCCCAGGCCGTTGAACTGCGGTACGGCAAGGACCACGTGGCGCTTGCGCCCGACCTTTTCCAGGGTTTCGTCCATGAACCCGCCCAGGTCGCCAGCAAACGACACCAGGGCATGGGGGCGGGCGCAGAAGTCGTCGAGGCTCAGGCTCCCGGGCATGCTGTCGGCACGCAGGACCTTGGGCTTGCTGCGTCGCAGCACCTTGCGCTTGGCGTTGGCCGGCAGGTCGTTGGTCCAGCTCACGCCGACCGAGATTTCTCCCGAGGCCAGCAATGCCGGCATCAGCAGGTAGTTGACCCGGCGCACCACCAGGACGATGCCCGGGGCTTCGGCGCGCACGCGCTTGAGCAGTTGCGGCAGCAGGGCGAATTCGGCATCGTCCGACAGGCCGATGCGAAACACCGCGGTGCTGGTCGCCGGGTCAAAATCCGCTGCGCGGCTGACTGCGGTGGAGATCGAGTCCAGCGCCGGCGACAGCAGGGCGAAGATCTCCACCGCCCGCGCCGAGGGTTCCATGCTGCGCCCGGTGCGCACGAACAACGGGTCGTCGAACAGGTTGCGCAGGCGCGACAGGGCGGCGCTGATGGCCGGCTGGCCGAGGAAGAGTTTTTCCGCCGCGCGGGTCACGCTACGCTCGTGCATCAGGGTCTCGAAGACGATCAGCAGGTTCAGGTCGACGCGGCGCAAGTCGTTACGGTTCATCGGCTCGGCTTCACAAGGCGGATGGGGCAGGGGTGAATCTTACGGGTAAAGGCTGCTACCCTGCACCGCATAATTTGATGGACGCTGCATTACCATCAATCAATGACAAGCATGTTGACTATTAATGGCCACTGATGGTCTAACCGTCAAAGCCCGGATAGAGTTCAGGGCATTAGAGGTTCAATTGGCGAGGTTTGCGATGTCCCGCATGATCCGTTTCCACAAGTTCGGCCCGGCCGAGGTGCTCAAGATCGAAGAGCAGGCCCCGGCGCAACCGGCGGCTGGCGAGGTGCAGATTCGCGTTGAAGCGATCGGCATCAGCTGGTACGACGTGCTCTGGCGGCAGAACCTGGCGCCGTCCCAGGCGCGTCTGCCTGCCGGTATCGGACACGAGATGGCGGGTGTGGTTACAGCCGTGGGCGAAGGTGTCGATGACCTGGCGGTCGGCGACAAGGTTGCCAGCTTTCCGGCCAGCAGTGCCAACGAGCATCCGGTGTACGGCGAAGTCATCGTCATGCCGCGCAATGCCCTGACCCGTTACCCCGAGATTCTCTCGCCGGTCGAGGCCAGCGTGCACTACACGCCGCTGCTGATCGCCTACTTTGCCTTCGTCGACCTGGCGCGGGCCAAGGCCGGGCAAACCGCGCTGATCACCGACGCCAGCCACTGCGCAGGCCCGGCCTTCGTGCAACTGGGCAAGGCCCTGGGCCTTAAGGTGTTTGCCGCGACCAAAGAGGCCGAGCAGCGCGACTACCTGATCAAGCTCGGCGCCGACAAGGTGATCGTCACCGAAGAGCAGGACCTGCTCATGCAGATCAACAAGTACACCGACAACCGCGGTGTCGATATGGTCCTCGACGGCCTTGGCGGGCCGCAGATGGCCTTGCTCGGTGATGCCCTGGCACCGCGTGGCAGCCTGGTGCTGTATGGCCTGCAAGGCGGCAACCAGACGCCGTTCCCGGCCTGTGCGGCGTTCCAGAAGAACATCCAGTTCTTCGTGCATTGCGTCGGCAACTTCACCGGCAAGCCGGAGCTGGGCATCAGCCAGGACCAGGTGGCGCTGCAGCGTGCCCTGCGCGATATCAACCAGTTCACCGCCGACAAGCTGCTGACGCCGCTGATCATCAAGACCTACCCGTTCGAGAAGGTGGTCGAGGCGCACCGCTACATGGACGAATGCCCGTGCGGTGGCCGGCTGGTGCTGGACTTGTCGCAGGCGGAGTAAACGCAGCACGACTGTCCATCACGGCAAAAGCCCGAGCATTGACTCGGGCTTTTTTGTGGGTATTTCCCAGGGTTGTTTAGGATATTTCCGAGGTAACTTTGCCTGCTGGCGCTTGCCTGCTTGCGCTATGTTTGTGCAATAGGAAAAAGCACAGGCAGCCTGTCTGATTATCGGTATTGTCGAAGATGAATCTGAATGGTTTTTTTACCGTGATCTGTATCTTTTATTCGCGGGGCAACGCCCGATAATAGTTCTTCAATAGTCGTCTCACGGAGCGAGGCATGATGGGTCGTAAGCCAGGGGTTAAAGGCGCTGTGCTGCCGGACTGGGGGAGGGGAGAACGATGGTGAGCAAGAGCTTCTGAAGTTATTTCCGTAGGAAGTTGTAGGAAGTTTCTGAGGATAAGCTTATTTATCCTTCTTTGCTGATTGAAAGTTCTTCGATGGAATCTTTTTCTTTCAGGTGGCCGTTTATTGAAATCGGGTAGGCGTTATGAGCAGCATTCACGATCAAGCCATGCAGTATATCTACCAGCAAGTATTGGCGCGCTTGCTGGAGCATTTGTCCCAGGCCCAGCGGGCCTCTTTGCAGTTATTGATTCAACGCTTGATTGTCGCGGCGGGCGGTGCCGAGCGCATCAACGGCTTCAGGCTGATGTTCGCCCATGATGGCAGCCAGAATGCCAGCCATGCCCTGGCCTGCCTGCGCGCGGCGCAACTGAGCATTGCCGCGCGCTCGCCGGGCACCTTCGAGCTGCGTATCGCCGTGGTGCGCCAGGCCGGCATGAGTACTACGGCCTTGAACAATATCGAGCAGGGCTTCTCGGCGCTGTTTCTGCACGATGATCCGCGGGTCGAGCTGCTGATGCTCGATGACCAGCAGTTGCTGCCATTCGACCGCCGCCACGCTATTTCCCAGAGCCAGCAACTGGCCGAGCGTCACGAATTGCTGTTGTTCGGGCATTTGCTCGCTGGCGGGCCACGGGCCGGTTTCGGTAGCCATGGCACCCTGCGCCTTGCCGAGCTGTGCCGTCAGGCCATCGGCTGGCGCGGCGGTGTCGATGCCATCATCACCGCCCAGCCGCTGCCCGAGCGCCGGCGTCTGCTGGCCTGGAGCCGCCGCGCCCTGCGCGAGGAAGACCTGCTGTGCATCCGGCCGATTCACAGTTGTGCCACGTCGCTGTGCGAGGGCATGAGCGAGTTGCGCCAGCGTTACCTGCAGCAGCTGTACGGCCAGGCCCGGCCCATGGCTACCGGGCCCAACGGCGATTACTGTGCGCCGGCGATGCGCTTCATCATCATCGATGACCTGGTGCATGACCCCGACCTGCCGTATGACGAGCGCCTGAACCGCTTTCTGGGCTGTCGCTTCGACGAGCAGTACTTTGCCTGCGCGCAGGCGGGCACCGCCAACCCGCTGTTGCTGGCGCACCTGAGCGGGCTGCACGGGCAGTTCATCGAAGACAGCGACTACCGCGAAGGCGTCGATGCCTACCTGCGCCAGGCGCGCCAGCGCATGCAACGCAAGGGCCTGCCGCGCACGTTGCAGGTGCGCCTGCTGGGCCGCTGGCAGCACGCCGAGCAGTTACAGCAACGCCGTAGCCAGGCCAGCGACTTCGCCTTGCAGGCCTACGGCTTGAGCGAAGCGCAGCTGGTCTGCCAGTTGTTTGCGCCGTTTGTTTCCCGGGGCCTGCGCCTTGAGGTGTTTTTGCGCCGCTGTCACCCCGGCATGCTGGTGGCCTTGCCTTACCTGCACAAGGCCCTGCAACGATTACCGGCGCCGGAGCCGGTGGTGCAGTGGATGGTCGACATCAGTGGCCTGGACCTGCCACTGCTGCAGATGCTCTATCTGCGTGAACCGGAAAGCTGGGCCCGGCCGCGTTCGTTGCTGGCGCGAATCCAGGGCCGCGGCGCCGACCTGCGCCACCTGCGCGTGCAGCCGCCGTCCCGGGCCTGGCTCAAGGCAGAGCAGCCAGGCCGGTACTGATGAAAGCCCCGCACAGTAGCGAGTTCGCCTACCGGGCGGTGTATCGCTACCTGGTTGAGCTGATCGAGCAGATGGCGCCGGGCAGCTACAGCCGGATGCCGTCGTTGCGCGACCTGGCCCAGCGCCTGAACGTGTCGATTTCGACGGTCCAGTACGCCTATTCGCTGCTTGAGCACGAAGGGCGGGTGCAGCCGGTGCCCAAGTCGGGCTACTACGCCAGGGGGCCGGCCCTTGAGCCGGCACGGCCCAGCGCTGGCGATCTGCTCCAGGATTTGCAGCAGCACGCCAACTCGGCGCGCATGCTGGTGCTCAGCGGCGGCCAGGAGCAGGCGCCGCAGTCGCTGGAGGCAACCTTGCTGGGCATCGAGCGCCAGTTGCTGCGCCAGTACCCGCGCCTGGGCGGCGCCCCCCAGCCCTGTGGCGAGCTGGAACTGCGCACCGCCCTGGCGGCGCGCTATACCCGCTCGGCGCAGTTGTACTGGAGCGCCGAGGATGTCTACCTGGCGCTGGACCTGCGCTCGTTGCTGGAGACCACCCTGGCCGCCCTTGAGCTGCACAACAGCGCCGTGGTGGTGACCACGCCCTGTTCCTGGCGCTTGCTGCGGGTGTTTCAGGCGGCGCGGATACGGGTGCTTGAAGTGCCCTTGCAGGCCGACGGCGGCCTTGATCTCGAGCGCTTTGCCCGGCTGCTGCGCGACGAGCCGGTGCGCCTGGCGATGCTGGCCTCGCGCCTGAGCCTGCCCCATGGCAGCATCATGCCCGAGGCCGCGCGCCAGGCCGTGGCCAGGTTGCTCAACCAGCACGGCGTGTGGCTGCTGGAAAACGACCTGGACAGCGAACTGTGCCTCAGCCCAGGCTCTGGCGCTGACCTGCGCGAACTGGTCGACCCGCAGCGCCTGCTGGTGTTCTCGTCGCTGGAGCGCAGCGTTGGCGCCGAAGCGCCTTACGCCTTCCTGCTGTCGCGCCAGTGGCACGGGCCCTTGCTGCGCCAGTTCCTGTTGCGCGGGTTTCGCCTGCCGCCGTTGCGCCAGCAAGCCGTGGCCAGGCTGTACAGCAAGGGCCGTGTCGATGTGCACCTGGAGCAACTGCGGGCGCGTCTGCACGAGCGCCTGGGCCTCCTGTACCGGCAGATGCAGCTGTACCTGGGCTCGCAGCTGGAGTTCCAGATGCCCGCCGGCGGTGGCTGCATCTGGGCCCGGGTATGCGCCCCGGTAGAGACCCGGCCGTTGTTCCATCGCCTGCTGCAGCAGGGCTTGGTGATTGCCCCGGGCGAGCTGTTCAGCCTGCAGGGCGATTTTCGCCAGCACCTGCGCCTGGGCTGGCCAGCCGGGCCGCAAGGGGACTTGCCCTACGGCTTGAGTGTGCTCAGTGATGAGTTGCGGCGCAGCAACGGTTTAAATTAGTATTGAAAATCGTTATCAATTACAAAAAAACCGCCACCCCATGAGCGATGCGCTGCCTTCTGCCGACTCCCACCTGCGTACTGTCGAGGCGCTGTACAGTGGCCATCACGGCTGGCTGTACGCCAGGCTGCGCAAGCGCCTGGGCAATGCGCTGGATGCGGCAGACCTGGCGCAGGATACCTTCACCCGCATCCTCGCTTCGAAGGTGGCGGTGTTCGACAACCCGCGGGCGTATCTGAATTGCGTCGCTGGCGGCATTCTCGCCAACTGGTGCCAGCGCAAATCGCTGGAGCGCGCCTACCTGACGGCGCTGGCGCAACTGCCGGTGCCCGAGGCGCCGTCCCCTGAGCAGCGCCTGCTGGTGCTCGAGACCCTGCACGAAATCGATGCCATGCTCGATGCCCTGCCGGCGGTGGTCCGGCGCACCTTTTTGCTGTCGCAACTGAACGGCATGAAGTACGCCGAGATTGCCGAACAGCTCGGCGTTTCGCTGATCAGCGTCAAACGCTACATGAAACAGGCCTTCTTGCAGTGCCTGACGCTGGTGGAGTGATGACGTCAACCGCGATTGACCCGCAAGCGCTCGATGAAGCGGCGCAATGGCTGATGTGCCTGAGCGAAGGCGAGGCCTCTGAGGCTGAGCAGGCGGCGTGGGCGGCCTGGCGCACCAGCAGCGTCGAACGTGAGCGCGCCTGGCAGCGCGCCGAATTGTTGCTGGGCAAACTCGGCGGCTTGCCGCCGGCGCTGGCCATGTCGGCGCTCGATCGCCCGGCAGACCCGCGCCGGCGCGCCGCCATCGCCCGCCTGGCGTTGATGCTCGCGGCAGTGCCAGCCGCCTGGGCCGGCTGGAAGGTCAGCGACGAGCAAGCGTGGATGGCCGACTACCGTTCTGCGCTGGGCGAGTGCCGCGAGTTGACCCTGGCCGACGGCACCCGGGTGTTCCTCAACACCGACTCGGCCATCGATGTGCGCTATGACGCGCAGCAGCGCTTCATCCAGTTGCTGCGTGGCGAAATCCTCGTGCACACCGCCACCGACCGCCAGCAGCCACCACGGCCGTTGCGGGTTGGCACCCGCGAAGGCCGCATGCAAGCGCTGGGCACGCGGTTTTGCGTGCGCGAGCAGGGCGGGCGGACTTACCTGGCGGTGCTCGAAGGGGCCGTCCGCATCGAACCGGCCAATGCACCCCCTGGCGCGGTGCAGGTTGTCCGCGCCGGAGAAAAGACCGACTTCGATGCCCACAGCAGCCGTGCACCACAGACGGTCGACGCCAGCATCAGCGCCTGGACCCAGGGCATGCTGCTTGCCGACCGCATGCGCCTGGAAGATTTTGCCGCCGAGCTTGGCCGTTATCGGCGCGGTTTCATCCGCTGCGACCCGCAGATCGCCGACCTGCGCGTATCGGGCGCGTTCCCGCTCAACGACAGCCAGCGCAGCTTGAACATGCTGGCAGCGACCTACCCGCTGGCGGTCAAGGCGCACCTGAACGGCTATTGGCTGTTGCTCACGCCGGCCTAAGTCAGGCGCAGGAAAATAAACCTGGCTGGCGCTGATACTTTTTTGCGTTTCGACTGGCAAGGGGAGTGCACCCCTCATTTATCCAGTCCAAAGGATCCCTCAGTCATGTCTGTTGCAAGTCGCCCTCGCGCTCAACGTCCCCTGGCCCTGGCCGTGCGTAGCGCCATGCTCGGTCTTACCCTGGTCGCAGGCAGTGGCGCCTCGTGGCTTGCCGCCGCGCAGCCATTGGATGCCGTCGCCGCCCAGGCCTACGACATTGCGCCAGGGCCGCTGGGGCGCGTGCTGTCGAGCTTTGCCATGGCCTCTGGTATGGCCTTGTCGTTCGAACCGGCACTGACCGAAGGGCAGCACAGCCAGGGCCTGCGCGGCAGCTACACAGCGCACGACGGCGCGGCGCGGCTGTTGGCCGGCAGCGGCCTGCAATTGCTTGAGCGCGCCGACGGCAGTTTCACCCTCGCCAGGCTGCCTGCCGGCGCCGACGGCCTGACTCTGGACGCCACCACCATCGAGGCCACCAGTACCCGTGCCGGCGGCCTGCCCGAGGCCTATGCCGGTGGCCAGGTGGCCCGTGGCGGGCGCGTGGGCATGCTCGGCAACAAGGACGTGATGGACACGCCGTTCAGCGTCACCAGCTACACCGCCAAGACCTTGGCCGACCTGCAGACGGTCACCGTCGCCGATGCCCTGGAACGCGACCCGTCGGTGCGCTCGACCGGGCAGACCGGCGGGATCGTCGACTCGTTCTTCATTCGCGGCTTTGCTGTGGGCGAAGGCAACCTGGGTGAGCTGGCCTTCGACGGCGTGTATGGCGTGGCGCCCAACTACCGGGTGTTCACCGAATACGCCGAACGGGTCGAGGTACTCAAGGGGCCCGGGGCGCTGATGTATGGCATTTCCCCCAATAGCGGCGTCGGCGGGGTGATCAACATCGTGCCCAAGCGCCCGCTGGCCGAAGACCTGACCCGTTTTACCGCCAGCTACAGTTCCGACACCCAGGTGGGCGGGCACCTGGACATCAGCCGCCGCTTCGGTAGCGAGAAAGCGTGGGGCGTGCGTTTCAACGGCAGTGTCGCCCAGGGCGATACCGCCATTGACGATCAGCAACGCGCCCTGGATATCGGCGCCATTGCCCTGGATTACCAGGGCGAGCGCTTGCGCCTGAACCTTGACTTCATCAGCCAGAAAGAAAAATGGGACGCCTCCTCGCGACCCTTTACCGTGGCTCCGGGCATCGACGTACCGTCGGCGCCGAACGGGCGCAGCAACCTGCCGCAGGACTGGGGCTGGTCCAATACCCGCGAGCAATCGGCACTGCTCGGCGGCGAGTATGACCTGAACGACTCCGTCACGGTGTTTGCCCACGCAGGCGGCGGCAAGGCGGACGTCAAGCGGATGTCCGACCAGGTACCGCGAATCCTCAACGAGGCGGGCGACACCAGCAACATTCCCGGCTACTACAAGTTCAACGTCGACCGTTCGACGGCGGACGTGGGCATGCGCGCGCTGTTCGACACCGGCCCGGTCACCCATACGGCCACGCTGATGGCGACCCGTTATCAGGACGAATTGTCCCGGGGCATCAACAACGGCAGCGAAATCCTCTCCAACATCTACCACCCGATCGATGTGCCCAAGCAGTACATCAGTGCGCCGAAGGTGCTGCGCATCTCCGAGTCGGAACTCTCCGGTGTGGCGTTGACCGACACCTTGTCGGTGCTCGAAGACCGCCTGCAACTGACCCTGGGTGTGCGTCGCCAGGAAATCGAGTCGCGCAACTACAGCGCCACCGGAATAGTGAGCTCACGCTACAAGGACAGCGCCACCACGCCGGTGGTCGGCCTGGTAGTCAAACCCTGGGACGACGTCTCGTTCTACTACAACTACGTCGAAGGCCTGAGCAAGGGCGATATCGCCCCGGCCACGGCGGCCAACGCCGGTGAGGCCTTTGCGCCCTACGAGTCAAAGCAGCATGAACTGGGGGTCAAGTACGAGCACGGCACTTTCATGACCACCCTGGCGCTGTTCCAGATCGAGAAACCCAGTGGCGAACTGGCAAGCGGCAATGTCTTCGCGGTGCAGGCAGAGCAGCGCAACCGCGGGATCGAGCTGAGCATGTTCGGTGAAGTTGCGCCTGGCACCCGCTTGCTCGGCGGGGTGACGCTGCTCGACGGCGAGCTGACCGACTCGGCCACCGCTGCCAACCGGGGCAATGAGCCGGTGGGGGTGCCGGATGTCCAGGCCAACCTCTGGGCCGAGTGGGACACCCCCTGGGCCGAGGGCTTCACCCTGACCGGCGGAGCGATCTACACCGCCAGCCAGTACATCAACCAGGCCAATACCCAGGAGCTGGACGCCTGGACCCGCGTTGATGCCGGTGCCCGCTACAGCACCCGCATCGACGGGCGCCCGACCACCTTCCGGGCCACGCTGCAGAACGTCTTCGACCGTGAGTACTGGTCGGGGGTAGCCTCTTATGGCGCCATCTCGCCGGGCTATCCGCGAACCTTGCAGCTGTCGGCGACGGTGGACTTCTGATGCGCTAGGCAGCGCGTTGGTCGCCCGCGGGTTGCCAGAGGGCGGCGTCTGTATGTATAACCAGTACTCCAGCCGCCAGCCCGTACCGCGCCGTGATCGCCCATTCCGTCGACGACCCGTTCTACTACCTGCACAACTTCCAGCAAGTGCTCGACTGGATCGAGCTGCGCTATGCCGACCTGCTCGACGACCAGGAGCAAGCCTTCATCAGCCAGTTCCGCCAGCAGCCGCAGGCGGCCCGGGCCTTGCTGGTGCGCATGGTGATGCGCAAGGGTCAGCTGTTTCGCCCGAGCAAGCTCGACTACGCCGAAATCGGCTCGACCCAGGCTGCCCTGGCGCCACTGCTGGCCCTGGGCTGGGTGGTCGATGACGGCGTGCTGAGCCTTGAGCAGCTGTTCCAGCTGCTGCGCAAGGACGAGTTGGCCCAGGGCTTTGCCGACCGGCTCGAACGGCCACGGGCGGCCAAGGGCGAACTGCTGGCCCAGTTGCAGGCCCTTGAGCTGCCGCCGCAGCCGTTGCAGCAATGGCTGCCGGGCTTTGTCGAGCCGATCATCGAGCTACGCCTGCAGGCCTTGTGCGACCGTCTGCGCCTGCTGTTCTTCGGCAACCTGTACCAGGACTGGTCGGAGTTCGTGCTGGCCGATCTGGGCCTGCTGCGCTACGAGCAGGTGGCCTTCAGCGCCGACTCGCGGGCCCTGCGCCAGCGCAGCGACATCGATGTGGCGCTGGCCTTGCACCAGTGCGCCGAGCTGCTGGAGCAGGGCGTGGCGCTTGAGCAGGTGGTCGGGCACATCGAGTGCCTGGACAGCGACAACCCCTGGCTGCTGCGCCGTCGCTCGCGGCTGCTGTACCAGCTTGGCCAGCACAGTGAGCGCCTCGGTGACTGGCCGCTGGCCCTGCGCATCTACCCGCGCAGCCAGCATCCGCAGGCGCGCATCCGTCATGTGCGGGTACTGGAGCGTAGCGAGCAGTGGGCGCAGGCGTTCGAACTGGCCTCGCAGATCGCCCGGCAACCGGCCAACAGCCTTGAGGTCCAGGCCCTGGCGCGGATGCTGCCGCGTTTGCAGCGCAAGTTGGGCGGGCCGCCGCAGCCACGGCGGGCCAAGCCCCAGGTCAGCCTGGTCGAGCTGCAACTGCCGGCCGAACTGGCGGCGCTGGGCGTCGAGCAGGCCGTGCAGTTGCACCTGGGGCAGGGCGGCGGGCAGGTGCATTACGTCGAGAACAGCCTGTTCAACAGCCTGTTCGGCCTGTTGTGCTGGGAGGCGATCTTCGCGCCGTTGCCGGGGGCGTTCTTCCACCCGTTCCAGAGCGCTCCGCAGGACTTGCACGACGCCGAGTTCCATGGCCGGCGCAGCGAGCTGTTCGCCCGTTGCCTGGGGCAACTGGACGACGGCAGTTACCGGCAGACCATTCGCCGTCATTTTGTCAGCAAGCAGGGGCTGCAATCGCCCTTCGTCTATTGGCAGGTGCTCAGCGAAGAGCTGCTCGAACAGGCGCTGATCTGCCTGCCCCCGGCACACCTGAAAAGCTGTTTCGAGCGCCTGCTCGAAGACATCCAGGCCAACCGTTCGGGCATGCCTGATTTGATCCAGTTCTGGCCCGAGCAGCAACGCTACCGCATGGTCGAGGTCAAGGGCCCGGGTGACCGCCTGCAGGACAGCCAGCTGCGCTGGATCGAATTCTGCGCCGGGCACGGCCTGCCGGTGGAAGTCTGTCACGTGCACTGGGCGCCATGAGCTACAGCGTGGCGGTGCGGGCGTTGTGCGAGTTTACCGCCAAGGTCGGCGACCTCGACCTGCGCTTCACCCCGTCGCCCACGGCCCAGGAGGGCATCAGCGGCCACCGGCGGGTGGTGGCCGGGCGCGGCGAGGGCTACGAGGCCGAAGTCAGCCTCGAAGGCCAGTATGCGACCTTGCAGGTGCGCGGCCGCGCCGACGGCTACGACTCGCGGCTCAACCGCCTCGAAGAAATCAAGACCTATCGCGGCGACCTGGCGCGCCAGCCCGACAACCATCGCCAGTTGCACTGGGCTCAGGCCCGGGTCTACGGCTGGTTGTTGTGCCAGCAGCGCCAGTTGCCGGCATTGCGCCTGGCGCTGGTGTACCTGAATGTCGACAACGATGAACAGACCCTGGTCGAAGAGCAGCGCAGTGCCCAGGAGCTTGAACAGTTCTTCAACGCCCAGTGTGCGATCTTCCTGCACTGGGCCGAGCAGCAGCTGCAGCGCCAGGCCTTGCGCAATCAGGGCCTGCAGGCCCTGGCATTCCCCCACGGGCAGTTTCGCCATGGCCAGCGTGAACTGGCCGAAACCGTTTACAAGGCGGTCAGCACCGGCCGCTGCCTGATGGCCCAGGCCACCACCGGCATCGGCAAGACCTTGGGCACGCTGTTTCCGCTGCTCAAGGCCATGGTCCCGCAGCAACTGGACAAAATCCTCTTCCTCAGCGCCAAGACCCCCGGCCGCGCCCTGGGGCTGGAGGCGCTGCGCCAGGTGATGGCCAGCGGCACCCAGCCGGCCCTGCGCAGCCTGGAGCTGGTGGCCCGCGACAAGTCCTGCGAATACCCCGGCACGGCTTGCCATGGTGATGCCTGCCCGTTGGCCAAGGGCTTCTACGACCGCCTGCCAGCGGCGCGCCAGGCCGCCCAGGCCGTGGCGGTGCTGGACAAGGCCGCCCTGCGTGAGGTGGCCCTGGCCCATCAGGTGTGCCCCTATTACCTGGGCCAGGAGATGGCCCGCTGGGTCGATGTGCTGGTGGCCGACTACAACTATTACTTTGACCAGAGCGCCTTGTTGTTCGGCCTGGCCCAGGCCAACCAATGGCGTCTGGCGCTGCTGGTGGACGAGGCGCACAACCTGGTCGAGCGGGCCCGGCAGATGTACAGCGCAAGCCTCGACCAGGGCCAGTTGCTGACCCTGCGCAAGCTTAAGCCGGCCGGGCTGGGCAGCGCCCTGGAGCGCCTCAATCGCCAGTGGAATGCCCTGCACAAGGCGCAGCTGGCGCCTTACCGGGTGGTCGACGGCCTGCCCGACGCCCTGCTCAAGGCCTTGCAACAGTGCATCGGGCTGATCCAGGAGCAACTCAACCAGACGCCGACCGGTATTGACCCTGCGGTGTTACAGTTCTTCTTTCAGGCGCTGCAGTTCAGCCGCGTCAGCGAGTTGTTCGACGAGCACTTCCTGTTCGATATCAGCAAGCGCCCGGGCCCGGGCAAGCGCGCCTTGTCGACCCTGTGCCTGCGCAACGTGGTGCCGGCGACGCTGATTGGCCCGCGGCTGACTGCAGCGCGCAGTGCCACGCTGTTTTCCGCCACCTTGAGCCCGCGCCATTACTACGCCGACCTGCTCGGCATGCCGGCCGATTGCGCCTGGCTCGAGGTCGCCTCACCGTTTGCCGCCGAGCAACTGCAGGTGCGGGTGATCAGCAGCGTCTCGACCCGTTACCAGCACCGCGAGGCGTCGCTGGCGCCAATCGTCGAGCTGATCGCCGAGCAGTATGCCCAGGCGCCGGGTAACTACCTGGCGTTCTTCAGCAGTTTCGACTACCTGCAGCAGGTTTCGAGCCTGTTGGCCGCGCGCTACCCGGCCATCAGCCAATGGAGCCAGGCGCCGGGCATGGACGAGCAGCAGCGCCAGGGTTTTCTTGAGCGTTTTGTTCCCCAGGGCCAGGGCGTCGGCTTTGCCGTGCTCGGCGGCGCCTTTGCCGAAGGCGTCGACCTGCCGGGCACGCGCCTGATCGGCGCCTTTGTCGCCACCCTCGGGCTGCCCCAGGTCAACCCGGTCAACGAACAGATCAAGCAGCGCATGGCCCGGCTGTTCAGCGCAGGCTTCGACTACACCTACCTGTACCCCGGGGTGCAGAAGGTCATCCAGGCGGCCGGCCGGGTGATTCGCGGCAACGACGACCGTGGCACGCTGTTGCTGATCGATGACCGCTTCGCCGAAGCCCGCGTACAGCGCATGTTTCCGGCCTGGTGGGCGCCTGAGCAGAAATAATCGCCGGCGCGGGGATAGTCACGGTCGCTTGCTGGTCAAACTGCCAGTAAACTGCGTGTTTTCATCACCCTGAACATCCTTTCTTGAGGTTTTGCATGAAGCTCAGTCCTTTGGCGGGCAAACCGGCCCCGGCCTCCGTGCTGGTGGATATCCCGCAACTGTTGACCGCCTACTACACCGGCCAGCCCGATGCCAGCATCGCTACCCAGCGCGTGGCCTTCGGCACCTCCGGGCACCGTGGCAGCTCCCTGGACCTGAGCTTCAACGAAAACCACGTGCTGGCCATCAGTCAGGCCATTTGCCTGTACCGCCAGACCAAGGGCATCGACGGTCCGCTGTTCATCGGCGCCGACACCCATGCGCTGTCGACCCCGGCAGCAGCCAGCGCCCTGCAGGTACTGGCGGCCAACGGCGTTGAGGTGATGTTGTCCAAGGACGACGAGTACACCCCGACCCCGGCGGTGTCCCACGCCATCATCTGCTACAACCGCGGGCGCAGTAGCGGCCTTGCCGACGGCATTGTCATTACCCCGTCGCACAACCCGCCGCAAAGCGGTGGCTTCAAGTACAACCCGCCCAACGGCGGCCCGGCCGACAGCGATGTCACCAAGTGGATCGAGGCCAAGGCCAACGACCTGCTGGCAGCGGGCCTCGACGGCGTCAAGCGCATGGCCCATGAGCAGGCGCTGGCGGCCAGCACCACCCACCGTCATGACTATGTCGCCAGCTACGTCGCCGACCTGGAAAACGTCATCGACTTCGACGTGATCCGCGGCGCCAACCTGCGCCTGGGCGTCGACCCGCTGGGCGGGGCAGGGGTGCGCTACTGGTCGGCGATTGCCGAGCACTACAAGCTCAACCTGGAAGTGGTCAACACCGAGGTCGACCCGACTTTCCGCTTCATGTCGGTCGACTGGGACGGGCAGATCCGCATGGACCCATCCTCGCCGTACGCCATGCAAGGCCTGATCGGCCTGCGCGAGCGCTTCGACGTGGCCTTTGCCTGCGACCCGGACCACGACCGCCACGGCATCGTTACCAAAAATGGCCTGCTCGCCCCGAACAACTACCTGGCGGTGGCCATCGACTACCTGTTCCAGCACCGTCCCCAGTGGCGCAGCGACGCCGCCGTGGGCAAGACCGTGGTCAGCAGCGGCCTGATTGACCGCGTCACCGCGCGCTTGGGCCGTCGCCTGTTCGAGGTGCCGGTGGGCTTCAAGTTCTTTGCCGACGGCCTGTTCGATGGCTCCCTGGGCTTTGGTGGCGAGGAGAGCGCTGGCGCCTCGTTCCTGCGCAAGGACGGCAGCGTCTGGACCACCGACAAGGACGGCCTGATCCCGGCCTTGCTGGCGGCGGAAATCACCGCGCGCACCGGCCGCGACCCGAGCCAGGCCTATGCCGAGCTTACCGCTACGCTGGGCGAGCCGTTTGCCACCCGCGTCGAGGCCAAGGCCAACCCGCAGCAAAAGGCCCTGCTGAGCAAACTGGCACCGGAGCAGGTCAAGTCGACCATGCTCGCCGGTGAGCCGATCGAGCAGATCCTCAGCCATGCGCCGGGCAACAACCAGGCCATTGGTGGCCTCAAGGTGATGACTGCCAACGGCTGGTTCGCCGCGCGGCCGTCGGGTACCGAGGACATCTACAAGATCTACGCCGAAAGCTTCATCGATCAAGCGCACCTGCAGCGCCTGGTGGCCGAAGCCCAGGAACTGGTGGATGCGGCGATTGCCTGACCGCTAACAGCATCGCGGGTCAAGTCGGATCGCCGCACCGCCGCTCCTACAGATGGGTGTAGGAGCGGCGGTGCGGCGATCCGACTTGACCCGCGATGGCCCTCACGCGATATCAACCAGCACTATCTCGCTGTCCTGCACCGCCATCACCCTGAGCACCTGCTCATCCTCGATCGCCAGCCCATCACGGGCTTCGACGCGCACGCCGTTGACTTCAACCAGGCCCTTGGCCGGCA
Source organism: Pseudomonas sp. SORT22 (assembly GCF_018417635.1). NCBI lineage: Bacteria > Pseudomonadati > Pseudomonadota > Gammaproteobacteria > Pseudomonadales > Pseudomonadaceae > Pseudomonas > Pseudomonas sp. SORT22. The sequence continues at coordinate 2,816,404 of NZ_CP071007.1, forward strand.
CCAGGTAGCCTCGACGCCCGGCTTCGAAGCGGTATTCGGCGCTTTCCCCGGCGCGCAAGGTCGCCGCCACCAGGCGTGCATCGGCACGAATCTGCAGCGCCTGCTCATCGCCTTCACGGCCGCTGGCCAGGGTCACGAAGCCTTCGCCGCGCTCGCCTTTGGGGAACGGCCGGGTGCCCCAGGACGGCGCCTGGCCGACGCGCTGCGGGATGATCCAGATCTGGAAGATGCGCGCATCGACCTGCTCCAGGTTGTACTCGCTGTGGGTGATGCCGGTGCCGGCACTCATCACCTGCACGTCACCGGCTTCGGTACGGCCCTTGTTGCCCAGGTTGTCCTGGTGGCTGATGGCGCCTTCACGTACATAAGTGATGATTTCCATGTCGCGGTGCGGGTGCGGCGGGAAGCCGCTGCCGGCGGCGATCAGGTCGTCGTTCCAGACCCGCAGGGTACCCCAGTGCATGCGCGCCGGGTCGTGGTACTCGGCGAACGAGAAGTGGTGATGGGCGTCGAGCCAACCATGGTTGGCATGGCCAAGGCTCTTGAACGGGCGCAGTTGCAGCATGATGGTTGTCCTCGAAAGTGAGTGGATGGGACAAATGATCCATCAATCAATGATCGAAAATAAGCGTAAATTTCGACTGATAATAATCATGTTTGTCGATACATAGAGCTGCGGTAATTTGTACGCTTCATCGCCTAATTCACTGATCTACAAGTAATCGGCTGGTGATTTTTGCCCGATGGAGCGAACATGGCCGCTGGTTTTCATTCTGTTGGAGTCGGTGTGTCTGAAGAGCGTCCCAAGCTACCCCTGGAGTTGATTGCGCCGGCGCAGTTGCCTTGGCTGCGGCGCCTCGCTGCGCGCCTGCTGGGTCGCGGCCTGAGCCGTTTGCAGGCGCAGCACCGCGACTCCTGGTTCCAGGGCCATGCCAATGGTCAGCGCACCGGTCACGCCGATGGCTTGCGCGAAGGCTACGAAGAAGGGCGGATTGATGGCTACGAAGCCGGGCGCCAGGTTTTGGTGATCCGTGACACCCGCCCCGACGGCCATGGCGTGCCCGGGCTCGACGACGCCCTGTTCGACGACTGGCGCCTGGCGCTGACTGCCGAGCTCAAGAAGCGCTTCAAGGCCGACGTCGCCCAGCGCCTGCCAGCCCACGCCCAGCCGAGCGCGGCGCAGTGGAAGATGATCTTCAGCGACACGCCGTCGACCTGCGTGATCGCCGGTGCCGGCGCCGGCAAGTCGACTTCGCTGGTACTGCGCATCCTGCTGTTGCGCCATTACCTGGGCTACGAGCTGGACGCCATGACCGTGGTGACCTTCACCCGCGAATCGCGCAAGGACTTCATCAACCGCCTGGTCCAGGTCTTTGCCCTGTGGCAACTGGAACTCAGCCAGGTGCAGGCGCGCGAGCTGGTGCGCACCTTCCATTCGCGTATCCTGCCGCTGGTGCGCAGCCTGCCGGGTTTCAGCCAGGTGCGCGCGTTCGAGACCCTGGGCAGCGAAATGCCCGGCGGCAGCGAAGCCAATGCTGACAGCAACCCGTTCGACCTGCGTATCAACGATGCCCAACGCCAGCAACTCAACCTCTGTTACCGCGACCTGCTGGGCAGCAGCCCGCGCTTTGCCGAGCTGATCGCCGGCCTGCGCCGCGAGGCCCTGCAGCTCAAGGCGCTGGACCGCGACCACCCCGATGTGCAAAAGCGTGTGGCGGTGACCCAGCTGTCGGCCAGCCGCGATGAAGAGCTGTGCGACACCCTCGAAGACCTGTGGTTTGCTGCCGGTGCCTGGCCGATCAAGGGCATCGAGCCGAGCCGCGAAACCGTCGAAATCAACGGTAGCCGCTTTCATTTCCATGGCCATATCGCTGAGCTGGACGCCTACGTAGTGCTCGGTTTCGACCCCGGAGAAAACCAGCAGTACAAGCGCCCCGGGGCCAAGCTGCCGGTGTGGGCGGAGTGGGTGATCAAGCGCACCCTGTTTCAAGCTTTCTGCGATAAGCCTGTGATTTGGCTGGAAAACTACGCTGCGGCCAAGCGCCTGACATCGTCCCTGGCCGGTGATGCCGTGGCCGGGCCGGGCTTTGATTACAAGGTCAAGGGCGAGCTGGGCGCGGCGCCGCTGCTGGATGCCTTTGTTGGCGCTGCCGGCTTTATCGAGAACCTCGGGCTTGAGGTCAACAAGGCGGTCGGTGCCATGAGCTTCCCGGCCGGCGACACCGACGCCCTGTTCTTTGAAGCCCTGGGCCTGTACTGGAAAGCCCTGGAGGCGCACCTGCTGGGCCAGTCGCCGCCGATCATGAGCTACAACCGCATGTTCGCCCTGTTCGGCGAGAACAACCCGCAGAACCTGCAACTGTTGCCCGACCCGTTGTTGCGGCCGTTGGCACACCTGATGATCGACGAGTTCCAGGACGTCTCGCCGCAGATCGTGTCCTGGCTGCGCGCCTGCCTGCGCGAGATCCGCCGCCGTGGCCCGGCCATGCAGGTCGGGCGGGTGGCGCAGCATTCGTCGCTCTTGTGCGTGGGCGATGACTGGCAGTCGATCTACGGCTGGCGTGGCAGTTCGCCCAAGTACTTCATGGAGTTTGCCAAGGAGTTCCCGGCGCCGAGCAGCACGCGGGTGATGCTCGCCGACAACTACCGCAGCCACCAGCACATCATCGATGCGGCCGAGCATATCGTCAAATCGGCGCCGGCCATCAGCGGCAAGAAGGCCAGGGCTTGCGGCCCGGCGGCCGAGACGCCGCTGCCGGTCAAGGTGCTCGAGCGCGACGAGGCGAGCCTGGCCGAAACCCTGCTGGAGCACTACCGCAACGGCGAATCGGTCATGCTGCTGTACCGCAAGAGCAGCGACAAGGCGGCGATTGCCGAGCACCTGCAGGCACTGGTCAACCACGAAGCCGGTTTGCCGGCGGCGCAACGGCGCCTGCGCCAGCTGACCTATCACAGCGCCAAGGGCCTGCAGGCCGACGCGGTGTTCATGCTCGGCGACTGCCAGCACCTGACCCATTCGCCGTACAAGAACCAGGTCTATCGTCAGGCGGGCCTGGGCCGCAGCGGCGATGCCCAGGCGTTCGACAACGCGCAAAAGGACGAAGTCCTGCGCCTGGCCTACGTGGCCATTACCCGCGCGGCGAAACACTGCTACTGGTATGTCGAGAAGCCCACGGCAGAGGCGGCCAACCTGCCTCGCGCCTCCAGCCAGGTGGATGGGCGCAAGGCCTTTTTTGCCGACGAGCGCGTGCCTGGCTAGGGCCGCTTGACCCGGCACCAGGCGGCGTACAGCGCCGGCAGGAACAACAGGGTGAGGGCGGTGGCGACGATCAGGCCGCCCATGATGGCCACCGCCATGGGCCCGAAGAAGATGCTGCGCGACAGCGGAATCATCGCCAGCACCGCCGCCAGGGCGGTCAGCACGATGGGCCGAAAGCGCCGTACCGTGGCCTCGATGATCGCCTGCCAGCGGTCCATGCCGGCCTTGATGTCCTGTTCGATCTGATCGACCAGGATCACCGAGTTGCGCATGATCATGCCCGACAGGGCGATGGTGCCCAGCAGCGCGACAAAGCCGAACGGCTGCTGGAACATCAGCAGAAACAGGGTGACGCCGATCAGCCCCAGCGGGGCGGTGAGGAACACCATGATCGAGCGCGAGAAACTGCGCAACTGGACCATCAACAGGGTCAGCACCACCACCACGAACAGCGGCAGGCCAGCCTTCACCGACTGCTGGCCGCGCGCCGAGTTCTCTACCGTGCCGCCGACTTCCAGCAGGTAGCCGTCAGGCAGGCTGGCGCGGATCGGCTCCAGGGTCGGCTGGATCTGCTTGACCAGGCTCACCGGTTGCTGGTCGCCCTGGATATCGGCGCGAATGGTCACTGTCGGCAGGCGGTTGCGGTGCCAGATCACCCCCTCTTCAAAGCCGTATTCAAGAATCGCGATCTGCGCCAGGCTGACGCTATGGCCCTGGGCGGTCGGCATCGACAGGCTGGACAGTTGCGACAGTTGCTGGCGCTCCTGCTCGCTGCCGCGCACAAGAATCTCGATCAGTTCGTTGTCTTCGCGGTACTGGCTGACCGCAGCGCCGGTCAGCGAGCCCTGGAGGAACCGCGACAGGTCGGCGGTGCTGGCCCCCAGCGCCCGGGCGCGGTCCTGGTCGATGTTCAAGCGCACCACCTTGCTTGGCTCTTCCCAGTCGAGGTGGACGTTGAGCACATGGGGGTTCTCGCGAATTTTGTCGGCCACCTGGCGGGCCAGGGCGCGGACCTCCTGAATGTGTTCACCCGATACCCGAAACTGCACCGGGTAGCCCACCGGCGGCCCGTTCTCCAGGCGTGAGACCCGTGTGCGCAGGGCCGGGAATTGTTCATTGAGGGTCGCGACCAGCCACTGGCGCAGCGCTTCGCGGTCCTCGATGGTTTTCGCCAGCACCACGAACTGGGCAAAGCTTGCCGCCGCCAGTTGCTGGTCCAGGGGCAGATAGAAGCGCGGCGAACCGGTGCCGACATAGGCCACGTAGTTGTCGATGCCGTCATGCTCGGCCAGCAGGCGCTCCAGGCGATGGACCTGTTGTTCGGTCGCGGTCAGCGATGCACCCTCGGCCAGCTTGATATCTACCATCAGCTCCAGGCGCCCCGAGGCCGGAAAGAACTGCTGCGGGACGAAGCGAAACAGCAGGATCGAGGCGACGAACAACCCCAGGGTCAGGGCGATCACGGTTTTGCGATGGTCCACGCACCAGGCCACCAGTGCCCGCACCCGGCGGTAGAAGGGCGTGTCGTAAGTGGCCTGGGCGCCGTGCGCCTGAGCTTGCGCGCCGGTGTGGCTGCGCTGTGGCAGCAGCCGTGCGCCCAGGTAGGGGACGAACACCACCGCGGCGATCCACGACATCAACAGTGCCAGGGTCACCACCTGGAAGATCGAGCGGGTGTATTCGCCGGTGTCCGACTGCGCGGTGGCAATCGGCAGAAAACCTGCGGCGGTGATCAGGGTGCCGGTGAGCATCGGAAAGGCCGTGCTGGTCCAGGCGTAACTGGCCGCGGCCAATCGGTCGAGGCCTTGCTCCATCTTGATCGCCATCATTTCCACGGCAATGATCGCGTCGTCGACCATCAATCCCAGCGCCAGCACCAGTGCCCCCAGGGAGATCTTGTGCAGGCCGATGCCCAGGTAGTACATGGCGGTAAAGGTCATGGCCAGCACTAACGGGATCGACAGGGCCACGACCAGGCCGGTGCGCAGCCCCAGCGACAGGAAGCTGACCACCAGCACGATCACCAGGGCTTCGCTCAGCACCCGGACAAACTCGCCGACGCCGGTCTTTACCGCCGCCGGCTGGTCAGAGACCTTGTGCAGTTGCATGCCCGCCGGCAAGTGCTGCTGCAGGCGGGCAAACTCGCCTTGCAGAGCCTGGCCGAGGACCAGGATGTCGCCGCCGGCCTTCATCGACACGGCAAGACCGATCGCCGGTTCGCCCATGAAGCGCATGCGCGGCGCCGGCGGGTCGTTGAAGCCGCGCTTGACCTCGGCAACGTCACCCAGGCGAAAGGTATTGCCGGCCACCTGCAGGGGGAAGTTACGGATCTGCTCGACGGTCTCGAAGCGCCCGCTGACCCGCAATTGCACGCGGTCGGTCGGGGTCTCGACGAAACCGCTGGCGGCCACCGCGTTCTGTTCCTCAAGGGCCTGGCGCACCGCGCCGAGGCTCAGGCCGAGGTTGACCAGCTTGGTGTTCAACAGCTCGATCCAGATCTTTTCATCCTGCAGGCCCAGCAGCTCGACCTTGCCGACGTCCTTGACCCGTTGCAGCTGCAACTGGATGCGGTCGGCGTAGTCTTTGAGCACGGCATAGTCGTAGCCCTGGCCGGTCAAGGCATAGATGTTGCCGAAGGTGGTACCGAATTCATCGTTGAAGAACGGCCCGAGCGTGCCCTGGGGCAGGGTGTGGCGGATATCGCTGACCTTCTTGCGGACCTGGTACCACAGCTCGGGCAGTTTCGCCGAGTTCAGGGTCTGGCTGGCGGTGAAGATCACCTGCGATTCCCCCGGGCGCGAGAACGAGGTGATGCGTTCATACTCGCCGGTTTCCATCAGCTTCTTCTCGATCCGCTCGGTGACCTGGCGCGCCACCTCTTCGGCGCTCGCTCCTGGCCACAGGGTACGGATGACCATGGCCTTGAAGGTGAAGGGCGGGTCTTCGCTCTGGCCCAGCTTGGTGTAGGCCAGGGCGCCGGTCACGGCCATCAGCAACATCACATAGAGGACGATCTGGCGATTGCGCAGCGCCCAGGCAGACAGGTTGAAATTCATCCGGGCTACTCCTTGCCGGCCAAGGCAACCTGACGGTTCTGGTTATCGACCGGCTGGACCTTCTGCCCCTCGCGCAGCACCTGAACCCCGGCGCTGACCACCCAGTCGTCCGGCGCCAGCCCCTGCAGCACCGCGACCTGCTGTTCGCCAAAGCTGCCGATGCTGACGAAGGCACGGCGCAGGGTCGATTGCTGCGGGTCGACCACCCACACAAACGGCCGGTTGGCTTCAGCGCTGAGCGCCGACAGCGGCACTGCCAGGGTCGCGCTGGCTTCATGGGCGATGAACACTCGCGCGCTTTGCCCCAGCTCCACCGGCACTGCGTTGTCGGTGAAGGTCACCCGGGCGGCAAAGGTCCGTGAGCGGGGGTCGGCCGACGGTGACATCTCGCGGATCTGGCCGTTGAAGCGCCGTTGTGGTTGCGACCACAGCTCGATCGATACCGGCTGGCCAATGCGAAAACGCTCGAAGGCTTGCTCCGGCAAGTTGATCAGCACTTCACGCTCGCCGTCGGCGGCCAGGCTGAACACCGTGCGCCCGGCGCTGACCACCTGCCCGACTTCGAGCATGCGCCGGGCAATCACCCCGCTTTGGGTGGCGCGCAGCACGGCATAGTCGGCCTGGTTGCGGGCACTGTTGAATTGCGCGGTGGCCTGCCTGAGCTGGGCTTCGCCTGCGCGGTAGGCGTTGTCGACATTCTCGAATTGCGAATGGCTGACCATATTGCGCTGCAACAGCCGCTGGTAGCGATCACGCTCGGCCTGCACCAGGCGCAGGTTGGCCTGGGCGGCGGCCACCTGGGCGCGGCGGGCGTCGAGCTGAAAATGCAGGTCTTGCGGGTCGAGTTGCGCCAGTGGCTGGCCCTCGCGAACCTTCTGGCCAACCTCGACCAGGCGCTTGCTGACCTTGCCATCGATGCGAAAGGCCAGCTCCGGCTCGAAGCGTGCGCGCACTTCCCCCGGGTAGGCATCGGCCAGGTCGGTCGCCGCCTGCGGATGGACAATCAGCACCGCAAGGGGAGGGGGCGAAGGCGGGGCAGGGGCGTCACAGGCCGCGAGCAGAGCAATGAGGCTGACAGGCAATACCATAGACAACACGGGGCTGTGCATGCGGATAAACCTTCCCTGGGCGTTGTAATTGTTATGGGCAGCGAAAAGATCCTAGGTCTGCTACCCCCCAGCGTCCAGTAATGAAATGTAAATCCGGGCAACGCTGAAACTGCAAATTCAGCGGGAAAATAGCGTGACCGTTTGGTCACTGTAAGACCGATAGTTATTTATTAAAAAATATCAACTCATTTGAATAGCCGTTATCGCCAATCCCTCTTTATGGCGTGATGCCCGGTCTAGACTTGTTACTCGATGCTGGTGTGACAACATCTTTACAGGTAAACAGCGCAAGTGCCCGGCGAAGGGATCCAAAAGCGATGAGCGGCATTTTTTTTCGCTTGACGCTCGAAAAGAACCGTGCAACTTTTGGAAACAGTTAAGCGAGGAGCGCGAATATGTCGAACGGAGTCGACCACGTCATTCGGGTTGCAGTTAAACCCATCACCACACGGCTTTTGTCGTCTCGGTCCTGCTCAGATTGCTGGCGTAACCGCTGCTGCTACATGCAGTAGACACGGTCTCGGGCAATCGCTGTCAATGCTGCCGAAGTAGCCTGAATAGTCACAACTGTTTGGGATGTTTCTTACGCTGTATTACGCCGCCGTAAAGTAGTCGGTCTGTTATCGTCGATTTGGCCTTGAACCCAGGGCCAACTGTTCAGCCTGCGCGCCGGTGTAGTGGCGGGCGAGCGGCTGGGCATCGGAAAGTTGTAGAAAACCAACAATAAGAAGGTGTGTGCAATGAATCAAGGTCTGATGTTTTATCCGGCGCTGGCAATGATCCTGCTGACCGTCGTGGTGCTGTATCTGATGTTTCGTGGACGGCAAAGTGCCGTGAAGTCCGGAGCGCTGAGTGCCGCTTACTTCAAGACCTATGACACCGGCGAGAAGCTGCCGCGGGCAGTGCGCCAGACCGAGCGCTGCTTTCACAACCTGTTGGAGTCGACGCCACCGTTCTACTTCCTGTGTGTCGCCCTGATCAGCCTGGCCAAGGTTGACTGGGTGTTCATCGGCCTGGCCTGGGCCTACGTCGCCTGCCGGGTGCTGCAGAGCCTGGTGCACGTCACCAACAACAAGGTCGGGCCACGCTCCAAGCTGTTCATGCTGAGCTGGCTGGTGCTCCTGGCGATGTGCGTGCGCCTGGGCTTTCTGATCCTCTGACAGTACGTTTGTTTGTTTCTAATGATAGACCGCGGCTACTACTGGCAATCACCGGAGACCGTTCGAGATGAGCACAACAATAACAACAACAGCGCGTGGCAGTAAAAGCAGGCGAATGTTTATAACCGGGGTGTTGTCGGCCATCCTCTACGGCGGCTGGGCCTATTATGTAAACGCCGGGCTGGAAACCGCCATGGCCTCGGCCATGGTACAGGCGCTGGGCAGCTTTATTGGCGGCTACCTGGTTGCCGGCCTGGTAGAGTTTGCCTTTAGCGTCACGCCCAAACCCTGGCGCTTTCCAATTGCTGCATTTGTCCCCTATGGCTTGACCCTGCTGACCTATGCCGCTGCGCATCGATTGGTCGGTACGCCGGAAATTCTCAAAACCATCATGCTCAATATTATTGTCGGGACACCCTACTTTGTTCTTTATTGCGTAAAACTTGAACGCAATGAAGCGCAGCGTTTGATATTGAGCAGTTGAGTCTCTTACGTCACAGCTAATAACACTGTTTCAATAACACGTCGGTCGCGCGCGAGTTAGGGCTGTGCGCTGTATAAAAATAATAACGAACCAGAGCCGTTAATCATGAATATGAACGTTGAGCGGAGCACCTCGCTGGTGAAACCGTCGGCCGCTGCATCGGTAGTTGCAACGCTGGTGGATCTCGCCCGTCATCATGCCCGGGTACAACCCGATAAACAGTACTTGTTGTGGCTCGACAAGGGCCGCGAAGAGGGCAAGACCTATACCTTCGCCGAGTTGGATTACGCCGCCAGGGCACTGGCGGTCGAACTTCAACAGCAACTGGCCCTGAAGGCCGGCGCCGAGCGGCAACCACCGGCGGCGATCATCGCCACGCAACCCGGGCCGCAGTTTGTATTGGCGTTTTTCGCCTGCCTGTATGCCGGCATTGCCGCAGTGCCGGTCTACCCGCAGAAAAAAAATGAAAGCAGTGAACGCTTGTGCCGGGTCATCAGCGATGCCGGGGCGCAGTTGCTGATCACTGACCGGCTGTCGCTGGCGGCGCTGCTCGCGCATGAGGCCATCACCGGCCTGGTGCAGGTGGTCGACGTCGACCAGGCCGACCCCGCGCTTGCCGGGCAATGGCAGGCGCCGGCCATCGATGCAGGCTCAGTTGCCTTTATCCAGTACACCTCGGGCTCCACCGGCATTCCCAAGGGCGTGGTGGTCACTCACGCCAACCTGATGAGCAACGAGCAGATGATTGCCGAGTCGCTCAATCACGACCACAACACCGTGTATGTCAGCTGGCTGCCGGTGTTCCACGACCTGGGCCTGATCGGCCTGCTGCAGGCGTTCTACCTGGGCGTGCGCTGCATCCTTATGTCGCCGCTGGCTTTTGTCGCCAACCCGCTGCGTTGGCTGGAGGCGATTTCCCGTTACCGCGCAACCACCAGCGGCGCGCCGAACTTTGCCTACGACCTGTGCCTGCAGCGCACCACGCCAGAGCAACGCCAGCAGCTGGACCTGAGCAGCTGGACGGTCGCCTACAGCGGCGCCGAACCGGTGCGCAAGGGCACCCTCGAACGCTTCGCCGAAGCCTTTGCCGACAGTGGCTTTCGGGCGCAGGCGTATTGCCCTTGCTATGGCATGGCCGAAAGCACGCTGTTCGTCACCGGCGTGCCGCAAGGCGTCACGCCGCTGACCCTGACCCTGGACAAAGCGCAGCTCAACCTCGACCGCGCGGTGCTGGTCGACGCACAGCACGCCGGGCCACAGAGCATTCACTTCGTCAGCTCCGGGGTACCGGCGCAAAGCTGCCAGGTACGCGTGGTCGACCCGCAGCGCTGCGTGGCGCTGGCGGACGATCTGGTCGGTGAAATCTGGGTCAGCAGCCCGAGCGTCAGTGGCGGCTATCGCAACCGCCCGCAACTGTCCCAGGAGGTGCTGCAGGCAACCCTTGAAGGCGAGCCGCAGCGGCGCTTCCTGCGCACCGGCGACCTGGGCTTCATGCACCAGGGCGAGCTGTTCGTCACCGGCCGGCGCAAGGATCTGATCATCATCGATGGCAAAAATCACTACCCCCACGACCTTGAACAGACCATCGAAAGCACCCTCGCCGAGCTGAGCATCAGCATCGCCAATGCCTTTTCCATCGCGGCGTTTTCCGTCGATCGCGACGAGCGCGAGCAACTGGTGGTGGTGATCTCGCTGCACAAGAGCCAGGCGCAGATCTTCTCGGTCGCACAGACCAGCCAGGCGATCAGCGCGGCAGTGGCGCGTGCCCATGGTGTGGCCCTGGATGAGCTGTTGTTCGTCAGCAGCCGCTTGCCCTTGACCTCCAGTGGCAAGTTGCAGCGCGCGCAGTGCCGCAGCCTGTACCTGGACGGGCAGTTGCAGGCGGTGGTCTCGCCGTTCGAGCTCAACCACCAGGGCACCAGGGAGGTGACGTCATGAGCCAGCAACAGATCGCCCAATGGCTGCGCGAACACCTGGCAAGCCTGCTCAAGCTTGACCTGGCCCAGGTCGACAGCGCCCTGGCGTTCGATGAGTACGGCGTCGCCTCGCGCGATGCCGTGGGCATGATCGGTGAGCTCGGTGAATGGCTTGAGCGCGAGCTCGATCCTGCCCTGGTCTACGACTACCCGTCGATCGACGAACTCAGCAACCACCTTTCCACGTTCACGAGGGCTGAACCATGAACCCAGTACCGCAGCACGGCGCGCGCGTCGATTGCGAGGACGAGTTTCGCCGCCTGATGACCCGCCCGCGCTTCGCCTGGCCGACCATCATCCTGTTCGTGGTGATCATGCTGGCCTTCATCCTGTCCACGGCGCTGGCGGTCAGCGACCGCCTGGCCATGGGCTGGGCATTCGTCATCAACACCTTGTGTTCGTACCTGGCCTACACCGTGTTGCACGAAGCGTCCCACGGGCTGATCTGCGCCAACCGCTTTGCCAATGACGTCATTGGCCGCCTGGGGTTCCTGCTGGTGACCCTGACGCCGTTCTTGCGCACCTACCGCTTCCTGCACATGGCCCACCACCATCACACCAATGATCCGCGCCTGGACCCGGATTATTCCTGCGGTGGCGGCCGCGCCTGGACCCTGCCGCTGCGCTGGCTGATGATGGACAGTGCCTACATCACCACCTACTTTCGCAACGGCTCTTATCAGTCCCGGCCGACCGCCGAGAAGGTCGAGTTCTGGCTGGCCTGGCTATTTGCCGTGGCGGTGGTGGTGGCAGTCTGCCTGATGGGCTGGATCGTACCGTTCCTGGTGCTGTACCTGCTGCCGACCCGGGTCGCGCAATTCTTCCTGGCGATCACCTTCGACTACTTGCCGCACTTTCCCCACGCCACCAAGGCGCACGACAACAAGTACCAGGCGACCAACAACCGGGTCGGCATGGACTGGCTGTTCTTCCCGTTGTTCGTCGGCCAGAACTATCACCTGTCGCACCACCTGTACCCCGGCGCGCCGTTCTATCGCTACAAGAAAGTCTGGCTGTCGAGAAAGACCCGTCATGAAGCCCAGGCGCCGGCACTGGTGCCCGGGCACCGGCTGGCACCGATCAAGCAACCCCTTTCTCTGGCTGAGTAACTGAAGGCAGGTGATGGACATGAATCATTCGATTTCCAGTGTTGCCGACCCGGCCCAGGTGCGCCCTGTGTCCTTGAGTGATCAGCCACAGGCGCCAGCCTCGGCGCTGCAGGCGATTTTCGAGCAACAGACGGCAGCCTTTCTCGAACAGCCGATGCCCAGCCTTGAGGAGCGCCTGCGCGCGCTGGACGACCTCGAGCAACTGGTGCGCAGCCACATCCCGCAGATCCAGGCGGCGCTGGACAAGGACTTCGGCCACCGCTGCGAAGAAGAAACGCTGATGGCCGAGATCGTCGGCAGCCTCAAGGCCTGCACCTACGCCAAGCGTCATCTGAAGCGCTGGATGAAACGCCGGCGCTGCGCGGTGGACATCAACTTCAAGCCCGCCCGCGCCTGGGTGATGCCGCAGCCGCTGGGGGTAGTGGGAGTCATGTCGCCGTGGAACTACCCGTTTGGCCTGGTGATCAAGCCGCTGATCGCCGCATTGGCCGCCGGCAACCGGGTAATGATCAAGCCCAGCGAAATGGCCCCGGCAGTCGGCCGCCTGCTGCAGGTGATGCTGGCCAAGGCGTTCAAGCCGTCGCACGTGTGCGTGGTCGAAGGCGACCAGCAACTGGCCCGGCAGTTTACTGAACTTGCCTTCAACCACCTGCTGTTTACCGGCAGCACTTCGGTCGGCAAGCAGGTGATGGCGGCCGCGGCGGCCAACCTCACGCCGCTGACCCTGGAGCTGGGCGGCAAGTCGCCGGTGATCATCGACGAGCACTTCGACATGCGGCGCGCAGTCAAGTCGATCGTGACCGGCAAGCTGCTCAATGCCGGGCAAACCTGTACCGCACCGGACTACGTGTTGGTGCCCAAGGCGCGCCAGGCCGAGTTCGTCGAGGCGTTCAGCGCGCAGGTCCGGCACATGTACCCCGACCCGCTGCACAGCCCGGATTACACCAGCATCATCAACAGCCGCCACTTCGAGCGCCTGCAGGGTTACTGCGACGATGCCATTGGCCGTGGGGCGCAGCAGCACCCGGTGTACCCGCAGCAGCTGTCTTGCGCGCAGAGCCGCAGGTTGTTGCCGACGCTGCTGATCGACCCGCCCGAGGATGCGCGGATCATGCAGGACGAGATCTTCGGCCCGCTGCTGATTGTCGTGCCTTACGAGCAGCTTTCCAGCGCCGTTGGCTACATAAACCAGCGCCCGCGGCCACTGGCCCTGTATGTGTTCACCGACGACCATAACGTCGAGGACTACGTGCTCAAAAGCACAGTGGCCGGTGGCGTGACCATCAATGACACGCTGCTGCACTACACCCAGGAATCGCTGCCGTTCGGCGGCGTCGGCAACAGCGGCTTCGGTGCCTATCACGGCGAACGCGGGTTCCAGGCCTTCAGCCATTTCAAGCCGGTGTTCCGCCAGTCGCGCATCAACTTCCTCGATGCGGTGCGCGCGCCCTATACCAGCAGTTCACGCTGGTTCCTGAAGAAAATGATCGGGATGGCCTGACCATGAACGCACCCCTGCACACTTCTAACCCGGCGCGCGTGCCTGACTGGTACGTTGAGCACATGCGCCCGGCTTGCGAGTTCGTCGCCAGCCTCGACCCGTTCCCGTTCTGCCAGCCGAGCGACCTGAGCGGCTACATCGCCTTGCACCAGAACGACTACCTGCGCCTGGGCAATCACCCGGCCGTGAGTGCCGCCCGCGCCGGGGCCAATGCCCAGTTGCGCGACGAGTCGTTCATGTCGAGCATCTTTGGCGGCAGCGCCGATGAGTGCGAGGCGTTCCGCGCGCAGATGGCCCGCTGCATGCGCGCCGACGACGCGATTCTGACCACCTCCGGCTGGGCCGCCAACGTCGGCCTGCTCGAGGCGATCACGCCGCTGTTCAAGCCGGTGTACATCGACAGGCATGCCCATGCGTCGCTGTATGACGGCATCAAGTTGTCGCTGGGCAAGAAGATCGTCATCGAACACAACGACACCGACGACCTGTTGCGCCGGCTGGAGAAGAACGGCCCGGGCATCGTCGTCATCGATGCGGTGTACAGCACCGACGGTTCGATTGGCGACATCCGCCGCTACCTGGAAATCTGCGAAGCCCACGAGTGCCTGCTGGTGCTCGACGAGGCGCATTCCTTCGGCATGTTCGGCAACGGCGGCGGGCTGGCGGTGGAGCTGGGCCTGGCCGAACGCGTGCACTTTCGCACGGTGAGCCTGAACAAGGCGCTGGGCGGGCACGGCGGGCTGATTGCCGGTAATGCCCAAGCCATGCAGCTGGTGCGCGCCGGCTGTCGCTCGGTGATTTTCAGCTCGGCCACCTCCAGCGTCTCGGCGGCGGGGCACCTGGCTGCGCTGAACATCATCATGCACCAACCCGAGCGCGCCCGGCGCTGCCTGGACAACGCCAGCGAGTTTCGCCGCCAGTTGCAGGAGGCCGGGGTGGCGGTGGGCGACAGCCAGTGCCAGATCGTCTCGCTGTTTTTCGACGACGAACAGCAAGCCTGCGTGTTCTACGGCAAATTGCAGCAGCGCGGGGTGTTGACCTCGGTGTTCCTGCAGCCGGCAATCCCGGCGGGCATGGGTGTGGTGCGCTATTCGATCCACTCCCAGCTCAGCGCCGCGGAGCTGGACAAGGCGGTCGCCGCCACCCTGCAAACCCTGATGGAAATGGACCTGCTCGATGCACCGCAGGCCAGCGCGCAACAGCGCGAAGGCTGAGCGTGTCTGCGCATAACTATAAAAACAAGGGAGTCATCATGAGCGATAAGAAACAAGGCAAGCTGTCGGTGCATCCGTACATCGGCGGCAGTGCCAGCAACCTGATCCGCAATGTCATCAAGCATGGCGGCGTCAGCCGCGACAAGCTGGCGACCTTCACCCTGACACTGTGCGGCACGGCGCTGACCTTGCCGCTGCGCCTGGTGGAAACCCTGCGGTTCAACAAGGCCATCGAGCGCAGCCGCCTGCAGGAAGACCCGATCTTCATCCTCGGCCACTGGCGCAGCGGCACCACCCATTTGCACAACGTCATCAGCCAGGACAAGCGCCTGGGCTACCTGACCACCCTGCAGGCAATTTTCCCTACCTGCGCGGTGATCCTCAGCCGCCACAAGCTGCTCAAACGCATGGTTGCCAGCCTGCTGCCGGCGCAGCGGATGATGGACAACATGAAGATCGGCGTCGACCTGCCCCAGGAAGAAGAATTCAGCCTGTCGTGCCTGATGACCACCTCGCACCACTGCAACCACTTTCCGCGCACCATCCGCGAAAGTTTCGACAAGTACGTGCTGTTCCAGACCAGCCCCGACGAGGTGGCGAACTGGGAAAAGGTCTACCAGCAGGTGATCAAGAAGGCCTCGTTCCTGGCCAACGGCAAGCGCCTGGTGCTGAAGAACCCCTACAACACCGCACGGATTCCGACGCTGCTCAAGCTCTATCCCAATGCCAAGTTCATTCATATTTCGCGCAACCCCTACAACATCTATGTCTCGGCGCTGCATGACTTCGTCAAGGAAGCCGAGGAAATGGCCTTGCAAGAGTTCACCAACGAGGACTTTTCCGAGCTCTGCTACAGCCTGTACGGGAAGATCATGAATGCCTATTGGGATGCGCGCGACCTGGTGCCGCCGGGCAACCTGGTCGAGGTGAGTTACGAGGACTTCGACGAAGACCCGCTCAACGAAGTCAAGCGCATCTACCAGACCCTCGACCTGCCGCTCGAGCCTGCCGTACTCAAGGACATCGAGGCCTACCTGGCATCGATCGCCGGCTACAAGAAGAACAAATACACCTACAGCGAGCAGCAGGCCCGGGCCATCGAGGCCAACTGGGGCTTTGCCCTGGAAAAAATGAAATACAGCCTGCCGCCCGACATCGTCGTCGATAACAGCCGCGACTGGTCCTGCGACATGAACTACTGAGTGCCCTGGTTCACCCGTCAATGTCCGCGTGGGCCACAGGCTCACCCCTCTATAGCGCAGGAAGTGTGTTCATGAGCATGGCTGAAGATATCCACCAAACGGTTGCCCAGGGTCAGCAGGACTGGGCGTTCAGTGTCGGTGTGCAACTGGTGGTCTGGGGGCTGCCGATCGTCGAGTGCTGGAAGTATCGCCTGGGCAAGGTGGTCGGCCACGGCGCGCAAGCGCAGGGGCAGGCGATCAACGCCTTCCAGCATATGCGTAGCCTGTCGACCCGGGCGTCGAGCAAGTTCGTCAACTCGGCCACCGATTTTCTCTATTCAACCGCGGTACTGGATTTACACCAGGGCCCGCTGGTACTCACGGCGCCAGATTTCCAGGAGCGCTGGTATGGCCTGCAGGTGCTCGATCCGTACATGGAGACCCTGGCCAACCTCGGCACCCGCACCTATGGCCGACAACTGCCCAGCGTGGTGATTGCCAACCGTCGCGATCAGCATCGGGTGCCGGCGCAGGCCACGGTGATCTACAGCGACAGCGACTTTCTGTATGTGGTCGGGCGCATTGCCGCAGGCGATCATGAAGACCTGAGCGCGGTTAACGCCCTGCAGGACGGCCTGCGCCTGACACCGCTGCATGGCGCCGACCACCCGGGCTTTGACCTCGCGCAGGTTACCCCGGGGTCTTGTGCGCCGCTGCGCGCGGGCGATTCCAGTTGCCCGGCGGAGCTGGCGTTCTTCGAAGAGCTGGGCGCGGTGCTCAAGTTCGTCCCGCCCAGCGCCAGCGAAGGCATGTTGCTCGGGCTGATGGCCGACGTCGGTATCAGCGTTGAAAACGGCTTCGCCCACCAGAGCCTGGCACCTGCAGTGCGCGAAGGCCTGGCGCGCGCGGTGGTGCAAGCCACGGCGATCCTGCAAGGCAAGGTGTTCGAGCGCGGCGAGCTGAACAACGGCTGGAAGTTGCCGGGGGCGATCGGTAACTACGGCCATGACTACATCCTGCGGGCGCTGGTGTCGTTGCACGGCATCTGGGCCAACGTAGCGGAAGAAAGCCTGTACTTCATGGCCTGGACGGATTGCGAAGGCAACCTGCTGCATGGCGACAACCAGTATGAAATCCGCTTTGAAGCCGGGCAGTTGCCGCCGGTTGAAGCCTTCTGGTCGATCAGCTACTACGACGACCAGGGCCGCCTGACCGACAACCCGCAGGACAAGTACACGGTCAATTCGCTGTATCACCAGTTGCAGGCCAATGCCGATGGCTCGACCTCGGTGTTCATTGGCAAGGCGCCGGTTGCGCCGCCGTTCGCGGGGAACTGGCTGCCTTCGCACAGCGGCTACTTCAACCTCAACCTGCGCTGCTACAACCCGGGGCCAGCCTTGCTCTCGGGCCAGTACCGGGTGGCGCCGATCGTCCGCATACAGGGGCAGTGAAGCCGATGAACAAGATCGCATTGATTACCGGCGGCTCATCCGGCCTGGGCCTGGAGCTGGCCGGGCAACTGGCCAGAAAAGGCTATGACGTGCTGCTGCTGGCCCGCGACGAGGGCCGGCTGCAGGCGGCCAAGGCCAGCCTTGAGGCGCTGAACAGCCGGATCAACGTGCACACCTTCGTCTGTGATGTTGCCGACGAACAGGCCATGTGCAGCACCTTTGCCACGATCAGCCGGCGCTTTGAGGCCATCGACTTTCTGATCGTCAACGCGGCGATTGCCACCATCGACCTGCTGGGCGATTACAAGAGCCTGCAGGAGGTCAACCGCAACCTGAAGATCAACCTGCTCGGCGCGGTGTCGTCCACCTACCTGGGCATCCCCTTGCTGCGCCGCGGCGCCCATGTGCTGTTCATCTCATCGGGCTTTGGTCTGGTGGGCGCGGCCGGTTATTCGTTGTACGCCGCCTCCAAGGGCGGCCTGAACAACTTTGCCGATGCCATCCGCCGCGAGCTGTTACCGCGCCAGGTGCACGTGCACCTGGCCTGCCTGGGCGACCTGGACACGCCGATGTACGCCGGTGAGCTTGAGCATATGCCGGCCTGGATCAAGGCCAAGATGGGCCGTGGCAAGCCGATGCCCGCAGGCCAGGCGGCCGCGGCGATTCTCAAGGGCTGCTTCAGGCGCCAGTTTCGCATCAACCTGTCCAGTGACGTGAAGCTGCTGATCCTAGTGCAGAAGTTGTTACCGCAAAAACTGTCTACCTATGTCATCGACCGGGTGCTGCCGTTCCCGCCGGTTTGAACCGCCGGGCAGCCGATGACACAGCGTGAAGTGGAACTTCAACCGTTATTGCATGAGGTCGATGGACATGGGAAAAGTCGGAACCAATATCGTCTGGCATCCACAAGCGGTCGAGAAGCAGGCACGGGCCAGGCTCAAGCGGCAAAAGCCGTGCATTATCTGGCTCACTGGGTTGAGCGGGGCAGGCAAGTCGACCATCGCCAATGCACTGGATCAGTTTTTGATCGACCAGGGCTTCCATACCTACTTGCTCGATGGCGACAACGTCCGCCACGGGCTGAACAAGGACCTGGGCTTCAGCGAAGCCGACCGCATCGAGAACATCCGCCGCGTGGGTGAGGTCTCGCGCTTGTTTGTCGATGCCGGGGTGATTGTGCTGTGCTCGTTCATCTCGCCGTTTTGCGCCGATCGCCAGCTGGTGCGCGAGCTGGTCAAGGGCGACGAGTTTGTCGAGGTCTACGTCAAGGCCAGTGTGGCCACTTGCGAGCAGCGCGATGTGAAGGGCTTGTACAAGAAGGCCCGGGCCGGGCAGATCAAGAACTTCACCGGGATCGACTCACCCTATGAGGCGCCGCAGCAGCCGGAGCTGCTGCTGGACACCGAAAGCCAGGATGTCGACGCCTGCGTCGCGCAGCTGGTGGCAGTGCTGCGCGGGCAGGGCTACCTGGGCGCCTTCTGAGCCCGGCGCGGTTCAGGCCTTGAGGGCCGCATCCGGCGCCACTGCCGGCACCGGCTTGCCGGTGGCGGCCTCGACCCGGCGGGCCACCGCCGGGTCATCGGCGAAGGGTATCAGGCTGGCCTGATCGTCCACTTCGCCGCTGTGACGCTGCAGGCAGGCGCTGGTGACCAGGTAGAAGAACAGTACGCCGCTCAGGCAATACAGTGCATACAGCCAGTCATCCATGGTCGGGCCTCCTAGGCCAGGCTGGCGTTGTTCAGCGCCAGTTTTTCATCGGCCACACGCACGGTGCGCCAGGTGTTGTAAG
Source organism: Pseudomonas sp. SORT22 (assembly GCF_018417635.1). Classification (NCBI taxonomy): domain Bacteria; kingdom Pseudomonadati; phylum Pseudomonadota; class Gammaproteobacteria; order Pseudomonadales; family Pseudomonadaceae; genus Pseudomonas; species Pseudomonas sp. SORT22. The sequence continues at coordinate 2,835,693 of NZ_CP071007.1, forward strand.
CCATCAGCAGCATGCCGCTCAAGAAGCACACGCCGCCGACAAAGCGCACGATAAAGCCCGGGTGGCTGGCCACCAGCGCCTCGACGAACGAGTAGGTGAGGGTGCCGTCGTCGTTGGTGGCGCGCCACATCAGGCCCTGGGCAATGCCGTTGACCCACATCGAGGCGATGTACAGCACGGTGCCGATGGTGGCCAGCCAGAAGTGCAGGTTGATCAGGCCGACGCTGTACATCTGCTCGCGGCCGAACACTTTCGGGATCATGTGGTATAGCGAGCCGAAGGTAATCATCGCCACCCAGCCCAGGGCGCCGGCGTGAACGTGGCCGATGGTCCAGTCGGTGTAGTGCGAGAGGGCGTTGACGGTCTTGATCGCCATCATCGGGCCTTCGAAGGTCGACATGCCGTAGAACGCCAGCGACAGCACCAGAAAGCGCAGGATCGGGTCGCTGCGCAGCTTATGCCAGGCGCCGGAGAGGGTCATCATGCCGTTGATCATGCCGCCCCAGCTGGGTGCCAGGAGGATCAGCGACATGGCCATGCCCAGCGATTGCGCCCAGTCGGGCAGGGCGGTGTAGTGCAAGTGGTGTGGGCCGGCCCAGATGTACAGGGTGATCAGCGCCCAGAAGTGCACGATCGACAGGCGATAGCTGTACACCGGGCGACCGACCTGCTTGGGCACGAAGTAATACATCATGCCGAGAAAGCCGGTGGTCAGGAAGAAGCCCACGGCGTTGTGGCCGTACCACCACTGGACCATGGCGTCGGTGGCCCCGGCGTACACCGGGTACGACTTGAACCAGCTGACCGGGATCGACAGGTGGTTGACCACGTGAAGCATGGCGATGACCACGATGAAGGCGCCGAAGAACCAGTTGCCGACGTAGATGTGCTTGGCCTTGCGGCGCATCAGGGTGGCGAAGAAGACGATGCCGTAGGCGACCCAGACGATGGCCATCCACACCGCGCCGGTGAATTCGATCTCGGCGTATTCCTTGGTGGTGGTCAGGCCCAGGGGCAGGCTTACCAGCATGATCACGATGGTCGCCTGCCAGCCCCAGAAGGTGAAGGCGGCGAGTTTGTCGCTGAACAGCCGCACCTGGCAGGTGCGCTGCACGGCGTAGTAACTGGCGGCAAATTGCGCGCTACCGGCAAAGCCGAAAATGACCAGGCTGGTGTGCAAGGGGCGCAGGCGGCCGAACGAGGTCCAGGGCAAGTCGAGGTTAAGTTCCGGCCAGACCAGTTGCGAGGCGATCCAGACGCCCATGGCCATGCCGACGATACCCCAGACCACCGTCATGATGACGAATTGCCGGACCACCTTGTAGTTATAGGCCTGCGCCTGTTGATGTGTGCTCATGGCTAGTTTCCACAGTTCCTGTATGGCTCGCCCTGCCGTGGGGCAGGGGCACAGGCGCAGACTCTAGGAAGCTGCCGACATACAAAACAGACTCAGAAACCTGCGTTAACACCGGATCAGATCAAACCCCCGTATTCATTGGCCAATACGGCACCTGTTATGGGCAAGCTGTAGTGAATTACTGCTGTTCTGCATTGATCGTGCCGGTAAATGCGTGTCGCTGTGTCGCAGCCAAAACCCCGTGGAATTATCTTGACATCACCGCAAATGCGGCCGCAGAATTTCACAAACTTTGCGCGCAAAGTTTTATGCCGGACGCCAGCACACGTCCGGCAGTGGTGCGCAACCAACCTTGACGCCATCCCGCTATTCGCCCCTGTAACGGTGCTTTCGAGCCGGGACGGGGTACGCGCGCAGCGGCGGCACACTATAAGAACGAAGGGAGCAACAGATGAAGCTTTCCAAGGAACTGGTCGTCCAGGCAAAAGCAACGTTCGGGACACCGACCTACCTCTACGATGAAGCCGTGCTGCGCAACAGTTTCAACGAGTTGCGCGATGCATTGCCGGACTGTGTGGACATCTTCTATGCGTTGAAGGTCAACCCGAACCTGTCCCTGGTAAAACTGATCCGCTCCTACGGCGGTAACACCGAAGTCTGCTCGCTGGGCGAGCTGGAAATTGCCCTCAAGGCCGGGGTCGACCCCCAGGACATCATTTTCCTCGGGCCCTATAAAAAGCCTGAAGAACACCGGCGCGCCCTGGAGGTCGGGGTGTTCGCCATCGTCGTCGAGTCCGAGACCGAGCTGCGCAAGCTCTCGGTCCTGGCCGGCGAGCTGAACTGCGTGGCGCCGGTGGCGATCCGCATCAACCCGAATTTCTCCGCCTCCGGCTCGCCGTGGAAGATGGGCGGGCGGCCGACCCACTTCGGTATCGAAGAAGACACCGCGGTGGCCAATTTCGGTGACTACGCAGCGTTGCCCAACCTGAAGATCAAGGGCATTCACGTTTACAACGGCACCAAGATCCTCGATGCGCAATCGGTGTACGACAACGCCAAGTACATCCTCGGCCTGTTCCGCAGCCTGACCCGGCGCTACAACCTGGACATGAGCATGGTCGATGTCGGTGGCGGCCTGGGCATCAAGTACTACGAGAACGAGAACGAACTCGACACCCGCCAGCTCAAGCAACTGCTGGCGCCGCTGTTCGAAGCCTTCAACCAGCAGTTCCCGCAGACCCGCATCATCGTCGAGTCCGGGCGCTTTATCGCCGGCAAGTGCGGCGCCTTGCTGGTGACGGTCGACAACATCAAGGAAAACCACGGCAAGACCTTTGCCGTCACCGATGGCGGTACCAACTGCCATGGCGCCGCCGCCGGCAGCGGCCAGGTGCTCAAGCGCAACTTTCGTATCGTCCATGCCACCGGCAGCACCGGCGCACCGCTGCGCGAATACCATATCTCCGGGCCGCTCTGTAGTCCCGACGACCTGCTGGCCCGCGACCTGCAGATCGAAACCCTGCACGAGGGCGACATCCTCGCTGTCACCGCTTCCGGCGCCTATGGCCCGTCCGCATCGCCCACCCTGTTCCACAGCCATGGCCACCCGGCCGAGGTGATCGTCAGCAACGGCCAGCTGTTCCTCGCCCGCGCCCGGCAAACCGCCCTGGACATCCGCGACAGCCATGCCGACGTACCACTGTCGGCCATGCTCGGCGCCGCACCGGCACCGGCACCGGCACCTGGCGAGCCGACGCCGATCGCCCAGGCCGCGACCCAGCGCCAGCTTGGCGAGATCCTGCGGGTGGTGCTGAAGCTGCCGGAAAACACCGTGATCAGCGCCGACTCGCACCTGCGCGACGACCTCGGCCTGGACTCGCTGACCTCGATGGAGCTGCTGGTCAACCTCGAAGACGACATCGAAGGCTTCTTCGTCAATCCCGACACCATCGCCCCGGGCCACTTCAACACCGTGGCGACCCTGGCGGGCTACATCGACGCTCATCGTCAACCGGCGGTCGCGCGCCGGTCGCGTACCGAGGTGCAGCATGAAGGCGTCTGACGTCCTCCTGCAGCAGGTGCTGGAAACCCCCAACGGCCTGCACCCGGACAAAGCGGCGATCATCTACGCCGATGAAACCTACACCTACGCCCAGCTCGATGAAGCCAGCGGGCGCCTGGCCGCCGGCCTGCAGGTCAATGGCCTGCTGCGCCAGGAACGCGTGGTGGTGTGCCTGGGCAACCGGGTCGAAACCGTTTGTGCCTTCTGGGGCGTGCTGCGGGCCGGCGGGGTGATGGTCAACGTCGGCCTGGAAACCCCGGCCGACAGCCTCGACTACATCATTCGCGATGCCGAGGCCTCGGTGCTGATCACCACCTCGGAGAAATTCGCCAGCCTGGCGCCCGGCACCGCCGGGCTGAGCTACCTCAAGGCCATTGTGTTGCTCGACGGCGAAGCCGACGCAGCCGATACCCACACGCTTGAAAGCCTGCTGGGGCAGGGCGCCGGCATTCCGCTGCCGTGCGGCAACCTTGACCTGGACCTGGCGGCGATCATCTACACCTCCGGCTCCACCGGCGCGCCCAAGGGCGTGATGCTCACCCACCGCAATATGCTCGCGGCGCTCAACTCGTTGCACACCTACCTGGGCTACCAGGCCAGCGACAATGTGCTGTGCTCGCTACCGCTGTCGTTCGACTACGGCCTGTACCAGATGATCATGGCCCTGAGCGCCGGGGCCACGCTGGTGCTGGAGAAGGAGTTCACCTGGCCGATCTTCCTGATCAAGAAGATCCGCCAGTACCAGGTCACGGTGATCCCGTTCGTGCCGACCATGCTCATGCTCCTGCACGAGTATGCGCACAAGCGCGAGGCGACCTTCCCGCAGGTGCGCATGGTCACCAACACCGGCGCGGCCTTGAAGGCCAACCATATTGCGCAGATGAAGGGCCTGTTCCCCCAGGCGCTGATCTTCTCGATGTACGGCCTGACCGAGTGCAAGCGCTGCACCTACCTGCCGCCCGAGGACATCGACGACAAGCCGGGCAGTGTCGGCATCGCCATCCCCAACACCGAGCTGTGGCTGGTGGACGATGAGGGCCGGCGCATCGACACGCCGCATCAGGTCGGCCAGCTGGTGATTCGCGGCGCCACGGTGATGGCCGGCTATTGGCGCAACCCCCAGGCCACCGCGCAAAAACTCAAGCCGGGGCCGTACCCGGGGGAAAGCGTGCTGTACACCGGCGACTATTGCAGCCTCGACCAGGATGGCTACCTGTACTTCCAGGGGCGCATGGACCACATGATCAAGTCGCGCGGCATGAAGGTCAGCCCCAGCGAGGTCGAGAGCTTTCTGTATGCCATCGACGGTGTCGAAGCGGCGGCGGTGGTCGGTATCGAACATGCCTCGGTCGGCGAGGGGCTATGGGCGTTCGTCACCTTGGGCCAAGGTGTCAGCCTGAGTGCCGAGCACTTGCTCGAACGTTGCCGCCATGGCCTTGAAGCGCACAAGGTGCCGCTGTCGATCAGCATCGAGGGCAACCTGCCGCGCACCGCCAATGGCAAGTTCGACTTGCAGCAACTGCAACAGACAGCGCGCCATGCGCAACTGGCCGTGGCCGGTTGAGTGGCGCTTTTTTATCGGTGATTCAGGCATACAGGATGTGCGGATATGAGTCTGGGCAACAGAGGTCGCGAGCAATCGCTGGACGTCAACGGCAACCATTTCGCCTTGCGCATCTGGGGCAATGAGCGCGGCCATCCGGTGCTCGCCGTGCATGGCTGGCTGGACAACGCAGCGTCGTTCGAACGGATCGCGCCGCTGCTCGAGGACTGCTTCGTGGTCGCCCCGGACCTGGCCGGTCACGGCCGCTCCGAGCACCGTCGGGGTGACAGCGGCTATTACCTGTGGGAACACGCCGACGACATGAACGCCCTGATCGAGTGCCTGGGCTGGAAGCGTTTTTCGGTCCTGGGGCACTCCATGGGCACCGGGGTTGCATCGATTCTGGCGGCGATGAACAAGTCGATCGACAGCATGGTGTTCATCGACGGCATGGGCGCGCCCTTTACCATTGCCGAAGAAGACACCGTCGAGCACCTGAAAAAATCCCAGCGCCTGCTGCGCCTGGCCTTGCGTACCCGCTTGCATGGGTTTTCAGCGCCGCAATCGGCACAGTTTGGCAGCCTTGAAGCGGCCATCGGCGAGCGGCGCAACAGCATCGACGGCACCCTGTGCGCCGAGGGCGCGCGGCTGCTGGCCATGCGCGACCTGCTCAGTGTCGGCGACGGTTACCGCTGGCGCCACGACCCACGCCTGGTGCTGCCTGAGCCTATGCAACTGACCGAGCGCCAGGCCTGCGACTTTTTGCGCCAGATCAGCTGCCCGCTGCACCTGCTGCTCGGGCGCCAGGGGCTGTTTGCCGGTGCCCAGTTCGATAAAAGAAAAAACGCCTTGCCCTGGGCCACCCAGGTGCACTGGCATGAGGGCGGCCATCATTTTCACCTGGAGGAACCCGGCACGGCCTTGATCGCGCAGATCAACGCCGCGCTGCTTCAGCGTGAACCCGGGCCGCGGCAACGATTAGTCAATGAGTAATGGAGTACACCCGTGAAAGAGTTCTGGATTGCACCGTCGATTCTGGCGGCCGATTTCGCCCGCCTCGGCGCTGAAGCCGAGCAGGTACTGGCCGCCGGTGCCGATGTCATCCATATTGATGTGATGGATAACCACTATGTGCCCAACCTGACCATGGGCCCGCAGTTCTGCAAGGCCCTGCGCAGCCACGGGATCACCGCGCCGATTGACGTGCACCTGATGGTGACGCCGGTGGATGCGATGATCCAGGCCTTTGCCGAAGCCGGCGCCGACTACATCTCGATTCACCCCGAGGCGACCCTGCACCTGGACCGCTCGCTGCAACTGATCAAGGACCTGGGCTGCAAGGCGGGCCTGGTGTTCAACCCGGCCAGCGGCCTGGACGCCGCGCAATACGTGCTCGACAAGCTCGACCTGATCCTGCTGATGTCGGTCAACCCGGGCTTTGGCGGACAGAAGTTCATCCCTGCGGTATTGCCCAAGATTGCCGCAGCGCGCAAGCTTATCGACGACAGTGGCCGGGCGATCCGTCTGGAGGTGGACGGCGGCGTCAACCTTGACACCATCGGCCAGGTGGCCGCCGCCGGCGCCGACATGTTCGTGGCCGGCACGGCGATTTTCGCCCAGGGCGATTACCGCGCCAGCATCGAGGCCTTGCGCCGCGAGATTGCCCACGCTTTGCCCAACCGCCACTGATAGGCGGTCTTTCCAACGATTCTCGCGAATCCAGTACGAGTTACCTGTCCTTGCACACTACAACCCTAATCAAGGCCTTGCTGCGTCAGCCGACAACGCATACGCCGGTCTGGCTGATGCGCCAGGCCGGGCGCTACCTGCCCGAGTACCGCGAGCTGCGGGGCCGGGCCGGGTCGTTCCTGAGCCTGGTGAAAACCCCGGACTACGCCACCGAAGCCACCTTGCAACCCTTGCGGCGTTTCAACCTGGATGCAGCCATCGTCTTTTCCGACATCCTCAGCGTGCCCGATGCCATGGGCCTGGGCCTGTATTTCGGCCATGGCGAAGGCCCGCGCTTTCGCCATCCGCTGCGTGACGAGCAGGCCATCAAGCGCCTGCGCGTGCCAGAGCCCGAAGCGCTGGACTACCTGTACCAGGCGGTGGCCCAGAGCCGCCGCGAGCTTGACCCCAAGGTGGCACTGCTCGGCTTTGCCGGCAGCCCCTGGACCCTGGCCTGCTACATGGTCGAAGGCGGCCCGCCGGGCGATTTCCAGCTGATCAAGAAGATGCTCTACCGCCGCCCGGAGCTGCTCCAGCGCATTCTCCAGGTCACCAGCCAGGCGGTGGCGGCCAGCCTCAATGCGCAGATCGAATCCGGTGCCCAGGCGCTGATGATCTTCGACACCTGGGGCGGGGTGCTGGCCGACGGCGCCTACCAGCGGTTTTCGCTGTTCTACATGCGCGAGGTGCTGGCGCGCCTGCACAAGACCCACCACGGCCAGCGGGTGCCGTCGATCATCTACACCAAGGGCGGCAGCCCGTGGCTGGCGGAGATGGCCGACAGCGGCGCCGATGCCCTGAGCCTGGACTGGACCTGCGACCTGGGCATGGCCAGGCAACTGGTGGGTAACAGTGTTGCCCTGCAGGGCAACCTCGACCCCAGCGTGTTGCTGGGTGATGAGGCCTGTATCCGCCATGAAGTGCAGCGTACCCTGCAGGCCTTCGGGCCGCCCGCTGCGGGCTTTGGCCATGTGTTCAACCTGGGCCACGGGATTTCCCCGGCGACCTCGCCCGAGGCGGTGGCCACGCTGGTCAATGCCGTGCATGAACTGAGCCGTGTGCGCGGAGGTGCCTATGCTTGACCCGACCTTCGACTTCGACCGGATGCTGTGCTTCTCGCTGTACTCGACGGCCAACGCCATGGTTCGCGACTACGCCGAGCCGCTGAAAAAGCGCGGCGTAACCTACCCGCAACTGCTGGTGATGGCCGGCCTGTGGGGCCAGGACGATGTCTCGATCAGCGCCCTGAGCGAGCTGACCCTGTTCGACCTTGGCACCCTGACGCCGATCGTCAAACGCCTGGCCGACAACGGCTTCATCACCGTGTACCTCGACCCCAACGACCGTCGCCGGCGCAACCTGTTGCTGACCGACAAGGGCCGTGAGCTCAAGGCCGAGGCGGCGCAGGTGTTCAGCAACATGGCCTGCAAGATCGACCTGGGCGAGGGTGAGGTGGAGCAGGTGCTGGATGTTTGCCACCGGATCAGGGCGCGTTTGCGCTGAGCCCGCCGCGCGGGGCAAGTCCGCTTGCCCCGCGAAAGGGGATTGTGCAATCACTCCAGCATCATGATAATGAGAGTAATTACCATTAATGTGTGATCACTCTCGTGCCGAGCTCTGTCGACTCCAAGGCTATCGTCGCCCACCTCTACAGTGACCATCACCGCTGGCTGCGTGCCTGGCTGTACCGGCGGCTGAACTGCCCGGACGATGCCGCGGACCTGGCCCAGGACACCTTTGTGCGGGCCATGACCAGCAGCGCCTTGCCCGCCCTTGACCAGCCGCGGGCGTTTCTCGCCACTGTCGCCCGCCGCCTGCTGAGCAATCTGTTCCGCCGCCGGGCGCTGGAGCAGGCCTACCTCGACGAGCTGGCGAGCCTGCCCGAGCAGTGCATGCCTTCGGCTGAAGACGTGCTGCTGGTGCGTGAAGCCCTGGCTGAAATCGATCGCCTGCTTGACGGCCTGCCGACGCGGGTGCGCCATGGGTTCATCCTGCATCGTCTCGAAGGCCTGAGCCAGCCGGCCATCGCCGAGCACCTGGGGGTGTCGCTGGCCACGGTCGAGCGTGACCTGCGCCGGGCCTTCCTGCATTGCCTGAGCGCCAGGCCAGAATGAGCAGCACACCACTGGACCGCGCTACCCACGAAGCGGTGGACTGGCTGCTCAAGCTGGAGAATGCCCCGGCCGGCAGCCCTTTGCTGCTGGCCTTCAACACCTGGCTCAAGCAATCGCCCGGCCATCAGGCCGCCTGGCAGCGGGTCAACGCCTTGCTCGACGAACCCCTGGCCGACCTGCAGCAGGCCGAGCAGCGTAGCCCCGGCCAGTTGGCCATGGCCAGCCGCAGCCTGCGCGCCTTGCCGTCGCCGTCGCGGCGCAAGGCCCTGGGCGGCGGCCTGGCGATGCTGTTGCTGGGTTTGGGCGCCGGCGCGCTCGGCAATCGCATGACGCCACTGGGCGACCTGCTCGCCGACCTGCGCACCGGCACCGGCGAGCGGCGCACCTTCACCCTGGCCGATGGTTCGCGGCTGCGCCTGAATGCGCGCAGCGCGGTGGATGTGCGCTTCAGCGCCGGGCAGCGGCTGGTGCTGCTGCGCGACGGCGAGCTGCAAGCCGAGGTTGCTGCAGAGCCGGGCCGGCCCTTTGTCGTCGCCACCCGCGAAGGCCAGGTGCAGGCCCTGGGCACGCGCTTCAGCGTGCGCCAGGAACAACAACAGAGCGTGGTCTCGGTGCAGCAGCACAGCGTGCTGCTCAGAAGCGGCAGTGCACCGGCCTTGCGTGTGGAGGAGGGCCAGGCCTTTCGTTTCGATGGCCACGCCAGCCAGCCGCTGGCCGCGTCGCTGCGTACCCGGGCGAGCTGGACCGAGGGCCGCGTGGATGTGCGCGACGAACCCCTGGGCGAGCTGATCGAAGCCTTGCGCCCGTACCGCGCCGGGCTGCTGCGCATCAGCCCGCAGGCCGCGCAGGTGCGGGTCTATGGCAGCTTTCCGCTGGATGACAGCGAACGCACCCTGCGCTCCCTGGCCGAGACCTTGCCGATCCGGGTCGACAGTTTCGGTGGCTGGCTGACCCGCATCGATGTGATCTGAATAAAAATAATTGCGATTTCCTTGAGGGGGTTTGTTGCGTGGCGTGTCCTCGTTATCGACAACAACTTTGAACGAGCCAACACCTCCATGCCCGACTCCATGATCCGTCCCAGCCTGCTGGCCCTTGCCATCGCCCTGGGCAGCGGCGCGCCGTTGTACGCCGTGGCGCAAACCGACAGCAGCGTCAGCGCCAGCCAGCGCTTCGATATCCCGGCCGGCGACCTGGGCGAAGCCCTGAGCCGCATCGCCCGTCAGTCTGGGCGGGTGCTGTCGGTCAAGCCGGCGCTGCTGCAAGGCAAGCGCTCGGCGGCGGTCAGCGGCCAGTTCACGCCCGAGCAAGCGGCCAGCCAGGCCCTCAATGGCAGCGGCCTCAACCTCAATATCACCGCCGGCGGCACCTGGAGCCTGGTGCCGGCCGAGCACAGCGGGGCGCTGGAGCTGGGCCTGACCCAGATCGTCTCCAACGCCAGTGAAGACGCCTGGGGCCCGGTGCAGGGCTATGTGGCCAAACGCACCGGTACCGCGACCAAAACCGACACCTCGGTGCTGGAAGTGCCGCAGACCATCAACGTCATCACCCAGGATGAAATCTCGGCGCTGGGTTCGCAGACCGTTACCCAGGCCCTGCGCTACACCCCGGGCATTACCGGTGGCGGCTTCTCCGACCGGGTGGGGATTTTCGACGAACCGACCTCCCGCGGCTTCAGCCCGACGCCGCTGTACCTGGACGGCCTGCACCTGCCGTATGGCGGTGGCAGTACCGGTGGCGCCCTGCAGATCGACCCCTACGCGCTGGAGCGCATCGAGGTGATGAAGGGCCCGGCCTCGGTGCTCTACGGCCAGAACCAGCCAGGCGGGCTGGTCAACATGGTCTCCAAGCGCCCGACCGCGACGCCGCTGCATGAGGTCAAGATCGGTGGCGGTAGCCAGGACCGCCGCTATGGCGCCTTCGACTTCGCCGGCCCGGTGGATGACCAGGGCGAGTACCAGTACCGGGTCACCGGCATGGGCCTGGATAAGAACGGCGAAATCGACTACGTCGAACAGCAGCGCTACATGATCGCCCCGAGCCTGACCTGGAGCCCCAACGAGCAGACCCGCCTGACCGTCTACGGCCATTACCAGCGCGACAACGGCGTACCCGAAGCCCAGGGCTTGCCGGCGGTGGGCACGGTGTTCGCCAGCGCCAACGGGCGGATCAAGCGCAGCCGCTTCATCGGTGAACCGGGGGTCAACGCCTATGATCGCGAGCAGTACACCTTCGGCTACGAAGTCAGCCATGAGCTGGACGATGTCTGGACCCTCAAGCAGAACACCCGCTACGCCTACGTCGATGACAAGTTTCGGGCGCCATTGCACGGCTACGCTTTCGTGCCCAACCCGGTCACCGGCGCCGACGACCAGAGCGCCATGACCCGCTTTGGCGTCGACTGGGCCCAGCGCAACAAGGTGTTCGGCATCGATAACATGGCCCAGGCCAAGTTCAATACCTTCGACCTCGCCCACACCCTGTTGATCGGTGTCGATTACTACCACTCCAACTCCCGATTCCTCGGCCTGTACGACCGCAATCCACCGATCATCGACCTCTACAACCCGGTGTATGGCAAGCCGATGAACTTCGGCCAGCCGTTCAAATGGGACCGCACCATCAACCAGACCGGCCTGTACGTGCAGGATCAGCTCAAATGGGATAACTGGTTCCTGACCCTCGGTGGTCGCTATGACTGGGCCGAGGCCGATAACAAGGAGCCGCTCGCTGGCACCCATACCACTGTCAAGGACGAGAAATTCACCGGCCGCGCCGGCCTGGGCTTCGCCTTCGACAATGGCGTCACGCCTTACCTCAGCTACTCCGAATCATTCCTGCCGCTGGCCGGCGCCGACTACGCCGGCAAAGCGTTCGAGCCGTCCACCGGCAAGCAGGTCGAGGCCGGTATCAAGTACCAGCCGCCTGGCCAGGACAGCTTCATCCAGCTCTCGGTGTACGAGATCAAGCAGCAGAACATCCTCACCGCCGATGTCAGCAACCCCGGCTTCAACAGCCAGGTCGGCGAGCTGCGTTCACGCGGTGTCGAACTCGAAGGCAAGGCCAGCCTCAGCGACAACCTCGGCCTGATCGCCTCGGTGTCGCGCAACGACGTGGTCTACACCAAGGACAACGACGGCCGCGAAGGCCGTCATCCGTCCGGCACACCGCCGATGACCGCAGCGCTGTGGCTGGATTACCACTTCACCGGCGACACGAAGGTCGCCGGCCTCGGCATGGGCCTGGGCGCGCGTTATGTGCGCGGTAGCGACGGTACCGATTTTGCCGACGGGCATTTCAGCATCCCGTCCTACACCGTGTACGACGCCATGCTCTCCTACGACCTGCAGCAATCGCCGCTGCGCCTGAAGGGCGTGAAGGTGCAGATGAACCTGCAGAACCTCGAAGACAAGACCTACGTCAGCCGCTGCACCAGTGACGTGGACTGCTACTACGGCGAAGGGCGGACCATCACCACCGACCTGACCTACAACTGGTAAGCCTTCAGGTATCGCGCAACAAGTCATGGGCATCCAGCAGCCGGTAGGCAATCTCCGGCTGCTTCTCCAGTGCCCGGCGAATCGCCGCCGGAATGTTCTGCCGGGTCTTGCGGCACAAGCCCGGCAGGTCTTCGATCTGGATGCTGATACCGCGCATGGTCCGCACCTCGTTGAAGCTCGGGGTGATCTGCAGCCGAATCCCCAACTGCTCATACAAGCGCCGCTGCATGTGCTCCAGGTCGTCCAGGCTCTGCAGGTTTTCCAGGCGTTCGAGCAGGCGCCTTTCTTCCTGGCGCGTCAGCAGCAGGATGCGCGGGTCCTGCAGCGTCTCGCGGCCGCAGTCGCAAGCGCCGGGCGGGCAGGGGGTGCGGGTGGGCAGGGTGGCGTTCATGCCTTGCAGCATAGCGAGGCTCGAGGACTTTTGCCCATGCCTGGCAGATAGCTATTGAGCACTGGTGCGGGCGGCGCTCAGTGATACCCTTACACTTCGCCGAACTTCACCAGGAGCGAGTCGCCCATGCTGGCGCAACAACTGCAACTGCAAAGCGTATTGACCGGGCGCGCCGTGCCTTTCACCCGTCCGGGCTCATCCAGTGCCATCGCCAAGATGCCGCGTGACGGCGAGGTCGCGGTCACCGAACTGGGCCTGGTTGGCGATGAGCAGGGCGACTTACGTGTGCATGGCGGGGTCGAAAAGGCCATCCACCATTACCCCCGCGAACACTATGCCGCCTGGGTTGCAGAGCTGGGCGAGCATCCGCTGCTGCAGGCTCCGGGCGCCTTCGGCGAAAACTTAAGCACCTGCGGCTGGACCGAGCAGACCGTATGCCTGGGCGATCGCTTTCGCGCTGGCAGCGCGCTGCTGGAGATTTCCCAGGGGCGCATGCCGTGCTGGAAACTCAATGACCGCTTCGGGGTAAAAGACATGTCGTTGCGGGTCCAGCAAAGCGGCCGTACCGGCTGGTACTACCGGGTGCTGGAAGAAGGCATATTGGCTGCCGGCATGAACATCGAGCTGATCGCACGGCCGCATCCGCAGTGGTCGGTAGCGCGCTTGTCGTCGGTGCTGTTCGACAGGCAGGTCGACCTCGAGGTGATTCGCCAGTGCCTGGAACTGCCGTTGGCGGCTTCCTGGCGCCGGACCCTGTCACGACGTTTGGAAAAGGCCGAAGTCGAGGACTGGGCGCCGCGTTTGCAGGGGCCTGGGTGATTGGCAGGTAGCCTGTCGCGGGTCAAGCCCGCTCCCACAGCGTGTGTAAACTCGTGTGGGAGCGGGCTTGACCCGCGATTGCAATCAGGCAGCCGTACCCAGCTTCTTCACCACCTGACCCTTGGCAGCCTGCTTGCGGCAGGCTTCGCCGAAGGCCTGGAACATCTTCACCGAGTCGGGGTTTTTCGCCGCTTGCCATTCCGGGTGCCATTGCACTGCGAAGAGGAACGGCGACAGGCTCGGGGCGTGGATGGCTTCGACCAGGCCGTCTTCGGCACGGGCCAGGGGTTCGATGCCTTCGCCGAGGTTTTTCAGGCCCTGGCCGTGCAGCGAGTTGACGCGGATTTCATCGCTCTGCAGCAACTTTTGCAGCCAGCTGCCTTGCTCCAGTTTGACGCTGTGAACCGCGCTGTACTGGACATCGACCGGATCGTCCGGGTTTTCCCGGTGGTCGTTGAAGCCTGGCTCGGTGTAGACCTTCTGGTAGATGTCACCACCCAGCGCCACGTTGATTTCCTGCATGCCACGGCAGATGCCGAAGATCGGCAGGCCACGGGCGATAGCCAGTTGCACCAGCGGCAGGTCGAACAGGTCGCGGTCGCGGTCCTGGGCCTTGCCCGGGGTTTCGTTCTCCTGGCCGTACAGGGCCGGGTCGATGTTGCTGCCGGCGCCGGTCAGGTAAACACCGTCGGCCATGTCCAGGTAGGCTTCGAGGTCGTCAGTACCGCAGCAGGTCGGCACCAGCACCGGTACGCAGCCGGCGTGTTCTACCAGCGGGACGATGTATTTGTGGGTCATTACCTGATAGTCGTGGCCTTTGCGCTCCTGGGAGCCCATGGTCATCAGCACGACGGGTTTGCGAAGGGTTTGATTCTTATTGCCAATGTTGCTGTTGGGCATATGTCACCTTGGGACAGGCGCAGCCTGTCATTATTGTGCAGGCGCGCAGCTGGAACCTTTGCGCTGCCTGAGGTTTCGAGCACTGCCGGTACGCCAAGCAAGGGGCTGTATCCGGTCGAAACCTGTCATATAGCTTGCCAGAGCCGTTTAATATGTCAAACGACTTCAGATTGCACGGGCGAAGCTTGAGATTGCCTGGATGCAATTATCGGTCTGCAGCCCCCGATAACCGGTAAGGCGCCTGTTGCGGCCAGTTCATTATATTTAACAAGCGTCCGGTGTATGGCCGAACCAGCGCCTGCGCGGCTTTGCTGCATCGCGCGGTTTCTCTTAAGCTGGCTGTCACCGATGACTACCAGCCTGAACCATGCCCACTCCAAGACCGTCCCTGACCCTGACCCTGTTGCAAGCCCGCGAAGCCGCCATGGCCTTCTTCCGCCCCTCGCTCAACGCCCATGGCCTGACCGAACAACAGTGGCGGGTGATCCGCATCCTGCGCCAGCAAGGCGAACTGGAAAGCCACCAACTGGCCGAGCAGGCCTGCATCCTCAAGCCGAGCATGACCGGCGTGCTGGCGCGCCTGGAGCGTGACGGCCTGGTGCGACGCAAGAAGTCGACCCAGGACCAGCGCCGGGTGTTTGTCGGCCTGACCGAACAGGGCCAGCAATGCTTCGTCGACATGAGCGAAGACATGGAACACAACTACCAGCGCATCCTTGAGCAGTTCGGCGAAGACAAACTGCACGAGCTGCTGGGCCTGCTCAACTGCCTGAAGAACATCAAGCCCTGAGCGCCGTTTTGGCGCACTGGCCGCTGGCTACCTATACTGTGCCTATCCGCAACAGTGTGCCGTCGTTGACCGGAGCGCGGCAGTCTCAGTTCCCGTGGTCGTGACTTTCTGAAGTAGCAGGACGCGAGTCGTCAATTGATAACGCTACAAAGGGGTTGGATCATGGATATTGTCAGTCTGATTATTCAGATTGTTGCCGGTGTGGTGGGCGGCAACGCAGCCGGTATGAGTAAACAAAGCATGGGCCCGTTACTCAACTCGATCTTCGGTGGAGTGGGTGGGGTGATTGTCGGGCAGATACTCGCAGCCTTTACCGGTGAACCCGGTGCGGCGGTGGCAGCGGGCGGTTCGCTGGACCTGCCGGCACTGATCAGCAGTATTGTCGGCGGCGGTGCAGGGGGCGCGGTGCTCACCTTCATCGCCGGCCTGATCAAATCAAAAATGCATCCGCAGTAAGCCTTGCCAGGCCTGCCCCTGATTGCAGGGGCGGTCCTGTTCAGAAGTACTTCAGCCAACCGATATCGCGGCGCCGGGCCTTGAGGGCGGCGAACCAGCGCACCGGCGGATAGAGCGCAACGCTCAAGACCATCGCCGTCAGCCATACCGACCAGACCCCGTCGAAACCAAAGTAGCTGCCCTGGTTCAGGCCAAAGCAGGCGAGGGCGATCAGGTACAGCACCTTCAGTACATACAGGTGCAGCAGGTAGAAGAACATCGGCGCGGCACCGAATACGCTCAGCACCCGGATCGCGTGGCTGCCTTGCAGGTGCTCGAACCTGCGCAGCAGCAACAGGCCGACGCCCAGGGTCAGGGCCAGGAACAGCAGCGATGGCGGGTATTTGGTGATGTTGAAAAAGCTCATCAGCGTGCGCAACGTGGTTTCGCCGACTTGCCACCGGGCTTCGCCGTAACCGTTGAGCAAGCGCAGCAGCAGGAAGCCGGCGAGGGCACCGAGGCCGGTCAGCAGCAACGTGCGCTGACGTGCCTGCGCATCCGCACCTTGGGCAAACCAGGGGCCCATGGCATAGCCCAGGGCAATTACGCCGATCCATGGCAGCAACGGGTACGAGGTACGCAGGCGCAAGTTG
This sequence comes from Pseudomonas sp. SORT22, assembly GCF_018417635.1. Classification (NCBI taxonomy): domain Bacteria; kingdom Pseudomonadati; phylum Pseudomonadota; class Gammaproteobacteria; order Pseudomonadales; family Pseudomonadaceae; genus Pseudomonas; species Pseudomonas sp. SORT22. The sequence goes on from NZ_CP071007.1 coordinate 2,851,985, forward strand.
TCGGCTACCTCGAACCAGCCACGGTCATGCAGGATCGCCCAAGGGACATGCAGCGCCGAGCCCGCAGCGAAGTGCAGCGGGTCGAGCAGGTTGTGCCCGGCGACGATCAGCACGCCGATTACCACCAGCAGCGGGCGCGGCAGCCACACCAGGCCGGCCAGGGCGATCATGCTCAAGCCAATGGCCCAGATCACCTGCAGGTAGATCACCTTGGGCGGCAGTTCCAGGGTCCAGGCCAGGCTGACCAGGGTGAACTCCAGCAGCACCAGGACCAGGCCACGCTTGAACAGGAAGGCCGAGACCGCAGCCTTGCCCTGGTGCTTTTCGCCATACAGGTAAGCTGACAGGCCAGTGAGCAGGACAAACACCGGCGCACACAGGTGGGCGAGGGTACGGCTGAGGAACAGCCAGGGGTCGGTGCTGGCGACATCCATCGGGTCGCTGACCTGGCGGTGCAGAAAGAAGGTTTCGCGTACATGGTCAAGGAGCATGAAGACAATGACCAGGCCGCGCAGGGCGTCGATGCAAAGCAGGCGTTGGGTGGCGGGTGGCATGGGTGAGGTAGCGCCGGAAGGATGAGGTGGTGCGTTATAACATAACTAGTATTGTTGCGCTGGCCTCATCGCGGGACAAGTCGAGGCGTCGCACCGCCGCTCCTACAGGTAGCGTAGGCCTTTAGAGGCGCGAGCTGATCCATTGGCGATGCTGCTCACACTTCACCTTTGCGCCTTGTCGGCGAATGGACCGGCGATGCACGAGAAGCGAAAGCAAAGAAGCGCTTTGCTTCTAGATGTACGTAATCGCAGGCGCTACCTATCGTCCCTTGCAGAAGGCCGAGTGGAACCCTTGCGTAGTGGGGCGACGGCCATGGATGGCCGGCGAGCGCCGCAGGGCCAGGGACGGCCCTTCGGCGCGCCCCCACGGGAGCAAGGGTGGAAGGAGGGAACCCGGAGCGCAGCGCAGGGCCGATGAAGGGACAGGGCGTTTTTGGTTACTTTTGCCGCCAAGCAAAAGTGACCCGCCGTAAGGGCGGAAGGCGCCGGCAGCGCCTCATCATCAAATGGATCAGCTCAAACACAGCCGGGCTGCCCCAATACTTGCAAGCTGCTTAAGACAGTTGCTCCCACAGGTTCGTTGTAGGAGCGGGCTTGACCCGCGATCGAGCGCGCAGCGCTCGTAATCCCAGGTTAGTGCAGTATCTGCGCCAGAAAGCCCTTGGCCCGCGCACTCTGCGGGCTGTTGAAGAACGTCTCGGGCGCTGCGTCTTCAATGATCTGCCCGCCATCGAGAAACAGCACCCGCTCGGCCACCTGGCGGGCGAAGCCCATTTCATGGGTAACGCAGAGCATGGTCATGCCGGTATCGGCCAGTTTCACCAGCACATCCAGCACTTCGGCGACCATCTCCGGGTCCAGCGCCGAGGTCGGCTCGTCGAACAGCATGATCTTCGGCTTCATGCACAGCGCCCGGGCGATCGCCACCCGTTGTTGCTGGCCGCCAGACAACTGGCTGGGGTATTTGCCGGCCTGGCTTTCGATCCCGACCTTGTTCAGGTAAAAGCGCGCGCGGTCTTCGGCCTCCTTGCGCGACAGGCCGCGCACGCTCATCGGCGCCAGGGTGCAGTTGTCGAGCACGCTCATGTGCGGGAACAGGTTGAAATGCTGGAACACCATGCCGATTTCGCTGCGCACCTCGGCGGCCTGGCGGGTGGTCAGGGCAAGATCGGTGTCGTTGACGCGGATGTTGCCCTGTTCGGCGATTTCCAGGCGGTTGATGCAGCGGATCAACGTCGATTTGCCCGAACCGGAAGGGCCGCACAAGACGATACGCTCGCCTTCACGCACCTGCAGGTTGATGTCGCGCAGCACATGGAAGGCGCCGTAGTGCTTGTTCAGGCCCTCGATGGTCACCACGACCTTGCGCGGGTCGGCGGCAAGGGCAGGGGTTGGGGTAGCAAGGCTCAGTGAAGCGGTCATGTTGTTATTCTCCCGCGATCAGTTGAAGCGGTCCGCGCGGTACGGCGCAGGGTCGGTAAAGGGTGTTTCGCCGGTGATCATTTGCGCCAGCAGGCGGCCGGTCACCGGGCCCAGGGTCAGGCCGTGGTGGGCATGGCCGAAGTTGAACCACAGGCCCTTGTGGCGCGCGGCCGGGCCGATCACCGGGCGCATGTCCGGCAGGCACGGGCGGCGGCCCAGCCAGGGTTCGGCATCGATCCGCTCGCCCAGCGGGAAGACCTTGCGCGCCAACGCTTCGCAGCGCTGCAACTGGATCTGGTTGGCGGCATCGCTGCTGGCGGCGAACTCGATGCCGGTGGTCAGGCGGATGCCCATGGCCATCGGCGCCAGCACGTAACCGCCCTGGGCATCGCAGATCGAATGCTTGAGCTCGGCGCCGTCACGGGCACGATAGTGCATGTGGTAGCCGCGCTTGATTTCCAGCGGAATGCGATAACCCAGCGGCTTGAACAGCTCGGCCGACTGCGGACCGAGGGCGATCACCACTTCCGGCGCGCTGATCGGCCCCTGGCGGCTGTCGACCTGCCAGTCGCTGCCGATCTGGCGCAGGGTGCGGGCATCGCCGTGGATGAACTGGCCGCCACGCTGGACGAACAGCGCCGCATAGCCGCGGGTCAGGCCGCCGGGGTTGCTGACGGTCTTGGGGTCGAGCCAGTGAATACCGCCGACCACCTTGTCGCTGAGGTCCACTTCGCGCGCGTGCAGTTGCTGGCGGTCGAGAATTTCGTACTTCAAGCCATAGGCTTTCAGGGCATGGGCGTCGGCCACGGCTTTGCGGTAGGCCTCTTCATTGCGGTACACCTCGATCCAGCCGCTGGCCCTGACCAGCTCGCCGAGGCCTGCGGCATCGATCAGCGCGTCGTGTTCCTCGACACAGCGCTGCACCAGCGGCAGCATGGCCTGGGTGGCCACGGCAAGGCCGGCGGGCGAGGAGTTCTTCCAGTACTTGAACAGCCATGGGGCGATCCTGGGCAGGTGGGTGAAGCTGTAGCGCACGTCGGGTTGGCGGTTCAGGCCATAGCGCAACAGGCTCGACAGCTCGTGGGGGAAGGCATAGGGGATGACGCTGGAGCGCTCGATCAGCCCGGCGTTGCCATGGCTGGTGCCGCTGCCCGGCTCTTCACGGTCGATCAGGATCACCTTGCGCCCGCGTGCCTGCAGGTGCAGGGCCGTGGACACGCCGACGATGCCGGCGCCCAGAACGATGGTTTGACAATGCATTGGAGCGGTCCTCACAAACAGGCGATCAGCGCAGGTGGCGGCCCAGGCGGGCTTCGATGTGTTTCAGGCTGCGCCGCACGATCTCGACGATCAGCAGGTAGAGCACGGCAGCCCACAGGTAGATCTGGAAGTCGAAACTGCGCGAGAACGCAAGCTTGGTCACGCCCATCAGGTCGTAGATGGTCACCAGCGAGGCAATCGCGCTGGCCTTGATCATCAGGATCAGTTCGTTGCCCAGCGGGCCGATGGCAACGATCAATGACTGCGGCAGGATCACTTTGAAGAAGGTGGTCGAGCGCTTCAGGCTCAGGGCCTTGGCGGCTTCGTACTGGCCGGGGGCGACTGCCAGCAGGCTGCCCCGGAAAATCTCCGCCTGGTAGGCGGCGGTGTTGAGGGTGAAGGCCAGCACCGTGCAGTACCAGGCATCGCGGAAGAACCACCACAGGCCAACCTCCTGCCAGAAGCCCTTGAGCGACCCCAGGCCGTAGTACAGCAAGAACAGCTGGGCCAGCAGCGGCGAGCCACGGAAGAAGTAGATGTAGCCGGCGCTCAGGCGTTGCAGCACCAGCTTGTCCGACAGCCGGGCCAGGGCCAGGAGCATGCCGAGCAGGGCGCCGAGGGTAAACGACAGTGCCACCAGCTTGCCGGTGACCAGCAGGCCGTCGATAAAACGCGGGCCGTAGCGTTCCAGCAGGTCGGGGTCGAGGACCAGCGCCAGCAGTTGTTCGAAGCTCATGTCCGTGCCCCCCGCAAATGGCGGCTGAAATACTGTTCGATGAAGCTGAACACCCGTCCCGACAGCGCCGAGAACAACAGGTAGCCCAGGCAGGCGACGCCGTAGAAGAACATCGGCTCCTTGGTCACGCTGACCGCAAGGTTAGTCTGGCGCATCAGGTCGACCAGGGAGATGGTCGATACCAGCGAGGTGTCCTTGAGCAGCGACAGCCAGTTGTTCGACAGGCCCGGCAGGGCGATGCGTACCAGTTGCGGGAAGACCACCTTGCGAAAGGTCGTGGCCTTGCTCAGGCCCAGCGCCGCCGAGGCTTCGTACTGGCCCTTGGCGACGGTCTTGAACGCAGCCAGCCAGATCTCGCTGGAGAACGCGGCGAACACCAGGCTGAAGGCGATCATCGCCGCCAGGAAGGTGTTGATCAGCACTTCGCCTTCATAGCCCATGGCCAGGAGGATTTTCTGCGCGGCAATCTGGCAGCCGTAGTAGATGATCAGCAGCGTGAGCAGTTCCGGCAGGCCACGAAACACAGTAGAGAACACCGTCGCCGCAGCACGCGGGAAGCGCCTGGAGGAGCGGGCGGCGAGGGCCACTCCCAGGCCCAGCGGCAGGCCGATGGGCAGGCAGGCCAGGGCCAGGGAAATGGTCACCAGGGCGCCGGCCAGCAAAGCCTGGCCCCAGCCGCCGCTGGCGAAGGAAAGCAGTGACAGTTGTTCGAGCATGGGCGAACCCTCTCGGTTCAAGAGTGATAGTGCTTTGGAGGGCCTCTTCGCGGGTCCAGTCGGGACGCCGCACCGCCGCTCCCACAGGGTATTTGTGGGAGCGGGATGGACCCGCGATCAGTCACTGATAGATATCGAAGTCGAAGTAGCGACTGGCGATCTTCTGGTAGGTGCCGTTGGCGACGATTTCGTCCAGGGCCTTGTTCAGGCGTTCGCGCAGCGCTTGGTCTTCCTTGCGCACGGCAATCGAGGCGTCGGCCTTGGTGCCGTTGACGTCGCCAAGGATCTTGCAGCAGTCCTTGCCGGCCTTGCCCAGCCATTCGGTCAGCGGGAACTTGTCGGCAATCACCCCGTCCAGGCGCCCGGCGGCGAGGTCGGCGTTGGCTTCATCGAGGGTCGGGTAGAGTTTGACGTCGGCGCCGGCCTTGCCATAGACGTCTTCGGCGTAGATGGCCTGGGTCGAGGAGGATTGCGCGCCGACCGTGTAGCCTTTGAAGGTGGTCTGTGCGTCGGTGATGTCGCTGTCCTTGGCCACGGCCACCGACAACGGGGTCTTGTAGTAGTGGTTGGTGAAGGCGATCTTCTTGCGCCGTTCTTCGGTATTGATCATCGACGCCACCACCGCGTCGTACTTCTTGGCCATCAGGGCCGGGATGATGCCCTCCCAGTCCTGGGCCACCAGGGTGCATTCGACCTTCATCTGTTCGCACAGGGCGTGGCTGATGTCGACGTCGAAGCCATGCAGTTTGTTATCCGAATCAACGTAGTTGAACGGTGGGTAAGCGCCTTCGATAGCGATCTTCAGGGTTTCGGCCTGGGCCAGGGTCGAGCCGGCGAGCAGCAGGGCGCAAGCCCCTGCGAAGCGGATAACAGGTTTCATGACACACCTCGATCTGTTGTTGTTTGCACTCTTGCTATTGTTTGCTCGTTGACGTGTAGCCAACGAATTCGTTGTGTAGAGCTGCAGTTGCTTCCAAGCGTTTTTCAACATCCGGTCCTAGCTTCTTGCAGACCTCGTTGACCATCAGGTGTACCCACGACAGCATCGTCGCGGTGGACTCCCAGAACAGATTGAATTCGGTGGGGATGCGAAACACCTCACTGGCGTTGGCATCGGCCCAGTCACAAAAAGTGTCGGTCACCAGGGTGACGGCAATGCCCGCGGCATGCGCCTTGCGGCACAGGTTCAGGGCATGGCGGGAATAGCGGCGGGCCTCGAACACCACCAGGGCGCAGTCGGCCGGGTCACTGAGCAGCACTTCGCCAAAATGCCCGGCGCTGCCATCGACCACCTGCACGCCGTCGCGCAGGTATTGCAGCAGGTGCGCCATGCACTGGGCGATGCCGCGCTCGGTCTGAAAACCGGCGATAAACACCTTGCGCCGCTGCGCCAGGCGCTGGCTGACGGTATTCCAGGCCGGGGTGCGGCTGTATTCGTAAACCCGCACCAGGGCGCCAACCTCCTGCTCCAGGCTGCGTGCCAGGCCGGCGGCATCCTGGCCATGGCGTTGGCGAAATTCTTGCAGGCGATCACCGACCAGCCACGGGCCTTCGCCGAGGTCGTCTTTAAGATCGTGTTTGAGGGCCTTGAGGTGCTCGTAACCCAGCGAGCGGCAGAAGCGCCCGACACTCGACTCGCTGACGCCGATTTTCGCCGCCAGGCTTGCGGAGGTTTCGAACGGCAGGTCGGTGAGGTGGGCGAGCATGTAGCTGGCGATCTTGCGCCCCGACGCCGCTGCGTTGTGCAGGCTGTGTTCCAGGCGCTGTTTGATCGGTTGGCTCACAGGGCGATACTCGAAGGCGGTGGCACGTGGAAACAGAAAATGAATGTTTTCTGTCATCAAGTCAACATTTGACAGTTTGCTGTCACTGGAGGAAAGTCTGGCCATTGCCCATCGCTGTCGCCCATTCCAAATCCAATAAGGGAGCTTCAGATGTCCGCACGTCCCGACACTGCTGTCGCGCAGATCGCCTTTGCCGACCTGCAGGCCTTGTTGCAGCGTATTTTCGTCCGTCATGGTTGCAGCGCAGCGGTCGCCCAGGCCCTGGCCTTCAACTGCGCCAGCGCCCAGCGCGATGGCGCTCACAGCCACGGTGTGTTCCGTATTCCCGGTTATGTCTCGACCCTGGAAAGTGGTTGGGTCGATGGCCAGGCCGTACCCGCTGTCGAAGACCTCGCCAGCGGTTATGTGCGCGTCGATGCCAAGGGCGGCTTTGCCCAGCCGGCGCTGGCCGCGGCTCGCGAGCTATTGGTGGCCAAGGCCCGCAGCGCCGGCATCGCCGTGCTGGCGATCCATAATTCGCACCATTTCGCCGCCCTCTGGCCGGATGTCGAACCTTTTGCCGATGAAGGCCTGGTGGCCCTGAGCGTGGTCAACAGCATGACCTGCGTGGTGCCCCATGGCGCCCGGCAACCGCTGTTTGGCACCAACCCGATTGCCTTTGCCGCGCCGTGCGCCGGCAGCGACCCGATCGTCTTCGACATGGCCACCAGCGCCATGGCCCATGGCGACGTGCAGATCGCCGCGCGCAAGGGCGAACGGCTGCCCGAAGGCATGGGCGTCGACAATAAAGGCGAACCGACCTGCGACCCGCAGGCGATTCTCGATGGCGGCGCGCTGCTGCCGTTTGGCGGGCACAAGGGCTCGGCGCTGTCGATGATGGTCGAACTGCTGGCGGCGGCGCTGACCGGCGGCAACTTCTCGTTCGAGTTCGACTGGTCGCAGCACCCAGGCGCGAAAACGCCCTGGACCGGGCAGTTGATCATCGTCATCGACCCGGCCCGCTCAGTAGGTAACCGTTTTGCTGAACGCAGCCGCGAGCTGGTGCGGCAGATGCAGGCGGTGGGCCTGCAGCGCATGCCGGGTGAGCGGCGTTTTCGCGAGCGCGAGCAGTCGGCGAAGGAGGGCGTGACCCTGACAGTGGCGGAGCTTGAGCAGCTACAGGGCCTGGCGGGGTAGGGCAGCCAGCCGATTACCGTGCATACATGCACAAATCAGTTGCACCAAGGGTAATGTTCCTCGGCCGCCAGTACAGGTATCCTCGACACAGCTTTTAGTCCGAACTGTCCTGACCCAAGGAGCTGTGCGCTGTGTTCAAACATGTCGATGCCTATGCCGGCGATCCGATTCTCTCCCTGATGGAGACCTTCAAGGCCGATCCGCGCGGCGCCAAGGTCAACCTGAGCATCGGCCTGTATTATGATGCCGCAGGCGTGGTGCCACAGCTGGCCGCGGTGCGCGAAGCCGAGCAGCGCTTTGCCGCCCAGCCTCACGAAGCCTCGATGTACCTGCCGATGGAAGGCCTGAACAGCTACCGCCAGGCGATCCAGGCGCTGTTGTTCGGTGCCGGCCACCCGGCGGTCGAGGCCGGTCGTGTGGCCACCGTACAGACCGTCGGCGGCTCCGGCGCGCTGAAAGTCGGTGCCGACTTCCTCAAGCGCTACTTCCCCGAGTCGCAGGTGTGGGTCAGTGATCCGACCTGGGACAACCACCGGGCGATCTTTGAAGGCGCAGGTTTCAAGGTCAACACCTACCCGTACTTCGACCCGGCCAGCCGCGGCGTCGACTTCGACGGCATGCTTGGCAGCCTCAGCGGCCTGCCGGCCAACAGCATCGTCCTGCTCCACCCGTGCTGCCACAACCCCACCGGCGTCGACCTGAGCCAGGCGCAGTGGCAGCAAGTGATCGAAGTGCTCAAGGCGCGCAACCTGATCCCGTTCCTCGACATCGCCTACCAGGGCTTTGGCGAAGGCCTGGACGCAGACGCCTACGCCATCCGTGAAGTGGCCCGCGCCGGCGTGCCGTGCCTGGTGAGCAACTCGTTCTCGAAAATCTTCTCGCTGTATGGCGAGCGGGTTGGCGGCCTGTCGGTGGTCTGTGACGACAGCGATACTGCACAAAGCGTGCTCGGCCAGCTCAAGGCCACCGTGCGCCGCAACTACTCCAGCCCGCCAAGCTTTGGTGCACAGCTGGTGGCCGCGGTGCTCGGTGATGCTGAGCTCAATGCCCAGTGGGAGGCGGAAGTGGAGAAGATGCGCCTGCGTATCCTCGACATGCGCCAGGCCCTGGTCGATACCCTGGGTGACTTGCTGCCGGGCCAGGACTTCCAGTTCTTCCTGCGCCAGCGCGGCATGTTCAGCTACACCGGCTTTAGCGTCGAGCAGGTGCGTCGCCTGCGTGACGAGTTCGGTGTGTACCTGATCGACAGCGGCCGGGTGTGCATGGCCGGCCTGCGTCCGGACAACCTGCAGCAAGTGGCCAAGGCGTTCGCTGCGGTTCAATAAGTAACTTTAATCGCGGGTCAAGCCCGCTCCCACAGTGACTCAGCTGATTTCAAGGATGGGGTAGCTCCTGTGGGAGCGGGCTTGACCCGCGATGCTTTCAACCCAAGGTGCAACCACTCCTCGGCCAGGGCTTTGCAAGTGCAACCAATCGGCGCACAATCGCGCCCCTCTTTGTATGGTCAAGAGGGGCGAAGCGTCTGTTTAGCCACTCCTGGCCCTGTTGCAGTCTTGCGAGTGGAGTTGCACCCGGATGAATGAGCAGGCCCCAAGCGTTGAACAACGCTTCGAATCGACCCCCGCCGCCCTCGGCAGCTGGGCCCGTCAGGACACCACCTGGATGCTGGGCCTGTTTGGCACGGCGATCGGCGCCGGGACCCTGTTCCTGCCGATCAACGCCGGCCTCGGCGGCTTCTGGCCGCTGCTGATCCTGGCGCTGCTGGCGTTCCCGATGACCTTCTACGCCCACCGCGGCCTGACCCGCTTCGTGCTCTCCGGGCGCGACGGCGCCGACATCACCGACGTGGTCGAAGAGCATTTCGGCCTGAGTGCCGGTGCCCTGATCACCTTGCTGTACTTTTTCGCCATCTTCCCGATCCTGCTGATCTACAGTGTGGCCCTGACCAACACCGTCGGCAGCTTCATGGAGCACCAGCTGCACATCGAGCCGCCACCGCGCGCGCTGCTGTCGTTCGTGCTGATCCTCGGCCTGCTGGCCATCGTGCGCTGCGGCGAGCAGGCCACGGTCAAGGTCATGAGCTGGCTGGTCTATCCGTTCATCGTCGCCCTGGCGTTCCTCGCGGTGTTCCTGATTCCGCACTGGAGTGGCGGTATCCTCAGCACCGCCACTGAAATGCCTTCGGGCTCGGCGTTCCTGCATACCCTGTGGCTGGCGATTCCGGTGATGGTCTTCTCGTTCAACCATTCGCCGATCATCTCGGCCTTTGCCGTTGACCAGAAGCGCCGTTATGGCGCGCATGCCGATGAGCGCAGCGGGCAGATCCTGTGCCGCGCCCACCTGCTGATGGTGGCCATGGTGATGTTCTTCGTGTTCAGTTGCGTACTGACCCTGACCCCGGCGCAACTGGCCGAAGCCAAGGCGCAGAACCTGTCGATCCTGTCGTACCTGGCCAACCATTTCAGCAACCCGACCATCGCCTTCGCCGCGCCGCTGATTGCCTTCATCGCCATCGCCAAGTCGTTCCTGGGCCACTACATCGGTGCCAGCGAAGGCCTCAAAGGCCTGGTGCTGAAGACCGGCAAGCGCCCGGGCGCCAAAGCCCTGGACCGCATGACCGCAGCCTTCATGCTGATCATCTGCTGGATCGTCGCCACCCTCAACCCGAGCATCCTCGGCATGATCGAGACCCTCGGCGGCCCGGTGATCGCCGCGATCCTGTTCCTGATGCCGATGTACGCCATCCGCAAGGTGCCGGCGATGAGCAAGTACCGCGGGCAGATGTCCAACGTCTTCGTCGTCGCCGTGGGCCTGGTGGCCATCTCGGCACTGGTGTACTCGCTGCTGAGCTGAAATGCCTGATTCGGGAGCCGGCAATCGGCTCCCGGACAACTAAAGATTGTCCACAAAAGTTGTCTGGCAATTCAACAATTTAACATTCGCCCATAGGTAGACGGGCACTTTCATGGTTAACTCTGGTCCTTTAATCACCCCCGCATAAGGACTTCGTTCATGGCTCAAGTGACTCTTAAAGGCAACCCGGTTCAGGTCAAAGGCGAACTGCCGAAAGTCGGCGCCCAGGCACCTGCGTTTTCTCTGGTTGGTGCAGGCCTTGCCGACGTGACCCTGGCTTCCCTGGCCGGCAAGCGCAAAGTGCTGAACATCTTTCCAAGCGTCGACACCCCGACCTGCGCCACTTCGGTTCGCAAGTTCAACGCCCAGGCCAACGAGCTGAACAACACCGTCGTCCTGTGCATCTCCGCCGACCTGCCGTTCGCGCAAGCGCGCTTCTGCGGTGCTGAAGGCCTGGAGAACGTGCAGAACCTGTCGCTGCTGCGCGGCCGTGAGTTCTTCGGCAACTACGGTGTTGAAATCGCCGACGGCCCGCTGGCCGGCCTGACTGCCCGCGCCGTGGTAGTGCTGGACGAGAACGACAAGGTGCTGCACAGCGAGCTGGTTGGCGAAATCGCCGAAGAGCCGAATTATGAGGCTGCCCTGGCTGTTCTGAAGTAACAGTGACAGCCGATCGCGGGGCAAGCCCGCTCCTACACCATCCCTGTAGGAGCGGGCTTGCCCCGCGAAGAATTGCGAAGAGATGTAACGGCCTGGCCCTCGTCCAGGCCGTTTTTATTTATAGTTCATTACGTTAGCTACGTAAGCTCAAGGTAAAGTGCCGGTAAAGGCGCTTTGCTTATCTGTCTGCAGTGCTTATCGTTCAGCCTCCTGAAAAGAATTCTTTCCCGCACAATGGTCGATCAACCGATGCTTTCTCGTTCCCGTTCCTCCCGTCGCTGGCTTGTCGGCCTGCTGATCCTGCTGCTGGTCGCCGGCCTGTGCTGGTGGCTGTGGCCGTCGCCGGCGGCGCACAAGGCAGGTGCCGCGCCGGGCGGCAAGGGCGGGCGGCCGGGTTTTGGCGCGTTCGGCGGGCCAGTACCGGTACGGGTCGAGCCGGCCACGGTTGGCGACTTCCCGGTATACCTCAAGGCCCTGGGCACGGTGACCGCGACCAACACGGTGAATGTGCGCAGCCGGGTCGGCGGCGAACTGGTCAAGGTCAACTTCCAGGAAGGCCAGAAGGTCAAGGCCGGCGACCTGCTGGCCGAGATCGACCCGCGCAGCTACCAGATCGCTCTGCAACAGGCCGAAGGCACTCTGGCGCAGAACCAGGCGCAACTGAAAAACGCCCAGATCGACCTGCAGCGTTATAAAGGCCTGTTCGCCGAAGACAGCATCGCCAAGCAGACCCTCGATACCCAGGAGGCACTGGTCGGCCAGTACCAGGGCACGATCAAGACCAACCAGGCGGCGGTAGGCGACGCCAAGCTCAACCTCGACTTCACCCGCATCCGCGCGCCGATCAGCGGCCGTCTGGGCCTGCGCCAGCTGGACGTCGGCAACCTGGTGGCGGCCAACGACACCACCGCGCTGGTGGTCATCACCCAGACCCAGCCAATCACCGTGGCCTTCACCTTGCCGGAAACAGAGCTGAACACGGTGCTGGCGCGCTACCGCAGCGGCGCGCAGTTGCCGGTCGAGGCCTGGGACCGCAGCGACAGCAAGCAACAGGCGGCCGGCGTGCTGCGCAGCCTCGACAACCAGATCGACACCACCACCGGCACCCTGAAGTTCAAGGCCTTCTTCGAAAACCAGGACGAAGCGCTGTTCCCCAACCAGTTCGTCAACGTGCGCCTGCTCGCCGATACCCTCAAGGGTGTGGTGATGGCGCCGTCGGCGGCGATCCAGTTCGGCACCGACGGCTCGTTCGTCTATGTCATGGAAGGCGACAACAAGGTACGCATCCGCAAGCTCACGCTGGGCGCCAGCGATGGTGATCTCACCGTGGTCAACGAAGGCCTGGCCAAGGGCGAGCGGGTGGTGCTCGAAGGCACCGACCGCTTGCGTGATGGCAGCGAGGTCGAAGTAGTCAACGACAGCGCCGAAGTGCCGGTCACCCCTGGCCAGCACTTGCAGGGCCAGGACAAGAAAGAAGCCTCCGCCGCTGACGGCGCACAGGGCAAGGCCGGCGCATGAACCTCTCGCGGCTGTTCATCCTGCGCCCGGTGGCGACCACCCTGAGCATGCTGGCCATCGTCCTGGCCGGCCTGATCGCCTACAAGATGCTGCCGGTGGCGGCGCTGCCCCAGGTCGATTACCCGACCATCCGGGTGATGACCCTGTACCCCGGCGCCAGCCCCCAGGTGATGACCAGCGCGGTCACTGCGCCGCTTGAGCGCCAGTTCGGGCAGATGCCCGGGCTGACCCAGATGGCCTCGACCAGCTCCGGTGGCGCCTCGGTGCTGACCCTGCGCTTCAGCCTGGACATGAACATGGACGTTGCCGAGCAACAGGTGCAGGCGGCGATCAACGCAGCCAGCAACCTGCTGCCCAGCGACCTGCCGGCGCCACCGGTGTACAACAAGGTCAACCCGGCCGACACGCCGGTGCTGACCCTGGCGATTTCGTCGAAAACCATGCCGCTGCCCAAGCTCAACGACCTGGTCGACACCCGCGTGGCGCAAAAAATCGCCCAGATCGGCGGCGTCGGCATGGTCAGCATCGCCGGCGGCCAACGCCAGGCGGTGCGGATCAAGGTCAACCCCGACGCCCTGGCCTCGGCCGGGCTCAACCTGGCCGACGTGCGCACCTTGATCGGCGCTTCCAACGTCAACCAGCCCAAAGGCAACTTCGATGGCCCGACGCGGGTGTCGATGCTCGACGCCAACGACCAGCTGCGTTCGCCCGAGGAATACGCCAACCTGATTCTCGCCTACAACAACGGCGCGCCGCTGCGCCTCAAGGATGTCGCCGAGATCGTCGACGGCGCCGAAAACGAGCGCCTGGCGGCCTGGGCCAACCAGAACCAGGCGGTGTTGCTGAACATCCAGCGCCAGCCCGGGGCCAACGTCATCGAGGTGGTCGACCGGATCAAGGCGATGCTGCCGTCGATCACCGACAACCTGCCGGCGGGCCTGGATGTCAGCGTGCTCACCGACCGCACCCAGACCATCCGCGCCTCGGTCAAGGACGTGCAGCACGAGCTGCTGATCGCCATCGCCCTGGTGGTCATGGTCACCTTCATCTTTTTGCGCCGCTTCAGCGCCACCATCATCCCCTCGGTGGCTGTGCCGCTGTCGCTGATCGGCACCTTTGCGGTCATGCACCTGGCCGGGTTCTCGATCAACAACCTGACCCTGATGGCCCTGACCATCGCCACCGGCTTTGTGGTCGACGATGCCATCGTCATGCTGGAGAACATCTCGCGGCATATCGAAGAGGGCGAGACGCCGATGCAGGCGGCGCTCAAAGGCGCGCGGCAGATCGGCTTCACCCTGGTTTCGCTGACCTTCTCGCTGATTGCGGTACTGATCCCGCTGCTGTTCATGGCCGATGTGGTCGGCCGGCTGTTTCGCGAATTCGCCATCACCCTGGCGGTGGCGATCCTGATTTCCCTGGTGGTGTCGCTGACCCTGACGCCGATGATGTGCGCGCGCTTGCTCAAGCGCGAACCGAAGGAGGAAGAGCAGGGGCGTTTCTACCGTGCCAGCGGCGCCTGGATCGACTGGATGATCGACTACTACGGCCGTGGCCTGCAGTGGGTGCTCCGCCACCAGCCGCTGACCCTGCTGGTGGCCGTGGCGACCCTGGGCCTGACCGTGCTGCTGTACCTGGTGGTGCCCAAGGGCTTCTTCCCGGTACAGGACACCGGGGTGATCCAGGGTATTTCCGAGGCGCCGCAGTCGGTGTCGTTCAGCGCCATGAGCCAGCGCCAGCAGCAGCTCAGCGCGGTGATCCTCAAGGACCCGGCGGTGCAGAGCCTGTCGTCGTACATCGGCGTCGATGGCGACAACGCCACGCTTAACAGTGGTCGCCTGCTGATCAACCTCAAGCCCCATGGCGAGCGTGACCTCACCGCAGCCCAGGTGATTGCCCGCCTGCAACCGGAGGTCGACAAGCTGGTCGGCATCCGCCTGTTCATGCAGCCGGTGCAGGATTTGAGCATCGAAGACCGGGTCAGCCGCACTCAGTACCAGTTCAGCCTGTCCTCGCCGGATGCCGAGCTGCTGGCGCAGTGGAGCGCCAAGCTGGTCGATGCCCTGCAGCAACGCCCGGAACTCACCGATGTCGCCAGCGACCTGCAGGACAAGGGCCTGCAGGTATTCCTGGTGATCGACCGCGACGCCGCCAGCCGCCTGGGCATCAACGTCGCCGACATCACCAACGCCCTCTACGATGCCTTCGGTCAGCGGCAGATCTCGACCATCTACACCCAGGCCAGCCAGTACCGCGTGGTGCTGCAGGCAGAGGCGGCGTCGAGCATCGGCCCGCAGGTGCTCGAGCAGATTCACGTCAAGGCTGCCGACGGCGGCCAGGTGCGGCTGTCGAGCCTGGCGCGCATCGAGCAGCGCCAGGCGCAGTTGGCAATTGCCCATATCGGCCAGTTCCCGGCGGTGATGATGTCGTTCAACCTTGGCGACGGCGTGGCCCTCGGCGAGGCGGTCAAGGTCATCGAGCAGGTGCAGCAGGACATCGGCATGCCGGTGGGCGTGCAAACCCGCTTCCAGGGCGCGGCCGAAGCCTTCCAGGCCTCGCTGTCGAGCACCTTGCTGCTGATCCTGGCGGCGGTGGTGACCATGTACATCGTGCTTGGCGTGCTCTACGAGAGCTACATCCACCCGGTGACCATCCTCTCGACCCTGCCGTCGGCGGCGGTGGGCGCCTTGCTGGCGTTGATCCTCTCCGGTAACGACCTGGGCATGATCGCCATCATCGGCATCATCCTGCTCATCGGTATCGTCAAGAAGAACGCGATCATGATGATCGACTTCGCCCTGGAGGCCGAGCGCAACCAGGGCATGGCCCCGGAAGCGGCCATCTACCAGGCCGCGCTGCTGCGCTTCCGGCCGATCCTGATGACCACGTTGGCGGCACTGTTCGGCGCCATCCCGCTGATGCTCGCCAGCGGCTCCGGCGCCGAGCTGCGCCAGCCCCTGGGCCTGGTGATGGTTGGCGGGCTGCTGGTCAGCCAGGTGCTGACGCTGTTCACTACGCCTGTCATCTATTTGTACTTTGATCGGTTGTCGAGGCGCCTTCGCTCCCGTGGCCTGACTGGAGACTTGGTGTGATCGGGGCCAGCTACAAGCTGCAAGCTACAAGCTGCAAGCGGTCCGGTGTTCGATCTGTGCATCGAAGGTCACCTCAAGTTGCTTGCAGCTTGCAGCTTGCAGCTTGCAACTGGAGCCGCCCATGAACCTCTCAGCTCCGTTCATCGCCCGCCCAGTGGCGACCATGCTGCTGAGCCTGGCGATCATGCTGCTTGGCGGTGTCAGCTTCGGCCTGTTGCCGGTGGCGCCGCTGCCGCAGATCGAGTTCCCGGTGATCGTGGTCCAGGCCAACCTGCCGGGCGCCAGCCCCGAGGTCATGGCCTCGACCGTGGCCACGCCGCTGGAGCGCTCGATGGGCGCGATCTCCGGGGTGACCACCCTTACCAGCAGCTCGAGCCAGGGCTCGACGCGGGTGATCCTCGGTTTCGACCAGGGCCGCGACATCGACGCCGCCGCGCGCGAGGTGCAGGCGGCGATCAATGCCTCGCGCAACTTGCTGCCCAGCGGCATGCGCAGCATGCCCACCTACAAGAAATACAACCCGTCCCAGGCGCCGATCATGGTCCTGGCGCTGACCTCAAGCGTGCTGCAGAAGGGCCAGTTGTACGACCTGGCCTCGACCATCCTGTCCCAGAGCCTGTCGCAGGTGCCGGGGGTCGGCGAAGTGCAGATCGGCGGCAGTTCGCTGCCGGCGGTGCGGGTCGAGCTCGAGCCGCACTTGCTCAACCAGTACGGCGTGTCCCTGGACGACGTGCGCCAGACCATCGCCAACGCCAACCAGCGCCGGCCCAAGGGCTTTGTCGAAGACAGCCAGCGCAACTGGCAGGTGCAGGCCAACGACCAGCTGGAGAAAGCCAAGGACTACGAGCCGCTGGTGATTCGCTACCAGGATGGCGCGGTGCTGCGCCTGAGCCATGTGGCCAAGGTCAGCGACGCGGTGGAGAACCGCTACAACAGTGGTTTCTTCAATGACCAGGACGCGGTGCTGCTGGTGATCAACCGCCAGACCGGCGCCAACATCATCGAGACCGTGAACAAAATCAAGGAGCAGTTGCCGGCCCTGGAGTCGCTGATGCCGGCCAGCGTCAAGCTGGACGTGGCCATGGATCGCTCGCCGGTGATCAAGGCGACCCTCAAGGAAGCCGAGCACACCCTGATCATCGCCGTGGTGCTGGTGGTGCTGGTGGTGTTCCTGTTTCTCGGCAACCTGCGCGCCTCGCTGATCCCGACCCTGGCGGTGCCGGTGTCGCTGGTCGGCACCTTCGCGGCCATGTACCTGTGCGGCTTTTCTCTGAACAACCTGTCGCTGATGGCGCTGATTCTTGCCACCGGCCTGGTGGTGGATGACGCCATCGTGGTGCTGGAGAACATCTCCCGGCATATCGACGAAGGCGTACCGCCGATGCGTGCGGCGTACATGGGTTCCAAGGAGGTGGGCTTCACCTTGCTGTCGATGAACCTGTCGCTGGTGGTGGTGTTCGTCTCGATCCTGTTCATGGGCGGCATCGTCGGCTCGCTGTTTCGCGAGTTCTCGATCACCCTGGCAGTGGCGATCCTGGTCTCCCTGCTGGTGTCGCTGACGCTGACGCCGATGCTCTGCGCACGTTGGCTCAAGCCCCACGCCGAGGGGCAACAGACCCGCCTGCAACGCTGGAGCGAGCAGCTCAACCAGCGCATGATGGCCGGCTACGGGCGCAGCCTTGACTGGGTCATGCGCCACCGGCGCCTGACCCTGTTGAGCCTGCTGGTGACCATCGCGGTCAACATCGCCCTGTACGTGGTAGTGCCCAAGACCTTTTTGCCGCAGCAGGACACCGGCCAGCTGATGGGCTTTGTCCGCGGCGACGACGGTCTGTCGTTCCAGGTCATGCAGCCGAAGATGGAGATCTTCCGCCGCGCCTTGCTGGCCGACCCGGCAGTGGAAAGCGTTGCCGGTTTCATTGGTGGCAACAGCGGCACCAACAACGCCATGGTGCTGGTGCGCCTCAAGCCGATCAGCGAGCGCAAGGTCTCGGCGCAGAAGATCATCGAGCGCCTGCGCAAAGAGATGCCCAAGGTGCCCGGCGGGCGGCTGTTCCTGATGGCCGACCAGGACTTGCAGTTCGGCGGCGGTCGCGACCAGAGCAGCTCGCAGTTCCTCTACACCCTGCAAAGCAGCGAGCTCTCGGCCCTGCGCGAGTGGTACCCGAAGGTGGTCGCGGCGCTCAAGAGCCTGCCGGAACTGACCGCCATCGACGCCCGCGAAGGCGGCGGTACCCAGCAGATCACCCTGGTGGTCGACCGCGAACAGGCCAAGCGCCTGGGCATCGACATGAGCATGGTCACCTCGGTGCTTAACAACGCCTACAGCCAGCGGCAGATCTCGACCATCTACGACAGCCTCAACCAGTACCAGGTGGTGATGGAGATCAACCCCAAATATGCCCAGGACCCGCGCACCCTCGAGCAGGTCCAGGTGATCACCGCCGATGGCGCGCGGGTACCGCTGTCCACCTTCGCCCATTACCAGAACAGCCTGGCCGATGATCGCGTCAGCCACGAAGGCCAGTTTGCCTCCGAGAGCATCAACTTCGACATTGCCGAAGGCTACAGCCAGGACCAGGCCCTGGCCGCGGTGGAGCGGGCAGTGGCCAAGGTCGGCTTGCCCGAGGACGTGATCGCCAAGCTCGGCGGTACCGGCGATGCCTTCGCCGAAAGCCAGAAGGGCCAGCCGTTCATGATCCTCGGCGCCTTGCTGGCGGTGTACCTGGTGCTGGGCATTCTCTATGAAAGCTACATTCACCCGCTGACCATCCTCTCGACCCTGCCATCGGCCGGGGTAGGGGCCTTGCTGACGCTGTACGTGGTCGGCAGCGAGTTCAGCCTGATCTCGCTGCTGGGCCTGTTCCTGCTGATTGGCGTGGTGAAGAAGAACGCCATCATGATGATCGACCTGGCCCTGCAACTGGAGCGCCACGAGCACCTGAGCCCGGAGGAGTCGATCCGCCGTGCCTGCCTGCTGCGCCTGCGGCCGATCCTGATGACCACCCTGGCGGCCATCCTCGGCGCCTTGCCGCTGCTGCTCAGCCACGCCGAAGGCGCCGAGATGCGCCAGCCGCTGGGCCTGACCATCATCGGCGGGCTGGTCTTCAGCCAGATCCTCACGCTTTACACCACCCCGGTGGTCTACCTCTATCTGGACCGCCTGCGCCATCGCTTCAACCGCTGGCGCGGCGTGCGTACCGACGCTGCTTTGGAAACCCCGCTATGACCCGACGTCCGCTTCTTTCCGACCGTTCGCTGCAGCCGTTGCTGGCTGCCCGCGGCTCGCGCCTGCTGGCCTCGGCCCTGTGCCTGGGGATGCTCAGCGCCTGTACCCTGAGCCCGGACTACCACCGGCCCGAAACCCCGGCGCCGGTGGCCTTCAAGCACGCCGAAGGCTGGACCCAGGCCAACCCCTCGGACGCCATCGCCCGCGGCGCCTGGTGGGAGCTGTACGGCGACGCCCAGCTCAACGGCCTGGTCGAGCAGCTCAACGCCGGCAACCAGACCGTCGCCCAGTACGAAGCCCAGTACCGCCAGGCCCAGGCTCTGGTGCGAAGCGCCCGCGGCGCACTGTTCCCAAGCCTCGACCTGTCGGCCGGCAAGACCCGCTCAAGCCAGGGCACCGGCAGCTCGAGTTCGAGCCTGAGCAACAACAGCAGCGGCATCCGCAACACCTACAACACCCAGCTGGGGGTGAGCTGGGAGGCCGACCTGTGGGGCAAACTGCGTGACGGCCTGGCCGCCAACCAGGCCAGCGCCGAGGCCAGCCTCGCCGACATGGCGGCGATCCGCCTGAGCCTGCAGTCGGAACTGGTGCAGAACTACCTGCAACTGCGGGTGATCGACGAACAGAAGCGCCTGCTCGAGGCCACCGTCGAGGCCTATGAGCGTTCGCTGAAAATGACCGAGAACCAGTACCGTGCCGGGGTCTCGGGCAAGGACGCCGTGGCCCAGGCGCAGACCCAGCTGAAAAGCACCCAGGCCGACCTGATCGACCTGGTGTGGCAGCGCGCGCAGCTGGAAAACGCCATTGCCGTGCTGCTCGGCAAGGCCCCGGCCGAGTTCGCCCTGGCCGACAGCAAGGACATCCCGGCCCTGCCGCAAGTGCCGCTGGCCTTGCCTTCGCAACTGCTGGAGCGCCGCCCGGACATCGCCAAGGCCGAGCGTAACGTGATGTCGGCCAACGCCAGCATCGGCGTGGCCCGCGCCGCCTACTTCCCGGACCTGACCCTGAGCATGAGCGGCGGCTACAGCAGTAGCAGCTTCAGCGACTGGATCAGCCTGCCGAACCGCTTTTGGTCGGTCGGCCCGCAACTGGCCATGACCCTGTTCGACGCCGGCCAGCGCGCGGCAGAAGTCGACCGCAGCGAAGCGGTCTACGACCAGACCGTGGCCCAGTACCGGCAGACCGTGCTCGACGGCTTCAAGGAAGTGGAAAACTACCTGGTACAGCTCAAGGTCTATGA
The DNA here is from genome assembly GCF_018417635.1 of Pseudomonas sp. SORT22. Taxonomy (NCBI): domain Bacteria; kingdom Pseudomonadati; phylum Pseudomonadota; class Gammaproteobacteria; order Pseudomonadales; family Pseudomonadaceae; genus Pseudomonas; species Pseudomonas sp. SORT22. Next base: position 2,872,225 of record NZ_CP071007.1, read on the forward strand.
AGACGAAGCGCGGGTGCGCAGCGAAGCCCTGGCCTCGGCCCGCGAATCCCTGCGCCTGACCAACAACCAGTACAAGGCCGGGCTGATCGCCTACCTGGACGTGGTCAACGTGCAGACCACCGCCCTGAGCAACGAGCGCAGCGTGCTCAACCTGCTGCAGGGGCGGTTGGTGGCGAGCGTGCAGTTGATCGCGGCGCTGGGTGGGGGCTGGGAGGCGCAGGCGGTGTTTGCCGAGCAGGATAGTGTTAATTAATCAATATAAATCAAAGGTATAAGTTGATTTATTAATGTTGTTTGTTCGGTAGGTTAGCTTGTGGTGCAAGCTGCACTGTTTTCTTGCTTTTCACATTAATAAAGTTATATATCTTATTGATTTATAAAGTATTTTTCTGCTAGAAATCACTTGAGATGGCAGTGATTCGTCATTGCCATCTTCCACCGAAAACTCCGTGCGTTTCGCCAAAGGTTGAGTACAATCATCGGCTTTTATCCGGGCCTCGCCAGTGCCCGGTCTACGGGTTGTGGAAGGCCTCATGCTGATCGGTAGTTACTCTTCGTCGCTGGTATTGATTTCGCTGTGTGTGGCCATCCTTGCTTCGTATACCGCCCTCGACCTCGCCGGCCGGATCAACACCGCCAAGGGCCGTGCGGTGTACCTGTGGATCGGTGGCGGGGCGCTGGCCATGGGCATCGGGATCTGGTCGATGCACTTTATCGGCATGCTCGCCCTGAACCTGCCGATCGAGCTCGGTTATGACATTACCCTGACCCTGCTGTCGCTGCTGATCGCCGGGCTGTCGTCGGGTTTCGCCCTGTGGCTGGTCAGCCAGCCGACCTTGCCGTGGCTGCAACTGGGCGCTGGCGCGTTGATCATGGGCACCGGCATCAGCAGCATGCACTACACCGGCATGGCCGCGCTGCGCATGACCCCGGGCATCGACTACGACCCCGCGCTGTTCAGCGCCTCGCTGCTGATCGCTGTCGGCGCCTCGGCAGCGGCGTTGTGGATCGCCTTCCGCCTGCGCCAGCAAACCCTGTACGTGCGCCACTTGCGTGGCGGCGCGGCGATCATCATGGGCGTGGCGATCGTCGGCATGCATTACACCGGCATGGCCGCGGCGAACTTCCCCGAAGGCAGTTACTGCGGCGCCCTGGGCGGCGGCCTGAGCGGCAACGGCCTGGATTACCTGGTGCTGATCACCACCCTGGCAGTGCTGGCCGCAGCCTTGCTGACCTCGGTGCTGGATGCGCGCCTGGAAGCGCGCACCGCCGAGCTTGCCCGCTCGCTGACCCTGGCCAACCAGGAACTGACCCAACTGGCCCTGCACGACACCCTCACCAGCCTGCCCAACCGTACGCTGCTGGCCGACCGTATCGACCAGGCGATCAGCAAGGTGGCCGAGCAGGGCGGTTGTTTTGCGCTGATGTTCATCGACCTGGACGGCTTCAAGCCGGTCAACGATGCCTTCGGTCACCACATGGGCGACCAGTTGCTCAAGGAAGTCGCCCTGCGCCTGCGCGGCCACCTGCACAGCCAGGACACCCTGGCGCGGATCGGCGGCGATGAGTTCGTGCTGCTGGTCGAGCTGCAGGAAGCCGACGACGCCGTGGGCGTGGCGGCCAAGCAGGTCAACCTGATCTCGCGCAGCTTTCGCGTTGCTGAACAGAACCTGCAGATCTCGGCGAGTATCGGCATCGTCCTCTACCCGGGCAATGGTATCGACCAGCACGAACTGCTGCGCAACGCCGATGCGGCCATGTACCACGCCAAGAGCGCCGGCAAGAACGGCTACAGCTTCTTCGACGTGTCGATGAACAGCAACGCCCGCCTGCAACTGCAACTGCTGCAGGATTTGCGCGTGGCCCTGGAGCAGGGCCAGTTCCGCCTGTACTACCAGCCCAAGTTCGACGCCCTCGAGTGCCAGCCGATCGGCGCCGAGGCCTTGCTGCGCTGGGAACACCCGCAACATGGCCTGCTGCTGCCCGACCGGTTCATCATCCAGGCGGAAAAAACCGGCCTGATCATCCCCATCGGCGAGTGGGTGCTGGACGAGGCGTGCCGGCAGATGCGCATCTGGATCGACCGGGGCCACAGCAACTGGCGCATCGCCGTTAACCTGTCGGCCATCCAGTTCTGCCACACCGGGCTGGTCGAGAGCGTTGCCAGGGTGCTGGCGCGTCATCAGTTGCCGGCCAACAGCCTGACCCTGGAAATCACCGAAACCACCGCCATGCGCGATGCCGACGCCAGCATGCAGGTGCTGCAGCGGCTTTCGGACATGGGTGTGGACCTGTCTATCGATGACTTCGGTACCGGCTATTCGAGCCTGATGTACTTGAAGCGCCTGCCGGCCAACGAATTGAAGATTGACCGCGGCTTCGTGCGAGACCTGGAGCAGGACAGCGACGACGCTGCCATCGTTTCGGCCATCGTCGCGCTGGGCCAGGCCCTGGGCTTGCGGATTGTCGCCGAAGGGGTCGAGACCGACCGCCAGCAGAGCTTCCTGACCCGCCTGGGATGTGACTCGTTGCAAGGTTATCTGCTCGGCCAGCCACAGCCGGCCGAGCGCTTCATTGCCGATATCGAGCGCGGGCGCGAGCCCCGGGTTGTCAGCTGATCAGCCGACCGCACGCAGGTTGCAGGACGGTTCGAAGGCGTCGAGTTCGGCCTCAACCGCTTCGATGATGCGCTCGACGTCCGCCGCGTGCATCAGCGTGGCGCAGGGAATGCCGGCAATCGCCAGCAGGGTTTCGCCGGTGGCCCGGTCGAACAGGCGCGCCACCATGCTGCGCGGGGCGTCCATGCTGGCCTCGAAGCCCAGCGGATGAAAATGCCAGCGCATCATCTGGCAGGCGTTGGGGAACGTCAGCTTGTTCATGCCGGCCTCCTTGTACGGTGAACCTCACGCAAGAATGGGCGGGTCGGTGCGACCCGGCGGGAAACCTAAACATAGCATTGATGGCGCCAGTGTCGGCCCAGGATGATGACGGTTTGTCGAGAGTTTGACCCAGCTCACGTTCCCCGGCAGGCGCGGCGACCACTTTGGTGTTGGCGGCAAACGTTTGCTGGCAATATTTCCCCGCCTGCTATGGCGCCGCTCTGCTATTTTTACCGACAGTCGGCTGGGATGCTTGCCTGGGAGTTTCAGACCAATGGCGCGTCCAGGTTCAGTCAAGGAGACCGTCAATGCGTTATTCCGCGCTCACCCAACGTATCGCCGGTGACGGTGCTGCTGCCTGGAACATCCACTACCGCGCCGTCGAACTGCAAGGCCAGGGCCGGGATATCATCCTGTTGTCGATTGGCGACCCGGACTTCGACACCCCGCAACCAATAGTCGACGCCGCCATCGACAGCCTGCGCGGTGGCCACACCCACTATTCCGATGTGCGCGGCAGCGAGGCCCTGCGCCGCGCCATCGCCGCCCATCACACCCGCCACAGCGGCCAGCCGGTCGACCCGCTGGAAGTGGTGGTGCTGGCCGGGGCGCAATGCGCGTTGTATGGCGTGGCCCAGTGCCTGTTCGACCCGGGCGACGAGGTGATCGTCGCCGAGCCCATGTATGTCACCTACGAAGCGGTGTTCGGTGCCTGCGCCGCAAGTCTGGTGCCGGTGCCGGTACGCCCCGAGCAGGGCTTCAGGGTCGACCCTGACGACATCGCCCGGCGTATTACCCCGCGCACCCGCGCCTTGCTGCTCAACAGCCCGCACAACCCCTCTGGCGCCAGCCTGCCCAAGGCTACCTGGCAGCGCCTGGCGCAACTGTGCATCGACCACGACCTGTGGCTGATTTCCGATGAGGTCTACAGCGAGTTGTTGTACGAGGGCGAGCATTTCAGCCCGGCCAGCCTGCCGGGCATGGCCGAACGCAGCGCGACCATCAATAGTCTGTCCAAGTCCCATGCCATGTCGGGCTGGCGGGTCGGCTGGGTGATCGGCCCGCAGCAGTTGACCGAGCACTTGAGCAACCTGGCGCTGTGCATGCTGTACGGCCTGCCGGATTTTATCCAGGACGCCGCCCAGGTGGCCCTGGAGCAAGACCTGCCCCAGGTGCGGCAGATGCGCGAGCGCTACCGCGAGCGGCGCGACCGGGTTTGCGCAAGCCTTGACGGCTGCCCGGGCATCCGCGTGCACAAGCCCGATGGCGGCATGTTCGTGATGATCGATATCCGCGAGACCGGCATTGGCGCCCAGGCCTTTGCCGAGCGTCTGCTGGAGGAGCATGGGGTGTCGGTGCTCGCTGGCGACGCCTTCGGCCCCAGCGCCGCCGGCCACCTGCGTTTTGGCCTGGTGCTCGACAGCGACCGTTTGGAGCAGGCCTGCCAGCGCATCGCCCGTTGCGCCATGCAGGTGCTTGAAGGCGTGCCGTCAGTTCAACAGGCCGGCGGCGATGTTGATGGTAAAGCCCAGAATCGCGGTGTTGAACACGAAACCCACCAATGAGTGGGCGAGGACGATACGGCGCATCTGCCGGTCGGCAACGCCCACGTCCGAGGTCTGCACGGCGACGTTGAGGGTGAACGAGAAGTAGTGGAAGTCCCAATAGTCGGGGTTCAGCTCGCCATCGGCAAAGCGCAGCAAAGGCTCCTTGCTGCCGGCGGTGTAGAACAGCCTGGCGTAGTGCAGGCTGAAGATGGTGCCGATCATCAGCCAGGAGCCGGCAATGGTAAAGCCGGTGTAGGCGTAGTGCAGCAGTTGCGGGCCACCGCCAAGGCCGCGGCTGGCGGCCAGTTGCAGGGTCACTGCGGCAAGGCTGGCGATCGCTGCGATGCTGACGGTGAGCAGCACCAGGCCGGCGTTTTCATCTTCGACACAGGCCACTTCGCGTACCTTCTCGGGGCTGGCGCGCAGGGTCAGCCACAGCACCAGCAGCAGGTACAGCCAGACGCCGATGTTCCAGCCAGTGAGGATGTGCTGCACCAGATTGTCGGCGGGAATCAGCCAGCCGCCCAGGCAGCCGGCAACGGCAGAAAAACTCAGGCGCGGGTGGGTGCGGGTCAGTCGATGGAAAGCCATGGGGCCTCGGGGCAGGGGGTTCCTCGGCAACTGTAGCCCATCGTTGCCGCCTGCGGGCGCGGAAATGCTTGCTGGCGGGCGCGGCCTTGGGCATTCTTGCGCGCCTCGCTTGCTCATGGATGACGCCCCTTTGTTCGCCCCCTCTTTACGCCTCGCCGCGTGCGCCCTGGGCGCTGCGCTAGCGCTTGGCGGTTGCAGCCACGGTATCGAGTCGATGCCGCTGGAATTCACCTCGTTCACCTATCATGATGGTTCTTACTCCCTGCGCTTTCGCAGCGACGAAGAGATTATCAGCCTGTTCGAACGGCATACCGGCGACGGGCAGATCGGCGAGTGGTTTACCTGCGCCCTGGACGATGACCAGGATTTCACCGTTGGCCATGCGATGATCTACAGCCTGGTTGGCGGTGTCGATTTCGAGGGCATCTCCGAAATCAAGGGCTACAACTACGTGGTCAACGCGCATTTCTACAAGACCACCCCGGACCGCAGCACGCAGACCGAACTGCTCAAGCCGGCGATCCAGCGCCTGCTGGCGGACAAGGCGCATGTCCCCTGCAAACTGAGCATTACCGCGTTTCTTTACGATGCCTACTATTCGAAAACCCTGCAGTTGCCGGTCGACCAGGTGCTCACCGAAGTGGCCCGGCACCGCGAGCGCCTGGTGCAGTGGCAGCCCGAGCCGATTGTCATCGGTCGTTCGCCCCTGGTGCCGCGGATCGAGCCGTTGCCGCTGTACAGCGACCGCCTGCAAATCATCGATAACGACACCGGCCGCCCACGCGGCTACGTGGCCTATGTGGTCAAGCGCAGTGACGGCTACCTGGAGCATGGCGAGACGGATTTCAACGGTTTGACCCATGAAGTCATGTCGCTGACCCGCGAAACCGTGAAGCTGTACCTGGATGACTCGGTGCCATGAAAATGCCCTCAATCGATTCCGGGGGCGACGATGAGGTACTATCGGGATTCTTGCCGTGGCTAAAAAGACTTGCCAATCAATGACCTGATTGTGATGCAGGTCAGTGGCCACGGTGTTGTCACGAGTCAGACTGGCCCGTTGCAGGCCCCTGACCTCAGCTGCGCTCTACAGGATTCCCGGTTTGTCCGATTCACTGCAAAACCCCTTGCTGCAATACCTCGCCCGCCTGGCGCCGTCCAGCCAGCTGACCATGAAGTACATCCTCCAGGATGCTGCCGACCGCCTGGGCTTCGAGGATTGCGACATCGCCGAGGTGCCCTGGCACCAGCTCGAGCCCGGGCATGTCACCGCCCTGGTGGCGGCCTTGCGCGCCGATGGCTATGCGCCGAACACCTCGTCGCTGTACGTCAACGCGGTACGCGGGGTAATGAACGAGGCCTGGCGCCTGAGCCTGATCAGCCAGGAGCAGTTGCTCAAGATCCGCACGGTCAAGCCGACCCAGGGCACGCGCCTGCCGGCCGGGCGCAACCTCAAGCGCAGCCTGATTCGCGAGCTGATGGACGCCTGCGCTGCCGACCCGCGCCCGCAGGGGTTGCGCGATGCGGCGGTGATCGCCTTGCTGTACGGCACCGGCATGCGCAAGTCCGAGTCGGTCAACCTGACCCTCAGCCAGGTCGACTTCAGCGAACGCAGCCTGCAGGTGCTGGGCAAGGGTAACAAGCAACTGATCAAGTACGCGCCGCCCTGGGCGTTTGCAAAGCTCAACGCCTGGCTGGCGTTTCGCCGCGAGCAGTTGCCTGAAGGGCAGGCCGACGACGAGTTCCTGTTCAACCGCATCCGCCGTGGCAGCCACATCACCCGCGAGCGCATCACCAAGCACGCGATCTACTACATCGCCCGCCAGCGTGGCACTCAAGTAGGGGTAAAGATCATGCCCCACGATTTTCGCCGCTCGTTCATCACCCGGGTGATCGAAGAGCATGACCTGTCGATCGCGCAAAAGCTGGCCCACCACACCAACATCCAGACCACCGCCAACTACGACATGCGCGATGACAACGAGCGGCGGCGGGCGGTGGATCGCTACGATTACTGACCTGTGGAATCTTTAACCCTTACTGTCCAGCCGCATCCAGCCCCATCTGCCAGAAGTCGGCTTCCAGCCGCGAGGCCTGGGCGAAGACCTTGACCAGTTCCTCGAAGCGGCGCTCGGTCATGGTTCGCGCGGCCAGGTCATCCAGGTGCGCGCGGGCAGCCGTGGCCACGCCCTGGTAGCCGGCGCCTGCGTATTCGCCAATCCACTCGCGGTAAGGATGATCGCCCAGTGCCTGAACGCCGTCGGGGGTCAGGTTGCGGCCGATTTCGGCGTAGCCGATCACGCACGGCGCCAGGGCCACGTGCAGGTCCAGCAGGTCGCCGGCGGCGCCGCAGTCCAGCACGAAGCGGGTGTAGGCGACAGTGGCCTGGTGCTCCGGTGTCGCCGCGAGGTCGTCGGCCGACAGCCCCCAACGCTCGCACAGGCGCACGTGCAGCTCGGTTTCGTCGAGAATCGCCGCCAGCCCCGCCTGGGCGGCGCGGATGTCGCTGAGGGTGCGGCTCTTGTAGGCGGCCAGGGCCCAGGAGCGGGCGAACTGGATCAAGAACAGGTAGTCCTGCACCAGGTACTTGCGAAACGCCGGTTGCGCCAGGGTGGCGGCGCCCATCTGGCGAACGAAGTCGTGCTCGACGTAGCTGTGCCAGTCGGCGCTGGCGGCCTGTTTCAGGCGCTCGAAGATATCCATGGCTTAGCCCTCAATGTCGTAGGCGGCGTCGAAAAACGCCTGTTCCAGCGCCACGCTGCGCAGGAAGAAGTCGCGGCTGACCTGTGCGTGTGCAGGCCCGACGCGGTCCAGCTCGGCGCGCAGAAAGGCGACAAAGTCCTGGAACGCCGGGTTGTCGTGCAGGGTGATCCACTCGGCGTGCTCGAAGCGCGGCGGCAGTTGCTTGTTGGCCCGCAGCGCCCAGTCCAGGTACAGGCCCTCGGCGACGTTGAGCACCGCCAGGGCGGCGGCGTAGGAGCGGGTGGCCGCGGCTTCGCGCATGATCGCCTTGAAGCCTGCGGTCGGCGCTGAGTCCGGTGCCTCAAGGCGCTGCGCCTCGCTGACGCCCAGGGCTTCGAAAGCGCGCAGGAAGTAGGTGTTCTCTTCACCGGCGATCACCCCGGTAAAGCGCCCCAGGCGAATCCGCGCCTCGAAGGTATCGGCGCTGGCGATGGCGGCGCCGAGCAGGGTCAGGAACGCATCGATGAAACGGTGATCCTGGATCAGGTAGTTGACCAGCACAGGGTCGGCCAGGCTGCCGTCGAGCAGCTCATTGACGAAGCGGTGTTCGATGCACTGGGTCCAGCTCGGCTCGCTTTGCTGGCGAAGGCTGTCGGTGAAGCGCGCGGTCATGCTGTTGTCCTTTTTATCGTGACGACAGCGGGGCCGGTGATGTCTGGCATGGTCGGCCCCGCAGTGAGGCCGGCAAAAAGGCAGGTGCACAATACCCATCCCTTCGCCGGCATGATCCGGATCAGGTTCGAAGGGTCACCGCGCTGCACATGCCAGCGGTTTCTCAGCCCGTTGCCGGGCTCCCCTTGGTGGCCGAATCTATACAGCAAGGGCCCTGGATTGTCACGCGTTGCGCTAGTGGATGCTCGAGGCCAACTCGAAGATCGGCATGTACATGAGGATCACGATCAGGCCGATCAGCAGGCCGATGAAGGTCATCAGCAGCGGCTCGAACAGGCGCACGAACCACTCGATCCAGCGGCTGATCTCCTCGTCGTAGAAGTCGGCGCTGCGCTCCATCATCTGCCCGAGGTTGCCCGACTGCTCGCCAGCGCGCAGCAGGCGCAACGACACTGGCGTCACCAGGTGCCCGGCCTCCAGCGCCGCCGACAGCGACTGGCCTTCCTTGACCCGTTCACAGGCCTGCTCCAGCCGCAGGCCACTGGCCGCGCCGAGCAGGCCGCGGGCCATGGCCATGGCGGTGAGAATCGGGATGCCGCCCTGCAGGAGGATCCCCAGCGAGCGGTAGAACCGCGCCAGCTCATACATCACCAGGCGTTTGTGCAGGGCCGGCAGGCGTTCCAGCTGGCGGTTCAGCCAGCGCCGCACCCGCGGCTCGCGACGCAGCATGAACAGCAGCGCCATGAGTAGCCCAAAGCTGCTGGCCATGGCCAGCTGATGCGCGTGCAGGAACATCCCGGCCTGCATCAGCCAGCGCGACATCCACGGCAGCTCGGTGCCCAGGCCTTCGAACACCAGACTGAAACGCGGTACCACATAGCCGAGCAGAAACAGCACCACGCCGCCGCCGACCAGCAACAGCAGCAGCGGGTAGATCGAGGCGCTGATGATCTTCTGGCGCACTTCGTCCATGCGCTGGCGGTAGGCAACATAGCGGCCGAGGGCATCGCCCAGGGCGCCGGTCTTCTCGCTCGATTGCACCAGCGCCACGTACAGCGGCGGGAACACGCTGGGCAACTGCGCCAGGGCCTGGGAGAACGACTTGCCTTCATACAGCAGGCGCACCAGTTCGCCGAGGGTCTTGCGTGCCTGGGGCGCGGTCTCTTTTTCGGCCAGGCTCTCGAGGGCGTCGATCAGCGGCAGGCCAGCATTGAGCAGGGTGGTCAGCTCCTGGCTGAACAGCACCAGGTTGAACACCTCGCCACGCCGCCAGCGCAGACCGGCCAGGCGCTGGCAACTGCGCACGCTGACCACCCGCAAGCCTTGCTGCTCGACCTGCTCGCGGGCCTGGCCCGGGTCCTGGGCGTCGACCTGGAGCAAGACCACCCCGGCCTTGCCCAGGGCCTTGAGTTCATAGCGCATGCGCAAGCCCTCCGGTTATTGCCAACTGGTGATCTCGGCATTTTCGCCATCGCCGCCGGGCTGGCCGTCCTTGCCCATCGACAGCAGGTCGTACTCACCGTTTTCACCGGGCTGGCGGTAGATGTAGTTACGCCCCCAGGGGTCTTGCGGGACCTTTTTCTGCAGGTACGGGCCCGACCAGCGGGTTTCGTCGCTGGGTGCCGCCACCAGTGCCTGCAGGCCTTGCTCGGAATTGGGGTAATGCCCCACTTCCAGCCGGTACAGGTCCAGGGCCTTGCTCAGGCCTTCGATCTGCGCCCGGGCGACCTTGGCCTCCGAGCGCCCCAACTGGCTGAAGTACTTGGGGGCAACGATGCCGGCCAAGAGGCCCAGCACTACCAGGACTACCAGCAGTTCGAGCAGGGTGAAGCCGCGTTGCGCGCGATGGTTGTTGTTCATAGCCAGGCCCTCCACAGGTGCGCTGCAAGGTCTTATGCAATTGCCGTGCGCGTCTGCGCCGGGCCTTTGCCGCACGGGCCTGGCAAGGCGGCACAGTGCTTGCGTCAGAAGGGTAACGCCCTGGCAATCGGGGCATATGCCCCACTTTCTGGGGGACGCAACGGGGAGGGTGGCACGATGCGCTGGCTCACTGCGGCAATCCTGGCCTGGCTGGCCACAGGCAATCCGGCTCAGGCCGATGTGTACATCTCGATCAAGGCCGATGGCAGTTATGTGTTGAGCAACGTCCACCGGCCGGGGCGAACCTACCAGCGGGTCATCAGCGAGGCCGTGAGCCTGGCCAGCAACGGCCCGCAACTGATCACCGGCATGCCCTACGCCGAAGTGGTGGCGGCAGCGGCGCAGGCCAACGACCTGCCGGCGGCCTTGCTGCACGCAGTGATCCAGGCCGAATCGCGCTACGACCCCAACGCCCGCTCGACCAGCGGCGCGGCCGGGCTGATGCAGCTGATGCCCGACACCGCCAAGGAAATGGGCGTGAAGAATGTCCTCGACCCGGCCGCCAACGTGCAGGGCGGGGCGCGCTACCTCAAGCGCATGCTGACCCTGTTCGACAACGACATCACCCTGGCCGTGGCCGCCTACAACGCCGGGCCAGATGCGGTGCTGCGTCGCGGTCGGGTAGTACCGCCGTTTGCCGAAACCCAGCGCTACGTGCCCAAGGTGCTGCGCCAGTACCGGCGGCTGCAGGGCCTGGCGGTGGATGCGCCGTTGTAGTCGCAAAACCTGTGGGAGCGGGCTTGCCCCGCGATGAGGCAACCCCCGATTAGTGGGGAATACCGGGGAATCACCCCCAATCAAGATTCATTCAGCTTTATAAGCTACTGAAAAACAACAATAAAAAATTTGGCATGGGCCTTGCTCCGGCCCCTCCAGAGTCCCCTTGCACCACCGAGGCACGCCATGATGACTCCAATCAAAGGCTCAGTCCTGACTTCACTGCTGCTTGCGGCCGCCAGCCTTGCCTGGCAACCGCTCAGCGAAGCTGCCGTGCGCTGCGAGCGCAACCTGGTGGCCAATGTGGTGGCGCTCGATCAGCCACTGATGTTCAACCGCCTCGGTGCGCAGAACGCCAACGGCATGATGTTCGCCCTGCGCCGCGACGTGGTCGACGAGCACCAGGTGTCGCTGGCCACTGGCGGCGCCGCGGTACCGGGCAAGGTCAGCCTGCGCCCGGACAAACGCCCGCGGCCGATCGTGCTGCGGGTGGCGGCGGGCGACTGCCTGACCATCAACCTGCAAAACCTGCTGGCCTACCAGGCCAACCCGAACAAGCACGGCATCGACCACGAGCAAGAGAACGAGGTCGAAGGCGAGGAAAACGAAGGCGCTGAGAACGAAGCCGGCGAGGGCAACGAGCAGGGCGGCGAGCATTTTGTCGCCGACGAGCAGGTCAGCGACCGTCATGTCGGTTTTCAGGTCAACGGCATGCAGGCGGTCAACAGTATCGGTGACATCGCCGCCAATACCGGGCGCAACGGCAACTTCCTGATCGCCCCCGGCGCCAGCCGTTCCTACACCCTTTACGCCGAGCGTGAAGGCGCGTTTGCCGCCACCAGCCAGGGCGCGACCTTTGGCGGCGAGGGCGGTGCCGGCAACGTCGCCAATGGCCTGTTCGGCCAGGTGGTGGTGGTGCCCAAAGGTGGGCGTACCTTCCGTAATACCCTGACCGAAGAAGAGATGCGCCTGAGCAGCAGCGGCCGCACCCCCACCGGCCAGCCGATCGTCGACTACCAGGCGCGCTACCCGCAGCAGGAGCCGTGGATCCGCGAAGGCAAGGCCGGTTCGCCGATCATTGCCATGACCGATGGCAACGAGATCATCTCCAGCGAATCCGACGCAATTGTCATGGGCCCCAACGCCGATGGCAGTTTCCCGGCCTCGACCTACCCGCTGGAAAGCATCGGCAAACGCAACCCGGCGATCCCCAACCGCCTGGAGCCGTTCCGTGATTTCGCCGCGCAGTTCACCGACGAAGCCGCCTCGACCCAGGCCTTCCCCGGTTACTGGGCAGACCCGGTAATGGGCCATGTGCTGGAGCCGACCCGCGACTCGTTCATGATCAACTATGGCTCCGGCGGCATGGGCGCCGAGGTTGTGGCCAACCGCCTGGGCGTGGGGCCGATGCATGACTGCCTGTCATGCGCCTATGAAGAGTTCTTCTTGAGTTCGCACACCGTCGGCGACGTGGCGATGCTGGTGGACGTACCGGCTAACGTCGGCCTGGAGAACATCCGCCCGGGCCAGACCCCGAGCGCCGAGCAGGTCGGGGTCAAGGCGACCATGGCCCTGTACCCGGCGGAACCGGCCAACGTCAACCACAGCTACATCGGTGACATGGTCAAGTTCCGCAACACCCACAACGGCCACGAGCAGCACATCTTTCACCTGCACGGCCACCAGTGGCTGTTCAACCCCAATGACGACAACTCCGACTATGTCGACGCCCAGGGCATCGGCCCGGGTGTCGGCTACACCTACGAAATCGCCAACGGCGGCTCGGGCAACCGTAACCGCGTGGCCGGCGATGCGATCTATCACTGCCACTTCTACCCGCACTTTGCCCAGGGTATGTGGAGCATGTGGCGGGTCCACGATGTGTTCGAAGAAGGCACCCGCCTGGAAGTCTCCGGGCAGAGCGAAAACGGCTATCACAGCGTGCCGTTCGCCTTGCGCAGCGGCAAGCCGGCCGCGGGCGCCCGGGCCTTGCCGGACGGCGAGATCGTCGCCGGTACGCCAATCCCGGCCATCGTGCCGTTGCCCGGCAAGGCCATGGCGCCGATGCCCGGCAAGGTTGCGGTGATTCCCAAGCTGGCGCAAACCCTGGTTGCCGCAAACCATGACGACGATGAGCAAGAAGAGGGCGATGATGACGCTGGCCATGACGACGCCGCGCCGCGCGCAGTCGGCTCGCTGGCCCTGGTCGATCGCAGCGAGGCCAACCGCAACGCCGACGGCAGCCTGAAGAACCCGGGCTTCCCGTTCTGGATCGGCGGCATGGAAAACACCGTCGGCCAGCGCCCGCCAACCCCGCCGCTGGACATGCTCGACCCGGCCAAGGCGCAACAGTTGAAAAACTCCGGCAACGCCCTGTGGGCCAACCTCGACCCGGCCCAGGTCGGTGGCTGGGACGGCGGCCTGCCACGCCATGCCCTGGACGGCCTGTCGGCCGGCGGCGAGGCGCTGGTGACCACCACTGCGCTGGACTTCACCAAGGCGATCACCAAGGCCAAGGCGGTGTTTTTGCCCGAGGAGGGTACCGACGTCGAACAGGCGGCGATGAGCTTCCATTCCAAACTGGAGCACCCAAGCTATGCCGTGCTGCCTGGCAAGCAGACCGTGGCGCGCAACTTTCGCACCAACGGCGCCGCACCTACCGCCGGCGCGCCGTACTACGAGCCGTGCATGGATGATCGCGCCAAGCGCCTGACCCAACTGTCCGGCGCCGGTGAGTTCAACAGCGGCGAGCGCCTGGACGGCATGAGCTTTACCGGCAGCTCGACTTTCACCGCCGACCGCCCGCGCATCTACAAGGGCGCCAACATCCAGTTCGACGCGGTGTACAACAAGGTCGGCTACCACTTTCCGCAGGCGCGGATCATCAGCCTCTGGGAAGACGCCTGGGCGGTGATCAACAAGCAGCGCCCGCCGGAGCCGCTGGTGATGCGCATGAACACCTTCGACTGCGTGATGTACCAGCACACCAACCTGATCCCCTCGTACTATGAAATGGACGACTACCAGGTGCGTACGCCAACCGACGTTATCGGCCAGCACATCCACCTGCCCAAATGGGACCTGACCGCCGCCGATGGTTCGGCCAACGGCTGGAACTACGAGGACGGTATCCTTTCCCCTGGCACCGTGGTCGAGCGTATCCACGCGATTCGCGAGTTCAACGAGTGCCGCGCCGGCGACCCGCGCGAAGGCACGGCCGAGTGCCCGGTGGCCAAGGCGCACCCGTTCTTCGGCCGCTACGGGCGCGCCGACTGGCTGGGCGCACGCACGGCCATGCAGCGCTGGTTCGTCGACCCGGTGGTCAACGTGCATAACGTCGACCGTGGCCTGGGCACCATCTTTACCCACGACCACCTCGGCCCATCGACCCACCAGCAACTGGGCCTGTACGCCACCGTGCTGGCCGAGCCTGCCGGCTCTACCTGGTACCACGCCGAAACCGGCGAGCTGCTGTACAACAGTGCCCTGCGCGAAGACGGCGGGCCGACCTCGTGGCAGGCGGTGGTGAAAACCGGCGACCTCGATGGTGACGGGCGCAACGACAGCTACCGCGAGTTCTTCCTCGAGTACAGCGACTTCCAGCATGCCTATGAGGCCGGTGTTTACGTGGGTGCCGGCCCGGACGGCATCCCCAATGCCCAGGCTTACCCGGCCAGCGCCGACAGCTTCCGCTATGCGATCAACCCGCCGGTGCGGCAGAAGGCTTCGAACCTGCTGGAATCGGTGGTCGAGTCGCGCGGCGGGCTCAACCCGGGCTGCCCGAGCCGGCCTTGCCCGCAGGCAATCTCGGTGGATGACCCGGGGATGTTCGTCGTCAACTACCGCAACGAGCCGCTGGCCCTGCGTGTCTACGACCCCAACAAGGTCGCCCCCGACGGCAAGCGCGGCATGCAGGCCGACGGCCTGGCCGGCGATCTCGCCTATGCCATGCAGAGCCGCACCGACCGCGCCATCCCGGCGATGAACCTGTCGCCGGCGGCTGTTACCTCGGCTGTGGGGCCAACCGGTGGCACCACCTTGTTCCCGCCGCACATCAACGCCGCCGGGGCCGAGCCGGGCGACCCGTTCACGCCGATGCTGCGCACCTACTCTGGCGACAACGTGCGCCTGCGCATGCATGCCGGTGGCCATGAAGAGGAACACAACGTGACCCTGCATGGCGTCAAATGGCTGCAGAACGGCTCGGGCTTCGGCAACAGCTCGAACTCCGGCTGGAAGGCCTCGCAGATGGTCGGGATCTCCGAGCAACTGGGCTTCATGGCACCGGTGTCGATGATCTCCAGCGCGTCGGCGCCCAACGGTGACTACCTGTATTCGCTGGACGCCGCCCACGAAGGCTACTGGAATGGCATCTGGGGCGTTATGCGCAACTACAGCAACAGCCGCAACGACCTGTTTGCCCTGCCCAACAACCCGTTGCCGATGGCGGCGCGCAATACCGTGGCGTTTGACGGCATCTGCCCGCGCTTTACCGCCAACACCAATGGCATCGGCACCCGGCCAACGGTGCAGCGCAGCTATGAAGTCGTCGCCGCCCTGGCCAACGATATCCTCGGCAACTCGCTGGGTGTGAGCATCACCGACCCGGCCGGCGCCGGCCAGCACGTCGGCGGCCCGCTCAAGGCCAACGGCGGCACTCTGGTGTACAACAGCCGACGCACCAGCATCCCGCAGGTGACGGTGACCGACCCCGAAGATGGCGAGACCTTCACCATCGGCGGCCACAGCGGCCCGCTGCACGACCCGACGGCAATCCTCTATGTGCGCAAGGCCGACCTCGACCCGGGCACCGGCAAGCTCAAGCCCGGTGTGCCGATCGAGCCGCTGGTGCTGCGCGCCGCTGCCGGTGAGTGCCTGAAGGTCACCCTGGAAAACCGCCTGCCGCAGGTAATGCCCGACCTGCCGAGTACCGCCGTGATGCAGAACGTGGTCAAGCGCGACCGCAATGGCAGTGAAGGCTCCACCGCCTTCAACAACAACCTCATGCGGCCCTCCAGCCATGTCGGCCTGCATGCCCAGTTGCTGGCCTACGACATCACCAAGTCGGACGGCGCCAACGTCGGCCAGAACCCGGTGCAGACCGTGCCGCCACGGGCCGGCAACAGCGGCGCCTACCCGAGCAAGGTCTACCAGTACTACGCCGGACACCTGGAGCGTGAAGGCAAGCCGGTGCTGCAGATGGGCCGTGCGGTGGACAACATCAACACCACCGCTATCGAGTTCGGCGGCCTGAACATTACCCCGGCCGATGTCATCAAGCAGGGGCAAAAGGGCCTGATCGGCGCCATGAGCATCCTGCCGCTGGGCGCTACCTGGAGTGAAGACAGCGCCAGCCGCGCCTCGGCCACGGTACAGGTGCCGGGGCAAACCGCGTTCCGCGACTTCGTCACTTTGTGGCAGCGCTCGCTGAACATGCGTTGGGCCGATGGCCGGCCGGTGGAGGGCATTGCCACTGAAGGCAATGGCGTGCCGGGCGATCCGAAGGACAACTCGAACATGGCCATCAACTACAAGACCGAGCCGTTGTGGTTCCGCTTCGGCCTGGCCCCGGATGCGCCGTTCGGCCATGCCGATGGCAATGGCTGGGCCGACGTGCCCAACGCCCACATGGCCTACAGCAACGCCCTGGTCGGCGGCGATCCGCAAACCCCGGTGCTCTGGGCCAAGCCTGGCCAGCCGCTGCGTAACCACGTGCTGATGCCCACCGGCGGCAGCCGCGGCATTACCTACCAGCTCGACGGGCACTTGTGGCCTCTGCACGCCTACCAGCCGGAGAAGGCCGACCCCGGTGGCTACCCGATGTACCAGCCCGGTATCGGTTCGGTGCGCTTTGGCTACAACCCGCAGGCCATGTACATCGGCGCCCAGGAGAGCGTGCTGCCGGCCGCGCACTTCAGCTTCATGCTGCCCAGCGCCGGCGGCAGCAACGCGGTGCCGGGTGACTACCTGTTCCGCGACTACGCCGCCTACGGCAACGCCTCCGGGTTGTGGGGCATCCTGCGGGTGACCAACGAAACACCACCGGCCACGCCGCCAGCACAGTGAGTGAGGGGAAGGTCATGAACAATAAGAATCGACCGCTGTACCTGGGCCTGCTGGTGGGCCTGACCCTGATCGGCCTGGGGGTGAGTTACGAAAGCCTGTGGTGCGACCCGCGCAGCGAGCAGGTCGAAGGTGACCCCCAGGGCCTGCATAGCTTCAGCCGCGACGGCGTCAGCGTCGAGTTCGAGGCGCGGCCGCTGGGCAGCGGCGGGACCTTGACCGAAGGCAGCTT
Organism: Pseudomonas sp. SORT22; assembly: GCF_018417635.1. Classification (NCBI taxonomy): domain Bacteria; kingdom Pseudomonadati; phylum Pseudomonadota; class Gammaproteobacteria; order Pseudomonadales; family Pseudomonadaceae; genus Pseudomonas; species Pseudomonas sp. SORT22. The sequence continues at coordinate 2,889,528 of NZ_CP071007.1, forward strand.
CGCCAATGTGCGCTTCAAGATCACCGACCAGAACAGCGGCCAGCCATTGTCGGGGGTATCCCCCGGCGCCTGGCTGGACCCGGCGCTGACCGGCGAAGCGGCCAAGGACCGCAGCACCAGTTGCAAGGCACGGGTGGCGCTGTTTCTCAAAAGCAGCATCGGCGCACGGCCCTTGCTCGATTTGAACAGCTACTTCCTGCTGGTGCTGAACAAGGACGCCAGCCTCACGGTGATTGATCCGTCGGTGTCGGTGGGCGGGGTCACCAGCACCCTGGCACGCATCGAACTGCCGGGAACGCCGATGGACTGGGTGGCGAGCAAGGATGACAAACAGGTCTACGTGTCGATGCCGGAGCGCGGTGAAGTGGCGCTGATCGACACCGAGACCTTCCAGCGCGTCGCCAACCTGCCGGCCGGCAAGCAGCCGCTGCGCCTGGCCATGCAGCCCGACCAGCGCCTGCTGTGGGTCGGCAACAATGCCCGCGACGCCGAGAGCAGCGGGGTGACAGTGATCGACGTGCCCAGCCGCAAGACCCTGAAGTTCTTCGCCACCGGCGCCGGCCACCACGAAATCGCCTTCAGCAGCGATTCGCGCTACGCCTTTGTCAGCAACCGCGACAGCGGCACCCTGAGCGTGATCGATGCCAGCGAGATGCGCCTGGTAAAAACCCTCAAGGTCGGCTCGCACCCCTTGTCGGTGGCTTATTCGCCGCTGTCCCAGGCGGTGTATGTGGCCGATGGGCGCGACGGCAGCATCATCGTCATCGATGCCCGCAGCCACACCCAGCGCCATCTGATCGAAGGCAAGCAGGGCCTGGGGCCGATGCGCTTCAGCAATGACGGGCGCTTTGGCATCGTCCTCAACACCCTGCAAAGCCAGGCCATGGTCATCGATGCCAGCAGCGACCGGCTGATCCACAGCCTGCCGGTGGCCGCCGAACCCTACCAGCTGACCTTCACCCAGGCCTATGCCTATGTCCGCGGCCTGGCCTCGCCCAAGGTCAGCATGATCAACCTCAGCAGCCTCGGCGAAGGCCGCCAGCCGATCGTCCAGGGCTTCGAAGCCGGGCCCGCGGCGCCGCGTCAGGCCGGCGACCTGCCGCTGGCCCAGGGCCTGACCGTGGCCCGCGACGAGAACTCGGTGTTTGTGGTCAACCCGGTGGACAACACCACCTACTTCTACGCCGAAGGCATGAACGCGCCGATGTCCGGCTACGCCAACCGTGGCCACAGCGCTCGCGCCGCACTGGTCATCGACCGCAGCCTGCGCGAGGTGGCGCCGGGGGTGTACAGCTCGACCATCAAGCTGCCGGCCGCCGGTACCTTCGATGTCGCCTTTTTGCTCAACCAGCCGCAGATCATTCACTGCTTCAGCACCGAAGTGGCGGCCTCCAGCAGCGCCCCGCACCGGCAAACGCCACGGGTGGAGTTTCTTATCGGCCCCTCGGTGGTCGACCAGGGCCGGCCGCTGGTTGCGCGCTTTCGCATCAGCGAGGGCAACGGCACGCCGCGCACCGGGATCAAGGACCTGAGCCTGCGCTACTTCCTTGCGCCCACCTCGCGGGCCCGGACCAGCGTGGTCCGCGAAGTGGGCGAGGGCATCTACGAGGCGCCGCTGGAACAACTTGAAGCCGGCGCCTGGTACCTGCATGTGCAGGCGCCGTCGCTGGGCAAGCGCTTTGCCGAGAACAACTACACCAGCCTGCGGGTAATGCCCGCCGGCGCACAGCAAGCATCCGACGCCGGACCAAGGAGTGTGCAATGAAACTGCTCGATCGCTGCAGACTGTTCAGCCTCTGCCTGCTCGCCGCCAGTTGCGGTATCGCCCAGGCCCACAACGGTGTCGACCACAGCGGCCATGGCGCGCCCGCCGCCCACCAGGAAAAGACCTCGGTGCGCTTTGCCGATGTCTCGTTGCTCGACCAGAACGGCATGCCGGTGCGCCTGGAAAAGGACCTGGTGGCCGATCACCTGGTGGTCATGGGCTTTATCTACACCAGTTGCACCACGGTGTGCCCGGTGGTTTCCTCGATCATGGCCAAGGTGCAGAAGCAGCTGGGCGGCCGGGTCGGCACCGAGGTACAACTGGTGTCGATCAGCGTCGACCCGCAGCGCGATGATCCCAAGCGCCTGCTCGGCTATGCCCAGGCGTTCCAGAATGGTCCGGGCTGGAGCTGGCTGACCGGCACCCCGTATGCCATCAACGAAACCCTCAAGGGCCTGGGCAGCTTCAGCGCCGACCTCGGCCAGCACCCGCCGCTGATCCTCGTCGGTGACGGCCACAGCGGCCACTGGACGCGTTACTACGGCTTTACCGACCCACAGCTGCTGATCAGCGAGATCGACCGCCTCAGCGCCCGCCGGGTGCACGCCAAGCACACCGCCATCGCCCAGGAGGTGCAACCATGAGCGCCGTCAGCCGTGGCATGCGCAGCACCGACTGGCTGGCCCTGGCGCTGTGCCTGTGGATCCTCAGCGCAGTGGCCCTGGCCCATGAAGGCCATGGCGCACCACCGCCCAACGCCACCCCGGCGACGGCCGAGGGCGGGACCCGCGACGCCCGCACGTACTTCACCGACACCGTGCTGCAGGACCAGAACGGTCGCAACCTGCGCTTTTACCAAGACGTCCTGAAAGACCGCGTGGTGCTGCTCAATGTGATCTTCACCCACTGCAATGACGCCTGCCCGCTGATTACCCGCAAGTTGCGCGAGGTGCGCGAAGCCCTGGGCGAAGACGCAGCCAGCAAGGTCACCTTCATTTCCCTGAGCAGCGACCCGCAGAACGACACCCCGGCGGTGCTCAAGGCCTTTGCTGAAAAACAGGGGGTGGACAGCGCCAACTGGCTGTTCCTCACCGGTGACAAGGCGCAGATGGACCTAGTCTTGGCGCGCCTGGGCCACCTGATTCCAAGCCCCGAGCAGCATTCGACCCAGTTGATTGCCGGCGACGTGGCCAACAAGCGCTGGAGCAAGATCCGCCCGGACGCGCCGGCGCAAGCCATCGCCCAGCGTCTGCAACTGCTGTCGCAACCCTTGGCGGGGCGCTGAGCCATGGCCGCGCGCCTGGCTATCGGCCTGCTGCTGAGCGTGCTGCTGGTCAGCCCGCTGGCCAGCGCCCTCGAGCTCAGCCCGCAGGAGCAGGCCGGTAAGCGCCTGTACCGCGAAGGCCTGTCGAGCAGCGATGCCCAGGTGTCGGCGCGGGTCGGCGCCGCCGACATGCTGGTGCCGGCCAGCGTCGTACCCTGTGCCAGTTGCCACGGCAACGATGGCCTGGGCCGGGCCGAGGGCGGAGTGCGTCCGCCGTCGTTGAACTGGCAGCGCCTGGCCGGCGGGCAGGGCATGCGCGAGGTCAATGGCCGCCGCTATCCGGTCTACACCGAGGCGAGCCTGGACCGCGCCATTCAGGAGGGCCGCGACCCGGCCGGCAACCGCCTGGACCCGGCGATGCCGCGCTTTGTCCTGAGCATGGCCGACCAGCGCGACCTCAGTGCCTACCTCAAGCGCCTGGCCGATGACCGCGATCCTGGGCTGGAGGAACAGACCCTGCGCCTGGGCACCTTGCTGCCGACCCAGGGCGCTCTGGCCCAGCCTGCGCGGGTGGTGGCGGCGGTGTTGGCCGACCGTATCGAGCAGATCAACCGCCAGGGCGGCATTCATGGCCGCAGCTTGCAGCTGGTCAACCTCGATCCCGGCCCCGACCAGGCCAGTGCCGAGCAGGCGCTGGCGCAACTGATCGACCAGCAGCGGGTATTCGCCCTGGTCGCGCCGATGGCGCCAGCCCTTGATGCCACGCTGGGCGAGCGCCTGGAGCAGGCGCGCCTGCCGTTGATCGGCGCCGCCCCGCAGCTGGCCGGCAGTCGTCAGGTGTTCGACCCCTTGCCCGGGCTGCGTGAGCAGCTGCTGAGCCTGGCCGACTACGCCCAGGGCAGCCTGTCGTTGCAGCAGGCCCAGGTGACTATCGTTTATGCCGAGGCCAACCAGACCGCGCTGGCGGCCAGTTTGCGCGAGGCCTTGCTGGCGCGCGGCTGGAGCCAGGTCAAGGTCGAGGCCTTCGAGCAGCAGGCGCCGACCGGGCAGGCGCTGTTCTATCTCGGCAAGGCCTCGGGTTTCAGCCGCCTGACCGACGCCTTGCAGCAGGCCGGGCGCACGCCTTACCTGTTCGCCGCCTCAAGCCAGGTCGCCAGCGAGCTGCTGCTGGTACCACAGGCGTGGTCGCGGCGGGTGTTCCTGGCCTATCCGTTCATCCCCAGCGACTGGACCGCCCAGGGCCGCGAGGCGCTCACCGCGCTGCGCCAGCGCCAGGGCCTGGATGGCCGCCAAGGCTTGTTGCAGGTCAGTACCTGGTGCGCCATGCAATTGCTTGAAGAAGCGCTCAAGCGCGCCGGGCGTGATGCCAGCCGCGAGAAACTCACCCAGGCCCTCGAAGGCCTGCACGACGTGCACACCGGCCTGACCCCGGCCCTGGGCTTTGGCCCGGGCCGGCGCCAGGGCCTGAACGGTGCGCATGTGGTCACCGTTGAAATGCCCGGCCCGGTGTTCTATCCGGTTGCCGCCTATCAGAGTGTCCTTGAGACGAGGTCGCCATGAACCGCCTGATGCCGTTGCTGCTGTGCCTGTTGGCTGTATCGCTGCACGCCGCGGACGGGCCGCCGGCGGCGCGGGTCAACGGCGTGGAGATCAGCCAGATGCGCCTGGAGCGCTATTTTGCCGAGTATCTTGAGGACCAGGGCAGGGCGCTGACCAGTATCCGCAACCCCAGCGTGTACAAGCGCCTGCGTGAACAGGCGCTGAACGACCTGATCGACCGCGAGCTGCTGTGGCAGGAGGCCCAGCGCCAGGGCGTGGCGGTCAGTGATGCCGAGGTCGAGGCGCGCATCGGCCACCTGCGCCAGGCGTTCGGCAGCAATGAAGTGTTCGAGCGGCGCCTGGCCGATGCCGGTTTCGACCCCCAGAGCTTTGCCGCTTACACCCGTCAGGAGATGGCCGCGCAGCAGGTGTTCGTGGCTGCCAGCCGCGTGCCGGAGCCAAGCGCGGCGCAGGTGTCGGCGTTCTATCAAGCCAACGCGAAAACCTTTGCGGGTGGGCAGAACCAAAGCCAGGGCGACCCTGTCCAACGGGAGCAAGGACTTGCAATGGCTAAAACCCTTCTTATCGATCAACTGCAGACGCAGGCGCGTCAGGCGTTGTTGCAACGCTTGCGCGACAGCGGTCAACTGCAGCGTATCGACTGAGCGCAGCGCCGCCCCCACTATTGGGGGCAGCACTAGGGGCAAAACGCCATCTGTCCCCCGGGATTGGGGAAGGGGCTAGCACCCGTTTGCGTCTATGCTTACAGAATCAACGACATAGCACATTGATTTGCGCCGTATCACGTCTGGCACGAAGCATGCGTAAGCCTCTACAAGGCCGCACTCGTGCCGGGCCGGGAAACCGGGCCAGCGATGCTTCAGGGAGTGGACCTTGGTGAACAGAGTATTGGTAGTCGATGACGAACAGACCCTTGCCGGCAATATCCAGGATTACCTGGTTCTGCAAGGCCTCGACGTCCATGTTGCCCACGACGGAGCCAGTGCCATCGGCGCTGCCGAACGCACCCGGCCCGAAGTGGTAGTGCTGGATTATCGCTTGCCCGATATGGAGGGGTTTCAGGTTCTTGAGACTGTGCGCCAACAAGGTACGCGCTGTCATTTCGTGCTGATCACCGCCCACCCGACCGCCGAGGTCCGTGAGCGGGCCAGCCAACTGGGTGTCAGCCATATCCTGTTCAAGCCTTTTCCCCTGGCGGAACTGGCCCGCGCAGTCCTCGACCTGATGGGCATCAAGCGAGAAAGCCGGCGCGCAGCCGACAAGGACACAGGGTTCGTCGAACGACGCCAGAGCAGGAGTGAGAGTTTCCCCCTGCAGTTGTTCGACGGTAGCTGGGTCCTGGCCGATCGCCGACGTAATGGCGCACGGCCGCCGGGGCCCGACGACGACCAGCTGCTCACCGGGGAATAACGCGCGAGCAGGGCTGAACCAGGCTCTCCGCGCCCCGCGTCGGAGAGCATGCCATGGAACCGTTGTCGCTCGTTCCTCCCGTTCTAGCCAGCACCCCGGCGCCCCTTGGCCGCGCGCTGCTGGCCCAGGCCAGGGCCAGTGCCGAACTCAGCGGCGAGCGCCTGCTCGATACCCTGCAATCGCTCAGCGGCCTTGAGCCGGCAGCGTTTGTCCAGTGCCTGGGCGCCACCCTGCATTACCCGCTGCTCGACGGCCCGGCGCTGTTCGCCGCCACGCCGCTGTTCGAGCGGGTCAGCCTGGCCCAGTGCCTGAAACGCGAATTCATCCTCCTCCAGCATGACGGCCAGACCCTCGGGGTGTTCGCCGACCCCTTCGACGACGCCCGCCTGGCCTGGATCGACGACTGCCTGCAAGGCGCACCGCTGTACCTGGTGCAAGCCGCCGAGCTCACGGGCTTTCTGGCCCGCCACGAAGAGAGCTTCCACGCGGTCGATTCGCTGGACACCGAAAGCGAAACCGCCAACGAGCTCGACAGCCTGCAGAGCCTGTCGCTGGCGAGCATCAGCGAAGACCAGAGCCGGGTGGTCAAGCTGGTCAACTCGACCCTCTACGATGCCCTGAAGATGCACGCCAGCGACATTCACCTGGGCGTGACCGGCAGCGGCCTGGTGATCAAGTACCGCATCGACGGCGTACTCAACAGCATCAGCAAGGTCAGTGGCAGCGAGTTCGCCGACCAGGTGATCTCGCGGATCAAGGTCATGGCTGAGCTTGACATCGGCGAGAAACGCGTACCCCAGGACGGCCGCTTCAAGATCGGCATCAGCGCCCGGCAGATCGATTTCCGAGTCTCGATCATGCCGAGCATTTTCGGCGAAGACGCGGTGCTGCGGGTGCTCGACAAACAGGACCTGGCCGATCGCGTCAGCGGCGTGCAGTTGCAGGCCCTGGGCTTTGAACAGCAGACCCTGCGCAGCCTGCGCCGGCTGGCCAGCGAACCCTACGGGATGATCCTGGTCACCGGCCCCACCGGCAGCGGCAAGACCACCACCCTTTACGCCATGATCAGCGAGATCAACCACGGCGTAGACAAGATCATCACCATCGAAGACCCGGTCGAGTACCAGTTGCCGGGGGTGCTGCAGATCCCGGTCAATGAAAAGAAAGGCCTGACCTTCGCCCGCGGCCTGCGCTCGATCCTGCGCCACGACCCGGACAAGATCATGGTCGGCGAAATCCGCGACCCGGACACCGCGCAAATCGCCGTGCAGTCGGCACTCACCGGGCACCTGGTGTTCACCACCATCCACGCCAACAACGTCTTCGATGTGATCGGCCGCTTCAGCCAGATGCAGGTCGACCCCTACAGCTTTGTCTCGGCGCTCAACGCCGTGCTGGCCCAGCGCCTGATTCGCCTGGTTTGCCCGCACTGCGCCGCTGCCCAGCAACCCAGTGATGAAGAACTCGTCGCCTCGGGCCTGGAGCCCGGCCAGGTCGGCCATTACCGCTTCGTTCACGGCAGTGGCTGCGGCCAGTGCCGGGGCAGCGGTTATCGCGGACGCACGGCGATTGCCGAGCTGCTGCACCTGGATGACGACCTGCGCCAGATGATCGTCGAGCGCAAGCCCCTGGCGCAAATCAAGACCCTGGCCTGCCAACGCGGCCTGCGCCTGCTGCGCAGCTCGGCGCTGGAGCTGGTGCGTGATGGCCGGACCACCCTGGAGGAGATCAATCGTGTCACTTTTATCGCCTGATCGCTTTATCGCCGTGCTCGGCGCCCAGGGTGTGGGCCTGTGCCAACGCCAGGGTCAACAGCAACGCTGGCTCTCAAGCTTGGACTTTATCGCCGAGCGCAGCCTGGCCTGGGCCGTGGCCCTGGAGTCGCTGCAGCACCTGCTGGTTGAACATGCCGGCAAGGGTGCGCAGTTGCAGGTGTTGCTCTCGGCCCAGTACAGCCGCTTCTGCCTGGTGCCCTGGAGCGCCGCCATCAGCCGCCCGGACGAGTTGCAGCAGTACGCCCGCGCCTGTTTCGAGGCGCATTACGGGCAGAGCCTGGAAGGCTGGCGCATTGTCGTATCCCCCGAAGCCGGCGGTTGCCCGCGCATCGCCAGCGCCACGCCGCAGGCCTTGCTCGATCAGCTTGAGGCCCTGTGCCGCAACCTCGGGCTACGCCTGCGCTCGACGCGGCCTTACCTGATGGCGGCCTACAACCACTTTGCCGAGCAACTGGGGCAGGGCGACTTTCTCTTCGTCCTGGCCGAGCCGCAACGCAGCGTCTGCCTGCTGGCGCAAAACGGCGCCTGGCAGCACGTCAGTGCCCAGGGCTGCAGCGACAGTGACCAGGCCCTGCAAGCCTTGATCGCCCGCCACAGCGAGTTGCACCAGGGCGAGGGGCAACTGCCGGTGTACCTGCATGCGCCCGGGCGCCTTGAGCCAGTACCGGCGCTGGCGGGCGTGCAACTGTGCGAGCTGGCGCCAGCGCCGCTGGCGGTACGCGACGTGCTGTGCAGCATGTCACGGGCGGTGGCCTGAAATGCGCCGCCTGATGCTGGACCTGCAGCCCGCCCGCACAGGTTGGACCGCCTGGGCGCTGCTGGCATGCGCACTGAGCCTGCTGCTCGGCACTGCGCTGCTGCAGCAGGGCTTCGATCAACAACAGGCCGGGCTTGAACAGCAACTTGAACAGCTCGACCGGCAACTGGGCAAACGGCCCCAGGCCGAGCCAGCGCTCAATGCCGCGCAAAGCCGCGAGCAGGCCGAAAAACTGGCACAGATGCGCAGCGTCTCGCAGCAACTGCAACGGCCGTGGGAGCGCCTGTTCAACATGCTTGAAGGGCTGCCGCAAGACGACGTTGCCTTGCTCACCCTGACCCCCGATGCGCGCAAGGGCCAACTGCGCATCAGCGCCGAGGCCCGCGACCTGGAGGCCATGCTGGCCTTCCACAAGCGTCTGGAAGCCAGCGACGAGCTGCGCGATGTGTCGCTGCTCAACCACGAAATCATCGCCAAGCAGGCCGAGCATCCGGTGCAGTTCAACCTGTCGGCCACCTGGGAGAACGGCAATGCGCATCCCTAGCCTGATCCTCCATGAACGCGCCCGCCAGCTCGGCGTAGTGGGCCTGGCCGGTGCCGGGTTGCTGGCCCTGGCCCTGCTGTATGGCGTTACTGCCTTGCTCGGCCAATGGCAGCAGTTGCAACAGCTGGAGCAGCAGCGTGATCAGGCGCTGTTGCAGGTCGCGCAGTTCAAGCAGGGCACGCTGAAGCTGGCGCAGGTGCCCAGGCACGAGCTGGAAGACTTTCACAAACAGCTGCCGGCCCAGCCTCAGGCCACTGTGGCCATCGACCGCATCTATGCCCTGGCCAAGGCCGAGCAGATCACCCTGGCCCGCGGCGAGTACGCCCTGGGGGTCGATCCCAAGACTCAGCTGGCGCGTTACCAGATCCTCCTGCCGGTGCGCGGCAGCTACCCGCAAATCCGCCGCTACGTGCATGCCTTGCTCGGCCAGTTGCCGGCACTGGTGCTCGAAGACATTGACCTGCAGCGCAAGAAGATCGGCGACCGCGAGCTGACCGGGCGCATCCGTATGACCCTTTACCTGTCGAGGTCATGATGAACACTCAACGCAGCCTGGCCTGGCTGGCTTTTCTCGGCACCGCCGCGGTGCTGGCCTGGGCGCCGGGGTATTTCTTCGACGACGTAGCTGAAGACGCCGAGGCGGCTGTTGAGGTCGCCGGCAAGGCTTCTGCACCGCTGACGCCGACTGCGCAGATGGCGGCAAGGCCGGCAGCCCTGCAGCCGCGCGACCTGTTCCCGAGCAAGAGCTGGAAGCCTGCGGTGCAGGTCACCACCGTCACCGAACAACCGGTGGTCATCGCTCCGGTGGCCGTGGCGCCTGTCGCCCCGGCACTGCCATTCCAGTTCGTTGGCCGCCTGGATGATCGCGACGACCAGCAGGTGTTCCTGCAAAGCGGCGAAAAACTCTACGTCGTGCGCCGCGGCGACGTGATCGATGACACCTACCGGATCGAGCAGATCTCCGCTACGGAGCTGAGCCTGGTCTACCTGCCATTGCACCTGTCCCAGACCTTGTCTGTAGGGAGCGCACCATGAATTCGCCAAGGCTCAGCCACAAAGCGCCGTACCTGATGCTTGCCCTGTGTGTCGCCCTGGCCGGATGCGGCACTTCGGGTGTGCGCAAGGACGCCCAGGCCCTGATCGGTGAGGGCCAGTACGAGGCCGGAATCGCCCAGCTTGAAGACGCGCTCAAGGAACACCCGCGCGACACCGAACTGAACATCGCCTTGATCCAGGGCCGGCGCCAGGCGGTGGAGGCGCTGCTGACCCAGGCCGACAGCGACCGCAGCCGCCATGACTTCGGCGGTGCGCGCACAGGTTACGGGCGGGTGCTGACCCTGGAGCCGAACAACCGCCGGGCCCTGGATGCGGTGCGCCAGATCGAGCAGATGCGCAACCTCGGCGAGCGCATTGCCCTGGGCCAGGCGGCGCTGCGCAGCGGCGACCTGTTCGGCGCCGAGCGGCACATGCGCGAAGTGCTGCTGCTCGACCCGCAGAACGAAGGCGGCCTGGCCCTGCGCAAGGACATCGAGCTGGTGCAAAGCCGCACCGCCCAGCCCAACCCGCAACTGCGCAGCAAGCTCGAACGGCCGGTGACCCTGGAGTTTCGCGACGCCAACCTGAAGACCATCTTCGAGGTGCTGTCGCAGGTGGCGGGGCTGAACTTTATCTTCGACAAAGACCTGCGCCCGGACATGAAGGCGACCATCTTCGTGCGTGACGTGCGCATCGAAGACGCCGTGGCCCTGCTGCTGGAACAGAACCAGCTGCACCAGAAGGTGGTGAACGACAACACGCTGCTGATTTACCCGGACTCGCCGCAGAAGATCAAGGATTACCAGGAGCTGGTGATGCGCACCTTCTACCTGACCAGCATCGACGCCAACACTGCGCTGAACATGGTCAAGACCATGCTCAAGACCCGCGACGTGTTCGTCGACGAGCGCCTCAACACCCTGACCATGCGCGACACCCCCGACGCCGTGCGCATGGCCGAGAAACTGCTGCAATCCCAGGACCAGTCCAACCCGGAAGTGGTGCTGGAGGTGGAAGTGATGGAGGTTGCCCGTTCGCGGATCCTCGAACTCGGCCTGCAGTGGCCCAACACCTTTGGCATCCTCAACGCCGATGGCAACCCGGTGGGCACCCTCGACCAACTGCGCGGCATCAACTCCTCGCGCATCAGCATCGCCCCGGCACCGCAAGCCAAGATCAACGCCCAGGACAACGACATCAACACCCTGGCAAGCCCGGTGATCCGCGTCAGCAACCGTGAACAGGCGCGCATCCACATTGGCCAGCGGGTGCCGATCATCAGCGCCACCTCGGTGCCCTCGACCCAGGGCCCGGTGATCACCGAAAGCGTCACCTATCTGGACGTCGGCCTCAAGCTCGAAGTGACCCCGGTGGTGCACCTGAACAACGAGGTGGCGATCAAGGTGGCCCTGGAAGTCAGCAACGCCAAGCCGCTGGAGCCGACCCGCCAGGGCACCATCCCGGTTCAGGTCGACACCCGCAACGCCCAGACCAGCCTGCGCCTGCACGACGGCGAAACCCAGGTGCTGGCCGGGTTGATGCGCAACGACCAGGGTGGCAGCGGCAACAAGATCCCGGGGCTTGGCGACATTCCCGGCCTGGGCCGGCTGTTCGGCAGCAACCGCAGCGACAACAGCCAGTCGGAGCTGGTGCTGTCGATCACCCCGCGGATCATCCGCAACCTGCCGTACCAGAGCCCGTCGGACATGGAGTTTGCCACCGGCACTGAAACCAGCATGCAGATCCGCAACCTCAACCGCAGCATCGAGGTCGACGACGAACAACCGATTGCGGCGGTACCGACCGCGGTGAGGCCGTAAATCATGAAACGCCCGATGGCAGGTTTCAGCCTGATCGAAGTGATGCTGACCCTGGCACTGCTCGGGTTGCTCGCCTCGATTGCTGCGCCGCTGACCGAAACCCTGGTGCGGCGCAACAAGGAGCAGGAGCTGCGCACCGCGCTGTACCAACTGCGCGATGCCATCGACGCCTACAAGCGCGCCTTCGACGCCGGCTATATCGAGAAGTCCCTCGACGCCAGCGGCTACCCGCCGAACCTGCAGGTGCTGGTCGATGGCGTGCGCGATGTGCGCAGTGCCAAGGGCGCCAAGTTCTACTTTCTGCGGCGCATTCCCCAGGACCCGCTGCTGGCCGCGCGCAAGGACGACGAGCAGGGCGGGTGGGGCCTGCGCGCCTACGACAGCCCGGCGCAGAGCCCGCGTGATGGTGAAGACGTTTTTGATGTGTACTCCCGGGCCCGCGGCAAGGGCCTCAACGGCATCGCCTACGGGCAGTGGTGAGCAGCATGAAACGCAACCAGGGCTTTACCTTGATCGAATTGCTGGTGGTGATGGCGATCATCGCCACGCTGATGACCATCGCCATGCCGCGCTACTTCAACAGCCTCGAGACCTCGCGCGAGGCCACCCTGCGCCAGAGCCTGGCGGTGATGCGCGAGGCGCTGGACCACTACTACGGCGACACCGGTCGCTACCCCGAGTCGCTGGAACAGTTGGTCGAGCAGCGCTACCTGCGCGGCGCGCCGCTGGACCCGATCACCGAACGCCGTGACGGCTGGCTGCTGGTGGCACCGCCTGAAGGCGTCGCCGGCGCCGTTGCCGACATCAAAAGCGGTTCAACCGGGAGGGCCCGTGATGGCAGCCTTTATGCCGAGTGGTAATGCCGGGCAGGCAGGCTTCACCTACCTGGGCGTGCTGTTGCTGATCGCCGTCACCGGCATGGCCCTGGCGGCCACCGGCACGCTGTGGTCGACCGTCGCCCAGCGCGAGCGCGAACGCGAGCTGCTGTGGGTCGGCGGCCAGTATGCCCAGGCCCTGCGCAGCTACTTTCGCGCCTCACCTGGCCTGGCCCAATACCCGCAGAGCCTTGAGGAGCTGCTGGAGGATAGCCGTTACCCCAACCCCAAGCGGCACCTGCGCAAGTTGTACCCGGACCCGATCACCGCCAGCGATGACTGGGGCCTGCTGCGCTCGATCGACGGGCGCATCACCGGCGTCTACAGCCGCTCCCAGGCCCTGCCGCTCAAACGCACCGGCTTTGCCGGGCAATGGTCGGAGTTCGACGGCCTTGAGCACTACAGCGACTGGCAGTTCGTCGCCGAAAAGGCCTTCAACGAAAGCGCCGCCGGCGCACGCAAGGGCCTGGCCCAGGGAGCCGGGCAATGAACCGCCGCCTCAGTGCCCTGGCCCTGGCCCTGGTGCTGCTGGCCGGCACCGCCCGGGGCGGCGCCGAGGACGAGATGATGGGCTTTATCGTCGACAACACCATCTCGCACATCGGCCACGACTTCTATTACAGCTTTGCCGAGCGGCTGCGTGCCACCAGCCGCCTGGATTTCAACCTGGTGGTACGTGAACGACCCGACCCGCGCTGGGGTAGCCTGGTGACGGTCGAGTACGAGCAACGCGTGCTGTACCGGCGTTTTCTGCCACCCAACACCACCGAGCTTAAGGACGCCGCCTACGAGGCTGCGGACCTGGTCAAGGCGCAGATCATCCAGCGCAAGCTGCAGATGCTGCTGCAGGACACCACTGATCTGGAGAGGGACGAGCTATGAACAACAACAAAACCTGCAGCCTGGCCTCGCTGGTATTGCTGGCGAGCCTCGCCAGTGCAGCCAGCGCCACGGAACTGGTCTACACCCCGGTCAACCCGGCGTTTGGCGGCAACCCGCTGAACGGCACCTGGCTGCTCAACAACGCCCAGGCGCAGAACGATCACGAAGACCCGGCCATCAAGGACCGCACCTCGGCCTTTGCCAGCACCTCGGCACTGGAGCGTTTCACCAGCCAGCTGGAGTCGCGCCTGCTCTCGCAACTGCTGACCAACATCAACAACGGCAACACCGGCAGCCTGCAGACCGACGCCTTCATCATCAACGTCATCGACGACTCGGGGGCCCTGAGCATTCAGGTGACCGACCGGGTAACCGGGGAAATCTCGGAAATTCAGGTCAACGGCCTGAACCCTTGAAGGGCCAGGACAACGGGGAGAGACAGCCATGAAACGATTTCTGAGCACACTGCTGATCCTGGCCGCCTTGCAAGGCTGCAGCCTGCGCGAACCGATGCCGGCCGAACAGGACAGCGAAAGCCCGACCCTGACGCCACGGGCCTCGACCTACTACGACCTGCTCAACATGCCGCGGCCCAAGGGCCGGCTGATGGCGGTGGTGTATGGTTTTCGCGACCAGACCGGGCAATACAAGCCGACCCCGGCCAGCTCGTTTTCCACCAGCGTCACCCAGGGTGCGGCGAGCATGCTGATGGATGCCCTGCAGGCCAGCGGCTGGTTCGTGGTGCTTGAGCGCGAAGGGCTGCAGAACCTGCTGACCGAACGCAAGATCATTCGCGCCTCGCAGAAAAAGCCCGACACCCCGGTGAATATCCAGGGCGAGCTGCCGCCGCTGCAGGCGGCCAACCTGATGCTCGAAGGCGGCATCATCGCCTACGACACCAACGTGCGCAGCGGCGGCGAGGGCGCGCGCTACCTGGGTATCGACCTGTCGCGCGAGTACCGGGTCGACCAGGTCTCGGTCAACCTGCGGGCGGTGGACGTGCGCAGCGGCCAGGTGCTGGCCAACGTCATGACCAGCAAGACCATCTACTCGGTCGGGCGCAGCGCCGGGGTGTTCAAGTTCATCGAATTCAAGAAGCTCCTGGAAGCCGAGGTCGGCTACACCACCAACGAACCGGCGCAGCTGTGCGTGCTGTCGGCGATCGAGGCGGCGGTGGGGCACTTGCTGGCCCAGGGCATTGAACGGCGCCTGTGGCAGGTGGCGGGGGATGGCAGCGGCGACAAGGCGGTACTGGACAAATACCTGAGCCAGTACCAGAGCCCTGAGTGAGTGTGTCAGTGGCTGGGGCAGCCCTGTTCCTTGACGATCCGCTGGGTCGAGGCCGGGTTGTTGACCAGCTTGGCCGCCGAGCGCGCCGGGCGTTTGACCAGCTCACCGCCGCAATTGGGGCACTGGCCCTTGAGCTGACGTTCGTTGCAGTCACGGCAAAAGGTGCATTCGAACGAGCAGATCAACGCATCCGCGCTATCTCCGGGCAGGTCGCTGCCACAGCATTCACAGTTGGGGCGCAATTCGAGCATGGTCAGGTCCTCGCAGGCGGAACGGAATCGTCAGTGTATACGCTCAGGGCCGAAACAGGTGGGCGTGGCCAGCGCGGTACAGCGCCGACTCGCTGAAGCTGTCGTTGCCCAGCACCCGGCCTACCAGAATCAGCGCGGTACGGCGAAAATCCTTCGCTGCCGCCAGCTCGACAATCGTCTCCAGGGTGCCCAGCACCCAGTCCTGGTCCGGCCAGGTTGCGCGGTGCACCACGGCAATCGGGCAGTCGCCGCCATAGTGCGGGCGCAGCTCTTCGACGATTTTAGCCAGGTGCTTGACCCCCAGGTACACTGCCAGGGTGGTCTGGTGGCGGGCCAGGTCGGCCAGTTGCTCGCCAGCCGGCATGGGTGATTTGTCGGCGTAGCGGGTGAGGATCACACTTTGGGCGATGTCCGGCAGGGTCAGCTCGCAGCCGAGCAGGGCGGCGCTGGCGGCCACGGCGGTGACGCCGGGGACGATCTCGTAGGGGATGCCCAGCTCGCGCAGGTAGCGGATCTGCTCGCCGATGGCGCCATACAGGCTGGGGTCGCCACTGTGCACCCGGGCGACGTCCTGGCCATTGTCGTGGGCGCTTTTGATGGCTTCGATGATCTGCGCCAGGTGCAGTTCGGCGCTGTTGATCAGGATTTCGGCGCGGTGACCTTCCAGCACTGCGGGCGGCACCAGGGAGCCGGCGTAGATGATCACCGGGCAGCGCTGGATCAGGCGCTGGCCCTTGACGGTGATCAGCTGCGGATCGCCGGGGCCGGCGCCGATGAAATAGACGGTCATGGGGTGTCCTTGCGGGTAAAGGGCTGATTATCAGCGAAAACCGCTGGTGCAGGCCAATGCCAGGCTGGCGTCGGCCTGCAAGGTGCGAGTGACCAGCAGCCGGGCCGGGCCGCCGAGCTGCTCGGCCAGGGCCAGGGCGGCGCTCTCGGCCACGCCATAACAGCCGCTGTGCTGGAAGGCTACCGCAGAGCGATGGCTCAGCTGTGATTCGAAAGCGGCCAGCTGCGCCGCACTGTAGAACCGCAGCGGCACGCCCAGGCGCCGGGCCAGTTCATGCAGGCCGGTTTCGTCGTGCTTGAGGTCGATGCTGGCAAGGCCCATGACCGCGCCGGGCGGCAGGTCATGGGCGAGCAGGGTGCGGGTGAGCAGCTCGCTCAGGGCATCGGCCGGGCAGCCGCGACGGCAACCCAGGCCGAGGTACAGCTGCATAGTTCAGGCCTGGCTCGAACGGCGGTACAGCCAGGCGCTGATCAGCCCCAGGGCCAGCCAGAATGCGGCGTTGGTCAGCAGCGAGGCGACCTTGAACTCGGCTTCCAGGGCTTCTGGCGCAAGCATCTGGTGCACCTCCGGCTGTGGCGCGCCAATCACATGCGGCACTACCAGCAAGACTGCGCCGACTATCTTCAGCAGCCAGTTGTGGGCAAACACGATCAAGGCCAGGCCCACGGCGGTGGCGGCAGCGGTGCCAACCCACCAGGCCTGGCGCTGGGCCAGGTCGGCGGCAGCGGTACCCGGCAGTTCCGGTGGCAGGCCCAGGGTCGGCGCCAGGCAGAACACGGCAAAGCCGCCCAGGCCCCAGAGCGCGCCGCTGATCACGGTTTTCGGTGCGCGCAGGGTGTAGAGCGCGGCGAGGATCAGGGCGAAACCGACCGCCACCACCAGATTGCCACCGGTGGTCGACAGCACACGCTGCCAGCCGTCTTGCGGCGACCAGGCTTCGCTGTCGTGATGATGCTCGGCGGTGCCGGCGGCATGTTCATGGGGCGCTTCGAGCGCAGGCGCGGCGCTTTCATAGGTTTCCGCCTGGAGAATCAGCGGCGCGACCCAGAAGCTTTGCAGCAGGGTCAGTAGCAGGGCGGCCAGCAGGCCGGTAAAGCCTGCGGTACTGGCAATACGCTTGATCATCGGGGCAGCACTCAGTGGCAAGGGAAGGCGGCGCTGTGGCGGGTATCGTGGGCAGCGTTGTGCACCGCTTCGATGTGCGAGAAACCGGCGAAGTACACCAGGCACAGGCCCAGCAGCGAGGCGCCGACAGCAACCAGCAGGCGCTGGCTGAGGCTTGACGGGGTAACGGCTTGGTTAATGGCGGTACTGGTACGCATGGCGCTTTCCTCTTGGTGTTGTCGGCAACAGGCAAGCGCAGCAAACCCCTGCGCGGCGTTCGCCCAGGGGTTGTAACAGCGCCCGCCCACCGCGGGTTTGTTCGGTCAAGCGTTGGGCCGGTCTCCGGGCTGGTGAGGGTTGGCCGCAGGCCACACCACAGGCGTCACCTTCCCATGCCAGACAGCGGGCACAGTGGCTCTGACGCTTTTCTCACTTACCGTTGCGGGGGCAGCACCGGACTTGCCATACACCCTATAAAGAGCGTACGACGCACCGGTTTCCCAGTTTCACCCTCAAGGGGCACCCAAACGAATGGCGTTAGCAAATCACGGGCGCGGGCAGGCGTCAATCGTGACAGCAGTTGACCGCTCACCGGGCACTGCGTAGCCTAGCCGCTTCGAGGTTCTTCGGCGCTGGCCGAAGCTAAGACGGGAACGCGGTTCAAGCCGCGGCTGCCCCCGCAACTGTAAGCATTGAAGGGTTCGACACAGCCACTGCAGCACGTGCGGGAAGGCGTCGTTCGACTGGCCACTGCGCCGGTGCAATGCAAGCCAGGAGACCTGCCTCGAACAGTTTCCGACATTCAACCGGGCGGGGTGATCCGGTGGCGAACAGGCCAGGTGCACAACACCTTTGGCGCTCGTCCCGCATGCCCGCCATCCTGCCAAGGGCATCGAAATGAAAACACTGGCCAAACTCCCCGTCACCATCGTTACCGGCTTCCTCGGCTCGGGCAAGACCACGCTGCTGCGGCACATGCTCGACAACGCCCAGGGGCGGCGCATCGCGGTGATCGTCAACGAGTTTGGCGAGCTGGGCATCGACGGCGAAATCCTCAAGCAATGCAGCATCGGCTGCACTGAAGAAGAGGCCAGCGGCCGCGTCTATGAGCTGGCCAACGGCTGCCTGTGCTGCACCGTGCAGGAAGAGTTCTTCCCGGTGATGCGCGAGCTGGTGGCGCGTCGCGGCGACCTCGACCACATCCTCATCGAAACCAGCGGCCTGGCCCTGCCCAAGCCCCTGGTACAAGCCTTTCAGTGGCCAGAAATCCGTAACGCCTGCACCGTTGATGCAGTGATCACCGTGGTCGACAGCCCGGCTGTTGCCGCCGGCACCTTTGCCGCCTACCCGGAGCAGGTCGATGCGCAGCGCAAGCTCGACCCCAACCTTGACCACGAATCGCCACTGCACGAGCTGTTCGCCGACCAGCTGGCCAGCGCCGACCTGGTGGTGCTGAACAAGGCCGACCTGATCGCCGCCGACGACCTGGCCAAGGTTCGCGCCGAAGTCGAAGAAGAGCTGCCGCCGGCGGTCAAGGTGATCGAAGCCAGCAGCGGCCGCCTGCCGCTGGAAGTGTTGCTGGGCCTGGGTGCCGAATCCGAGGCGCACATCGATGGCCGCCGCACCCACCACGACTCGCACCACGACGGTGACGATCACGACGACCATGACCACGACGCCTTCGACTCGATCTCCATCGAGCTGCCGCAAGCCGACGAAAGCCTGCTGCTCGACGCCCTGACCCAACTGGTGGTGCAACACGGCATCCTGCGGGTCAAAGGTTTTGCGGCGATCCCGGGCAAGCCGATGCGCCTGCTGATCCAGGGCGTAGGCACCCGTTTCGACAAGCACTTCGACCGCGCCTGGCGCAGCGAAGAGCCGCGCACCACGCGCCTGGTGCTGATCGGCCAGGAGCTGGATGCGCCGCAGCTGCAAGCGAGCCTGCGCGCCGCCCTGGGCGCCTGACCCATGCACCTGCTGCGGACCCAGCCCGGTGGTTTTGTACCGGACGACAGCATTGCCGACCTCGGCCAGACCCCGGCCGAGCTGGTAATCCTCTGCAGCGGTGACTCGCACCTGGCGCTGCTGGCCGAAACCGCCCAGCAGCTGCCCGAGGATTTCCCCAGCCTGCGTCTGGCCAACCCCATGCAGGTACAGAATCATGCCTCGGTCGACCTGTATGTCGACCAGGTGCTGCGCCATGCCAAGGTTATCCTGGTGTCGCTGCACGGCGGCGTCGGTTACTGGCGCTATGGTGTGGAGCAACTGCTGGAACTGGCCGCCCGTGGCGTGCAGTTGATCCTGGTGCCCGGCGACGACCGCCCTGACCCGGAACTGACCGGCCTGAGCACGGTGCCGGCCGAGCAGGCCGAACGGCTCTGGCACTTCTTGCGCCAGGGCGGCAAGGCCAATGCCCTTAACCTGTTCAACTGCCTGGCCAGCCAGTACCTGCAGCGCGACTACCCGTGGAGCGCGCCGCAGCAACTGCCGCGCACCGCGGTGTACCACCCGCGCAAGGCCGCTGCGGCGCTGCAGGACTGGTTCGGTGAGTGGCAGGTCGAGCAGCCAGTGGTGCCGATCCTGTTCTACCGCTCGCACCTGCAGGCGGCCAACACGGCCTTTATCGACACCTTTTGCCAGCGTTTGCAACTGGCCGGGCTCAACCCCTTGCCGATTGCCGTGGCCAGCCTCAAGGAGGTTGCGTGCCTGCAGCAGGTCGAAGACTGGCTGGACCAGGTCGACGCTGCGCTGATCATCAACACCACAGGCTTTGCCCAGTCCAGCCCCGAGCAGCCGCACCTGCGCCCGTTTCGCCGCGACATCCCGGTGTTGCAGGCGATCTGCGCCCAGGACAACGAACCGGCCTGGCAGGCCAGCGAGCAGGGCCTGGGTGCCCGTGACCTGGCCATGCACATCGCCTTGCCGGAGCTGGACGGGCGCATCATCACCCGCCCGGTCAGCTTCAAGGACCTGGCCTGGCGCAGCGAGCGCAGCCAGTCCGATGTGGTCTGCTACCGCGCCCAGGCCGAACGCATGGACTTTGTCGCCGAGCTGGCGCGGCGCTGGTGTGCGCTGGCGCAGATACCCAACGGGCAGAAGCGCGTGGCGCTGATCCTCGCCAACTACCCGACCCGCGATGGTCGCATCGGCAATGGCGTGGGCCTCGATACGCCGGCAGCGGCGCTGAACATCCTGCGCACCCTGCAGGCCCAGGGCTATCCGCTGGCGCCCTTGCCCGACAGCGGCACGGCGCTGATCCAGGCTTTGCTCGGTGGCGTCAGCAACGACCTGGACAGCCTCGACCTGCGCCCGTGCATGCAGAGCATGGCCCTGGAGGACTACCTGGCGGCCTTTGCTACCTTGCCCGAGGCCAATCAGCTCGCTGTGCGCGAGCGCTGGGGCGAACCGAGCCAGGACCCGATGTGGCGCAGCGGGCGGATGATGATCGCCGGCCTGCGCTACGGCCTGACTTTTGTCGGCATCCAGCCGGCACGGGGTTACCAGCTGGACCAGAGCGCGGTCTATCACGACCCGGACCTGGTGCCGCCGCATGGCTACCTGGCGTTCTACTTCTGGCTGCGCCATGGCTTTGCCGCCGATGCGCTGATCCATGTCGGCAAGCACGGCAACCTCGAATGGCTGCCGGGCAAGGGTGTCGGGCTGTCCGATAGCTGCTGGCCGGACGCCTTGCTCGGGCCGCTGCCGAACATTTATCCGTTTATCGTCAACGACCCGGGCGAGGGCGCCCAGGCCAAGCGCCGCACCCAGGCGGTGATCATCGACCACCTGATGCCGCCGCTGACCCGCGCCGAAACCTACGGGCCGTTGCGCCACCTGGAGCTGCTCGCCGACGAGTACTACGAGGCGCAGTTGCTCGATCCGCGCCGGGCCCGCGAGCTGCAGCGCGACATCCTGGCGCTGGTGCGCGACAACCATATCGATCGCGAACTGCAGATCGAAGGCGCCCTGGACGATGCCGCGATCTGGCTGCCACGCCTGGACACCTACCTGTGCGACCTCAAGGAATCGCAGATCCGCGATGGCCTGCACGTGTTCGGCGAGTCGCCGGCCGGGCGCCTGCGTATCGACACCTTGCTGGCGCTATTGCGGGTGGAACGCGGTGATGGGCGCGGGGCCAACGGCAGTTTGTTGCGGGCCCTGGCCAAGGCGCTGAACCTGGGCTTCGACCCGCTCGATTGCGACCTCGGCCAGCCCTGGCAAGGCCCTCGGCCCGCACTCTTGGCGACATTGGACGAAGCCTGGCGCACCGCCGGCGATACCCGCGAGCGCCTTGAGCTGTACGCCAGCCAACTGATCGAGCAGACCCTCGATGGCAGCGTGCAGCTGGTCGGCGGCCCTGAATGGGCACAGGTACAGGCGATTCTCGACGCGCTGGCGCAGCAGGTCGCGCCGCAACTGGACAACTGCGGCCCGGCAGAAATGCACGGCTTGCTGGCTGCCCTCGACGGTCGCTTCGTGCCTGCCGGCCCCAGTGGCGCGCCAAGCCGCGGGCGCCTGGACGTACTGCCGACCGGGCGCAACTTCTATACCGTCGATGTGCGCAACCTGCCGACCACCACCGCCTGGCGCATCGGTTTTGCCTCGGCCAACCTGATCCTCGAACGCCATTTGCAAGACCATGGCGATCACCTGCGCCAGCTCGGCCTGTCGGTGTGGGGCACGGCGACCATGCGCACCGGCGGCGACGATATCGCCCAGGCCATGGCCCTGCTTGGCGTGCGGCCGGTGTGGGCCAGCGGCAGCCAGCGCGTCGACGACTTCGAAATCCTGCCCTTGAGCCTGCTCGACCGGCCACGGGTGGATGTCACCTTGCGCGTCTCGGGGTTCTTCCGCGATGCTTTTGGCAACCTGATCAAGCTGTTCGATGCGGCGGTGCAAGCGGTGGCGGCGCTGGATGAGCCGGATGAGCTCAATCCGCTGGCGGCCAAGGTCCGTAGCGAGCGCGCAGAACTGCTGGCCCAGGGCCTGGACGCCGAACAGGCCGCTCGCCAGGCCGGCTGGCGGGTGTTCGGGGCCAAACCGGGCGCTTATGGCGCCGGCGTGCAGAATGCTATCGACGAACGGTTGTGGAATGACCGCCAGGACCTCGCCGAGGTCTACTTGAATCACGGTGGCTATGCCTATGGCACCGCCGATGACGGCACGCCGGCGCGCGCCGATTTTGCCCGGCGCCTGAGCCAGGTGCAGGCGGTGGTGCAAAATCAGGACAACCACGAGCACGACCTGCTCGATTCCAATGACTACTACCAGTTCCAGGGCGGCATGCTCGCCGCCGTGGAGAGCCTGGGCGGCAGCAGTGTGGCCAGTTACCACGGCGACCACAGCCAGCCGGACCGGCCGCGCATCCGCACCCTGAAAGAAGAGCTGAACCGGGTGATCCGCGCCCGGGCGCTGAACCCCAAGTGGATCGACGGGGTCAAGCGTCACGGCTATAAAGGTGCCTTCGAGCTGGCTGCCACCGTCGATAACCTGTTCGCTTTCGATGCCACCACGCAGTTGATCGACGACCACCATTACCAGTCGCTGGCCGACGCCTATGTGCTCGACGATGCGACCCGCGACTTTATCCGCCAGCACAACCCCGAGGCCTTGCGCGACATCACCGAGCGCCTGCTCGAAGCCCAGCAGCGCGGGCTCTGGCAGGAGCCGGGCGACTACCGTGAAGCGTTGGAAGAACAGCTGCTGGCCGGCGAAGAAGAGAATTGAGATGAGCGAACCTGCACATTTTCCCCTGGCCGCCGTGGTCGGCGCCGATGAGCTGAAACTGGCGCTGTGCCTGACCGCCATCGACCCGAAGATCGGCGGCGTGCTGATCGAAGGCCCGCGCGGCATGGCCAAAAGCACCCTGGCCCGGGGCCTGGCTGATTTGCTCGGCGAAGGGCCGTTCGTGACCCTGCCGCTGGGTGCCAGTGAAGAGCGCCTGGTCGGTACCCTCGACCTGGATGCGGCGCTGGGCCAGGGCAAGGCGCAGTTTTCCCCCGGAGTGCTGGCCAAGGCCGACGGCGGCGTGCTCTATGTGGATGAAGTCAATCTTCTGGCGGATCATCTGGTCGACCTGTTGCTGGACGTCGCCGCCAGTGGCACCAACCGGGTCGAGCGCGACGGCATTTCCCACCGCCACAGTGCCCGTTTCGTGCTGATTGGCACCATGAACCCGGAAGAGGGCGAGTTGCGCCCGCAATTGCTCGACCGCTTCGGCCTCAATGTGCTGCTCGAGGGCCAGCCGTTGCCCGAAGCCCGTGGCCAGATCATTCGCAGGCGCCTGGATTTCGACAGTGATCCCGAGGCGTTCTGTGCCCAGTGGGCACCCGCTCAGGCGGCCCTGCGCGAGCGTTGCCATGGCGCTCGCGAGTGCTTGGCGCAGATTGCCCTGGACGACCTGGCCCTGGCGCAGATTACCGAGCGCTGCTTTGCCGCTGGCGTCGATGGCCTGCGTGCCGACCTGGTCTGGCTGCGTGCGGCCCGGGCCCACGCGGCCTGGCGCGGAGCGCTGGCGATCGAAGCTGAGGATATCGATGCCGTGGCCGAATTCGCCTTGCGCCATCGCCGCCGTGAAGCCCCGGCGCCACAATCGCAAGCGCCAGACAACGGTGCGGCGATGCCGCCATCGGCCGGCCAGCAAGGCCAGGGTCAATGGGGCGAACTGCCGCCACAAGCCACCCCGAGCGGCGCCCGGCGCGAGGTACCGAGCTGGGCAAAAAAGCCCTGAGCATCCGCCGGCACACCAGCGCGGATGCCAGACCCCGACCCGGTGCACTGACTGCGGGCCCGCGTGGGCGTGGCAAGCAGGCTGCATCCGGCGCGGTGGCCTGGCCGGCGACCTTGCTCAAGGGCCGCCCGCGCACGCGCAACGACCTGCGCTGGCAGCAGCGCACGGCCAGCGCCCAAGAGCTGTGGCTGGTGATTGTCGATGCTTCGGCGTCAACCCGCCGTCACCAGGCCCTGAGCCGGGCCAAGGGCATGCTGGCGGGGTTTTTCGATCAGGCCTACCGCAACCGCGCGCGACTGACCCTTCTCACCGCCAGCGGCAATGCGCCGCGCTGGCAACGTCACGGGCTAAAAGCCTCGGCGAGCTTGCAGCCGTGGCTGGAGGCGTTGGGGGCGGGGGGCGGTACGCCATTGCTGGCGGCACTGGAGCAGGCACGGAGTTGGCTGCAGGAGCGTCAACGACGCTATCCGGCAGAACTGCAGCGATGCCTGATCGTGACCGATGGCCGGCTCAAGGCTTGGCAGGCGCTGCAGCCGCTGCCTTGCCAATCGCTGTTGGTGGATATCGAAAGTTCGCCGGTCAAGCTGGGAAGGGCACAGTTACTTGCGCAACAACTGCATGCCGATTACCAGCACCTGGAGACACTGGCACTGCTCGGCGGATAACCTGGTATCAATAAAAACAACTGCGGCCAAGTGTCGCAGTTTGTCCAGCGAGTTATAGCAAAGTTGCCAAAGGCGTGCGCGAATACAGCGCCTTTGGCAATTAACCGCTATTACTTGGGCATCGACCAAGGCTGCAACGCATAACCTTTCTCGCTCAACTCGGCGCGAACTTCTTCAATCAAATTAGCCAGTTGCGCAGGGTCGGAGTAGGTGCTGCAAGGGACTTGCTTGCTGCCAATTCGGGTGCTGGTCCGGTCGATGACTGCCAGGCTCAACTCACCGGTACCGTTGGGTACATCCCAGGCAACACACTGGAAAGGTTCAAAGGCGTGGTCGGCAATCAGCAGGGCATCGTTGATACGCAGCGGGGCGTTCATGGGTTCGGTCTCTCTGTGGGCCCAAACATGGAATAAACCCGCGCGCCTGTTTGCGCAGCGGTGAGTTACTTGTACTGATGCACCCGACCGGGGGGTAAGTCACACTTCTTTTAAAAATAGTTGAATACCGCTCATCGGTTGATGACGGGGCACCTGGCATTTTTGTCAGTAGCGGCCATGTCAGGAGCGGCGTTGAATAGGGCCAGCCACAGCGCTTATGCGCCAATGACGGGAGGATGGGATGCGCCAAGGTGTAGTAACCCAGCAACTTTTGCCGGCGCCGGTCGTACTTGAAGCCGTTGGCAACAACCTCGTCGATACCCTTGAGCGTGCGACGGTACAAATCCCGGTGTATGCGCAAATGGCCGCCAACCAGCTGGTGCGAATGATCTGGGATGGGCGGCGGGAAAACAATCAGCACTATTTGCATACCGAGGATCGGATCGTTGACGCCGACAGGGTGGGAGAGCCTATCGATTTCCTCGTGCTGGCCGAACATATCGCCCCGCTCAACAAGGGCCTATTGATGGTGCGGTATCGTGTATTTGATTTTGAAACCGACTGGCACGAATCTGACCAGCTGGATCTGGAAGTCGGGCGCACAGACCTGGTGCTGTCTCCCCCTTTGGTAGACGAAGCCAAGGAGGGCAGGCTGGATCCAATCGGTCTGACAACCGCTACTGTGCGCGTGGTTGTCTACGATGGCATGTTAGTTGGACAAAGGGTTTATCTGGAGTGCCTTCGAACAGGTGGCGGGGGCAGCTATCTGAGGGACAAGGAGGTGACCGCCTTAACGGACCTGACCTTTGACCTGCCTGTCGAATTCATTATTCCGACCATCGGCCAAAATATCTTGTTCCGATACTGGGTGGTGGAGCCAGGTGTACGGACCCGGCACTCGCAGTTACTGTCGTTATGGATCAGGCTCCAGACCCTGGAACTGCAGCAGCCCTGCGTTACTCAGGCCACGGCGGGACAGCTTGATCCTTTGCAAGCGTTATCCGGGGTAAACATCAAGGTTGGTTACCCGCACATGACCGTGCAGGAAAACATTACCTTGAACTGGACCGGCTCGGCCATTGGATCGACCATTAGCGAACCGCTCAGGGGAGATCCTCGCGGTGAAGTCGAATTTACCCTTGCCCCTGAGCTTGTGGGCGCAAACATCGGGCCCAGCTTGCGCACGGTACAGGTCCGCTATGACGTCGAGCGCGTGGGCGGCGGGGCACAGCGGTCGCCGCTGTTGAGTCTGGGCATACGGCCCCTGGCAGGGCTGGCGCAGCCCGCCGTCGCCGGTGTGATTGGAACGACACTGGACCTTGATCGAGTAACCGACAATCCCCTGGTATCGATAATGCGGTGGAGTTTCGCCCACGCAGGGCAACGCGTGTGGCTGCGTTGTCATGGCACCAAGCTCAACGGTGATGCCGATGTCATCGAGTTGGGCAGCGCCGCCGAGGTGAATGAAGGCGAAGCCGCAAATGGCCTGAGCAGGGCGATCGCGCGCAACCGTCTGGTGCTTCTGCGGGATAACTCCGAACTACGGGTGGAATTCAAAGTCAGCTTCGCGCGCACGCAACAAGAAGCCGACGCGGTTACCTTCCCCTTGCTCCGCCTGACGCTGCGTACGGGTCTTAGCATTGCCCCAGAGCTCCTGGTGTTGAATGGTCCGGCAGTCCGGGTGACGAAAAACTGGCAACAGACCAGGGACTTTTCTGGCAACACTTCGCAGCGCCAGCCTACGGGTGGCCAACCGCCGTATACCTATGTCGCCGGTAACCCCGAGATAGCCGCTGTGGATCAACAGGGGAAAGTCACCGGCATGGGCAACGGGACAACCACCATCACGGTTCGCGATGCTAACCAGCGCAGCGTTGCCTACACGGTGCAGGTGTCGAACATACGCTGGCTCAATGTCGACGAGCTCTCCACGTCCTATGCGACCGGCTTGCAATTGATGCAGAGTCGGGGCGGCAGCCCGGTGCAGGCGAGTGATGAAGCGTTGTTGCTGGGCCACTATGCGCAGCCGTTTCCATCGCTGATGCGGCGCTACTTCTTCATGTTTACCAACGGTCAATGCCCCGGAGCCGAGCGCGTCTATGAAGTGGGCTCGGCTAATACCTTTCGCTGTAATTCCCGCTCTATCAATGCGGGCGGTTGGTTTCTGACAAGCACAAGGCCCGCTGACTGAATCTGGTATGGGACATTAAAACGATTCTCCACCGAGCAAAGAGGTGCATCATGTCATACCGTTCACGTCGTACCTTGGGGCGTCTGGTAGTCGCATCAGCGTTCATCTTGTTAGCAGGCTGCAGCTCATCCGGGGGCGTCAGCAACGAAGAGGTTCAGGTGAATTGTGCGGCGGTCGGGGCGGGTTATCATCCAGACCCCAGCGATTGCACGCGCTATTTCAGGTGTGTGCTAACAGGTGGGCGGTGGCATCGCTTTGACTACAGCTGCCCGGCCGGCAGCTTCTATTCCCCGTCGGCCCAGCGATGCGTGGCGGCCAGCAGTTGCCCGAGTGCCGCTCAACCCGCCACCGGCCAGCTCGACCCGGGCTTGCCCGAACGCCGCCAGCTGGTACGCTGAATACTGAGGATCCAGGCGTTCTAGCGTCAGCAAAATTTATGGGTAGCCGCAGTGATACCCACCCGGTATCCAGCTCGTTGCGGCGCCGCCTTTGACCGCAAATGCTCGACAAATACTCCCTTCCAGCAGACAGACGGTAGTGGGCGATTGACGCATCGTTGCTACTGTTAAAACGGGCCTGCCAACACACTGTTTCTATTTAAAATTCCAACTATTGGCGCCAAGGAATAGGTCATGCTAGAGCCTGCATCCAACCGCCGCCTGCTGATCGTCGATCCTTGCGATGACTGCCATCGTCTATTGCCTGGCTTGCGCAGTGTGGGCTGGGATGTACACAGCTGCACCTTGAACTCGGCCCTGGAACATCCCTGCGACGTCGGGCTGCTGCGTTTGCAGGCTTCGCACCTGCAGCACCCGGATGCGGTCAAGGATTTGATCAGCCGCAGCAATACCGAATGGATCGCCGTACTCAGTCCGCAGGAGCTGCGGGCGCAGAATGTCGGTGATTTTGTCTGCGAATGGTTTTTTGACTTTCATACCTTGCCCTTTGATGTCTCGCGGGTACAGGTCACCCTTGGCCGCGCGTTCGGCATGGCGCGCCTGCGCGGCAAGGGCTATGTGCATGTCGATGAACCGGAGCACGAACTGCTCGGTGACAGCCGGCCGATTCGCGAACTGCGCAAGCTGCTGAGCAAGCTGGCGCCCACCGAGTCGCCGGTGCTGATTCGCGGCGAGAGCGGCACCGGCAAGGAGCTGGTGGCGCGCACCTTGCATCGCCAGTCTCAGCGCCGTGACAAACCCTTCGTGCCGATCAACTGCGGCGCCATCCCCGAGCACCTGATCCAGTCCGAGTTGTTCGGCCACGAGAAAGGCGCCTTCACCGGCGCCCATCAACGCAAGATCGGCCGTATCGAAGCCGCCCACGGTGGCACGCTGTTTCTCGATGAAATTGGTGACCTGCCGCTGGAGCTGCAGGCCAATCTGCTGCGCTTTTTGCAGGAAAAACACATCGAGCGGGTCGGCGGCAGCCAGCCGATAGCCGTCGATGTGCGGGTACTGGCAGCGACCCACGTCGACCTGGAAAAAGCCATCGACAGCGGGCGCTTTCGCGAAGACCTGTATTACCGCCTGAATGTCCTGCAGGTGGTCACCGCGCCGCTGCGCGATCGCCATGGTGACCTGTCGATGCTGGCCAGTCATTTCTCGCACTTCTACAGCCTGGAAACCGGCCGCCGGCCCCGCTCCTTCAGCGAAGACGCCCTGGTGGCCATGGGCAAGCACGACTGGCCCGGCAACGTCCGTGAGCTGGCCAACCGCGTGCGCCGCGGCCTGGTTCTGGCCGAAGGCCGGCAGATCGAGGCACAGGATCTGGGCTTGCTGGGCCAGCACGAGTTCGCCCCGAGCATGGGCACCCTTGAAGACTACAAGCACCGGGCCGAGCGCCAGGCCTTGTGCGACGTGCTCAACCGCCACAGCGACAACCTGAGCATCGCAGCCAAGGTGCTGGGGGTTTCCCGGCCGACCTTTTACCGGCTGCTGCACAAGCATCAGATTCGTTGAGTCGTGACCAATGCGCATGAAAAAGCCCGCTGA
The DNA here is from genome assembly GCF_018417635.1 of Pseudomonas sp. SORT22. Classification (NCBI taxonomy): domain Bacteria; kingdom Pseudomonadati; phylum Pseudomonadota; class Gammaproteobacteria; order Pseudomonadales; family Pseudomonadaceae; genus Pseudomonas; species Pseudomonas sp. SORT22. The sequence continues at coordinate 2,918,604 of NZ_CP071007.1, forward strand.
AGCGGGCTTTTTCATGGCTGTGAACCTTAGAAGTAGTAAGGGAATTTCAGACTGAAGGAGAAATCCGGCGAGTCGTCGGTCAGTCCAATGGACAGGTTGGGGACGATGGTCAGGTTGTCGGTGGCGGCCAGGGTCATGCCGATGTTGAAGTTGGCCGCGTTGTAGTCGCTGCTGGGCACCGATTGCCAGTCACCGCCATCGGGTTTGATCTTGCTCTTGCTGGCAAACTGGTCAGTGAACGAGAACGACATACTCATCTTCTCGTTAAGGGCAAAGGCGATACCGGCGCCAATCTGCCAGGAGTCGCCCAGTTTCACGTCACCTGCGACCTTGGTGTTGATCGTCGGGCTGATGTCGCTGAACGAGTCCTGCATGTTGTAGGTATACGACAGGCTGCCGAACAGCACCGCCGGGTCGAAGGTCTTGACCAGCGAGATACCCGGTGTAATCGCCCAGACGCCGTTGCCGGTGGGCAGGCTCTCAGGCACCGAGAGGTTGTCGTTGGTCGGGTCGTTGACCAGCTTGATGCCGTAGGGGTCTTTGCCGGTGGGGGCCTTGACCCGCAGGGTGGCGACCGCGTCGGGCCAGTTTTCCGACTCATCGAGGAACTTGTAGGCAATGCCGACGTTGACATCGCCAATGGTTGGATCGCGCCTGACGGTCGCATCGGAAGTAACCGGGCCGGCACCGCCGGCACCGCCGGAGGAATAGGTGGATTCACGGTAGATCACCGGGACGTTGATATCGAACTGCCAACGCTGATCGAGGTTGTAGCGGGCGGTCAGGTCCAGGGTCCAGTTGTCGGCCTTGATGCGGTCGAGGTTGATGTTGCCGAGGAAGATCGAGTCCAGCGCCAGAAAACCGTTGAGGACCAGGGCGCGGGTGTCGTAGTGGGTGTAGGTCAGGCCGGTTTCGACGCTGAACCTGCCGCCACCAAAAAAGCCGCTGGCTTCGTCATACAGGTTGGAAACGCTTTGCGCCGGTTCCGAGTCGTCTTTGAGCGACTGCCCATAAGAGCTGCCGGTGGTTCCCGGCGCACCGGTGGCCACGGTCTGGCCGCCCTTGACGGTTTCGGCGGGGGATTTGGTCAGGCGTCTGGGCGCGGGTGCTGCCGGTGCTGTTTCGACCTGGCGAACGCGCTGTTCAAGGACCATCAACGCGTTCTGCTGGGCTTCGTAGCGTTGTTTCAACTCCATGAGTTCTTGTTTTAGTGCTTCGACCTGGGGGTCGGCTGCTGCGTAGAGCAATGTGGCCGGGGTCAGGCTACTCAAACAGACAATAGCTCTGAAGGTTAACGATCGGTGCATGGGTTAGCCGTCCCTTCTGACTACAAGTGATGAGACAGAGCGTAGATCAGAAACCGAGAGTGCGAAGGCCTTTGAGCTGGTCCAGGTTACCGTTCAGCGCCCCGGCGCTCGGCACGTTGTCACGCAGCACGACGTTCAGGGAGGTGAGGTTGCTGACCTTGTTGCCAGCGCCGAGCAAGGTGGTGTTCTGCATCAGCCCACCCTGGGCCAGGCGCTGCACGGTGCTGCCCTGGTTGTTGTTGGCGATGATGTTGAATTGCACGCCGCTGCCGGTTGAGGACACACTCAGCGAACCCGCGCCGTTGGCGCCGACCAGGGTGGAACCTGCGGCCAGGGCCTCGCCCTGTGGCTGCGTGGCTGCTGCGGGCGCCTGGTTGGCCTTGGTGACGTTGATATCGACGTTGTTGTAGGCGCTGTTGTTGTCGCCGGCGGCGCGCACCACCTGGGTCACGCCCTCGGTGCTGTTGAGGCCACTGCCACCGGTGACGCTACCGCTGCCGACACTCTGCGAGCGCGCCGCGCCGCTGCCTTTTTCGTCGATCATCGACACGTAGAACTGCGGCTTGATCGTCGTTTGCTGGATTTGCATCGAAGACCTGGCGCCAATCACTTCGCCATTGGCGTTTTGCCAGGTGCTGCTCATGACAATGCCAAAGCTGATGATCCGCCCGGGCATGACAAAGCGGCCGCGCAGGTTGGCCAGTTCCTGATCCTTCAGTTCAATGGGCTTGAGCGTCTGGGCCTGGGTTGGCAGGCTGGCGGCCAGGCAAAGCACGGCGAGCCAGATAGAAGTCTTCATGGGATGCTCCCGGAGCCTCATGCTCCCTTGTCATTAGAAGAAGTCGCTTTGGATGAAGCCGAAATCCATCAACTCAGCGTCTTGCACCGGGGTGAAGGTATTGATGCGGTTCTTGGCCGTGAGCGGCAGTGGTGGGTCGAGCAAGGCGTTGGCCTTGTCGTAGCCCCGGCCGATGACGGCGAAGAGAATGCCGTTCCAGCCTTTGACGAAGTCTTCGATCTTGTAGCGTTTATGGCCGAGCACCGGGTCGCCGATGTACACCCAGCCGTTGTGGACTTTCTGCATGACCACGAAGTGCTTGTAGCCGCGCACGTCCATCAGCACCACCACCGGAATGCGCACGCTCTGCAAGGCGTCCAGTTGTACCCGGTAACCGCGGGCGCGCATCCCGAGGCTTTCGACGTAGCGCTTCATGTCGAGCATGGAAAAGCCCTGGACCCGCACCACATCATGGTCGGAGTGGGCGAGCATGCCTTCGATGATCTGTTCTTCGCTGACGTCCAGCCAGTAGGCCTGGCGCAAGATGGTCGCCAATGCCGCGGCGCCACAGCTGAAATCGGTTTTCTGTTGCACCAGGTCGGCGAATTTGCGTTCACGCACGCTCTGGATGGGCTTGAACACCACCGCACCACCCGGTAATACCGAAAGCGGCAATTGCGCCGCTTCGCTGATGCTGCTCAGGCAGAGCAAAAATGCCAAGGCGATAACGCGCATGTCCGACGCCCCCCTGATGGTGTTGAAAAAGGCCCCCCGAAGGGGGCCTCCAGATCACAGCATTTACATCGAGGTGTTGGAGATGGCCAGCGAGTTGCTTTGCTGGTTGCCCACACCGGCTGCTACGTTGACGCCCAGGTTGCCGCTGCCGCCGTTCACCGAACCGCTCAGGGTTGCAGTGTTGGTTACAGGGTTGGCCCAGCCGGTTGGAGTCAGCACTTGATAAGAGAAAGTATTGCTCAAATCATAAGAGCTGCTTTCACTGTAGCTTTTCGCTTTGTTGTACTCAGACTCGGAGGATTTGCTGCCCGATTTTTCGAACGAAGAATCGAAGGCTTTTTCGAACGAAGAGCTCTTGGACTTATCGTACGAAGAGCTGGACTCTTTGTTCCACGACTTGTCGATATCAACATCCAGCGAGGCAGTCAGCGAAGCATCGGCCGACTGCGAGCTGCTGCCGCTGTGATGACGGCCATAGTCATAGGACGAGTTTCTGCTGGCTTCAACCGATGCATCCAGCGAAGCGGTCAGAGAAGCACTGCTCGAGCCGCTGGCTTCATGGTTTTTAGAACCGCTAGCTTCGGAGTTGTGCGAGCCGCTGGCATTGAAGCTGTTGGCGCCGGCGAGCTCGAAGCTCGAAGAGTTGCTCTTGCTGCCGCTGGCTTCCATGGACTTGTCGTAGGAAGCGCTGCCACTGGCGGTTTTGGTCACCGTCAGGGTATCGACACGATAGGTACGGTCAGCGTTGTTGTTGACGGTCAGGCCAGGGCCGCTTTGCTCGGCGGAGGCGGTGGCGGTTGCGTTACCCAGTGCAGCGTTGGTATTGGCAATTGCCATGGTGTTTTTCTGTTGGTTCAGGTCGCCACCGGCAATGTTGATGCCCATGTTGCCGCTGCCGTTGTTGCCCGAACCGCCCATGACCGCCGAGTTGGTGCTGCCGTAGTTGTCGACCCGGTTGTTGTTGCTGTATTGCGAGACCTTGGCGGTCGCCGTTGCGTTGCCGAACACGAAGGTGTTGTCGATTTCCGAGTTGTCGGTGGCGGCGTTGGCGATGGCGGCGGCGTTGTCTTGCTGGTTGCCGGCACCGGCAGCCACGTTGACGCCGACGTTACCGCTGGTGCCGGTGGCCGAGCTGCTCATTTCGGCTTCGTTCACAGTGCCTTCGTTGCGGATGCGGTTGTTGGTGCTGCTTTGCTTGTCCCACGCGTTGGCGGTCGCGTTGATCGAGATTTTGGTGGGAGGAGGAGGGGTGTGGTGGCCATTGTTGTGATGACCGTTATGGCCATGGCCACGTGGTTCGTTCTGCCCAGCTTGTACAGCAACAGCCATGACCGCAGCAATTGCGAAAACCAGAGGCTTGAGTGCCATCGAAGGTTTCATGGTGATTCTCCGTACTTTATTTTAGGTTAAGTGTTGTTCCTAACTATTTGGGTCAGTCCGCGACCCGGATGCTCAGGGTGTTGGCCGTTCGGTTTCCCACCCCGGCACTCTGATTCAGCTGAATCACCCCACGGCTACCGGTGAAGGCCTGGTCACTGGTAGTGACCTGGCGAAAGCCGGGTGCGGAGTCAGCTGAGTCGGAGTTGTTGAGCAGCGCCACGTTCTGTTGCATGAGGACGCTGTCGTCGATACTTTGCGGACCGGAACTGATGCTGATCCGCATGGCGTTGGCTTGCTGGTTGCTGGCCCCGGCACTCTGGTTGACGCCCAGGGCGCCGCTGCCGTGGCTGAAAGAGTTGCCCTGGATGTTCGACTGGGCATCGATGCTTGGGTCTACTGTCGTGCGCAGGCGCTGGCGGATCTGGGTGCTGGCGCTGGCGCCATGGCCCACCGCGATGGCCCGGGCGTTGGCCTGTTGCTGCTGATCGCCGGCAGCCTGGTTGACCGTGAGGTTGCCCTGGTACTGGGCACCGGAATTGTCGATGTTGGCGTTATTGACGACGGGGGGCTGGGCGAAGGCCGGTACACTGCAGAACATGGCCAGAATCAGCAACGAGTGCTTCATCTCACTTGCCTCCGGTGAGGATCTGCAGGGGCGCGAGGCCTTTCTGCACGCTGGAATTGACCATGTTGGAGATGCCGTTGCCGGAGTTGCCGGAACGTCCACCGGCCAGGTTCGGCAGTTGCGTCTGGTTATTGATGTTGCTGCCCAGGTTATTGGTCTGCTGGGTGACCATGGCGCCGATTCCCGAGCCGCTGGTGATCGAGGCAAAATCGCCGTCGCTCAGCTCGTTGGTTTGCTTGAGGATCTGCGCCGACGGGTTGGTGTTGACCGTGGTCGGATAAGGGTCGGGCGCCAGCGGTGGGCGCATGGCGTTGCGCGGCTGCACATCGCGGGTGATGACGACGATGCCGTTCTCGGCCTGGGCCGGCAGGCTCAAGCTCAGGCTTGAACTCACTGCACAGGCAAGCAGCAGGAGGCGGTAGATGCCTTTATCAATCTTTCCCACGATGGCAATTCCTTCTTATGGTGCGCTGGCCCTGTTCAGCGTTGCGAAGAAGAGAGCAGAAGGTGTGCCGGTTTTTATTTATCAAGCGAAAACAATGGCTTGGTTTTATGCTTGGCCAGGGTCAAAAAAATGTTGTAACGCCGCTGAGACACCGGCGCTGTTCAGCACCTGATACTGCGGGCGCCACGGCCCGGCAACAGGCATGCCCGGGGATTGTTTCAGCGGCTTAACACTTTTCTCCGGGCACGGGCTGGCCGCTTTAGCTCGCGGCTTTGCGCAGGTGAGAGTGTTTCAGGAATGGACACTGTGCAGCGCGCAGCTGCTCAGGTCTTGAGCAACTGCGCAACTGCGGCAAAGGCTGCGCGCCGGCGCTGCGCCCAGTCGCCTTGCACGACCTGGAACGCTTGCTGGTGCTGCGCCAGCCACTCGCCCGTGGCATTGAAAAACGCCATACGTTCGGCCAGCAGCGGCTGGCAACGCTGGCCATCGTCGTGCCAGGCAACGGCCTCGGGGCTGAGCAGCAAGTGCAGGTCGTAGTGACGGGCCAGCAGCGCCTGTTCCAGCCACGCCGGGCAATCGCCGAACAGCGTGCGGCTCCAGAGCATGTTGCTCAGCAGGTGGGTGTCGAGGATCAGCAGCGCCGGTTGCCGCGCTCGTGCGGCGTCTTCCCAGGCCAACTGCCCGCGGGCAATGGCCGGGATGTCGGCATAGCAGGTGTCACGCGCCTGCTCGTCAATGAAGTGGCGCACGTACTCGCCCACCCGTTCGCCACCGAAGTGCGCCTGGATTTCGGCGCTGAGCCAGCTTTTACCGCTGGATTCAGGGCCGGTGAGTACCACTACCTTCATGCGTAGGTCAACGCCGGATCGCGTCGCCAGTCGCGCCAGCCCTGTACCGCGATCAAGGTGAACAGGGCATAGAGCGCGGCGGTCAGGTACATGGCCTTGGACAGGAACAGGCCGACGAAAATAACATCAAGCACCACCCACAGCGGCCAGCACTGCAGGCGCTTTTGCGCCATCCACCATTGCGCCACCAGGCTGAAACCGGTCAGCGCGGCGTCCAGCCAGGGGTGGGCGGCGTCTGTCCAGGTGGCCATGGCCGCGCCCAGGCCGAGGCTGCCGAGCAAGCCAATGCCCAGGCCAAAGGCAACCGAATGCGCCGGCAACAGGCTGACCTGGCGAGCTTCGCGCGTGCTGCCCGGCCGCGTCCATTGCCACCAGCCATAAAGTTGCAGCACGGCATACACCAGTTGCAGGAGCATGTCCGAATACAGCTTCACGTCATAGAAGACCCAGGTGTACAGCAACACCATCACCAGGCCGATCGGCCAGCACCAGGGGTTCTGTTTGGTCGTGAGCCACACGGCGATAACGCCGAGCACGGCGGCGAACAGTTCGAGGCCGGACATCGGCGTTCCTTGGAGGGTTCGAGGGTAGGGCGGGGATTGTACCTTGTGGCACGCCAAGCGCCACTAGTGCGCTGGCGAAGTAGCCGCAGGTACGCTCCCCGGGGCCCAACCGTCAGACCCGGAACTGACTGAGGGTTCGATCCAGCTGCTCGCTCAGGCGGTTCAAGGCCACGCCGGCACTGCTCGACTGCTGTGCGGCCGTTGCCGTCTGACGCGACAGGTCGGCCGTCTCGGTAACGTTGCGGTTGATCTCCTCGACCACATGGGACTGCTGCAGGGTAGCGCTGGCAATCGAGGCATTGAGCGCGGTCAGGTTGTGCAGCGCCTGGCTGATGGCGTCCAGGCTGACTCCGGCTTCGCTGGCTTGTTCGACGGTCTGGCGCGAGGCTTCGCTGCTGGCGTCGATGGCTTTCACGGCCGCCTCGGACTGGCCTTGCAGGTGTTCGATCATGCTCTGGATTTCGGCGGTGGACTGTTGGGTGCGCTGGGCCAGCAGGCGCACTTCGTCGGCCACCACGGCAAAACCGCGGCCCTGTTCACCGGCCCGCGCCGCTTCGATGGCGGCGTTCAAGGCCAGCAGGTTGGTCTGTTCGGCAATCGAGCGGATCACTTCCAGTACGCTGCCGATGCGCGTGCTCTGACCGGCCAGGGCGCGGATCACCTGCACCGCTTCATCGATGGTCGTCGATAGTTGGTCGATGCGCTGCAGGCTGCCGTGGATGCTGTGTTGCCCCTGTTCGGCGCGCAACTGGGCGTCATGCATTTCGCTGGACGCCTGTTCGGCATTCTTCGCCACATCCTGCACGGCGTAGGTCACTTCGTTGATGGCCGTGGCCACCTGCTCCATTTGCTGGGATTGCTGCTCGCTGCGCTGCTGGGCCTGGCCGGCGTTGTTGCCCACATCGCTGGCCGATTGCGCCAGGGCATGCACCGCGCCCTGCAACTGGCTGATCACGCCCTGCAACTTACCGGTAAAGCTGTTGAAGTGGATGCCCAGCTGGGTGACTTCATCGTTGCCGTGGGTATCCAGGCGCCGGGTCAGGTCGCTCTCGCCACTGGCAATGGTGGCCATGGCATCGACAGCTTCCTGCAGCGGCCGGGCGATACTGCGGGCAATCAGCACCACCAGCAGGGTCATGACCAGGGCGATGCCCAGGCCGAGGATCGAGGCATCGCGCAACTGGCGCAAAAACTCGTCCTGCATGTCATCGATGTAAACGCCCGAACCGATCACCCAACCCCAGGGCTTGAACAGCTGCACGTAGGAGGTCTTTTTCACCGGCTCGCTGGCGCCGGGCTTGGGCCAGCGGTAGTCGATGCTGCCGGCGCCCTTGGCCTTGGCCAGGGCGGCCATTTCGTTGAACAGGGCAAAGCCGTCCGGGTCGCGGATTGCCGAAAGGTCCTGGCCGTCGAGCTTGGGGTTGGTCGGATGCATGATCATCTTCGGCCCCAGGTCGTTGATCCAGAAATAGTCATTCTGATCGTAACGCAGGCCGCGCACCGCGCTCAGGGCCTGTTGCTGGGCCGCGTCGCGGCTCAATGTGCCGGCTGCTTCCAGCCCTTGGTAATACGCCAGCACGCCAGCGGCGGTTTCTACCACATGGCGGGTTTTTTCCGCCTTGGCCTGGTACAGGTCGCCATGAATCTGGCGCAGCATCAGCAAACCGAGGGTTACCAGCATCACCACTGCCACTACCAGGATCAGCCACAAACGCCGGCTGATCGACATACTGCGAAGAGTCTTCATGGAATGCTTACCTCGAGTTCTTTTTTATTGTTGCCCACATCCAAGCATGCTTTGCCTCCCGCCACCTACTCGACCAAGGACTAAGTGCTTGATTCGTTGAGGTCTGTTGCGTCGTCCCAGCAGCGTTTATCCGAGAGGTCTGATAGGATTTCGGCCTCGACGGGATAAACCTGAAGGCCGCGTGAACTTTTCTGCTGGCTTTGCGACCAACTGTCGCTGTAAAACGGCCAGGCGCTGAACAGCCATTGGCAACTAAAAGACTATAAAGGGGCATGCCACAGGCATTGCCCCACGGGGGAAGCATGGATCTTTGGACCGGCCTGCAGGCTGTCATTCTAGGTATTGTCGAAGGCTTGACGGAGTTCTTGCCGATCTCCAGTACCGGCCACCAGATTGTCGTGGCCGACCTGATCAATTTCGGTGGTGAGCGGGCCATGGCCTTCAACATCATCATCCAGCTGGGCGCGATCCTGGCGGTGGTCTGGGAATTTCGCCGCAAGATCTTCGAGGTGGTGGTGGGGCTGCCGCGTCAGCGTGAGGCCCAGCGCTTTACGGTCAATCTGCTGATCGCCTTCATGCCGGCGGTGGTGCTGGGGGTGCTGTTTGCCGACCTGATCCATGAGTACCTGTTCAACCCCATCACCGTGGCCGCCGCCCTGGTGGTTGGTGGCGTGATCATGCTCTGGGCCGAGCGCCGCGAGCATGTGATCCGCGTTGACCAGGTCGACGACATGCGCTGGTCCGACGCCCTGAAGATTGGTTGCGCTCAGTGCCTGGCGATGATCCCGGGTACTTCGCGCTCCGGCTCGACCATCATTGGCGGCCTGCTGTTCGGCCTGTCGCGCAAAGCAGCCACCGAGTTCTCGTTCTTCCTGGCCATGCCGACCATGGTCGGTGCGGCGGTGTATTCGGGCTACAAGTACCGCGATCTGTTCCAGCCAGACGACTTCCCGGTATTTGCCATCGGCTTTGTGGTCTCGTTCATCTTCGCCATGATCGCGGTACGCGGCCTGCTCAAGTTCATCGCCAACCACAGTTACGCGGCCTTTGCCTGGTACCGTATCGTGTTCGGTTTGATCATCCTCGGCACCTGGTTGTTCGGCTGGGTTGACTGGACCACGGCGCACGGTTGAGATGAGCCGTAGCCCAAGCCAGCCACGCCGCGCAGCCCAAACCAGCGGCGCCCTGCAAAACCCCCGCAGCAAATTGCTGGCCTTTGTCGGCTTGTGCCTGCTGCCGGTGGGCGGCGCTTTGCAGATGCTTTTGAGCGGGCAATCCTGGCTACCGGCCGTGGCCTACCCGTTGGCCAGCCTGGTGAGTTTCGTGCTGTATTGGCGCGACAAGCAGCAGGCCCGCAATCAGGCCTGGCGCACGCCAGAGAAAGTCCTCCACGCCAGTGAGCTGTGCGGCGGCTGGCCGGGCGCCTTGCTGGCCCAGCAACGCTTTCGGCACAAGACCCGCAAACTGTCGTTTCAGCTCAGTTTCTGGGCCATTGTCGGCGTGCATCAGTTGTTCTGGATCGACCACCTGCTGCTCGGCGGCCGCTGGCTTGGCGCTGCCCTGGCGCCAATCCTCAGATAAGCAAGCCTGGCTGCAGGCGCTTGGGCAGGCGCCGGACCACCAGTTGATGGGAGCGTTGCAGCAGTTCGGTCAGCTCGGCGCGGCCCATGGGGTAGGGCGGTGCCATGCTGACCCAGTGCGCCCGCGCAAGGTAGGGCGCCGGGCGCACGCCGGGGCGGTCGACGTAGCCGAGAAACAGCTCGCTATCGACCTTGAACGACAACCCGGCGCCGCCCAGGTCAAGCACGGCAAACATCTTGTTGCCGGCCACCGAGAACACCCGGATACCGCCCCATTTGTAGTCTTCGCGCGCACCCGGCAGGCTCAGGCAGAACGCTGCGACCTGCTCTTCGCTGATTTTCTTGTCAGACATAACGCTCCCCGCATTGGGCAAATTCCGCGACCAGGTGATCGATCCATACCCGCACCGCCGGCAGCAGCCCGCGCCGATGGGGGTAGACCGCCTGCAGATAACCGCCGGGCAGCGACCAGTCTGGCAGCAGGCGCACCAGCTCGCCACGTTCGAGTTCTTCTTCGCAGTGCATGATCGGCAGCGTGGTAAAGCCAAGGCCGGCGACAGCGGCGGCTTTGCGCACGACAAAGTCGTCGATCGCCAGGCGTGCCTCCAGGGCCAGTTCGTGCTTGTGGCCCTGGCCATCGAGCAGGCGCAGATGCACCAGGCGGTCGGCATCCACCGCACCGAGTACCGGCAGGCTGGCCAGGTCTTGCGGGTGGTCGAGCGCCTGCGCGGCGGCAAACTGCGGGGCGGCCACCAGCAGCATCTGCGCCTGACGCAGGCGCCGGGTGACCAGCGCCGGGTCTTCATCGCCCAGGTCGCGCACTCGCAGGGCAACGTCGACACCTTCGGTGATCAGGTCGACGCGACGGTTGAGGAGGATCATGTCCAGTTGCACCTGCGGGTATTGCTGCAGGAAGCGGCTGATCACGTTCGGTAAAAATTCATGGGCCAGGCCCACCGGGCACGACACCCGCAAGCGCCCGCGCGGTTCGCTGGTCATGCTCGCCACCGCTTCGTCGGCCATTTCCGCCTCCAGCAGCATGGCCTGGCAGTGGCGCAAATAACGTTCACCCACGGCCGTCAGCTTCAACTGGCGTGTGGTGCGTTGCAGCAGGCGCGTGCCCAGGCGCTCTTCGAGTTCGGCGATACGTCGCGACAGGCGTGATTTGGGAATCCCGAGCACACGGCCAGCGGCGGCAAAACCACCAGCTTCGACCACCCGGGCGAAATAGAACAGATCATTGAGGTCTTGCATGTGCGTCACCATTGTCCTGCCAGTAGGACAAACTAACGCATTTTTGCTGACTTATCAGCTATTCGCCACCCAAGTAGGATTCTCCCCATCGTGATCGCCCACTCGCGGTCTTCATTCAGGAGAGTCCCATGAAACTGTTGCATATCGATTCGAGCATCCTGGGCGATAATTCCGCCTCCCGTCAGCTGAGCCGCAGCGTGGTTGAAGCCTGGAAAGCCGCCGAGCCGTCGCTGCAAGTGACTTACCGTGACCTGGCCGGCGACGCCATCAGCCACTTCTCGGCCGCAACCCTGGTCGCCGCCGGCACCCCGGAAGAACTGCGCGACGCCGCCCAGCAGCATGAAGCCAAACTCAGCGCCGAAACCCTGCAGGAGTTTCTCGACGCCGACGCCGTGGTACTGGCCGCGCCGATGTACAACTTCACCGTGCCGACCCAGCTCAAGGCCTGGATTGACCGGGTCGCAGTGGCCGGCAAGACCTTCCGCTACACCGAAGCCGGCCCTGAAGGCCTGTGCGGCAACAAGAAGGTGATCCTGGTATCGACCGCAGGCGGCCTGCACGCCGGCCAGCCTACCGCGGTCGGCCATGAAGAGTTCCTCAAGGTGTTCCTTGGTTTCATCGGCATCACCGACCTGGAAATCGTCCGTGCCCACGGCCTGGCCTATGGCGATGAGCACCGGGCCAAGGCCCTGAACGCCGCGCAAGTGCAGATCAGCACCGACCTGTTCGTCGCCGCCTGATCTCTGGGCCAGTAATCAAACCGACTGCCGGCAGCGCCTGCAGTCGGTTTTTTCATTGAGGTTTCATCTGCGCCGGGCTGGCCCGTTCTATGCTGCGCACTATCAGCATTGATCGATAGCGTTGCTTAGGGTGCAAAACGATGCGGCGTCTTGGCGCATTACTCCTGTTAGTCCTGTTGGGCAGCCCGCTGATGGTGCAGGCCGAGCCGGCTGCGCACTGGAGTGTTGGCGTGCATCGCCTCAGTTTCGCCGACCCGCTCGATGCGCAGCCGGTGCAGGCCCTGGCGTTCTATCCTTCCAGTGCAGTTGAGCGCAGCAGCCGCATCGACGGCTACCGGGTCCAGGCTTGGGAAGGTGCGCCGATGGTTATCGGCCGTTATCCGCTGTTGATGCTGTCCCACGGCAATACCGGCACGCCGCTGGCCTTGCACGATCTGGCCACCGCCCTGGCGCGGCGCGGCTTTATCGTCGTTGCCGTCACCCACCCGGGCGATAATGCCCGCGACCACAGCCGCCTGGGCACCTTGAGCAACCTTTACGGGCGGCCGTTGCAGATCAGCGCAGCGATCACCGCCAGCCTCGGCGATAGCTTTCTGGCCCCGTACATCAATGGCCCGCAGGTGGGCGTGATCGGCTATTCGGCTGGCGGTGAGACCGCCTTGATCCTGTCCGGGGCGCAACCGGACCTGGAGCGTTTGCAGCGCTACTGCCAGGAGCGGCCGCTGGATGCCGATGCCTGCAAAACCAAGGGCGTGCTGATCGCCGACCGCGCCGACCTGCGTGCCGCACCCGATCCGCGGGTCAAGGCGCTGATGTTGATGGCGCCGCTGAGCCTGATGTTCGGCCGTCACGCGTTGGCCGAGGTCAAGGTCCCGGCGTTGATCTACAGCGGCGACAAGGACCAGTTGCTGGCCATCGACAAGAATGCCCAGGCCCTGGCGCGCAAGCTGCCGGTCACGCCCAACTACAAGCTGCTGGCCGGTGCCGGGCACTTCGTGTTCATGGCGCCGTGCGACGACGAGCAGCGCCAGAAAATGGCCGCCTTGTGCAACGACCCGGACGGCGTCGACCGTGAGGATATTCACCTGACGTTGCAGGCTGAGGCTGCGCGGTTTTTCAACCACACCCTGGCTGACCGCCATCAGGCCGGCCTGCACATGGCCGATCAGTAGTTGCCGGCGCGCCGTGACAGCAGGAGGGTGAGGCCGACGCCAAGCAGCGAAAGCAAAGCAGCCAGGCAAAAAATCCAGGCATAGCCCAGGTGCAGGGCCACCGCACCCATCAATGGCCCGGCAATCGCCAGGGCCAGGTCGAAGAACACCGCATAGGCGCCCAGGCCTGCACCGCGGCTGGAACTGGGCACCTGTTTGATCGCCTCGACACCCAACGCCGGATACACCAGCGACAGGCCGAAACCGGCAAGACCTGCGCCAATCAATGCCAGCACCGGGCTGGGTGCCAGCCACAATAAGGCCAGGCCCAGGGCTTCGGTGGCCATGCAGGCCATCGCCACGGGATAGCCGCCAAAGCGGTTGACTGCGTTGACGAACAATAGCCGTGAGAGGATGAAACACACGCCGAATGCGCTGAGGCACCAGGCTGCGCCGCTCCAGCCCTGCTCGAGGTAGAACAGGGTGACGAAAGTGGTCAGGGTGCCGTAGCCGATCGACGCCAGAGTCAGGCTGACCCCGCACGGCGCAACCCGGCCGAATGCGGCCCAGAACGGCAGGCGCTCGCCACGTACCACCGGCGTCGACGGTTTGTTGCGGATTACCAGCAGGGCCAGCACTGCCAGGACGCTCAAGGCCAGGCCCAGGGTGGCGAAATTGACTCGGTCGACCAGTGCCACGCCCAGCGGCGCACCGATGGCGATGGCCCCGTAGGAGGCAATGCCGTTCCAGGAAATCACCCGCGCGGTGTGCTCGGCGCCCACCGCACCGATGCCCCAGCTCAAGGTGCCGACGCCGATCAGACCCTGGGCGATGCCCAGCAGCACGCGCCCGCCCAGCAGCGCCAGCAGGCTCAGCAACGGCACATCGACTGTCAGCGCTGAAGCAAAGGTCAGCACACCGCTGGCGGCAATACCGATCAAGCCGTAAATGATTGCCCGCTTGGTACCCAGGCTGTCTGCCGCGCGTCCGGCCAGCGGCCGGCTGAGCAGGGTGGCCAGGTATTGCAGGCCGATGGTGATACCGGCGATCACCGCACTGAAGCCTAACTGGTCATGCACATAGCTGGGCAGCACCGCGATCGGCAAACCGATGCAGAGGAAGGCGATAAAGGTATAAAAGACAATCGAAAGGATTTGCCGGGTGATCGACCCGGTATCGACGGGGGCGGGTGCTTGCGCGGACATGAGCTCGTTCGCTGGCGGGCGGTGGGAGAGGGCCCATGATCGCCGGGTGCGAAGAGAAAAGGAAGCAGGCTAACGGATTTTCCAGCATCGCGGGGCAAGCCCGCTCCTACAGGATTATAGGAGCGGGCTTGCCCCGCGATCAGATCTGGATCAGATCACCACACCTTGGCTGCGCAGGTAGTCATCGTAGGTGCCGCTGAAGTCCACCACACCGCTCGGGCTCAGCTCGATGATGCGGGTGGCCAGCGACGATACGAACTCACGGTCGTGGCTGACGAAGATCAGCGTGCCCGGGTAGTTCTCCAGCGCCAGGTTGAGCGCCTCGATCGATTCCATGTCCAGGTGGTTGGTCGGTTCGTCCATCACCAGTACGTTGGGCTTTTGCAGGATCAGCTTGCCGAACAGCATGCGGCCTTGCTCACCACCGGAGATCACCTTGACCGACTTGAGGATCTCGTCGTTGGAGAACAGCATGCGCCCCAGGGTGCCACGGATTACCTGCTCGCCTTGAGTCCACTGGCCCATCCAGTCGAACAGGCTCAGGTCCTCTTCGAAGTCGTGGGCGTGGTCCTGGGCGTAGTAGCCCAGTTCCGCGCTTTCGGTCCACTTTACCGCGCCGGCATCCGGGCTCAGTTCACCGACCAGGGTACGCAGCAGGGTAGTCTTGCCGATACCGTTGGGGCCGATGATCGCTACGCGCTCGCCGGCTTCGACGGTGAAGCTGAAGTTTTCGAACAGGGTCTTGCCGTCGAAGCCCTTGGACATCTTCTCGATGGTCACGGCCTGGCGGTGCAGCTTTTTGGTCTGCTCAAAGCGGATGAACGGGCTGACCCGGCTCGATGGCTTGACCTCGGCCAGCTGGATCTTGTCGATCTGCTTGGCGCGCGAGGTGGCCTGCTTGGCTTTCGAGGCGTTGGCCGAGAAGCGGCTGACGAAGGTCTGCAATTCGGCGATCTGGGCCTTCTTCTTGGCGTTGTCCGACAGCAGCTGCTCGCGCGACTGGGTCGCGGCGGTCATGTACTCGTCGTAGTTGCCCGGGAACAGGCGCAGTTCGCCGTAGTCCAGGTCGGCCATGTGGGTGCAGACGCTGTTGAGGAAGTGGCGGTCGTGGGAAATGATGATCATGGTGCTGTTACGCGCCGTGAGAATGTTTTCCAGCCAGCGGATGGTGTTGATGTCCAGGTGGTTGGTTGGCTCGTCGAGCAGCAACACTTCCGGGTCCGAGAACAGCGCCTGGGCCAGCAATACACGCAGTTTCCAGCCTGGCGCGACTTCGGTCATCGGGCCGAAATGCTGTTCCAGCGGGATACCCAGGCCCAGCAGCAGCTCACCGGCGCGGGATTCGGCGGTGTAGCCGTCCATCTCGGCGAACTCGGTTTCCAGCTCGGCGACGGCCATACCGTCTTCTTCGGTCATTTCCGGCAGCGAATAGATGCGATCGCGCTCGGCCTTGACCTTCCACAGCTCTTCATGGCCCATGATCACGGTGTCGATCACGGTGAACTCTTCGTAGGCGAACTGATCCTGGCGCAATTTACCCAGGCGCACGTTCGGCTCGAGCATGACCTGGCCGGCGGACGGCTCCAGATCGTTGCCGAGGATTTTCATGAAGGTCGACTTGCCGCAGCCGTTGGCGCCGATCAGGCCGTAGCGGTTGCCGTTGTTGAACTTGACCGAGACGTTCTCGAACAAGGGCTTGGCGCCGAACTGCATGGTGATGTTAGCGGTGGAGATCAAAGGGCTTACCTATCAATAGCTTACGTCGCTGGCATTGCGGCTGATACCGATTTGATACCAATTTGCAGCTTTTCCAGCTCGCTCCAGTCGGAGCTTGAGTTAATCCAACGCGCATACGTCGACAGCAGCATTTGCACGCTGTGGCCGAGCTGTTGGGAGATAAATGCGGGGTTGAGGCCAGACATTAAGCATATTGTCGCATAGGTGTGACGACAGTTGTATGGCGGACGGTAACGAATCCCCAGTTCTTTAAGCACCGGCCGCCACTGATGATGCAGATCGGAGGTCTGCCGGACGTACTCTGCGTTCTTCGATGGCGGGAAAATAAACGGTGACTCCGTGACCCGCCCCTTTCCTTTCCTGCGTCGCTCGGCGTACTCCCTGGCGAACTCGAGCGCATGCAAGGCCCTCTCGTTGAGTAGCACGAACCGATCTTTGCCGGTTTTGGTGCGCTCGACTACCTCGCCCAGCGCTACAGTGCGCTTCACATGGGCAACCTTCTTCTCCAAATCGACAGCATCCCAGCGCAGCGCCAGGCCCTCCGACAGGCGTACGCCGCTGAAGAACACGAACTCGAAGAACGCCGCGTAGATCTGGCTTGGCCAGTGCGGGTGCTCGTAGAGCCTGGCGGTGATCTGGTTCGCCTCCTCTAAAGTGAACGGGTCGATCTCTTTCTTGGTGCGCTTGGGCAGTTGCAGAGCCTCGGCAGGATTTCTGCTGATCAATCCGTCGATCACCGCTGAGCGCAGAATCGTTGACAGCTTCACCAGGGCGTTGCGCTTTACCCCCGGCGATCTCCAGGTGATTGAACTCACCACCTTGCGAACCAGGGTGGTGGTGATCAGGTCCACACGAACCATCGCGAAGTGGAGCATCCAGTAATTGTTCAGCGCGCTTTTGTAGTTGTTGTAAGTGCCGGGCGTAATCTCCCGGCTGTCGAGCCAGAGCTGGGCGTACTCACCAAATGTCGGCTTGCTGCCCGCGACAGTTTGCGAGCCCGGGAAAAGCTCGGCGTACTTGTCCTGGTCCAGAAGGCCAAGCTTGTTAAAGCTAACTACCTGATCGCGAAGCTGGGATGCAGCCTTGATGCCTTTTTGTGTCGGGGGGTAAGGGAGCGTTTCGCATCGACGGATACCGTCCCATGTGAAACGAATCCGGAGGGAGTTGCGGAAGACTTCGACCCCTCGGGGTAAATCCATTGGCTTTCCAGCCATTCGTCATACCTCTTCTTGCTATAGATGATTCGGCCCTGGTGCTTCATCCAGACGCCTTCGGGGAATACTCCGCGCAGGCGCCGCCCCTCCAGGGTTCGCTTTGTGCATCCCAGTAGATCGGCCATGCGCTGTTCGGTGACCTTGTCGAAGTCACCGTCTGTTTCGGTGGTCATGATTGTCTCCACGCCGCGCATGGCGGCAGAGGTGAGGAGGGGTTAGGTTCGGTGCTTGATGATCAGCTCGCCGGCCTTCGTCAGCGCGTTGCCAGCTGCAGCGGCGGACACTTCGCCACCAGTGAGCGCCTTGCTCAAACAGTCGGTCACCTGCGCCAAGGCCAGAAGTAGCTCTTCCTGCAGCTCGCCTTCGGCCCGGCCGATATCCCAGAAGCGCTGACCCCAATGATCAGCGGGAGGCGGGTTGGTGTTCTGCTTGCCGAAAGCCAAAGCTCCGAAGATCGAGTCACAGAGGTCCTGCTTGTAGGCGTTTTCGCCGTCAATGCTCAGGCCCGACCGGCGTAGGGTGCTGACCACCTCACCAAGGACAATGCCTTGGTCCTTCAGAACGATATCCTTGCCGGGCTCGCCAGGCGTGTAGATGACCAGGGCGAGCTTGGCCTCGGGCCACAGGTTGTCGCTGATTTGCACCAGGGCGTCGTTGGCTGCTTCGTGAAAACGGGTTGTTGCGGACATAGCTCATCCTCGCCCGCCTACCGGCAGGCTTGAGTTGTTGTAGGGGGAGGGGTTACTGAATCTTGCCGGTGAGGCGTTCGCGCCAGGTCAGGCGCCGGGGAAGGTGCTCGCGGCCGTCGATCTCGACCACCACATAGGCGCAGCGGTCGAAGGGGGCGTCCCGCTGCTGATTGAGCCAGCAGGCTTCCCTCTCGGCTTCGTCGTAATTAGTTGCCGATAGCTGATGCACGTTGAAGCCTTTGCTGTGGACGTGCCAGCCATGGATCACAGCGATGAACCGCTGGCGCCGCTCCGGCTGCTCTTGCCTCGCCCTGTTGGTCAGCTCTCCCGGTTCAAGCACGCCACCTCCAACGTCGATCATCATGGCCTCGGCCCCTTCCAGATCAGGTAGGCCATGTACAGCAGTAGCAGGGTCATGGCTCGATCCTCTTGAACTCGACGACCCAGACCCAGGGGTTTGCATCCCAGTCGCCGCCGGTGGAGTTCCAGAGATCAGCGAAGGCTTCCACTGCCTCTTGGCCGCGCCCGAGTTCTTTGTCTTCTTCTCGCCAAGCCGCCTCGGCGATGCGCTGGCTCGGAGTGATGTCCTGCAGCTGCTCGACGCGCACGTCGGTAATCTCCAGCAGGATGCGGCTATCGCGTCGGCGCATGTGAATGCTCGGCTTCCAGGGGCCGCCGTAGTCGGTGCGGTTGTCGTGTTCGCGGTACACCACCCACTTTTCACCAGGCGCTTGAGCTACGTCGATCTCGGCCCAGGCCTCGCGCACCCACAGCCGGTCACCGCGGCGGCCATACGGGCAGGCTCCGTAAACAACCAGTTCAGCGGCACACTCCGCTTCTGTCGCGCCAAAAACAGCAAATCCCCATCGCGGATGATCTTGAACCACCGCGATCCATTGGTGCTCAGGAGAGTCGGACTTGCTGCGGCTGGGTATTTGGCGGCCCTTGATCGGCCGCCGCGTCACCACCTTTTGCCCAGTTAAGATTGAGCGGACCATCGCGCCGTTGAACAGAATGGGGCGATCTTTGTGGAATGGATCTGGTGCCTTTCGCGGCTTCGCCATGTGGGCCTGGCACCGCTTGCAGGTGACCGACTCCCGATCGCGGGCGCCGTCCCACTCCCCATCGGAGTCTTCATTCAGCCCGCAGGCCGAGAGAGACCAGCGCTCATTGTCCTGGGTGCATCCTGAGTCGACGATGAGGTGCGTTTTCCTGGGCATGACTTCGTCCTCGCCGCTGCCGCGGCTATCAAGAATTTCGTGTTCTAATTTCGAATTGGTTCAAAGAACCGGAGTAGCGGTGTAGTCGTTCGTCCCCCCGTATGCCTTACTTAATGGTCAGCAAGGAGGAACTAGATGCGCACCAGAGGTAAGGCCTATTGGGAATGGGCAGACCCAACGCTTCACTGCCGAACTCATGAAGAGGAGCTCAGTGGTGGGGCAACTATCGATGTTCAGGTCAGGCTGTCCCGGGCAGGCGTTACCCAGTTGTTCATAGGGGTGTATTCAGCATCTGGGATGGCGCTCTATGAAGAGGGCATCGACTGCCGCTCGAATGAATCAATGACTCGCGCCCTGGCCTGGGGTGTGGGCAAGGCTTGGCACATCGCCGAGGAGGGTGTGGCACAGGCGCCGATGCGCGCTCGCAAGGCTTGATTCATTTCGTGGAGTACAAATGTACCCCCTTGGTTATTCACCCTGATTGGCGAGCATGTTCAGGCGCTGGAAGGAGGTGCCAGGTATGCCCTGGTCGCGCTCTACCGGCGCACTCGACTCTATAGCCTGAACGAAGTCGCAGAACGGGTGATGTTCACCCAGCGATTTGCAGGCAGCGTGCTTGCACTTCGGCGCGCTCGGCTCTGCGCTGGCGGATAGGGCGGCGTCGATCTCGGTCATGAGGTTGGCGGGCAGGTCGAAGTCAGCTTCGCCCTCATCGCAGTGCTGCTCGCGGACGGACATCAGGCATCGCTGCAGGAGCTGATCCCGCTCGTCCAATCGACGCATCAGGCTCTGGTTACGACTGATAGCCGCCCTCAAGTCATCCCTGCTGTCTATCAATTGGGATTGCAGCCGCTCAACCTCGCCAGCATCGGCGTGGGTGTAGAGCGGTACCAGGGTAGAACCTGAATGGCGATGCCTTTCAATGCCTTCGGCTCCGGCGAGAGCCTTCTTTTGACCGTGAACATCAGTGACGAGATATGCCACCGGCGTGCCCTGATGCTGGGCGGCTGGCCTGGCTATGACTTGCTGCCCTAACTCAAGCCAGGATGGCAGAGCGCTGGGTGGGATCAACTGAAGCTCGACCTTCGATTGGCCTGGTGTGTAAGCGCACACGCGGGCGCTGACCATCTGTTCGGTGTTGCTGGATCGGTTTTCTGTGGGCATGGGGATACCTCGCGGCTATGATCACGGCTCTGCTGGAGGGAAGCCATGACGGTTGAAGTGGATTCAAGGGGAAGGCCGATCGACCAGGCTTGCAAGCACTGCGGCAGGCTCTTCACGGTCAAGAAACTGCGCAAGCACATCGACACCTGCAAAGGGCCAGTAGGAGCCAGGGTGTGCGATTTGACTGGGGAAGCCCGTGCACGCCGGCTCCGACTGCTTTTCAGTCCCAAGAAGAAAAAGAAGAAGGGTCGCAGCGTCCTCACCGTCAACGGTGGTGCTTACGGGCTTGGCAAAAGCCGGAAGCATTAGGCTGCTTTCAGGAGCGCTTCAATCACCCGTTGTCCGGCTAGCGGCGGTACAACGTTGCCGCCCATGTGAATGGTCAGCCGGTGGTTGTCGGATCGCAGTCTGTCAGCCGGCGAGATGTATATTCAAGTCTCTTGCGGAATAGTTGTCATACAGTCTGGAGAAGCAGATCATGCATGGAGAAATTTATAAGGCAAGAATTTCTGAGCTCAGGTCGATGTTTTTGGCTACTGGCTCTATTTTGCATAACGGTGAAAAAGGATCGCTTCGTGAGTCGTTTCTGATTAATTTGATAAGTAAATTTTTGCCGGAAGTTTTCGGTATAGGTTCTGGTTTAGTTGTTGATGCTTTTGGTGGGCAGAGCGTTCAAGCCGATATAATAATTTACGATAAAAGATCTATGCCGCCGATTTTGGAGGCTGCTGGGCGCGGAATCTATCCAGTTGACTCGGTTCTTCGGGTGATTGAAGTGAAAAGCAATGTAAGAAAGGAGTCGCTGGACCAGTTTTCGAAAATGATAGAGTGCTTTGATCCGAACAACCCCAAAGGGTTGAAGGTTGCGAGTTACGGGAAGCTTGGAGGTGGCCAGACATATTACCCGTTGTGTGCAATGTTTGGATTCGAATCTGGCTATAAGGGATTTGCAGATGAGTGTTTTCGTAATCCCATTATACGTAACTCACAAAGCCTCATATGTCTGGATGGTATAGGCCTATGGACTCACGATCAAAAATTTGGCGAAAAAATTAAGCTGGCGCATGACGGTCGATATTTAACATTCGCAGATGATACTCAACCAATCAGATTCTTTATGGGGCTGCTTTTTGATCAGCTCGATGCTACCGCGAGATCAAGATCAGGTTATAAACCATTGCAGTGGTTAATATGATAAGAGAGCTAACGAATTAGTCCCCGCAGAAACAGTCTATATCTTGGGCCAGGTAGTCAAAGTTGAAATCCTTCTGCCTGGCCCGCTGGTCCGCTGACCAGGCTAGCGCTCGGTAGTTGGATCGATCCTGTCGGAACACCTGACCAAAACGCTCTTCGGTGCCAGACCACCAGATCACCCTGGACGGGTCTTCCTGAATGGTCCTGATCAGCTTGACCTCGTTCTTTTTCCAGCACAGATCGCAGTTGCCGTAGTCAGAATCCATGCCCAGGTCAAAAGGCTGATCGGCCCAGAAGTCGGCCACGTCCTCTTTGATGATACCGGCGACGTAGGATGGGCAAACACTGTCCCAGCGAGCATTGCCGCGTTCGTTGGCGGTCATCATCCGGCTATAGCGGCGGGGCTCGTCGTAGCGGATGCCGACGATGCAGTCCCACTCGTCGTAGCCCAGGGCGCGCATGTGCTTCTCGCCGATCTTCACCTTGAGGTAGGCGGTGCACATGTTGTTGCTGAAGTTCGGCAGCACCGCGGGTAGGCTCTTCTCAGCCTTCCGGTATGCTTGGTAGTACTCGAGCATCATGGTGAAAGGCTCGCCGTTGCGACTGGCCGTCTCGAAGTCGACGATCTTATACCAGGGAGCGTCGGCCGGCTGGCCGTACACCCGGCACCATTCCATCCAGACGATTTTGACGCTCCAGTGCTTGGCCATGGCGTCGATAAAGACCAGCGTCTCCTCGCGTTCCTTGCCGGTGTTCTGGAAGAACGCGTGCACGTCTGCCGGGAGCTTGCCGCCGTTGGATTCAAGGATTCTCCAGAGCATGTGCCCACTGGTGCGGCCGCCACTTACGCCGATCTGCGCCGGCCCTGTGATGTGGTAGGGGTTGATGTTCATGCGCTTGCCAGTTTCAGCTGGTCTTGACCCGAAGTTGCCAGCCCGGGATTGAGCTCGACGCGCTGCCCCGCGAGAAGTCCGGCTATCTGTGCGTTCATGTCGAGTTCGACCTCCCGCGCCTTCCGAGGCTTACCAATCTCCCGGCCTGCGAGGTATTGATCGATCAGAGCTTTGTCCTGCGCCTCTACTGCAACGAGGCCGTACCCGCTGGAATGGTGGGGTAGTGAGAGGTCTTCTTCTCCGCGGGGTACGAGCTCATGAATCTTCCCGTGCACAGCTGAAACCCACGCGAGTGCAAAGTGATCGCCCGCGGTCTCTGGCGAATAAGCGCTACGCCGCTCGCCTGATCGCACCTGCGAAACGTATTCCCGTCGGGCCAGAGACAACATCGCGAGCAATGCCTCGTAGGCGTACATCGCAATCTGTGGCGCCGGGGTCACGCCTACGAACAGAGCGCGATCAACCATTCTGCAGGTAGAGCGACACCAGTGCTGGCGAGAGAGCGGTCGAACCCCGAAGGCTTGGGCGACAATCGAACTTAGATGGCGGTCCCACGTAGGTCGGCGCTTGGCTCGGGCCACCCCTGACTCAGCCTCACCTACATCGCTGAGGTGAACATCCATTTCTGTGAGGCGGTATTCGCGCATGAGCGCTTGAGCCTGGCGCATGGCCGTGGCTGCTTCGTTCTCGTTCGAACTCTTGGCTAGGGCCAGGCAGCGCTTGATCTTGCGGATGACCCGCTCGAGTTTGCTTTCGTCGTGCTGTTGCTCGGTCATGTTGTGGTCCTTGCGTGCAGGCGCCGCCCTAGCCGGGGTGGCGTGATTCGTTGAAGTGGGGGATTGGGTTTTGTGGCTCTGTGAGAGCTAGCCCAGCGGGTGCCAGGCAACAGTCGCAGCTTCAATGCCGCTGCAGACGCTTCCGCAAGTGATGGGCATGATGACTCCTGGCCGGTATAGTTGCACATTCTAATGAGGAGCAATTTTTATATGGACAAGGCCATTAGCTTTATTCCTGTCATCGGTCCGGTGGTAGCCGCCTTAATCGCTGCGCTAATCACGTTTGTTGTCACTGTATTAGCTAAAGAAAATAAAACATCTGAATTCCGGCAGGCATGGATTGAGTCGATGCGAAACGATGTTTCAGAGCTCCTTGGGGAATATAATATTCTGGAGGGTGTATTCGATGTGACAATTGATTTCTCGCTTGAGGAGGCGGAGGTGCAGAATCAGGTCAACGAGTTCTGGAAGTCACATCAAAAGGAGTATGCAAAAATAGACTTGCTGTGTAATAGAATTGTGCTTAGATTAAATCCAAAAGAGCATGCGGCGCTTATCGAAAAGCTTAGTAAGTTAGAAAGTTCAATCGGTGATGGACATAAAAAATCAGCTGAAATGAGTCGTGAGTTGGTCCGCGACTTCGCTCTACTGTTTAAGATGGAATGGAATCGAGTGAAAGAAGGTGAAACTGTATTTCGACGCATGAAATATGGAGCTTTTCTGGTTTTTACTGTGGGCGGAGCGATACTCGCAGGCGTGCTTTCAATCCTTGCTTATAAGGCCTTCGTAATCTGAAGCGTCGTGGCCTCAATATTTCCTAGACTTTATCAGTCGGAGACTCCGCCCTTGCCGAGGAAGCGTTATCGTTGAATAGGGGAAGGCGCTGGCGGGCAGCGCGGGAGGGTCAGGGGCAGTTGTTCGCGCCGCAGTTGCGGCAGTCATTCAGGAACCGGCCATCCCAGCTGATGAAGCGTCCGCAACCCTGGCAATTGAGCATCGGCTGGCGGCGCTTGGCGATCTTGGGTGGCTTGGGCATCTTCACGCCGGCCACGCGCAGGGCTAGTTTGTGGTCGACGTTCTGGCGATGCACCAGGCGCCGCCTGATCTCCTCGATGTAGGCTGCAGGCCAGAAAACTCGCGTGCCCTGGCCGGCGTGGTTGGCATACGTGAACTGGGCGTTTTCCAGGCCCATGCTGAGAGCCTGCTGCAGGTTCTCGGTCACCTTGCCGCGCTGCTCGCTGACCCAGTAGACATCGTTCCCGTTCCAGTCGCCTGGCACGTGCACGTAGACATTGGTGCCGGCTTGAAGCCCAGCGATGCGCCGATCGTCATCCATCAGCTGGCAGTCGATGCCGTAGTGCGCCCTGGCATCGATGTACTCCTTCGGCCAAGGGATATCGGTGTCGCGGTGTCGGCACGCCTCCTCAAAGGTGAACAGCTCGGCCTGGTCCAGGTTGGTCACGTAGCCGCGGCCTTCCTTCGCCCAGAACATCATGCCGTCGCCGACATGGCTGCGGCTGTCCTGTAAGTAGAACTGGCTCATGGCTTTCTCCATGCATGCGCCGCCCTCCGTGGCCGGATGCGGCATGGTGGCAATTTGGTTAGGAAAATTAATGAGAAAAAATTATCATCCTCCCTCCTGAGGAGGGGCGAGAAAATGACGCTGTTGGTAATAGGTTTGGTTGTTCTCCAATTTTTCACCGCTGGGTTAGCTTTCTATCTATATAAGCTGCCTGGCAAAGAGTACGATGAAGTCAAGCCATATAATCAGTTTTATATCGGTCTGGGGGCTTGTGCATTTGGGTTGTCAATGCTTTTCCTATTCCATGTATTTGTCAGTCCAGAGTTTAACTTTGGCGAGAATCTTGGGCAGGTTGGTGATTTTGTAGGCGGGCTAACTAATCCTGCTCTCAGTTTCATGGCTTTGATAGTTCTTTTGCGTACCACGCTAATACAGACCGAGGAGGCTAGAAAAACTTCAACTATCATGCTTGAACAACAAAAATTGATGCAGGAAGAGCGCTTCGAAACAACTTTCTATACGCTATTGGAAAGATATGAGGCATCGGCAGAATCATATCTGAGGGTTAAGGTGCCGAAAGACAAGTTAACTTATGGGCTTCGTGCGTTACAGGATTTAAGAAAGCAACGCGCAGAGTTCGATGCTAAAACTCTTAAAGAGTGCCTGCCTGCCCTGAAATCTCACATTAACAGCGAGCTTCGTCTGGATAGGTTTTCTAAGACTATCGCTCGAGCTTGGAAGGTGTTCGACTTCATTGATGGCTCTAGTCTGCCAGACGATAGGAAAAAGTACTATTTTTCTATTTTCTATGATGCAATGGAGCCTTGCGAAATGGTTTTGCTTATAACTAGAGGGTTTACCCTTCGTAAAAAGCGGAAAAAATTACGTAAATATAGCCCCGGCAGCTACGTCAAACCACAGTTTTTTGCATGCGCCGCGATTGGGAAATATTTTGGTAGTAAGTTCACTGACTCAGCAGCTTGATGTTGCTGGCGCCGGTCATGCTGGACTCGGCGCATTCGTTTCATGCTGCTACCTTATGCTGACGCCAAGCGCCGACGGCTTCAAACACTGCAGCGGCCTGCGCCTCGTCGAGCGACACGTCGAAAGGAATAGCGAGCCATCCCGAGGCAACGATGTGTCCCTGGTTGCACCGGGCGCGAAGGTCCGTGTGGACAGCCTCGATAACGTCGGTCAGATGCGATGCCAGGTAGTTGCCCTGAGGGGCGACCTCGATGGACTTGCAGTACTGCTCGCCCTTGGTTTTCTGGCACATCACTCTCAAGTAGATGGTCCAGCGATGCGGGATATTGCACACCGCATCGACGATCTGGCGGCTCCGGATGCGGCTGTAGTTCTTCCAGTTGACCAGGCACTGCTGGCCGCTGGGGTCGATGTTCACTACTGCCACATGGTTGGTACCCAGTAGCGCCCGGCAGGCGCGCTCGATCCGAGCTCGCATGTTGTGCGGTTTGCGCTTGCTCATAGACCCTCCGCGAGATTCCGCAGGACTGCGCGTTCTGCCGGGGTTGGGCGACGGCGCCGACGCCTCAGGATGGTTTCAGGATCGATCTTCGTGGATCGCTCCGGCGGGGTAGTGCTCTGGCAGCCTTCGACCTCAGTGGCCTGGCCGCTAGCTGCAAAGAATTTGTCGATGCTCGCGTTCAGTTGCTCAAGCACTTGGATGCGTGGGTCTGGGATAGGGTCGCCGATCATTGCCGCCGTACCAGCTTACGGTCCGCAGCTGCCTCCATAGCCTGGGCGAAGTTGATCGCCGCGCGGTAACTGAAACAGAAGCCCTTGGTCTTGCCGGTGGTCACCTCAACGATGTGGTACGCCTTACCCTTGGTCACGACCTGGTAGCGGATCTTCTGTGCTGGCGCCGGCCGGCCGGTCAGCGCGCAGAAGTCGGCAGTTGCGAGAGTGGCACGGGCGCGCAGGGCGGCCAGGCCGTCGACGCGGTGCTGCAGGACTGGGTGCATGGTGAACTCCTCGGGGTGGGTTTCAGGCGTGCAGGTCGAAGGATTCGGCCTTGCGGATGATTCGGACCTGGGCAATGCGACGCTCGGGCAGGCGGCGGTCGCGGCGCATCGGGTCGGTGTCGCCCATGGCGGCGTGCATGGCGATCAGGCTGGCCAGCAGGATGCACATCGGGCTGATGATTTGGCGCTTCATGGCCTCAGCGACTAGGGCGGTACGACGCTGCACGCCGAGCTTGAACATGGCTGCGCTCAACCGCTTTACGACGGTGCCAGGGGCAATGTCGATCAGGCGGGCAATCTCTTTTGCGGTCATGCCCTGGGCCACGGCCAGCAGGCATTCCAGTTCGCGCGGAGCCAGGCCGCGCCCGAGGAAGCCCTTCCATGAGCCGCTGGTGATCGTTTCCATGATGAATTACCTGAGCTGAGCGCCGCCCAGGGCTGCACGCAATTTGATTACTAGGTCGGTGGACAGCGGAATGGTGTCGGCCTGCTCGTCGATCTGCCCGAGCGCTGCAATCAAATTGCTTGAGGCGATGTGTACGGCTTCGAGACGGGGCTTCGGAATAGAAGGCCCTCTGATGGTTCCTGCGGTTACCTTCTTCTTGCCGTTGGCTTGGGCTTTCTCAAGCTCCGAGCTCAACACCTGCCCAGCAGCGTCGCCGTGTTGGCGAACCGCGTGAACTGCAGTGGTTGCCGAGACCTGACCTGCTGCAATCAAGTTCTGCACGTCGGTGTTTGCATTGCCTACTGTGATGACCTGCTCAACGTGCTGACGCGTCTTGCCGACCTTCTTCGCAATTTGATCGCTGGTCCAGCCGAACGCCCTGAGCCGCTTGTAGCCTTCAGCCAATTCGAGAGGTGAGAGCTTCTCATTTTCTTGGCTGGAGATAATCCGTGCAACCCGATCGGCATCGCTGCCTTCGAAGGCAATAACGGATACCCAGGCTTCGAGAACATCAGGGTTGTCCTTGTTCGGTGTCCTGGGCAAGCGTCCTGCTGCATCTAGCTTTAGGAGCGCTCGGCGACGACGGTGACCGTCAACAACCCAGACTCCGCCATCAGCACGCGGGCGCACCTCAAGGGGCGGTATCTGGCCGCCCTCAGCAATGAACTCGGCAAGCAACTCAATACTGGTTTCGAGGGCCGCACCTTCAGTACGAAGGTTGAAACCGGGTTCTTCATGGAGGTCTTCAAGCTTGACCTTCATCGCATCGGCTCGACGAACCTCGCCGTCCTTGATCATTTGTTTGAATGACTTTGCCATCGCAATTAATTTCCGTTGGGCTGCATTGGTAGAGCTCTTCCTGCACTGTCGCCCTGAACCCTTGAATAGGACCAGGAAGAGCTCTACCGATGCAGCCTGGTGCTGGGGAAGACCAGGTGATCGGGCAGTTAGCGTCAGGCTGACGTGGCGCTGGTTGATCAGATAACCGCGGTCAGGATCTTGCTACCGTCAGGCTTGGTTGTAGTCATGTGCATGACTGAGCCTGTACTGCCGGGGAGAGAGAAACCGCTGCGGATGGTGTTCGCCGACCTGCTGAAGCGTGCATCGAACTTATCGTCGCCATCAGGCAAGTGGGTGGTCACGGTTAGGCTGGTGGCATCCTCGCCGTTGGGGCCGCCGTCTTCATGGCCAATGGCGAAGCTTGCGATCATGGCGATACCGTTATCCCTCGCGATCTGAATCACCTGCTGCATCAGTGGGCTGACTTGGCTGTCGTAGATTTCTTCTTTGTTCATGGGAGGTGCTCCGTTTGATTTCCCGTTTGGTCCTGTTGCCAAGGCCAATCGGTGAAATAGTCCCGGCCTCGCTACTGGCGGCAGGCCGGGTGCACATCGTTTGTTGTTCCTCCGACCGCGACCCTGGCCCGCCGGATAACTGTTCTTGGCGCTTTACGCTGCACGCCTGGGTCAGTTGCCAACCCTCTGGACTGTTGAGGCCTGTCCATCGCTGCCTTCGTTGCTGGCCGGTGGTGATCCGGCATTTCGGTAAGCTCAAACACAAGTAAACTTGCATTAATAAAAGCATGCTTGTGCTTTAAATGCAAGCGAGCTTGTGTCGTTTTTCGATACTGTATGTGCATACAGTATTCTTGGAAGATGGGAAATGTCCGCACTAGCAGAGAAGTCAAAGCATCAGGAGCTGACTGGTTTGGAGAGACTGGGTCTGAGGGTTTCAGCGATGATCAATTCGCCACTGGCGCAGCTGGGGAGGAGGGTGCTGATTCACCGCCTGGACACGGATGTGGATCAGGACTGGGAAGCGATGATGGAGCTGCTTGCTGAGACTGACGGCCTGGAGATGACCTTTTGCGACGACGGGTCGGTCATCCTTGAATGGGAAAGGCAGACCGACGATGATCGAGTGATCGAGAGCAACCAAGATGTGGAGGCGGTGGAGCGGGAAGAGGAGGAAGCACCTTTTTGACAGGCATGAAAAAGCCCGCCAAGGCGGGCTATTCAAGCGTTAGCTCCTACTGATTGACATGATCACCCTGTAGAAACCAAGGCCTGAAAGGGCCAGGTTTATAGCGGCAAGCACCCCCACAAAGATGGTGGCTAAAAGCAACCAATGTGCTTGGCTCGCTCCTGGCAGTAGCAGAGACAGCGACAATGCTAGTAGAGTCAAGAAAAGGGCTGCGCACGTAAAACTTCCTGAAATCAGTACCCGGTAGCCTCCCGTGGCGCGTAAGTTTTTCAGTAGGCCTCTGTCCATTACTGACGCCATTAAAGCAATCGCTGTTATTAAAAAGCCTAAAATGGTCCCGGAGCTACTTGCAATTGCATTGGCTAGTGTTGTTATGTCACTAGGCTGAAAAGAAAACTCTCTGCGGTGAAAAACTATTGTTGCACCTGCTGCAATCAATAGTTTAAATGATTCTTGAAGTATTCCCGAAATATTCATCGAGTAATTCCCTCTGTTCTTCCTTCGCTTGGTCGGCAAGTCTGTACATGCTTTCACTCGGCGGAAAAAATGAATTCGTCTTGATGTATTGCTTCGAGTATATACGGTTTGCGATTAAGTCTATAGGCAATATTTTGCCATTTTCATCTGTGTCTAACTTTGCTTTTGTCGCGCCCATTGATAATAACGATCCAATTGCACTTTGAAGGGCACTTGTGAGGCGACCAGCACTAGTGTCAAGTTTTTGGTCAATTGTGAAAGTTACATCTAAGCTATCCGCACCAGACTGATTAAGGAGCTCGATGGTCTTGGCGCTTATACTGTCTTGTGGATACAGCTCTGGATTAGTCGGTTTCGGGATCTTGACGGAGAATTTCTTGATATTCAGCTTGTTGTTGAGGAGCTTTTCTGCTTGGTCCGGACGAATCAGAGGGCCGGCAAAAAATGCTACACCAGTCGTCCCGGTTAATAGTTGGGCTAGATGACTTCCAGTGTTCCCAGTATCGTTGCGATGCATCACAAGCAAAGAATTTTCCTTGTAGAATACAAAGAAATTTTTTTCAATTACGCCTTCGTCAGCATTGAGCTCAATTGTTTTGCTGTGCTTTCCTGGAGCCCCGACCTCTGGCAAGTCGGCTTTTCGGATTTTGCGAATCTGTCCAGCGTAGGAGTTGCTTTCCTTACGATAAGTCAGCCCGAATAGTTCTCTTGTGGAGCCGTAGTGAGAAATATTCCCATACGCCTCCTCGTTTAGAAGGCGCTCAAAAGCAATGTCCGTTGGAGTCGAAAATAGATCGTTCTGGTTTGAGTTCAAGCAGTAGAAGTCGAAGACGTAACTTCGTTGTTTTTCAGGTTTCACCGGTTACTCCTTTAAACGCAACTTTCCCTCAGCTCTGGAGGTGGTTCAGACTTTTCTTGCATTCCATACCAGAAGTACCTTTGCATGGATCGTTACGTCGTCGATCCGGGCCTCAAGATCTTTGTTCTTCGGGTTATCTGAGATCAGCCAGACGTGATCTTCATCTTTCCGCTGCAAGCGTTTGATCAGTAGGTCCCCGTGCCAACTCAGCACGTACACCCCTTCGCCCGCATAGTCATTGACTCCGCGGTCGACAATCACGGGATCTTTGTCGTTGATCGTGCCTTCCATGCTCTGGCCCCACCCAGTGATGATCGCCAGCGCTTGAGGTGAGGTGTATGCCACTCCCTTGTCGCGCAGCAGCTCCTCGCGGATGACCACGTTCCGAATTACTTCGCTGTACTCAGGCGGCAACTGACCATGGCCCATGGCGGCGCGGACGTCGTACTGGGGGACAGAGATGTCACCCTCTGTAGCGATATTAGTTGCGAGCAAGTTACTGCTGCCGCCTGAGCCCGATGGGTCAGCTTCTACTGCCTGGACAATTTTCCGGCGCGCCTCTTCCGACAACCCTTTGCCGTGCTTTTCGAGCATCCGTTGCACCAGATCTGCCGATGACGTCGACGAGGGAGGGAGGTTCAGTCCAGCCGACCCAGGCGCCCGCTTACTCGGTGGCTCGCCTTTGCCGGCAAGAAGCCAATCCACGGTTGTGTCATATCCATCGGCGATAGCAACCAGGTTCTCGTTCTTGATGTTCTCGGTGTCACCTGCGAACCACTGGCGAACGGCTTCGTAGCTGATGCCGCATGTGGTCGCAATGTCTCGCTTCACGCTCCGAACGCCGATCGTGGGCTTCCTTGCGAGTACGAGTTTCGTAATTCGGTCAGTGATTTTCATGTGGGCAATCTACAAGAGTGCTTGGCAAGCATGCTTGTTTTGAAAATACAAGCATGCTTGAATATCGAGACAAGCAAAGGAGGTCGCCATGACCAAAAGCCAAGCAATTCAACATTTCGGGTCCATCTCGGTGTTGGCAAAGGCTCTCGGCGTCACCTACGAGGCAATTCGCCAGTGGGATGAAGTGCCGGAGCTGCGGCAGTACCAGATTGAGCGAATTACCAGGGGCGCCCTGAAGGCCAAGCAGCAAAGCGGGGCCGCCTGAGTACGAAACGAATTATCCAGCTCCTGGCATTGCGCCAGTAGTGATCAGGTTTAGCTGTGAATTTAACCAGTAGGGAAACCCACATGAAATTGCTCACGCTTCTAGCGCTTGAGGGACGCAAATCCCCATCATCGACCGAGCTCTTCCTTCAAACCGAGTCCGACCTCGAGGAAGTGTTCCTTGAACTGTGGGGGCAGGGCGAGCTTCTCGGTTTTGCTCGCCTCGCTCGTGTGCGCAGCGCTGATGAGTTCAGGGGGGGCCGCCCTGTAGCAACGTTTGAATTAGCGGAAGTGCTTTCGGCGCATTCTCCATGCCCAGGTCCACTAACTTCGTTATCAGCTGTTTTGTGGTCTCGCCGGGAGCTTCTCGCAGAGCTTTCAGAATCCCGCTCTTCTTTTCCTCTGGAAGGTCGGCAGCCTGGATTTTCGCTTCGATCAGCTGACGGAGCGTGTCCTCATGAAGCTTGACCGTCACTGTGTCGAGAATAGCGCTAAGGCCACCGTCATCAGCCAGAAAATCCATGCCCTTGGCAGTGCATTTCATCAGGCTGGTGTTGACCAAGATTTCCCTGTCTGCGACCCGCAGGCAGTTTTCAATCAGTCCGTGCTGAATCAGATAGTAGAGATTGGCATCAAGAACTTCCTCCCCGCTGGCCTCCGCCAGTTCGTCGTATTCACTGTCGGGCAAGCTGTATGGATAAGCCGCAGAAATGCGCTCCAGGATTCGTTTCTGCAGGTCTCTATTAAGACTCATATGTTCGGCCTCCGATGGCCTTTTCGTGTGGAAGCAAAAAGCTACCACGGATGCGCCGGACGCCCATAACGCCTGAATCGCAGGCATAAAAAAACCGCCTGGCAGGGCGGCTTCTTCAAAACATAACAGGGTCGATTATGCACACTACAGTCGAGGCAATCAACTCCAGGGCTAGCGCGTCAGCTTTCGGTATTTCTCCAAAGCTGTCGCGTCAGTACGGGTCGTGGAAGAGTGGGGGCAGGGTGTGAGTGTTCAAGCCATGACTTGGGCACTGGCCATCCCCAAGGCTGCTCTGGATAACCCCGCTGCGCGCCATGTTCTCCTGTGTCTGGCCAACTATGCCGGCAGCGACGGGCGCGGTGCATTCCCATCTGCTGGAACCCTCTCCGAAGACACCGGCCTGTCCGAGCGCACCGTGCGCCTGAAACTGGATGAGTTGGAGAAGGGTGGGTGGATCGCCGAAGGCAATCAAGCAATCGCCGCTGCCTACATCGATCGCCGCGACCGGCGCCCAGTGGTTTATGACCTTCAGTTAAAACGGGGTGCATCTGCTGCACCTCGTAAAGAACGGGGTGCAGATAACCGCACGGGGTGCAGCTCACAGCAGAACGGGGTGCAGGAAAACGCAGAACGGGGTGCAGCAGCTGCACCCAATCCGTCAGTGAACCATCAAGGAACCGAAGAGCAGCAGCCGCGCGATTTGGCCGACATGATCATGAAGCAGGATCGCCAGGCCATCGAATCACAGGACGACCGGCAGCGCTTTGCCATGTTCGCCGAGTGGAACCCACCGGCTGACCTGGTAACCACCCAGCTGAAATTGGCAGGCCTGGCCCTGGAGGCGCTGACCGAGGAAATGCTCCAGAGCTTCCTGGGTTACTACGTCGCCAAGCCGCGGGTGTTCGACAGCAACGGCGGCTGGTGCTTCCGGCTGGCCAAGTGGGTCAAGACCGAAAGAGCAAAAGGTGCAGCTGAGCAGGAAGAGGCCGGCGCCGACTGGGCCAAGAATGGAGTTCGAGTATGACCGCAACCAACGTCCGCCAATTGCTGGCCAACCGCCGGACTGATCCCGCCTACCAGCCACCGGTAGAGCCTGGGGCGATGCCGATTGACCCAGCCACCCAGCGAGTGATTGAGGATCTGTTCTTGCGTTTGCGCGGCGCTTGCGGGGCTTGGCGCCAGTCCTGGCCAACCGAGGCTGTGATGAATGCGGCCAAGTTGGAGTGGCTCGGAGAGTTCATGCGCTCGGGCATTACCCGCCTGGAGCAGATCGACCACGGCATGCGGGTGCTGAGCGCGAGCAAGTCCCCGTTTGTTCCGGCACCTGGCGTGTTCGTGAGCTGGTGCTTTGCCCCGGAAGGTCTGGGCCTAC
Source organism: Pseudomonas sp. SORT22 (assembly GCF_018417635.1). Lineage (NCBI taxonomy): Bacteria > Pseudomonadati > Pseudomonadota > Gammaproteobacteria > Pseudomonadales > Pseudomonadaceae > Pseudomonas > Pseudomonas sp. SORT22. The sequence continues at coordinate 2,952,404 of NZ_CP071007.1, forward strand.
CCAGTACCGACAAGGCCTACGCCCAGGGGCTTCGCAACTGCCATCCGGCCATGCGATCGGCGGCGAAGTGGATGCATCCGGCGGTCTACCACGCCACGGCCACGGTCGGCTTTCACAGCCTGCCGCTGATGTCGCGTGAACTTGGCCTGACCTGCTTCGAGAAACACTATTTGGCGCAGTGCCGGAAGATCTGGCAGGGCGAAAGCCTTGGCCCGGTTCCGGTTGCTGAGCTCGCTGCACCAGCTGCTCCGCGCTCGCTGGATGTTGGCCGTGCCGCGCTTGACGCGTTGCGGTCCGCTCGAGGTGCCCGAGCATGATCGATCCAATGCTGCTTCCTCCCGATCCCACGGAGTACCGCTGGGCACTGTACTGCCGTAGCCACTTGCTCGGCCTCTCTGACAAGCCTGAGCCGCCTGTTGCCATTTACCGAGACGAGCAGGTCGCCCGAGCTCATGGCGGCAAGCTGTGGCCATCCACCTGGCTCGTTGTTGATCTTCACAAGGACGAACGTTCATGAAGCAATCCAAGTTGACCAAAGCCGCCCGCGGACGGGAATGCCAGGTACGCATTCCGGGTGTCTGCAACGGCGACCCCAACACTACCGTGCTGGCCCATTACCGCATGGCCGGCACCTGCGGCGTCGGCATGAAGCCGAATGACCTGCAGGGCGCCCATGCCTGCAGCGCCTGTCACGATGCATGCGGCGGCCGCAGCAAGTTTGTTGACCGTGTGACCGCGCGCCAGTACCACGCCGAAGGCGTGATGCGTACCCAGGATCTGCTGATCCGTGAAGGGGTGATTGCCGCATGAGCAAGACTCGCGCTGTGAAGTTCACCGACGCCGAGATCCGCCGGCAGGCCGCCGACCCCGCCGTGCATGACCTGCGCGACCCGCGTCACCCCGGCCTTTACCTGCGATTCGGCCAGGACCGGCAGCGCGGGTCGTGGTACCTGGTGAAGGGCAAGGCCTGGAACCAGATCGCCCGTTATCCCGAGCTGGGCGCCGCCGCGGTGCTGGCCGAGCTGCCTGCGCTGCGTCAGCGCCTGCTACGTGATCCAGACGCCGCCGTTGCCTTGGGCGGCCTGTCCACCGTGGGCCAGTTGCTCGACTGGTATAGCGACCGCATGAGTCGCGACCGCTCGCTGTCGGCCAAGCGGAAGACCGGCGCCAAGTCGGCCATTGCGTGCCACCTGAAACCACGGCTGGCCGATCTGCCGATTCGGGCCGTGTCGGCACCTGAGTTGGACAAGCTGTTGATGTGGCCCGCGCAGGAAGTGCTTTCGCTGTCCTACGTGCGCCAACTGTTTGGCCTGCTGGTCGTCGCGTTCCGTCAAGCCCATAAGCTAGGGCTGATCGATACCAACCCCATGGCCGCGCTGAAGTTCGTCGACTTCACCAAGGCCCGGATCATGCCCAAGCCGGCCCGGCTGCGTGGCGTACACCTGGTCGAGCTGGTGCCCATGCTGGCCGGCCTGTTCGACACTGAGCCCGGCGAGGCCATGCTCGCGCTGATGATGCTGTGCCACGGCACCCGGGTGGGGGAGACCCGCCTGGCGCGCTGGTCCGATATCTCGATGGCCGATAACGAGTGGTTCATTCCGGCCGAGCACGCCAAGACCCGCACCGAGCACCGGTTGCCGCTAACCGCCCAGGTCAAGGCCATGCTGAGCCGGTACCGCGCCGCCCAGACCGCCCAGGGCTACGAGGGTATCTACTTGTTCCCGTCCCGGCGTGGTCGGGCACTGAGCGAGGGTCAGGCCAGCGCCGTGTTCACCCGTCTGGGCCAGGGCGAATGGACTAGCCATGACCTGCGCAAGGTCGCCCGTACCGCCTGGACTGACCTGGGCATCGACGGCCATATCGGCGAGATGCTGCTGAACCACTCGCTGGGCAAGATCGCCTCGACCTATATCAACACCCAGGCCCGGGAGCAGCGTCTGGCCGCACTGGAGAAGTGGCACGCCTGGTTAGATGAGCGCGGGTTCAACACGGTTCACAACCTGACAGGCGCCCAATATGAAGATTCGCAAAACCCTGTGCAGCCCTTGAACGACGTGGCCTGCAAGGTAATTCCGAAAATTGTTAATAGCGAGGTTTCAAAAGCATGATCAAGAGCCATGGACCGGCGTTTCGCAAGCAGGCGATGGAGCTGGCCCAGTGCCCGGCGTGCCGTGGCAAAGCGGTGATCAAGGGCGTGTTCCATGACCTGGCCTGCGTGCAATGCAACGCCTCGGGTTGGGTGGCCGCCGCAACGGGTGAGGCGCTGCCGGTGGAAGAGCTGGTCATCCAATTGAGCCTGCGCCTGCAGGCTGTACAGCGACAGATCAACGAATTGAAACAGCCTCGGGCCAGTGGGCCGGAGGCGATTTACCAGGACAACAACCGCCGCGGTGCCGGCGGTTCGAACAGAACATTGGATTGAGGGGAAGGACATGGTCTACGGAAGCGTATCGGGAGCAGTGGTTGCAGCATTGGCTGCGGGGGAAAAGGGAGCAGCGAAAGGGCAGGCCTGGCAGAAGCTGTACAAGGCAACCGAAGAGGAGGGTGGTTGCCTGGCCTCGTTGGGCGGTCAGTCGCACGGGCTGGACCGCACCCAGGTGGATTACTGGCTGTCAGCGCGCCTGCATCACCTGCTGATCCCTCGGCACTGGGATGCGCTGGTCGCGAAGTACAGCACCAGCAAGGCGAAGAAGGTTCAGGCCATCACGCTGGTGAGGCCGCTCATCGCGAGCCCGGCGCCGGCGCTATTCATCTACAAGGCGGTGACGGCCTGGGCGATCCCTAAGCTGAAGGGGGCTCGCCGGAAGGCGCCGCGCTCAGTGTCGGTTGAGGTGCCTCTCGACGCATCGCCATGGCGCCGCGAGGCGACGGTGAATGCTGCAGTTGCTGCGGGGCAGTCCGAAAAGCGCCGGATCGAGGCGCTGGAAGAGGATGTGATCATCCTGGCCGACAGCTTCTACGACATGAACACCTGGGACCTGGATGCCACCCCCGAGCCAACGCGCCGTCGCTGGAGAGCACAGATCAACGAGAAGCTCGATGGCATGGTAGACGACGCCTTGGCCGAGGTGCGGGAGATTCTGGAGGCTGAAGGACTGCTGATGAAAGACGCGGCGTGATTCCCTGTTGACATCAGTGAGCGAGTGAGCGAAATTATCTCCATCCTGTCATTCCTGCGCGTGTTGAGGAGTGACCAAAGAAGCCCGGCCATTGAGTCGGGCTTTTTGTTTGTGCTGTTTTATCAACATGTATCCGGCATTAATTGCGACTCCTCGTTCTGAGTGGTATTCGTTGCCTCTGAACAAAGGAGATGCAATGGCTATTTACACTTGGAAGAAGAATACGATTGATGGTTTTGAGATCTGGAACGTGTATGTGGATGGAGAGCCGTACCCCCTTCCTTTCTCAAGTGAGGCGCTAGCGAAGGATGAGATTGAGCTTCTGAAGCAGAAAGAGCTCAAGCCCGAACGTAATCGCAATGTCAGGAAGCCGGGCGACGACTAATTAAGTTTCCCTAGCCACAATTTTTATCAGAGCCCAGCCATAGCGCTGGGCTTTTTCTTTTGTGCTCCCCGCAACGGGAGGAATTGAGATGCCAAACATGCCTGAGAAGGACCCCGGCCTGTGGGCCGCAGTGATTGCCTGGGTGATCGCCCACCAGCCACAGCTCTACGCTGCTGGTCTGTCCGTTGTAATCGCCGCGCTGCGCGTTGTGTACGGCGGCGGAACACGCCGGCAGATGTTCTTGGAGGGTGCCTTGTGCGGCCTCATCACCTTGGCCCTGGTGCCGCTGCTCGAATGGATGGGTCTGCCGCAGGGCATGGCCACCTTCGCCGGCGGTGCTGTTGGCTTCATGGGTGTGGAGAAGCTGCGGGGATACTCCGATCTGTTCCTGTCCCGCAAGGCGCAGGGCTAACGCATGACTCTACCCGCAGAAGGCAAGAAGCCAAAGCCTTATGGCTACCGCTGGCAGCAGGCCCGCGAAGGCTGGTTACGCAGCCATCCGCTGTGTACCCGATGCCATAAAGACGGTCTCGTTAAGCCCGCCACCGTCGTTGACCACATCAAACCACACCGCGGCGACATGTCCCTGTTCTGGGATCGGAGCAACTGGCAATCGCTATGTACCAACTGCCACAGCTCCTACAAGCAGCGTTTGGAGAAGTCAGGGCGCGAGGTTGGTTGCGACGTCAGCGGCAGGCCTCTGGACCCACGGCACCACTGGAATCGGCCCTCCTGAGCCCTCACAGGCCCCGTCAAGCGCTCTTCCCAGGGGTAGGGGGGGTAAAAAGTTTTTTGCGAAGCTTTTCCTGACCGTTCGCCCCCCTCTTTGTGCAAAACCGCGAAATGAAAAGTTTTTTTTTGAGAGCAAACAATGGCCGGGAGACGACCCACTCCGACGGAGCTGAAGCTTGTCAGAGGGAATCCTGGTAAGCGTCCGATCAACAAGAACGAACCCAAGCCTGCGAAGCGTATTCCCAGCGCGCCAGGACATTTGAGCAGTGAAGGCCAGGTCGCATGGGGACGCCTCACGGTTCTGCTGGATCGCATGGGGGTGCTCACTGAAGCCGATGGCTTCGCGCTGGAGCGGCTCTGTGATTGCTACGCCGAAATTCTTGCCCTGCGCGACCTGGTCGATGCACAGGGGCGCACCTACGAAACCACCAGCACCCAAGGTGAGCTGGTACTCAAGGCGAACCCGGCAGTTGCCATGCTGGCCGACGTCGACCGTCGCTTCAAAAGCTACCTGGTCGAGTTCGGCCTGACTCCGGCCGCTCGATCCAAGGTCCAAGTAAAAGACGATGAGCCAAAAGAAGACGAGTTCGCGGAGTTCTTCGGTTGAAGATCCGGCGACCCAGTACGCCGAGGAAGTGCATTCCGGCCAGCGGACAGCGGGGCCCGACATCCGAAACGCCTGCGCTCGCCATCTTCGGGATCTGAAGGAAGGACCTAAGCGCGGGCTGATCTGGGATCTCGAAGAGGCCAACAAGGCCATTCGCTTCTATCGCACTGTTCTGAAGCTCAATGGTGGGGAGTTCGAAGGGCTGCCGTTCGAGCTGCTGCCCTGGCAGAAATTCATCGTCGGCAGCATCTTTGGTTGGAAGTCTGAGGATGGCTATCGTCGCTTTCGCGTTGTGTATGTCGAGAGCGGAAAGGGCTCGGGCAAGTCTCCCTTGGCCGCCGGCGTCGGACTGAAAGGACTGGTCAGCGACAATGAGGCTCGCGCCGAGATCTATGCGGCTGCGACCAAGAAGGATCAGGCAATGATCCTGTTCCGTGATGCCGTTGCGATGGTCCAGCAGTCGCCGGAGCTGACCAAGCGCCTCGCCTGTAGCGGCACCGGCCAAAACATCTGGAACCTGGCTTACCTCAAGTCGGGGTCATTCTTTCGCCCGATCAGTTCGGATGATGGCCAGTCCGGCCCAAGGCCGCACATGGCACTGATCGACGAGGTGCACGAGCACAAGACCAACATGGTCGTGGAGATGATGCGAGCCGGCACAAAAAGCCGTAAGCAGGCATTGATCTTCATGATCACCAACAGCGGCTCCAACAAGCGCGGGCCGTGCTGGGAATACCACGAGTACGGCACCAGGGTGGCAGCGGGATCATTGATCGATGACGGCTTTTTCGCCTACATCTGCTCGCTTGATGAGGGCGATGATCCCATCAGGGATGAGAGCTGTTGGTTCAAATCAAACCCATCGCTGCAAGACGCCGACCTCCCAGGCATGAAGTACTTGCGAGAGCAGGTCACAGAGGCGCGAGGCATGCCGAGCAAGGAGGCAATGGTGCGCCGCCTGAACTTCTGTGAATGGACTGGCGCAGAGTCGCCCTGGATCTCGTGGGATGTCTGGAGCCAGGCTGAAGAGCGCGTGCCGATGTCGCTGCTGCGCAATCGTCCCAGCGTTGGCGGCCTGGATCTGTCCAGCACGACCGATCTGACATCGTTCGTTTTGCTGTTCTATCCGACCTATGAGGATCCGCACTGGCGACTGCTCCCGTACTTCTGGATTCCTGACCACGAGCTGGACAAGCGCGAAGTCCGCGACAAGGTGCCTTACGCCGCGTGGATCAAATCGCGGGATCTAGAAACAACCCCTGGGCGTGCGATCAGCAAGCTACACGTGCTGCGCAGGATGCAGACGATCTGCGATTTCTTTCAGGTGGACAAGATTGCATTTGACCGTTGGCGGATCGAAGACATGCGTCAGCTGATGGTCGAGTACGACATCACGCTGCCCGAACTCGTTGAGTTCGGTCAGGGCTTCAAGGACATGGGGCCTGCAGTTGATGAGTTCGAGCGGCGTTTGCTGGGAATGACGGAGCTTCAGCCGGGACCTGAAGATGAAGCCGAGGAATTCTTTGACGATGCGGTCACGGCAGAAGCGGTGGAGTCGCTGCGCCATGACGGCAATCCGGTAATGACGTGGTGTGCCGGCAACGCGGTAATCGTTTCCGACCCTGCAAACAACCGCAAAGCAGACAAGGCGAAGGCAACAGGTCGGATCGACGGCATCATCGCCGCGATCATGGCCACGGGCATCAGCGGCGCTGCGTCATCCGGAAGCAATGGCAGTTCCATATACGACGAAGGAGTTGGAGTTTGAACAGCATCGCAATCGCTGCATGGGTTGCCGGCCTGGTTGGCTTCGGCTCGCTGGTCGCCGGCGTCGCTCTGATCAATGTGCCCGCGGCATTCATTACTGCGGGCCTCGGCCTCATCGGTTGGGCCTGGCTCGCTGACAAAGCGGCCGCTCGCATGCAAATCAATCATAAGCCTGAGGGAGGCTGAGCATGTTCTTCAGCAACCTTCTCGGTGCCAATGAGGGGCTGGTCTCCGCTGGGGGAAGCAGCTTTTGGCGGGGCCTGATCGGCTCTAGCCGCTCGGCGGCTGGGGTTACGGTAACTCCAGACAGCGCGCTTGCAATTACTGTTCTGCAGACTTGCGTCACGCTTCTGGCCGAGAGCGTGGGCCAGCTGCCACTTGAACTGTATCGCCGACTGGGTGACGGCAAGCGCGAATCTGCTACGGCCCACCCGCTCTATGACGTTCTTCGCTATCAGCCAAACCCCTGGCAGACCCCTTACGAGTACCGCGAAGCTGGCCAATTCGCCTTGGGCTTGCGCGGTAATTGCTACAGCTACATCGAGCGCAACGACGATGGTTCAGTTAAGGCGCTCTATCCGCTGGGCAACGACAAGGTGACGGTACTCAAGGGAGGAGATCTGCGGCCTGTCTATCGGATTGGCGGGCACGATCCTCTGCCTATGCGGCTGGTCCATCATGTGCGATGGCACACCAAGAATCACTACACGGGCCTTTCACCCGTTGAACTACATGCCGATGCGGTTGGCTTGGCGCAGGCGGTGAGGCAATACGCAGGCAAGTCATTTGCCAATGGCACTGCAGTCAGCGGCGTTATCGAGCGTCCACGCGAGGCGCCGCCCATCAAAGAGCAGGGCAGTATCGATCGGATTCTCGACCAGTGGGGCAACAAGTTCTCTGGGATCGACAATGCGAAAAAGGTCGCAATGCTGCAGGAAGGCATGACCTTCAAACCGGTGTCAATGAACAACGTCGACGCCGAGTTGCTGGGCATACTCAAAGCCACTGGCCTGGATATCGCCCGGATTTACAAGATTCCACCGCACATGATCAACGAGCTGGAGAAGGCCAGCTACAACAGCCTTGAACAACTGCTGATCCAATACGTGATCTTTGCCCTGGTGCCGTGGGTCAAGCGCCACGAGCAGGCAATGATGCGCGACTTCCTGCTACCGGCGGAGCGGCGCGAGTACTTCATCGAGTTCAACCTCTCCGGCCTGCTACGTGGCGACCAGAAAAGTCGGTACGACGCCTACGCGATCGGCAGGCAATGGGGCTGGTTGTCGATCAACGATATCCGGCGGCTGGAAAACATGCCGCCCGTTGCCAACGGCGATAGCTATCTACAGCCGCTGAACATGACCGACGTTGCCCACGGCCTGCCCGACATTAACAACCCTGACGTCCGCGCCCAGCTCGAGCAGCAGCGCGACGATATCCTGAGGATGCTTGCTGCATGAAACGACATCTGCGCGCTGCCAGCTTGCTGTTCAATCAGCCGCTGCTAACGACCCCCGATATGCTGGACCTGGCGGTGCGCTGGGCCAACCAAACCATGAGCTTGAACATCGTCAATCTAGGCGTGGGCGGCGCGGCTGCTGGTCCAATGCTGTTCCACGATGAAGAGGACTACCAGGTTGAGCAGGAGCGCCGCGAAGAGCAGCGCCGCGCTGCTATCGCCCAAACAGGTGTTGAGGTGATCCCGGTCCATGGCGTACTGGTGAGCCGCGGTAGTCACTTGAATGCCTGCGAAACGATGACCAGCTACGAAGGACTACGCGCCGCACTGAACGTAGCGGTAGCTGACCCGCTGGTTGAACACATCGTGCTCGATATCGACAGCCCTGGGGGCAGCGCAGTGGGGGCTTTCGAGCTTGCCGCTGACATCCGTGCCGCTACCAAGGTCAAACCCATCACCGGCCTGGTCAATTTCATGGCGTATTCCGGCGGCTATCTGATCGCGGCTGCTTGCTCCGAAGTCGTGGTCAGCCTGACATCGGGTGTGGGGTCCATCGGCGTGATTGCCAGCCACATGGATCGCTCCAAGATGCTCGACGGTATGGGCGTCAAAGTGACCACGGTGTTCGCGGGGGCGCACAAGAACGACTTGAGCCCAAACGAGCCACTGACCGAACGGTCCCAGCAGGTGCTCAACAATATCGTGCAGGAGAGCTACCAGCTCTTTACCACGCATGTCGCCGAGTATCGCAACCGTGACGTGGCAGACATCATCGCGACCGAGGCAGCCTGCTATCGCGGCGCAGCGGCTATTGCCGCCGGCCTGGCCGATCGCCTCGAAGCGCCCCAGCTCGCGGTAGACAATCTTTCTCAGGCGGTCGCACTCAGTCGAGCCCAGCGACAAGGCGCCCAACCGCGACAACGAATCAGTGTGCAAGCCGCAGCGCTCGCCATTCAGACCCAACTCTGACCGCGTTCGCGGCAGTGATACCAACCGCCTACGGGCGGCTTTTTTATGCCCAGGAGGCAGTATGTCCCTCGTAACTCAATTGCGTAGCGAACGCGCCACTCTCAACAGTCAGATCCAGGCCCTGGCCCAGCTTGAAGCCGCGGGCACCTCGCTCAGCGTCGAGCAGTTGGCCCAGTTCGAACAACTCAGCACCCAGTTCAATGCTCTCACGGACAAACTTTCGCGTGCAGAAGCCGCTGAGCGAATGGCGACCGCAAGCGCAGTACCTGTCAACGAGAGTGCTCAGGGTCTGAATGGTCCACCCAGCAATATCAGCGGTCCGTTCACCGCCAAGCCGGTACCAGGTGCCAACATGGCGCAGATGGTGCGCGTGCTGGCTGCCGCACGTGGCGACCAGCATGCCGCCGCCAAAATGGCCGCAGATTCCGGCTACAACCCCGAAATCGCCATGGCGCTCAGCACCGTCACACCCGGTGCCGGCGGCGTACTGGTACCGCAGAACTTCTCCAGCGAAGTGATCGAGTTGCTACGACCGAAGTCGGTGGTACGCAGCCTGGGCGCCGTGTCGTTGCCGCTGCACAACGGCAACCTGACGGTACCGCGAATTAAGGGTGGTGCAGTTGTCGGTTACATCGGCACTGAAGAAGACATGCCGACCACCGACATGCAGTTCGACGATCTGAAACTCTCGTCGAAGAAGCTGGCGGCCCTGGTGCCGATCAGTAATGACCTGCTGTCGTACTCCGGCACTAATCCAAGTGTTGATCGCCTGGTCGTGAACGACCTGGTGGCATCCGTAGCGACGGCTGAAGACTTGTCCTTCCTGCGTGGCGCCGGCACCGGAAACCTGCCCAAGGGGCTGCGCTTCTGGGCACCGGCCTTCAACGTGTTCGCCGCACCGGCGGAAATGACACTGCAGGCTGTGGAGCTCGCCCTGTCAGCCTTGATCCTGCGTCTGGAGAATGCCAACTCCAACATGACGGCACCAGGCTTTGCCATGGCGCCCCGCACCAAGCGCTGGTTGGCGGCCCTGCGTGATGGTAACGGCAACAAGGCCTACCCGGAGCTGGATCAAAACATGCTGAAAGGGTTTCCGGTCGGCTCGACTACCCAGATCCCAATCAACCTGGGCGCCGATGGCGATGCTTCGGAAATCCATTTCGCGGACTTCGCCGACTGCTTCATCGGCGAGGACGACGCCATGGTCATCGATTTCAGCAAGGAAGCCACCTACAAGGACGGCAGCGGCAATGTCATCAGTTCTTTCCAGCGTGATCAGACGCTCGTGCGTGTGATCGCCAAGCATGACTTTGGCCCGCGCCATGTCGAGTCTGTGGCGGTGATGACTGACGTCAAATGGGGCCGCTCGCTGTAAGGCATCCGCCCGGCACGCCGGGCATCCAATACTTAAAACCGGGGAACATCCCATGAGCAAAAGCATCGTTACTTTCGAGAAAAACTGGCGCGGCTATGCCGCGGGTGAAACCGCTGGCTTTGACGCTGGAATCGCTGAAAGCTTGATCGGATCAGGCTATGCAGTAGAAGCGGGCAAGCCGGCTTCGAAGAAAGGTAAAGCCGGCGCTGACGGCCCTGCACCTGCGAGCAAAAAGCCTGATAACGAAGAGGGCTCAGCGCCTGCCGGCAAGGCCAGTGAGCAGGTGGACGAAAGCGGGAAACCGTAATTATGGCTCGCCGCATCGCCTATACAGGGGCGCCGGTGCTGACGCTGGAGCAGGTGGCCTTTCAGTGCAGGGCTGAGCCAGAGGACCTGCAGCCAGAACTGATCGATCAGATCATCATCCCAGGGGTTACCGCCCAGGCCGAATCGAAAACCGGGGCGGCCATTCGTGAAGCGGTTTATGAGGAGGACTGGCCAGCGTCGTATCCGTCGGGGCATTCGCTGGATGTTGGCCAGGTGGTTGCCGTTGAATCGGTGCTGGCCGTCGGCGATGCCGGGCAGGAAAAGGCATTTGAAGGGAGGGTAGAGCTCCGCCAAGGAGGGAAGGAGAGCTATCTGATCTTTCCGGGGGGGCGACCTGAGGGCCGGCTGCGTATTCGCTATCGCGCCGGGGTGGACTTCAAGGCGCACCCGGGTGTTTTGAGCTGGCTGCTGATGGCCGCCGAAACCGCATTTACTAATCGTGGGCTGATGGTCGTTGGCCAGTCGCTGACCGAGTTGCCGTCGAGCTTTATCGACCATCTGATAGCGGACATCACTGTCCCGCCGAGATTTTAATCATGGCACTCAGGGAGCCCGCAACGGGCGAATTAAACCGGCGAGTCATGATTCGGCAACGCACCGATAAGCCGGCTAAAGACTTCGGCTTGGACTCGGCTTTCAGTGGCGAGGTTTGGCGCTGGGCATCCATTTTGCCTGTTGGTACCGCTGCGTACGCTGCGGGTGTTCAGCTGGATGCCAAGGTCACTCACCGCGTTACCTTTCGCTTTCTGGACGGTATCTCGGAGGATCATGAGGTGGTGCACGGGGCCAAAATCTACAGGGTGCGTCGCGTGGCTGATCTGAACGGAGCCCATCGTTTCACGGTGTTGGAAGTTGAGATGATCGGCGGGGTGACCGCTGGAGGGGGCGTTTATGGCTAGCCGTTCTTCGGTCGAAGGCTATGTGCACTTTGAGGGCTTTGACAGTTTTGAGCGTGACGCCTTCGACAAGTCCAAGATCCGCGCGGCGATGCGTAAAGCCGGCCGCCTGGTCACGCAACGAGCGCAGATGAACCTAGCGCTTGGTAAAGGCCAGGACGGCTATCCGGTCAACCGTACGGGCGCCACCCTTGAATCGATCAACTTCAAGGTGTCGCGGGCCGGCTTTCTCGTGCGGATCGCTCCGCGCAAGACCAGTTCCATGAAGGAGTTCTATCCGGCCTACCTGCATTACGGGGTCAAGAAAGGAAACCGCCCCGGAAAGCTTGCACCAGGCATGGGTAAAGGCAAATCGAACCGCCGAGCCAAGGGCGATAGGGCGCTGGCCCTTGCTGCCCGTGCCGCTGCTGGGTGGCGTATTACCCCCCGCGACAACTACATGGCGGATGCCTTGCAGGACTCGAGATCATCGGTGCAGGCGCTGCTATCAGCTGCATTTGCGGCCGCCTTGAACTGACCTCCGAACCGGAAACCACGATGAGACTAAATGTGATCGTCGCGCATTTGCGCGCCTACTGCCCGACGTTTTCCACACGGATTGCGGCGGGTATCGACTGGGATGCAGTCGCGAGCAGTTCCAAGCTGCAGCACCCATCGGCCTATGTGATCGCTTCCGACGATCAGGCAGAACCGAATGACCTGCAGACCGGTGTCCGCCAGGTTATTTCAGATGGCTTCGACGTGGTTGTTGTGTTGGACACCAGCGATGAACGTGGCCAGGAGGCCGCGCAGGATCTGCACGAACTGCGCGCGGAAATCTGGCGGGCACTGGTGGGGTGGAAACCTGGCAGCGAGTACGACGCCATCACCTATGGCGGGGGCGCACTGATCTTCATCAACCGAGCCCGCGTGATCTACCGCTACAGCTTCAGCGCTGAGTTCCAGTTGGGCCGTAGTCGTGAGGGTGACCCGGCTGAGACGTGGCACGAGCGCGAGCTTGATGGCCTGCCTCCGCTGGAGGGCATCGATATGCGATACGACTTTATCGACCCCCTGAGGGATCCGAACGCGGCTCCTGGCGGGCCTGACGGGCGGGTCGAACTTGAAACCCGAGAGGACTTGAACCCATGAACCTGATTCACGTGAAGCCGGTACCGGGGCGACTCTGCCCCATGCCGGAGAAGGGCGGCCAGTTGCTGCCGGAGGCGGGCGCCAAGGTGCCCCACGACGCGTACTGGCAGCGCCGTATCAGCGACGGCGACGTAGTACGCGTCGAAGCTGCGCCGGCAGAAAGCCCGGTCGTAGGGCCCGAACCTGTGGCGGCGCCTGAGCCCGTCACTCAATCCAAGCCAGCCCGAGGGAGTAAGGCGCAATGAGCGTAGGTTTCAGCACTATTCCGGTCGACATCCGCGTGCCGCTGTTTTATGCCGAGGTCGACAACTCGCAGGCCAATAGCGGCGCCTCGACCCTGCGCCGGCTGCTGGTCGGCCAGGTCAACGACGACGCCGACAGCCCCGAGATCGGTAGCCTGGTACTGGTGGCCCGCACCGCCGAGGCCCGCGCTATCGCGGGTGACGGCTCGATGCTGGCCGCCATGCACAAACAGCACCGCGCCATTGACTCGGCCGGCGAGGTCTGGTGTTTGCCGCTCAAGGCGGTCGGCACGCCGGCGAAAGCCAGCGTTACCGTAACGGGCACGGTCACCGTGAGCGGCCTGGTGAATCTGTCCATTGCCGGGCAGCGTGTGCGTGTCCCGGTGGTCGCCGGCGCTACCGCTGACGTGGTGGCCGCCGCCCTGGCGGATAGCATCAACGCGGCGGCTGATATGCCGGTGAAGGCCACGGCAGAGGCCACGGCGGTGAAGCTGGTGGCCAAGTTTTCGGGTGAGCTGGGCAACGACATTCAGCTGCAGCTCAATCGCCTGGGCCGCAATAACGGCGAGGTAACCCCCGCCGGCCTGGTGCTGACCATCACTGCCATGACCGGTGGCACCGGAACACCGGACATTGCCGAGGCCCTGGCGGCCCTGGGTGATGAGGAATTCGAGTTCATTTGTCAGCCCTGGACTGACACCGCGACGCTCGATGCCTGGAAAGTCGCAATGGATGACAGCGCCGGGCGCTGGTCCTGGGCAAAGCAGCTGTATGGCCACGTCTACACCGCCAAGCGCGGCACGCTGGGCCAGCTGGTGGCGGCGGGGCGCCTGCGCAATGACCCGCACGTAAGCATTCACGGCTGTGAAAAGGGCGTGCCCCAGCCAGTCTGGGAAATCGCGGCGCAGTGGGCCGCGCGTACTGCCGTGTTCATCAGTGCCGACCCGGCTCGCCCGACGCAAACCGGTGCGCTGGCAGGCATTGAACCGGCGCCGTCGAGCGAGCGCTTCATGCTGACCGAGCGGCAATCGCTGCTGACCAGCGGCATTGCCACGGCCTGTTACACCGGCGGTAACTACCGCATCGAGCGCGCCGTTACGACCTACCAGCGTAACGACCTAGGCCAGCCGGATGACTCCTACCTCGACAGCGAGACGCTGCACCAGTCGGCGCACGTTATCCGCTACCTGCGCGGGATCATTACCAGCAAGTACGGGCGCAGCAAGCTGGCCAACGACGGCACCCGCTTCGGTGCTGGCCAGGCAATCGTCACCCCGGTTGTGATCCGGGGCGAACTGATCGCCGCCTATGGCGCGCTTGAGCGCGACGGCATTGTTGAGAACAGCGAACTGTTCAAAGAGTACCTGGTGGTCGAGCGTGATCCGCGTAACCCCAACCGTGTCAGCGTCCTGTTCCCGCCGGATCTGGTCAATCAACTGCGGGTGTTCGCCCTGGCGTATCAGTTCCGCTTGCAGTACCCCGAAGCGGTGTAACCCTTTTCGTACAACTCCGGCCCGCCACGCGCGGGCTTTTTTATGGGAGATCCCTTCATGGGTCAGAAAGTCGCGGGCACCTGTTACGTCAAGGCCGACGGCGAACAGCTCACGATCACCGGCGGCGTGGAATGCCCGCTGTCGGACAAGAAGCGCGAAACCATCACGCGGGGCTACTACAAGGAAGAAGACCTGGTGCCTTACATCAGCGTCGATGCGGTTAAAACGCCCAACTTCCCCCGGGCCAAATTGGCCAACGCCACCAACATGACCATTACCGCCGAGTTGGCCGACGGTAGTAGCTACGTGCTGAGCGGCGCGTATCTGGTTGATGAAACCAAAGTGACCGGCGATGACGCGAAAGTCGCGCTGAAGTTTGAAGGCATTGCAGGAGACTGGCAGTAATGAGCACCGTAACCCACAAGCTGAACGCCCCCATTCAAGCCCACGCCGAGGAAGTCACTGAATTGAACCTGCGCCGCCCGACAGTGCAGGAGGTTCGGGCCATCAAACTCCTGCCGTACACCATGGGCGAAAGCGGCTACCCCATTGCAGATGTTGAAACCGCGTCGAAGTACATCGCCGTCTGTGCCGGCATCCCGCCCAGCTCGGTTAACCAGTTGGACCTGTCCGACCTGAACACCCTGGCGTGGATGGTCATTGGTTTTTTCATGGCCCCCGCTTCAGCTCAATCGACGGACTGATCGAGCTGGCCTACGACCTGGCCTGGTACTGGAAAGTCAGCCCGGGAGAGGTCACGGCCTGGCCGCTCGACGTGTTGTTCGAGAGTGAAGAAAACGCCTGGCGAATTCAGGCGTTAGTAGGGGGCGGCAATGGCGGATAAGTTCCAGCTCAAAGCGCTTATTACCGGCGTCGATAAGCTATCGCCGGTGCTGAGCGGGGTTCGCAAGAATGCGGCCAATTTGCGCAAGCAGCTGAACAGCTCGGGCCTTGGCAAGATCACCTTCATGGATGCGATTCAGGGCGGGGCCATCGCGGCCCCGTTTGTCATGGGGGTACAGGCTGCCATGGGCTTTGAAAGCGCCATGGCGGACGTGAAGAAGGTGGTTAACTTCGATTCGCCCGAGCAGTTCAAGGCGATGAGCGACGACGTGTTGGGCCTGTCCGAACGCCTGCCGATGGCGGCCGAGGGCATTGCGCAGATTGTCGCCGCCGGCGGCCAGTCGGGCATTGCCCGGGAAGAACTGAATCAGTTTGCTGAAGACGCGGTGAAAATGGGCGTCGCGTTCGACCAGACGGCCGAACAGTCGGGCAGCATGATGGCCAAGTGGCGAACGGCGTTCAAAATGAATCAGGCTGAGGTCGTCACCCTGGCCGACCAGATTAACTACCTGGGCAACACCGGCGCGGCCAGCACCGGGCAAATCTCGGCGATCCTGACGGCCATTGGTCCGCTGGGTGAGGTGGCCGGGGTCAGCGCTGCGCAGTTGGCGGCGATGGGCTCGACCCTGGCCGGTGTGGGTATCGCCCAGGACGTGGCCGCCACCGGCATCAAGAACTTCATGCTGACGCTCACTGCAGGCACTGCCGCGACTAAATCGCAGGCCCAGGCCTACAAGTCGTTGCGCCTGGATGCGAAGGAAATCTCCAAGGGCATGCAGACCGACAGCGAGGGCACGATTAACCGCGTGCTGCAGACGCTGGCCAAGGTCGAGAAAAGTAAGCAAGCGGCCGTGCTTACCAACCTGTTCGGCAAGGAATCGGTAGGGGCCATTGCGCCGCTGCTGACCAGCTTGAACACGCTGCAGAAGAACTTTAAGTCTGTCGGCGACGAAAGCGAATACGCCGGATCGATGCAGGCGGAATACACGGCCCGCGCGGCGACTACGCAAAACGCCATGCAGCTCCTGCAGAACCGGGTGACCCGGCTGGGCATCACGGTTGGCAGTGTGCTGCTGCCGCCGTTTAACGAGTTCATGGCCACCGTGGGGCCGATCATTGGCAAGGTGACGGAGCTTGCCGGGGCCAACCCGTGGTTGATCAAGGGCATTATCGGCGCGGCTGCGGGCTTTACCGTGCTGCGCCTGGCCACGGCAGCGGCAACCGCTGCGCTGACGGTGATGAACGGCGTTGCCAGCATGAGCCCGATTGGCCTGGTGGTGCGTGGCATCGCTGTAGCTGCAGGCCTGGTGATCGCCAACTGGGCGACCCTGGCGCCGTATTTCGAGGCGATTTGGGCGCGGATTCAGGGGCCTGCGATGGCGGTATGGGGCTGGATGAAAACGGCCTTTGCCTGGTCGCCGCTGGGGCAGATTATCGCCAACTGGGAGCCGATCAGCGGGTTCTTCGGCGCCCTGTGGGAGCTGGTCAAAGCCTTCTCGGTGCCGTTCTTCGACTTCCTGAAGTCGGTGTTTGACTGGTCGCCGCTGGGCATGATCATCAAGCACTGGGAGCCGATCACCGGATTTTTCCGCAGCCTATGGGAGAAGCTGCGGCCCATCATTGAACCGATGATGAAGTTCCTTGGCTTCGAGTCTGATGGTGCTGATGGTTCCGGCGTGGTCAACGCGGCGACGGACAAGGTCAATGCCTGGGCCGAGGAACAGAAGGTCCGTAACGCAGCCAAGCACCCGGCACCGGGGCAACTAGTCAAGCCGATTGCGCAGGCGCCGGAGTTGATGCCGGCAGCAACCAGCGTGGCCAGTTTGTTGCGTGCGCCAGGGGCTGAGGCGCCTGCAGCACCGCTGCCGCTGCTGAAGCCGCAACCGGTACCGCAACCGCTGCCGGTATCGCAGGCGGCCGCTACGGCGCTTCCAGATGCCGCCAAATGGCCGCCGGCACCGCCGGTACCGGCAACACCGCCGGCGGTCGCCGCTGCTGCAGTGCCGGCACCGGCGCTGCCAAGGCTTGCCCTGGTGCCCAAGGTGGGCCCGCAGGACATGCTGCCGGAAGCCGAACAGCGGCCGGCCGATGCCCAGGTGCCAAAGGCTGAGGCGCCCAAGGTTCCGGCCCCGGTGCTGCAGGTGGCTCCGCCCAAAGTGCCGGGCCCGGTGCTGCAGGTGGTGCCAACCAAGGCCCGCGAACTGACGCAACAACCCGCACCGGCGCCGCTGCCAGCGATGCCGAAGGTGCCGCAGTTTGAGCAACCCAAGGGGGTGACCCCGGCGGACATGCTCAAAGCCGCCCAGGCGGCCCAGCAGTTAGCCCAACCGCCACGCTCGGGCGCATCGGCGGGGCAGTTAGCGGCAGCGGCCAGTTTGCCAGCCGCGCGCGGGTCGTTGGTGCAGCAGGCGGCGGCCACGCAGAAAACCAATCTGGAAGGTTCCATGCTGGTGCGCTTTGAGAACGCCCCGGCGGGTATGCGCGTGGACCAGCCTCAAACCAATCAACCCGGCCTGACGGTAACCCCGCAAGTCGGCTACCGCTCGTTGAGGGGGTGACAATGGAAAGAACCTGGCGGGATGAGCTGCACCCGGCATCCTTTCGCGGGGTGCCGTTTCATGTGGACAGCGACGCCATGCCGGTTGGTCGGCGCACGCAGCTGCATGAATATCCCCAGCGGGATAAGCCGCTGGTTGAGGATATGGGCCGGCGCACGCGGACGACCAAGCTAACCGCCTTTGTCATTGGTGATGACTACCTGGTGAAGCGTGACGACCTGCTGAAAGCGCTGGATGAGCCCGGCCCGGGGGAGCTGGTGCATCCCTGGTTCGGGCGCATGAACGTAACGGCGGGAGATTGCGAGGTCACCCACGAGCGGCGCGAAGGCGGCATGGCGCGCTTTGACCTGGTGTTCATCGAAGCCGGGGAGAAGGGTTTTCCGGCCGGTGTGCCGAACACTGCACGGCAGCTTGAGGAATCATCGGAAAGCCTGCTTGAGTCGGCGATCAGCCGATACAAGGCAGCCATGTCGGTGGTGAATCGGGCGCGCCTGGCGGTGGTCGCCCTGCAAAACGGCATTTCCGGCATACAGATGGCGATCTATCAGGAATTCGGCCAGTTGGTCGCCCTGGTCGGTTCCGTCGAGGCGCTGGCTGACATGCTGATCAACGCCCCGGGCAACTTCGCCGCGATGATCCGGGCGCAGTTTGCGGATATCGGCGGCCATTCGCGTTCCTCGGGCTACCGCTGGGCGCCGTCGTCGGGCGGCTCGGGCGGTGCCGGCGGTTCGTCGGGTGGTACCGGCAGTGGCGGTTCTGGCTCTGGTGCCGGCGGCAGTGGCGGCAGTGGCGGCACGGGTAGCGGCGGTGGCGGATCGAGCGGCGGCGGTGGTAACGGCAGCAGTGGAGGGGGCGGCGGCAACGCGGCGGCCGACCTCGAGGCCGACCCGGAGTTTGCCCGCACGGTCGCCGGCCTGGCTGAGGTTGAGCCGGTCTTTACCACTTTCGTGACGGCGACCCGGGATATCACCGGCCAAGTCGAAACGGCCAGGGCGCTGGCCGCCGAGGCTGCTACCGACAAATCGATCAGCAACACCGCCGGCGGCGCGGCTACGGTCGCAGTCGTCAAGGCGGCCCGCGAGCTGGTGCGCGATGCCTTGCTTGTGCTGGCCGCGCGCACGGCGGCGGTTATGCCGGTGATCGCTGCGCCGGCGCCGCTGCCGGGTAGCCCGTCCCTGGCCCAGCAGGTGGCGGCGCCGATCCAGCGCCCGGAGGTGCCGGCGGCCGATGAGGTGGTGCTGATTCGTGACGCCATCGGTGCCGCGCTGTGGGAGGCGGCGCAGACCGCATCGCATGATCACTTTGAGGTGCTGGAGGCCGTGCGCAAGCACGTTACCGGGCACCTGACCGAGGTGGCCCGTTCGGGCGTTCGCCTGACCGAGGTGACGACGCAGGAAAGTTTGCCGGCGTTGGTGCTGGCTTATCAGTGTTTCGGCGACGCCACGCGCGCCGGCGAAATCGTTACGCGTAACAAGGCCATCCACCCGGGCTTCCTGCCGCCGGGAGTGTTGACCGTCGCCCAGGATTAAACCCATGGACAACCTGAACGCTGTCACGCTGAGCGTGAACGGCCTGGATTATCGCGGCTGGACGAAAGTCAGCATCAGCGCCGGGATCGAGCGGCAGAGCCGAGACTTCAAGCTCGACGTTACCTGGCGGTGGCCCGGCCAGGACACCGAAATACCTGTGCGCCAGGGTGAT
Organism: Pseudomonas sp. SORT22; assembly: GCF_018417635.1. Lineage (NCBI taxonomy): Bacteria > Pseudomonadati > Pseudomonadota > Gammaproteobacteria > Pseudomonadales > Pseudomonadaceae > Pseudomonas > Pseudomonas sp. SORT22. The sequence continues at coordinate 2,972,008 of NZ_CP071007.1, forward strand.
TACTGCCAAGTGCGCATTGGTGATGACCTGGTGCTGTCGGGCTGGATTTACAGCACACCGGTTAGCTACGACAGCAAGTCGGTCAATCGGGCCGTTGCCGGCCGCTCGATGACGTCTGATCTGGTCGACTGCTCGGCGATCAACAAACCCGGGCAGTGGCGCGGGCAGAGCGTGCAAAAGATCGTCCAAGCCCTGGCCGAACCCTACGGGGTGCAGGTGCTGAGCCAGGCGGCCGAAACCACGAAGTTGGCCGATCACAGCATCGAACCGGGAGAAACGGTGTTCGAGTCGATCGACCGCCTGTTGACGCTTTCCCGGCTGCTCTCGACCGACGATGCCCGCGGCCGATTGGTGATCATCCGGCCGGGGAGCGCCGGCCGCGCGGTTGACCGCCTGGAGCTGGGGCAAAACATCCTGACCGGCTCGGCCGCCCTGGACTTTTCCGGGGTGTTTTCTGAATACCGGGTGACCGGCCAGCGCTCGGGCACCGATGAGGAATTCGGCGTAAAGGCCTCGGAGGTGCGGGCGTCGGTCACTGATCCGCGCGCCACGCGCAAGCGGGTGCTGCTGATCCACGAAAGCGGCCAGATGACGCCGACGCTCGCCGAGGCGCGGGCCAACTGGGAGCGCGGTAACCGCATGGGCAAGGCGCTGACCCTGCAATACAAAGTGCAGGGGTGGCGGCAGTCCAACGGCGCGCTATGGCTGCCCAACATGGTCGTGCGGGTGGTCGATGGCCTGATCGGCATCGACCGCGACATGCTGATCAGCGAAATCGAATACAGCCTGGACGAGAACGGCACGGTGGCCAACATCACCGTAGGCCCGCCGGATGCCTTCGACCCCGAACCGAAAGACCCGCACAAAGCCCGCAAGCTGAAGAAGGGCGGCAAGGCGGACAACTTCGAATACCTGATTCCCGCTGACTGGAAGCCTGGCACATGAGTGGATTCAAAAACTTCCTGGCCCGGGGCGTGCTGTCGCTGGTGAACGCCGGCAGCAAGATGCAGGGCCTGCAAATGCGGCTGACTGCTGATGAAGTGAAAGACGGCATGGAGCACTTCGAGCCCTACGGCCTGACCTCAAATCCCCAACCCGGCGCGGAGGCCCTGGCGGCCTTTCTGAACGGTGACCGCTCGCTTGGGGTAGTGATTTGTGTGTCCGACCGGCGCTTTCGTCTGCAGGGGCTCAAAAGCGGCGAGGTGGCGTTGTACACCGACGAAGGCGACTACCTGCACTTCAAGCGTGACCGCGTGATCGAGGTCAGCACGCTGACCCTCAAGGTCAAGGCGGAAACGGCGGTTGAGTTCGACACGCCGGTTATTCGCACCACGGGGCGCATCGAATCGGCCGGCGACCAGATCGCCGCCGGCGTGAGCACGTCCCTGCACGTTCACGAAGGCTCGGACAAAAAGCCGGTACCGGAGGGCTGACATGGCATTGCTCAATGACGACGCGTGCGAAAGCGCCTGGCGCCGGGCGGCGGTGATCAGCCTTTTGACCTGGCGCCGCGCCGAGGCTGACGACCGCTTGGACGACAGCGAGCGGTATGGCTGGTGGGGCGACAGCTTCCCCACCCTGGCCAATGACCGCATTGGGTCGCGCCTGTGGCAACTGCGCCGGCGCACGCTGACCGCTGACACCGAGCGCGACGCGGTGGCCTTCGCCCGGGAGGCGCTGGCCTGGATGCTGGAGGACGGGCGGGTAACCAGCGTTAGCGTAACGACCACGCGCGGGGTGGACCGGCTGAACATGTTGGTGGTGCTGTCGATGAAGGACGGCACCGCCATAGACCTGAAACTCGACAATCTCTGGCAGGTGATCAATGCCGTTTGAAACCCCGACGTTACCCGGGCTGATCGCTCGGGCGCAGGCCGACTTGGCGGGCTCCAGCGCGCTGCTACGGTCTGACGCGGAGGTGCTGGCCCGGGTGCTGGGCGGCGCCTCCTTTGCCCGCTATGGGCATCAAGAGTACATCGCCGCGCAGATCCTGCCCGACACTGCCGATGAAGACACGCTGCGCCGCATGGCCCGCGCGCGGCTTAAGCGTGACCGCCTGGCGGCAGTAGCGGCCAGCGGTACCGCGACCTTTACCGGTGCCGTCTCGGCGCTGCTCGATGCCGGCACGCTGCTGCAGCGTGATGACGGGGCACGCTTTCGGGTGGTGGCCACGGTCAAGCTGAGCGCAGCCCAGGGCGTGGCCAAGCTGGAAGCCCTGGAAGCCGGCCTGCTGGGCAACACCCCGGCCGGTACTACGCTGCGGCTTATCAGCCCGGTGCTCGGGCTCAATGAGGTTTTCACCGTTGAGGAACCCGGCCTGCAGGGCGGTACCGAACAGGAGAGTATCGAGACGCTGCGCGGCCGGGTGATCCGCTCTTATCAGGTGATCCCGCACGGCGGCAGTAAGGACGATTACGTCACTTGGGCGCTTGAGGTGGCCGGGGTGACGCGGGCCTGGGTGGTGCGCCGCTGGATGGGCCCCGGCACGGTGGGGGTTTTCTTTGTGCGTGACGGCGATATCGACATTATCCCCAACGCCGAGGCCTGCGCGAAGGTGAAGGCCTACATCGAGAAAGAACGGCCGGTAACGGCTGAGGTGTACGTGCTGCCGCCGGCAGAAAAGCCGGTTCAGTACCACCTCAAGGTTACCCCCGACAGCAGCGCGGTGCGGCGGGCGGTCGAGGCGGCGTTGATCGATCTGCACAACCGCGAGTCGGAGTTGGGCGCCGAGCTGCTGGCCACGCATATCGGCGAGGCAATCAGCGGCGCCGCCGGCGAGCGTGACCACACCCTGACTGCGCCGGTGGGCAACGTATCGGCCGCCGCCCATGAGCTGCTGACCTATGGGGGTGTGCTGTGGCTGTAAGGACGGCAGAGGACTACCACGGGCAATTGCGCGCGCTACTGCCCCCGGGCCCGGCCTGGGACCGTGAGCTTAACCCGCAGGTTGACGCGCTGTTGGCTGCCGCCGCCCAGGAGCTGGCCCGCGAGGATTTGCGGGTGGCGGACCTGCTGACCGAGAGCGAGCCGGACACCGTGCGCGAGCTGGTACCGGACTGGGAACGGGTCATGAAACTGCCCGACCCGTGCCTGGGCGAGTCGCCGACCTTCGATGACCGGCAACTGGCGGTGCGTCGCCGGCTGGTCGAGGTCGGCGGGCAGACGCCGGCGTACTTTGTCGAGCTGGCTTTCAGCCTGGGTTACACGCAGGCCCGGGTGGTCGAGCACCGCGCGCCACGCTTTGGCCGGTCGCGCTTTGGCGCCGCGCACTTCGGGACGTGGACCGCCCAGTTTATGTGGACCCTAGAAACCGGGCCGCGCCTGCGCCTCGGGCGCCGCTTTGGCGCGAGCTACTGGGGGCAACGCTTCGGGATGAACCCAAGCGGCGCCCTGGAATGTGTGATCAGGCGTTCGGCGCCGGCGCACACCCTCGAATTCATTCAATACGGATAAACCCTGATGGACTACCCCAAGAGTACGCCCGGCGTTGGCCTGGTGGACGGCAAGTTTGTGGACGAAAACCCAACCCTCGGCCAGATCGGTTCGCTGATCCCGGCGCATTGGGGCAACGCTGTTACGGAAGAAATCCTGAACGTGATCCTCTCGGCCGGCATGACGCCGACCGAAGGCGACTTGAGCCAGCTGCTCAAGGCGATTCAGACCATCACCGCGACCGATGCCAAGCGTTCGGTGCGCTGCGCGACCACGGGGCCTATCGCCCTGAGCGGCCTGCAGAACATTGATGGCGTGAGCGTGCTGGCCGGCGACCGGGTGTTGGTGAAGAACCAAGCCAACGCCGCACAGAACTGGATCTATACCGCCGCTGCCGGGGCCTGGGTGCGGGCTCAGGACGCCAACGAAAGCGTTGAATGTATCCCGGGCCACCTGGTGCCTGTGCAGAGTGGCACGGCCAACGGCGGCACTACCTGGCAGCTGACCAACCTGGTGCCGCCGACGTTGGGCAGCACTCCGCTGAACTTCGCCCAGGCCCTGGGGCGCACCGGCGTAGCTGCAGGTGAGTACACCAAAGTCAAGGTAGCCGCTGACGGCCGCGTAGTGAGCGCATCGAGCCCGGACACGCTCGCCGGCATGGGCATTACCGATGCCTTGAAAATTGGCCAAGTGGGCTTGGATGCCACGAAAGCGCCGGCACTTCCTGACTTCAAGGCAATTGTGCCGGGTGGTTTCTACCAGGCAAACGGTGCGGCAACGTCGGCGCCGACGCCCAACGCGCCGCCTGGAACGGGCTCGGTGCTGCTGGGGGTTATTGCCAGCACGCCGCGTGCCGACATGACGAACTTTATTGTTTTTGAATACGGGCACCGGGTCTGGTTTGGCGAGTTCGCCAAGCCCCCGGGCGGCCCCGAGTCAATGAAGTGGTCGCGGGCACTGACTATCGCTGACCTGGAGGCGATCAATGCCGCGCTGGCCAGCAAGGCACCGATCGACAGCCCGAACTTTACCGGTGCGCCGAAAGCGCCGACCGCTGCAGTGGCGGCGAATGACACTCAGATTGCTAACACCGCCTGGGTTAAGAGCTTGATCAATGGCGTGATCGGCGCCGCGCCGGGTGCGCTCGACACGTTGGTCGAGTTGGCTACAGCGTTGGGCAATGATCCAAACTTTGCCACGACAATGACCAATGCGCTGGCAAGTAAGCAGCCGATGGATAACACCCTGTCGGCTCTGGCAGCGCTGAGCACTGCAGCAAATCAGATCATTTTCAGCACCGGTGTTGATCAGTTCGCTATGGCGCCGCTGTCGGCTCTGATGCGCGGGCTTCTCGGCGCCGCTGATACTGCAACAGCGCGGGGCACCCTGGGCGCTGCAGCAGCGTCGCACAGCCATGCCATGGCGGACATCTCAGGCCTGGCCGCAGCACTCACGGCAGCCAGTGGCATGAATCAGGGGCCGGTTGATCAAGACCCCAACCTGGCCGTGAACCAAGTCATTTTGACCCAGCACGCCAACACGCCGGATAACAGGTACTACTGGCATATCACCACGACGTTTTACGGGTACCTGGCCCCGGGAGCGAACCGCTCTCAATTGGCCATCCAGTACAACCAGGGCAATGCCGTCTATGCCCGTAGCTGTTACGGGGAGCAGTGGAACGCCTGGACGCGGCTCGACAACAACACCCCGCCTGGAACCATTGTGTACTTCCCTGGTGCCAACCCACCGCCCGGATTCCTCAAAGCGAACGGCGCGGTGATCAGTCGAACCACTTACGCGGCGTTATTCGCGGCTATCGGGACGTTTGGCGGTGCCGGCGATGGTTACAGCACCTTCAACGTGCCGGACCTGCGCGGGGAATTTATCCGTTGCTTTGATGAAGGGCGCGGCGTTGACCCTGGGCGAGCGCTTGGCTCTGTTCAAGCGGGTCAGAACGCGAACCACGTGCACGGCGGAACGGTTTCCGCTGCGGGTGGGCATGCCCACTCTGTAAGCGGTACCGCCACGGCCGTTGCAAACGCCGCTGATCTGGTGGGGGTGGGGGGCTTCGGTAGCATCGCCCCGGGAGAATCCGCTGCATCGCTGGCGGGCAACACCGCTGGGGTTACGGCATGGAGGAACTTCACTTCTTCTGGTGGTAACCACGCGCACCCCGTGGTTGGTACTGCGGCCGCTGTAGGCGACCACGTTCACGGCGTAACGATTCATGCAGATGGCGGCAGCGAAGCGCGTCCGCGCAACATCGCACTGCTTGCCTGTATCAAATACTGAAGAGGCCTCTAATGGACGCTCCAATCATTTACAACGCACACCCTGAAACCCTGCAGTACATCGGCCAGGGTGTGGCAGACCCGGACCCGCTCGATGCCGAGCACTGGTTGATTCCGGCGTATGCCTACCTCGATACGCCGCCCGAGTCCGTGCCCGGCCATGCCGTGGTTCGAGATCTGGCCTGCAATGCCTGGGCCCTGGTTGAGGACAACCGAGGTACCGTCTACGAGGTGGCCACCGGCAATGCCACGGAGCACACCGCCCTTGGCGAGCTACCCCCCGAACTGACCCGCCAGGAGTACCCGGGCGAGTTCTATTACTGGGACGGCGCCGCCTGGGTACTGGATACCGTGGCGCAGAACGAGAGCATCCGCGCCGAAGGGCTGGCCTTGCGCGAAGAGAAGTTGGCTTATGCCTCGACGCGCATCGCGCCCCTGCAGGATGCGGTCGACCTCGGCGAGGCGTCAGCGCAGGAGCAGGAAGCGCTGCTGGCCTGGAAGCGCTACCGCATAGCTCTGAATCGCCTGGACCAGCAACCCGATTACCCCTTGTCAATCGACTGGCCGCCAAGCCCCGAGGATGCTACCGCGCCGCTGCCACAAGAGGCGGAACACACCCAATAAAGCCCCGCACTGTCGGGGCTTTTTCTTTCCTACTATTCGAGGTTTGAAGCCCATGCCAATTACAATGCAGCAGTTACTGCAGATTTTCCCGAACGCCCGCCCAGTCGCGGGCATTTTTTTGCCTGCGCTGAACCGGGCCAAGGCGCGCTACAAGATCGACAGCCGCGTGCGAGTGGCTGCGTTCCTGGCCCAGGTCGGGCATGAGTCGGGCCAACTGCGCACCATGGTGGAGAACCTGAACTACAGCGCCGAGGCTTTGGTGCGTACCTGGCCCAGCCGGTTCACTGCAGAGTCGGCGGCTGTCTGTGCGCGGCAGCCGGAGAAGATCGCCAACATCGTGTACAGCGGGCGCATGGGCAACACTCGCCCGGGGGACGGCTGGCGGTACCGTGGGCGCGGGCTGATCCAACTCACCGGCCGGTCGAACTATGCCGCCGCCGGCGCCGGCCTGGCCCTGCCGCTGGAGGACAGCCCCGAGCTGCTCGAGCAGCTCGAGCACGCCGCCATGTCCGCCGCCTGGTGGTGGTCGACCCACGGCCTGAATGAGCTGGCCGACGCCGGCCGCTTCCAGGACATTGGCAGCGTGATCAACACTGGCAAGCCTGGCCGGGTGCCGCACGGTGCCGCTGAGCGAAAGGCCCTGTATGACCGCGCGCTGAAGGTGCTGGCGTGATCAGCTGGCGCACGATCGGTGCAGCGGCATCGCTGGCGCTGGTGCTCTGGGCGTTCTGGGGTACCTACGAGCACGGCCGCTCGACCATGGATGCCGAATGGCAGGCCAAGAGCGAGAAGCAAGCCAATACCTTCCAGCGGGAGCGAGAGGCGGCCGCTTTGGCGCTGATCAACTGGCAGGGCGCAGAGCAGTCCCGGCGGCGCGCCCTAGAAGATCAACTGCAAGCCATCGACAAAACCCACCACCAGGAACTGACCAATGCTCAAGCAACCCAGGCTCGCCTACGTGATCGCCTCGCTTCTTCTGATCTCCGGCTGTCAGTCCTACTCGCCGCCCCAGCCCAGGGTAGTGGCTGTGGGGTGTCAGCCACCAACGGCGCCGGCGGCATGGTTTATGGAGCCCCGCGAGCCGAACTTGACCCAGCAACTGCTCAACGAATTGTCACCATCACCGATGCCGGTGACCAAGGATTGATTGCCCTGCGAGCGTGCCAGGCCTACGCACGAGGCATCGGGAATAAGCCGTAAAGAGACTGCTTTCGACCCATAGCTGACCTCCACGGCACACAGTTATCGGCCTGAAGCAGCCGCCTGATGAAGACAGCTTTCCACCCGAAGCGGAATATCACCTAGGGCTCATTGAAAATTTTGCCGAAATAATCTATGACCTCATTGGCCTGCGTATCCTGGCGGAAACGTTTCTGCCCTTCGAAGTCAGTCGAAGGCAGCATGTGGATTATCTGATGATCCGCATAGAGGGACATAACATCATGAGGATTCAACCCTCCGGCGCGCTGTCCCGTAAGCGTGTTAGTCGCCTCAATGGCAGCACCAATCATAACGTCCGCCAGCTGTACTGCAGGACTGGTCCTCGAGTCGACTTGTGTCACTGACTGGAGCTTGAGTGGAAAGGTGAGGCTCGCGATCTCCGATTGGCGAAATGTGACCTCGTCCTTGTGATTAATAAAGCGCAGCAGCAAGTCATGGTAAGTGAGCAGGTTCTTGGACTGATCATGCTCAACCAAGTAGGGGCCATCAGCCATGACTTCCATCCGGCTTATCAGCGATTGCAACACCACAAAAGCGGCGTCAGTGGTGACACCTGATGTCGCGATCGCTTGAAGGCATTCCGGCGCGGCATACTGCGCCAAAGGCCCCAAAGCTTCCGGTAGTTCCTGCCAGCGTGTGGCGCGAGCAGCAGCCGCGAGGTCGGTAAGTGCTGCAGGGCTTTTTTCCTTTACTGCGCGCTGGAAACAAACGAGCAACTGCTCAAAGGCTGCCTCTCCGAGAAGAGTGGGGCCCGCCACATAAAGCAGCGACCCGAGCGCGTAGTTCTGCCCATCCTTATAAAAGTCGCATCCGCGCTCGTAGTAGTAGGGTTCAACTGCGTAATCCAGAAACATCAGCAGCAGCAGAAAGCGCTTATCACAGACGTAGGTAACGCACTTGTGATGGGTCAGGACATCGCGCATTAACGCCAGAAGCCGTGGGTGATTGGCTGGCCGGCGTGACAGAGCCCGGTACTTGAGCTCTTCCGCTTGTAGCTTAGGAAAGTGCTCTTGGATCAAGCGTCTGGCCTGATCATCATCAATGGCAATGGCTGCGGCCCCTTGAAACCTCTGCTCGAGATTTAGCAAGTCAAATCCGGTATAGCCACTTTCGTCAACTCTGAAGCACTCCATATGCAACTCCCCGAGGTCGCCGACAGCACTGGAAGAGCCTGGCTATTCCTCTGTATGTGTCGCCGGGTTACCGATGACAGAAAACAGTTATAGCGGATTAGCCAGGTCAGCGACCGCTTGCGTAACTGCCGCTTGGGCGGCTCCAGCGATAGCAACAGGCATTGAGCCAAGCCGAAGCTGATTCATCCTTTCAAGGTTCTCCACAATGGTGCGGACGAGGTTCGGATCGTAGTCATCTCTGTCAGCCTCTTCATGGACGCCTTTGTTTAGATACGTCCATACGTTCGATTGCACCGGAACACCTATGACGTCACCAAGCCCCTGAACGACGGCGGGCTTGTCCTGGTGCACAAATGTTCTCGAGTCATCGAGCCGTCTTTTCAAAGACTCGCAGAGATTTCTCAGATTCGGCTCCGCCCCGCGGCCAGCTAACGGCAGGGTTATTACTCCGAGGTCGTTCTTGCCGAGCCACTTCCAAATCTTGTCCGTAAGCATCTCCAGGGCCTGCCTGGATGCGCCCAGTGCGTTGCGCCAGTCACCAATGTCCAAGGCGGCACGGGCCTGCTCCAAGTAGTTGAAGGTGATCTCGTTACCTTTTACCCGCGGCCGGTGATCCCCGATATGAGGCATGAAGTAGTAGGCCGTCCATTGGCCTTTCTCGACATGGTTCTGCAGATCCTTGATGAATTCGCTGCTATGGCACGTGACGATAATTTGAGTTGCTGCGAAGCGTTCACTCTGGAAGATCGCCTCTCTGATGCCTTCACGGTGCTCGGTGTCAATCGCGTTGATCGCATCGTCAAAGATGATCGTCGGAGCCTGAATATGCAGTGCCTTTGCAAGAAGGATTGCAACGCCCAGGCAACGAACATGTCCCTCGCTGAGGACGTGCAACGCATCTACCCTGGTATCTGGGGTAGCGCGAAACGCCAGCCCGATACGCTCTTCTTCGTTGGTCGGCAGATAAAGTGCCGCTAGCTTGTCGCCGTCATGATCGCGTCTGTTGAACTCGTTATAGATCTCCAGAGCGACAGTGTTAAGCCCAGCTATGAGCGTACCGGGCAGCTCTGATCTGAACTGCCTGAGCAACCTCAAGAATTCGTCATAGGCCGCTTTAATGCGTCGACTGAGTGCGAGCTGCACTGCCTCTTGCTGTACAGCATCGATGAGCGCTGCATTCGCTTGGTCAAAGTTGGCAATTGTCTGTCTAGCAATGCCGACTTGCCGAGCTACCTCAGCGCGACGTGTTTGAAAACCAGCTACATCTTGCGCTGCCTGAACAAGCCGAGTGCGCTCTTGTGCCAGTGCCGCGCGATCTGCCAGTGCCTGGTTTGTCTGGGTATCAATCCTTTCGCATTCGACTGCTAAGTCGACGATCCTTTGCGCCATCGAAGGCGCATCGCCTTGTTTTACATAGCTCGCTTTCCACCAGGCAGCACGGTGGTCAGCACCCGGAGATGCGAGGTATCGCACCCTGTCATCGGCATGATCAGGCTGAGCGCTAACGCGCTGACCGAAGGCAGTTAACAGCCCCTCCAAGCCTCGGGACGCACGTTCCCATTCGCCTCGTACTGCGTTTTTTTCAGCCTGCAGGTTAGCGAGCTCTTGAAGCTGAGCCAGACCGTCACGCGCCTGCACGTATGGGTCACGTACAACGTGATAATCACCATTGATTGGCGTCCCGCAAGCGGGGCAGCTATCGGGCGACAAGGCTTGTAAGCCAAGAACCGCGTTGTACAGATTTTGGAAGGAGGTCTCACCAGTCTTGGCAGTTAGCCTTTTGTCCACATCCTCGAGCAGCTCCTGCTCACGATCCGCAGCCTGATATGCCGCAACCAACGCCTCGCTGCTGACGCCATAGAGACCTGGCGTTGGCCCATCCAGTTGCGCATTGAGGTAATGCAGACGACCTGGAGCGACTTCGCTGCCGATGAGTTCAAGAAGCTGCTGGTACGAGAGGCCGGCAGCATACGCTCCAGCATAGGCAGTCTCCTCTTGCGCGATTGTCTGAACTGCCTGGAGCTCGCCATTTATTGTTGCTTGATCGCGCTGCAGCGCTGCACGCTGCGTTTCGAGCTCTTGCTGTTGGATCGCAACTAGATTGAGCTGCTGGTCCATCGACTCGTTGAAGTTAGTGACGAAGTCATGGAACTGCTCCATACCAAACAGAGCCGCTATCAGATCCTTCTTTTCACCTGCGCTCTTAGATGCGATTCGCGAAAAGTTATCTATGCGGTTTTTCTCAACGAAGCAGAATCGATAGGCCTCTGAGTCCGCTTGCACTGCCGAGACCTGACCTTCCGCGCCTCGTGCAGCGAGGGTGGGGGCTTCATACCTATTTTCGTGAAGGTTCGCGAAATAGCGTTGAGCAGGGATTCGCTTAGCCGACGCCTCATCTACGGCCCCCAAGAGTGCCAGCTCTAACGCTTCGCAGAGGCTCGTTTTGCCGCTGCCATTAGGGCCATAGAACATGGTAATTCGCTGAGGAAAATTGAACGTCTCAGCCACTCGGAAGCCACGAAAAGGGCCGACGGTAAGACTATGCAGTGCGCTCCATGCCCACTCACCAACAGTAACCGCTCCCGCAACTGCGGGAGGTGTGAAGTCGGTCTGGAGCAGAGATTCTTTAGCTTTGGCAGCCAATAGCACCGATCGGCGGCTCATAGCACGCGAGTGTGCGGCTACGGTGTCGAAATCTTGGTCGACCAGATTTGCAAACCGTCGAGTGTCTTCGGTAGCACCGCGTTCTGGAAGATGAAGCCAAGTTAGGAATTGCTGGTAGTCATGCCGAGCCGAACTCATATTGTTTACCTCCTGTAAACGTACCGTGGTCAACATCCAGTCGCTGCGAAAATTCCACCTCCATCTTCTGATGCCGAAATCGAAATGGCAACAGCGTCGGATTCAATAAACCCAAGCGTCTTCAGGGGCTAAGTGCTTGATGTCGAGGTAGCGCGATCGAAATCAAAGCCCCCGCAGGCTGGCTTCGGTGATAGCAACATTGAATTGATCCACAGAAGCGCCATGCATGATCACAATCCGAATGCATCGCTGCCAAAACTGTTTGCCTATGAGGTTGACGATAACTGCGAGGAAACCTGAGCCGAAGGCATAAAAATGTTCCATAACCCCAATGCCTTGCATCCTGTGCCAGAGGAGCTAATTCCCTCAGAGGAATGGGAGCTTAAGAACAGCAGTGACCTACCAGACCGCTTTCCTAGGGCCCTTACCATCTTGCCATGCTCTTAGCCTGGAATGGAATCCAAGCTACATCAGAGTTATAGCTGCATGTTGTGAAGGGCTGCTTCTGGCCGGAAGCAGACATTGGTGATCGTCACTGATCTGGCCGCCCCACAGCAAGGCCTGAATCGCTATTGGCCTATGCTGCTTGATTAAATTACTGGAGCGGCGAGCGTGAAGAAGACCCTGACGGGAGTTATCGAGGCGGGCGAGCCACTGATTCAGCAAGCTATCGATGCGCAGCGACGCTACCAAGCAGCCCAGGACGCCGGCGAACCAGCGGCAGAAATCGAACGCCTGCGCCTGGAGGCCGAATCACTCTACCAGGCTGTCACTGAGTATCAGCTGCGGTCGCTTGGCGGACCTGCACGCACGCTGCACTAAGCGCTAACCCTGCGGCGGCATTGCACCCCAGGTGGCAGGGCAGCGTGGGTGATACAGGAACCATCGAACTCAGTCGAGAAACTGGACAAGCTGTTCTCGATTTACGCAGAGACCTCATCGTCGACAAAGCAGCCTTGAGGGCGGCGCAGACGTATATCAGGGAGTTTGCCAGCGACCCTAGGAAGCTCGGGTTTCGCTTTGTCTTTTTGCGGCCAGCTCTTTTTGACGGTTCCTCTTATCCAATCGGTAACCTCACCAGAGTGTGGCAATACCGAAAACGACCAGCAGTGCTATTTGATATATAGGCACTATTTTTTCCTTTAAAAATTAGACACGCAGAAGGATTTGGCAGCGTCGTACAGAATTTTTCCGAAGCGCTCAAGTGCGTGACGAGTGGGCGGCGATTTGATGGGGCTATCGAAAAGAACTGCGAGCAGGCCTGTGGTGGCCTGCTGCAATATCGCTCAGGAGTGGCGAGAGTAATAGTGGTTTTCCTGGTTGTTCTTATAGGTTTTTAGGTTACTACTCTCTTGAGGTCGCTGTATTATTATTCAGATGCGCCTCGGCAGCTCCCGCAGCGCCATCCTTTATAAAGCTCTGACCTCTCAAGGGCTGTAACCAATTCACGACCGCCTATAGTATTTTGGCAGTTGTTATGTTTTTCATTTGGTTTTTTCGTTCCCTCGCATTTTTTTTGCAGGAAGGGGCTTACCACTGCCTGTTGCTTTGACGAAAGCGCTCTAAACCCCTTGTCGACGGCTAGCTGGGCGTAGCTTTGTACGCTTGGCTTTTCACCTTGTAATGCGTTCTGCGCGATAAGGGCCGAGAAAATCTCTCGCTCGATAGTCATTCGTTAATCCTTTATTCAACCAACAAGTTTGCTCGTGCTACTTCTTGTTCTGAGCAATGCGAAAGCATACGTTACCATTGGGTGGGGTTTTAATGAACTGGGTTTCCATCCAGCTATAGAAGGCAAGGCTTCTCATTCTTCGTCAATAAATGTTGGTTTCTTGGTGTTTAGAGTATTTCAAGAGGCCTTTGTTACAATTTATTTCTTGTTCGCTAAAAGGGAGAAATTTTAATTTCTGCTTTAATGGGGATAGTGTGGCGAGCGTAATCGCCTGTGTTTCTCGATAGATTTAAGGGTGACGATATTTTTTATGAGCTTCTATTTTTTATAAGAGATGCACTGTGGTAATAGTAAGGGCCGCTATTTTTCTCTTGCGGGCTGGCAACCAAATTCGCACGAAGGAGCTTGGTCTATAGCCCGCTGGTCTACGACACTTCTTGTGGGGGCGGGAATGGCCTTGTCCGAACCGCAGCCCCGTATTTACTGGCGCTATTCGTAGGTGCGGACTGCTGATCTTGCTGGCTCTGGGCGGCTGTGTTGCGCAGGCTCAACCGGAGGCCCGCCTCGTGCGCGTCGAAGTGCCGGTTCAGGTGCCTTGCCACGCGCCAGATGACGGGGTGCCGACGTGGGCAGTTGCAGGGCTGCGCAAGAACGCCAGAGGAGGGGTGATGCTGATACCAATTTTGATACCAATGGGTGCGCTTGGGTGGGTGCTGATGGGGGATTTCGCCCAATGAAATCAACGCATTGGCACCCGCTAACACCCATGCAGGACTGCATGGTGATGTTAGCGGTGGAGATCAAAGGGCTTACCTATCAATAGCTTATGTGACGTCTTCGCAGCTGCGGACCAATTTCGGACCAATCTGGAGCTTTTCCAGCGCCTGCCAGTCATTGGACGAGTTTATCCAGCGTGCATACGTCGATAAGAGCATCTGCACGCTATGCCCGAGCTGTTGGGCGATAAATGCGGGGTTGAGGCCAGACATTGAGCATATTGTCGCATAGGTGTGACAGCAGTTGTATGGCCGCCGGTAGCCGATCCCCAATTCCTTGAGGATTGGCCGTCATTGGTGGTGCAGATAACCTCATGCCAGTGAAAAATTCGAACTCGTAGAACGCGGCATGAATCGAGCGGCCTGCCTGAAAATCAGGCTTTTAACAAAGCATCCGCGATTGTTCCGGAAAAAGTCGTCTCTACCGGCCCGCAGAGAAAGACTGATCCCACGCCGTCCCATTGAACCGTCACGGCTCCACCGTCACATTCAACTTCAACGCAATTGTCTAACAAGCCACGACGAATGCCGTTCACCGCGGCGCCACAAGCGCAGGAGCCTGAACCCAGCGGTATACCACCCCCGCGCTCCCAAATTCGCAACCGGATGTGCTTTCGGTCAATGACCTGCACGAAATGCACGTTCGTCCTGAGCGCAAACAAGGACGTGGTTTCAATTGTCGGCCCAATCGACGCAACCTCAACGGCTGTCAGATCATCGACAAAATAGGTGCAGTGCGGATTACCCATGCCACAGGCTGTTGGGCTCCCCGGCAGTGGCAACAGCAAAGTATCCATTTCCATAGCCAGAGGAACATCTGACCAGCCCAAAAGCGGCTTTCCCATGTCTACAGAAACGCCGCCGGTTGAGGTTCGCTTGCACGTTAGCAAGCCACGCTTGGTTCGCAGTATTACTGAAGTCTTTTGGGCGCTACGCATCAACATATCCGCGGCACCGCGCGTTGCGCTGCCACAAACGTCCAGCGGTGAGCCATCCGCATTCCAGAATTTCAAACGCGCATCTGCGTCATCGCAATCGAGCATCACCGCAAGTTGATTGAAACCGACTCCTCGGTTCCGATCGCCCATTCGCCGAGCCATATTGCTGGTAACCGGACTGAGTGAATTTCGCGAGTCTACGATGACGAAATCATCACCATTGGCGTGCATTTTATGAAAGCTTAACGGCATAATTTGGCCTGACTTCGAGACGTGTGATGAATTAACGCGTTGAAGCGATCTACCCCTATTTGCATTACTATTGCAAGACTCATTAGGCAGATGCGTTTGGCAGGCAGGATAGGTCGTTATGCACGGTGGTGATGAAGCCAAGCCTTGACCTGAAGATCAAAGGCCGTTGTTTTACCAACGGCCTTTTCCTTCCTGTCAGATTTTCGGTTTTACGTTCTTCGCTTGCTCATCAGACAGTTTCTTGTTTCGATCGGCTTCGGCGTTAGCATCACGCGCAGCCAGCTCGTCAAACATCGATTTGACGTCGATGATGGACACTGTGTAGTGAGGCACCATTTCGTCTGGTTGTTCCGAAGCGCCAACCTGGATGATTTTCCCGCAGGTTGGGCTAAACGATTGCGGCGCCGGAAACGACACACCGGGAATGTTGCTGCTGGCGCTGCGCACGCCCTTGCATGGACCCTCTGAGCTGGGGCCAAAGTACTGTTTCCCGTCGCGGTCGTACTGCCAGACAAGGCCGAGCGACATCATCTGGGTAATGTTCGACGGTTTACCGAACTTTTCAGTCAAGGCAGCTTTAAGTGCCTCTGTCTTGATGCGCGACCCGTCTTCGAAGCGTTGAACACGCGCAATGAACCACACTTTCCCAGCATCATTCTGAAGCGCTGCAAACTCGTCAGAAGGCCCCCCCGGATTGCTGAGGCCGGTTCCTTTGAGTCGGTCTGCTGTAACTGCTGTAACGCCGGCTTCCTTGCCGTCACGCAGCATCAATGGCGAAAGCTTGAAGTTTGGGTTTGCCTCTGCAATGGCTTCTTTGGCGACAGCCAACGAGGATCCAAGGGCGACGCCGGAAATGTCATCTGCGGCCAGAACAGCCGTGCAGGTTAACGTGGCGAGAAGGGCGGCGATGCCCGAACGTTGAAAACGCATGAGAAATAGTCCTTATCAAAAATCAGCATACCTGCAAGGTATGCATGCTGCTCCTGTTGCGCAGTGCGGCGTGGCCGCGCCGAATATTAACATCAACCTGCCGTAACAGTGTCAATGCTGGCGCGCATGCAGGGGGCAAGACATCGGCTTCGATGCGAATCTGGTGAAGGCGATTCGGGCGAATCGATCTGGCGGGATAAATCCGAAATTCAAAGCACGCCAGGGCGGGGCCAGGAACAGGAATAAAGGCAAAGGGTGAGGCTAGCGTTGGTCACCGCGCACAGTGACCCTGATGCCCGTGGCCACAATCTCGTACTCCGTCTCGGAAATCTTCTTCACCTCACCGCCGAATTGCATCTCGAAATGCTTGCGGCCCTCATGGCGAACCATGCCGTGAGATGAGCGTTCAACGGTCTCGTCCTGATAAATGTTGATCACGTACTGCACGTTGTCCGTGCCGACACCCATGAGCTTTCCAACATATTTATCGGCCATGTCCGAACTCCTTGCGTGAAGCCTCAAGGTAGCGGGTACTAGCAGATCTATCCACTGCCTTGAACGGTGCGGGTCACCCTGCTGGTGTTTTGTGGCCTGGGCAGTGCTAGGCTTTGGGCGAACCACACCATCCAGGGAACAGGAAATGAGCTTCGACTGGCACGCAGGGCCGATTACCCGCAGCACGCCGCTGGACAAGAATTATCGCAATACCCAGGAGGTCCGGCGGTTTCTGATTGGCCAGTGCGGGGCGTCATTCAAGTTCGACCGACCCTTCATGGCCTGGGTTAAAACGGCGGAACCCCTGACGATGGGCGACGTGGCGGATGAGTGGATGCGGACTCACCGTTGATCTGATGCTGGCGTTTGCCGATACGGGCCACGGTATGGACAATGGCGCGGCGCATCAACTCACACTCGTCGTCCGAGTCGATATCCGAGCCTTCAGTCCAGTCGTCGGGGCTCTTTCCGTAAAGGTCCCTGGGCATCGCGCAGAGAAATGCGCAATCGATGTGAATACCTAGCTGCACCGCCAGGCGCAGGGCGTCGCCATCATCCAGTAGCGGGTTCCACAGCACGTGCCGTGTGTCGACGCGCAGCAGAAAACCCGCTTCACCGTCCCTCGGGTGCCCCGTATGGCCTTGCCATGCATCCGTCCATTCGATGAGTTCATAGCCGGCAGCCTTGGCTGCCAGTTCCAGTAATTCCCGGTCAGTCATGCCGTATACCCATCTTCAAGTGCCCGGCTTAGCCGGGCTATCCGTATTTTCGCGTCCCTGCGTTTACGCATGACGAAGCGCCTCATCATAACGGCCTTCACAGGTCATTTCCAAAAGGGCGGGACGCTGGCGAAGGGGAAACCTACACCTCCATTTCCAGTGCCATGAGCTCCTGTATGGTCTGTCGGCGCCTGATCATCCGCAAGGCACCGTCTTCGATCAGCAACTCAGGTAGCAACGGCCGGCTGTTGTAATTCGAAGACATGGATGCACCGTAGGCGCCTGTGTCGTGGATCACCAGAAGATCACCGACTTGAGCCTGTGGCAGGTGCTGAGGGGCCAGCGCCAGTTCGTCCTGGGTAAACACATCACCTGACTCACACAGCGGCCCGGCCACCAGGCTGGGCTGCAGCGGGCGATCTACCGGCATCCCCTGGGCGTCGAGCAGGGTCATGCGGTGATAGGCGCCGTACAGCGCCGGGCGCATCAAGTCGTTGAAGCCGGCATCGACCAGGATGAAGAGATTACGGCCCACCTGTTTCACTGCACGGACTTCGGTCACCAGGCAGCCCGCTTGCGCCACCAGAAACCGCCCCGGCTCGATCTCCATGCGCACCCCATGACCGAGTATTGCCTCGATCTCCAGCCGGGCCGCTGCCCAGGTGCGGGCGTAACACTCAAGGTCGACCGGCTTGTCGCCGCGTTGGTAGGGCGTGGACAGCCCTCCACCGATCGAAAAGGCTTCGATGTCCATACCCAACCGGCCAACCAGATCGACCATCGAGCGGGCAACCTGCTGCAGATGCTGGTAGTCCACGCCCGAGCCGATATGCATGTGCACGCCTACCAGGTGCAGGCCATGGGACCTCACGCAGTCGAGCGCTTCGAGCAATTGCGCGTGCCAGATGCCGTGCTTGCTGTGCTCACCGCCAGTGTTGGTCTTGCGACTGTGACCGTGGCCGAACCCCGGGTTGATCCGGATCCACACGCGGTGCCCGGGGGAGTGCTGGCCCAGTTGGCGAAGCATGTCGATCGAGCCGGCATTCACTTCGATCTTCGATTCGATGACCCGCGCCAGGGTGGGCTGATCCAGCACGTCGCAGGTCAGTACCACCCCGGCAGGATCTCCCGCCACCGACGCACCCGCCGCGAAGGCCCGTTCCATTTCACCCAGCGATACGGCGTCGAGCACCAGGCCGCGCTGGCGCATCAGGCGCAGAATATGCAGGTTCGGATTGGCTTTCTGCGCGTAGCGGACCGTGTCGAAGCCTTGCAGTTGCTCGATCCGCTCACCGATGGTGTTGGCATCGTAGATCCACAGTGGCGAACCGTGGCGGCGCACGGCGTCGGCCAGTAATGTTAAGGGAGCGGTCATGATGGCGTTACTCATAGGCAGGGAAGCCCCGAGGATGAGTCATTCAGGTGATCCAGAAAAATAGCTAGTTTTCTCAAGGCTATTCATATCTGATATGTCAATCACCTCCCGTTGAGTGTTGTCGTGAAGCTGACCGTTCGCCATATCGAAGTCTTTCGCGCCATCATGAACGCGGGCAGCGTTACCGGTGCGGCTCGCCTGCTGTTTACCTCGCAGCCGACCGTCAGCCGGGAACTGGCGCGCCTGGAGCACCTTAGCGGTTTGCGCCTGTTCGAGCGTGAAGGTGGGCGCCTGGTGGCGACGGCCCAGGCGCTGCTGCTGATAGAGGAGGTCGAGCGTGCCTATGTCGGGCTTGAGCGTATCGATCGCTTTGCTCAGGCCATACGCAACTTCGAGCAGGGCCGATTGGCCATCACCTGCCTGCCGCTGTTCTCCCAGACCTTGCTGCCCAAGGCCTGCCAGCGATTCCACCAGCAGCACCGCGGCGTCAGCGTGAGCATCACGGCGCAAGAATCGCCGTTACTGGAAGAGTCGCTGGTCGCCCAGCAACACGATCTCGGCCTGACCGAAGTCGAGCAGATTCCGCGAGGTGCCTACGGGGAGTTGATTTTCAGTGCCAGCATGGTCTGCGTATTGCCCGACCAGCATCCGTTACTGGCGAAGTCCGTACTTGCGCTGAGCGATTTTCATGAGGTGGACTTTATCAACCTGGCAAGTCTGGATACCTACCGGCAGCAGTTGGACCAGCATTTCAGAGCGATTGCAGTCAATCGGCGCACGGTCATCGAGACCACCAGTGCTGCATCGGTGTGCGCCATGGTCAGGCAAGGCCTGGGGGTGGCGATCATCAACCCGTTGAGTGGGCTGGAGGCGGCGCAAAGTGGGCTGCCGATTCGCCGCCTGAGTGTTTCTGTGCCGTATAAGGTGATGTTGATACGCCCGGATTATCGGCCGGCCTCAACCGTGGTGGAGCGATTTTGCGAGGTACTGAGGCTGCAGGCGCAGGACATGGCTGCAGTATTGGCAAGGGGCTTCTGACACGACGCCAGGGCGCTGCCACTCTGCCGTGAGTATCAGCCTTTCAGAATCGTCTGATACAGGCCGGGCCTGGGCCACGCCATCATCGGCGGATGAAATTCGAACGCAGCGTCTCGCCAGTACCCCGCAGGTTTATCGCCTCAATTGGTTTCCTCCTGGCCTTGGCCTGCGCCTGCGCACGGGCCGACATTACCTTCGACGGCTTTACCCGGTTCGTTTTCGAGGGCACGCAGAAGCAGTTGCCGCTGATTATCGTCAATCAGGGCAATGAGCCGGCGCTGGTGCAGGTCAAGCTCGGCTGGGGCGACAAGCAGGACAGCCGCGAGTTGCCCATGGCGGTGTCGAAACCCTTGTTGCTGATACCCGCCAACAGCAAGGCATCGATCGACATTCTCTATCAAGGGCAGGGCCTGCCTGATGACCGCGAGTCGTTGCTGATGCTGAAAGTGCTGCAGATTCCGAAAAAGACTGCCGACAGCAACGCCATGGCGATTGCCCTGCAGCACAACCTCAAGCTGTTCTATCGGCCACGATTGCCTGGCTCGGTCAAGGAGGCTGTGGAGCAGCTGCGCTGGTCTGCAAGCGCAGCCGGCAGCTATGAAGCGCGCAACGATTCGCCCTATTACCTGACCCTGACCGAAGTCGGTTTGCTTGACCATTCAGGCGCCGCCTGCGGCAAGGTCATTGATCATCTGATGATTGCCCCGTTTTCGACCTATTCATTGCCCGTAAGCGACTGCGACCGGCGCGTCGACCAGGTGGCCTACGCCTATATCAGCGACGCCGGGCTGGCCCATGCGCGTCGCAGCGAGCTGCAGTTGTGATTATTCCGGAAGGCGTTGCCATGTTGAGCAGACAGTTACTTTTTATTGGTGTTTTGTTTTTTCTGAGCATTCCTGACAGCTATGCGTTGAAATGCCAGAAGAGCAGTTCGGCGCTAATCAATGATACGACCACCATTACCGATACCACCGCCATTCCCAACTCGTTGCCTGCCGGCACCATTCTCTGGCGACAACCCACGCAATCCATCAGGGTTGAGTGTTGGGTGGACTTTGCGGGCAACCCTAGTGAAAATATTTACTTTTACATGAACCCGAACAGGGTCGATCTTGGCAAGGACATAGAAATCGGCGTCACTTACCAAGGCAAAGACTATTTGTATTCATCCTTAACCGGTGGAAAGCTGGACATCGGTTGGACTGTGGCCGGCTGTCCAAAAGGCGATACGTGCGGCTGGCAAAAAGAAAGCAAAGCCATGACCTACTCGTTGTTCTTCGTCAAGAAGTCGCCAGCAGGCGATAACAAGGAAGGGCCGATCACTTCACTTGCCAACTACCGGGCGTTCCAGTTTGACGGGGTTGGCGGTGTACGGCCCGGCGAGAGCTACAACGTCACCGTCAACGGCTTGAACAAATTTCGCTACCTGCCTTGCGAGTCGTCGATCAACATCCAGCCGAGTGTTATCAATTTCGGTGCGATCCGCACCTCAGGGGCCAAGGTCGGAGCAACGATCAAGGAGGTGCCGTTCACCATCACCGAACAGCGCACCTGCAATGCCGCCTATGGCCTGGGCGGATATCTGGAGCCGTTGACCGCGACGTTGAACACGGCCCAGGACACGCTGGTCCCGACCGACAACAAATCGGTGGGCATCAGCCTGATCAACGAAGACGATCAACGCGCGTTGTTTTTCAAGAAAGAGTTCTTGCTCACCCCCAAGACCACTTCGACCACCAACACCCATAACTTCCTGGCACGCCTTAAATGGATGACCGCAACGCCGACTTTTGGTCAGTTCAATGCCGGCGCGACCCTGGATATTTTCTACAAGTAGGCCGCAGCGCTGTTGTAGACTCGGCGCTTTGCCAGGGAGGCGCAGCGGTGTTTCGCTATCTTAGCTGGAGTGCACTTGCACTAATGACCGGCTGCAGCACGCAGCAGGCGCCGGTCATCGACGCGTCGTTGCTACCGGTGTATAGCCCGCAATTGCACACCAATACCTACGCACGCTGGGGTGAAGAGGGCGTGCAACGCATCAGCCGCGCCCAGCGCCAGGCGCTATACGCTATCGCCCGCCAGCCGGCCTGTGACCAGGTCACGTTTCTGGCCCTCACCGAGACCATGAGCCAGCCACCGGCAACCATCGTGACCTTCGTTGAATGCCGCAACCGCTGGCGCTTTTATATCGACCAGGATGCCCGTGTGCTCAGCAGCGAGCACCGTGGTTAGCTTTTCTTCCCTTTATGGATATGCCGATGTTCAAGATGAACGCACTGGTGCCGGAACTGATTGTCAGCGACCTGCAGCGCAGCCTTGGGTTTTACTGCGAGGTTGGCGGCTTTGCGCTGGAGTACCAACGCCCCGAGGACAAGTTCGCCTTCCTGTCGCTGGGCAACAGCCAGATCATGCTTGAGCAGGACTGGCACAGCGAATCGCCCTGGCGCGTCGGCCCGCTTGAGGCGCCTTTTGGCCGAGGCCTGAACCTGCAGATCCGCTGTGAAGATGCCACGGTACTGGCCGGCGCATTCGAGGCCGGCGGTTACCCGCTGCGGCGGGCGGTGGAAGATCATTGGTACCGCAGTGATGAGCGTGAGGCCGGCCAGCGCAATTTCCTTATTCAGGACCCGGATGGCTATTTGCTGCGCTTCTTCCAGGACCTCGGCTTTCGCCCCTGCCCATAAGGAAACACGCCGATGAACAAGCCCATCAAAGCCTGTGCGGTTCCGGGTAATGCACGCATCCACCTGCAACTGGCCGGCGCCGATTTCGTCGATGCGCAGCGGGCGCAGGTGGCAAACGCCGAGCGCACGGCGCTGGGCCATTTCTTGCGGTTGATGAGCAGCATGCC
This sequence comes from Pseudomonas sp. SORT22, assembly GCF_018417635.1. Classification (NCBI taxonomy): domain Bacteria; kingdom Pseudomonadati; phylum Pseudomonadota; class Gammaproteobacteria; order Pseudomonadales; family Pseudomonadaceae; genus Pseudomonas; species Pseudomonas sp. SORT22. The sequence continues at coordinate 2,994,560 of NZ_CP071007.1, forward strand.
GGGCTGGATCGACAACCTGATGGTGCTGCGCAATCGCCTGGTTCGCCTGTGTGGCCTGAAAGACCTGGGGCGCTTGTCGAGGATCGACCTTGATCGCGAAGAAGGGTCTTACCGGGTCGATGAGCGCATTGGTATCTTCACCCTGGTCAGCAATAGCCCGGATGAAGTGCTGCTGGTCGATCGCGACAAGCACCTGGACGTTTACATCTCGTTGCTGCGCCTGCCCCTGGGCGCCGACAAGCGCCGCGAGATCGTGGTGTCCACCGTGGTGCACACGCACAATCGTCTCGGCCGCTTGTACATGTTGCCGGTCGCGCCGTTTCACCGCTTTATCGCACCCATTGCCCTCAGGCGCCTGGTCAACGCCAGCTAAGCGCTTGCGCTCAGACAAAACCCTGATCGGCAAAGCCGCGGGGCAAGCGCTGGCGACCGGGCAGGGCGCTCAGGCGCTCGACCCAGGCACTGCGCCAGTCGCTGGCGGCGTGCTGGGTGCTGGCCCTGCGTGCGCGTCGGGCGGCATTGCGCTGGTCTTTGCGTGCGGTCTTGAACGCATCGGTGTTGCGGCAGCTACGGCATTTGACCCGATTGAGTTCGCTGCTGGCGACCAGGTTTTTACCGTGGTGTCCGCAGGCCAGGTGGCCGGCGGTCTTGAAGTGAGTGACCATGGGGATCCTCCTCGGCACTGTTGCTCAACAACAGGCTCTAAGGGTTGGACCGCTTGGGCAGGGTCAGGTTCGGCGCCGCTAGAGGGTGACGATGGCCAGGGCCAGTTGCATGTCGCTCATCGGCCGTGGGCCGCTGCCGGCCCGGTATTCCTGCACCGCCCGTTCGAAGGCGACGCCACGTATGGCGCCGTCGGAGCCGACGAACGCGGTGGCGTCATCCTTGGCCGACTTGAACAGCGCCGGCGCACCGGTGGTGGTAATAAACGGGCTGGCCACGACGACGCTGACGCCAATTGCCACCACCATGGTGCTGCGTTCGATCGGGTTCTCGATCGGTTCACCGGCCCAGGCCGGCGTTGCCAGCCCCAGCACCACCAGCAGTGCTGCAATCTTGCCCACGTCCATGTTAATGCCGCTCCGTTACTTGAGAGGGGTGTTGCGTGAAACTGTGTGACGGTTGTATGACGGATAGCGGCGCATTTTCGTCACCGCCCAGCACAGCAGCAGGCCGGCGATCAGCAAGGCGCCGGCAAACCACAGGTTGAACAACAGGGCCCGGTGGAATTCTTCTGGCTGCAGGTCGGCGTAGTAGGTGATGTAGCCGGAGCCCGTGCGACCACCCCGGGGCATGCGGACCCAGCCGCGTTCCTGGTCTATCCAGTACGACAGGGTCAGCCATAAGGCGCCGGTCAGCGCGGCGACGGCCAGGGCCAGTACTCCCAGGTCGTTGCTATCCCACGGGCGAGAGTGTTTGCGCATAAGCGTCCTTGCTTGCGGGCCGTCCTCTGACGGCTGGAAAACCGCCAGCATAACAGCTGATGGCTAAAAGCCCGAAGTCTGGTGCTGCACGCTGAACTGCTTGCGAAACCACTCCTGGAGCATGGCCTTTTCGGCATACAGGCGGTCGCTGTCGGCGCGCCGGCCCGGGCGCTGCAGGTAGAACTTGTCGCTCACATGGGCATCGGCCTGGCTGACAACCTGGCCGGGTTGCGACAGGGCATAGTGCAGGTCGATACTGGGCCAGGTGACGTCACGCATGATCCGCACTGAATAGGCATTGGCCCGCCAGGGTTCATACTGGCCCGCCAGGTCGATATCGCGGATGTCGATGCGCAGGCTCTGGCCGGGCGCCAGGTAACGCTGGCCGAGCTTGACCAGGTAGGCGCTCAGTTCCTTCATCACATAGGCATCGGCACCGCGTGGGAATCCGTTGCTGTCGAGGCTGGCGTCGCGAAAGTGTTCGGGTTTGTCGAAGGTGACTTCGACGTTGGGCGTGGCCGCCGGTTGCGCCAGGCTGTTGCAGGCCAAAAGGCTCAAGGTGGCCAGGGTCAGGGCAGGGCGCATGATTCACCTCCAGGTGCAGCCTTGCGCAGTGTGCTGCACAGGCTTCATTGTACGCCTGTACGGATTGAAAACAGAGGAGTCGGCAGTGCGCAGGATCGAGCGGTTTACAGCCAACAGGCGCGGGCGGGACGTTGCCGTGGGCGATATCCATGGGCATTTTTCACGCCTGCAGGAGCGGCTGGCAGTTATTGGCTTCGATCCGACGGTAGACCGCCTGTTCAGCGTTGGCGACCTGGTCGACCGCGGCCCTGAGTGCCCGCAGGCCCTGGAGTGGCTGGCCAAGCCGTGGTTCCACGCGGTGCAGGGCAACCATGAAGCCTTGGCGATCACCCACGTTGATGGCGGCACCCTCGACTACAGCCAGTACCGCGCCGCCGGTGGCGGCTGGTTCCTGGCCCTGGACAGCGATGAACAGGCGCGCTTTGCCGAGCGCTTTCGGCGCCTGCCGCTGGCCCTTGAGGTGGAAACCGCAGACGGGCTGATCGCCCTGCTGCATGCCGATTGCCCGTTCCGCCACTGGTCGCAATTACGCGAGCTGCTGGTGAGCACGCCACCGAGCGAGGTCCAGGAAGTTTGCCAATGGTCGCGCAAGCGCCTGGCTGCTGGCGATGAGACGCCCGTTGAGGGGCTGCGGGCGCTGGTGGTCGGGCACACCCCGCAGCGTGAGGTGCGGGTGCTGGGTAATATCTGGCATATCGACACCGGCGGCTGGGCCAGCGGCCAGTTCAGCCTGCTCGATCTCGCCAGCCTCACCGTGCTCAACGCCAGGCCAGGTGAATGATTACCCCCAGCGCCAGCAACATCAGCACCACCCCCGACACCCGCTCAAGCCAGGGCAGCAGCCGGGCAAAGCGCCGGCGTACCCGCAGGTTGCCAATGGCCGCGGCCACCAGCACATCCCACAGCAGCACTGCGCTGAACATCCACAGGCCATACAGCCATTTCCAGCCAGCACTGGCCTGGCTGGCCGCGACCATGCTGGCCAGGCTGACATAGAACAGCGCGTTCTTCGGGTTGAGAATCCCCGACACAAAGCCCATCACCAGGCCCTGGAACCACGGGTTCTTTAGCAGTACAGGGGCATCGCCCACCGGAGTCAGGGCGCTGGCACCGGCATGGCGCAGGAACAGCACGCCCAGGTACAGCAAATAGGCGCAACCGGCCAACTGGATGAAGACAAACAGCGTGCTGTCCGGGCGCAGCGCCGACACTCCGGCAAAGGCCGCGACAATAAACACGCCATTGGCCAGGGCAATGCCCAGGCAGGCGCCGGTTGCCTTCAGCCAGCCGGCGCTCATGGAGGTGCGCGCGACCAGGAAAAAATCCGGGCCGGGTGACAGCAAGGCAAGAAAGTGCGCGGCGGCAATGAGTAAAAACTGCTCCATCGGTTTCGGACTTCTTCAGCAAGAGGGTTGCTGATTGTCCGTAGCGGCTGCAGCGCCTGTATTGAAGAAAATTGCGCGCTCAGCTGCGGTACAGGCCGGGCGTCACCCCGGTATGGGCCTTGAACACCCGCTGGAAGTGGCTCTGGTCGGCAAAACCCAGGCGGTAGGCAATGTCGGCCATGTCCTGGCCCTTGCGCAGCCACTGGCGGGCACGGTTGATGCGCAGGTTCAACTGCCAGGCATGGGGAGTGAGGCCGGTGGCGGCGCGAAACGCCCGGATCAGTTGGTAACGGCCCATGCCGGCGCTGCTCGCCAGTTCGCCCAGCGACAGGTTGCTGGCGTCTTCCTGGGCAAGGCGCTCGAGCAAGGGTTCGAGGCTGCGGTCAAGCGCCTGAGCTGTGGTGGCTGGCGCCTGATCATCATGATCATCATGATCACCGATGAACTCGATCAGCGCGGCCTCTTTCACACCGGCGCAGGACTCGGAGAACAGCAAGTCGTTGAGCCGGGTAAAGCGCTCATAGGTAGAAGGATTGCGGGTGATCTGCGCAGGCCTTGCCTGAACCTGCGGGGCCAGGGCCGACTCCAGGCGCAAGGCTTGCAGCCAGCCGGCGTCCAGGTGGAGCATCTGGTAGCTCCAGCTCAGCCCGGGTTCAGGGTTGCAGGCATGCACGCAGTGCGCCGGGACGAACACCAGGGTGCCGGGCAACAGGCGCGTTTGCCCTTTGCCTGCGCCGGTGAACACACTGCAGCCCTGATCGACCGCGCCAATCGAGAACGTTGGATGGCTGTGCGCTTTGTAGCAGGCACGGCTGTCGCAGGCGCGGCGGCTCTCGACAAAGGGCAGGGCCGGGTCACGCCAGAACAGGGTAGGGTTTTTGCCGGTTGCCCGCAGCATCACGTTAGCCTCAAAGGGGCGAAGCCTGCAGCTTATCCGCAATCCACCGGCTAAAACAAACGCCCCTCACGTTGCCGGGAGGGGCGTTTGCGCAAGCTCAGGCGAAATTACATGGACTGCAAGGCGATGCTGGCCGATTGCGAGTCTTGCGCACTATCGGCATCCATCCACACCCATTGGCTGCCATCGCCCTGCAGGGTATTGGTGATGCTCTGCAAGCTGGTTGGCAGGATGGTCACGACGCCAGCGGTCTTGGCGGTTGGCCCGATGGAGGTGATCTGGCCCGACAACAAGCCGTTGGAGGTTTCATTGATCACGTAGACGACGGCCTTTTCCTCGCGGAACTGGCAGGAGACGAACTGAGTGATCTTGCTGGCAATCGTCAGGCTCATCCATTTTGACGGTGGCACTGCGTAGTAGCGGCTGTACTTGCTGAACGGGTAGAGCTCGCCATTGGCCTGCAACGCCTGGTTGTTCAAGCCGGCGGTGTTGATCGGCATGCTGACGCTACCGAGCCAGATATCCACCTGGGCCAGGCCGCTGTTGGGGGCAATCGACACCGAGACTGTCTGGGTATCCGTACCCGAGACAAACCCTATTGAGGCAAGGCCGGCGTTGGCGGTGGTGCCAGGCACGGTGATCGGGCAAGGCGGCTGGCTGTTGCTCCAGTTCACATTGACCGTGGCGCTGGTCTGGTTCTGCGCCGAGTTGTAGATGAAGATCCCGTACAACTGCCCCGGGCTCAGGGTGGTGCAGGTGGCGGTATCGCCGGCATTGAGGGTAAGACGTTGGCCACCGTTCCAGTTGGTCTGGGTGGCGAGTACACCGATGCTTTCCATGGAAATGTCCTTTTCCTAGCGTTGACAGGGCAGGTGACGGTGCGCTGCGTTCCTGTGTGCAGCCTCCGTGCACCCGGGCACTCATGTGCCAGAGGGAGGTATAGCCAAGCCGAAGGTGAGTAATGATATTGTTTTGCTATCAGTGGTGGCGCGGGTTCAAGCGAATCGCTTTAGCCTCAAGCCAAGTGCTTGTTGCCAAAGGGGCAGGGTGCATTGCCAGGCACACAGTTTTTTCCCTCAGCTGTACCTTGACCCGGCAACTGTGTGCGCGGGAATCTTGTCGCTCCTGTCACCGGAGAGCCCCCATGGACCTGTCCACCCTCGCGCTGTTCATCCCGGCCTGTTTTGCCCTGAACATGGCCCCTGGCCCGAACAACCTGCTGTCACTGAACAACGCCAGCCGTTACGGCCTGCGCATTGCCTGTGTGGCAGGCATCGGCCGGTTGCTGGCCTTTGCCGGGATGATCGTGCTGGCAGCCATGGGCCTGGCAGTGGTGCTGCACACCAGCGAGTACCTGTTTTTGCTGGTCAAGGTGCTGGGCGCAGCCTACCTGTTCTACATCGCCTGGCAGCTGTGGCGCGCGCCAGTGGGCGAGGCGCTGGCGGCTGACGGCCAACGCCGCGGTGCCTTGCGCCTGGCGCGCCAGGAGTTCTGGGTGGCGGCGGGCAACCCGAAGGCGATCCTGATTTTCACCGCCTTCCTGCCGCAGTTTGTCAGCGTCGTCAGCCCGGTGCCGGTGGCCGAGCAGTTTGCCTGGCTGGGCGGGTTGTTCCTGCTGCTGGAGTGGCTGGCCATTGCCATCTACGCCTGGCTGGGTGCCTACCTGCAGCGCTGGTTCAGCCAGCCCGGGCCACGCCGGTTGTTCAACCGGGTCAGTGCCACGCTGCTGGGTTGCGCCGGCATCGGCTTGCTGGCAGCGCGGCGTGCCTAGTAGCTGATGCGTATTCCCAGGTTGGCACCGACGCGCTCCTGCTGGCGGCTGTCGAGGTTGCTGGCGTAGTCAATGCCCAGATGCACACTGAACTGCTTATGCAACTGCGCCACCAGTCCGGTGCCGACTTCAAGGGACGTTGAGCGATAATCGGTCCGGACCTGGTCGACACCGGCGAAGACCAGCGAGTCGTGCCCGCCATCGGCGTGCCAGATGTTGGTTTGCAGGTAAGCCTGCAGGGGCGTCGTGCCTGCTCGCAAGTTACCCTCAAGACGCAGCCCCAGGCGGCTGCTCACTTCGGTCCGGGTATCGAAACTGACCGTCGATACACCATCTTGCACCTTGTCCAGGCTGACCTTCTGCACCAGCACTTGTGCCTGGGGCTCCAGGCTCCATTGGTTGGACAAGGCAAACGGCCGGCCCACCTCCAGCGAGCTACCCCAGGCATGGCCGTCGAGGTCGATTTTTTCGCCGTCCTCCGAGCGCGCGCGGCCGTCCAGGTCGGTGTACTGCACGACCATATCGAGGTAACCGTGTTGCGGTCCGATCAGCGTCCAGTACACCCCGGCGCTGTCGCCATCGAGCCTGAGGTCACCGACCGGGCGATCCGCAAATCCCTGCGCATAGCCTTTGACATCACCGTTCAAACGGCTGTGGCCGACATAAACACCAATGTGCTGGCGGTAGTCTGCGGCGCTGGGCGAGGCAAACAGGTCCTGGCCTGCCTTGTAGCCATAAAGATTGCCATCCAGGCTGGGGTTCACCGAGCCGGACCAGCTTTGATGAAAGCTGTAGCCATGGGCTTGCGCCCAACTGGCGGCCAAGGCGCCCTGTTCAGTGAGCAGGCGCTGGTCGCCCTGGCGTTGATGGAAAGTACCGAGGTTGAATTGTCCGATCAACGCCGCGGCGCGAGGCGCAGCGGCATACAGTGAGGCCTGCGATCGGTACAGCGGGATGACCTGGCCGTGGATCGCCCGGGGCAGTTCGGCGAGTCCCGGGGCCGGTGCGGCCAAGGGCGGCGGGCGGCCGTCAGCAGGCGCGACCAGCGCCGAACTCAGGTACCAATTGTTCTCGCTGCCGGGCGTTATCCCTCCTTTGAACAGGCGATAGTCGAAAGCCCCGGCCGACAGGCGCTGGGTCTGGGTAAAGGCGGTATCGGTACTGGTTGCACCATTGGCGGCCTCGACCACCAGGATGCCGTCCTGGCGGGTCAGCCCGCCCGGGCCATGAAGATTGGTAACCAGCAGGGCGGTATCGCCAGAAATCGCCCCTTGGCTGATAACCAGGCGGTCGGAAGGCGAGTCGTCAGTGCCTAGTACGGTGTTCACCGCCAGCCTGCCTTCGTTGCCGAAATAATTGCCGATGACGGTCAGGCGCCCCTGGCCATCGCCGCTGTTGCGCAGGTCAACCAGGCCGGTGTTGCCCAGGCGCGCGTTCAGGCCGGCAGCAAAGGGCCGGATCACACCGGTGCTTGAGAACAGCGTGCTTTCTCTGCCGATGAATAGATCGCCCGTGCCGGTGGCAACATCGATCGGGCCTCCGCCGTCGCCGAGAACCAAGGTGTCGTTGAGTGTGTAGTGGCTGACGAAGCCAAGGCTGATGCTCTCCCAGTTGGTGTACAACGCTCCGTTTGTGGGAAAGCTGTTCTGGAAATGCAACTCATCGCGTGCAGCGCCGCCATTGAAGGGCACGAACAACTGCTCGGCCCGCAGGTTGACCATCAGCACCTGGTCGGTGGTGTCGCCCATGTCGACGCTGCCGTACAGTTGGCCGCCTTTCCAGTTGAAGTGATCGTTCTCGGGGCCGGTGGAAACGTTGCCGTGAATCTCGCCACCTTCGAAGGAAATCAGGTCGATACCCTTGCCGGTGATCAGGTTGCCGCCGAGCACAGTGCCGCGAAACACCAAAAAATCATGGCCATCACCGGTGATCAGATCGCCGTCGATGGACCCGCTGGTGAGCGCTACATCACCGTTGCCGGGCTGCAACTCTATGCGGCCGATACGCCCGCCCCGCAGGGCAACGCTATTACCGTTGGCAAAAGTGCCGACGATGTGGCCGCCGGTCATGATCAAAAGGTCCCGCCCGTCGCCCTGATCCAGCGACTGTACCGTACCGCCGCTCATGGTCAGGGTATCGGCCTGCGGGGTCTGCATGATGTCGCCGAAGACGTCGCCGTCGACCACGACGCGATCTTCGGCCTCGGCATCCAGGGCAAACGTCATCCAGGGAAGGACTCCCAAGGTCAAGAACAGTGGCACTCGCATCAGACCCGCTCCCTTGGTGACTGGCAACAAAGCGCGTTCAGTAACTCAGGCGCAACCCCAGGTTGGCGCCAACGTGCTCCTGCTGACGACTGTCCAGGTTGGTGGTGTAGTCGATACCCGCATGCACGCTGAGGTTCTTGTTCAGTTGCGCAACCAGGCCGGTGCCGACATTCAGGGAAGTGTAGTTGTAATCGGTCTTGACCTTGTCGACATGATCGTACGTCTGCGTGTCGCGGCCTCCGTTGCCACTCCAGAAATCCGTGGTTACATAAGGCTGCAAGTGCACTCCGGCGGATTTGAACTTGCCTTCCAGACGCATGCCCAGGCGCGCACTCACCTCGGTCTGGGTGTCGAAGCTAACGTAGCTGACACTGTCGTTGGCGCTGTCCAACGAGACTTTCTGGGCGATGAGTTGTGCCTGCGGCTCCAGGGTCCAGTACGACCACAGGGCAAATGGGTAGCCGGCCTCCAATGACGCTGTCCAGGCGTGACCGTTGAGGTCGAGCTTGTCGCCGCGATCGGATTTGGCCCGGCCGTCGAGGTCGGAGTACTGCACCACGGCATCGACATACCATTGCAGCGCGCCGATCAGGGTCCAGTAGGCGCCGACGCTGTCGCTGTCGAGTTTCAGGTCGCCGACCTTGTTGTCTTCAAAGCCCAGGGCGAAGCCTTTGACATCGCCGTGCAGGCGGCTGTGCCCGACATACACGCCGACATGCTGGCGCAGGCCGTCATCGTTGAGCCAGGCCCACAGGTCCTGGCCGACCTTGAAACCGTACAGGCTGCCGTCCAGGCTTGGGCTGACGGTGCCTGACCAGCTTTGATGGAAACTGTCGCCATAGGCCTGGCCCCAGCTGGCCGATAACGCGCCGTCCTGGTTCAGCAGGCTCTGGTCGCCCTGACGTTGGTGAAAGGTGCCCAGCGCGGCGCGGGCAATCAACGCCGCAGCGCGAGGCGCGGCGGCGTAGGTGGCCACCTCCGGACGGTACAGCGGGATGCTCTCGCCAGGCACCGGCGGTGGCGGCAAGTCAGGCTGGCCGGGAGCAGGGCCTGGGGTGGGGGGCGGGATCACCACCACGGGGTCAACGGGGGTGACCGGATCGACAGGTGTTACAGGGTCAACGGGTGTCACCGGATCAACCGGGTCAACTGGTGTTACCGGGTCAGGCCCGGGCAGTGGAACCGGCGCAACTACAGTGGAGCGCAGGTACCAGCCATTGATGCTGTCGCGTGTCACCCCGCCTTTGAACAGGCGATAGTCAAACGCCCCGGCCGACAACACACGGGTCTGGACGAAGGCGGTGTTGCTGCTGGTGGCGCCGTTTTTGGCTTCAACCACCTGGATGCCATTCTGGCTGGTCACCGCACCGGCGCCGCCGAAGTTGGTGATTTGCAAGTTGGTGCTACCGGAGATCGTCCCCCCGCTGACCACCAGCCGATCAGACGGCGCACCATCGCCGGCCAGTACGCTGTTGAGCTTGAGGGTGCCGCCGTTACCGCTGTAGTTGCCATTGATGGTCAACCGGCCTTGGGCGTCGCCGCCGCTGCTCAGGTCGATTAGCCCGTTGTTGTTAACCGTCAGCAGCTGGCCAGCGGTGAAGGGGCTGATCACCCCGGTACGCGAGACCAGCGAACTGCTGGCGTCGATGTCAAGGCGGGTGGGCGCGGCAACGGCACTGGCATCGCCCAGGGTCAGGGTGTTATCCAGTTTGAACAGGCTGGCGTTGATCAGGCTGACCGACTCCCAATTGATATAACGGTCGCCCCCCACCGGCTGGCTGTTGTTGAAGGTCAGGCTGTCGATGCCGGCCCCACCGTTGACGGTGATGTTCAGCAGCGTGCTGCCCAGGCCTTCGAGCGCGGCTACATCATCGTCACCGCCCATGTCGACGCTGCCGCGAATGATGCCGCCTTGCCATTTGAGCGAGTCATTGCCAAAGCTCGCCAGCAGGTTGCCCTGCAGCGTGCCGCCGGTAATCACGAAGACATCGGTGCCGCCACTGGTGCTGATGTTGCCGCCGATGAACCCGGCGTTGAGGAAGATCTGGTCATTGCCAAAGCCGGTAACCAGGTTGCCGACGATGGTGCCGCCGGACATGCTGAAAATGTTGTTGTCCAGCTTCATGTCGACCCGGCCGATGCTGCCGCCAGAGAAGAATGCGATGTCGCCGTCTTCGAAGGCACCGATGATCTGCCCCAGTGACATGTTGAAGGTATCGCGGCCATCGCCCTGGGCAAGGGATTGCAGGGTGCCGCCGGTCATCAGGAAGTCATCGACCAAGGGTGTCTGCACGACCACACCGAGGGTATCGCCTGGCCCGACCACCAGGTTCTGGGCCAGGGCAGCAAAAGGTAGGGCGCTGAGTACCGCGATAAGCGAAATTCGCATCAGGCAGGCTCCATATCTTCCAGGCATTGGCCCACTGGCTGTCCAGCCACCTTGTTAGTACCGGACGGGTCTTGCTTTGCAGGTATAGAGCAATCCGCAATATCGGCAACTGACAAAAATGCTAGGTGGCGAATGGCCGCTACCGTCCGCCGGTCGGTAAAAGCGCCAGGTGCTTATAGTGAAAGGGTCTGATTCGCCTGGGAAATATGGCCTAGTCTTGGGGCTGGACCGGGCAACACGGAACCGCTGTCCGCCACCTGCCAAGGAGATGTACCGATGCTCTCGACCCTGGAGTTGCGCAACATCATAGAAAGCAGTTTTTTACCCACCCGCTGCCAATGCACCCTGGCTGCCGACCGCTCGTTGACCGTGCGGGTGTTCGACCGCAGCTGTGAGCGGGTCGACTTGCTGGTGACCGGCATCAGTGCCGAGCAACTGACCAGCAGCCGGGCGATTTCCACCCTGATCGTCGGCCTGCGCAATGACCTTGAAGACCAGCGCAGTCAACGCTTGCAACGGCGTCGCGACAGCCTTTAATCGCGGTAGAACACCTGCACCAGGTGATAGCCGAACTTGCTCTTGATCGGGCCGTGCACGGTGCGCAGTGGCTTTTTGAAAATCACCTGGTCGATGGCGCCGACCATCTGCCCCGGGCGCACTTCGCCCAGGTCGCCACCGCGCTTGCCGGACGGGCAGGTGGAGTACTTCTTGGCCAGCACATCGAACGCCTCGCCCTTGGCGATGCGTTGCTTGAGCTGTTCGGCCTCTTCAGCGGTCTTGACCAGAATGTGCCGGGCCTGTGCTTTCATCTGAACCTACCTTCACAACGGGTAAAAACCGCGCATTATGCCTGATCGCGCAGCGCTTGGCGGTCACGAAATTGCTCGAGGGCTTCGGGGGTGGCCAGGGCGTCGGTGCCGGCGAAAGGCATACAGTACCTGTTTGCACCGCACCGCCGCTCCCACAGGGCTGTTATTCAAGCAGCAGCGCTTTATTCCACTGTAGCTTTTTTCACTTTGTTCGAAGCCGACCACACGCGGTAGCGCACTTCAACACCTTCCGGCACATACACCACCACCGGCAGCTTGCTGTTGTAGCGCAGCAGGAAACCGTCGCCAACCACCGGCACGAACGCCTGTTTCTTCTTGCCGTCCGGGCAGGCCATCAGGGTCGAGGCCGGGCCCGAGACTTTTTCCAGGCGGTAGTAGTTGTAGCCCCAGCCTTGCAGGGTTTGTTCTTCGAGGTTGCCGCCCAGGTGCTGGCGGTTGCAGTCGACTTCCAGCTGTTTGCCAGCCAGCACTTCGAGTTTGTAGGCCGACTCGTCAGCCTGTTTTGGCAGGTGGATCACCTGGCGGCTAAAGCCTTTTTCGGCCTCGGGGTAGGGCGCTACATCCTTGAGGCTGGCAGCTTGTACCGAAGTAGCGGCCGCCAGGGTCAGGGTGAACAACGCGGTGAGGGAGCGTGGGCGCATAAGGCCTCCTTGCAGATAAAAAAACACGATGCCGCAGCCAGGGTGCAAGGCTGCCCGTCATTGGGCCAGCCAGCCGCCATCGATGTTCCAGGCAGCGCCACGAACCTGACTGCCAGCCTCGCTACAGAGGAACAATACCAGCTCACCCAGGTGTTCGGGAGTGACAAAGGCCAACGACGGCTGCTTCTCGGCCAGCAAGTCGTGCTGGGCCTGCTGCGGATCGACTCCGCTGGCGGTGCGATCATCGATCTGTTTCTGCACCAGCGGCGTCAGTACCCAGCCGGGGCAAATGGCGTTGCAGGTGATGTTGCTGGTGGCGGTTTCCAGCCCGACCACCTTGGTCAGGCCGACCACCCCGTGCTTGGCGGCGACATAAGCGGCCTTGCCGGTGGAGCCGACCTGGCCGTGCACCGAGGCGATGTTGACGATCCGTCCCCAGTTGCGCGCACGCATGCCCGGCAGCACCAGGCGGGTGCCGTGGAACACTGCCGAGAGGTTGACGGCGATGATCGAATCCCAGCGTTCCACCGGGAAGTCTTCGACCGCTGCCACATGCTGGATGCCGGCATTGTTGACGAGGATATCGACGCCGCCGAACTCGCGTTCTGCATAGGCGAACAGGTCTTCGATCTGCGCCACATCGCTAAGGTCGGCTGGGTGATGGCCGACCCGGGTGCCGTGGCGGGCGACTTCGGCAGTCGCCGCGCGGGCATCGCCAAAGCCATTGAGGATCAAATTGGCCCCGGCCTTGGCCAGTACCTGGGCAATGCCCAGGCCGATGCCGCTGGTGGAGCCGGTGACGACTGCTGTCTTGCCATTGAGACTCATGAGGTGCTCCTTAGACGATACCGGTGGCATAGAACGTAGCAATCACCACGAACACTGCCAGGGTCTTGATCAGGGTAATGCCGAAAATATCCTTGTAGGCCTCGCGGTGGGTCAGGCCGGTGACCGCCAGCAGGGTAATTACCGCGCCGTTGTGCGGCAGGGTGTCCATGCCGCCGCTGGCCATGGCCGCGACCCGGTGAAGCACTTCAAGGGGGATGTTGGCCGCATTGGCGGCGGCGATGAAGCTGTCGGACATCGCTGCCAGGGCGATGCTCATACCACCGGACGCGGAGCCGGTGATACCGGCCAGCAAGGTCACGGTAATCGCTTCATTGACCAGCGGATTGGGGATCGCCTTGAGCGCGTCGGCCAGCACCAGAAAGCCCGGCAGCGAGGCAATCACCGCACCAAAGCCATATTCGGACGCGGTGTTCATCGCCGCCAGCAAGGCGCCGCTGACCGCGCTTTTGCTGCCCTCGGCCAGGCGGCTCTTGATCGCGCCAAAGCCTGCCACCAGCACCAGCAGGATGCCCAGCAGCAAGGCCGCTTCCACCGCCCAGATCGCCGTGAGTTTGGCGATGTCGGTTTGCACCGGCGCGCTCATGCCCGCCAGGCTCAAGGTGTGGGTCTTGCCGTACCAGGCCGGAATCCAGTGGGTGAACAGCAGGTTCATCACCCCTACCAGCAGCAGTGGCGACAGTGCCAGCAGCGGGTTGGGCAGCTTGAGGTCGGCGGCGGTTTCCGGCTCGTTGCGCAGCTCGCTGCCGTAGCCTTCACCGGCGCGCTGGGCCTTGTTGCGCTGGCGCTGCAGGTAGAGCATGCCGGTGCAGAACACGAACAGCGTACCGATCAGGCCCAGCCAGGGCGCGGCCCAGGCGGTGGTGTTGAAGAAGGTACTGGGGATGATGTTCTGGATCTGCGGGGTGCCGGGCAGCGCATCCATGGTGAACGAAAACGCGCCCAGGGCAATGGTTGCCGGGATCAGGCGCTTGGGGATGTTGCTCTGGCGGAACATCTCGGCGGCAAACGGGTACACCGCAAACACCACCACAAACAGCGACACGCCGCCGTAGGTGAGCAGGGCGCAGACCAGCACGATCACCAGCATGGCCTGGCGGGTGCCAAGCAGGCGGATGGCGGCGGCGACGATCGAGCGCGAAAAACCCGACAGCTCGATCAGCTTGCCGAACACCGCACCGAGCAAGAACACCGGAAAGTACAGCTTGATAAAACCGACCATTTTTTCCATGAACACCCCGGTAAAGGCCGGGGCGACTGCCGAAGGGTCGGTCAACAGCACCGCGCCGAGGGCGGCGATGGGGGCGAAGAGGATAACGCTATAACCACGGTAGGCAGCCAGCATCAGCAGCGCCAGGGCTGCCAGGGCGATGATCACACTCATCGAGTGTCTCCTTGGGTGCATCTTGTTTTTGTTGGTCAGGAGGCGATAGCGGGAATCGTGCCAACTCTTTAAGCTGTTGATTTATATAGATATAGTTTGTTTTTTTGAGATGAAAGTCTCTGAATTGAGATTGAACGGTTCGCGGGGCAAGCCCGCTCCTGCCGTCGGACATCTTCCCGGTGGGAGCGGGCTTGCCCCGCGATAACAATCTCAAAAAAGAAACACATATCTCTTTATTGAGACTTAATCCCCAGCGCCACCAGTTTCTTGTACAGCGTCGAGCGCCCCAACCCCAGCTGCCGCGCCGCTTCCGGTACATTCCCGGCACAGCGCGCCAGGGTGTTTTCGAGTAACTGCCGCTCAAAATCGGCACACGCCTGTTTATAGCTCAACGTGGCGGCTTCAACCGGCAGCGGCGCCAGGTCGCCCAGCGCCGCCTGAACATCGCCCAGCCCCAGGCGCGCTTGATCGGCCAGCAAGGTCGCCCGTTCCAGCACATTGCGCAGCTCGCGGATATTGCCCGGCCAGGCATGCCGGGCCAGCAGCGCCTGGGCGTCATCGTCCAGCTCGTGCTGGCTGCCCAGCTCTTCAAGAATCGCCTCGCTCAACGCTGGCAAATCCTCCAGGCGTTCACGCAGCGGCGGCACCTGGATCGGCAGCACGTTCAAGCGGTAGTACAGGTCGGCGCGAAACTCGCCACGGGCCATGGCCGCCTGCAGGTCGGTGGAGGTGGCGGCAATGATCCGCACATCGCTGTGGATCATCTGGTTGGAGCCGACCGGCTCGTATTCCTTCTCTTGCAAGACGCGCAGCAGCTTGCTTTGCAGCGGCAAGGGCATGTCACCGATTTCATCGAGAAACAGCGTGCCACCCTCGGCAATCTGCAGTTTGCCCGGGCGGCCCTTGCGCTCGGCGCCGGTAAAGGCGCCCGGGGCGGTGCCGAAGAACTCGGCTTCGAGCAGCGTCTCCGGGATTGCGGCGCTGTTGATGCTGACAAAGGCCTTGTGCGCCCGCGGCGAAGCGGCATGAATGGCATGGGCCAGTAGCTCTTTGCCGGTGCCGGTTTCGCCCAGCAGCAACACCGGTGAGTCACTGCTGGCGCCACGCCGGGCGCGGCGCTTGACTTCAAGGCTGGCGGCGCTGGTGCCGATGAACTGAGCGAAGCTGTACTTGGCCTGGCGGGCGCGCAGCAACGAACGGGTCGAGGCCAGTTCCTGCTGCATGCTGGCGTAGCGCTTGAGCAGCGGCGAGAGGCTGCGCAGCTCGTCGAACAGGGCAAAACCGATAGCGCCGATCAGCGTGCCGGCGGCGTCGTGCACCGGCAGGCGCATGACCACCAGCGGCTCCTTGGGGGTGTCGAGCATGTCCAGCAGGATCGGCCGGCCATTGCTCAGCACCTCGCGCATCAGGCTGCCGGGAATAATGCTCTCGCACGGTTGGCCGATGGCGCTGCTGGCGTCTTCAAGGCCAAAGCGCCGGGCGTAGCGCTGGTTCATCCAGACAATGCGCGCATCGCGGTCGACGATGATCGTGCCTTCGCTGGACTGCTCGATGATCTCGAACAGCGAACGAATCGCCAGCAGGCGCACCTGCTGATAGTCCTTGAGGCTGTCACTGTCCTGCATGGGCCGCTCCGCCGGGTTAAAGGCTGCGATTATGCCCGTGGATCGAAGGCTTCGCGCAAGGCATCGCCAATGAACACCAACAGCGACAATATCAATGCCAGGGCAAAGAACGCGGTAAAGCCCAGCCACGGTGCCTGCAAATGCTGCTTGCCCTGGGTCACCAACTCGCCCAGCGAAGCGCTGCCGGCGGGCATGCCGAAACCGAGAAAATCCAGGGCGGTGAGGGTGGTGATGGCGCCGGTGAGAATAAACGGCAGGTAGGTCAGGGTGGCGTTCATGGCGTTGGGCAAAATGTGCCGCAGGATCACCCAGCGGTCAGGCAGGCCCAGGGCACGGGCGGCCAGCACGTACTCGAGGTTGCGCCCACGCAGGAACTCGGCGCGCACCACGTCCACCAGCGCCAGCCAGGAAAACAGCGCCATGATCCCCAGCAACCACCAGAAGTTCGGCTCGACAAAGCCGCTGAGGATGATCAGCAGGTACAACACTGGCAGCCCCGACCAGACCTCCAGCAAGCGCTGGCCGATCAGGTCGACCCAACCACCGTGGTAGCCCTGCAAGGCGCCGGCGGCGATGCCGATCAGGGTGCTGATCAGCGTCAGCGCCAGGGCAAACAGAATCGACACCCGAGTGCCATACAGCACCCGCGCCAGTACATCGCGGGCCTGGTCGTCGGTACCCAGCCAGTTGACCGCCGACGGCGGGCTGGGGGCGGGCACCAGCAAATCGTAGTTCGGGGTGTCGGCGCTGAACGGCACCGGTGCAAACAGCATCCAGCCGCCCTGGCCCTCGATCAGCTGGCGTACGTACTGGCTGCGGTAGTCCGGCTGGAATGGCAGCTGCCCGCCAAACTGCTGCTCGCTGTAACGTTTGAATGCCGGGTAATACAACTGGCCCTGGTAGCTCAACAGCAATGGCTTGTCGTTGGCCACCAGCTCCGCGCCCAGGCTCACCAGCAGCAACAAGGCAAACAGCCACAGCGAAATCCAGCCACGGCGGTTGCGCCGAAAGCGTTGCAGGCGCCTGCGCGATACCGGCGACAGGCTGAACATCAGTGCGCCCTCGTGGCAAAGTCGATGCGCGGGTCGACCAGGGTGTAGCACAGGTCACCGATCAGGCGCACCAGCAGGCCGAACAGGGTAAAGATGAACAGCGAGCCGAACACCACCGGATAATCCCGCGCCACCGCCGCCTCGTAGCTCATGCGCCCCAGGCCGTCGAGGGAGAAGATCACCTCGATCAGCAGCGAGCCGGCAAAGAACACGCTGATCAACGCCTGGGGAATGCCGGCCACCACCAGCAGGATGGCGTTGCGAAACACATGCCCGTACAGCACCCGCTGCTCGCTCAGGCCCTTGGCCCGGGCGGTGATCACGTACTGGCGGGTGATCTCGTTGAGAAAGGCATTCTTGGTCAGCAGGGTCAGGGTGGCAAAGCCGCCAATTACCAGCGCGCCCACCGGCAGCACCAGGTGCCAGAAGTAATCAGCGATCTTGCCCAACAGGCTGAGCTGGTCGAAGTCTTCCGAGACCAGCCCGCGCACCGGAAACCAGTTCAGCGAGGTGCCGCCGGCAAACAGCACGATCAGCAGCAGGGCGAACAGGAACGAGGGCAGGGCGTAGCCAATGACGATCAGGCTGCTGCTCCAGGCATCGAACGCGGTGCCGTGGCGCACCGCCTTGCGGATCCCCAACGGGATCGACACCAAGTAGGTGATCAGTGTGGCCCAGAAACCCAGCGACAGGGTCACCGGCATCTTCTCAAGGATCAGGTCGGTGACCTTGGCGCCGCGAAAAAAGCTTGAGCCGAAGTCCAGCCGGGCGTACTGGCTGAGCATCAGCCACAGGCGCTCGGGCGCCGACTTGTCGAAACCGTACTGGCGCTTGATGTCCTCCAGCAGCTTGGGGTCCAGGCCACGGCTGGCCCTGGAGCTTGCGTGCAGGGTTTCGCTGCTGGCCCCCGGCGCACCGCCGCCGATCCCCTGCAGGCGCGCTACCGCTTGTTCCACCGGGCCGCCGGGGGCAGCCTGGACGATGACGAAATTGACCAGCAGGATAATCAGCAAGGTCGGGATGATCAGCAGCAGACGGCGCAGGATGTAGCCGATCATGGCCGGCTCCCCAGGCGCTCGGCCATCTGCGCGTTGGTCAGCGGTGTCGGGCTGACTTGCCACCAGCTGTCCAGGCCTTCGTCGTTGCTCGGCTGCACCTTGGGCAGGCCGAAGCGGTTCCACCACACGGTAGATGAGCCGGGTGGGTAATAGTTGGGAATCCAGTAGTAGTTCCAGCTCAGCACACGGTCCAGGGCATGGGCATGGCGCAGCATGTCGGCCTTGGTTTCGGCCTTGACCAGGCCGTCGAGCAAGCGGTCCACGGCCGGGTCCTGGAGCACCATGTAGTTGTTCGAGCCGGGGTCGCTGGCCGCCGCCGAACCAAAATAGTTGTACAGCTCAAGCCCGGGCGACGGCGACACCGGGTAGCCGGTGACGATCAGGTCGTAGTCGCGGGCCATCAGCCGGTTGACGTATTGCGAGGCGTCGATGCGGCGGATCTCCAGGGTGATGCCGATCTGCGCCAGGTTGCGCTTCCACGGCAGCAGCAAGCGTTCGAAACCGGCCTGGCCGTTGAGGAAGGTAAAGCTCAGCGGTTCACCCTGGGCATTGACCAGTTGATCACCGCGCGGCTGCCAGCCTGCCGCTTCGAGCAGTTCGAGGGCTTGTAGCTGCTGGTCACGGATCAGCCCCGAGCCGTCGCTGCGCGGCGCTTCGAACACCTGGCTGAAGACCTCGTCGGGTACCTGCCCGCGCAACGGTTCCAGCAGTTTGAGCTCCTGGGCGTCGGGCAGGTTGCGCGCGGCCAGTTCGGTATTGGCGAAAAAGCTCTGCTGGCGAATGTACAGGTTGCGCATCATCTGCCGGTTGCTCCACTCGAAGTCCCACAGCAGGCCCAGCGCCTGGCGCACCCGGCGGTCCTTGAACACCGGGCGTTGCAGGTTGAAGACAAAGCCCTGGGCGGTTTGCGGGGCGTCCTTGGCCAGGTGCGCGCGCTGCAGGCGGCCATCGTCCAGCGCCGGGCTGGCGTAACCGAGGGTATAGGCGGTGGCAGAGAACTCGCGGTTGTAGTCGAAGCCGCCGCCGCGCAGCACCTGGCGCGCCACTTCGGTGTCGCCAAAGTACTCGATGCGCACCTGGTCGAAGTTGTAACGGCCACGGTTGACCGGCAGGTCGCGCCCCCACCAGCTCTTGTTACGCTCGAAGGTGATGCTGCGGCCGTTGTCGACCCGCCCGACGCTGTACGGGCCGCTGCCCAGCGGCGCCTCGAAGCCTGCGCCATTGGCGAAATCGCGGTCTTTCCACCAGTGTTCGGGCAGCACCGGCAGGGTCGCCAGGTCCAGAGGCAAGGTGCGGTTCTGGTTGTTCTTGAAGTAAAAGATGATCTGCCGCGGGTTTTCGACCTTTACCTCAGAGACATCGGCGAACTGGGTGCGGTACTTGAGACTGCCGGCGCGCATCAACAGCGCGAAGGTGTAGCGCACATCCTCGGCGCGGATCGGCTGGCCATCGGCAAAGCGCGCACGCGGGTCAAGATAGAAGCGCAGCCACAGCCCCTGCGGATCACGCTCAAGCTTTTGCGCCACCAGCCCGTACACCGTATAGGGTTCATCCTGGGAGCGCACCGCCAGCGGCGAATACAGCCAGCCATCGACCTCGGCAACGCCGATGCCCTTGTCGATGTAGGGAATGATGTGGTCGAACTGGCCGATTTCTATGGCCGAGCGGCGCAGGCTACCGCCTTTGGGCGCATCGGGGTTGGCGTAGCGCAAGTGCTGGAAGCTGGACGGATAGCGCGGTGCTTCGCCGTATACCGTCAGGGCGTGGACCGGCGCTGGCGTGGCAGCGCATGACCAGGCAAGGGCCAGGCCGAAGACGAACAACAAGAAGGGGAAGGGAGCAATTCGCAAGCGCCTGACCACCTGAACCACGACTGTGGCTGAAGCTTAGCAGGTCACTTGCGCGAGCAAACCGGCCCTGGAGGCCGGCTTGCAGAGTAGCGATCAGTCCTGACGGCTGGTCACTTCCAGCAGGTGATAACCGAACTGGGTCTTCACCGGGCCTTGCACGGTGTTGACCGGCGCGCTGAACACCACGGTGTCGAACTCCTTGACCATCTGGCCCGGGCCGAACGAGCCCAGGTCGCCGCCCTGGCGGCTCGATGGGCAGGTGGAGTTGGCTTTGGCGACTTCGGCGAAATCGGCGCCGGCTTCGATCTGGGCTTTGAGTTCGTTGCACTTGTCTTCGGTGGCAACCAGGATGTGACGGGCAGTGGCTTTGGCCATGGGAGTGGCTCCTTGGGGTAAAACGTAAAGCCTAACGTAAATGCGGGGTGGCTGATAGTTGGCATCGAGCAAGGGTCGGTGAATTTGCTGCTGCCTGGATTACGAGCACTTCGCGCTGTATAGCTGGACAAATTTCATGGGGCTTGAACCCGCCACCTAGTATTTTTGTCAGTTGTTGGCCTCGATAACGAGGTATTGAATAAGGGTCGACTTTACCCAGGTCGGCCCTTATTCATGGCGGTAAGCATGCGGGGCCACAACGCGTTTCCCCTGCACCGAGGCATGTCTGCCATGAATGAATTGCAAAGCGATACCGTCGACGCAACCACCACCAGCGAACTGCCCGTCTTGTCCCTGTTCGCTGCGGTAGCACCGGTCAGCGGCCATGACGCGGGTGTCAACCTGTATACTCTGAGCATCGATCCGCGTGGCGTACTGGCGACCGTGCCGCCGTTCGTTGATGTGGTCGCCGGTGATGAGTTGCGGGTGTACATGGATGCCGACAGCACGCCGGTCGTTGCGCCGCTGGTGCTTGAGGGATACGACCTCGGCCGGCCGCTGACCCTGTTCCTGCCGAGCGAGCGGTTTACCCCGGGTGCACATACAGTGCGCTATGCCTTCAGCCGCAACAATGTGGAGTATGGGCCTTCCCGCGATCTCGCGATCCTGGTCAAGCTGGACCGCCCGGGCGGTTCCGAGCCTGGGCACCAGGGCCTGGTGGCGGCGGATGTCGGTGTCAACCCGGTGACCGCCGAACACCTGGAAAACGGCGTTCAGGTGCAGGTCTACTTTTATGAGAACCGCGCGGTCGGCGACGTGATCCGCCTGAGCTGGGGCGGGGTCATGCTGAGTTATACCCTGGTCGAGGCAGACCTCAACCAGCCGGTGGTGTTCACTGTGCCCGGCAGCGTCATCCTCCAGGCCGGTGACAGCCCCAACCTGGTGGTGACCTGGGAAGTGCACGATATTGTCCACAACACCAGCCAGACCTGGGCGCCGCATGTATCGGTGGTGGTCGACACCGGTCATGCGCAGTTGCCGGCCGTTTCGGTCACGGGGCTCGATAACGAGGGCTATATCAACCTCGAGGTGCTGGGCAGCGACGACTTGCAGATTCATGTGCAGGCCAGCGCGCCGGCATTCGCTACCGGTGACACGGTCAGGCTGCGCTTTACCGGTTACATCGACTCGGGCGTGCCGACCGTAACCGAGCTGGACCAGACCATCCGCGGGACCTTGCCGCAGACCCTGACGTTCACCATTCCCAATGACAAAGCCTGGGCCCTGGCCAGTGGTCTGGCGGTGGTGGGCTACACGCTGGTGAATGCTGGCGGCCAGCAGCAGTCGCAGCGCCTGAGCATCGGTTTTGTAGGTCAGCCCAAGGCGCTGACCGTGCCTCGGGTCCATCAGGCGCCGGAGGGTGTGCTGGCCTATGATGTTGCCCGGGCCACGGTAATGATCCCCAAGTACCAGGGGCGCACACAAGGCCACCAGGTGACCGTGGTATGGCAGGGGACTCAAAGTGATGGCCGGCCGACGTTGTACCAGGTCAGCCGGGCAGTCTCCCATAACGAGGGGGCAGGTGACGATGAGATGGCGTTCAGTGTCGATAAGGCGCACATCAACCTGCTGGAGTCGGGCTCGGTCAGGGTGTTCTACCAGGTGCGCATGCTGAGCACGCGCAGCGTCGGTTTTCGCCAATCGGCGGTGCTGGAGCTGCGCATCAGTGCTGCCGGCTTGCTGCCGGCGCCGGAGCTGGACGACCCGGTCAATGAGCTCGATCCGTATTTTTACCCGTTCGGGGTGCAGGTGAACATCAACTACCCGAGCAAGCGCGCCGGGGACAAGGTCACCTTTACCTGGCAAGCTGAGGATCCGGGGCATAGCTACAGCGAAGCCAAGCTTGTCGACAGCAGTGGCGCCGCACCCAGCTTTCGCGTGCCCCAGGCCATCGCCCAGGCCGGGGTGGGCAGCACGGTGATGATGAGCTACGTGGTCGAGCCGGCGCTGGGCGGGCGGCCGCGACAGTCCCAGGCGCGGGCGCTGGCGTTGCGCTCGGTGGCGCCGGTGCCTGAGCGGCCGCTGCTGATTGGCGCCCAGGACGGCAGTTACGACCCGATGCTCGGTCTGCATGGCGCCCAGGTGCTGATCAGCTACCCGGGCATGCGTGAAAGCGATCGCATCGTCCTGTACTGGAAAGGATCGGCGGGCGCCGGCACTCCCACCCTCCCGGAGCGTGCGGGCAGTGACAGCGGCAGCATCACCATCAGCGTGCCGGCGGCTGCGGTGGCGGCGAACTTCAACGGCCCGGTGCAGTTTTATTATGAAGTGCTGCGCAACGAGCTGGCGGCGATCGAATCGCCCAGGCAGGCGGTGCAAATCGGCGTGCCGAATGATCACGACTTGGCGCACCCGAGGATCGATGAGGCGATCGGCAACGAGCTGGACCTGGACCTGTTCGAAGGCGATGCCCAGGTCAGCGTCAGAGCCTGGCCGTTTATGGCCGTCGGCCAGCGGGTGTGGCTGGAAGTGCGCAGCGCCACCGCCACGCTCGCGCTGTGGGAGGACAGCCCGGTCGAGCAGGTGGCGGAATTGAGCGTGGCGTTGCCGCGCGATTTTCTCGAACCGCTGGAGGATGGCAGCCCGTTGTCGCTGCACCTGAGCGTCAGCTACGGTGGCGCTGCGGCGCTAGAGTGTCCGGTGCGCAGCTACACCGTGCGCCAGGGGCAATTGCACATAGGCATCTCCGATGCCGGCCTGGCCAGCTCGGCCTTGCCGGCGGACTGGTCGCTGCCAACCCAGACCTGCGCGGTGACCCTGGCCGGCCGGCCCGGCGCGCAAGGCAGTCTCAGCGTCAATGGCTCGGCGCAGTTCGACAACGACAGCCAGCAACTGGACTTCACTCTCGATGCCCAGGGCGAGTTCATCGCCTGGCTGGGAGATCCGTACGCCGAAACGGTGCTGGTCAGCGCGCAGATCAGCGGCGCACAAGCCCAGCACATGCCGGTGAAGTTCGTTGATGTGTTCCCGTACGCCCAGCAGCAAGATCAGCAGCGTGTGCGCGCCCGTGCGGCGAGCGGCGCGCTGGCCAACGGCCGGTCGGCCAATCGGGTGTGCTTCGATGCCGACGGCTTTGCCAACGCCACCTATGTGCAGGTTGAACTCAGCGGCAGTGCGCGGATTGTCGGCCACCCTGGCCCGGTGGTCAGCCTGCCGTTGACGGCGCTGAGCGGTGATTGCCAGTTCGACGTGGTCGACAGCGTCGCCGAAGAAGTGACGGTGACGTTTCAACTGCCCCAGGGCGGTAGCTGGACGCGCTTCAGCCAGACCCTGTACTTCACCCGCCTGGCCTCGCGCTATGCGACCCGCGGCGTCGCCGCCGACGGTACTCCCTGGTTCATGCGTGTCAACCAGATCACCAGCGTCGAAACCAGCCATGTGCGCATTCCGCAATGGAAAGAGTTCATCGATCATCCGGCAGGCCTTGATGGCGGCATTGGTGTGCGGGCCCTGGAAACCCACCCCGATGGGCTGATGGTCATGATCGAGGCGTACCTGAACATGGCCGTTGGCGACAAGCTGCATGTGCATTTTGGCGATGAACAGGTGCCGGCCACGCCGATTCCAACGGTTGTACTGCCTATAGACCTGAACAACCCGGTCACCCTGTATGTGCCCGCTGCCCGCATTCCCAAAGGCGTCAGCGAGGTATGGTTCACGGTCGAGCCGCTGAGCGGCAATAAGCGCGCGTCGGCGCGTTTGCGGGTCAAGGTCAAGGTCACCTTGCCCGGCGGGCCCAATCCCATCCCCGGCAGCCCTCATAATGCCGCCCTGATGTCGCCAGATGTGCCCTTCGGCCTGATCGACTGGGAAATGGCCCAGGACGGCATCACGGTGTACGTCAACAAATGGCGCATCATGGAGGCGGGTGATGTCCTCAACTTGAGCTGGGGCGGGGCCAAGGTCACTCATGTTGTCCAGCAAGGCGAAGTGGCCAGGACCATACCGGTGTTCGTCGACTTTGCCACCATCGAGGCCGGGGGCGATGATGAACGCCTGCTGGTGCTGTACTGGCTCGAAGACGAGGTGGGCAACGAATCCGATGGCGCCTCGTTGCCCAGTTACGCCTTTGTCGAGGTCAGCCTGGTGTTGCTGCCACGGCCAGCGGTGGCCGGGCTCGACGAGGAAGGCTTTCTCGACCTGGGGGAACTGCAAGGGGCCGATGTGGGGGTCTCGGTGATTGCCGACCGGCCCGACTTCCGGGTCGGCGACCAGGTGGTGTTCATCTTTCGTGGATTCACCGAAGAGGTGGTGGCGATCCCGCCGCATGAATCCCTCCCGTACCCGGTAGGCATCATTCCGCCTCCGCGGCCCATTGTCCACGAGGTGCCCAACAGCATCGCCGAGTCGATCGCGGGGGGGCTTGCCTATGTCTCCTACAAGGTCACCCGCGAAGGCCAGGAGTTTGCTTCGCGAACCACTGCCGTAGGGGTGCGGGGCAAGGCGGCCGAGTTGCTGCCGCCGAGGGTGAACGATAGCCAGGAGGATTACCTCCCTGACACCCTGTCGCGTGCCGAGGTGATCGTTCCGCCGTGGGTGGGCATGTACCGCAACCAGCAGGCACGCCTGGTCTGGCAAGGCAAGCAGGCCAACGGTCACGCCTATTCTTATTTTCGCGATTGGCAGGTGACTGAACTTGGGGTGGGCAAAGAGGTGGCGCTTATCGTGCCGCCCGAGCATATCGTCGCGTTGTCGGGCGGGTACCTGGAGTTGTCCTACCGGGTGTTCTACGGCAGCAGCGAGCCGCGGGAGTCGCCAGTACTGAAACTGTGGGTCGGTGAAACCGCCCCCGATCTGGTCACCCCGAACGTGCCCGAGGCGGAGAACGATACCCTCGACCCGGTCGGCCTTGTGGTGGCTAACGTCGAGGCTCCGGTGTACGACGGCATGCTGGAAGAGCAAAGGGTGACCATGGAGTGGCTGAGCCCGGTGGCCGGGGCGAACATCATCGATTTTTATGATGTGCAGTTTATCGGTGACATCCGCTTTCCCGTGTATGAGCGAGACATGGTACGCAGCCTGGGGCATGAGGTACGCATCCGCTACCACGTCAGCGAGCTGGGCCAACGTCGGCGCTATTCGGACTACCTGCGCCTGGGAATCGGCCCGGTGTTGAGCAATCCGCCGCGGCCGCGGATCGAGGAGGCCAATGGCGATACACTCAATTTGCTGAGTTTTCCCGGCAATGCGCTGGCAACCGTGGCGACGTGGAACGGAATCAATGAGCGCCAGCGCTACTGGTTCCGTTGCCATGGCACCGATGTACAAGGTAATCCCAAGACTATCCGTCTGGGGGAAGGGCAGCAGGTGTCGGCGGGTGAAGTCAATCGGGGGGTACGCGCTACCCTGGACAGGACGGATTTGCAGGCATTTGCCCACCAAAGCCGGATAACTCTGGAAATGGCGGTAGCGCTGCGTCTGGATGCCGAAGAGTCACAGGCAATCAGGTTTCCGGTGCGTGAGTATCAGATCCTGCAGGTGCAGATCAGCCTGACCGATCCGCGGATCCTCGAGGCACGCGACAGCAATGTGCTGGAACTGGCAGCCTTTTCCGGCAACGCCACCCTGCGGATTGACAGGTGGCAGGGGATTGCCCGGGATCAACGGGTATGGGTCGACCTGCGGGGCACGCTCAAAAGCGGTGGGAGCTGGACGCTGCCGCTACTGGTGGCGCATCCGGTGTCTGCGGATGAAGTGAGCGGGGGCATCACACGTTCGATCATGCGCTCGGCCCTTGAAGGCCTGGCTGACCGTTCGCGCCTGAGTATTCATTTAAGGGTGGAGGACATCGTTGCGCCGGTGATTGCTTATGAGATGCGGGTGCTGAGCCCGGTGGCTGTGATGGTTACCGCTGAAGGCTCGCTCAAGATACCGCCACAAACGACGATGGGCAACCAATTATTGGTGACGGGCAATCCGGGGCAAGTTGCGACCTTGCGAGTGGTTGGCAACGGTTACTTTGACCATGGAGGAATACAGAAAGACGTAACACTTGACCAGCGGGGGGAGTGGCGTGAATGGGTGGGCGCCAATGCCTACAGCATAAGCGTGGTTGTTTCTCCTCATGGCGGCAGTCCAGTGACTACTGAGGTGAACTTCAGACACAATTCTAGCTACCTTAGTTTAGGCGGCCGTTACATCTGGGCGATGGCGGCAACGGGAGCACGAGCCGATGGGCGAAGCGTGAACCGAATCGTCTATAGGACGCATAACTTCGATGGCAATCAATGGTGCAAGGTAACCCTTTCCGGGGGCGCGCAGGTAGTGGGGCATCCGGGGGCCGCCGCAACCATCAGAATGCAGTACTACCCCGTCGGTTCGGTGCGAGAGGGATACGTTGTAATCGACGTAGTTCATTCAAGAGCTGAACCAGTTGTATTAACGTTCGAACTCATCGTTAGCTACCTTGTGCATGGGTCCTTGATAACTCGAACCATTCGATTCACTTGAATCAAGGCTTGTGTGTTCTTGATAGGCCGCCCGCTAGGGGCGGCTTTTTTACTTGCCAGGATAGGCACGAAACAGCCAGACCCGTGCCGCTCTATTTGAAAGGCGTCACAACCGTCCAGCCGCCTCACGCAGCAAGCGCTCGGTCGAATCCCAGCCCAGGCAACCGTCGGTGATCGACACGCCGTATTTGAGCGGCTGCGCGCCCAGCGTCTGGCAGCCATCGAACAGGTGGCCCTCGATCATCATGCCGATTAGCGACGTATCGCCCTGCAGGCGCTGTTCGAGCACCTCGTTGAACACCGCCGGCTGGCGCAGCGGGTCCTTGGCGCTGTTGGCGTGGCTGCAATCGACCATGATCCGTGCCGCGACGCCGGCTTTGGCCAGGCCCTGGCGGGCCAGGGCGATGCTCTGGCGGTCGTAGTTCGGGCCCTTGCTGCCGCCGCGCAGCACCAGGTGGGTATCGGCGTTGCCCAGGGTCTCGACAATCGCCGGGTAGCCTTGCACGTCCATGCCGAAGTGCCGGTGGCCGTGGGCGGCGCTGCGGATCGCGTCGCAGGCAATGCCAACACCGCCGTCGGTGCCGTTCTTGAAGCCTACCGGCAAACCCAGGCCGCTGACCATTTCGCGGTGAATCTGCGACTCGGTGGTGCGCGCGCCAATCGCCGCCCAGCTCAGCAGGTCATCGAAGTAGCCGGCCGCCATCGGTTGCAGCAGCTCGGTGGCCACCGGCAGGCCGCATTCGAGCATGGCCAGCATCAGCCCGCGCGACAGCGCGATGCCGCCGTGCATGTCGTCGCTGCCATCCAGGTGCGGATCGTAGGCCAGGCCTTTCCAGCCGACGGTGGTGCGCGGCTTTTCGACGTAGGCGCGCATCACCAGGAGCATCTTGTCGCTGACCTCCGAGGCCAGGCGGGCCAGGCGTTGGGCGTATTCGCGGGCCGAGCGCGGGTCGTGCAGCGAGCACGGGCCGACGATCAGCAGCAGGCGCTGGTCGTGGCCATCGAGGATGGCGCGCACGGCCTGGCGATGGGCTTCGACCTGGGCGGCGAGGGCGGGGGAAAGCGGCATTTGCTGCTTGAGCAACATCGGGCTCGGCAGGCGTTGGCTGACGGCGCTGTTGGCAGCGCTGGGTTCGGACAGTGGCAGAGCGAGGTTGGACGATTGCATGGTGTGAATTCCCTGGGCGGCTGGCGGGGTCTGGCCCGCGCGCTCGGCCCTATCGAGGTGTTCGACAGTTGGCCGGATTGGCGTCATGTGTATGTGTGCCACCAACAAGTGACCGATCGGAGGCGGCAGGCTGGCCCGAACGGGATTGGCTAAATCGCCAGAAGTTGAAGCTTTGGTAACGGTAAGTGGCGTAGTTCATGTTCTGTTCCTCAATGTAATTCGTTGATTGCCGGGGCCTTGAAACGCAAAACCCCCGGTCGGGGGGCCGACCGGGGGTTGAGTATTCTCGTGTTCGGCGGCCCCTTGAAAGTGGGCGCCGGTGAGGGTATCAGCGG
This sequence comes from Pseudomonas sp. SORT22, assembly GCF_018417635.1. Classification (NCBI taxonomy): domain Bacteria; kingdom Pseudomonadati; phylum Pseudomonadota; class Gammaproteobacteria; order Pseudomonadales; family Pseudomonadaceae; genus Pseudomonas; species Pseudomonas sp. SORT22. Next base: position 3,022,952 of record NZ_CP071007.1, read on the forward strand.
CGCCTGTGGCTAAACCAATACCCAAAATAAAACGCTGCCGGGGAGACAGTCGCGCACTCGGCAGCGGCCACGGGGCGCGACAGGCGACCAGTGCTGCAAGCGTGAGTGAGGGTGGTGTGCGACATGTGACTCTCCAGTTGATGTGCCCGAGCTTACTTCAGGCCTTGCCCAGGTTTCAATGGCTAATTTGCATGATTGTCATGCAGCGTGACTATCGCCGCAGGTAAGCGGTGAAGTCGATGTCGCCGGCACTGAGGATCGCCTGCACGCGGTTGTGCACGTTGAGCTTGCGCAAAATCGCCGAGACGTGAGCCTTGACCGTGGTTTCGGCGATGTCGAGGTTGTAGGCGATCTGCTTGTTCGATTCGCCCTTGGTCATGCGTTCGAGCACCAGCAACTGCTTGCGGGTCAGGGCTTGCAGCAGCTCGGGGGCAAAGCCCTGATGGTCACCCTGGTTGCGCCGGCTGCTGCTCTTTTGCGTGCGGATGATGTCCGGCGGCAAGTAGACATTGCCGTTGAGAATCTGCTCGATGGCCTCGGTCATCTGCGAGCGTGGCGAGGATTTGGTGATAAAGCCGACGGCGCCGTAGGTAATGGCCTGCAGCACGACTTGCTTGTCCTGTTCGGCCGAGACGATCACCACCGGGATGGTCGGCGCCTCGTTGCGCAGGTTGATCAAACCGCCCAGGCCGTGCATACCGGGCATGTTCAGGTCGAGCAGGATCAGGTCGAGGTCGTCATGATCGCCAGTGATCGCCAGGGCGCTGTCGAGGTCGGCGGTTTCCATCACCTCGCTGCCGGGAAAGCCGTCGCTGATGACATTGTGGATGGCCTCGCGAAACAACGGATGGTCGTCGGCGATCAGAATCTTGTACATGGCTTTGCACCTTATTGTTGTGGTTGTGCTGCACCCCTTCATTACAGGCCAGGTGCAACGCTTTGGGAATGCGACCATCGACAAGCAAAACAGTACCAAAGTAGTAGGCGGGCGCCCAGGCGTGCGTTCTAGCATGGGGCAAACCTGCGGGAGCTGCGAAGATGGCGATATTGCTGGTGGATGATCACCCGATGCTGCGCCTGGGCCTGGTCGCGGCGCTGCAACAGGGCCTGGAGGGCATGACGGTGATCGAGGCGGCCAGTGGCGAAGAGGCGCTGGCCAAGGTCGGCGAGCAGTTGCCGGGGCTGGTGATCATGGACGTTGACTTGCCGGGTATCAGCGGCGTGGAAACCACCCGACGCCTGCGCCAGCGCCTGCCGCAACTGCGCGTGCTGTTTTTCAGCGAGCACACCGACCTTGGCCTGGTGCGCCAGGCCATGGCGGCCGGCGCCTGTGGTTACCTGTCCAAGGCGGCGGAGCCTGCCGTGCTGCTTGAAGCGGTGCGCCGGGTGCTTTGCGGGCATGCCTACATCGAACAGGCACTGGCCACCGAGCTTGTCTGTCAGCCAGGCGATACTGGCATTCACGGCCTGACCCAACGTGAAACGGAAATCTTTCTGATGCTGGCCAAGGGCACGCCGACCCGACTGATCGCCGAGCAGTTGTGCATCAGCAGCAAGACCGTGAGCAACTACCTGACCCTGCTCAAAAGCAAATTGCAGGTGGCCTCCCAGGCGCAGATGGTGCGCCTGGCGATCGAGGCCGGCTTGCTGCGGGTGGTTGCCTAGTCCCAGGTGGTCGGGCAGCCCTGGCAGCCTTGCATGTTGCTGTCCTGGAAGTTGGCGTAATGCTGGCGGCTGCCGCGCAGGTCGGCCTGCTCCAGGTTGCTTTCGCCGAACTTGGCTTCTTGCAGATTGGCATCGGCAAGGTTGGCGCCCTTGAGGTCGGCCTTGCTCAACCAGGTCATTTCCAGGTCGGCGGCCTGCAGTTTGCTATTGTGCAGTTTGGCCCCGGACAGGCGGGCGAACTCCAGGTAGGCGGCGCTCAAGTCGGCGTTTTCGAAGTTGGCGCCCTGGGCGAACATGCCCCAGGCCTGTACCGCAATCAGCCTGGCATCGCGCAGGTCGGCCAGGCGCAGGTTGCTTTGCTGCAGGCTGGCGCGGGTGAGGTTGGCGCCTTGCAGTCGGGCTTTTTCCAGGTTGGCCAGGTCCAGGCGCGCGTGGCGCAAATTCGCCCCGCGCAGGTCGGCACCGGCCAGGTTCATTTTGCGCAGGTCCTGGTTGCTGAGGTCGGCGTTGCGCAGGTTGGCGTTGGGGCACTGGCTCTCCTGGGCGATGGTGCAGCCGTTGATGGTCAATGGCGCGTCGTCGTCGGCGAGGGCGGCGGTGCAGGCGAGGGTGAGCAAGAGCGGGAGGTATTTCATGGGGATCTCCTGGGCTGTGAGATGGCTATCGCCGGCCAAGCCCGCTCCAACACGGAGCGAGCTTGGCCGGCGATGGGCTTAGCGCTGGGCCGTCTTGGTATCCCAGGCCGGGATCTTGAACACCCAGAACGAGCCACCCTGGGCCACCGGCTTGGTCAGCTCGGCCATGTCGCCACCCCACAGCGGCACCGCGCCGCCGTAGCCGACGGTCACGCCGATGTACTGCTCACCGTCCTGTTCCCAGGTGATCGGCGGCGAGACGATGCCGCTGCCAGTCTGGAATTTCCACAGTTCCTCGCCGGTCTTGGCGTTGAAGGCCTTGAAGTAGCCATCACCGGTACCGGTGAACACCAGGTTGCCCTTGGTCGCCAGCACCCCGGCCCACAGCGGCAGGCGCTCCTTGTGCTCCCAGACCATCTTGCCGGTGGTCGGGTCCATGGCCCGCAGCGAGCCGACGTGGTCCTCGTACATGCGCTTGATCCTGAAACCCATGCCCAGGTAGGCCGAGCCTTTCTTGTAGTTGACTTCCTCGGTCCAGTACTCCTCTTTCCACTGGTTCGACGGCACATAGAACAGGCCGGTGTCCTGGCTGTAGGCCATCGGGTTCCAGTTCTTGCCGCCCAAAAACGGTGGCGAGACTTCTACCGGCTTGCCCTTGGTTTGCCCAGGTTCGGGCTTGGCCGGACGCTGGCCGGGGTTTTCCACCGGGCGGCCGGTCTTGAGGTCGATGTGGCTGGCCCAGGTGATGTTGTCGGCGAACGGGAAGGCGTTCTTGAGTTTGCCGTTGGTGCGGTCGACCACGTAGAAGAAGCCGTTACGGTCGGCATGGGCGGTGGCCTTGTACTGCTTGCCGTCCTTGTCCTTGTAGTCGAACAGCACCAGTTCGTTGTTGCCGGAAAAGTCCCAGGCGTCGTTAGGCGTGTGCTGGTAGAACCACTTCACTTCGCCGGTCGAGGGGTCGACACCGACCTGGCCCGAGGTGTAGAGGCTGTCGAAGTCGTGCGGGTTGCCATCCTTGGAGGTACGCGCCCAGGTGTTCCACGGCCCCGGGTTGCCGGCGCCGACGATGATGGTATTGGTCTGGGCATCGAAGCTTGCGCTCTGCCACGGCGCGCCGCCGCCATGGCTCCAGGCCTCGACCTTGCCGGTCTCGGTGTTCGGATCATCCGGCCAGGACGGCGCCTTGACGTCACCGGTGGGGGTGCTGTCCTTGCCGTTCAGGCGGCCCATGTGGCCCTCGACGAAGGGCCGCATCCACACCTCGTCGCCGGTTTCCGGGTCGCGGGCATACAGCTGGCCGACCACGCCGAATTCATCGCCGGAGCTGCCGTGAATCAGCAACACCTTGCCGCTCTTCTGGTCCTTGATCAGGGTCGGGGCGCCGGTCATGGTGTAGCCGGCGCTGTGGTCGCCGAACTTTTTCTTCCACACCACCTTGCCGGTGTCCTTGTTCAGGGCGATGACCTGGGCGTCGAGGGTGCCGAAGTAGATCTTGTCGCCATAGATGGCGGCGCCGCGGTTTACCACGTCGCAGCACGGGCGAATGTTGTCGGGCAGGCGATGGTTGTAGGTCCACAGGCGTTTGCCGGTCTTGGCATCGAGGGCAAACACCCGCGAGTACGAGCCGGTGACGTAGATCACGCCGTCGTTGACGATGGCCTGGGACTCCTGGCCGCGCTGCTTCTCGTCACCAAAAGAGTACGACCAGGCCGGGGTCAGCTTGAACACGTTGTGGTCGTTGACCTGGGCCAGCGGGCTCCAGCGCTGGGCATTGGTGCCCATGCCGTACTGCAGCACGTTGCCGGTGCTCTTGTGGTCGTCGGCGATGTCTTCCCAGCTCACAGGTTTCGCCAGGGCATGCGGGGCCAGGGCCAGGCTGCCCAGCAGGAGGACGGTATGCACGGCAGCAGTCAGCGGGGAAAGTGCGGCGGGTAACGATCTTATTGTCATGGTTGGAGTTCCCAATGAAGGTTTTGGCCTGCATAGCCTGGAACGCCAAGGGCGCGATCGATACGGAAAATCTCCCGGTCTTTACGGGAAAATTTCCCAGGCCGGGCATGATTTGGCACTGCCCCACAAGCGCTACTACCAAGGGAGGAGGCTGCGGCCACCAAAGCAGCATGGGGGCCTCGCCAGCACGTTTCTAAGATGCCGGCACAACCTTTCAGCCGAGAGGTTTTTGCGTGCAAACAGCAGTCGAGGGCAGAACAATGAAAACAGCAAAAAACGCCTGGTTGAGCCTGATCGTCAGCGCCAGCCTGATGAGCAGCGCCGGGGCTTTTGCCCATGGCAACGTGACGCCGACCGCGGTCAACACCGGCAACCTGGAAAAGCTCGGTGAGCAGTGGCGCGCAGAAAACCCCTACCGCAACAGCAAGGACCACGACGAGGCGGTGTCCATCGGTGCTTCGGCCTACAACCAGAACTGCGCCGCCTGCCACGGCCTTGAAGCCAAGTCCGGCGGCATCGCCCCGGACCTGCGCTTGCTCGACGAAGGCGCTGCCGGTGATGAATGGTTTGTCGAGCGGGTGCGCAATGGCGCAGTACGCGATGGCCGGGTGTACATGCCGAAGATGGCTGACTACCTCAGCCAGGAAGCCTTATGGGCGGTGCGCAGTTACCTCGACAGCGTGCATGTCGAGGAGTGACTGTAGGAGCGGGCTTGACCCGCGATAGCGACTCAACAGTGATATCGCATCGCGGGTCAAGCCCGCTCCTGCAGTAGGCCGTGTTTACAAGGTGTAGTGCTTCAACTCCCGGGCAATCAGCATGCGCTGGATTTCGCTGGAGCCTTCGTAGATCTGGGTAATGCGCGCATCGCGGTAGTAACGCTCGACCGGGTAATCTTCCAGATAGCCATACCCGCCATGCACCTGGATCGCCTTGGAGCACACCCGCTCGGCCATTTCCGAGGCGAACAGCTTGGCCTGTGAGGCTTCGCTCAGGCATGGCTTGCCGGCGCTGCGCAGGCGTGCGGCGTGGAGAATCAACAGCCGTGCGGCGTTGATCTGCACCTGCATGTCGGCCAGCAGGTTGGCGATGCTCTGGTGCTCGTTGATCGGCTTGCCGAACTGAATACGGTCACGCGAATACACCAGCGCCGCCTCGAATGCCGCGCGGGCAATGCCCAGGGCCTGGGCGGCGATGCCGATACGCCCGCCTTCGAGGTTGGACAGGGCAATGGCCAGGCCCTTGCCGCGCTCGCCGAGCATGTTGGCTGCCGGGATACGGCAGTTGTTGAGGGTTACCGCGCAGGTGTCGGAGGCGCGGATGCCCATCTTGTGCTCGCTGCGATCGACCACGAAGCCTTCGTTGTCGGTGGGCACCAGGAACGCCGAAATACCTTTTTTGCCCAGCTCCGGGTCAGTGACCGCGAAGACGATCGCCAGCCCTGCACGGCGGGCATTGCTGACGAACTGCTTGGCGCCATTGATCACCCAGTGATCGCCCTTAAGCTCGGCGCGGGTGCGCAGGTTGTGGGCCTCGGAGCCCGCTTGCGGCTCGGTCAGGCAGAAGCAGCCGATCACCTGGCCGCTGGCCAGGCGCTCAAGCCAGGTCTGTTGCTGTTCGGCGCTGCCGTAGGCGAGCAGCGGGCCGCAGCCCACCGAATTGTGAATGCTCATCAGCGCACCGGTGGCACCATCGCCGGCGGCGATCTCTTCGACCGCCAGGGCGTAGGCGACATAGTCGGTGTAACTGCCGCCCCATTGCTCGGGCACGACCATGCCCAGCAGGCCCAGCTCGCCCATCTTCTGCACCACGCCATCGTCGATCCAGCCGGCCTTTTCCCAGGCCTGGGCATGGGGGGCGATCTCGCCACGGGCGAAGTCCCGGGCCATGTCGCGGATCATGATCTGTTCTTCAGTCAGTTCCAGGTCTTGCATCTGCGTACTCCAGGCCTCAGAGACCTTCGAAGAATTGATCCACGCGCTGGCGGTCGAGGCCGGCGAGGGTGGCGGGGTTCCAGCGTGGCTGCTTGTCCTTGTCGATGATCAGTGCGCGTACGCCTTCGATCAGGTCGCCATGCTCGAACCACTGGCGGTCCAGGTGCAGCTCCATCTTGAAGCAGTCTTCAAGACTCAGGTGACGGCCGCGACGAAGCATCTCCAGGGTCACGGCCATGGCCAGCGGCGAGCGGCTGTCGAGCAGATCGGCGGTTTTCAGTGCCCATTCATGGCTGTCGGCCACGGTCACGGCGCGCAGTTGCTCGACGATACTGGCAACGTCGGGCAGGGCGAAGAAGTGATCGATGGCCGGGCGCAACCTGGCCAGCGGTGCGTCTTCAAGCACCTGGGTGCCGAGTTTGGCCAGCACCCCTTGCAGGTCCTTGAGCGGGTGTTCGCCAAAGCTCAGGGTGTCGAGGCGCTCATCGAGGCTGGCCAGTTTGCTGCTGTCCAGGTACCAGTCGGCCAGGCCACAGTACAGCGCATCGGCCGCCTGCACCTGGACGCCGCTGACCCCCAGGTAGATGCCCAGCTCGCCGGGAATGCGCGAGAGGAAGTAGCTGCCGCCAACATCCGGGAAATAACCGATGGCGGTTTCCGGCATGGCCAGGCGGCTGCGCTCGGTGACCACCCGCAGGTCGGCGCCCTGGGCCAGGCCCATGCCGCCGCCGAGGGTGAAGCCGTCCATCAGTGCCAGCACCGGCTTGGGGTAATGGTGGATGCACAGGTCGAGGGCGTATTCCTCGACGAAAAAATCCCGGTGCAGGCTGTCACCGGCCTTGTAGCTGTCGTACAGCGAACGGATGTCGCCGCCGGCGCAGAAACCTTTCGGGCCTTCGCCGCGCAGGGTCACGGCATGCACCTGTGAGTCCGTGGCCCAGGCGTCAAGTTGGCGCTGCAGGCGGCGGACCATGTCCAGGGTCAGGGCGTTGAGGCCGGTGGGGCGGTTGAGGGTCAAGTGACCGATATGGTTGCGAACCTCGGCCAGTACATGGACGTCGGTTGGCGCTTGAGCGTGCGCGGTCATCGCTTTCTCCCTGCTTTGTTATTGATTTTCCACGTGTTTTAACACGGTCTGGATAGGCGCTAGAGGATCGAAGGATCGTATCAGTGCAAATTTGCCCAATACAATCCGTAAATCTGCAGGCTCAGTCTGCATTTTTGCATGGGTGGGCGCGCCTAACGCACCGGGTCTTGCCACTTTAGCCTTGTGACACTGACGGGCAAGGGATTAGTTCCGCCTGCGGGCAGCCGGGCCGGTTGCGCCAAAGCAGCACGGGAGCGCCGCCAAGGCAGGGTATGGCCGCTTGCCGGGCCTTTCGATAATCGCCTCCGACATCTGTCCCCCCGTTTTGCGGAGAGCGCCATGCACAACAATAACAATGCCAATCGCCGTTTCCTGCCGTTGCTGACCAGCCTTGCCGCCCTGGGCCTGAGCCCGCTGGCCGGCGCCGAGATCATGCTCTACGACAAGGAGCAGACGACCTTTTCCACCGACGGCTACATCAACGCCTTCTACGTCAACAGCGACGTCGACCGCGCCGGGGAGCAATACGACCGTCGCCAGTCGCGGGTGAAGATGGGCTTTCTGCCCAATTACCTGGGCTTCAACATGACCCGCCAGGTCGATGACCTCAAGCTCGGCGGCCGGGCCTCGTTCTGGGTGACCATCAACGACAGCGAAACCAACGGCACCGACACCGCCATCGACGTGCGCCAGTTCTACGGCACCGTGGCCAACCCCGAATGGGGCGAGGTGTTGATCGGCAAGGACTTCGGCCTGTTCGCCCGCTCCAACATCCTCCTCGACGAGTTGCTCGCCGGCTACGGCCAGGTCAGCGACACCTTGGGCCTGGTCGATGGCGGCGGGGTGTCGTTCGGCAACATCGGCAGCGGCTACCCGTACCCGTTCCCGACCTCGCAGATCACCTACCGCACGCCGGTGTTAGACGGCTTGCGCATTGCCGTGGGGATCCTCGACCCGGTGGACACCAACGACGACAGCGCGGTGGGCAAGGCCTACCAGGAAAATCCGCGCACCGAGAGCGAGATCACCTACCAGGCCGACCTCGGCGGCGCGCAGATTTATAGCTGGCTCAACGGCACCTACCAGACCTCGGACAACACCGACAGCAGCGTCAATTCGGTGACTTCCAAGGGCCTCGGCTATGGCGTGCAGGCGAAGATCGGCGGGTTGTCGCTGACCGGCTCAGGTTTTACCGCCAAGGGCATCAACCCGTTCTTCACCAATAACGCCGGCGAGGCGACCTTGCGTGAGGTCGACAGCAAGGGTTATCTGCTTCAGGGCTCGTACAAGCTCGGCAAGAACCGTCTGGCGCTGTCGTATGGCAAGACCAGGGATGACGGCAATGGCGCAGTGAACACCGGCGCCGACTATGAAACCCGTGGCATAGCGCTGTTTCATGACATCAACGACAACCTCAAGCTGGTCGCCGAGTACAACCAGTTCGAGATCGACGGCCATGAAGGCGATGCGCAGAATGAAGACACCGATACCTTCGCCGTGGGCGCGGTGCTGACCTGGTAAACGCATTGACCGGTAGGAGCGGGCTCGCCCCCCGATGAGGCTACCCGCTCTACAACCAATGCCACCCATACCCAGTACCCAAGTAGCATTCGGCGCGCTACCGCGCCTGCCTAAACTGCCTGCATCGATCAATGCCCACCCAGGAGGCACCCATGCAGCAGTTCCCGGCCGAGGGCGTGATCAGTGCCGTGTCGCGGGCCAGCGCCGCCGAGCTTGCCGCCCAGGAACTGGCCAGCCAGCTGCTGCACCCGCACCTGGGTTTCGTGTTGTTCTTCTGCTCCGCCGAGTACGACCTGCCGGCCCTGGCCCAGGCCCTGCAACAGAGTTTCGGCGGCATTCGCCTGGCCGGTTGCACCAGTGCCGGCGAACTTACCCCCGACGGTTACGGCCGTGGCTGCATCACCGCCCTGGGTTTTGATCACCGGCAGTTTTCCATCGCCGCCGAACTGATCGACGCCATGCCGGCGTTCAGCCTGATCCAGGCCCAGGCCACGGTCGAGCGCCTGGTGGGCGAGTGTCGTAGCAATACCCTGGCGCCGATCAAGGGCCACAGCTTTGCCCTGACCCTGCTCGACGGCCTGTCCAGCCGTGAAGAAACCGTGCTGGCGGCACTCAGTGCGGCGTTGGGCGATATCCCGCATTTCGGTGGCTCGGCCGGTGACGACAATCATCTGCACCACACCCATGTGTACTTCGACGGCGCCTTTCGCAGTGGCGCTGCGGTGGTGCTGCTGGTCAACACCGGGCTTGAGTTCGAGGTGTTCACCACCCATCACATCGAGCCGCGCAGTGAAAAACTGGTAATCACCCGCGCCGATCGCCAGTTGCGCCGGGTCTACGAGCTCAACGCCGAACCGGCAGCGCTTGAATACGCGCAGTTGATCGGCGTGCCGGTCAGCCAGATCAATCACCGCACCTTCGCCGCCCACCCGCTGGCGGTGCGCATCAACGAGCGTTATTACGTGCGCGCCATCCAGCAGGTGCACGAGGACCTGAGCCTGAGTTTCTATTGCGCGGTGGAGAACGGCATCGTCCTCACCGCCATGCGTCCGGGGCCGCTGTTGCCGAATCTGCAGCACCTGTTTAGCGGCCTGCAACAACGCCTCGGGCCCTTGCTGCTGACCATCGGCTGCGATTGCTTCCTGCGCCGCCTGGAGCTCGAAGGCAGCGACAGCCTGGCCGAGGTCGGCCGTTTTCTGCGCAGTCAGCGGGTGCTGGGTTTCAACTCCTACGGGGAACAGTTCAATGGCATGCACATCAACCAGACCTTCACCGGCGTTGCCATCGGCCGGCCCCGAGGCCAGTGTGAACAGTGACCCGCGCCTGGCCGAGCTGCAACGGGCCAACCACAAGCTGCTGCGCATCAACGCTGCGCTGATCGAGCGCCTGGAGTCGGGGGCGGCGCGCCCGGACGATTCCTATGCGGCGTTCCAGCATTCGGTGGTGCTGGCCGAACAGGTACGCGAGCGCACCGATGCCCTGAACCAGACCCTGGTCGAGCTCAAGGCCAGCAACCACCTGCTCAGCGAGGCCCGGCTGCGCGCGGAAACCGCTCACCAGCACCTGGTCGATGCCATCGAAAGCATCTCCGACGCCTTTGTGCTGTTCGACCCGGACTTGCGCATCGTCCTCTTCAACAGCCGTTTCAAAGCCTTCTGGGCCGGCAGCCGCTTGCGCATCATCAGCGGCATGCGCCTGGCCGAGGTCAAGCGCCTGATGCACAGCAGCGGCCTGTTGCGCGAAGAACTGCGCGGTGTCAGCGACGAACACCTGCTGTACCGTCTGCACAACGGGCGCTGGCTGCAGGTCAGCGAGCGGCCAACCCAGGACGGCGGGCGGGTGATGCTGTTCACCGACATCACCGAGGTCAAGCACAGCGAAACCCGGCGCCGCGAGCAGGCGGTGGCGCAAAAGTCCTACTTGCTGCAACGGGCGGTCGACAACCTGTCCCAGGGCGTGGCCATGGTCAATGCCGACGGCGTGCTGGAACTGTGGAACCGGCGTTTTCTCGAACTCAGCGGCCTGGCGCCGATCGCCGCCCACCGATCCTTTACCGAAGTGATCGCCGACAGCGAACTGGCCTTGCTGACCCCGGCCAGCCGCGACGGCAATGGCCGCTGTGTGCATGAACTGGAACAGCGCCTGTTCGACGGACGCATGCTGGAAATCCGTACCCATCCGTTGCCCACCGGCGGTTTCGTCAACACTTTCACCGACATCACCGAACGCTACCAGCACGCGCAAGCCCTGAGCGAAAGCGAGCGCTGGATTCGGCTGATCACCGACCATGTGCCGGCGCTGATTGCCTACCTCAATGCCGAGCTGGTCTACGAGTTCACCAACAAGGTCTACGAGCAGTGGTACTGCTGGCCGCCGGGGGTGATGCTCGGGCAGAACCTGCGCGAGGTGCACAGCCCCGGGCACTACCAGCGCCTGGAGGGTTACATCGAGCGGGCGCTGGCCGGCGAGAGCGTGACGTTCGAATGCGCCGAGACCCACGTCAACGGCCAGGAACGCTACATGCTGCGCTCCTACGTGCCCAACCGCCTGGCCAGTGGCGAGGTGGTTGGGATTTTCGTGCTGATTCGCGACATCACCGAACGCCGGCGCAGTGCCGAGGCCCTGCACCAGGCCTACCAGAACCTCGAAGTGCGGGTACGCGAACGCACCGCCGAACTGAGCAAGGCCAAGCAGCAAGCCGAGCAGGCCAACCTGTCGAAGACCAAGTTCCTCGCCGCCGTCAGCCATGACTTGCTGCAACCCTTGAACGCGGCGCGGCTGTTCACCAGTGCCTTGCTCGAACAGAGCAGCGCTAACCCTGCGCTGGTGCGCAATGTCAGCAACTCGCTGGATGACGTCGAGAACCTGCTCGGCACCCTGGTGGATATCTCCAAGCTCGACGCCGGGGTGATCAAGGCCGACCTTGCCAGCTTCGCCGTCAGCGACCTGCTCGACAACCTCGCCGCCGAATTTGCTCATGCCGCCGCCAGCGCGGGCCTGCGCATGGCCTATGTGCCCTGTGGGCTGAGCGTGCACAGCGATATCCAGTTGCTGGCGCGGATACTGCGCAACCTGCTCAGCAATGCCATCCGCTACACCCCGCGCGGCCGCGTGCTGCTCGGCTGCCGGCGGCGCGCCAAGGCGTTGTCGATCGAGGTCTGGGACACCGGTATCGGCATTGCCCAAGAGCGCCGCGAAGAGGTGTTTGAGGAGTTTCGTCGTGGTGATGCGCAGCGCCCGGACCAGGATCGCGGCCTGGGCCTGGGCTTGGCCATCGTCGACAAGATCGCCGGGATTCTCGGCCACCGCCTGCAATTGCGTTCAGTGCCGGGCAAGGGCTCGGTGTTTACCGTCGAAGTACCCTGCAGCCTCCAGGCACCCAGGCGGCTGGCCGAACCCGACCTCAGCGAGCCGCTGCGCGAACGCCTGGAAGGCGCGCGTATCTGGGTGCTGGATAACGACGCGGCGATCTGCGCCGGCATGCGCACCTTGCTCGAGCAGTGGGGCTGCGAGGTGGTGACGGCCTTGAGCGAGCAGGACCTGGCGCGCCAGGTGGCCTGCAACAGCGCCGAAGCCGACCTGCTGATCGCCGATTACCACCTGGACAACGGCCGCAACGGCGTCGATGCGGTGGCGGCGATCAATGCCCAGCGGCCTGTACCGCTGGCGGCCTTGATGATCACCGCCAATTACAGCAACGAGCTAAAACAACAGGTGCGCGAGCGCGGCCATACGTTGATGCACAAGCCGGTGCGGCCGATGAAGCTCAAGGCCGCCATCAGCCACCTGCTCGGCGCCGAACTCAGCGCGCCACGCGACCACTGACGTAGTGCGCGCTGTCGTTGTAGCCGTGAGTCGAGGCGTGGCCCGGGGTCACCAGCGAATCGATGAAGGCTTCGTCTTCAGCGCTGATCTGCACCGCCAGCGCGCCGCTGTAGGTGTCCCACTGGGCTTCGGTGCGCGGGCCGACGATCGCCGAGCTGACCGCGCGGTTGTTGAGCACCCAGGCGATGGCGAACTCGACCATGCCGATGCCCCTGGGCTGCAGGTAGGCGTGGATCTGCTGGGCGATCTGCAGCGATTCTGGGCGCCATTCGGTTTCCAGGATGCGCTTGTCCTGGCGTCCGGCGCGGCTGTTGGCATCGGGGCTGGCATTGGGCGCGTACTTGCCGCTGAGCACGCCGCGCGCCAGCGGGCTGTAGGGCACGATGCCCAGGCCGTGATGGGCGGCGGCGCTGAACTGCTCGGGTTCGGCCTGGCGGTTGACGATGTTGTACAGCGGCTGGCTGGCCACCGGCTTGGGCACGCCCAGGCGCTCGGCCAGGTTGCACAGCTCGGCGATGCGCCAGCCGCGGAAGTTGGACACACCCCAGTGGCGAATCTTGCCCTGGCGCAGCAGGTCGCCGATGGCGCTGACGGTGACCTCAAGCGGGGTGTTGTGGTCTTCGCGGTGCAGGTAGTAGATGTCCAGGTAATCGGTGCCCAGGCGGGTCAGGCTGGCTTCGATGGCATTGAAGATGTGCTTGCGGCTTAAGCCGCTACGGTTGGGCAGGCCCTCGGCAGGGCCGAAGCCGACCTTGGAGGCGAGGATCCAGTCGTGGCGGTGGCGGGCAATGGCCTCGCCGACGATTTCCTCGCTGCGCCCGGCGTTGTAGACGTCGGCGGTGTCGATGAAATTGATGCCCTGGTCCCAGGCCTTGGCGATGATGCGCAGCGAGTCTTCGGTGCTGGTCGGCTCGCCGAACATCATGCTGCCCAGGGTCAGTGCCGACACCTGCAGGCCGCTTTGGCCCAGTGGACGGTAAATCATGATCGAAAGGCCTTTGGCGATTGGAATTCGATCTGTTTTACACAGTTCCACCTTTGATTTAAAGCATCGCGGGGCACGCCCGCTCCTACATTATGTAGGAGCGGGCTTGCCTCAGTTCGCCGGTTCGGCCGCCGCCCCGGCAGCCCGCACCCGCGAAACCCGCAGCGCCACCAAACTACCAAACACAATCAAGCCCGCCAGCGAATACAGCGCGGCATCGGTCGAGCCGGTCTGGTCCTTGATGAAACCGACCAGGTAGGGGCTGAGAAAGCCGGCCATCTGCCCGACCGAGTTGATGATCGCCAGGCCCGCCACTGCGGTACCGGCGCTGAGCAGTGCGGTGGGCATTGGCCAGAACATCGGCAGGCCGGTGAGGGCGCCCATGGTGGCAATGCTCAAACCGATAATCGCAATCACCGGGCTGTGGCCGAAGTTCACCGCGATCAGCAGGCCCAGGGCACCCATCAGCATCGGCACCACCAGATGCCAGCGGCGCTCGTTGCGCAGGTCTGCCGAGCGCCCGACCAGCAGCATGAACACCCCGGCCAGCAGGTAGGGGATGGCGCTCAGCCAACCGATCAGCAGGGCGTCGCTGAAACCCAGGTTCTTGATGATCGACGGCAGCCAGAAGTTGATCGCATAGACCCCGCTCTGGATGCAGAAGTAGACGAAACCGAAGGTCCAGATCAGCGGGTTGGCAAACACCGACAGCAGGCTGTCGCTGCTGGTCACCGGCTTGCTGGCGGCATCGGCCTTGAGGTCGGTTTCGATGATCTGGCGTTCGGCTGGGCTTAGCCATTTGGCCTTGGCGTAACCATCACTGAGCAGGAAGATCGCCAGAAAGCCCAGCAGCACGGTGGGCAGACCCTGGATCAGGAACATCCACTGCCAGCCGGCCAGGCCATGCTGGCCGGCGGCGAAATGATTGAGAATCCAGCCCGAGAACGGCCCGCCGAGCAAGCCCGACACCGGGATCGCCGACATGAACAGGGCCATGATCCGCCCGCGACGGGTGGCCGGGAACCAGCGCGAAAGGTACAGCACGATGCCGGGGAAGAAGCCCGCTTCGGCGGCGCCGGTGAACAGGCGCAGGACGTAGAACTCCATGGGCGTGGTGACGAACAGCAGGCAGGTCGACAGCGTGCCCCAGGCGATCATCATCAGCGCGATCCAGCGCCGCGGGCCGAAGCGGTTGAGTGCCAGGTTGCTGGGCAGCCCGCACAGCACATAGCCGATGAAGAAAATCCCGGCACCCAGGCCGTAGATGGTTTCGCTGAACTTGAGCGCATCGAGCATCTGCAACTTGGCAAAGCCGACGTTGACCCGGTCCAGGTAGTTGAACAGGTAGCAGATGAAGATGAACGGAATCAGCCGCAAGGTGATGCGCCGATACAGCGCATTGCGGGTGACGTCTTGGCCTTGGTCAGGGGCAGGGCTGTATGACATGATTCTCTCTCTGTTGTTATGTTTATCGCCGCAGCCTGCATCGAGGCGGCTGCTGCGACGAGTCTCGGTGAGCGGACCGTGGCTGTCTTTGTGCTTTTGCACAGCAATTCGTGCGGCCTGCTGTGCCCCGGACCAATCATTGCGACAACAAGGATCCTCCCATGTTCGAACTGGACCATGACCTGGCGCAAGACATCGTCGAGCGGGCGATGGCGATTCTGCCGTGCAACGTCAACGTCATGGACAGCCAGGGCCTGATCCTCGGCAGTGGCGAGCCCGAGCGCATCAACACCCGTCACGAAGGTGCGCAGCTGGTGCTGGCCAACGGTCGAATCGTCGAGCTCGACGTCGAAGCGGCCAAGTGCCTCAAGGGTGTGCAGCCCGGGGTCAACCTGCCGCTGCTGCTCGACGGGCGCTTGATCGGTGTGCTGGGCCTGACCGGTGATCCGCAGCAGTTGCGCACCTATGGCGAGCTGGTACGGATGACCGCCGAAATGCTTTTGGCCCAGCGTCACCTGCAGGTCGAGCAGCAGTGGCGGCGCCAGCGCTGCGACGACCTGCTGGCATTGCTGCTGGGCGGCTCTGGCGATTCGCCGCGGCTGGTCGATGAGGCTCGCCAGCTGGGCCTCAAGCCGCAACTGCCGCGCATTCCCTGCCTGTTTGAGCTGGACGCCGGGCCTGCGGCCGAGGCGTTGGCCAGCTGGTTGATGAGCCGCTACCCGGACAGCTGGTGCGTAAGCCCCGCGCGCCAGTCGCTGCTCTGGTGCCGGCCCGCCACCGTGGTGCTGGATGAACCGAAACTGCTGGAGCGTTTGCAACGCCATGGCTGGCAGGTGCAGCGCCTGGCCGCAGGTTCGCCGGCGCAAAGCCTGGAGCAACTGCGCCGGGGTTATCGGCGGGTGCGCGACTTGCTGGCCTATGGCCGCGAAGTGCTGCCGGCCGAGCGCCTGCTGACCTTGAGCCGCTACCGGCTGCCAGCGTTGCTGTGGCGCCATCGCAATGATGACGCCCTCGACGAGCTGCTCGAACCGCTGCAGCGCATTCGTGCCAAGGACAACAGCGGCCAGCTGCTGGCAACCCTGCGCGCCTGGTGTGCCCACGATGGCCAGAGCCAGGCCTGCGCCGATGCCCTGGGCATTCACCGCAACAGCCTGCGCTATCGCCTGGAGCGCATCGCCGAACTGAGCGAAGTCGACCCGTTGCGCCTGGAAGGGATGCTCAGCCTGTACCTGGGCTTGCAGTTGCTGCCAGCCGGCAACTGAGGCGGTTTTGGCCAAGTGCCAAACAAGCGCGGGCGGTTTTTGTGCATCCGACCGACGCACTCTTGCAGCCCAACTGTCAGCATGCAGGCATCTGGATCAGGAGAATCCCCATGAAAATCGTCATCGCCCCCGACTCGTTCAAGGACAGCCTCAGCGCCGAAGGCGTCGCCGACGCCATTGCTGCCGGTATTGCCCTGGTGTTGCCGCAGGCGCAACGGGTCAAGTGCCCGATGGCCGACGGCGGCGAAGGTACCATGGCGGCCATCGTCGCTGCCTGTGCCGGCGAGCTGCGCAGCCTGCGCGTGCGCGGACCGCTGGGTGAGCCGGTCGACGCCGGTTGGGGCTGGCTGGCCGACAGCCACACGGCGATCATCGAAATGGCCACCGCCAGTGGCCTGCAACTGCTCACCCTGGCGCAGCGCGATGCCTGTCGCAGCAGCACCTTTGGCACCGGCCAACTGATTGCTGCGGCGCTGGATGCTGGCGCCCGGCGGATTATCCTGGCCATCGGCGGCAGTGCCACCAATGATGCCGGCAGCGGCATGTTGCGGGCGCTGGGCCTGCAATTGTTCGACGCCGACAATCAGCCGCTCGCTGAAGGCGGCCTGGCCCTGGCCCAGCTTGCCCGCATCGATGCCAGCGCGTTGGACCGGCGTTTGCGCGAGGTGCAGCTGGAAGTTGCCGCGGATGTCGACAACCCGCTGTGCGGCAGCAATGGCGCTTCAGCGATCTTTGGCCCGCAAAAGGGCGCAAGCCCCGAGCAGGTCCGGGCCCTGGACCAGGCCTTGGGACACTTTGCCGACCACTGCGGGCAACTGCTGGGCACTGATGTGCGTGACTTCCCTGGCAGCGGCGCCGCTGGCGGCATGGGCTTTGCCGCCAAGGCCTTCATGCAGGCGGCCTTTCGCCCGGGGATCGAAGTGGTGGCCGAGCTTGCCGGGCTTGAAGCGGCGGTGCAGGGGGCAGACCTGGTGATTACCGGCGAGGGCCGTTTTGATGCGCAGACCCTGCGCGGCAAGACGCCGTTCGGCGTGGCCCGGGTAGCACAGCGCCATGGGGTGCCGGTGGTGGTGATTGCTGGCACCTTGGGCGAGGGTTACCAACAGCTGTATGCCCATGGCATCGACGCCGCGTTTGCCCTGACCAGCGGGCCGATGACCCTCGAGGCGGCCTGTGCCAATGCGCCAGCCTTGCTCCAGGCCCGCGCTGGCGACATCGCCCGCCTGTGGTGCCGCGCCCGGGCGTTGCCCGCCGGCTGACGGGCCGGCGTCATCGCCGCTAGCCCCCCGTCATGTTCATGAAACGCAAAATCTGCACCTCGCCATTGATATCGAAAGTATGGCTGTAGGGTTTGAGGGTCATGGCCTGGCGGATGGCCTTGTCCAGGCGTTCGCTGTCACCCGGGTGGGCACGCAGCACCTGCTTGAGGTCGGCGGCGTGCTCATTGCCCAGGCACAGCAGCAGACGGCCTTCGACGGTCAGCCGCACGCGGTTGCAGCTGGCGCAAAAGTTGTGGCTGTGCGGCGAGATGAAGCCGATGCGGATATCCGGCGCCTCAGCCAGACGCCAGTAACGCGAGGGGCCCTGGGTTGATTCGGCCGACTCGATCAGGCTGAAGTGCTCGGCGATACGCGCGCGCACTTCGTCACTTGAACAATAGGACTCGCTGCGCTGGTGCTCGCTGATCACCCCCAGGGGCATTTCTTCAATAAAGGAAATATCCAGCTGGCGATCGATGGCAAAGCGCACCAGATCGACCACTTCATCATCGTTGCGGCCCTTGAGCACCACGCAGTTGAGCTTGGTGCGGCGAAAGCCGGCGGCATGGGCGGCGTCGATGCCGGCAACCACCTGGGCCAGATCGCCGGTGCGGGTCAAAGCCTTGAAACGCTCGGCATCGAGGCTGTCGAGGCTGATGTTCAGGCGCGAAAGGCCGGCATCGAACAGCGGCTGGGCCAGGCGGGTGAGTTGCGAGCCGTTGCTGGTCATGCACAGTTCGCGCAGGCCGGGCAGGGCGGCGATGCGTGCGCACAGCTCGACGATGCCGGCGCGCACCAGCGGCTCGCCACCGGTCAGGCGGATCTTGCGGGTGCCCATGGCGACGAAACGCTCGGCCAGCTGGTACAGCTCCTCGAGGGTGAGGATGCGCTGGCGCGGCAGGAACTGCATGTCTTCGGCCATGCAATAGACGCAGCGAAAGTCGCAGCGATCGGTGACCGACATGCGCAGGTAATCGATTTTACGACTGTAGCCGTCGACCAGTTGTTTGCCGTTTGCACTCATGCTGGGCAGGGCCTCTTATCGCGCGTCCGGGATGCGTTTGCGCACTAGTTCTTTGATGATGGTCGAGGCTATTTAAATTATCCAGGTCGGTCAAATCACTAATAATGACCAACTGATAAGGCTCATCTATCGGTAGCTTGCAGCCCCCGTATTACGTGGGTTTCAGCGGCGTGATAGAGGGTTTTGATCGGTTCGTCATTTGTTTTGATTAGACGCCTGAGTCCACGCTCAATAGCCTGAAAGGGTAGGAAACGAAGTTCGCCATTAATCAACCTGTCAATAACAAGTTGTTAGTCGGTGAAACGTTAAAGATGCCCTGCGAGCCAAGCGAGGAAGCCGCGATGAGCCAAGATGAACATATAAAAAACTATGACGCCCCCGCCGCCGGTTGGGGCGCGCTGAAAAGCGTGACCAAGAGCTGGCTGGGCAGTGAAAACGCCTTCAAGAACCTGCGCGTTATGCTCAAGACCAACCAGAACGGCGGTTTCGACTGCCCCGGTTGCGCCTGGGGCGAGTCGCCGGAAAGCGGCATGGTCAAGTTCTGCGAGAACGGCGCCAAGGCGGTCAACTGGGAGTCCACCGGGCGCCTGGTCGATGCGGATTTCTTCGCCCGCTACAGCGTCACCGAGCTGGCCCGCCAGAGCGACTACTGGCTTGAATATCAGGGCCGCCTGACCCATCCGATGCGCTATGACGCCGCCACCGACCACTACGTCGAAACCAGCTGGGAGGACGCCTTTGCGCTGATCGCCCAGCACCTCAACAGCCTCGAGTCTCCTGACCAGGCCGAGTTCTACACCTCCGGCCGGGCCAGCAACGAGGCGGCGTTCCTTTACCAGCTGTTCGTGCGCGCCTACGGTACCAACAACTTCCCTGATTGCTCGAACATGTGCCATGAGGCCAGCGGTGTCGGCATGTCGCAAACCCTCGGGGTCGGCAAGGGCACGGTGGTGTTCGACGACCTGGAGCACGCCGACGCAATCTTCGTTATCGGCCAGAACCCCGGCACCAACCACCCGCGCATGCTCGAACCGCTGCGCGAGGCAGTCAAGCGCGGGGCCCAGGTGATCTGCCTGAACCCGCTCAAGGAGCGTGGCCTGGAGCGTTTCCAGCACCCGCAGCACCCGTTCGAGATGCTCAGCAACGGCTCCGAGCCGACCAACACCGCGTACTTTCGTCCGGCCCTGGGCGGCGACATGGCGGTGATGCGCGGCATCGCCAAGTTTTTGCTGCAATGGGAACGCGAGGCCCAGGCCAAGGGCGAGCCGGCAGTGTTCGACCACGTCTTTATCGCCGAGCACACCTCGGGGCTCGACGCTTACCTGGCCGAAGTCGATGCCACTCGTTGGGCGCATATTGTCGAGCAGTCGGGCCTGAGCCTGGCCGAGCTTGAGCTGGCTGCCCGCATGTACCGGCGCGCCGAGCGGGTGATCATGTGCTGGGCCATGGGCGTGACCCAGCACCGTCACTCAGTGCCGACCGTGCAGGAAATCATCAACCTGCAGCTGCTGCGCGGCAACGTCGGCAAGCCGGGCGCCGGGCTGTCGCCGGTACGCGGCCACAGTAACGTGCAAGGCGACCGCACCATGGGCATCGACGAGCAGCCACCGGCGCGCCTGCTCGATGCCCTGGAAGCGCGCTTCGCCTTCAAGGCCCCGCGCCTGCACGGGCACAACGCGGTGCTGGCGATCCAGGCCATGGAAGAGCAGCGCGCCAAGGTGTTCATCGCCCTGGGCGGCAACTTCGCCCAGGCCACCCCCGATACCCCGCGCACCCACGACGCCTTGCGCAACTGCGCGCTGACCGCGCACATCGCCACCAAGCTCAACCGCTCGCACCTGGTCACCGGCCGTGACGCCCTGATCCTGCCGTGCCTGGGCCGTACCGAAATCGACCTGCAGGCCGAAGGGCCGCAAGGCATCACCGTCGAAGACACCTTCAGCATGGTGCATATCTCCCACGGCCAGCTCAAACCCTGCTCGCCGCTGCTACGCTCGGAGCCTGCGATCGTCGCCGGCATCGCCAAGGCCACCCTCGGTGACCGGCCGATCGACTGGCAGTGGACGGTTGCCGACTACAGCCGCATTCGCGACCTGATTGCCGACGTTATCCCGGGTTTCGAGGACTTCAATGCGCGCCTGCAGCACCCCGGTGGCTTCCACCTGGGCAACACCGCAGCGCAGCGCGATTGGCACACCGAAAGCGGCAAGGCGCAGTTCACTGCCAGCGTGCTGCCGGCGCAACTGGTCAACGAAGAGGTTCTGGCCCGTGGCGACACCCCGGACCTGATCCTGCAGACCCTGCGCTCCCACGACCAGTACAACACCACCCTGTACGGCCTCGACGATCGCTACCGCGGCGTATTCGGCCTGCGTGAGGTGGTCTTCGCCAACGAGCAGGACATCCGCCGCCTGGGTTTCAAGCCCAATGACAAGGTCGATATGGTTTCGCTGTGGGAAGACGGCCGCGAGCGCCGGGTCAGCGGCTTTACCCTGGTCGCCTACGACATTCCGCCAGGACAGGCCGCAGCCTACTACCCGGAGACCAACCCGCTGGTGCCGCTGGAAAGCTACGGTGAGCGCACCTTCACACCGACCTCGAAATTCATCGCCATCAAGCTCGAGAAAGCCAGCGCCGACAACCTGATTCCATCAGCGCACCTCTGACGCTGCACTCGAGTCGCTGAGGCAATCGCGCCCACCATCGCACTTTTTCCGATTTACCGGCTCTATTCATGGCCAGGCGGCGCTGACTCCCAGCGTCGCCGCTGACTACTGACCGGTGCCGATGGTTGATCCGTTTCTCGTTTTCCTGCGACACCTGCGCCTGCCGGTGATGGCGGGCGCCTTGCTTGCCAGCCTCAGCGCCTGTAGCCAGCAACAAGGCCGCGACATCGTCAGCCAGTTCAGCCAAGGCCGCCCCCAGGAGCTGTTACAGACCAGCGTCGACCGCATGGCCACGCTGTCGATGCGCGACAACCTGCGCAGCCTTTACCTGCTGATGAACAAGCTGTACCAGCGCAACCCCAACCAGTGGCGCCAGTCCGGCTATGTCGATGCCAGCACCGCCGAGCGGCAGATCCGCCAGGCCATCGAGCAACGCCAGCCGTTGGCGCAACTGGGCGAGCGCCGCGACCTGGCTGCGCTCAGCTATGCGCTTAGCCCGGAGTTTCGCGGCGATCGGGTCGGCGCCTTCATCTATGCCATTGGCAGCATGCTGGTCACCGCCCATGGCGGGCGCACAGAATTTTTCATGACCGACACCATCGACCCGCAGTTCGTCAGCAATGCCGCGCGCAACATCGAAAAGGCCACCTGGCTGCTCAGCCAGCGCCAGGACGCCAATGGCGTGCTGCTGCTGTTTTCCAATGAAATATCGGAGGAGGGCAGCAACCTGAGCTTTGCCGTGGAATTCGGCAAGATCGTCGCGCGCCTGGACCTGCTGGCGCAGATGCTCGACGAGCGCTATCGGCGTATTGGCCTTAACTACGCGCAAAGCCTGCTGCTGATGAACTTTCTGCCGGTGCAATAGGCCGGGGAACTCAAGGTACTTACGGCAATCCTAGTTGATGTAGGTACTCTTTATCCGGAGGCATCACCATGCGCCGTTTACTGCTCGTTTCCTCGCTTGTGCTCTGTCTGCCCTTCGGCTCGGCCCTGGCCAAAGTCGACGCCGGTGATGTTGCCACCTCGGCCGGGGTATCCGCTTCGCTGTACTCGACCTTCAAGGACGACAAACGCATCATCCCCGCCCGTGACGACGCCTCGTCGTTCATCGCCAGTGACGGTGCGATCCGCGGCGTGTACCTGGAGTCGATGCTGCAGAGCATCCGCGCGCAGAACCCCGACCTCAAAGCCAGCGACGAAGAGCTGGCCCGGGCGATCCTGCTGCAAGATCAATTCGGCGCCGGGCAATAATCACCAGTGCTGGCGATGAGGCCGGTGAAGTCAATGCAGCAGGCGGCGCCTGGATTACGACCGCTGCGCGCTCGATCGCAGGCAAGGCCAGCTCCCACCGGTTCGGTGTAAACAGGCCCACTGTGGGAGCGGCGGTGCGACGACTCGACTTGACCCGCGATGAGGCCGCTACAGGTCTACCTCAAAGCGCCTCGATCGCCTGTCGATAACGCTGCCCGGCAAGACTCATGCTGTTGTTATGAGTCGCCCCGGGCACCAGCAGCAGGCGTTTGGGCGGCTGCGCCACAGCAAACAGTTGCTCGCTGAAACGCGGCGGCACAAATCGGTCGTCCAGGCCGTGAACCACCAGCAGCGGCATGCCGATGGCGGCAATCTTGTCGATTGAATCGAACTTCTGCGACAGCAGCCAGCGCACTGGCAGCGAGGTCTTGGCCACTGCCGTGGCGGCATCGCCCAGGGAGGTGAAGGTCGATTCGATGATCAAGCCGCGCGCCGGCACCGGACGCTGGTCCTTGTGCGCTTGCTGGCCCAACTGCGCGGCCAGCTCGACCGCCACCGCACCGCCCAGCGAGTGCCCGTAGATCAGCCGTTTGCGCGGGTCGGGCTGCAACGCCTGCAAGCGTTCCCAGGCCACCTGCGCGTCCTCGTAGACGCTCGCCTCGGAGGGCAGGCCGCCACGGCTCTGGCCAAAACCGCGGTAGTCGATCGCCAGCACCGAATAGCCAAGGTTATGCAGTTGCTGGATGCGAAACAGCTGGCCGGTGAGGTTCCAGCGCACCCCGTGCAGGTAGAGGATGGCCGGTGCATCCGGCCTTTTTGCTGGCCACCACCAGGCGTGGATGTTCTGCCCGGCCTTGAAGGTGTCGGGCCGTAACTCAAGCTCCTGGACGCCTGCGGGCATGCCCCGGTACCAGCTGGCATTGCCCGGCTCGATGCGAAACAGCAACTCGCGCTCCTTGTGCTCGAGCACCGCGCAACCCACCGGCAGGCCGACCACTACGCTGGTCAGGGCCAGCCCGTAGAGCCAGCGGCGAGGGTGTTTGAGCGAGAAAAAGGCCATGGTAAATCGTTCGTCTGAATACAAAGACGCGTTTTAACAGAAGCGCCGCCCAAGCTGTAGGGGAACTTGCCAGGCGACGAACTGCACCTCGCGAAATGCAAAGCATTACTAGACTCTCTGCAGCCCGTTCATGGCGCGCCCGCAGGGCTTGGACGCAGCGCCGGACCGAGTTGATCGATCGATCACATTGCACACCCGTACCAGAGGCGCACCGGGTTCCAGCAAGGCAGTCGGCATCTCGTGCACGTGGCGTGGCAAACGCCGGTAACGTGAGACGGAGCAAGGCCTTATGAAGCGCAACAACAAGTGGCTATCGACGCTGGCGCTTGCCGCGTCGGCGACCTTCGGCGCGGCGGCTGCCGCTGCCGCAGACAAACCGAACATCCTGGTAATCTTCGGCGACGATATCGGCCAGACCAACATCAGCGCCTACGCCATGGGTGTGGTCGGCTATGAGACGCCGAACATCGACCGCATCGCCAAGGAGGGCATGATCTTCACCGACTACTATGCCGAAAACAGCTGCACCGCCGGCCGCTCATCATTCATTACCGGCCAGTCGCCGCTGCGCACCGGTTTGTCCAAAGTCGGCATGCCGGGGGTGGCGGTGGGCCTGCAGGCCCGCGATGTAACCATAGCTCAGGCGCTCAAGGCCCAGGGCTACGCCACCGGCCAGTTCGGCAAGAACCACCTGGGCGACCGCGACGAATACCTGCCGACCAACCACGGTTTCGACGAGTTCTTCGGCAACCTTTATCATCTCAACGCCGAAGAAGAGCCCGAGCGCCCGTACTGGCCCAAGGATGACCAGGAGTTCCTCAAGGCTGCTTCGCCTCGCGGGGTGATCAAGGCCAGCGCCGACGGCAAGATCGAGGACACTGGGGCGCTGACCAGCAAGCGTATGGAAACCATCGACGATGAAACCACCCAGGCGGCCATCAGCTTCATCGAGAAACAGGCCAAGGCCGACAAGCCATTTTTCGTCTGGATGAACACCACCCGCATGCACGCCTTCACCCACGTGCGTGACGCCATGAAGGGCCAGAGCGGCATGCCCGGCAATGACTACGCAGACGGCATGCTCGAGCACGACGGCGATGTCGGCAAGCTGCTCAAATCGCTGGATGACCTGAAGATCACCGATAACACCATCGTCATCTACACCACCGACAACGGCCCCAACCAGTGGTCCTGGCCGGATGCGGCGACCACGCCGTTCCGCAACGAGAAAAACTCCAACTGGGAAGGCGCCTACCGGGTACCGGCGATGATCCGCTGGCCGGGCAAGGTCGAGGCCGGCAAGGTCTCGCGGCAGATGTTCTCGGGCCTGGACTGGTTCCCGACCTTGCTCGCGGCAGCCGGCGACAGCGGTATCAAGGACCGCCTGCTCAAGGGCGCCGATGTCGGTGGCAAGAACTTCAAGGTGCACCTGGATGGCTTCAACCAGCTCGACTACCTGACCGGCAAGGCGGCGAAAAGCGCGCGCGACGAGTTCTACTACTTCAACGACGACGGTGAACTGGTGTCGATGCGCTTCGGCGACTGGAAGCTGGTGTTTTGCGAGCAGCGCGCCCCGGGCGGGCTGACGGTGTGGAGCGAGCCCTTCACCTGCCTGCGGGTGCCGAAGCTGTTCAACCTGCGCATGGACCCCTATGAGCGCGCCGACGTGGTCTCTGACCAGTATTACGACTGGCTGACCAAGAACGACTACCTGGTGTTCCAGGGCACGCGCAAGGCTGCGGCATTCCTCAAGACCTTCGTCGAGTACCCGCCCAGCCAGCGCCCGGCGAGCTTCAGCATCGATCAGATTCGCGAAGAGGTCGACAAGGAAATCGAAGCGAAGATGAAGTAACGCCGCACCTTGTGAGCGGGACGTACTGTCGCACTCAGTCGGCCAGGGTCAATTCGCCAAACCAGCGCTGCCGGGCGAGTTCGAGCCTGGCTTGAGTGACGCTGGCAAGCCGCGCCTGATCACTGACGGCCATGCCTTCGAGGTAGACGAAGTGCACATTCTGCAGGCCCAACGTGCCGAGCACGTGGCGCAGGTAAGCGCTGAGAAAGTCCGGCTGGCGGGCCCGTGCCCCGCGGTGGTAGCCGCCTGAACTGACGATCAGGTACACCGGCCGGTCTTTGAGCAGGCCGACCTTGCCTTCAGGGCCGGCAATGAAGGTGCGGTGGATGCGCAGCACATGGTCGATCCAGAGCTTGAGCGCTGCCGGCACGGTGAAGTTGTGCATGGGCGTGGCAATCAGCAACAGGTCACAGCCTTCGAGCTCGCTGATCAGTGCCTCGGAGCTTGCAAATACCGGGTCGTGCGGCGGTACAAAGCCGGTCAGCGCTGTCGCGTAGCCGGCACTCAACGGCGCCAGTGGCGTGGCCGCCAGGTCCCGCAGGGTCACCTTGAGGTGTGGGTACTGGTGGCGGATGCAAGCGACCATTTCGTCGGCCAGGCGCAAGCCGATCGAGGTGCTGCCGCGCATGCTGGCATTGACCAGGAGCAGGTTATCCATGGCGCTGTGCCTCGGCGGCGGGCAGTGCCTGAACAAAATGCATGCCTTTGGCCAAAAGTCCTTCGCGGTAATAGAAGCGCTGGGCCAATGGCATATGCAGCCCGGTATCGAGCACCAGGTAGGCATGGCCGTTGCGCAGGCCATCGGCGCGTGCGGCATCGAGCAATGCGGCGCCGACCCGCAGGCCGCGCATGGCCGGGGACACCACCAGGTCGTCGACGTAGGTAAAGCGTCCATAGAGCAGGTTTTCGCTGCTCCTTACCCCTGCCAGCCCCAGCAGTTGCTTGCCGTAGAAAGCCCCGAGCAAGCGGTAGCCCTGCAGCGCCTGGCGCCTGACTTGCTGCGCGAACGCGTCGGCATCCACCAGGTGCGGCCGAAGTTCGCGCATTAGCTCGAAGGCGTCGCGTTGCTCGGTGCCTTCTTGCAGGTAGCGGATGGTTGCCTGTTCGCCCACGGGTTTCTCCCAGATCAATTTGAGCCGTTACTTTACGGCGGCAACGGACTACCTTATAGGTCCAAAAAATGCACAAATGACTAGGACATGCCAGCCTCCAGCCCACCGACGATGACGCCCCTCTATCGACAGATCTACCTGCGTTTTCGCGACGCCATCAGTACCGGGCGCTTGCAGCCGGGTGAGCGCCTGCCTTCGGTGCGGGCCCTGGCGGCGGAACTCAACCTGGCGCGCGGCACGGTCGAGGCGGCTTACCAGATGCTCGGCGGTGAAGGCTATGTGCAATCCAGGGGCCCGGCAGGCACGGTGGTCGCCCCGTCGCTCAGTACCAGGGCAGTAGATGTCGATGTGCCGGGGCCAGCGCTGGCCCCGGAGCCGCAGACGTATTTGCCAATGCCCTTGCAGATCGGCTTGCCGGCGCTGGACGCCTTTCCGCGCAAGCTGTGGACGCGCCTGGTGGGGCGTACCTTGCGCCAAAGCGGGGTGGAGGGCCTGGCGTACCCGGACCCTCAAGGGCAGCTTGCCCTGCGCCATGCATTGGCGGGTTACCTGGCGGTGTCGCGGGGCATCAGCTGTACTGCGCAACAGGTTTTCATCTGCGCAGGCTACCGTGCCTGTCTCGACCTGATCTGCTCCAGCCTGCTGGAGGACGGTGACCGCTGCTGGTTCGAAGACCCGGGTTACTTCCAGGCCAGGCGTTTTCTTGAGCACGCCCGGGTGCAGTTGGTGCCGGTGCCGGTGGATGGCGACGGCCTTGATGTCGACGCCGCTATCGCTCGGGCTGCTGATGCGCGCTTTGCCCTGGTCACGCCCCATCACCAGAGCCCTCTTGGCGTCACGCTGTCGCTGCCGCGGCGCCAGCGCCTGCTGGACTGGGCCAGTAGCCAGGGCAGCTGGATCATCGAGGACGACTACGACAGCGAGTACCGTTACCGCGGTCGGCCGGTGCCGGCACTCAAGAGCCTCGACAGCGAGGGGCGGGTACTGTACTGCGCGACCTTCAGCAAAGTACTGGCGCCGGGCATACGCCTGGCCTATCTGGTGGTTCCCCAGGCCCAGGTAGAGCGCTTCGCCAGCGTGGCCCGGGACATGCACAACCACTGCCCGCAGTTGTTGCAGGCGACGGTGAGCGCATTTATCGAAGAAGGCCATTTTGCCCGGCACTTGCGCAAAATGCGCAGCCTCTATGCCCAGCGGCGCCAGCAACTGGTCGAGGCCTTGCAGGCCGAACTCGGTGAGTATCTGCAACTGGACAATCAGGCAGGCGGCATGCACCTGGTGGCAGATGTGCGCGGCGGCCTCGACGATTGTGCGATTGCCCGCCGCGCGCGGGTGCTTGGCCTGGCGATCGAGCCGCTTTCAGGCTGGTACCGACAACCCGGGCAACGGCGCGGGTTGTTGATCGGCTTTACCAATGTCACCAGCCGCGAACAAGCCGTTGCGCTGGCCAGGCAGTTACGCCTGGCGATGGGCCTTTAGCCGTGGCGGCTGTCAGTTGCGGTCCACCCACACAGTCTGCGCATTGCAGAACTCGCGTACGCCGAAGTGTGACAACTCACGGCCAAAGCCGCTCTTCTTGACGCCGCCGAAGGTCACCCGCGGGTCGCTGGCGCAGTAGCCGTTGATGAACACGCCGCCGGTGTCCAGCTCATCGGCCAGTTGCTCGGCCAACGCAGCATTGGCAGTGTAGATAGTCGAGGCCAGGCCGAATTCGCTGTCGTTGGCCAGTTGCAGGGCATGGCGGGCATCGCGGGCGGTGATGATCGAGGCCACCGGGCCGAACAACTCCTGCTTGAACGAAGTCATCTGGTCGGTGACGTCGGCCAGCACGGTGGGCTGGTAGTAGTTGCCGTTGCCTTGCACCTTGCCACCGCCAAGCAGCAGGGTCGCGCCCTCGGCCAGGGTTGCCTGGACTTGCTGGTCGAGCTCATCGCGCAGGTCGAAGCGGGCCATCGGGCCGATGTAGGTCTCGCTGGCATGCGGATCGCCCATGACCAGCGCCTGGGTGGCCTCGACGAATTTGCGGGTGAAGGCCTCGACCACGCCTTGCTCGACGATCAGGCGCTTGGCTGCGGCGCAGACCTGGCCGGTGTTCTGGTAACGGCCGATGACGGCGGCTTTGACCGCTTCATCAAGGTCGGCATCGTTGAGGACAATGAACGGGTCCGAGCCGCCCAGCTCCAGCACGCACTTTTTCAGCGCGGCGCCGGCCTGGGCGCCGATGGCGGTACCGGCGCGTACGCTGCCAGTCAGGGTCACGGCGGCAATGCGCGGGTCGGCGATGGCCTTGGACACGCCCTCTGGGGTGACGTTGATCACCTCGAACACGCCCTCGGGGAAACCTGCGCGCTGGAACGCTTCGAGCAGCAGGTAGGCGCTGCCCATCACGTTCGGCGCGTGCTTGAGTACATAGGTATTGCCGGCCAGCAACGCCGGCACCGCGCCGCGCAGCACCTGCCAGATCGGGAAGTTCCACGGCATCACTGCCAGCAGCGGGCCGAGTGGACGGTATTCGATGCGCGCCTTGCCGACGGGCACCGGGGCCGCTTCAGCCTCGAGCATGGCCGGGCCGTTGGCCGCGTACCACTCGCAGAGCTGCGCGCATTTCTCGATTTCACCCCTGGCCTGGGCCACCGGCTTGCCCATTTCGTCGGTGATCATCCGCGCCATGGCCTCGGCGTTGTTGCGCAGGGCGCCGGCCAGGGCCAGCAGCAATGCGGTGCGTGCCGCTACCGGCGTGCGGCGCCAGGCAGCAAAGCCCTGGGCGGCGCGACTCAGGGCGGCGTCGAGGACAGCGTCGCTTTCGTAGGCATAGTGGCCGATCTGCTCGCCATTGGCGGGGTTGATCGACAAGGCGTGGGTGTGGAAGTTGATCGCGGTCATCACGGCGGTCCTGAGGGGAGGGGAACGGTTTCAGACTACTGCGTTGTGTCTTTGCCTTAAACTGAATAATACTGAGCAAAACATTCACGTAGAGAGAATGACTATGGATCTGGTGCAACTGGAGATGTTCAAGGCGGTGGCCGAGCAGGGCAGCATCAGTGCCGCGGCCCAGCACATCCATCGGGTACCGTCGAACCTGACCACGCGGATCAAGCAGCTGGAGCAGGAGCTGGGTGCCGAGCTGTTCATCCGCGAAAAAAGCCGTTTGCGCCTGTCGCCGGCGGGCTGGAACTTTCTCGACTATGCCCGGCGTATTCTCGACCTGGTGGCCGAGGCGCGGCTGACCGTGGCGGGTGACGAGCCGCAAGGCGCCTTCGCCCTCGGCTCGCTGGAAAGCACCGCCGCGGTGCGCATTCCGACGCTGCTGGCGGCTTACAACCAGGCCTATGCCAAGGTCGAACTGGACCTCACCACCGGGCCGTCCGGGGCGATGATCGACGGCGTGCTGGCCGGGCGCCTGAGCGCCGCCTTCGTCGACGGCCCGGTGTTGCACCCGGCGCTCGAGGGGGTGCCGGTGTTCGTCGAAGAGATGGTGCTGATCGCACCGCTCAACCACACGCCGATCACCCGCGCTGGCGAGGTCAACGGCATGACCATCTACGCCTTTCGCGCCAACTGCTCATACCGTCATCACTTCGAGAACTGGTTTGCCCAGGACCAGGCGGTGCCGGGCAAGATCATTGAGATGGAGTCGTACCACGGCATGCTTGCCTGCGTCAGCGCCGGCGCCGGCCTGGCGCTGATGCCGCGCAGCATGCTCGAAAGCATGCCCGGCTGCAGCACGGTCAGTGTCTGGCCGCTGTCCCAGCGCTTTCGCTACCTGCGCACCTGGCTGGTGTGGCGGCGCGGCACGGTATCGCGCAGCTTGAGGACCTTCGTGCAACTGCTGGAAGAGCGCGGCGAGGTACTCAAGGTCGAGGAACCGGTGTGACCTGATGTGCTGGCCTCATCGGTGGCAAGCCAGCGTCTACTGGCCAGCTACACTGTTGCTACTGTCCGATCCCGGAGTCCATCATGAACAGGTTGTCCTCCATTGGCCTGTGCTTGGCGTTATCGACTGTATGTGCGCAGGGCTGGGCCGAAACCGTGGTGCCGCTCAAGGGCCAGAGCGCCCAGCAGGTGCAGGTCGATATCAACGATTGCCATAACGTCGCCGCGAGTTCCGCCAGCAGCGATGCCCATGTCGGTGGGCGGGTGCGCGGAGCTGCCGTGGGTGCGGCCGCCGGCGCCGCGGGCGCCGAGGTACGGGGACGCCAGCATGATGAGGTCTACGACCGTGTCGATGATGACGTCAAACAGCAATACCGGCAGAACCGTGCCGGTGAAACCGCCGCTGCCGGCGCGGTTGTCGGTGGTGCCCGCCAGCGCCAGGAGCGTCGGCAGGACCGACGCAGCAATGAGGCGACCAGCGCTTCGGCCTATACCAGTTGCCTGCAGAACAAGGGTTACCAGGTCACGCCATAGCCGCTGCCGATCTGCTAGGCTGCAGGCTTTGACCCGTGTGCAGGCAGCCATGAACAACGATATTCCCGAACCCCAGGCGGTGGGCAGTCCGATCACCAGCAGCGCGATTTTCATGGTCGCCACCCTGGCCCCAGGCAGTGAGGCACTGCAAACCGTGCGTGAGTGGTGCGCCGATATCGCCGGCCTGACCCGCTCGGTCGGCAAGCGCGTGCCGGCCGGCAACCTGTCGTGCGTCTGCGGCTTTGCCTCCAATGCCTGGGATCAGCTGTTCGGCGGGCCACGGCCACAGGCCTTGCACCCGTTCCGCGAGTTTGGCGTCGAAGGGCGCCGCGCGCCGGCAACCCCCGGCGATATCCTCTTGCACATCCGCGCCGAGCAGATGGACCTGTGCTTCGAACTGGCCACCCAACTGATCACGGCCCTGGGCGATGCAGTCAAGGTGGTGGACGAAGTGCAGGGTTTTCGGTACTTCGACATGCGCAGCATCATCGGCTTCGTCGATGGTACCGAGAACCCGGTCGGCCGCCAGGTGCCCAAATTCACCCTGGTCGGCGACGAAGACCCGGGCTTCAGCGGCGGCAGCTACGTGCTGGTGCAAAAGTACCTGCACAACATGAGCGCCTGGAACGCGCTGCCGGTCGAGGCGCAGGAGCGGGTGATCGGCCGCACCAAGCTGTCGGACATCGAGCTGGGTGACGAAGCCAAACCCAGCAACTCCCACAGCGCACTGACCACCATCACCGACGCGAACGGCGAAGAGCTGAAGATCCTGCGCGACAACATGCCGTTCGGCCGCCCCGGCGCCGGTGAGTTCGGCACTTACTTCATTGGTTATGCGCGCTCGCCGGCGCCGATCGAGCAGATGCTCGAGAACATGTTCGTCGGTCGCCCGGCAGGCAATTACGACCGCTTGCTGGACTTCAGCAACGCGGTCACCGGCGGCCTGTTCTTCGTGCCGTCGGCCGAGCTGCTCGAAGACCTGGCCGAGCGCACCCCGGGCTAGTGCTCATGCCGGTTTCAATTCACTGTCGAGCAGTGATCGAACTTCGGCAAAACACTTCTCGGCGATGGCCGAACGCGGCTCGGTACGCCGCAGCAGCAAGCCGATCGGTGCATGCACGCTGGCAGCACTGATCGGCACGATACGCAGGTGCTCGCTGAGGCCTTCGAGGCCGTAATCGAGCGGCATGATCGCGCAGCACATCCCGGCGCAAACGGCCTGGATCAACTGGTAGCTGGAGTCGCTTTCGAGCACCGCATGGGGCTGCAGGCCGCGGCTGCGAAAGCTCAGATCGACCGACTGGCGATAGTGCATGCCCTTGCTCAACAGCCCCAGCGGCACGGCGCTGACCGCTTCCCAGGGCAGTTCAGCCTGTTCGAACTGAAAATGGCGCACGTCATACAGCAGGCCCATGCGCGTGGTGCCCAGTTCGATCACTTCGAAATAGGCGCTGTTGATCTGGTCCAGGTAGCAGATACCCAGGTCCAGCTGGTTACGGCTCAGGCCATCGGTGATCTGTTCGGAGCTCAAGGACGACAGCTGGAACTGCAGCTCCGGATAGCGCTGGGCCAGGGGCTGGAGAAACTGCATGGGGTTGAAGCTCGACAGCGGCACCATGCCCAGGCGCAGGCTGCCGACGATCTGCCCGCGGCAACTGGCGGCTTCAGCCTGCAGGCCGTCATAGGCGGCCAGCAGGGTGCGAGCCCAGGCCAGGATGCGCTCGCCGGCCTCGGTAAAGCCTTCGAAACGCTGGCCACGGGTTACCAGCACCAGGTTCAGTTCGTCCTCAAGGTTACGCAGGCGCATCGACAGGGTCGGCTGGGTGATATGGCACAGCGCGGCGGCCTGGCCGAAGTGGCGGGTCTGGTCCAGGGCGAGCAGAAACTTCAGTTGTTTGATATCCATGGCGCAGCCTGGCAAGTCAGTAGGGCGGGTGGCAAAACGGTAAAGCAATGCCCCCGGGCCGTCCAATGGGCATTAGTGACCGGCTGATAGAGGCGCTTGATCAATAGACGATAGACCACCTCGATAAGCCGGTCGGATCTATCGATTGGACGCTAATGGTGTTTGCCTCTAGCGTTGGCCGCAACTTCCTGACTGCTGCCAAGGGGCTGTGCATGAGTATCAAACTGGACGCGGTGTTCGTGCCGCTGAACATCGCCGTGCTGACTGTCAGCGACACCCGCAGCTTCGACACCGACACCTCCGGCGAGCTGCTGGCCAGCCGCGCGGTGGAGATGGGCCACCGCCTGGTCGAGCGGGTGCTGCTCAAGGATGACCTGTACAAGATTCGCGCCCAGGTCGCCGGCTGGATTGCCGAGGACGACGTGCAGGTGGTGCTGATCACCGGCGGCACCGGCTTTACCGGGCGCGACAGCACCCCGGAAGCTGTGGCCTGCCTGTTCGACAAGCACATCGATGGCTTTGGCGAGTTGTTCCGCGCCTTGTCGATCCTCGATATCGGCACTTCCACCGTGCAGACCCGTGCCCTGGCCGGCCTTGCCAATGGCACCCTGGTTTGCTGCCTGCCGGGCTCTACCGGCGCCTGCCGCACTGCCTGGGAAGGTATCCTCGCCGAGCAACTGGATGCTCGCCATCGCCCGTGCAACTTCGTTGCCCACCTCAAGCCTGGCACACTGTGCAAGACGCGTAACTGATACGCCAGGCAGTCCACATAAAAGCAGGGAGCGGGTAGATGAGCGCGATTGTACTTCGCCAGGCCAGGGCCGCCGATGCGCAGGCCATTTTCAACGTGCACAAGGACTCGGTCGAGTCTCAGTGTGGCGAGCATTACAGCGTCGAGCAGATTCACATGTGGCTCGATGGCCGCTCACCGGCGACTTATCTGCCGGCCATCGAGCAGGGCAACCTGTGGGTCGCGCAAGCCGGGAGCATTCTCGGCTTCGTCGAGATCGACGGCTTTGAACTCAGCAAGCTGTTTGTCTGCGGTGCGGGTGCCGGGCAGGGCATCGGTGGGCGGCTGCTGAACCTGGCGATCGAGCGCATCCGCGCGACGAAGGCCAGCAGCGTTTACCTGGAAGCCACGCGCAACGCTCAGGGCTTTTATCAAGCCAACGGCTTTGTGCCGATCGGCAACGGCACCTTCAGTCGCGGCAACAGCCGCGTGGTGATCGAGATCGTCAAGATGCAGCGCCCGCTTCAGGACTGATCCGTCAATTGCCCCGGGGCGCTGCCGTCGAGCAGCGCCAGCTCGCCAAACGACACCGACGCATCGATATAGCGCAGCGCCGACTTGGCGTCTTTCCAGCCGACATGGCTCATCAACGCCTTGAGCTCCCAGCCATTGCTGGTGGCCCAGGTGGCAAAGCCGCGGCGCAGCGAGTGCCCGGTATATAACGCTGCCGGTACGCCTGCGCGTTCGAGGATGCGCCGCAACAAGCCGATCAGGCTGTTGCTGTTGAGCGGCTGTTCGCCGAGGTTGCCCCAGCGGTCGAGTTTGCGAAACACCGGGCCGCGGGCAATGCCTGCCACTTCAAGCCATTGCAGGTAAGCCTGGACCGGGCACAACACTTTGAGTGCCGGCGCCCGATGGCGCACGCCCAGCGCCTGGCGGTCGCCCTTGCTGCGCGGCAGGTAGATCGACAGGCCGATACCCGCCTGGGCCTGGATATGCTCGACCTGCAGGCGCGCCAGTTCATCGCCGCGAAATCCGCGCCAGAACCCGATCAACAGCAAGGCCTTGTCGCGGCTGGCGCGCAACAGTGCCGGCAAATCGTGCCCGGCGCGGGCCTGGGCGGCTTCTTGCTCAAGTACGCCAACGGCAGTTTGCAGGTGCTGGATCAACAGCGGTGCCGCCTGTTTCGGTTCGGCCGGGTGCAGGGTGCGGATGCCCTTGAGCAACTGGCGCACCATCGGTGCCTTGGTCGGGTCGGGAAAGCCCTGGCTGACATGCCATTGCCCTAGCGCTGCCAGGCGCTGCTTGAGGGTGCTGATCGAGTGGCTGTGCGCATGCTCGGCCAGGTAGCGGGCGATGCTGTCGGCGGTGGCCGGCAGAAAGCCTCCCCAGCTCACTTCGAAGTGCTCGACCGCAGCCTGGTAACTGCGCCGGGTGTTATCGCGCACTGCGGCCTGCAGGTAGCGCTCGATCGTGTTCATTGCCTCGTTCCCGCCAGGCGTACCGCTCTGGGCACATTTACCTGCCATTCTAGCGCCTCACATGCGATAAGCCGTGATTATTTTATCTCAGGACTTGATTGTTTGAGCGTGAGGAAGATCAATAGGATAGTATGTAAATACATGGTACGTATCACAGTACGAAATAGTAGGAGCTGACATGGCCCGTGGCGGTATCAACAAGGCATTAGTGCACAAGGCGCGGCAGGCGCTGCTGGCCCGGGGCGAGCATCCGAGTATCGATGCCGTACGTATCGAACTGGGTAATACCGGCTCGAAAACCACCATTCACCGTTACCTCAAAGAGCTGGAAAGCCTGCAACCGGCGGCACCCGCCAGCACGGCAAACCTCAGCGATGCGCTGGCGGCAGTGGTCGAGCAACTGGCCGCGCAGCTGCAGGAGGAGGCTGAGGCGCGTATCGACCTTGCCCGTAGTGCCTTTGAACAAGAGCGCCAGACCCTGCTGGCGCAAGTGCAGATCAGCCAGCAGGCGCTGGCCGCCTTGCAACAGCAACATGAAATCCAGGCGGCGGCGCTGGCCAGCGAGTCAGAGGCCCTGGCCACCGCCCGCACCAGCTTGCAAAGCGAGCAGACCCGCAACGCCACCCTCAACCAGGCGGTGGGCGAACTGAACCTGCGCCTGGCCGATAAGGACGAGCAGGTCCGCTCGCTGGAAGACAAGCACCAGCACGCCCGCGATGCCCTTGAGCATTACCGCAACGCCAGCCGCGAACAGCGCGACCAGGATCAACGCCGGCACGAGGCGCAGGTACAGTTGCTGCAGGTGGAAGTGCGCCAGTTGCAGCAGAGCCTGATCGTCAAGCAAGACGAACTGACCCGCCTTAACCGCGACAACGAAGGCCTGCTGGTGCAGGTTCGCACCCTCAAGGAAGCCCAGCGCGGCCTCAAGACCCAGGGCGATCGCCAGCAGGCGAAAATTCACGGCCTGGAGGTCAAGCTTGCGCAGCTCAGCGGTTCACGCGATGAGCTGGAGAAGCAGAACCAGGACCTGGCCTTGAGCCTGGCCGAACGGGTGTCGGAATTGCGCCGCCAGCTGCAGCTGATCGGCAAGCAGGAAGCACAGTTGCGCCAGGCCGAGCGTGCCCGCGAACAGCCTCAGGACAACGGCTGAAGTTTCATGCGCATGGCGCAGCGGCCGATCAGTCCCTGCAGTTGTTCGCGGTTCAACTGTTGGCGCAAAGCCTGGCTCAGTTGCTGTTCAGCGAGTGTCTCGAAGCCCAGGCGGGCATAGAAGGGCGCGTTCCAGGGAACGCAGGCAAAGGTGGTCAGGCTCAGGGCTTCGAAGCCGTGTTCGCGGGCCCAGTCAGCGGCGGCGCCGATCAACCGGCGGCCATGGCCCTGACCTTGCGCAGATTGCGCAACCGAGAGTTCATGAATGAACAGGTCGCGGCCTGCGGGTTGCGCGCAGAGGAACCCCTGCGGCACGTCGTCGGCGTCGGCCAGCACCCACTCATGGCCCTGGTCGATGAACTGGCGGTGCTCGTCGCTGCTCATCACCGGCCCCGTGGCAATCCACTCAAGACCTGGCTGATCGGCAAAAACCCGGGCGGCAGAACGTTCGACGGCGGGTAGCAGTTGCGCGTCTTCGACGCGGGCAAGGCGCAGGGTAACTGACATGGCGAAGGCTATTGAAGGTGGCTTTGCAGTGTCGTCAATCGCCGTTTTTTTCGCAACTGCAAGGGCGCTGCAAGCCTTTTGGACTAACGCCAAAAACGTTTAAGTGCGCTTAGGTATTAAGCCTAAAGCCAGAATCGTTTTTTTTCCCAGAACTGCTATTTCTTCAGGCAGCAGTGTGACCCCTTCGGTCATCTATGGGCAAAAGGACTGTCTAGCATGTCGATCCAGGCGCAGGTTTCCCCCCTCAATCAAAATGTCTCGTCCGCCGCTGTCACTGAAATCCCTACCAACGGCATCCTGAAACTTACCGAAAGCAGCGAAATCACCCTCGACATCGATCCCGAGGCGGTTGCCAGCTATTCGAAAAGCGATGCCGACCTGGTGGTGCAGCTCAAGAACGGCGAGAGCGTCCGTATTGCCAATTTCTATGCCGAAGGCCAGCCACCCAGTGAGCTGTTCCTGGTCCATGAAGGCAAGCTGGTGGCGGTTAGCCTGCCGCCGGTTGCCGCAGAGGGCATCCTGGCGGCCACCTATGTCGCCCAGGAAAGCGCTGCAGGCTTTGACTCGCTGACCGCTGCCGGGGGCGCCGGTGCCGGTGCGACCGCAGGCGGCCTGGGGGTAGGGGGGATGCTGCTGGCGGGCGCGGCGGTGATTGGTGCGGGCGTTGCGGTGTCGAACAGTGGCGGTGGCGGCGGCGGTGGTGGCGGCGGCAGCAGTGAAACCCCACCGGTGGATACCACCGCGCCGGGTGCAGCGACGGGGTTGCAGGTGGCCACCGACGGCAGTTCGGTGAGCGGCAAGGCCGAGCCGGGCGCTACCGTCGGCATCGACACTAACGGCGACGGCAAGCCTGATGCAACCGTGGTGGTCGGCGCCGATGGCAGCTTCCAGGTACCGTTGAACCCGCCACTGACCAACGGTGAAACGGTGACCGTGGTGGTCACCGACCCGTCCGGCAACAGCAGCCCGCCGACCCAGATCACCGCACCGGACACCACCGCACCGGCGCCGGCAAGCGATCTGCAAGTCTCCCCCGATGGTACCCTGGTCAGTGGCAAGGGTGAGCCGGGAGCCACGGCGGGCATCGACACCGATGGCGACGGCCATCCCGACATCACGGTGATCATCGGCCCTGACGGCAGCTTCCAGGTGCCGCTTAACCCACCGCTGAGCAATGGCCAGACGGTGACCGTGGTGATCACCGACCCGGCCGGCAACAGCAGCCCGCCAGCCCAGGCCAGCGCACCGGACACCACCGCCCCGGCGGCGCCCACGGATGTCGAAGTGGCGCCCGACGGCAGCAGCGTCAGCGGCAATGGCGAGCCCGGTGCCAGCGTTGGTGTCGACACCAATGGCGATGGCCAGCCGGATGTCACGGCGGTGATCGGCAGCGATGGCAGCTTCCAGGTGCCGCTTGATCCACCGCTGACCGATGGCCAGACCGTCACCGTGGTGGTCACTGACCCTGCCGGCAACAGCAGCCCGGGCGTCAGCGTCCAGGCCCCCGATTACCCGGATGCACCCCAGGTCAATGCCAGCAATGGCAGCGAGCTGTCGGGTACTGCCGAGCCCGGCGTAACCCTGGTGATCACCGACGGTAATGGCAACCCGATCGGCCAGACGGTCGCCGACGGCAATGGCAACTGGAGCTTTACGCCAGGCACGGCGCTGGCCGATGGCACCGTGGTCACTGTGGTGGCCCAGGATGCCAGCGGCCACAGCAGCCCGCCGGCGTCGATCACCGTCGACGGCGTGGCGCCGGCAGCGCCGCAGATCAACCCGAGCAACGGTAGCGAGATCAGCGGTAGCGCCGAAGCCGGGGCGACCATCACCCTGACCGACGGCAGCGGCAACCCGATCGGCCAGGCCACTGCCGATGCCAACGGCAACTGGAGTTTTACCCCGGCCACGCCGTTGCCCGATGGCACCGTGGTCAATGCCGTGGCCCAGGATGCCGCCGGCAACATCAGTGGCCCGGCCAGCGTCACCGTCGACGGCGTAGCGCCTGGCGCACCGACGGTCAACCCGAGCAATGGCAGCGAGCTTAGCGGCAGCTCCGAGCCAGGCAGCACGGTGATCATCCGCGACGGTAACGGCAATCCCATCGGCCAGACCAGCGCCGATGGCAGTGGCAACTGGAGCTACACCCCCAGCACGCCAATTGCCGATGGCACCGTGGTCAGTGTGGTCAGCCAGGATGCGGCGGGCAACACCAGCGTGCCGGCAACGGTCAGCGTCGACGCTGTAGCGCCCGCGGCGCCAGTGGTCAACCCGAGCAATGGCGGTGTCATCAGCGGTACTGCCGAACCCGGTTCGACCGTCATCCTGACCGACGGCAGTGGTAACCCGATTGGTCAAACCAGCGCCGATGGCAGCGGCAACTGGAGTTTCACCCCGGGTAGCCCGTTACCCGACGGCACCGTGGTCAACGTCACCGCCACCGACGCCAGCGGCAACACCAGCGCCCCCGGCGGTACTGTCGTCGATGCCCAGGCACCGGCCGCACCGCAGGTCAATCCGAGCAATGGCGCGGTCATCAGCGGTACTGCCGAAGCCGGTGCCAAGGTCATTCTCAGCGACGGCAGTGGTAACCCCATTGGTGAAACCACTGCTGACGGCAGCGGCAACTGGAGCTTTACTCCGGGCGCCGCGTTGCCCGATGGCAGCGTGATCAATGCCGTGGCCCAGGACGCCGCCGGCAACAGCAGCGGCCCGGCCAGCGTCACTGTCGATGCAGTCGCGCCACTGGCGCCGACCATCAATCCGAGCAATGGCAGCAGCCTCAGTGGCACCGCCGAAGCCAACAGCAAGGTGATCATCAGCGATGGCAACGGCAACCCGATTGCCGAGGTGACCGCCGATGGCAGCGGTAACTGGAGTTACACCCCGGGCACGCCAATCGCCGATGGCACGGTAATCAATGTGCTCGCCCAGGACGCGGCAGGTAACAGTAGCCCGCCGGCGAGCGTAAGCGTCGACAGCTCGGCACCTGCGGCTCCGGTACTCAACCCGAGCAATGGTAGCGTCATCAGCGGCACCGCCGAAGCCGGCGCCACGGTGCTGCTCAAGGATGGCAGCGGCAACCCGATCGGCCAGGTCACGGCCGACGGCAGCGGCAACTGGAGCTTCACCCCGGGCAGCCCGTTGCCCAACGGTACGGTAGTGGTGGCCACGGCCACCGACCCGACCGGCAACACCGGTGCTCCAGCGGCGACCACGGTAGACAGCGTCGCTCCGGGCGCGCCGCTACTCAACCCGAGCAATGGCAGCGTCATCAGTGGTACCGCCGAAGCCGGCGCCACCGTCACCCTGACCGATGGCAGCGGCAACCCGATTGGCCAGGTGACCGCCGACGGCAGCGGCAACTGGAGCTTTACCCCGGGCAGCCCGCTGCCCAACGGCACCGTGGTCAATGCGGTGGCCACCGACCCGGCCGGTAACACCGGCGCACCGGCTTCTGCCGTAGTGGATGCCGTCGCGCCGCCGGCCCCGACGGTCAACCTGAGCAACGGCAACAGCCTGAGCGGCACCGCCGAAGCCAACAGCAAAGTCATTCTCACCGACGGCAGCGGCAACCCGATCGCCGAAGTCTTTGCCGACGGCAGCGGCAACTGGACCTACACCCCGGGTTCGGCGCTGGCCGATGGCACCGTGGTCAACGTTGTCGCCCAGGATGCTGCCGGCAACCTCAGCGCACCGGCCAGCGTCACCGTCGACAGCTCGGCGCCTGCGGCCCCGGTCATCAACCCGAGCAATGGCGCCACCATCAGCGGCACCGCCGAAGCCGGTGCCACGGTTGTCCTCAAGGATGGCAGCGGCAACCCGATTGGCCAGGTGACCGCCGATGGCAGCGGCAACTGGAGCTTCACCCCGGGCAGCCCGCTGGCCAACGGTACCGTGGTGATTGCCACCGCCACCGATCCGACTGGCAACACGGGCCTGCAGGCCGCCACCACCGTGGACAGCGTTGCCCCGGGCGCACCGGTCATCAATCCGAGCAATGGCAGCACCATCAGCGGCACTGCCGAAGCGGGGGCCAGGATCATCATCACCGATGGTGGTGGCAATCCAATCGGCCAGACCACCGCCGACGGTAGCGGCAACTGGACGTTCACGCCTGCTGCGCCATTGGTCAACGGCGTGGTGATCAATGCCGTGGCCCAGGACCCGGCCGGCAATACCAGCGGCCCGGGCACCACCACGGTGGATGCCGTGCCGCCGCCAGCGCCGGTGGTCAACCCAAGCAACGGTAATACCCTCAACGGCACCGCCGAGGCCAACAGCACCGTTACCCTGACCGACGCCAGCGCCAACCCGATCGGCCAGACCACCGCCGATGGCAGCGGCAACTGGACGTTCACCCCCGGTGCGCAACTGCCCAACGGCACCGTGGTCAATGTCACCGCCACCGACGCGGCCGGCAACACCGGCGCGCCCGCTAGCACTATCGTGGATACCTCGTTGCCGTCGATCCCGCAGATCGACCCCAGCAACGGTTCGGTCATCAGTGGCAGCGCCGATGCCGGCAACACCCTCATCATCACCGACGGCAACGGCAACCCGATCGGCCAGGTGACGGCCGACGGCAGCGGCAACTGGAGCTTCACCCCCGGTGTGCCGCTGCCGGACGGCACCGTGATCAATGTCGTGGCGCGCAACCCCAGCGGGGTCGACAGTGCGGCGGCGGTTGCCACGATTGATGGCGTTGCGCCCGCGGCGCCGGTGGTCGAGCCGAGCAACGGCGCCGAGATCAGCGGTACTGCCGAAGCCGGCGCGACCATCCTGCTCACCGATGGCGGCGGCAACCCGATTGGCCAGACCAGCGCCGATGGCAGTGGCAACTGGAGCTTCACCCCGGCCAGCCCGTTGCCCAACGGCACGGTGATCAACGCCGTGGCCCAGGATGCTGCCGGCAACAGCAGTGGCCCGGGCAGCACCACGGTGGATGCCGTGGCGCCTGCCGCGCCGGTGATCAACCCGAGCAATGGCGCGGTCATCAGCGGTACCGCCGAGATGGGTGCCCAGGTCATCCTTACCGATGGCAGCGGCAACCCGATTGGCCAGGTATCGGCCGACGGCAGCGGCAACTGGACGTTCACCCCAGGCAGCCCCTTGCCCAATGGCACGGTAATCAATGCCGTGGCCCAGGACGCGGCCGGCAACACCAGCAGCCCGGTCAGCACTACCATTGACGCGGTGGCCCCGGCTGCGCCGGTGATCGACCCGAGTAACGGCGCGGTCATCGTCGGCACTGCTGAAGCCGGTGCCAAGGTTATCCTCACCGACGGCAGCGGCAACCCGATTGGTCAGGTGACGGCCGATGGCAGCGGCAACTGGAGCTACACCCCGGGCTCGCCACTTGCCAACGGCACGGTGGTCAATGCCGTAGCCCAGGACGCTGCCGGCAACACCAGCCTGCAAGGCAGCACCACGGTCGACGCCGTGGCCCCCGGCGCACCGGTCGTCAACCCGAGTAATGGTACAGCGATCAGCGGGACCGCCGAGGCGGGTGCCAAGGTCATCCTTACCGACGGCAGCGGCAACCCGATTGGTCAAACCACTGCCGATGGCAGTGGCAACTGGAGCTTCACCCCGGCCAGCCCGTTGCCCAATGGCACCGTGGTCAATGCCGTGGCCCAGGATGCTGCCGGCAACAGCAGTGGCCCGGGCAGTACCACGGTGGATGCCGTGGCGCCTGCGGTGCCGGTGGTCAACGTCAGTAACGGCGTGGTCATCAGCGGCAGCGCCGAAATCGGCGCCAAGGTCGTTCTGACCGATGGCAGTGGCAACCCGATTGGTGAAACCACCGCCGATGGCAGCGGTAACTGGAGCTTCGTGCCAGGCACGCCGCTGCCCGATGGCACCGTGGTCAACGCCGTGGCCGAGGACGCCGCAGGCAACAGCAGCGGCCCGGCCAGCACCACGGTGGATGCCGTGGCACCGGCAACACCGGTGATCAATGCCAGCAACGGGGCAGTTGTTGTCGGTACTGCCGAAGCCAATGCCACGGTGATCCTCACCGATGGCAGCGGCAACCCGATCGGTCAGACCAGCGCCGATGGCAGCGGCAACTGGAGCTACACACCACTGCCGCCGTTGGCCAATGGCACGGTGGTCAACGCCGTCGCCCAGGACGCCGCCGGCAACAACAGCGGCCCGGCCAGTACGGTGGTTGATGCCGTGGCGCCCGGCGCGCCGGTGGTCAATCCGAGCAATGGTACAGCGATCAGCGGCACCGCCGAGGCGGGTGCCAAGGTCATCCTTACCGACGGCAGCGGCAACCCGATTGGTCAAACCACTGCCGATGGCAGTGGCAACTGGAGCTTCACCCCGGCCAGCCCGTTGCCCAATGGCACCGTGGTCAATGCCGTGGCCCAGGACGCTGCCGGCAACGGCAGCGGCCCGGCCAGCACCACGGTGGATGCCGTGGCGCCTGCCGCGCCGGTGATCAACCCGAGCAATGGTGCGGTGATCACCGGCACCGCGGAAATCGGCGCCAAGGTCATTCTTACCGATGGCAGCGGCAATCCGATTGGTCAAACCACCGCTGATGGCAGCGGCAACTGGAGCTTTGTTCCGGGCTCGCCATTGGCCAATGGGACGGTAATCAATGCCGTGGCCCAGGATGCTGCCGGCAACAATAGCGGCCCGGTCAGTACCACGGTTGACGCCGTGGCGCCGGCCGCACCGGTAATCGAGCCGAGCAACGGCGCGATCATTGTCGGTACCGCCGAAGCCGGCGCCAAGGTCATTCTCACCGACGGCAGCGGCAACCCGATCGGTCAAACCACTGCTGATGGCAGCGGCAACTGGAGCTTCACCCCAGGCGTGCCACTTGCCAACGGCACCGTGATCAATGCGCTGGCCCAGGATGCCGCTGGCAACAGCAGCGGGCCGGTCAGCACTACCATTGACGCGGTGGCGCCTGGCGCACCGGTGATCAACCCGAGCAATGGCGCGATCATCAGCGGTACCGCCGAGATCGGTGCCAAGGTCATCCTTAC
Organism: Pseudomonas sp. SORT22; assembly: GCF_018417635.1. Lineage (NCBI taxonomy): Bacteria > Pseudomonadati > Pseudomonadota > Gammaproteobacteria > Pseudomonadales > Pseudomonadaceae > Pseudomonas > Pseudomonas sp. SORT22. Next base: position 3,066,670 of record NZ_CP071007.1, read on the forward strand.
TGACGGCAGCGGCAACCCGATCGGTCAAACCACTGCTGATGGCAGCGGCAACTGGAGCTTCACCCCCGGCGCGCCACTTGCCAACGGCACGGTAGTCAATGCCGTGGCCCAGGACGCCGCCGGCAACAACAGCGGCCCGGCCAGCACCACAGTGGATGCCGTGGCGCCTGCCGCACCGGTGATCAACCCGAGCAACGGCGCAGTCATCAGCGGTACTGCCGAAATCGGCGCCAAGGTCACGCTCACCGATGGCGGCGGCAACCCGATTGGTGAGACCACCGCCGATGGCAGCGGCAACTGGAGCTTCACCCCGGCCAGCCCGCTGGCCAACGGCACCGTGGTCAATGCCGTGGCCGAGGACGCCGCCGGCAATGACAGCGGGCCGGCAACCACTACGGTCGACAGCGTGGCACCTGGCGCGCCGGTGCTGAGCATCAGTGCCGACGGCGCGTTGCTCACCGGTACCGCCGAGGCCAACAGCCAGGTGCGCATCGTGGTCAACGGCGACAGCGCCAACCCGATCACGGTCAACGTCGATGGCAGCGGCAACTTCAGCCTGCCGTTCGCACCACCACTGATTACCGGCGAGCTGCTGTCGGCGGTGGCGGTGGATGCGGCCGGCAACGTCAGCGGCCCGGGCAGCGTCATTGCCCCGGACCTGGCGCCGCCAACCATCAGCGTGCCGGAAGCCGCCGATACCTGGATCAACGCCGCCGAAATCAGCGATGGCATCCAGGTCAACGTGAGCGTGCGGCCGACCATGCAGGCCGGCCAGGTGGTCACCGTCAAGTTCGCCGGCCAGAACGGCTATGAAGCCGAGGTCAGCCATACCCTGACGGCCGGTGATATCAGCGCTGGCAGCGTGACCCTGACCCTGACCCCGCCAGGCGGGCAGGGGCCGTTCCCGCAGGGCGCCTCGATCGTCACGGCCGACATCAACGGCGGCGCCGCCTCGACGCCGGCACCGTTCACCATCGACACCGTGCCGCCGGCCACCCCGGTGCTGTCGCTGGTCGGCAACCTGCTGACCATCTCTGCCGAACCTGGCACTGAGCTGACCGTCAACCTGACCGTCGGCGGGGTAGTCGCCACGGTAACGGTAACCGCCGACAACAGCGGGCTGGCGTCGCTGAACCTGCTCACTGACCTTGACATCGACTTCAGCTGGGACCAACTGCTCAGTGCCCAGGTCTCGGTGGTCGGCCGCGACCCGGCCGGCAACCCGAGCAACGTCGCCAGCATCGGCATTGGCGCCAGCATCGAGCAGCCGGTGACCATCGGCGGCTTCGGGGTCGATGTCAGCCTCAACCCGCTGAACCCCAGGTTTGGCTTCAGCGGTACCACCGAGGCCGGTTCCAGCCTGGTGATTCGCGTCATCACCCCGGTGCTGAACGTCGAACTGCTGCCAATCAACGCCGATGGCACTGGGCACTTTGCCCTGAACCTGCTGAGCCCGAGCGTCCTCACCCAGTTGGGGCTGAACATTACCGACATCCTCAACCTTGGCTCGCAGATCTCCTTCAACGTTGTCTCAACCGATGGTCAGGGCAACGACAGCGCCGCCTATGGCATCACCCTGGTGCCCAACGGCCTGTCGCTGAACATTGGCCAGATCGACGTCAACGGCACCGCCGGCGACGACGTGATGGCGGGGGCCAACGGCAGCTCCGAGCATATCAATGGCGGGGCCGGCAGCGACCTGATCTTCAACGTCGGCACCGGCGATCATGTGGTGGCGGGTGACGGCAACGACACCATCCAGATCACCGCCACCAACTTTGTCAGCATCGACGGCGGGGCGGGCTTCGATACCCTGTTGTTCGCCAACGGCATCGACCTGGACTACAACTCGGTGGGGGTCGGCACGCTGAGCAATATCGAGCGTATCGACCTGGGCAAGGGCGATTCGGGCAGTGTGCTGACCCTGACCGCAGCGGAGGTCAACGCCATTACCGATGCCAACAACACCCTGCAGATCACCGGTGAAAGCAACGACACCCTGAACGTGGTCGGGGCGGTGAACACCGGAACCAGCCAGGCGATCAACGGCGTCAACTACGACGTCTACACCTTTGGCGCCAACATCTTGCTGGTCGAGGACAATACGGTTCAGGTTGTCGTGTGATGGCAGCGCGCATGCAGTACGCGCGCAAGGGACGGCGGCAAGCGCAAGTGGCCCTGTGGCTGCTGGCGCTGGGCCTGCCGATGGTTGCGCCAGCCATGCCACTGGACCAGGCGGTCCGGGCAGGGCTGGCGATTCACCCTGAGGTGCGCTCGGCGATGGCCGAAGCCGATCGCGCCGGAACAGAAGTGGAGATTGCCAAAGGCGGCTACTACCCGTCGGTGTCGGTGTCTGGCGGGCCGCAGGAGTTCGATTTTGGCGACGTGGTCTACGACCTGACCGCCTCGCAGATGCTCTATGACTGGGGCCGGGTCAACAGCAAGGTCGACAGCGCCAGCGCCACCCAGCGCAAACTGTCGCAGGCACTGCTGGTGGCCCGCGACGATGCCGCGCTGGATATCGTCGAGACCTACCTGGATGTACTGGCGGCCGAGCGCCGGGTCGAGGCGGTGCGCGAGCACCTGCAGCGCCTCGGTGGCATCCGCCAGATGACCGAAGACCGTGGCGGCGACGGCTATGCCGACCGCAGCGAGCTGGACCGCGCCAACCTTGAACTGGCACGGGCCCAGGAGCAACTGGCGCTGGAGAAGGGCAACCTGCAGGATGCCCGCAACCAGTACGCCCTGCTGGTTGGCCAGGAACCCGATGCCCTCAGCGACCCCGAGCCGCTGTCGCTCAAGCGCTACCTGGCCTCAAGCGACCTGACCCGGGTGATCCACGACGCGCCCTTGCAACGCAAGGCGCTGGAAGACGCCAACGTTGCTGAAGCCCAGGTTCGCGAAGCCAAGGCGTCGTTGCTGCCGCAACTGAATATCGAAGCCACAGCCTTGCGCCGGGAAGTCGGCGGGCATCCGGAAAGCGACTCGGTGGTGGCCCTGCGCTTGCGCATGGACACCTTCCAGGGCCTGTCCAACTTCCGCCGCCCGACCGCCGCGCAGCAACGCCTGGAGTCGGCGCGCTTTACCGCCGATGCCATGCAGCGCGACATCCGCCGCCAATTGCAGACCTTGTTCGACAACAGCGAAACCCTGGGTTGGCGGGAGAAGTCGCTGCAGCAGCAGGTCACCGAGTCGGCGCAGGTCAGCGAGCTGTACCGCGAGCAGTTCGAGGTGGGCCGGCGCGATGTGATCGACCTGCTCAACGTCCAGCGTGAACGCTTCGAGGCCGAGCGGCAACTGATCAACCTGCACATCGAACGCAAACGCATCGAGTACCGGGCGGCCGCACAGGTCGGCTTGTTGGGCCCACTGGTGGAGAATCGCTTGAATGGAAGCTGACAACAGGATTGCCGACAACGTCGTGGTGCTCAACCACGACCCTCTCAACGATCCGCTGCGCGAGGGCTTGCTGTTGCTGTGCCGGCAATTGGGGCGGCCGCTGGGCGATGCCGAGCTGGTCGACGGCTTGCCGTTGGAGCACGGCCGCCTGCCGCTGCGCATGGTCGCCCGGGCTTTGCGCCGCGCCGATATCACCGCGCGGGTCGATCAACTGCCGCTGGCGCAGATGGACAACTACCTGCTGCCCGCGCTGTTGCTGCTCAACGACGGGCGCAGCCTGGTGCTGGTCAAGCTCGACGCTGAGCACGCTCAGGTGCTGGTACCGCAGAGCGATGGCGGCGGCGAGCGTTTGCCCCTGGCTGAACTGGGGGCGCTGTACAGCGGCACGGCGGTGTTCGCCAAGTGCCGGTTTCGCGCCGACGAGCGGGTAGGGGATTACGCCAGGGCGGTGCCCGAGCACTGGTTTTTCGGCCCGCTGAAAAAGCTCTGGCGTTCTTACGCCGAAGTGGCCGCCGCCGCCCTGGTGGCCAACGTCCTGGCGATTGCCTCGGCGCTGTTCGCCATGCAGGTATATGACCGCGTGGTGCCCAACGCCGCCTTCGACACCCTGTGGATTCTGGCCAGCGGCGTGGCCCTGGCGATTGTCCTCGACGGCGTGCTGCGGATCATGCGCGGGCATTTGCTCAACGTGCTGGGCAAGCGCCTCGACCTGCAGCTCTCCAGCCTGTTGTTCTCGCGGGTGCTGAGCACGCGGATCGCCGCCAAGCCTGCGTCCATGGGCGCCTTCAGCACCCAGGTGCGCGAGTTCGAGTCGGTGCGCGAGTTCTTTACCTCATCCAGCGCCGCGCTGATCAGCGACTTGCCGTTCGTGCTGATCTTTTTGTTGATCATTGCCCTGATCGGCGGCCAGGTGGTCTGGGTTCCGATCGTCGCCTGTGTGCTGATGGTACTGCCGGGGCTGCTGACCCAGCGCCTGCTGGGTAATCTGTCGCGGCAGAACCTGCGCGAAGGGGCGATGAAAAACGGCGTGCTGCTGGAAGCCTTCGAGCACCTGGAAACGGTCAAGGCCACCCGCGCCGAAGGCCGTTGCCTGCAGCAGTGGGAAACCCTGACCGGCGAGCTTTCAAGCACGGCAATGAAAACCCACGCCCTGGCCTCGAGCCTGAGCTACGCCTCGAGCATCGTCCAGCAATTGTGCTATGTCGGCGTGGTGGTGTTCGGTGTCTACCGCATCAGCGAAGGGGCGATGACCGTCGGTGCCCTGGTGGCCTGTTCGATCCTCGCCTCGCGAGCCATCGCGCCGCTGTCCCAGGCGGCTGGCATTCTCGGGCGCTGGCAGCACACCAAGGTGGCCATGGAAGGCCTCGACCAGTTGATGGCCGCCGAGCAGGAGCGGCCCCAGGGCAAGCGCTTCGTGCACAAGCCGCACCTGCACGGGCACTTTCGCCTTGAAGGCGTGCGCCTGAGCCACGGTGACAGCCCACCGGTGGTGGACATTCAGGCACTGACCATCCAGGCCGGCGAGCGGGTAGCGCTGCTGGGCGGCAACGGCGCCGGCAAGTCGACCCTGCTGCGCCTGCTCAGCGGCTTGCTCGATGCCCAGGCCGGGCGCCTGCTGCTCGATGACGTCGCCCTCAGCCAGATCGACCCGGCCGACCGCCAGCGCGGTATTGGCTACCTGCCCCAGGAGGTGGCGTTGTTCCAGGGCAGCCTGCGCGACAACCTCAACCTCGAAAGCGCCGCCCTGAGCGATGACGAACTGCTGGAAACCCTCGACGGCGTCGGCCTCGGCGCTTTCGTGCGCAGCCATTCGCTGGGCCTGGACATGCCGCTGCAGGGCAACGCCAGTTTGTCTGGCGGCCAGCGCCAGGCCGTGGGCCTGGCCCGGGTACTGCTGCAGGACCCGCCAATACTGCTGCTCGACGAACCCACTGCAGCCTTCGACCAGAGCAGCGAAAAACAGGTGATCGACTACCTGCAGCAATGGCTGGGCAAACGCACCCTGATCATCACCACGCACAAAAAAAGCATGCTTGCCCTGGTCGAGCGCGCGGTGGTGCTGCGCCAGGGCCGGGTGATCATGGATGGCCCGCTGGACCAGGTGGTGCAGGGCAGTCAGGTACAGGCCCCACAGGCCGCAGGAGGTGCACATGGACTCTGAGCGCAAGGCGGCGAAACTGCGCCGCGAGCTGGCCGACCCGCTGCTGGCGGTGACCCACCCGGTGTACCGGCCGCTGTTGTGGCTGTTGCTGGCCTGCATCCTCATCGCTATCGCCTGGGCGGCCTGGGCCGAGCTCGACGAGGTCACCCGTGGCGATGGTCGGGTGGTGCCGTACAGCCGCATCCAGAAGATCCAGAGCCTGGAAGGCGGCATCCTCGACCGCCTGCTGGTCAAGGAGGGCGAGCTGGTGGAGGTTGGCCAGCCGCTGGTGCGCCTGGATGAAACGCGCTTTCTGACCAACGTCCAGGAGTCGACCAACCAGGCCGACGGCCTGCGCGCGGCGATCGCCCGTCTGGATGCCGAGGTGCTGGGCAAGGAACGCATCGAGTTCGGCCCCGGGGTCGACCCCGACAGCCCGTTGGCGCGCTCCGAGCGCGAGCTGTTCAAGTCGCGGCGCGGCAAGTTGCTGGAAAACACCCGCTCGATCCAGGCGCAGATCCGCCTGGCCCAGAGCCAGCTCGACCTGGTGCGCCCGCTGGTGGCCAAGCGCGCGGTCAGCCAGATGGAGGCATTGAAACTCAGCCAGGACATCGCCACCCTCAACGGCAAGCTCACCGAGCTGAAGAACACCTACTTCCAGGACGCCTACACCGAGCGCTCGCAGCGCAAGGCCGACCTCAGCGCCCTGGAGCCGATCATCCAGCAACGCCAGGACCAGTTGCGCCGCACCGAGATCCTGTCGCCGGTGCGCGGGCGGGTCAACACCGTGCTGATCAACACCCGCGGCGGGGTGATCCAGCCGGGCGAGGCGATCATGGAGGTGATCCCGGTAGAAGAGCGCCTGCTGGTCGAGGCGCGAATCAAGCCGCGGGACGTGGCCTTCCTGGTGCCGGGCATGCCGGCCAAGGTCAAGATCACCGCCTACGACTTCTCCATCTATGGCGACCTCAAGGGCACCCTGGAGCAGATCAGCGCCGACACCATCGAGGAAGACACCCCGCGCGGCAAAGAGTCGTACTACCAGGTGCTGATCAAAACCGACGGCAGCCAGCTGAAGAAGGGCGATGAGGTGCTGCCGATCATCCCCGGCATGGTTGCCGAGGTGGATATCCTCAGCGGCAAGCGCACAGTGCTCAATTATCTGATCAGGCCGCTGGTCAAAGCGCGCCTGTACTAGCGAGTCCCTGTGGGAACCGGCCTTGCCGGTGAAGGGCTGCGCAGCAGCCCTTAGTTTTTTACTCTCCAACAACCACAAAAATCATAATTTCGCCTTTCTTCGCGCTCTCCCAGAATGCGACCTACACCCTCCCACGGCCACCCGCGTGGGACAACTCAGTAGGGCGCAGACATGACAACCAATAAAACCAAGATCGATACGCTCGTAGTGGGCGCCGGGCAAGCCGGCGTGGCCATGAGTGAACACCTGAGCCGCCTGGGCGTGCCGCACCTGGTGCTGGAGCGCAACCGTATCGCCGAAGCCTGGCGCACCGGTCGCTGGGATTCGCTGGTGGCCAATGGGCCGGCCTGGCACGACCGCTTCCCGGGCCTGGAGTTCGACGGCCTCGACCCGGACGCCTTCGCTGGTAAAGACCAGGTGGCCGATTACTTCGAAGCCTACGCGCGCAAATTCAACGCACCGATCCGCACTGGCGTCGAAGTTACCCAGGTGCTGCGCAACAGCGATCGTCCGGGGTTCACCGTGCACACCAGCGATGGCGTGATCGAGGCCCAGCAGGTGGTGGTTGCCACCGGCCCGTTCCAGCGCCCGGTGATCCCGCCGATTGCGCCGAAGCAGTCGAACGTATTGCAGATGCACTCGGCCGCCTACCGCAACCCGCAGCAGTTGCCTGAAGGCGCGGTGCTGGTGGTTGGCGCCGGCTCATCGGGGGTGCAGATCGCCGATGAACTGCAGCGTGCCGGCAAGCAGGTGTACCTCTCGGTCGGCGCCCACGACCGGCCGCCACGGGCCTACCGCAACCGTGACTTCTGCTGGTGGCTGGGGGTGCTCGGCGAGTGGGATGCCGAGACCATGCAGCCGGGCAAGGAGCACGTGACTATCGCCGTCAGCGGTGCCCGCGGCGGCCACACCGTGGATTTTCGCCGCCTGGCCCAACAAGGCATGACCCTGGTCGGCCTGACCAAGGGCTTTGATAACGGCGTGGTCAGCTTTGAAGCCAACCTGGCCGAAAACATCGCCCGCGGCGACGAGAACTACCTGGCGCTGCTCGATGCCGCCGACGCCTACATTGCCCGCAATGGCCTGGACCTGCCGCAAGAGCCGCAAGCGCGGGAAATTCTCCCTGATCCGCAATGCCTGACCCAACCGTTGCTGGAACTCGACCTGGCCAAGGCCGGGGTCGGCACCATCATCTGGGCCACCGGCTATTCGGTGGACTACAGCTGGCTGCAGGTCGACGCCTTCAAGGACAACGGCAAGCCCCGGCACCAGCGCGGCGTGTCCAGCGAGCCGGGGGTGTACTTCGTCGGCCTGCCTTGGCTGTCGCGGCGCGGCTCGGCGTTTATCTGGGGGGTGTGGCACGACGCCAAGCACATCGCCGATCACATCGCCAAACAGCGCACCTACCTCAATTACCGCGACGCTTCGCAGCGCCAGGCCGAACAGCAAGCGTCCAGCCAACCAGCCAGCCTCATGGGAGCCCGTTGATGCCTACTCATACCCGTATTCGCATGTTCAACACCAAAGACACCTACCCCAACCAGACCCTGGACAACGACCTGTGCCAGGCCGTGCGTGCCGGCAACACCGTGTATGTGCGCGGCCAGGTGGGTACCGACTTCAATGGCCAGCTGGTCGGCCTGGGTGACCCGCGGGCGCAAGCCGAGCAGGCCATGCGCAACGTCAAGCAACTGCTGGAGGAGGCCGGCAGCGACCTCAGCCATATCGTCAAGACCACCACCTACCTGATCGACCCGCGCTATCGCGAGCCGGTGTATCAGGAAGTCGGTAAATGGCTCAAGGGCGTGTTCCCGATCTCCACCGGCCTGGTGGTCAGCGCCCTCGGCCAGCCGCAGTGGCTGATGGAAATCGACGTGATCGCGGTCATCCCCGAATAAGGAGCGTGCCATGACCTTCTCCATCGTTGGCCGCTGCGCCGAAACCGGCCAGCTGGGCATTGCCATCAGCTCTTCAAGCATCGCCGTTGGTGCTCGCTGCCCGTGGCTGCGCACAGGCGTCGGTGCGGTGTCGAGCCAGAACATCACCTTGCCGGCCCTCGGCCCGCAGATCCTCGATGGCCTGGACGAAGGCCTGGCGCCGCACCAGGCCCTGGACCGCGCCTTGACCCGAAACGGCTACAGCCAGTACCGCCAGGTGGCAGTGGTCGATGCCCAGGGCCGCACCGCGGTGTTCAGCGGCAATCATGCGCTGGGCATCAACCATGCCGTGGCCGGCGAACAATGCGTGGCCGCCGGCAACCTGCTGGCCAACAGCGCGGTGATCGAGCGCATGGTCGAGGCCTTCGAGCGCAGCGAAGGCTGCCTGGCCGCGCGTTTGCTGACCGCCCTTGAGGCCGGCCAGGACGCCGGCGGCGAAGCCGGGGCGGTGCATTCGGCGGCGCTGTCGGTGGTCGGCGAGCTGGTCTGGCCGATCGTTGACCTGCGCGTCGACTGGGCTGAGGACAACCCCATCGGCGAATTGGGCAAGCTCTGGAACGCCTATGAGCCGCAGTTGCAGGACTACCTGACCCGCGCCCTCAACCCGACCCTGGCGCCAAGCTACGGAGTGCCGGGCGATGAGTGAGCTGCGCAGCCGTGCATTGTTGGCCAGCCTGATCGGCTTTGCCACGGTCAGCCGCGATTCGAACCTGGCCTTGATCGAGTTCGTCCGCGACTACCTGCACGGCCTGGGTGTGAGCTGCGAGCTGATCTACAACACGCAGCGGACCAAGGCCAACCTGCTGGCCAGCATTGGCCCGGCAGTGGCGGGCGGTGTGGTGCTGTCGGGCCATACCGATGTGGTGCCGGTGGACGGCCAGGCGTGGACCGTCGAGCCATTCAGCCTCACCGAGCGCGACGGCAAGCTGTACGGCCGCGGCGCCGCCGACATGAAAGGCTACCTGGCTTCGGTACTGGCGGCAGTACCGCTGTTTCTTAAAAGCCCGCTGCGCCGGCCGGTGCACCTGGCGTTCTCGTATGACGAGGAAGTCGGCTGCCTGGGCGTACGCAGCCTGCTCGAGGTGCTGCCCCAGCGCATCGCGCAACCGGCCTTGTGCCTGATTGGCGAGCCGACCCAGCTCAAACCGGTGCTTGGCCACAAGGGCAAGCTGGCCATGCGTTGCCATGTACACGGCGCGCCGTGCCATTCGGCCTATGCGCCGTATGGCGTCAACGCCATCGAACAGGCGGCGCGGCTGATCGCTCGCCTGGGCGAGATCGGCCAGCGCCTGGCCGCGCCGCAGCATCACGATCAACGCTTTGACCCGGCGTTTTCCACCGTGCAGGTCGGGGTGATCCAGGGCGGTACGGCGCTGAACATCGTCCCGGCCGATTGCCGCTTCGACTTTGAAGTGCGTGCCTTGCCGGCGTTCGAACCGCAGGCGGTGGTGGACGAGCTGCACACCTACGCGCAGCACACCCTGCTGCCGGCCATGCAGGCGATCAAGGCTGATACGGCGATCCGCTTCGAAGCACTCTCGGCCTACCCGGGCCTGGCCACTGCACCTGAGAGCGGCGCAGCACAACTGGTGGCGCAGCTGTGTGGCAGCGATGCCTTCAGCACCGTGGCCTTTGGCACCGAAGGCGGCCTGTTCGATGAGGCCGGAATCCCGGCGGTGGTGTGCGGGCCGGGCAGCATGGAGCAGGGTCACAAGCCGGATGAATTTGTCAGCGTCGAGCAGATGGCGGCCTGTGACCGCCTGATGGATCGCCTGGCCGAATACCTCTCCAACAACGGATAACAACAAGGAGTCTGCAGTGAACGATTTCAACCAGTGGACCAGCCTGGCGCAACAGCAGCGCCTGATCGACAGCGCATTTATTCAAGGCGAGGCCTGTCAGGCCGAAAGCGGCGCACGATTCGCGGTGATCAACCCGGCCACCGGCACATTGCTGGCCCAGGTCGCCGCTTGCGGCCAGGCCGAGGTTGACCGGGCCGTGCGCAGCGCCCGCCAGGCCTTCGAACAAGGCCCCTGGGCAAAGATGGCGCCCGGCGAGCGCAAGGCCGTGCTGTTGCGCCTGGCGCAGTTGATGCTCGAGCACCGCGCCGAACTGGCCTTGCTCGACTCGCTGAGCATGGGCAAGCCGGTGATGGATGCCTGGAACATCGACGTGCCGGGCGCGGCCCATGTGTTCGCCTGGTACGGCGAAAGCCTCGACAAGCTCTACGACCAGGTGGCGCCGACCGCCAGCAATGCCCTGGCGACCATCACCCGCGTGCCGCTGGGGGTGATCGGGGCGGTGGTGCCGTGGAATTTCCCGCTGGACATGGCCGCCTGGAAACTCGCCCCGGCGTTAGCCGCCGGTAACAGCGTGGTGCTCAAGCCCGCCGAGCAGTCGCCGTTCTCGGCGCTGCGCCTGGCAGAGCTTGCGATTGAAGCGGGCCTGCCCAAGGGCGTGCTCAACGTGGTGCCGGGGCTGGGCGAGGAGGCCGGTCGCGCCCTGGGCCTGCACATGGACGTCGATACCCTGGTGTTTACCGGCTCCACCGAAGTCGGCAAGTACTTCATGCAATACGCCGCGCAGTCGAACCTCAAGCAGGTGTGGCTGGAATGCGGCGGCAAGAGCCCGAACCTGGTGTTCGCCGATTGCCAGGACCTGGACCTGGCGGCCGAGAAAGCCGCGTTCGGCATCTTCTTCAACCAGGGCGAAGTCTGCTCGGCCAACTCGCGCCTGCTGCTGCAACGTTCGATCGCCGACGCGTTCATCGAGCGGCTGATCGTCAAGGCGCGCCAGTGGCTGCCGGGCAACCCGCTGAACCCGGCAAGCCGCGCCGGGGCCATTGTCGACAGCCGCCAGGCGCAGCGGATCATGCACTACATCGAGCAGGCCCAGGCTGAAGGCGCGCAACTGGTGTGTGGTGGTCGACAGCTGAGTTTCGACAGTTCGAGCAACTTCATCGAGCCGACGATTTTTACCGGCGTCACCGCCGACATGACCCTGGCCCGCGAAGAAGTGTTCGGCCCGGTGCTGGCGGTCAGCGTGTTCGATGACGAAGACCAGGCGGTGGCCATGGCCAACGATCACATCTATGGCCTGGCGGCGTCGCTGTGGACCGACGACCTCAACCGCGCCCACCGCGTCGCCCGGCGGCTGAATGCCGGCACGGTGTCGGTCAATACCGTCGATGCCCTGGACGTCTGCGTGCCCTTTGGCGGCGGCAAGCAGTCGGGCTTTGGCCGCGACCTGTCGCTGCATTCGTTCGACAAGTACACGCAGTTGAAAACGACCTGGATTCAGCTGCGCGGCTGATGGCCTGTGGGAGCGGGCTTGACCCGCGATGAGGCCAGCACAGGCAACACCTAATAACAACAATTCGGAGCACCCGATGAACAGCAATGCAAGCGTGCAAACCGGCGCCCTGGCGCCGCCTGCAAGTCGCAAGAAACTCGGCCTTACCGCGCTGCTGGCGGTGGCCATCGGCCTGGTGGTGTCCCAGGGCGTCATGGTGCTGATGCTGCAAGGCGTCGGCATCGCCGGCCTGGGCTTTATCGTGCCGCTGGGCCTGGCTTACCTGCTGGCCCTGAGTTACGCCTGTTCGTTCTCGGAACTGGCGCTGATGATCCCCCGCGCCGGCAGCCTGAGCAGCTACACCGAAGTCGCCATCGGCCAGTTCCCGGCGATCCTCGCGACCTTTTCCGGCTATGTCGTGGTGGCGATGTTCGCGCTGTCGGCCGAGCTGTTGCTGATGGAGTTCATCATCGACAAGGTCTACCCACACTCGATGCCACCGCTTACCGTGGCCCTGGGTGTACTGGCGCTGTTCACTGTGCTCAACCTGTTCAACATCGACATCTTCGCCCGCCTGCAAACCGTGCTGGCGATGGTGATGACCGTGGTGCTGCTGGTGATGGGCCTGAGCGCGATGAACAGCGACATCGTCGCGCCCAACCCGGCGCTGTTCGACAGCGCCCACTGGAACCCGTTGGGCCTGGGGGTGATCGCCCTGACCGCGATGGCGGTGTGGGGCTTTGTCGGCGCCGAGTTCGTCTGCCCGCTGGTAGAAGAAACCCGCCGCCCGGAGCGCAACATCCCGGGCTCGATGATGCTCGGCCTGACCATCATCTTCGTGATCATCTGCCTGTACGGCCTGGGCGCCTTGCTCACCGTGCCGCAGGCGGAGCTGGCCAGCAACGGCCTGCCGCATTACCTGTTCGCCACCACGGTGTTCGGGGAGGCCGGCAAAGTGTTTTTGGTTACCGCCGCGATCACCGCCACCTGCAGCACCCTCAACAGTTCGCTGGCGGCGATCCCGCGCATGCTTTATGGCATGGCCCGCAACGGCCAGGCCTTCGGCGTGTTCAAGCGCCAGGGCAAGCGCACCGGCGCGCCCTGGGTGGCGGTGCTGTTCATTGCCGCGGTCACCGGCCTGCCATTGCTGCTGATGCACGACCATGCCGATGCCATCAATCAGCTGCTGTTGTCGGCCGCCCTGGCCTGGCTGCTGGCCTACATCATCACCCACGTCAACGTCATTGCCCTGCGCCGGCGCTACCCGCAGGTGGCGCGGCCGTTCCGCACGCCGTTCTACCCGCTGCCGCAGCTGTTTGGCATCGCCGGCATGCTGTTTGCGATCTGGAACGTCTCGCCCAGCCCGGACATGACCTTTTCGATTTTTGCCTACGCAGGCCTGGTGCTGTTGATCGTCTCGATCATCGCCGTGCTGTGGATCAAGGGCGTGATGGGCAAGCCACTGTTCAAGCCCGAGCCGCTGGCAAGCGTGCTGGGCACTCAAACCGATAAAGACCCGCAAGGAGATTCGCAATGACCGCTCACGTCAAACCTGCCCGTAGCACCGGCGATTACCAGGCAGCGGATGCCGCGCACCACATTCATGCCTTTCTCGACCAGAAGGCGCTGAACGCTGAAGGCCCGCGGGTGATCGTCCGTGGCGAAGGCCTGGCATTGTGGGACAACGATGGCAAGCGCTACCTGGACGGCATGTCGGGGCTGTGGTGCACCAACCTCGGCTATGGCCGCAAGGACCTGGCCGCAGCCGCCAGCCAGCAGCTGGAGCAACTGCCGTACTACAACATGTTCTTCCACACCACCCACCCGGCGGTGGTCGAGCTCTCGGAGCTGCTGTTCAGCCTGCTGCCGGCGCACTACAGCCACGCGATCTACACCAACTCCGGCTCTGAAGCCAACGAGGTGCTGATCCGTACCGTGCGCCGCTACTGGCAGATCCTCGGCAAGGCGCAGAAGAAGATCATGATCGGCCGCTGGAACGGCTACCACGGCTCGACCCTGGGCGCCACGGCGCTGGGCGGGATGAAGTTCATGCACGACATGGGCGGGGTGATCCCCGATGTTGCGCACATTGACGAGCCGTACTGGTTTGCCCACGAGGGCGACCTGACCCCGGCCGAATTCGGCCTGCGCGCGGCGCGCCAACTGGAAGAGAAGATCCTCGAACTTGGCGCCGACAACGTCGCCGCGTTTGTTGCCGAACCCTTCCAGGGCGCCGGCGGCATGATCTTCCCGCCAGAAAGCTACTGGCCAGAAATCCAGCGCATCTGCCGGCAGTACGACGTGCTGCTGTGCGCCGATGAAGTCATCGGCGGCTTTGGCCGCACCGGCGAGTGGTTCGCCCACCAGCATTTTGGTTTCGAGCCCGACACCCTGTCGATCGCCAAGGGCCTGACCAGCGGCTACATCCCCATGGGCGGCCTGATTCTGTCCAAACGCATGGCCGAGGTGCTGGTGGAGCAGGGCGGGGTATTCGCCCACGGCCTGACCTATTCCGGTCACCCGGTGGCGGCAGCGGTAGCAATTGCCAACCTCAAGGCGCTGCGCGACGAAGGCATCGTCAGCCGCGTCAAGCACGAGACCGGCCCCTACCTGCAGCGTTGCCTGCGCGAAGTGTTCGGCAACCACCCGCTGATTGGCGAGGTGCAGGGCGCAGGCCTGGTTGCGGCCTTGCAGTTCGCCGAAGACAAGGCCAGCCGCAAGCGCTTTGCCAACGAAAACGACATGGCCTGGCGTTGCCGCACCCTCGGCTTTGAAGAGGGCCTGATCATTCGCTCGACCCTGGGCCGGATGATCATGGCCCCGGCCCTGGTGGCCAGCCACGCCGACATCGATGAACTGGTCGACAAGACCCGTACCGCTGTAGACCGTACCGCCCGCGAATTCGGTCGCCTGTAAACCCAAAAGTGGCCGGCGCGCGCGGGCGTGCCGGCCTATTAGAGGAACCGCTTCATGTCCAGATCCTTGCGTTGCTGTGTTCCCTTTGCCCTGGTTGTGCTGTGCAGCGCGGTGTCGGCTGCGCCGCAGAACCTCACCGTCATCTCCTTTGGCGGCGCCACCAAGCAGGCCCAGGACAAGGCCTACTTCCAACCTTTCAACGCCAGCGGCGCAGGACGCGTGGTTGCCGGCGAGTACAACGGTGAGCTGTCGAAAATCAAGGCCATGGTCGATGTCGGCCATACCAGCTGGGACGTGGTCGAGGTCGAGAGCCCGGAGCTGTTGCGCGGCTGTGACGAAGGCCTGTTCGAGCGTCTCGATCCGGCGCGCTTCGGCGACCCGGCGCAGTTCGTCCCGGGTACCCTGAGCGAATGCGGGGTGGCCACCTACGTCTGGTCGATGGTCATGGCCTACGACAACGGCAAGCTGGCCAAGGCGCCGAGTTCCTGGGCCGACTTCTGGAACGTTGCCGACTTCCCCGGCAAGCGCGGCTTGCGCAAGGGTGCCAAGTACACCCTGGAGATCGCCTTGCTCGCCGACGGGGTCAAGCCCGAGCAGCTGTATGAAGTGCTCGGTACGCCGCAAGGGGTGAGCCGCGCCTTTGCCAAACTGGACCAGATCAAGGGCAATATCCAGTGGTGGGAAGCCGGCGCGCAACCGGCGCAGTGGCTGATTGCCGGTGACGTGGTCATGAGCGCGGCCTACAACGGCCGGATCGCCTCGGCACAGAAGGAGGGCATGAAGCTCAGTATCGTCTGGCCGCAAAGCCTGTACGACCCGGAATACTGGGCGGTGGTCAAGGGCACGCCGAACAAGGCCCTGGCCGAGGACTTCATTGCCTTTGCCAGCCAGCCACAAACCCAGAAGGTGTTTTCCGAGGAGATTCCCTACGGGCCGGTGCACCGCGAGGCGCTGAAGCTGCTGCCGGCGAATGTCCAGCAACAGTTGCCGACCGCCGAGGCCAACCTGGCCGGGGCGCGGGCGGTGGATGCCGGGTTCTGGGTGGACCATGGCGAGGAGCTGGAGCAGCGCTTCAACGCCTGGGCGGCGCGCTGAATTCATCGCGGGTCAAGCCCGCTCCCACAGGTATTGCATCGCCCCTGTGGGAGCGGCGGTGCGGCGACCCGACTTGACCCGCGATGCTGTAGAACCCTAAGCCAGCCAGGCAGCAAACTGCTCCTTGCAGTAATCGACAAACAACTGCGCAGGCTTGGTCAGCTGCGCACGCTTGAGCCAGCCGGCCACCAGCGCGGAGCCTGTGACATCTTCGGCAATCTCCACACAGACCACTTCCTGGCCATCATAGGTGCTGTGGCCATGGGGCTTGGTCACCAGCAGGGCAAAGCCAAAGCCCTGGCCGACCATGCCGCGGACCATCTCGATCGACGGCGAGCTGAAGACGATGTTCGGGCTCAGCTGCAGTTCTTCGAAAATACTCACGAAGTAAGTGCGGCTGGGCTGCACGTCGAGGAGGATCATCGGCTCCAGCGCCAGGTCCCTGATCGAGACCTGCTTCTGCCCGGCAAAGCGATGGCCCGCCGGCACTAGCGCATAGGGGCGCTGGGGCGCGGTCAGGGCTTCGGTTTCAATGGTGCTGTCCAGGTCATGTTCGTAGAAGATCGCCAGGTCGAAGCGCCCGCCGGTCAGGCCTTGCACCAATTCCTGCTGCTCGCCGTCCTGCAGGCGGATCTCCACCCCCGGAAAACGCTGGCGAAAGCCTGCGATCAAGCGCGGCAGGTAGAGCGGGGCGACGGTCTCGAAGCAGCCGATGTCGATCTGGCCACAGACCACGTCGTTGTCGGCCAGGGCGTTCTGCTCGAACTCGCGGGCCATACGCAGCAGTTCCTGGGCCTTGCGGTAGAAGCGTGCGCCACCCGGGGTCAGCGACACGCCCTGGGCGTGATGGCGGATGAACAGCTGCACGCCGAAGCTGTCTTCCAGGCCCTTGACCGCCGTGGAAATCGACGGCTGGGCGATGTACAGCTTGCGCGACGCCTCGGCGACGCTGCCGCATTCAACGGTGGTGACGAAATACTTCAGTTGACGCAAGGTATAGGACGCCACAGTGCACCTCTGGCTGATTATTTTGCTACACGATACCCCCAGGACGGCCCGGTGCTGCAGCGGATTTTGCTGGCCATTGAGGATATTTACCCGGGCCTGCCGTTGATCGCCTGGGTGGCACTGCGGACCCGCGCACAGCCTCGAACCTGTACGGCGCGCATTTCTTGCGCCGCTCTTGCGAGGTAACTGCCATGAGCCAGCCACGTCCCGACGATGAACCCCTGTGGAAAGATCCGCTGAACAACCCGCAACGCGAGCACGATCCGCTCAGCGACCCGAATGTCTCTGACCCGCAGCGGCGCGACCAGTCCGAGGACGTCGAGCGGGTGCCCGACGACCAGCCCCTGGACGATCGCCTGCCCGAACCCGACCAGCCGACTCCGCTGTCGGACGAACGCCGCTAATCGGCGCTCAGCTCGTGCACTTGCCAGCGCACCGAGCTGACGCCTTTCTCCAGGCTCACCCGGCTGACCAGGCGTTCCAGCTGGGTGGGCGCATCGGGGCTGCCCATCAGCTCGGCGCGTACTTCCAGCTTGGCCGGGTTGGCCAGGTCTTCACTGTGCAGCGACTGCAGGCGCAGGCCGCCGTTGCCGAAGCTGTGCAGCATCAGGCTGCGCACCTGGATTTCATCTTCGGCGCGGCAGGTGATGCGCACCTCGAAGCGCTGCTCGGCCTCGTTGGCCGGCAGCACGTCCTGATGATTCAGACGCTGGGCGATGTCGCGCAGCAGGATATTGGCGCAGAGCACCACGCAGCTGCCCAGCGCCGCCTCCAGCAACAGCCCCAGGCTGCACAGCACGCCAATGGCGGCGGTGCACCAGAGCGTCGCAGCGGTGTTCAGCCCGCGTACGTTGAGGCCGTCGCGCATGATCACACCACCGCCCAGAAAGCCGATGCCCGAGACCACATAGGCGGCAACCCGTGAAGCGTCGGTGGCGGCCATGCCCGGCACCGCCTGGGTCATCAGCACGAACAGGCAGGCGCCGGTGCTGACCAGGGCATTGGTGCGCAGGCCGGTCAGGCGCTGACGCAGTTGACGTTCGGCGCCAATCAGCGCCCCGAGTACCAGCGCGACGGTGACGCGCAGCAGAAATACTTTCCAATCCATAGCAAACCTCGAATCCACGGCAATACGCCGCGTTGTCATCGCCAGTGGGCGATGTACGTGAACAAAGAGAATGCGCAGGGCCACGGGCCTTCAACACCGGTGAAGGTGCAAGGTGTGCGGGAAGGAGAATGAGGATTTGTCATCCACAAGGGATGCGAATCGCCACTGACCGCCATGTTCGGCGTGCCAGTGACAGGGGGAACCTGCTGAACTAGCGCGCCGTGTGGACCTGTCGCAATCGACTAGGGCTACTGTCCAATGCAGGACTCCTGTGTAGGCATGCAAAAATGCGGGCGAGAAACTAACCCTCGGGCAGCGCAGGGTCAAGGGTAAAAACATGACAAATAGTGCATCGACAGCGGCTCGTTCCATATCAGCGGCTATTTCGAGGAAACCAAGCTGCCGCGCATCCACCCGGGCAGCAAGGTCGACATCGCCCTGATGAGCGGCGAACGCTTCCAGGGCACGGTGCAGAGCATTGCCTACGCCATCACCGACCGCGAAAACGCCCCTGGCAACCGCCTGCTGGCCAACATCAACCCCAGCTACACCTGGGTGAAGCTGGCCCAGCGGGTGCCGGTGCGCATCGACATCGACCCAGGCTTTGCCGGCAAAGCCGACCTGCGGGCCGGTACCACGGCGACGGTGACGGTGCGCGAATAGGGTCGAGGTGGTAGGCTTTGCGGCGTTTCTGCCCAGCCACGCGAAGCTCGACGCATGATCCTCAACCTCGCTGTATTTCTCTGCACCCTGACGGCCATGGAGGGCATCGGCTACCTGGCGCATCGCTACATCATGCACGGCTGGGGCTGGTTCCTGCATCGCTCGCACCATGAGCCGCACCTGGGGGCGCTGGAAACCAACGACGTCTATCTGCTGGCCCTGGCCCTGATCGCCTTGGCCCTGGTGGCCATCGGCCGCGCCGGGCATGCGCCGTTGCAGTGGGTGGGGGCGGGCGTGGCGGCGTTCGGGGTGATCTACGTGTTCGTCCATGACGGCATCGTCCACCGCCACTGGCCGTTTGCGCCACGGCCGCGCAACCGTTACCTCAAGCGCTTGTACCGCGCGCATATGCTCCACCATGCGCTGAAGGGGCGGGATAACAATGTCTCGTTCGGGTTCCTGTATGCACCGCCCATGCACAAGATCAAGCAGCAATTGCGCGCGCGGCGCCGGGGTTGACCCGCAGGTGCGCAATTTCATACAAGATTGTCCGGTGCCGCATGCGTAAGGTAGTAGTGTTCTGTACATGGAGAAGCGTATGAGCCTGCACATCGAAACCCCGTTGATCGCCTCGCGTCCGTTGAGCCTGGCCAGTGGCCTGGAGGTCTGGCTGAAGCTCGACGCGCTGCAGCCCTCCGGCTCGTTCAAGCTGCGCGGCATCGGCGCTGCCTGTGAAGCCTATGCCCAGCAGGGCAAGCGCCGCTTCGTGTCGTCCTCGGGCGGTAATGCCGGCATCGCCGTGGCCGTGGCCGGGCGCATTCTCGGCCTGGCGGTGACCGTGGTGGTGCCGGAAACCACCACCGAGCGGGCCAAGCAGCTGATTCGCCAGGAACAGGCCGAGGTGATCGTGCATGGCAAGGCCTGGCACGAGGCCAATGCCCTGGCGCTGTCGCTGATGGGCGAGGATGACGCCTATATCCACCCCTTCGACGACCCGCTGCTGTGGCAAGGCCACGCGAGCATGATCGACGAGGTCGCCGCTACCCGCTTCAAGCCCGATGCGGTAGTGGTCGCGGTCGGCGGCGGTGGTTTGTTGTCGGGGGTCTGTGAAGGCCTGGCGCGCAACGGCTGGGGCCAGGTGCCGGTGTTTGCCGTAGAAACCAGCGGCGCCGCATCGCTGGCCGCGGCCATGGCGCAAAAGCAGCGGGTGGCGCTGGACGGGGTCAACACCGTGGCCACTTCGCTGGCGGCCAAGCAAGTGTGCCAGCGCGCCTTCGAGTGGAGCCAGGAGCGGCCGGTGGTCAGCCATGTGGTCAGTGACCAGGCGGCGCTGGAGGCCTGCGAGCAGTTCCTGCTCGACCAGCGCATCCTGGTCGAGCCCGCCTGCGGTGCAGCCCTGGCCCTGGCGTACGCGCCCACGGCCGAGCTCAAGCAGCACCAGAAGGTGCTGGTGATCGTGTGTGGCGGCGTCACCGCAACCCTCGACCAGATCCGCCAATGGCGCGCGGCCTGCTAGTTGGATAGCGTCGTCCATCAGGCTCCCGGGCATCCAGGCGTACGCCTGATCGATGCCCGTTACCAGCAATTTGCCTTTCCCCGGCATTTTCACCTGGAGTACCACATCGGCCTGATCGTCACCGGCCAGCAGCGCTACGCCGCTGGCGGCACGCGCCAGTTGGCCGGGGCCGGGGACATCCTGCTGATGGCCCCGGAGCACGTGCACGACGGCGCCAGTGCCGATGACCAGGGCTACGGCATCCGTATCCTGACCCTTGATCCTGGCTGGCTGGCCGAGGTCAGCCGTGACCTGAGCGACGGCCGCCAGGGCCTGCCCAACCTCAATGCCTTGCAACTGCGCCACCCGCAGTTGCAGCAGCTGCTTAATGGTTTGCACCAGCCGCACGACCCGCTGGCGTTTGCAAGTCACCTGTGGGAAACCCTGGCGCTGCTGCTCGGGCTGGGTTCCACCCTCAAAGTGAACGAGCACAGCAACGGTTTTGATCCACAGCGTTGGCGGAAGTTGCGTGAATGGCTGGAGTCGCGCCTGGATCAGCCGCCGAGCCTGGAAGAAATGGCTGCATTCGTTGATTTGAGCCCGTGGCAGCTATTGCGCCGCTTTCGCAATCACTGCGGCTTGCCGCCCCAGCAATGGTTGACCCACCTGCGTCTGGAGCGGGCCTTGCCGCGGGTGCTGGCCGGGCAGCCCTTGAGTGAAATTGCCCTGGACCTGGGCTTCTACGACCAGGCCCATTTCAGCCGCCTGTTTCGCCGCACCTACGGCGCGCCACCGCGGGGCCTGAAGGTGCTTAAGCGCTAACCCGGGCGTATTCTCAGCGCCTGGGCACATCACCGGCAACCGTGGTCCGGAACATCTCGCGGCGCATGCCATGGTAGTCAGCGATCGGCAGGTGCCAGGTGCTGCGGTTGTCCCAGATCGCCAGGGTTCCCTGACGCCAGCGCATGCGGCAGGTAAAAGCGGGTGCGCTGGCCAGGTTGAACAGGTAGTCGAGCAGCGGCCTGGCTTCTTCGCTGCGCAAACCCTGGATGCCAACGGTGTAGGCAGGGTTGATGAACAGCACCTTCTCGCCGGTTTGCGGATGACGGGTCACCAGCGGGTGGCTGCGCATGTCCTGCGAGGTGTCGCTGCCATAGTGGATGGCCATGTTTTCCAGCAGGGCGTTGTGGTTGGCGCCGACCCCGTAGGCCCGCTCGGGGCTGTGCAGTGCATCGAGAGTGTCCAGCAGCGCCTGCATGCCCGCTGACAGCCATTGATAGGCCAGTGCCAGGTTGGCGTAGCAGGTATCGCCACCGTAAGGCGGGATGTCGTGGCCGTAGAGCAGGGTGTAGGCCGGCGGGCGCTGCTGGAAGGTCCAGTCGCTGTGCCAGGCGCCACCGAACACGAAGGGCGCCTTCTCGTCGGCCTCCTTGACCACGTGCACCACGTGCGGATGGTCGGCCATGGTGGTCACGTAGGGCTCGCGGCCGAATTCGCCGAACTGTCGGGTGACCCGTTCAAGGTCGGCAAGGCGCAGGTTCTGCTCGCGAATGAACAGCACCTTGTGCGCCAGCAGCGCCTGGCGCAGTTCGACCCAGCCTGCGTCCTCCAGGCGGTTCAGGTCGAGGCCCTCGACGTCGGCACCGAGGGCGCCGGTGCTGGGCAAGACGCGCAAGTGGCGGTAATCGGCTGCGCGGTTGTGGTCGGGATGGCAGTAGATGAATTCGCTCATGACGGACACTCGTGTGGGCCTGCGGTCATCGGGATTGCAGTTCATCGCGCACCGCGGCTGCAACCGGGTCGGGGTCATGTCCACGGCTCACCCACCAGCCAAAGCCTGCCGCCGTAAAGAACATGATCAAGCTGTAGATTGCCGCCGGTATGGCCATGGTCGAGTTGTTCAGCAGGGTCGGGCTCAGCGCCAGGGCAATGGCCAGGGTGCCGTTGTGGATGCCGATCTCCATGCCGATGGCAATCGCCTGGCGCTTGGGGATTTTCAGCAGCCGTGGCACCCAGTAGCCGACGCCCAGGCTCAGCAGGTTGAACAGCAGCGCCGCGCCGCCTACCACCGGGGCATAGTCGACGACGGTCTGCCAGTCCTTGACCATTGCCAGGACAATCGTGAATACCAGAAACAGCGCGGCGATGATCTTCATCGGCCGCTCCATGCGCATGGCAAAGCCCGGCGCCAGGCGGCGGATCAGCATGCCGATGGCCACCGGCACCAGGACAATGGCAAACACCTGCAGCACCTTGGCAAACTGCAGCGGGATGGCCTGGTCGGCGGCCATGAAGTAGGCCAGCGACAGGTTGACCAGCAGCGGCATGGTCAGGATCGCAATCAGCGAGTTGACCGCCGTCAGGGTCACGTTCAAGGCTACGTCACCGTGGGCCAGGTGGCTGAACAGGTTGGCGGTGGTGCCGCCAGGGGATGCGGCCAGCAGCATCAGGCCTACCGCCAAAGCAGGGGCCAGGCCAAAGCCCTTGGCGATCAGAAAGCAAATGAACGGCAGCAGCAGGATCTGGCAGGCCAGGCCGATCAGCACCGGCCGGGGGAACTTCACCACCCGGGCAAAATCGGCCAGGGTCAGGGTCAGCCCCAGGCCGAGCATGATGAAACCCAGGGCGATGGGCAGGAAGGCACTGAGCAAGGGCGATGCAGTCATGGCGCGGACTCACAAGAAGGCGGTGTCCGCCAGTGTAGGCAAGGATTTCGATATCCATTACAGATCTTGCGGTTTATGCCCGGCAGACAGTAGCATCGCCGCTTTTGCCCCAGGACCCGATACCCGATGCAGTTTCAGCCAGGCATTCTCGCCGCCCCCGTTCCCGCCCAGGCCCGCCACCTGTTCTTCACCTTGCACTCGCCCGCTGCATTGCCGGGCGTGCTCGATGGGCTGCTGCAGCAGGTTGATGGCAGCCGCGTGGTGGCCGGTTTCGGCGCGCCGCTGGTGCAGGCCCTGGGTGGCAGCATCGACGGCCTGCGCGGGTTTCCGCAGCTGACCGCGGCAGTCGACAACCCCTGCACCCAGCACGACCTGTGGCTGTGGCTGCGCGGTGAAGACCGTGGCGAGCTGTGGCTGCACAGCCAGGCGCTTGAGCAACTGCTGGCCCCGGCCTTGAAACGGGTCGAGGCCACCGATGCCTTCCGCCACAAGAGCGGCCACGACCTGACCGGCTATGAAGACGGCACCGAGAACCCGGTGGAAGACGCCGCCGTCGAAGCGGCGATCCTTGCCAGCGAGGTACCAGGCTTGAACGGTTCGAGCTTTGCCGCGTTCCAGCTGTGGCGCCATGACCTCAATTGTTTCAAAGCTTTGCCGCAAGCCGAGCAGGACGACATTATCGGCCGGCGCAAGGCCGACAACGAAGAGCTTGACGACGCGCCGCAGTCGGCCCACGTCAAGCGCACCGCCCAGGAAAGCTTCGCCCCTGAAGCCTTTATCGTCCGCCGCTCGATGCCCTGGGCGGATGAGCGTGGTGCCGGCCTGGCGTTCCTGGCTTTCGGTCACTCGTTTGATGCGTTCGAAGTGCAGCTGCGGCGCATGAGCGGCCTGGAAGATGGCGTGGTCGATGCCCTGTACCGCTTCAGCCGGCCGCTGACTGGAGGCTACTATTGGTGCCCGCCGCTGGGCGAGCATGGGTTGGATTTGAGCGCTGTGCTCGGGCGGTAGATCGATCGCGGGTCAAGTCGAGTCGTCGCACCGCCGCTCCCACAGGATTGATGCAGACCTGTAGGAGCGGGCTTGACCCGCGATGAGGCCCGTACAAGTGTAAGAAAATTTTACGGACTTTTTACGAAGGTGCGTCAAGCACAAAGCCATACTGCCGGCGCATTTCTTCGAGACGTCTGACCGTGAGCCAAGCCGCAACTTCCGCAAGCGCCCATTCCCCCGTAAAAACTTCGTCACTGAGCCTGTTGATCGCCGCCGCCGGCGTGGTCTATGGCGATATCGGCACCAGCCCGCTGTACACCTTGAAGGAGGTCTTCGCCGGTCATTACGGCGTGCAGGCCAACCATGACGGTGTGCTCGGCATCCTCTCGCTGGTGTTCTGGTCGCTGATCTGGGTGGTGACCATCAAGTACGTGCTGTTCGTGCTGCGTGCCGACAACCAGGGCGAAGGCGGGATCATGGCCCTGACCGCCCTGGCGCGGCGGGCGGCGGCGCCGTACCCGCGCTTGAGCCGGGTGCTGGTGCTGCTCGGGCTGTTTGGCGCGGCCTTGTTCTACGGCGACAGCATGATCACCCCGGCGATTTCCGTGCTGTCGGCGGTGGAGGGGCTGCAACTGGCCTTTGTCGGCATCGACCATTGGGTCGTGCCCTTGGCGGTGGTGGTGCTGGTGGCGCTGTTTCTGATCCAGAAGCATGGCACCGCACGCATCGGGATCATTTTCGGCCCGGTCATGGTGCTGTGGTTCAGCGTGCTTGGCGCGCTGGGCATCTATGGCATCGTCCAGCGCCCGGAAGTGCTGCTGGCGATGAACCCGGCCTGGGCGGTGAACTTCTTTATCGTCCACCCGGGCATGGGCGTGGCGATTCTTGGCGCGGTGGTGCTGGCCCTGACCGGCGCCGAGGCGCTGTATGCCGACATGGGCCATTTCGGCCGCAAGCCGATTGCCCGCGCCTGGATCCTGCTGGTGCTGCCGGGGCTGGTACTCAACTATTTCGGTCAGGGCGCGCTGATCCTCGGCAACCCCGAGGCGGTCCGCAACCCGTTCTACCTGCTGGCCCCGGACTGGGCGCTGCTGCCGATGATCGCCCTGGCCACCCTGGCGACCATCATTGCCTCCCAGGCGGTGATTTCCGGCGCCTTCTCGCTGACGCGCCAGGCGATTCAGCTGGGCTACGTGCCGCGCATGTTCATCCAGCACACCTCAAGCCAGGAGCAGGGGCAGATCTACATCGGCACGGTGAACTGGGCGCTGATGGTCGGCGTGGTGCTGCTGGTGATCGGCTTCGAGTCGTCCGGCGCCCTGGCGGCAGCCTATGGCGTGGCGGTCACTGGCACCATGCTGATCACCACCTTGCTGTCTTCGGCGGTGGTACTGCTGTTGTGGAAGGCTCCGCGCTGGCTGGCGCTGCCCTTGCTGCTGGGCTTTTTGCTGGTCGACAGCCTGTACTTTGCCGCCAACGCGCCGAAGATCTTCCAGGGCGGCGCCTTCCCGGTAATCGCCGGTATCGCCTTGTTCATTCTGATGACCACCTGGAAACGCGGACGCAAGATCATCGTCGAGCGCCTCGACGAATCGGCCTTGCCGCTGCCGCTGTTCATCAGCAGCCTGGCTGCGCAACCGCCGCACCGGGTGCAGGGCACTGCGGTGTTCCTCACCGCCCGCGCCGACGCCGTGCCCCACGCGCTGCTGCATAATCTGCTGCACAACCAGGTGTTGCACGAGCGGGTGGTGCTGCTCACCGTGGTGTCCCAGGACCGGCCGCGGGTGCCGGTGGCCCAGCGTTTTGAAGTACAGGCCTTTGGCGAGGGCTTCTATCGGGTCAACCTCAACTTCGGTTTTATCGAAGAACCCGACGTACCGGCGGCGCTGCAACTGTGCCACCTCAAGGACCTGGATTTCAGCCCGATGGTGACCACCTACTTCCTCAGCCGCGAGACGGTGATCCCGACCAGGCGCATCGGCATGGCGCGTTGGCGCGAGGCGCTGTTCGCGTTCTTGCTGAAGAACGCCAACAGCAACCTCAAGTACTTCAACCTGCCGCTGAACCGGGTGATCGAGCTGGGCACCCAGGTCGAGATGTAGCCCGTGGCCTAGGCGGTGGCCGCTGCGGCCAGCGGCGCCGCCTTGCGCACCAGGCGCTGCAGGCGGCTGGCGATGGCAAAGCCGATCAGCGCCAGCAGCATCATGGCGATGAACACATAGTTGTAGCCTTGCTGGCCGGGGAAGTGGTCAAGGAGCGCGCCGTAGCCGACGTAGGCGAACATCCCCGGCGCATAGCCGATCAGGCAGCCGATGCCGAAGGCGGAGCCGGTGATGTGCGGGGCGATCCCGACTTCACCCATCGGCGCCCAGAACACCCCGCGCATGGAAAACACGATGAAGGCGAACGACAGCGTCGCGGCCATGCCGGCATAGATGAAGCCCGGGCTCTTGGGCACCAGAAGGATGATCGCCATCATCGGCAGCAGCGCCAGGAACGCCCACTTCAGGTAGCGGCTGGGGCTCTTGAAGTGCTTGTCGGCGATAAACCCGCCGGCCGGCCCGCCAAGGATCTTCAGCATGTACTGGTTGATGATGCCGTAGGCGCCGACCAGTGCCACCGGCAGGCCGTAGACTTCCTTCAGGTAGGGGATGAAGTAGGTCAGGCCGCAGTAGACGATGTAGACCATGAACACGTTGAAGCTGACCAGCCAGATCGCCGGTACCTTGATTGCCTCCATAAGGTTGGCCAGCGGGTTCTTGGCGCTGGTCTGGGCCTGGGCCTGATTGCCTTTGAGCAAGAACCAGGTCAGCACTCCGGCGGCGATGTCGATCAGCGCGTAGAACAGGATCGCCGCTTTCAGGCCGTGTTCGCCGCTGCCCAGGGCAATGAACACGCCCAGCGCACTAAACGCCACCAGGGTGTCGACCACCCCGCGGCCGCCTTCGAGCAGGCCAAACATGCGCCCTTGCTCCTGATCGTTGCCCAGGCCGCGAATGGCCTTGAGCAGCGCCGGCCAGTAGATGCAGTCGGCGCACACCGCCAGCAGGCAGAACACCAGCATCAGGCTGCTGAACGGTGGGAAGGTGGCCAGGTACAGGCCCAGGGCGCCGGTACCGATCAGGCCCAGGGGGATCAGCTTGCGGGTATCAAAACGGTCAGCGAGCATGCCGCCGACCACGAACAGGCCAGTGGCGATGATGGCGTTGGCGCTGAGCAGCAAGCCGATCTGGGTGTGCGAGAGGCCCATGAACTCCTGCATGGGTACGTAGAACGCATCCTTGAGGTTGGCCAGTTTGTAGACGGTGCCGCCACCGAGGATCAGTATCAGGAACTTGAACCATTTGGCCTTGTTTTGCGCAGTCATTGTTATTCTCCAGGCGTAGTGGGGTAGGGGCTCAAAGGCTGGCAGGGCTGGCCAGGGTCAACTCGGCGAGGGTGCGCAACTCGGCCAGCAAGGTTTTCACGTAGCTGACCTGGTTGTTGGCCCAGCGCTGTTCGCCGGCCAGCATCTGCTCGAGGGTCAGGCCGGCGGGCAGCGGCGTGTCGCTCATTTCCCGGTAGGCAATGAACGGGTCGGCCGGCTCGTTGCGCTGGCGGAAGGCCGGGGCGAGGTAGTGGTTTTCCTGTTCGAGGATGAAGGCGATCACTTGCGGCTGCTGTTCACCGAGCATCAGCAGCTCGAACAGCATGCGCGCGCCGGGCAGCTCGTCCTCGGCGCTGCCCTGCAGTACCCCGCAGTGGCCAAAACCCTGGTCTTCGGCCACCACCCGCACGCCCTTGAGGTGGCTCTGGCGGATATGCGGGGCGAGGTTGTGCAGGGCCTGCAGCGGTTGCTCGCAGGCATTGATCATGTTGCCGAAATCGAACAGGGCATTGAGCCGCGGATGATTGACCTGGCGCAGCAACTGGGCGATCTCGTCGCTCTTGAGCTCTTCATGCTGCTCGAAATCAAAATGCAGGTCGTGGGCATCGGCCAGCCGGGCCAGGTACAGCAGGTCGCCACCGATCTGGTCCATGACCTGCGAGAGCAGGCCTTCATAACGCGAGTACACGCGAATATTGCGGCTGCCGATGACCTTGGCCACGGCCACCACCGCATCGACGTCGGCCTTGCGCGTGCTGCTGATTTCCAGGTGCACGTCCAGTTGCAATGCGCGGGCTTTTTCGGCGAAGGCACACAACTGCCCGGCGTTCATCTGCGACAGGCTGTTGTGCTCGCCATCGAGCATGTGCAGGCTCAGCCCGGCCAGTTCATGGCGATAGGCGAAGTCGAGCAGGTCAAACGGCGTGACGCGGCCGTGGGTGAGGTTGGTCAGCAGCGGATAGGCGTGGGCAAACAGCCGCGCCTGGTCGAGGCGCTCAAGCAGGCGGCTGGCCAGCTCGCGGGTCAGCCGCGGCGCCTGGGCACCTTGCGCATTGTGGTTCAGTAACGTAGCGAAGCGTTCTTGTAGTGTGTTCATTCGAGTCGTTCCTGGTGCGGGCACCGGTTCTACCGGCGCCGTCTTTATCGCGCCGGCAAGGAACACTCGATAGATCCATTACGGATCATTTGATAAGGCCACTTTCAGACCCGATGGCCAATCGCCCGCAGCGCCTGGACCAGCGCCTCGACCTTGGCCTCGGCCTGGTCCTGTGGCGTGCCGGCAAAGCCGAGCAACAGTGCCGGCGGCAAGTAGCGGTTCAGGCAGTAGTCGCTCAGGGCGTAGGTGTGCACGCCATGCTCGGCCAGTTGCCGCGCCAGGGCCTGGTCATCGAGCTGCGGCGCAAGCCAGGCGATCAGGTGCATGCCGGCCTCGACCGGGGCCACCTGGAAAAAACCGCCCAGGCGCCGCTGCAGCACCTCGAGCAGGCACTGCTGGCGGGCCTGGTACAGCGCCCGCATGCGGCGGATATGGCCAATGAAGTGGCCTTCGCTCATGAAATCGGCGGTCACCGCCTGCAGCAGGGTCGGCGGGCTGCGGTCGAGCACTGCGCGCAAGGTGCAGAACGGCTCGACCAGGGCCTGGGGCAGAATCACATAGCCCAGGCGCAAGGAGGGGAACAGCACCTTGCTGAAGGTGCCGACATAGATCACCCGTTCGCTCTGGTCCATGGCATACAGCGCCGGCAACTGCCGACCGGCGTAGCGCAGCTCGCTGTCGCAATCGTCTTCAATGATCCAGCTGCCGCTGGCAGCCGCCCAGGCAATCAGCGCCAGGCGCCGGTTGTGGCTGAGGGTCATGCCCAGCGGGTGCTGGCGCGACGGGGTGGTGAAGGCCAGGCGCGCTTCGGGGCAATCACGAATACCGTGTTGCACGTCGATACCCTGGTCATCGACGCGCACCGGCACCACCCGGCAGCCGTGGGCCTGAAAGGCGATGCGCGCGGCGATATGCCCCGGGTCTTCCATCCACAGCGGCTCGTCGGGGTTGAGCAGCAGCATCGCCAGCAGGTTGAAGGCCTGCTGGGCGCCGGAGACGATCACCACCTGCCCGGCGCTGCAATCGATACCGCGGGCGTCGAACACGTACTCGGCAATGGCCTGGCGCAGCGTCTGCAGGCCTTGCAACTCGCCATAACCGAGCAGGGCCTTGCTCGGCTTGTGGCCGTGGCGGTTGAGCAGGCGTTTCCACAATGCCTGGGGAAAGGCCTCGAAAGCGCCATGGCTGGGCAGGAACGAGATCGGCGCCTGATCGCCGCAATGGGCGTAGGACACCCCGCGAAAATGATCGCTGCGCAGCGACAGCATCGTCTGGGTCAGGTCCGACAGTTTGGGCGGCGCAGGTGCTGACGGCTCGGCATCGGTACTGCGCTGCCACTCATCACCGACATAGGTGCCAGCGCCGGTGCGCGAGACCAGGAAACCCTCGGCAATCAGCTGGTCGAAGGCATTGAGCAGGGTGATGCGCGAAACCTGCAATTCCTGGCTCAAGGTGCGCGTCGACGGTAGGCGAATGCCCCCTTGCAGACGGCCGGTGAGGATCTGCTTGCGGATCTGCAGGTACAGCTGGCGATAAAGCGGGGTGGCGCTGTCGCGATCGAGGTCGATACCTGCAAACAGCAAACCGGCGGGGGACTTCATCGAGCTCTCGCAGACACTAGGAAGGGCCTGGACATGCTACGAGAAAGCCCGCCAGGCGGCCAGCCCAGGGCGCTTGTCATCAAATGAAAACAGCTTGTCGTCCGATGCGAAGCACCTGCCTGGCGTAGGGCATAGAGTCCAGTCAACAAGAATTGACGCACGGCGTCAGGATGACTGGAGTGACATGCATGGCCAAAGTCGTACGCTTCTATGAAACCGGTGGCCCCGAGGTCCTGCGCTACGAGGACGCCGAGGTCGGCGAGCCGGGCCCGGGCCAGGTGCGCCTGCGTCAGGTGGCGGTGGGGCTGAACTACGCCGACACCTACTTTCGCAACGGCACCTACCCGATCCCGCTGCCCAGCGGCATGGGCGTCGAGGCCTCGGGGGTGGTGCAGGCGGTGGGCGAGGGCGTGACCCAGGTGGCGGTGGGCGACCGGGTAACCTACACCGGCTTTCTCAACACCCTGGGCGCCTATTGCACCGAGCGGCTGATTCCGGCGGCAGCCTTGATCAAGCTACCGGAAACCATCGCCTTCGAAACCGCCGCGGCAATGACCATGCGCGGCCTGACCTCGGCCTACCTGATGCGCCGCCTGTATGACTTCAAGCCGGGTGACAGCGTGCTGCTGCACGCCGCCGCCGGCGGTGTCGGCCTGATTGTCTCGCAGTGGGCGCGCCTGCTCGGGCTGACGGTGATCGGCACGGTGTCCACCGACGCCAAAGCCGAAGTGGCCCGCGCCCATGGCTGCAGCCACACCATCAACTACAGCCATGAAGACGTCGCCAAGCGCGTGCGCGAGCTGACTGACGGGGTTGGCGTCAACGTGGTGTTCGACAGCGTCGGCAAGAGCACCTTCATGGCCTCGCTCGATTCGCTCAAGCGCCGCGGGCTGATGGTCTGCGTCGGCACAGCCTCGGGCACTATCCCGCCGTTCGACCCGCAGATCCTGGCGATCAAGGGCTCGCTGCACCTGACCCGCCCGGCCCTGGCCGACTACATCGCCGACCCGGCGGAGAAGGCGGACCTGGCCGGCGAGCTGTTCGAGCATGTCAGCAGCGGGCGGATCAAGATCGAGATCAACCAGCACTACGCATTACAGGATGCGGTTCAGGCCCACCGTGACCTGGAAGCGCGCAAAACCACCGGCTCGTCAATCTTCGTCATCTGAAGAGGGCAACAGCATGCACATCGAACAACTGACCTGCGCCATCGGTGCCGAAATCACCGGGGTCAATCTGGCAGATGCAATTGATGACGACGACCTGTTCGAGCAGCTGCGTGCGCAGTTGCTCAAGCACCGGGTGCTGTTCTTGCGCGATCAGACCTTCAGCCGCGCCGAGCATGTGGCCTTTGCCCAGCGCTTCGGCGAGCTGGAAGACCACCCGGTGGCCGGCAGCGACCCCGAACACCCGGGCCTGGTGCAGATCTACAAGCGCCCGGACCAGCCGGCCGATCGCTACGAGAACGCCTGGCACACCGACGCCACCTGGCGCGAGGCGCCGCCCATGGGGTGCGTGCTGCGCTGTGTGGAGTGCCCGCCGGTGGGCGGCGACACCATGTGGGCGAACATGGCGCTGGCCTACCAGAACCTGCCGGATGACGTGAAGGCGCGGATCGAGGGCCTGCGCGCCCGGCACAGCATCGAAGCCAGTTTTGGCGCGGCGATGGCGCTGGAAAAACGCCTGGCGCTCAAGGCGCAGTTCCCCGACGCCGAACACCCGGTGGTGCGCACCCATCCGGACACCGGCGAGCCGGTGCTGTTCGTCAATGCCTTCACCACCCACTTCAGCAACTACCACACCCCGCAGCGAGTGCGTTTCGGCCAGGACGCCAACCCCGGTGCCAGTGACCTGCTGCGCTACCTGATCAGCCAGGCCTACCTGCCCGAGTACCAGGTGCGCTGGCGCTGGAAACCCAACAGCGTGGCGATCTGGGACAACCGCAGCACCCAGCATTACGCGGTGATGGACTACCCAGCGTGCCACCGCAAGATGGAGCGCGCCGGCATCAAGGGCGAGCGCACCTTCTGAAGGCCAGCAACACCCCAGGACAATAACAAGACCGAGGACTACAGCATGCAATTCTTCGACGATTCGTTGCACCCGGAAAACATGGAAAAGGTGGTGATCACCGTGGCCCCCTATGGCCCGGAGTGGATGCCCGAGGACTTTCCCGAAGACATCCCGCTGACCATGGACGAGCAGGTGCAAAAGGCAGTCGACTGCTATGAAGCCGGCGCCACGGTGCTGCACCTGCACGTGCGCGAGCTGGACGGCAAGGGCTCCAAGCGCCTGTCGAAGTTCAACGAACTGATTGCCGGCGTGCGCGAAGCGGTGCCGGAGATGATCATCCAGGTCGGTGGCTCGATCTCGTTCGCCCCGGAAAGCGACGGCGAGGCGGCCAAGTGGTTGTCCGATGACACCCGGCACATGCTCGCCGAGCTTACGCCCAAGCCCGACCAGGTCACCGTGGCGATCAACACCACGCAGATGAACATCATGGAGCTGCTGTACCCGGAGTACCTGGAGGGCACCTCCCTGGCCCATCCGGCGATCCACGCCGCTTACAGCGAAATGACCGTGCCGGCCGGCCCGGCCTGGGTGCGCGAACACCTGCGCCGCCTGCAGGCCAGCAACATCCAGCCGCACTTCCAGTTGACCGGCATGCACGCCCTGGAAACCCTCGAACGCATCGTGCGCAAGGGCGACTACATGGGCCCGCTGAACCTGACCTGGATCGGCATTGGTGGCGGCTTCGACGGCCCCAACCCGTTCAACTTCTTCAACTTCATTCACCGTGCGCCCAACGGCTGCACGCTGACCGCCGAATCGCTGCTGAAAAACGTGCTGCCGTTCAACACCATGGCCCTGGCCATGGGGCTGCACCCGCGTTGCGGCAACGAAGACACCATCATCGACCAGCACGGCAAGCGCTTCGGTTCGGTGCAGCAGATCCAGCAGACCGTACGCGTGGCCCATGAACTGGGCCGTGAGATCGCCAACGGCAAGGAAGCGCGGGCCATCTACCGCATCGGTGAGCAGTACAGCAGCATCGAGCAGACCCTCAAGGCCAACGGCATGGCGCCTAACCGCCAGCCGGGCCAGAAGGGTGTGCCGCAGCGCGCCTGATTGGCCTGGCCCGGCACGTGGTTACGTGCCGGGCCGGCGATCCACAGCGCTGACCGTCGGGCTTTTCAGCTTTTCAATAAAAACAATAAGTAAGTCTCATGCCAGACAACCCCAAGGAGGCAGCATGGCCGCCTATCTCGCCAGCGCCACAGACGATGGCGCCGACACTTCACGAGGCATTTCCCGGCGATATGCCTGGATTGTCTTTGCCCTGACCTTTGGCCTGCTGATTTCCGACTACATGTCGCGGCAGGTACTCAACGCAGTCTTCCCGTTGCTCAAGGCCGAATGGGCCCTGAGTGACAGCCAGCTGGGCCTGCTCAGCGGCATTGTCGCGCTGATGGTCGGGCTGCTGACCTTCCCCTTGTCACTGTTGGCCGACCGCTTCGGGCGCATCCGCAGCCTGGTGCTGATGGCCGTACTCTGGAGCCTGGCCACCCTCGGCTGCGCCCTGGCCGACAACTACCCGCAGATGTTTGCCGCGCGTTTTCTGGTCGGTGTCGGCGAGGCCGCCTATGGCAGCGTCGGCATTGCCGTGGTGGTCGCGGTGTTCCCCCGTGACATGCGCGCGACCCTGGCCGGGGCCTTCATGGCCGGCGGCATGTTCGGCTCGGTGCTGGGCATGGCCCTGGGCGGCTTGATGGCCCAGCACTTTGGCTGGCGCTGGGCGTTCGCCGCGATGGCCCTGTTCGGCCTGTTGCTGGCGTTGCTGTACCCGCTGATCGTCAAGGAGGCGAAGATCGCTCCACAGCGGGTCAATGCCGCCGCCTGCAAGATCGCCCGGCCACTGCACACCTTGTACGGCAGCCGCTCGGTGATCGCCGCTTACGTGGGCAGTGGGCTGCAGCTGTTCGTCGGCGGCACGGTGATTGTCTGGATGCCCAGCTATCTGAATCGCTACTACGCCATGGGCACCGACCAGGCCGGCGTGGTCGCCGCCATCATCGTGCTGTGCAGCGGCATCGGCATGATCCTCTGCGCCATGCTTTGCGATCGCCTCGGCCGGCAGCGCCCGGACCGCAAGATCAGCCTGGCCATCGGTTATTGCCTGGGCAGTTGCCTGTTGCTGTCGCTGGCCTTCGCGCTGCCCTCGGGCACCGCGCAACTGGTGCTGATCTGCCTGGGGATGATGGTTGCCGCCGGCACCAACGGCCCGTCCAGCGCCATGGTCGCCAACCTGACCCATTACTCGGTGCACGGCACCGCGTTTGCCACCCTGACCCTGGCCAACAACCTGCTCGGGCTTGCGACCGGGCCGTTGATTACCGGCCGCGTCTCCGACCTGATCGGCCTGCAGGCCGCCTTCCAGCTGGTGCCGCTGATCAGCATCGCGGCGGCGGCGGTGTTTTTTATTGCCAAGCGTCATTACCACCGTGACATGGCCCGCCTGGAGTTGAATCCGTGAAGCACGTTTTGTCGATCGAAGTGTTCTTCGACTTTATCTGCCCCTGGTGCCTGATTGGCCAGGCGCATCTGCAGCGGGCGCTGGAACAACTGCGCCGCGAGCGGCCGGAGGTCGAGGTCAAGCTGCTCTTGCGCGGCGTGCAATTACTGCCGCAGATGGCCAGGACCGGCCAGCCGTTCGAGGCCTTTTACCGCAAGCGCCTGGGCAGCGATGAGGCGGTACGCCTGCGCCAGGCGCAGGTGCGCAGCGCCGCCAAGGCCGCAGGGGTGGAGATCGATTTCAGCCGCATCAGCCGCATGCCCAACACCGCCGACGCCCATCGCCTGCTGCAGCGCGCGGTGGCGCTGGGTTCGACTCAGCAGGCCGAAGCACTGCTGGCCAGGCTGTTTGCCGGCTACTTCCAGCAGGGCAAGGATTTGGGTGACCCGGTGACCTTGATGCATATCGCCAGCGCCTGTGGCCTGGAGCCTGGGCGGGTTGCCGATTGCCTGCGCGGCGATGCCAGCCCGTTCATCGGCGCCAATGACCAGGCTGCCGACGGCGTGCCGTGCTTTCGCTTCAACCAGCGCCTGCGGGTCTCGGGGGCACAGCCGGTCGAGGTGTTGCTGCAGGCCATGGCCCAAGCCCTGGAACACGAGGTGGCGGCATGAGCGGGGTGTATCCGGTACCGGCCGACAAAGTCCCGCCCCGTGGCGGGCGGGTGTTGCTGGAATGGGCGGACAGGAGCGTGGCGCTGTTCAACGTTGCCGACAGCTTCTACGCCATCGACGACAGTTGCCCGCACCAGGGCGCCTCGTTGTGCGGCGGGCGCCTGGACGGACGGGTGATCCAGTGCTGCGCCCACGGCCTGCGCTTTGATCTGGCCAGCGGTTATCTGCTCAACTCGACGCAGCTCAAGGTTGCCAGCTACCCGGTCGAGCAACGGGATGGGCAGCTGTTCATCGTGCTGGCGAGCAAGGAGGCGGGCCAATGAGCGTGGTCGCAATTGCCGCCGCCAACCACCGCGCCCGGGAACTGGCGCCGGGCTTTATCGTCAGCCTGATTGCCGCGGCGGCGGCGAGTTTTCTCAGTGAGCATTACGATGCCCCGGTGATGTTGTTTGCCTTGTTGCTGGGCATGGCCCTGAACTTTCTGGCCAGCGATGGCCGTTGCAAAGCCGGGATCGAATTCACCGCACGCACGGTATTGCGCCTGGGCGTGGCGCTGCTGGGCATGCGCATTACCCTGGGCCAGATCGCTAGCCTTGGCTGGAAGCCGGTAGCGCTGGTGGTGATGCTGGTGGTGGTGACCATCCTGGTCTCGGTGGTGGCGGCACGGGCCCTGGGTTTTCAGCGCTTGTTCGGCATGCTCACCGGTGGTGCCACGGCGATTTGCGGGGCCTCGGCGGCGCTGGCCCTGGCCGCGGCCTTGCCCCATCACCCGCAAAAAGAGCGCGCCACCCTGTTTACCGTGATTGGCGTGTCGGCGTTGTCGACCCTGGCGATGATCCTCTATCCGATGATTGCCAGCTGGCTGCAGCTGTCGCCGCAACAGGCCGGGGTGTTTCTTGGCGCGACCATTCATGATGTGGCGCAGGTGGTGGGCGCGGGGTACAGCATGTCCACCGAGACCGGCGACATTGCCACCGTGGTCAAGCTGATGCGCGTGGCCATGTTGCTGCCGGTGATTGTCTGCGCGGCGATGATCACCCGCCGCGCCGGCGGTGATGCCGGTGGGCAGCGGCCACCGTTACTGCCGTGGTTTGCGGTGGGTTTTGTCCTGCTGGCGTGCATCAACAGCACCGGCTGGATGTCGGCGGCGGTGCAGGGCGGGGTCAACGACCTGTCGCGCTGGTGCCTGGTGGTGGCGATCAGCGCCCTGGGCATGAAGACTCAGTTAAAGGAGCTGGCGGCGGTGGGCTTCAAGCCGATTGCGTTGATGGTCGGGGAGACGGTGTTCCTGGTGCTGCTGGTATTGGCATTGATGCACTGGGGGTTGTAGACGGTTGCCCCAGTAGTGGACTGGCATGCACCGAACCCAAGCGCGCAGCACTCGTGTTTGACAGCGCCGGCTAGTCTTGCCGGCGCTCATGCTGCGCCCGCCAACTGGCCGGCGGCATGCCGAACTGGGCGATGAACCAGCGGGTAAAGGAGCTGGGCATTGAGTAACCGAGCATGTCGGCAATGCGCCCCATTGTATAGCTGGGGTTTTCCAGGTAGCGGATCACCAGGTCGCGGCGCACGCCGTTGATCAAATCGCTGAAGGTCACCCCGCATTCCTCCAGGCGCCGCTGCAAGGTGCGCACGTTCATGCCCTGGGTTTGCGCCACCTGCTCGATGGTCGCCCGGCCCATGGGCAATAGCAGGTAGATGGTCTTGCGCATTTCCAGTTCCAGCGACAGCTTGCCACTGGCCTGCAGGGTGTCCAGGTAACGCTGCGCCAGGCGCGCCATGGCCTGGTTGGCCAGCGGGTTGGCGGTGTCGAGGTCGGCGGCCGGGCAGACGATACCGTTGAACTCGCTGCCAAACACCAGCTTGCAGCCAAAAATCCGCCGGTGAATGGCCAGGTCCGCCGGCGCCGCATGGGTGAAGTTGGCGCTGATCGGGTGCCAGTGGGCGCCAAGCAGGGCGGCGCACAGGCGCAACATCACGCCAATCGCCAGCTCTGTGGCCTGGCGCCCGCGCTGGGGCTGGTCGGTGACCACTTCTTCCCGAATGATCACGGTCTTGCCGGCTTCTTCGATATGAATGGCCAGGGCGTCGTTGAGCAAATGCCGGTACTGGACGATCACCTGCAGGGCGTCGCGCAGGGTGCGCTGGTGGCTGAGCAGCAGGCTGATCTCGCCAAAATCCGATAACTGGCGCAGCTCGGCCATGCGCAGGCCAAAGGTATCGCAACCACTGACCCGCGCCGACTCTTCCAGCAGGGTCACCACGCTGGATACCGCGATACGCTGGTTGGGGTCGTCGAGCAGGCTGGCACTGAGGCCGACCTGAGCCAGCAGGGCATGGGGGTTGAGCCCCAGGTGCCGGGACACCTCAAGGTAGTTGGTCAGGCTTGCAGCACGTACGAGGGCGGTCATTTTATTGTTTTCCACGCATTCATCAGGCGCCCCGCTTCTATGGCGGGTAGTTCGATTCGTTATAGCGTGGGTGTCGCCAAATGAGAAGCCGTTTTCGGCGGCTGAAAAAAGCCCGATGACCCGCACCCCCGGGCCACTCGGACATACGCCACAAACCCTGTCATCAAATGAAAAGTCGCTGACGCGCAATGTAAAGCGCCAGCGGGGAGGGCTGATTACTGTGGCTGTGCAAGCGCTCGAGATCATCTGCGAGCGGACTGTCCTGAGCCTAGGTGCCGACGTGGAAAAACTGCATACCACCGCTACTGTCCTGATCGTCCCCGGCCTGCGCGAGCATGTGCCCGAGCATTGGCAGACCCGGCTGGCCGAACGCCTGGCCAAGGTCCATACGCTGGCGCCGCTGCAGGTCGATGGCCTGGACTGCAACGCCCGGGTCGACGCCATCCAGCGTGCGCTTGAACAGATTGAAGGCGAGGTGTTGCTGGTGGCGCACAGCGCCGGGGTGCTGATGGTTGCCCACTGGGCGGCGCGTTACCAGCGGCCGATCAAGGGCGCGCTGCTGGCGGCGCCACCGGACCTTGCGGCCAGTTGGCCGGCGCACTACCCAAGCCCGCAAACCCTGCGCGCCAATGGCTGGAGCCCGCTGCCGATGACGCCGTTGCCGTTCCCGAGCATCGTCGCCGCCAGCAGCGACGACCACCTGGCCAGTCTTGACGCGGTCAGGGCCATGGCCAGCAACTGGGGCAGCCAGTTGCTGGAACTGGGCGCTGTCGGCCACCTCAACCCGGCCGCAGGCTTTGGCCCCTGGCCACGGGCCGAACAACTGGTCCAGGCCCTGGACCGGCAGTAACGCACGGACGCTTGAACCACGCCCGCATTCGACGGGCGGCGATAACAACAATAACAATAAGTGGAGCCATCGCGATGTCCAACCCTCGCATTCACCGTGCTGTGAAGCCACAGCGCTGCCTGCTCGCCTGCGCCATCGGCTTGCTGGCGCTGCCAGGCGCCCAGGCGTTCGAACTCGATACCGGCAGTGAAGACTGGGCCGTGCGCCTGGATAACACGGTCAAGTACAACTACGGCGTACGCACCGAAAGCGCTGACAAACGCCTGCTGGCAACCCCCAACAACAACGACGGCGACTACAACTTCCGCAAGGCCGGGACCACGGTCACCAACCGTATCGACCTGCTCAGCGAGCTGGACGTGATCTACCAGGGCAACATGGGCTTTCGCGTCAGCGCCGCCAGCTGGTACGACAAGGCCTACGACAACACCGGCTCCAACGCCAACCCGTTCGTCAACGGCAACGGCGGCCAGTCGGGCATCAACCCCAGCCTCAACGGCTTGCCCGGCACCGGCGTGCCGCTGGGCAGCCCGCACCTGAGCAACTATGCCCAGCGCTACTACAGCGGCCCGTCCGGTGAGGTACTGGATGCCTTCGTGTTCATGCGTCGCGAAGTGGGCGACTCCTCGCAGATCAGCGCCAAGCTCGGCCAGCACAATTTGTTCTGGGGCGAAACCCTGCTCAACCCGGTGCATTCGCTGAGCTACGGCCAGTCTGGCCTGGACCTGGCCAAGCTGGCCGCCTCACCCGGCACCGAAGCCAAGGAGCTGTTCGTGCCGCGCAACCAGCTGTCGGCGGCGTTGCTGGTCAACCCCGAGCTGACCATCGGCGCGCAGTACTTCCTCGACTG
Source organism: Pseudomonas sp. SORT22 (assembly GCF_018417635.1). Classification (NCBI taxonomy): domain Bacteria; kingdom Pseudomonadati; phylum Pseudomonadota; class Gammaproteobacteria; order Pseudomonadales; family Pseudomonadaceae; genus Pseudomonas; species Pseudomonas sp. SORT22. The sequence continues at coordinate 3,105,935 of NZ_CP071007.1, forward strand.
GGACGCCGCGCGGCTGCCGGAAGCCGGCACCTACTACGGCGGTTCGGACCTGGTGGGCGAGGGCGCACAGAGCTTTCTGCTCGGCCACACCGGCACGCCCGGGCTGATCCCGGTGCGCGGCGCGCTGACCAACATCCGCCGCGGCCACGACCTGACCCCGGACAAACGCGGCGACTGGGGGGTGATGGCCAAGTGGTCGCCCGAATGGCTGGGCGGCACCCTGGGCGTGTATTACCGCAAGACTTCGGAGATCCTGCCCCAGGCCTGGCTCGACGCCCGCGGCCTGACCGTCGCCAACGGCCCGTTCGGCAGCCCGCCGGGCAGTGCCCAGGGCGCGGTCGGCAACCTCTACAACTCGCTGCAAAGCGCCACCTACCAGTTCGCCTACGCCGACAACATCGACATCTATGGCCTGAGCCTGTCCAAGGATGTCGGCGGTATCAGCGTCGGCAGCGACCTGAACATCCGCCACAACATGCCCCTGGCGAGCATTCCGGCGATCCTCAGTGCGCCGGGCCAGGCCGGCCTGGGTGGCGGCTTCGGCCTGCTGCCGGCGCGTTTGCCCAGCAGTGGCGTGGTCTATGAAGCGCCGTCCGACGGCGACAGCATGAGCGCCACCGGCGACACCCTGCACTGGACCCTCAACGGCCTGATGACCATTGCCGATACGCCGTTGTTCGACTCGGCGACCCTGCTCGGCGAGCTGTTCTACAGCAACCTGCTCAAGCTCGATAACCACAACGCGGCCTTGTACAAGGGTAAAAGCAGCTACCGCGGCATCGACCAGCCGACCCGCGACAACTGGGGCATCGCGGTCAACTTCACCCCGACCTGGTACCAGGTATTGCCGGGCATGGACCTGAGCATGCCGCTGTCGATCAACGTCGGCCTGGACGGCGTATCGCCGGTGCAGGGCGGCGGCGCCGAGAACACCGGCAACTACGCCGTGGGCCTGAGCGCGGCGATCTACAACCAGTACTTCGTCGACCTCAAGTACGTCGATGGCTTCGGCAAGACCCAGTCCTGCAACAACGGCCAGACCGACGGCAGCACCCCCAACGCCCTGGACGGCGAGCAGGACTACACCTGCTACGGCGGCGGTTACGCCGCGTTCTCTGGCGGCGCCGCCACCACCGAGGACCGTGGCGCGCTGTACCTGACCCTGAAAACCACCTTCTGAGTCACACAGGAAAACAACAACATGAACTACGTGCACACCCTGTTGGCCACGTGCCTGTCGCTGGCTGCCCTGAACCCGGCCCATGCCGCCGTCTCCAACGACCAGGCCGCGCGCCTGGGCACCAGCCTGACGCCGATAGGCGCAGAGAAGGCCGCCAACGCCGACGGCTCGATTCCCGCCTACCAGGGCGGCCTGCTGACCCCGCCGGCGGCATACCAGAGCGGCGCGAGCATGCGCCCGGACCCGTTCGCCGCCGAGCAACCGCTGCTGGTCATCGATGGCAAGAATGCCGAACAGTACAAGGGGCAACTGACCGCCACCACCCAGGAACTGCTCAAGCGCTTCCCGAGTTTTCGCGTCGATGTCTATCCCACTCATCGCACCGTGGCGCTGCCGCAACCGGTGCTCGACAACACCTTGAAGAACGCCGTAGGTGCGCGCAGCCAGGAGGGCGGTAGCGCGGTCGACAATGTGCTGCCGGGCATTCCCTTCCCGATTCCGCAGAGCGGTGCCGAGGCCATGTGGAACTTCCTGTTGCGCTACCAGGGCGTGAGCATGACCGCCAAGTACGACTCGTGGAACGTCGATGCCGCCGGCAACGCCACCCTGAGCACCACCGGCCAGGCCAACATCAGCTACCCGATCTACGAGGACATGAGCAAGCCGATCGGCGCCAAGGACACCTACTACCAGATGAAACTCACCTACACCGCGCCGGCCCGCCGCGCCGGTGAAGCGATGATGCTGCGCGATGCCGCCAACCCGCTGGTGCAACCACGCAGCGCCTGGCAGTACCTGCCGGGCCAGCGCCGGGTCAAGCTGGCGCCGAACCTGGCCTACGACACGCCCAACCCGGGCACCTCGGGTTCGGGCACCTACGATGACGTGTTCGTCTTCAACGGCGCCCTCGACCGCTACGACTGGACCCTGGTCGGCAAGCAGGAGATGTACGTGCCGTACAACACCTACCGGTTGACCTACAACACCGACGTCAAGCAACTGACCACCGCCAACCACCTCGCGCCGCAATTCGTGCGCTGGGAAAAGCACCGGGTCTGGGTGGTCGAAGGCAAGCTCAAGGACGGCGCCCGGCACATCTACCACAAGCGCCGCTTCTACCTCGACGAGGACAGCTGGATCGCCCTGGCCTCAGACCAGTATGACGCCCGTGGCCAGCTGTACCGCGGCAGCTTCGCCTTCCTCAGCCAGAGCTACGACAAACAGACCCCGGATGCCACGCCGTTCATGATCTACGACCTGATCGGCGGCACCTACAACCTCAATGGCGTGGTCGGGGCCTACGGCGGCATTCGCTACATCGAGCCGCTGTCGCGCACCCAGTGGTCGCCCGAGTCCCTGGCCGGGGCCGGCATTCGCTGAGCCTGTCGAGCACGCACCGAGGAGGATCAGGGATGGCTTTTTTCAAACGCTGCAGCGTGATGCTGCTGGCCTGGGCCGCGCTGCAGGGCGCGGCCCGGGCCGAGCCTTACGTCGACGTGCTCGACCTGCCGGCGCAGCCCAGCGCCCTGGCCGCCACCAGCGCCTTGCGCGATGTCAGCGTCGCCGGTACGCGCCTGGTGGCGGTGGGGCCACGGGGGCACATCCTCTACTCGGATGACCAGGGCAGCCACTGGCAACAGGCGCAGGTGCCGGTCAGCGCCGACCTCAATGCGGTGAGCTTCGCCACCGCGCAGCTGGGCTGGGCGGTGGGCAACGACGGGGTGATATTGCACAGCCGCGATGGCGGTCAGCGCTGGGAAAAACAGCTGGACGGGCGGGTGCTCGGCGAGCAGGTGCTGGCTTATTACCAGGCACGGGCGCAAGCGGGCGGCGATCAATGGGCACGCTGGGTGGGCGAGGGTGAGCGCCTGGTCGCGGAGGGCGCCGACAAGCCGTTGCTCGACGTCTGGTTCAGCGACCCGCTGCATGGTTTTGCGGTGGGCGTATTCAACCTGCTGCTGCACACCGTTGACGGCGGCCAGCACTGGACGCCGTGGCTGGAACGCAGCGACAACCCGCAAGGCTTGCACCTGACCGGCCTGGCCAGCGTCGACGGCGCGCTGTACATCAGCGGCGAGCAGGGCCTGCTGCTCAAGCTGAGCGCTGCGGGCGACCATTTCGAGCGCCTGAGCACCCCCTATGCCGGCAGTTATTTCGGCGTCATTGGCAAACCTGGGGCGCTGCTGGCCTACGGGTTGCGCGGCCACGTACTGCGCAGCACCGATGGCGGTGCCGGCTGGCAAGTGGTCAAGACCGACCTGAACACCAGCATCACCGCCGCCAGCCTCGACGCCCGCGGGCGGTTCTGGCTGGCCAGCCAGGCCGGCGACCTGCTGGTCAGTAACGATGACGGCGCAAGCTTCAGCCCGCTGGCGCAAACCCAGCGCGCGCTGGTCAGCGGCGCAGCCTTTGATAGCGGCGCCGCGCTGGTGCTGGTCGGTGAGCGCGGCATCCGCACCCTGGCCCCCGACCAACCGCAGCAGCCATAACAAGAGAAAACCCTGATGGCCGACATCCAACAAGACACCTTGCCGGTGATCCGCAACCTCGGCGACTTCGATGCACGCTCCGGCAATCGCCTCGAACGCCTGGTGTTCAACCACCGGCTGGCGTTCATGCTGTGCATGCTGCTGGTTACCCTGGTGCTCGGCAGCATGGCCATGACCCGCCTGGAGCTGCGGCCCAGCTTCGAGAAGATGATCCCGCAGAGTCATCCCTACATCCGCAACTACCTGGACAACCGCCAGGCGCTGCGCGGCCTGGGCAATTCCCTGCGGGTGGTGGTAGAGAACACCCGTGGCGATATCTTCGACCCGGCCTACCTGCAGACCCTGCGCCAGATCAACGACGAGCTGTTCCTCAGCCAAGGTGTCGACCGCGCCTGGATGAAGTCGCTGTGGAGCCCGGCGGTGCGCTGGACCGAAGTCACCGAAGAGGGCTTCCAGGGCGGCCCGGTGATGCCCGATGCCTACCAGGGCTCGGCCGCCGATATCCAGCAACTGCGCCAGAACATCGAGCGGGCCAACATCGTCGGCAGCCTGGTCGCTCGCGACTTCACCTCAAGCATGCTTATTGTGCCGCTGCTCGACCAGGCCTCGGCGACCGGCGCCGGCATCGACTACCACGGCTTTTCGCAAAAACTTGAGCAGTTGCGCCAGCACTACGAAGCGGGCGGCGTCTACAAACTGCATGTGATCGGCTTTGCCAAGCTGATGGGCGACCTGATCGACGGGCTGCTGCAGGTGATGCTGTTCTTCGCCCTGGCAGTGCTGACCACGCTGCTGATCATCTACCTCTATACCCGCTGCGTGCGCAGCACCTTGCTGGTGGTGCTGTGCTCGTTGACGGCGGTGGTCTGGCAACTGGGGATCGTCGCCTGGCTGGGGTATGCCATCGATCCGTATTCGATCCTGGTGCCTTTTTTGATCTTCGCCATCGGCGTGTCCCATGCGGCGCAGAAGATGAACGGCATCCTGCAGGACATCGGCCGCGGCACCCACCGCCAGATCGCCGCGCGCTACACCTTCCGGCGTTTGTTCGTCGCCGGGGTCACCGCCTTGCTGGCCGATGCGGTGGGCTTTGCCGTACTGATGCTGATCGACATCCCGGTAATCAAGGACCTGGCGATTACCGCCAGCATTGGCGTGGCGGTGCTGATCTTCACCTCGCTGCTGCTGATGCCGGTGGCGTTGTCGTATGTCGGCGTCGGGCGCAAGGCCGCTGAACGGGCCTTGCGTATCGACCTGCGCGCCGCCGAGCATCGCGGCTTTGGCAAACTCTGGGACCTGCTCGATCGCTTCACCGAACGCAAGTGGGCAACCGGCGCCGTGCTAGTGGCCGCCTTGCTTGGTGCCGGCGGTTTCTGGCTGAGCCTGCAACTGAAAATCGGCGACCTCGACAGCGGCGCACCGGAGCTGCACGCCGACTCGCGCTACAACCGCGACAACGCCTACATCACCGGCCATTACGCGCTGTCCAGCGACACCTTTGCGGTAATGATCAAGACCGCCCCGGAAGGCTGTCTGCGCTACCAGACCCTGGTGCTCGCCGACCGCCTGGCCTGGGCGCTGCAACAGAACCCGCAGGTGCAGACCACCTTGTCGCTGACCAACGCGGTACGCCAGATAACCGCCGGCACCTACGAGGGCAACCCCAAGCTGAGCAGCATCCAGCGCAACCAGGACGTGCTCAACTATGCCGCCCAGCAGGCCTCGGTGAACGCCCCGGAGCTGTTCAACAACGACTGCTCGCTGATGCCGGTGATCGCCTACCTCAAGGACCACAAGGCCGACACCCTCGACCAGGTGGTGGCGATTGCCGAGCGCTTTGCCCAGGCCAACAGCAGCGAGGACCGCCAGTTCCTGCTGGCGGCCGGCAGCGCCGGGATCGAGGCAGCGACCAACATCGTGGTGCGCGAGGCCAACCGCAGCATGTTGTTGCTGGTGTACCTGGCGGTGACGCTGTTCTGCCTGATCACCTTTCGCAGCTGGCGCGCAACCCTGGTGGCGGTACTGCCGCTGATGCTCACCTCGATACTCTGCGAGGCGCTGATGGTGATGATGGGCATCGGCGTCAAGGTCGCCACCTTGCCGGTAATCGCCCTGGGCGTGGGCATTGGCGTCGATTACGCGCTGTACCTGCTCAGCGTGCAGCTGCATTACCAGCGTCAGGGCCTGTCGCTGGCGCAATCCTACAAGAACGCCGTGGCCTTTACCGGGCGGGTGGTCGGCCTGGTCGGCATCACCCTGGCCGCCGGCGTGGTTGGCTGGGCCTGGTCGCCGATCAAGTTCCAGGCCGACATGGGCATCCTGCTGACCTTCATGTTCCTCTGGAACATGCTCGGTGCGCTGGTGCTGATCCCGGCGCTGTCGCACTTCCTCTTGCCCGCCAGCCAGGCGCGGGCGCCTTCACCCAGCCCCGGCAGTGTCGAGGGGCTGAACCTTAACAGCCAAAAAGCCGAGTGCTCATCGCATGTCTGATTACCTACCGCCGTTGCGTGACATGGATTTTCTGTTCAACGAAGTGTTCGACATTCCTGGCCAGTGGGCGCGCATTCCGGCCCTGGCCGAGCAGGTCGATGCCGACACCGCGCGGGCCATCCTCGAGCAGGCCGGCAAGCTCATCGCCCGGCAGGTGGCACCGCTCAACCGCAGTGGCGACGAGCAGGGTTGCCAGTGGCATGAGGGCCGGGTGAGCACCCCGGATGGTTTTGCCCAGGCTTATCGCAACTATGCCGACGACGGCTGGGTCGGCGTTGCCGGGGCTTGTGAATATGGCGGCATGGGCATGCCCAAGGTGATTGCCGCCCAGGTCGAGGAGATGCTCAACGCCGCCAACCTGTCGTTCGCCCTGTACCCGATGCTGACCGCCGGCGCCTGCCTGTCGCTGCTCAACCATGCCAGCGAGGCGCTCAAGGCGCGCTACCTGCCGCCCATGTACGAAGGGCGCTGGTCGGGGTCGATGTGCCTGACCGAACCCCATGCCGGCACCGACCTGGGCCTGATCCGTACCCGAGCCGAACCCCGGGCTGATGGCAGCTACCGGGTCACGGGCACGAAGATCTTCATCACCGGCGGCGAGCAGGACCTGACCGAGAACATCATCCACCTGGTGCTGGCCAAGCTGCCGGACGCACCGGCTGGCGCCAAGGGCATCTCGCTGTTCCTGGTGCCCAAGCTGCTGGTGGAGGAGGACGGCGCACTGGGCGAGGCCAACGCGGTGAGCTGTGGCTCGATCGAACACAAGATGGGCATCAAGGCCTCGGCCACCTGCGTGATGAACTTCGACGGCGCCGTCGGCTACCTGGTGGGCGAGGCCAACAAGGGCCTGAATGCCATGTTCACCATGATGAACTACGAGCGCCTGGGCGTCGGTATCCAGGGCCTGGCGCTGGGCGAGCGCTCGTACCAGAACGCCGTGGCCTACGCCCGCGAACGCTTGCAAAGCCGCGCTGCCACTGGCCCGGTAAACGCGCAGCAGGCGGCCGACCCGATTATCGAGCACGCCGATGTGCGGCGCATGCTGTTGACCATGAAGGCGTTGAACGAAGGCGGGCGGGCGTTCTCCACCTATGTGGCGCTGCAACTGGACCTGGCCAAGTACAGCGAAAATGCCGATGAGCGCAGCCAGGCGCAAGCGCGGGTAGCGCTGCTGACGCCGGTGGCCAAGGCGTTCTTGACCGACATGGGCCTGGAAACCACCGTGCACGGCCAGCAGGTGTTCGGCGGCCATGGTTATATTCGCGAATGGGGCCAGGAACAGCTGATTCGCGATTGCCGCATCACCCAGATCTACGAAGGCACCAACGGCATCCAGGCCCTGGACCTGCTCGGGCGCAAGCTGGTCGCCGACGGTGGCCGCAGCTACGCGGCGCTTGCGCAGGAGATCAAGGCCTACGCCCAGACCCTGGCGGCCTCGCGCGCCGAGTTCAAGACCCCGCTGTTGCTGGCGCTGGCCAATCTCGACGACCTCACCGCCTGGGTGCTCGACCGCGCCCAGGGCAACCCTGAGGAGATCGGCGCGGCGGCGGTGGAGTACCTGCAGGTGTTCGGCTACACCCTGTATGCCTATTTGTGGACGCGCATGGCCGATGTCTCTATGCAGCACCACGGCGCCTTCTACCAGAGCAAGCTGGGCACCGCACGCTTCTATTTCGCCCGCCTGCTGCCGCGCATCGATTCGCTCAGCGCCAGTGTCAAGGCCGGCAGCCACAGCCTGTTCCTGCTCAAGGCCGAGCAACTGTGAAGGACACGCCCATGACCCGCACCCGCATCATCGAACCTGCGCCCGGCGCCTACAGCTACCCGTTGCTGATCAAGCGCCTGCTGTTGTCGGGCGTGCGCTACCAGCCCGGCCAGGAGATCGTCTACGCCGACAAGCTGCGCTACAGCTACAGCACCTTGCTTGAACGCATCCAGCGCCTGGCCAATGTGCTGAGCGCTGCCGGGGTCAAGCCTGGCGACACCGTGGCCTTGCTCGACTGGGACAGCCACCGCGCGCTGGAGTGCTTTTTTGCCGTGCCGATGCTCGGCGCCGTGCTGCACACCGTCAACGTACGGCTGTCGCCCGAGCAGGTGCGCTACACCATGAACCACGCCGAGGATCACCTGGTGCTGGTGCATGACGACTTCATGCCGCTGATGACCCAGTTGCGCGAGCAATTACCGACGGTCAAGGGTTACCTGCGCCTGAGTGACGGCGCTGAAGTGCACACGGAACTGCCGCTGCTGGGCGAATACGAAGCGCTGCTGGCCGATGCCGACAGCCACTTCGACTTTGCCGATTTCGACGAGAACTCGGTGGCCACGCTGTTCTACACCACCGGCACCACCGGCAACCCCAAGGGCGTGTACTTCAGCCATCGGCAACTGGTGCTGCACACCCTCAACGAACTCGGCACCTTCGCCGCCTGCGGCGGTGAGCCGCTGTTGCGTTCGGGCGATGTGTACATGCCGATCACGCCGATGTTCCATGTGCATGCCTGGGGCGTGCCCTACGTGGCCACGGCCTTGGGCATCAAGCAGGTGTACCCCGGCCGCTACGAGCCCAACCAACTGGTGCGGCTGATGCGCGAAGAGCAGGTGAGCTTCTCGCACTGCGTGCCGACCCTGTTGCAGATAATGCTCGATTGCGACGAAGGCCAGCGCACCGACTTCAGCGGCTGGAAGATGCTGCTCGGCGGCAGCGCGCTGACCCAGGGCCTGGCCGCGCGGGCCAGCGCCAGGGGCATTCGCGTGCACTGCGGCTATGGCATGTCCGAGACCTGCCCGCTGCTGTGCGTGACAAGCCTTGGCGCCGCTGACCTGGCGTTGCCGATGCAGGCGCAACTGCCGTTGCGGATCAACGCCGGGGTGCCGATCCCGCTGGCGGACCTGCGCATCGTCGACGAACAGGGCAAAGACGTGGCCCACGACGGCGCAAGCCTCGGTGAAATCGTCGTGCGCGCGCCATGGCTGACCCAGGGTTACCTCAAGGAGCCGGAGCAGGGCGCCGCACTGTGGGCCGGCGGCTGGCTGCACACCGGCGACATGGCCTGCATCGATGAGCGCGGCGCGGTGCAGATTCGCGATCGGATCAAGGACGTGATCAAGACCGGCGGTGAGTGGATCAGCTCGGTGGAGCTGGAAAGCCTGATCAGCCAGCACAGCGGGGTCGATTCGGTGGCGGTGGTGGGGGTGGAGGATGCGCAGTGGGGCGAGCAGCCGCTGGCCCTGGTGGTCTGCGTTGCCGGCGTCGAGCTGGATCAGCCGGCGCTGGCCCGGCACCTGCAGCCATTTGTCGACAGCGGGCGCCTGAACAAATGGGCGATTCCGCGCCTGGTGCGCTTTGTCAGCGAAATTCCCAAGACCAGCGTCGGCAAGATCAACAAGAAGCTGATTCGCCAGAGCCATTGTGGCGTCTGAGTAAAGCAAGTGGGCATTCGACTTGCGCCGCGATGGGCTTGACCGGCCTCATCGCGGGGCAAGCCCGCTGCTACCTGTCAGACTTCAGTGAGGTCCGAGGTGGGCGGGGTGGGGGTGTTGACGCTGTCCAGTTGCTGGTCGGCAAGATCCTGGGCCAGGGCAACCATGGTCATGGTCGGGTTCCACGAACCACTGGCCGGCCACAGCGCACCGCCGGTGACGTAGACGTTCTCCACGCCATGGGGACGGTAGTCCAGGCCAACCACGCCTTCGTCCTTGTCGCCGATCCACAGGGTCGAGCCCTCGTGCACCAGCCCGGCCACCCGCCGTTCAGGAATGCTCGGCCGTTCGCCAGTCCAGTGGCCCAGGTTCGGGTCGCCGTGCCAGTACTCGACCTTGCCTTCGGGGGCGAACACCCGCTCCATCATCTGGAAAGTGCCTTCGTCCATGGTGTCCCAGGTTTGCTGGTCGGTTTTGCTGGCCAGCACCTGCAGGTTGACGTTGGTGGTCGGGTCGGCCTGGTCGTTGAGGTGGAAGTGGTTGTCGGGGTTTCGGAAGTCGATCTCGCCAAGCACGGCGCAAACGAACACCAGATGGTCCTTCGACGATTCCAGTTGCGCCATCGACGCCGTGGCGACCACGTCCGGCATATAACGCGCGGCTTTCTGCGCGTTCTTTGCAGGTTTGCGGTCTGACAGCACCGACAACTGCACGTGGTACTGCATGCCGCTTTGCTTGTTCTTGCCGGCCAGGTAAATGGCCGCGAGCTCAAGCTCGGCCAGCTTGTCGGCGAACGGGTAGTCCTTGCGCGGCACCCGTGCCACCACCGAGGTGATGAAGTGGGCGGTGAAGCGATCGCCGGCACGTTTGATTTGCGGGAACGAGTTCATCAGCAAGGTCGCCGGCGGCAGGGTGCCCATGGCCAGGATCAGCTTGGCGTTGCCGATGTTGATCACCCCGCGCGAGGTTTGTAGCGCCGTGGCCGCGCCATCCTGCTGGTGGATGCGCTCGACGATGCACTCGGTGATGATCCGCAGCGGGCTGCCAGTACCGGCAGCGGCGCGGTCGGCCTGTTTGCCGGCCAGCTCCATGATTGCCGCCGGGGTCGAGAACTTGGCAAAGTCCACGCCACCGGCGCGATCGGCCGCGGCGGCCAGGGGCGCCGACAACCAGCGGGTGGCCGAGTCGATCTTGCCGATGTTGTGCTCGAGCATGTTTTGCAGCTCAAGCTGCAGGGTGCCGTAGACCGGGCGTTGCTCGGTGACATGGGCGCGCACCTGCGGGTCGAGCTGGGTGTCGATCTTGTCGGCCGGGATGACGTTGAGCAGCTTTTCGGCCGACTCGAAGCGGGCCTCGGCGGCGGCGATGGTCTGCTCGGGCCAGTAGGCCATTTCCTCCTTGGTCGGCCGTGGGCACCAGGCGCTCCACATGATGCTGCGGCCACCGAAGAACGGCACCATGCCGTGCTGCCAGCCGATGTTGCCCGGTGGCTGGCTGGCGGTACGCGCCGAGAGGGTCCAGGGGAAGGTTTCGGAGAAGCCGCCGAGGGTTTTCTGGTAAGGGATCGGCAGGTTCTGGAAGTGCTCGGGGAGGAAGAACGGCCCGCGCTCGACCATCAGGATCCGCGCCTTGGGCTGGCTTTCGAGGATGCGTTCGGCGAAGGCCAGGGAACAGAAGCCGGTGCCGATGATGATGAAATCGAACTGTTCTTCTTCGCGGACCTGCTTCCAGGCCGATTCGGAGAGAAAGAACACGTGGTCCAGCACCTTCTGGGCGTTGGGTGTTTGCGGACCGGGGGTAGGGTAGCCGTGACCGAAGTTGGTCGAACTGGTGACTGCGCTCATTGTTGCCTCCAATCATTGTTGGCAGAGGGTCTATCGTCCTTGTGCAGCGTGCAGCCGGGGGGCTGCGCTGCTAACGCTAGCAGAGCGAAGTGGCAATTCAAGATCACTTGGTCGGGGGAGCCGCGGGCCTCAGGCAACCCCGGAGTACTTCACCGCTGCCGCCGCCCGCGACGGCACATTGAGGGTGCGCAGCAACGACGACACATGAATGCGCACGGTAAACGGCGAGATGTCCAGCGCGCGGGCGATTTCCTTGTTGGTCTTGCCCTGGGCGATCAGGCGCAACACCTCTTGCTGGCGTGCGGTCAGGGTTGTGGCGACGGCGCTGCTGTCCAGCGGCAGGAGCCCGGAGGGGGCAAAACGCACCAGCACTTCACCTTCACGGATGGCCAGGATCGCCTGGCCGATCTCGTCCGGGGCGATGTTCTTGCCGATGAAGCCGTCAATGCCGGCGGCCATGACCTCGCCGATCAGTTCCTCGTCATCGACCATCGATACCACGATCAAGGTGGTGCGCCGTAATTGCTGACGCAGCTCGACCAGCTGGCTGATGCAGGTCAGCCCCGGGAAGCGCAGGTCGAGGATCAGGGTGTCCGGTTCCGGACCGTTGGCGACCAGCTTGAGCACCGTGTCGAAATCACCGGCCTCTTCGCTCCGGGCATCGGGCAGCAGGCGCTGGACCGTACGCAGCATCGCTTCGCGAAACAGCGGATGGTCGTCGGCTATGATGATCCGGCATGCCATGGTGAGTGCCTCCCTGGGCCTGGCGTTCCTTTCGGACGTGCTACTTTACCACCGGGTACGGGCACCGCCCCGGTGTTCATGCTGGATATGACGACTGTCGCACAAGGATGTTCCGATGAAGTTCGAGAAAAACTCCGAGCTCGACCAGGCTAACCTGCGCATCATTGTCGCCTGTATTGCCGTGGTTTATATCAGCGTGCTGGGCTTTCTGCCCGGGCAGCATTTTGAAACCTACCGGCCGATCGTGATCTACATCATCCTGTTCCTGCTGCTGTCGGTGGTTATACGCCAGGTTATCGTGCGCTGGCCGGGGGTGTACCCGGCGCGGCGCATTTTCAGCATGGTCCAGGACTACACCGGTACCTGTTTCGGCCTGGTGGTGGGCGGCGAGGCAGCGTTGCCGCTGTACGCGGTGATGGTCTGGGTCAACCTGGGCAATGGCATGCGCTTCGGCTCGCGCTACCTGGCGATCGCCACCGCCCTGGCGTTGCTGGCGCTGCTGTGCGTGTACCAGCTGACGCCGTACTGGCAGGCGCAACCGTTCATGGTGCTGATGCTGATGATCACCAGCACGGTGATACCGATGTACGCGCACCTGTTGCTTGAACGTACGCGCAAGGCTTCGGAGGAGGCCACCGCCGCCAACCTGGAAAAATCGCGCTTTCTGGCCCAGGCCAGCCACGACCTGCGCCAGCCCATTCATTCCATCGGCCTGTTCACTGCCTGCCTGCGCGAGGCGCGGCTGGGCGATGAAGAACGCCGGCTGGTCGACAACATCGACCGCTCGTTGCTCAACGTCTCGCAGCTGTTTCGCTCGATCCTCGACCTCTACACCCTCGACAACGGCCGCCTGCAGCCGCGCCTGCAGCCTGTGCAACTGGGCGAGTTCCTCCACGACCTGCTGCGCCAGAACGCCGAGGCGGCGCGCTGGGCAGGCGTTGAGCTGCGCTTGCGTGCCTGCGCGCACTGGGTGCAGATTGACCCGGCGCTGCTGGCGACCATGGTCCAGAACGTGCTGTCCAACTGCTTCAAGTACGCGCCGCAGCGCCCGCTGCTGATCGGCGTGCGCAAGCGTGGCGAGGGCCTGGCCATTGTCATTTATGACCAGGGCAGCGGCATCGAGGCGCAGGAACTGCCGAAGGTTTTCGAAGAGTTCTACCGCGTGCGCCAGTTGCGCGACAAGGACGTCGAGGGCGTGGGCCTGGGCCTGTCGATTGTCCGGCGCCTGGGGCAGATGATGGGCATGCAGGTGACGATACGTTCGCGAGTGGGCCATGGCACGGCCGTCAGCCTTGAAGGTTTGCGCGAAATTTCCGCGCCCAAGCGCCAGGCCTATCGTGAAGACCCGAGCCAGGTCGGCCTGCTGACCGGTTTGAAAGTCTGCCTGGTGGAGGATGATCGCAACGTGCTGCTGGCCACCAAGGCCTTGCTCGAGCGCTGGGGCTGTGACGTCCAGGCCGAACTGAGCGGCAAGGACCTGGCCAGCGACTGCGACATCATCGTCGCCGACTATGACCTGGGCAACCACGCCACCGGCATCGAGTGCATCGATGAGCTACGGGCGCAACGGGGCAGGGCGGTGCCGGCGCTGATTCTTACCGGCCACGAAGTGGAGAAGATCCAGGCGGCCCTGCACGACCGCCAGATCGCGATCCTGTCCAAACCGGTGCGCCCGGCCGAGCTGCGCGCTACCTTGCGGGCGTTGCGCGAGGCCTCGGCAGCGGCGGTTTAGCCTGGAATCAGTAGCGTTGCAGCGGATTTTGCGGGCGGCCACTGTTCTTGTTGTAGCATTGCGCGCCCATGCCCATGCCCATCGAGGCGATCCCGATCATCACGCCGCTTGGCAGCTCGCAGTTGTAGTCACCCGATGCGGTGCTGGCGATGTAGTAAGTGGAGCTGTGGTCGCTGCGCACGTTGGAAATCTTCGTCACCGGCTCGCCGATGGTGGTCTGCGCGGTGGACTTGAGACGGTCTTCGTTGGGTTTCATGGTCTGGCAACCGGCGACGGCGACCAGCAGGGCGCTGAGCAGGGTGATCTTGCTGAATGCTGATTTCATGGTGCATCTTCCTTGGTGTTGTTCTGTTTTACCGGCACAACGATCCCGCACGCCGCATAGGCGCGGCGTTGGGGAACACTGGGGGTTGCCGGGGAATATAGCGCCAGGGAGGAGGGGGGTCGATTAGCACAAATGGGCTAATGGCATATTGATATAATTTTTTATCTATCGTTGTGACAAGGATATCCGCATGCCCATTTATCTCGCAGCAGAGCAACAGCTGAACGTAGGACACGCCACCGTCATCGAGGCACCGGCGCAGGAGGGGCCTTTTGTCGTGGTCTTCGAGGACGATGAAAATACCGCCTATTTCTACGCCCTGGACAGCAGTGCCAGTGACAACCCGATCCAGGATGCGCTGCATATCTATAACGTCGAGGATATCTCCGACCGGGAGAAGCCCTCGACAGTGAAGATCGGCTGGTCCATGGACCACAGCAAGGCGGTGCTGCTGATCAATGAGTATCCCCATGCCGTGTTTGATTTTACCGGCAAGCAGGGTTACTGCCATTCCGGCTTTCCGCCGTCTGTGGGGAAGGGCTGGTCGCTGCAGGGGCATGAGTGGCAGGAAGACGTACTCAAGCTGTTTGCCTGAGGCGTGAATATATAACTCAACTAAATAGTTATTTAGTTGAGTTATATTTTAAGGCCATAAAAAAGAGCAGGGCAGTAGCGTACTTCCAGGTTCACCCTTGTTCAATGGCCGCGTGGGGAAACTCCTCGCGCAACGCCTGGCTCAACCACTCGATAAACCATGCGGCATCTTCCGACAACGGCTGTTGCGGTGTCAGCACTTGATAACTTTCAAGTGCAATTTGCGCGTCGGTACAACGCACCAGCGAGCCGTCTGCCAGTTCATGTTTGACCAGCACTTCGGTGGCCAGGGCAATCCCGTGCCCACGCCGGGCCAGGTTCAAGGCAATGTCGTTGCTCATGTGCGAGGTATTCGACCTGACCTTGAGCGGTAACTGTTGCGCCGCAAACCAGCTGTTCCACCAGGTGCCGTCGTCGACGTGAATCAGCTCGCAGTTCGGCAAGTCCTGCACCTGCAGGGCTTTATTCGGCAATTTTGCCAGGTACGTCGGCGAACAGACCGGGAAAACCGGCGGTTTGATCATCCTCAGAAACACCCCTGAATGCTCGCCCGGCAGGCCAAAACCGATACCCAGGTCAGCCTGACGGGCATCCACTGACGTGAACGAGGCATTGGGTTCAATGGCCAGCTTCAGGCCCGGGCGCAGGCTGCGCACTGCATCGACATGCGGCGTCAACCAACGCGAAGCGAACGCCGGCACGCACAGAATGCGCAGCCAGCGCTCCTGCTGGCGACTTGCAACCCGCGAGCCGGCATCGGCCAGAATCTTCAGGGCCTGGGTCGCGGCCCGGTGAAACTCAAGCCCGGCCGCGGTCAGAGTAACGCCGCGGGGCGTACGCTCGAGCAGTTGCACGCCCAGCCAGTCCTCAAGGTTTTTCACGTGGCGGCCAATGGCCGGCTGGGTCACGTGCAGCGCCCGCGAAGCGGCCACGTAACTGCCCAGGCGCGCAGCCGCCTCGAAGGCACGAATGGCATTGAGCGGAGGCAGACGGTCGCTGGGCATGGCGTTCACTGTTGTTAGTTTTTGTAATATCGACCCGGACTTTATTGTTCTTTTCCCGCCCCGGCAAGTTGATAAGCTCGAAATCGACTGACGCAATTTCACTGGATGTCGAGGAAGTACCGATGTTACGCAGAACAATAAAAAAACAATCCACCCAGGTTTTTTCGCTGTTGGCATTGAGCATTGCCGCACTGGGCTTGACCCATAGCGGTATCAGCCTGGCTAGCGACCAAGGCGCACACTGTGGCGTTCCAGGGCTCAGCGTTTGCCCGCAACCCTTTGATAAAACGCTGCCCGACCCGCACAACATGCTGACCTGGGACCAGGCCACACGGGTAGTGGGTTTTCGTAATACCTACCGCCTGTACGAAGGCGATGTATTCAGCACCCAGGGCGCCAAACCATCGCCATTAATGCCGGCCAGCAGCCCATTGCCAGCCATTGACTATGCAATGAACGGCAAGCACTTCAGCATCGATAACTACATCGCCAACCAGAGCGTCACCGGCCTGTTGATCCTCAAGGAAGGCAAGATTGCCTACGAGTACTACGGCAAGGGCAACAGCGAAAACACCCTGTGGACCTCGCGTTCAGTGGCCAAATCGGTGGTCAGCGTGCTGGTGGGCGTGGCGATAAAAGAAGGCAAGATCAACTCGGTGGACGACAAGATCACCCGGTACATCCCGGAACTCAAAGGCACGGCCTGGCAAGAGGTGACCTTGCACCAGTTGCTGCAGCACACCTCGGGCGTGGTCTGGGATGAAAACTACGCGTCAGCGAACTCCGATTTCTCCCACATGACCCAGTGCGAAGCCAAGCCTGCGCCATACGACTGCGTGCTCAACCTGGTCAAATCGGTGAAACGCAAACCCGGGGTCAATCCGGGCGAAGTCTGGTCCTACAATACCGGCGGCGCCTGGCTGGTGGGCCGCGTGCTGGAAAACGCCACCGGCATGACCCTGGCCAAATACCTCGAAAGTCGAATCTGGAGCCGCTACGGCATGCAGCAGGATGGCGTCTGGCATGCCTTGGTCAAAGACAAAGTCGACATGGGCGGCCACGGCTTCAACGCAGCGTTGCGTGACTGGGGCCGCTTTGGCCAGTTTGTGCTCAGCGGCGGTCAGTTACCATCGGGCGAGAAGATTCTGCCGGATGACTGGATTGCACGTTCGACACACTGGACGACAGCCAAAGGCTCGGTCACGCCATCGGCACCGAACGGACAGTACGGCTATCAATGGTGGTACTCGGCGCCGGCGCCTGATGCCAATGCCGAACCCAAGAAAACCGCCACCAGCGAACAAACGTTCTGGGCGCTTGGGATTTACGGCCAGACCATTGCAATCAACCCGGCGGAGAAACTGGTGATGGTGCAATGGTCGACGTGGCAGAACGCAGAGACACCGAGTTCGCTGTATGACGAGCAGGCGTTGTTTGTGAATGCGGTGAGTGAAGCGTTGCACGGCAAGTAACGGTGTAAGGCTGAAAACGGGTGGTGCCAGGCTTGAAATCTGTCCTGGCACTGCCCGTGGGCTGCTATAGATGACTACGCATAATGTATATTATGTTAAATCGAGTATTATGAAAGAAAGCCCGGCATCACCGCCGGGCTTCGCATTCTCCCCCTAAGCCCGCCTTTTGATCGCCACCTTCGCCCACAGCGTAAACGCCTCTGGTGGTGTCCAGCCTGAGTTTGATACGTGCTCTTGCAGGCACACGTAATGATTGCCTTCGTAACTCACGCCATCTTCCTTGAAATACCGTTGGTTCAACTGCCACTCGGGGAACTCTGGATCGGTGATGTCTCCGGCCGTTCGAACGATCAGGCTCTTGCTTGGAAGCGACTGATTCCCCTGAGCGTCTGTTGCGGTGACAAAGTAGCTGTACTGAGTGTTCGCCTTCAGGCCTGAGTCCTTCAGCGTTAACGCTGGTGTATTGCCTATCGCAGCCCCATTTCGGTACAGCGTGTAGGTCACGATCGGCCGCGGGCCGCTTGAAGCGCCCCAACTCAAGGTCATGCTGATTTCGGTGACGTCCCTGGCCGACAGGTTCGCGGGCGCCGTTGGCCGCTCGCCAGGCTGCGATTCGCCGTGAATCAACGGCGCGTAACGATCGTAGAACTCCCAGTTGTAGGCAACATTGTCCCGGGTAACGCCGTCGTCCCAGTTGATGGACCAGGTCATCAGCCCTTTGATGGCATGGCCAGCAGCGTCGAGACGCTTGAATGCATTGACAACTGCTGCAGGATCTATCACATAGCCAGTGGCCGCAGCGTCGTTGTTGGCCGGTAAGCCAATGACGAATTTATCTGCGGGGATGGCGATGTAATCCCGCGTACCGGTCACCAGGCTTTCGGTCAGGTAGTAGAGAAAATCCTCTTTCATTTCATCATTGTTCTGGGCAATCCAGGCACCTTGACCACCGTTGGCCTCCTGTACCCAGATCCCATCGCCACCCTGGTTGTAGTACTGCGGTGCGATGAAGTCGTAGTAGCCCTCAAGGGCCTGAAGGTAGCCAACGTACTTGCCGCCCACCCTGAGGTAGGGAAACTCGGGGGCCATGCTGATGATGAAGTGTTTCCCTTCGGCCTTGTAGTGATCCTTCACCAGTTTCAAGGCCGCCGGCAGCACCGTCTTGTTGTCGGCAAAATCAATCGCGCTTTGCTCCAGGTCGATATCCAGCCCGTCAAAGCCGTAGACTTCAACCAGGCGAATGATTTCATTCGCCAGTGGCTGCTCATCGCCCTTGTGCAACTCGATATGAGCGTCGGCGCCGCCCAATGAGATCAACACCGCCCTCCCCTGACTGTTGAGCACGCCGACCTGACGGCGAAACTCATCCTCGGAGAGGTTGTAGGGGCTGAAGGTAGGAATACCTTGGCCTTTCATGAAAGCCACAGCAACAACGTTGTAGTCCTTGGGTACATCCACCAGATTCAGATTGGCAAAGTGCCCACCTTGATAACCGTCACTATGGCCGGCTTGCCAGTTATGCCAGAACCCCATGAGGATTTTTTTATTGGCAATGCTAGGCATCAATGATGCTGAATCATTTACTTGCGACTTCAGTGATGAAAAATCAATTTTAGACATTGTTCTATTCCCTCAGAACTGTATTAAGGCCGTACATGGCCCGACCGATCTGCTCCCTGAAGGAGCACTCTGAGGCTAGCGCAAGGTCTTGGATTTTCCACCATGGAGCGTCTGGCAGGAGGACGTTACTCGATATCGATGACGACCTTGCCCACAGCCTTGCCCGAACCCTGCAAAACCTGTGCATCTTGGGCTTGGGCCAGGCCAAAACGGTGAGGGTCCATCAGCGGTTTGAGCTTGCCCTCTTCTGCAAGCCGCGTCGCATGCCGCAGGATTTGCCCATGGTGCGCGCGCCCTTCCCCGCTGAGCATTGGCAAAAGCACGAATATGCCTGACAGCGTCACGCAACGCAGTGAGCCAGGGGCCAGGTTATGGGAGGCGAAAGCAAAACAGCTGGCGACATGGCCATAGGCTTTGGCCGCAACCAGGGAGTCGTCCAGGCTCTGTCCGCCCACGGTGTCGTAAACGATGTCGAAGCCTTTGCCTTCAGTGAAATCCGCAACGTATTGCTCGACGGTTCTGGCGTTGTAATCGATAGGCGTAGCGCCAAAGGATGCGACGATTGCTTGCTTGCCGGCGGACGCTGTCGCGTACACCTCAGCGCCGTGTGCGGCGGCAATCTGGATTGCTACATGGCCGACTCCGCCAGCGCCGCCTTGCACCAGCACACGCTGGCCGGCCTGGACACCCGCTCGATCGACCATGCCTTCCCAGGCGGTCAAAAATACCAACGGAAGTGCCGCGGCTTCGCGCATGCTCAGGTTCTTCGGTTTCAATGCCAGCAGCGCAGCGTCGACCGCAGCATATTCGGCCAGCGAGCCCTGCAGCCCGCGAACGCCGCCGGTGAGCCCGTAAACCTCATCGCCGACGTTGAAGGCCGTCACCTCAGGCCCGGTTTCAACCACGACGCCTGCAAGGTCGGTACCGAGAATCGCGGGCAACTCCGGCATGGCATAGGGGGCAAGCCCCAGACGAATCATGTTGTCGATGGGGTTAACACCGCTGGCAGCAATGCGCACGAGGACTTCGCCCGCCCGTGGCGACGGGCGCTGTACGGTTTTCTCCACCAATGCTCCGGTCGCGTAGTCGTCTAGCACCAAGGCGCGCATCGTGTGCTGGCTGTTCATTCTGATCTCCTTAGAGGTTGTTTACAGTGGGTAATCCAGGGATTAGGGTTAGCTTGAGCCTTTAGGTATCATCTGTCGATTAGGCACTTTTTTGAAACGTAGGCACCCAATGGTAACCATGACCACACCCACTGTTCGCGATCCAGGTAATCCCATGGTGGTCTGTGAGCAATGCCCGCCTCGCAGAATTCACGCGCTTTTGGCGCCGAAATGGTCGTCCATGGTGATTTATGTGCTGAGTTTCGGCTCGATGCGAACAGGCCAGCTTCAGCGCACGATGCCGGGAATTTCAAAGAAGATGCTTACCCAGACCCTGCGCGAGCTGGAGAGTGATGGTTTGCTCGCGCGCAAGGTGCACCAGGTGGTGCCGCCCATGGTCGAGTATTCACTGACCGAGGTGGGGCACAGATTTGTCGAGCCGCTGATGGCGCTCTATGAGTGGGCAGAAGACAACGCCGAGCTTCTGGACGAGATTGAGGCCAATCGGGCGGCTTCCGGCGGCAATTTAGAGGCCAGCTAAAGCCACACCACCTCACTGGCGCAAAACAAACTCGGCCAACTGCTCAAGCGCCTGCGAACTCAACCCCGCAAATGCCGGCATCGGTACTTCCCCCCAGCGGCCACTGCCGCCCTGGCTGATATGCTCGATGAGTTTCGCGACCGCCTGGCCATCATTTTTATAGCGCTTGGCAACGTCCCGATAGGCCGGGCCGACCACTTTGTGGTCAATGGCATGGCACGCCAGGCATGCATTCTGGTCCAGCAGCACCTGCACGTCGTTGACCGGCTTGTCGGTTGCCGGCAAGACGCTGGTCTGCGGTTGCATAGCCGTTGCCAGCGCACCTGAATAAGCCCCCGCCAGGTACTCGCCGATCACCTCCACGTCCGTATCCGATACTGGCGCGCCGTAGCTGTCTTTCATCTTGCGGACCAACGCTGTCCAGTGCGCCCGGTCGAAACCTGGTGGTTGGTACTCGATGTAATCGGCCGAATGGCAGATCCCGCACTTCTGTTGCGCCAGGTTGTAGCCGGGCGCCTGCGACGGGCGCAGTTTGACTGTTTCGGCTGGCAACTCAATGGTCAGCGGCGCGGCATTCGCCTGCGCCGCGCAGGCAAGCAACAATGCTGACAGTGCAACGTGTTTAATCAACCCAGCGTTCATTGTTTCACTCCTGGACCACGGTAACCGGGGTGCTTTCGATGTCGTTCTTCAGGTAGATGGCGGGGTTCCACTGCAGTGTCCGCGGTTGCTGCTCGCCGTTGTTGCTGGTGGCGCGTACCTGCAAACCGACCTTGCCCAGGTGTCGCGGTCGCCACGCCAGTGTCCACTGGCGATACGAGTAGCGACCTAGGTCTTCGCCCAGCTGCGCCGGATGCCAACGCCGGCCACCGTCGTCCGACACCTCGACGCTGCGGATGCCGTGACCACCGTCAAAGGCAATACCTTCAAGAGTCAGCGGCTGGCCGAGTTTGACCCTGTCGCCGGCCTGCAGGCTGGTGATGAATGAACGGACTTTCAGCTGGCCGATTGGCCGGGTCTTGTCCGCTACGCTGCCGCCGGGTACGCATTGGCAGTCGTTGTCCGGCACGCGGTAGGCATTGGCCATGAAGAAGCCCTCGAAGGTGTGATCGATGACTTCGATTTCACTCAGGTGCTTGACCCAATAGGTGCCGGCATAGCCCGGCACGATCAACTTGATCGGGTAGCCGTTGAGCAAAGGAATGTCTGTGCCGTTCATGGCCCAGGCGATCATCGGTTCGTCACTGAGCGCCAGATCGATTGCCAGTGACTTGATGAACTGCGGGGTGGTAGGCAGCACCGGCTGATCGAGGCCACGAAAGGTGACCTGTTTGCCAGCGGCCTGAACCCCGGCACGCTTGAGCACGGTTTTCAACGGGATACCGGTCCATCGCGCATTGCCCATCGAACCGTTGCCCAACTGCGCACCGAACACCCGCGGCAAGCCGAAACCTCGGCTGTTACCGGAGCACTGGTTGACTGCCACCACCTCAACCGCAGGCGCCAACGCCTTGAGTTCGGCAAGGCTCAGGCTCAGCGGCGTGTCTACCAGCCCCTTGATCTGCAACTGGTAAGTGTCCGGGTCGATCGAGGTCGGGATATTGGCCAGGTGGTAGCGAACAAAAAACGCATCATTGGGCGTGAGTATCGACTCGTTAAACACCGAGAATGGCGTTTCCAGGTGCGGTGGCCGCGCGGTGATGCGCATCAGCGGCCGCTTTTGCGGATAGGCCAGCAGCTCGCGAGTGCCGTTGGCGAAATCCAGTGTTTCATTTTCGCTGGCACGACTGCCTAACGGTGTTAACGCGAGGCCAGCAGTCACAAGGCTCGCCGTCTGCAGCAAGGTACGGCGCTTGTAGGTGTTGCGGGGTTGGTCGGGCATCGTCTATTGCACTCAACAGGGAAGGAATTGCTTGCGTTTCTCCTGTTGAAACTAAGTAACTGTAGGCAGCTAGCCTATGGGAAATTTCCCAAACTCCTACGAGCGGATGCCGCGTCAACGCCCAGGAAACACCCCGGACTGCCTCAACGCCGACTCCAACACCCCCAGCGCCTGATCAAGCTCAGCCACACACACCTCAAGCCGCTCGACATCCAGCTGCGGCGCACCGCACACCGCATCCAGCTGCCGGCAGGCGCTGACCAGCTGCACCGCCCTGACCACTTGCGCGGCGCCCTTGATACGGTGGGACAGCCTCGCCAGGCTTTCGGTATCGCGCTGCGCCAGCAGCGCTGCCAGCTGTTGCCGGTCGTGCTGGTTGTTGTTGACCAATTCCTCGAGGATCTGGCGAAACTTCATCGGCTCGTTGTTGAGCAACAACTTGAGCGGCGCCAGGTCCATCACCGCCGTTGCCGCGGCCATCGGCAGGTCGGACGCGGCCAGATGCGGCTGCACCTCGGTTGGCGGGCCATCGTCATGCAAAGCGCGCAAACGCGCATCCAGTTCATCCACGCCGATTGGCTTGATCAGGCAGTCGTCCATGCCGGCCTTGATGCACAGTTCGATTCCCTCAGGTTGTGCATCAGCCGTCAGGCCAATGATGACCGTACGTTCCTCTGTGTCGCCGCCCTCTGCCTGGCGAATGGCCTGCGCCAGTTGCGAGCCGCTCATCACCGGCATGTGGCAATCGGTGATGACCACGTCGAACGCGCCCTCGGACCACCGCTCGAACGCCACCTGGCCGTTTTCAGCCTCGCTGACGTCATGGCCGAGGAAGCTCAGTTGTTGATGCAGCACGCGCCGGTTGACTTGATGATCGTCCACCACCAGTACCTGCAAGCGATAGCGTTGCCCGCTCGGCGCCTTCTGCCCCGCCTGCAGCCCGGCAACCGCCTCAAGCACCTGGAAGCGCAGCGCCATGTCTACCCGTGTGCCCTGCCCCGGCTCGCTGCTGATGCTGACCTGCCCGCCCATCATTTCGCACAGCGAACGGCAGATGACCAGGCCCAGGCCGGTGCCTTCGTTTTCCCGCACGTTGCGCTGTACCTGGACAAACGGCTGGAACAATTGCTGCTGGTCGTGTGCGGCTATGCCGATGCCTGAGTCCTCGACGATAACTTGCACATCCATCTGCGCTGAATCGTTGAGGTGGCCGACCACCGTGACTTTGACGAAGCCGGCCTCGGTGAACTTGATGGCGTTGCTCAGCAGGTTGGAGACTACCTGCTTGAAGCGCAGGGCATCGACCAGTACATCGCGGTTGATCTCGGCATCGATCTCCAGCATCAGCGTCAGGCGCTTGTGCCGGGCCAGGCCTTCGAATACCCGGGCCACCGACTCGACCAGTTCCCGCAGGTTGGCGCGCTTGGGTGAGAGGCTCATGCGCCCGGACTCGATGCGGGCAATGTCAAGAATGTCGCCGATCAGCTCCAGCAGGCCGGTCGCCGAGTTGTGGGCGATTTCGATGCTGGTGCGGTCGATGCGCTCATCGGCGGAGCGCTTGAGGATCAACTCCAGCAGGCCGATCACGGCGTTCATCGGCGTGCGGATTTCATGGCTCATGGTCGCCAGGAAACGCGTCTTGGCCCGGCTCGCTTCAACTGCCTGCTCTTTCGCCTCCTGCAACTGCTGCACCAGCCTGTGATGCTCGGTCAGGTCCATCCAGCCGCAGATCACCCCACGGGTAACACCTTGCGAATCTTCGAAGGGTTGAATCCAGTGTTCGATCCAGGCCTCTTTGCCGTGCATGCGAATGGCGTGGACCGCCTCGATCGATTGCCCTTCACGCATGGCGCGCAGGTAACTGCCGTGAAAGTCGGGAAGCGCCTGCGCCTCGATGCCGGGCATCTCGTGGATCGTCTTGTTCAAGACTTGATCGGCACTCAGGCCGACACTCGCCAGGTAGCTGCGGTTGCACGACAGCATGCGGCCGTCGACATCACGCACATACAAGGGCCGCGGCATGCTGTCGGTCAGGGTTTCAATAAACTGCAACTGGTCGTTGAGCCTGTGTTCGGCGCGCGTGCGCGCACGAATCTGGCGGCGCAGGTACAGCACCCAGACCAGGGCAAGCGCCAGCAGCACCACAGCGCCAGCCACCAGCTCGGTGATCAGCGTTCGATAATCACGCCAGGTCTCGCCGCTCATGCCAGGGGGCGAGCGCCAGCGGTTGGTAATGGCCGTGAGTTCGTCCGGCGAGATGTCCTGCAGGGCCTTGTCGAGGATCGACTGCAGCTCCGAATCGCTGCGGCGCATGGCGAAATTGGCAGTGGCCGGGCCGATGTCGAGCAATGCGTTGATGCTCAGGCCATTGTCAAACAGGCGAATGTTGTAATAGCGCGCGGTCGCCAGTGGGGCCACGGCGGCATCGGCCTTGCCTTCGTACAGCAGGTTCATGGCGTCGAGCGAGGCGCCCGCCTCGACCAGTTGTGCCTCGGGGTAACGTTCGCGCAAGGCTGTCAGCCCGACCAGGCCGGTGGGTATCGCCAGGCGTTTGCCGGCGAGGTCAGCGGGCTCGACAGGCTCACCCTGCTTGCCCAACAGCACGAAGCGGCTGGACAGAAACGGCCGGGAAAAACGCAGCACCGCGCCGCGCTCGGGGCTTGCGGTCATGATCGCAAGGTCGGCCCGTTTGTTGCGCAACGACTCGATACGTTGTGGGTAGCTGCCACTGCGCGACTGCACCTCAAAGCGCAAGCCGGTGTTCAGGGTGATGACTTCCAGCAGGTCGGCGGCAATCCCGGAGAACGCACCGTTGGCATCGAAGAAGGCCACCGGCGCCAGGTCGTCATTGATCTGCAGGCGCACCACGGGATGGCGCGCCAGCCAGCGCGACTCCTCGGTAGTGAAGGCGATTCCCTCATCGTTGGGAATGAAGCTGTTGCCCAGCCAGCGTCGGGCCAGATTGGTCAGTTGCTCCTTGCCGATCGCCTCGATGGCGATATCGACCAGGGCCTGCAAACGGCTGTTGTCGGCGCGCAAGGCATAGCCATAGCCGGCCATTGGCAAATCGACAAAGCGCTCGAAACGCAAAAAGCCATAAAAGGAATGATTCAGCCGGTAATAAGCGCTGAGCACATCATCCAGGTACAGGTCGGCCTGCCCGAACGCCGCGGCGGCAATCGCCTGGTCATGACCGGGATACACACGAATGAGCGCCTGGGGAAATCGCCGGCGCGCCTCTTCGCTGTGCTGGCTGGCAACCGCAACGGTCAAACCGGCCAGGTTGTCGGGGGATGCCTGTGGCTGGTTGGCATGCTTGAACAACGCCAGGCGATCGCGGGCAAAAGGCCGGGTGAAAATCAGTGCTTGCCCAGGCGCCTGGCGGATGTGCTGGCTCACCAGGTCAACGCTGCCAGCCTGCAACGCCCGCAATGCCGCCTGATCGTCGCTAAACGGCACCACCCGGACCTGCACCCCGAGCAATTGCGCGATCAGCGCGCTGGCGTCGGCGCTGATGCCTTCGTACTGGTTGTCATCATCGACAACCCGAAAAGGCTCGGTTTCGGTGGCCGATACGCCGATGACCAGTTCATTTTTACGCCGCAGCCAATGCCAGTCTTCGTTGCTAATGGCCACGTCGTGACGGTCAATGCGCAACTGGCTGGACAGCACTTGCGGCTCAACCGGCAAACTTGCGGCGAATACCGGGACACTTAGCAGAAACGGGTAGATCAACAGCCAGATAAATCGTAAATGCATAGGCAGGTCAGTAACCAGGGCGCGTCAAAGAGCCAGTAATCATAACCCGGTATGCCCTGCCCGTTGCTGTTCAGCGGTGTTTAGTACGATGACTGGGCAGATTATTATCAATTCCGTTGCTGGATCGCCTCTGTTTTAAAAAAGGCCATAGGACAAATCTGAAATACACTTGGAATACTCATAAAAAACAAGGAAAACAGTCAGCTTTTCAGGCAGGCATCGGTGTTAGAATTTTTAACTTCGCTCACTACACGTCGTGTGTTAAAGGTTCATGAATTTATGCATAGCGTACTGATCGTTGACGATCACCCGGTCATTCGCCTGGCGGTCAGGGTTCTTCTGGAAAACAACGGCATGCACGTGGTGGGCGAAACCGACAACGGCATCGATGCCCTTGCACTGACCCGCGAGCATGCCCCCGATGTGGTCATTCTCGATATTGGCATCCCGAAACTTGACGGGCTGTCGGTGATTTCCCGAATCAAAGCCCTGGAAACACCCAGCAAAGTCCTGGTGCTGACCTCGCAAACCGCCGATGCGGTGTGCCAGCGCTGCATCAAGATGGGCGCACGCGGCTTCGTCAACAAGGAAGAGGACCTCGGTAACCTGGTCAGCGCCTTGAAAGCAGTGCTTGCCGGCTACACCTTCTTCCCGACCTTGACCCACGAAAGCGTGATTTCGGCAGAAAACCGCTCCGAGTTCGAACGCATCCAGCAATTGACCGACCGCGAAATGGTGGTGCTGCAACACCTGGCCCAGGGCTACTCCAACAAGGCCATTGGCGAAAAACTGTTCTTGAGCAACAAGACCGTCAGTACCTACAAGACCCGCCTGCTGGAAAAACTGGGTGCGACCTCATTGGTGGAACTGGCTGAACTTGCCAAGCGTAATGCGCTGGTGTGACGCCGGCCGGGAAATAATTCAATGTAGGAAATTTCCGATGGTATTAACGGAAGTTTCCTAGTCAGATTGACGACAACAACTCCTAGACTGGCCCCAGCTCAACGGTACATCGATACCCGAGCAGCCAACGGAACCCTGGAGGGTTTCCTGTACATAATCTAGGAGTATGTAATGAAACTGAGTACCTTGACTGGCGCGATGATGACAATTGCCCTTGCTGCAGCTTCGGCTGGCGCGAGTGCAGCGGATCAAGGCAACGGCGTGATTACCTTCAAGGGCGCAATCATTGATTCGCCGTGCACCATCGCTCAAGAGTCGCAGTACCAGACTGTTGAAATGGACCAGATCTCCAACGTGGTACTGAAAGATGGCGGCAAGTCCCGCGCTACGCCATTCCGTATCGAACTGCGTGGCTGTGAGCTGGGCACCATCAAGTCGGCGACCGCAACCTTCACCGGTTCGGGTTCTACTGCCAACCCGCAACTGCTGGCCATCAACGGTACCGCCAAGGGCGCCAGCCTGGCCATCGCCGACAACAAGGGCGACCTGATCAAGCTGGGCGATGCTGCCCCTGCGCAGCAACTGTCCAACGGTAACACCTTCCTGCAGTTCCAGGCCTACCTGCAAGGCGACATGACCACCCCGAAAGAAGGCAGCCCAGTGGCCGCGACTATCGTTCCGGGTAACTTCGAAACCTTCGCCAACTTCACCCTGGCTTACCAGTAAGCCGAATCGCCTCTCTGGCGTCCCGGGCATCTGTGTTTGACAGGTGCCCGGGAAGTTTGCGGAGCCTGTGATGTATCGTCCGACCCTATTACTGCCGGTGTATCTTTGTCTGCTTGCAGGCCACGCTTACTGCGCCGAACCCATACTCAAGGCGCAAGTGCATATGGCCGGGAGCATTGTCGATGCAGCCTGTGCAATACAAGTTGGCAATGAAAACCAGACGGTGTTTCTGCAACCGACTGCAATCAACGGACTGGTCAGCGGTGAAGTCCCGATTCAACAACCGCTCAATATCTACATCACTCGCTGCATTGGAAGCAGCGCTGAAATTGCGCGAAGCCCGCACGCGTTCAAAATAACGTTTGAAGGTGATGGCCAGACCCAGTTCAACGTTCAAGGGGCGGCCAAGGGTATTGCCATACAAATTAAGGATGGTCAGGGGAAGTTGATCAGCCCGGGCATGCCTGTCGAAGACCGCACACTGTCGGCCGACAACATGGCGCTTAATTATTCCATTGCCCTGGTGGGTACCGGCCAGTCACTCGAGGCCGGCGACTTTCACGCCACGATAAAACTCAATATCCAACACTTCTGAGTGCTATCGGACTGCTGTTGCTTTCTCTTCAAGGATGCGTGTCTCGTGGATCATCGCAGGGTACTGGCTACCGCTACGTTGTGCTGTGTCGCCTCGTGGGCGGGTGCGGCCGAAGACTTCCAGTTCAATACCGACGTACTTGATGTCAAGGATCGCCAGAACCTCGACCTGCGGGTGTTTTCCAGCGCCAACTTCATCATGCCCGGCCAGTACAACTTGCTGGTTCACGTCAACCGTGATTCGTTGTCCGAAACCGACGTAGCGTTTGTTGCCCCTGAAGATGACCCCAAGGGCAGTGTCGCCTGCCTGTCGCCAGCGCTGGTGGAAGTGCTCGGCCTCAAGCCGCAAGTGCGCGACCGCCTGCTCTGGTGGCATGACGGCGAATGCCTGGACGTTACCAGCATCCCTGGTATGCAGGTGCGCGGCGACCTCAGTGCGGCCGGGCTGTACATCAGCATCCCGCAGGAGTCGCTGGAGTACATCGCGCCCAACTGGGACCCGCCCTCGCGCTGGGACGACGGCATTGCCGGGGTACTGTTCGATTACAACCTCAACGCCCAGACCACCGATCGCAAGCGCGAAAAAGGCCGCAGCGACTACCTCAGTGGCAATGGCACGGCCGGCATCAATCTCGGCGCCTGGCGCCTGCGCGGCGACTGGCAGGCCGACCTGCAGCGCGCCACCGGCGAGCCGACGCAACGCTCGTTCGAGTGGAGCCGTTTCTACGCCCTGCGCGCGATCCCCGCCTGGCAGTCGAGCCTGATCATCGGTGAGGACTACCTGGACTCCAATCTGTTCGGCAGCTTTCGCTATTCCGGCGCCAACCTCAGCAGCGACGACAACATGCTGCCGCCCAACCTCAGGGGCTATGCCCCGGAAGTCACCGGCGTGGCCAAAACCAACGCGCGGGTGATCATCCGCCAGCAAGACCGTGTGCTATACGACACCCAGGTTGCACCCGGACCGTTCCGCATCCAGGACCTCAACGATGCGGTCAGCGGCCAGCTCGACGTGCGCGTCGAAGAACAGGACGGCAGCGTGCAGACCTTCAGCATGGACACCGCCAACATTCCCTACCTGACGCGCCCGGGCTCGGTGCGCTACAAGCTCGCCGCAGGCAAACCCTCGGACTGGAACCACCAGCTGGACGGGCCGGCATTCTCCACTGGTGAATTCTCCTGGGGGGTCAGTAACGGCTGGTCGTTGTATGGCGGCGGCCTCGGGGCCAAGGACTACGGCGCACTGGCCGCCGGCGTCGGTCGTGACCTGCTGGTGTTCGGCGCGATGTCGTTCGATGTCACCCAGTCGCGCGCTTCACTGCCCGAGGGCGACACCTTGACCGGCAAGTCCTATCGCCTGAGCTACTCCAAGCGCTTCGAAGACTACGACAGCCAGGTCACCTTCGCCGGTTACCGCTTCTCGGAAAAGAACTACATGAGCATGAACGAGTTCATCGAGGCCCAGCGCGGTGATCGGCGGTTGAACCAGAGCAAGGAGTTGTACACCGCGACCCTGAGCAAGCAGTTTCGCGATGCCAACCTCAACGCGTACGTCAACTACAACCACCAGACCTACTGGGACAGCCAGGCCAGTGACCGCTACAGCTTGTCGCTGTCGCGCTACTTCAACCTCGGCCGGCTGAAGAACCTCAGCCTGTCCCTGACCGCCTACCGCAACACCGCCAACGGTGCCACCGACGATGGCGCCTACCTGTCGGTGAACATTCCCTGGGACAGCACCGGCTCGATCAGCTACAGCACCTCGGTCAACCGTGGCGACACCAGCCAGACCCTCAGCTATTACGACCAGATCGATGAGCGTAATCGCTACATGCTCAGCGTCGGCAAGTCCGACAGTGGCGAGTCCACCAGCGGCTTCCTCACCCACGAGGGCGACCTGGCCCAGGTGGTGGCCAGCGCCAGCCATCAGACCGGCGAATACACCTCCGCCGGGCTGTCGCTGCAAGGCGGCGCCACCATCACCGGCAAAGGCGCCGCGTTGCACCGCACCTCGCAGATGGGCGGCACCCGCCTGCTGGTCGACACCCAGGGTGTTGCTGGCGTGCCGGTACGCGGCAGCGGCGCGCTGACGCGCACCAACTATTTCGGCAAGGCGGTGATCGCCGACGTCAACAGCTACTACCGCAACCAGGCGAGCATCGACCTGGACCGCTTGCCCGAGGATGTCGAAGCAGTGCAATCGGTAACCCAGGCGACCCTGACCGAAGGCGCCATCGGCTACCGCAGCTTCGACGTGATCGCCGGGCACAAGGCCATGGTCATCATTCGCCTGGCCAATCGCGACGCCCCGCCCTTCGCAGCCACGGTGCAAAACAGCCGCGGCCAGGAAACCGGCATCGTCGGCGAAGGCGGTCAGGTTTATCTCAGTGGCATGCAGTCAGGAGAACGCATGTCGCTGCACTGGGACGGCAAGGCGCGATGTGACTTTACCGTGCCCGACCCGCTTTCCACGGATGGCCAACAACTGGAACTGCTGTGCCAGCCGCTCGCAACCGATAGCGACGCGGCCTGACCCGGCACCTAATGCACTTAATACGGCTTATGACCATGAACGATTCAACCTTCGCCCCCCTGCCCCTGCTGGCCCTGCTTGCCGTTGCCATCGCGCAACCGGCCAGCGCTGCCGTCTCCCTGGACCGCACCCGGGTGATTTTCACCGGCTCGGAAAAGTCCATCAGCCTCAACATCACCAACCAGAACGAGCAACTGCCGTACCTGGCGCAAACCTGGGTAGAGAACGAGCAGGAACAGAAAATCACCAGCCCGATGGTGGTGCTGCCGCCGATCCAGCGCCTGGAGCCGGGTGCCAGCAGCCAGGTGAAGATCCAGGGCCTGCCCGAGCTGAACAAACTGCCCCAGGACCGCGAATCGCTGTTCTATTTCAACCTGCGTGAAATCCCCCCGCGCAGCGACAAACCCAACACCCTGCAGATCGCCCTGCAAACCCGGGTCAAGTTGTTCTATCGGCCGGTGTCGATTGCCCCGAAAAGCGGCATCAACCAGGCGCCCTGGCAAGAGCAGCTGACCCTGACGCGCCAGGACGGCCGTTACCAGGTCAACAACCCGACGCCCTACTACGTGACCGTGATCGATGCCAGCAGCAGCCCGAAAAGCAGCACCGTGGCCGACTTCAAGCCGCTGATGCTGGCGCCGCAGGGCCACGCTGACCTGGGCGTTGCCAGCAAAGCGCTTGGCGACAAGCCGGTGCTGACCTACGTCAACGACTACGGTGGCCGCCCGCAGTTGCAGTTCGATTGCGCGGCCAGCACCTGCACCGCCACCGCCGTTGCCGAGAAACGGTAACACCTTGAACCTCACGCACTGACAGGGGCCTCATCATGAACTTCAGCAGCCGTGCACTGATGGCGCTGGGCGCAAGCGTCACCACGCTTGCCCTGGCGGCAGACAACGGTGAACAGAACGCCTTTTTCCAGATCTCCGGCACCTTGCTGGAAAGCGCCTGCTACCTGGACCCGGCCTCGACCTATCAAGAGCTCGACCTCGGCGATCTGAGCACCGCTACCCTGTACCGGCCGGGCGATCAAGGCACGCCCAGGCCCCTGCAATTACGCCTGCAGGGCTGCGTGCGGGTCAATGGCGGGCGCCAGGATGTACAGAGTGGTGCGCTGGTCTGGAGCAGTGTCGAGCCGGTGCTGGGCCTGAGCTTCAACGCGGTGGTCGACGCCGACAGCCCCGAGCTGGTGAAAGTCATTGGCGCCTCGGGTTTCGGCCTGCGGGTTACCGACGTCCGCGGCCAGGACGTGCGCCTCGGGCGTCTGGCCCCGGCCTGGTTCCTTACCCCCGGCAGTAACCAGCTGACCTACTACGTCAGGCCCGAACGCACCACCGCGCCGCTGCTGCCGGGGCCGTTTCGCGCCAGCCTCAACGTCAACCTGGCGTATGACTGAGGTGGCGGGCATGTCGGGCATCAAGTCGTTACTGTGGGCGTTTGCGTTCGTCGTGCCGCTGTCGGCGGAAGCGGCTCAAGCCATGCTGATGAGTATCAAAGGGACAATTCAGGCAAGGCCGCCGTGCGTGATCAATGACAACCAACCGATCACCGCCCCGTTTGGCGACGTGGACACCACGGCGATCGACGGCAGCTACAAGACCATCACCCTGAACTACTCGCTCAACTGCAGCCGCGCGGTCAAAAGCGAGCTGAAAATGAAGGTCGAGGGTCAAGGTGCTGCATTTGATCAAACCTTGCTGCGGATTCCGTCGTACAACAACTTGGGTATCGCCCTGAAGATCGCCGGGCAGAAGTACCCGCTCAATACCTGGCACAACTTCAATGCCAACCTGCCGCCAGCCCTGCAGGCCGTGCTGGTCAAGCAACAAGGCAGCGAAACCGCAGGTGGCAGTTTCAAAAGCGGGGCAACCCTGGTGGTGGATTACCAATGATCAACGACCTCGTGCTGCGAACTGTCGCCTATGGCGCAGCCCTCATGCTTGGCAGCGCCCTGTCTGTGCCCTGTCACGCCGACAACATGGAGTTCACCGGCACCCTGATCACGCCACCGGCCTGCGTGGTCAGCGACAAGGGTGGCCGCATCGATGTGCAGTTCGCCGGCAGCGTGGTGCCGAGCAAGATCGACGGCCAGCGTTATCGCCAGGCGATCCCCTACCAGATCGACTGCCCGGGTGCCGGTGCCCCCGGTAGCAGCTACAACATGCGCCTGACCCTCAAGGCCATCGCCACCCAGTTCGACCCGGCGGCCGTGCAGACCTCGGTCACTGACCTGGGCATACGCATCCTGCTTGGCGGCACCGACTTCATCCTTAACGAGCCGCGGCAAATCGACAACAGCAACGGTGCCGTCCTGCCGCGGCTGGAAGCCGTGCCGGTAAAGAACCCCGGGGCGACGCTGGGCAATGGCGATTTCAGCGCTTCGGCGCTGCTGATGGCCGAACTCTACTAGGAGGTTTTATGCGCACGTGGGCCCTGACCACCGTCGCCTGCCTCGCGGCCGCCTGCTGGTTGCCGGCGAGCGTTGCAGCCGAGGACAACATGTACTTTCGCGGCACCCTGGCCGAAGAACCCTGCACCCTGGCCGTCGAAGACCAGGCCATCGAGCTGGATTTCAGCAGCGTCAGTGACAAGGACCTGTACCTGAATCGCCGTACCCTCGCCCGGCCCATCGTGCTGCACCTGCAGAGCTGCGACATGAGCCTGGGTAAACGCCTGGTCAGCATTACCTTCAGCGGCACGGAAAGCGGCGAACTACCGGGCTTGCTGATGCTGCAGGGCACTACCACAGGGGTGGCCATCGGGCTTGAGACGGCGCGGGGAACTGCCCTGGCGCTGAACCAGTTGCAGCCGCTGGGTGAGCTGGTCAGCGGCGACAACCTGATCGGCTTCAGCGCCTACCTGCAGGGTGAACCCGAGGCGCTGGACAATCGCACCATCGGCCTGGGCGCGCTCGAAGCATCGCTGACCTTTGCCCTGAGCTACGACTGACGCGCGTCTTTTTTGCACCCTTTACCGAGGCATACCGTGTTTATTTCACTGAAAAACCTGACGTTCATGGCCCTGTTGTGGGCCCTCATGCTCGACGCACACGCCTTAACCATTACACCAACAGAAACCCGATATGAAGCTGCCGGCAATCGCTATTACTTCACGGTCAGCGATTGGTCCACCAGCGACACCAGCCCCAGTTTTTGCATCAACCCTCTTTATCCGGAAAATGAACAAGGCTGCTTTCTGGAAGCATCGTTAGTCACGGCGCCAGGCTCAAGATACTTTATAGCCTCGCAAAAAATTGCGGACCTGCCCAATAGTAAAACCATGGGGCAAGCGCTGCAGGACCTCATGAAGCTGGGCTTCAGCATTCCCTTGCGGGTGTCGGTGCTGGTGCCGCGCGAAAAAGAGATTCCCCCCGGCACCTGCTTGACGCTGAGTGCCGGTTTCTACGGGCTCGGTGGCATCCCCGGATTCGGGCCTTGCGTCGCACCCGTCGCTCCGGTTGTGCAGTGCGATATGGTCGGGAAAAACACCATCGAGTACGGACGCGGTCTCTTTGAAGACACGGTCGAGGGTGCGAAACCATCTGCTCTTGGAGGCGCATGGGTCGATATCAAGTGCACAGCGTCAACCACGGTGAGAATCACGGCAGCGTATCCGGACAGCTCCGGTGTCCCCCTGGGCAGAGGGGTGACAGCGACGCTGGATATTGATGGCCAAGATATCGGCGTGGTGGGTAACTCGACCCAAGGCGGTTACAACCTGGTGCTTGAGGGGCCCGATAAGTGGTGGTGGGGGGAACGCAAATTTATTAGCTCTACGCTGCACACCGGAGGTAAAACCCCGGAACCCGGCGACATCTCAGGTTCAACCTGGATCGAAATCTATATCCCTTGAAGCCTGACTGTCAGCAAGCGCCGAAACCCAAAAACGCCCGGGCTTCGCCGCTTGCCAACGAACCACTACCACTGATGCGTATAACTCGCCGTCAACACCGTCCCCGGCGCCGGCAGATGGCTGGTGTTGTTGCTGTTGCGCATCAGCTGGCTGTACAGCGGGTAGTAGTCGCGGTTGAACAGGTTCTGGATACCGACACTGACCTGATCGTCGGCCGTCACCTGGTACTGGCTGATCAGGTCGACCGTGGTGTAGCCATCGACCTTGCGCCGACCGAAGCTGGCAACGCCATTCAAGCGATAGTCATCGCCGTCAAAATAGGTGGCTTGCACGCGGTTGCTCCACACTTCGCTGGGCTTGAACTGCACATAGGCGGTCAGTTTCAGCGGCGGGATGCGGTAGCCGGTCATGTCTTGCCAATCGCCGCCGTCCGGCTGCTCGCGGCCTTTCATCCAGGTAAAGCTGCCACCGGCGCCCCAGCGCTCATCGCCGGTCAGCCAGTCGGCACTGCCTTCCACGCCATAGATACGCTCTTGGGTGCGGGTGAGGATCAGGCCGTTGTTGAAGCTCTGCACATCACCCAGCTTGGAGGTGGTGTAGAACACCGCCAGCGACGCCAGGGTCTGCTCGCCCACGGCGCCGCGCCAGCCCAGTTCATAGTTGTTGGTTTTCACCGGCTCCAGGTTCGACGAATCGATATCAAAGCCGCGCCGGGCATTGCGCAGTTGCACGCCAATATCGGGCAGCTGGAAGCCCTGGCTGAACGCCGCATAGAGCGCCTGGCCGGCCACCGGTGAGTAGGTGACGCTGAGGTTGGACAGCACCGAATCGTAGTGCACCTCGCCGCCCTGCACCGTGGCCGGCTGGGCAGCGGCCGATTCCGACAGCGGAATGAAGTCATCGTACTCGGCGGTGGCGTACTCGTAGCGCACGCCGCCTTCCATCGACCAGTGCTCGTTGAACTTGTGCTGCAACTGGGCAAAGCCACCGACACTGCGCGAGGTCAGGTCGGGCATGTAGGTCAGCTTGCCGATCTTGTCGAACACCCGGCCGCCGCTGGCGTCGTACACCTGTGGGTCGAAGATGTCGATCGGCATGTCGCTGCGCTCCTGGTTGAAGTCGCCGCCCCACAGCAGCTCGGTCGTGCCGGCGCTGCCGATCGGGGTGCGCAGGGTCACGCGGCTGCCGAACACTTCGCTGTTCTGCATCACCTGGTCGACATTGCGCCCGCGAGTGGCCACCGCCCGCGCATCAAACGGCGTGAAGCGGGTGAAGTAGTCGCGGTAGTAAAGCTGCGCATTGAGCGTGCCGCCGAGGATGTCGGTGTGCGCATATTCAAGGTTGAGCAAGGTGTTCTTGATCTGGTTCTGCTCATCCAGCGACAGCCCCGACAGCGGCCGGGCCGCTACCGAGCCTGGCGGCAGGCGGGCAACCGAAGGGTCGGAGGTGTAGTCGGAGTTCTGCTCGGCGTTGTAGTGGCTGGCCGACAGCTGGATGCGCTGCACATCGTCGATGCGCAAGCCCAGCTTGCCGCCGATGTTGTAGGTGTTGGAGTCAAACAGGTCGCCCTGGCTCGGCTCGGGCGCTATACGGTGGCCTTTGGCGTCATAGGAGGCGCCAATGTGCCGGGCGCCAAAATCCAGGGCGTAATCGACCTGGCCCTGGGCGCCCGACAAGTGATGCTGCAACTGCCCGCCGAGGCCGTCGCTGTCCAGTTGGCTCAGTGGCGATACAGCGCTGAGGGTGGTTTGCGCACGCGGCTCGCCACCGGCCGGGCGGGTGGTGATGGAGATGATCCCGCCGGTTGCCCCCGCGCCATAAATGGCGCTGCTGCCACGAATCACTTCGATGCGCTCGATCAGCGCCGGGTCGATGTTGGCCAGGTTACGTGAGGAATCGCGGTTGGTGTTCAGCGGTACGCCGTCGACCAGCACCAGCATTGTCCGGCCACGCAGCGTCTGCCCGTAGTCGGTGATGGTGCGGCTGGAGTCCGCCATGCCGGGGATGCTTTTCGCCAGCAGGGTGGCCAGGCCATCAGAGCCCTGGCGCAACTGCTGCAGTTGCTCGCGCTCGATGACATTGACCTGCCGGGCTTGCGGCACCAGGTCGCTGTTCAGGCGCGACGAGCTGATCTGCAGGCTGGCCAGTTCCACTGCAGCCGAATCGCTGGCGGCCGCTTCTTTAACAGCCGAAGTAGCGGCCGGCAGCACCAGGTAGGTATGTTCGTCACGCTCCTGGGCGGTCAGCCCGCTCTTGCCCAGCAGCCGCTGCAGCGCTTGCTGCAAGGTGTAGCGCCCGCGCAGCGCAGGTGCACTCTTGCCGGCAGTGATGTCGCTGGCAAAGAGGATCTGCGCCGAGGATTGGCGGGCAACGGCGTTCAGGGATGTTTCCAGCGAGCTGGCGGGCACATCGAAATCGACCGGTGCCGATTGCGCCAGCGACCACTGGCTCAGCAGCAGGCCGCTGGCCAGCAAAGACAGGCGCACAGGCGCACGCAGGAAGGGCTGACTCACGTTTTTAGGCTCCACAAAGTAAGGTTGCAGAGAGATAGCCGTCAGCACCGCCGCGCAACCCTACCTCTGGCGCAAATTATTTTTTCGTGTCGCGGGAGTTGATCAGCACCGCACCATCGGCCGCGGTCGCAACGCTGACCGGCAGGATTGCCGGCAACAGCGCCAGCAGGCGCTCGACATGCTCGCTGTCGAACACCCCGGATACCGGCAAGCGGGCCATGCCCGGGTCGATCAGCCTGATTGGCTGGCGGTGATAGCGCTGCAGCGTGGCGATGACCTCGGCCAGCGGCGTGCTGGCGAACACCAGGCGGTTGTCTTTCCAGGCCGTGACATCATCGGCGCTGACCCGGGTCATCGGGCCCGCGACGCCATCGCGCACGCGCAGTTGCTGGCCAGGTTCGAGCAACGTCACCACCTCGGTGGCACGCCCGCGCACCGCGACCTTGCCTTCGGCCACGGTTACCTGCACGTCTTGCCCGTTGCGGTTGACGTTGAAGCGGGTGCCGACCACCCGCACCCCTGCCCCGCCGGCATCGACCAGAAACGGCCGGTAGACCCTCGGCGACACCTGGAACAACGCCTGGCCCCGTTGCAGCTCGACCTGGCGGGTGCGTAGGTGCCAACTGATGGTCAGCGCGCTGTCGCTGTCGAGCAGCACCTGGCTGCCGTCGGCCAGTTGCAGGGCCTGGCGCTGGCCGACCTGGCTGGCGATATGTTGAGTCTGATACGCAGGGTCCAGCCACAGCGCGCCCGCCGCCAGGGCCAGCACAACCAGCCCCAGGGTTTTGCCGGTGGCGCGCTTGCGCTTGGTGGGTGTTGGCGCCGGCAGCGGGAATCGCTGCTTGAGCTCCTCGCGAAAGCGCGCCAGGGCTTCGTCTTCTTCGCGGTAGTCCTGGGGCTTGCGGCTCATGGCAGCAGCTCCGAGGCCAGGTGCTTGCGGCACGCGTTCATGCCCAGGCGCAGGTGCTTTTCTACGGTTTTGAGCGAGATGCCCAGGCGTTCGGCCACTTGCGCTTGCGGCAGTTCGTGCAGTTTGTGCATGACGAACACCGCCTGGCAGCGCGCCGGCAAGTTGGCAATCGCATCGGTCAGCAGCGCCAGGGTGCGTTCAGCGTCAAGATGGCGCTCCTGGCTTGGGGCGCCACTGGCGACCTCAGGCAAGGCATCAACGCCGATTATCCAGCCCTGGCGACGGCGTTCGCTACGGTAGCGGCTAACCGCAATGTCGTGGGCGATCTTGCGCAACAACGCCACTGGCGTGCGCACATCCTGTTTTTCGTCCTTTTCCAGCAACTGCAGGCACAGGTCATGGACCACTTCACGGGCGAACACCCGCTCGCCAAAACGTCGGCGCACATGGTCCACCAGTTCGTCATAATGACGGACCAAGGTTGCCAGGAGTGTGGGTTTGCTGGGCTCGACCTGCACGATGACCTGCGCGAAGGGAATGCCAAGGGAGGCGTGGCCGCGCAGTATAAATGCGAATACTTTACATTTAAAGCAAATACCGCATTCACGCCTCCAGGCCCTTGACTAGGGTTTGTACGAAAAGTCGCCGAGCGGCGATCAGGCAAGGCGAAAACAGGCGAGGAACGGCCGGGGTCGCGCACGACTTTACGAGTTGTAAATGAGCATTCCGAGCCTGTTTTCAACGCAGCATGATCGTCGCGCAGGCACTTTTCGTACAAAGCCTAGCCCTCTACCCGCGAATGAGCGCTGAAGCAAGTCTCGATCAACTTCCACTGCCCGTCGATGCGCCGGTAACGATCCTGGTAAATGCCACCCAGTTGCCGCGTGGCGCCGCTCTCGCCATCCAGGTTGAAGTAGTACAGGGCCCAGCGGCCCTGGGCCTGGTCGTCACCGGTCAGGTGTATTTCCGGGTTGGCGCCGTGATGCAGGTCGATCACCCGCGCGTTGCATGTCAGTTGCTGATAGAGCGCGACGAAACTGTCGCGATCGTGAAACGTCCCCACCGGGCCGTAGTCGATGAGGATCTCGCCTTCGGCAAAGCAGTCGCGGATGACCTCCACCTGCTTGAGGTCGCAGGCGTTGAAATAGCGGTGCTTGAGCTGGCGAATGGCGTCAAGCGCCTCCAGGCGGGCAACGCGGTGTTCCAGACTCATTCGGCTGACCTCACAAGTGGGTGTGGCTTGAGTCTATCGAGCCGCAGGCGGGTGCTGATCGTCCGTTGGGACTAGCTGTGGCAAAGCGTTTGAACAGGGGCCAGCGCTAGTCTGTTCGGAGGATTCCGTGGTTTCGCGTTGCCCCCAGCATGGCTTTGGGTCGATACCCCGCCCGCTCATTGACCAACTGCGAAGGACCTTGATCGCCATGGAAAAAGTCATCTACCTGCTCTGGCGTGACACCCAGACCCCGCGCGAAACCTTTGCCCGGCAACTGCGCTGCGAACTGGCCGCGCAACTGCAGGCGCAGGGCGCGCAAAGGCTGCAACTCAACCTGGCCGACAGCGACGTCGACGCTGCGGCAGGCTTGCGCCAGGAGAACAACCGGCCGCTGCCGCACGCCTGCCTGTCGCTGTGGCTGGACAGCGCCAACGCCAGTGCCAGGCAGCCGTTCGACCGGCTGATCATGGCGGCAACCGCGCGTATGGCGGCCTATCTGGTGTGTGAGTCCGAAGCCATTGGCAACACACGCTTTGCTTGCGCGCCGGGCGAGCGAACCTACGGTTTTGCGCAAGTAGCCCTGCTGACCCGCCCTCCTCGCCTGACCCCGCAGGCCTGGCTGGACATCTGGCGCAACCACCACACGGCAGTGGCCATCGACACCCAGGACAACTTTCAGTACGTGCAGAACCTGGTGGTGCAGGTGCTGACCCACGGCGCCCCGCCGATCGACGCCATCGTCGAAGAGTGCTTCCCGCCGGCGGCGATGACCGACCCTCAAGCCTTCTTCGACGCGGTCGGCGACGAGGCGAAGTTCCAGCGCAACCTGGCTATCATGATGGACAGCTGCGCGCGCTTTATCGATTTCGACAAGATCGACGTGCTGCCCACCAGTCAATATCGCCTCTAGGGCCGGTCAAACAGGTTGGCAGTGACCTTGAACTGTGCAGGTATCGGTGAGGTCAGGGTTTCAAACAGGCGCTGGTAGCCTGTGGCAACGATCAACCAGCGCCCGTCACGCTTGACGTAGTCATCCTGGTACAGCGCCGTGCCGTGCAGCATCCAGTCGCCCTCAAGGTCGATGGCGTGATCTTCCAGGTACCAGCTGCCACGCGCGGTGTCGGCCGAGAGCATTTCGATCTGCGGATGGTGCCCGTGGTGTTTGCACAGGAACGTCGGCCGGTCGAGTATCGCCTTGAGCCCTTCAATAAAGGCTGCCCGGCTGTCGAAGCTGTATTTGCCGCCGTCCAGGGCGGTGGTCAGGTCTTCGGCAAGGCACGCCTCCAGTGCCGTCCAGTCATGGCAATCAACCGCAAGAAAGTAACGGTACTTGAGCTGCTTGATGTGCTCGATCTCGACAAGGTCGTCCAAAGTAAGGGCCATCAGTGGTACTCCTGGGGGTGGGGAGGCATCGGCACAGGATAGGTCGATGCCCACTGACGTCATCGTCCGGCTAGACTACAGGGCTACACGTTTTCGGAAGCCACCATGCTGCAGATCTTTGAACGCCGCCTCGACCCCTTCCCGCCCGACGAAGTACCGCCGCCACCGGTAGGCCTGTTGCGCTTTTTGTGGGCCTGCACCCGTGGTGCGCGCGGCTATGTGCTTGCGCTCGCGCTGCTCAGTGCCA
This sequence comes from Pseudomonas sp. SORT22, assembly GCF_018417635.1. Lineage (NCBI taxonomy): Bacteria > Pseudomonadati > Pseudomonadota > Gammaproteobacteria > Pseudomonadales > Pseudomonadaceae > Pseudomonas > Pseudomonas sp. SORT22. The sequence continues at coordinate 3,147,014 of NZ_CP071007.1, forward strand.
GTGTGTCGATCTACGAAGCCTGGTTGTTCGCCTTTCTCGGCCAGGTGGTCGACCTGCTCTCGACCTGGCAGGCCGGTGGCGCCACCGACGGCGAGGAACGGCGCGTGCTGTGGGGCATCGGTATCGTGCTGTTGACCAGCATCGGCCTGGTGGCGCTGCGCACCATGGTCCAGCACCAGGTACTGGCGATCAACCTGCCGCTGCGCCTGCGCTGGGACTTCCACCGGCTGATGCTGCGCCAGAGCCTGTCGTTCTTTTCCGATGAGTTCTCCGGGCGGGTGACCACCAAGGTGATGCAGACCGCCCTCGCCGTGCGCGAAGTGCTGTTCACCCTGATCGAGATCATCCCCGGCATCGGCGTGTACTTCATCGCCATCATCGCCCTGGCCGGTGGCTTCGCCCTCAAGCTGATGCTGCCTTTTATTGCCTGGGTGGCGTTGTTCGGCCTGGCCATGCTGTACTTCGTGCCGCGCCTGGGCAAGGTCGGGCAGGAGCAGGCCCATGCCCGCTCTTCAATGACCGGGCGAATCTCCGACGCTTACACCAACATCACCACGGTCAAGCTGTTTTCCCACTCCAAGCGTGAAGCGCACTTCGCCCGCGCGGCGATGGAAGATTTCAAGCAGACCGGCTTTCGCCAGATGCGCCTGGTCAGCCAGTTCGAAATCGTCAACCAGGCGCTGGTGGTGGCCTTGATCATCGGCGCCGGCGGCTACGCCCTGTGGTTGTGGCACCAGGGTGACGTCGGCACCGGCGCGGTGGCGGCGATTACCGCCATGGCCCTGCGCATCAATGGCATGTCGCACTGGATCATGTGGCAAATGACCGCGCTGTTCGAGAACATCGGCACCGTGCAGGACGGCATGGCCACCCTCACCCGCGGCCCCAAGGTGCAGGATGCGCCGAACGCCGGCGTGCTGCAGACCCGCGGCGGCGCGGTGAGTTTTGACAATGTCAGCTTCAACTACAACGGCGAGCGCCAGGTGCTCGACGGCCTCAACTTGAACATCCGCGCCGGCGAAAAGGTCGGTCTGGTGGGCCGCTCCGGCGCCGGCAAGTCGACGCTGATCAACCTGCTGTTGCGCTTCTACGACGTCGACAAGGGGGTGATTCGCATCGACGGCCAGAACATCGCCGAGGTCACCCAGGACAGCCTGCGCAGCGCCATCGGCATGGTCACCCAGGATACTTCCCTGCTGCACCGCTCCATCCGCGACAACATCGCCTATGGCCGCCCGGATGCCACTGATGCGCAAATCCGCGCGGCGGCCTACCACGCCCAGGCCGATGGCTTTATCAGCCAGCTGAGCGACAAGCAGGGCCATAGCGGCTACGACACCCTGGTCGGCGAGCGCGGTATCAAGCTCTCGGGCGGCCAGCGCCAACGCATTGCCATCGCCCGGGTGATGCTCAAGAACGCGCCGATCCTGCTGCTCGACGAGGCCACCAGCGCGCTGGATTCGGAAGTGGAAGTAGCAATCCAGGAAAGCCTCGGCGAAATGATGCAAGGCAAGACCGTCATCGCCATCGCCCACCGGCTCTCGACCATCGCGGCCATGGACCGGCTGATCGTCATGGACGAGGGGCGCATAATCGAGCAAGGCACCCACGCCGAACTGCTCGGGCGCAACGGCACCTATGCACGGCTGTGGCAGCACCAGAGTGGCGGCTTTCTGGGTGAGGATCAGGGGCTGGCGCTGGCCGAGGAATAGCTGGCCGAGAAACAGTAGCCGTTGCTAGTGCAGGACTGCATAGATCGACGAAACCACCTGGCGGGTGGCTTCCTCGATCGTGCCTTCATTGCGGCACAGCACCCAGCCGTTATCGGCAACCGCCTGCGCGAACGCCTGGGTACTCGCCACGTGCTCTTCGAGCCTGTGCATCACCGTGCTGTTCAGCCCGCGGTTGCGTGCTGCGGCCCTCGCCCACGACACTTCAGGGTCGGTGACCACCCCGACATGCAGGTCCGGCACCCGTACGTTGCGCTCCAGGTTCAACTGCAGAATCTCGGCAAATGGCACTAAACGGCGAAACGCCGCATCGGACGGGTACCAGCGATCGATGAGGATGATGCTGTCGGCGGGCTGTTTGCTCAGCACATGCGCGGATATCCAGGTGCGGCTATCGGCCAGACGCTTGCACACGGCCAGTTCCAGATCCCGGCAGGGATTGCGCACCAGCTGGTTGACCAGGGCCATGGTTGCACCGCGAAAGGGGTCGCTTTTTTTCTCGCACAGGCGGATCACCTTGTGCTTGTCGGCGCGCAAGGCTTTGGTCACGGCCTCCAGGAGCGTGGTCTTGCCGGTGCCCTTGGGCCCATCGAGGGAAACAAACAGCAGACGGTTCATGCTTCAAGCAACAATTGAGGGAGTGATGCGCACTCTACTGGTTTCTGCCGATCAGGTCTCGGTATCTCAGGTTTGCGCCGAGCATCGAACTGTAAATCGTCGATGTGAAGTGCGCAGGTTGCTGGCGATTGCCAAAATGTTCAGAACGTGCCGGTTTTCCAACTGCCACTACACTTCTTATCATGGGTGATTCGGGCCAAGCGCCCAGTTTGACTTCCGACAGCCTACAAGCCTGTATGTCCATACACAAAAAGAGGTGAAGGAAATGTACAAAGTAGTGGCTGTTTGCGCGCTTTCATTGTTGTCGCTCGACTCTTTCGCCGCCCCAAACAAATCAAATACCAACTATGAATGCATGTGCATCCCCTACGGCGTCCCACCGAAAATCGGAGATTCAGGGCAACCAATTCGCGCGCATCAATGCATCCGCCACCCTCCCATCTATCAATGCGGCGATGGAGAAATCGCTTCCTGCCTACCCTCGGATTGCAAGGTCGGGGAAACGCCTCCAATTCAAATGAACCATAAGGGAATAGCAACAAATCTGATTAACGATGGATCGACTAAATGTACCGCTCGCCCTTTGGAACGAGTCGTCTTCAACAATCTGGGCTTTGAAAAAGCGCTGGACGTTAGCCTTGGTGCAACCGCTCAAGAAAAATGTGGACTCCGGTTTGCGGTGATTGGCGTAATCGGTTGGGATATGGTTAACAACAGCACGTTTGTTGAATGGCGCTCGAAAAGTGGTGACCAACGTCTCTGTGAGAACCCAGGCAAGCAAAAAGTCCCGGTCAACTACATCAAGCAAGGTACACCTGAACTCGACCTCAGTTTAATTAAGTTCACCACCCCAATCTTTCTGTCCGATGGAAGCCTCACTGGCGAATGTGAGTTGGAGTTCACGGTCGAATCTAACTCTCCCTCGCCCCTTCCCACTCCAATGCCGCTGAGCTTTGGAACCATCGGCTTTACAGGACCTTCTGAACTCTGTGGGGGGACGACAGGCAAAGAGCCTTTGAAAGCGTCGGACCCCATCCCGCTTTACTCTATCCAAGAAAAGCTTGGAGTAACCATTAGCTTTAAACACTCTCCCAAGCAACCGACCAGTTGCCGGCTTCGGCTTGCCATGTGAGTTTCCAGCTTGCACACAACCCTGGGTTTTGCAGTAGCTCCGGTGGATAATCCACCCACCGGCTGTCACTGAGGCACCCCAGTCTATGAACTCGACACTTACCCAGGCCCTGCAGCAACTGCGCAGCGCCATCCCCATCGGCCTGCGCCATGCCCTGGCCTTGCTGGAGCGCTGCGCAGGCGACCCGCAGCAGGCCGCCGAGTGCTACAAGGCCGAGCTGCTGCAGGTGCTGGTGGACAGGTCCGGGCTGCCCGCCGATCAGGCCCGGGCGCACCTGCATGGCGCAGGCTATGACCTGAGCCGCGCCTTGAGCGCCATCGAGCAAATGCGCTACAGCCTGACCGAGCGCATCTTGCGCCAGCATCACCAGGACAAGGGCCGCGCCCTGGACCTGATAGCCCAGGCGCTGGAAACCGCCGAGCAACTGCCGCGCCAGTACTGGCTGGACTTCGCGCGGCTGGAGCAACTGCCCCCGGCTACCCGCTGCTTCATGGTGTTGCACGAATGGCTGGCCTTCGAGGACTGGGAAGGCTATGACTGTGCCCTGCACTTTCATTTGCCGCAGGCCATCGCCCAGCTTCGGCACCTGCAGCGGGATGCGCTGGCCGATACCCTGGACCAGGCCGAGCAACGCCAGCAACAACTGCGGGCAGCCCATGCCGGGGGCGAAAGCGCCGCAGAGTTTGCCGTTCGGGTCAACCAGGATGCGCTGTTCAACACCTGCCAGCAGCGCTTCAGTGAGCAGCGCGCGCACCTCGATGAGTGCCTGTACGCGTGGGTAGAGCGCCATATCGAGCAGTTCCCCGCCTGAAACGGGGCCGTCAGGCTGCAAAAGCCGGTAGACTGCCGCCCCCACCGAACACGGACCTCGGATCAACGCCGCCATGGAACTGCACTTCAGCATCACCGCCGCCCATCTTCACACCTGGATGGCCGAACGGCTCGAGCAGGAATTGCTCAAGCAGGATCAGCAGCAAGCGCGGGCCATGGCCACCTTTGCCCGTTGGCAAAGCCGCCTGGTCGGCCCGCTGATGTTCACCCTGTGCGTGGTCGGCGGCTTGCTGGCGATCTATTTCCCCGAACGACGCTTCACCCCGCAAAAGGTCATCACCCTGGGGCTGTTCGTGCTGCTGTTCATCCCGCTCTGGTGGCGTTTTTCCGGGCGCTGGATCAAGCACCTGCAAGCACGCATCGCCGCCAACCACGCCAAGCCCCGGGCACCGTTGCGCGGGCTCAATCAGCGGCTGATCGAAGCCCGCTTGCGGGCGCCACTGAAATCGCTTGAAAGCACCTATTGCCTGCGCTTCGACGAGCAGGGCTTTAGCCTCGACAAAGCCGGTGCCGGCACCAGCAGCCTGGCCTGGGAGCAGATCGCGCAGGTGCTGGAAACGCCTTACTGCTACCTCGTGGCCAGCGCGCCGATGGTGAGCCAGGGCCAGTCCTTGGTGATTGTCAAAGACAGCGAGCTGATGCCGCCTGAGCAATACCAGCAAGGCTTGCGTGCGTTCCTCGGCCACTGCCCGGTGGCGCCCTCGACAATCGTTGAGGCCACCGGGCACACCGATCAGGGTACGGACATCACTGATAGCGAGCCGGCCAGCAGGAACATCGGCACGAACGACAGCACCGTGGACACCGCCACGACGAACGCCATCAGCCGATGATCGCCACCATACTGGGTTGCCAGCACATATGAATTGCTCGCACAGGGCGCCACCGAGTACAGCAGCACCAGCGTGGCGACCAAGGGCGGCACGGGCCAGGCGCTGATCAGCGCATAGGCCAGCAGCGGGAACAGCCCCAGGCGGATGCTGGCAGTGAGCAAGCCGGTCTTGCACAAGCGGGCAAACTCGCCGCTGGGTATCTGCAAGGCCGCCCCGACGCAGATCAGGCTCAACGGCAAGGCCGGTGCACCCAGTGCGCTCAGCGGCTGGGCAAGCGCTTGCGGCAGCAGCACGCCGCTCAGGTTGAGGGCAAGCCCCGCGCCACTGGCGAGGATCAGCGGGTTGAGGCAAACCTTCAGGACAATCCCCCACACCGAGCCGTCCCTGCTGCCGAACGCCAGCAATACCACGGTATTGGAAATCGCCACCATGTAGGCAACCACCACCGCTGCAACGCCGTAGTCCTCGGGCGTGAGCAACTGCGAGGCCACCGACAGGAAGATGAAACTGTTGAAGCGCACCGAGCCCTGCATGATCGAGGTGAAGGTTGCATGCACCACGCGCAGGTAGCGACAGCCAAGCAGTACGCCCAAGGTAATCACCAGGGTGACCGCACCGAGGATCAGCACCGTCGATTTGGCCGTGCTGCCCATGGCGCCGGCGGTGGCGATGGTATGCACCAGGTACGCCGGAAAGAACAGCCAGTGGGTGAGCTTCTCGGCGCCCTTCCAGAAGCCGCTGTCCAGCCACTCGCCACGCCTGAGCACGACACCGATCAGGATCAATATGAATGACGGCGCAATGGCCGCCAGTGCTGTTGCTGCATGCATGATGCTCAGGTTTCCTTGCAATGATTGATAAAGCCCGGGGCGCTGGCATTGGCCAGCAGCCCGACCGCCACCAGCGCTTCGTTTGCCAGCGCCGGGGCAAAACGCACCCCCGAGCCGGAAGCACCGACCAACGCACAGGCGCCAGGCCCCCCGGGCAGGCACACGACCCTGGGTTCGCCATCGGCGCAGTAGCTGTCAAATGCCGCGCGCGCGCGCAGCGAACGGATGGGCAGGCCGGGCAGCTCTTGTTGGAGAATGCTCTGCGCTTCACGCGCTTCGTCGGGCAAGGCGTCGACGCGACCGTCAGCGACAGCGCGCCAGTCGGCAGAGGTGATGCTTAACAGCCAGCCATCGCGGCGCTGGTTGGGCATCACAAAGGCCTTGCGCGCTGGCATGTAGATGACCCCTTGCGTTGGGTCCGGTAGCTGTGCAGCGTGCAGGTCGAACGCCACGATCTTCTTGATCAGGCTGCCCGGGATTGCCCCCAGCAACGCGTTGCTGCGGGCACCGCTGGCGAAGATCACGCGCCGCGCCGTCACCGCGCCGGCGCTGGTCTGCAGGCACCAGGCACGGCCATCGCCGTCCAGGCGCTCAACCCGGGCGGCAAGCCGGGTCAGGCGACCCTCGCCAGGTGCCAGGTAAGCGCTCACCAAGCCCGGAACATCGATGACAAAGGCATGCCCGGCCTGGAACAAGGCCGGCTTGGCCGAGGCGCCGCGGTACTGGTGCATGAGCGCTGCCAGGCGGCCTTCGAGTGGCTTGGCGTCGAACAACAGCGGCCTTTGCCCCTCGCTGGCGACAAAGCTGAACGCAACCTTGGCGACCCCCGGCCAGCGCTGGCTCAGTGCCTGGTAATGGTCGAAGGCCAGCTCCGAGCGCCGGCGCCGGCTGCCCGCGCCGCAAAACGGCGTCACCAGGCCCGCCGACAGCGCCGAGGCACTGGCGCGCTGGCCGTCATCGACCAGCATCAGTGACAAACCGGGCAAGCACTGGCGTACCCGGGCCACCAGGGTCGCGCCGACAATGCCGGCGCCGACCACCACCAGGTCAGCCTGCATGGACATTCCACCAAACGGTGCTGATGACCAGCGGTTGCACACCATCATTGTGAATCTGGTGCTGGTGATGCGGCTCGAACAGCAGCACATCGCCCTGCTCGACCCGCAGCGTGCTGCCCTGGTATTCCAGCACCCCGCCGCCGTTGGCGATCATCCAGCATTCGCGTACTGCGTGCTTGTCCGGGCGCGAGGTGCACTGGGGCGCCACGGTAAACAGCCCGCCCCTGAACGGCGTGACCCCTGCGCCCAGGCCGGCGAAGTCCGCCTGGCGCAGCACCACGCCCGGTACATGCGACTCGGCGGGCAGTGGCTTGACCTTGGGATTGGCAGTGCTATTCATGCTTTTACCTCCCGAATGGAGCGTGACAGTTGCTTGAGGATCGCCTCGCGATCCTGGTCCAGTGCCGGTGCGGCGCGACGCTTGCGTGGGTCAGGCGCGTCAGAAATCTTGATCGGCGAACCCACCAGGCGGTAGCGCCCCACTTGCGGGTCGTCGATGTCGATGAGCATGTTGCGCTCGGCCACCTGCGGATGGGCGACGGCCTGGTCGACGCGGTTGATCGGCCCGGCGGGCAGCCCGGCCGCAGCGAAGTGCTCGGTCCAGGCGCTGACCGGTTTTGCCGCCAGGGCGGCATTGAGCGTCTGTGCCAGCAGTGCCTCGTTGTCCTTGCGTGCTTCGGCGCTCGAGAAGCGCGGATCGAGCAGCATGTCCGGGCGCTCAATGGCCTCGCACAGCACGGCAAACAGCTTGTCGTTGCCGGCCGCGATGATCAGCCCGCCATCGAGCGCCTGGTACACGCCAAACGGTGGGGCGATCGCCGGCCGGTAGCTGCCCACCGGCCCGGTCACCTCGCCAGTGGCGAAATAGCGCCCGATGAAGTATTCCATCAGGGCCAGCTGGCAATCGAACATGGCGATATCGACCTTCGCGCCATGCCCGCTGTGCTGGCGCTTGAGCAAGGCCATCAGCAGCCCGCAGGTAAGAAACAGGCCAGCGCTGATATCGCCGATCGACACCCCGACGCGCACCGGGGTGCGTCCTGGTTCACCGGTGACGCTCATGATCCCGCCCATGCCCTGGACGATCATGTCGTAGGCGCGCCGCTGGGATGACGAACCGGTGTGCCCGAACCCCGAGGCGGCGCCGTAGATCAGCCGCGGGTAGCGCGCATGCAGGGTATCCCAGCCATAACCGAGCTTTTCCATGGTGCCTGGGCGAAAGTTCTCGGTCAGCACATCGGCGTGCTCCAGCAGGTCTTCGAAGATCTGCCGGTCTTCGGCCTTCTTCAGGTCCAGGGCGATGCTTTGCTTGCCGCGATTGAGCGACGAGAAATAGGCAGACTTATTGCCAAACCACGGGCCATAGGCGCGGGCGTCGTCGCCCTTGCCCGGCTGCTCGACCTTGATGACCCGCGCCCCATGGTCGGCCAGCAGCATGGTACAGAACGGGCCCGCCAGTACCCGGGTCAGGTCGACGATGAGCAATCCTTCAAGGGCAGGTTTCATGAGCTGGCCTCCAGTTGGCCGTTGGCGACGGCTCGGGTTGCAGCGCGGCGTTGCTGCTTGAACGCCTGCACGCTGACCTCACCCGGCTGCCCTAGCCTGTGCCAGATCGACTGCGCCAGCGTCGGCAGCAACGGACAGGCCAGCACCGCCAGGCCCTTGAGCCACCAGTACCGACTGTTGTCGTCAGCCAGGCTGGCGAACAGCGCCTCCCAGCCGGCGATGCTGCGGCTCACCGCCTGCGGATCGAAGCTGGCGAAAGTCAGGGCCTGGGCCTGCTCGGCGTAGGCTGCATCGAATGCAGCCATCACCGGCGCATCGACCGCCGCAGCCTTGGCGGCACCGCCGAGTGCCGTGTTCACCTGCTCGATCAGGCCCGCGTAGCGGCCATTGAGGAACTGCTCGAAGTCTTGCCGGGTGAAATCCGTGCGCTGGTGAATCGGGCTGGTGCTAGCCAGGAAGTACCTTAGGGCATCGCAAGGTACCCGCCCTTCGCGGGCCATGTCCTCGACCCACACCGCCCAGCCGAGGCTGGTGGAAAACTTGCGCCCCTCCAGCGTGTAGAAGTGGTTGATGAGAAAGTGCTCGAACGGCTTGGAAAGGCCGTCAGCCATGGCCATCGCCTGGATGCTGACCAGGTGCGAAACACTGTTGTCGATGCCAAAACCATTGACCGTGATGACCGGCGAGTCGCGATCGAACGGGTTTTGCGCCAGGCCCGTCGCCCGGGCAAAGCAGTCGCCGACAAAACGCACCGCGCCAAACAGCAGGCCATGGCCAAACAGCGTCCGCGCCTGGCCGTCCAGCTGATAGGGCAAGCCCCATCCGGCATGGTTGGTGACCCGTACCCGGGCTGGCAGCCGGCTTAGATGGCGCCGGGCGATGTCGATGAATGGGTCTGGGGTCTGGGTGGCCTGCAACTGCGCGAGCAGCGCCTGCGGCTCGCGGATCTGGAAGAACAGGTTGTCCAGTGCCCGCGCGGGCACCTCTTCGCCCCAGCGTGCACGTGGCGCGCGCACCTGGTCCGGCTCGAAATGTGCGCCGCAGTCTTCACAGAAGAACCCGGAAATGGCCTGATCGCACTGCGGGCAGTGCCCGGTCAGAAAGCTGCCACTGACAAACGTCTGCCTGGCGGTGGACCACGGCATTTGTTCTTCGACGCAGCTCACCTGGCCCTGGGCGCTCAAGCGATCGACCAGGTCGACATGCGCGGCCAGGTATTGCTCGCGGTGCTCGGGGTCGAGCGGATCGACGAACAGATCGACCTGGATGTTCATGTAGGCCAGGTCGTTGATGATCCCTGCGCAGCTTTCCTGGGCCAGCGACGCGGGATCGACGTCCGCCTGCTGGGCGCGCAGCGGAATGTAGGAGTCGAAGGGGTCGCTGGCGCAGACGATGCTGGCCCGGTGGCCTTCGCGGCGCAGGTGGCGCGCCAATATGTCCAGGTTCAGGTACGGGCCGGCGATGTGGCCAAGGTGCAGCCGGCCGTTCGGCGCCGGCATCGCCGGTACCAGCAGGTATTGTTTTGCCGTGACCTCAGACATGTGACGCCTCCCGTTGCTGAGCAATGTCCACCTTGACTTCGCTGGCCAACTGCCCGAGCACCGCGTGGATATCGTCCTCCAAGGCGCACTGGGCAATCAGATAGGCAATTTCGTAGGCCTTGAAGCGCTCGGCGGGCAAGGCCATTTGCGCGCCCTCGCCGGCCACCACCTGAAGAAAGCGCATCTCGCTGCGTTTCCACAGGCGTTCGTAGCCTTCGACCCGGGTCACCTGGCCGGTGCGCGGCGGCATGATCACCCGTTGCCCGGCGCGGGTAGCGGCGCTGGCGATGCGATCCACGCAGCCGTCCGGGATCACCCCGCACGCCAGTTGCAGCACGGCCTGATACGGGGAGTAGCCCAGCAGGCTGTTGGGCAGCAGGTGCGAGTTGATGAACTCGCCGCCCAGGCGACCGCCGATCTCGAGGATCTTCGGCCCTTGGGCGGTGACCATCAGGTCGACATGAAAGCCGCACCAGTCAATGCCGGTGGCCGCGACCGCCGCGCGAACCATGGCGCAGATACGTTCCTGCAGCGCGCCGTCGAGCTGCGAAGGTGTGGTGTTTTCGTACTGGATCGGGATCGAGCGGTCGAATGTCTTGTCGATGATTGCGTTGATCACCACCCGGCCGTCGGCGACCAGCCCCGACACCGAGTGCTCGCTGCCGACCAGTTGTTCCTCAAGCAGCGCATGCTCGCCATACAGCGCGTACATCTCGCCTTTGTCCGCAGTGTTGTAGGCACGGAAGGCGCGGTACACCTGCAGCGCATCGCAGCCTTGGTCGAGCACAAAGATGCCGCGGCTGCCCGAGTTGCCGGCAGGCTTGAGCAAGGCTGGCAGGCCGACGCTTTGCAGGCCGTCAAGGAACGCCTGTTCGTCGCTGACCACGGCGTAACGGGGGTTGGCGTTGGCCACCGCGTCCAGGCAGCGGCGCGTACGCGCCTTGTCACGCACATTGGCAGCGGCCTCGGCCGAGCTCCCCACCAGGCCCAGGCGCTGGCTCAGGCGGCTGGCCAGTTCGACCTCCAGGTCCTTCCAGGCAACGATGCCTGAGAGCGTGATGCGCTGCTCGTCGAGGTAGCCAAGAATCGCCTCCTGAGCGGCGTCATAGTCGCCCAGGCGAGTGGCGATCAGCCCTGCGCAACCCATGGACTTGAACACCTCTGGCGTGGGCGTGGCGACCAGCACTTTGAAGCCAAGCGCATGGCCCGCGGCGATTTCGGCGATCCTTTCGCCGGCCAGGGCACGGGTGTCGAGGTAGAGGATGTAAGGTGCTTCAGACATGATGTGGTCCTTCATTCAGTCAGTTGTTGGTCTTGCATCAGGAACGTCGGCGGCGCCGCTTCTGCGCCCCACTCGACCAGCCCCGGCGGCGTGCCGACGTCGTAGTGCGGCTTGCCGAGCACGGCATTGGCGATCTTGGCGCTGCGCCAGGCGGCCAGGCTCAGGTTCGGGTCGGCGATGCCGCGCAAGTGACGCGCGGCGTTCTGGAAGAACAGCCGTGGGTGGTCGGCCCGCGACCATTTCACCGAATAGTCTGCGCTGAGCTCGGGCAGGCCATTTTTTGTCGCCATCTCGAAACGCAGCGGCTGCAGCGCTGCCGGCATCTGAAACTCGGAGCCGGTCGCCAGCAGCACCAGGTCGGCACCCAGGTTGCGCGTGCCGGAGGCATTGCCGATACGCAGCGCCAGCCCGTCGTCGACCGTGCGCAGCGACTCCAGGGTGGACCCGGGCAGCAGCCGGCAGAATTGATTGCGCCCCTCGATGTAGGTCACCTCGTAAAGGCGCCGGTAGATGCTTTCGAGCAAGGCCTGGACCACCCCGTCACTGGCCATGTGCTGCTGGGCGAGTGCGCCTTGCCGTTGCTCGGCGGGCAAGCCGAAAAAGTGATCGCTGTAGCCGGGGACAAACCACTCATTGACAAAGGGCGAGTCGTCCATCGGCAAAAAGTTGCTGCGCCGGCTGATCCACACCAGCGACGCCGGTGCGCTCGCTTCTGGCAGGTTGAGCATCATCTGCATCAGTTCCGCCCCGCTCTGGCCGCCACCGATGACCACCACGCGCTTCCCGCTCACCTGCGGGGCCTTGACCACGAACTGTGAGGAATGCATCACCGCCGGCCCCAGGCAGGCTTGCGCACACTTGGGAATGAACGGCCGCTGGCCGGCACCGACCACCAGGTTGGCGGTCCTCGCCGTGCCCTTGGCGTGGTTGATCACCCACTCGTTGCCATCCCTGGACACCCGCAGCACCTCACTGTCGAACGTCAGGTTGTGCAGCGACCGGCAGACCCAGACCATGTACTGCTCGAACTCCTTGCGGCGCACCGTGGGAAAGCGCGCGTTAAGGAACGAGTAGAACCGCTCGGTATTCTTCAGGAACGCGATGAACGAATACGGGCTGCAAGGATCAGCCGGGGTTACCAGGTCCTTGAGAAAGCTGGTGGTCAGCGAAGAGTTCACATGCATCATGCCCTCGTGCCAGCGAAAGTCGGCACGGCGCTCGAAGAACATGCTCTTGAAGCCTTTGCAAGGCTCCAGCAACGCCGCCAGGCTCAGGTTGGCCGGGCCGATGCCCAGGCCGATGACGTCGAAGCGCTCGCCGTGACGCGACACGCCCTTGGCGCCTACCGACGGGATTTCATAGGTATTCATGGATAACACACTCCCTGCATGCTTCAGGAAACCGCAGCGCGCCCGGGCGGGCTCAGCGCTGGCTTGATTGCATCGGTTGCGAGCCCGTGGTGACACCGGCCTCGGTCGCCATCCTTGCCAACTGCCGCCCGCACTGTACGGCCGTGGCAATGCCGCTGCCGCAGTAACCACCGCCCCAGGACACCGGGCCGCTGGCCCCCAGGCGCGGCAGGCCGTTGTCGGTAAAGCCGAGGCTGCCCGACCACACCCTGGCCACCGGGATTGCCGCCAGTGACGGGAAATAGCCCGCCAGCCGCGCCTGCAAGGCGGCGACCACGGCCTGGGGGCTGGCATCCAGCGGTACCAGGCCCAGGCGACTGCCGAACAACAAGCGGCCGTGGTGCACGCGAAAGTAATCCTTGTCGGCGGTGGCGGTGCCATAGACGCGGGCACGCCGGGATATCAGCTGCAAATCCCGCGCTCCGAGCACCTGGCTTTCGCACAGGTGGGTCTGGAACATCGTCAGCGGTTGCAACGCAGCCTCTGTGCAGAGGCCCCAGGCTTCCTCGCTGGCGATCAGTACCCGCGCCGCGTTGACCCGCGCCGCAGGCAACTGCAGGTTGACCGAGTCTGCCTGCGGATCGAGCGCAAGCACCGGGCTTGAGTAGTCGATGCGCACGCCAAGGGCCTGGGCGTGATTGCGCATGGCAAGCAGCAGCCCGGCGGGATCAATCAAGGCAAAGTGCTCATTGAGCAGCCCCGCCACCACCCCTTGCGCAGCGGTTTGTGCACTGACCTGACGGGCGTCCAGCCAATGCACACCGCCGCCAAACAGCGTGCTCGCCTCGGCATGACGCTGCTTGAGCGTGCGCGCCGCATCATCATCCATTGCCAGGGTAATGTGCCCGGGCTGACGCCACTGGCAGTCGTATTCGAAGGTGTCGATCTGGCGCTTGAGTTCGCTGATCGGCTCCAGCACCGCGCGCAGGCGCTGCTGCGCATCGGCGCCTTGGGAGCCTTGCGCGTCGCGATTGGGCAAGGCCGGGGGCATGGCCGCCACCGAGCCGAAATTGAAGGCGCTGGCATTGCCCGCCCATTCGCCGCGTTCGAAGACGCGTACGCCAAAACCCCGGCCAGCCAGCTCGATTGCCGCACTCAAGCCACAGTAGCCGGCGCCGATGATGGCCATTTCGCAGGCCAGCGCCTTCATGCCTCACCCCGTACGAGCGCTTGCGTAGCTTGTTGTGCTCCTTGCTCGACGAACCGGCGGTATTGGGCCTCGAAGAAAAACTCCGACTGCCCCTGCGGCGGTTGCAGTTGATCGAGCCAGCAGGCGGTCTCGCTGTACCTGGCCAGGAACGGCTTGCCCAGCCAGCGGGTATCGCGCGCCTGAATGAACTTCAGCAGGAAATAGCGTTGCCCTTGCAGGTCGAGGGTTCCGCTGACCTCGACCTTGCCCGGCCCGGCGCTCATCGAGGGGCCCCGCGCGGTTTTCGCCAGGCCCGAGACGGATTCGATGGCCTCGTTGTAAATCGACAGGGCCCGCGCCAGGGGCACCTGGAAGTAGTCCTGCGGGCCGGTATCGCGCTCCACGAACATATAGTAGGGCACGATGCCCAGGCGCACTTGCTGCTCCCAGTTGCGTTTCCAGGTGCTGGCACTGTCGTTGATGTGCCTGAGTACCGGCCCCTGGGCACGGATCACGATGCCCAGTTGCTGCAAGGCAGACACTGCTTCCTCGGCGACTGGCGTGGTCAGTTCCCGCCAATGGTTCAAATGGGCCATGAGCGCGACGTTCTTGCCGCTGTCCACCAGGCGGCGCAACAGCGCCATCAGCTGCGGCGTATCGGTGTCGCTGACGAAACGGTACGGCCAGTAGCTCAGTGCCTTGGTGCCGATCCTGATGGTGGTGACATGGCTCAGCGCCGGTTGCAGAAACGGTTCCAGGTAGCGCGTCAGGTGCGCGGCCGTCATCACCATGGGGTCGCCGCCGGTGAACAGCACGTCGGTCACCTCAGGGTGGCGCGCCAGGTAGCGGTGCAACTGTTCGCCATCGTTTGAAGCAAACTTCAGCGACTTGTCGCCAATGAACTGCGGCCAGCGAAAACAGAAAGTGCAGTAACTGTGACAGGTCTGACCGTGGCTGGGAAAGAACAGCACCGTTTGCGCGTACTTGTGCTGCACCCCTTGCAGCAGTTGCCCATCCAGGGAAGGCGCGTTCAACTGCTGGTGCGCCGGGTGCGGGTTCATGCCGTCGCGCACGCGCTGGATGAGCGCGTTAAGTTGCTGTTCACCGACCTCGTTGCGTACGCAATACGCCAGTTGTTCGAGGTCTTCGGCGTCAAGCATTTGCGCCTGGGGAAAGGTCAGGCGAAAGATCGGATCGTTTGGCACATCCGTCCAGTCGATCAGTTTGTTGACCACGTAATCGTTGACTTTGAACGGCAGTACACGTGCCACCAGGCTGATGGATTCCATCAGGTGGGGCGCATGCCTGACCAGTTGCGGGATCTGCCCGAGGCGCTGGTGGCTGAATACACGCATGGGCGGCGACGCCAACTGCGTTCGACGTGCACTAGTGCTCACGTTACAGGTGTTACTTGCTGAAACTTTCGTAATCAGGTTATCCATAACCACTTCCGACCTCAGATTATTAAATATTGTATTGAGTCAGTTTTCAGACGAAGGAAACCGCCACCGAAACTTCAGGGTCTCGGTGTTTCACACGTTGTTATTCAGATGCACGCAAGGACGTTGATACGCGGCAGGCGCCGCAGTTCAATTACCTGTCAGGCGCAGCGTAGTGACGCTCAAGTTGATCAAACATCGTCTTGTTCACCAGGCGCTGGCGCTCGGCGAACGGCACCACCAGCGACGGATCTTCGTCCAGGCGGCCGTCGCGCAGCAGCGTAGCCAAGGCGCGTTGCATGCCCAGTGAGGCGCTCTGCAGGCCGGCATTGGCGTAGAGCACGATGCCGTAGCCGAGCGCTGCCAGCTCATCGCGGCTCAAGGTCGGGGTCTTGCCACCGATGACGATGTTGATCAGGTTCGGCGTGCTGAACAGCGCCGGCAGGCGCCTGATGTCCTCGAGGCTTTCGGTGGCCTCGATGAACAGGATATCGGCACCCGCCTGCACATAACGGTGGGCGCGCTCGATGGCCGCCTCCATGCCTTCTACCGCGCAGGCATCGGTGCGGGCGATGATCAGCAGGTTCGGGTCCTGGCGGGCATCGACCGCCGCCTTGAGCTTGCCGACCATCTCGGCGCAACTGATCACTTCCTTGCCATTGAAATGCCCGCACTTCTTCGGCAGCACCTGGTCCTCGAACTGGATGGCATCTGCCCCGCTGCGCTCCAGCACCCGTACCGAGTGGCGCACGTTCAGGGCATTGCCGAAGCCGGTGTCGGCATCGACGATCAGCGCCAAGTCGGTGGTATCGCGAACCCGGGCGGCATGGGCAGCCATCTCGTCCAGCCCGACGAAACCAAGGTCCGGCAGGCCGAGCGCCATGTTGGTCACCCCTGCGCCGCTCAGGTACAAGGCCTGAAAACCGATATCGGCAGCGATCCGTGCGCTCAGGGCATTGAATACACCGGCGACCAGCAGCCCCTGGCGGGCTTCGACCTGGCGACGAAAAGCGGCTCTGCGCTGCAAGCTTGAAAGGCTCATGGAAACTCCTTATGGATTGAACTTGAACAGTTTCTTCGGGGTTTGGCACACCACGTCGTGGCGCTCGAGCGGGTCAGGCACCCAGTCGGCCAGCGCCGACTTCGCCGCGGCGTAATCGACCCATTGGCGGTGCTGGGTATGAGGCCAGTCACTGCCCCAGAGCAGCCGCTCACTGGTAAAGGCCTGCATCAAAAGCCGCGTGGCCCGTCGCCCAAAGGCCCGGCCGCCGGGGTCGGCAGCCGGCTGCGCACAGCGATAGGCAGCCGACAACTTGACCCACAGCCGGGCGCTGTCGCCCTGGCGCAGCAAATACTCAAAGCCCGGGTCGGCCTCGGCCTGGCGTGGGTCCGGGCGGCCAAAGTGGTCGACCACTACCTTGCAGCCGCTGGCCAGCAGTACGCTGAGCAGGCCCGGCAGGTCCTGGGCCTGGCACTGCACCTCGACGTGCCAGTCCAGGGCCTTGATGCGTGCCAGAAAACCTTGCCACAGCAGGCTGCGCAGCGCCGGCAGGGGGACACCGATCAGGTTCAGCCGGACGCCGACCACACCCTGCAGCGCCAGCGCTTGCAACTGTGGCTCGTCGATATCCGGCGCGACCACCACCACGCCACGAAAGCGCGACGGATAGCGTTCGAGCGCGGCCAGCAGAAAGGTATTGTCGGTGCCAAGAAAACTCGGCTGTACCAACACGCCATGGGAAATCCGGTTGGCTGCCAGGTGGCGGGCGTAATCATCCACGCAGGCGTTGTAGTCCGGCGTGTGTCGCCGCTCTGGAGCAAGGCGCAAGCCCTGGACGAAAACGTGAGCGTGGCTGTCTATCGCGCTGATCACCGCTGCGCCTTGTGCGCACCAACGATCGGCAAACCCTTCGGCGGTGTGTGCCTGGCTGATCGTCCTTTCGCCATCCTGGGTCATTGCGCTTCCTTGTTATTGCCTGGCGGTCTGCAAGGCTTTATTGGATCCGATCCTTGGTGCCATCCTATGAAAATCTTGGATTGATATCTATTATGTCAACGATCAATATTCATACCGTGGGCTTATGGAAAACCGTCACCTGCGTTACTTCCTGGCAATCGCCGACACCGGCAGCATCACCCGCGCCGCAGAACACCTGGGGATTGCCCAGCCGGCGTTGAGCCAGGCCCTGGTGCGGATGGAAAACGAGCTGGGGGTCAAGCTGTTCGAGCGGTCGCGGCGCGGCGCCGTGCTGACCCCTGCGGCTACCGCGATCATCGATGACATCCGCGTCAGCCTGGCCAGGATTGACGCCGCCACCCAGCGTGCCCGCGCCATCGGCGCCAAACGGGCCGGCCGGCTGATCATCGGCTTCGTCTCCACGGCATTGTTCGGCGCCCTGCCCCGGGCACTGGACCGCATGCAGGCAAACTACCCGGGTGTAGAAGTGGTGCTGCGCGAGATGAGCAACGCCGAGCAGGGCCTGGCCCTGCAACGGGGCGAGATCGATATCGGCCTGCTGCACACGCCGGTGTCGATCCAGGGCAACATGCGCGAGAAGCTCATCAGCCAGGACCCGCTGATTGCCGTGCTACCCAGTGGCTACGCGCTGGGCGAAGACGGCAAGGTGGGCATGGAGCAACTGGCCGCCACCGGGCTGGTATGGTTTCCCGAACAGCAGTTGCCGTTGATTCGCAATGCCATTGTCGGCACGTTTCGCCGCCTCGGGTACCCGATCGAGATTATCCAGGAGGCCAACCGCACCCTGACGGTCGTCGCCTACGTTGCCGCCGGCCGGGGGGTTTCGCTGTTGCCGGCAACGGTGCAGGCCCTGCAATTCGAAGGCATGAAGTACAGCGAGATCCGCGATGGCGCCGACTTGCCGCACTTCGAGCTCAGTGCCATCTGGCCTGCCCAGTCCAAGCCGACCATGGCCGACCGCTTCGCCGAGCTGTTGTTTGCCCGCTAAGCGCTGGCAGGTGAAACCAGGTTCCCCCCCTTCACTGCGCTTTACGAATCGTGGCCAGGGCTTTTTCCAGCAGTTTCATATCCGGCGGATTCTGTTGCCCGCCTTTGGAGCCCAGCCAGCGCTGTACCGGATTGTTGCGGCCATGGGTAAGCAGCTTGCCCTCCCCGCTTATCTCGCTGGCCATGAGCGCGCGTTTGAACAGCTTGCCTTGCGCATCGGTTACCCGACAGGTCAGAAGCTGATGCTTTTCGAGAAAAACCAGCAACGCTGTCAGGCCGGCTTCGACACTATCCCTGAGCTCAGGCTCATGGCTATAAGCCTCAAGAATCTGATCGATATCCCATACTGCGTAGTCTTCGCTCATTCAGTCCCTCACCATCGCCTTGAGCAGCGCATCATTCAAATACGCCACGTTTAACCGCGTCCACGGATTCACCCGGGCCTGCTCGGGCGAAAAGATATGCCCGGGGGCAATCATGAAGCCCTTGGGCAATAGCTGGCGGGTCAGCTCTTTGGCATCCTCGACCCCAGGAAACCGCGCCCACAGGTACAGGCTCTGCTCTGGCCGCACGAACACCTCGGCGCCGATCTCGTCGAGCATCTGCAGGCCCGCCGTGGTGGCGGCTTTCAGGCGCTCCTGCAGGCGGATCAGGTGGCGCAGAAAATGCCCTTCGGTGAGGATCACGTCAACGGTGCGCTCGCACAGCTCCGAGCTGCTGGTGTGCAGGAGCATCTTCAGGTCGCCCAGCTCGTCGATAACCTCCTTGCTGCCGGCAATGAAGCCGACCCGCAGCGCCGCCGACACCGACTTGGAGAAACTGCCGACATACAGCGAGCGCTGCAACTGGTCGAGCGCCGAGACCTTGATCGCCGAGGCCGGTTTGAAATCGGCCAGGGCGTCGTCGTCCACCAGGATGAACTGATGTTCTGCGGCCAGTTGCACCAACCGATGGGCCTTGCTTGGGGAAATGTCCGAGCCGGTCGGGTTGTGGCCCACCGACTGAATGAAAAACAGCTTGGGCCTGTGCTCGCGCAGGTGCTGCTCCAGCACCTCGATGTCCGGGCCATCCGCTAAACGCGGCACCGCGAGCATCCGCGCACCTTGCAGTTGCAGCTTGCCGAATAGCGGGTAATAGCCCGGGTCTTCGACCAGCACGCTGTCGCCCGGGGCGACGAAGCGGCGGATAATCAGGTCCAGGGCATGGTTGGCGCCATGGGTGGTGACGATTTGCCGGGGGCTGGCGCTGATTGCATAACTGGCGAGCTTCTGCACCAGGTGCTGGCGCAGGCTGGCGTTGCCCAGGCGGTTGCCATAGCGGAACAGCGTGGTCACCCCGGTGCGCATGATCTGCCGGGTGAACTTGTCCAGGCGCATGTCCATTAGCCACTCGACCGGCGGGAAGCCCTCGCCCAGCGGTGAGTGGCCGGGCTCGCGGACGAACTGCTGACGCATCAGCCAGATGGTGTCCATCGCCCGCTCGTAGGGCATCGGTTCTTCGGCTTCGTGGCCGTTGGGTGCGCCTTGCTTGACGAAAAAGCCCTGCCCGTGGCGAGCCTCGACCAGCCCCTGGGCAGCCAGCGCTTCATAGGCGTTGATCACCGTGTTTTTCGAATGGCCGAACAGGCGCATGCACTCGCGCAGCGACGGCAAGCGTTCGCCAACCCGGTAGGTGCCATTGCCGATCTGCCCGGCCAGGGATGCCGCCAGTTGTTCTGCGAGTGTCAGCCGCGCCATCGTCAGGTGTCCTGAATGCCTTTTATCCACCGAGGGTACAGCTTGGGTACTGTCTGTCCAAACTGTACCTTCTTTAGCACAACAGTTCGGACTAGGGTGGCGCCATCTCACAACAATAACTGCAAGAGAGCCCTCCCCATGAGCATCGACTCCCGCCTGCCCATGTTCCGCGCCATGTCGCCTGCCGAACGCTTGAGCCACTTGCAAGCAGTGCTCGAACTGCCCGAGCAGGACCTCGCCCTGCTTCGCGACGCCGGCGCCCTGGCGCTGGAAATCGCCGACGGCATGATCGAGAACGTCCTCGGCACCTTCGAATTGCCCTACGCCGTGGCCAGCAACTTCCAGATCAACGGCCGCGACGTCATCGTGCCGCTGGTGGTCGAAGAGCCTTCGGTGGTCGCCGCCGCCTCGTTCATGGCCAAGCTGGCCCGCGAGGCCGGTGGCTTCCAGACCTCCAGTTCGCTGCCGCTGATGCGTGCCCAGGTGCAGATCGTCGAGATCGACGACCCCTACAATGCCCGCCTGAGCCTGATGCGCCGCAAGGACGAGATTATCGAGCTGGCCAACCGCAAGGACCAGTTGCTCAACAGCCTCGGTGGCGGCTGCCGCGACATCGAAGTACACACCTTCGCCCAGAGCCCGCGCGGGCCGATGCTGGTCGCCCACCTGATCGTCGACGTGCGCGACGCCATGGGCGCCAACACCGTCAACACCATGGCCGAGGCGGTGGCGCCGCTGCTGGAGGAAATCACCGGTGGCAAGGTGCGCCTGCGCATCCTTTCCAACCTCGCCGACCTGCGCCTGGCCAGGGCTCAGCTGCGCATCGCTCCCGAGCACCTGGGCACGGGCGCCTACAGCGGTGAAGAGGTCATCGAGGGCATCCTCGATGCGTACAATTTTGCCGTGGTCGATCCCTACCGGGCCGCCACCCACAACAAGGGCATCATGAACGGCATCGACCCGTTGATCGTCGCCACCGGCAACGACTGGCGCGCAGTGGAAGCCGGCGCCCATGCCTATGCCTGCCGCAACGGCCACTACGGCTCGCTGACCACCTGGGAAAAAGACCGCCAGGGCCATCTGGTCGGTACTCTGGAGATGCCGATGCCGGTCGGCCTGGTCGGCGGCGCCACCAAGACCCACCCGCTGGCGCAACTGTCGCTGCGCATCCTCGGGGTGAAAACTGCCCAGGAACTGGCCGAAATCGCCGTCGCCGTGGGCCTGGCGCAAAACCTCGGGGCGCTGCGGGCACTGTCGACCGAAGGCATTCAGCGCGGGCACATGGCCTTGCACGCACGCAACATTGCCCTGGCGGCCGGGGCCCGCGGCGATGAGCTCAACTGGCTGGTCAAGCAGATGGTCGAGGCCCGCGATGTGCGCGCCGACAAGGCGGCAGAACTGCTCAAGCACAAGCGGGCGCAGTAATGGACGCGGTACGGCTGGTCGAAGTCGGCGCCAGGGATGGCCTGCAAAATGAAAAGCTGACGCTGTCGCCGCAGATTCGCGTGCAATTGCTCCAGCGCCTGGCCGACGCCGGGTTGCAAACCCTGGAAGCCGGGGCGTTTGTCTCGCCGCGCTGGGTGCCGCAGATGGCCGGGTCCGATGAGGTGTTCAAGGCGTTGCCTGTGCGCCCGGGGGTAACCTGGACGGCGCTTGTGCCCAACCTCAAAGGGCTGCAGGCGGCAATCGCCGCGGGTTGCCAGGAGGTCGCGGTGTTCGCCGCCGCTTCCGAGGCATTCTCGCAAAAAAACCTCAACTGCTCGATCGAACAAAGCCTGCGCCAGTACCAGCAGGTCATGGTCCGCGCCCGTGACACCGGCATCCGCGTGCGCGGCTACGTGTCGTGCGTCATGGGTTGCCCGTTCACCGGTGCAGTAAAACCTGAAGCCGTGGCTGCAGTCAGCGCTGCATTGTTCGGCATGGGCTGCTACGAAATCAGTCTCGGCGACACCCTCGGCACCGGTACGCCGGCGGCGACCCGGGCGCTGCTCGCGGCCTGTCGCCAAGTGGTGCCGGTCAGCGCGCTGGCCGGGCATTTCCACGATACTTACGGTATGGCCATCGCCAATATCCATGCGGCGCTGGAAGCCGATGTACGGGTGTTCGACAGTTCGGTCGCAGGCCTGGGTGGCTGCCCGTATTCGCCCGGCGCCACTGGCAATGTCGCCAGCGAAGAGCTGGTGTACCTGCTCGACGGCCTGGGCGTGAACCATGGCGTCGATCTTGGCGCCCTGATCGATGCCGGTGAGTTCATCAGTGCCGAACTCGGCAGGCCGACCGGCTCCAGGGTCGCCCGTGCCCTGCTCGCCCAACGCCGCCTGTGTGCAATGCAATAAGCGTTATCTCTTCACCTTCATAACAATAAAAGCCCGCAAGGGCAGTGGGAGAATCCCGATGAAAGCCGAACTGTTCGAAGTCTGGGGCGACACCGTCGACGGTCGTCACCTGATCTGTTCCATCGCCATTGGCGCCAGCGTCAGCCTCGGCGCGTTTTTCACCGCCCAGCACCTGCTGAGCGGCTGGGTGGAGTCGCTGCAAATGGCCCGCGCCTACGCCATGCTGGTCGGTATTGTCGGCTGCCTGGCCGGCGGCGCCATCAGCGCAGCGCTGTTCAAGCCCAAGCGCAACGTTGTCGAGCACCTGGCAGACCCGGCATGGCGGGCGAAAATCCTTGTCGAGCTGCAAAACGAATTCGGCCCTCTCGGCAGTTTGAGCGACCTGCCTGCGGCGACGATTGCCGAACTGCGCGAGATGGATCTGTACGACCTGTTCGCCGACTACGAAAAAGGCCTGCGCTCACCCCCGGACAACCCTGACGTGACACCTGCCGTGGTGGTCCGCGCAGCCAGCGCCGCCGGAGGCCGCTCATGATTGCCCTGTTGATGGATCAGTTTCTGATCGCCCTGGGCATGGGGGTTCTTGGCGCGGTGATCTTTGCCGGTATCGGCCTGATCTCCGGCAGCGATGAAACCACCACCCTCGCGCCGCTGACGCTGTTGGTGGTACTGCTGGGTGTACCCGCCCCCGGCGTGCTGACCTTCTTTCTGGCCGGCGCCGTGGCCAAGCACATGACCCATGCGGTGCCGACCGCCTTGCTCGGCATCCCGGGCGACACCATGGCCACGCCGTTGATGCGCGAAGCGAACTTTTTGCGCAACCTCGGGGTTCCGCACATTGCCCTGCGCAAGATGATTTCCGGCGCGGTGATTGCCGCCCTGATCGCCGTGCCCATGGCGGTGTTGTTCGCGGTAATGCTGGCGCCGTTCGGCGACATGATCAAGCATGCCGCGCCGTGGGTATTCCTGTTGGCGGCGGTGGCCATCGCCTGGTTCTCCAAAGGCCGCCTGGCAGCGGTGTTGACCCTGATCCCGTTCGTCATGGTGATTATCGGCCTGCAGACCCTGACCGCGCAGCATGGGGTCAAGCTCAGCGTCAGCTACTTCCTCGGCATTGCCATCGGCCCGTTGATCGCCGCGCTGTTCTCTCTGCTGGCGCCGGCCGAGCGCGCCAGCATGCGTCGCCAGCAGCCGCGCACCTTCTCGTTGTCGCCTGACGTAAAAAGCTGGGGCGGTTTCTTTCCCAACCCACTGCGCGTGCTCGACAGCAAGCAAAGCCTGTGGACGGCCGTTACTGCGGTGGTCTCCAGCGCCACCTTCGTGTTCAGCCCGGTGGCCATGACCGTGATTCTCGGCGAGGCGGTCGGTTCGCGGGTCAAGCACGTCTACCATCGCCTGACCACAGTGATCACTGCGCGCAACGGCGTCACCGAGTCCACCTACATCGCCGAAGCGCTGATTCCGCTGATCGCTTTCGGCCTGCCGCTGAGCCCGGTCGCCGCCGGCCCGGCTGCGCCGCTGTTCAATGCACCACCGCGCTTTAGCGTCGATGCCGCCAGCGGCCAGGTCAACAACCTGCACTCGCTGCTCAGCACCTGGGAGTTTCTCGGCTACGGCATGCTGGCGGTGATCGTCGCCATCCTGATCGCCTACCCCTTCACCATGAACTACGCGCACCGGGCAGCCTCCTACGTGTCGCGCAAAATCAGCCATGAGGCGGTGATCGCGACCTTTGTCGGCCTGATCCTGGTGATCGGCATCTGGGAAGGCGGCCTGCTCGGTTTGCTGGTGATCGTCACCATTGGCCTGCTGGGCGGATTTCTCTCGCGCTTTCTGGGCTTCAACATCGGCGTGCAGTTCATGGGCTACTACACCGCCGTGCTCACCGTGCCCGCCCTGGTTGCCCTGATCGGCGCCTGACCCCCACTCCCTCCTGTAACCGCCATTTTTCGCGGCCTTTGCGCTGCGAGGGCTTGCTGCGCTCACTAGAAAGGAAATAACAATAATGAAGATCCTTGCACGCACCAAAACCGCAAACCTTGCGTCACTGTTGATCTGCTCGACAGCCTCGCTTGGCGCCTCGGCAGCCGGCCTGGTCGACGACACCACGGCGTCGCTGAACCTGCGAAACTTCTACCACAACCGCAACTTCGTAAACCCGGCCTACCCCCAGGGCAAGGCCGAGGAATGGACGCAAAGCTTCATCTTCGACCTGCGTTCGGGCTTCACCCAGGGTACGCTAGGCTTTGGCGTCGACCTGCTGGGGCTGTACTCGGTCAAGCTCGATGGCGGTCGCGGCACGGCCGGTACGCAACTGCTTCCAGTGCACGATGACGGCCGCCCGGCCGACGACTTTGGCCGCCTGGGGGTTGCGCTCAAGGCCCGCTATTCGAAGACGGAACTGAAAGTCGGTGAATGGGTTTCGCTGTTGCCGATCTTGCGCTCGGACGATGGCCGCTCGCTGCCACAGACCTTTCGCGGCGCCCAGCTGACTTCACGGGAAATCGACAACCTGACCCTTTATACCGGCCAGTTTCGCGGCAACAGCCCGCGCAACGACGCCAGCATGGAGCGCATGTTCATGACCGGCCGGCCCGACGCCACCTCGGACCGTTTCAACTTTGCCGGCGGCGAGTACCTGTTCAACGACAAGGCAACCCAGGTGGGCCTGTGGTATGCCCAGCTCGAGGACATCTACCAGCAGCAGTACTTGAACCTGATTCATAGCCAGGCTGTGGGTAGCTGGAAGCTGGGCGCCAACCTTGGCCTGTTTCTGGGCGATGAAGACGGCGCGGCCAAGGCAGGCCAGCTGGACAACAAAACCGCAACGCTGATGCTGTCTGCCAAAACCGGCGCACACACCTTCTCCCTCGGCCTGCAGCGGGTGTATGGCGAGACCGGCTGGATGCGGGTCAACGGCACCGCCGGCTACCCGCTGGCCAACGACACCTACAACTCAAGCTACGACAATGCCCGCGAGCGCTCCTGGCAGTTGCGCCACGACTATGACTTCGTTGCCCTCGGCGTGCCGGGCCTGACCCTGATGAACCGCTACCTGTCGGGTGATCATGTGCACACCAGCGCCACCAGCAACGGCAAGGAATGGGGCCGCGAGACGGAGCTGGGCTACGTGTTCCAGAGCGGCCCGCTCAAGGACCTGTCGCTGCGCTGGCGCAATTCGACCCTGCGCCGGGACTTCAGCAACTACGACATCGATGAGAACCGCTTGATCGTCAATTACTCGATCAAGTTTCTTTAATCCCTGGCGCCCTCAACAATCTGCCGCCCCTGCCGATAACCACTGTGTCAGGCCGTATACTCGGCCTGACATCTATTTTCAGGGGCAGACAGGATTCGATATGAACGAGATGGGTATGGCGTTGGCCAACAAGTATTGCCAGGGTGCCGGTCTGGAGATTGGCGCTGCCAGCCATAACGCTTTTTACTTGCCAGACTGCCTCAATCTGGGCCCCTGTGACGGTGAGTCGTTTCTGTACCCGCTGGACTTGCAAGACTTCAACCTCTACAAGAACGAACAGGCCAACTACCAGGTCCCGCCTGCCCGGATCGACGCCCTGGGCGATTTCACCGACATACCGTTCGCCGATCAAACCTTCGACTACCTGATCAGCTCGCACGTCATCGAACACGTGCCCAACCTGTTTGCCGCCTATGTCGAGGCCGCGCGGGTGATCAAGGACGATGGCGTGTTCTTTTGCATCTTCCCGAAAAGAAACGCCGACCCCAATGACCGGGTACGCGCCCTGACCACCCTGGAGTCGATGATCGATGCGTTCGAAAAACGCGTCGACATGAGCGTGATGCCTGAATACAACTGGCGCGGGCACTACCATGTGTTCTCGCTACAGAGCATGCTGCGGGCGATCAACATGATCAACTCGGTAGGCCTGGGGCACTGGCTGATCGAAACCATCGAAGAGACCGATTCGAAAGTCGGCAATGGCCACACCGTGGTGTTGCGCAAGCAACCCGGGCTGTCGGCCTTGAGCGCCAGCGACGCCAGTCAGTTCAACCAGGAGTTCAACGCACGCTTTCAGGCCCAGGACCTGAACGGTGCGCTGCACCTGGTGAAGGTCGCGCTGTCGTACGATTTCTTCAACGCCCAGAACCTGTACCTGGCCTTCGCCCTCAATTGCCAGCTGGACAATGCCCGCGAGGGCGTGGAGTTCCTGCGTCAGGCACTGATCCTTACCCCTGAGAACGAAGAGTTTCGCAAGCTGTTCGTCCAGGTCACCGGTGGGCCGTTCATCAACCCGGTGCAGTAACAGTCGCAGGGCGGCGTGATCAATCATCGCCCCCTGCACCCTGCCCCTTATTGCGTCACGCCCACCACCCGCTCAGGCGCGGCTTGTGCGTTGCCAATCGGCGCCTTGAGCAACAGGAAATACGCCAGCGCCGAACACAGCGCGACGATCGCACTGATCATGAACGCGGTGTTGAACGAGCCCGAGTACTGGATGCTGAAGCCGGTGACAATCGGCGCGACGGAGCCTGCGATGTAGCCGCCAAAGTTCTGGATCGAGCCGAACGAGGCCACCCGGCGGCTGTCGACGATGGTGTTGACGATCATCCAGGCCGTGGCACTGGCCATGTTGATGCTGAACAGCGCCAGGCACAGCAGGACGATGCACGCGGTCAAGCCGCTGACATACGACAGCGGCAAGGTGAACAGCGCGGCCAGCACCAGGCCGGTGATCACGCTGAACTTGCGACTGGCCAGGATGCTCAGGCCGCGGCGCACCAGCAGGTCGCAGAAGCGCCCGGCGACGATGGTGCCGACAGCGCCGAAACCATAGGCCAGCGACACCACCCAGGCGGTTTTGTACAGGTTCAGGCCATGCTCGCGCTCAAAATAACCGGGCAGCCAGGTCAGGTGCAGCCAGAGCATGTAGATCACCCCCATGAAACCGAGGATCGCGCCCCAGGTACTGCGGTGCCTGAACAGGTCGAGCCAGCCGGCAAAGTACGAAGCCTTGGGCTCTGCCGTTGCCTGTGGCGCCTGGTACTCACCTGGCAACGGCTTGCCTTGCGCGGCTAGTTCGGCCAGGTACTGCGCCTTGCTCTTGAAGAAGCTCAGCCAGCACAGGGCCAGGACGATGCCAAGCACGCCGGTGATGATGAACATGCCGCGCCAGCCGAAGTTGACCATGAACAGCGTCAGCAACGGCGGCGCCAGGCACGGGCCCAGGCAGGTCGAGGACCAGACGATGCCGGTAGGCGTGCCGCGCTCGTTGGCATCGAACCACTCCGACAGCGCCTTGGCTGCCGAGGGGAACATCGGCGCCTCGCCAATCCCCAGCAGCACGCGCAAGCCCATGAAGCCGGCAAAACTGTTGACCATGCCGAACGCCGATTGCGCCACCGACCAGGCCAGCAACGAGGCGCCAAGGGCGATCTTGCTGCCCAGGCGGTCGATGATCAGGCCCATGGGCAACTGGGCGAAGGCATAGGCGATGGAAAACGCCGAGAGCAGGATGCCCATCTGCGACGGGCTGATCATCATGTCCTTCTGGATCGAGGTGTTGGCGATCGACAGCGCGCTACGGTCCAGGTAGTTGACGATGCCGATCAACAGCAGGAAGACAACGGTGATGCGTTGGTACTTCTTCAGTGCGTTCATCTGATGGCCTTTATTATTATTGTTGCAGCGGTTTTATCGCCGGGGCGATCCTTCAGGCGGTCACACACTCATCCCTGGAACGTCTTTCAATCAGCGCTGGCGGGCGCTCACAGCGGCATCAAGCAGGCCGCGCCGGGCAAGGCTGTCGATCAGCGCGCGCACGCCGAAATCCCACTGCGGCGCCAGGTCGCTGGTGGTCACCCGGTTGCACAGGCTGCCCAGCTGCCCGTTGCTGATGGTCACCACATCGCCGGGTTTGTGGGTAAAGCCGTTGCCCGGCTGGTCGCGGTCCTGTTTGGGCGCGAACAGGGTGCCGAGAAACAGCACCAGGCCGTCGGGGTACTGGTGGTTTTCGTTCAGGGTCTGCTGCACCAGGTCGAGCGGGTCGCGGCTGATCTGGCGCATCGAGCTGCGGCCCTGGAGCACAAAGCCGTCCAGGCCTTCGACCCGCAAGTCGACCTCGGCGCTGCGCACATCCTCAAGGCTGAAGGTCTCGTCGAACAGCCGCAGCAGCGGCCCCAGTGCGGTCGAGGCGTTGTTGTCCTTGGCCTTGGACAGCAGCAAGGCGCTGCGCCCTTCGAAGTCGCGCAGGTTGACGTCGTTGCCGAGGGTGGCGCCCTGCACCGTGCCGTTGCTCGACACCGCCAGCACCACTTCCGGCTCGGGGTTGTTCCAGCTCGACTTCGGGTGAATGCCGATATCGGCGCCATGGCCGACCGCCGACAACGGCTGGGCCTTGGTGAAGACCTCGGCGTCCGGGCCGATGCCCACTTCCAGGTACTGCGACCACAGCCCCTGCTCTACCAGGACCTTGCGCAAGGCTTCAGCCTGCGCCGAGCCCGGAACGATCTGCGACAGATCGGCGCCGATGCGGCTGGCTAGCGTCGCCCTGATCGCGTCGGCCTTGGCCGGGTCGCCCTTGGCCTGCTCCTCGACCACCCGCTCCAGCAGGCTGGCGGCGAAGGTCACGCCGGCGGCCTTGACCGCCTGCAGGTCGATCGGCGCCAGCAGCCAGGGCAAGGCCGGATCGCGATGATTCGGGTCGCTGTTGGCCAGCAGCGCCGGCAACTCGATCAGCGCCTCGCCCAACGGCAGCGACCGCAGGTAGGCCACCGGCTCAGCTACTTCGAGCAAGGCCGAGACGGTCGCCACATGGGCGCTGATATCGTGCACGGCGCCGGCTTTGACCAGCACCACGGCCGGGCCCTGCTGCGCCAGCCAGACGCGGCCGATCCAGGTACCGGTGTTGAATAGCGCAGCGTCTTTGCTCAGGTGTAGCGGTGTTTGGGTGTTCACGTGCTCTGTCATGTCAGCGCTCTTGTTGTCGGTTAATGCGAAAGTGTCGGGCACTGCAGTTGCCCGGCGAGCTGGTTGAGGTTATCGATCAGCTGTGGCGACAGGCTCAAGCCTTCGCTCAAGGCCTGCTTGCGCCGTTTCAAGCCCGCTTGCCCAGGCAGGCGCACCGGCCGCTCGGGGTCGCGCGGGCGGCTGGCGAGCAGCAGCTGGCCGAGAAACGAGGTTTCAGCGGTGAAGGCGTCAAGCCCGCCAAAAAAGCGCGGATCGATCACCACGGCGGTTGCCGAGGCGCCCCACTGATCCGGCGCGTCCTTGCGCCCATAGCCCGCCAGCCCCGAGGTCAGTGCCTCGACCAGCAGCGCCAGGGCAAAGCCCTTGTGGCCGAAAGCCTGGCCGCCCAAGGGCAGGATGCTGCCGCTGGGGGTGGTGAAAAAATCTTCCGGGTTGTCGCTCAGACGCCCGTCGTTGCCCAGCAACACCGGGTGCGGCAGTCGCTGCCCGCTGTCGCGGCACTGGCCGACCAGGCCGAGGGTCACGGTCGACATGCTCACATCGAGCAGGATCGGCTCGCCACGGGTCGGAATGCCGGCGGCAATCGGGTTGGGCGTGTACACAGGTTCAATACCGCCGTGGGCGCAAACCAGCGCCACCGACGGGTCGCTGGAATACAGCATGGCCACCAGGCCACGCTCGGTGAACGGCTGCAGGTAGGCCGCCAGGCAACCGATGTGCGCCGCCCGGCGCACCACGGCAATGCCGATGCCTTGTGCCGTTGCGCCCTGGGCCGCGCAGTCGAGGGCGCGGCTGACGCAGTACGGGCCGAGCAGATAATGACCGTCGAACAGGCTGGAAATACCGCTGTGCGCAAGCTGTTCGAGCAGCCCTGCCCGGGCCTTGACCTGCCCTGCCTGGATGCCGCCGATATAGCGGCTGACCAGGTTCAGGCCATGGGTGCGATGGCCCAGCAGTTCGCCTTCAAGCAGTACCCGGGTGACCACCCGGGCGACCTCGGCATCGGCACCGGCGGCTTCAAACAATTGCTCGACGAAGGCTGTGAGGCTTTGCACATCAACGCGGCGGGCGTCGCTCATCGCTGTTGCTCCGTGATCAGTTCAGGGCCGCGTTGCTCGGCTTGCCATCGACCAGGCGCTGGATACCCAGCGGATTGGCATCGCGCAGCGCTTCGGGGAGCAAGGCATCGGGCACGTTCTGGTAGCACACCGGGCGCAGAAAGCGATCGATCGCCAGGGTGCCGACCGAGGTGCCGCGGGCATCGGAGGTCGCTGGGTACGGGCCGCCATGGACCATCGCATCGCAGACCTCGACGCCGGTCGGGTAGCCATTGAGCAGCACCCGCCCGACCTTGACTTCGAGCACCTCGAACAGTTGGCCAAAGGCGGCCAGGTCGTCGCTGTCGGCCAGCAAGGTGGCGGTCAGCTGGCCATGCAGGGCGTTGACCGCGCGCAACAGCTGGGCCTGATCATTGACCTCGACCACCACCGTGCACGGGCCGAAGACTTCTTCCTGCAACAGCTCGTCCTGCTCCAGCAGCAGGCTGACATCGGCCTTGAACAGCTGCGGCTGCGCCTGCTTGCCGGATTGCGCCAGGCCGCTGAGTTTTTCTACCCCCGGGTGGGCCAGCAGCGCCTGGATACCCTTGCCGTAGCTTGCCAGGGTGCCGGCATTGAGCATGGTCTGCGGCGCCTGTTCGGCCATATGGCCGCGCAGCTGCTCGATAAAGGCACTGAAGGCCGGCGAGCGGATGCCCAGCACCAGGCCCGGGTTGGTGCAGAACTGGCCACAACCCTGCACCACCGAGGCGCTCATGTCCTTGGCCAGCTGCGCACTGCGACTGGCCAGGGCCTGGGGCAAAACCAGCACCGGGTTGATGCTCGACATCTCGGCGAATACCGGGATCGGCTGCGCCCGCGCGGCGGCCATGTCGCACAGGGCGCGGCCGCCCTTGAGCGAGCCGGTAAAGCCCACGGCCTGGATGCCCGGGTGCTTGACCAGCGCCTCGCCGACACCGCCACCAAAGATCATGTTGAACACACCCGCCGGCATGCCCGTGCGCTCGGCAGCGCGCAGCAGCGCCTCGGCAACCCGCTCGGCCGTGGCCATGTGGCCGCTGTGGGCCTTGAACACCACCGGGCAACCGGCAGCCAGGGCGGCGGCGGTATCACCGCCGGCGGTGGAGAACGCCAGGGGGAAGTTGCTGGCACCGAACACCGCCACCGGGCCGACACCAATACGGTACTGGCGCAGGTCCGGGCGCGGCAATGGCGTGCGCGCTGGCAAGGCGCGGTCGATGCGCGCGCCATAAAAATCGCCCCGGCGCAGCACCTGGGCAAACAGGCGCATCTGGCCGCTGGTACGTGCGCGCTCACCGACAATGCGCGCACTGGGCAGCGCGGTTTCCTGGCAGGTCACGGCGATAAAGTCCTCGCCCAGGCCGTCGAGCTCGTCGGCGATGGCCTCGAGAAACTGCGCCCGGCGCTCGGCCGAGAGTTTGCGATAGGCCGGGAACGCGGCGCTGGCCGCATCCACGGCATTGTCGACTTCGTCCAGGCTGGCCTGGTGAAAGGCGCCCGGCAGGCGCTCGCCGGTGTGGGCATCGACGCTGTAGACCAGGGTGTCGCCCAGGGCACTGCGCTGGCCGCCAATGAAGTTGTATCCGCTAAAGC
Source organism: Pseudomonas sp. SORT22 (assembly GCF_018417635.1). Lineage (NCBI taxonomy): Bacteria > Pseudomonadati > Pseudomonadota > Gammaproteobacteria > Pseudomonadales > Pseudomonadaceae > Pseudomonas > Pseudomonas sp. SORT22. The sequence continues at coordinate 3,179,010 of NZ_CP071007.1, forward strand.
TCATGTGCATGTCGCCTCGTCAAGAAGGTTGCAGGGCTGTCAATCAGGTCACGGCACCGATCTGCCAGGGCACGAATTCGTTCTGCCCGTAGCCGTGCTGTTCACTCTTGCTGCGCTCACCGGAGGCGATGCGCAGCATCTGCTCGAAGATGTAGGCGCCGCGTTCTTCGATGCTGGTGCTGCCGTCGGCGATGCCGCCGCAGTTCACATCCATGTCTTCAAGCTGGTGCTCGAACACCCGGTTGTTGGTGGCCAGCTTGATCGACGGCGCCGGCGCGCAGCCGTAGGCCGAACCGCGGCCGGTGGTAAAGGCAATCAGGTTGGCGCCGCCGGCGACCTGGCCGGTGGCCGAAACCGGGTCGTAGCCCGGGGTGTCCATGAACACCAGGCCTTTGGCGCGCACCGCTTCGGCGTACTGGTAGACGTCCACCAGGTTGCTGGAGCCGGCCTTGGCCACTGCACCGAGGGATTTCTCCAGAATCGTGGTCAGGCCACCGGCCTTGTTGCCGGCCGAGGGGTTGTTGTTCAGCGCGGCGTTCATGCGCTGGCAGTAGTCTTCCCACCAATGGATGCGGGCGATGAGTTTCTCGCCCACTTCACGGCTGACCGCGCGGCGCGTGAGCAAGTGCTCGGCGCCGTAGATCTCCGGGGTTTCCGAAAGGATTGCGGTGCCGCCGGCTGCCACCAGGCGGTCAACGGCATTGCCCAGGGCCGGGTTGGCGGTGATCCCCGAGTAGCCGTCGGAGCCGCCGCATTGCAGGCCGACTACCAGATGGCGGGCGCTGACCGGCTCACGCTTGACCCGGTTGGCCTCGGCCAGCAGCGCCTCGACCTGCGCGATGCCGGCAGCGATGGTCTTCGAGGTACCGCCAATGCCCTGGATGGTAAAGGCGCGCAGCTGATCACCGGTTTGCAGCTGCTGGGTTTGCAGCAGGCTTTCGATCTGGTTGGTCTCGCAGCCCAGGCCGATGATCAGCACGGCGGCAAAGTTGGGGTGGATAGCGTAGCCGCCCAGGGTCCGGCGCAGCAGGCCCAGGGCTTCGCCGCTGGGGTCTACCGCGCAACCGGCGCCGTGGGTCAAAGCGACCACGCCGTCGATGTTCGGGTAGGCGGCCAGCGCCTCGGGGTGGATGTCGCGGCGAAAGTGGTCGGCCACGGCGCGGGCGACGGTGGCCGAGCAGTTCACCGAAGTCAGAATGCCAATGTAGTTGCGGGTCGCGACCCGGCCGTCGGCACGCACGATGCCCTGGAACTGCGCCTCGCTGGCAGGCGTTGGCCTGGCATCGACGCCGAAGGCATAGTCGCGGGCAAAATCGCCCATCTCGACGTTGTGCACGTGCACATGCTCGCCGGCCTCGATCACTTGCGAGGCAAAACCGATGATCTGCCCGTAGCGGCGCAGCGGCTGGCCTTGCTCCACGCGCTCGGTGGCGACTTTATGCCCGGACGGGACCGCCTGGCGCACGGTGATGGCTTCGGCGTCCAGGTGCTGGCCTTCAACCAGGGGCTGGCGGGCAATCAGTACATTGTCCAGGGGGTTCAAGCGGATAACGGCAGGGTCGCCGCTGCGGGTGCTGGCAATCAGTTGCATGGGACCTCTCAGGGCGGATGCGGCCGGCTTCTTGTTATGGCGCCGCCCGTGCTGTGCCGGGCGAATCTGCGATAACTCTAAGGAGCCGGGCGCAACATTCCCAATGAGATGATCCGATCAAGCGATAACCCAGGGTTATCGCAAGCTGTCAGTCAGCCGCTTTTATCAATCGCCAGCACTGCCCTGCTCTGCCCGTCGCTGGCGGGCGAACTCCAGCAACAGCTCGACAAACGCCTGCGCCGAGGCGCTCAAGGGTTCGTCCTTGCGGGTGATCACCCCGTACTCCAGCGGCGCCAGTTGCAACGGCGACTGCAGCTCGCAGAACTGGCCGCTGCTCAACTGCGCAGCGACCATCGAGCGCGGCAACATGGCGATCATCGGCCCGGACTCGAGCAAATGCAGGAACATCGGCATCGAGATGGTATCGACGCTGTCAGCCGGGGTGGCGATGCCGACCGCCCTGAAGGCCTGCTCCAGGCGCTCGCGCAGCGGTGTGCCGACCGGGTACAGCACCCACGGCCAGTCGCCCAGTGCCTGCAGCGAGGCACTGCCCGGCTGGTTGAGCGGGTGATCCTTGTTGACCACCAGGCTGAAGGGTTCCGGCTCCAGGGCCTGGAAGTCGAACAGCTGGCTGAAGCGCTCCTCGGTGAAGCGGCCGATCATCAGGTCGAGCTTGTTCTGCTCAAGCATGGCCAGCAGATGGTCGCTGGATTGCTCGACCACTTCGATCGACAGCAGCGGGCTGCGCGCCTTGATCGCGGCAATCGCCTGGGGCAGCACCAGGGGCGTTGCGGCAAAAATCCCGCCGACGCGAATAAAGCCATGGCCGCCCTTGCGCAGGCGGTTGACCTGGTCGACGAACTGCTGCGACTCGGCCAGCGCCCCTTGCGCATAACGCACCACGTACTCACCGAGTTCGGTGGGCGGCATGCTGCGCGGCAGGCGCTCGAACAGGGCAAAGCCGAACTGCTCTTCAAGGTCGCGCAGCATCTTGCTCAAGGCCGGCTGGCTGAGGTTCATGCGCGTGGCGGTGGCGTGCATGTTGCGCGTGCGCGCCAGGGTGTCGATCAGCACCAGGTGCTTGAAGCGGATCCAGTTGCAGAAACTGGCGTGGGTAATGTCTGAAGCCATCAACGAACTGCCTCTTGCCGATGAATACGCAGGGCTACTGCGCCCGCAGGTAGTGCAACAGGGTTTCCAGGGCCACCGAGCGCGGCCGCGAACGCAAGGTCAGCAACCCCAGGTTGACCATCGAGATCGGCAGTTCCACCGGCAGAATGGCAACCATGGCGTAACGGGCATAATGCTCGGCGACGTCGTTGGGCACCACTGCAATCATGTCCGAGGCCTCAAGCATCGCCGTGGTGGCGAGGATCGAGGCGGTCTCGACGATGTCCAGCGACTGCACCATGCCGGCTGCCTGCAGAGCGTTCTCGACCCGCCGGCGCATGGGGCTGCCGATCGGGTGGAGGATCCAGGTCAGCTCGGCCAGGTCGGCCAGCGCAAGGCGTGCGGCGCTGGCCAGCGGATGCCCGGCACGGGCGACCACGCGCATCTGCTCGTCGCTGTCGAACAGTTCGATGTTCAGCTCGTGACTGTCGCTCTGATCCGGCAGGCGCCCGACCACCAGGTCGAAATCGCCGCGCAGCAGCGACGGCAGCAAGGTGTCGCTGGTACCGACCTCCAGCGAAATACGCACCTTGGGGTGCTCGCGCTTGTAGGCCAGCACCGCCTGGGTCAGCAGCCCCGGCACCGGGCCCATGACACTACCGACCCGCACCAGGCCGCAGGCGCCGCGGGCCAGTTCAGCGATCTGCGCCTGGGCGTGCTCGAATTCGTGCAGGGCGCCCTGGGCGTAGCGGATCATCACCTCGCCATACAGGGTCGGCTGCATGCCCCGGGGCAAACGCTCGAACAGGCGCACGCCGAGGCGCTCTTCCAGTTGCTGCAGCAACAGGCTGGCCGCGGGTTGCGTGGTGTGCATCGCCGCCGCGGCGCGGCGCAAATTGCCGAACTCGCCCAGGGCGTTGAGCAAGGTGATCTGCCGGCTGGAGATCTTCAGCGCCCCCAGGCTGGCAGGGGTCGGTAGCGCGACGTCGGGTTTAGGAGGCATATCAAATCCGGTATCCCTACTTAGGAATTGGCGATTATGCCTGTATCGCTCGACAACCTACAGTCAGGCCTCCCTGTGCCACCCCAGAACAAGAGCCCGCCATGAGCATACGTATTACCCACTTGAGTGTTCGCGACATCCGCTTCCCTACTTCGCTGTCGCTGGACGGCTCCGACGCGATGAACAGCGCCCCGGACTATTCGGCTTCCTATGTCGTGCTGCACACCGATGCCGACAGCCTCGAAGGTCATGGCCTGACCTTCACTATCGGGCGCGGCAACGAGATCTGCGCCGCCGCCGTGCAATCGCTGGCGCCGCTGATTGTCGGCCTGACCCTTGAAGACATCACCGCCGACATGGGCGGCTTCTGGCACCGCTTTACCGCAGGCGACAGCCAGCTGCGCTGGCTCGGCCCGGAAAAAGGCGTGATCCACCTGGCCACCGCCGCCATCGTCAATGCGGTCTGGGACCTGTGGGCCAAGCACGAAGGCAAGCCGGTGTGGAAACTGCTCGCCGACATGAGCCCCGAGCAGCTGGTGGGCTGCCTGGACTTCAGCTACGTCACCGACGTGCTCACCCCCGAAGAAGCCATCGCCCTGCTGCGCCGTCAGGTGCCAGGCAAGGCCGAGCGCGAGGCGCAGATGCTGCGCGAAGGCTACCCCGGCTACACCACCGCGCCCGGCTGGCTCGGCTACAGCGAAGAGAAAATGCGCCAGCTGACCCGCGAGGCTATCGCTGACGGCTGGACCCACATCAAGCAGAAAATCGGCGCCAACCTTGAAGACGACATGCGCCGCGCCAGCATCCTGCGCGACGAAATGGGCTGGGAGCGCACGCTGATGATGGACGCCAACCAGGTCTGGAGTGTCGATGAGTCGGTGGCCAACATGCGCCGCCTGGCAGTTTTCGAGCCGCTGTGGATCGAAGAGCCAACCAGCCCCGACGATATTCTCGGCCACGCCGCAATCCGCCAGCGCATTGCGCCGATCGGCGTCGCCACCGGCGAACACTGCCATAACCGGGTGATGTTCAAGCAGATGTTCCAGGCCGGCGCGCTGGATTTCTGCCAGCTCGATGCCGCACGCCTGGGTGGCCTCAACGAGGTGCTGATCGTGCTGCTGATGGCGGCCAAGTACGATGTGCCGGTGTGCCCCCATGGCGGCGGCGTCGGCCTGTGCGAATATGTGCAGAACATCGCCCTGTTCGACTACATCGCCGTCTCGGCCTCGTTGCACAACCGCGTGCTGGAGTACGTCGACCACCTGCACGAACACTTCATCGACCCGGTGGTGATCCGCCGCGGTCGCTACATGCCGCCGCAACGCCCTGGCTACAGCATCGAAATGCACGCGCAAACCCTGGAGCGCTACCAGTATCCCGATGGCGCCGTGTGGCTGGACATCAACCGTGACTGACCTGAGCCTGCGCGCCGCAACACGTGCGGCGCGCAGTACGCACATTTGAACGGGGAAAAAACAATGACAATCCTCACTAACGCGACAGCGGCCGCCGCGCCTGCCGTCGCCGACGACCAGCGCCTGAACCGTCTGCTGCTGCGCAAGCTGATGCCGCTGCTGATCGTGGTCTATGTGATGAGTTTTCTGGACCGCACCAACATTGCCCTGGCCAAGGCCAGCATGGGCATCGACCTGGGCCTTTCGGCCGCAGCCTATGGCCTGGGTGCCGGGCTGTTCTTCCTGACCTACGCGCTGGCCGAAGTGCCGAGCAACCTGATCATGCACCGGGTCGGCGCGCGTTTCTGGATCACCCGCATCATGATCACCTGGGGCCTGCTGTCGGCGGGCATGGCCTTCGTCCAGGGCGAAACCTCGTTCTACATCATGCGCCTGCTGCTGGGCGTGGCCGAGGCCGGGTTGTTCCCCGGGGTGATGCTCTACCTGACCTACTGGTTCGACCGCGAGCAACGGGCGCGGGCTACCGGCTATTTTCTGCTCGGGGTGTGCCTGGCGAATATTCTCAGCGGTCCGCTGGGCGGCGCCTTGCTCGAACTCGATGGCCTGCTGGGCTGGCACGGCTGGCAGTGGTTGTTCGTCATCGAAGGCCTGCCGGCGGTAGCTCTGGCCTATGTGGTGTGGAAGAAACTGCCGGACGGCCCGGCCTCCGCGCCCTGGCTGTCGGCGGCCGATGCCCGCGACATCGAGCAGCGCCTGAACGCCGAAAAAGCCTCGGCGCCGCAACAGAGCCGGCTCAGCCAGATGTTCGCCGACAAACAGATCTGGCTGGCGATCGCGGTGTACTTCGTGCACCAGATCACCATCTATACAGTGATCTTCTTCCTGCCGGGCATCATTGGCACCTACGCCGCCCTGACCCCGTTGCAGATCGGCCTGCTGACCTCGGTGCCGTGGATTGCCGCCGCCATCGGCGCCGCCACCCTGCCGCGCCTGGCCACTTCGCCGGGGCGCTGCCGCACCCTGCTGTTCTTCGGTTTGCTGACCATGGCCGCCGGCTTGCTGCTGGCGTCGTTGTCGAACTCGTTCATCGGCCTGATCGGTTTCTCGCTGACCGCGCTGATGCTGTTCGTGGTGCAGTCGATCATCTTCGTCTTCCCCTCCAGCCGCCTCAGCGGCAATGCCCTGGCGGCGGGCCTGGCCTTCGTCACCACCTGCGGGTTGCTCGGCGGTTTTGTCGGGCCATCGGTGATGGGCCTGATCGAACAGACCACCGGCAATACCCGCAACGGCCTGTGGCTGATCGCCGCGCTGCTGGTGCTGGCGGCGCTGATCAGCACGCGCTTGCGCCAGGGTCAGGAGCCCTAGCACAGCCCGAGGTGACTCCGTCCATCGCAAACCGGCCAGGCCTGTCCATTTTTTGACAAGGCTTGGCCTGCGGATTGCAGAGGCTGGCAATCACCGTCGGGCAGTGACGTAATACTGACGCGACGGCCAGCCCCCCAACGCTTATGGACGCCAGCAATCGCCTTGCTCGGTCACCGGAGAAGTTACGTGTCTACCCTCACTGAAATTGCAGCCAACCACGCCAGAATGATCAACGCCGTGGCCGCCGGCACGAGCGAACCGAGCGAGCGCCCGGCGCTGCTGGTGGTGGGCTTGCAGGCCCCCGCCGGCCTTGACGGGGTAGTCCCGGTACCGCTGGAGCTGATGCTTGCAGCCCAGGAACCCAGCCACTTCACTTGCCTGTCATAAAGGCTGGATAGTCGCTGTAGCCCAGCTCATCTCCGCCAAACAAGCGGCTGCCATCGAATTGCGCCATCGGCCAGCCGTTTGCCAGCCGCGCCGGCAAGTCCGGGTTGGCGACAAAGGGCCGGCCGAAGGCAATCAGGTCGACCAGCCCGGCCTCGAGCAAGGCCTGCGCACGATCCTCGTCGTAGCGCCCGGCAACGATGATGGCGCCGGCAAACACCTGGCGCAGCTCATGGCGGAACGGCTCGGGGATCTGCGGGGCATCGTCCCAGTCGGCTTCGGCCAGGTGCAGGTAGGCAATGCCTTGGGCGCCCAGGGCCTTGGCGGCCTGGAGGATGGTCGGGATGACGTCCGTGCAGTCCATGCCGCGGGCGGTGATGTAGGGCGCCAGGCGCACACCGGTGCGCTGCGCACCGATTTCGTCGGCCACCGCCGCGGCCACTTCCAGCAGAAAGCGGATACGGTTTTCGCGGCTGCCGCCGTAGGCGTCATTGCGCAGGTTGGAGGTGGTGCGCAAGAACTGGTCGATCAGGTAACCGTTGCCCGCGTGAATCTCGACGCCATCAAAACCCGCCTCGCGGGCATGCCGGGCGGCAAGCCGATAATCCTCGATCACCGCTTGAATGTCTGCCTGGCTCAGGGCCCGAGGCGCGCTGACCTCGACCATGCGCCCGACGCCATCATCGCCCACCACCCACACCTGGGCATCGGCACGCAGCGCTGACGGCGCAACCGGCTGGCCATCGGCATGGAAGCTCGCATGGGACATGCGCCCGACATGCCACAGCTGCAGGAAAATCCGCCCGCCTTGGCCATGCACGGCGTCGGTCACCTGACGCCAGCCGGCTATTTGCCCGGCACTGTAGATGCCGGGGGTAAAGCTGTAACCCTTGCCCTGCGGGCTGATCTGCGTGGCTTCACTGATGATCAGGCCGGCACTGGCGCGCTGGGCGTAATAGGCCGCCATCATGGCGTTGGGCACATCACCGGGCTGGCTGCTGCGCGAGCGGGTCATCGGCGCCATGACGATACGGTTGGGCAACTGCAGTGGGCCCAGTTCAAAGGGTGTGAACAACGAAGCTGAAGTAGACATGCGTGTGGCTCTCCTGAAGTCAGACAGGTGCGTGGTCGCACTGCTGGTAGTCGTGGGTAATGCCGAGGTCGTCGCGATCGAGCGGGCAGTCCAGTTCCAGGACCAGGCCGCCGGGCAGGCTGACAAACAGTTGGCAGATGCGTTGCTCCGGTACCAGCGCGACCTGGTAGGCCAGGCCACTGGCGCGGACGCGTTCGAGCACTGCCGACGCCGGCTGCCGGGTACGCAGGGCCAGATGGCTGAGCTCGGTGTGCGGCCCCTGGATCAGGTGCACCAGGGCCTGGTCGCCCTGGTACAGCCATTGCCCGGGAAATGGAAACGCCGGCCTCGGCCCGGGCTCGACGCCCAGCAGGGTTTGCAGCGCAGCCTTAAGCTCGCCGTCGGCGGCGGTGGTGAAGGCCAGGTGATCGAACTGCAGGTCAAGGGTCATGCTGAGCACCTCTGTGTGGGGTGTCAGCATGATGTTTGATTGAAAGTCGCTGATAAACAGGGCTGGACTGCAATGACTTGTTAGCAATTTTTATAGATCAGTCGAAACCCGCCACTAGGTGCCGGCTGAGGCCAGGTGCAATTTGCGGCTGAGCGTCGCAGGCAGGCGCTCAAATGGTGAGGATATGCTCATAAAAATCCTTCAGCGCAATAAATCACCAATAACTGCAACTTTCAGGCGATCATCAAAGGCTTCTTCACCAGTCACTGGCAAAATTAGCAATTATTTCTAGATGTAACAGCGCTAGAATTGGATCCCATCTGCGATTGGCATCGGTTGCTTGCGGGCAACCGGCGCTGCGCAAAACCGTAGGCACAGGAGAACGCCGCCATGATGTTGAAGGATCCTTCTACCAAGTACCGTCACTTCACCACCGTCGACCTGCCGGACCGCCAGTGGCCGAACCGGGTCCAGCAGGTCGCCCCGACCTGGTGCAGTGTGGACATGCGCGACGGTAACCAGGCGCTGATCGAACCGATGAACGCCGAGCGCAAGCGGCGCTTCTTCGACCTGCTGGTCAAGGTCGGCTTCAAGCAGATCGAGGTGGGTTTCCCGGCGGCCTCGCAAACCGACTTCGATTACGTGCGCGAGCTGGTCGAGAGCGGCGCGATTCCTGACGACGTTACCATCCAGGTGATGACCCAGGCCCGCAGCCACCTGATCGAGCGCACCTTCGAAGCCCTCAAGGGCGTGCCCCGGGCGATTGTCCACGTCTACAACGCCACCGCACCGGTGTTTCGCGAGGTGGTGTTCGGGGTCGACCGCGCCGGCTGCATCGAGATCGCCACCCAGGCCACCCGCGAGATCAAGGCCCACATGCAGGCCAACCCGCAAACCCAGTGGACCTACCAGTACTCGCCCGAGACCTTCTGCTTTACCGAGCTGGATTTCGCCCTGGAGATCTGCGAGGCGGTGACCGAGGTGTTCCAGCCCTCGCCAAGCAACAAGATGATCCTCAACCTGCCGACCACCGTCGAGGTCTCGACCGCCAACGTCTTCGCCGACCAGATCGAGTGGTTCTGCCGCCACTTGAGCTGCCGCGACAGCGTGGTCATCAGCGTGCACCCACACAATGATCGCGGTACCGGCGTGTCGACCGCCGAGCAGGCCTGCCTGGCGGGCGCCGAGCGGGTCGAGGGCACCTTGTTCGGCAACGGTGAGCGCACCGGCAACGTCGATATCCTGACCCTGGCAATGAACCTCTACACCAGCGGTATCAGCCCGCAGCTGGACTTCTCGGACATCATCCACGTGCAGCGCGAAGTCGAGTTCTGCAACCAGTTGCCGACCCACCCGCGCCACCCGTATGCCGGCGAACTGGTGTTCACGGCGTTTTCCGGCTCGCACCAGGACGCCATCAAGAAAGGCTTCGCCCACCGGCGCAACAACCCCGAGGGCTACTGGCAGATCCCTTACCTGCCGATCGATCCGGCCGACATGGGCCGCAGCTACGAGGCAGTGATCCGGGTCAACAGCCAGTCCGGCAAAGGCGGCGTCGCCTATCTGCTCGAGCAACACGGCATTGTCCTGCCGCGGCGCCTGCAGATGGAGTTCAGTGGCCTGGTGCAACAAGTGGCCGACGAGGCCGGCCAGGAGATCACCAGCGACATGATCCTGTCGTGCTTCACCGACAACTACCTTGAGCAAGGCAAGCCCTACACCCTGCAGCAACCTCGGCTTGCCAGCGAAGACAGCTGCACCTACCTCGATGCCCAGTTGGACATCGCCGGCGCGCGCCTGGCGCTCAGCGGCGAAGGCAACGGGCCGTTGGCGGCGCTGGTCAATGCCTTCGCCCAGCAAGGCCTGAACTTCGATATCGCCGACTATCACGAGCACGCCATTCGTGACGGTGCCCAGGCCGAAGCCATCGCCTATGTCGAAATCCGCGTCAACAGCCAGCTGCTATTCGGCGTCGGCAAAGACAACAGCATCCTCCAGGCATCGCTCAAGGCCGTGGTCGGTGCCGTGTCGCGGGCCACCCGCCAGGGCCTGCTCAAACCCCTGCACGCCGCCAGCGTTTCTGCCTGAGGAGAAAGGCATGGAACCATTAGCGATGGACTATGAACATGGCGAGGTCGTGGGCAGCCACTGCCATGCCGAGGACCAGTTGATCTACGCCACCAGCGGGGTCATGCGCGTGTGCAGCGACGAAGGCAACTGGGTGATCCCCTGCGGGCACGCCCTCTGGGTGCCGGCAGGGGTCAGCCACGAGGTGCGCATGAGCGGCGAAGTGAGCATGCGCACCTTGTTGCTCAGCGCCCACGTCGACCGCTGTCAGGTGATCGTGGTCTCGGGGCTGCTGCGCGAGCTGATCCTGGCCTCATCACGCATGCAGGAGCAGCGCGACGAGTCGTTGGGCGAGCATGTGCGCGCGCTGATTCACCGCGAGCTGGAGGCGGCTGAACGCATCGAGGCGCATGTGCCGGTGCCGCAGCATCCACGCCTGCGGGCCTGGTGCGAGCGCTTTCTCGAAGACCCTGCGCAAGACCTCACCCTGGAGCAATGCGGCGCGCAGTTGAACATGAGTGCGCGCACCGTGGCGCGATTGTTCCAGCGCGAGGTGGGGATGTCCTACGGTGAATGGCGCACCCGCACGCGCATGATTCTCAGCCAGCAGCGCCTGGCCGGTGGCATGCCGATCCTGCACGTGGCGCTCGAACACGGCTACCAGAGTGCCAGCGCCTTTGCCGCGATGTTCAAGCGCATCCTCGGCTACACCCCACGCGACTGGCAGGTCAGCGCCCTGGAAGGCAGCGCCACGCGCAGCCACTGAGACCCGCAGCGAGGATGGCGGCCACGCCCTCCTCGCTGCCGGGCCAGGTTGTCCCGGTCACGGCCATGGTTGTCCCGCTCGCGGCAGAAGCGCTGCCCTCCCCTCGTTAATCTGGCATCACGACCCTAGATGTGACTTTCGTGATGCGTGCACTTCGATCCCCGCCGTTCCCCGCCCGGCTTCTCGCCGCCACCAGCCTCCTGACTGTGCTCTGCGCTTGCAGCAGCCAATCCGTAACGACCCCGGCGCCATTGGCACTGCAAGCCGATCCACTGGCCAGCCTGCCCGCCGGCGTCAGCCAGCAGGCCTTGCCCGAGCGCTGGTGGGAGCTGTACCAGGACCCGCAGCTCAACACCTGGGTCCAGCAAGCCCTGGCGCATAACCAGGACCTGGCCCAGGCCGAGGCCAACGTGCAGGCCATGCTCGCCGGTATCGGCGAGTACGACGCCAGACGCTGGCCCTCGACCAGCGTCGAGTTCGGTGCCAGCTACGGCAAAAGTGCCGACGACCAGACCCTGGCCCAGGCCACCGACAGCCATGCGCCGTCGCAATGGGAATTCAACCCGGGCATCGAGCTGGCCTATCAGGTCGATGTCTGGGGCCAGGTGCGGGCTGCCATCGAGCGCGCCCGGGCCCAGGCCGACGCCTCCCGCGAGGCCATGGAGCTGGTGCGTTTGCAGGTGGTGACCCAGACCAGCCGCGCTTACATCGACCAGTGCGTTTACGGCGCGCGCCTGCAGGAAACCGAACAATCCCTGCAGACCCTGGAGCGCAGCGTGCAGCTCAGTGACCGCCAGCGCCAGGCCGGGATCGCCACCGAACTCGATGCGGTGCGCCTGCGCGGGCTGCGCGAGCAGGTCCGCGCGCAACTGCCGATGCTGGAAGCGCGGCGGCAAATGGCGCTGTTCGAACTCAGCGTGCTCAGTGGCCAGCCGCCTGCGGCAATCAGCGCCGGTGCCGCCAGCTGCCGAAGCATCCCGACCCTGAAAGCAGCGTTGCCTGGCGGCGATGGCTGGCAACTGCTCGCCCGCCGCCCGGATGTGCGCAAGGCCGAGCGCGACCTGCGCGCCGCCGACCTTGAAGTCGACATCGTCAAGGCCGACCTGTACCCGAAGGTCAGCTTCGGCGCCTCGCTGACGTCCTCGGATCATCACCTGTCCAACCTCGGTGACAGCCAGGCGGTGATGTTCGCCGTCGGCCCGCTGATCAGCTGGGAGTTCCCCAACATCAAGGCCAACCGCGCCCGGGTCAGCAAGGCCCGGGCCCTGCAGCAAGCGCAGATCGCCCACTACCGCGGCGTGGCCCTGGGCGCGCTCAAGGATGTGCGCCAGGCCCTGGCCGGCTACGACGGCGAACGCCAGCGGGCGCAAGCCCTGGATGCGGCCCTGGCGCACAGCCAGCGCGGCTTTGCCCTGGCCCAGGACAACTACCGCGCCGGCACCGTCGATGCCCTCGAGGTGCTCGACAGCGAGCGCGACCTGATCAGCGTCCGCGCTCGCCACGTCGAGGCCCAGGGGCGCCTGGCGCGGGCACAAATCAATCTGTTCCGGGCCCTGGGCGGCAGCTGGCAAACGCCACCGGCCGCGGCCGCGACCCTGGTGCAGAGCGCACCTACCGACACTGGAATCCAACCATGAATATTGCCGTTGAAAAACCACCGCTGGCTGCCGATCAGCAGCAGCGCAAAGCCCCTTTGCCCACCCTCACCCGGCGGCGCCTGGCGCTGTACGCCACAGGCGGCCTGAGCGTGGTGGCGGTGCTGGTGTTCGGCGGCTACTGGTTTAGCACCGGGCGCTTTCTGGAGACCACCGATGACGCCTACGTGCGCGCCGACTGGGTGGCCTTGAGCCCGCGCGTGGCCGGCTATGTCGCCCGAGTTGAAGTCGATGACGACCAGGCGGTAAAAGCTGGCGACGTGCTGGTACGCCTGCAAAACCGCGACTACCAGGCCCGCCGCGACCAGGCCGAAGCCGGGGTGGCCGAGGCCCAGGCGGCGCTGACCGCCGCCCAGGCCAGCCAGCAGGTGGCAGTGGAGCGCATCAACCAGCAGCAGCAAGCCATCCTCCAGGCCGAATCGGCCGTGCACAGCGCCGAGGCCGAGCGGCGCCGCAGCGAACTGGACATGCAGCGCTACCAGGGCCTGGTGCGCGACAACGCCGCCACCGTGCAGCGCCTGGAATCGGCCAACGCCAATGCCATTCAGGCCCGCGCCGCCTTGCAGAGCGCCCAGGCCCGCCAGCGCGAGCAGCAGTCGCAACTGGCAATGGCCAAGGCCCAGGCGCTGCTGGCCGAGGCGCAGATCAAACAACGTTCGGCAGCCCTGGCCAGCGCCAAGGCCCGCCACGCCCTGGCCGACCAGGACAGCCAGGACACAGTGATCCGCGCGCCCATCGACGGCGTGGTCGGCCAGCGCCGGGTGCGCGCCGGGCAGTACGTGGTGCCCGGCCAGCCGCTGCTGGCGGTGGTGCCGCTGCACCAGACCTACGTGGTCGCCAACTACAAGGAAACCCAGCTGGCCCACATGCGCCCGGGGCAGCCGGTAGAGATCAGCATCGACAGTTTCTCAAGCCAGCACCTGCGCGGCCGGGTGGCCAGCTTCTCGCCGGCTTCGGGCAACGTCTTTGCCCTGCTGCCCTCGGACAACGCCACCGGCAACTTCACCAAGATCGTCCAGCGTTTTCCCGTGCGCATCCTGCTCGACCAGGCCGAGGGAGGCGTGCAGGTGCTGCCGGGCATGTCGGTGGTGACCACCGTCGACACCCGCGGGGAGCCTGCCGATGAGCAGTGAACAGCCGGTCTCGTTGCGGGCCTGGGTGGCCGTGATCGGCGGCTTGTTCGGCTGTTTCATGGCCGGCATGAACGTCCACGTCACCAGCGCTGCGCTGCCGGAAATCCGCGGTTCGCTGGGCGCCAGTTTCGAGGAAGGCTCGTGGATCTCCACCGCCTACCTGGTGGCGGAGATCGTCATGATTCCGCTCACGGCCTGGCTGGTCGAAGTGTTCTCCATGCGCCGGGTGATGTGGACCGGCTCGTTCATCTTCCTGCTGGCCTCGATCGCCTGCTCCTGGGCACCCAACCTCGAGGCGATGATCATCATCCGGGTGATCCAGGGCGCCGCCGGTGCGGTGCTGATCCCGCTGTCGTTCCAGCTGATCATCACCGAACTGCCGGCCAGCAAGATGGCCATGGGCATGGCCCTGTTCAGCCTCGCCAACAGTGTCGCCCAGGCCGCGGGGCCGTCGATTGGCGGCTGGTTGACCGATGCCTATTCCTGGCGCTGGATTTTCTACCTGCAGCTGTTCCCCGGGGTGGCGCTATTGATTGCCATCGCCTGGTCGATCGAGGCCAAGCCGATGAAGCTTGAGTTACTGCGCCGCGGCGACTGGCTGGGGATCTTCGCCATGGTCGTGGGCCTGGGCGGCCTGCAGATCGTGCTCGAGGAAGGTGGGCGCCTGGACTGGTTCGGCTCGGGCTATATCCTCGGCATGTCGGTGGCCGCCGGCATCGCCCTGGTGGTGTTTGTGGTCACCCAGCTGTACGGCAGCCGCGCCTTCATCAACCTGCGCCTGCTCGGGCGCTACAACTTTGGCGTGGCCAGCGTCGCCATGTTCATCTTTGGCGGCGCCACCTTCGGCCTGGTGTTCCTGGTGCCCAACTACCTCTCGCAGTTGCAGGGTTTCAGCGCCCGCGATGTCGGCGTCAGCCTGATCGCCTATGGCCTGGTGCAATTGCTGCTGGCGCCGCTGATGCCGCGGTTAATGGCCTGGACCAGCGCCAAGTTCATGGTTGCCAGCGGCTTTCTGATCATGGCCCTGGGCTGCTGGCTGGGCGCCAGCCTCAACGTCGACAGCGCCGACAACGTCATCATCCCCTCCACCGTGGTTCGCGGCATCGGCCAGCCGTTCATCATGGTGGCGCTGTCGGTGCTGGCGGTGGCGGGCCTGGACAAGCGCGAAGCGGGCTCGGCATCGGCGGTGTTTTCCATGCTGCGCAACCTCGGTGGCGCCATCGGTACCGCCGGGCTGACGCAGATCGTTGCCACCCGTGAGCGCTACCACAGCGAGCGTATTCACGAACATGTCACGGTGTTTTCGCCAGGTTTGCAGGAGCGCCTCAACCAGGCGGTGCACACCTGGCTGCCGCAACAGCAGCAGATACTGGAGGGTCTGGCTGCAACCATACGCCGCGAGGCGTACCTGATGGCCTACAGCGATGCGTTTTATGTCGCCTGCCTGGCCCTGATTGGCTGCGCAGTAGCAGCGCTGGTGCTGCGCACCCAGCGGGCGGCCTGAAGTTTACATGTAATTAATAGTTATAACGGTATTAGCGAACAGGGAGTTCAGTGGTATGGCATGCGCTAAATCTAATTAAATAGCGATAAAAAACGCTATTAACAGCCTCTTGCCGCTTGGCAACTTCAGTAATGAAGTTGCCTTTTTCGCGTGCCTGCAAGTTATTAATCCGCCCCTAAATTTTATGTTTGCGAAGTCTTGATTTGTAACTTCTTATGTCTTAGCTTTCCGTTGCCTGGCGCCATAACGGTTCCGGCCATTGCATGACGCAAACGCGCCAACAGGCCAGTTTCTGGCCACCTGTGCGGCTGCCCTAAAAACGATAACGCTGTTTTATATCCCGACAAAAAACCTGATAACCGAGGAAAACATGCACAATCAAAAAGCCGTTCTTGAACACAACAAAACCGAACTTGGCAACCACCCGATCTTCGCTGAAATCGGTTCTTTGCAGGTATTGCGCACGTTCATGGAGACCCATGTTTTTGCGGTCTGGGACTTCATGTCGCTGACCAAGCGCCTGCAGCAGGAACTGACCTGCACCCGCCTGCCGTGGCTACCACCGCTGGACCCCGCCGCCGCCCACCTGATCAACGAAATCGTCCTCGGTGAAGAGTCCGACCAGAACCTGCAAGGCGGCCACTACAGCCACTTCGAACTGTACCTGCACGCCATGCGCGAGATTGGCGCGAGCACCGACCGTATCGAGCATTTTGTCCGTCTGCTGCGCGGCGGCGTCGAGCTTGACGAAGCCCTGCAGCACTGCCATGCCTCGCCGGCAGCGGTGCGGTTTGTCAGCAACACCCTGGACACCGCCATCAACGCCAAGCCTCATGAAGTTGCCGCAGCCTTTCTGCACGGGCGTGAAAGCGTGATCCCACGGATGTTCCAGACCATTCTCGATGACTGGGACATCGGTACCGACCAGGCTCCGACTTTCCGCTACTACCTGCAGCGCCATATCGACGTCGACTCCGACGACCATGGCCCGGCCGCCGAAAAACTGCTCGATCGCCTGGTCCAGGGCGACCCGCAGCGCCAGCAGGAAGTCTACGCCGCCGCCATTGCCGCAGTCGAAAGCCGCCGCGTGCTGTGGGACGAACTGCGCGCCGAAATGGCCGTGCAGATCGCCGAGTGTGTCGCATGAAGTTCGAAGTCATCGAGCACGACCAGGCCACCTGGCATGCGGTCAGCAGCGAGCGCGGCATCACCCTCACGGTGTTCAAGGACACCCTCGATGCCAACACCCGTACCGGTATCCGCACACGCCTGGTGCGCTTTAACCCCGGCGGCGGCACGCGTGAAATCTATACCCATGATTACCACGAAGAAGTGTATTTGATCGAAGGTGATCAAACCGAACAGGCCGCGCCGGGGCGTGCACAAAAGACCTACGGGCAAGGCAGTTACTTCTTTCGCGCGGCGCACACGGAACATGGTCCGTTTCATTCGGAGCAGGGCTGCCTGTTATTTGAAGTTCATTACTATTGAACGGTGGGCAAGGTTAAATGAACGCACATGAGTATCAGTCTTTCGCCGACTCCTGGGAGCGGCGAGCGACCATTCGCACGCGTCCGCGGCGCACTGTGGAAGATGACGGCAAGTTGATTTACCCGACCAGCCGTCAACCCCTGGTGACCAGCGCCGTCTTTATGGAACAGTGCCCGCACTTGACAGACTTTGCCCTGGTGCAAAGTCTCTACAAGTTCATTAATGACGTGGTGATCTTCGAAACCGAGATTGTCGACAAAACCGCACGCAGCATTGCCAAGGACAGCTTTGCGATCCGCTTTCCGTTTGCCTGCCGCTACGACGCCATGACCGTGGTGGTGGATGAGGACTACCACGCCCTGGTGGCCATGGACTACCTGCAGCAGACCATCGAGCTGACCGGTATCGAGCCCATCGCCCTGCCGCGGGAAATCGAGCTCAGCCGCTCGATCCCCAAAGCCATGGAGATGGCCCCCGAACACCTGAAAGCGGCGGTCGAGCTGATTTGCGTGGCGGTTGCCGAGAACACCCTGACCAATGATGTCGCCGCCTTCGCCCGCGACGACACGGTCAAGGAGTCGGTCAAGGGCCTGATGGCTGACCACCTGGCCGACGAAGGCCGGCATTCGAGCTTCTGGGCGCGGCTGACGCGCATCTACTGGAGTGCGGCGCCGGCTGAAGACCGGCAGATCCTCGCTTCGATCATGCCGGTGTTCCTCAGCCACTACCTGACCAACGACATCCAGAAAGCCTTCGACCTGGCGCTGATTGCCCACCTGGACACCAGTGAGCAGGTCAAGGCAGCGCTGCGCCTGGAAGTTGAAGCCATGGACTTCCCGATCACCCCGGGGCATCCCCTGGTGGGCAACATCATGCGGTTTTTCCGCGCCAGCGCAATGCTCGAAGATCCGGCCGTGCAGTCTTCCCTGGCCGCCTACCTGATCTGACATCAAAGGAATCAATGCCGATGAGACGTCTTGAAATTCTGCTGTGCGGGAGCAGCCGCGGGCTGGCCTGCCTGGCGGACGAGTTGCGGCGAATGGGCCATGGTGCCCATTTGCTCGACACGCCGGCCAGTTACGATCACTGGCAACTCCACGCCTCGGACCTGGTCATCGACGACGCGACCCTGGCGCCGTGGCCGGAAACGGGCAACACCTGGCAAGTCTCGTTGCAGGTCAGCGGCAGCGACCTCAGCGACCCGCTGCAAGACCTGCAACTGCACCTGCTGGGCCGCCAGGGCAGCCAGCCCTGGCAATGCCTGGAACGCCAGGATGTACCTGCAGAGGCCTCGGGCAACGGCGCCGACCTGGTGAACAGGGCCGTGCAGGAACTGGTCGAGGCGGCAGCGGCGCATGTCAGCGGCTACTCGCGCCATGACGACTACTTCAACCAGTACCGCTTCCAGGCCCTGGGCCAGGTGCCCAGCGCCGGGCTGGGCGTGCTCGACACCCTGGCCTTCGCCCACCGTTGCAACCGCACGGCAGCACCGGCCATTAGCGAGGCGGCCAGCGTGCCGTTCATCCAGCGCCTGGCCGCCAGCCTGCGCCAGCACCATGACGCCCCGGCCTTGCTGGTCGAAGGCCGCAGCGTCAGCTATGGCGAGCTGCATGCCCTGAGCGTGGCGATCCAGGAGCGCCTGGTGCCGCTGCTGGGTGAAGACCGGCAGCAGCCGGTGGTGGCCATCGCCCTGGGCAAGGGCGTGGCCCTCTACGCCTCGATCCTCGCCGTGCTTGGCTGCGGTGCCCTGTACCTGCCGCTGGACCCCAGCCACCCCGCCGAACGCCGGGCGCTGATCGTCGAACATGCCCGGGCGCGGATCGTCATCCACGACGATAACCTGGCCATCCCCGCCGGTTGCATCGGCCTGGATGTCAGCCACCTGAGCGCCGTGCACCAGGGCGCCGATGGCCACCAGGGCATTGCCTTGGCCCAGCATCAGTCGCTGCTGCGCGGCACCTGGGAAGGTGCGCGGCCGTGCGTGGCGATCTACACCTCGGGCACCACCGGAACGCCCAAAGGCGTGCAGTTGACCGTTGCCAACCTCAGCCACTTCTGTGCCTGGTACGCCGAGCATGTCGAGGTCGGGCCCAAGACCCGCGCCTTGCAGTTCTCGACCATCAACTTCGATGCTTCGCTGCTGGACATCTTCCCGACCCTGCTAGAAGGCGGTTGCCTGGTGGTGCCCAACGAGGACCAGCGCCGCGACCCGCTGGCCCTGGCGCAACTGGTGGTCCAGGCCGAAGTCAGCCATGCCTTCTTGCCACCAGCGCTGCTGAGCATCCTGCCGCTGCACAGCCTGCGCGGCATGACCCACCTGATCACCGGCGGCGATGTGTGCGAGCCGCACGTGATCGACGCCCTGGCCGAGCACTGCCACCTGCACAACATCTACGGCCCCACCGAAACCACGGTGCTGGCCACCAGCCGGGTGATGCGCGCCGGCGACTCGAACCGCCTGCTCGGCCTGCCGATCGCCAATACCCGCCTGTACCTGCTCGACGAACAAGGCCTGCCGGTGTCCGAAGGCCAGAGCGGCGAGATCTACATCGCCGGGCCCGGCGTCGGTGCCGGCTACCTGCACAACCCCGACGCCAGCGCCGAGCGCTACCTGAACGGCAGCGGCGGCCTGCACGGCGAGCGCCTGTACCGCACCGGCGACCTGGCGCGCTGGGGCCGCGCCGGCGTGGAAATCATCGGCCGCCTGGACAATCAGGTGAAGATCCGCGGCTTTCGGGTCGAGCCCGAAGAGATCGAGCACGTGCTGCGCAGCAGCAACCTTTTCGGCCAGCAGGCCGTGGTGATCGATGAGCAGCGGCGCATCCTGGCGTTCTTCGCCGAACCGCGCAACGGTGATGCGCACAGCGCCACCGAAGCCTTGAAGGCCCATGCCCAGCAGCACCTGCCGGACTACATGCGCCCTGCCCGCTGGCGCCTGCTCGAGACCCTGCCCGCGACCACCAACGGCAAGATCGATCGCAAGGCCCTGCGCCTGATGCCCGACGACAGCCGTCAGCGCCAGGTGCGCGCCCAGCCGCTGAGCGCGGCCACGCAAAGCCTGCTGGCGATTTGGGCCAAGCTGCTGGAAATCGACGCCGACGACATCGGCCTGGACGAGAGCTTCTTCAACCTCGGCGGCCATTCGATCCTGCTCTCGCGCATGCTCATGGACATTCGCGAGACCTTCGCCAAGGGCGTGTCGATCAACCGCTTCATCGAGCAGCCAACCCTGACCAACCTGGCGCGCCTGCTCGAGCAGGACGACACCGCCGATGCCGTGGTCAGCGCCCGGGCCCTGGCCGACGCCAACCTCAGTGTCGACCTTGAGGTGCTGCCGCTCAGCCGCCAGGGTGACGTGCACAAGGTCATCGTCACCGGCGCCAATGGCTTTCTTGGTGTGCACCTGGTCGAGGCACTGCTCGAACTGGGCTCCAGCGAAGTCGCCTGCCTGGTTCGCGCATCCCCCGGGCAATCGGCGCAGCAGCGTTTTGCCCAGGCCCTGGTCGACAACCGCCTCGAACACCTGGACATGAGCCGTGTGCGGGTGCTGGCCGCCGACATCAGCCAGCCGCTGCTGGGCCTGAGCGCCGAAGAGTACGAACACCTGGACCGCGACTACGGCGCGCTGATCTACAACGCGGCCAACGTCAACCACGTGCTCGACTACGAGTCGCTGATCAAGGACAACGTGGCGCCGCTGCTTGAATGCCTGAAACTGTGCGAGGGGCGCAGCAAGAAGATCTTCAACTTCATCTCCACCCTGTCGGCCTCCAGCAGCATCGATGCCCAGGGCCGGGTGCTGGAAACCCCGCCCGCGGCGACGCCGCCGATCTACATCCGCAATGGCTACAACCTGTCCAAGTGGGTCGGTGAGCGGATTCTCTGGAACGCCTGCGAGCGTGGCGTGCGGGTCAATATCTATCGCCCCGGGAACATTGCCTTCAATACCCGCACCGGCGTCTGCCAACCGCACCAGAACCGCCTGATGCTGATGCTCAAGGGCTCGCTGCAACTGAAGGAAGTGCCGCAACTGTCGCTGAACTTCGACCTGATGCCGGTGGATTTCCTCGCGCGCTTCATCGGTTTTCATGCCAGCCGCCACACCATCAACCGCGCGGTGTTCAACCTGCACAACCCGACGCCGCTGAGCTGGGACAACTACGTCGAGGCGTTCCGCCACATGGGCCACGACTTCCAGCTGGTGCCGGTCAGCCGCTGGCAGCAGCGGCTGTCGACCATCGGCAGCGACAACGCCCTGTTCGGCGTAGTCGGTTTCTACCTCAACGGTTTTGAGGAAGACATCGGCGACATCTCGATGATCGAGCACGGCAATGCCCGTCACGGCATCGACAACATGGGCGAGGAGTACCCCGCCAAAAGCCCGACCCTGCTGCGCCGGGGTTGTGAATTCCTCAAAGAAATCGACTTCATCTAACCCCTCAAAGGAGCTCGACATGTCACATCTGGAACCCGATACCCTGATCAAAAACCCTGTTGGCGAGCCCGTGGTTGCCACGGTGGCCGTCAATGCCGACGCCCGCAGCGTGTGGAACATCGTCGGTAACTTCGCCGGTTTTCCGGTGTTTATCCCGGCGCTGTCGCACATTGAAATGACCGGCAGCGGCGTGCGCTCGGTGCGCAAGAAGCTGTTCAAGGATGGCAACGTGGTGATGGAGCAACTCAATAGCCATGATGACCAGCAGATGGTCATGACCTGGTCGTTGATCTACACCTCGCTGAACATCGGCAACCTCTGGGCGCGCATGGAGGTCAAGGCCCAGGGCGCCAATCAGTCACTGGCCACCTGGACCATCATTGGCGAGCCGCAGACCGGCGGCGCGCAAGACCTGCCGGCGTTCCAGGCGTTCCTCCAGGGCTTTGCCGATGGTGCCATGAACAACGTCAAGCAGATGTTCGCTTAAGCCGCAGCGCAAGCCCGCTCCCACCGCCCGGTAGGCGCGGGCTTTGCCTCGCGGTTCACTACACAACGCACAAGCGCAGCCGGGCAAATGCCCGCCGATGTCCTACCCTCATAAGCTGGGAGATCAATAACCGAACCGGGCATAACCATGCGCAGTGCTTTGCAGATCATCGGCTTCATTGCCCTCACCCTGCTGCTGTCCAGCCCTCCCGGGCAGGCCGCACAACCCCCTGCGCCAGCTCCCGCCAGTGCTGCCGCGCCTGTGGTCAAGGTCACCCAGCAAGACCTGCAAGCCCTGCAACTGCGCCTGGACAGCCTCAAGCAGCAGATTTCCCAGGCCAACAACTACAACCAGCTCGAAGGCCCGCAAGACCGCTTGCAGGCGCTGATCGTCGATATCGACCGGCTGAGCGCGGCGCTGTTGCCCGAACAGGCGCAGTTGCGCGCGCAACTGGAAGTGCTCGGCCCGGCGCCGGTCGAAGCCCTGGTGCCCGGCACCTCGGACATCGCCGCGCAACGCACGGCGCTTACCGAGCAAAAAAACAGCCTCGACACCACCCTCAAAGCCCTGGCCGCGCTCAAGGAAAACGCCAGCAACCTGCTGACGCAGATTTCCGCCATTCGCCGCACCATGCTCGAAAGCGAGCTGACCCTGAGCACCCACAGCTTGCTCAACCCGGCATTCTGGTCGCCAGTGCTCACCCCTTCGGCAGACGACCGCCAGCGCTTGCAGGCGTTCTTCGACGAGGTCAACGATACCGCCAACGCGGTCTGGCAGCCCGGCCAGCGCTTCGCCACCCTGCTGCTGGTGCTGCTTGCCATACTGGCCTGGACCCTCGGCCGCCGGCTGCTGGAGCGCTGGCTGGCCTGGTTATGCATGAACCGCGTGCCTGAAGGCCGCCTGCGCCGCAGCTCGCTGGCTCTGGCCTCGGTAATGGCCACCCTGCTGGCCACCGGGGTAGCCCTGGAGCTGCTGTTTTACGCCTGCACCCACCACCTGCCGTTGCCGTCGATGCTGGCGACGTTTTCTGAAGAGTTCGAAAAGCTTGCCTATACCTGCGTGCTGATCACCGGCTTGAGCCGCGCACTGCTGTCGACCTCGCATCCGTCCTGGCGGCTGCCGGACATCGCCGACCCGGTGGCGCTGGCCTTGCAGCCCTTCGCCCGCTGGCTGGCCAGTACCTTGCTGGTATTGGTGGCCCTGGTGCAGATCTCCAACGCCGCCGGCATGAGCAGCCAGCTGGTGATCGCCGGGCGGGGAATCGCCGCGCTGGTGATCAGCGCCCTGATCATCGCCCTGTTGGTGCGCACCAGCCGCGCGCGCCGGGTCATGGCCGCCGCCGGCGATGCTCCGGAAGCCGCCTCGACCATGGCCGGGCTGATCTACAGCATCGCCAGCATGGCCATGGTCATCTCGGTGATTGCCCTGCTGACCGGCTACGTGTCGCTGGCGCGCTTTGTGACCTACGAGGTGGTCTGGGTGTTCATCCTGCTGGCCGGCTTCTATGTGCTCATCCAGGTGTTCAAGGACGGCTGCGAATATGTCTTCTCACCGCGTCAGGCCAGCGGCAAGGCGCTCAAGGAACTGCTGGGCATCGGCGACCGGCGCCTGGACCAGATCGAGACCCTGGTCTCCGGCTTCGGCCGTGCCGCGCTGTTGCTGCTGGCGGTAATCACCCTGTTCGTTGGCGGCATCGGCACCACCCTGGGGCAGTTGATCAGCAACATCGTCGCGTTCCTGGGCGGCGCCGGCTTGCGCCAGTTCAACATCATCCCCGGGCACCTGTTCAATGCCGTGCTGGCCCTGGTGCTGGGCATCTACCTGATCCGCACGCTGCGCCGCTGGCTGGACAACGAGTTCCTGCCCAAGACCGACATGGACCCGGGCATGTGCGCCTCGCTCAGCACCCTGTTCGCCAACATCGGCTATGCCCTGGTGATCCTCCTGACCCTGTCGTCGCTAGGGGTGAAGTGGACCAACCTGGCCTGGATCGTCAGTGCGCTGTCGGTGGGTATCGGCTTCGGCCTGCAGGAAATCGTCAAGAACTTCGTCTCCGGGCTGATCCTGCTCACCGAGCGCCCGGTCAAGGTCGGCGACCTGATCAGCATCAGCGGGGTCGAGGGTGATATCCGCCGCATCAATGTGCGCGCCACCGAGATCCAGCTCAGCGACCGCTCGATCGTCATCGTGCCCAACTCGCAACTGATCTCGCAGAACCTGCGCAACGTCACCCTCGGTGGCAGCGCCCAGGGCGTGGCGAGCCTGGAGCTGGTGTTCCCGCTGGATATCGACCCCGAGCAGGTGCAGACCTTGCTTTACGATACCTACTGCGAGCACGAAACCATCCTCGACAAACCGGCGCCGTTCGTGCGCTTCAGCAAGCTCACGGCCGACGGCATCACCCTGACCGTGACCGGTTACGTCAGCAGCCCGCGGATTGTCGGTACCACCAAGAGCGACCTGCTGTTCGAGATCCTCAAGCGCCTGGGCGCGGCGGGT
Source organism: Pseudomonas sp. SORT22 (assembly GCF_018417635.1). NCBI lineage: Bacteria > Pseudomonadati > Pseudomonadota > Gammaproteobacteria > Pseudomonadales > Pseudomonadaceae > Pseudomonas > Pseudomonas sp. SORT22. The sequence goes on from NZ_CP071007.1 coordinate 3,203,438, forward strand.
ATCGAACTGGCCAAGCCGGCCGCGCCGGCAAGCTGAACATTGTGGGAGCAACTGCCTTGGAAGGCTTACAAGTGTTGGGGCGGCCAGGCTGTGTTTGAGTTGATCCATTTGATGATGAGGCGCTGCCGGCGCCTTCCGCCCTTACGGCGGGTCACTTTTGCTTGGCGGCAAAAGTAACCAAAAACGCCCTGTCCCTTCATCGGCCCTACGCTGCGCTCCGGGTTCCACTCGGCCTTCTGCAAGGGACGATAGGTAGCGCCTGCGATTACGTACATCTAGAAGCAAAGCGCTTCTTTGCTTTCGCTTTTCGTGCATCGCCGGTCCATTCACCACCACTCGTAGCCCGCCACAAAAGCGTAAAGGTGAAGTGTGAGCAGCGTCGCCAATGGATCCGCTCACGCCTCTCAAGGCCTACGCCACCTGTGGGAACCGGCTTGCCGGCGATGAAACCTGCTAGCGCGCAAGCTGCAGCCTTGACTGCGAACGGTAGCCCAGCGGGCTGGTGCCCAGTTGCCGCTGAAAACTGCGGCGCATGCGTTCTTCGTTACCGAAGCCGGTGGTTTCGGCGATGCGCTTGATCGGTTCCTGGCTGGTTTCGAGCAAGCGGCAGGCGGCTTCAAGCCTCAGGGTTTCGACGGTTTGCGCCGGGGTGCCGCCCGTAGCCGCGGCATAGGCGCGGGCAAAGTGCCGGGGGCTCATGCCGAGTTTTTCGGCCAGGCGTTCAACCCGCAGGTCGCCATTGAGGTTTGCCGCGATCCAGGCATGCAGGCGCACCAGGCGCTGGTCGCGGTCGCGGTGCAGGGCTTGGCTCTGCGCCTTGAGCGGCGCGCTGAGCTGGCCCTGCTCGGCCGAGCGTTGCAAAAACACTGTGAAGTAACGCGCCAGGGCCAATGCCGCCTGGGCACCCAGGTCCTGTTCGAGCAGGGCCAGGCCCAGGTCGATGCCGGCCGCGGCGCCGCCGCAGGTCCATAAGCGCTCATCATGCAGGTACAACGCCTGGTGTTCCACGCGCAGCGCCGGGTAGCTGTGTTGCAGAGCCTGGGCAAACTGCCAGTGGGTGACCACCCGGCGTCCGTCCAGCAGCCCGGTGGCGGCCAGGGCGAAGGCGCCGGTGCCGATCGAACACAGGCGCCGCGCCGTCGGCGCCCGGCGTTGCAGCCAGGCGATTGCCTGCTGGTCACGCTCAAGCTCGGCAACCCCCGGCCCACCGATGACGATCAGGGTGTCGATTGCAAGCGCGCTGTCGACCTCGGCCAACGAACGGGTCATCACGCCAATCCCGGAGATCGTCTCGATCTCGCCGCCCTGGGCCGACGCCAGTATCACCCGGTAAGGCGGGTTATCGGCCAGTTCGCCGCCGAGCACCCGCGACGCCGCGGCAAATACTTCAAGGGGCCCGGCGGCGTTGAGCAGCAGCGCGCCGGGAAATGCCAGTACCAGCACCGTCCGGGCACTGTGCATGGCAGAAAAGGTGGGGTGTTTGGCATGGTGGCTGGCAGGTTGCGTCGACATACTCAAGGCACACGTGATTCGAGAGCCCAGACGATGCCGAGAAAGTCCTTCACTGCCAAGCACCTTGTGTTGCTGACCAGCCTGCTGGCCACCTTGCAGGTCTGGGCCGCGCCCGCGCCGGAACTTGAAGTCGGCGACCAGAGCGGCCTGACCCAGGCGCTGCTGGTGGCCGCCGGCCAAGACCAGGGGCTTGCCTACCGCCTCGACTGGCACCCGTTCGGCGCCGGCACCGCGCTGATGGAAGCGCTCAATGCCGCTGCCATCGACGTGGGTGTAGTCGGTAACGCGCCACCGGTGTTTGCCCAGGCCGGCGGCTTTGCGGTGCGCGTGGTCGCCGCGGCCGAAGGTGCACAGAACAACAACGCGCTGCTGGTGCAGGCGGACTCGCCGATTCGCCAGGCGGCCGACCTCAAGGGCAAGCGCATTGCCGTGGCCAAAGGCAGCAGCGGCCACTACCTGCTGCTGGCCACCCTCGCCCGCGCCGGGCTGCAGCTCAGTGACGTCAACGTGGTCTATGCAAGCCCGGTGGATGCGCAGAACGCCTTTGCCAGCGGCAAGCTCGATGCCTGGGCGGTGTGGTACCCCTTTGTCGGCCAGGCCACCGCGCGCGGTGCGCAAAAACTGCTGGACGGCAGCCAGTGGCCGGAAACCGGGCTGAACTTTACCGTGGCAAGCCTCGCCGCCCTCGACGATCCGCACAAAGCCGAGGCGCTGGGTGATTTCGTCCAGCGCCTGGCCCGCGCCCAGGCCTGGGCCACGGCCAACCCCGAAGCCTGGGCGCAACAATTGGCCAGGGTTACCCGCCTGCCCCTGGGGCTGGTGCGCGACATGCTTGCCCAGCAGCACTTGCAGTACGTGGCCCTGGACGCCCGGGTCATCGGCCTGCAGCAACGCCTGGCCGACAGCTTTGCCCAGGCACGGTTGGTTCCGCGGCCGATCAAGGTCGCCGAGGCCTTCGACGACCGCTACAACCCCCTGCTGCCCTAACCCCCCTGCCCTTGTCGCCATGCCGCAAACGCCGGCAGGGCGGCGTTCATCTGGAGAAATGTGATGCCCACCCTCGATAGCACCACCTTGCGCCGCCAGGCCACCGGCCTGCTGGCCGTCGACGCCGAACGTTCGGCCGGCGGCTACACCCTGTTTGCCCCGCAAACCGCCGGCGGCAAGGTGTTTTTGATCGACCTGCACGGCGAAGAAGTGCACCGCTGGCAACTGCCCCAGCGCCCCGGGCGCGACGCGGTGATCCTCGCCAACGGCAACCTTGGCTACAACGGCAATCACCCGGATTCGCCCGAGCTGTTCCCCGGCTGGTCGGTGTGGCACGGCGGCGCCTTCAGCGAGGTAACGCCCGAGGGCGAAGTGCTCTGGCAGCACACCGACCTCGGCCATCATCACGACGCCCAGTGGCTGGCCAACGGCAACCTGCTGTACACCACCGCCGAGCCGTTGCCGCTGGACATCGCCCGCCGCGTGCAAGGCGGTATCCCCGGCAGCGAAGCGCCTGGCGGGGTGATCTACGGTGATGTGGTCAAGGAAGTCGATCGCGCCGGCAACCTGCTCTGGCAATGGCGCAGTTGGGAACACCTGGCCCCGGAAGACTACCCGCTGCACGCCTGTTTCGAGCGCTATCACTGGCCGATGACCAACAGCGTGACGCCGGGGCGCGACGGCAAGGTCATCCTCAGCCTGCGCAGCGTATCCTCGGTAATCGCCGTCGACAAAGCCAGCGACCGCGTACTCTGGCGCCTGGGCCATGACCTGGTGGCGCAGCAGCATTGCCCCAGCGAGCTGGCGGACGGCCGTATCCTGGTGTTCGACAACGGCATCTCGCGCCCGCAGGTATCGATGCCGCATTCGCGGGTGATCGAGATCGACCCCGTGCGCCAGCGCATCGAATGGCAATATGCCGATACCCCAGGCTACGCCTTCTTCACCCCGTTCATGGGCGGCGCCCAGCGTTTGCACAACGGCAACACGCTAATCACCGAGGCCAACTTCGGCCGCCTGTTCGAGGTCACCCGCGCCGGCGAGGTGGTCTGGGAATACATCAACCCGCACTTTGCCGCCTACCCGGACGCCGCCTCACAGGCTTACCTGCCGGGTGAAAACAATGCGATCTTCCGTGCGCACCGTTACCAGGCGCAGGATATCGCCTGGCTGCAACGCGACTAGCGTTTTAAATTCGCCAGCAGCCGTAGCCACGGCTGCCTCGGATTTATCGCGCAAAACATCATCACCTACAGGGCCGCTACGCCGGATCAGCAAGCACATGCCAGGCCGACGCCAGCCAGCCGCCGGCGCCGATCACCGGGTCCTGGCAAGGTAACGGCACCTGGGCGATGCGCGCCTGGCACGCCTCATGGGTCTTGGCGCTGGGGCGCTGGATATCGTAGCCCTGCTGGCCCAGCGGGTAAGCGCCGACCACCAGAAAGTCCTCGCTGCTGTCGATGCAGCAGTGCCCGGTACCGGCCGGCAGCACCAGCACATCGCCGCGCTTGAGCCCCAGGAGCTGGCCCTGCGCACCGCCGAGCATCACCTGGGCGTGCCCGCAGGCAACGCCCAGGGCTTCGTGGGCGTTGGAGTGATAATGCTGGTAGGCAAAGATGCCCGCACGCCACAAGGGTGGCCATTGATGGGCGCGGAACAAGGCTTCGAAGCCCGCCGCGGCATCGCTCTGCGGCGCGAGCCGAAGATGATAGAGCAGCACCGGCAAGCGGCTGTTGGGGGTCGCGCCGTCATCCTCGAAATACAACAGCCGGCGATTGCCGAGCATGGTTTGCGGGTCAATCTCACTGAGGTGCGGGTTCATCACGGTTGTCCATCTGACCTGCGCTGCTGGCACCCTTAGCGCTGATTGTCGCGCTCGTGCTCGCGGGCGATGCGCTCTTCGCGCCGTCGGCGCCGGGCCAACGCCGCGCCCCAGGCCAGTACCCCGACCGAGGCGATCAGCATCGCCGCCAACAGCAAGTAGCCCCAGTGAACTTCCATCATGCTGCGACACCTGGGGCCCGAATCAAGCCCTCACTGATCGATACACCTGGGTCCGCGCGACTTCGACCGGTGAGCCAGTACCTGAAGCTCAAGTATAGTCAATGATGGTAATGAGTTTGATCAGCAACAGATGCAGCGGATAGAACCAGTAGCCCCAGCGCCCGACGCGCCATACCTGACGTTGCAGCTGCAGGCGCAACAGCCCGAGGCCGAGCGGGGCCGACAGCAATGCGGCGCCCAGGGCCATGACTGAAATGGCCTGCAGCGGATGGGCGCGCAGCCAGAGGTTGCTCAGGTTGGCCGCCACCGCCAGGCCTGCAGGTAGCAGCCACGCTAGCGGCCCCAGGCGCAGGGCCAGCAGGAATGCCGCCGGCAGCAGCACCCCGGCCAGCCCGTACATCAACCCGTCGGCTGCCAGCGTCGCCACCACAGCTGTTGCCAGGGCAACCCACACACTGCTGCGCCGACGGTGATGGTGCAGGCCCCAGGCAATCAACAGGCCCAGCGCCAGGGTCGGCATGATGTTGAGCGTCGGCGACGGGCCGTTGAGCCAGCGATACGGCCACTGCGACAGCACGGCAAAAATCACCAGCCCTTGCAGGTAGCGCGCCGTGCCCGCGGTAAAGGCCTGCCCGGGTGGGGCGCGGGCCACGTTGGCGGCAATCGCCAGGCAAAACCAGGGGAACGCCAGGCGGCCGACGACAAACAGCCAATGCTCGGCCGGCCAGATAAAACGCAGGTGATCGGCGATCATGCTGATGATCGCCAGCCACTTGAGCAGGTCCAGGCTGATGTGCCGCTGGGCGCCACGCTGCTCGCTCATGTCCGTCCCGGTCGGAAAAAGGTTAGCGAACAATGCCACAGGCACCTGCAGTTTGTCGGCTGGGCTGGCAAAAGGTTGCAAATATGGATTACTGTATATACATACAGCAACAACGAGTAACCATGATGACCGACTACGAAGAAGACTTCGCCGCACCGGATTCACCGACCCTGGTGGAAATGTGGAAGCATCAGGTGGTCCTGATGACCAACGAAGCCGAGTACCTCAACAGCGAACTGCTCAAGGCCCGGCAGAACATTGCCAAGCTGGTGGCGATCAATGCCGAGCTTGCCGCGCAGTTGCGCGGGGTGCGCAGCAGTTAAACATGGCCCGGCTGATCCTCGCGCCGGCGCTGCTGACGCCCCAGCCACCAGCCGCTGCCTGCCCAGCCCAGGGCAATCCCCGCGCCGATGAGCATCGCCAGCTGCGGATGATCGCCCATCACATCCAGGCCGCGCTTGAGCCAGCCACTCACGGCATCGGCACCGCGATAAACCACGGTGTCGGTAAAGTTCTTGGCCTTGTACTTGTGCCCGGGCTCAACCACGGTGTAGAGCATTTCGCGTCCCGGCCGCACCAGCGCGTACTCGCCCACCCGGCGCACCACCATGACCAGCACGAACACGGCAAACAGCGGCGCCAGGGCCAGCCAGATGAACCCCAGCACCATCACCAGCGGCACCGCCACCAGCAACACCCCGACCCCGAGCTTGCGGGCGACATGCCCGGTGACAAACAGCTGGGTGAGGATCGCCAGGGCCTGCACGGCGCTGTCGATCAGGCCGAACACCTGGGTCTGTTCGGTACGGCTGGTGAAGTGCGCGGCCACCAGCCGCGCCTGCTCGAAATACAAGAAGGTGCTGACGCTGGCCAGCAGCACCACGAACAGCGCTATACCCAGCAGGTAGGGCGAACGCAACACCTCGCTGGCACCGGCAAAGGGGTTGCCGCCCAACGCCTGTGAACGCGGATGCTCGGTTTGCGCCGGCAGCGGGTACAGGTCGCGCCAGTGCTGCAGGTACATGGCCGCCACCACACTGGCGAGCAGGCACACCGTGGCCAGCAGCACCAGCCCGGCGTGACCGATCAGGCCCACCAGCAACGTCCCGAGCAATGGCCCGAGCAAGCCACCGCCGCTCGCCCCCGCCGCCAGCAGGCCGAACAGGCGTTTGGCCTGCTCGCTGGAGAACAGGTCGGCGAGCACGCTCCAGGCCAGGGAGATGGTCAACAGGTTGAACATCGACAACCAGATATAGAACGCCCGCGCGCCCCAGAGGTTATCGGGTTGCACGGCGAACAAGGCCGCAAACAGCAACAGGTTGCTGGCCATGAACGCGTAGGTCCAGGGCAGGATGCGCCGGCGCTGTACTTTCGAGGCCAGCCAGCCGAACAGCGGCAAGGCGATCAGGGTGACGACAAAGGTCCCGGTGAACAGCCACTGCAGGTTGTCCACGCCACCGGCCACGCCCATGGTTTCGCGCACCGGGCGCAGCATGAAGTAACCGGCGAACAGCAAAAAGAACAGCGCCAAACCGGCAACCACCGCCGGCGCCTCGCCAGGCCTGACGTTGAACACGCGGGTGCCCAGGCGTTTCATGGCTTCAGGCGAACTGCTTGATCAGGTCTTGTTGCTGCGCGCTGGTGAGCAGTGGCCCGCTACCGGCCTTGAGCTGGTCAAGCTGGCGGTCTGGGCGGCTGGTGGCCGGGATCACCGTGGTCACCGCCGGGTGGCTGATGGCGAACTTGAGAAACAACTGCGCCCAGCTACCGATCCCCGCCTCGGTCGCCCAGCCGGGCAGCGCCTGGCCCTTGACCTTGGCAAACAGCCGGCCATCGTCGAAGGCGCGGTTGATCAACACCGCCACGCCTTTGTCCTGGGCCAGGGGCAGCACGGTGCGCGCAGCCTTGGGCGAATTGACCGAGTAGTGGATCTGGATGAAGTCCAGGGCTTCACTGCGCAGAATTTGCTCAAGCGCTTCCAGGCCACTGTCAATGTAGTGGGTCACGCCGACATAGCGGGTCAGGCCCTGGGCTTTAAGCTCGCGGGCATAGGGCAACTGGCGTTGCCAGTCGCGCAGGTTGTGAATTTGCAGCAGGTCGACCTTGTCGGTGCGCAGCTTTTGCAGGGTCCCGGCCCACTGCGATTCGGCGTCGGCGCGGCTGTCGGCGGCGATCTTGGTGGCGATAAAGGTTTTGTCCCGCCAGCCGCCCTCCTCCAGCAGCTGGCCAAGGATGGCGTCGGCGCCGCCGTAGTTGGGCGAGGTGTCGATAACCCGGCCGCCACCATTGAAAAACACCTTGAGCACTTGCTTGAGCTGCTGGTAATCAGGCGAACCCGCCTCGACCTCGAAACTGCCAGACGTACCGGCACCGATCACTGGCAGCGCCTCACCCGTGGACGGGATCTTGCGGGTGAGCATTGCGCTGCTGGCCTGGGCCAAGGGCAAGCCAGTGAGGGCCAGCCCGGCGGCCAGGGTGGCACTGGCGGCAAGAAAGTGGCGACGGGTGGGCATGGCACACCTCCTGATAAAGCCTGCACTCAAGGGCTAAAAGCTTAGTGCGCGAGAGCGCTTTGCACCGCAGTATTCGTAACTGCATATGTAGTCGCTAGCTGCACTCAATCCCGAGGGCCGTTGTACGCAGGCTCACGCCGGGGCCTTGAGCTCGATCCACACCGGCGCATGATCGCTGGCGTGCGCTTCGTTGCGCACCCAGGCATCGACCCCGGCGTTTTTCAGCTGCGTGGCCAGGGCCGGGTTGAGCAGCAGGTGATCGATACGCAGGCCGGCGTTTTTCTGCCAGTGCTGGCGAAAGTAGTCCCAGAAGGTGTAGACCCGCTCATCCGGGTACAGGTGGCGGATGGCATCGGTCCAGCCCTGGGCCAGCAGGCGCTGGTAGCAGTCGCGGCTCTCGGGCTGGAGCAAGGCGTCCTTGAGCCAGGAGCGGGTGTTGTAGATGTCGAAATCGGTGGGCACGACATTGAAGTCGCCGGCCAGCAACACCGGGTGATCGTTGCCGACCAGGGTCTTGGCATGGTCGATCAGCCGCTCGAACCAGGCCAGCTTGTAGGCGAACTTCGGCCCCGGTTGCGGGTTGCCGTTGGGCAGGTACAGGCAGGCGATATGAATGCCCTGTACGGCGGCCTCCAGGTAGCGGCTCTGGCTGTCGTCCTCAAGGCCCGGCAGGCCGCGGCGGATCTCCAGCGGCTGGGCCTCGCGGGCAAGAATCGCCACGCCATTCCACGAGGCCTGGCCGTGGTGCAGCGAGCCATAGCCAAGGGCCTCGAAATCGGCGGCCGGAAACGCAGCATCGGCGGCCTTGAGTTCCTGCAGGCAGACCACATCGGGCTGCTCGCGCTGCAGCCAGTCGAGCAGATTGGGCAGCCGCGCGCGAATGCCGTTGATGTTGAAGGTGGCGATCTTCAAGGGGCTCTTCCTCTGGCTTGCCAGCGATGGGCTGCAGCGCAGCCCTCAAAGCCTCAGACCGCCACCGTCAGCATTTGATCAACGAGATTTTCGTCCCTTCGCTACGCACCCCGGCCTGCAAGCCCCAGGAGCCGGTGACCGAGTTGTACACCTCAGCCTGAGCGCAATGGACCAAGCGCTCTGTTCGCTAGCGTACAGACCCGCCACCGCCAGCGCGGCACACTGCAGCTGTCAGCCTCAGCCCATACAAGGACATCATGGACAAGCCCTGGCCCCGTGCCCTGATGCTGCTCAAGCGCCTTTCATGGCGATCCGCACCGCGTACTTTCGGCTACGAGGCGCTGCTGCGCGCGGAGCTGCTGAGCGCCGAACAAATGTCCAGCCATGGCACCCTGCTCGCCCGCCAGCACCGGCTGGACCCGACGCCCCGTGCCGATGGCCTTTTAGCACGCCTGGCCGACAATGAACGGGTCCTGGCCAGCAGTTGCGCACGCTTCATCGACGCCCAGCCCAGCAGCCGGCGAGTGACCCCCGCCGCCGAATGGCTACTGGACAACTACTACCTGGTCGAAGCCCATATCCGCCTGGCCAAGACCCACTTGCCCAAAGGCTACAGCCGCCAGTTGCCGCGCCTGGGCAACGGCCCGTCGACCGGCTTGCCGAGGGTCTACGACATCGCCCTGGAAACCATCAGCCACGGTGATGGGCGGGTCGACGACGAAAGCCTGAGCCGCTTCGTCGAGGCCTACCAGAGCGTCACCGCGCTGACCCTGGGTGAGTTGTGGGCGATTCCGATCATGCTGCGCCTGGCCCTGATCGAGAACCTGCGGCGCATCGCTGCGCGGGTCATGGCCAGCTGGGCTGACCGCAACCTGGCCAATGACTGGGCCGACCGTCTCAGCGAAACCGCCGAGCGCGACGCCAAAAGCGTGGTGCTGGTGGTGGCCGACATGGCCCGCTCCGAACCGCCGATGACCGCCGCCTTCGTTGCCGAACTTACCCGCAGGCTGCAGGGCCAGAGCGCAACCCTGATCCAGCCGTTGACCTGGATCGAGCAACTGCTGGCCGAATCCGGCCTGACCATCGAGCGCCTGGTGCACCTGGATGCCCAGCAACAGGCCGCCGACCAGGTGTCGATCAGCAACAGCATTGCCAGCCTGCGGTTGCTCTCGACCAGCGACTGGCGGGCCTTCGTCGAGCGCCTGAGCCACGTCGAGCGCCAGCTGCGCAACGACCCCGCAGGCGCCTACGCGCACATGGACTTCGCCAGCCGCGATCACTACCGCCACGTCATCGAGCGCCTGGCGCGGCATTGCCGGCACAGCGAGGAACAGGTCGCGCAACAGGCCATCGCGCTCGCCCAGCAGCGCGGCCAACCGCCGCCGGCAGCGGATGTCGCCGGGCATGTCGGCTTCTACCTGATCGGCCCGGGCCTTGAGCAACTGGAGCGCCACCTGGGCGCCGGTGTGCCGCTGGCCCAACGCTGGCAGCGGCTGTTGCACCGCGCGCCGCTGGCGTTTTTTTTAACCCCGGTAGCGCTGCTGTCGCTGGGCTTTGCCTGGCCCTTTCTGCTCGACGGCCATCGGGCCGGTTGGCCCGGTTGGGGCCTGGCACTGCTGGCCGTGGCGCTGCTGCTGATGACCAGCCGCCTGGCCATCGGCCTGATCAACTGGCTGGTGACCCTCACCGTTGCGCCGTGCCAGCTGCCGCGCCTGGACTACCGCGAAGGGCTGCCGGCCGAGGCCCGCACCCTGGTGGTGGTGCCGACGCTGATGGCCAGCAGTGCCGATGTCGAGGAACTGGTCGAAGGGCTTGAGGTGCGTTTTCTCGCCAACCGCGACGAGCAGCTGTACTTCGCCCTGCTCACCGACTTCATGGATAGCCCGGTCGAGGTGCAGGAGCAGGACGCCGGCCTGCTGACCGAGGCCAGCGAGCGCATCAGCGCCTTGAACCGCAAGTACCCGGCGTTGCTTGGCGAGCGTTTTTTGCTGTTGCACCGGCCGCGGCGCTGGAACCCCGCCGAACGCGCCTGGATGGGTTACGAGCGCAAGCGCGGCAAGCTGGCCGAGCTCAATGCGCTGCTGCGCGGGCACGGCGTTGAGCGCTTTGCGCTGATCGTCGGCGATATCGCGGCGTTGCCAGGAGTGCGCTATGTCATCACCCTGGACACCGACACTCAGTTGCCCCGCGATGCTGCTCGCCAGTTCATCGGCGCCATGCAGCACCCGCTGAATCAGCCACACTTCGACGTCCAGGGGCGGATCCATCGCGGCTACGCCATATTGCAACCGCGGGTCGGCATCAGCCTGCCCAGCGCCGCCCGTTCGCGCTATGCGCGGCTGTTCGGCAGCGATGCCGGGGTCGACCCGTACACCCGCGCGGTGTCCGATGTGTATCAGGACCTGTTCCTGCACGGCTCGTTCATCGGCAAAGGCATTTACGCGGTCGATGCCTTCGAACAGGCGCTGGACGGCCGCTTTGCCGAGAACCGCATCCTCAGCCATGACCTGATCGAAGGCTGTTACGCCCATTCCGGGCTACTCAGCGACGTGCAACTGTTCGAGGAATACCCGGCCCGCTACAGCGCCGACGTCAAGCGCCGGCACCGCTGGATTCGCGGCGACTGGCAACTGCTGCCGTGGCTGCTGCCCTGGGCGCCGTGCTGTAGCGGCTTGCAAAGCAACCACCTCAGCGCCCTGGCGCGCTGGAAGCTGTTCGACAACCTGCGCCGCAGCCTGGAGCCGGCGGCGTTCCTTGGTGTGCTGCTGTGCGCCTGGTTGATTGCCCCGCAACCGGGGCTGTGGACCCTGGCCGTGGTCGCCCTGCTGCTGACTCAGCCGCTGCTGGACAGCTTGCTCGCGCTGCTGGGCAAAACCACCGACGTGCCGCTGGCCGAGCACCTGCTGGCGGTGCTGCACGGCGCCGCGCAGCACGGCATACGCGCCACTTTCAACCTGGCCTGGTTGCCGTTCGAGGCCCATTACAGCCTGGATGCGATTGCCCGCACGCTGTGGCGCATGCTGGTGAGCAAACGGCGCTTGTTGCAATGGAGCCCGTCGCGGGAGGTCGAGCGCACCAGCGTCAACAGCCTGGCGGGGCTGTATCGCACCCTGTGGGTCGCGCCGGTACTGGCCCTGGCGCTGATCGCCGTGCTGGCGCCAACGCCGGGCCTGCTCGCCCTCGCCGCACCGTTTTTGCTGCTGTGGCTGGCTGGCCCGGCCCTGGCCTGGTGGGTCAGCCGCGCCGACAGCGGCGCCAGCCAGGCCATCTCGCCCCAGGGCGTGCAGTTTCTGCGCTTGCTGGCCCGGCGCAACTGGGCTTTTTTCAACCAGTACGTCAATGCCGAAGATCGCTGGCTGCCACCGGACAACATCCAGCAAGCGCCTTACGCCAACGTCGCCCACCGCACCTCGCCGACCAACATGGGCATGGCCCTGCTTGCCCACCTGGCCGCCCATGACTTCGGCTACCTGGGCAGCGCGCGCCTGCTGCAGCGCCTGGCAGCGATGCTACAGAGCATGCACAGCCTGGAGCGTCACCAGCAGCACTTCTACAACTGGTACGACACCCGCAGCGGCTTGGCGCTGCACCCCCTGTATGTATCGACGGTGGACAGCGGCAACCTCGCCGGCCTGCTGCTGACCTTGCGCCCCGGCTTGCTGGCCCTGGGCGATGCGCCGCTGCTCGATGGGCGCCTGCGCCAGGGGCTGCTGGACAGCCTCGATGTGCTGCTGCAAGCCTACAAGGCGGCGGGCATTGCCGATGAGCAATGGCAGGTGCTGCGCGCCGAGCTCGAGATCAACCAAGCACCGCAGCAACTGCCGGCGCTGCTGCAACAGCTGCTCGACTGCCCGCTGTCGCCAGCCGAGCCCAGCGGCGATTGCGCCTTCTGGCGCGCTGCGCTGCAGGAGCACTGCCAGGACCTGCTCGATGAATTGCGCGCCTTCGAACTGCCTGCTGGCGACGACCCGGCAGCGCAGCTACCGCTAAGCTGGCGGCAACTGGCGCAGCTCGACGCCCAGCGCTGGCCGGCAGCCGAGCGCGCGCGGGTTAATGCCGTGCGCAACCTCGCTCGCGAGCGTATCGCCAGCGCCGCGCACCTGGCCGAACAGGCTGGCGCCCTGGCCAACATGGATTTCCGCTTTCTCTACGATCTGCAGCGCGACCTTTTCGTGATCGGCTACAACGTCGACGAACAACGCCTGGACAGCGCCTTCTACGACCTGCTGGCCTCGGAAATGCGCCTGACCAACTTCGTCGTCATTGCCCAGGGCCAGGTGCCTCAGGACAGCTGGTTCGCCCTTGGCCGCCTGCTCACCAGCAATGCCGGTGAGCCGGTATTGTTGTCGTGGTCGGGGTCGATGTTCGAGTACCTGATGCCGATGCTGGTGATGCCCTCCTACCCGGGCACGCTGCTGGAGCAGTCCTGCCGCGCGGCGGTCAACCGGCAGATCGCCTACGGCAACCAGCTGGGCATCCCCTGGGGGGTGTCGGAGTCGGCCTACAACAGCCTCGATACCCACTTCAACTACCAGTACCGTGCCTTCGGCGTGCCCGGCCTGGGTCTGAAGCGCGGCTTGGGCGAAGACCGGGTGGTAGCGCCCTATGCCAGTGCCCTGGCGCTGCTGGTGGCGCCCGCGGCGGCCTGCGCCAACCTCCAGCGCCTGGCCGCACAGGGGGTTGCCGGGCGCTTCGGGCTTTATGAGGCGGTGGACTACAGCGAAGCACGGCTGCCGCCCGGGCAGGAGGCGGTGGTGATCAAGTCGTTCATGGCCCACCACCAGGGCATGAGCCTGCTTGCCCTGACCTCATTGCTGCTCGATCGCCCGATGCAGCGGCGTTTCGAGTCCGACCCGCAGTTCCAGGCCAGCGCTCTGCTGCTGCAGGAGCGCGTGCCGAAGACTGCCGCCGCCTACCTGCACGCCGCCCAGGCCCCGGTCAGCGAAGACGCCAGCGCAGGCGAGCAACAGTTGCGGGTGTTCACCGAGCCCAACCGGCGCTGCCCGGCCGTGCAACTGCTGTCCAACGGCCGTTACCACGTGATGGTCAACAACGCCGGCGCCGGTTACAGCCGTTGCAACGACCTGGCCGTGACCCGCTGGCACGAGGATATCGCCAGCGATAGCCTGGGCATCTTCTGCTACCTGCGCGATGTTGCCAGCGGTGCGTTCTGGTCCACGGCGCACCAGCCGACCCTGTACCGGCCACAAAGCCAGGAGGCGATCTTCAGTGACGCGCGGGCCGAATTTCGCCTGCGCGAACGCGACATCGACTGCCACACTGAAATCATCGTCTCGCCCGAGGACGATGTCGAACTGCGCCGCCTGCACCTGACCAACCATGGCCGCCAGCGCCGCCAGCGCCGCCAACTGGAGCTGACCAGCTACGCCGAGGTGGTGCTGGCCCCGGCGATCAGCGATGCCCTGCACCCGGCGTTCAGCAAGCTGTTCGTGCAGACCGAGCTGCTGCGCCCGCTGCAGGCCATTGTCTGTAGCCGCCGGCCACGTTCGCAGCAAGAACCGGTGCCATGGCTGTGCCACCTGCTGGCCGCCCATGGTGTGGACATCGAAGCGCTCTCGTACGAAACCGACCGTGCCCGCTTCATCGGCCGTGGCCGCACGCTCAAGGCCCCGGCGGCGTTGCTGCCTGAGGTTGAGCGGTTGTCCGACAGCGCCGGGGCGGTGCTCGATCCGATCGTCGCCATTCGCTGCCGGATCAGCCTTGATCCCGGGCAGAGTGCGACCATCGACCTGGTCACCGGCATCGCCCCAAGCCGCGAAAGCTGCCTGCAGCAGATCCACAAGTACCGCGACCGGCACCTGGCAGACCGGGTCTTTGACCTGGCCTGGACCCACAGCCAGGTGCTGCTGCGCCAGCTCAACGCGTCCCTGGCCGATGCGCGGCTGTTCGAGCAGATGGCCGCCTCGGTGATCTATGCCAACCCGTCGCTGCGCAGCGAAAGCGCAGTGCTGACAAGCAATCGGCGTAACCAGTCCGGGCTCTGGGGCCAGGCGATTTCCGGCGACCTGCCGATCGTGCTGGTGCAAATCAGCGACCCGGCCAACATCGAACTGGTGCGCCAGATGGTCCAGGCCCATGCCTACTGGCGGCAGAAAGGCCTGAGCCTGGACCTGGTGATCTGGAACGAAGACCAGGCCGGCTACCGCCAGCAACTGCAGGAGCTGATCATGGGCCTGGTGACCTCGGGCAGCGAAGCGGCGCTGCTCGACCGCCCGGGCGGGATCTTCGTGCGCCCGGCCCAGCAGTTGTCCAGCGAAGACCGCACGCTGATGCTCAGCGTCGCCCGCCTGGTGCTCAGCGACAGCCGTGGCAGCCTCGCCGAACAGGTACAGCAACGGCGCAGTGAGCACGCCTTGGCGCGCTTCGAAGCCAACCCCGGCAGCCTGGTGCAGGCGCCGGTACGGCCGGGGCCTAGCGTGCAGCCAGGGCTGCTGATGGAAAACCCCTACGGCGGTTTCAGCGCCGATGGCAGCGAGTACATCATCAATCACCGCCCGGGGCAGCCGACGCCGGCGCCCTGGGTCAACGTGCTGGCCAACCCGCAGTTCGGCTCGGTCATCAGCGAAAGCGGTGGCGCCTACACCTTTGGCGACAATGCCCATGAGTTTCGCCTGACGCCCTGGCACAACGACCCGGTCAGCGACCCCAGCGGCGAAGCCCTGTACCTGCGCGACGAAGACAGCGGCCGCTACTGGTCGCCAACCCCGCAGCCGTGCCCTGGCCAGGGCAGCTACCGCACCCGCCACGGATTTGGCTACAGCGTCTTCGAGCATGACGAGGACGGCCTGCACAGCGAGCTGTGGGTGTTCGTCGCCCTCGATGCGCCGGTGAAGTTCTCGCGCCTGAAGCTGCGCAACACCTCGGGCCGGCCGCGCCGGTTGTCGGTAACCAGCTATGTGGAATGGGTGCTGGGCGACCTGCGCAGCAAGACGGCCATGCACGTGGTCAGTGAGGCCGACCCGTTCAGTGGCGCGCTGTTTGCGCGCAATGCCTACTCCATCGAGTTTTCCGCGCGGGTGGCGTTCCTCGACAGCGACCTGGCCGACCGCAGCCTCAGTTGCGACCGCCTGGAGTTCATTGGCCGCAACGGCAATCTTGGCGCGCCGGCAGCCATGGGCCGGGCGCGGCTCTCCGGGCGCAGCGGCGGTGGCCTGGACCCTTGCGCAGCGCTGCAGGTGGCGCTGGAACTGGCCGACGGTGAAAGCCAGGAAGTGGTGTTCCGCCTCGGCGCCGAGCACGACGCCACCGCCGCCACCCGCCGGGTGCAGCAGTACCGTGGGCTGCGCGCGGCAGCGATCGAGCTGGAACGGGTGCGCGCGCACTGGCGCGAAGTACTCGGCGCCATCCGCATCGAAACCCCGGAGCCGGCCCTGAATGTACTGGTCAATGGCTGGTTGATGTACCAGGTGATTGCCTGCCGCTTCTGGGCGCGCAGTGGTTTTTACCAGTCCGGTGGCGCCTTCGGGTTCCGCGACCAGTTGCAGGACAGCATGGCGATGATCCACGCCGACCCGGCCGCGGCGCGCCAGCACTTGCTGCTGTGTGCCAGCCATCAGTACCGCGAAGGCGACGTCCAGCATTGGTGGCACCCGCCGCTGCAGCGCGGCGTGCGCACCCGTTGCGCCGACGACATGCTCTGGCTGCCCCTGGCCACCAGCCGCTATGTGCAGGTGACCGGCGACCTCGGCGTGCTCGATGAACAGGTCGGCTATATCGAAGGCCGCGCGCTGAACCCTGGCGAGGAGTCCTACTACGACCTGCCGAACCGTTCGGCACTCACCGAGAACCTCTACCAGCATTGCCAGCGGGCGCTGCAATACGGCCTGCAGTGCGGCGTGCATGGCCTGCCGCTGATGGGCAGCGGCGACTGGAACGACGGCATGAACCGCGTCGGCGAACAGGGCCTGGGCGAAAGTGTGTGGCTGGGCTTTTTCGGCGTCGAGGTGCTGCAGCAGTTCGCCCGCACCGCCCAGCGCCAGGGTGACGGCCCGTTCGCCGAGGACTGCAACAGGCGCGCCGCCACCCTGCGTGGCAATCTCCAAGCCCATGGCTGGGACGGCGGTTGGTACCGCCGCGCCTATTTCGATGACGGCCAGGTGCTGGGTTCGGCGAGCAATGAAGAATGCCGTATCGACTCCATCGCCCAGAGCTGGGCAGTGCTCTCGGGCGCCGCCGCCCCTGAACGGGGCCGCCTGGCCATGGAGGCGCTGGACCGTTACCTGGTGCGCCGCGACATCGGTATCGTCAAGCTGCTTGATCCACCCTTTGACCAGGGCAGCCTGGACCCTGGCTACATCAAGGGCTACGTGCCCGGCGTGCGTGAGAACGGCGGCCAGTACAGCCATGCCGCCGTCTGGGCGAGCATGGCCTTTGCCCGCCTGGGCGACGGCGCCAGGGCCTGGGAACTGCTGCGCCTGATCAACCCGTTGCGCCAGGGCAGCGCCGAGCGTATCGACACCTACAAGGTCGAGCCGTACGTGATGGCCGCCGATGTCTATGGCGCGCCGCCCCATGCCGGGCGCGGCGGCTGGAGCTGGTACACCGGCGCCGCCGGCTGGATGTACCGGCTGATCGTCGAGTCACTGCTGGGCTTGCAGCGCAGCGGCGAGACCTTGAGCCTGCAACCGCTGCTGCCGGCCGAATGGCCGGGCTACGTGCTGCACTATCGCTATGGCGCCAGCCGCTACCGCATCGAGGTGCACCATGCGGGCGCGGGCGCGTTGAGCCTGAGCCTGGATGGCCAGCCCCTGGCCGACGGCGTGGTCAGGCTCGTGGATGACGGTCAAACCCACCAGATCAGCGCGCATTGCCTGCCGGCCACTGCCAGCCTCCCCTAGCCTGCGCGGATAGGAGTACCCTGAGGCCAGACAGCTCTCGTCTGCCATCGGTGGCTCCGTATGCCCGCATCACCCAAGCCACAGGTCAGGCCACAGGACAATCACCTGCTGGCGGCCCTGCCGACAACCGCGCTGGAGCGCCTGCTGGTGCACCTGGAACTGATCGCCCTGCCGCTGGGCAAGGTGCTTTATGAGTCTGGCGATGCCTTGCGTCACGTCTACTTCCCGACCAACGCCATCGTCTCGCTGCTGTACGTGATGGAAAACGGCGCCTCGGCGGAGATCTCCGTGGTCGGTAACGAAGGCCTGATCGGCGTTGCCGTATTCATGGGCGGCGAAAGCACCCCGAGCCGCGCCATCGTGCAGAGCGCCGGCCACGCCTACCGCCTGCCCGGCCAGCGCCTGAAAGACGAATTCAACCGCCACGGCGAGCTGCTGGTGCTGATGCTGCGCTACACCCAGGCGCTGATCACGCAGATGGCGCAGACCGCGGTGTGCAATCGTCATCACTCGATTGACCAGCAACTGTGCCGCTGGCTGCTGTTGTCGCTGGATCGGCTCAAAGGCAACCAGCTGACCATGACCCAGGAGCTGATCGCCAACATGCTCGGGGTGCGCCGCGAAGGCGTCACCGATGCCGCCGGCAAGCTGCAGCGCCTGGGCGTGATCGAGTACAGCCGCGGGCATATCAAGGTCCTTGATCGGGCGCGCCTGGAGCAGTTGAGTTGCGAGTGCTACGCGGTGGTCAGAAAGGAAACCGAGCGCCTGCTGCCGTATCTACCGACCCGGCCGCAGGCGTGAACCCGGCGCGGAGTACATTTGTACTCCACTAGTGGAACGGGAAGATATAGTTCATCCACGCCGCCATGCGCAGGAGGATCTTGCGCATGGTGGCGATGTGCGGAAAGTGCTTGCTGTACAGCGCCGCCTGGCCATAGGCACCACCGGGCATCTGCGCGCTGTACTGGGCGTACGCCGGGTCGTCGATTTCAATGATGACCGGCACCCGCCCGGGTGGCGGTGAACCGGTGTAGCCGATCAGGGTGCCGGACGGCTGCACCTGGCCCTCGGCGATCACCGCGATGACGTTCTTGACCTTGCCATGAAAGACCTTGCCCGGAATGCCGTCGAAGGCCACTTCCGCCTCATCCCCGGGCACCAGGCGCAGCAGGCTGTTCTGGCGCATCCAGGCAGCAAAGTACTGGCCTTCCTGGGGAATGAACACCATCGATGGGCGCAGCGGCAAGGCACTCGCGCGCATCCCGGTGCGCAGCGACACATGGGTGACGTAACCCTTGCTCGGCGCCCGCACCACGGTGCTATCGAGTTCGAACTGGGCGTTGTCCAGTTGCGCCTGCAGGTCATCGACCTGGGCGATGGCCGCTTCCTGCTCGCGGCGGGTACCGAAGTTGCGCTTGATCAGTTCGTTGATGCGGTACAGATCGCCCCGGGCCGCAACGATCTGCGCCTTGAGCGAGCGCACCCGGTACTCGAACGGCGCCGGATCGATACGAAACAGCACATCGCCCTTCTCCAGCGGCTGGTTGCCTTTGACCGGCACCTCGATCACCTGGCCGGTAACCGCCGGGATCACCGGCACCGAGACGAAGTAGGAACGCGCCACTTCCGAATACGGGTGGTTGTAGTTCATGGTGAAGATCAGCGCGCCGATCATCACGATCCCCCCCAGCACCGCCGTGGGCACTGTCCACTTGTTCAGGGGGATGCGAAACAGCTTGAAGATCGCCACGCAAATGGCCGCGTAGGTGAGGATCAGCAGCAAGTCCATGCTCAGAGCCCTCCGTTGCCATCGTCGTGGCCGGGCGCAGGCTCGGCGGGAGCCACGCCTTCGAGGCGGGCGATGCGTTGCTGCAGTTCGGCGACCTGTTGTTCAAGGCGCACCACGTGGTTTTGCGGCGACTTGCCATCGCGAAAGCCCCAACCGCGATCTTCGCGGTAGAGCATTGCCCAGATCCACAGGAACGGCCACAGCGCATGCAGGGTGAACAAGCTGACCCAGCCGGTGGCGTGGATCGCATCCTGGTGCGGGTGGTTGCGGTGTACGGCGATTTCATAGGGAATGTCGTGCAGGACGATGATCCCGTAGAACAGCACCAGGCCGACAAAAATCAAAATACCCAACGCGAAGTAATCAAGCATGTTCGCTTTCCACCGCAGCCAGGGGGTCCGTGCCAGCAGTGTAGTTCACCTGTAGTGTTTTCAAGGCCGTGTTGACCGTTGGTCGCGCCAGCCGGCGTGGGCAGAGCACGCTGATCTAGGCTCAGTTCACGCTCGACAGGAGGCCGCTCCATGTCATTGGCTGTAGAACAGAAAATCGCCCGCAGAAGAGAAACGCTGCTGTTCCTGTTTCTGATCGTCTGCCTGTTCCCCTTGATGTCGGTCGCCATCGTTGGCGGCTACGGTTTTCTCGTCTGGTTTTTCCAGTTGCTGTATGGCCCACCCGGCCCTCCCAACGGCTAGCCGAGACTGCCGGAGCCCGCCCATGGACGACGTTCTGCACATTGCCAGCCTGGTGGTACATGCCCGCCCCGAACTGTTCGAGGCGGTGAAGGCCAACCTGCTGCTGCTCGACAACCTCGAACTGCATCAGCACAGCCCCGCCGGCAAGCTGGTGGTGGTGCTCGAAGCCCACCATGAACAGCAGATCCTGCAGCGCATCGAGCAGATCAACAACCTGCCCGGGGTGCTCAATGCCGCGCTGATTTACCACGAACTCCTCGCCCCAGAAGGAGACTCACCATGAGCATGACCCGCCGTGAATTTGCCAAGGCCCAGGCCGCCGCCATTGCCGCCGCCGCGGCGGGCCTGCCGATCTTCACCAGCGCCAGCAACCTGGTGACCGAAGCCGACCTGGTGACCCTGAACTGGAACAAGGCGCCCTGCCGCTTTTGCGGCACCGGTTGCAGCGTCATGGTGGCGACGCGCGACAACCGCGTGGTGGCCACCCACGGCGACGTCAAAGCCGAGGTCAATCGCGGCCTGAACTGCGTCAAAGGCTATTTCCTGTCGAAAATCATGTATGGCAATGACCGCCTGACCCAACCGCTGCTGCGCATGCGCAACGGCCAGTACCACAAGCAGGGCGAATTCCAGCCGATCAGCTGGGAAAAAGCCTTCGACATCATGGCCGAAAAGTACAAGCAAGCGCTGCACAACAAAGGCCCGGAATCGATCGGCATGTTTGGCTCCGGGCAATGGACGGTGTGGGAAGGCTACGCCGCCAACAAACTGATGAAGGCCGGCTTTCGCAGCAACAACATCGACCCCAACGCCCGCCACTGCATGGCTTCGGCGGTGATGGGCTTCATGCGCACCTTCGGCATGGATGAACCCATGGGCTGCTACGACGACATCGAGGCCACCGATGCCTTTGTGCTGTGGGGCTCGAACATGGCCGAAATGCACCCGATCCTCTGGAGCCGGGTCACCGACCGGCGCCTGAGCCAGCCGCAGGTCAAGGTTGCGGTGCTGTCGACCTTCGAACACCGCAGCTTCGACCTGGCCGACATTCCCATGGTGTTCAAGCCGCAAACCGACCTGCTGATCCTCAACTACATCGCCAACCACATCATCGAAAGCGGCGCGGTGAACAAGGACTTCATCAGCAAGCACACACGCTTCGCCCTCGGCGCCGATGACATCGGCTACGGCCTGCGCGCCGACGATCCACGCGAAGCCAAGGCCAGGAACGCCGACAAGGCCAACACCTGGAGCGACATCGATTTCGAGCAGTTCGCCGCCTTTGTGCGGCCCTACACCCTTGAGCGCGCAGCCACCGAATCGGGCGTGCCGCAAGAGCGCCTCAAGGCGCTGGCCGAGCTGTATGCCGACCCCAAGCGCAAGGTGGTGTCGTTCTGGACCATGGGCTTCAACCAGCATACCCGCGGGGTGTGGGCCAACAACCTGATCTACAACATCCACCTGCTCACCGGCAAGATCAGCGAGCCGGGCAACAGCCCCTTCTCGCTCACCGGCCAGCCCTCGGCCTGTGGCACCGCCCGCGAAGTCGGGACCTTCTCGCACCGCTTGCCGGCCGACCTGGTGGTGACCAACCCCAAGCACCGCGCCAGCGCCGAAAAAATCTGGAAGCTGCCCGCCGGCACTATCCAGGAGAAAGTCGGCTTTCATGCCGTGCAACAGAGCCGCATGCTCAAGGACGGGGTGCTCAACGTCTACTGGACCCAGGCCAGCAATAACATGCACGCCGGGCCCAATATCATGCAGGAAGTGCTGCCGGGCTGGCGCAAGCCGGACAATTTCGTGATTGTCTCGGACGTTTACCCCACGGTGTCGGCCCAGGCTGCCGACCTGATCCTGCCCAGCGCCATGTGGGTAGAAAAGGAAGGCGCCTATGGCAATGCCGAGCGCCGCACCCAGTTCTGGCATCAGTTGGTGACCGCCCCGGGCGAAGCACGTTCAGACCTGTGGCAACTGATGGAGTTTTCCAAGCGCTTCACCACCGACGAGGTCTGGCCTGCCGAGTTGCTGGCCAAGGCCCCCGAGTACAAAGGCAAGACCCTGTTCGAAGTGCTGTACAAAAATGGTCAGGTCGACCAGTTCCCGGTCGAGCAGCTGCAAGCCGGCTACCACAACGATGAAGCCAAGGCCTTTGGCTTCTACGCGCAAAAGGGCTTGTTCGAAGAGTACGCACAGTTCGGCCGGGGCCATGGTCACGACCTGGCCGCATTTGATCGCTACCACAGCGAGCGCGGCCTGCGCTGGCCGGTGGTCGACGGCCAGGAAACCCGCTGGCGCTACCGCGAAGGCTTCGACCCGTACGTGGAGAAAGGCAGTGAAGTGCAGTTTTACGGTTACCCGGACAAGAAGGCGATCATCTTCGCCCTGCCCTACGAGCCGCCGGCCGAAGCACCGGATGCCGACTACCCGTTCTGGCTGAGTACCGGCCGGGTGCTGGAGCATTGGCACACCGGGAGCATGACCCAGCGCGTTGAAGAGTTGTACAAAGCAGTGCCCGATGCCCTGGTGTACATGCACCCTGACGATGCCAAGGCCCTGAATGCACGGCGCGGCAGCGAAGTGAAACTGATCAGCCGGCGCGGCGAGATTCGCGCGCGCATCGAAACCCGCGGGCGCAACAAGCCACCGCGCGGCCTGGTGTTCGTGCCGTTTTTCGATGCCAACAAGCTGATCAACAAAGTCACCCTGGACGCCACCGACCCGATCTCCAAGCAAACCGATTACAAGAAATGCGCCATACGCATCGAGCTGATCAGCGCGGCCTGAGGAGAACCGTCATGCCCATTCGCAGCCTGCCTTTGCTGCTGTTCGCGGTCATCGGCCTGGTGGTCGCCGCCGAAGTCGACTACCCCCTCGATGCCCCCGGCCCCGATGGCCGGCGCCCGGGCGGCACGCTGACCCAGAGTTTGCCGGCGCCGCCGCTGGCCAACGACGAGAACAAGGACCTCAAGCGCGAACGCAATTACCCCGACCAGCCGCCGACCATCCCCCACACGATTCGCGGCTATCAGGTCGACCTCAACGGCAACAAGTGCCTGTCCTGCCACAGCCGCGCCAACAGTGCGCGCAGCCAGGCGACCATGATCAGCATCACCCACTACATGGACCGCGACGGCCAGGCGTTGGCGGCGGTATCGCCACGGCGCTACTTCTGCACCCAGTGTCATGTGCCGCAAAAAGAGGTGCAGCCACTGGTGGGCAACAGCTTCGAAACCATCGACAAGCTGCTGCAAGACGACGCCAACGCCGCGCAAAAACCCTGAGGAGGCGCCATGCGAGCACTGTTCGGGCTACTCAAGCAATACTGGGGCATTCTCTGGCGGCCCAGTGTCTACTACAGCCTGGGCTTTCTGACCCTCGGCGGGTTCGTCGCCGGGATCATCTTCTGGGGCGGCTTCAACACCGCCCTGGAGGTGACCAACACCGAGAAGTTCTGCACCTCCTGCCATGAGATGCGCGACAACGTCTTTGTCGAACTCAAGGAGACCATTCACTACAGCAACCGCTCCGGGGTACGCGCCAGTTGCCCGGATTGCCATGTACCGCACGAATGGACACACAAGATCGCGCGCAAGATGCAGGCGTCCAAGGAAGTCTGGGGCAAGATTTTCGGCACCATCGACACCCGCGACAAATTCCTCGCGCACCGCCGTGAACTGGCCGAGCACGAATGGGCGCGGCTCAAGGCCAACGATTCGCGCGAATGTCGCAACTGCCACAACTTCGAGTTCATGGATTTCACCCGCCAGAGCAAACGCGCCGCAGCCATGCACTCGACCTCGCTGGCCAGCGGGCAGGCGACCTGTATCGATTGCCACAAGGGCATCGCCCACAAACTGCCGGACATGCGCGGGGTGCCGGGTTGGTAGCCGCTGCACCGGCCTCATCGCGGGTCAAGTCGGGTCGCCGCACCGCCGCTCCTACAGTGGAACTGTGTACACCGGACCTGTGGGAGCGGGCTTGACCCGCGATGAGGCCGGTGCAGCCAACTCCCGCAGTGGGTAAAAAATCCGAAGCCCCGCGCCAGCGCCGACTATATTGAGCTAGTCCCCGCCCGCAGCCAGAGCGCGCGCCATGCTGGATACCCATCAGTTGATCATCTGCGAACATTGCGACTGCGTGTACCAGAAAGTCAGCCTCGGCAAACATCAGAAGGCCCTGTGTCAGTGCTGTGGCGCGGTGCTGCAGCGCTATAACGGCCTGAGCGTGCAGCAACGCCTGGCCCTGAGCGTCACCGCGCTAATCCTCTGGGTGTTCGCCAATTTCTACCCGATCATGAGCATCAGCCTAAAAGGCCTGCACAACAGCGCCACCCTGTGGGACTCGGTGCGGGCCCTGGCCAATGGGCCGATCACCTTTATCGCCCTGGTGGCGGCGATTTCGATCATCATCGCCCCGGTGTTCCAGTTGCTGCTGTTGATCTGGGTGCTCGGCTTTGCCCTGGCCGGCGGCCGCGCCCCGGGCTTCAGCCTGTGCATGCGCTGGCTGGAAACCCTGCGCCCGTGGAGCATGCTCGAAGTCTGCCTGCTCGGCGCCATGGTCGCGGTGTTCAAGCTGGCCGGCATGCTCGATGTGCTGCCGGGCATCGGCCTGCTGGCACTGGCGGCCCTGAGCCTGTTGATTCTGCGCATCGCCGGGCGCGACATCCGCGAGCTCTGGGACGTGCTGCCATGAGCCGCCCACCGCGCGCCGCCAAGCTCAACCTGGTGCTCTGCCATGCCTGCGGCATGGCCTGCGACAACACTCATCAGCCGCACGAATGCGAACGCTGCGGCGCGCCGCTGCATGCGCACAAGCCCGATTCGCTGACCCGCACCTGGGCCTACCTGGTCGCCTCGCTGGTGCTCTATATCCCCGCCAACCTGCTGCCGGTGATGAACACCACGCTGTTCGGCAGCGGCGCCGACAGTACCATCATGAGCGGCGTCATGGAGTTCTGGGAGCATGGCGCCTGGGACATCGCCCTGATCATCTTCATCGCCAGCATCGCTGTACCGGCGACCAAATTCGTTGCCCTCGCCCTGCTGCTGATCACCGTGCAGCGCCGCAGCACCTGGGCGCAGACGCAACGGGCGCGCCTGTACCGCTTCGTCGAGCTGATCGGCTACTGGTCGATGCTCGATGTGCTGGTGGTCGCCCTGGTGGCGGCGCTGGTCAAGTTCCAGGCCCTGGGCGATATCGAACCGCGCCCGGGCATTCTGTTCTTCGGCATGGTGGTGGTGCTGACCATGCTTGCGGCAATGAGCTTCGACCCTAGACTGATCTGGCACCACGACAAGGAGCAGGCCGATGACTGATACCCGCCAAGACAGCCCCCAACCCGGCCAGCCCGGGGTCAAGACCCGGCGCTTCAGCATCTCGCTGGTGTGGATCGTACCGCTGGTGGCGGTGCTGGTGGGCTTGTCGCTGGTGGTCCACAACGTCATGCAGCAAGGCCCGACCATCGAGATCACCTTCAAGACCGGCCAGGGCCTGGAGGCCAACAAGACCGCGGTCAAGTACCGCAACGTGGTGATCGGCCAGGTCACCGCAGTGGAGTTGAGCAAGGACCAGAAGAGCGTCACCGCCACGGTCAAGCTGGTCAAGCAGGCCGACAATTTTACCCGCGAGGACTCCAAGTTCTGGGTAGTGCGCGCGCGCATCGGCGCCGGCGGCGTGTCGGGCATCGACACCCTGCTGTCCGGCGACTTCATCGGCGCCGATTCCGGCGAATCTCACACCCGCGCCAAGGCCTTCGTCGGCCTCGAATCGCCGCCGCCGATCACCTACGGCGAGCCCGGCAAGCGCTTTTTCCTGCACGCCAGCGACCTCGGCTCGCTGGGGGTCGGTTCGCCGGTCTACTACCGCAAGATCCCGGTCGGCCAGGTGGTCGCCTATAACCTCGACGAGAACGGCAAAGGGGTGAGTATCGAGGTGTTCATCAACTCGCCCAGCGATGCCTTCGTCACCGACAACACGCGGTTCTGGAACGCCAGCGGCGTCGATGTCGAGGTCGGCGCCAACGGCTTTGCCTTTCGTACCGAATCGCTGTCGTCGGTGATTGTCGGCGGCATTGCCTTTCGCGCCCCCGACTACAGCCCCGATGACCAGGTGGCCGCCGAAGACCGCCAGTTCGAACTGTTCGACGACCGCGCCCGGGCCCTGTCGCCGCCGCATGGCAAGGCGCAGTACCTGAGCCTGCGTTTCGACCAGGCGCTGCGCGGCCTCAAGGTCGGAGCGCCGGTGGAGTTCCTCGGCGTCGAGATCGGCTCGGTGGTGTCGGTCAACCTCGATTTCGACGTCGACAAGCGCACCTTTCCGGTCAATGTCGGCATCGTCATCTACCCGCAACGCCTGGGCCGCGCCCACACCAAGCTGCTCAAGGCGCTGAACCACGACCCCGACGACGAAAAAGCCGCCGCGCAGTTGCTCGGCACCTTCGTCGACAACGGCCTGCGTGCCCAGGCGCGCAGCGGCAACCTGCTCACCGGGCAGTTGTACATCGCCCTGGATTTCGACCCCAAGGCGCCGAAAGTGGTGTTCGACCCGAGCGCCCGACCGATTACCATCCCCACCGTACCGGGTAGCCTGGAGCAACTGCAGGAGCAGTTCCAGGCCATGGTCGAGAAGCTCAACCGCCTGCCGATCGAGCGCATCGCCAACAACCTCGACGCCAACCTGGTGGAACTGCGCAAGGGCCTGCAGCAGTTCAACAGCCGTACCTTGCCGGGCGTCCAGGGCACCTTGCAGGAGGTCAGCAAGACCCTGCAGTCGGCCAACTCGACCCTGGCCGAGGATTCGCCGCAACGCGAGCAACTGACCCAGACCCTCGACGAGCTGGGGCGCATGTCGCGCTCGCTCCGGGAGCTGGCCGACTACCTGGGGCGCAACCCCGAGTCGCTGCTGCGCGGCCGGCCCAAGGATGCACCCGCTGACGCTTTGAAACCTTCGTCGCGCAACTGACCGCAGGAGCACACCCATGGCGCATGCCTTCAAGATTGCCGTGTTGAGCCTGGCCTTGCTGCTGGCCGCTTGCCGCAGCGACCCGATCCACTACCACACGCTGATCCCGCAACAGCCGGCCGCGGCCAGCAGTGCCGATGTGCTACTGGAACAGGTCAGCGTGCCGCCGCAGGTCGATCGCCCGCAGGTGGTGATTCGTCAGGGCAACAGCAGCCTGGCGATCCTTGAGACCGAATGGTGGGGCGCAAGCCTCGCCGACGAGCTGCGCAACGCCCTGGTCAACCAGTTCGCCAGCAGCAGCGCCCAGCCACGCCTGGGCCTGCGCGTGGAAGTCCAGCGCTTTGACTCGGTGCCTGGGCAATACGCCCTGTTCGATGCCCGCTGGCGTCTGCGGGCCGCCAACGGCGGCGCGGCGCTCAACTGTCGCAGCGTGATCCAGACCCCGGCCGGGGCCAGCATCGACGCGCTGGTGCTGGCCCACCAGCAGAACCTCAAGCGCTTCACCGAACTGGTCAGCCAGGCGGCCAGCGGCGGCGCCAGTCGCTGCCCGGCGCTGCGCTAAAGCGCCGATTGCCCGCCCAAGGAGACGCCGATGGCCAACAACCGCCCCCTGCACCTGGGCACCTCCCGCGAACTGCTGGATGTGCTGATCCGCGCTGGCCTGATCGCGGTGCTGGTGATGTTCTGCTTCGAGATCTTCCGGCCGTTTTTGAGCCTGATGCTCTGGGCGGTGATCCTGGCGATCACCCTCTACCCGCTCAACCAGCGCCTGGGCAGCTGGCTGGGTGGCCGCCCTGGCTGGGCCGCGGTGGTGCTGGTGATTATCGGCCTGGCCTGCCTGATCGGGCCGTTGAGCCTGCTCGGCACCTCGGTGGCCGACACCGTGCAGCAAGGCATCCACGGCTTCGAGGACCAGCGCATCGAAATCCCGTCGCCGCCGGACAACGTGCGTGACTGGCCGCTGATCGGCGCACCGCTGTACGGTATCTGGGCCCATGCCAGCAGCGACCTGAGCTGGGCGTTGTCGCAGGTGGCCCCGCACCTCAAGGGCGTGAGCAAGACCTTGCTGACGCAACTGGCCGGGATCGGCTCGGGCATCCTGGTGTTCGTGGTTGCCCTGGTGGTCGCCGGGGTGATCATGGCCAAGGGCGACAATGGTCAGCGCACCGCCGAGGCCATTGCCATGCGCATTTCCGGGCCACAGCGCGGCGAGCAACTGGCCGCGCTGTGCACCGCGACCATTCGCGCCGTGGCCCAGGGCGTGGTCGGCATCGCCTTCGTGCAGATGCTGCTGGTGGGCATCGGCCTGGTGGTCATGGGCGTGCCCGCGGCCGGGGTGCTGGCGCTACTGGTGTTGCTGCTGGGCATCACCCAGCTGCCGGTGCTGCTGGTGACCTTGCCGGTGGTGATCTACGTGTTTGCCCATGACGGAGTCAGTGCCAGCACGGTGATCTTCGCCATCTGGACCCTGCTCGCCGGGCTGTGCGACAACGTCCTCAAGCCACTGCTGCTGGGCCGCGGGGTTGCCGTGCCGATGCCGGTAGTGCTGATCGGCGCGCTCGGCGGCATGTTGACCAACGGCATCATCGGCCTGTTCATCGGCCCGGTGGTGCTGGCCGTGGGTTACGAGCTGTTCATGAGCTGGGTGGCGCAGCCGCTGGCCGCCGACAGCCCGGCCGAAGAGCCCTGAGTTCAGGGCGCCCCGGGCGGCTGCGCCGGGGCGCTGTACCACTGCGCCGGGGGCACCGACTTGGGCTGTTGCGGGTCGCCCAGGTAATGCGGCGACATGATCTGCACGCCGTACTCGTTGAACACGTCCTGGATATGCCCGTGCAGTTCGCTGAGCAGCACCGCCCGCGGCCGGGGCTGGCTGGGAATGGCCTGGGCCACCAGGCGGTACTCGGGATAGAAGTCCGACAGGGCGGTCTGGAACACCTGCGGCAACGGTTGCTCGAGGATGCCATTGGTACGCCGCGCCGCCTCCAGCAGCATCGCCTCGACTTGTCGCCAGGGCGTGTCGTAGCCAATGGTCACGGTGGTGTCGACCACATAGCCCTCGCCCTCGACGATCCGCGAGTAGTTCTTGGTCACGCTGGCAGTGATCAACGAATTGGGCAGCGTCAGCACTTCACCCAGGCCAGTGCGGATGCGGGTGGTGAACATGCCAAGCTCGGTGACCGTGCCCTCGTACTCGCCGATGCGCACGAATTCGCCAGGACGCAAAGTGCGCGTGTAGGTCAGGATCAGCCCGGCAGCGGCCTGGCCGACGACGCTGGTGGCGCCCAGGGAAATCATCAGGCCGATCAATACCGACAAGCCCTTGAACGCGTCGGTACCCGCACCAGGCAGGTATGGGTAGGCCATGGCCAGGGCGAACAACCAGATCGCCAGGGCAGTCAGGCGCGTGGTCGGGGCCAAGGTTTCCTGGTTGAGCCAGCTCAGGGTCCCGGGCACCGCCAGGCGGCGCAGCAAGCGGCGGCTGAAAGCGACCGCGCCACGGGCAATGAAAAAAATCGCCAGGGCCACCACCAGCCCCGGCACCGCGCTGATCATGCCTTCGAGCAGGTAGCGCAGCAGCTCCAGCAAGTATTCATTGAGGCGCTCGCCCCATGGCCGGGTGTAGGGAAAGCGCGACAGGACAAAACCCAGCCATTCATAACTGAGCAAGGCGATCAGCAACCAGCGCACGCTCTCCAGCACCCGGCGTATCAAGGTGTAGAAGAAATTCGCCTCGATCACCGGCGTCTGCCCCACGCTCAGGGTCCGCGCGTGACGGCGCATCAGCCGCGGCAGGCGCGCTTGCAGCTTGCCTCTGGTAAACGCGATAGCCCACAACAGCGCCAGGTACAGCGCGGTGGCCAGCGCTGCTGCCAGCCCCGCGCGTGCCAGCCGTTGCAGGTTACGCGCCTCGCGCTGCTCGCCCACGGCCTGGCGCAGGTTGGCCGCGGCCTGCTCGGCGGCCTCGCGCACCGTGCCCTGGCTCAGCGGGTCAATGTCGCGGCTGGAGACAATGAACGCACGTTTGTCGCCCAGCAGCACCAAATAGCTGGACTGCACCGGGTCGAGGCTGACCTGCGGGTCGGGGCTGTCATCCAGGGTTTCGCCGATCACCGTGCGGGCGCGCTTGACCCGCAACTGCGGGGTTTCGCCCAGCACCGTCGCGCGAAACAGCATGATGCTGCGGTTGAACACCTTCAGCTCCACCGGCTCGGCGCTGGCCGCCGCCGCGCCTGGCTCCTGGGCCCAGGTCAGGGCGCCCAGCAGCAACCCGCCAATCAGCAGCCACGCCTTGAGTACCGCATTGCTCATGCCCTCACCCTCGCCCGCCCGGTCCTGTAGCGCAGCCTAGACCAGCGCGGACCGCTTGTCAGATAGCCCGCTCCGGAGCCTGCGGGCGCCCCGCTGCGATGGACTAGACTTCAAGCACCGGGGGGCTGGCAACACAACGCTACCGGAGGTGCCCCATGAGCCAGTACCAACGCCTGTTCCTGATGGTAGGTTCCGACCTGCGCCACACCCCGGCGCTGGAGCGCGCCGCTGCCCTGGCCCTCGCCACCGGCGCCACCTTGCATATCTGCGCCTTTGTCGACGAAATCGATACCCTCGGGCTCATGAGCGGTGACGAACACCGCCTCGATACGCTGATGCAGAACAACCGCCAGTGGCTGGCCGATGAAGCGACCTTGCTGCACGAAAATGGTATTCGCGTCAGTACCGAGGTGATTCTCGCCCGCGACGTGCTGCAAGCGGCCCTGGCGCAAGTGGCCGAAATCACCCCCGACCTGCTGATCAAGGACGTACAGCACGAGCCGCTGCTCAAGCGCCTGGTGGTCGCGCCGCTGGACTGGCAACTGCTGCGCGAATGCCCGTGCCCGGTGCACCTGGTCAGCGAGGTGCACTGCCCGCTGCCGCGCATCGTGATTGCCGCGGTCGACCCGACCCACCCCGAACACCCCCACGACGATCTTAACGAAAGCGTGATCAACGCCGCCGCCGACCTGGCCCGCCAGTGCAACGCCGAGCTGCACCTGTTGCACGTATGCGACAGCGCCCACACCCACATGGCTGACTTCGGCGCCGGCACCGTGACCATGCCGGGCTTTGGCAGTGACGTGCGCAAGTCGATCCACAAGGCGTTCGAGCAAATGGCCGCGCGCCATGGCGTATCGGTTGAGCGCCAGCACTTTTTGTCGGCGCCGATCACCCGCAGCATCGCCGAGTTCATCGCCCACAGCCGCGCCGACGTGCTGGTGATGGGCAACCACCCGCGCAAACTGCTCGAACGCCTGACCGGCAGCACCACCGAGCATGTGCTGGAACAGCGCTTGTGCAATGTTTTGGCGATCAGGGGGGCAGCGTGAGATAGCCTCAGCCTAGGCGCAGCCAGTCGATAAAACGCGCAAACAGTTCGGACTGGGAGTTGATCTCAAGCTTCAGGTAGAGGTTCTTGCGGTGCATGCGCACGGTTTCTGGCGATATGCCCATTTCGCCGGCGGTGGACTTCACCGAGTGGCCGCGCAGGATCATCTGCGCCACCTGCCGTTCGCGCTCGGTCAGTTTGTTGCAGCCGAAGCTGTCGAAGGCGGCCTGGACGCTGCCCTGGCTGGCCGCTTCACTGCCGGGCTCAAGGCCATGCTGGGCAAAGCGGCGGATCAGTTCGCGGACCATCGGCTCGACCGCCTGCAACACGTGCAGTTGCTCGACGCTCAGGCTGCTGCCGCCACAGCCCTGGAACAGGCTCAGGGATATTTTGCTGTGCGGGTCGATGTCGACGATGTAGTAGCTGTCTTCGCTGCAGCCGGTGCCCAGGTAGTAGGTCTTGTAGTAGTCGCTGTCGAAGAAGTGGTCCGGGGCGATGTCCTGCAGGTGGTAAAAACCCTGGGCCAGGCCTTTTTCTACCGCCAGGCAGAACGGGTCGAGCAGGTAGCCGGCACTGAAGTAACGGTTGAGGATGGCGTCGCGGTGACGCTCGGGGATGCCCTGCTGGTATAACAGTTGCGGTGGCTGGCCTTGGCGCTCAAGGCTGATCATCATCGACTCGACCGCCACCAGTTGGCTCAGGGCGGCGGCGAGGCTTGCCAGGGCGTCGGCCTCGCCGCTGCGGGCAATGGCATGCTGCAGCGCCGCATGCCATTGCTGCAGGGCTGAGAACGACAGGCAGATCGGGGTGTCGGCAGTGGCTCGGGTCATGCCCGGCAGTCTAACCCGCCGGGGGGCTGCGATGCAGCCCATCGCCGGCAAGGCCGGCTCCCGCAAGGGCTTGTCATGCACCCGCGTACAACCCTTCGCGGCGCAGTTCTTCAGCGGTTTCGATGATGCACTGGCGCAGGGTTTCAACGATCTCGTCGACCTGCGCGCGGGTGATGATCAGCGGCGGCGACATCACGTTCAGGTGCATGATCGGCCGCACCAACAAACCTTTGGCCTGGGCCCGGCGGTGGATGCGCTCGCCGATGTTCACTTCATCGGCAAACAGCGCCTTGCTGCGCTTGTCGGCGACGAACTCGACGCAGGCCATCAGCTTCATGCAGCGCACCTCGCCGACCAGCGGCAGCCCGGCCAGGCTCTGCAGACGCTGCTCCAGATAACCACCCACCTCATCGACATGGGCCAGAAGCTGCTCGCGCTCGATGATTTCGATGTTCTTCAGCGCCGCCGTGCAGCACACCGGATGGCCGCTGTAGGTAAAGCCATGGGTGAAGCAGCGGCCCTTGCCCGGCTCGGCGATGACCTTCCAGATGCGCGCCGAGAAGATGCACGCGCCCAGCGGCAGGTACGCCGAAGTCAGGCCCTTGGCGGTGGTGATGATGTCCGGCTGCACGCCGAACAGCGCCTCGCTGGCGAAGAATTTGCCCAGGCGGCCAAATGAGGTCACCACCTCATCGGCCACGAAGAGGATGTCGTAGGTCTGGCACACCTGCCACATGCGCAGGAAGTAGTCCTTGGGCGGGATGATCACCCCGCCCGAGCCCATGATCGGCTCGGCAAAGAACGCCGCGACGTTGTCGGCGCCGAGCGAGAGGATCTTGTCTTCGAACTCGGCCACCAGAAAGTCGAGAAACTCCTCCTCGTCCATGTCATCCGGCGCCCGGTAGGGGTTGGGGTTGGAGACGTGGTGGATCAGCTCGTTGGCATAGTCGAACTCGG
Organism: Pseudomonas sp. SORT22; assembly: GCF_018417635.1. Classification (NCBI taxonomy): domain Bacteria; kingdom Pseudomonadati; phylum Pseudomonadota; class Gammaproteobacteria; order Pseudomonadales; family Pseudomonadaceae; genus Pseudomonas; species Pseudomonas sp. SORT22. Next base: position 3,236,635 of record NZ_CP071007.1, read on the forward strand.
GCACGCGGTCGGCGGCCTTGTTGCCGATCGACATGGTCAGGCAGGTCGAGCCGTGGTAGGCGTTGTAGCGGGCGATCACGTGCTTTTTATCCGGCTTGCCACGGCAGTTCTGGTAGTACTGGATCAGCCGGTAGGCGGTATCGACCGCGGTTGAGCCACCGGTGGTGAGGAACACGTGATCGAGATCGCCCGGGGCCAGGCTGGCCAGTTTTGCGCAAAGCTCGATGGCGACGTTGTTGGCCATGTCCGAAAACGGGTTGGAATAGGCCAGCTGGCGTACCTGGTCGGCGATGGCCAGGGCCATCTCTTCGCGGCCCAGGCCGATGTTGGTGCACCACATGCCGCCGACAGCGTCGAGAAAGCGGTTGCCCTCGGTGTCGTAGATATAGGCGCCCTCGCCTTCGACGATGTTCAGCGCGCCTTGCTCGGCATGCTCGTCGAACACGTGGTATCCGTGCATGTAGTGGGCTTTGTCGGCGGCCACCAGGGCATCGTTGGCAGCATTTGTTGGCAAGGCTTGGTTTGGCGTGGCCATGGCAGTGTCCTTGGCGAAGGGAAATTGAAATGTCAGCTACCGGTCTTGACCGTGCTCCAGACCCGGGTGATGGCGCGCATGTCCTTGCCGCTCTGGGTTTTCTGCGCGAACAGGCGCTGGCGGGTGGCGGCGTCCGGGTAGATCGCCGGGTCGTCGCGAATCTCGGCCTGCACCCAGGGCGTGGCAGCGGCGTTGCTGTTGGCGTAGTGGATGTAGTTGCTGACCTTGGCGATGTTCTGCGGCTGCAGGAGGAATTCGATGAAACGGTGGGCGTTGGCCGGGTGCGGCGCGTCGCTGGGCAGGTAAAGGTTGTCGAACCAGATCAGCGAGCCTTCCTGCGGGATGAAGAACGACAGCTTGATGTTGTTCTTCGCCTCCTCGGCCCGCGCCTGGGCGGTGGCGTAGTCGCCGGACCAGGTCAATGCCAGGCAGGTATCACCGTTGGGCAGGCTGGTCAGGTAGTTGACCGAGTCGAATTTGTTGATGAACGGCCGCACGCCGAGCAGCAACTGCTGGGCCGCCTTGAGGTCATCGGCGCTGGCGCTGTTGGGGTCGCGCCCCAGGTACTTGAGGGCCAGCGGGATGACTTCGCTGGGTGCATCCATCAAGGTCACGCCGCAGTCGGCGAAGCGCGAGACGATCTTCGGGTCGAACAGCATGGCCAGCGAGCCGATGGGCGCATCGGGCATGCGTGCCTTGATCTTGTCGACGTTGTAGGTCACCCCCGAGCTGCCCCAGGTGTAGGGCGCCGAATACGCAAGGCCCGGGTCGTAGCCTTGCAGGGTGCTGAGCACCTGCGGGTCGAGGTTGTTCCAGCTGGGCAGCTGCTTTTTGTCCAGCGGCTGGAATACCCGGGCCTTGATCAGCGGCGGCACCAGGGAGGCGTTGAGTACCACCAGGTCGTAGCCCGAGCGCCCGGTCAGCAGTTTGGTCTGCACCGTTTCGTAGCCGTCGAAGGTGTCGTAGATCACCTTGATGCCGGTGGCTTGTTCAAAGTCGGCGAGGGTCGTTTCGCCGATGTAGTCCGTCCAGTTGTACAGCCTGAGTGTGTTGCCCGCCCCGTCGTCGGCGGCAAGGGCCGCCGCTGCCAGGGGCGCGAGCAACAGACTGGAAATCACCTTCAGTGTCTTTCGCATAGCCACTCCGTCGTGTCACCAGATCTGCTCGGTGTGAGCCGACGGAGTTACTATCGCGGGAGCCGTTGATGGCGACCATACCCCGAATGGGTAGGTGTCGTTTTTATCGCGGGTCAAGCCCGCGGATACAACGCCTCGTCAAACTGCGCCAGGCGCGGAAACACCAGCGGCTGGTCATCGGACAGATGCTCCAGGCGCTGCTGATAGCTGCGCAAAAAGTCCTTGCGCGCCTCGTCGCTGATATACGGCACGTGCCAGGCCACGAACGGCTCCAGCACCTCGAAGCCGACGTAGGCCAGGGTGCCGCGCAGGATCGGTCGCAGCATGTCCTCCAGCGGCCCGTGAATCGCCCCTTCGCCGAACATGTGCTCGCGCCCGCCGAGGGTCACGGTGACCAGCGCCTTCTTGCCCGCCAGCCCGCCCTGGTCATAAAAGCGCTTGCCGCCGTAGCACACCCCGGACACCAGCACGCGGTCGATCCAGCCCTTGAGCATGGCCGGTGCCGAGAACCAGAAGATCGGGAAGTTCAGCACCACAAGGTCCGCCCACAGCAGCTTGTCGAGCTCCTGCTGGATGTCGGCGGCAATCGACTGACTTTTGACTCCCAGGCGCTGCTCCAGGGCATACACCAGGTAATCGGGGTTCTCGCGGCTGACGAAGTCAGCGGCGCTGGCCACCGGGTTCCAGTTCATCGCATACAGGTCGCTGACCTGCACCTGGTGACCCTGGGCGGTGAAGGTTGCAACGGCCTGGTCGCGCAGGGCGGCAGTGAAGGATTGCGGCTCGGGGTGAGCGTGAACGATCAGTACATTCATGAGGGGTCCTTAAACGGTTGGGACAAAAACACAGAGCGCATCAGCACTGGATCGCCTTGAATTCAACGAACTCGGCCAGGCCCTCCTCGCCCCATTCGCGGCCATTGCCCGAGGTCTTGTAGCCGCCGAACGGCGCCTGGTAGTTGAACGCCGCACCATTGATGAAGCACTGCCCGGCGCGCAGTTGCCGGCCCAGTTGCAGGGCCCGCTCGCGGTCGGCCGCCCACACTGCGCTGGACAAACCAAAGGGCGAGTCATTGGCGATGGCCAGCGCTTGCGCCTCATCGGCATAGGGGATCAGGCACAGCACCGGGCCGAAGATCTCTTCCTGGGCGATACGCATGCGGTTGTCGACGTCAGCGAACAGCGTTGGCGCCACGTAGAAGCCACGCTCGAAACCCGGCGCCGTGTCGCCGCCACACAACAGCCGTGCGCCCTCCTCCTGGCCGATGCGGATGTAGTCCAGCACGGTGCGCCGCTGCGCTGCCGAACACATCGGGCCGAGGAAGCTGCCGGGGTCTTGCGGGTCGCCCATGACCAGGCCGCGGGTTTCATCCACGGCGATTGCCAGGGCCTCTTCATAACGGCTGGCCGGCAACAGCATGCGCGTCAGTGCCGTGCAGGTCTGCCCGGAATTGATCATTACGTCCTGCACGCCATAGCGCACCGCGGCTTCCAGGTCGGCGTCGGCGGTGATCAACAACGGCGACTTGCCGCCCAGTTCCAGGCACACGCGCTTGACCGACGGCGCCGCCGCCTGGGCCACGCGCACGCCAGCGCCGGTAGAGCCGGTGAACGACACCATGTCGACTTGCGGGTGGCGGGCCAGCGCCTCGCCGACCTTGGCGCCGGGGCCGCTGACCAGGTTGAAGACCCCGGCCGGCAAGCCGATGGCATCGATCATCTCGGCCAGCAAAAAGGCATGCAGCGGGGTTTCCTGGCTCGGCTTGAGCACCACCGTGCAACCGGCGGCCAGGGCCGGGGCGAGCTTGCCGATCAACTGGTGCAGCGGGTAGTTCCAGGGGTTGATGAAGGCGCACACACCGACGGCCTCGCGCACCACCAGCGAGTTGCCGACCTCGCGCACCTCATCCATCAGCCCGGCCAGTTCGATGTACTGCTCAAGGCCGACAATTGGCCCGTCGACCTGCACCGCCCGGCACCATTGCACCGGCATGCCCAGCTCGCTGGTGATCACGGCGGCCATCTCATCGGCGCGGGCCTTGAGCTGCTCGGCCAGGGCGCGGATGAAACCTGCGCGCACGCTGGACGGGGTTTGCGACCAACTGCCAAAGGCATGGCGCGCAGCTGCCACCGCGCGGTTGACGTCGTGCTCGTCGCCCAGCGGCACCCTGCCGGCCACGGCTTCGGTGGCCGGGTTGATCACCTCGGCCAGGCCCTGCCCCGACGGCAGTTGCCAGCTGCCATCGATAAACAGCCGCGAATAGTCAGCCATGGGCCTTGCCCTCCATCAGTTCGGCGGCGCAGCGGGCAATACGCTGGCAAGCCTCGCGCAGCGGTTCGGCGCCGAGCACCAGGCCCAGGCGGATATGCCCGGCGGCGCTGGGGCCGAAGGCTTCGCCGGCAAGTACCGAGACGCCATGGTGATCGAGCAGGCGATAGGAGAACGCCTGGGCGCTAAGGCCGGTTTCGCGGATATCGACCATCACGAACATGCCGCCGTCGGGCTTGAGCGCACGCAAGCCCGGGCAATCGGCCAGGCACTCGCAGACCAGGTCACGGCGCTGGCGGTAGGCTTCGCGCATGGCCGCAAGCTCCGGCAGTTGTTGCTCCAGGGCCACCACGGCGGCGTCCTGGATGAAGTCCGGCGAGCCGTAGAGCATGCACAGTGCGAGGTTTTCCAGGTGCGTGGCCAAAGCCTGCGAGCCGACCACCCAGCCCACCCGCCAGCCGGTCATGGCATGGGACTTGGACAAGCTGTTCAAGGTTGCGGTGCGCTCGGCCATGCCCGGCAGGCTGCCGGGGCTGATGTGCTCGCCGTCGTACAGCAGCTCGCTGTAGACCTCATCGGAAATCAGCCACAGGTCATGGGCAATGCACAATTCGGCCAGGGCCTCCCAGGTGCTGCGCGGCAGGCTGGCGCCGGAGGGGTTGTGCGGGCTGTTGAGAGCCAGGGCGCGGGTCTTGGGGGTGATGCGCGCGGCGACATCTTCAGCCTGGACCCGAAAACCGTTCTCCGGGCGCACCGGCACCGGGATCACCGTGGCGCCACAGGCGCCGAACACCGCTTCGTAAGTAACGTACATCGGCTCGGCGACGATCACCTCATCACCGGGGTTGAGCAGGCACTGGGCCACGCAGAACAGCGCGCACTGAGCGCCGGCCAGCACGGTTACCTGATCGGCGCCGGTCTGCTGGCCGCTGCGTTGCTGATGGCGGCGGGCAATGGCCTGGCGCAGGGCCAGTTTGCCGCGCACATCGGAGTAATGGGTGTGGCCGCTGCGCAGGCTGTCGATGGCGGCCTCAACGATCGGCGCCGGGGTGTCGAAATCCGGGTCGCCGACCGACAGCAGCAACACGTCCTGGCCTTTTTCCAGCAGCTCAAGGGCGCGGTAGTGAATCTCCCAGGCAGCGGCGCCGTCACCGGCGATACGTTGGGTCAGAGCGGAAAAACGCATGGCAGTCTCCCAAAAATACGGTGTAGGCTCAGCGCGCGCAGGCGTGCTTGAGCTCGATCAGGGTCACGCCATTGCGGGCAAAGCCGCTGCGCAGTTCCCGTTGCAGGTCATCCAGGCTGTGTGGCTGCGCCACGTTGCAGCCAAAGGCCCGGGCCAGGCCGATGAAGTCCGGGTTGCGCGGCAGCACGCCGATCGGCTCGATATCCAGGCCGAGCATGTCGTCGCGAATCTGCCCCAGGGCATCGTTGTTCCACAGCAGGACCACCAGCGGGCGCTCCAGTTCTTCGACCGCAGTGGCCAGTTCCTGGGCGGTGTAGAGGAACCCGCCATCACCGACCAGCACCAGGCCCGGGCGGTCATCCGTGGCGAACATGGCGCCGATACCGGCAGGCAAGCCGTAACCGAGGGTGCCGTAGCCGGTGGGGTGCAGCCAGCTACGGGGCGCGCGGCTGGCATAGACATAGTTGCCGGTGTAGGCCAGCTGGGTCATGTCGGTGCTGATAAAGGCGTTGGCCGGAAGCTCGGCCGCGACACGGTCAAGGATCGCCTGGTGGATCGCCTGCAGCGGGCCGTGGCTGGCCTTGACCGCCTGGCGCAGGCTGGCGACCGCATCACTGGCGGCAGCGGCATCGCGCGGTGCTGGCGGCAAACGTTCGAGCAAGGCGGCGACGGTCTGCCGGGCATCGCCCTGCAAGGCCACGGCACAGGGGTAGAAGTCGTTGAACTTGCGCGGATCGATATCCACCCGCAGCAACTCACCATTGAGTTGCAACCGTTCACGCCAGAAGTCGGTGTTGGCCATTTCGGTGCCGACCGCAAGGATCACATCGGCCTCGGCGATCAGTTGCCAGCCTGGCTCCACGCACAACGCTGAGCCGGCATTGAGCGGCGCATCGGGTGGCAGCAGGCCTTTGCCGGCAACGCTGGTGAACAGCGGCGCGGCCAGGCGGGTGCTCAGTTGTTGCAGCTCCTGGGCCGCGGCCAGGGCACCGCCACCGGCGATGATCATCGGCCGTTTGGCGCCGGCCAATTTGCCTGCGGCCTGATCCAGCGCGCTGCTGGCCGGCACGCCCCGGCCCGGGCGGCGCACCACTTCATTGCTCCAGTCGCGGGCGACCGGTGCGGCCAGCACATCCAGCGGCACCGAAATATGCACCGGGCGCGGGCGTTCGCTGTCGAACACCGCGTAAGCACGGGCGATCAGCTCGGGCAGGTCCTCGGCGCTCAGGGCCACCGCAGAAAACGCTGTGATCGGCGCGGTCATGGCGCGCTGGTCCTGGGTTTCGTGCAGGCAGCCCCAGCCTTTGCCCAGGCTCGCGGTATGGTTGACGCTGGAAATCACCAGCATCGGAATCGAATCGGCGTAGGCCTGGCCGATGGCGGTGGCGGCGTTGGTAACCCCGGGGCCGGTGATGACGAAACACACCCCCGGCTTGCCGCTGACTCGCGCATAACCGTCGGCCATGAAACCCGCGCCCTGCTCATGGCGGGTCAGCACGTGGCGGATACCGCTGCCGGGCAGGCCGCGGTAGAGCTCCAGGGTGTGCACCCCGGGAATGCCGAACACGGTATCGACGCCGTAGTTGGCCAACAGGCGCACCAGGGCCTGGCCACCGGTCGATGGGCTGTTGTGCATGTTCATCTCCTTACACCTGGCCGAGGCGAATCAACGCATCGACCGCGGTGGTGCCCTGGGCACCGACCATTAATGGGTTGACATCCAGTTCGAGCAATTGCGCAGCGTTTTCGCAGGCGTAGTCGGCCACCGCACGAATCGCCGCCACCAGCGCCTCGAGGTCGGCCGCTTCACGGCCGCGAAAGCCCTGGAGCAAGGCGGCGCTGCGCAGGCCGAGCACGGCCTTGCGGATGGCGCCGTCGGTGGTCGGCAGCAGCAGGCTGGTGCTGTCCTTGAGCAACTCGACGAGGATGCCGCCCGCGCCTATCACCAGCGCCAGGCCGAAGTCGTTCTCGCGCTTGATGCCGACGATCAGCTCGGCCAGCGGCGCGCTGGCCATGGGTTCGAGCAGCACCTGGTCGAACACTACACCCGGTGCATAGGCCGCGATCCGCGTACGCATCTGTTCCAGGGCCGCGCCCAGGGCCTGGGGGTCACGCAGGTTGAGGGCGACGGCGCCGGCTTCGGTCTTGTGCGGCAGTTGCGCGCTGACCGCTTTGAGCACCAAAGGATAGCCAACCGTTTCAGCATCCTTGAGGGCTTGCTCAGGGCTGCTCAACACGCCCTTGGGCACCGCCAGGCCGAACGCCTGCAAGGCTTGCTTGGACTGCCACTCGGTGAGCAGCTCGCCCTCGCCATGCAGTGCCTGCGGGCACAACGGCGCCAATGCCGACTCGCCCAGATCAAGCAGCGCCTGACGCCTGGCCTGGTACGCGGCAATCCGCCCCCAGGCCGCCAGGCCATCCTCGACGCCCTGCAGCGCGGCAATGCCGTGGCCATGCAGGCGCTCGCGGGCAACGGCCGGCAGCAGCTCGGGCAAGGCCGAGGTGACAAAACCGCTCTTGCCGTGGCGTTTGAGCGCCGCGCAGTACAGCTCCAGCAGCAGGTCGCACTCCTTGCGCTCGCCGGTGAACTCGGCCGGGTAGTCGAGCACCAGCATGGCGGCATCGGCCTCGGTGCGCAGGGCGCTGTCGAGCATGCGCTCAAGCGCGCAGGCGTCGCCCCAGATCGCCGTGGTGAAGTCCAGCGGGTTGACCAGGTTGGCATAGCTTGGCAACACCTGGGTCAGCTCGCCGACCTGGCCGTCATCCAGCTTCGGCAGGCTCAGCGCGTTGCGTTCGGCATAGTCGGCAATCAGCCCGGCGTCGCCACCGGAGCAGGCCAGGGCAATCAGCCTGCCGCCCTTGGGCAACTGGCCGCAGGCGGCGGCCTTGAGGGTTTCGACAAAGCTCACCGGGCCGCTGACGCGGATCACCCCGAGGCGCTCGAACAGGCTGTCATACAGCGCATCGGAGCCGGACAGCGAGCTGGTGTGGCTCAGCGCCAGTTGCGCGCCGATCTGCGACACCCCGGTTTTCAGGGCGATGATCGGGATGCCCTTTTCCAGCGCCTTGTGCGCGGCGCGGGCAAAGCCCGGCACGTTCTTCAGGCCTTCCAGGTGCAGGCCGATGGCGGTCACCCGCGGCTCATCGAGCAGCGCGTCCATCAGTTCGGCGATACCGATCTGCGCCTGGTTGCCCACCGAGGCCATGTAGGCCACCGGCAGCGAGCGGTCGCTCATCGACAGGTTGTAGGCAAAGTTGCCGCTCTGGGTCAGCACCGCCACGCCCTTCTCCACCGCCTTGCCGCCATGGGCCACCGGCCACAGCGCCGAGCTGTGCAGGTAGTCGAGCAGGCCATAGCAGTTGGGGCCCAGCAGCGCCATGTCGCCGGCGGCCTTGAGCAGTTGCTGTTGCAGGGCCAGGCCTTCGGCGCCGGTTTCGGCAAAGCCCGAGGCGTAGCAAATCGCCCCGCCGGCGCCCTTGGCGGCCAGCTCGGCCACGCAGGTCAGGGTCAGTTCGCGGTTGGTGGCGATGAACACCGCATCCGGCGCACAGGGCAACTCGGCGACGCTGCGCACGCACGGCACGCCATCGAGGCTGTCGTGCTGCGGGTTGACCAGCCACATCTGCCCTGGGTAGCCGCCTTCGGCGCAGCGCTTGAAGGCCCGGGCCATGCTGCGCCCGCCGACGAAGGCCAGGTGGCGCGGGGCGAGCAGGCGTTTGAGGTTGTCTCGTAACATGAGCAGGCTCCTGGTCAGCGCAGCAGCGGGCGCAGCAGTTCACGGGAAATGATGTGCCGCTGGATCTCCGAGGTGCCCTCCCAGACCCGCTCGATGCGCGCATTGCGCCAGATCCGCTCGACCGGCCCTTCGTCCATCAGGCCCATGCCGCCATAGATCTGCACCGCCTCATCGGCGACCTTGCCGAGCACTTCACTGGCAAACAGCTTGGCCATGCCCGCCTCGCCGTCGGTCATCGTGCCCTGGTCCATTTTCCAGGCAGTGTGCAGGGTCAATAGCTCAGCGGCGCGGATTTGCGTGGCCATGTCGGCGAGCTTGAACGAAATGCCCTGGTAGGTGCCGATCGGCTGGCCGAACTGCTTGCGGTCGGCCGCCCATTGCAGCGACACATCCAGGGCGCGCTGGGCCTGGCCAACACAGTTGGCGGCGACCATCACCCGCCCGGCGGTTAGCCAGGCGTTGGCCACTTCCCAGCCCTTGCCGACCTCACCCAGCACCTTGCTGGCCGGCACCTTGCAGTCATCGAAGAACAGCTCGAAGGTGTGATAGCCGCGGTTGCTCACGCACTTGGGGCCGCGGCGGATGGTCATGCCCGGGGTGCCGCGGTCGACCAGAAAGGCGGTCACCGCGTTGCGCGTCTTGCCGTTGTGCTGGTAGGTGTCGGTGACGGCGAAGACAATGGCGAAATCGGCATGCCCGGCATGGCTGATAAAGTGCTTGCTGCCGTTGAGCACAAAGTTGTCGCCCTCGCGCACAGCGCGGGTCTTGATCGCGTTGGCATCGGAGCCAGCGCCAGGCTCGGTGAGGGCAAAGCAGTCGGTCTTCTCGCCCTGGATGCACGGCAGCAGGTAGTCGTTGATCTGTTCGTCCTTGCAGGCCATGAGGATCTTCGACGGCCGCGCGACAAACACATGCAGGGCCCACGACACCTTCGACAGCTCGCGTTCGATCAGCGCCTGGGACAGGTAGTCGAGGCCGCCACCGCCGACTTCCTCGGGCATGTTGAAGGCATAGAAGCCGGCGGCGATGGCCTTGCCGCGAATCTGCGCGGCAAGCTCTGGCGAGACCTCGTCGGCGCGGTCGACGGCCTCTTCATGGGGCAGTAACTCCTTGGCGACAAAACTGCGTACCGCTTCCACCAACATTTGTTGTTCTTGGGTCAGTTGGAAATTCATGAGTCGATCCTGAAGAAGTGCTTGTAAGTGTTTATTTGCCAACGAAATTAGCAGTGCGCTTCTCGACGGCGGCGCGCAACGCTTCGGCGCCGTCTGCGCTGCGCCCGCACAGCAGCCCGGCGGCAAGCTCAGCCTGTAGCTGCTCGCCCAGGGTGCGCTGGGCGCCGTCGCGGATCAGCTGCTTGGTCTGGGCGAAGGCGAAGGTCGGGCCCTTGGCCAGGCGCCCGGCAAGGTCTGCGGTCACCGCCAGCAACTGCTCATCGGCGCACACCTCGCCGACCAGCCCGGCCGCCAGGGCCCGCTCGGCGCCCCACAGCTCATCGAGAAACAGCAGGCGCTTGGCCTGTTCGCTGCCGATCAGCCGTGGCAGGTGCCAGCTGGCGCCGGCATCCGGGCTGTAGGCCATGCTGGTGTAGCCAGCCTTGAACCGCGCCGAGGCTGCTGCTACGCGCAGGTCGCAGCACAGGGTCAGGTCCATGCCGGCGCCGACGGCGGTGCCGTTGATGGCGGCGATGGTTGGCTTGTCGAGGCTGTGCAGGCGCTGCATCAAGGCATGGGCAGTTTCGGTCCAGCCGTAGCTTTCCAGCGCGCCGCGGGCTTCGGCCTCGGCCCATTCGGCAAGGTCGGCGCCGGCGCAGAAGCTGCGGCCCGTACCGGTCAGCACCACCACACGCACGGCCGGGTCGGCGTTATGGGCGTCGAGCAAGGCATGCAGGTTTTTCAGGCTGGGGATGTCCAGCGCGTTGCGCTGGTCGGGGCGGTTGAGGGTGATCCAGGCAATGCCGGCTTCGACCTGGCTGAGCAGCGACGCAGGAGGGGTCATGGGTGGCCTCGAATTATTGTGGTTGGCGTTAGAGGTATGACGTGAGGCCATACTAAACGAGTGTTCAACAAGGAGACAATCGGTTGCACTACTTGCTGTAACAGGTGAAGTAACAGAGCTATCTTTTTGTTTTTAAAAGATTTAAATATTTACATGAAGAAGTAATGGCCGCGCCTGTTACAACTTTGTACAACCTATCGCGGGGCAAGCCCGCTCCTACATTTACAGGTAGGAGCGGCTTGCCCCGCGATGGGTTTACACCGACGGCGCCAACACCGCCTGGCGCTTGCGGTGGATGATGAAGTACGCCGCGTAACACACGGCGATGAAACCAAAACCCCAGTACAGCGACGGCCGCTGGGTTTCGTCCAGGGCCAGGAACACGAACAGCGAACTGCACAGGGTGATGCACAGCAGCGGCACCAGCGGGAACAGTGGCGCGCGGTACTTGAGGTCGGCCAGCTTGCCGCCATCGCGCAGGTACGCACGGCGGAATTTGTACTGGGCCAGGGCAATGACGATCCAGGTCACGGTGCCGGACATGCCGCTCACCGCCATCAGCACCATGAACAAGGTGTCGGCGGCAACGAAGCTGGTCATCAGCGACACCAGGGCAAAGCACAGGGTGATGCTCAGGGCCCGCAGCGGCACGCCGCGCTTGCTCAAGGGCGACAGGCTCTTGGGTGCCATGCCGGTCTTGGACATGGCCCAGAGGATGCGCGTCGAGGCATACAGGCCGGAGTTGCCCACCGACAGGATCGCGGTAAGGATGACGAAGTTCATCAGGTCGGCCGCGTAGGGAATGCCGACCATGTCGAACACCTGCACGAACGGGCTCTCCATCAGCCCGGCCTGCTGCCACGGCACGATGGCCGAAAGCACAACGATGGCCAGCACGTAGAAGATCAGTACGCGGAACACCACGTTGCGCACCGCACGCGGGATGCTCTTCTCCGGCTGGTCGGTTTCACCGGCGGCCACGCCCATGATCTCGCAGCCCTGGAAGGCATAGACCACGGTCATCATCACCGCGAACACCGCCGACAGGCCGTTGGGAAACATCGAGTCGCCGATCAGGTTGTTCATCATCGGCGCCGGCTCGCCGCTGGTCAGCGGGATCGCGCCGAAGATCACCAGCACGCCGACGATGATAAACCCGAGGATCGCCGCCACCTTGATCCCCGAGAACCAGTACTCGGCTTCGCCAAAGGCGCGGGTGGCCAGGGCATTGAGGCCGAACAGCACCACCACGAACAGCGCCGACCAGTACCAGATCGGCACCTCGGGGAACCAGCGCACCATCAGCATGCCGGCGGCGGTGAACTCAAGGCCGACGGTGGTGGCCCAGCTCATCCAGTACACCCAGCCGATCATGAAGCCGGTGGCCGGGCCGATGAACTTGGTCGCGTGAGTCTGGAACGAGCCGGACACCGGCATCTGCACCGACAGCTCGCCCAGGCAGACCATCACCAGGTACATCAGGAAACCGGCCACCAGGTAGGCAAGGATTGCGCCCATGGGCCCGCCCTGGTTGATGGTCACCCCCGAGCCCATGAACAGCCCGGTACCGATCACCCCGCCCAGCGACAGCATGAAGATGTGCCGGCTTTTCAGCGCGCGGGTCAGGTGGATGCCTTTACGGTCAGTAGAGTCAGTCATGTCGGCACCTCAACAGTGGTTGAAGCGCGGGAGGGACAGGCGATGGTGCGGGGACGGCTGAGCTTTACGGCAGTTCATTATTATTATCTCCAATAAGCTTCGAAGACCGCGTGCAGCGGTTGCCGTCGATTATTGGAAAGCGATGTAAGCTGGCGTTGTACCTGAAGATCGAAGATGTAAAAAGTCGTAAGGTTTTTGTACGTCAGCTCTGGATCAACTGTTTGAGGGTCTGTGCGGCCAGGCGCAACTGCTCGGTCAAGGGTGCTTGCAATGCTTTCAGGGCCGCCTGGTGCTTGCCCAGCGCTGCTGCTTCGAGCTCGCGCAGTACCGTCGCCAGGCCGCTAAAACCCAGGGAGTCGCTGCTGCCGGCGAGGCGATGGGCCAGGTGTGCGACCTCGGTACAGTCACCGGCCTTGAGCGCCTCGGCCAGCGCGCCTTGGTGCTGTTCGAGGGCATCGCGCAGCACCGTCAGCAAACCCTGGACTTTCTGTTCGCCGAGCAGGCTGCGATGGGTATCGAGCAGCGCCCAGTCCATGCCCTGCCCGGCCGTCGCCGCCTCGACCACCACCCCCTGTTGCGCCAGCGCCTGGCGCAGGCTGTCGAGCTTCAGCGGCTTGGCGAGGATGCCCTGCATGCCCGCCGCAAGAAATCCGCGCACCAGCGCCGGTTGCACGCTGGCGGTCAGCGCCAGGATCCGGCAAGCGCGGTTCGGCCCGGGAATGCGGCGGATCTGCCGGCACAGCTCGACGCCACTGATACCCGGCAGGTGCACATCGAGCAGGATCAGTTCGAAGCGCCGCTGGGCGCAGAGCTCCAGCGCCTGTTCACCGTCTTCGGCCATCCACAAGCGGTGGCCGTCACGCTGCAGCAGGCCGCGCACCACCTCGCGGTTGAGCTCGACGTCTTCGACCACAAGAATATCCAGGGCCTGCACCGCTGCTGCCGGCAGCAGCGCCGGGGCCTCGGCGGCAGCCGCTTGCAGCTGCAGCTCGAACCAGAAACAACTGCCCTGGCCCTCAACGCTTTCAAGACCGATGCGCCCACCGAGCAGCTCGACCAGGTGCTTGCAGATCGCCAGGCCCAGGCCGGTGCCGCCGTAACGCCGGGCCACGGCGTCGCTGGCCTGGACGAAGCGATCGAAAATCCGCCCCTGCACCGGCGCAGCGATGCCGATGCCGTTGTCGCGCACGCTGACCCGCAACTGTTGGCGGCCTTGCGCCTGGTCCAGCACCTGGACATCGACACTCACCTCGCCGGCCTCGGTGAACTTGATGGCGTTGGCCAGCAAGTTGCTAAGCACCTGACGCAAAAACTGCTCGGCGCCGTGCTGGCGAGGCGCCAACTGGCTATCGATGCGACAGCGCAGCACCGTATCGTTGTTCAGCGCTCGCGGCTCGAGCAGGGTCATGACCTCGTCGCATAATTGGCGCAGGGAGAAGTCCACCGGCTCCGGGTGGCTTTCGCCCTCTTCCAGGCGGGCGAAATACAGCACTTCGTTAAGGATGGTCAGCAAACCTTCGCCGGCTTTGTACAGGGCATCCAGGCGCTTGCGGTCACGGGCGTCGAGGTGCGCTTCGCGCAGCAGTTCGGCCATGCCGAGGATGCCGTTGAGCGGGGTGCGCAGTTCATGGCTCATGGTTGCCAGGAAGCGCGACTTGGCCAGGTTCGCCGCCTCGGCCTCCTCCTTGGCATGCATCAGGCTGGCGGTGCGGCGCTCGACCATCTTCTGCAGTTCGTCGCGTTTGTCCTGCAGGGCCAGGCGGTCGATTTCACGGCGATCGATATCGCTGAGAATATTGCGCCGCATGTCGTCCAGGGCGTGGGCCACGGTATCGATTTCGTCTTCGCGGCTGTAGCGGCGCTTGTCCAGGCGCAGCGGCTCCTGCAAATCGCCGGCGCCTATACGGCGGGCAAACTCGGCCATCACCTGCAGGTGGCGGGTGACCAGGCGGTAGAACAACCCCGACAGGGCCACGGCCAGGCCGCAGAGGAACACGCTCATCCACAACAGGCTGGTCAGCCCGGTGGCGAACAGGCGTCGGTGCACCGCGCCCAGGTCGATGCTGACTTCCAGCTCGCCCAAATGGCGTGGCGGCCCTGACGGCGGCTGGTAGTCGAGGGCGAAACGCTCGATGCGCAGCGGCCCTTGCGGCGCGGCCTCGCCCTGCAGCAAGTCGAAATCGGCGCTGCTCAGGCGCACCCGCGCCACATCGGAGAAGTCCACCAGGCCGCGCAATTGCACGTTCAGTTGCTCCTGGTTGAGGTCCCAGAGGCTGCGCTCAAGGCTTGCCAGGTAGCCGGCGCGAATCAGCGCCATGCGCGAATCGATGTCGCGCATCTCGCGGCGGTACTCGAAATACAACTGCACGGTGCTGGCCAGCACGGTAAAGCACAGGCTGAACAACAGGATGAACAGCAGCAGGCGCCGCAGCAGGCCACCGGGTTGCAGGCGCATCAACGGGCGTCCGCCGGCAGGTTGACCATGTCGCGGTAGGTGACTTCGCTTTGTTCCAGCCAGCGCTGGATCTCACCGTTGTCGGTCATGCGCTGCAACTGCTCGTCGATTTGCGCCATGTGCTGGCTCAAGGGTGAATGACGCGACACCGCCACCCGCAGGTAGTCGACGCTCAGCGCGGTGGGCAAGGCCTGGATGTCCTGGGCGCCAGGCAGGTGTTCGACAAACAATTGGCCGGTGCGCCGCTCCTGGATGACGAAATCGATGCGCCCGCGAATCAGCTTGCCGAAATTCTGCTGGCTGTCGGAGACCCACTCGATGTTCTGGTGGCGGGCGACGAAGCGGTCGAAGTCAGGGCCGTAGCTTTCGCCGAACAACAGCCCGCCGCGGTAGCTGGCAAGGTCCTCAAGGCGCTCGAATTTCACCGGCCGCTGGCGGTTGAAAAACACCGCCACCTCTTCGCGCAACACTGGCACCGTGGAAAAACGCATGCCCTGGTCGCGCTGGTCGCTGTTGTAGGCCAACACCACGTCGACCCGGCCTTCGGCGGCATCGAGCAGGCAGCGCTTCCAGTTGCCGAGCACGACGATCTCCACCTCATAGCCCAGGCGCGCGAACAACTGGCGTACCACGGTCGGCGCCAGGCCGCGCACCTGCTTGCCGTCACTCCAGGAGACCGGCGGGTACACCGGGTAGTCGCAATAGCGGATGCGCTCGGCGCCCTGAGCCTGGGCGCCGAGCACTAGCAGGGCGAGCCAGAACAGCCGCCACATGCGCTCAGGCCGCCACGCTGGCGGTAAACAGGTAACCGGCGCCGTGAATGGTGATGATCAGCTGCGGTTCGGCCGGGTCATCGTGCAGCTTGCGCCGCAAGCGGCCGACCAGCACATCGATGGAGCGGTCGTTGGGCACCCATTCGCGGTTGCGGATCTGGTCCATCAACTGGTCGCGGCTCAGGGTATGGCCGCTGTTGCGCAGGAACACGCTGAGCAGCTGGAACTCGCCATGGGTCAGCAGGGTTTCGCCGCCCTGGGGGTCGATCAGGCGCCGGCGGTCGGTGTCCAGGGCCCAGTCGGCAAACTGCTTGAGCGGATGATTGGCGCCACTGGGCGGCTTGCCGGCCTGGGCATGGCGCACCCGGCGCACCAGGTTCTTGGCCCGCGACACCAGCTCGCGCGGGTTCAGCGGTTTGATCACGTAATCGTCGGCGCCGCATTCCAGGCCAACGATGCGGTCGATGTCGTCGTTGCGGCCAGTGATGAGGATGATGCCGACTTCCGAGCGCACCCGCAGTTCGCGGGTCAGGGTCAGGCCATCCTTGCCCGGCAGACGGATGTCGAGCATGACCAGGTCGACAGCCTGCTCGCCAAGAAAATGCTCGGCCTGCTCCGCCGTGGCGGCGCAGTGCACGTCGTAGCCTTCCTGGGACAGGTAGGCGTGCAGCAAGTCGCGAATCAGCGGATCGTCATCGACGACCAGTACCCGAGGCGTCATTGCGTGTTGTCTCTTATAAAAATTGTTGTATGACTCACGACAGCAGCGTACCCATTACTGAACGACCGATCAACAGCCCTCGATCAGGGTGAAGCGCCGGCGCCCACCGGCTTGCAAACCATCGACCCAGGCCTCGCAGATCTGCACGCCCTGCTCGGGGGTGAAGGTCCCGGGGTTGAGCCCCGATTCCAGCCACAGGCCGTCAAGCAAGGCACTCAGGCTGATGGCCGCAAGGTCGGCGTTGAATGCCTGCCAGCCCTCCTCTGTGGCCAGGTCCGCCAGCAGCCGGCCCAGTTCGTTGCGGTACTCGCCGTAGGAATGATCGTGCACCTGGTTGATCGCCTCGGCGGTTTTCACCGCGCCCCAGAACGCCAGCCAGGCATCGAGCAGTTGCGGGTCGAGCAACTCGGCGCAGAACGAGGCGCGAAAGAACGCCGACAGCCGTTCGCGGGCATTGGGTGCGGCCTGGGCCATGGCTTCGCGGATCAGCCCCATGACCCGGCCGGTGACCGCCATGTAGGCCTCGGCGACCAGTTCGTCCTTGCCCGAATAGTGATGGCTGATCAGCCCCACCGAGACGCCGGCCTCGGCGGAGATCTTGCGGATCGAGGCGCCCTGGAAGCCGTGGCGTTTCAGGCACACCAGGGTCGCTTCGACCAGGTTGGCCTTGCGCAACTCCGGGACCATACGGCTGTAACGGGCTTCCTGAGACATAGGGTTTCTCGAACAGAGTGAGTTGCAGGAACCCGGTGGGAGCGGGCCTTGCCCCGCGATCGAGCGCGAAGCGGTCGTAAAAGCGGCCAATGCGGTGTGTCTGTTTGCACCGTGTCGACAGGTTTTACTGCTGCTTCGCAGCAGATCGCGGGGCAAGGCCCGCTCCCACAGGATTGCGTATTGAACGACTGTACAACAACTGCTGATCAGTCGCGATAGCCCGGCGCCACCCGATCGAGCAGACGCAGCAACGCCGACCAGGCCAGTTGCATGCCGTCCGGATCGCTCAGCTCACCTTCCTTCAGCGGCCGCGCCGGTTCGTTGAACTGGCGTTCGGTGTGGGCACAGACTTCTTCCGATGGCAGCACCAGCTCGCCGGCCGCCATCGCCGTGAGCTGGATCTCGCAGGCTTTTTCCAGGTAGTACATGCGCAGGAACGCCTCGCTGACACTGCGCCCGACACTGAGCAAGCCATGGTTGCGCAAAATCAGCACCGCCTTGTCACCCAGGTCATCGACCAGGCGCGCTTGTTCGGCCATGTCCAGGGCGATGCCTTCGTAGTCGTGGTAAGCAACCTTGCCGTGGAATTCCATGGAAATCTGGTTGACCGCCAGCAACCCGCACTTGAGCGCCGCCAGCGCGCAGCCGGCCTTGGTGTGCGTGTGCAGCACGCACTGGGCGTCTTCGCGGGCACCGTGGATGGCACTGTGAATGACAAAACCGGCCGGGTTCACCGGGTACGGCGACGCCTCCACCGCCCTGCCCGCCAGGTCGATCTTGACCAGGTTAGAGGCGCTGATTTCATCGAACATCAAACCATAGGGGTTGATCAGAAAATGATGCTCGGGGCCGGGAATGCGCACCGAGATATGGGTGAAGATCAGATCGGTCATGCGAAAGTGCGCGATCAATCGATAGCAGGCGGCCAGTTCCTGGCGCAGGCGGATTTCGGTCTCGGTCATTATTGTTGTCCTCAGGCGAAAAACTGGCCAGACAATAGGGCTGAACACCGTACGATGTCCAGCCACAGGGGTTAGCGACTGGCCCAGGCGTTGAAGCGCTCTTCCAGCTCATCGCCGTGATCGACCCAGAACTCGACGTTCATCGACAGTGCGCCCTCAAGGTTCTGCCTGGACGTCGGCACCCAGCTCGCCAGCTTCGGATCAAGCTCGGCGGCAGCCTGGGTGTTGGTCGGCCCGTAGGGGATTTGCTTGACGTAGCGCACCTGGGTGTCGGGCTGGTTGGCGAAGGCGATCAGGCGCTTGGCCTGGTCGACATGTCTGGAGCCCTTGATGATTGCCCAGTAGTCCATGCCGTACAGGCTGCCCGGCCACACCAGGGCCAGCGGGCTGCCCTCCTGGGCGGCGACGGCGACCCGACCGCTGTAGGTCGAGGTCATGACTACGTCGCCGGCGCTCAGCCACTGCGCCGGTTGCGCGCCGGCTTCCCACCACTGGATATAGGGCTTGAGCTCGCTGAGCTTGTTGAAGGCGCGGTCGACACCCTCGGGGGTGGCCAGGACCTTGTAGACGTCCTCGACCTTGACCCCGTCGGCCATCAGCGCGAACTCCAGGTTGTACACCGCACGCTTGCGCAGGCCGCGCTTGCCGGGGATTTTCTTGACGTCCCAGAAATCCGCCCACGAGGCCGGCGTCTGGGCCAGCTTGTTGCGGTCGTAGGCAATCGCCACGCTCCACACCAGCACCGCCGAGCCGCACTCCTGGGCGGCGTCGGGTATCAGTTGCTCGGCACGCCCGAGCTGGGTCCAGTCGAGGCGCTCGTACATGCCCTCGTCGCAGCCGCGCATCAGGTCCGGGCCTTCGATCTGCACCAGGTCCCAATCGACGTTGCCGGTATCGACCATGACCTTGATCCGGGCCATTTCGCCGTTGTATTCACTCTGGATCAACGTGCTGCCGTCCTGGGCACTGAAAGGCTTGAAGATCGCCGCATCCTGGGCTTTCTGGCCGGCGCCGCCATAGGCGACCACGACCATGTCCGGTGCTGCCTGGACGCCGCCGACCGCAAGGGCAAGCAACCAGGGAGAGAGCTTGAGCAGGTTCGATTTCATCAATGCTTCCTCTTGCCGGTACCACGTGATGCGTGGCCCGTTTTCTTGTTGTTGTGAGGTGTGCCCCAGGACCCGGGGTGATTTGCAAACTAGTCAAAGGCCAGTAAAAAAACAAGTTGATTTTTTACTGGCGGTACACTTCTATAGAAAAATAATAACAACACCCCGCTGGAGCCTGACCCGCATGTCGACCTTCGCGCACCTGTTCGAACCGCTGCACATCCGTGGCAAACGCCTGAAGAACCGCATCATGTCCAGCGGCCACGACACCTCGATGCCCACCGACAACCTGGTCAACGAGCGCCTGATTGCCTACCACCAGGCCCGTGCCGCCGGCGGCGTCGGCCTGATCGTGCTGCAGGTGGCCGGGGTGCACGACAGTGCGCGCTACACCTCGCACGTGCTGATGGCCACCGACGATGCCTGCATCGACGGCTACCGCCAACTGGCCGAGACCTGCCATGCCCACGGCACCGTGGTGCTGTCGCAGATCTTCCACCCCGGGCGGGAAATCATGGAGTCCAGCGACGGCTTGCTGGCCGTGGCCTACTCGGCCTCGGCGGTGCCCAACGAGCGTTTTCGGGTGATGCCACGGGCGCTGGACCAGGCCATGATCGACGAGATCATTGCTGGCTATGCCGCTGCTGCCCGGCGCCTGCACCAGGCCGGCATCGATGGCGTTGAGGTGGTGGCCAGCCACGGCTACCTGCCGGCGCAGTTCATCAACCCACGGGTCAACCGCCGCAGCGATGGCTACAACGGTGAGCTGCAGCAACGCCTGCGCTTTGTCCGTGAAGTAATCGCCGCAGTGCGGGCGGCGACGGCAGACGACTTCATCATCGGCCTGCGCATCAGCGCCGATGAGCGCGACGCCGAGGGCCTGACCGAGGATGAGTCGCTGGCGGCGGTGAAGCTGCTTCAAGCAGAGCTGGACTACGTGCATATCGTCGCCGGCACCTCGGCCTCGCTCGGCGGCGCCGTGCACATCGTCCCGCCCATGGCTATCGAGGCGGCGTACCTGGCGCGCGAGGCCGGGACCTTCAAGGCGCAACTGAGCATTCCGCTGTTCGTCACCGGGCGCATCAACCAGCCCCAGGAAGCCGAACTGATCCTCGCCCGTGGCCAGGCCGATGTCTGCGGCATGACCCGCGCGCTGATCTGCGACCCGCAAATGCCCAACAAGACCCGCACTGAGCGCGTTGAAGATGTACGCGCCTGCATCGCCTGCAACCAGGCCTGCATCGGCCACTTTCACAAGGGCCTGCCGATCTCGTGCATCCAGCATCCGGAAACCGGGCGTGAGCAGCAGTTCGGCAGCCTGCAGCCGGCAGTTGTGCGCAAGCGCATCATGATCGCCGGTGGCGGCCCGGCCGGCATGAAGGCGGCGGCAGTGGCGGCAGCGCGCGGCCACGACGTGACTTTGTACGAAGCCAGCACACAGCTGGGCGGCCAGGTGCTGCTCGCGCAATTGCTGCCGCGCCGGGCCGAATTCGGCGGCGCCAGCACCAACCTGCAACGGGAGATGCAGTTGGCCGGGGTCAAGGTGGTGCGTAATACCCGGGTGGATCGCGCCCTGGTCGAGCGCGAACAGCCAGACCTGGTGATCGTCGCCACCGGCGCCGAACCCTACTGGCCGGCCTTCGAGCGCGGTGGCGAACTGCAGGTGCTCGATGCCTGGCAGATCCTGCGTGGCGAGGCCCGGCCCGGGCGCTCGGTGCTGGTGGTCGACTGGCGCTGCGACTGGATCGGCCCGGGCATCGCCGAGCGCCTGGTGCGTGAAGGCCACCAGGTGCAACTGGCGGTCAATGGCACCCACTGCGGCGAAAGCCTGCCGCTGTACGTGCGCGACCAGATGGCCGGCGAACTGCACAAGCTGGGTATCCCGATCACCCCCTATGCGCGCCTGTACGGCTGCGACGACACCACCGTGTACCTGCAACACACCGCCAGCGGCGAGCCGATGATCTTCGAAGACATCGACACCCTGGTGCTGTGCCAGGGCCATCAGCCGGTCGATACCCTGGCCGCTGAACTGCACGGCCTGGTCGAGGTAAAACGCATCGGCGACTGCCTGGCCCCGCGCACGGTGGAAGAAGCCGTCTACGACGGTTTGAAGGTCGCCTGGAGCCTGTAAGCCTGTTTATACTCCGGGGCTTTGACAGTGCGGTTCGGAGCACGCCATGAGCAACAGCAGCAAGACGCCGCCCGCCGCCAGCCAGGAAGGCACCAGCACCGCGCATTTTCTCGGCACCCGTATCCGCGGCTTGCGCAAGCGCCGCGGCATGACCCTGGCCGAGCTTGCCGAGCAGAGCGAGCTGACCGCCGGCTACATCAGCCAGCTGGAGCGCAACCTCTCCTACCCGTCGATCCCGGCGCTGTTCAACATCGCCCGCAGCCTGGGCGTGACCATCCAGTGGTTTTTCGCCAGCGAGGCCAGCACCGCTCCGGAGGACAACGGCTACGTGGTGCGCAAGCACAGCCGCCTGAGCGTGCACTACGAAGACGGCATCGTCGACCAGTTACTGACCCCGCAACCCAACCGCCAGCTGGAAATCCTCCACTCGCGCTTCCCGCCGGGCACCTACAGCCAGCAAAGCTACAGCCATGACGGCGAAGAAGCCGGCTACCTGCTGTCCGGCAGTTTCGAGCTGTGGGTTGGCGAGCGCTATTTTCAGCTCGGCGAAGGCGACAGCTTCAGTTTTTCCAGCCAGGAGCCGCACCGTTACGGCAACCCCGGCGAAGTGGATGCGGTGGTGATCTGGGTGATCACCCCGCCGACGTTCTGATACCTACAACAACACAGGCACGCCATGAACGAACTGATCACCCGCGAACTGCACCAGGGCCTGCTGACCCTGACCTTCAACCGCCCGGACAAGCTCAATGCGCTGAACAACGCCATGTACAGCCAGCTGGGCGAGCTATTGCTGGCGGCCCAGGAGGACGCCCAGGTCGAGGTCATCCTCCTGACCGGCGGCGCGCAGTGCTTCAGCGCCGGCAACGACCTCAAGGACTTCCTCGACAACCCGCCCGGCGACATGGACAGCCCGGTGTTTCGCCTGATGCGCGTAGTGCTGGCGCTGGACAAGCCGCTGATCGCAGCGGTTGCCGGCGCCGCCATCGGCATCGGCGCCACCTTGCTGCTGCACTGCGACCAGATACTGGTCAGCCGGTGCACTAAACTGCGCATGCCGTTCGTGCCGCTGGGGGTGTGCCCGGAGTTTGGCTCCAGCCTGCTATTGCCACGCCTGCTCGGTCATGCCCGGGCCGCGCGATTGTTGCTGTGCAATGAACTGCTCACAGGCGAACAGGCCGTCGAATGGGGCCTGGCCAATGAGCTGCATGAAGATGGCGAACAGTGCCTGGCGGCGGCGCGCAAGCTGGCGGCACGGCTACAGGCCCTGCCCCAGGATGCGCTGCGCATCAGCAAGCGCCTGCTCAAGGATGCCCATCGCCAGGAATTGGAAGCGACGGTTCAACGTGAAGGCTTGCTGTTTATCGAACGGTTGCAAACGCCGGAGGCGAAGGCGGCGTTGCGGGCGTTGGTCAAGGATTGACGCTGGCGGCCTCATCGCGGGTCAAGTCGAGGCGTCGCACCGCCGCTCCCACAGAGGCACCATCGATCCTGTGGGAGCGGCGGTGCGGCGACCCGACTTGACCCGCGATTGAGCACCGAGTTTGAATCAACGCCTCAACTCATAGCGCAACCGCGCATTCGCCCCAGCCGCCGACGCCACCCGCTTGAACCCCAATCCCTCCACCAGGCGCTGGCACGCAACATTGGCCGGCGACGTGGTCAGCCACAACAGCGAACCTTCGAGCAGTGGTAGCAGGGTTTCCAGCGCCTCGGTCATCAAGCCCTGCCGGGCATGGGCCTCGGCGATCCAGTAACCCAGGCCGACCTTGCCCTGGGCATCCGGGCGCACACCGAGGCAACCGATCAGCTCACCACTGGCGAGGAACAGGTAGTAGCGTTTTTCACCCTGGGGCGCGGCCCAGTTCTGCCGGGCCTGGAGCAGGCTTTGACGCGCCTGCTCCAGGGTCCAGTCGTCACGGGCCCAGGGCAGAAACTCACGGTGAAAGTCGTAGTTGGCGTTGAGCACCGCCTGCAGTTGCGCAGCGAAGGTCAGTTCCGGGGCGTGGAGTTTCAGCTGTTTGCTGCGCAAGCGGCGGGGCAGGTCCATTGCGGGGTCCAGGGGTGGGTAAGGATTGACCAGTATTGCATAGTCAAAATCATTGCGAGCGCTTTGCGCTCGACACACTCAAGGGGTAATCGCCACCTTCATCACCCCATCCCGCTGATGGGCAAACAACTCATACGCCGCCTCAATGTCATCGAGCTTGAAGTGATGGGTCACCAACGGCTTGAGGTCCACCTGGCCGCTGCCTACCACTTCCATCAGCCGGCGCATGCGCTCCTTGCCGCCGGGGCACAGGGTGCTGACGATGCGGTAGTCGCCAAGCCCTGCGGCAAAGGCGTCCAGCGGCAAGCGCAAGTCGCTTGAGTACACGCCCAGGCTCGACAAGGTGCCGCCGGGGCGCAGCACCCGCAACGCTGATTCGAAGGTCGATTGCGTGCCCAGCGCCTCGATGGCGACGTCAACCCCACGGCCATCGGTGAGCTGCATGATCTGCTGGACCACATCGCCCTGGTTGAAATCCACTACATGGGTTGCACCGAGCTTGTGCGCCACTGCAATCCGCGCCGCGACGGTATCGACGCCAATGATCGTGGTCGCGCCCTTGAGCCGCGCGCCGGCGACGGCACACAGGCCAATCGGGCCGAGGGCAAAGACCACGACCGTGTCGCCTATCTGCACCTCGCCACGCTCGGCGCCAGAAAACCCGGTAGACATGATGTCCGGGCACATCAGTACCTGCTCGTCGCTCAAGTGATCGGGAATGGCGCAGAGGTTGGCAGTGGCATCGGGCACCAGCAGGTACTCGGCCTGGCTGCCGTCGATGCTGTTGCCGAATTTCCAGCCGCCCGCCGCACGAAAGCCGTGGCGGGTATCCGGCCCGTCCTGGGCGCCGCAACCGCACAGGCAGGCAAAGCTGTGGCCGCTTGGGGTGATGGCGCCGGCGATCACCCGCTGGCCTTCGACAAAACCCTGTACCTGGGAGCCGAGCTTTTCGATCACCCCCACCGGCTCGTGGCCGATGGTCAAGCCCTTGGCCACCGGATACTCACCGCGCAGGATGTGCACGTCGGTGCCGCACAAGGTTGTGGTGGTGATGCGGATCAGCGCATCCAGCGGGCCCACTTCGGGGATCGGCTTTTCGTCCAGCACGATGCGGTTCTTTTCAACGAAAATCGCAGCTTTCATCTTGGCCATGGCGGTGTCCTCGACGGGGCGGTAGTGATTGTCCACCCTGCGCCCGACAGGCCCGGGTGCGCTTGACCGGGGTCAATGAACTGGCGGCCAGGCCAAGAGCTGCTAGCGTTGTTCAGGCGATCAATTCCCCGTCCCGTGCGGTCATTGCCAAGGATACGAACGTCGATGAAACCCACCTTGCGCTCCACCCTGCTCTGCTCTGCCCTTATCGTCCTTGCCGGTTGCTCCAGCAGCCAGGTCGACCCCAGCCAGTACTCCGGGTTTCTCAAGGACTATAGCCGCCTCAAGCCCGCCGAAAGCAGCTCCGGCAAGCCGGTGATGCGCTGGATCGACCCACAAGTGAAGGCCGCGCGCTTTACCCAGGTGTTTATCGAGCCCAGCCAGTTCTACCCCAAGCCCCAGCCTACCGCGGCGATTTCGCCGCAAATCCTCAGCCAGATCACCCAGTACTACAACACCGCGCTCAAGCGTGAACTGGGCGCCGAATTGCCCTTGGCTCAGGGCCCGGGCCCCGGCGTGCTGGTGGTGCGCCCGGCGATCACCGCGGTATCGACCAAGACCGAAGGCCTGAAACCCTACGAAGTGATCCCCATCGCCCTGGTGGCCGCTGCGGTCAATACCGCCGCCGGCGGCCGCGACCAGGAAGTCGACATCGCCACCGAGGCGGCCTTCCTCGACGGCGGCAATAACAAGGTGATTGCTCAGGTGGTGCGCAAAGGCACCGGCGAGGCCCTGGAAAACGACACCTCCAAGCTGGCCCTGGAGAACGTCAAGCCGGTGCTGGACGGTTGGGCCAGTGACCTGCGCAAAAGCTTCGCCAAGCTCAAGAGCGAGTCGCGCTAGCTACTGACACTGGAGCGCACCGGGTTCACTGCGTTGATCCCGGTGTGCGCTGCAGGGCTTTTCGGCGTGCGAACTGATAGGGAAATCGACCATGTCCCAGCTCCTGGACCCCACCTCCAACGAAAGCAAGTACGCCAAGCTCGCCAGCACCGCGATCATCGGCGCGATCACCCCCACCAGCGTGCGCCTGTGGTTTCGCGTGTACCTGCCCGGCGATTGGGTGCTGGTGGTCACTACGGCGCCGCTGAGCGGCGACCTGCAGCGACTCGATGAGCTGCCGGTGGCCGATTTCCTGAAAAAGTACAAGATCAAGCCGGTGTTCACCCAGGCGCAAACCTTCAGCTTCGACAGCGACCTCACCGGTGTCTTTGCGGTGACTGGCCTGAAGGCGCAAAGCACCTACTACTACGCCCTGATCAGCAACATCAGCGACCGCGACATCATTCGCCGGCGTACCGAAATCGGTGGCGACAGACCGAAAAGCCTGATTACCCCGGCGGCCAACCCGCAGACCCTGACCTTCGGCTTCTACAGCTGCCACGACCCGATCAGCGCCGACGGCAGTGCCGGCGCCTGGCCGCTGCTGCACCAGCAACTGGTCGACCAGCGCGCGCAATTCGTCATCGGCGGTGGTGACCAGATGTATGTCGACACCAACAAGAAAAACGGCTTCCTGGATATCTGGGAATGGCTCAAGGACAACAAGCAGGCGCTGCTGGCCCAGTTCAAGCAAGGCAGCAGCTACGACAAGGCCGGCATCGAGAAGTACCTGCTGAACATCTACCGCTGGTACTACCGGGTGTACTGGAACATCCCGACCCTGCGCGAGGTGTACGAGCAGTTCCCCCAGTACATGATCTGGGACGATCACGAAATCATGGACGGCTGGGGCTCGCTGACCAACAAGGAGCGGCAAAAGCGTATCTCGCTGTTGTTCGAAAGCTCCAGTAACGGCGCCACCAATCAAATGCTCGTCGACCTGATGTGGCGTGCCGCCTGCCGTGCCTACTACGAGTATGAGCACAGCCGCAACCCGATTACCTCGATCAACCTCGACAAGCCCGACGACTGCCATTGGGACTACGCCTTCGAGCAAGGCGGCTCGGCCTTTTACGTGCTGGACATGCGTGGCCACCACGATGTCGAGGCCAAGGACCCGCACAAGATTCTTGGCAGCGCACAGATGAAGCGCTTCAAGGACTGGTTGAACAGTGCCGTGGTGCAAAGCGCCAAGGCGGTGTTCATCGTCTCGCCGGTGCCGGTCATGCACTGGAAGAACGTGGTCACCAACGGCGCCGATTTCGGCTCGCTGAAGGATGACTGCATGGATGAGTGGGACCACAAGAGCAACCAGGCCGAACGCAAGGTGCTGCTCGATCAGGTCTACGCAGCGTTGGGCAAGAGCGCCAGGCCGGTGGTGTTTCTCAGCGGCGACGTGCACTGCGCGGCGGTGTTTCGCCTGTTGCACAAGCAATACCCGGCGGCCAAGGTGTTCCAGGTCACCTCCAGTGCCATCTCGCGCGTACCAGCGCCAGGCATGCTCAAGCTGGCCATCAGCGGCGGCGGCGAGATGCCGGGCATTGCCAACATGGTCTGCGAGCGCTGGTACGCCATGGCCGGTTCGAAGAACTTCGCCATGCTCAGCGTGCGCCCGTCGCTGGACGGCCAGCAGACTGAAGTGCTGGTGGAACTGCATTGGCCCAGTGGCGAGGACGGCGAACTGACCAAGCGCCGGGTGTTGCTCAAGTAGCGCTACACTGATTGGGTGTCACCGTTGCCCATGAGGGCTGAGTCATGCGTCCGGTCACCAAGCAGCCACGCCATGCGAAATACTCGCCGCCGCAGAAGCTCTTGCTAGGCGGCACCGTGGCGGCCCTTTTTCAGAAAATCGCCGGTGTCACGTCTGCGACGCCAACCTACCAGATACCCCTGACTCTGGCCTTGCAAGTACTGTTGGACCACGTTACAGGCCTGCGTATCCGGCGCATTACGCCTGCCGAGCAAACCGTGCTGGCAAGTGGGCTGATGCAACGGATCAGTAAAATCTACAAAACGGCTGCATTGCCTCTGACTGACGAACTGGGCGCCTTCTGCTCTTATTGCGGTACTGCCTTGCCTGGCCTGATCGAAGTCGAACACGCCCTACCCAAGAGCCATTTCCCTTACTACGCCGTGGAGTGGAAGAATTTCCTTCTGGCCTGCAGCCCATGCAACACGTGCAAAGCCGATGACCCGGATCGAAAAACCGCAACAAGCTGGGCACAGGCTTTTTCCCCGACCGAACAACAATTGCATAACAGTATCCGTCAGCAACACTACATCTGGCCGGACCTGAACGCTGGCTGCTGGCAGGCATTGCCCAACCAACTGCAGTACCTGGACCCTAAAGTGCAGACATGGACTGTGTTGAATGCAGCAGAATCGGTCAGTGCGGGAATCAGGCTCACTGCTTATGACGTGATACAGCACAAGGTCCTGGCCAACCTCGATGCCAGTATCGGCGGCGGCCCCTTCGGCGACGTGGAGGTTGCCGTGGTTGTCAGTGACGCCAACGGCCGGGCGACAGAGATGATCGACTTGCTGGGCTTGAATGCCGACTCTTCCAGCGTCTTCGATCGACGGCTGATGAATCGCACCAGGGCCTGGTTCGATGCCTTGGAGGAGTGCCGATTGCTCAGCCGCGTCGACCCCGACCCCAAACACAACTGGCTGTGGCCGATCACTCTGCGACGCGCAGCAAGTTCCGGATTCTATTCAGTCTGGCTGACGGTCATGCAGGCGTTCGACAACTCGCACGGCACCCACTATGCAAAAGCTTTCGTCAATGACTCCGCCAGCAAGTTGTATTACCCCAGCACCAACATCAGCCAGCTCCCCTGCTGAGTGAGGCGCCATGAGACCCTTAGTACGCCCATTGCTGCCGAATCGGCTACGCCAGGCTCCCGCAGCACGACTGTTGTTGAGCGCTTTCGGCAACTTCTGTTCATTCTGCGAGCGCCCGCTGCTCGATGACGTTTGGGTGTGGAATGCCCGGACAGGCGCATGCGTTGAAGGGGACAACTGCAGTGCCCAGGACTGGGAGCACCTCTATCTGCTTGATCATGATTGCCACCAAGCGCAACAACAGGCCGATCAACAGGAGTTGCCGTTGCTGATGCTGCCGACCGAATCGCTCGTGTCTTACCCTCATGGCGCCAACTATCCGTTGAGCTACTCATTCCAGTCGATTCAGAGGGTTTTGCTTGACGAAGACAACAGCGAGTATGAACGCGAGCCAATCGGCGCTGTGCTGATCTCTACAACCCACTACCGGGCCCAAGCCACCCTGCGTTACTTCGCGCTCAATACGTCATACATCAATGCAGATGCCAACGAGTTGAGGATCCCTGGCCTGGACTATCTGTCGTTGCTTGACCGGCGCCTGGATCAACGTACCGATGCCTGGAATTTTACCCAGGAAGCAGCCATGAGGATCAATGAAAGCCAGACGCAAGCGGTCAGAGAAGCTGGGCTCCAGCAGTTGCGGCTGCTTGTCGGCACAGTGGGCTTCTGGTCCACCTGCCGGACAGCCGCAGGAACCATCCTGCCCTATGAACAGTTGCAACAGGTGTTTGATCCGATCCCCTTGGGCCAGCTGGCCATTACCGTCCAGCCCCTGGAACACCACGCAGGCTTTCTCGGCAACGGCCCGCACCAGCCCTTCCCTGGTACAGCTCGGATCTAGGCAAAAAACGAGAACAGAATCGCCGACAGGGTAATCAGGCCAATCAGCACCACAAACACGTTCGAGGCCTTGCCCGAGTATTTGCGCAGCGCCGGCACCTTGTGGATGGCGTACATCGGCATCAGGAACAGTAGGCAGGCGATGATCGGCCCGCCGAGGTTCTCGATCATGCCGAGGATGCTCGGGTTGAGGGTCGCCACGGCCCAGCAGGTGATGACCATGAACAACGCGGTCATCTGTTCCAGGCGCTTGCTTGAGACCTGTTTGCCACGGCTGCGCAGGCTTTTCACGATCATGCCCTGGAAGCCTTCGCTGGCACCGATGTAGTGGCCGAGGAACGACTTGGTGATTGCCACCAGGGCGATCAGCGGCGCGACAAAGGCGATCACCGGGGTCTGGAAGTGGTTGGCCAGGTACGACAGGATCGAGATGTTCTGCTGTTTGGCAGCGGCCAGGTCCGCCGGGCTCAGGGCCAGCACGCAACTGAAGCAGAAGAACATCACCGTCAGCACCATCATCACGTGGGCGCTGGCGAGGATCTTGCCGCTCCTGGCGTCGGCCTGCTCGCCGTAGCGGTGCTTCTGGTCAACGGCAAAGGCGGAGATGATCGGCGAGTGGTTGAACGAGAACACCATTACCGGGATGGCCAGCCACAGGGTCTTGAAGAACAGCTCCAGGGGCATGCCCTCGCTGGCCTGGGCGAAGAAGGCGCCGTTCCAGTTGGGGATCAGGCTCACCGCCAGCAGCAACAGCGCGGCCACGAACGGGTAGACCAGCAGGCTCATGACCTTGACGATAATGCCCTGGCCGCTGCGCACCACGATCATCAGCCCGCAAATCAGCAGCAAGGCCAGCAGCGCCCGCGGCGGCGGGGTCATGTGCAGCTGGTGCTCCATGAAATTGCCCAGGGTGTTGGTCAGGGCGACGCTGTACACCAGCAGGATCGGGAAGATGGCAAAGAAGTACAGCAAGGTGATGAGCTTGCCGGCGCCGACGCCGAAGTGCTCTTCGACCACTTCGGTGATGTCTTCGCTGGCGCCGCGCTTGCCGGAAAGCACGAAGCGGGTCAGGCCGCGGTGAGCGTAGAAGGTCATCGGGAAGGCCAGTACCGCCAGGACCAGCAGCGGCCAGAAGCCCCCTACCCCGGCGTTGATCGGCAAGAACAGGGTACCGGCGCCGATGGCGGTGCCGTACAGGCCCAGGACCCAGGTGGTGTCGTGACGGCTCCAGGCACGGCTTTGCGCAGGCGCGGCCGAGTCCACACGAACGGTCGTGGTGCTATTTACATCAGTCATCGATATTGCCTTGTAGTTGTTTTTGTTGCGTATGAATAACTTTGGAACAGGGGTGCAGCTATCGCGGGTCAAGCCCGCTCCCACATGTAGGAGCGGGCTTGACCCGCGATGGGATCAACACTCGACGAAGGCGACCGCCAGGCCGCCGCGTGACGTCTCCTTGTAGTTGGCATGCATGTCGGCGCCGGTGTCGCGCATGGTGCGGATCACCCGGTCGAGGGAGATGAAGTGCTCGCCATCGCCACGCAAGGCCATCTGCACGGCGTTGATGGCCTTGACTGCAGCAATCGCGTTGCGCTCGATGCACGGCACCTGGACCAGGCCGCCGACCGGGTCGCAGGTCAGCCCGAGGTTGTGCTCAAGGGCGATTTCGGCGGCGTTTTCCACTTGCATGGGCGTTGCCCCCAGCACGTCGGCAAGGCCGGCCGCGGCCATGGCGCAGGCCGAACCGACCTCGCCCTGGCAGCCGACTTCGGCGCCGGAGATCGAGGCGTTCTTTTTGCACAGGATGCCCACCGCAGCGGCGCTGAGGAGGAAGTCGACGACGTCGTTGTCGCAGGCCTCGGGGTTGAATTTCATGTAGTAGTGCAGCACCGCCGGGATGATGCCGGCGGCGCCATTGGTCGGTGCGGTGACCATGCGCCCGCCGGCGGCGTTTTCTTCGTTGACCGCCAGGGCGAACAGGTTGACCCACTCCATGGCGCTCAGGGTCGAGCCGATGACGTTGGGCTTGCCCAGCTCCTGCAGGCTGCGGTGCAGCTTGGCGGCGCGGCGCTTGACCTTGAGCCCGCCCGGCAAGATGCCTTCGTTGCGCAGGCCGTTGTCGACGCACTCGCGCATCGCCGCCCAGAGTTTCAGCAGGCCGCTGCGCACCTGGGCTTCCTCGCGCCAGGCCAGCTCGTTGGCCATCATCACCTGGCTGACCCGCAGCTTGTGCTGCTTGCACAGCGCCAGCAACTGGGCGGCGCTGTCGAAGTCATAGGGCAGTTGCACCTGCTCGGCGCTGTTGCCGGCCGTGCCCACTTGCGCGGCCTCGACGATAAAACCGCCACCGACCGAATAGTAGGTTTGCTGCAGCAACGAGCCCGATGCGCTGCTGGCTTCCAGGGTCATGGCGTTGGGGTGATACGGCAGGCTTTCATCGAGCAGCAGCAAGTCGCTGGCGTAGTCGAATGCAATCGCCTGCGTGCCGTCGAGCATCAGTACCTGGCTTTGCTGCAGTTGCGCGATCAGCGGCTCGATGCTTTGCGGGTCGATCTGGTCCGGCCATTCGCCCATCAGCCCGAGCAGGCAGGCGCGGTCGGTGGCGTGGCCGACGCCGGTGGCCGACAACGAGCCGTACAGGCGCACCTCGACCCGGCTGACCTGCTCCAGCAGGCCTTGCTCACGCAGGGCCTGGGCAAAGGTTGCCGCCGCACGCATGGGGCCTACGGTGTGGGAGCTGGAGGGGCCGATGCCAATCTTGAAAAGGTCGAAAACACTGATAGCCATGCTAATGCCTGACCGAGGCAACAATCCATGTCACGCAACGGCACTGTTAAAAAATTGATGGGTGTCGCGAAGTTGCGCGATACTGCCCGGTCACTTGCGTGTTGACCAACGAAACTTTCTAAGCAAGCCTTTAGCAGAGCTAAACGATGAAGCGACAAATGAATGGCCAGATGTACGTCTGGCTGCATGTGTTTGCCTGCGCGGCGCGGCACCTGTCGTTCACCCGCTGCGCCGAAGAGCTGCACATCACCCCCGGCGCGGTCAGCCAGCAGATCCGCCAACTGGAAGAGCGCCTGGGCTTTCGCCTGTTCCTGCGCCGCGCCCGCGGCGTCGAGCTGACCGCCGAAGGCCAGCGCCTGGCGCAGACCGTCGGCGAAGCCTATGGCAGCATCGATGCCGAGTTGCGCCGCCTGGACGCTGGCGAAATCCGCGGCACCCTGCGCCTGCGCTCGATCCCGTCGTTTCTGGCCAAGTGGCTGACCCCGCGCCTGCCGCGCCTGCAGCAACGCTACCCGGACATCCAGCTGCGCCTGGTGGCCGAAGACAGCAGCCAGGCCTTGCACGAAGGCGACTTCGACCTGGCCATCGACCTCAACGACGGCAGCTACCCGGGCATGCATTCCACACCGCTGCTCGACGAACAGATCTTCCCGGTCTGCGCCCCTTCACTGCTGCGCGGCCGCCCGCCGCTGCATGGCCCGGCGGACCTGGCGCATTACCCGCTGCTGCACGACATCACCGCCTGGCGCGGCAGTTCGGAATACGCCGAATGGGAGTTTTACCTCGAGGGGATTGGCGCCAGTGGCCTGGACGTGCGCCGTGGGCACACCTTCAACCGCAACCACCTGACCATCGAGGCGGCGATTGCCGGCATCGGCGTGGCCATTGCCCGGCGTACCCTGCTCAATGACGAGCTGGAACGCGGCGCGCTGATCGTGCCGTTCGGCCTGCCGATCGCCAACCACAAGCGTTATGTGTTGCTATACCCGCCCGGTGGCCTGGCGCATCCGGGGGCGCGGGCGGTGCATGACTGGCTGGTGGAAGAAGCCGAAGGCTTTCGCGTGTTGCATGCCCAGGACGCCAGTGCGCTTGCCTTGCGCCGTTAGTGCAGCGACGCAAGGCAAGGCCGTTCAGGCCGCTTAGCTTTCGCTGCTGCGGGTCAGCTCGCGGATGAGGCCGTGCTCGGCCGCAGTGCTGACTTCTTTCAACTGCTGCTCAGCGGTGAAGTAGCGCCCTTCCGACAGTGCCAGACGCTGCAGGTGCCCCTGCCCGTCCACGGGTGCATCGGGCAGGATCTGCTGCACCGCACTGCGCACCTCGGGCGCCAGCGGCCCGTCGAACTCATGCCAGTCGTACAGGCAACTCAACAGGTAGTCGGCGGCATCGCGCCATTGCTGTTCGAAGGTCGCAAAGCGCTGCCCGTGCAGTTTGCGCAAGTAGCGCTTCCAGCCATGTTGCAGCACCATCCATTGCTGCCTGGCCTCCACCTGGCTGCTCAGGCGCTGGACTTCGCGCTCGACATTCTTGACCACACGCGCGTCAACACCGGCCCTGTGCGCATAGAGCATGCCGCTGGACGGCTCGGGGAAGTCGAGCCGGGTGGCCAGTTCCTGACGCAACTTCAGGCGAATTTCCACCGGGTCGGACTCATGCTCCAGGTCCTGGTCGGTAAGGTTATCCAGCGGGTCGAAGGCCGGCAACGGGCGGCTGCCGGCACGCATGGCATCGCGGCGCAGATCGCGGGCAAGGCCGATACGCTGGGCCAGGGAGTTGACCAGCTCGCGGCGATAGAGCTGTTTGTACAAGCCGACCACTGCCGCCGTGCGCTGCAGCGGGTCAAGCGCCTCCTGGCTTTGGCGATAGGCGAGAAACTCGACTTCCAGGGCACTGAAGCCGTCGGCCCCGGCGTCGCCACAGGTTGGTGGGTAAGCGTCGGCAACCGCCTGCAAATCACTGAACAGCTGGTCGCAACCTTGTGCGGCGCGCAGCAGCTCCCAGACCCTGGCGGACATGTTGTTGAAATCGAACCGGGCCTCGCTGGACTCCAGCGCCCGGTCGAGCACCAGCAACAGCGGGCGATGGGTGTCTTCATCGGGGAACAAGGTGTCCCACAGTTGCTGCTGTTCGGCGCTCGCCTCACGTAACCAGCCGGCGGCCAGGCCGCTGGCACGGCGACTGAACGGCATCCCCAGGCCGCGCAAGTGAGTGGCAGCGGCCTCGCTGAGCGGGTTCTGGTTGAGCAGCAGCCAGCGGCTGCGCTGGCCGTCGGCACGCAACGCAGCGCCAAAGGCCGTGGCCGCAAGGTCGGGAAGCTCGCTCAGCTCGTTGCTGCTCAGGTCCACCGTGCGCAGCCGATGCTCTGGCGGCTGCATCAGCTCCAGCAACCCATCAGGCCAGTCTTCGAGCTGGCAGCCACGCAGGCTCAGGTGCTCAAGCATCCGCAGGCCGGCCAGCTGCGGCGCCCGGCCCAGGGGGTTGTCGGCCAGGTTGAGCTTGCGCAACCGCACAAGGCCGGCAAAGGCTGTGGCCCCGTCTTCGTCCAGCTGGATGTTATTGCGGGCAAGGTCCAGCTCCTGCAACGGGATTGCCGCCAGGGCTTGCAACTGCTCGGCATCGAGGGTCGCGCCATTGGCCCGAAAGCCCAGCGTGGTCAGGCTATCGAGCTTGCCCAGGGCATTGATCGCTTCAACCGGCAGCGTGGCCATCTGGTTACCGGTGAGGCCCAGCCCACGCAAGGCCCGCAAGCTTTGCAGCGGGTCGAACATGCGCGCATTGACCGCGATCTGGTTGCCCTCGAGGCTGAGCAACCGCAGCTTGGTCCGGGTGCCAAGCGCAGCGGGTATCTCGGTCAGGCGGTTGTGGTCCAGGTTCAGTTCCCTGAGTTCGGTAAACGACGAAAGGAATTGCTCCGGCACTGCGCTCAGTTCCATCCGATGCAGGAACAAGCGGGTGACATGGCGAAAGCGCACATTGATCGCTGGCAATCCGCCAGGCCTCCAGGAGGACAGGTCCAGTTCATGTTTATGATCGCCACCCACACGGCGCCAGGCGGCTTTTAGCCGGTCACGAAGCATTTCCCGGTCCACCCGCTCGCCAGCGCTGGGTCGCTGCGCCACCCAGTTGTCGAGGGTCTGCCCGAGCTGGCGATACTCATCTTCCAGGCCCTGGATCGCAACACCAAGGTCTTCATTGGCGAGTCTCAGCTGGTTCTTGATCTCGGAAATTTCATTGGCACGCAACTCGGGGTACAAGGCACTCAAACGGCGATATTCGCTGGAACGCAAGGTCCCCACCGCGCCGCCCATCGGGTAGCCACGGCGCCCGTCGGCCAGGCGCAACGGCGATTGCAACCAGGGCCGCGAGGGTTGCTGGCCGATCAGGGTCGAACAGCGGGCGCGATTGCCCAGGGCTTGCTGGGTCAGACGCTGGCGCAGTTGCGCGGGCTCGTAGATCTCTACCCCAAGTGACTGGCGCAGGGTGTCGGGCAGTGCGCGTAACAGCGCAGCAAAAAAGTCATCGCTCAGCCCCAGTTCATTACCGCGGGCATCGAAAACGCGATAGCCACCCTCGTACTTGAGTATCGAGCGCAGCTCAGCCTCGGTGTCACCGACGCTGGCCAGCACCGCGCTGGCCAGCGTCTGCTGGTGTAGCTCAAGGCGAATACCGCTGTTCCAGCCGGGCAAATCGGCGAGCAATTGCAGTGCCAGGCGCTCGCTGTCCAGGGCCATTCGTGCAGGGAACACCAACCCTTCAAGGGCACGATTGAGGCGCAACTGGCGCTGATAGGCCCGGGCTTCTTCGGCCAAGCGTCCAGGTACGCGCGCTTGCTCGCCAATCAGTTGCCCACGCTCCTGGGCAGTGGCGTGCCGCACAATTTCCTCGGCAAGCGAATCAGGCAGCGAGGCGAAGTCACGCTGCAAAGTCTTGGCGCCCAGGCCGGGGGCGCTTTCGATACTGGCGTACAGACTGTCGAACACCGCGCTGCGCTTGCGCTCTGCCAGATCGGCCAATTGCTCGCGCAAGGCCGGCAAGCGTGCCTGCTCGGGCAAATGCTCACC
This sequence comes from Pseudomonas sp. SORT22, assembly GCF_018417635.1. NCBI lineage: Bacteria > Pseudomonadati > Pseudomonadota > Gammaproteobacteria > Pseudomonadales > Pseudomonadaceae > Pseudomonas > Pseudomonas sp. SORT22. The sequence goes on from NZ_CP071007.1 coordinate 3,272,635, forward strand.
CAGCAGCTCGCTGCGTTGCGCCTCACTCAAGGCCTGCAACAGCACCTGGGCGAGCTTGCCGCTGCGCACATCGGCGGCCAGCACCTTGAAGGCGTGACCCTGGGGCCAGCGCTCCAGGCCATAGGTCTGCGATTCACCCCACAGCTCCGGCCCCCTGAACACCTGCAGTACCCGGTTGGCCGGCCATTTGGGCAACTCGACCAGCAACGCCAGCGGATAGGTCATGCCCGCCTCCAGCGCCGCACCACTGCGGATATCGGCGACCATCCGGGTAATGCGCCGGTCCAGTTGCAGGCGCTGCAAGGTATCGGCCAGCAGCGGTGCAAGCGGCCCCTGCTCGACATGCATGTGGCGCAGCACGTCGTCGTCGACCCCGCTGATCTCGGCAGCCTGTGCCAGGCTGGCATCGTCCAGGCCCTCGGCCAGAACGCCGATGCGCCGCAGCAACTGGCCACGCTCCCAATGCAGCGGCTGTTCACCCTGGAACTGCCAGGCGCCGTTACCGTAGTGTTTGAGCGGCGGCTCGAAGGCGTCGTTGTTGTCCGGGTGCCTGATTCGCCATTGTTGAAGACCGGCATCATAGCGTTGCTGGTACAGCTTGCCATCCAGGCGGATGTACAACTGATCGTTCAGCGCGTACTGCCCCAGGGCATTGGGCGCCAGGCCCTCGGGTAGTTGCACCGGGCTTGCATAACCGCTCAGGTCGGGCTTCCACAAGCGCACTTGGCCATTGGCCAATTCGACACGCTCCAGACCATCGACAAACAGCGACGGTTCGGCGGCGCTGCCGGCTACCCCCAGCCCTGCGATCAAACCCAGGTTGACCACCAGCGACTCGACCTGCGCCAGGGCTTCGGCGGTTTCCCCGGCTTCCCAGGCCTCGACGCCATGGAACACGTTGGCCATCAGTTGCGCGCCGGTCACCGCCAGCATCAGCGGATTGAGCGCCGGGACTAAAAACGCCGCAGCGTTGAGCACATTCAGGCCGATATCCAGCCAATGCTGCAAACGCGCCAGGCGCGCGGCGCGGTCTTCATCGGCGGTCGGCACCGCCAGTACCCGGGCATTGGCCTTGAGCCTGCGCACCTGCAGGCGCTGCAAGCGGCTCCACAGCTCGCCGTCGAGCGCATGTTCCTCGACCTTCAGGCGCGGATTGCGGATCGGTTGGCGGATCTTTTCCTCGCCCTCAAAGCGTTCGACGTACAGCGCCTGATTCAAGGCGCGCACAAATGCCGGGCGCTCGGCCTGGGGCACACATTTGAGTATTGCCTGGCGGTAATCGTCAGTTTGCAGGCTGGTAGCCAGGTCGTGGGCAAAGGCGCTGGTCGAGGAATACTCCTTGATCGGGTACAGCGGCGCGCCGGCGATCCAGGCCACACAGCGTTCAGTGACATTGCTCGCCGCCGGATCCGGGCCGATCAACAGCGCTCCGTCCAGCACGCTGCCCAGCACGCTGATCTGCCGACAGACCACGGCTTTGCCATCGAGCCGGGGCGCAGCGCCATTGGCCAGCAGCAATAACGCGGCCTGTACTGCGTCGGTGATTTCACCGTAGCTTCGCGCCCGCTGCACTTGCGCGACGAAGTCGGCCCGGGTCGCTGCCGTCATGCTGGCGGCCCTGACGGGGTCCTGCAGCACCTCGGCCAGGTGCTGCTGATACTGCCGACCCAGGTCGAGTTCGCGGCACAGGGCGACGAAACGCTCACAGCTCAGGCTCACGGTTTGACCTTGCGCGTCAGCCAGGTAGCTGAAAGGGCCCAGGTCTTCGTTGGCGCTGAAATTCTGCAGCGCCGCCTCAAGCAGGCTGCTGCTGTGGGTCGCGCCCTTGGGCAAGGTACGCCCGCCAAGGGTTTCAAAACCGACCTGGTGCAGTTGCGCCTTGAGCACATCCACTTCCACCCCATGGGCCTCACGTAATGAACGGGCCAACAGTGGTGCACAGAACTGGCTGATGCCCTTGAGCACGGCAAGCTGCACTGCCAGCGCCTGGCGTGCAGCCCTCGAAGCCTTGAGCGCAGCCTGTAGCTGCGGCTCTATCGTCGACGGCAGTTGCTGGCTCTGCAGCAGGGTTTGAAAGTCTTTGGCCGCCAGATGGCTGACCCAGGCAGGAATCGCCGCGCCGATCAAGGTGCGGTGGAAAATCAACGCAGGGTTTGGCTTTGCAGGTGTCATTGGAAAAGTTCCTGACAGTGAGGGGCTGTCAGGAGAGCAGCACCGCCGTTGACGGCGGAGCTAGATAAATAGTGCCTTCACCCGCTCAATCCGCCTGGCCCACCGGCATCTGCGCATTCGGCAAGGCCGCCCCCGGGGTCACCACTTCGCTCAGGTCAATATGCTTGAACACAGGCTTCGCCCCCAGCCGCGCATTGAAGCGGGTATTGAAGCTGAACGGGTCGTCGCTCGGCACCACCAGCGAGCGCCCGTACACCGCGGCGATGCCGGCCGGGTCGTAGCCGAGCAGCTGCAGCAAGGTGGGGAAGATGTTGTAGTGGCTGGAGCGGTCCTTGTTGGTTGCCAGTTGCGCCTGCCAGTCAAGGGTTTGCAGGCCCTGGCCCTGGATCACCACCAGCGGCACCAGGCCCTCCTCTTCCACCGGGTTGCTGTCGCAGTGGGTGTTGAGCCCCGGGTTGCCGCGCTCGTGCAGGTCCTGGCCGTGGTCGGAGGTGTAGATGAGCACCGCCTGGCTGAGGTCGGCCTTGGCGAACAGGCGGTTGAAGAACTCGCCGACGTTCCACAGCAGGCTGTTCATGTACGAATTGCGGTACAGCACCCAGTCTTCGGGCTGGCCATTGAATCCGTCGCGCCGGCCGGTGTCGGTGATGTCGGTGTACTGCCCGCGCGGCAAGGCCGGGCGGTAGGTCATGAAGTCGTCGGGGTATTTGTCGTGCACCGGGAAATGCACGCCGACCTTGTTGATCACGATCAGTTGCGCCTTGCCGTCGGCCAGCAGCTCGGTGAGCTTGGCCACAGCGGCCATGTCGCGATCACGCACCGGGGTGCTGTCGAACTGGATGAACTGGTCGATGTCGCGTTTTTCCGCCGCGTTCATCAGGTTCTGCAGGTTGCCGCCGGTGCGCTGGGCGTCGATGTACACGGTGCCCAGGCCGGCGGCCTTGGCGTACTGCCAGATCGACGGCAGGGTCGAGTTGATGCGCAGGTAGTCGTCGCGGGTGCCGCCATAACGCAGGGTGACGTTGGTGTCGGAGCTGCAGTTGGCGATCGAGGCGGCGTAGCCATAATTGAAAATGCTCACCCCGGGCCGGGCCTGGTTGAGCTGGCTGCGCACGCCATGGGCGGTGTTCAGGTCCAGGTAATTGCCCGAGACGCTTTCGTCGATGATCAGCACGATGTCGCGGGCCAGGGCCGGGCCGCTGCGTGCCAGGGTCACCGGCTCACGGGGGCCGACGCTGTCGTGCAGCGACTCGTAGAGCATCAGGTTGGCATAGGCCAGCGGCGTGTACATGATCGGCAGGCCGCGCGCGCCTTCGCCGGCGCGCACGAACAGAATCGCCGTGAGCAAGGCAATGCCCAGCAGCGGCGCCGCCCACGGCAGCGCCCCGGGCCCGGGCACAGGGTGGCGTGGCTTGAGCCCCAGGCCCAGCAGCAACAGCAGCGAACTGCCCAGTACCCGGAGGATCACGCTGTGGTACTGCTCGATGGCCTCGCCGATAAAACCACCGGAATACACCATCGAGATAAAGCCGCTGTAGGTCAGGTAGTCAGCGGTAATACGCGTGTAGGCATCGAAGAACACCGCGCTGGCGCTGAACACCAGGGCAAAGCCCCAGCGCAGCCAGGCCTGGCGGATGTTGGCGCACAGCAGCAAGGCCAGCACCAGCAGCACCAGGACGCCGAGGTACAACAGCAACGCCGGGCTCAGGCCGATGGCCTGCAAGCGCTCCAGGTAATAGGGGTAATTGCTCAAAAGGTACAGCGCCAGCAGCAGTTCCTTGACGTATTTGAACATCTTCCCCTCGCCCAATTTTGACCTTGCAAGCACCCGGACATTGACACGTTAGCAGTCGCCACCCAAAGCGCAAACCGGAACAACGTCAGTTTTTTGACCTAACTTGGCGGTGCCAATTCTGACAGTTCAAAAACGCGAAAGCGTTGCATTCGTGAAACATCCACATCCATAAACGCCTTGTTTATCGCGGGCTTCGACCGTTCATCGTTTTGCGATGCGGCAATTGGCCAGTGCTCACCAATGCTAACCCCCGGATTTAGAACGGCTTGATAGCAAAAAGCCCAAATCACAGCGAGTGTAAATCCGACGAAACATGCCATTTGATTGACACGACTTCCCACGGGTGGGCTATACCGAAATCACACCACTGTTTCATCCTCATTACTCCATACGAGGCACGCCGACATGGACGTGAGCGTATTTGGCACCGGCTATGTCGGTCTTGTGCAAGCTGCGGCCCTCGCAGACGTAGGACACCGGGTTTTGTGCGTCGATGTCGATGCGCACAAGATCAGTCAACTGCGTCAGGGCGTACCGCCGATCAGCGAGCCGGGGCTTTCGGCCATGCTCGAAGAAAACATCAAGGAAGGCCGCCTGCTGTTCAGCACCCAGGCCAGTGATGCGGTCAGTCACGCCGAGCTGATCTTTATCGCCGTCGGTACGCCGCCGGATGAAGACGGCTCGGCCGACCTCTCCCATGTCCTGGGGGTGACCCGGCAGATCGCCGGGCTGATGGAAGCCGATCGCACCCTGATCATCAAGTCCACCGTCCCGGTCGGCACCGCCGACAAGGTCGCCGCCCTGGCCGGCGAAGAACTGCAGCGCCTGGGCAAGGGCGCGCTCAAGGTGCGGGTGGTGTCCAACCCCGAGTTCCTTAAAGAAGGCAGCGCCCTGGCCGACTGCATGCGCCCGGACCGGATCATCGTCGGCACCGCCGATGACCAGGCCCACGACCAGCTCGCCGAGCTCTACGCGCCCTTCTGCCGCAACCATGAAAAGCTCATGTTCATGGACAACCGCAGCGCCGAGCTGACCAAGTACGCGGCCAACGCCATGCTCGCCACGCGCATCAGTTTCATGAACGAGCTGGCCAACCTCACCGAGCACCTGGGCGCCGACATCGAAGCGGTGCGCAAAGGCATCGGCTCCGACCCGCGCATCGGCTACCACTTCATCTACCCCGGCTGCGGCTTTGGCGGCTCGTGCTTTCCCAAGGACCTGCGCGCCCTGCTGCACACCGCCGAACGCAGCGGCATGCCGCTGCGCCTGCTGCAAAGCGTCAGTGAAGTCAACGACAGCCAGCGTCAGATCCTCTTCGCCAAGCTCAAGCAGCGCTTTCCTGGCAGCCTGGCCGGCAAGTCGATAGCGGTCTGGGGCCTGGCCTTCAAGCCCAACACCGACGACATGCGCGAAGCCCCCAGCCGCTACCTGATGGAAGCGCTGTGGGCCGAAGGCGCTACCGTGTGCGCCTTTGACCCTGAGGCGATGTCCGAATGCCGGCGCATCTACGGCTACCGCAAAGACCTGCAGCTGTGCGCCACCCGCGACGACACCCTGGAAGACGCCGACGCCCTGGTGATCTGCACCGAGTGGAAAAACTTTCGCGTGGTCGACTTCGCCCTGCTGGCGAAAAAGCTGCGCAGCCGCCTGATCATTGACGGGCGCAACCTGTACAACCCCGAGCAGGTCGCCACTTTCGGCCTGAGCTACAGTGGCATCGGCCTGCGCCAGGTGCAGCCGGAGGTACCGGCGCCATGAAGATCCTGGTCACCGGCGCCGCCGGTTTCATTGGTGCCCATTGCAGCCTGCGGCTGTTGCGCGACGGCCACCAGGTGATCGGCCTGGACAACTTCAACGACTACTACGACCCGGCGCTCAAGCATGCGCGGGTGCGCTGGGTCGAAGCTGAGGCCAGAGCCTTTACCCTCTACCGCCTCGACCTCAACGATGCCGCCGGCATCGCCGAGCTGTTTGCCAGCGAGCAACCGGAGGTAGTGATTCACCTGGCGGCGCAAGCCGGGGTGCGCTACTCGCTGGAAAACCCGCGGGCCTACATCGACAGCAACCTCAGCGGCTTTCTGAACATTCTCGAAGGCTGCCGCCGCCATCCGGTGCAGCACCTGCTGTATGCCTCGTCGAGCTCAGTGTACGGCGCCAACCAGCACACCCCGTACCGGGTCGAGGATGCCGTCGACCACCCGCTGTCGCTGTACGCGGCGACCAAAAAAGCCAACGAGGCCATGGCCCACAGCTACAGCCACCTGTTCGGCATCCCCACCAGCGGCCTGCGCTTTTTTACCGTGTACGGCCCCTGGGGCCGCCCGGACATGTCGCCGATCCAGTTCGCCCGGGCGATTGCCGAAGGCCGGCCGATCCAGCTGTTCAACTACGGCCAGCACCAGCGCGACTTCACCTACATCGATGACATCGTCGAAAGCCTGGTACGCCTGATCCCGCTGGCGCCCACCGCCAACCCGGCCTGGGACCGCGAGCATCCGGACCCGGCCAGCAGCCACGCGCCGTGGCGCCTGTTCAACATCGGCGGCCAGCGCCCGGTGGAACTCACCGACTACGTGGCCTTGCTGGAAAAACACTTGCAACGCAGCGCCAGCATCGAGCTGCTGCCCTTGCAACCGGGTGATGTGCTGGCCACTTGTGCCGATGCCAGCGCCCTGGAACAGGTCACCGGCTTCACCCCCCAGGTTTCGCTGGATGAAGGGCTCGGGCGTTTTATTGCCTGGTTTCATCAGTACTACCCGCAACTTGACCGGGACGCGGTGCGGGTCAACGGGCACTTGCCCGCGCAGCAACGGAGAACGGTATGACAGGACAACCTAAAAGTGCGCAACTGCAGGCACTGTATCAAGACAAGCGCATGGACCCCGCGCACCGCCAGCGCATCGACGCGGCGATTCACATGCAAGGCCGTGGCTGGCTGACCGGCCGTGCCGGCGGGCGCCCCTGGACCCTGTCGCGCACCAACCGGGTGGTCGCCTGCTTTGGTGCCTTGTGCATTCTGGCGATCATTTCGCCACTGCTGCTGGGCCTGGCCGTGCTGGTCAAGTTCAGCAGCCCCGGCCCGGTGTTCTTCGTGCAAAAACGCACCGGTTATCGCGGCCGCGCCTTCGGCATGTACAAGTTCCGCACCATGGTCGCCAACGCCGAGGCCTTGAAGGACTCGGTGCGCCACCTCAACAAGCACGGCGCCGATGCCATCGATTTCAAGATCGACAAAGACCCGCGCGTCACCCCGATCGGCCAGTGGCTGCGGCGCAGCAGCCTGGACGAGTTGCCCAACCTGTTCAACGTGGTGCTCGGTGACATGCGCCTGGTCGGCCCGCGCCCCACCTCGTTCAACGCCTATCGCTACAAAGACAACCACCTCGCCCGCCTGAGCATCTACCCCGGCATGACCGGCCTGTGGCAGATCTCCGGACGCAGCGACATAGACTTCGACCAGCGAGTCGAACTGGACCTGAGCTACATCAACGAACAGAGCTTGATGCTGGATCTGAAGATCCTCTTCAAGACTCCCTTCAAAGTCTTCAGCGGCCACGGAGCAAGTTGAATGGACGGTTCTACTTCAAGAAGTCTGACGATCGCCACCCCGAGCGAAACCAACCTGACCTCCACGGTGCTCGATGAAGACCAGCGCATCCTGCTGCTGACCGCTGCCAACACCGGCAGCGGCACCAGCACCAGCGCCCTGGCCTTTGCCAGCCAGTTGGCGTTGATGAGCGGCGGCCCGGTCTTGCTGGTCGACAGCAGCCCCAGCGGCAACAACCTCAGCCAGCAGTTGAGCCTGCACAAGCTGCGCGGCTTCAACGACCTGATGTTCGACCAGGACACCCCGCCGTTGATGCAGGACTGCATCGTGCGCCTGTCCGACCAGCCGTTCGACGTGCTGCCGGCCGGCACCTACAAGCGCGGCAAGGAGCGCCTGAACCCCGACCTGCTGCGGGTGCTGCTCAAGCACATGGGCGAGCACTACCGCTTCGTGGTGATCGACGGCGAGGCGGTGTACGCCAGCGCCGACAGCCTGATCATCGGCACCCTGGTCGATGGCGTGATTCTCGTCGTGTGCGCCGAGGAAACCCGCTGGGAAGTGGCCCAGGCCGCCGCCCAGCGCCTGACCCAGGCCGGCGCCAGGCTGATCGGCAGCGTCTTCAACCGGCGCAAGTACTACATGCCCAAGTGGCTGTACAACAACCTTTAGGCCAGCAGACCAGGAGCCTCACATGAAATACACGACGTTCGCGCTGTGCCTGCTGACCCTGGCCGGCTGCGCCAATCAGGACACCCGGCAGATGCCGGTACAGATCATGACCGCCAATGCCGCCAACGCCCAGGACGCCGAACTGCCGCGCAGCGAACAGGTGCTGCGCCCGCAGGACGTGCTCGATGTGATCTTCCACATCAGCACCAGCGGCTCGGCGTCGTACCGTATCCAGTCCGGCGACACCGTCGGCCTGGCCTTCCCGGCAGCCAGCTCGCTCAACGGCAACCAGCTGGTGCTGCCCGACGGCACCATCGAACTGCCGCGGGCCAACACCTCGGTCAACGTTGCCGGGCAAACCCCGGACCAAGCCCGCCGCACCATCCAGCAGGCCTACCGCAACAAGCGTCTGTTCCAGCCCGGGCGCGACAACGTCACCGTGCAGGTGATCAGTCCGCTGACCAACGAGCAGAACCTCAAGAGCGCCCTCAACCACCCGGCCACCGGCATGAGCCGCGAAATCACCGTCGGCAGCGACGGCCAGGCGAGCTTCCCGGAAATCGGTTCGGTGCCGCTGCAGGGCATGACCGTCACCCAGCTGCAGACCTACCTGAACAAGCGCTACGCCGACCTGCCGGGGCGCATGACCGTGGACGTGATGCTCAAGTCCACCGCCGTCAACGAGATCTACGTACTGGGTGAAGTCGGCCAGCCCGGCGCCTACCCGATCCGCCGCCCGGTGTCGGTGCTTGAAGCCCTGACCCTGGCCCGTGGCCCGAACGTCAAGGCGCGGCTCGACTCGGTGGTGATCATGCGCCGCAACGGCAACCAGGTGCAGGCCGTGCCCTACAACGTCGACAAGGCCCTGGATGCCAGCGCCGCGCAAGTCGCCTACCTGCAGCCGGACGACATGCTCTACGTGCCCAAGACCAAGCTCGCCAGCGCCGGCGACCTGGCCCGGCAACTGGCTGACGTGGTGCTGTTCCAGGGGGTCGGCTTCAGCTTCGGTTATCGCGTTGACAACAAAGACAGCGACAACAACTAATTCCAGGCGGGTATCCGAGCATGAATACAAAAGAAAACTACCTGCATGAATTCTTCAGGATCTTCTTTGCCAACCGCCAGTTGGTCAAACGGGTGTTCCTGGTCTTCGCAGTGATCGCCTTGCTGTTGCCGCTGGTGCTCAAGCAGAGCTTCGACATTACCGCCGAAGTGATCGTGCAGTCGAAAAAACTGTCCCAGAGCGACACCAACACCACCCTCGCCCAGGAGACCGACAAGTTCATCCCGCCGTCGCTGGCCGACATGGAGACCGAGAGCAATATCCTGCGTTCGCCGACCCTGATCCGCGAAACCATCAGCCAGCTGCGCGCCGAGGGCAAGTACGAGATCCCGCCCAGCTTCATGCAGCGGGTGGTGTTCGGGCCGATCCGCAGCGGCATCATCAACCCGTTGCGCGAGTACGTGGTCAACCCGGTGCGCTCGCTGTTCGGCCTCGAGGTCGACCCGGTGCGCGACACCCAGCTCGACACCCTCACCGACGACGCCATCAAGGACCTCAAGGTCGAAACCCTGCCCGGCTCCAACGTGGTCTCGGTGACGTATAGCTTTCCCGACCCGAAACTGGGCACGCTGTTCGTCAGCCGCCTGCTCGACAACTACCTGCGCAACCGCCAGAACCTGCAGTCCAACGAGCTGCCCGAGCAGTTCTACGAGCAGAAGAAACTGCAGTACCAGGTGCGCATGGATGACCTCGAAGGCAAGCGCCTGGGCATGCTCGAAAGCATCGGCTCCTCGGACCCCAAAGAAGAGATCACCTTCCGCCTCAACGCCATCAACACCGAAGAACAGGCACTGAACCAGTACCGCGACCGCCTGCTGCAAAGCCAGCAGTGGCTGGACTACCTGAAAACCAGCCTGGCCGCGGCCAGCAACGCCAACATGCGCGATTTCGCCTTCCCCTACACCTTCACCACCACGGTCGACAACGTGGCCTTTGAAGACCGCGAGATCAAGCAGCTCGGTGAACAGCTGACCACCCTGGTGCTGACCTACGTCAGCGACCTGGCGGTGTTCCAGCCCGGCAGCGAGCAGATGCTGCTGCAACGCGAACAGATCGCCAAGACCCGCCAGCAGTTCTTGAAGATCGTCGCCAACCGCATCAAGGAGCGCGAGAAAGACCTGGCCGTGGTCCAGGACGTGATCGCCCAGAAGACCGCGCGCATCGCCGACTTCAAAGGCCGCGTGCACCAGTTGCAAGAAACCCAGAGCAAGGCGCGCCAGCTCGACACCGAGATCGACGCCCTGCACAAGGCCTACTTCACCTACACCCAGCGCTACGAAGAATCGCGCGGCGCCGACCTGCTCAACGGCCTGTCCAACGCGCGCATCCTCAGCGCCCCGTACGAGCCTGCGGAGCCGGCGTTTCCCAAGCCGCTGCTGATCGTGCCGTTCGGCATGCTCACCGGCCTGCTGCTGGCGATTGCCCTGGTGTACGTCAAAGAGTTCTTTGACCGGCGCTTCAAGCACCCGGCGCAAATCAGCCATCAACTGGACCTGCCGGTACTGCTGGTGATCAACGACCAGACCCCGGAAACCCCCAACCCTTACAAGGGCTGGTCGCTGCCGCGGCTGGTGCACTGGGTGCGCAATTGAACGCAGCCCTGAACCCGCCACGGCCGATCCTGCACCTGCTCAGCAGTGGCGGCTTCTACGGCGCCGAGCGGATGCTGCTGGACCACTGCCAGGCCACCCCGGGGCAGCACCAGGTGCTGTTTCTCGGGGCCCCGGAGCAACTGGTGGCGCGTTTTCGCGCCGCCGGCGTGGCCTGCCAGACCTGCGACGGAGTCGGCGAGCTGCTGGCTGAACTGCGCCGGCGCCACGACCAGCAGCCGCTGATCAACAGCCACAACTTCAAGGGCCTGCTGTTCGGCTGGCTGGGCGCGCAGTTGTGGCGCCTGCCGATGGTCGCCACCCAGCACGGCTTTACCCCCAGCAGCCGCAAGCAGCGCCTGTACACCTGGATCAGCCTGCAGCTGTGCCGCACCGCCACCATCGAGCGGGTGGTCTGCGTGGCCGAGAGCATCAAGCGCATCCATCGCCAGGCCGGGGTCGCCGAGCACAAGCTGCAGGTGATCCCCAACGGCTTGCCCGAGGCTGACGCCCTGCCCGCACGCCACCCTGGCGCTGGCCGCTGGCTGGCCGGCTATGTTGGCCGCTTGAGCTGCGAGAAAGGCCCGGACCTGTTCCTCGATACGCTGATCCCGCTGTGCCAGCGCCACCCGCAGCTCGATGCGGTGATGCTCGGCGATGGCCCGGAGCAAGAGGCGCTGCAAGCGCGCATCGACGCCGCCGGCCTGACCCAGCGCATCCGCCTGCCCGGCTTTCAGGCCGACATGCGCCAGTGGATGGCGCGCCTGGATGCCCTGGTGATCAGCTCGCGCACCGAAGGCACGCCGATGATCCTGCTCGAAGCCATGCAGGATGGCGTGCCGGTGGTGGCCTTTGCGGTCGGCGGTATCCCCGATGTGATCGAGCACGGGCGCAGCGGCCTGCTGGCCCGGCCCCTGGCGGTGCAAGAGCTGGCCGCCCAGCTTGAGGCGCTGATGCTCGACCCGGCCCAGGCCGGCGAGCTGATCGCCCAGGCGCGGCGCACCCAACGCGAACGTTATCACCTGCCGACGCTGGCGCAACGCTGGGCCCGGGTTTACCTGGGCGCGGCCACGGAGACCTGCGCATGATCATTCCCCTGTCCCTGATCGGCCTGCTGGCCATCGCCTGCGTGGCATTGCTGGCCAGCCCCTACCCGTTTCTCGCCCCCGGCGCGGTAATCGGCCTGGCCGGCCTGCTGGCGCTGTACAAACGCCCGGCCTGGGGACTGCTGGCAATTATCACCCTGGTGCCGCTGGAAGGCCTGTTCAAGGACAGCGAGCTGACCGCCTCGAAAATGATCGGCGCGGCCCTGGCCCTGGTGCTGGTGCTGCAACTGGCGGTCAAGCAACTGCCCGCCGAGCGTCTGCGCAGCAGCATGTGGCGGCTGCTGCTGGGGTTTATGGCGCTGTACCTGCTGAGTTTCTGGGCCAGCGACAGCAGCGAGATGTCCCTGGGGCACTTTCGCGAGCTGGCCGTGGGCCTGCTGTTGTTCGGCATCACCCTGCTGGTTGGCCGCGACCTCGACCTGCCGATGATGTACCGGCTGGTGACCCTCAGCGTCAGCCTGACCTGCATCATGGCCATGGCCTCGGCCAAGTACCAGGACGAGGGCCGCGCCGCCGGCCTGCTGGAAGACCCCAACGTGTTCGCCATGCTCATCGCCATCGCCGTGCCCATGGCCTTGTGGCTGGTGTTCAACAGCCCGCGGCGGCTGCACAAGCTGTTCTGGATCGCCTGCTGCATCCTGCTGCTGGCGGGCATGACCAAGACCAACTCGCGCTCGGGCCTGGTGGTGCTGTTGATCAGCCTGGGCATCGTGCTGGTGCACTACCGCACCCAGGTCGCCCACCTGCGCCCGCGGCACCTGGGCTTTGCCATGCTTGGCCTGGCCATTCTGCTGCCGACCATGGTGGCGCTGATGCCGGCCAGTTACGTGGCACGCATCCAGTCGCTGGCGCTGCTCAAGTCCGGGGTCAATGCCTTCCAGGACGATTCCCTGGGCCGGCGCTCGTCGTACATCGTGGTCGGCAGCAAGATGATCCGCGAACACCCGGTGCTCGGCACCGGCCCCGGCACCTTCCCCCTGCACTACGCCACCACCGGCTACGCCAAGGCGTTTTCAGCCAACCGCAAGGTCGGCGACCTGTACCGCCGCGCGCACAACACCTACCTGGAGATCTTCAGCGAGGTCGGCATACCGGCCGGCATCCTCTTTGTCAGCATGGTCTTGCTGGCCCTGTACAACGTCTGGTACGCCCGGCGCCTGTGGCTGCGCCAGGGTGAGCAGGGCCAGGCCGACCTGCTCACCCACCTGTGCATGAGCATGCTCGCCATCAGCCTGTTCCTGATGTTCCTCAGCGCGCCCAACCACAAGTACCTGTGGATCATGCTGGCGCTGTCCAGCGTGCTGCGGCTCAAGGCCGAACAGGCGCAACCGGCGCAGGTGAAGGCATGAAGGTCAGTGTCGTGGTGCCGATGTTCAACGAAGCCCGGCACATCGCCCGGACCCTGCAATCAGCGTTGAACGCCGCCGCCGATGCCGGCCTTGACTGCGAGCTGGTGGTGGTCGACAACGGCTCCTGCGACGACGGCCCGCAGATCGCCCGCAGCCTCGGTGCCCAGGTGCTGAGCCTACCGGGGCTGACCATCGGCGCCTTGCGCAACCGTGGCGTACAGGCCAGCAGCGGTGAGTGGCTGGCGTTTCTCGATGCCGACATCGAAGTGCCCGAGCACTGGCTGAGCCTGCTGCTCAAGCTGCATGGCGAAGGCCGTGGCGACGTCTTCGCCCTGGACTGCGACACCCCGCGCCAGGCGCCCTGGTTCGCCCGCGCCTGGCAACGCCGGACCCTGCGTGCAGGCTTGCCGGCACTGCACCCGATGCAGTGGCTGCCGACCCCCAACCTGCTGATGCAGCGCCACTGGTTCGATCAGGTGGGCGGCTTCAACGAAACCCTGCGCACCGGCGAAGACAAGGACTTTACCTGGCACCTGAACAAGGCCGGCGCGCGGCTTTTGGCCCTGCGCGAGCCGGTGGTGCTGCATTGGGGTTTTGAGGGCAGCTGGCGCGAGTGGCTGGGCAAGGAGCTGTGGCGCCAGGGCAGCAACCTGCAACTGCTGCGCAGCAACGGCCCGAGCCTGCGCCTGCTGCGCTTTCCGCTGCTGTCGCTGGGCGCCTGGCTGCTCGACTTCATGGCTTTGTCGGCGCTGCTCGACGGTTACCCGCACCTGGCGCTGTTGCTGCTGCTGGTCACCAGCTTGCCCGCGCTGGCCCTGAGCCTGCGCCAGAGCCTGAAACACCGCGACCTGCTGTTCGCCCTGCAGCTTTGGGGCCTGCACTGGATTCGCCTGCACCTGGCCGGCGCGGCCTTCGTGCTCAGCCTGTTCAACTGGAACGCAAGGAGGCCCGCCCGTGGCTGAGTTCATCTTTTGGTTGTGCCTGTTGCTACCGTTCTATGCCTGGCTGGGCTACCCGCTGCTGCTGACTGTGGCGGCGCCGCTGTTCCCCCGTCACCGCCCCGCGCCGCTGGCGCCGCAGCGGGTCAGCGTGGTGGTGGCCGCGCACAACGAAGCGCGCAATATCGACAACAAGCTGCGCAACCTGCTGGCCCAGGATTACCAGGCCCAGAGCCTGCAGATCGTCGTCGCCAGCGATGGCTCCACGGATAGCACCGTGGCCCTGGCGCGCAGCTTTGACGACCCGCGCATCCAGGTCCTCGACCTGCCGCGCATGGGCAAGAACAGCGTGCTCAACGTCGCCGTCACCCAGTGTACGGGCGACATCGTGGTGTTCACCGACGCCGATGTGCACTGGATTGACGGCACCCTCGCCGCCTTGCTGGCACCCTTTGCCGACCCTGAAGTGGGCGGCACGGTGGGCAAGATGATCATCCCCGAGGCCGGCAAGGGCCTGAGCCTGGGCGAAAGCCTGTACCGCCACTACGAAGCCTGGCTGCGCCGGGTGGAGAGCCGCACCGGCTGCACGGTGTCGGCCGATGGCGCCCTGCAGGCACTGCGCCGCGAGCTGTACCAGCCGATTCCGGCGCGGGTCAACGACGACTTCTACATCAACACCTGCGCACCGGTGGCCGGCAAACGGGTGGTCTACGTTGACGAAGCCCAGGTGCTCGACCAGGGCGTGGACGAGGCCGACCGCCAGTTCAGCCGCCGCCAGCGCGTCACCGTCGGCGGCCTGATCAGCCTGGCCGCTCGCCGCGAACTGCTCAACCCGCTGCGCCACGGCCTGTACGCCATTGCCCTGATCAGCCACAAGCTGATCCGCCGCCTGGCGCCGGTGCTGCTGTTGCCCCTGCTGCTGGCCAACCTGTGGTTGCTCGACGGCCACGGCTTTTACCAACTGACCCTGGCCGCGCAACTGCTCGGCTATGCCATCGCCATCGCCGGCCTGCTGGACGTGCGCCAGCGCCTGCCCAAACCGTTTCGCCTGGCGGCCTTCGTGCTGGTTACCCTGGCCGGCATGAGCGTCGGCCTGTGGCAGTTTTTACGCGGGCACAGCTACAACCAATGGAACCCCGACCAGACTCGATGAGCACCTGACATGCCGATAAAAACCAGTATCAAGCGTGCCAGCGGTTGGCTGTACCTCAACTCCCCCAAGGGCCGCAGCCAGTTGCGCGGCGCCGGGGTGATCCTCATGCTGCACCGGGTGCTGGCCGACGACGACAGTGCCGCCCTGCCGCACCGCAATGAACTGTGCGTCGGCCCCCAGGCCTTCGAACGCCTGCTGCGCTGGTTGCAACGCCACTTTGACTGCGTACACCTGATGGACCTGCTCAAGGCCCACGAACACCCGCGCAGCGGCAACCGGCCGAAAGTGGCCCTGACCTTCGACGACGGCTGGCGCGACAACGCCCTCAATGCCTTCCCGCTGCTGCAGCAATACCAGGTGCCGGCGAGCATCTTTTTGTCCACCGACTACATCGGCAGCCGCCAGCGCTTCTGGTGGGAGAGCCTGGGCGAAACCCTGTGGGGCAGCCACGGTGAAACACCGCGCCGGGCGCTGATCGAGCAGTTGCGCAAGATCGGCCGGCCGCTGCCGGCAGCCTACTTCATGAGCGATCGAGCCCATGCCCGCAGCCAGGCCCTGGGCAAATACCTGCAAAGCCTGAAAAGCCTGAGCCCGATGGCCCTGCATCACCTCACCGACGCCTGCCCGGCTGAATCCCTGCCCCAGGCCCTGGACTGGAACCAGGTGCGCCACCTGGAAAACTCCGGGCTGATCAGCTTCGGCCCCCACGGCGCCAGCCACGCGCTGCTGCCGGGCCTGGACGACCAGCGCCTGGAAGAAGAACTGAGCCGCAGCCACTACGCCCTGCAACAGGGCTGCAAACAGCCGCTGCCGGTGTACTGCTACCCCAACGGCGACCACGACGCGCGGGTGCGCGAGCGCCTGGCCGCGCACCGCTACCCCTTTGCCCTGAGCACCCGCGCCGGGATCTGCCAGGGCCATGACGACCCCTTGGCCCTGCCGCGTATCAGTGTCAGCCAGCGCAGCGCCAGCCGCCCTTCGCTGTTGGCCTGGCGCATCAGCCGCGGAGGCCGCCCATGAGCCGCAGCCACTACGTGCGCCACCTGCTGCTGAGCATGGGCACGCGCCTGGCGATGATCGCCCTGCGGCTGATGCGCAACGTGCTGCTGGCGCGCATCCTGGGCCCCAGCGAGCGCGGCCTGTTCGCCCTGCTCAGCACCCTGCCCGACCTGATCAGCGCCGCCACCAGCGGCGGGCTCAACACCGCCGTCGGTTACCAGGCGGCCAAGCAGCGCAGCATGGGCCTGCTGCTCAGCCAGGTGCTGATCTACGGCTGCCTGGTGGCCGGCGCCTTGACCCTGGTCTGCGTGGCCCTGGCCCGGGAGTTCGGCACAGAACTGGAAGTGACCACCCAGCTGGGCCTGCTGGCCTGGCTGTTGCTGCTGGCGGTGCCGTTGACGGTGCTTAAAAGCGGCCTGCTGACCCTGCACAACGCCACCGGCGGCGTCGGCGCCTTCAACGCCCTGCGCCTGACCGAGTCGCTGGTGCCGCTGCTGCTGTTTGTCGGCCTGTTCTGGATGTGGCAGCACGCGGCCCTGGAAGCGGCGCTGATCAGCTGGCTGCTGGGCCTGAGCCTGGTGGTCATGCTCGGTTTGTACTGGCTCGGCCGGCAGCACTCGATCCGCCTGTGCTGGGACCGCAGCGGCCAGCGCGAGCTGCTCTCCTATAGCGCCAAGAGCCACCCGGACTTATTGTTCCAGCAGGTGATTCTGCGCTCCGACTACCTGTTCATCAGCGCCATGCTCGGCAGCGCCGCGCTGGGCCATTACGCCATGGCCAGCGCCGCCGCCGAACTGCTGCTGATCGTCCCTGAGGCGGTGACCACACCGCTGATGAAACGCCTGCTGCAGCAGGACGCCGGCATGGACAAGCTTACCCCGCTGGCCCTGCGCCTGACCGCCACGGTGATGCTCGGCGCCTGCCTGAGCATGGCGCTGATTGGCGAGTGGCTGATCGTCACCCTGTTCGGCGCCGAGTACCAACCGGCCTATCCGGCGCTTCTGGCCTTGCTGCCGGGGCTGTTCGGCCTGTGCTATGCGAGCATCCTGCGCCTCGACCTGCTGGGCAAGAACCGCCCCGGCACAGTATCGCTGATGATGGGCCTGGGCGCAGCGCTGAACCTGCTGCTCAACGTGCTGTTGATCCCCACCTATGGCATCGTCGGCGCTGCGGCGGCCTCATCCATCGCTTACCTGGCGGTGACCCTGGCGATGCTGCTGTTGTACTGCAAGCTCAGCGGCGTGCCGTTCTGGCAAACCCTGCTGGTACTGCCCAGCGACCTCGCGCCGCTTCGGCAGATGCTGCAACGGCGGCCGGCATGAAAGCCCTGGCCCTGGTGGTGAGCGGCGTGCTGGTGAGCGCCACGCTACAGGCTGCGCCCCTGCAATGGGGCGACTTGCGCGATGGCAGCCTGTACCTGCAAGCGAGCAAGGCCGACACCGTCACGGTCAGCTGGCAACCGGCCTGGCAGGCCGAGGCCAACCCCGAGCGCATCTTTTTGCTCGACGGCCAGGGCCACTTGCAGGCCGAGCGCGCGATCAAGGCCGATGAAAGCCGAGGCCGGGTGCAATGGCCGCTGACGGCGAGCGCCAGCGACTACCAGGTGGAAATCCCCGGCTACAGCTTTCGCCGTTACCGCATCGAGCATGCCGACAGCACCCGGGTGCTGTTCGCCCCGGCCAAGGTGCACTTCAGCGCCGAGGTCGGGCCCAATGTCGAGCTGTACTTCAAAGTGCCCGCGGGCGAGAAAGCCACCCTGGCCGGCAAATATCATGGCGGCGTACGCAGCCTGCAGGTGCAGCGCCTGGGCGACAGCCAGCAACTGAGCCTGGCGCTCAAGCCCTACCCCGCCTATTGGCAGTTCGATCGCCTGGCGCTGCCGCAGTCGAGCAAAGAGCAGACCTTCCGCCTGCAACTGCAAGGCCGTGGCAAGGTGGCGTTCTGGCTCGACGGCAGCGCCAACCTGTTCGCCCAGCAGCCCGGGCAACTACGCCCGCTACACAACAGCGACGGCAAGGTCGCGCTCAGCCTTGGCCACACCGTACTGGGCCGCACCCCGGACCTGGGCGTCAACCTGCCCTATGTACTGCCGCCGCCATCAAGCTACGCCGTGCTCGATGCCCTGCAACCGCAAGCAGCCGGCTACTACAGCTTCGCCGACCTGCTGGCACGCAAGCCCGGCTATGAAACGGCCTTTCGCAGCTTTTATCAGCAACGCTACAACATCAAACAGGACATCACCCTGCTGGCCGGCACCGGCCGCGAATCGGTACTGGCCGCCGACCGCATCCGCAACGACGGCCTCGACGACTGGCTGAACACCACCCGCACGCTGGGCGGCAACAGCCTGCACTACCTGGCCTTCGCCGACGAACCGAACCTCAACTACAGCGACTACCCCACCTTCAGCCGCTACTTCCAGGCCATGGCCGAGCGCGTACAACGCAGCCCCGGCGCCCGCGAAGCCGGGGTGCGCATCGCCATGCCGGCAAGCTCGCGACTGGTCAACGGCCCGCTGCACAGCGACAGCGAAAAGCGCATCGGCCTTGACTGGGCACAGCGCCTGCTCAAGGAGCACGGTGCGCAGATCGACGCCCTGGCCTGGCACGAATGGATGGTCCGCGACCTGCTGGCCACCCGCAGCTACCGCGACTCGGTGCGCCAGGCCGCCAGGCTGGTCGGCCTCGATGCCCAGGGGCGGCCGAACAAGGCGCTGCTGCTGGACCAGACCAACCTCTCCAGCGGCTCGAGCCTGAGCCCCTACGACCAGGAAACCCACTTCACCGCCCTGTGGTGGGCCTCGGTGGTGATCAACGCCTCCCAGGACGGCCTGCTCGACATGCTCAACTGGTTCCACGTCGCCGACGAGCCCGAATGGCCCAAGGGCATGGTCCGGGTGCTGGGCGAAAACCGTTTTGAACTAAAGCCCGTGGGCCTGGCCCAGCAGTTCATCCAGCAGCACTGGCTCGACCAGGTGCTGGCCCTGGACAACGACGCCTTCGAAGTCGACGCCCTGGCCATGGCCCGTGGCAAGCAGCGCAGCCTGTTGGGGGTGAACAAGGGCGAGCGCCTGCAACAGGTGACCCTTGCCACCGAACAACGCTGCGCTGCAGGCGCCCTGAGCTTTTTCGGCCCCGACAACAGCACACGCCGCGCGCAGTTTGTCTGCGAGCAAGGCCGTATCCATTTTCAATTGCCAGGGCAAACCTTGTTCGCCCTGACCTGGAGCGCGTCATGAGCGCGCACCTCACCTGCCAGAAACAGGAGGCACCATGAGTGCTTTGAGCAAGATCCAGGATCGCATCCAGCGCAAAGGACTGCGTAATACCATCAACGCTGGGGTCAAGCGCTACCTGTTCTACCATTGGCAGCTGCTGTGGATGGAGCGCGACCTGGTCAGCCCCGTGCCGCCGCACAAACTCAAACCCTACCCGCCGCTGCGGGTCGAGCCGATCACCGTGCACAACGTGCGGGCTTTCGCCAAACACTTTGGCGACCGCATCGAGACCATGCGCGAGCTGGCCGCCGAGGGCCACACCGGGCTGATGTTCCTCGATGACGCCGGTGACGTGGTGGCATTCATCTGGGGCAGCCTGCGCCACTACCACGACCGCCACTTCTACGGCTGCTGGTTCCCGGTCGAGCCCGGGCAGTTCTTTGAATTTGGCGGCGAGCTGGCGCGCAAGTACTGGGGCACCGAGCTTTCGGTCGACCTGCAGCTGGAGCTGTGGAAGGCCATGGCCGCCCAGGGCTGCGACACCGTGGTGGACGTGTGCGAAAGCCACAACATCCCGGCGCTCAAGCTGCACCTGCGCATGGGCTATAAGGAACAAGG
Organism: Pseudomonas sp. SORT22; assembly: GCF_018417635.1. Classification (NCBI taxonomy): domain Bacteria; kingdom Pseudomonadati; phylum Pseudomonadota; class Gammaproteobacteria; order Pseudomonadales; family Pseudomonadaceae; genus Pseudomonas; species Pseudomonas sp. SORT22. The sequence goes on from NZ_CP071007.1 coordinate 3,292,850, forward strand.
ACGGGTGATGAATGTGTACTGCCTGTTCGGCCGCTGGAAGTTCTACCGCGAAACCCGCTACAGCGAATCGCGCCTGGAGCCCCTGCGCAAACCTGAAGCAAGCCCCGCCCCGGCCACGGTGACCTGAACCCATGAGCCTTGAACTGCAGTGGTACCCGTCGCTGGCGGCGGCGGACTTCCCCGCCGCCGACTACGAGCAACTGCGCCAGCAACTGGCCGACAGCACGCCGTTCAACCACCTGGGCTGGCTGCTGGCGGCCGAAGCGTCACTGATGGCCGGGCAACAACTGCAGGTGCTGGTGGGCCGCGACCAGGGCCGGTTGTGCCTGTGCCTGCCGCTGGTACGCGGCACTGAGCGCTTCGGCCCATTGACGGTGCAGGTGGTGCGGCACCTGGGCTACCCGCTCAGCGACCGCATCGCCCTGCTCTGCGACCTGCCGGCCAAAGCGGCCGCGCAAGTGCTAAGGGCAATCCGCAAGCAACTGCCCCATGCCCTGCTGCAACTGGACGAAGTGCCCGACGACGCGGCGGCCCACAGCCTGCTCAGCCGCTGGGCGCGGCGCAGCTCCACCCATGAGCAGCGCCTGAACTGCCGGGTGCCGGTGCACCGCATCGTGCCCGAAGACCGTCAGGAAATCAGCGGCGACCCGCGCTACAAACTGCGCCGCGCGCGTAAGCGCATTGCCGCCTGCGGCGCCCAGGTACGCAGGGTTACCCCGGATGCCAACACCATCACGCCACTGCTCGATGCCATCAGCGCTGTCGAAGAGCTCAGCTGGAAAGGCGACGACGAGGTCGGCATCTTCTCTGGCCGCCTGCGCCGCCAGTGGATGTACCAGGCCTTCAGCGGCCTGGCGGCCCAAGGCCTGGTGCGCATGGTGCTGCTGGAGCTCGACGGCCGCTGCATCAGTTACCGCCTGGGGGTGTTCGAGCGCGGCCGGGTGTACGACTACAACCTGGCCTTCGTGCCCGCCTATGCCGAGCTTGGCAGTGGCCGGGTGCTGCTCGAGGAATGGATTCACTGGGGCCTGGACGACGGCTGGGAATGGGTCGACGCCTCGCGGGTGAGCCTGCACAACTCCAGCCACCAACTGCACGAACGCATGAGCGGCGCCGTTGAACACCAGCGCCGAAGCTTCTACAGCTGGCGCCCCAGCGGCCTGGCCCTGGGCCTGGCCCTGCGCCTGTGGCAACGCTTCAAGCCACAGTTGCAACGCCTGCGCCAAACACCCTCGGCCACCCCCGCCGAGCCCGACTCGCCACAGGAGAACCCGGATGCCCTCACAGGTCATAGTCAACGCTGACGACTTCGGCCTCAGCGCCCACACCAACGCGGTCATCCTGCATGCCTTCCAGGCCGGGCTGATCAGCTCGGCCACGGCCATGGCCAACATGCCGGCCTTCAGCGCCGCCTGCAGCCTGGCGCAACTGCCGGCCTTGCGCGGGCGTATCGGCCTGCACTTCAACCTCACCTACGGCCGGCCGCTAAGCCAAGCCATTCGCCAGCAGCCGCGCTTCTGCGCGCCCAACGGCGAATTCGACCTGCGCCTGAAACAACGCACCCTGCGCCTGAGCCGCGCCGAGCGCGACGCCGTTGAGCAGGAACTGCAGGCGCAGTGGCAACACTGCCTGAACCAGGGCCTGATGCCCAGCCACCTGGACTCGCACCAGCATGTGCACAACATCTGGCCCATTGGCGTAATCGTCGCCCGTTTTGCGGCGCGCGAAGGCGTGGCGGTGAGGTTGGCGCGTAATCTTGGGCATAACATCGGGCCGCTGAAGCGGGTGTTCAAAACGTTGCTAAATAGGCGCTTGAAGCAGTTGGCGGGGGCGACGGCGGATTATGTGTGTACGCCGGCGGATTTACGCGCGGGGTTAGCGCCGGCGGATGGGTTGCTGGAGGTGGTGGCGCATCCGAGTGCGTTGGGGGGGCATGATTTTGGCGATGCGTATTTGGGCAGTGGGGAGTCGTTGAAGGCGTTGGTGGAGTTAAGGCTGGTTGGCATACCAAAAGTTGGATACCAAGTATTGTATTCCAATGACAACGTTACCGACTTGCAATAGTGAAGGCTGATCACCCGTCAGAGTTATGACGAGTGATCAGTCTTGCCTATAAAAATATTTACCTTTAAGAATTTAGCACTGATAACGCTCTGTCATCAAAGGATTCCTTTCCTTCGATGAGTTGGGACTCTACAAAACCTTGGTTTCCGAGAGACTACAGTAGGATTTTCTGGGGTTTCGTACAGAGCCTAGGCCGCCGACTACACATGCAGCAGTTACGTCAACAAACCGCTACCGAAATCTACCGCCTCATCAATAGTAACTTCGACGCGTTCCACCGGGGCAGCCGGGACCCAGCTTGCACGTTCCACTGGGCTAGCAGAAGCCTGTTTCGGAAACTTTACTGGACGGCAGCCAAAATATCGATCTTTAGAACCTTTAAACTCACTAAACTTTTTCACACCCATGCCCTCAGTTTTTATTTTAAGAATATAAGCATCCTTCCCTTCTCTACTTCCCGCAGCCTTGAGCGCAGCAACCACCTCATTCATCTCAAAGTTAGCGCGCACGGTACCGAGAAAGCCTTTAACGGGCTTGCCCGTCATCTTATGAAGTTGTTCTGCAAGCGAAGGAAAGCCTAACTCCGCGTTGGCTGAGTTGCACACGAGCAAACGGATACTCTTATATTTTTGTAAATCTATACTATGGTGCTTCAAATTACTGATCAGACTATAGGCACCCCAATAGTCATCCCCAACTCTCAGACTGGCTGAGGTATCCCCAGGCCGCATCACTCCGTGAGCCTGAATGGTCAGGCGTTTACCGCCCTTATGAATATCCTCCAAGTAATGTAAATCTTCGCTAAATCTATGAATATAGTTTTGCACTTTAGAGCCTGAAGCCTCCAATGTTGCTTTTTCCCCCATCACCACGCTTATCCATTTTTTTGAAGACAACGCCGCCACTTTTGCCCCGGTCATGGCCACTGCCCCGCTCAAGATCCCCGACGCCATCCCGGCCCGGCCCAGCCACGCAGACAGTTCCGGATCACTTTCCGCTGTCGCTGCCGAGGCGATATCAAAGGCGGCCGACACCGCCGCCAGCCCTACTACAGCCAGCGTCCAGCCTATCGATGCGCCGCCCGTGAACGGCGCCAAGGCAACACCAATACCGGCAAACAATGCGGCCCTGAAGACTGGGTCGTACGTTAGCGGCATATGGGTATAGGAGCTGGACTGGTGGGTGACGGTGACGTGTCCACTGGGGTCATGGCGGTTGACCGGGTCATTCGAGCAGTAACTGTATGGGTTGGTGCCGCCGATACCAAACGGGCTTTCACTGTCAGGCTTGGTAAACTGCTGCAACTCTGGATCATAAACCCGGTAACTGTGCCCCAGGTGATACACCTGATTGCCGGTGTCTAGCACCTCGCCATTAAAGCCCAGCCAGTGGTCGTCGTCGTCAGCACTGGCGCGATAGCCAAAGGGAGTATAAGAAAAGAACGTCGGGGACTTACTTGCATGATCAAGTGTGGCGATCAAGCTGCCATTAGCGTCGCACAGTTCGAAACTGAAGGCCGCGTCCGCATTGCCAACCTGGGTCGATTGCAACACCGCGCCCGTGCCGAGCGTGAGCAGGCGCGTGGTCCGCTGAGTGTTGGCATCCCCGGTCAAGTAAACTCGCCCGGTAATACGCTCACCACAGTATTCATACTTGATGGTGCGCTGGTCTTTTTTCCCCACTAAGCGGCCGTCGGTTGCGTACACAAAGCAATCTTTGCCACCCTCATGCGCAATACTGTTAACCCTGCCGGCCACATCGTAATCGTAACGGTGGCCGTTGCGACTGTTCAAGCGTCCTTCACTATCGTATTCAAGCTTGATGTCGTCAATGTTCTCGTCGCTATTGGCCACGGAGAGCAGGCGAGTTTTATCGTTAGTGTCATAGGTATACGTGCTGGTGTTGCTCCCTGCATCTGTATTGCTGACACACGTGAGCATGTTACCCAAGGTATCGTAGGTAAAGTCCTGTTGCTTGAGCAACGCCCCCCAAGGCGTTACAGGTCGCTCCTGACCCGAGCAGGTGTATTTCAACAACTGGCCTTTTGTTGTGTAGCTAAAGCTTTCCTTGCGCAAGGAACTGTTATTCTGTTTCAGCTCCGATGCCGTTACCCGACCACCTTCATCATATTCGCGCGTGAGGCTGATAGTGGGAAAACCAGCACAGGTAAAGGTACGTTCTATTTCCCGCCCCATTTTATCGTGGGTAAACGTGGTGCTAAGGCAGGTATCGGTGCTGGAACGGGTTACCTCTTCACCTACCAGTACATCGCCTCGATGATAGTAATGGGTTTTCGCACCAAAGGCCTTGTTATCAGCCAATCGCAGCGACTTCGTGCAGCGCCCGCCGCTGTAGGAATACCGGGTTTCACCACCTGCGGCGTCAGTCTCTTCATGCACCAGGCCGCCCAGTGTGTGTTTCACCTTCGAGCTCCAACTATGCTCTTCGCCAGACTGGGTCGTCTCAATAACCCCTAGGTTAAATTTTTCGTTGAATGACCAACTGCCAAAATCACTGAGCCTGGTCCCCAATTCTGTGGGTGTGGTAAACGCCCCGACGCCCCAGCGATCACCTTTTTGATAGCGGTATTTCACCTCGCGCCCACCAATGTTGGTACTGATGATCCGCCCCAGCCGATCCAGGGACAGGCGCCCAACTTCATAAACGTTTGATTCGCCTACCTTCTGAATTTTCGTCTTGCTGACAATGTCCGCCAGCACATGCGCGGGACGTTCGGTAATCGTGTTGACCCCATCACAGGTCGTCTGCGTCACCCGGCCAAAATCATCATATTGGTAGCTGATCTCGGGCTGGCCCGTGCTACTGGCGGTGCTGACCCTGCCCCATGCATCGTAGCTGTAGGTATTGGTATGTAACACCGTACCATCACTGCCCTGCAGTTGCACACTGGCAACCGCACCGTCGAGGTTATACTGGGTAATTGTTTTCGCGTACTTCAGCGTTTCATCTACCGGCGGATTGGTAGTGCTGGAACTGCGTTTTATCTCTGTCCACTCTTGCAACTGACGGGTGTCTTTGTCATAACGGTAGTGTTTGCGTTCCTTGACCGGAACTCCGTCAAAGTTTTGCATAGCATATTCTACGATCTGCGTATCACCCTCGCTGCTGTAGCTGACAATCACTGTAGAAATGGGCTTATCATCGAAGCTGTAATCCTCACTCGTCGACTTCGCCAGCCGTCCATCCTTGGCGTATTCACTATCTGACGATTTCAGCCACTCCCCTTTGCCACCCATAATGAAGGTGTTTACTTCGCGGCCCAGCGCGTCGACACCAATCGCCATCCTGCGACCTTCAGCGGGGGTAATGTAATAGAAGCTATCACCGGCGGTAGGGTACTCATAGGTCGTCGTCTTTTCCTCGCTTTTATCCGTTGCCTTGTAAGCAACAGAAATCAACCGGCGCTGTGCATCATAAGCATAGGCAGTATACCCGTCCGGCCCCGCACTTGAAATTAACTGACCGGTATAAATTGATGTGCATATTTTACTATTTGCCGATGTCGAAGCATCCTTGCCAGGATAACTCGTGCTCCGCTCAACATTGTCACCTACTACTTTGTAAGAAAAATTCAGGTGCTGTGCAGAGTCGGCCACCACCTTACCTTCATTGTCCAAAATCGCCGACATCGTCGACTTTACCTGACCATGAAAGGGGCTATTGATATCATTAACATAACGGGTCTCCTCCAACGTCATCGAATTGGCTTTATAGCTCTTGAGCTTGGCTTCCAGTGTTTGCTTAAACGCCGGCAAGAAACCCTCAATGGTTTGCTTGACAATTTCCTCTTTGAATCCCGCTGTTTTTTGCGCGGCACTGAGTTGTTCAAGCAGTTTTTTACCATCGACGCCGGTCGCTTCGAGAATTTCTGCATGGGTGATTTTTTTCGCTATTTCCGAGTAATCATCTTGCCCACAGTCGGCATTGTAGACCACCAACTTTTGTGAAGGCTTTACTGCCCAATCGACATCGGCAACATTGTATTTTGGCCCTTTCAGCTTTAGTTTGGTGTATCCATAGAATGTAAGGCTCAGGTCCACAACCTCACCCCCTACCCACTTGTACACCCGCTCGGACTCAAGGTGTGAGTTTTGGTAGTTGGGGTCAAGTGGGCAGCTCAAGTTGGCGGCTGATGGCAAATTGAAGCGCTTCGAGGCACTGGGTGCAGGGTAAGGGGTTGTGGCGACGACGCGATCGACTCGCGTACCGTGCCACACACCTTTCTTACCTTGGGAGGTGAGTTCTGTCATCCAGTTAGCGAAGTGCAGCACAGGCATCAGATAGGTCATCCAGGCAAAGAGCGACTGGTCGGTGATCTTGATCTGGTTCTTTGCCTCCACTGACAGCGCACGGGTTTTGTAGTAAGTCCACTGCATGGCGATGCCATTGTTTGATTTGTAAGTAATATTACCTTCAAGGTCCATAATCCAGCAGGTGGTATTCTGTTCATTGGCAGGTGCATTTGGCTTGGATATTTTGGTGTACCCCAGAAAACAATCCCACTCTTTTACCGGAATGACATCTTGCACAATTTCCGTTACTTCACCCCCTTCGGTTATCGTTTCCTTGAAGACTCGACCTTCCAAATTAAAACACTTAACCGTCGTGCTTTCTTTATCGCCAGCCACGAACTCAGCGGTAATTGTTTTGTAGTTGGGCAGCAAGGGCATGGAGCCGTAACTGTAAGAAGTCACTTGGTTCGCTATTAAGTCGCCAGCAAACGAACATGAGTACTTTGATACCTTGCTCTTGCTACCGTCTGCAATCGCTTCAACACTTTCAGTGTGTGTGTCAGCGCTGATACTTAGAGACCTTAAGGGGTAAGCACTTTTTATCGTTACTTCTCTTCCGTTGTACGTCTTTTTTTCGTGCTGGCGTCTTCTACCTCTGTCGCATCATACACCACACCCGTAAATTTAAATTTCCGCAAGCGTTGAGTGGCATAGGTATCGAGCGCGGTGGTTTTCATCACCACCGACCTACTCACGTCTTTCCCCGTATAAATTTTACACTTAATAGCTTTCTCAGCCACTTCTTGCTCAAACAGTAAACACTTCCCGTCATCCTCTATGCTTTTAATAATCCAACCTGCCGCCGAGTCCCCAGCCCAATTAATGGAGACAGAACGCCCTTCTACTGTAGTGATTTTTTTTGCAGCGCAGTACACAACTTTCAGGGTTCCTGAACCCCTAACTCCAACAGACCCAATGCTACCAAGCACCTCAGTACGCCCGTCCTTGGAGAACACCCAAATCTCGTTATCTTTTGAAATAATTCTATAATTAGGTAAAACAACACTCTCTCCGTGATTTAAGCTAATCTGCTCCCCTGTACTTAAGTACAGAAACACCCTTCCGTATGTTATAGGATTAATTTCTCCTTGGTCGTAATTAATAACATAATGCGCCCATGAAACCCCCGGCCCCCATGTCCCCTCCGCCGCCGAATACCGATAACACACCTCCACTTCCGGCCCACACCCGGCATTGCCCACCAGCGTGGCAATTGGAATGGTGGCGCCATAGCCACCGGAATTTTCATCTACCTGGATATACTTTTGCAGTTGTTCGCTCATGGTAGTGCTCCACAATTGGCAATAACGCTGAAGAGACAGAATCAGTGGCTACGGAGAAATAGTAGGCGGGTGATCCACGATCACCCCAAGCATAGTAAGAGACCTCGCCTGGAAACGCCCAGGACTCCAGCCCGTGTCGCCGTTAACGGAGTCCATGGGAATTATTTGCCGTACGCTATTCTTTCTGCCAGATGCCGCCCCATTCATAGCCAACAAGAAATGATTCTTGGGCATGTAGATTCGCCATTACCAAAGCCCCTGTAAGAGCCCCATCTGAAATATTGAATGCACCAGCACAGCCAAATCTTTGGTCAGACCCAAAATAATCCTGCACAAACAAAGCCAGACTAGCTGGCGCCCCCCCCTTATCTAGCCGCACATTCCCTCTACAGCCAAGGGTTTCCCCTTTAAAAGTTACCTCCCCTGAGACGTCCGACCCCTCTACTGCATTCAAATTCTCTACCGTGCTTATCTCAATTACTACATCTTCGATGGCATTTTTATACCGACCAATCACAGTTTCAATAGCCATAATGACACCTCAAATTTAATTAAACACCCAGCGCCGCCATTTCACTTTATGCCACGCAAAAAATCTAAAGTTTTTTTCCACTCCGAACAACTAGCAAAAATAACAGTGTTCGTACGTACAGTATTTTCAAGCAAATAAGCGTTGTACAAGAATCTAGACAACCGCCATCACAGCACCGGAGTACTGATAGGCGGTGGAGTCCCTGTCCGTTGCAGAAAGAGACCATCATGGTTAAAGGCTACGAAACTCCTGATTTAGCCGGCAGCTGGGTGCCATAGGAGAAGCCTCAACATTTATTCATCGCTGTGGATTCAACTCCATCCAACACCGCATCAATCAACGCCACCGCCATCTCCACCGAATGCTGCGTCGACCACACAAGGCCCTTCCCCGCCTCACTGCTGTACTGCACCGCTTCAGCAATGGTCGAGCTGGCACAGCGCAAATACACCAACGCATGCACCAGCGCATCTTCGGCACTCACGCCGGCGCGTACGCAAAACAGAGGGGGGGTGTTCAGGGCAGCTTTTGACCGGCTTCTCGACGGTCTCAACGAACTGCATTTTTGAAGTGCTTGAATTGCGGTTATCCATGGTGAGTTCCTTACCGGCACCATGAGTGTTGTTCGGATCGCCAAACCCGACCACCGAGCCTCCGGCAGTTGATCGAGCCAGTGGGCAAGCCTTGCCCAGGCAATCGGCCACAAGCGATAGGCGTTGCAGGAATGCTCCTAGGACTTGATGCCCTGCAATAACTACCACCCGCCCCCCCCTCCCCCATCGTCTCCTGTCGGCCTTTACCCCCACAGGACCACCACCATGACCCCGCCCAACCCACCCATCCCCCACCACACCTTCATCCAGCAAAACCTCCCCACCTGGCCCCAGCACACCACCGCCGACCACTGGCAACGCCTGCGCCAAGCCCAGCAACCAGCCCAGGGCCACGCCGGCCTTGAGGCCGACTGGTTCGCCAATGCCGCCCCCGACCTGCGCGAGGCGGTGCTGGCCGCCCAAGCGCGCAGCCGGGCCTCGACAGCGGCACTGGCCAATAAACTGCGTGGCCTGCAAGGCCTGACGCGCTTTGCCGAGCAGCTGCTCGCCGAGCGCCTGCAGGCCGACTTCGGCGTACTGCTTGAGGTCAGCAAGGCGCAATGGGTGGATTACGAAGAGGTGCTGTTTTCACCCCGCCAGCCACCCAAGGCCGTGGCCAAGGCGCCGATCAGCCTGCTCCAGGCCGCCCTGCATAATTTTTATGCCGATCAGGGCTTTCTTTCGCCGAGCTACTTGCGCACCGACGCCGGGAGCACGCTGGCGATTTCAGTACAAGCCTTCGCCGCCTCCTGCCGTGCCCTGGACCTGGGCCAGCGCTATCAGGCGCATTTACTCAGCCAGTACAGCGCGCCCTTGGTCGCCCAGCTGTGGATCAGTGCCACCCAGGACCGCTTGCGTGCCGCCGTGCAGTTGGCACGCCTGCGCCGGCATGTTCGCGGCATAACCCAGGACCGCTTGCTGGACCTGTTGGACGGCAACGCCCAGTCGATGCCGGTGCAGCAGGTGAGCCTGTTCGCCATCGCCTTGCGTGAAGTGTTGCTGTTCTATCCGCAAGGCCTGGGTGATGATCAACCCGTAGTGCTGTGGCTACCCGCAGCGCCAGACGGCGAGCTGGTTGAATATGCATCGCTGGCCGAGTGCACGGCGGCCTTGCAAGCGCGCTTGTGCAAGGCTGACTTCCGGCAGTTCTTCGCCCGTTTTGTCAGCACCGCGCAACAGGCGCATTTTTTCAGCGTGCTCAAGCGCAACCTCGATGGCGGCGACGCCAGGGCGGACCAAGACTGGCCGCTGCAAGCCGGCGCCGACCTGCACCTGAGCACCGCCAAGCTGCCCAGCCCGCCCTTTCGCCTGCTGTTCGAGCAGCACCTGCAACAGGCCCTGGACGATGCCCGCCTGCTGGCGGTGCCGAGCGCCGATGCCGATGCGGCGCGGCATGCGCAAATCAAGGCGTTCTGGGAAAGCAGCGCGCTGAACTTTCTCAATGCCGCGGCGTTCTTTGTCCCCGGCCTGGGTGAGGTGATGATGGCCGTGGTGGCCTATCAACTGGTCGAGGAAGTGGTTGAAGGCGTGCAGGCCTGGCAGGTCGGCGATATCGATGCGGCCATGGAGCATATGGAATCGGTGGCGTTGAACGTGGCTTTTATCGGCGGCCTGGCCGTGGCCGGTAAGGCGGCGGCGCAATTGTCGAAGCTGGCCGAGGTGCGCCTGGCCGATGGCCGGGTGCGCTTGTGGCAGCCAGACCTGACCCCTTACCGTAGCGCCGTCGAGCTGCCCGCTGAACTGAGCGCCAATGACCTGGGCCAGTACCTGCAAGGCGGCAAGACCTACGTGCGGATTGACGGTCACCTGCACGAGCAACGCTTCGATCCGGCGGTGAAGCGGTGGCGCCTTGTTCACCCCAGCGATCCCGGCGCCTATGAACCCGAGCTGGAGCATAACAGTCATGGCGCCTGGCGCTCGGTTCACGAAAGGCCGCTGAACTGGTCGGCCGGGCAACTGCTGCGCCGCCTCGGGCCGCTCAGCGAGGGCTTGGGCGATGCCGAGCTGCTGGCGGCGCTGGAGCTCAGCGGCACGTCCGAGGCGCAGCTGCGCCAGGCGCTGGTGAGCAACGCGCCACCGCCGCCGCTGCTCGCCGATACCCTGGCTCGCCTGCAGGCCGCGCGCCGGGCCGGCAGCCGCGCGCAGTTCGCGCAGAGCTACACGGCGCAGTCGCCTGCAGCAGCGAGCAGCGAACTGCCTCTGGTTCGCGCCCTGCAAGGCTTGTACAGCCCGGTGCTGGCCAGTGCCGACAGTGATCGCCTGCTGCTGGCCTGTGTGCAGCGCCTGCCCGGTTGGCCTGAAGACCTGTCCCTGGAGCTGCGCGGCAGTGCTGTTGATGGTCCGCTGCTGGAACAGATTGGCCTGCGCTCGGCGCCCCGGCGCACGGTGGTGGTAAAGACCCTGGACGGTTACCAGGCGCAGCCCGGGCCATCGGTCGATGACCTGTTCGAGGCAGCGTTCAACAGCCTGGACAGCGACGCGCGTGAGGTGCTGGCCGTGCCCGACAGTACGGCATTAATGGCCAAGGTGCGCAGCCTGGCCTTGCAGCACCGCGACCAGCTCAGCCAATGGCTGTGGTCGTACCGGCGCTTTGCCTGGCCTGAAACCGGCGGCTTGCGCGGCGGCAGTGGCCGTGGCTACCCACAGGGCAGCCATGCCCTCGCCTCGCTGGTGGCGCGCTACCGCAGGCTGTATCCGGCACTGACCGACGCTCAGGCGCAAAGGGCGCTGGACAGCTGGGCCGGGGTCAACCTCAATGCCGCCGAGCAGCTCGGCCGCCTGGAGCAACAGTTCACCGGCCTGCAGCGCGACCTGGCGCACTGGTCCGCCGCCAACGAGGCGCGCCAGACCCTGCGCGACGAGCTGATCAGCGTCTGGCAGCAGGAACGCTATCGGCAATTGCCCGATGGCTCGCGGGTGTTCCAGCTGAACATGGACGAAACCGGGCTGAACACCGACGACCTGCGCAGTTTCCCGGCCATCCAGGCGTCGTTCGCCCATGTGCGCGAACTGTCGCTGGACGACAACCCGCTGGACGCGCTGCCAAGGGCCTTCAGCCGGCACTTCCCCAACCTGCAGCGCCTGTCATTGAGCAGTACCCAGCTGAGCAGCGTACCCAGTGGCCTGGGCCCGCAACTGCGGGTCATGGACCTGTCGGACAGTGCCCTGATCTGGAGCCCCGACGATCAGGCCGCCCTGCAGCAATACCGCAACCTGGAAGAGTTGCAACTGTCGGCCAACCCCCTGGAGACACCGCCGGACCTCAGCGCCCTGACGCGGCTGCGCATGCTCGACTTGTCGCACACGCAAATCAGCGCGCTGCCGCCCGGCCTGCCAGGCTTGCAACAGGCGCAGTTGATCGACCTCAGCGATAACCTGCTGCAGCGCCTGCCGGTCGGTTTCGTGCTGCCCGAGCCCATCGCGCGGGCCCTGCGCCTGGAGAACAACCCCTTCGACGCGGTGACCCTGGAGCGCATCGAGCAGTACTTTACCACCCACCAGGTCGACCTGATGGTCGCCGACGTCAACTATGACGGCCTGTTGTTCACCGCCACCCTCGAGCAACGGGCACTGTGGCAGCGCCTGCAGGTGCATGCCCCGCGCCCGTTCCTGCGCCACCTGCGCGGGTTATATGGCCGCCTGGACTACCAGACCGCCCCCCACGCCACTTTGCGGCGCTGGTGGCGGGTAATGGGCTGGCTCGAACACGCCCCGGCCAATCAGACATTGATGGTGCCTGAGGTCGCCCGCAACCTGCTGGTTCTCGAGCCCCAGGCGCAAAGCGCCTTCGCCCTGGCGGCGCCGAACCCGGCCTTACGGGCCGAACGGCTGCTGCGCCAGGTGCTTGAGCGCGTGCGTTTGCAGGCGGTGCAGAGCGCCGCCGAACAAACCAGTACGGCGTTGATTCTGGGTGATGCCGCCGCAGCGGTGAACCGCGAGCCGATTCAGCAAGCGTTTTTCTATTGGTTCTTGCAGCAACTGGGCGAAGACCCGACCCTGGTCATGGCACCTACGCCCCTGGCTGGCGAGCCGCTGTCCACCGAGTTGATCGAACCCTATCTGCAGCACCAACCAGGCACCTGGCTGGAACCGTTGCGCGAGCACATCGAACAGCTCAACCCGGGTACCGAGGCGGGCCTGAACGCGATTTTGCAACGCTACCAGGGCACGCGACTTTTCGTTCATGCCGATTGGGTCGCCCTGCTGCGCCAACGCTTTGCCGCGCAGTTCATCGAGCTGGAAAGCCAGTACGCACGCACCCTGGAACTGGCCGAGGGAATGATTGAAGATCCGCAGCACCTGCAGGTGTATCGCCAGGACCTCGAGCAGCAGTTTTTGCAGCGCCTCGATGCCCTGGTGCGGCGCCTGACCCGCAATATCGAGGTCGAACCCCACGAAGAGTAATAACTACCACCCGCTGACAGGCGTGCGGGAGCTTGCTGACGGCTTCATGCCACAGGAGCCTCCCGCATGCCTTCCAGCAACCCGCACCACGCCTTCCTCAGCCAGCAACTACCCGGCTGGGCCTTGCATGCCAGCCAGCACAACTGGCAGCAGCTGCGCCAGAGCCTGCTTACAACAGACGCCGACGCGCTATCCAGTACCCGGGCAAGGCAGTATCAACTGCAGTTACGTCGCTCGCGCAACGCCCTGCACGCCTTGCTCAAGCCTTTGCAAGGCGTCATGGCCTTCACCCAGCCCTTGCTCGCGGCGCGCCTGAAAGACGCCTTCGGCCTGGCCCTGGACGTTACCCGCTGCACCCTGACACCGGTGCGCAGCAACGTCGGCGGCCTGCTGACCGGCCGTGACGTCAGCGGGCCTACTGCCAGCCTGCTGCAATACGCGCTGCACAACTTCAGCGGCATTTACTTCGACCCACCCAGCGCCATCCGCGACGCCCAAGGCCAGGCCCTGGCAATCAGTGTCACGGCGTTTGCCGCTGAGTGCCGCAGGCTCGACCTGGGCCGGCGCTACCAGGATCACCTCGACGGGCTGCTGGTGTATGGCGACCAAGCCAGGCAGGTGCGCGACGCCTTCGAGCAGGTACACAAGGACCAGCTGCGCCTGGACCTGCACCTTGCCCATGAACAAAAACGCCTGGGTGATAACGGCATGAGCGCCCTCAACGACCTGCTCGCCGGCCGAACAGCCGTGAAAATCGGTAGCCGGCCCGTGCGCTGCTGGTCGCTGAGCCTGTTCGGCATCGATCTGCACGATGCCTGGATGCTAGCCCCCGCCGAATCCGAGGCTGAACGTATCGCCCGGGTGTCGGAGCAACTGTCCACGCCGCTGGCGCTGTTCAACCCGCTGTCGGTCTTTTCGCCGCGCCAGGGCGTGCTCGACCGCAACCGGCTGAAGTCGGTCGGCCCGGTGTTGCTGTACCTGCCGGGAACCACGCCCGCCGTGCAGCAGTATCCCTCGTTGCAGGCGCTGCTCCATGACCTCAAGGGCAAGCTGTGCCAGGCGCAGTTTCGTGCGCTGTTCATGCACTTCGTACCCCTTGAACAACGTGCGCACTTTGCCAGCGTGCTCAGGCACAACCTGGCCGCCAAGGCGGCGGCCGATGCCGACTGGCCGCTGCCCGGTTTTGCCAAGCTGCACCTCAAGCGCCAACTGATCGAAGGCGAACTGTTCAATTACCTACAAAGCGCCCAGCTGCGCCGCCTGCGCAACGAAGCCCGGACCCTGGCGGTGCCTACCGCCGATGTCGACGAACAGGCCCGCCAGGCGCTGCTGCAGGGTCTGGAAGACCTGGGGCTGAACTTTCTCAACCTGGCGGCATTCTTTGTCCCGGGCCTGGGCCAGGTGATGATGGGCGTGTTCGCCGCGCAGATGCTGTACAGCGCCTTCGAGGGTGTCGAGGCCTGGCAAGAGGGTGACGTCGACACCGCCCTGGCACACCTGCAGTCAATCGCTCTTAACGTGGCAGTCGCCGGAGGCCTGGCGGCAGCGGGTGGTGTGGCCGGCAAGCTGATCAATGGCGAGTTGATGGAGTCGTTGATCAGCGTGCAACGTGCCGATGGCAGCCAGCGCCTGTGGCAGCCCTCGTTGGCCAGCTATCGCAGCGACATACGCCTGCCTGAGGGGCTACGGGCCAATGCCATGGGCCAGTATGTAGCCGACGGCAAACACTACATCCGCCTGGAGGGCGAACTGTTTGAGCAGCAGCTGGACCCCGCTTCGCGGCAATGGCGGATCGTCCACCCCCAAGACCCCGGGGCCTACCAGCCGCCGCTGCTGCACAACAATCAGGGCGCCTGGCGGCATATGTACGAACAGCCGCTGCAATGGTCGCGGACGACCTTGCTGCGGCGCCTGGGGCACCCGGTCGAGGCCTACAGCGACCAGCAACTGAGCCAGGCGGCGTGGATCAGCGGCGTCAGCGAAGACACCCTGCGCCGTGTGCATGTGCAACACGAGCAGCCCCCTGAGTTGCTCCTCGACTGCCTTGAGCGCTTGCAGGCGGCAAACACCAGCGAAGCAGAGGTCGATCGCCTTGGCGACATCAGGTTCGATGACACCTTCGCCGAGCACTACGCCGGCCCACCGGCCGGGGTCAGCACCTTACAACTGGCCTTGCCGCGGGCCCTTGAAGGCCTGTACCAGCCCCGCCTGGCCAACGACGACTGCGAGCGCCTGGTATTCGCCTGCCTCAAGCGCTTGCCAGGCTGGCCGGACTCACTGCGCCTTGAACTGCGCCGGGGTAATCCGGACGGCCCGCTGATTGCACAGGTCGGCCCCAAGCAGGCCAGCGAGCGCCGGGTGCTGGTCATAGCCGGGCGCTGGGGTGGCCACGGCTGGCGCGCCTACCGGGCCGGCCTGCCGCTGGCGGAATCAAGTATTAATCGCTACCAGGCGATCCTCGATGCCCTGCCCGACGCCGATCGCCAGGCCCTGGCACTACGGGCCGGCGACGGCGACCAGCTTGGCAGGCGTATCCTGGACCTGACACAGGCCAACCGCGACCAGCTTTCTCAATGGTTGTGGTCCTACGCGCCAGGCTGGTCGGACTCTATCGGTTTGCGCGGCGGGGCGCCGATGAGTTACGGGCCAACGTCGCCGAGCACCTCGCTGCTGGCACGCTATCGGGCGCTGTATCCGCGAAGCAGCCTAGCGCAGATACGGGCAGCAATCGATGGCTGGCGCGCCGCCAACGTCGAACCCATCGCCGCGTTGCAACGGCTTGAAATGCAGTTGCAACGCCTGCGCATCGATCTGCAGAGGTGGGCCATCGACAACCCGCGGCGCCAGGATGCGATACCCAACCTGATCGAAGCCTGGCAGCGCATGCACTTATCACCCACGGCCCAGGGGCAACCGCTGTTTGCCCTGTACCTGAACGAGCTGGACCTGGCTGGCGAAGACCTTGACGGCTTGGCGCAACTCGAGCCGGGTATCTTCGCTCACGTTCAACTGCTGTCACTCAACTTTAACCCGCTGGGCCAACTGCCCGCAGGGTTCGCCAATCACTTTCCACAGCTGCGCAACCTGTCATTGCGCAGTAGCCTATTCAGCGAAATCCCCCAAGGCCTGGGTGAACAGCTGGTATCGCTCGACCTGGGTGATAACCAGTTGACCTGGACAGCCAGCAACCAGGCCCGGCTGGCAACCTATCCGCGCCTGCAGCACCTGTTTCTGGAAGGCAACCCGATAACCACCGCTCCTGACTTCAGCGGTCATCTCTATTTGCGTCACCTCTCGCTGACCAGCTGTGGCCTGACGCAGCTACCGCGCGGCCTGGAAAACCTGCAGGCCCCGACTCTGATCGACCTGTCGGATAACCTATTGACGCACCTGCCAGAGCACTTCGACCCACCCCGGGCGGTCGGCCATGCGTTGCAGCTGGAGCGCAACCCTTTTACGCAAGAGACAGCGTTGCAGATCCAACGCTACTTCGCCGATAACCGGGTCGATCTACTGGTGTCTCAAGATGCCTACAGCGATCTGCTTTTTCAGGCGTCGGACGATCAACTGCTACTGTGGGAGCGCCTGCAGGTACCGCAACGCCTGAGTTTCGTCCGGCGCCTGCGCGAGCTCTATGACAGCTTCAGCTACTTGCTGGCACCGGCCACCACGCGCAGGCGCCTGTGGCGGATTCTGGAGGTGGTCGAAACACAGCCGCCTGTCGATGAGTGGCTCGCCCAGTATGCCGGTGGCGCGCGCATTCTGCTGTTGGAAGACATGGTCGATGGCGTCCTCGCCTTCAACGGCAACGACGCTCGGCAACTCGGCCGTAACCTGCTGCAGGTCATGCAGCGGCGTTCCTGGCGCCAAGCCATCCAGGCGCATGTCGAGCGACAAACACCGCTGGAGGACGCACAATTCGCGCCGCGCGCCCAGCGTCTCGAGGCGCTGTATTACTGGACCTTGCGGCAACTGGCCGAAGACCCGGCGATGATCATTGCGCAAACGCCACTGCCGGCGGAGGCACTGGTGACCGACTCGATCCAGATGACCTTGCAACAACTGCCCGCCGACTGGGTCGAGCAGTTGCACCAACAATTGCTGACACTCACCCCCGACAGCGACGTCGGAGTCGAGGCGGTGTTGCGCCGTAATGAACAGCACCAGTACCTTAACCGGGATTGGGTTACCTACTTGCGATTGCGCTTTGACGAGCGCTTTGATGAGTTGGACGACGAACTGAATCAACGCTTGCAGGCCGTCCAGCAAGAAATCGCCAACCCCGATGAGCGCTTATTGAACGAGCAACTGGTACGCCAAGACCATGAAGCTGAGGAGCACCAGTTGCTCAGCGAATTGACACAGCGTGTTTACCGCGACTCGCCCAACGAAGAGTAACTGCCATGCTGGCTGACCGTGCGCGCGGCCAGCCAGCTATCAAACTCGGCCACCGGCATCGGCCGGCCCATCCAGAAGCCCTGGCCCTGGTCGCAACCGGCATTACGCAAAAACGCATACTGCTCGGCGGTTTCGATGCCTTCGGCGGTGATCTTGAAGCCCAGGGCGTGGCCCAGGTCGATGATCGCCCGGGTAATGGCGGCGCCGTCATCGTCTTCGGGCAACTCCTTGATGAAAGCGCGGTCGATCTTCAGGTGATCGATCGGCAGCATCTTCAGGTACGCCAGCGACGAATATCCGGTGCCGAAGTCGTCCACTGCGGTGGTCACGCCCAGTTCCTGCAACTGCGCCAGGACTGCGCAGGCGTGCTGCTGGCTTTCCATCAGCAGGCTTTCGGTGATCTCGACTTCCAGCAGGGTCGGCCCCAGGTCATAGCGTTTGAGGCTGCGCCTGAGGCTGGCGACATAGTCGCTGCGCTCGATCTGCAGGGCCGCGACGTTGATTGCCACCGGCCCCGGCAGGCAGTCGGCGGCGCGCCAGGCGGCGATCTGCGCGCAGGCAAGATCCAGCACTTTCTCGCCCAGGGGGATGATCAGCCCGGTGCGCTCGGCCAGCGGGATGAACTGCGCCGGCGACACCAGCCCGTGCTCGGGGTCACGCCAGCGCAGCAGCGCCTCGGCGCCTTCGACGCGGCCGCTGAACAGGTCGATCTTGGGCTGGTACCAGAGCTCGAATTCATTGTGCTTGAGCGCCCGGCGCAGGTTGTGCTCCAGGTCCAGGCGCTGCTGCAGGCGCTGGGTCATTTCCGGCTGGTACAGGCGGTAGGCATTGCGCCCGCTCTCCTTGGCCGCGTACATCGCGGTGTCGGCGTGGCGCAGCAGGCGGTCGGCGCTCTGCCCGTGTTCCGGGCACCAGGCCAGGCCGATGCTGCCGGTCACCAGCGCGGCGTTGCCCTTGAGGTCAAACGGCAATTGCAGGGTTTGCAGCAGGGCCTGGATACGCTCGATGCAACGGTCATCCGGCCCTTTGAGAACAAAGGCAAATTCGTCGCCACCCAGGCGGCACAGGCAATCCTCAGGCTCGATGATCTGCATGAAGCGCGCCGTGGCCTGCTGCAGCAACAGGTCGCCCATGGCGTGGCCGAGGCTGTCGTTGATCTGCTTGAAGCCATCGATGTCGAGCACCAGCACGGCCAGGCGCTGGCCCTGGCTGATGGCTTCGAGCAACTGCTGCTGAAAGCGCAGGCGGTTGGGCAGCCCGGTAATGGCATCGAAATGCGCCAGGCGCTCCAGTTGCGCCTGGGACTGCTTGAGTTCCAGGTTGCGCAGGTTGATCAGGTGATTGCTGCGGTTGAGCTGGGCGACGAACACGCTGAACAGCCCGGTGCAGGTCAGGGCAAACAAAAACAGCGGCGAGGCGAACAGGCTCATCGACGGCCAGCCGCCCAGGGGGCTGGCCGCCAGTTGCCAGAGCCCGCCGGGCACATCGACATTGACCGTCACCGGGTGCTGTTCGAACAACTGCGGGTCACCCCAGATCACCGCGCCCGCCGGGCCCTGGCCATCGGCGCCGCGCAGGGCCAGCTCGAAGCCCGGGTCCAGATCGAGCCCGGCGGTGCTGAGCAAGCGGTCGATATCGGCAACAATCGAGACATTGCCCCAGTACAGGTTGACGCCCTTGTGGCCCTTGAGGAACACCGGGCGCCGGTAGATCAGCCCGCGCCCGCCCTGCAGCAACTGCACCGGGCCTGCCAGCACCGGGCTGTAGTTGTCGCGGGCACGCTGCAGCAGCGGGTACTGGTCGGGCAGCCGGCGGTAGTCCATGCCCAGCACGCCCTGATTGCCATTGAGCGGGTAGACGTCGGCGATCACATCGTTGGGCGCCAGGGAAACATGGCGGATGTGCGGCACCGAGGCGATGGCCTGGCGGGCCATGTCGTGAAAATGCTCGGGGCTGATTTCGCCATCGGCACTCAGCAGTTGGGCAATGCCTTCGGTCTCGCCGAACGCCGAGCGCAACTGCGCCTCGATGCTGGCGCGCACGCCCGACAGGCGCGCGCTGGCATTGGCGATCACCTCGGCTTCCTGGCGCTGCACGTCCAGGCGCCCGAGCACCACCGACAGGCCGATGCCGATCAGGGCAAAACCTACGGGCAGCAGGCGATTGAGGGTGGTGCGCAGGTTCTTCGACAGGACCGGATTGTCATCAAGGGCGAGGATTCTTGTGCTCATAGGTCCGTAGTTCGCATCGCATTACTGCTTTATCGGCGCCGGCGGCGCATTGTTTAGCCAGGCTGGCTTTTTTTAGCGCGCTGGCGTTATGCTCAAACTGAAACGTTTCACCCATTACCGAAAAAGAGGTGCTGCGCCCATGGACCATCTGCTCGATTCGCTGTTTCCCACCGCCAACGAGATCCCTGAGGCGTACCGCCTGGGTGAGCCGCTGGTGCAACGCGAGTACCTGGTCAACGGCCAGTTGCAGCAATGGGACGGGCCGCTGGCCACGGTGCGCAGCCCGGTGTGGCTCAAGGAGGGCAATGAAGAACGCCAGGTGATCCTCGGCAACACGCCACTGCTGGACGCCGACACCGCCCTCACCGCCCTGGACGCCGCCGTGCAGGCCTACGACAAGGGCCGCGGCGCCTGGCCCAACATGCGCGTGGCCGAGCGTATCCAGCATGTCGAAACCTTCCTGGCCAAGATGCGCGAACAGCGCGCGGCGGTGGTCAAGCTGCTGATGTGGGAAATCGGCAAGAACCTCAAGGACTCGGAAAAAGAGTTCGACCGCACCTGCGACTACATCGTCGACACCATCGGCGCCCTCAAAGAGCTGGACCGCCGCTCCAGCCGCTTCGAGCTGGAGCAGGACACCCTCGGCCAGATCCGCCGCGCGCCGCTGGGCGTGGCCTTGTGCATGGGCCCCTACAACTACCCGCTGAACGAGACCTTCACCACCCTGATCCCGGCGCTGATCATGGGCAACACCGTGGTGTTCAAGCCGGCCAAGTTCGGCGTGCTGTTGATCCGTCCGCTGCTTGAGGCCTTCCGCGACAGTTTCCCGGCCGGGGTCATCAACGTTATCTACGGCCGTGGCCGCGAGACCGTCAGCGCACTGATGGCCAGCGGCAAGATCGACGTATTCGCCTTCATCGGCACCAACAAGGCCGCCAGCGACCTGAAAAAACTCCACCCACGCCCGCACCGCCTGCGCGCAGCCCTGGGCCTGGATGCCAAGAACCCGGGCATCGTGCTGCCCGAGGTTGACCTGGACAACGCGGTGAACGAGGCGGTCACCGGCGCGCTGTCGTTCAACGGCCAGCGCTGCACGGCGCTGAAAATCCTCTTCGTCCATGAAGACGTGGTCGATGAATTCCTCGATAAATTCCAGCGCAAGCTGGCCGCGCTCAAGCCAGGCATGCCCTGGGAGCCGGGCGTAGCCCTGACGCCGCTGCCCGAGGCCGGCAAGATCGATTACCTCAATGGCCTGGTGGCCGATGCCATCGACAAAGGCGCCAGGGTCATCAACGAAGGCGGTGGCGTCAGCCGTGGCTCGTTCTTCTACCCCGCCCTGCTATACCCGGTGAACGCGCAGATGCGCGTGTATCAGGAGGAGCAATTCGGCCCGGTGGTGCCAGTGGTGCCTTATCGCGACCTGCAGACAGTGATCGACTACGTGCTCGATTCCGATTTCGGCCAGCAACTGAGCATCTTTGGCACTCATTCGGCCGAGGTCGGCAGGCTGGTCGATACCTTCGCCAACCAGGTCGGGCGCATCAACCTCAACGCCCAGTGCCAGCGCGGCCCCGACACCTATCCGTTCAACGGGCGCAAGAACTCGGCCGAGGGCACCCTCTCGGTTCACGACGCCCTGCGGGTGTTCTCGATCCGTACGCTGGTGGCGACCAAGTTCCAGGACAGCAACAAGCAGTTGATCAGCGACATCATCCGTAACCGCGAGTCGAGCTTCCTGACCACCGATTACATTTTCTGACTGCCGCTCGTCCAGCGCCGCGATTTTTGATTTGCCCAATCGCCGAAACTGTATAAATATACAGTTTCGCGCCATTCACCCTGCGGCGCCTTAAAGGAGGATCAATAAAATGGCAGTCAAACCAATCCCCGAAGGACAGCACAGCATTACCCCCTACCTGGGCATCAAGGATGCCGCCAAGGCCATCGAGTTCTACAAGAAGGCCTTCGGCGCGCTCGAGATGTTCCGCCTCGACGGCCCCGACGGGCGCGTCGGCCATGCCGAGCTGAAAATCGGCGATTCCTCGCTGATGCTTGCCGACCCGTGCGATCAGTCTGGCGGGCTGGTCAGCAGCCAGTCGCTCAATGGCACGGCCGTTGGCCTGCACCTGTATGTCGAGGACGCCGATGCCACCTATGCCCAGGCCCTCGCCGCCGGTGCCAGCCAGGTTACCGAGGTCAAAGACCAGTTCTACGGCGACCGTAGCGGCACCCTGAAAGACCCGTTCGGCAACCTCTGGTTCGTCTCCACCCACAAGGAAGACCTGAGCGTGGAAGAGATCCGCGAGCGCGCCGCCAAGCTGTTTGGCGGCCAGTAGGGCCAGGTTCGGCTGGCGGGCATGTTCGCCAGCCGGGCTTTGCATTAAGGTGGCAGGCACAGGAAGGCAGGCCAGGATTGTCCATGCGAATCATCGAAAAAAACGCCGCGCTGGTGCGCACCCTCACCCCTGCTGAAGACGAGCTGTTGCGTGGGTTTGTCCAGGGCAACCTCGAAGGCCCGCGCTTGCTGCAGGCCAACCAGCTGCTGATCAAGGTGCGCGCTGCCGGCCATTGGCTGGCCTGTGATTGCCAGCCCAAGGCCATGCCGGTGCTCAACGTCAACCTCAACGGCAACACCGGCACCCTGTTCCTCAAGAACAACCCGGGCACCGCCGAGCACGCGCCAGACTGTGCGTTCATCAAGGACGAGCGTGAAAGCGCCAGCCGCGACAGCGACACTGATGCACCACCGGCCGCGTGGCTGGCGCCCGATGCGCCGCTGCGGCTGATTGGCGATTTCAAGCGCGCCAGTGAAGCCAGCAGCGAATCCGCGGGTACTGGCGACAAACGCGAACAGCACCGATTGCTGTCGTTGCTGCTGACCCTGATCGAGGCCAGTGGCCTGAACGTCTACGCCACTCACCTGAAAAAAGACCTCACCGGGCAGTTTGCCGAGTTGCGCGGCGTGGCCAGCCGTTATCCGCTGATCGAGCGGGTGCCGGCCAGCAACTACCTGGAAACCCGCCTGGACATGAAGCACATGATGATGCTCAAGGCGCGGCTGCGCGAGTCCACGGCCTTTGGCACCCATCGCCGGCATGGCTTGCTGCTCGACTGCGTCAGCCAGATCAAGGCGCGCAAGGTGTTCAACGAGCGCAGCGAGGACGGCTTCGACTTTCAGGGCCATCACCTGCTCTGGGGCGGCAGCAAGACCCCGGGGCCGTTGCTGGCCCTGGCGATCTACTCGCCGGCCAGTGCCGGCAGTCATTTCTATGAGCTGATCCATGTCGCCAGCGTGCCGGTGCTGTCGCGCGGGCAGCTGTTTGCGGTGTACCGCGATGAAGAGCGCGAGCCGCTGAAAATGCTCATCTCGCTGATCGACTGGATGGCCAGCAAGGGCGTCAAAGTGATCATGCGCCGGCCGGTGCTCGGTGGCCAGGGCATGGACGCGCTGGTGCTCAGCTCCGACCAGGACCGGGTGCTGTCGGTGTCGCTGACCGAGCAGCCACTGGGGCCGGAGCCGGAGGGCGAGGCCTTCAAGCGCTATGCCGACTTCAAGAGCCTGGACACCTTCCGCAAGTACGTGGCAGGTTTTTTCATGCGCGGGCGCGAGTAGCGCCGTTGGTCGCGTGCGTCGCACCTTCCCTTCGCGGCTGGGCCTAACCTCTGGCACCTGCCCTGAAAAGGAGTTTGACCATGACCCGTAGCGCCCTCGCTCCCTTATTGTTTGCCGCATTGCTCGGCACCCAGGCGGTTGCCGCCGGCACCGGCCCGACCAACCCCAACCCGGACACCACCCCGACCACGCCGTTGCCGGGCATCAACACCGGCACCAACCCCACCGACACCCCACTGCCCAGCGGCACCGACCCGCGCACCCAGGGCAATGACGCCGGGCGCCAGGGTGGTAGCGAGACCGATGGCAGCCGGCGCGAGCCGAAGAAAGACGGCAGCGGCTCGGAGAATGGCGGCGACGCTGGGGGCAGTGCCGGTAGCTACTAGGGCTGACCTCCAATGTGGATCTGATTACGACCGCTGCGCGCTCGATCGCGGGTCCAGCCCGCTCCCACAGGTTTGGCATTATGTACGCCTACCACTGGCGCTTGTCCGGCCGGGTCAGGCCGAGCTTTTCGATCCGGTAGCGCAACATGTCCCGGCTCAGGCCCAGCAGCCGCGCCGATTTGGTGACGTTCCAGTCGGTGCGGTCGAGCATCTTGCGCACCATGTCGCGCTCCACTTCCGGCAAGCTCGCCGAGGCCATGGCCTCAGCATTGCCGAACGCTTCATGCACGGCAGGCGCCGGCATTTCCAGCGGCTCGTCGACCAGGCTCATGCACACGTTGAGCTGGTGCGGGGCGATCAGGTCCTGGGGCGCCAGCAATACCGTCTGTTCAAGCATGTTGCGCAACTCGCGCACGTTGCCCGGCCAGCTGTAGTTGAGCATCAACTCCTCGGCCTCGTCGCAAAAGCGCAGGTTGGGCTTGCCATAGCGTTTGCCGTGCAGGGCAAGAAAATGCCGGGCCAGCAGCAGGATGTCTTCACCCCGGGCATACAGCCTGGGCACCTTGATCGAGATAATACGCAGGCGAAAAAACAGGTCACGGCGAAACTTGCCCTGCTGGACCATCTGCTCCAGGTTGCAGTTGGTGGCGCTGATGATGCGCAGGTCAACCTTGCGCTCCTTCACCGCGCCTATCCGGCGAATGGTGCGGTCTTCCAGTAGCTTGAGCAGCTTGGCCTGCAGCAGCAGGTCCATTTCGCCAATCTCGTCGAGGAACAAGGTGCCGCCGTCGGCCGCCTCGACCAGGCCCACCCGGCGATCCTTGGCATCGGTAAACGCGCCCTTCTCATGGCCGAACAGTTCAGCCTCCAGCAGGTTGGCCGGGATCGATGCGCAGTTGAACTCGATAAACGGCCCCTTGCTGCGCACTCCGTCAAAATGCAGGGCGCGGGCTACCAGCTCCTTGCCGGTACCGGTCTCGCCTTCTACCAGCACCGGCGGCAGGTCGCCGCTGGCCATGCGCTGCTCGGCATCGAGCAACTGGCGGATGGTGTGCTTGAGGCCGAGCATGGCCGGTGATTCGCCTATCAGCGCCTGGCCACCTGATTTTTGCGCCTCGCGTTCCTGGTAGAACGACAGGGTACGCTCCATGCGCTCGGTAGCCAGGGCCTTCTCCAGCATCAGTTTGAGCTCGGCCAGCACCACCGGTTTGGTCAGGTAGTGGAAGGCGCCCTCCTTCATCGCCAGCACGGCGTCTTCGACGTTGCCGTAGCCGGTCATCATGATCACCTTGAGCTCCGGCGCGCGCTGGGCCAGGGCCTTGAGCAGCTCGTGGCCGTTCATGCCCGGCAGCGAGTTGTCGGTCAGCACCGCATCGGGCTGACAGCGCGGCAGCTGCTCCAGGGCCTCTTCGGCGCTGTGGCAAACCGTGACCTCGAAGCCTTTGCGCTCAAGGTAGGTCTGGATGTTCTCGGCGAGGATTTGATCGTCCTCAACCACCAGGATGCTCTGCTCCATGGTCCCCTCCCGCTGCAATATTGAAGATCAGGCACACGCGGGTTCCTTCCTCTTCGCGGCTGGCCAGGCTCACCGAGCCACCAAAACGTTCCATGATCCGCTTGACCAGTACCAGGCCGACCCCGAGGCCGCCCTGTTTGGTCGTAAAAAACGGCTTGAAGACCATCCGCTCCTGCTGCTGGGTCATGCCCTTGCCGGTGTCGCTCAAGGTCAGTTGCAGCTGTTTGCCGTCTTCCAGCGCCTGCACCACCACGCTCAGGCGCCCGCCCGTGGGCATGGCTTCGAGGGCATTAGCGAACAGACTGTTGAGAATCTGCGTCAGCAGCACCGGCTGGCTGATCACCCAGGCCGCCTCGGGCGTGTCGATCTGCACCTGGACCTTATGCCGCTCCAGTTGCTGGGCGTAGGCATGGCGGGTGTCGTCGATCGCTGCCACCAGCTCGACCGCTTCGGCATCGTCGTTGACCGGGCGCAGCGACACCAGCAAGTCGCGCACCCAGCGCGACATGCGGTCGACCTGGCTGATGATGTCGCCAATGTTCTTCTGCGCCGGGGCACTGGCGATGTCCTGGGCAAGTTCGGCGCTGGAGCGGATATTGGCCAGCGGGTTGCGCAGGCTGTGGGCCACCGCCGAGGACATTTCGCCAAGGGCGACGAAGGTTTCGCTGGCCACCAGCTGGGTTTGCTGGGTCTGCAGCATGCTCGCGGCGCGGCGCACGATCCAGAACAGGCCGAAGTAGATCAGCGCCCCACCGACCAGGGTCGAGGCCCAGATCAGCACGTAGCCGCGCTGGATGCGCCGCACCAGGTCCTGGGGTTCCTTGTACACCTCGACCATCGACAGCACCTTTTGCCCGTCGCTGTCGAACATCGGGATGTAGTTCTCGATGAACAGGTACTGCGGCGCGCGCTGGAACTTTTGTTCATCGCGGTCTTCATTGGCCTTGTGGTAGCTGGCCGAGACCGGCACTTTCGAGGCGAACGATTCATCCAGGTCGTCGTCGCCGACGATTTTCTCCCCGATCAGCTGCGGGTTGGTCGACCAGACGATGGTCCGGTCCAGGGCATAGACGTTGGCCAGCAAGATGTCGGGCAGGTGTTCGACATGGTCGAGAAACTCCACCCGGGTGGACTCGGCCAGGGTCGGGCTGACCCCCGGGTGGTGCTGGTCCAGGCGCGGGTCGAGCAGCTCGCCCATGGTGGTGCCCGGCGGAATGCGCGAATGGCGCACTTCGGCCTGGGCCATGGCCTGGATGAACTGGGCGGTGAGCATGGCATCGCGCTCGACGCTGTCGGTGACCACAAAGCGGGTCGAGACATAGCCCAGCCCGCCCGCCACCGAAGCGATGATCAACAGGCTGACCAACGAGAACCAGCGCAACAGGTTGAACTGGCGCAAGGGTCGGTCGGCTGCCTGGCTGTCGAGGCCCTCATCGGCCAGTTTTCCGTTGAGCATCTGCATCGGGTCTGGTCCTGCCGTGGATGCTTCTTTTCTTAGAACTTATAGCCCAGCGTGCACACAGGCGTGGCACATCAAAACTAATGGCCACGGCGCCAGTGATAGTATTTTGCCTTTATGGCTGTTGGCGTTCGGCCTCCTGCTCGAGAAACGCCAGCAAGGCCTGGGCATCGGCCTCGTTCAGGCGCAGGTTGGGCATGGCCACGCCGTTGTATTGCCGGTACAGCGCCATGACCTGCGGGTCTTGCTCGGCGAGCATGCGATCCGGCTCGCGGATCCAGCGGCTCAGCCAGCGCTGCTCGCGGCGCCGGGTAACGCCGAGCAAGTCCGGGCCGACCGCGCGCAGGCCGGTAGCCTGGCCATCTTCCGGGCCGAGGCTGTGACAAGCGGCGCAACGGGTGCGAAACAGCTCTTCGCCGCTGCTCGGCGGGCGAATCTGCGGGGCATCGGCGTAGCTCTGCTCGCTACTGGGTTGCTTCCAGTTCTGCAGGCTGTTGGCCAGTTGGTCGGCGAGAATCCACGGGTTTTCGAAGGGTGAGGCCTTCATCCAGCGCCCGGTGGCCTGGTTGCCGACGATCAGGCTGAGGTTGTGGTCGCGACTGCGGCCGTTGTCGACGCCTTCGATAAACAGGCCCAGGCTGCGGCGCAAGGCATCGATCTGGCCTTTGTCGCCGGTTAGAAAGCGCCAGCCGGGCGCCACCTTGAACTTTGCCGCGTAGGCCTTGAGCACCTCGGGGGTATCGCTGAGCGGGTCGATGCTGATCGAGTAGAAGAACACCTCGCGCCCGACCCGCTCGCCCAGCAGCTGCTGGACCTGGCGCAGGCGCGCGGTCTCCAGCGGGCAGGAATCGCCACAACCGGTGAAGATGAAGTTGATCACCACCACCTTGTCCTTGATCAGGTCGTCGAAAAAGCGCAGGTGCTCACCGTTGTGGTCGATCAGCTCGGTATTGGGGAAGTACTGCGCCCCCCAGGGCGTGGCCTCCTCGGCCAGCCCCGGCAGGCTGCTGCACAGCCAGCAGAGCAACAGGCAACGTGCGATAACGCCCATGGCAACCTCCCCCGGCTACTTGCCGACCTTGACCTGCGGGCCCTTGCCATCACCGTTGCGCCAGGTCGGCAGCGCCGCCGAGTTGACGTACTTGACCCCGTCCCAGCTGGGCAAGGGCGTTGGCATCAACTGCAACTGGCCGGGGTGCTCGATGTCCCAGCGCAGCAGCATCGAGTTGTCCTCGTGCTGGGTGTTGTGGCAGTGCTCCATGTAGGTGCCGGCGAATTCGCGAAAGTTGATCGCCACCTCGACGTTGTCCAGGCCGTCGGCTTCGCTGCCGATCCGGTAGACGTCCTTGCGCGCCCACTTTTCCCATTCCGGCGGCGCCTTGCCGCCGCGGCTGAGGATGATGCCCTCCTCGAAGTGCACGTGCACCGGGTGGCTCCAGCCGTTGCCACCGTTCTGGATCTTCCAGATTTCCAGGGTGCCGAAGCCGCTGGCGCCGGCGTCGGTGGGGCCAGTGGCCAGCTGAGGCGCGGCGTTGAGCCGGCGCGGGTCCATGTGATAGCCAAAGCCGCCGTCGGTCTTGACCGTCCACGGCGCCTGGTCGGTGCCATCGGAGCGGCCGAAGATGAAGGTGCGATGGCGGGCCTGGGCCAGGCGGGCGATGTCTGCCGGGTTGTCGCGGTGCAGCTTGAGCGGGATCATCACCTTGCCCTCGGCCTTGCCGGGTTTGGCCGGCTCGTAGGCGGCCGGGTCCATGGCCAGGTCCTGGCCGCTGTAGGGCTTGACGTTGAACTGCAGGATCTTGTTGACGGTGGGGTCGCCTTTATCCCATTGCGGGCCCTTGCTGGTCTGCTTGATCACCGCCTGGTACTTCTCCGACAGCACGTCGGCCAGGGCGATGGCCTCTTTGGGGCCCTTGCCGGTGTCGTGGGCCTGGAGGTTGAGCAGGAACAGCTTGTCGCCGGGCTTGATCCCGTTCTTGGCGAAGTTGACGACAATGTCGAAGCGCTCGGCGATGCCCTGGGTCGGCAGGATGGCGTTGTGGTCCTGTTTGTCGCCGTTGGCGTCCAGGTCCATGCTGCCGTCGAACGGCACCGCGTGCTCCATGATGTTGCCGTCGTTGGCAATCATGTGGAATGGCACCCGCGCATAGGAAAGCCCCGAACCCTTGGGCCCGGCGAACTCGCCGCCGCTGCCCTTGATTTCACGCACTAGCGCCAGTTTCAGGTAGCGCGACACCGAACCGTTGAGGATGCGCAGGCGGTAGCTGCGGGCGCGCACGTCGAGGTATGGCTTGTATTGCCAATTGACCAGGATCTGGTCGCCGAGAAAGCCGTCGGTGTTGAACGGGTTGAACCACAGCTGGCCGTTCTGGCCCCAGGCCTTGTCGGCGACCAGCAGGTTGAGGTCATAGTCGCGATTGCCCCACGACAGCGCCGAGCCGCTGGGCAGGCGCAGGTTGACGCCATCGTCGAAGGCCTCGTTGCCGCGGTCCAGGGCACTGTAGTAGTTCATCATCGCAGCGTTGCCCTTGTAGACGTTCTGCGCGGTGAAATCGAGCATGTGGTCATGAAACCAGTGGGTGCTCATGGTTTCGCGCCAGTCGCCGCGAATGCGGATACTGCCGTTCTCGCAGGTTTTCAGCCCCGGGTTGGCGTCGTTGACCCACAGGGTTTCGCCCGGGGTGCAGGGGAACGCCGCGCGCGGGTCTTCGGCGCGGGTGTTGATGCTGTCGTAGCCGGCCAGCTGGATCGGCCAGCGGTAGTCGTAGTACTGGCCCGGGAAGAAGAACGCGTTGGCGTAGCCGTCGCTTTCGGCCGGGGCGTGGCCGTTGTGTTCATGGGTGCTGATGGTGTGCAGGCCAAAGCCGTGGTTGGCGGCGGGGTCGATCGGCAAGGCGTTGTAATGGCGCATCAGCAGCGGCTGGCCGTATCGCACCATCAACAGCTTGGCCGGCAAGGTGCCGTCGAAGGTCCATAGCGACTTGTGATCCTGCAGCGGCATGTTGGGGTGGAAGCGGGTATCGACGCCCTTGGTGGTGCCCAGGGTGTTGGCCTGGCCGGCGGTGTTGTAGTAAAGGCCGCCGGGGCCGAACTCGCCGACGCTGTAGTGGTGCATCTGCATGGCGTCACGCAGGCCGCTGTTGATCCGCGCCCCGGCTTGCGCGGTTTTGTAGGCGGCCTGGGGGTAGAACTCGTTCCAGCGCTGGTGCGACCAGCCCTTTCCTGGTGGCCGGCCTTCGGCGGCAGAGCCGATGTGGCGGTTGAGGAACAGCTCGATCTGCTGCTGCCAGGGGTTGCGGTCGACAACGTTGGCAAACTGGCCGGGGAACGGGGTCAGGCCCGGCTGCTTGAGAAAGGCATCGAGCAACGGCCCGGACGGCGCACTGCGCGCGACGTTGAGCGGGTCTTGCTGCGGCGCCGGGCCGGTGCTGGGCGCCGGGAACACCAGCAGCCCGGCGGGGGTGGTCGGGTCGAGGCGGGTCGGGCCGAATTCTTCGAACAGCAGCAGTTGCTGGCTGAACGGCTGGGCGCCGAACATCGGGCTGGGGGCGCCATTGGTGGGGTAGTTGAAGCTGGTTTGCAGCGCTGGCGGGCGCTCGTTCTCCTGGCGCGGGGTGGTGCGGTCGCCCTCGCCCTCGGGCAGGTCGAAGGCGCCGAGATTGGCCTCGGGCAGCGACAGCAGGTTGTTCAACGCTGCGGCGCTGTCGGCGGGTGGATCGCTGAAGGCCGAGGGGTCGCCAGGCTCTGGCGGCTCGACATCATCCAGGCGGCTGGCGTTGGCATCAGCCATTAAGGCAATGGCCAGGGCGATGCTCAGGACAAGAGGCGTGGGGGTTGGGGTTTTCATCATCTTCACCCAGATTCAGGGACCGGTAATGTCGTTTTGCAATTACCTGGCCACATCTGTATCAGGATGTGTATTCGTTAATTATCAATAGGTTATTCCTACTACCTAATATTATTTACGAAGAGTGATGCTGGAAAACCACCCCC
The DNA here is from genome assembly GCF_018417635.1 of Pseudomonas sp. SORT22. Classification (NCBI taxonomy): domain Bacteria; kingdom Pseudomonadati; phylum Pseudomonadota; class Gammaproteobacteria; order Pseudomonadales; family Pseudomonadaceae; genus Pseudomonas; species Pseudomonas sp. SORT22. The sequence continues at coordinate 3,323,635 of NZ_CP071007.1, forward strand.
AGTTCTGGGTCTTTACCCTGCGGGAGCTAAAAAACAGCAATGTGTTTAAATTCATATAGTTATTAGTATTTATTAAAGTTCTTTATCCGTTACTTCCCCACCACCCTGAACGTCAGCAACACACACGTACCCTGCCCCTCCTCGCTACTGAGCTTCACCGTTCCGCCAAAGCGCTCCATGATCCGCCGCACCAGCACCAGGCCAACCCCCAGTCCGCCTTGCTTGGTGCTGAAGAACGGCTTGAAGGCCATGCGTTGCTGCTCCTCGGTCATGCCCTTGCCGCTGTCGCACAACTGCAGGGTCAGGCCCTGGCGCGTGTGCCGGCGCCGCTCGACACGCAGCTCACCGCCTTCGGGCATGGCCTCCAGGGCGTTGGCGATCAGGCTGTTGAAGATCTGCCCGAGCAGTACCGGCTGGCACAGCACCTGAACCTGGGGCAACTCGCCCATCTGCAGGCGCACGCCCTGGCGCAGTAGTTGCGGGGCAAAGCCTTGCAGGCTGTCCTGCAGCACCCGCAGCAGGTCTACCGGCTCCGGGGTATCGTTCAAGGGCCGCAGCGACTGCAACAGCTCGCGCACCCAGTGGGACATGCGGTCGACCTGGCTGATGATGTCGCCGATGTTCTTCTGCGCCGGCCCCTCTTCGATCTCCTGGGCAAGTTCGGCGCTGGAGCGAATGCTCGCCAGGGGGTTGCGCAGGCTGTGGGCCACCGCCGACGACATCTCGCCCAGGGCCACATAGGTTTCGTTGTTGATCAGGCGCTTTTGCTGCACCGCCAACTGCCGGGCGGCGCGGCGCATGATGCCGTACAGGCCGATGTACACAAGCCCCGCGCCGATCGCCGTGGCCAGCCAGATCAGCAACAGGCCGCGTTCGATACGCAAAATCAGGTCGCGGGGCTCCTTGTAGATCTCGACCATGGCAGTGACGTTGCCGCCCTCGGCATCGAACAGCGGGATGTAGTTCTCGATGAACAACTGCTCGGGCGGGGTAATGAACTTCTGCTCGCTGCGCGCCTGGTCGACGTCGTGGTAGCTGGCCGAGACGCGCATCTTCTGGTCGAAGGCATGGTCAAGGTCGTCATCGGCGTCGATCATCTTGCCCACCAGCGCCGGGTTGCTCGACCAGATGACCATGCGGTCCGGGGCGTAGATATTGGCCAGCAACACGTCGGGCAGGTGGGCGATATGGTCGAGGAACTCGCCCCGGGCGCTGCGCCGGGCCTCGGGGTCGACATCCGGGAAGGCCTGGTCCAGGCGCGGGTCGAGCAATTCGCCCATGGTCCGCACGTTGGGGATCGACACGTGGCGCACTTCGGCCAGGGCGATGGCCTGGATGAACTGGGCGGTGAGCAAGGCGTCGCGCTCGACGCTTTCGTTGATCACGAAGCGGCTGGAGATCAAGCCCAGGCCCACGGCCACTGAAAGGATGATCGCCAGGCTGACGAAGGCGTACCAGCGCAGCAGGTTGAACGGCTTGCGCGCGGCGGCCGGGGCCGGGCTTGCGAGCTGCAGGGACGACGAATCGAGGCGTGGCTGGCTGCTCATCACTGACTCCCGAATGAACGCTCCTTAGGTTATAGCCCAGCCCGCGCAATTCCCCCGCCCGCTTGCCCCACTTGCCCCCAACCCTGGGGCCAGCGCCCCGAGTCGAGTGGCTCTGCCGACACCCTGTAACCGCACGCCAGGCCTTGTGCAGCAAGGCCTGCAGGGTCTTGAGAATAAATTGGTACGGATGTTGCCGATGCCTGTGCAGACGACCCAAGTCCATGGGCCCGATTGCAAGAGGGAAGACTCATGCACCGTCCAACGCCCCACCCACTGGCTCTGCTGATCCTGGCGAGCATTATCCAGGCACCGGCCCAGGCCGCCCTGTTCGAAGTAGACCCCGGCCCTTACCTGCCCGCTACCGGCGGCTTTGCTGCCTGGTACCAGGACACCCATGGCCGGGTGCTCGACCTGTGCCTGTCCAAGGCGGTCAGTTCGCGGGTGCCCGGTGCACCCGGGGCGCCGTCGTACATGTGCGTGCTCAACCCCGCCCCCGGGGTGTTCGACGACACCCGGCCGATCAGCTTCCCGAGCAACTACCCCGACGAAACCTTCTGGTTCACCGCCGATGCCGCCATCACCGACGCCGCCAGCGGCATCGACCTGACCTACGGCACCGCCATCGAGGCCGCCTTCGCTGCCGAAGACGTGGTCGACGGTGACCAGGTCAGCTTTGCCCGGGTGCGTATCCGCGTCGACGTGCCCACGCCAGGCACCTACATCGTCACCCACCCCTACGGCGTCGAAGTGTTCGATGTACCGGCGGCCGGGCGGCGGGCAATCAACATGACCCGCGACATCGGCATCGGCGCGCCGAAAACCTACACCGGCGCGCTCAAGGGCGATGTCGGCCCGTTCCTGCGCGGTGCCGGTGGCCCCTACAGCGAAACCAACCCGGCCACTGGCGCCAGCGAACGCTTCATCGGCGACCCGAACCTGCAGGAAGCGGTGACCGGCAGCCCGTTCAACACCAACTTCGTGCGCATCGAGGGCCCCAACGGCCTGGATTTGCGGACCGAACTGTTCTCGGTCTCGGGCAAGCTCTCCACCGTCGCCCGCCCGACCCCGGTGATCGCCCAGCGCAGCACCTATTCGCGGCACAGCGAAAACGGCGACCTGCGCGCCCAGCAGGACCTGTTCGTACAGGCCCCGCCGCCACCGGCGACCGCCACCCTGGTCAGCCAGACCCCCAACCTCAACCTCAGCGAGGCCAACACCACTGGCGCCTGGTACGCCCAGTCGGTGCTCAACCCGTCGCTGCCGCTGAACCTGCAGGTGACCGCCGACAACAGCCTGGCGATCTCCACCAGTACCCCTACCACCCTGACCCTGGCGCTGACCGACCTGGTGGTGATCGAGCGCGCCGAGTACAGCCTGGCCTCCGGGCAACTGACCCTGGTTGCCAGCACCAGCGACGAAACCAGCCCGCCAGTGCTCAGCGCCCGCACCGGCAACGGCGCCACGATCGGCACCCTGAGCGGCAATGGCGCGGTCAAGACCCTCACCACCGGCCTGTCGCCGATTCCGCCCGCCAAGGTCACGGTGACCAGCACCAACGGCGGTAGCGACAGCGAAGAAGTGGTGCTCGTGCCATGAACACTCTTACGCCACGTCCCGTAGCAGGAGGCAGCATGAACAACTGGCCACGCCTGGCGCTCTGCGCAGCCGGGCTTTCCCTCTCGCTGGCCGGCACTGCCTGGGCCGGCCTCAAGGCGGTCGATCCCGGCCCCTACACCCTGGCCACCGGGCGTTACCCGATGTGGTACCAGGACCACGGCAACCTGTCGCTGGAGCTGTGCCAGTCGCGGGCGGCAAGCTCGCGGGTAGCGGTTTCGGTGCCGCCGGCCTACATGTGTACCTTGCTGCCGGAGCCCGGGGTGTACGACGACGCCCTGCCGCTGGTGTTCCCCGACAACTGGCCGCCGGAGATGTTCTGGTTTCTGGCCGAGACCGAAATCCCTGAAGTGGGCAACAGCGGTTACGAGCTGGAAGTCTATGTCGCCGGTATCGAGGCGGCGTTTGCCGCCGAAAACCCGGTGGACGGCGACCAGCAAAGCTTCGCCCGTATCCGTATCCGCGCCTCGGTGCCGCGCACCGGCACTTACGTGATCACCCACCCGTACGGGGTCGAGACGGTCAACGTCACCACCGCCGGGCGCCGCGCCATCAACATTACCCGCGACATCGGCATCGGCGCCCCGGGCAACTTCAGCGGCGTGCTCAACGGCGCGATCGGGCCGTTCCTGCGCGGCGTCGGCGGCCCCTACACCGAGATCAACCCGGACACCGGCGCCAGCGAAACCTACGTCGGCGACCCGAACATCACCGAAGCGGTCACCGGCAGCCCCAACAACACCAACTTCGTGCGCATCCAGGGCCCGGCCGGGACCATCCAGACCAACCTGTTCACGGTCTCAGGCAAGGTCCTCGACCCACGCAAGCAAACCCCTGCCGAACTGCAGCGGGCCAGCTACCGGCGCACCTCGGACGGCACCCGCGTCGAGGTGTTCGCCAAGGCGCCGAACAACGCCACGCTGTGCATGCGCGAGACCCTTGCGCTGGTGCCGGGCACCCCGCCCTCGCCCTGCCAGTTCAACCTGCTGGCCGACAACAATGGCCTGTTCTTCGCCCAGCACCTGAGCAGCGCCGCACCGCCGCCAGTCATCGTCATCACCGCCAGCGACCCGACCGGCGCCACCCGCCCCACCGCGCTGTCGAGCAAGCTCAGCGACGTAGTCAAGGTCACCACCGCCCGCTATGACTGGGCCAACAAGCGCCTGCGCATCGAGGCCAGCTCCAGCGATGAAGTGCAGGTGCCCGACCTGGTCGCCCAGGGTTACGGGCGGTTGTCGAAGTCCGGCACCCTGCAGACCCTGACGGTCAACGACCTGCCCCAGCCGCCTGCGATCGTGACGGTGAAATCCGCCGCCGGCGGCAGCGACAGCGAGCCGGTGGTGGTAATCGGCAATGCCCCGGTCGACGCCGCCAACCAGCCGCCAGTGGCCCAGGCCGACGTCGGCAGCACCCGCGTTGGCGTGCCGCTGAGCCTGAACTTGCTGGCCAACGACAGCGACCCTGACGAAAACGTGCCGCTGAGCATCAGCGACCTCACCCAGCCGGCCAGCGGCCAGGGCACGGTAGTGCTCAACGGCACCACGGCCGTCACCTATACCCCACCGGCGGTGGTCAATGCGCCGCTGGTGGCCACCTTCACTTACCGTGCCCAGGACAGCAAAGGGCTGAAATCACCCGTCACTAACGTTACTGTCAATGTCGCCGCCAACCAGCCGCCGCTGGCTGTCAACGACACCGCCAGCACCCTCGGCGTGGCCTTGCCGATCAACGTGCTGGGCAACGACAGCGATCCGGATGGCAACGTACCGCTGACGGTCGCCAGCGTTACCCAGCCGGCGCTGGGCCGCGGCACGGTCAGCAGCGACGGCAACCAGGTCACCTACACCCCACCGGCAGTGATCCTGGCCGCGTTCAGCACCACCTTCACCTACATCGCCCGCGACAGCGCAGGTGCCCTGTCGGCACCGGCCACGGTCACGGTGCAGGTGTCGCCACGGCCACCGGCAGAGAACTTCACCGTCACCGCCGCAACGGTCACGGCGCGGGCTGGCGGTCGCTTTACCTGGGACATCTCCGGCACCACCTCGGCGATCCTGCTCAACGCCGTCACCGTGCAGGTCAGCACCCCGACCGGCCTGGTCAGCCTGGGCACCACCCCGGTACCGCTGACCGGACGCTGGCGGCTGAGCGTCACCAACAGCGTCGCGCCGAGCACACCGGCACCGACGGCAACCGTCACCACCAGCCTGGGCACCGTGCGCACTGTGCCGGTCACCGTGCAGTAACCACAGGAGAACGACCATGGCGCGCCTGACCACCTTGCTGCTGTGCCTGAGCCTGAGCGCTCAGGGCGCCCTGGCCGACGACCTGATGGACAACGCTGACCTGGCCATGGGCAGCGACCTGGGGGAGCTGTCGATGCAGCCACTGGCGCCTTCAAGCGGCCAGCAGGCGCTGGTCGAGCAGAACGGCCAGAGCAACCGCGCAGCGATTGGCCAGGACGGCCAGGCGCTGCTCGGGCGCATCGTCCAGCAAGGTGGCGCGCAGGAGGCGTACATCCTGCAACAAGGCAACGACCTGATGGCCTCGATCAGCCAGCAGGGCTACGGCAACAGCGCCTCGATCAGCCAGAGCGGCAGCAACAACCGCGCGCAGATCGAGCAATACGGCAACAGCAACAGCGCCAGCATCGAGCAGGCCGGCAGCGGGCTTTCCAGCTCGGTGATCCAGGCCGGCAACGGTCAGCGCGTGCAGGTCAACCAATACCGTTAAACCTGGAGGCACCACCATGTTCAAGCTCGCTCCTTTAAGCGCCGCCATTGTCCTGGCCGTTGCCGGCCAGGCCATGGCTGACGACAGCCAGTCGACCCAGAGCCAGTTCGGCACCGAGAACATCGCCGAGGTCAAGCAGACCGCCGCGCCGCTCAGTACCACCACCCAGAACCAGCTGGGCCTGGGCAACAACCACGCCGCCAAGCAGGACGGCGGCAACAGCCAGATCCAGCAAAGCGGCACCGGCGACTACAACGCCGGCTACGCCGAGCAGTTGTACGAGTTCGGCAGCCAGATCAACCAGCAAAACGCCGGGGCCCTGAACAACACCCACGCCAGCCAGTCGCTGGGGGTCGAGAACAGCGCCCAGCAGACCCAGCAAGGCACCGGTAACTTCTCGTTCATCTACCAGGACACCCAGGCCGGCAGCCAGGGCACCACCTTGCAGTTTGGCGATAACAACCGCGCCTTTGTCGAGCAACAGTACGGTGGTGGCGGCAACAACGCCCTGAGCATCCAGGCCGGTAGCGGCAACTACAGCGCCGCCGAGCACCTGAACTACAACAATGGCCAGATCGGCATCTACCAGGCCGGCGATGACAACTGGGCCTATGGCGATCAGCGCGAAGGCCAGGATGGCAGCGTCACCATCAGCCAGACCGGCAGCGCCAACTCCAGCGAAGTCTGGCAAGACACCCAACTGGGCAGCCAGGCCACGGTGACCCAGTACGGGCAAACCAACGAAAGCGTGCTCGACCAGAGCTTCGGCGAGGGCAACGTGGCCAGCATCACCCAGGCCGGCAGCCTCAACGCCAGCTATGCCGACCAGTTCGGATCGCAGCAGTCGACCACCACGGTGTTCCAGAACGGCCAGGGCAACGTCCACTACACCTACCAGAATGGCGACAACCACGTGCTCACGGTGAGCTCCACCGGCACCGGCAACAAGATCCTCGCCAGTAACTGGAAGGGCGACAAGTCCGGCGGCCAGTTCGGCAGCGCCCAGCGCGCCGAGGTCAACCAGAACGGCAGCGGCAACAGTGCCAACTTCACCCAGGACGGCAGCACCCAGCTCGCCCGCCTGAACCAGAACGGCAGCGGCAACAGCGCCGAACTTGCCCAGGTCGACAACAACAACGAGCTGTATTTTGAACAGAACGGCAGCGACAACCTGCTGATCGCCGACCAGCGCGGCACCGCCAACTACGCCACCGGCGTCAGCAGCGGCGCCGGCAACAGCGTCAAGGTCGAGCAATCGGGCAGCGGCAACCAGAGCTACACCTGGCAGCTGTACGGCGACAACAACCAGGCCAACATCAAGCAGACCGACGGCGTCAACGTCGCCTACGTGACCCAGGGCGGCTCGGCCAACCAGGCGATGGTCGACCAGAGCGGCGCAAACATGGCCGCGACCATCCAGCAGTTTGGTGCGGGTAACCAGGCGACGGTGTTGCAGCAGTAATTAATTCGGGGCCGCTTCGCGCCCCATCGCCGGCAATCTGATTCTCCCCCCCTTGACCGTGACTCGCCGACAGGCTGGTCACGGTTCTTTTTTTGCCCTTATAATGCGAACAATTCGCAACTGCATCTTTCATGTTTCAGGATCTCCGGGTGTCCCCTACCTCCCCCGCTCCCCAGCAACAGCTCCATGGCCTCTATCGCGATCACCACGGCTGGCTGCAGGCCTGGCTGCGCAAGCGCCTGGGCGACCGTGAGCGTGCTGCCGACATCGCCCACGACACCTTCCTGCGCCTGCTGGTCAGCGGCCGTTTGCCCGGCCACGACGAGGGCCGCAGCTACCTGGTGCAACTGGCGCGCAACCTGGTCATCGACCAGTGGCGCCGGCAACGCATCGAGCAGGCGTACCTGGCCAGCATCGCCCACCTGGACGAACCGCAAACGCCGTCGCTGGAGACCCGCGCGATGATCCTGCAGACCCTGCAACAGATCGACCAGATGCTCGACAGCATGCCGGCCAAGGTGCGCAGCGCCTTTTTGCTGTCGCGCTTCGAAGGCCTGGGCTATGCCGAGATCGCCGAGCGCCTGGGGGTCACCGTAAGCTCGGTGCAAAAGTACATGATCCGCGCCATCCAGGCCTGCTACCAGGTGCTCTACAGCGAATGAGCGCGGTAAACGATGCACCGATCGACGCGGCGATTGTCGAGCAGGCCAGCCACTGGCTGATGCTGCACTGGGACGGCCCGCTGGATGCCGGGCAACGCCTGGCGTTTGCCGATTGGCAAGCGGCCGATGCCGAGCACCGGCGCGCCTGGCAGCGCCTGCAAACCCTGCAGCAGACCCTCGCCGCCGTGCCTGCGCAAACTGCCCGCAGCGTGCTCGAAGAGCGCCAGAGCCGGCGTACTCTGCTCAGGCAGCTGTGCGTCCTGCTGCTGGTGGGCGGCAGTGGCTATCTGGGCCAGCAGCACCTGCCGTGGCGCGAGGCGATGGCCGACCAGCGCAGCGCCCCCGGCGAAGTGCGCCGCCTGCAACTGGCCGATGGCAGCCAGCTGCTGCTCAACAGCCGCAGCAGCGTCAACATCCAGTTCAGCGCACAAGAGCGGCGCATCCACCTGCTCGAAGGCGAGCTGCTGCTGACCAGCGGCAAAGACCCAAGGCCGCTCAAGGTCCAGACCCTGGCCGGTGAAGTACAGGCCCTCGGTACCCGCTTTGCCGTGCGCGAGCTGCGGGGTGGCAGCCGCGTCGAGCTGTTCGAAGGCGCCTTGATGATTCGACCCGGAGCGGGCACCGAGCAGTTGCTCACGGCCGGCCACGGCCTGTGGTTCAACCGCCAGGGCTGCGGGCCACAGCATCCGGCCGATAGCAACAGCATTGCCTGGGAGCACGGCCGGCTGATTGCCGAGCGCCAGCCGCTGGGGCGCTTTCTCGAGGAACTGGGCCGCCATCGGCGCGGGGTCATCCGCTGCGAGCCGGCCATCGCCGAACTGCCAATCACCGGCGTATTTGCCCTCGCCGACAGCGAGCGCACCCTCGCCGCCCTGCAAGACAGCCTGCCGATCCGCGTGCACTACCTGAGCCGCTACTGGGTGACCGTCACCGCGCGTTGACCGCCCGTGCTTGCACTTTCGCAAAAATAACTGCGCAAGCCGTTGTCGGTTTGCGCCGCTCGTTCGGGTTAGTCATCAAAACTAACCAATACGCATTCTCAAAGGAGTCTTCGGGATGCCGAACCTGCCGCCCCCCTGCCCGTCCCCCCTGAGCTTGGCAATCCGCAGCGGATTGCTCGCCGGCCTGCTCGGCAGCGCCTGCTGCAGCCTGGCCATGCCCGCCCAGGCCGAAGCTGCCCGCCAGGAACAACGCCTGTACCAGATTCCCGCTGGCACCCTCGACCAGGCCCTGACCCAGTTCGCCGCCAGTGCCGGCCTGCTGCTGTCGGTGGATGCGCGCCTGACCGCCGGCAAGCCGTCGCTGGGCCTGCAGGGCCATTACGCGCCGGCCCAGGCCTTGAGCAAACTGCTGGCCGGTAGCGGCCTGAGCGCCTACTTCAGTGACGACGGCCGGGTGCTGATCGAAAAGTCCGCGCACGCCAGTGATGCCCTGGAGCTCGGCGCCACCCGGGTCAAGGGCCAGGCCGAGGACGACGGGCTCAAGGACTACGGCGTGCCGCGCTCGGTGGAAACCCGCAATCTGGAGCAACTGGAGCGTTTTCGCGGTCGCTCCAATGCCGACCTGCTCGCCGGCATCGCTGGCGTGCAGACCTCCGACGGGCGCAACGGCGGCGGCATCGAAGTCAACATCCGCGGCATCCAGGGCCAGGGCCGGGTGCCGGTCAAGGTCGATGGCAGCCAGCAGTCGCTGGATGTTTACCGCGGCTACGCCGGCACTGCACAGCGCGCCTACATCGACCCGGACCTGATCAGCAGCGTCACCGTCAACAAGGGCCCGAGCCTGGACGCCGGTGCTTCCGGCGCCATCGGCGGCTCGGTCGAGATGCAGACGCTGACCGTCGATGACATCCTCAAACCCGGCGAAACCACCGGCTGGCGCCTGCGCGGCTCGCTGGCGGACAACAGCAGCGCCGACGTCCCCAGCGACTATCGGGTGCGCCCACGCACCGAGCGCAATGACCTGCTGCACGCGCACGACTGGTCGCGCAGCCTGGCCTTCGCCCACAAGGACGAAGCCTTCGATGTGGTCGCCGCCTACGCCGAGCGACGTAACAACAACTACTTTGCCGGCAAGCACGGTTATTCGCGCTACGACACCTCGGTAATCAGTGGCGGCGCCCTGGTCGATGCCAACACCGTGGCACGCAACTACTGGCCCGGCGAAGAGGTGCTCAACTCCAGCACCCACAACAAATCCTTCATGCTCAAGGGCACCCTGTACCGCGACAACGGCCTGGAGCTGGGCCTGGGCTACCGCTACATGGATTCGAGCTTTGGCGAAATCATGCCCTCGCAGATTGGCCGCTCAGGCCCGTCGATGACCCAGCCACTGGGCGACTTCAAAAAAGACATCGACCGCTACGACGAAGCCTTCTGGATGAGCGCCGCCCCCGAGTATTACCAGCAATGCTCGGCCATCGCGGCCCCGGTGCCGGACGGCGACAATATGTGGGACAGCACCGGCTGCTTTGTGCGCGAGACCCTCGACCCGGTCTACGACTACAGCGGCGCCAACCAGATGATCCAGTTCAAGCCCGGCAACATGAAGCTGCACACCCTCACCAGCGAGTTCAAATGGCGCCCCGAGGACGACAGCCTGGCCCGCTACATCGACCTCAACGGTCATGCCTGGGCAACCTTCGGGCGCAGCATCATGTACAACAACGTCGGCTTTACCGCGCCGCAACGCGGCCAGGGCTATCAGGACGAGCAAAGCGAGCACTACCGCCAATCGCTCAAGTCCGACCTGAGCAACCTCAAGGTCGGCACCGACCTCAGTAACACCAGCCGCTTCGTCACCGGCAGTGGTGACTATGCCCTGACCTATGGCGCCTCGTACCAGTACGAAAGCATCGACCCGAGCCGCAAGCCGTGGCAGGACGACCTGGAAAACAACCGCATCGAACGCAATGGCTATCGCCACGAATACAGCCTCAGCACCGCCCTGGAATACAAACCGGTCCCGCAGCTGACGTTCACCGCTGGCGGGCGCTACAGCGGTTACCGCATTTACGACCGCAACCGCCAGGCGCTGTATGCCGCGCCGGCCGGGGCCGGCCCCGACGAGCCATGGTGGAACGCCGAATTTGCAGGCTTCGCCGACAACGCCGAACTGTCTGGCCACGGCTTCGCCCCGGCCTACAGCGTCAGCTATGCCTTTACCCCCAATGTCATGGCGTATGCCCTGTACAACCAGGGCATGCGCATGCCGTCGCTGTTCGAGACCACCCTGGGCAGCTGGTCGGCAGAACCGAACTACGACTTGCGCCCGGAGCGAATGAAAACCTTCGAGGTCGGCGCATCGTTCAAGGGCAGCAACCTGCTGCTGGACAACGACCAGGCCGGGTTCAAGCTGGCCTACTTTCACAACACCATCGATGACATGGTCACCCGCAACTACCGCTACAACCCCAAGGGCCGCCCCGGTTTCAACGGCGAGCTGAAGATCCGCAACGTCGACAGCTTCACCACCCAGGGCATCGAGCTGCAAAGCCACTACGACAGCGCCTGGTGGTTCGCCGACGCCTCGTACGTCTACAACATCAAGGCCGAAACCTGCGACCGCGCCTTTGCCCAGGCCCTGCGCGACGGCGGCAAGAGCGAAACGCCGGACTGCACCACCGGCGGTTTCCAGGGTTCCTACACCAACACCCAGAACCCGCCGCGCTACAGCGTCAACCTGGTGCTGGGGGCCAAGGCCTTCGAGCAGAAACTGGCCAGTGGCATACGCATGCGCTACACCAGCGGGCCGATGTACGTGCTGGACAAAAGCTGGCACGTAGGCACCACCACACCGCAGCAGCACTACCTGGAAGCGCGCATCTATGATTTTTTCGCCGACTACCAGGTCAGCGATGAACTCAAGGTCAGTTTCAATGTTTACAACTTTACCGACCAGTACTACCTCGACCCCATGTCGCAAAGCATGATGCCAGCACCCGGCCGCACCTCAAGCCTGGCAGCATCCCTACAGTTCTAAAGGCCTTTTGCCATTAATCTGTCGGAATCGCCGTAGCAGGGTTTTACCGCCCTGCTTCGTTAATATTTTATTTTTCTCCTTAAGGGTTTACACGCGAATGGTAATTCTTATCATTCTCGACTTCCCGAACGGCCCGGCCCTTCCGTCCAGGCCGTTCACCCTTTGTTTCAGGAGAGATCTGACATGGTGTCGCGCTTCAACCTCAGCCGCTTGAGCATTGCCTTGCTGGCCACCCTGGGTTCCACGGCACTGGCCGCAGCGCCCCTGGAGCTGCAACCGGATGAAGTCCAGGTGCAGCCCACCGACCTGCCAGTGGACGGCAGCCGGCAGGCGATCGAGCTGGAGAACACCCGGGTGCTGGGCACCGCCGAAGAGGAGCTCAAGCAAGCGCCAGGCGTGTCGATCATCACCGCTGAAGACATCAAGAAGCGTCCGCCGGTCAACGATCTTTCCGACATCATCCGCCGCGAACCGGGGGTCAACCTCACCGGCAACAGCAGCAGCGGCGCGCGTGGCAACAACCGCCAGATCGACCTGCGCGGCATGGGCCCGGAAAACACCCTGATCCTCATCGATGGCAAGCCGTCGACCTCGCGCAACGCCGTGCGCTACGGCTGGAGCGGCGACCGCGACACCCGCGGCGAAACCAACTGGGTGCCGGCCGAAGAAGTCGAACGCATCGAGATCCTCCGCGGCCCGGCCGCCGCACGCTACGGCTCGGGTGCCATGGGTGGTGTGGTCAACATCATCACCAAGCGCCCGACCCAGGACCTGCGCGGCTCGATGACCCTCTACACCATGCTCCCCGAGGACGACTCCGAAGGCACCGGCAAGCGGGTCAACTTCAGCCTCAGCGGGCCGCTCACCGACAGCCTGATCTTTCGCGTTTACGGCAACCTGAACAAGACCGACGCCGACGACATGAAGATCAACTCGGCGCACCAGGCCTATGAAGAATCGCTGATGGCCGGCCGCGAAGGTGTGCGCAACAAGGACATCAACGGCCTGCTGAGCTGGAAGATCGACCCGGCCAACACCGTCGACCTGGAGTCCAGCTACAGCCGCCAGGGCAACATCTTTGCCGGCGACACCATGCTCAACGCCGGCGGCGAGTTCGTCGAGAGCCAGGTGGGCAAGGAAACCAACGTCATGCAGCGCTCAAGCTTTGCCCTGACCCACCGTGGCGACTACGACTGGGGCACCTCGACCGCCTCGCTGTCCTACGACCTGACCCGCAACGAGCGTCTCAACGAAGGCCTGGCCGGCTGGGGCGAAGGCGCGCCATCGGGCGGTGCCGGGCGCTTCGAGTCGCGCCTGCGCAACACCCGCGCCACCGGCGAGGTCAACCTGCCGCTGAGCATGGGCCTGGAGCAGGTGCTGACCCTGGGCGGCGAGTACCTCTACGAGTCGCTCAACGACCCGGGTTCGCTGCGCCCGCAAAGCTATGACCCGGGTGCCGAGCTACCGGGCTTTGACCGCACCCAGACCAAATCCACCGCGCGCAGCTTTGCCTTGTACGCCGAGGACAACATCGAAGTCGGTGAAAACACCATCGTCACCCCCGGCCTGCGCCTGGACCACCACGAAGACTACGGCGACAACTGGAGCCCGAGCCTGAACGCCTCGCACCAGATCACCGAGGCCCTGAGCATCAAGGGCGGCATCGCCCGCGCCTACAAGACCCCCAACCTGTACCAGGCCAACCCCAACTACCTGCTGTACAGCCGCGGTACGGGCTGCAACTCCGGTGAAGTCAACAACGGCGGCTGCTACCTGCTGGGCAACGCCAACCTCGACCCGGAAACCAGCGTCAACAAGGAACTGGGCCTGGCCTACGACAAAGGCACCTGGCGCACCAGCGCCACCTACTTCCGTAACGACTACAAGAACAAGATCGAAGCCGGCAACCAGACCTTGTTCCGCCTGCCCAACGGCCGGCGCATCCTGCGCTGGGAAAACACCGGCAAGGCCGTGGTGCAAGGGGTTGAGGGCAACCTGTTCGTCGAGCTGACTCCGGCGCTGGACTGGAACACCAACTTCACCTACATGATCGAGTCCAAGGACAAGAAAACCGGCGAGCCGCTGAGCATCATCCCCGAGTACACGGTCAACTCGACCCTGGACTGGAATGTCACCGACAAGCTGTCGTTCCAGCTCAACGGCACCTACTACGGCAAGCAGGAAGCGCCAACCTACAACGCCCGGGCCAATGAAACCCTGGACAAGAAGGTGCAGAAGGACGTCGACCCCTACGGCATTGTCGGCATCAGCAGCGGTTACGAGTTCACCAAGAACCTGAGCATGCGCGTGGGCGTCAACAACCTGTTCGACAAGCGCCTGTACCGCGAGGGCAACTCCGATGAAGCCGGGGCACTGACCTATAACGAAGCGGGCCGGGCGTACTTCGCCTCGTTTACCACGTCGTTCTGATGGAGTGAGTGGGGGGTGGAAGCTGGCCTCGCAGGTCTCAGGCCGAGTCATTCACCCCGACAAGCCACAACTCAAGTGCGTAGGAATTTTCGACAATTCCTACCACTATTTTCAACGCCTCTATACTTCCCATACTCTTGCAACCTGATTCGACGTATCGTTGGCGGCTCGCCGGCTCCGGCCCGACTCGTCTTCCTGAATGATTCAGGAAACGGCTTACCCTTTTCGTCAAGGAGTTGTGCCAATGCCTTCGGTACTCATCGTCGATGATCACCCCACGATTCGTCTTGCGGTGCGTATGCTGCTCGAGCGTGACCGCTACGAAATAGTCGGTGAAACCGGTGACGGCGTGGCCGCCGTGCAGATGGCCCGCGAACTGCGCCCCGATGTGGTCATCCTTGATATCGGCCTGCCCGGGCTCGATGGCCTGAGCGTGATCAAGCGCCTGCACCTGCTGGAAAAAACCCCGAAAATCATGGTCCTCACCGGGCAACCGGCCAGTTTGTTCGCCCGTCGCTGCCTGGATGCCGGCAGCTCCGCCTTCGTGCACAAGGACGAGGACCTGGAGGCGCTGGTATTCGCCTTGAAAGCCATGGTCAAAGGCTACTCGACCTTCCCCGACATGTCGGCCAACCGTGGCCCGCTGGGTTCTGAAGAAGAACGCCTGGGCAGCCTGTCGCACCGCGAGATGGAAGTGCTGCGCATGCTCGCGGCCGGGCTGTCGAACAACGAGATCGGCGAACGCATGCTGCTGAGCCCGAAAACCATCAGCACCTACAAAAGCCGGATCATGGAGAAACTTCAGGTAGGATCTTTCGTCGAGTTAATGGCTCTGGCCACTCGTAACCAGGTGATCTGAGCCCGTCATGAACATCCGCCCTGCTCTGCTGGCCCTGGTGCTGGGCTGCCTGCCGCTGTTGCTGCTCGACAGCAGCCTGGCCGATGAGCCCGGCGAGCCACGTACATTACTGGCGCGTTCGGTGGTCGGCGGCGAAGGCGTCGCCCTGTCAGCAGATGACCGGCGCTGGCTGAAGGAAAAAGCCGTGCTGCGCCTGGGAACCTCGCGCCCGGACTACCCGCCTTTTGATATCAACGTCAGCCAGAACGAATACGAAGGCCTGACCGCCGACTACGCCGGGCTGATCAGCGAGCTGCTGGGCATCCGGGTAGAGGTTCGCCGCTACAACAGCCGTCAACAGGCAATCACTGCCCTGCACACCGGGGCCATCGACCTGCTCGGCAGTTCCAATGGCTTTGAAGCCGCCGATGCGCAACTGGTGCTCAGCCAACCCTATGCCGACGACCTGCCGGTGATCGTCACGCCCCAGGGCAAAACCCGCGCCGTCGATGACGAGCTGGACGGGCTGCGCCTGGCCATGGTCGATCACTACCTGCCGGATGAAGAAGTCCAGCACCTGTTTCCCAAAGCCCACCTGCAGCTGTACTCCTCGACCATGGCCGGCTTGTCGGCAGTGTCGCTGGGACAGGCCGACGCCTTTGTTGGCGATGCCATCAGCAGTGACTACCTGATCGGCAAGAGCTTTCAGGAAAGTGTGCAGATCTCGCACTTCGTCAGGCACGAGCGCGAAACCTTCGCCTTTGCCCTGGCTCGTGGCAACGACCGATTGCTGCGCTTGCTCAACCAGTCACTGGCGGTCACCAGCGAAACCGAGCGGCTGAACATCCTGCGCCGCTGGAGCAGCGGCAGTACCAGCATGCTGCTGGATCGCGATGTGCTGGTATTGACCGCCGAGGAGCGCCGCTGGATCGCACAGCACCCGATTGTGCGAGTGCTGGTCAACAAGTACTTTGCACCCTTGAACTTCTACGATGACCAGCAGCAGGTCCGTGGCATTACCGCCGATGTGCTGGAGCAGATCAGCCTGCGCACGGGGCTGAAATTCGAGTTCGTCGAAGCCGATGCCGGCGCCGCCGCGATCACGTTGTTGCAACAGGGCAAAGCCGACCTGGCCGGGACCCTGGTCTATAGCCCCGACCGCGCCAGGCAGGTCAACTTCACCCGGCCCTATCTGGTCGATCCCTGGGTGCTGGTCAGCCGGGTTGACAGCGACGACGGGCAAACGCCGGAGCAGTTGCAGGGTAAACGCCTGGCGGTGATCCGCGATTCACCCTTGAAGCCCCAACTACGGGAGCGCTACCCGTCGCTGACGCTGATCGAGGTCGATAACCCGCTCGCATTGATGGAGGCGCTGGCGCAAAAGCGCGTCGATCTGGTGCTGAGCTCGCGTATCAACGCCGCCTACTTCATCAGCCGGCTGTTCAAGGATCGCCTGCGCATCGCCTCACTGTACGGCGATCAACCGATTACCTCCTCGTTTGCCACGGCTTTGCCGGCCACCGAACTCCACGCCATCATCGACAAAGCCCTGCTCAGCATCCCGCCCGACGAACTGGCGAAGCTGACCAACCGCTGGCGCACCAACGCCTTGATCAGCGACAGCCCCTGGTACAACTACCGCTCGCTGATCGTACAGATCCTCATCGTCGCCAGCCTGCTGATCGCCTGCGTGGTGTTCTGGAACCGCTACCTGCGCAGCCTTATCCGCCAGCGCAGCGAAGCCCAGCAGGCATTGCAGCATGAGCTGGGCTTCAGCAAACGCCTGCTCGAAGAGCTGCGCCTGGCCAAGGACCAGGCCGACGATGCCAGCCGCGCCAAAAGCACCTTTCTGGCGACCATGAGCCATGAAATCCGCACGCCGATGAACGCGGTGATCGGCCTGCTCGAGCTTGCGGTCAAGGACGCCGAACAGGGCCGCGCCGACCGTGCGTCGCTGCAGGTCGCCTTCGACTCGGCCAACGGCCTGCTGGCGCTGATCGGCGACATTCTCGACATCGCCCGCATCGAGTCCGGGCACATGCAACTGAACGCCGAAGCGACCGACCTGACTGCCCTGGTCGCCGCCACCGTGCGCGTGTTCGAGGGCAATGCGCGGCTCAAGGGCCTGGCCTTGGTCACCGACCTGCAGACCCTCGACGAAGGCCTCATGGTCGACCCGCTGCGGCTCAAGCAAGTGCTGTCGAACCTGCTGGGCAATGCCCTGAAGTTCACCGAGCAGGGCCAGGTGCAAGTCACCCTGCGCTACGGCCCGGCGCAACCCGGGCAACTGCGTCGGGTGCTGCTGAGCGTGCAAGACAGCGGCATCGGCATCAGCGCTGCAGACCAGGCGCACTTGTTCCACAACTTCGCCCAGGTGGGCGAGCAACCCGCGCGCCAGGGCACCGGCCTGGGCCTGGTGATCAGCCGCACCCTGTGCGAGCTGATGGGCGGCCGCCTGAGCCTGAGCAGCAGCCCGGGCCGCGGCACCCGCGTCGATATCGAATTGCAACTGGCGCTGGCGACGGTGGTGCACGCCCCGGTGGCGCCGATCGAGCAAGCGCCAGCCACGCAGGCCTTGAACATCCTGGTGGTGGACGACTACCCGGCCAACCTGATGCTGCTTGAGCGCCAGTTGAGCGTGCTCGGCCATCAGGTCAGCCAGGCCGGCGATGGCCAGGCGGCGCTGGGGTTGTGGCTGCAGGGGCAGTTCGAGGTAGTCATCACTGATTGCCATATGCCCGGCATGGACGGCCATCAACTGGCACGGCGTCTGCGCAATGAGGAGCAGCAACAGCAACGCCAGCCCTGCCTGATCCTCGGCCTGACCGCCAACGCCCAGGCCGAAGAGCGCGAGCGTTGCCTGGCCAGCGGCATGAACGATTGCCTGTTCAAGCCGATCGGTCTCAATGAACTGCGCCGTCACCTGACCGGCATCGACAGCCCGGCTGCGCCGGTAGTGGCAAGCGATAACCTTGAAGCACATGCCAGCGGCTTCGAGGTCGACAACCTCAGGTACCTGACCCTGGGCGACCCGCAACTGGTCGAACGCCTGCTACGGGAACTGGCCCAGAGCAACGGCGACGACCTCAAGGCCCTGCGCGCCCTCGGCCCGACGCCCAGCCGCGATGCCTTGCGCAGCCTGGCTCACCGGATCAAGGGCGGCGCCAAGATGCTCAAGGCGCGGGGCGTGGTGCAGCGCTGCGAAGCGCTTGAGCAAGCCTGTGTCGGCGACGCCGGTATCGAGCACCTGCAGGCCCTGGCCAGGGCCCTGGAACTGAGCCTGCAGACCCTCGAGACCGAGCTCAATCAGCGCGTCAGTGCAACTGCAAGGTCGAGTTGATCTGGCTGATCGCATCGACCACATGCTGCGAGCCCTGCTGAATTTCCAGAATCACCTCACCGGCTTCGTTGGCCAGCTCCACGCCAAGGCCCGTGCGGCTCAGGCTCGACTGCATGCTGGCCACGGCAGTCAACGACAGGTCGTGGTTCTGGCGCACCACTTCGACGATCTCCAGGGTCGCCTTGCTGGTGCGCGCCGCCAGGTTACGCACCTCATCGGCGACCACCGCAAAACCGCGTCCGTGCTCGCCAGCGCGCGCCGCTTCAATGGCCGCGTTGAGGGCCAGCAGGTTGGTCTGGTCGGCGATGCTGCGGATGGTCTGGACGATCTGCCCGATCAGTTCCGACTGTTTGCTCACGGCATCGATACTGCGCGCGGCGGCGTTGAGGTCCTGGGAGATTTCCTCGATCACCTGCACGGTTTGCTGCACCACCTGCGAGCCTTTGCGCGCGCAGGCGTCGTTCTGCACCGAAGTGGCATGGGCCGACTCGGCGGCGGTCTGCTGGGTGCTGACCTGGCGGGTGATGTCGCTGGCGAACTTGACCACCTTGTACAGGCGCCCGCGGGTGTCGAAGATCGGGTTGTAGGAGGCTTCGAGGTAAACCATCTGCCCGAGCTTGTTGACCCGCTCGAATCGGTGGGAATGGTACTCGCCACGGTTGAGCGAGGCCCAGAAGGCTTTGTAGGCCGCCGACTCGCTTTCGCTTTTGTGGCAGAACAGGCTGTGGTGCTTGCCCACCACCTCGTCGAGGCGGTAGTGCATGGTATTGAGGAAGTTCTGGTTGGCGTCGATGACCTTGCCATCCGGGGTGAACTCGATCATTGCCATCGAGCGGCTGATGGCGTTGATCAGGCTCTCGGTCTCGTGCTCGTGCTGCACCCGCTGAGTGATATCGGAAGCGACCTTGATGACGCTGGTGACCTGCTGCTGGGCGCCAAGCACCGGCATGTAGCTGGCTTCGAGCCAGACTTCGCGGCCGCGCTTGTCGATCCGGGCGAAGGTGCCGCTGCGCGGCTCGCCACGGTTCAGGTCACGCCACAGCTGGCGGTATTCCTCGCTTTTGCCGAAGGCTTCGTCGCAGAACAGGCGGTGATGCTTGCCACGGATCTCTTCGACGCCGTAGCCCATGGTCTTGCAGAAGTTTTCGTTGGCGTCGAGGATGATCCCGTCGGGGCTGAACTCGATCATCGCCATCGAGCGGCTGACCGCCGCCAACTTGGCAGTCATCTGGCCCAGGGCCTGGGTGCAACGCTCGATTTCAGCCAGATCGGACTTACGATGCAAATCAAACATTTTGTAACACTCCATGCTCGGGATTTGCTGAGCATAGATGGCGATTGGCACCGTGCAAGCACTCTGACATCACCTTGCAGCGCCCGCCGACTGGCGGTTTCAGCTGCTTTCGCGAACCATCAGTTCGAAGCCCAGATCCTGGCACTGCAACTGACTGCGCTTGCCATCAAGCAGGCCCAACAGCGCCTGCGCGGCGCAACGGCCAATGGCCGCGCGCGGGGTGCGGATCGAGGTCAGGCGCGGAACCATGTGCGCCGAAGCCGGCAGGTCGTTGAAACCGACCATGGCCACCTGCTGCGGCACCTTGATGCCCTGGCGCAAGGCTTCAAGAATCGCCCCCTGGGCCAGGTCGTCGTTGCAGAAGAAAATGCCATCGACATCGGCATGGCGCTGCAGCAGCTGGGCAAACAGCTCGCCGCCCAGGCCGATCGATGAAGGTTGTGGTGCCAGCAGCTCGCGGCCGTGGGCATCCAGGCCGGCTTCGGCCAGGGCCAGGCGAAAGCCTTCGGCGCGCTGCATCACCCGTGGGTCAAGTTGCGCGGCAATAAAGCCCGGGCGCTTGCAACCGCGCTCGAGCAGATGGCGCGCCGCCGCCCTTCCCGCTTCCTGTTGGGAAAACCCTACCGACATGGCCTGGCCTTCGCCGCCCAGCTCCATCATGTGTACGCACGGCACGCCGCTGGCGGCGAGCATCTGCTTGGCGGCGTCGCTGCGGTCAAAACCGGTGAGCAGGATGCCGCGCGGCTGATAAGCCAGGTAGTTGCGGATCAGGTTTTCTTCTTCGGCGATATCGTAGTGATAGTTGCCGATCAGCACTTCAAGACCGCGAGGGCGCATAACATCGTGAATGGCTTCGAGGGTGTCGATGAACAGGTGGTTGGACAGCGACGGGATCAACACCACAATCGACTGGCTCTGCTTGGAGGCCAGTGCCCGCGCAGCCGGGTTGGCCACATAGCCGAGGCTGGCGGCGGCGACCTGGACCTTTTCCACAAGCGCGGGGGCAACCGTGCTGACCCCGCGCAGTGCCCGCGAAGCGGTGATCGGGGAAACCCCGGAAAGCCTGGCAACTTCCGCCAGGGTGGGACGACCGGTAGTACGAGAGCCAATGCGGGTCATGAGGGGTTTTATTTTCGACTTGCAAAGAATGGGGAACGGGCACTAAGGTAGCGCTGTCTCAGACCACAGGCAATGCAAAACTGCATGAGGCCAGGAATGAGCATCCAGACTGCTTTTACAAAATCAATAACATCTGGGTGGGAAGCGCCCGAGACGTTAGCCGTCTCGCTTCAAGATAGCGCTATCTTGCCCTGCAGGAGGTACCGATGAACCCACCCCTCTCCGCGATTGTGGTCATGGGCGTCGCTGGCTGTGGCAAGAGCTACGTCGGTGCCGCCATTGCAGGCCTGAGCGGCGGTCGCCTGATCGAAGGCGACGACTTCCACCCCGCTGCCAATATCCAGAAAATGAGTGCCGGCATCCCCCTGGACGACGACGACCGTGCCGGTTGGCTGATTCGCCTGGGCGAGGAACTGCAAGCGTGCCTGAAGGCCGGCGAGCGTCCGATCCTCACCTGCTCGGCGCTGAAGAAGCGCTACCGCGATGCCCTGCGCCATGCCGTGCCGGACCTGGGCTTCGTGTTTCTCGATCTCACCCCCGCTGAAGCCAGCCGCCGCGTGCTCGCCCGCCCCGGCCACTTCATGCCCGCCAGCCTGATCGACAGCCAGTTCGCCGCCCTCGAACGGCCCAACAGCGAGCCGCTGACCCTGGCGCTGGACGCCACCCTGGCGGTGGACAAGCTGGCCATCGAGGTAGACCAGTGGCTAAAGCCCTGCGGTGAACCGCTGCTGGCGCGAACGGCCTGACCCTGGCTGTTTTTTCGGCTCACCAAAGATAGCGCTGTCTCGACCCGTAAACGCTGTAATAGTTCCGCCCACAACAATGACAATACGAGGCACTGAACCATGTTTGGTTTGGCAACTGATACCTACCTGCTGCTCGATGCGGTGGTCACCATCATCGGCCTGGTGCTGCTGATCACTCACTTCAAGGTCCACCCCTTTGTCGCCCTGACCCTGGCGGCCGGTTTTCTCGGCCTGACCTCGGGCATGCCGGTGGCCAAGGTGATGAAATCATTCCAGGACGGCTTCGGTGGCGTGCTGGGTTTTGTCGGCATCGTCCTGGCCCTGGGCACCATGCTCGGCAAGCTGATGGCCGACTCCGGCGGCGCCGACCAGATCGCCCAGACACTGATCCGCGCCTTCGGTAAACAGAAGGTGCACTGGGCGATGATGTTCGCCGCTTTCCTGGTGGGCATTCCGCTGTTCTTCGAGATCGGCTTCGTGCTGTTGATCCCGCTGGTGTTCATCGTCGCCCGGCGCTCCGGGGTGTCGTTGATCAAGATCGGCATTCCGCTGCTGGCCGGCTTGTCGGTGGTCCACGGCCTGGTGCCGCCGCACCCGGGGCCGCTGCTGGCGATCGGCATTTTCAACGCCGACATCGGCAAAACCATTTTCTACGGGCTGATCGTCGCCCTGCCCACGGCGATCATTGCCGGTCCCCTGTACGGCAACTTCATCTCCAAATACATCCCGGGCAACCCCAACAAGGAGCTGATGGAGCAGATCGCCCGCGAGTCCGACCAGCAGAACCTGCCCAGCTTCAGCATCACCCTGATCACCGTGCTGCTGCCGGTGTTCCTGATGCTGCTGAAAACCTTCGCCGACGTGGTGCTACCGGCCGAGCACATCGTGCGCCAATGGATGGACCTGATCGGCCACCCGATCAGCGCCCTGCTTGCCGCCTTGCTGCTGGCGTTCTACACCTTTGGCGCGGCGCGCGGGTTCTCCCGCCAGCAGATCATGAAGCTGCTTGACCAGAGCCTGGCGCCGACGGCGGCGATCATCCTGATCGTCGGTGCCGGCGGTGGCTTCAAGCAGATGCTGGTCGATACCGGGGTGGGTAATGTGATCGGGCAGATGGCCGTGCAGGCACAGATTTCGCCGATCATGCTGGCCTGGCTGGTGGCGGCGGTGATTCGTATCGCCACCGGTTCCGCGACGGTGGCGACCATTACCGGCGCGGGCATCGTTGCGCCAGTGATCGGCATGATGCCGGGGGTCAACCGTGAACTGCTGGTATTGGCGACCGGCGCCGGCTCGTTGATTTTGTCGCACGTCAACGATGCCGGCTTCTGGCTGGTGAAACAGTACTTCAACATGACCGTGGCCGAGACCTTCAAGACCTGGAGCATGATGGAGACCATCCTCTCGGTGGTCGGCATCATCTTTATCATGCTGCTGTCGTTGGTGGTTTGAGGGCCTCATCGCGGGGCAAGCCCGCTCCTGCACTGTAGGAGCGGGCTTGCCCCGCGAGGCTGTTAAAAGGCTGCTTTAAAGATCGCCTCGATCTCCGTCTGACTGGCCACCCGCGGGTTGGTCAGACCGCAGGCATCCTTCAGGGCATTGGCCGCCAGGGTCGGAATATCGGCCTCCTTGGCCCCCAGCACCGCCAGCCCCGGCGCAATATCAATGGCCCGCGACAGCTGCTCGATCGCCGCCAGGGCGGCATCGCTGCCCTGCTCGGCACTCATGGCGCTGACATCCACGCCCATGGCCTTGGCCACATCGCGCAGGCGCGCGGCGCTGACGCTGGCGTTGAAGCGCTGCACATGGGGCAGCAGCACCGCGTTGCACACGCCATGGGGCAAGTCATAAAAACCGCCGAGCTGGTGGGCCATGGCATGCACGTAACCCAGCGAGGCGTTGTTGAACGCCATGCCGGCGAGGAACTGGGCGTAGGCCATGTTTTCCCGGGCCTTGAGGTCGCTGCCGTCGGCCACGGCCTGGCGCAGGTTGTCGCTGATCAGCTCGATGGCCTTGATCGCGCAGGCGTCGGTGATCGGCGTGGCGGCAGTGGAAACGTAGGCCTCGATGGCGTGGGTCAGGGCATCCATGCCGGTGGCCGCGGTCAAGCCCTTGGGCATGCCGACCATCAGCGCCGGGTCGTTGACCGACAGCAGCGGCGTGACGTTGCGGTCGACAATGGCCATTTTCACGTGGCGCGCTTCGTCGGTGATGATGCAGAAGCGGGTCATCTCACTGGCGGTGCCGGCGGTGGTGTTGATGGCAATCAGCGGCAGTTGCGGCTTGGCCGACTGGTCCACCCCTTCGTAATCACGGATATGCCCGCCGTTGGTGGCGCACAGGGCAATGCCCTTGGCGCAGTCATGGGGCGAGCCGCCGCCCAGGGAAATCACGCAGTCGCAACGCTCGCGCTGCAACAGCGCCAGGCCCTGCTCGACGTTGGCAATGCTCGGGTTGGGCTTGGCGCCATCGAAGATCGCCGAGTCGATGTCGCGCATCGCCAGCATTTCGGCAATGCGCTCGGCGATCCCGGCCTTGGCCAGGCCCGCGTCGGTGACGATCAGGGCCTTGCGCAGGCCGTATCCGGCAATGGCAGCCATCGCCTCTTCGAGGCAATCGATGCCCATGATGTTGACGGCGGGGATGAAAAACGTGCTGCTCATGGCGAAATCCTCATGCAATGTTCCTTTGCCATGAGGATCCGCCTGTCTGCCCTGCCCCGTGTTGATCTGAGTCAGCCGAGGAACAGCCGGTAGGCCGGGTTGTCGCTTTCGTCCCAGTAGCGGTAGCCCATGGCGTCCAGCGCTGCGGGCAGGCCGGCCTGTTCGTCCTGCGGCACTTCCAGGGCGGCAAACACCCGCGCTTCGGCGGCGCCGTGGTTGCGGTAGTGGAACAGGCTGATGTTCCAGCGCTTGCCCAGGCACTCGAGAAAGCCCAGCAAGGCCCCCGGACGCTCGGGGAATTCAAAGCGCAGCACGCGCTCGTCCGCCCCAGGCCCGGCATGCCCGCCCACGGTGTGGCGCACGTGGGCCTTGGCCAGTTCGTTGTCGGTCAGGTCGAGCACGCTGTAGCCCTGTTCGCGCAGGCTGGCCAGCAACTGGTCGCGCGGGTCGGTCTGCGGATGGGTCTGCACGCCAACGAACAGCCGCGCCTCCTTGCCGGGGTAGTAGCGGTAGTTGAACTCGGTGATCTGGCGCTTGCCCAGGGCCTGGCAAAAGGCGCGGAAACTGCCCGGCTGCTCGGGGATGGTTACGGCGATGATCGCTTCGCGCTGCTCGCCCAGTTCGGCGCGCTCGGCAACATGGCGCAGGCGGTCGAAATTGACGTTGGCACCGGAGTCGATCGCCACCAGGGTCTGACCCTGGGCGCCTTCGCGGGCCACGTACTTCTTGATCCCGGCCACGGCCAAAGCGCCGGAAGGTTCGGTGATCGAGCGGGTGTCGTCGTAGATGTCCTTGATCGCCGCGCACAGCTCGTCGCTGCTGACGGTGATGACCTCATCGACATAGTGGCGGCACAACTCGAAGCAATGGGCGCCGATCTGCGCCACCGCCACGCCTTCGGCAAAGCTGCCGACCTGGGCCAGCACCACCCGCTCGCCGGCGGCCATGGCCGCTTGCAGGCAGTTCGAGTCCTGCGGCTCGACGCCGATCACCTTGACCTCGGGGCGCAGGTACTTGACGTAGGCGGCGATGCCGGCGATCAGGCCGCCGCCACCGACCGGAACGAAGATCGCATCCAGCGCGCCGGGTTGCTGACGGAGGATCTCCATGGCCACCGTGCCTTGACCGGCGATCACGTCGGGGTCGTCGAACGGCGGCACGAAGGTCGCGCCTTCGCTATCGGCCAATTTCAGCGCATGGGCCAGGGCGTGGGGGAAGCTTTCGCCGTGCAGCACCACCTGGCCGCCGCGCGAACGCACGCCTTCGACCTTGAGCTCCGGGGTGGTGGTCGGCATCACGATAGTGGCGCGCATGCCCAGTTCGCGGGCGGCCAAGGCCACGCCCTGGGCGTGGTTGCCGGCGGACGCGGTGATCACCCCGCGCTGGCGCTGGGCCGGGCTCAGGCGGCTGAGACGGGTGTAGGCGCCGCGGATCTTGAAGGAAAAGGTCGGCTGCAGGTCTTCGCGCTTGAGCAACACCTGGTTGCCAAGGCTGCGCGACAGCGCCGGCGCCGCTTGCAGGGGCGTTTCGATCGCCAGGTCGTACACCGGCGCCGCAAGAATGCGCCGCACGTAGTCAGACAGCAGGTTCAGCGGCGCGGCAGGTGTGCGGGGGCTAACGGCAAGGCTGGTCATCGGTGACTCCTGGTTTTTTTAAAGTGCCCAGGAGAGAGAGAGAGAACCCGCCTCCAGGGCGGGTTCGGTGCAAGTGCCAGCTAGCCCGCCAAAACGATAATGGCGGTAATAATGCTGTGCTGAGGCGACTGCAGGAATGTGTTCATGCCAGCGAAACTAGCGCAGCCGCCCAGGCAAAGTCAAGCAGGCTCGCGGGCAGAATCGGGCACATCGAACACCCGGTCGAAGGCCCACTGGAACACGAAGGCATAGACAAAGAAGAATGCGAACAGCGCAAGGTTGGTCAGCAGCGCCTGCCACAGGCTGATCTGCAGCCAGCCGGCGACCACCGGCAAGAGGATCAGCACCAGCCCGCCTTCAAAGCCCAGGGCGTGGAGAAACCGCCGCCACAGGGTGCGCTGGCGCTGGGCCTGGCGGGCTTCCCAATGCTCGAACGCCCAGTTGTAGAACATGTTCCAGGCCAGGGCCAGCGCCGACAGAATCAGCGACAGCACCGTGGAGTGGGCCATGCCGGCATCGAAGGCCCAGGACAGCGCCGGCGCCACGCACAGCACGGCGATGGTTTCGTAGAGAATGGCCTGGACGACCTTGCGCGACTTGCCTTGCATATCTGCCTCCCTGAACGTCAATGAAGCCCCACCCTAGCGGCGTTGAGGCGATGCTTCAATTGAGCTAAATTGAGCCTCCCTCAATTGGCTTGAGCACCGTGTTCGGCAAACTGCCCCTGACTGCCCTGCGCACCTTCGAATCGGCGGCCCGCCTGGGCGGCTTCAAGGCTGCCAGCGACGAACTGGCAGTCACGCCTGCGGCGGTTTCGCACCAGATCAAACGCCTGGAATCGCAGCTGGGCCTGCTGCTGTTCGAGCGCAGCCGCCAGGGTGTCAGGCTCAGCGACGCCGGCGAGCGCCTGTACCTGCAGGTGCACCAGGGCCTGGCCAACCTGCAGCAAAGTCTTGACGACCTGCAACCGCCCTGTGATCGCCAGCAACTGACCCTGACCACCACCGCGGCCTTCGCCAGTGCATGGCTGATCCCGCGGCTGGGCGATTTCCATCGCCGCCATGCCGACATCCAGGTGCGGGTGCTGACCGGCAACGAGGTGGTCGACCTGCAGCGCGAGCACCGTTTCGACCTGGCCTTGCGTGCCGAATTCAATCCTGATCCGGCGTTGCAGCGGTTGCCATTGCTGGCCGAGCATTTCTCGGTATACACCCCGCCCGGTTGGCAGCCGCCGCCTGCCAATCTGCCGCTGTCGATGCTTGAAGTGCCGTGGACTTCGGTCAGTGGCGTAGTCATCGACTGGGCCCGCTGGTGCGCCCTGGCCGGGTGTGAAGACTGGCTGCAACGGGCGCGTTTTCATCACTATGACGATGAGCACCATGCCCTGCAGGCAGCCGCTGCCGGCTATGGGCTGGTGCTGGCCAGCAACGTGCTGGTGGCCGACAGTGTGCGCCAGGGTGTGCTGCAGCCGTGGCACCCTGAGGTGCGCTTGCCGGCCGCGCAGTACAGCGCCGTGTGGTTGCCGGGGCGCGAGCGCGAACCTGCGCTGCGGGCGTTTCTCGACTGGCTGGCACTCTCCCTGGGGCCTTGAGCAATCGCTGACCCGCCCATTGGACAACCCCGCCTTCTACTGCTTGTATCTAAACCTTACAAGAGCGGCAGAACGTACAACTTCTCAGAAAAGGACGGACGAGGAGCGGGACAATGGCGTACACAGTCATGATGGTGTTTGGCACACGCCCGGAAGCGATCAAAATGGCCCCGCTGGCCCAGGTGTTGCGCCAGTGGCCGGATATCGAGCTGAACATCTGCTCCACCGGCCAGCACCGGGAAATGCTCCAGCAAGTGCTGCACGATTTTGGCCTGAGCGTCGATGAAGACCTCAAGGTGATGACCCAGAACCAGACCCTCAACGGCCTGTCCCAGCAATTGCTCAAACAGCTCGACGACACCTACGCACGCATCCAGCCCGACATCGTCCTGGTGCACGGCGACACCACCACCAGTTTCATCGCCGCGCTGGCGGCGTTCAACCGGCAGATCCCCATCGGCCACGTCGAGGCAGGGCTGCGCACCGGCAACCTCAAGGCGCCGTGGCCCGAGGAAGCCAACCGGCGCCTGACCGGGGTGATCGCCGACCTGCATTTCCCGCCCACCACCAAGGCCCGCGACAACCTGCTGCGCGAAGGCGTGGTGCTCGAGCACATCGAAGTCACCGGCAACACCGTGATCGATGCGCTGCTGTGGATGCGCGAGCACCTGAACAAGAGCCAGTGGAAACCTGCGCCCGAGTCGCCGCTGGCGCAACTGCGCGACGACCAGCGCCTGGTACTGATTACCGGCCATCGCCGGGAAAACTTCGGCCAGGGTTTCGAACGCATCTGCCTGGCCCTGGCCGAACTTGCCTTGCGTTACCCGCACGTGCAGTTCGTCTACCCGGTGCACCTCAACCCGCAGGTGCAAAAAGCCGTGTACGCGCTGCTCTCGCATCAGCCGAACATCCTCCTGGTGGCGCCCCAGGACTATCAGCATTTCGTCTGGCTGATGGACCGCGCCTACCTGATCCTCACCGATTCGGGCGGCGTCCAGGAAGAAGCGCCGGCACTCGGCAAGCCTCTGCTGGTGCTGCGCAAGGTCACCGAGCGGCCGTCAGTGCTCGAAGGCGGCACGGTGATGCTGGTGGGCACCCAGACCGAACGCATTGTCAAGGAAGCCAGCCGCCTGCTCGATGACAGCGAGGCCTACCAACGCATGAGCCGGGTGTTCAGCCCTTACGGCGACGGCCATGCCAGCGAACGCATCGCCGAACGCCTGAGCCGCTGGCTCGAGGAAAACGCCGCTGAGCGAGACGAGGCATGAGCCTGGCCTGGGTCGATTTCTTCACCTATGTATTGTTCGGCCTCAAGCTGCTGGCCATCGTCCTTGCCAGTTTGATGTTCCTGCTCGGCCTGGATGACCTGTTCATCGACATCGTCTATTGGGGCCGCAAGCTGATTCGCCGCTTTCGCATCTACGACAAGTACGAGAAGGCCGACGAAAAACGCCTTTTCGAAGTGCCGGAAAAACCCCTGGCAATCATGGTCCCGGCCTGGAACGAGGTCGGTGTGGTCGGCGAGATGGCGCGCCTGGCAGCCTCGACCATCGACTACGAAAACTACCAGATCTTCGTCGGCACCTACCCCAACGACCCGCAGACCCAGGCCGACGTCGACGCCGTGTGCCTGCACTACCCCAACGTGCACAAGGTGGTGTGCGCGCGGCCCGGGCCGACCAGCAAGGCCGACTGCCTGAACAACATCATCGATGCGATCCTGCGCTTTGAGCAGGACGCGCGCATCGAGTTCGCCGGCTTCATCCTGCACGACGCCGAAGACGTGATCTCGCCCATGGAGCTGCGGCTGTACAACTACCTGCTGCCGAACAAGGACATGATCCAGATCCCGGTCTACCCCTTCGCCCCCGAGTGGCGCGGTTTTACTGCCGGGCACTACGTCGACGAGTTCGCCGAAAACCACGGCAAGGACGTGATCGTGCGCGAAGCGTTGACCGGCCAGGTGCCCAGCGCCGGGGTCGGCACCTGCTTCAGCCGCAAGGCGATCAGCGCCCTGCTCGAAGACGGCGACGGCATTGCCTTCGACGTGCAGAGCCTGACCGAAGACTACGACATCGGTTTTCGCCTCAAGCAAAAGGGCATGAAGTGTATCTTCGCCCGCTACTCGATGAGCGACCCGCAACTGGCCCTCAAGCGCGACTGGCGCTGGGGCATGAGCCGAGAGTTCGCCCAGGTCATCTGCGTGCGCGAGCACTTCCCGCGCGACTGGCAGCATGCGATCCGGCAAAAGTCGCGGTGGATTGTCGGCATTGTCTTCCAGGGCACCAGCAACCTGGGCTGGAGCCGCACCGGCGCGCTCAACTATTTTCTCTGGCGCGACCGCCGCGGCTTGTTCGCCTACCTGCTGAGCTTTCTGGTCAACCTGCTGTTCCTGGTGCTGATCGCCATGTGGCTGGTGACGATGCTGGCGCCCAACGCCTGGCGCTTCCAGTCAATTCTGAGCGACAGCCCGCTGCTGATGACCCTGCTCTGGCTCAACGGCCTGTTGTTGATCAACCGCCTGTTCCAGCGTGGCTTTTTCGTCACCCGTTACTACGGCATCTTCGAGGGGCTGCTGTCGGCGCCGCGGATGATGTGGAGCAACTTCGTCAACTTCTTCGCCAACCTGCGGGCGCTGCGCCAGGTCATGGAAATGGGCGACTCGCGCCGTGTGGCCTGGGACAAGACCACCCACGAGTTCCCGGCCCTCGGCGCGCCGGCACGCACGCCTCTGGGTCAGCGCCTGGTGGCCAAGGGGCTGATCAGCGAGGCGCAATTGCAAGTGCTGATCACCAGCCCGGTGCGCCGGCGCCTGGGCCGCGAACTGCTGCTGCGCGGGCTGTTGACCAGCGAGCAACTGGTGCAAACCCTGGCCGAACAACTGGATTTACCCTGGGCGCCATTAAATCCATTCAAACTTGAGCGCAAATTGATTACCCTGCTGCCCCGCCGCCTGGCAGTGCACTACGGGGTGCTGCCGGTAGCGCAAGACGGCGATACATTGATCCTGGCCAGCGAAGGCCCGGTCAGCCAGGTGTCCCTCGGGGTCATCAGCCGTCAACTCAAGCGCCCGGTGCAATATCGCCTGGCGCCCCAGGGCCGGGTCACCCTCGGCCTGCGTTACCACTACCCCAGCCCCTGGCAGAAGGAGGAGACCCGGCACATGCTCGCGGTTCTCGAAAAGCATCAGGACGATGCCGCGTTGCTTGAGCGGGTCAGTCACCACCAAATCATGCTCGGCACCCTGTTGCAGGTGCGCGGCATGGTCCCCCCCACGTTGTTCAACCAGGCCTTGATCGATTTCAACCCGGAGCACATGTCCCTGGGCGAGCACCTGATTGCCCGCGGCATCATCAGCGAAGCGGTACTGCAAGACGCCCTCGCCGAGCAGCTCGAAGAACAGCAAGCCGCTTATGACCTGACCCGGGAGGTGGCATGAGTGTGCGCCCGCCGCTGACGCTGGCCAGTTTGTTGTTGTCGTTCTACACCGTGCACGGCCTGGCCGCGCCGCTTAGCGACTTCGAACGCTTTCGCAGCTACCCCTTCCTTGAACGCAGCTACCGCGAGGCCAAGGCCGACAACTGGAAAGAAGTCGAACGCCTGACCCGCCACCTGCTCGAGCGGGTACCCAACAACAGCGAAGCCCGCGCCTTGCTGATCCAGGCCCTGGCCCATCAGCGCCGCTACCGCGAAGCCGAGCAACTGGCCGAAGCCGCCAGCAGCAGCGACGCCGACGCCCTGCTGGAGCTGCGCCTGACCTGGATCGAGCAGGACCCACCCGCCGCAAGCCGGGTCGAGGGCTGGATCGCCACCAGCAGCCTCAACCAGCGTATCCGCCTGTGGCAGGCCTACAGCCTGAGCCTGGCCAAGTTCGGTGGCGCGGCCAAGGCCCTGGAGTGGCTCAACCACCTGCCGGCCCATGGTGACGACAACATCCTGCGCCTGGCCCGGGCCAACTGGGCCGAGCAACTGCGCAACTGGAGCCAGACCATCGCCGCCCTGGCGCCGCTGGCCGAGCGCGGCGAGCTGCCGGCGCAAGACTGGCAGCGCCTGGCCAACGCCTACGTGCAGCGCCTGGACGAGGCGCCACTGCAACAACTGCTCAAGCAGGCGCCCACCCCCGAGATCGCCCGCCAGACCCGCCTGGCCATGGCCAACCGGGCAATTGCCATGGGCCACACCGAGCTGGCCCAGCGCTGGCTGCAGTCGCTGCCCGAGCAAGACCTGCACGACCCGGCCAATCGTCGGCAGCTGTGGGAACTGGCGCGCCAGGGCGATGATGCCGCGCTGGTACGGCGGCTCAGCAACGAGCTGAACCGGCCATGCCTGGAAACCACCGAATGGCTGTCGCGCCACGATCCGCAGGCCGCCCGCGAGCAGCTCAAAGGCTGCCGCGCCGATGACAACCCCAAAGCCTGGCTGGTACTCAACCAGCGCCTGCAGGGCCCGGGTGGCGAGGCGCGTTCCGCACAGATGTGGGAGCGCCTGTACCGCCAGAGCGGCGACCTGCAGGCCCTCGAACAAGCGAGCTTCCTGCAGCTCAAGGAGGGCCGCAAGGAGCATGTGCGCCAACTGCTCGAACAGGCCTACGACCGCCGCCAGGGCCGCTTGCCACAACCCTTGCTGCAGCGCCTGGCCGGGCTTTACAGTGCCGACGATGCGCCGCTCGACAGCCGGCGAATGGCCGCCTTGATCCCGCGGGTCGATGCCGCCAACCGCGCCCTGCTGCTCGCCCGCCTGGCCGAGCGCGGGCAGTGCGACACGGTACGCCAGGCGATCCCCGCCACACCCAGCGAAGTCGGCCAGTTGCGTGCCCTGGGCCGCTGCGCCATGCCCGAGCGCCCTGGCGAAGCGGTGGTCTATTACCAGGCCGCCGCAGACCTGGGCGATACCGGCAGCCGCCTGCCGCTGGCCTACGCCCTGGAAGCCGCCGGCGATTCCTACGCGGCGCAACCGCTGTGGAAAGCCCTGGCCGACAGCGAGTGGACCGCCAACGCCCGGCTTACCGCCGCGCGCAGTGCGCTGAACGCCGACAATCCTCACCTGGCATACACCTATTGGAAACAGGCAACGCCGGTAACGGCCGATGACTGGGCGCTGGGCGCGGCCATCGCCCAGCGCGACTACCAGGTCCACGACGCCATGGACTACCAGCGCCAGGCCCTCGCGCAGCAACCGCGCCCCGACCATTACTATGGCGCTGCGGTGACCGCCGCGCAGAACGGCGACCTGGCGCAGAGCACCGCCTGGCTTGCCGAGGCCGTGCGCCTGGCGCCAGAGCAGCCGCGCTACAGCGCCGACTACGGCATGCGCCTGGCGGGCTCGGAACAACAAGTAACCCGCGCCCGCTCGATCCCCTACCTTGAGCGCGCCGCTCAGGCCTTCCCCGAGGATTACCGGATCGGCGAAACCCTGGCCTGGCGCTACGACGAAGTCGAGAACAGCGCGGCGGCCCGTAAAGAGCTGCGCCGGGTGCTGGACGTCGAACACGACCTGGTCGATGGCGACGACCAGTTCGGCAGCCTGGACGCCCGCAAGTACCGTCAGCGCCGCGCCCACGAGGCGCTGTCGCGGCGCGACAGCTTCACCCTGGTCAGCACCTGGTCGCCGGCCGGCGTCTCGACCAACGACAACTTTCGCGATGACCGCCAGGACCGCCGCGCCACTTCGCAAAACGTGCAACTGGCGATGTGGGACCACGCCCTCGGTGAAGAGCCGAGCCGCAACGGCAGCACCTTCTCGGTCTACGGCCGGGTGCTGTTCGGCGGCAGCGGGCGCAACGACTATGCGCAGAGCATGGGCACCGGCGTCGGCCTGCGCTACAAGCCGTTGGGCACCAGCAACCTGAACCTGTACACCGAGCTGTACCACCAGCGCCAGATCGACGATGCCCGTTACGGCGGCCTGAGCCTTGGCCAGTTGCTCAGCCCGAGCAAGGTCGGCGACAACTATGGCGACCTGCGCGGCCATGCCGAGTCGAGCAACGACCTGCTGCTGCGCGCCACCGC
Organism: Pseudomonas sp. SORT22; assembly: GCF_018417635.1. NCBI lineage: Bacteria > Pseudomonadati > Pseudomonadota > Gammaproteobacteria > Pseudomonadales > Pseudomonadaceae > Pseudomonas > Pseudomonas sp. SORT22. Next base: position 3,357,297 of record NZ_CP071007.1, read on the forward strand.
CTCGTACCTCGACCAGGGCAAATGGCGCAACGACTGGCGGGTCGACGAGGACGAGTGGGACGAGCGTTTCCTCTACCTCGATGCCGCCTGGTGGACCCGCGCCGGCGACCATCAATGGCTGTCGCGCTACCAGCGCGGGCACACCTGGAAGCTGCCCAGTGCCTCGCCACAAACCCTGATGCCGTATGGTTTTCTCGAGTTCTCAAGCCAGGACCCGAGCAACGACTGGCGCCAGGACCTGCGCACCGGCCTGGGCCTGCGCTGGCAATGGTGGTTCGACGACGACCGCTACAACGCCTATCGCGGTTCGCTGAAAGTACGCGCCGAATACCAGCAGTCGCTGGGCGGCAATCTTTATGAACACGCCAACGGCGTGTTGCTGGGTGCGGAGTTGACCTTTTGATGCGCCGCTTGATCGCTGTGATGCTGTTCGTCCTGAGCCTGCAGGCAACTGCCGACGAGCGCCTGTTCTACCAACCGCTGAACCGCGACGCGCAGTTGAGCGAGGCGCAGTGGCGCGCGCTGTGGCAAGCCACTGCGGCCCAGGGCGGCAAAACCCTGATCGTGCAGTGGAGCGCCTATGGCGACAGCGACTTCGGCGGTGCCCGGGGCTGGCTGGCCAACAGCCTGCGCCTGGCCCACGAACAAGGTCTGCAGCTGGTGCTGGGGCTGTACATGGACGCCGCCTATTACCAGCGCATCGACGAACTCGATGGCGCCGGCCTGGCCGCCTATTGGCGCGCGCAACTGGGCAATTCCCTGGCCCAGCAGCGCAAGATCCGCCAGGACTGGCAGTTGCCGGTGGCCGGCTGGTACCTGCCGATGGAGCTGGACGACCTGCACTTTCACAGTGCCGACCGCCGCCAGGCGCTGTACACCCAGCTACAGGCCTTCAATCGCCGCCTGGATGCGCCGCTGCACATCAGCGCTTTCAGCGCCGCGCGCCTGAGCCCGCAAGTCAATGCTCGCTGGCTCGAGCAGCTGGCCAGCCTCAAGCTGCAGGTCTGGTGGCAGGACGGCGCCGGCACCGGGCGCCTGGCGCCGCTGGTGCGCCACAACTACGAGGATGCCCTGCCCTGCAGCATCGGCATCGTCAACGAAGCCTTTCGCCAGACCAGCGCCGCCGGCCAGCCCTTCACTGCCGTGGCAGCGCCACCGCAGCTGCGCAGCGACTGTCATCCGCGGGCAGTGTTCTCGTTGCGCTACCGGCCCTGGACCCAGGGGGTACTGCCCTTGGCCGGGCACTGAAACCGTCTTCTTCGAGCATTCAGGGCTGCCATGTACAAGACCATCGAACAGCAAGTGCGCAGGAACGTCGCACCGCCGCAACTGCGCGAAGAATTCCGCCAGCACGACTTCGAAAGCCTGAAGTCGTTCAGCTTGCTGGTGTTCGTGCTGAGCCTGGGGATCTGGATTCTGTTCGACCTGATCGTCAGCTACCAGGGCAATCAGGGCCTGACCTGGCTGTCGGCGCTGTTCATCGCGGTGATGGGCATGCTCACCATCATCCTCGGCTTCGCCCGCAAGGCGGCGCATTTCGATGTGCTCAACCTGGTGTTCATCGCCGTGATCACCCTGGCGGTGCGCCTGGTGATCGACGGCCTGCCGCAAGCGCTGCGCCCGGCCTGGATGGTGCTCGGCGCCTCGAGTGTGCTGTACAGCGTGTCGGTGCTGCCGGTGCGGCGGTGGTCGTTCCTGGCGACGATGCTGGTGACCTGGGTCAACCTCAACCCGTTCCAGGTCCCGGACATGCACCTGTTCGAGCTGCGTGGCAGCATGTTCGTCTGCTATGCGGTGTTTCTCAACGGCCTGACCCTGTACAGCTACCTGAAGATGCGCCGGGCCAAGCTGTACAACTTCTACATGGCCAAGTTGCTGCTCGAGCAAGCCTACGTCGATGCCCTGACCGAGATCCCCAACCGCCGTTCGTTCATGGCCAAGGCCGAAAAACACCTGCAGCAGGACGCGGCCGCCACGCGCTACCTGGCGATGATCGACATCGACAACTTCAAGAAGGTCAACGACCAGTTCGGCCACGACATCGGCGACGTGGTGCTCAAGCGCATCGCCGCCGACATCAAGGCCTCGATGAGCGAATTCGAGTACGCACGGCTGGGCGGTGAAGAGTTCGTGATCTACGTCTGGGGGCTCAACCAGGCCGACGCCGAACGGCGCATCGACGCCCTGTGTCGGCGGGTCCGTGACGAAGTCGCCGAGCATCCGGTGACCATCAGTATCGGCCTGGCGCAAATCCTCGCCGAAGACACCCTGAGCAACGCCCTGGTCAAGGCCGACCAGGCGTTGTACGAGGCCAAGCGCAGTGGCAAGGACCGCTACGTGCTGTGGCGCGAGCCTCTCGGGTTGTAAGCCTTCAGCCCTTCGCGGCGGCCGCCAATGGCGCCGCGCCTTCGCCGAGATGCTCCCGCCACCCCTGCCGAGCCGCCTGGCAGCGAGTGCAAGCCTGCGGCCAACCGCGACCATCCTGCCGGTAAAGGCCGCAATCGTGCCGTCACAGCGGCTGTAGTAGTGCTCTGCCGGTCATCGCCAAGCCCCCTTGCGCTGCCTCTCAAAGCCCCCGTCCGCGTGCACTTGCAGATCATTTGCGCCGCTCTACGCTGCAATTTCGCGCAAACCCGGACAGAGGAACACTCGAATGGATTCGAACATCACCAGCGAAACCGGCCACCCCTTGACCGCAGGCCAACTGTGCATGTGGTTCAACGCCCAGCTTGCCCCACCCCAGACCAACATGAACCTGGCGGAGTCCGTCGACATATTTGGCGCGGTGGACGTCGAGCGCTTCATGACCGCCCTGCGCCGAGTGGCTGATGAGGCCGAAGCGGTGCGGCTGAACTTCGTTGACAGCGCCGAAGGCCCGCGGCAACTGCTGGCCCCGCGATTCAGGGGGGAACTGCCGTTTCTCGACTTCAGCACGGCGGATGATCCACGGGCCAGTGCCGATGCCTGGATGCATGACGACATCCAGCGCCGCGTCGACCTGGGCTGCGACCCGCTGTGGATGTCGGCGCTGCTCAAGCTGGGCCCGGCGCATTTTGTCTGGTACCAGCGCCCGCACCACATCATCCTCGACGGCTTTGGCGCCGGGTTGCTGGTGCGGCGCCTGGCCGACACCTACCAGGCCCTCGGCGAAGGCCAGCCGGTGTCCGCCGCCAGCGCCTTGCTGCCGATCAGCGAACTGGCCGAACAAGACAGCGAGTATCGCCAGTCGGAGCGCTTTCAGCGTGACCGCGAGTACTGGATGCAGCGCTTCGCCGACCTGCCGGCGCCGATGAGCCTGGCGCGCCAGCGCACCCTCAACCACGACGGCCTGCTGCGCCGCACCGCCCACCTGCCCGCGGCCAGGGTCGACGCCCTGCGCCAGCGCGCCAGCGAACTGGGCAGCACCTTGCCGCAGATCCTCACCGCCGCCACCGCCGCCTACCTCTATCGGGCCACCGGCAACCAGGACATGGTCATCGGTGTGCCGCTCAGCGCCCGGCGCAACGCACGCATGCGCCAGGTGCCGGGCATGGTCGCCAACGCCATGCCGATGCGCCTGAGCATGCGCCCGGACATGAGCCTGGCCGAGCTGGTCCAGGAGGTATCGCGGCAAATGCGCCAGTTGCTGCGCCACCAGTCATACCGCTACGAGCACCTGCGCAACGACCTGGGCCTGCACGGGGCTCATCAGCAGCTGTTCACCACCCTGGTCAATATCGAGCCCTTTGACTACGCCATTGCCTTCGACGGCCACCCTACCCGCGCACGCAACCTGTCCAACGGCACCACCGACGATTTGGGCATCTTCTTCTATGAGCGCGGCCTGGGCCAGGACCTGCAGTTCGATTTCGACGCCAACCCCGGGCTTTACAGCGCCCAGGCACTGGCCGAACACCAGCAGCGCCTGCTCAAGGTGTTCGACGCGCTGATCGAACAGCCCCAACAGATGGTTGCCCGCATCGAACTGCTGAGCGACGAACAGCACCAGCAGTTGCACGCCTGGAACCGCACCGCGGTGGACTACTCGCCGTGGCAGCCGGTCAGCCAACTGATCGAGCAGCAGGCCCGGCGCACACCCGATGCCTGCGCGCTGCTGTTCGCCAACCAGCAGCTCAGCTACGGGCGCCTGAACCAGCAAGCCAATCGCCTGGCCAATCGTCTGCAACAGCACGCCATCGGCGCCGACAGCCTGGTCGCCATCGCCATGCCGCGCTCGCTGGAACTGGTGATCGGCCTGCTGGCCATCCTCAAGGCCGGCGCCGCTTATGTGCCGCTGGACCTGGAGCTGCCGCGCGAGCGACTGCGCTTCATGATCGAGGACAGCGCAGTCCAGTTGTTGCTGACAGCGCAGGCGTACAGCGGCCTTGGCGCCAATCTTGCCCCTGAACTGATGCTCGATGACCTGCTGGACGATGAGCACGGCAACGACGATACCCCCCTCAGCCACGTGCAAGGCAGCAACCTCGCCTACCTGATCTACACCTCCGGCTCCACCGGCCAGCCCAAGGGTGCCGGCAACAGCCATGAGGCCTTGTACAACCGGTTGATGTGGATGCAGGCGGCCTACCCGTTGACGAGCGCCGACACTGTGCTGCAGAAGACCCCTTGTGGCTTTGACGTGTCGGTCTGGGAGTTCTTCTGGCCGTTGATGAGCGGTGCCCGCCTGGCCATCGCCGAGCCCGGGGCCCACCGCGACCCGCAACAGTTGCTGGCGCTGATCGAGCGCTACCAGGTCACCACCCTGCACTTCGTGCCGTCGATGCTGCAGGTGTTTGTGCCCGAGCTCCAACCCGGCCAGGGCCAAAGCCTGCGGCACATCATCTGCAGCGGCGAAGCGCTGCCCGCCGAGCTGCAGCACCAGGTGCTGCAGGCGCTACCCAATACCGCCCTGCACAACCTCTATGGCCCCACCGAAGCGGCCATCGATGTCAGTCACTGGACTTGTCGCGACGATGGTAGCCACAGCGTGCCGATCGGCCAACCGATCGCCAACCTGCAGGCCTATGTACTCGACAGCAGCCTGCACCAGCAGGCAATCGGCAGCCCTGGTGAGCTGTACCTGGGCGGCATCGGCCTGGCCCGGGGTTATCACCGCCGCCCGGGGCTGACCGCCGAGCGCTTTGTCGCCAACCCGTTCGGGCCGCCCGGCAGCCGCCTGTACCGTACCGGCGACCTGGCACTGTGGCGCGCCGACGGCCAGCTTGAATACCTCGGGCGGGTTGATCAGCAGGTCAAGCTGCGCGGCCTGCGCATCGAGCTCGGCGAGATCGAGCACCTGCTGGCCAGCCATCCGCAGATTGCCCGCTGTACGGTGCAGGTGCGCGAAGACTGCCCCGGCCAGCAACAACTGGTGGCCTACCTGGTGCTGGCCGGTGAACAGGCGCTGGACCTGGGCCAGCTTGGCTATTACCTGGGCGAGCGCCTGCCCGAGTACATGGTGCCCAAGGTATTTGTGGTGCTGGCGCAACTGCCGTGCACCGCCAATGGCAAGCTCGACCGCCGGGCGCTGCCGGTGCCGGCGCAGCACCTGCAGGCACAACGCCCCGCCGAGCCTGCGCAAGGCCCGCTCGAACAGGCCTTGGTGCAGATCTGGAGTGAACTGCTGCAGCGCCAGGGTATCGACCGCAACAGCCACTTCTTCGAACTGGGCGGCCATTCGATCCTGGCAGTGCAAGTCGCCGCACGCTTGCGCCAGCAACTGGGCATAGAAGTGATGCCCACCGATCTGTTCACCCGCCCGGTGCTGCACCAGTTTGCCGAGCAGCTCCAGCGCAGCGCGGACCTGGTCCGTCCTGGCGACCCGTTCACGGTGCTGCTGGAACTGCGCAGCGAGGGCAGCCAGGCGCCGCTGTTCTGCCTGCCGCCGGGCGGCGGCCTGGGCTGGCCTTACGCGGCGCTCAGTGGTTACCTGCCCGACCGCCCGCTGTATGCCCTGCAGGCTCGCGGCCTGCGCAACCCGGGGCTACGCCCGCAGAGCGTCGAAGCCTGCGCCAGCGACTACCTGGCGCAGATCCGCAAGGTCCAGCCGGTTGGCCCGTACCATTTGCTCGGCTGGTCATTCGGCTGCCATGTCGCCCACGCCGTGGCGACCTTGCTGCAGCGCGAGGGCGAGTCAGTGGCACTGCTGGCGCTGCTCGACGGCTACCCGCTGCAACCTCACAGCCAGGTCCCGCAACTGAGCGACCAACAACTGCTGGCCCTGCTGATCGGCACCCTGACCAACAGCCCGGCAGACTTCAGCCAACCCTTGCAACCGATCGCCGAGCAGCGCCGTTACCTGGCCGAAGTGCTCAACCTGGAAGGCGCGATCGTCCAGGCCTTCTGCGATGAAGTGCGCCAGACCGTGCCGTTGATGGAGCGTTTCAAACCGCTGGTGTTTGCCGGCGAGGTGTTGTTCCTGCGCGCTACCGAAGGGCTGCGTGACGCCCTGTGGCAAGACCCCGAGCACTGGCGCGCCCACGTCGATGGCCGGTTGCAGGTCCACGATATTGCCTGCATGCACGAAAACATGCTGCGTGCCGACGCCGTGGCGCAGATCGCACCGCTGCTGGCCAGGGCCCTGCAGGCCAGCGAAAGCGCCCGCCGTGCCCAGGAGGTGAACCCATGAGCAGCCCATTCGACAACCCGCAAGGGCAATTCCAGGTGCTGCGCAATCACTTGCACCAGCACAGCCTGTGGCCAGCCTACCTGGCCTGCCCGCCCGGCTGGCAAGCGGTGTTCGGCCCGCAGCGCAAAGCGCTGTGCCTGGACTACGTCGAGCAGCACTGGCGCGACTTGCGCCCGCGCCGCTAGCCGCGCGGCAGCCTGATCTTGAACTGCGCGCCGCCCAGCGCCGACTGCCCGACCGTCAGGGTGCCGCCCTGGCCTTCGATGGCCCGGCGGCTGATCGCCAGGCCCAGGCCGAAGCCGCCGGTGGTACGGTCGCGGCTGCGGTCCAGGCGGTAGAACGGCTGGAAGATCAGCTCGCGCTGGTCGTGGGGGATGCCGATGCCGTTGTCCTCCACGGTCAGCAGGCAATGGCCCTGGGGGTCGAGGCTCAGGCGCAGGAGGATCTGCCCGTCGCAGTAGCGCATGGCGTTGCGTACCAGGTTCTGCAAGGCACGGGCGGTCAGCCGTGGGTCGAGGATGAAGCGCGGCAGGTTGTCGTCGGCGCGCACCTGCCATTCGATGCCACGGCCATCGAGCTCTTCGGCAAAGCTGCCGAGGATGCTGTCGACCAGCTCCAGCAGCGACACCTCGACCCGCTCGCGGGCCTGGTCGGCGTTCTGCAGACGGCTGTAGGACAACAGCTCGAGCACCAGTTCATCCAGCTCGCGCACATGGCCGACCAGTTCCAGCAGGCGCTTGCGGCAGTTGGGCGGGACTTCGTCAAACAGCAGCACCAGGCCAAAATCCAGGCGTGTCAGCGGCGTGCGCAGCTCATGGGACACGGCATTGAGCAGTTCGCGCTGCTGGGTCAGCAGGCGTTCGACGTCCTGGGCCATGGTGTCGAACACCTGGGCCAGTTCGCCGATGTTCGAGCGCGGCGGAATATGCGTGCGCTGCGACAGCTCGCCCTGGCCCAGACGCCGGGCGGTTTCCTTGAGCCGTTCAAGGTCGCGCCAGTGCGGCCAGACCCAGAACAGCAGGCAGCCGAGCAACGCGGCGCCGATCAGCACGGTCACCACCCAGGACAGCAGGCTGATGTCCAGAGGATCGGGCGGATTGCTCAGTTCCACCAGCCAGGTGTCGTCCAGTGGTGCCAGGGCGGTCTCGTAGTAGCCCCAGTCGCCCAGGCGCACCACGTTCAGGCCGGCCTTGAGGCGGTCGCGCTCCGCATAGCTGAGGCCAATCTGGTCCTGGCGGCGCAGTTGGATTTCCAGCGGGGCGAAATCCGCCGCCAGTTCCTTGGCCTTGGCCGGCCATTCAGTGCTCGGCACCTGCTCGAACTGCTTGACGATCAAGCGTTGCACGCCACGGGCCTGGTCAAGGTTGTAGGCAATGAAACGCTGGTGAAAGGCGCCGACGATGGCATCGGGAATCAAAAAAATCGCCCCGGCATAGGCGACGATGGTGATCAGGTACAGGCGGATGAGGATTTTCAGCATGAGCCGCTAGAACTCCCACTCGACCCGGCTGAACAGATACCCCTTGCCCCACACGGTCTTGATCTTGCGCGCCTCGCCTGCGCTGTCGTCGAACTTGCGCCGCAGCTTGGAAATCGCCACGTCCACCGAGCGGTCGGTGCCGTTGAACTCGATGCCGCGCAGTTGCTGGAGGATGCGGTCGCGGCTGAGCACCACGCCGGCATTGCGCGCCAGCACCACCAGCAGATTGAATTCGCCGCTGGACAGCTCCACCGGCTGCTCGCGCCAGAACACATTGCGCTCGGCCAGATCGATGCGCAGGCCGCCGACCACGATCAGGTCGCTCTCCAGGCGTGGCTCGTTGATGCTGCTGCGGCGCAGCAAGGTGCGTATCCGCGCCAGCAGCACCCGTGGCTCGCACGGTTTGGTCACGTAGTCGTCGGCGCCCATTTCCAGGCCCAGCACCTGGTCGTGGCTATCGTCGCGGGCGGTCAGCATGAGGATCGGCAGGGCCTGGGACTCGGCGCGCAACAGCCGGCACACCTGCAGGCCGTCGAGGCCCGGCAGCATCAGGTCGAGGATCACCAGGTCCGGTTTGTTGCGCCGCGCCTCGGCCAGCACGTGATCGCCACGGGCAATCACGCTGACGCTGAAGTCGTTGCGCTGCAAGTAGCTGGCGATCAGTTCGGACAGGGCGCAGTCGTCTTCGACCAGGAGAATATTGGGCATGGGCAGTTTGACAGGCTGGGAAAGTCAGGCAGGATATAAGAGCTCACGCGCTCGCAGGATAAAGCTTCACACTTTTTTACACATGGCCTACACAGCTTAACTGTTGCCCGTCGGTCGCCTGCCTTAGCATTGCCGGGTCATTTTCGGAAGATCCGCATGTCCAGTTCAAGTCCCGCCCGTCTGCGCGCCCTGGCGCCGCTGTTGTTGATCACTTTCGCCCTGAGCGCCTGCGACGACAAATCGCCTGCCGAAGAAAAGGCCCCGCCCAGCGCAGTGCGGGTCGAGACCGTGCAGGTGCAGCCGCTGGCGATCACCACCGAGCTCAATGGCCGCATCCTCGCCCCGCGCACTGCCGAAGTGCGCGCGCGGGTGGCCGGCGTGGTGCTCAAGCGCGTGTACCGCGAAGGCAGCGACGTCAAACAGGGCGATGTGCTGTTTCGCATCGACCCGGCGCCGTTCCAGGCCGACTTCGACAGTGCCCGCGCCGCCCTGGCCCGCGCCGAGGCCACGCGCTACCAGGCGCGCCTGCAGGATCAGCGTTACCGCGAACTGATCGCCATCAATGCCATCAGCCGCCAGCAGCACGACGATGCCCGCGCCGCCTTCCTGCAGGCTGATGCCGACGTCGCCGCGGCCAAGGCGGCGCTTGAGCGAGCCAGGCTCAACCTCGGTTACGCCACCGTCACCGCGCCGATTTCCGGACGCATCGGCCGCGCCCTGGTGACCGAAGGGGCATTGGTCGGGCAGAACGAAACCACACCGCTGGCGACCATCCAGCAGCTCGACCCGATCCATGCCGACGTCACCCAGTCGACCCGCGAACTCAATGCCCTGCGCCGCGCCCTGCGTGCCGGCGAACTGCAGCAGGTGGGCCAGGACCAGGCCAGCGCGACGCTGATCCAGGACGACGGCACGCCCTACCCGCTGCCGGGCAAACTGCTGTTCTCGGACATCAGCGTCGACCCGAGCACCGGCCAGATCACCCTGCGCAGCGAGTTCCCCAACCCCGACCTCGACCTGCTGCCGGGCAGCTTCATCCGCGTGCGCCTGGAGCAGGCGGTCAAGCAGCAAGGCATCAGCGTGCCGCAGCGGGCCATCCTGCGCGACAGCGCCGGCAAGCCGAAGGTCATGCTGGTCGATGGCGAACAGCGCGTCAGCGAACGCCCGGTGGTGCTGGGCAGTGTGCAGAACGACCGCTGGATCGTCAGCGAAGGCCTGGCCCCGGGTGACCGGGTGGTGGTCGAAGGCCTGCAGCACATCAGCCCCGGCGACCAGGTAGAGGTCGACAACGCGGGCAAGGACGCCCTCCCCATCGTTCAGTCCAACGGCCAGTGAGGGCCTGATTCATGCCGCAGTTTTTCATTGACCGCCCGGTGTTCGCCTGGGTGGTCGCCTTGTTCATCCTGCTTGCCGGCGCCCTGGCCATCCCGCAATTGCCGGTGGCCCAGTACCCCGACGTGGCGCCGCCGCAGGTGGAAATCTACGCCGTGTACCCGGGTGCCTCGGCGCAGACCATCGACGACAGCGTGGTCAGCCTGATCGAGGAAGAGCTCAACGGTGCCGACAACCTGCTCTATTTCAGCTCGCAAAGCAGCCTGGGCAGCGCCACCATCACCGCCACCTTCGAACCGGGCACCAACCCGGACCTGGCCCAGGTCGATGTGCAGAACCGCCTGAAAGTGGTCGAGTCGCGCCTGCCGCGCCCGGTCACCCAGCAAGGCCTGCAAGTCGAGAAAGTCTCCACCGGCTTCCTGCTGATGGTGACCCTCACGGCCATGGACGGCAGCCTTGACGAAGTCACCCTGAGCGATTTTCTCGCCCGCAACGTGATGAACGAGATCCGCCGCCTCAAGGGTGTCGGCAAGGCCCAGCTGTATGGTTCGGAGCGGGCCATGCGCATCTGGATCGACCCGGCCAGGCTGATCGGCTTCAACCTCACCCCCGATGACGTCAACGAGGCCATTGCCGCGCAAAACGCCCAGGTGGCGCCGGGCAGCATCGGCGACCTGCCGGGCACCGGCACCCAGGAAATCACCGCCAACGTGGTGATCAAGGGCCAGCTCAGCACGGTCCAGGAGTTCCAGGACATCGTCCTGCGCGCCAACCCCGATGGCTCGACCGTGACCATTGGCGATGTCGCCCGGGTCGAGATCGGCAGCCAGGAGTACCAGTACGGCACCCGCCTCAACGGCAAGCCGACCAGTGCCTTCAGCGTGCAGCTGTCGCCCGGCGCCAACGCCATGGAAACCGCGACCCTGGTGCAAGCCAAGCTCAGCGAGCTGTCGCGCTACCTGCCGCCGGGGGCCAAGTTCGACATCCCCTACGACACCTCGCCGTTCGTCAAGGTCTCGATCCAGCAGGTGATCACCACCCTGCTCGAAGCCATGGCCCTGGTGTTCGCGGTGATGTTCCTGTTCCTGCAGAACATCCGCTACACGCTGATCCCGACCCTGGTGGTGCCGGTGGCGCTGATGGGCACCTTTGCGGTGATGCTGTCGCTGGGCTTCTCGGTCAACGTCCTGACCCTGTTCGGCATGGTTTTGGCCATCGGTATCCTGGTGGACGACGCCATCGTCGTGGTCGAGAACGTCGAGCGGATCATGAGCGAGGAAGGCCTGGCGCCGCGCGAGGCGACCAAAAAGGCCATGAGCCAGATCAGCGGCGCCATCGTCGGCATCACCCTGGTACTGGTGGCGGTATTCCTGCCGATGGCCTTCATGAAAGGCTCGGTGGGGGTCATCTATCAGCAGTTCTCGGTGTCGATGGCAGTGTCGATCCTGTTCTCGGCGTTCCTCGCCCTGAGCCTGACCCCGGCCCTGTGCGCGACCTTGCTCAAGCCGATTGCCAAGGGTTCGCACCACGAAAAAACCGGCTTCTTCGGCTGGTTCAACCGCCGCTTCGAGAGCATGACCAACGGCTACCAGCGCTGGGTGATCCAGGCCCTCAAGCGCAGCGGTCGCTACCTGCTGGTCTACGCGGTGCTGGTGGCCGGGCTGGTGTACGGCTTCAGCCAGTTGCCCTCCTCGTTCCTGCCCACCGAAGACCAGGGCTACACCATCACCGACATCCAGCTGCCGCCGGGGGCCAGCCGCGCCCGCACCGAACAGGTGGCGGCGCAAATCGAGGCGCACAACGCCACCGAACCTGGCGTGGGCAACAGCACGCTGATTCTCGGTTTCAGCTTCTCTGGCAACGGCCAGAACGCGGCGCTGGCATTCACCACCCTCAAGGACTGGTCCGAACGCGGCAGCGACGACAGCGCGCAATCGATCGCCGACCGCGCCAACGCCGCCTTCAGCCAGCTCAAGGACGCCATCGCCTATTCGGTGCTGCCACCGCCGGTGGACGGCCTGGGCACTTCCAGCGGTTTCGAGTTCCGCCTGCAGGACCGCGGTGGCCTCGGCCATGCCGGGCTGATGGCGGCGCGTGACCAGTTGCTCGCCGCCGCCGAGAAGAGCCCGGTGCTGGTCAACGTGCGCGAAAGCGCCCTGGCCGAAAGCCCGCAGGTGCAGCTGGAAGTCGACCGCAAGCAGGCCAACGCCCTGGGCGTATCGTTTGCCGATATCGGCAACGTGCTCAACACTGCGGTGGGTTCCAACTACGTCAACGACTTCCCCAACCAGGGGCGCATGCAGCGCGTGGTGGTGCAGGCCGAAGGCGACCAGCGCAGCCAGGTCGATGACCTGCTGAAAATTCACGTGCGCAACAGCAGCGGCAAGATGGTGCCCCTGTCGGCGTTCGTCCAGGCCAAGTGGATCACCGGCCCCGTGCAGCTGACCCGCTACAACGGCTACCCGGCGATTGCCGTGTCGGGCGAGCCGGCACCGGGCTATAGCTCCGGCGAGGCGATGAACGAGATCCAGCGCCTGGTCGACCAACTGCCCTTGGGCATGGGCCTGGAATGGACCGGGCTGTCGCTGCAGGAGCGCTTGTCCGGCTCCCAGGCGCCGATCCTCATGGCCTTGTCGCTGCTGGTGGTGTTCCTGTGCCTGGCGGCCTTGTACGAGAGCTGGTCGATCCCGACCTCGGTGCTGCTGGTGGTACCGCTGGGAGTGCTCGGCGCGGTGATTGCGGTGAGCCTGCGCGGCATGCCCAACGATGTGTTCTTCAAGGTCGGCCTGATCACCCTGATCGGCCTGTCGGCGAAGAACGCCATCCTCATCATCGAGTTCGCCAAGAGCCTGGTCGATGAAGGCCACGACCTGGTCGATGCCACCGTGCAGGCGGCGCGCCTGCGCCTGCGGCCAATCGTCATGACCTCGCTGGCATTCATCCTCGGCGTGGTGCCCCTGGCAATTGCCAGCGGCGCAAGCTCCGCCAGCCAGCAGGCGATCGGTACCGGGGTGATCGGCGGCATGCTCAGCGCCACCCTGGCGGTGGTGTTCGTGCCGGTGTTCTTTGTTGTGGTGATGCGCCTGACCGGCAAACGCCGGGCCAAGGCTCAAGCCCCTGCGCCAGAAGCCAGCGACAGCTGATCTGGACAGACCGCGGCGTGCATGGGAAGGTGAGCGGCTGATACTGCCAGGAACCCTGACCATGCCCGCCGCCCCGCCTCCCTGCTCCATCCTCATTCTTGCCGGTGGCCGTGGCCAGCGCATGGGCGGCCAGGACAAAGGCCTGCTCGACTGGCAGGGCCAGCCGCTGATCGCCCACATCCACGCCGTGGTGCGGCCGCTGACCGACGACCTGATCATCTCCTGCAACCGCAACCAGGACCGCTACCGGGCCTATGCCGATCAACTGGTCGGCGACGCCGAGGCGGACTTCCCCGGGCCGCTGGCCGGAGTACTGGCCGGGCTTGCAGTGGCGCGCCACGACTGGATACTGGTGCTGGCCTGCGATGCGCCACTGATTGACCAGGCACTGATCCTTGAGCTGATGAACCTGGCCAATGACCAGCAGCAACCGGCGATGATTCGCCAGGGTGGTTACTGGCAGCCGATGTTCAGCCTGATCCCCTGCGCCTTGCGCAGCGACTTGCAGCAAGCCTGGGACGCCGGCGACCGGGGGGTGCAGCGAACCTTGCGCCAGCATCCGCTGCGGGCGCTGGAGTGCGCCGAGGGAGACCCGCGCCTGAGCAATTTCAATACCCCGGATTTTTTGCGCGGCTGATCGCGGGGTAAACTCAGTAGTCCTGCCCCGCCACCACCGTCGCCTGTTTACCCGGCTGTACGACGCGCTGGAATGCCGCTTTTACGTGCGCAGGCGTCACCGCCTCAAGCTGCTCGCGCCAGGTCACCAGGGTGTCGTCCGGCAGCTGGTTCAAGGCGACCTGCGCCACGTGTTCAAGCAGGCGCTGGCGGCTGGTACCGTCAAAATGGGCAAGCAAACGCGCCTTGGCCTCGTCCAGCTCCTCCGGGCTCGGGCCTTCGCTGACAAAGCGTGCCAACGCTTGATGAACCGCTTGCTCGGCCTGCTGCTGGTACCCGGCGCTCACTTCCACAGAGATCACAAACGCCCCGGCTTGCTGGCCCATGGCGAAATAGCTGGCCGACTGCCAACTGACATCACCGCCAAGCGCCTGGCCGATGGCCCGATTGAGCCGCGTCGGCCAGTGCTCGCCACCGAGAATGTCGCTGCCCAGCAGCAACGGGAAAAAGTCCGGGTCGCTGCGCGGCACCGCCGGCTGGCCGATCTGTATCCAGATCGTGCCTTGCTGTGGCTCGATCTGCTGGTGGCTGGCCTGGCTCAGGGCCTGCACCTTGGGCAGCGCCGGCAATGCCGTGCACTGACCGCTCGGCAAGCGCCCCAGTACCGCGCTGGCCACGGCATCGGCCTGGGCCCGGTCAAGCTTGCCGACCAGGCTGACCGTGGCCCGGCACGGCAGCATCATTGCCGTGTAATGGCTGCGCAGATCCTCCATGCGGGTACGTTCGAGCATGGCCGGGGTCAGGGCATAGCCGAACGGCAGCGCGTATTCGTACAGGTCGATCTGCTTGTTGCGCTGCAGCCCCGGGCGGGTCAGCTCGCGGGCATAAGGGTGGTCGCCGTACAGCGCCTGGGCAAAGCGATGCCCTACCCCGGGAAAACGCTTGGTGGTTTCACCGTTGACCTGGCGAATGTAATAGGGCTTGGCGCGAAACCAGATACTGCCGGCAAAGGCCGGCTCGGCAATCTGCCGGCCGAGCAAGGCGCTGGCCTCGGCCTGGCGCTGGGGGTTGTTATCGGTAATGGTCAGGATGTAGCTGAAACGGTCGGCATCGACCTGGGTATTGAGTTGGCTGTCCAGGCGCATCCAGTCCATGCGCAGCGCGTTGCCGTTCAGTTCCGGGGCATCGCCCTGGGCGTGCACACCTTCCACCGCGAGGACCGCGCCAAGCACCGCCAGGCCCGGTTGGTCCTGTGAGTCGCGGCGGCTGCCGGCATCGAAGTCGACCTGGATCTGCAGGTCGCTGGCCTGGCTTTGCGCCAACAGGTAGACCCGCGCGCCACTGGGCTGGGTCCAGTGTTCAATGGCCAGGCTGTCGGCGGCCAAGGCCGGGGCGATTGCGCTCAATCCCAACGCGCAGGTGAAGAGTCGTTCCATCAGGGTCATAGCAATTTCTCAAAGGACCAGGGCGCGGACGCTACGCACTTGGCTCGCGCAGATCAAGCCCGGGCAACGGCTGACACTGACGCCGGCAGGCTTTATGCTCAGCCCCCCGCTTTTGAGAATGAAACAGATGCCAGCCCTGAGTGCCCGCGAGGTTTGCCAGCAACTGCGTGACGCCGCCCTCGGCGTTCGACCGTTGCGCCGTGTCGGGGTTGAGATCGACATCGATGGCTGGCGCCTGCACCTGGATTTCGACGGCAGCCACTTGCACCATTGCCTCGCGTGTCGCAGCAGCGATGGCCGTGTAGGCACGCTGGACAGCTGGCAATGGGGCACAGATCCGGTGAGCTTGCTCAGCACCTGGGAGCTGGCGCAGGTCGAGCGGTTGCTGCGACTACAAACAGAAAATTCAACACAGTGTTGATATTTAAAATTTACGTTGATAGCCTACCTTCACCGTCCAACGCCCCCCAAGGCTGCGATGAAGGTTTGCCCAGCAAAAAACCACGAGCAGCAACTTATCCTCGGCGTGCTGCACAGCACCCTGAAAATGCTCAGCCAGGTCGTCGGTAACCATACCGAGATTGTCCTGCACGACCTGCTTAACCCTGAGCGCTCGATCCTCGCCATCGCCAACGGCCATGTCACCGGGCGCCGGGTCGGTGATTCGCTGCTCGGCAGCCCGCGTCATGACCTGGGCTTTGCCGCGGTGCGCCGGGCCATGGACGATCGCAGCAGCTGCGAGCCGATCGTGGTCGACAACTACGCCACCCTCGCCCCCGACGGCCGCACCTTGCGCAGCGCTACCGTGGTCTATCGCGACAGCAGCGGGCAGCCGTTTGCCAGCCTGTGCGTGAATGCCGATCTGAGCGCCGTCGAAGCTGCGCACCAATTGCTCGGCGGGCTGCTGGGCCTGGCCAGTGCGGCCGCGCCGGTGGCGGACGAGACCAGGGACCTGCAACAGCTGATGGCCGAGATCATTCACGACGCCTGCCCCGGCGGTGTGCTCGGCATGAAGACGGCGCAAAAGCGCGAAGCGGTGCGGCTGATGCAGGAACGCGGCCTGTTTCTGGTCAAGGGTGGCATCGAAAAGGCCGCGGCATCGCTCGGCGTGACCCGCTACACCATCTACAACTACCTGGAGCAGCTCCGGGCAACAGACAACGGACAGCAATGACCCATGCAAGTTGAAATATTCCAGGTAGACGCGTTCTCAGCCACGGCGTTTGGCGGCAATCCGGCAGCGGTGTGCCCGCTTGAAGCCTGGCTGGCAGACGCGACGCTGCAGCAGATTGCCGCCGAAAACAACCTCTCGGAAACCGCGTTCGTGGTCGCCAATGGCGAGCTGTTCGAGCTGCGCTGGTTTACCCCGACGGTAGAAGTCGACCTGTGCGGCCACGCCACCCTGGCGGCGGCCTGGGTGCTGTTCGAGCAATTGGGCGAACAACGCGACACCCTGCGCTTTGCCACCCGCAGCGGCGAGTTGCGCGTTCGGCGTGACGGCGCTCGCCTGGCCATGGACTTCCCGGCCCGCCAGCCACAGGCGCTGGCCGTGCCCGAGGGTTTGTTGCAGGCCCTGGGGCTTGAGCGGATCGAGGCGCTGTACCGCACCGATGACTACCTGGTGGTGGTCGACGACCCGGCGCTGGTCGCAGCGCTTGCCCCCGACTTCGCCGCCCTGGCCGCCTTTGACGTGCGCGGCATCGCCGTCACCGCCCCGGGCCGCGAGGTTGACTTCGTCTCGCGCTGGTTCGGCCCGCGGGTAGGCGTCAATGAAGACCCGGTCACCGGCTCTGCCCATACCTCGCTGGCGCCCTACTGGGCCGCGCGCCTGGGCAAGCACAGCCTCAGCGCCGAGCAAGGCGGCCTGCGCAAAGGCCAGTTGCATTGCCAAGTGCTCGACAACGGCCGGGTGATCATCAGCGGCCAGGCGGCGCTGTACCTGCGCGGCACGATTTTTATCTGAGCAGGCTCAAGCACTGCCCGCCCAGGCCACAGCCGATCACCACCAGCCAGGGCGGCAGCTTGAAGGCCATCAGTGCGACCAGCGCCAGCAACACCAGGACAACATCCAGCGGCTGGCCAATGGCGCTGGTCCACAGCGGCTGATACAACGCCGCCAGCAACAGCCCCACCACCGCCGCATTGACGCCCAGCATCGCCGCCTGCAGGCGCGGGTTGCGGCGCATGCGCTCCCAGAACGGCAACGCCGCGAACACCAGCAAGAACGCCGGGGCGAAGATCGCCAGCAGGCACAGCACCGCCCCCAGCCAGCCGGACTGCGGCCCGTGCATCGAGGCGCCAAGAAAGGCGGCGAAGGTGAACAAGGGGCCGGGCACAGCCTGGGCAGCGCCGTAACCTGCCACAAACGTCTCGTTGCCGACCCAGCCGGTGGGCACCACTTCAGCCTGCAGCAGTGGCAGCATCACGTGTCCGCCACCGAACACCAGCGCGCCGGTGCGGTAGAAGGCATCAATCATGCTCAAGGTCGGATCGGGCCAGAGCCCGGCCAGCAGCGGCAAACCGAGCAACAGGGCGAAGAACAGCAGCCACCACCAGCCGCCAGCGCGCTGGCTGACCCCGATCGGCAAAGGCTCGTGGACAACGCTGTCGCCCGGTTTCAGCAGCATCAACCCCGCGCCAGCCGCTGCAACCGTCACCGCCACCTGCGCCCCGGCACCGGGCAGCAACAGCACCAGGCCGGCAGACGCCAGCATCAGCACAATCCGCGGCGCATCCGCGCACAACGTGCGGGCCATGCCCCACACCGCCTGGGCGACAACCGCAACCGCCACCACCTTAAGGCCATGGAGGGTGCCGGCCGGCACCGCCTCGGCATAACCGCCCAGCCCCAGGGCCAGCAGGGTCAGGGCCAGCGCCGAAGGCAGGGTGAATCCCAGCCAGGCCGCCAGCGCCCCGGCGTAACCTGCGCGCGACAGGCCCAGGGCGATGCCGACCTGGCTGCTGGCAGGGCCCGGCAGAAACTGGCAAAGCGTCACCAGGTCGGCATAGCTGCGCTCGCTCAGCCAGCGCCGACGGCTGACAAACTCCTGGCGAAAAAAGCCAAGGTGGGCGACGGGGCCACCGAACGACGTCAGGCCCAGGCGCAGGAAGATCAGGAAAACCTGCCATGGCGTGTGATCGTTGGCGTGGGGCATACAACGCTCGTTCTACCGGACTGCGCCCATCTTGCCAGCGATGGGCTTTGTGCAGCCAGAAAATTACCAGCGCTGCGCACTCGATCGCGGGGCAAGCCCGCTCCCACAGGTTCGGCGCTGCCTTCAGCATTGGATTGATGCCGGCTCAGAACGCCTTGCTGGCACTTACCACCACAGTCGCCGAGCACAGGTCGTCATAGCCATACCAATTGCTGCACTCGCTTTTGGACAGGTCGGTGTCGATGTAACTCAAGCCCCAGGTCACGCCGACAAACTCGCGACTCAGCTTTGCCTCCCACTCATAGTACGCATTGCGGTCATCGCCACTGGCCGACCAGAACGCCGGGTCCTTGACATCGTTGCGCCCTGCCCGCAGTTCCAGGCCGACCTCGGCCGGCAAGGCGAAGCTGTAGGCAACATAGCTGTACAGGGTGTCCTGGTCCTTGCCAAAGGCGTTGGGCGCATCGCTTGAGTAATAGGCGCCCAGCTTGAGCCCATAGAGGTCAAGGATGGCGTAGACCTCGCTCATGTTGAACTGGCCTTCCTTGGGGTAGCTGTATTTGAGGTAGCCAATATCCAGGCTGATGGCATCGCTGGCCTGCCAGTACCAGCCGGCGTAGTACTCGATTTCCTGGCGGGTCTTGTAGTCGAAGCCGTAATCCACCGTCGAAGTCCAGGCGCCCAGGTACAGGCCGCTGCTGTGCATCAGCGTGGCGCCGGCCTGCAGCGCCGGGTCGCCGAGGCTTTGCGAGATGCCCCGGGAGCGGTAGTCGCTGGTCGCGGCCAGGCTCATGTCGAGGCTGAAGGAATCGTTGAGTGTCAATGCCTGGGCCGTCAGCGGCGCCAGGCAGGCGAAAGCAATGAGCAAGCGTGTGTTCATACCAGACCCTTGTTGTTATGCGTGTGCGGGTAACGGCGCTGTCAGGACTCGCTGGCGTACACCTGCTTGCCGGCGAAGTAGGTCTTGAGCACCCTGGTGTCGAACAGCTCCTGGGCGCTGACCTTGAACACATCGCGATCGAGCACGATCAGGTCGGCCTGCTTGCCGGGCGCTAGCGAGCCGATCTGCCGTTCCAGGCGCAGGGCCTTGGCGGCGTTGAGGGTGTAGGCCTGGAACATGACCTGGCGGTCGACACGTTCCTTGGCATTGAGCACACCCAGCGGGCCCTTGCGGGTCATGGCCTGGGCAATGGCATTCCACGGGTTGGGGCTGGACACCGGCCAGTCGCTGGCGCCGGCGATCAGCGCACCGGCCTGTTGCAACGAGTGCGCCGGGTATTGAAAGGCGTAGCCCTGGGCACTGACGTAGGGTTTGACCAGCTCGACGGTGTAGTTTTCAGCGGTCGCCCAGAGCATCTGCATGGAGGCGATCACCCCCAGTTGCTTGAAGCGCGCAAAGTCCTTGGGGTCGACCATCTGCAGATGGCTGATGCTGTGCGCCAGCGGCTTGCCTTGCAGCGTGCGTGCATAGGCCACGCCATTGAGCGATTCGCGCACCGCCCGGTCACCGACCGCATGCATGTGCACAATCCAGTCGCGCTGCTCGGCCGCGGCCACCAGCTCGCCGAAATGCTGCGGCTCGATCAACAACTGGCCGTTCTTGTGGCTGTTGCTGTACGGGGTGATGACCGCCGCCGACTGCCCCGGATATTCGAGCACGCCATCGACAAACACCTTGATGCCCGGGAAACTCAGGTTGGGCACCCCCTCGAACTGCTTCACGACCTGGGCCAGCACCTCAAGGTCGGCCGGCCGGCTCTTGGGGTTGGTGATCATCAGCGCCGCGACATGGGCATTGAGCTCACCGCGCTCGGCCAGCGCCCGGTACAGCGGCAGCACGCCAACGGTTTGCGCCGTGGCCTTGAAATCGAATAGCGAATCGCCGCTGCCGGCATTGGCTGCGGCATCCATCCAGGCGGTGACGCCATACTGGTTGTTGACCCTGACCGCCTCGCGTGCGGCCTTGAGCATCACCTCCTGGCTGGCTGCGGGGATCTGGCTGCGGACCTGGTCCCAGCGCGCTTCGGCGAAGTAGCCGTTGGGGCTGAAGTCGGCCTCGTGGCCGACATAGCTGCGGTCTTGCTCGGACAGGCTTTTGACCCACGCCGCGTCGATCTGCATACGCTTGAGCATGGCCTGGTTGGCCCAACCGGTATGGCCGTCGATGCCACTGAGCACCAGCGGCTGAGTGGCCCAGCGGCCCTGGTTGAACAACTGGCCAAGTTCGCCACTGTTGTCCCAGTAGGCCGAACTCGCCCCGGCGACACTGATCACATCGCCAGCCTTGCCACGGCCTTGTTCGACCTCGGCAAGGATCCACTGCTCAAGCGCGGGCAGCGGCTTGACCTCATCCTGCAGGTTGGCGCCGAGGCTGTCGTAGGCCGCCACCACCGGGTGGCTGTGGCTGTCGATCATGCCGGGCATCAGCACCTTGCCGGCCAGGTCGATGCGTTGCGTGTGGGCGTCGGCCAGGGCCTGGATCTGCGTATCGCTACCCACTTGCAGGACCTTGCCATCCTTGACCGCAACCGCCTGCATCAGGCCCTGGCCGGGTTCGCCGGTGTAGACCTTGCCGTTGAACAGCACCAGGTCGGCGGCGGCCAGGGCAGGCAGCGAAGCACAGGCCAGGGCAGTGGCCAACAGCGTGGGGATCAATCGTTGCATTGCAGCGCTCTCTTGTTGTTATAGGGCTGGTGACACCCTATAGCGCGCAGCGCGGCAATGGACCTCTGCAAATGAGGAGGGTCAGGCGGTTTTTTCCGCCACCGGCATCGACAGGCGCAACGCCGCACCCAGCTCCACCTTGCTCTTGACCCCCAGTTGCACGTAGCAATTGCGCAGGTAGGTGCGCACCGTCGCCGGACTCAAGGACAGCATCCGGGCGATTTCCTTGTAGGAGTGCCCGGCGGCAAACAGCATGGCTGCGGTGCGCTCGCGAGGCGCCAGCAGCACCCCTGCCGCGGGTGCTTCCAGCGACACAATCACATGCTCGCCATTGGCGCTGAGGGTCAGGCTGCTGCGCCCGAGGCGCATCACGCACGGCGCCCTGGCCAGTTGCGCGCACACCTGGGGCGGCAGCAACGAGCCGCTCCAGCCCGGCAGCGCCTGCTCGATTGCCGCGCACACCCGCGCGCCCACATACAGCAAGCTGCCATCGAGACGGGCAATGGCGAAATCGGCAGCCGCGTTGCCGGTATCGAGACGGATCATGTCCTGCACCTGGAAGCGCCACAGTTGCAGCAGCTGCTCGCAGAAGGCGGCGAACAAGCCGTCTTCGCTTTCGCAAAAGGCAGCGTCGTGCTCGCCGCGGTACAGGCAAACGTAAAAGTTCAGGCCGCTCTGTGGCAGCTCGAAGGTAATGCACATCAGGTGATAGAGGTCGTAGCGGCGGGCGAAGACATTGACCGCCTCGTTGGGGTCGGTGAACTCGCTGTCGCGCACCACCTGCCCTGGCCGCGCCAGGGTGGTGTGGGCGAAACAGTCGATGCCGGCAACCTCGCTCCATTCGCGGGCAAAGGCCGGCGGCAGGTCGATGCGCCCGTGCATCCAGCTTTGCGGCGCAGCGGTTGCGCCAGCCCCAGACATCTCGCCCCACCAGGCCGAGGCAAACGGCACTATTGCGCGAAACGCCTGCAGGCCCTCGGCGATGAAATGCGAGCCGCCACCCTCGCGGGCCAAGCTCGCCAGTTGCAGGACACAACGATTGAACGCCTTGAACTGGGTACTGCTGAGCATTGGCCAACCCTGTTTGCTGCCGAACGGTGGCGCCGACAGTGACACAGGGGTGCAAGAGCGTCCAGCCCAGGGCCGCTATGCGGCCCATCGCCAGTGAGGCCGGCTCAGATCACCAGTCGTAGGTCATCTCAAGCGATGCCGCCCGCTCCTGCCCGTAGTAGCAGCCAAAGGAATAGTTGCAGTCCGAGACATACTCGCGGTCAAACAGGTTCTGCACGTTCAGGCTGGTCTGCAGCCCGCGCAGGCTTGGGTCGAGTTTGCCCAGGTCGTAGCGGATAGTGGTGTCGTAAACGACGAACGCCGGCACGTCGAAGGCGTTGGCCGAATCCCCCGGCTTGCGCCCGGTGTAGCGCGCGCCGGCACCGACGGTCAGGCCGTTGAGCGCAGCCTGGGTGAAGTGGTAGTCGGCCCACAGGGTAGCCGACACCGGCGCTTGCGCCTCGGAACGGTTGCCCTTATCGCCATAGTTGCTCTTGGTGTAGAACGAGTCGATGTAGGTGGCCGCCGCCAGCACGTCGAGGTTGTCGAGGCGGGTCTTGAGCTCGAGCTCGACACCGCGCGAGCGCACTTCGCCGTCCTGGCTTTCGTACTCAGGGTAGAGCTTGTCGCCGGTCTTGACGTTCTTCTGGGTCAGCTCGAACAGCGAGGCGGTGATCAGGGTCTTGTCCAGCGGCTGGTACTTGACGCCGATTTCATACTGCTCGCCCTCGGTCGGCTCAAAGGCCTTGGCGCCGCGCTGCGGGGCGCTGGTGCCGATGGTCGGCAGGAACGACTGCGAATAGCTGATGTAAGGCGCCAGGCCGAACTCGGTGACGTAGGTCAGCCCTACCCGGCCGGTGAATTTCTGGTCGTTCTGCTCGGTGATGGTCCGCGCCAGCAGGTCCTTGTTTTCGACCTTGGCCCAGTCCTGGCGCCCGCCGACGGTGATGATCCACTGGTCGAGCCTGATCTGGTCCTGCACATACAGGCCGGTCTGGCCGATGGTGTTGTCCCATTGGGTGGTCAGCTGCGGCACCACGTCGTCGGTGGGGTAGTTGCTCGGGTTGTACAGGTCGACCGGGGCCACGCCATAGGCATTGTAGCCGGTGTACTTGCGGTTGAAGCGGCGGTAGTCGAGGCCCACCAGGGTGGTGTGCTGCAGGCGGCCGGTGGCGAACTTGTACTCCAGGTTGTTATCGATGGTGTAGGCGGTGTTGTGCTGGCGCCAGTCGAGCTTGGTGCGGGTGGCGTGGGTCTGGTCGAGCACGCCGGTGTCGGCATCGCTGACGAAGCCGCGCAGGTAGAAACCCTTGTAGCGGTCGCGGATGTCGATGTAGCGCGCGGTCTGGCGGTACTTCAAGTCGTCGCTGAAGGCATGGCTGAAGTCGTAGCCGAGCACAAACTGGTCGCGCCGGTAGTCGTTGTAATGGGAGTCGCCGAGAAACGCATCGCGGTCGATGCGCTGGCCATCGGGGCCGCGGTCGAGCGAGCCGATTTTCGGCAAGGCCTGGTAATCGGCCAGGCCGTCATCGCGCTGCAGCTGGGCATACAGGGTCAGCGCGGTGTCTTCGTTAGGCGCCCAGGTCAGGCTCGGCGCCAGCAGCATGCGCTGGCTGTTGGTGTGGTCGAGCTGGTCGTTGCCCTTTTTCGCCACGCCCACCAGGCGGTAGCTGAGGGTCCCGGCTTCATCCATCGGGCCGCTCAGATCAATCGCGCCATTGACCCGGCTGTAGCTGCCCAGGCCGAACTTGACCTGGTTGCGCTGTTCGCGGGTCGGGCGTTTGGAGACCATGTTGACGATACCGCCCGGCTGGTTCTGGCCATACAGCACCGACGACGGGCCCTTGAGCACTTCGATGCGTTCGAGGGTGTAGGGGTCGATCTGCGGCGCACCGCCCAGGCTTCCGGCGTACGGCAGGTAGGCACCGTCCAGGTACAGCGGGGTCGGGGCGAAGCCGCGGCTGGTGATCTCGTCGGCAATGTTGTTGCGGTCGGTAAAGCCGTTGACGCTCAGGCCCGGGGTGTAGCGCAGGGCCTGGGTGAGATTGCGCGCGCCCTGGGTTTCGACCTGGGCGGCGGTGACCACGTTGACCGCCTGGGGGATTTCCAGGATCGGCGTGTCGGTCTTGGTGCCGGTGGCGCTGCGGGTGGCGACATAACCATCGACCGGCCCGTAGGCCGACTCGACCGCCTTGCCGTTGATGGCGGTGGCGTCCAGCTGCACGCTGGCGTCATCGCCCGCCCCTGGCAGCAGCGAGTAGCTACCGCTGTCCTGGCGCAGCAGTTGCAGGTTGCTGCCGGCCAGCAGCTGGCGCAAGCCGGCCTCGACGCTGTAGCGGCCATGCAAGCCTGGCGATTGCAGGCCACGGGTATCGGCCGGCTGGAACGACACGGTGACCCCGGCGCTGGCGGCAAAGCGGGTCAGCGCCGACTCCAGGGAGCCGGCGGGAATGTCGAACTGGCTTTCGACGCGGGTCTCGGCCCAGGCCGGCGCAGCGGCCATCAGGCTGGCGCCGGCGCCTGCCAGGGCCGAGCCGAACAGCGCGGCCTCAATGGCACGGCGCAAAGGGGTGAGTGTGCGCAGGTTGCGCGTGGAGTGTGGATTACAAAGGGACATGCAGTTTCCTTTCGCCCGTTGGCAGTGGTGGTGGCGTCTGAGGCGCCTCTACCTACAAGTCGAATGAGAATCTGAATCAACACCCCCCTTGTGAAAATAATTTTCTGCTGCGTTTCAGGCCGCTTCGACCCTGACCCAGTAGCGGCTGAACTGGCGAATACGCACCGGCAAGGTGCTGCTCAGGTTGGCGAGAATAGGGTCGCTGTTGGCCAACTGGAAGGCCCCGGAAATTCTCAGGCCGGCCACCGCCGGGTGGCACCCCAGGTGCCCGGGGCGGTAGCGCTGCAATTCGTTGATAAAGTCGTCCAGGCGCCAGTCGTGCACCACCAGCAGGTCGCGCAGCCAGGCGTCGGCCTCGGGGTTGGCGGGCTGCAACGGGCTGATGCTGGCGCGCTCAAAGCTCAGTTGCTGGCCGGCCTCGACCCGCACGGGGGTGAGCAGATCAGCGCTGCAACGCACTTGCACGGCATGCTCCTGCACGCTCACCCGGGTGCGCCCGGCGTCGCGGCGTACGATAAAACGCGTGCCCAGCGCGCGAATGCTGCCTTCGCCGGTATGCACGATGAAGGGCCGGGCCAGGGCATCTTTTGCCGTTTCGATGAGGATCTCGCCGCTGAGCAGGCGCAGTTCGCGCAGCTGCCCGCTGTAGTGAATATCCACCGCGGTAGCGGTGTTCAGGTGCAACTGGCTGCCATCCTGCAGGCCTATGCTGCGCCGCTCGCCGGTGCCGGTGCGCTGGTCGGCGATCAAGGCCGGCAACGGCGTGGTCTGCCAGGCCAGGGTCCCTGCCCCGCCCGCGGCCAGCAGCAGCGACAGCACCTTGAGCACTTCGCGGCGCTTGGCCTGGGCGCTGGCCAGCAGCGGCCGGGCAACGCCAGCACTGACCTGAGCAAAGGTGCCTTGTACCCGCTGCAAGCGCTCCCAGGCCTGGCGGTGGCGCGGATCACCGGCCAGCCACTGTTGGTGGGCAAGGCGGGTAGCCGGGTCTGGCGCTTCGCAGCGCAGTTCGACGAACCAGTGGGCGGCCGCTTCGAGGGTGGCGCGATCCAGGCGCTGGGCGCTCACCGCTCAGTCCTCGGCCAGCAGCAGGCAATGGGTCAGGGCGCGCACGGCGTGTTTCTTCACCGTGTTGACCGCGAGGTTCTGGCGCCGGGCGATTTCCACGTAGCTCAGGCCGTCGAGCTGGGCCATGAGAAAGATCTCGCGGGTCTTGCGCCCCAGACCGTCAAGCATGGCGTCGATTTCCATCAGCGTCTCGATCACCAGGGCGCGGGTTTCCGGCGAGATGTCGAGCAGCTCCGGGCGTGCGGCGAGGGTTTCGAGGTAGGCCTGCTCCAGTGCGCGGCGGCGGAACAGGTCGATCATCAGGCTGCGCGCGACGGTGCTCAGGTAGGCCCGTGGCTCACGCAATTCCGGGGCCTTGCGCTGGGTCATGACGCGGATGAAGGTGTCCTGGGCGAGGTCCGCGGCATGCTCGCGGCAGCCCAGGCGCTTGCGCAGCCAGCCGCACAGCCACGGGTGATGCGCCTCATACAGCGTGTGAACAGCGAGTTGCAGCGAAGGGTCAGCGCTGGACATGGAGGCGGCCTGGGCAAAGTTATCTGGTAATGAATCTCATTCATTATAGTTAGATCCAAATTTGCCAGGCAAGCCGCAATGCAGTTGCCGCTCCACCCACCAGGACAGCGGCAGGGTCAGCAGCAGGAGTGCCGCCAGGCTGATCACCGCCGTGGTGATGCCGGCGCTATCGCCAACAGCGCCAAACACCACCGGTGCCAGGGCGCCGCCGCCGATGGTGCCGGTGTAGAACAGGGCAAAGGCCTGGTCGCGCCTGCCCGCCCCCGCCAGCTCCGGCACCACGCCGTAGAGCACCGACGAGGTGCCATTGAGCACCAGGCCCAACAGCGGCAACAGCACCAGCATCGGCGTCAGCGGCAGGTACAGCATCGACACGATCAGCAGCGCAGTGAGCGACTCGGTGCACCACACGGTTTTCATCATGCCGATACGTGCGCCCAGGTAGCCGCACAGCAGCTTGCCGAAGGCGCCGCCGACGAACAGCAGCATCAGCGCCAGGCCGATACCGGCGGAGCCTGCGCCCTTGGCTTGCAGCAGAAACGGCAGAAAGGTGAGAAAGCCCATGCGTACCGCACTGTCGAGGGTGCCGGTGAGCAGCAAGGCGGCCAGGCCGCTGGCGGAGTCGCTGCCAACAGCAATCACTGCTTTGCGCACGCCCGGCGCCGCCGACGGCTGCGGCGCGATCAGCCACCAGAGCAGCGCAGCGGCCGCAAGGCCAAGGATGCCCAGCACGGTGACGCTGGTTTGCCAGCTGGTCACCACCAGCAACAGGCCGACTCCGGCGGGCACCAGCATCTTGCCGATATCACCGGCAAAGTTGTAGTGCGCCAGCGCCTCCTTGACCTCGCCGCCGGCCTCATGACTATCGCTGACCAACGACGATGCCAGCGGGTGCTGGGTACTGGCACCGAGGCCGCCCAGCAACAAGGCGAACAGCAGCATACCCAGGCCCCCGGCCTGGCCAGCCACCAGGTAGGCCAGCCCGGCCAGGGCGGTGCCGCCGACCAGCAGACGCTCACGGCCCCAGCGTTTTGCCGCGCGGCTGGCCAGCAATTGCAGGCCAGCCATCATCCCGGCGTAGGCGCCACGCAGCAGGCCGACCTGGGCGAAGCTCAGGGCAAACTGCGCCTGCCACAGCGGCAGCAAGACGTAGATGACATCGGTGAGGCCGTCGTGCACGGCGTGGGCCATGCTGGCGGCAATCAGTGAACGACGGCGGGTGGTCATGCATAAAGGCTCGGGCGGGAAGACCAGAGCCTTTATAGATCACGGTTTTTGCGTATGACCAATACCGTTTTCAGACCGATCGATACCGGTTCAGTACACCGCCCCCACCGGATAGACAAAGGCATTGACGTCATAGAACGGCGTACGCTGGTAGAACCAGTGCAAGCGTGCGCTGGGGCTGGCGGCGAAGGCCTTGTCACCCTTGAGCTTGCTGTCGAACTCGGCCTTGAGCTCGGGGCTTTCGGCGAGCATCTTGCGCGCCATCGGCTCCATCACGTATTCCTCCGGTTCTTCCGCCGCCACCAGGGTCGCATTGAAAAAGCCCCAGGCCCAGAACGAGTCGGGGCTTTCGGGGTACAGCAAATTGACCGCCAGCACGCCCAGCGGCTGGTCGGTATCGATCACCACCGAGCCGGCCGGGAAGGTCTGCAAGCGCTCCAGCGGCTTGGCCACGCCACTGACCAGCAAGCGCCCTTCGTAGCCCGGGATCTGGTTGACCTGGGTGCGATCGGGCTCGAAGCCCCCCGCCACTTTTACCTGGTCCATGCGATACAGGGTGACGGCAATCGGCGTCGGCTTGTCGAGGGTGGTCATGTGGATGCCATGGGCCTTGAGCCGGGCAATCACCTCGCGCCACTGGCCCGGCACCACATACTGTTTAGGCCGTTTGACCACCAGGTCGGGCTCGGTGTTGCCCGTCACCGGCACGCTGAGCTTCTTCGGCGTGTTGCTCCAGACGAGGGTCCTGGCACCGGTGATCGGCGACTGCTCATAGCGGTAGTCACCGACAGTAAAGGCGGTGCTCTGGGCCTTGCCCGGTTTCCAGGTGAGGGTCACCTGCTCCTGGGCTTCGAGGCGTTCGCGGTCCTGGCGGATGGCTTCGCCAAGCGACGTGGCCTGATCGCCAATCACCTGGAACATGCTCTTGAGCATCACGTAGTTGCCCAGCACCTGGGTTTGATACGGGTGCAAGGCGTGCTGCTCGATGAGGATCGACGGCACGTTGCGGATGTCGCCGTACTGGTTGGAAAAGCGCGCGTAGTCGGTGCGGTACGGGTAGTAACCCTGGGTCGGGTCCTGGTTGCTGTTGAGGCTGATGCATTCATGCACCACATGGCCGTCGGCCTCCAGCGCCTGGTACACCGGTGCGCGCATGACCTTGTCGATCCAGGCGCTGCTGGCCGGCGACCAGCCGTTGCCGTTGTGGCAATAGGAGCTGTCGTAGGGGTACATGGCGCCGTCGGTGGAATGGGTGTCGGCAAAAAAGCTCAGCTGGTAGGTGTTGAACACCCAGGCGACGTTGCGGATCTCGGCGCTGTCGAGCTTGGTGAAATCGCGGTTGAGGTTGTAGTTCAGGCCGTTGACCCGCCAGCCGGTTTCATCCGGGCCGTTCTGGTTGATGCGCCCGTAGGCGCTGCGGCGCAGGTCGCCGTCGACATTGACGGTGGGAATGAAAAGGATGTTGACCTTCTCCAGTAACGCAGCCAGCGGTTTGTCGCCAGTGGTCATGTCGCGCAGGAGCATGAACATCGCGTCCTTGCCATTGGCTTCGCCGGGGTGAATCTGGGCTTCGACGAAAATCGTCGGCTTGCCCGACTCGTTGAGCCCGGCCGGCGACTTGTCGACCTCAAGGGAAGCGATGGCCATCAGCATCGGGTGGCCTTCGGCGCTTTTCTCCGGCAGGTCGTTGAGCACGATGCTGCCCCCGGAGGCGGCGGCCAGGCGGGTCATGTAGGCACGGGTTTCGTCGTAGTTGCTGGTCTGGCGAAATTCGCTCGCCTCGGCCTGGGTGATCAGCGGGTTGTCCGGCCTGGCCAGGTAACGGGTGCTGGCCAGGGTCTGGGCGAACATCGCTGGCAGGATGCGCTGCTTGGCAGCCGGGGAATACAGGCTATCGTCGATATACGACGGCGCGCTGGGCAACGCCGCCGGGGCTTGCACGGCAGCGCCCAGCAACAGCGCGACAACGAGGGGCTGCAAAAGCGGGTGTTTCATGATCGATCCCTGTCATGAGAGGCAGGTGCCCACCTTAAACCACAATGTGTAAGCAGACGAGAGCCAGGCCGGGTCACAGATACGGCTGTTCTTCCCCCGGGCTGCGCTGGAAATGGCGCTTGTACTCGCGGCTGAACTGCGAGGTGCTCTGGTAGCCCACCCGGTGCGCCGCCTGGGCCACGCCCATGCCCTCACCGATCAGCATCTGCTGGGCCTTGAGCAAGCGCAGGCGCTTGAGGTACTGCATCGGCGACAGCAAGGTGCTGCGCTTGAAGTGCTCGTGAAAGGTCGAGGCGCTCATGTTCGCGCACGCCGCCAGCGCTTCGACGCTCAGCGGTTCGGCATAGTGCTCGCGCAAGTAGCTGAGCGCCGCCGCGATGCGGGCAAAGTGGCCCTGCTGCTCGACCAGTGCCCGCAACACCCCGGCCTGCGGCCCGCGCAAGGCCACATACAGCACCTCCCGCACCCGCGCCTGGCCCATTACCTGGCAGTCCAGCGGGTCGAGCAGGCAGCGCAGCAAACGCTCGACGCTGTCGCGCATGGCCTCATCCAGCGCCGCCGAGGTCATCGACTCCGGGGTTTGCGCCGTGATCGCCCGGTCTGGCGCCAGGCCCATGCTCTGCACCAGCTCCCCGAGCACGCCGCGGTCGATGGCCACCGACACCCCCAGCAGTGGCTCCTGCTCGGTGGCGAAGGTCTCGCACATGAACGGCACCGACAGCGCCTGCACCAGGTAATGCCCGGCGCCGTATTCCAGGGTACGCGGCCCAAGGCGCGCCAGCTTGCTGCCCTGGGCGAGGATCATCAGGCTCGGTTCGTAAATCTGCGGGCTGCTGGCCACGTAGTGACTGGCCGACAGCACCTGCACCTGGGCAAGTGGCGTGTCGACAAAACCCGGGCGCAGCGCCAGGGAGCGGATCAGGGTACAGAGGGTGGCGTTGGCATCGGAGTGGCGAGTGAGCTGCATGAAAAACCGCACGGAGGATTGGACACTGACATCATCGCAGCTTCGCGGCCAGGCGCCAGAGTCCGGCGACCAAGTACGGAGTTTTAGGCATGACTGGCGGAGGAATGACGATAGGCGAGCCGACGCTGGATGCGCAGAATGCGCAGCCTTCACCGATCACCGTTTATTGAGGCCCTATGTACACAGCCATCGGTTACGCCGCCCAGTCCGCCACCACGCCCCTGGCGCCCATGACCTTCCAGCGCCGCAGCCCGCGCGCCGACGATGTGGCGATCGAGATCCTCTACTGTGGCGTGTGCCACTCCGACATACACCAGGCCCGCAACGAGTGGGGCATCGCCGTGTATCCGCTGATGCCCGGCCACGAGATCGTCGGCAAGGTCACCGCCGTCGGCGCCAAGGTCAGCCGCTATCAGGTCGGTGACCTGGTGGGCGTGGGCTGCATGGTCGACTCCTGCCGCCACTGCGAAGCCTGCCAGGCGGACCTGGAGCAATACTGCCTGCAAGGCCCGACCATGACCTACGCCACCCCCGACCGGGTCGACGGCAGCAACACCATGGGCGGTTACTCCAGCAGCATCGTGGTCAGCGAGCACTTTGTCGTGCGCATTCCACAAGGCCTGGACTTGCCCAGCGCGGCGCCGATCCTCTGTGCCGGCATCACCACCTACTCACCGCTCAAGCATTACGGGGTCAAGCCCGGTGACCGCGTGGGCATTCTCGGCATGGGCGGCCTGGGCCATATGGGCATCAAATTCGCCAAGGCCATGGGCGCCGAAGTCACCCTCTTCACCCGCTCGCCGGCCAAGGCCGAAGAAGCCCGGCGCCAGGGGGCTGACCACGTGATCGTGTCCACCGATGAGGCGCAGATGCGCGCCGCGGCCGAGCGTTTCGATTTTCTTCTCGACACCATTCCGGTCCAGCACGACCTCAACCCCTACCTGCAGACCTTGAAGTTCGACGGCGTACACATTCTCGTCGGCCTGATCGAGCCGGTCGACCCGGCGCTGCACGCCGCCAACCTGGTAATGAAGCGCCGGGTGCTGGCCGGCTCGCTGATCGGCGGCATCGCCGAAACCCAGGAAGTGCTGGAGTTCTGCGCCGAGCACGGCATCAGCTGCGACATCGAGATGCTCGATATCGGTAACATCAACGAAGCCTTCAGCCGCATGATCGCCGGCGATGTGAAGTACCGCTTCGTCATCGACATGGCCACGCTCAAGGCCTGAGCCTGTCAGGCAAACACCTGGCTGTACTCGTGGGCGCGGTGCAGGGAAATGCCCTTGGCCTGCTCCACCGCCAATGGGTGGCTGCTGGCGGCCAGGGTCACGCTGGGGCGCGAGGTCGGGCCGCTCAACTGCAACCGGCCTTCAAGCCCCAGGGTTTCTGCCAGGGTCGGAATACTGTTGGCCAGGCGCACGGCAAAAGGCGGCTCGGCGGCCTGGTGCTCATCGCGCCAGAGCTCGCAGACGCGCTCGAAATCCGTCGGCTGCAGTTCGACCCAGATACCGATGCAGTAACTATCGTTGATTTGCGCCACGGCCAGCGGCAACAGTGCCCGCAAAAAAAACCGCTCGCCGGCGATCACGCACCAGTCGTTGCTTTCCCTGACCTTGCTCTGGCGTTCCTCGGCGGCTAGCGCGAACAGCGCATCCGGGCGCCGAAACGCAAGTTCCCCCAGTTCATCGCCGTGGTCGTTACCGCACTGACTGCACATCATCAAAGCTGCCTCCTGCACCGGATTGATTGGTTAAGGGGCGCGACTCTAGCAGGCTCGCCGGGCAAAGTTGAGCTGCGGCTGATTGCCCCACCGGGTCTGGCAGCCGTTGTACTGGTCTAGGGTTAAGGGTTCAGCCGTTACACCCCATCTGAGCAGGACGTTCAGGTGCTGACTCAAAGGAGCCCCTCATGGACGAGATCCCCCTGCTGCGCAAATGCCTCGGCTTGCTCTATAGCCTGGTCTGTTACCTGTTCTCCATGCTGGTGCTGGCGTACTTCGTGGGCTTTATCGGGCCCCTGGAAGTTCCCAAGGACATCAACTCCGGCCCGCCGACCGCCTGGTACTTCGCGGTGCCGATCAATGTGCTGCTGATCAGCCTGTTCGCCCTGCAGCACAGCGGCATGGCGCGCAGGGGCTTCAAGCAGTTCTGGCTGCAATGGGTACCGGCGCCCATCGAGCGGGCCACCTATGTGCTGTTCAGCAGCCTGGCGCTGAGCCTGCTGTTCGTGCTCTGGCAACCGATTCCCCTGACCCTGTGGGATGTCCAGGCGCAACCGGCCCGCGGGCTGATCGAGGCGCTCTACTGGCTGGGCTGGATTATCCTGGTGCTGGCCACCTTCCTGCTCAGCCACTTCGAACTGTT
Organism: Pseudomonas sp. SORT22; assembly: GCF_018417635.1. NCBI lineage: Bacteria > Pseudomonadati > Pseudomonadota > Gammaproteobacteria > Pseudomonadales > Pseudomonadaceae > Pseudomonas > Pseudomonas sp. SORT22. Next base: position 3,390,243 of record NZ_CP071007.1, read on the forward strand.
CGGCCTCAAGCAGGCGTTCGACGCCTTTCGCCCACACCCCGGCGAAGCCAGCGCCTTCAAGACCCCCTGGCTGTACCGGCTGGTGCGCCACCCGTTGTACCTGGGCTTTGTCATGAGCTTCTGGGCGACGCCGCACATGACGGTTGGCCACTTGCTGTTTGCCGGGGTGAGTACCTTGTACATCCTGATGGGCACGCTGCTGGAGGAGAAGGACCTGGTGCAGTTGTTTGGCGAGCAGTATCGGCAGTATCAGCGCAAGGTCGGGATGTTGTTGCCTTTTGTGGGGCGCAGATAGATTGATCGCGGGGCAAGTCGAGGCGTCGCACCGCCGCTCCCACAGGATTGCGCGGCCCCGCGATGCTTTTGGCTACACCGACACTTTCAACATCCCCCGCTCGACAATGAAATCAATCACCCGCTGCAAGCCCTGCCCGGTCTTGAGGTTGGTAAAGGCCCAGGGCCGTTCCGGACGCATGCGCCAGGTGTCCTTTTCCATCACCTCCAGCGAAGCGCCGACATAAGGCGCCAGGTCGATCTTGTTGATCACCAGGAAATCCGACTTGGTGATCCCCGGCCCGCCCTTGCGCGGGATCTTCTCGCCTTCGGCAACATCGATCACGTACACAGTGAGGTCGGCCAGCTCCGGGCTGAAGGTGGCGCTGAGGTTGTCGCCGCCGCTCTCGACGAAGATCACTTCGAGGTTGCCGAATTTGCGCGCCAGCTCTTCCACCGCCGCCAGGTTCATCGAGGCATCTTCGCGGATCGCGGTGTGCGGGCAGCCGCCGGTTTCCACTCCGACGATGCGCTCGGGGGCCAGGGCGCCGGCCTCGGTGAGGATGCGCTGGTCTTCCTTGGTGTAGATGTCGTTGGTTACCACGGCGATTTCATAGTGGTCGCGCATGGCCTTGCACAGCGCTTCAAGCAGCGCGGTCTTGCCGGAACCGACCGGGCCGCCGACACCAACGCGCAGGGGTTGCTGATAACTTTGCATGGGGCTTTCCTCAGGAGCGGAACAATCGGGTGTATTGGGTTTCGTGGCGCGCCGAGGCAATCGCCAGCAGCGGCAGGCCGCCGCCAAGCTGGTCATCGTCCAGGGCCAGAGCAGTTACCAGCACAGCGGGCAAGGTTTCGCTCAGGTCACGCAACAGGGTCTGCGCTGCTTGCTGGCCGAACGGCACCAGCTTGACCCCGGCCATCACCGCGCCTTCGAGCCAGGCATAGCCGTGCGCGAGGGCCAGGTCAGCCAAGGGGATATCCCAGTGCACGCCCAGCCAGGCCATGCCGCCGAGTTGGCTGAGCTCAAGCGAACTGCGCCATTGGGGTGCCTGGCCCAGTTGCCAGCCGTCGAGCAAACGGGTCAGGGCCATGCCGCGCTGGCGTTCTTCCAGGCGCAGTTCGGCGGTTTCGCGGTTGGCCAGCAAAAACCGGCTCCAGCGCGCGAAGGCTTCGGCGTCATCCGCCAGGCAAGCCTGGTACAAGCGCGCCAGCAGCGGCCAGTCGAGGTGGCACAGGGTGTCCTCGATCTGTTGGCGTTGCCAGGCGCGAAAACCTTCGGCGCCCTGCACCCAGCCGGCCTCCACCGCCCACTCCAGGCCTTGCGAGTAGGTAAAGCCGCCTACCGGCAGGCTGGGGCTTGCCAGCTGCAACAGGCGCAGCAGCTTCAGGTTGCTGCTCATCAGCCGGCCAGCACCAGCGCGGCACCGGCCAGCAAGCCGCCACCGAAGACTTTCTGCAGGCCGGTGTGCCGACGCAGCAGGCAACCCCCGGCAAAGCCTGCCAGCAGCAACAGGCCACTGACCGTGACGAAACCTGCGCTGAACACCCAGAACGCACCCGGGCTGGCTTCAACGCCGTGGGCCCAGCCGTGGAACAGGGCAAACAGCGGCATGGCCAGGGCCAGCAGCACCTGGCGGCTGGGCAGCAGCAGCGCGGCAGCGGCCACCAGCAGCGAGCCGATGATCATCTGCTCCATGCCGATCACACCGCCGAACACATGGCCCATCAGCGCCCCGCCGAACATCGCCCCGAGGGTCAGCAACGGCAGCGCCAGGGTACGCCCGGTCAGCGCCGCGAGCACCCCGGTGCCAAGCAGCATGAGCAAGTGATCGAGGCCGGTCAGCGGGTGCAGCAAACCATCCTGCAGCGGATTGGCATCATGGCCGGGGTGGGCAAAGGCCGGAAGCGCAACCAGCAGCAACGCGAGGGTGACGAGTTTTTTCATGGGACAATCTCCTTATCGACAATCAGTGGTGAGCGACGCGAACGAACAGGTGGTTACTGTGGGCATGGCTGTGCGGGGCACTCTGGTAGGCCCCGGCTTCAGGCTCGAACGGTGCTTGCTCGACCGTTACGTCAAGGCCCAGGCCACGGACCATTTCATCCAGCACATGGTCGTGCTGATAGCGCAGCAGGCCGGCCTCGATCTGCAGCGGCACATGGCGGTTGCCCAGGTGATAGGCGGCGCGGGTCAGCAACAGTGGATCGGCGCAGCGCACGCTGGACACCTGCTCGGCCGCCGCCAGCACGCGAATCACCTCGCCGCCCTGCGCTTCGCCAAGCAGCTCGCCACCGCGCAGCAACTGCCCGCGTTCGAGCATCAGGCCGGCCTCGCGGCCATCGTCGAGGGTGACGCGCACGCGGCTCTTGATCCGCGTATCGACAGTGAGGGTGACGGTGCCGCTTACCGTGGCGGCGTCGCTCAGGCGACGGGTCAACAGGATCATCTTCGCTCCTTAAAACAGAAAATAACGCTGGGCCATCGGCAACACCGTGGCCGGTTCGCACACCAGCAGTTCACCGTCGGCGCGCACCTCGTAGGTTTGCGAGTCGACCTCGATCATCGGCAACAGGCCGTTATGGACCATGTCGCCCTTGCGCACTGTGCGACAGCCCCGGGCCTCGCCGATCAGGCTCTGCAGCCCCAGTTGCCGGTGCACGCCACGCGCGATCGCCGCCTGCGACAGGAAGGTCATGCGCGTGGCGTGGCGCGCGGCACCGAGGGCGCCGAACATCGGCCGGTAGTGCACCGGTTGCGGGGTCGGGATCGAGCCGTTGATATCGCCCATCGGCGCCATGGCGATCATCCCGCCCTTGATCACCAGCGCAGGCTTGACGCCGAAGAACGCCGGCGCCCAGAGCACCAGGTCGGCGAGTTTGCCGGCCTCCACCGAGCCCACTTCGTGGGCGATGCCATGGGTCAGCGCCGGGTTGATGGTGTACTTGGCGATGTAGCGCTTGACCCGGAAGTTGTCGCTGCGCGCGGTATCCGGCGCCAAGGGGCCACGGCGTAGTTTCATCTGGTGCGCCACCTGCCAGGTGCGCAGCACCACTTCGCCGACCCGGCCCATGGCCTGGGAGTCGGACGAAGTCATCGAGAACGCGCCCAGGTCATGGAGGATGTCTTCGGCGGCAATCGTCTCGCGGCGGATACGCGACTCGGCAAACGCCACGTCCTCGGCAATACTCGGGTCCAGGTGATGGCAGACCATGAGCATGTCCAGGTGCTCGTCGACGGTGTTCTGGGTGTAGGGCAAGGTCGGGTTGGTCGAGGACGGCAGCACATTGGCAAAGGCCGCCGCGCGGATGATGTCCGGCGCATGGCCACCGCCGGCGCCTTCGGTGTGGAAGGTATGGATGGTGCGATCGCCAATCGCCGCCAGAGTGTCCTCGATACAGCCCGACTCGTTGAGGGTGTCGGTATGGATCGCCACCTGCACGTCGTGCTCTTGCGCCACGCCCAGGCAGCAGTCGATGGCTGCCGGGGTCGAACCCCAATCTTCGTGCAGCTTGAGGCCCACGGCGCCGGCTTCGATCTGCTCGCGCAAGGCTTCGGGCCGCGAGGCGTTGCCTTTGCCCAGCAGGCCGATATTGATCGGCAATTGGTCGGCGGCCTGGAGCATGCGCGCCAGGTACCAGGGCCCGGAGGTGCAGGTGGTGGCATTGGTGCCGGTGGCAGGCCCGGTGCCGCCGCCAATGAAGGTGGTAATGCCCGAGGTCAGCGCCTCTTCGACCTGCTGCGGGCAGATGAAGTGGATGTGCGAGTCGATGCCGCCAGCGGTGACGATCTTGCCTTCGGCGGCGATCACTTCGGTGCCCGGCCCGACTGGCAAGGTCACTCCCGGTTGCACATCGGGGTTGCCAGCCTTGCCGACACCGACGATGCGCCCGTCCTTGATGCCGATGTCGGCCTTGACGATGCCCCAGTGGTCGATGATCAGCGCGTTGGTCAGCACCAGGTCCAGCGCCTGCGCGGCAAGCATCTGGCCCTGGCCCATGCCGTCGCGGATGACCTTGCCGCCGCCGAACTTGACCTCCTCGCCATAGATCGTGAAGTCCTTCTCGACCTCGACCCACAGCTCGGTGTCGGCCAGGCGTACGCGATCGCCCACTGTCGGGCCGAACATGTCGGCATAGGCCCTGCGCGATATGCGGCTCATGCCTGATTCTCCAGCTTGCCCATGACCTTGCCCTGAAAGCCGTAGACCTCGCGCTTGCCGCGGTACGGCACCAGCGGGACGGTCCGCGCCTGGCCCGGTTCGAAACGCACGGCGGTGCCAGCGGCGATGTCCAGGCGGTAACCTCGGGTCGGCTCGCGCTCGAACACCAGGGCGTTGTTGACCTCGAAAAAGTGATAGTGCGAGCCGACCTGCACCGGCCGGTCGCCGTGGTTGGCGACGGTGACGCTGATCACCTCAAGGCCGGCGTTGAGTTCGATGTCGCCGTCGGCAACCTGTATTTCTCCGGGAATCATCCTGTGCTCCTAGACAATCGGGTCATGGACGGTGACCAGCTTGGTGCCGTCGGGAAAGGTCGCTTCCACCTGCACATCGGCGATCATCTCGCTGACCCCGGCCATCACCTGGTCACGGCGCAGCACCTCGCGGCCGAGGTTCATCAGCTCGGCAACGGTGCGCCCGTCGCGGGCGCCTTCCATCACCGTGGCGCTGATCAAGGCCACCGCCTCCGGGTAGTTGAGCTGCAGGCCACGGGCCAGGCGCCGTTCGGCCAGCAGTGCAGCGGTGAACAGCAGCAGTTTGTCTTTCTCTCGCGGGGTCAGCTCCATGGCGTTCTCTCAGGTGGCCCAGATACGCGGCGGGCATGGCGCCAGGCCGACCACGACGGGTCGCAAGGCGTGCCAGAGCCGCTGCAGGGTAAGTTGCAGGCGTTGGTTGTCGTGATCGAGCAGGCGTACCACCAGCAACTGGCCAAGCAGGGTCGCGCCGGCCGGAGCGCCCAGGTCTTCAAGCAAGGCGCGGCTCTGTTCAAGCAGTTCGCTGCTGGCCGGATAGGCGCAAAAGGTTGCTTGCAGCGGCAAGCCGGCGACTTTGTCGAGCTGCCCGCCGTCGATGCGCAGACGCTCGTGCAGGCCCGGGTCGTCGGCCAGCTCGATGTGCAGGCGACTGTCGACGGCGCCGTGACTGAAGGTCTCGGCCATCACCGGGCGGCCCAGGCACAGGGTTTCCCAGGCCAGCAGGCGCGCGCCAGGCGCCAGGGTAAAGCGGTTTTCCAGGCGCACGCGGGCGCCGGCAAAACAGATGTTGCCCTGGGGCAGCCATTCGAGCGTGCTGTTTTCGTCCAGGTAAAAATGCTGCTGGAGGATCGAGGTCGGGCCGCCGCTGCGGTAGAACTTGGTCGCTCCGGGCATGGTCAGCAGCGCATGGCTGCCGGGTTCCAGGTGCACATCGAGCAGCAGTTTGTCGCCGCCGACCACGCCACCCGGCGGGTGCAGCACGTAGACGTGGCACGGTGCGCCTTCGGGATAGAACGGCCGCTGCACCAAAAGAGGACCGAAATGGCGCCGCGCACCAATACAGGTCTTGCTCTCGCCCCGAACGAAACGCAGCCGCAGCTCGGCGCGCCAGCCGGCATCTGCGGTGTCCAGGTCGGGGGTTGCGGGGAGCGACATGCCTCAGGTTCCAGTAAACGCTGCCCCAACTCGGCGACAGACGCATTTGCAAGAAACAACCTACGCGCTCAAGCGAATCCAGCGACTTGCAGGTTTGACCAATCGATCAGTAATCGATAGCTGAGGCAAAGCACATAGCGGGCCAAGATGGCGCGCTGGAGGGGGTTGTTTAAACAGCCGGCATGCACCGGTTTAGCGCTGTGTGCTTGCCGCGCGTTTAAACCCGGGCATCAGACCATGCCTACAACAGCGGCTACTCCTGACGCAGCCGCTTGCGGTGCGACTTGGTGCGCTCGTAGAACCAGATGCAATCCTGCTGGTACCTCGTCGCCCGGCAGCGGCACAGCACTGGATAAGCGCAAAAACCGCCCCATACTGATAGCACTACGCCTCTAGCGGACCGAGGGCCGGACCATGAGCCGAAACGTTGGTTTGATTGCCGTCGGGGTGGATCACACTGGCATTCTGGATTC